>NZ_ML142856.1:160683-168462 GCF_004138495.1 Phytoactinopolyspora endophytica
CGCGAACGCCGCATTCCAGCGCACACCGCCGACGATGTTCACGGGCATCGGGCCGATCCCGGGACCGGCGGCGATATCGTCGAGGTCGAAGTCGAGCGGCAGCCCGGCCGCGTTGCCCGCCTCGACGAAGGCACGCTGCGGGGGCGTGAGTTCGGCCATGGTGGTGTGGCTCACCCGGAAGCGCTCGCGCGTCCACTCAAGGAGCGGCAGCACCCGCTCCGCCGACCAGCCCTCGTCCCCGGCGAGCGCCGCCCATTCGTCATACTCGTACGCGGCACCGATCGACGCGGTGCACCCGTTGTGCGACGAGCATCCGCCGATGATCCGCGCGCGGGGCAGGTCGATCCTCGGCGAGCTGGAGTCAGCCGCGGTGGCGATGTCGTAGTCGTGCGAGAGCGGGATCGCCCACGCGTCGAGCATGTCGTCGGGCCACGCGCCGTCGCTCTGCGAGCCGTAGTCTGGTCCCGCCTCGACGAGCAGGAGGGAGCCATCGGAGTGCTTCGCGAGCACATTCGCGAACGCGCAGCCGCCGGTGCCGCCGCCGATCACGAGCGTGTCGACGCGCTCGGGGAGGGTGCCTGCGGAATCCGTTGTCATCGTCACACCACCGTCGTGATCTTGTTGCCGTACAGGAACTGGCCGGGAACCACGCCGTTCGCGCGCGCGAGCTCAACTGCAAGCAGCTGCGCGACGACCGCGTCGACGGCGAGTTGCTGCATTCCCGAGCCGCGGTCGACCGGCACGTTCACCGCGCCGGTCACGCCGTCGTCGCCGACAAGCACCGCCCGGGATCCGCTCTCGACTAGGTCCTCGGCGAGCCGGCGCAGGCTCCGGTCGGGATCCGGCGCGGCGGATCCGAAGAGGACGACGGTGAGGCCGTCGCCCGCCAGCTCGAATGGCCCGTGGCGGAACTGCCCGCCGATAAATCCCTCGGCGGGGATCTTCGCCGCCTCCTTCGTGATCAGCCCCGCGTACAGAGCGGTCGCGGCGTTGTCGCCACGGCCGACGAATGCGAGCCGACGGTGCGGGTGGTCGGCGACGTCGCGGGCGACATCAGCGACATTGATCGACGCGATCGCCCGCTCGACGAGGTCGGCCGCCCGGCGCAGCTCGTCCCGCGCTCCGTCGGCACGCTCGCCCAGCAGCCCCGCGGCGAGCAGGCGGTGCATGCCGAGCGTGTTGAGGTAGCTCTTCGTGCTGACAGTGGCCTCGGGTCCGCTGCACAGGGGCAGGAAGATGTCGGATCGCGCCGCGAGCGGGCTCTCCTGATCGCCGACGACACCGATCAGGAGACTCGGCGCGATGGCGCCGCGATCGCGCGCGTCGAGCAGCCCGACGATCTCGCCGCTTGCCCCGGACTGCGACGTCACCACGACGGTCCTGCCCGTCCCGGCGAGTTCGGGCGCGTCCAGGAGCTGACCGGCGTCGAGGTCCCACGCTGAATGCCCCGCCCGCACGAGCCTGCGCCAGGTCGGGATGCCTGCGAAGTGGGAGGACCCCATGCCAGTCAGGACGACGTCGTCGCGCGCTGACGCCGGGACTGGACCGGCGAGCGGCTCGGTATCCGCGAGCTGCCGCAACGCGGCGCCCTGTTGCCGGATGTCGTCTTCAAAGGGTGTGCGGTTCGCCATCAGTGCCCGTTTCATGAGAAGAGGTTGATCGTTAGGATGCCATATAATCGCTTGTGATGATTGAATGATCGTAGATTGCGATCGAATTGCGTGTCAATGACAAATTCGAGCAGGCGACGTGAGCAGTCGACGAGAATAGGGGGCATGATGAACACCAAGGACCTCCGCCAGCAGGAGATCATCGCGATCCTGAAGGAGACCGGCTCCGCATCGGTCGGAGAGCTCGCCTCCCGGATCGGAGTCACGGACATCACGATCCGGCGCGACCTCGAGGCGCTGGAGGCGGGCGGAGCCGTCAAGCGGTACCACGGCGGGGCGCACCTCGTCACCGGAAGCAGCTACGAGCCGCCCATCGCCGTCCGCGAGCAAATGCACGCGACGGACAAGCAGGTGATCGCCGCGCGGATCGACGAGACGGTCGACGACGGCACAACGGTGCTCCTCGACGGCGGCACGACCGGGATCGCGGTAGCGCGCGCCCTCGTCGAACGCCACATCACCGTCTGCCCGATGTCGCTGCGGGTCGCGTGGGAACTGGCCACGTCGTCGAGCGTGCGGCTCATCCTGCCACCGGGCCTCGTGCGCGCCGGCGAGCTCAGCATCACCGGAGCCCAGATGGTGGAGTACTTCTCATCCCACCACTTCGACCACTACATCATGACGGCGAGCGGCTTCTCGATCGCGCACGGGTTCTCGGAGTGGAACTCGGAGGACGCCGCCGTCAAGCGTGCAGCCCACGCCTCCTCCCAGCGCACGACAGCGGCGGTCGACGCCAGCAAGTTCGGTACGACGTGCTTCGTCTCGGTCTGCCCGATCGACGCACCGGAGACGATCGTCACGACCACCCTCCCCCACGACGACCTGTCCGCGCTTGCCGACGCCGCGCAGAGAGTGGTGGTGGCGCAGCCGTGAGCGCGTGCGTTCTGGAACCCGTCGCCCAAGCCACTGCGAGATCTACGTCGCCGGGTCGGCATCGCCCAGCGCTGCGTGATCACCCCTTCCCAGGCGAGAAGCTGGGGCACGAATTTGGCACAGACGCTCGACGTCAAACGGAGACAGCCACCCAGACGCAGAGACGACTAGCAATCACCTGGTTCCAGGTTTGCTGGCAGCGTTGTGCTCACCCTCGACGTCGCCGTCGCGAATCTGCGTGTGATGAGCGTCGGCCGCGTGATGGCGCTCCCGACGCACACGGCGTCGGCGCCGATGCAGATTGCTTCTCGAACGTGGTCTATGGTCCAGTACCGGCCTTCGGCAATTACCGGGACATCGGTGGTGAGGTTGACCATCTGCCGTAACAGTTCGAGGTCGGGACCTGTTGTTATCGGGCGCTCGCCCGTGTAGCCGGCCAGCGTGGTCCCGATCAGGTCAGCGCCGGCGTCGATAGCGTGCTCTGCGTCGCCGAGAGAGCCACAGTCCGCCATGACGTGCACGTCCCTGCTCTTACGTAGCCTCTGAACAGTTTGCTGCAAGGTGAGACCGTCCGGACGGGGCCGCCGAGTTCCATCGATGGCAACGACGTGCGCACCCGCGTCGGCGACCTGATGCGCGTCGTCCAGAGTCGGCGTGATGTATACGCCGTCGTGGCCGACCTTACGCAGGCCGATGACCGGCACATCGATGCCCTGGACTACCGCGCGGATGTTCTCCAGCCCTTCGGCCCGTACTGCGGATGCCCCGCCATTGACCACCGCTCTGGCGAGCTGAGTCATGATCCGCGGGTGCGCCAGTGGCTCGCCTGGTCTGGCCTGGCAGGACACGATCAATCCCGAACAGATCGCCCTCAGAGTCTCTGCATTTTTCACCTATCCCCTCCCGGAGGCAACCGTGTTGAGCGCAACGGGTTCTACGGGGACTGTGCTTCCGGTACTGACCGCATGTTCGAGTGCGATCAGGACCTTGACCGCTTTCGCGGCCTCGCGGATGGTGATCGGCAGATCGATCTCACCCCGGCAAGCGCGGATGAACGCCTCGATCTCAACGGCCAGCGGTCCTTGCGGCCGCCCGTACATCGGCGTCCCGGCAGGCATAGGTAGGTCAAACGTGGGGCCGCTGACATGGATGCCTGAGTCAAAGGAGTCGATCGAGATCTCACCATCGGAACCGACCAGTCGAAACCTGGCGTCCAGTTCTGTGGGGAAGTTTGCAGGTAGGTTCCAGGCGGATTCGATCTGTACCACGGATCCATCAGCCAGTCGCAGCCCGCCGAGCACGGCTGTGCTCTGGGTACCCGTGCTCTCGGTGCTGGCCGGTTGCATGGCTTGGACTTCCACAATGTCCTGGCCAGTGATCCACATGAGGGCGTCGATGTCATGGACGCCGAGAAAGAAGGCGGCTGACACCCGGCCGCGCGCGCGATCCGCGACCTCGACCTTGTTATCCCGGCGCAGGTAGCCATGTGAGAGGCGGCCCAGGGCACCTGTTCTGACGAGCGAGTGTGCGTAGTGGTAACGGGGTTCGAAACGAAGGGTGTGTCCGGGCATGGCGACGATCTCGGCGTCTTCAGTCAGCTGCGTGAGCTTATCGACCTCATCCGCCGTCGTAGCAATCGGCTTCTCCAGCAGCAGGTGTTTCCCGGCGGCAATCACTTGGCAGGCGTCGTCGAAGTGGAGGTGATCGGGGGTGCACAGGCTGACCGCATCCACGGCGTCGTCGGCAAGGACAGTGGCAATGTCGGGATACGCGGGAACACCGTACTGTGAGGCAACCTGCCCGCATACCTCCGGCTGCGGTTCGACCACTCCGGCCAGCTCACTGCCTGGGTAGCCGTGCACGATCGCGGCATGTTCCTGTCCGATCGCGCCCAGCCCCACGACCGCCACCCGGATTCGAGTAGTCGCCGGAGCCGGACGTGCGATGTCGTTGGTTCGGTCGGTCATTTGACTCCTCCAAAGGACAGCCCGCGGGCCAAGTAGTTTCTTGCGAGCAAGCCGAAAGCCACGATCGGCAGGGTGCCGATCACTCCGGCCGCGGTAAGCGTGGACCAGTTCGTACCGACGAAACTCAGGAAACCTGAGATACGTACCGGCGCGGTCTGGGTGTCACCGCCGGTCATCACCAGCGCATACAGGTACTCGTTCCAAGACTGGATCAAGGAGAGAACGAACGTGGCGAAGATGGCACCGGTCATATTCGGCATGACACACCGCACCATCACCCGCCACTCACCGGCGCCGTCGACCATCGCCGCCTCCCGGATCTCCCGTGGGAAATTCACCAGAAACGCGCGCAGGATCAGCACAGCCAGCAGGGTTGCGTAGTACGCGTGTATGAGGGTGATTCCGACGAGCGTGCGCGTCAGCCCGAGATCGTCGAAGGTGCGGAATAACGGGGTCAGCGCGAGGACCGGTGGCACGGTGGTGAACAACAAGATGGTCATTGCTACCCGTCGCGCACCGTTGCCGGTATCCGGCCACACCTGCGTGATCAGGTAGGCCAGCGGGATCCCGGCAAACAGTCCGATCAGGGACGAAAGGACAGCGACAATCGTCGAGGTCGCCATCGCCTGGGACATACCGCCGGACGTCCAGGCAGTGGCGTAATTCTCCCACTGTGGCGTGAAGAACCACACTGGCTCTGCGCTGAACGCGTCGACATCACTTTTCAACGACGTGCTCACCAGCCATAGGACCGGAACCAAACACCACATCAGGAACAGGTAGACCAGGAGCGTCTTCACACCTTCGAGCGCCTTCATGCCCGGCCCACCTTTCTCGAAAAGCCCATCAACCGGCGGGCCAGCGGGAAGATCAGCAGAACCAGGGCTAGCGAGGTCAGCACCGCCAACGTGGTGGAGTAGCCGATGTCGAACACTTCGAAGCCGGTCCGGTATACGTAGCTACTGATCGCAAGTGATGAGGTGCCCGGTCCGCCTTCGGTCATGGTTTGCACCAGGGCAAACGTCTTTGCCGCGTCGATGATGCGCAAGAGCACCACGATCGCGAGGACCGGCTTGAGCAACGGCAACGTGACGTGCCAGATCAGCTGCCATCCAGACGCACCGTCCACTCGCGCGGCCTCGTGCGGGCTGGGGTCCAGCGACTCCAGCCCGGCGAGCACGATCACCACGACAAACGGGGTGTTCTGCCACACCTCCACGAGGATCACGGCAAGCAGCGCCGTCGAGGGATTCGCCAGGAAGGCATGGTCGGAGCCGAGGCCCAGGCTTCCTAGGACGTAGTTGATCGTGCCCGAGGTCGGATCCATCAGCAGCCGCCAGGTCAGGCCGGCCACTACGGGGGTCAGCACCATCGGGATGAGGATGAGGGCCCGCACCAGCGGCTTGCCCGGGAACCGACGGTGCATCAGCAGCGCGATCGCCACCCCGAGCAGCATCTGAACCGTGACACCGATCACGACATAGATCACCGTGACCCGGATAGATTGCAGCAACGTCTCGTCGTTGAGCGCGCGTGTGTAGTTGTCCAGTCCCACAAAGTCGCCGGCCGTCTCCGGGCGGATCAGGTTCTCTCCGTGCACGGAGAGCTTCAGCGCCTGCAGCACGATAACGACGACGAAGGGAACCAGCACCAGGGCCGCCGGAAGCATCAACGACCAGCGGGCCCACCGGCTTTTGTTTCGCCCACCCCTCGAACGGCCGTCATTGGAGCTGAGGTTGCGGCTACGCTGATCCGCGACACGCGGGATCGATGTGTCAGAGGACACGCGCTACGCCCCGGTTTGCCGAGCGATGTTCGCGGCGGCTTGACGCAATGCCGATTCGGCGTCCATCTGACCGGACAACACAGTGGAGAGCGCCTGGCCGGTCTCCACAATGATCGTGTTCGCGTCCTGTCCGCTGGGCAGGTAGGCAACGTTGCCGGTTTCCAGCTGAGAAAGCACAGCCTCCTGGAAAGCCCCGTACTTCTCGGCGTACGCTTCACCGGTCAACACCGACCTCAAGGTCACACCCACCGCTTCAGTGGTTGCGACGGCGTTGGACTGAACCTCCTCGCTGGATGCCCACGACATGAAGGCATAAGCGGCTTCGGGGTTCTCGCTGAACGAGCTCAGATATAACGCGTGGACATTGAGGGAGTTGTTGGTGTTCTCCCCGGGCTCCATTCCCGGCGCATACGGAATCGCCGCATACCCGACATTTCCGGCTACGGTTGATGCTTCCGGGTCCTCGTTGAATGGCCCGTTCGCAGTCGCGTCGACCGTCATCGCCGCTCCGCCTTGGGTAAAGGCGACCCGGTTCTGTTCCCAGTCGAAGTTCGCAGCCCCACTGGGACCGTACTCTCTCAACAGTTCGGACCAGAACTCCGTGGCTTCGACAGCTTCCGGGCTGTCGATGGCGATGACGCCATCCTCGTCGAAGAAATCACCACCAAAAGAGCGCAACATGCCCGCCCACGGATAGACACTCTGGATTCCGGGCGCGCCCCTCATGGTGATGCCGACGACATCACCACCAGATCCCTCTTGGACAGTGCGGGCAGCATCAAGGAGTTCCTCGGTCGTCTCGGGCGGGCCGTCGATTCCGTATTCGTCGAACAGGTCCGTCCGATACATCAGGAAGGTGCTCTCACCGTAGATAGGCAAGCCGTACACCGCTCCGTCATCTGTCGTCATCGGCGCCAGATAGGGCTCGTAGAACTCATCGAGTGAGACGAACTCCGCATTCGCCTCCGCGTATGGCGTCAGATCCTGGATGAAAGAGGAGTCGAAATAGCCACTGCCATAGACATTGTCGGTAAAGACGACATCGAAGTACGACGATTGCTGCGCGAACTCCTGCAGGATCCGCCCAGCTTGGTCGCTGTATGGAACGGTTTCGATATTGACCTCGATCCCAGTCTGCTCCTCGAACTCGGGGAGCATCTCGGCGATATTGTCGGTATAGGAGATGTCCTCCATCAGTACCGTGATCGAGCCTCCGCTCTCACCACCGCCGCCGGCTCCACCGCCGCCGGTTCCATCGCCGCAGCCGACCACGGGCGCCAATATCGCCGCAGTAGCGAGCGCACCCGCCCTCATGCCTGTGGTGCTGTGTCTGCCCATCTCCATGCCTCCAAGTGCTGACTACGTCGAGCCGTTTGCCACACCGGCACAATCACCCTAGGGTGCTTATATGCACCCTAGGGTGCTGGTACCATAGCAATGCCTACCACGGCGCGCAATAGACGGCTCACAACGTCAGAGGTCA
>NZ_ML142856.1:168494-182328 GCF_004138495.1 Phytoactinopolyspora endophytica
GACCTCTTTGGCAAGGAGGTTCTCCATGGAGTGTGTCCTCGCGATCGACATCGGCGGCACCAAGACGTCCGCAACGCTGGTTACCGCCGGCGCCACCATGGGTCAACGCGTCACGGTTGCGACACCCGCGTCGGACGGCCCAGACGCTGTGCTCAATACAGCCGCCCAGGCTGCGCGATCAGCGCTGTCTTCCGCCCAGCGAGTACAACCCGGCCTATCCGCCGCGGCGGTAGGGGTTGGCGCAGCGGGCATGTTGGATACCTCGTCCACCGTGGTCGGCGCCACAGGAACGTTCACCGGATGGGTCGGCACCAATGTCGCCGCTGAACTAGCTCGCCGGCTGGCTCTGCCCGTCGCGGCATGCAACGACGTGGACGCCCACGCGCTCGGCGAGGATTGGCGCGGCGCGTCCGCCGCAACCGGATACTCCCTCATGGTGGCGATCGGCACTGGGGTAGGGGCCGCTGTGATTCGTCACGGCATGGTTCAAACCGGCGCCCACGGCGGCGCCGGTGAGGTGGGCCATGTCCCCAGCCGACTCGCCCTCGACGAGCGCTGTCCGTGCGGTCGAACCGGCCATTTGGAAGCCGTCGCCGCCGGGCCAGCGATCGCGGCCCGATACAGCCGTCGCAAGAAGCTGCCCGAAGCCGCCGACACACGCACGGTGATACAGCGAGCAGCCAGCGGTGACGCCGACGCCGCAGCCGTCGTCGACGAGGCGGCCGGCGCTCTCGGCGAAGCCATGGCCGGCATGATTACTCTTCTCGACCCGGAAATGGTCGTCGTTGGCGGCGGTCTCGTCCACGTCGGTACGCGATGGTGGAATGTGCTCGTCGACACCATCAGCGCCCATCTCACGCCCCCGGTTGCGAACACCGCCGTTGTCCCCGCAGCCCTCGGACCAGACGCAGCGCTGGTCGGCGCGGCACGATACGCCTGGATGAACATAGGTCATGATTCTGATGTCCTGCAGAGCATGAGCGCAGGGGACACTGCACCACCCCATCGGCACATGGAACTATCGCAACAGAAAGAAAAAGGACGCTGATGAAGAAGTACGACGTGATCGCACGCGACCTGTCAAAAATGATCGCGCGGATGGCCGTCGGCGAGCAGATCCCGAGCGAACAGGCGCTGGCTGAGAAGTATCAAGTCTCCGGCATGACAATCCGCCGAGCGCTACAGCTCCTGCACCAAGCGGGAAGGATCGAAGGTATACCAGGACGCGGCACGTTCGTCGCCGAGCCCAGGCTGAGCCGATCCCTCACATCGATCTCCTTCACCGAGACCATGCAACGCGCCGGCCGAGAGGCCACGAGCAAACTGCTCTCCGCATCGATACAGGCGGCAACCCCGGAAGAGGTGGAAATCCTTGGACTGCCCGAGAACGGCCGTGCCATCCACGTCAACCGACTCCGCCTGGGAGACGGAGTGCCATTGTGCGTCGAGCACGCCACGCTCAATGCCGAACGTTTTCCCGACCTTCTCGCATTCGACCTCGAAGGCTCCATGTACGCACTCTTGCAACGCAAGTACGCCGTCGTGATAACACGCAGCCAGTTCGAGGTGATCGCTCAGCTACCGGATGCCCAGACCGCGACGCTACTACAGATCGAACCATCAACGCCGTGCCTACGCACCACTTCGGTCAGTCGCGACCAACACGGAGTGCCGATCGAACGAACCTTCTCAACCTATCGGGGCGATCTCTACAGCCTGAAGTTCCAGCCCGAATCGGAAACCACAGCAGACATGTAAAGCTGCTGGCAAAGGTTCAAGACCTGGTCAACCGCGCGCCCTGGGCGCCGCCCGACCTGCTCCGGGCCGCGCTGGCGTTGGATGAGTTGACCGAGATCTCCGAAGATGCCGGTGCGTACGAGGCCACCGCGATGCCGCGGCGCACCCGGACACTGGCATAACGTGTCGCGCTTCACCACCGATGAGGGCATAGTCGCCCTGTGGTCACGATCAGACAATTTCGGGACGAGGACGCCCCGACCTTGTGGGCGCTCAACAACCTGCCCAACATCGGCGCGACAGCCGACCCGGCCATCCCGCTGCCGCTGCCCCCGATCTCGCAACCACCGCCCAGGTTCCCCGACCTCGCCAACATTCGCTCCAGCTTCCAAGACGCAGGCGGTGACTTCCTCGTCGCCGAGATCAACAGCCACCTCGTCGCCATGGGCGGGATCCGGCCCAACAGCCATGGCCAGGCCGAAGTCCTGCGAGTGCGAGTACACCCTGCCACCAGACGCCAGGGCATCGGACGAACGCTGATGACCGCCCTGGAAGCACGCGCCTGGCAACTCGGCCTGCCCGAGACACACCTGGACACCGCCACCAATCAGCCTGAAGCGATCGCCTTCTACCGAAGCCTCGGATACCAGGAGGTCGGACGCGACCACCAATCCGGCTGGTCATGGACGCTGGTCTACTTCGTCAAGATCCTGCGATCCGGTCCGCGGCCAGTCGGCAAGAAATCCACAACCTCGCCGAGCCCGAACAACGACGAGCCACCGCCGTGACCGCTGCGAGCAAGCTCGAGGTGCTGCGCGGCGTGGACTTCGACGTGGAGCGGGGCAGCATCTTCACCCTGCTCGGCTCGAACGGCGCGAGCAAGACCACGACCGTGAGGATCCTCGCAACGCTCCTGAAAGCCGACGCAGGGACGGCCGACGTCAGGGCCAGGGCGCGGTGCTGGTCTACTGCGCACGCGACGGGGTGCGAGCGAGGGTCTGGCCCTTGCCCGGCTGGACCGTGCCCTGGCCTGCCACCAGCGCCACGATCATCTGTCCGGCAGCCGTGACGCACATCAGCGTGAGTGGTGCCTGCCACCCCGCACTGATGGTGTGCAGCAGCCCGAATGCTGCCGGCCCCGCCGCGGCCAGCAGGTAGCCGATTGACTGTGCCATCGCCGACAATGCGCCCGCCGCGGTCGCGTCCGGGGCGCGCAGGCTGAGGAAGGCCAAGGCGAGCACGAGGCAGGCTCCGCCACCAAGACCGAGGACGACACTCCACAGCAGGGCCCATCCCGGCGTCGCCATAAGGCCGAGGTAGCCAGCCAGCAAGACGGCCGAACTGACCGTAGCCGCCACGCGTTGGTCACGAGCCCGCCTCAGCAGGGCCGGCACCGCCAGGCTGGTCAACACGGCCACCACCTGGAAAACAAACAGCAGCCATCCCGCTCTGGCTGCGGTGACGCCGCCGTCCTGGAACACCTGAGGCAACCACGTTACGGCGACATAGAAGCCCAGCGACTGCAATCCCATGAACGCCGTGACCGCCCATGCCAGCCCTGAACCCCAGGGCAACGGGTGTCTGCGGACGCCACCGACGGTGGCCGGCGGAGTCCGCAACTGCGGAAGCCACACCACGAGAGCAACGAGCGCGAGCACGATCCAGCAACCCAACGCGGTATACCAACCGCCAGGAGCCGACTGCGCGATCGGCACCGCCACCCCGGATGCCACGGCGGCGACTCCTCCCATCACCGTGGCGTAGGCGCTGGTCAGCAGCCCCACTTTGGTGGGGAAATCGCGCTTGATCAGGCTTGGGAGCAGAACGTTGCCCACGGCGATTCCGGCACCGATCAGCAGGGTCCCTGTGAACATACTGACCGCCTCCGGGACCCATCGGATTGCGACCCCGATGGCCAGCACCACGAGTGCGACCCCGAGGAGTCGCTCGGGGCCCAAACGCGCGGCGAGCCGCGGAACCACTGGAGATATGACCGCGAACGCCAGCAACGGAAGCGTGGTCAACAGGCCCGCAGCGCCTGGAGCCAACTCCAGATCGTCCTGCACGCGATCCAGCAACGGCCCCACGCCGGTCAGGGCCGGTCGTAGGTTCGCCGCCACCACCAACAACCCCATGACCAGGAGCGCTTGGCTTGAACGCCGCGGGGACCGATTCGTGAGTCGCGAGGACCTGATGTCGTCGACCATCGACCGTCTCGCCTTCCGTTTCTGATGCCGGATTCGGTTTGGCGAACGTCAAACTATCTAACGGTTGGATGATTGGCCAACTATCCAACATTGGAGTAGAATTTCACCCGTCGGGAGGAGAACCACATGAAGGCACCGTGGCAGCCTCCGATGGTTGAGATCAGGCTGGTTGACGTGCTTGAGGCACTGGCGGATCCGATCCGCCTGACGATGGTGGCGCGTCTTTCCAGTGCTGGTAGTGAGAAGTGCACGGACATCAACGCCGACACGCACGTCCACAAGTCGACCATGTCGCACCACTACCGTGTGCTCCGCGAAGCAGGTGTGACCTGGACGGTCGTCCAAGGCAGAGAGCGGTGGATCAGTCTTCGACGTGCAGACCTCGACGCGCTGTTTCCCGGGCTACTCGATTCGATCCTCGGCGCGGCGACGCTTCAGGTCCAGGCGCCAACGCGTCGAGACTGACCGTTGCACCGTCGTATCGCGTGAGGTGGGAGGTATCCGCCACGAAACCTGGTCTCGTTGAAGTTCCCTTTGGATACAAGGTATTCATTAGATACCTAAAACGAAACAGACGAAGGGAACCTCATGACCGTGCAGCTCCTGACCCCTGAGGGCATGTTCCAGCCCGTCCCCTACCACCATGTTTCGATCAGCACCGGCACCCGCCAGGTGCATGTGGCCGGCCAGATCGCCCGTGACGCCGACGGGAACCGCATCGCCACCGGCGACCTCACCGGCCAGGTCGAACAGGCCCTACGAAACACGGCGCGCGGTCTGGCCGGTGCGGGAGCAAGCTTCTCCGACGTCGTGCGCCTCAGGTTCTTCGTCACCAACTGGAGCCCCGAGATGTACGACGACTTCATCGCCGGCATCGAGCACGTCTCGACCGAGCTCGGGATCCCCCGGCCACTGCCGCCCCTGTCGGCCATCGGCGTCGACTACCTGTTTGAGCCCGACGTTCTCGTCGAGGTCGAGGCGTTCGCCGTCCTCGACTGAGACAAGAGCGCGCCCTGCGTCCCGACGGACGCAGGGCGTGTCTGCCGTGTGGTGCTGATCGTGGTCCTCAGCCCAGCGGTCCGTTCAGCGTTGCCCCGCGGGCCGGACGATGACCTCGTTGACATCGACGTCGGCCGGCTGCGAGATGGCGAAGCTGACGGCTCGCGCGATGGCGTCGGCCGGGATGACCGCCGCGCGGTAGTCGACCATGGCGTTGGCGGCGTAGGGGTCGGTGATGTGGTCGGCCAGCTCGGACTCGGTCACGCCCGGGGAGATCGTCGTGGCCCGGATTCCCGGGTCGGACTCCTGTCGCAGGCCCTCGGTCAACGCCCACGCCGCGTACTTGGTCGCCGAGTAGATCGCCGACGTCGGCACGACCTCGTGCGCACCGACCGACGCGATGCTGACGACGTGCCCCGTCCCCTCTTCCCGGAAGTGCGGCAGCACCGCGGCGATCCCGTTGTACAACCCGCGAACGTTGACGTCGAGCATCTGGTCCCACTCGTCGACGAGCAGCGCGTCGAGTCGGGACAGCAGCATGACGCCCGCGTTCCCGACGAGGACGTCGAGCCTTCCCCGTCGCTCGGTCACGTCGTCGACGAGAGTCTGGAATGCCGCCCGGTCCGTCACGTCAAGGGCGCGGCTCTCCGCACTGTGCCCGGCCTGCCTGAGTTCGTCGACAATGGCGTCGAGCCGGTCCGTGCGCCTGGCGGTGAGGACGACGTGGTGCCCCTCGACTGCCAGACGACGCGCTGTGGCCTCGCCGATGCCGCTGGAGGCTCCTGTCACCAGGACGACCTTCTGATCTTCGTTGTTTGTGGTCATGGCATCCATCTCACCGGCACCTCGGTGACCGAGGAAGGCAACGTCGTGCCTAGGTGCAGCACGCCCAGGCACGACGACCGGGTCCGGCCTAGCATGGCCACATGTCGGAAAACCTCCTGGGTGACTACCTCCGTGCGCGGCGCGGTCACGTCAGCCCCGAGGCCGCCGGTATCCCAGTGATCGGGGCTCGACGCGTCCCGGGGCTTCGTCGTGAGGAGGTCGCGACGATGGCGGGCATGAGCGTCGACTACTACGTGCGGCTGGAACAGGGCCGCGAGCGCCACCCCAGCGCCCAGGTTCTCGATGCCATCGCCCAGGTGCTGCAGCTGGACGACGACGCTCGTCTCCATCTCTTCCAGGTGGCCGGGCTGAGCCCACGCCCGTACGGCGGCGCCGCACCCGAGCGCGTCGACCCCCAGCTGCTGCAGCTGATGGAGATGTGGCCGGAGAACCCGGCGATGGTGCTCGGCAAGGCCTACGACGTCCTGGCCGGCAACCAGCTGGCATACACGCTCTTCGAGGGGTTCAGGCACGGCGCGAACCTGCTCATGAAGGTCTTCCTCGACCCGGAGGCACGGAGGTTCTATCCCGATTGGGAGCGTGCCGCGTCCAACACCGTCGCAGGCTTCCGGCTACTCCACGGCGCGCATCCGCGCGACCCGCGCATCCAGGAGGTTCTGGAGATCGTCCGCACCCAGAGTCCCGACTTCGCGACGATGTGGGAACGTCACGACGCGCGGGGCAAGCGGCGTGAGAGCAAGACGTTCCGTCACCCGGACGTCGGAGACCTCACGCTGCGCATGAACGCCTTCGACGTCAAGGCCGCACCCGGGCAGGAGCTGATCGTCTACCACGCTGAGCCCGGCTCTACCAGCGCGGACGCGCTCAGGCTGCTCGGAACTCTCGCCGCCACCCGGGAAGAGGAACAGCGAGCCCGGTGAGCTCACCGATGTATCCTTCGCCCCGTGGGACTGCGGTTCAAGACGCGAGGATCGGGCTCGCCATGGGTCGACGTCGTGTGGACCTGTACGAGCGACCAGGTCGCTGAGATGACGTCCGTGGCGGCTGTGCGTTGGGGCCTGGTGTTCTGGGAGCGCGAGGGCAGGACGTATGCAAGCGTCTCCGGCCCCGAGTCCAGGACCGGGACCGCACCGGTGCCCGAGGGTGCCGCCTTCATGGGCATCGAGTTCGCCCTGGGCACCTCGCTCCGCGCCGTACGCACCCCGGCCCTCGTCGACGGCGGCATCGAACTCCCCGATACCACCCGCCGGACCTTCCGGCTCGACGGCTCGCGCTGGGAGATCCCAGGTCCCGACGACGCCGAGGCCTTGGTCGCCCGTCTCGTCCGGTCCGGGGTGCTGGTACGTGACCCACTCGTCATCGAGATCCTCCGGGGCCAGAGCTCGGCCGTATCGGGGCGCACCATCGAACGTCGCTTCCGGGCGGCGACCGGCATGACCCGGGGATCCGTCCGGCAGATCGAGCGTGTGCGCACGGCGGCAGAGATGCTGGCCGGCGGCGAACCGGTCACCGACGTCGTCGCCAAGCTCGACTACTTCGACGAGCCACACCTGGCGCGGGCCCTGCGCACGTACGTCGGGCGGACCGCCGGGCAGCTCCGTGAAGGCACCGGCGGGGCTATCGCGCTCGACCTGGATCAGCGCGTGACGTCATAGATCAGCTTGGTGATCCCGTTCGCATAGACCGCGGACTCCCTGAGACTGAGCATCTGCTTCTCCTTGTCTTCCCTGCTGAACAGGCTCTTGCCAGCGCCGAGCAGCACGGGGAAGACCAGCAGGTTGTACCTGTCGATCAGGCCCGCATCCGACAGCCGCCGAGCGAGCTCCGCACTCCCGTGGATGAAGACCGCGCCACCGTCCCCCTCCTTGAGCTCAGCGACATCATCGGTGGAGCGCAGAATCGTCGTCGCGCCCCAGCCGTCGACGAGGTCGTCGTCGGAGAGCGTGGTCGACACCACGTACTTGGGCAGCTCCTTGTAGGCGGCGTGGTCCTCCGACTCACGCCAGACCGGGGCGAACACCTCGTAGCTCCGGCGGCCGAACATCAGCGCCGTCGTCTCCTCGAGCTCTTCGCCCTTGATCGACCAGGCCTCGGGGACGAACTCGAGGTCCTTGAACACCCAGCCACCGCTACGGTGCTCCTCGTCCGGCCCACCGCCTGGGGAGTCCACGACGCCGTCGAGCGACATGAACCCGGTGTAGACCAGCTCGCGCATAGTGCTGCCTCCTCATGATCGGCGAGTTGCCGGCGCACCGTGGTGTGCGCACGCGCTCACGCTAGACCATGGCCGCGCGACCGTCTTGGACAGAAACGACAGCAGGCGACGACCGCGCCTGCAGGCGGCGGGTCGGTCAGGGTTGGTCGTAGTGGCCCGCGGCGATGTCTTCCAGCAGTGTGGGGCCGGTAGGCTGCCACTCGAGTAGGTCGCGGGTGATCTGGCTGGTGGCTGGGATGTCGGCGGCCAGGAACTGGCCGATGAAGGGAATCTCGTCGGCGATCTGCTCTGCCGGGGCAGACTTCGCCGGCACGCCGAGCCGGTCGGCTAGTGCTTCGGCGATCCGCCGCACGGGCACTCCCTCTTCGGCTGCTGCGTGCAGGATCGTCCCGGCGGGCGCGCTTTCGAGTCCGAGCCGGATCAGTCGGGCGGCGTCGGACCGGTGCACGGCGGGCCAGCGGTTGGCACCGTCGCCGGGGTACTGGGCAGCCCCGTTGCGTCGTGCTGTCTGGGCGACGATCGAGATGAAGCCGTGGTCGCCCTCGCCGTGCACCGTCGGAGCGAAGCGCACGGGGATGGCGCGTACGCCCTTGTCGACGTAGTCCAGGGCCAGGTTCTCGGCGCCACCTCGCGGTGCGTCCGGGCCGACGGCGGAATTGCGGTCGTGTTCTGTGACCGAGCGTCCTGAGCCAGCCTGTCCGGCCAGCGCAGTACCGGACGCGAGCATGAACGGGCGGTCCGATCCGGCCAGCAGCTCGCTGATGGTCTGGACGGCGGCGCGTTCGGCACGGTTAGAGATCTCGGGATGGTCCCAGTCGTGCTTGTTCGCGAGGTGGACCACCCCGTCGGCGTCCTTGATTCCCGAACGGATCGAGTCGAGGTCGTCGAGGTCGCCACGGAGGACGGCCGCTCCGAGGTTCCTGACGACGGATGCCGATGCGTCGGAACGGGCCAGGCCGGTCACCTCGTGACCCGCGGAGATGAGCTCGGCGACGACGGCGCGGCCGATGAATCCGGATGCTCCAGTAACGAAGACGTGCATGTTGTGCTCGCTTTCCTCGGTAATGCCATGACTGATGTCAGGAGCTGACATCAGTCAGCATAGCGCTGATGTCAGTTCCTGTCATCACTTCGCTCATTCCGGCTACGATTGCGGGTATGGCACGTTGGGCACCCGGAGCATCAGAACGTCTTCAGCGCGCGGCGATGGAGCTGTTCGCCGAGGACGGCTTCGAAACGACGACCGTGGCCGGGATCGCCGAGCGGGCCGGCGTGACCGAACGGACGTTCTTCCGGCACTTCGCCGACAAGCGCGAGGTCCTGTTCGCCGGCGAGGAGCTGCTCGTGGCGGCCTTCGTAGACGCGATCGCCGGGGCGCCGACAGACGCGTCCCTGAACGACCTGCTGGTCGCGGCGCTCGACGCCGGCGGAGGCGCCCTGCAGGACGTGCGCGGTCGTGACTTCGCCCGGGCGCGAAACGATATCATCACCGCGAACGAGCAGCTACAGGAACGCGAGCTGCTCAAACTAGCGAAACTCTCCCGCGCCGTGACCACCGCACTCGTCGAGCGCGGCGTAGCGGACGTGCCCGCCCGTCTCGCCGGCGACCTCGTCGTATCCGTGTTCAGCACGGCCTTCGCTCGGTGGAACGCGGCGGACGAGAGTCGCGACCTGGTCGAGCTACAACGCGAAGCACTCGCTGCGATCAGCGACCTCACACGTGCAGGGACGGTGTGAAAGCACTGTCCTGGGTGGGGTGCCCGAACGCGGCGAGCGCGACCGGCTGCCACTCGCGCCACGTGCGCAGGCGCTCGGAGTAGATCTCCTCGATCTCGGTGAACGTCCTGCCGAGAATGACCCGCAGCGGCGGGTGTTCGGCGTCAGCGATCGCGAGGATCGCCTCGCGGGTCGCCTGCGGGTCGCCGAGTTCGAAGTTCGGGGCGATCGCGGTGCGGATGTCGGCGTAGTCCGGAAGCTCGTCGCTGGTGCGCAGGTTGCCGGCGAACTCCGTCGTGTACGGACCAGGCTCGACGTGAGTGACGTGGATCCCGAACGCCGCCACTTCCTGGGCGAGTGACTCCGACAGGCCTTCCACAGCCCACTTGGACGCGTGGTAGGCGCCGAAGCCTGGGTAGGCACGCACCCCTCCCTCGCTGGTGACCTGCAGAATCCTGCCCGCCCGCTGCGCGCGTAACACAGGCAGGACCGCGTGGGTCACCCACACGGCACCGAAGAAGTTGGTCTCCATCTGGGCGCGGAGCTCAGCCTCGGAGACCTCCTCGACCATGCCGATGTGCCCGTAGCCGGCATTGTTCACGATGACGTCGAGCCGGCCGAGCGTGTCGGCGGCGTGCGCAACGGCATCGTGCACCGCGGCGCGGTCGGTGACGTCGAGGCGGATCGGGACCACGGCGTCACCGAATCGCTCGACGAGCGGGTCCAGCGCGGACATGTCCCGGGCCGCGGCGGCGACACGGTCACCGCGCTCGAGCGCTGCCTCGGCCCACAGGCGGCCGAAGCCGCGCGAGGAGCCGGTGATGAACCAGGTTTTGTACATGTTCGCCCTCATCTGTACGTGATGTGTGCTGTCCTTTCGATTGTGTGCCCGTGGAGGGCATTCCACCAGCGAAACTCTTTCACTGCAGACATGAGCAATACGCATGCCTCAGAATGAGGACATGGCCGAGTTCACGGTGACCTCGCTGCGCGTCGTCCAAGCTGTCGTCGGGACCGGGTCGTTCACCGCGACCGCCGAACTACTCGGATACACACAGTCGGCGGTCTCGCGGCAAGTGGCGGCCGCCGAGGCCGCGGCCGGGGTACCGCTGTTCGTCCGCGGCTCCCGTGGCGTCACGCCGACCCCGGCCGGCGCCGCTGTGGCCCGGCGCGCGGCGACCGCACTGAGCGAGATCGACGCCGTGGCGCGGGACCTCGCCGAACTGACGGACCGGCTGGCCGGGCGCGTCGTGCTCGGCGCCTTCCCTACGGCCATGTGGGCCCTCACCCCGAGGACGGTCGCTGACCTGCGGCAACGGCACCCAGCACTGACGCTCGAGCTGCGGGAGGGGTCGACCCCGGTGCTGCTGCGTCAGCTACGGTCCGGCCGCATCGACGTAGCAGTGATCGCGCTCGGACCCGACCTGCCCGCCTACGACCTGGACGACCTGCGCACGAGCCGCCTGCCCGAGGGTGGCCTCCTCGTCGCGGTCCCCCGCACCCACCGGCTCGCCGATTGGGATCGGGTCCCGGTCACAGAGTTGTCCGAAGAGGATTGGGTGGCCGGCGCCGGGCTGCGCGGCGATCCGCAGTTCGGCCCGTGGCCGACACTGCCCGACCCGCGCATCGCCTACACGGCACGCGAATGGCCCGCCCGACTCGGTCTGGTCGCCGCCGGGCTCGGGGCCACCGTTGTGCCGAGGATCGCAGCCGACGGACTACCGGCCGAGGTCGTCACCGTCCGAGTCGATGACCCCAGCTGGCTCGGCCGCACAGCGGTAGCAGCCACCAGAGCGGAGCGGACGGCTGGCGTCGATGTGGTCGTCGCGACACTCCGCCAAGTCGCTCTGAGCCTCCGATGATCATGAACACTAACCGTGCTATGTGAACGGAAAGTGTTCATGATCATGGAATCCTGGCGGTCGTCAACGCCACTGTCCACTTCACACCGTCGCAGACCGTACGCGGCGATCTGTGGGTGGAGGATGGAAGGATCACACACGTCGGTTCGCGCGCGAAGCAGTCCCGGCCAGCCCAAGCCCGTCTGATCGACGCGGAAGGGGCATTCGTCGTCCCGCTGCTCGTCGATACCGCGGCACGCGCCCGTCCCGAGGACCAACGCGGTGTCTACGATTTGGCCCCTGGGAACCCAGCGAACTTTGCCGTCACCCGAGAGCGCGTGAGCGAACCCCGGATCCGCCACATGCTGGTATTGCGGCCTCGCGACCTGCTCGCCGTCGTCGTGTCAGGACATCTCGAGGTGCAGCATGGCGAACCCACCCGGCCCGCCGGCGTCCCTGATCCGGGTGACGACTTCCAGCAATGGCACGGCGTCTGGGTAGACGACTCGCGCGAGTTGGAACAGCACCTGCTCCCCGACGGCCGGTACACCGAGACACGCCACGGCCGGACAGATGCTTACACGGGCAGATACTGGGTCCACAACGACCGCATCACCTACCTCGACGACACCGGGTTCTGGGCCTTCGGCGAATTACTCTCTGGAGTGCTCCACCACGCCGGCTTCGTTATGTCCAAGCGGCTGGCTACTCCCGGATGATGACCCACTCGGCCATGTGCGGTCACATATACAGGGCCAGTGACCTCGCAGCGCCGACGACGCACCAGGTCATGCGGAGCGCGCCTCGGCCGCCGCGACGATTTCGTCGAGCCGCGCGAGCGCATCAGTCAGCTCGGCGATCCGGCCCTGCAGGCGCGCGCGTTCCGCGTCGAGCATGTCGCGCTGCTCCGCCGTGGTGGTGCCGGTGTCGATGCACGGGAGCAGTTCGGCGATGCGCCGGCTGGGCAACCCGGCGGCGTAGAGCTGCTGGTAGAAGCGGACGCGGCCGACGGCGTCGGCAGCGTACTCGCGATGCCCGCCTGGGGTGCGGTCCGAGGTGAGCAGGCCTTGTTCCTCGTAGTAGCGCAGCGCGCGGACGCTCACCCCGGCACTTCGGGCAACCTCGCCGATACGCATGTGATGCACCTCATATCCCTCGATCGACGCCTGCACTTGATTCTGACGTCCACGTCAGGTTCTAGCGTACATGACATGAACCCACAGAACACTCGCGCGACCTCCGGTTTCGCCGTCGAGGGCGCGGTCGCTCTCGTCACAGGCGCCAACCGCGGACTCGGTCGCCACTTCGCCGAGCAGCTCCTGGACCGGGGCGCGGCTCGCGTGTACGCGACGGCACGCCGCCCGGAGACCATCGACATGCCCGATGTCGTCCCGCTGCGGCTCGACATCACCGATCACGACACCGTCCGGGCGGCGACCGACGCCGCGAACGACGTGACACTCCTGGTGAACAACGCCGGGATCAGCCGCTGGACGAGCCTCGTGACCAGCGACCTCGAGGACATCCGTGCGGAGATGGAGACCAACTTCTGGGGCACCCTCGCCATGGTGCGGGCGTTCGCGCCAGTGCTTGCGACGAACGGCGGCGGGGCGATCCTCAACGCCCTGTCCGCACAGTCGTGGTTCGGGTTTCCGAACGTCAACGGCTACCACGCCTCCAAGGCGGCACAGTGGGCGCTGACCAACGGCGTCCGGCTGGAGCTGGAGGAGCAGGGGACGCTCGTGACGGGCCTGCACCTGGGTGCGATCGACACCGACTTCAGCGCCGCCTACGACGGCCCCAAGGGCGACCCTGCCGACTCCGCTCGCGCCGGCCTGGACGGACTCGTCAAGGGTGCGATCGAGGTGATCGCCGACGACTGGAGCGCGCACGTCAAGCAGTCGCTGGCCGACGACCCAGCCCGCCTCTACGCGGAGATCCGTGCCGGCATCGTCTGAGGAGCGAACGGAAGAGCCGGCACGCCAAACCCCGCGTGGCCCGGCTGCCCGCGCGGCGCGGGCAGCCGGAAGCTCCTCCTACGGGGAGGGGCGGGGCTAAGTGTTCATGCGGGAGCCCGCCGCGAAGGCGATGGCCGGGACCAGGAGGATGGCGGCAAGAACACCGCAGGTCGCCGCGAAGCCCGCACCAGCGAGGGCACCGGCGAGCAGCGGTCCGATGCTGGCGCCGGCGCCGATGAGAAACGCGTAGCCGGCCATGCCCGCTCCGCGCGCCGGGCCCGCAGCCATGGCGACGAGGGTCACGGCGGCGGGCAC
>NZ_ML142856.1:182380-183680 GCF_004138495.1 Phytoactinopolyspora endophytica
GACGGCCAGGCCGGCGACGAACACTCCACTGCCGACGAGCGTGAGCCACAACGGCCCGCCGAGAGCCTCGGTTCCAAGACCAGTCGCTGCCAGCAGGAACGCCGCAGCGCCGGTGCGGTGCGGGCCGAAGCGCCCGATAAAGGTGCCGGCGAACCAGCCAAGGGCGATGCCCGGAAGCCCCGGCAGGCGCAGTAGCAGGCTGGTCACCGGCCCGGATGCACCCAACTCAGCGCTGGAGTCCTGCAGCGCGACGTACATACCGACGAACGTGAGCAGGATGGTCAACGCCGCGGTGTAGGCGATGAGGATCTGTGGGCGCCGCACCATGCCGGCGAGCGTGCCAATGACCCCGGCGAAGGACCCGGGCACGTCGGGACGAGCCGTTTCCGGGAGCCGGACGACCAGAAGGGCCACGACGAGGAGCAGCGGCGCCATCCCCCAGAGGACCCAGCGCCACCCGAGGAGTGGCTGCACCGACAGTGCCCACGCCTGTCCGACGATCCCCGCCAGCAGAAAGCAACTGGACAGTACGGCGATCGCGGTCGGCCGGATCCTGTCCGGCACCACGCGCGGCAGGTAGGCCAGCGCGACCGCTGGCAGCGCGGGGGCCACGAATCCCTGGACCGCACGGGCCGCGACCAGGGTCGGAAGGTTCGGCGCCAGCCCCGCCAGCACGCCAGTGACGGCGACGGCCGCCAGACCGAACGCCATCACGGCGCGGGGGTCGACGTGGTCGGAAAGGGTCGGGAACACCAGGTTCCCGACTGCGAAGGCGAACCCGAAGCCGCTGCCGATCCACGCGGCAGCGGTCAGGCTCGTGCCGTAGTCGTCGGCGACGTGAGGCACGAGCGGGATCGTCAGATAGATGTGCGAGACGACGAGAAGTACCGCCGCGATGAGGACAGCCGTCACTGCGACGGGCCGCTCGATGCGTACACGAGGCAACGGCTCGGTGCGGACGAGAGTGGTCACGATTTCTCCAGAATCCAACTCCAACGTTTCCGTTGGAAGGATGACACACTGAAATCCAACGCACAAGTTGGAATTAGGATGTGGGCATGGCCTGGAACACCGCAGCGACGAAGCAGAAGATCCTCGACGCCGCGCTCGCCGAGTTCGCCGAGCACGGCCCCACCGGCACGACGATCGACCGGATCGCCGCCGCGGCGGGCATCAACAAGGAGCGGATCTACAACTACTTCGGTAACAAGCGGGATCTGTTCATGCAGGTACTCGCCGTCGAGAGCGAGCGCATCGCGGGCTCGGTGGTGTTCGATCCCACGCACCACGATCCCGTCGG
>NZ_ML142856.1:183767-184105 GCF_004138495.1 Phytoactinopolyspora endophytica
CGGACGGATCTTCGATTACCACGCAGCCCACCCAGAGCTGATCCGCCTCATCTTGTGGGAAGGCCTGACCGTGCCCGGCGAGGTTCCCGAGGAGGCGAACCGGTCGGCGTACTACCGCTCGAAGGTTGACATGTTCGCCAAGGCGCAGCACGACGGCATCCTGCGCGACGACCCCGAGCCTGGCGCTCTACTGTTCTCCATCATGGCCCTCGCCGCCTGGTGGCACGCTGCCCCGCACATCGCCCGCTTGACCACCGGCACCGACGCCGCCGACCTCGACGCACGGCGGGCGGCAGTCATGACCGCCGCCCGCCGCCTCGCCGCGGCCTAGGGCGTCC
>NZ_ML142856.1:184148-190487 GCF_004138495.1 Phytoactinopolyspora endophytica
AGTTGCGGGTGGTCAGCCACGGGCCCCAGCAACGGCACCCACTCGCGAATCTGCGCGGCGGCCACCACGCCGTTGGTCATGAACGGATCGTCGTCCACGATCGACTGCACCGCTGCCCTGTCCTCGGCACGGTAGATCAGCAGACCCCCGCGAACGTCGTCCTGTCCCCAAGGACCGGAAGCGAGCAGCACGCCATCATCGACAAGTCCCCGCAGGTAATCGATATGGGCATCACGGTTGGCATCTTGAAGCGCCACATCTTCGGTGTAGGTGTAGATAAGGGCAAACGTCTTAGCCATATCAAGATCTCCTTGGTCGTGACGATCGGGTTGGACCGGAATGATGAGTACCGGCGCGCCCTAGCTTCCGTTGTCTCCGGTGACGATGATCACGGGCGGCTGATCCTTGCGGGACCTGGGCCGTGACGGGCGGTCCGGCTACAACTACAACGATGCGCCGTCGGTTCTCACCAGGGAAGGATCGTGACGGTCATGGGTGTTACCCCCAGGGACACACCGAAGGAAGCGACCGGATGAAGGAGAGCCGGATGATCGAGTCCAGAGCACTGAGGTACTTCGTCGCGGTCGCCGAGGAGCTGAACTTCACCCGGGCCGCCGACCGGCTGGGCATCTCCGCCCCGCCGCTGTCACGCGCAATCCGTGCACTCGAGGCGGACCTCGGCGTGCCCCTCCTGGAGCGCGACACCCACAGCGTCACCCTGACCACGGCCGGTACCGTCCTCCTCGGCCAGGCGCGGCCGGGGCTCGATACCCTGGAGGCCGCCGGCCGCCGCGCCCAACGCGCCGGCGCTACCACACCCCAGGTCGTGCTGGCCGTCAAAGCGGATAACGACGCTGGACTCCTGGACACCATTCTGACGCGGTACGCCGCCGAGGACGCCGCGCTCCCGGTCACCGTCCGCCTGTGCGGATGGGGAGAAGAGCCGCGTCTGCTGCGCCGGGGTGAAGCCGACGTCGCTCTGATACACGGGCCGTTCGACGGCACCGGACTGGACGCCGAGCCGGTCACCATGGAACCCACCGTCGCGGCCGTCCCGCTCGGGCACGCCTTCGCTCGTTTGGGCACGGCAACGCTCGCCAACCTGGAACTTCCCGTGACCGGCCCCACTGATACAGCCAGCATGCATGGCTATCAGCGCCGCCTCGTCGACGAGCACGGGATCCGTGACCTGCCCCAGCTCTTCGCACTCGTCGAACTCGGCCGCATCACGGCGCTGGTCCCCCGATCCGTCATGGACCGCTACCCTCGCCCGCGCCTGGCCTACATCGATGTGGCCGACGCTCCGCCCTCGGTCCTCTCGATCGTCTGGCCCCAGGAGTCCCGCTTCACCGCCGTGGCCGCGCTCGTCCGCGCTGCCACGGAGCTTGAGCCTTCCGCGCCCGCCACGTCGTTGGAGATCTGACGAAACACGAGCCGCGCTACTCACGGATCCGACTCAGACCCTGACGGCTGCCACAAGGCCTGAGCGAGGTCACTGCCGGTTGGGGTCAAGGCGCGCCCAGATATCGGCGAGCCGACGGAGATCATCGTCGTCAAGCCGGTCGAAGAAGAGCTCGCGGAGGTCGCGGTACTGCTGCCGCCACGCCTTACGCAGCAGCGCCCGTCCTTCCCTTGTCAAGACCGCATCGAAACTGCGGCCATCGACAGTCGACTGGCGCCGTTCGATGAGCCCACGGCGTTCCAGACGGTCGGCGAGACGGGTAAAGCCACCGGTGGACATCAGGCGACGCTCGGCGAGTTCCGACATCCGCATGCCCGTCGGCCCGGCCTCACCCAGAAGAGCCAGGACGCTGTACTCGGCCATACTCACGTTCAGCGGAGCGAGCCCTGCCTCAATCGAACGCCAAAGCCTGTCATGGGTGAACAGGAATCCCTTCCATGCCTCATCCTCGATGTCTCGCAGCCTTTCGGTCACCATGGCAGAACTATATCTCGTCTACCTCGCACGACGCCGGGAATATCTGCCTGTGCAGATAACTTATTAGTCACGTAGGCGCTGGCTGGCGCCGACAACATGAAGGGATACCGAGATGGCATTCGAGATTGGAATCATGACCTTCGGTGAGGTGACGGAGGATCCCACCACCGGGCGGCTGCCGTCGCCGCGGCAACGCGTGCGCGAGACGATCGAGCAGGCGAAGGTCGCCGACGAGGCGGGCCTCGACGTGTTCGGCGTCGGTGAACACCACCGCTCCGATTTCGTCGGTTCAGCACCGACGATCCTGCTGGCCGCCGTGGCCGAGGCGACCGAGCGCATCCGCCTGACGAGTTCGGTCACCGTGCTCGGCTCCGAGGATCCCGTGCGCGTCTGGCAACAGTTCGCGACGATCGACCTGCTGTCACATGGCCGGGCCGAGATCATCGCAGGCCGCGGCTCCTACACAGAGTCATTCCCATTGTTCGGGTACGACCTGCAGGACTACGCCGACCTCTTCCGCGAGAAGCTCGACCTGCTGCTCAAGATCCGCGAACAGAACCCACTCACCTGGTCCGGGCACTTCCGCGCTCCCCTGGTCGACGCCGACATTGCACCGCGCGCCGACGGAGACACCATTCCTATCTGGGTGGGGGTAGGAGGCTCCGCGGCGTCCGCGATCAGCACCGGGCGGCTCGGCCTGCCGATGGCGATGGCCCTCCTGCTGGGGCCGTTGACCTTCCACGAGCAGACCATCGAGCTCTACCGCGCATCCGCTGAGCAGGCGGGGCACGACACGCGCGCGCTTCCGGTCAGCATCAACACGCACGGGTACGTGGGCCGCACCAGCCAGCAGGCGAGGGACGTGATGTATCCGTACTTCGCCAAGGGCATGGCGGAGAACAACCACCAGCGTGGCCGGGGCGTCCGGCTTCCGCGGACGTTCTTCGACGCGCAGGCCTCGCCGGGGTCCGGGCTCCTAGCAGGCAGCTCACAGGAGGTCGTCGACAAGCTGCTCGCCTACCACGAGCTGTACGGCATCAGCCGCGCCATCATCCAGATGGGCTTCGGCGGGATGCCGCAGAAGGAACACCTGGAAGCGATCGAACGGCTCGGAACCGAAGTGGCGCCCGTCGTGCGCCAGGAGGTCGCCACACGTCAGGAGGTGGCAGCGTGACCGTCACCACCCCGCCCGTCGTCGATGCAGGACCAGACACACCTACGGCCGGCGCGACTCTGCGGGTGGTCGTCGTCAACGGCAGTCCGAGCCGGCAGTCCAAGACCCTGGGCCTCGTCGACGTCGTCCTCGACACGCTGGGGAGGATGCTCCCCGTCGAAGCGTCCCAGGTCGACGTGTACCGCTTGGGTCCAGGCTTCACCGGGGCTCTCGAGCGCGACGACGTCACGCCCGACGTCGACGCCATGCTCCGGCTCGCCGAAGACGCCGACCTCCTGATCGCTGCGGCACCGGTGTATCGAGGCTCCTACCCCGGCATGTTCAAGCACTTCTTCGATCTCATCGACCAGTATGCGCTCGCCAACAAGCTCGTTCTGCTGGCTGCGACGGGCGGGGGCGAGCACCATGCGCTCGTCCTGGAGCACGCGATGCGACCGCTCTTCGCCTTCTTCCAAGCGTTGACGGTGCCCGTCGCGATCTTCGCATCCGCGGGGGACTTCGACGGCGTCACGCTGCTGAACCCCCGCGTCTACGGGCGCATCGAGATGGGCCTTACGGACGTGGTGGACCTGCTCACATCCCGCGCCACCGGGGTGCGGGCAACCGCGGACAGCTGAGCGGTCCACACCAGGCCTTCGCGGGTGAGGTCTGGTTCCGCTCGCGCCGCGGAGACCTGGTGGTCGTCGGGTTCTCCCGCTCGATCACTATGCGGCTTTCGAAGGCGCGAGCACCTCGTTCACCGTCTGCTGAAGCTCACGCCAGGAGGCGATGAATTGTTCCACGCCCTCGTCTTCGAGCGCCCGCGTCACGTCGTCGACGTCGACACCGACCGCCGCGAGTCGGCCGAGCACGGTTCGCGCCTCCGCGTACGCGCCCGTGACGACGTCACCCATGATCTCAGCGTGATCGAACGTGGCCTCGAGCGTCTTCTCCGGCATCGTGCTGACCGTGCCCGGCGCGACGAGGCCCGTGACGTACATCGTGCCGGGCAACGCAGGATCTCTGACGCCGGCGGACGCCCACAGCAGACGTTGCACGTTGGCGCCTGCCGCAACCAGCGCGGTGGCTCGCGCCTCGGCGAAGCGCTGCTCGTACAGCTCGTAGGCGAGCCGCGCGTTCGCGAGCCCGGCGCGCGAGGCCAGGGCTTCGGCCTCGTCGGTGCCGATGGCAGCGAGGCGCCTGTCGACCTCGGGGTCGACACACGATACGAAGAACGAGGCCACCGAGTGGATGCCGGAGAGGTCGATACCCGCCTCACTCGCCTTCTCCAGCCCAGCGAGGTACGCATCGATCACCTCGCCGTAACGCTCGCGGCTGAAGATCAGCGTGACGTTCACGCTGATGCCGGCCCCGATCACCTCGGTGATGGCCGGCAAGCCCGCCGTCGTCGCCGGGATCTTGATGAGCACGTTCGGGCTGTCGACGCGCGACCACAGTTCCTTGGCCTGGGCGACGGTGCCCTCGGTGTCGTGCGCGAGCTCGGGCGAGACATCGATCGACACGCGGCCGTCGAGACCGGCCGTCGCGTCATAGATGGGAAGGAACAGGTCGCAGGCGCTTCGCACGTCGACCGTCGTGATCGAGAAGATCGCTTCGTCGGTCGGCACGCGCCGCCTCGCGAGCCGGTCGACCTGGGCCTCGTACGCCTGGCCCTTCGACAGTGCGCTCGCGAAGGTCGTGGGGTTGGTCGTGACGCCCGTGACGGCGCGGGTCGCGATGAGTTCGGCGAGCTTGCCGGAGAGGATGTCCGGGCGCGACAGGTCGTCGAGCCAGACGCTCACACCTTCGGCGGCGAGCCGTGCGGTGGGGGTGTTCATACATTCTCCTTGAATGATCCGTAGGCGTCATGCCTTGAGCAGCTGCTCGCTCAGCTCCCACAGCCGCTGGGCCGAATGCGGGTCGATGGAGTGCGACATGACCTCGGACGGGATGTCGTCCGCGGTGAGCGGCCTCGGCTCGTCGTCCACCGGCGAGATGTCGTTGTCTTTGAGATAGACGCCACCGATCTCGGCGAGCAGGGGGCTGGTGGCCGCGAACACGATGGTGCTCGCCCCCTGTTGCGGCGCCTTCTTGCCGCGGTCGGGGTCGATGACCGGCCGTCCGGACTCGTCGATCAGTCCCTGGGCGCGCAACGCTTCCTCGCCTCCGGAGCTGTTCAGAGCCGTGCCGACCACGACGCCCGGATGCACCGCGTAGCCACGGATCCCGTCCTCGGCCCAGCGGCGGTCCAGTTCGACGGCGTGCAGGACGTTCGCGACCTTGGACTGGGCATAAGCGAGGACCGGCTCGTAGCCGGAATCGAAGTGCGGGTCGTCCCAGCGGATGTCGGAGAGTCGATGAGCACCGGATGTCACGTTGACCACCCGGGCACCGCGCGCCGCACGCAGCGCGGGTAGCAGACCCAGGGTCAGCTGGAAGTGGCCGAGATGGTTGGTCGCGAACTGCGCCTCATAGCCGCGTGTATCCCGGACAAGTTCGCCGGGAGCGGGGAGGCCGGCGCAGTTGATCAGCACGTGGAGAGGACGGCCGGGTTCGAGCCAGCGGGTAACGAAGTCGTCGATCGACGCGGGATCGAGGAGGTCAAGCCGGCCGACCTCGACCCGCTCGATCCCGTCCAGCGCGGCCGCGGCCCGGTCCGGGTAGCGCGAGCCGACGGTGACCGAGGCGCCGGCCTTGCTCAGCGCACGCGTGGACTGAAGGCCGAGCCCGGCGTGGCCGCCGGTGACGATGACGTTCGTGCCGGTCAGATCGACGTCCGTGAGGACGTCGTCGACCGTCGAGGCGGCGGTGAATCCGGTTCCGATGGGGTGCTGCTTGTGTGTCATGCGACGGGTCCTTGAGAGATGGGGGTTGGCTGGGTCTGTTCCGGGCTCCAGGAGCACGACGGGCGCTGCCGAACAGGCCCCGCCGTGCGAGACCCGGCGAGGGGTTCGCTCAGGTAGCAGAGCGCTCGTCGACGGTCCGGCGGCGGAGGCCTGGGCGCTGGATGGCCGGAGGGACGTAGGCGGCCCCGTCTCGCATGCCGACGTCCGTGCCGGGCGGAACGATCTCGTCGATCCGGTCGAGGATCTCGTCGGTGAGGGTGACGTCAACGCCGGCGAGCAGGTCGTCGAGGTGTTCCATCGTGCGTGGCCCGATGATCGCGGAGGTGACGCCGGGGTGTGCGATGGCGAATGCCATGGCCATGTGGGTCAGTTTCAGCCCGGCGGCGTCGGCGACGGGGATG
>NZ_ML142856.1:190504-191866 GCF_004138495.1 Phytoactinopolyspora endophytica
ACGTCGAGCCGGCGCTCGTCGCTGAACTGCTCGGCAAACGTGGGGTACGCGGCTCGACGAAGGTCGGTCTGCTCACCCCGCCGGACCCGCCCGGTGAGCATGCCCTTGGCGAGCGGGCTCCACACCATCGTGCCCATCCCGTAGCGCTGTGTGACGGGCAGCACCTCGGTCTCGATGCCACGGCTGAGGATGGAGTAGCTCGGCTGCTCGGTGCGGAACCGTTCCAGGCCGCGCCGCTCGGCCACCCAGTGGGCCTCGACGATTTCGGAGGCGGGCATCGCGGACGACCCGATGGCACGGACCTTGCCGCTACGGACCAGGTCTGACAGCGCCGACAGCGTCTCCTCAATGTCGGTATCCGGGTCCGGCCGATGGATCTGGTAGAGGTCGATGTGATCGGTGCGCAGGCGACGTAGCGAGTCTTCCACGGCACGCATCAGCCATCGCCGGGAAGCGCCCTGATGGTTCGAATCTTCGCCCATCGGGAGCCGTGCCTTGGTGGCGAGCACGACGTCGTCGCGGCGGCCCTGAAGGGCCTTGCCGACGATCTCCTCGGACTCGCCACGGGAGTACGCGTCGGCGGTGTCGACGAAGTTGATCCCTGCGTCCAGGGCCTTGTGGATGATCTTGATCGAGTCGTCGTGGTCGGGGTTGCCGATGGCGCCGAACATCATTGCGCCTAGCGCATAAGGGCTGACTTTGATGCCGGTCCGGCCGAGGGTGCGGTACTGCATGCGGCTCTCCTGGGTTGTGGCGAGGTGTGGGTGAGCGTGCTTTCGATGCCATATCCTGAACCGAAGCGGAACGCTCTTCCAGAACTATACGGAATATCATTCCGTTTATGCAAGCGAACAAGCTGCCCGCGTTCACCACCACCCGCCCCTCCCCCGGAAATCCGACAGGCTCGCGCGTGGAGCCCAGCGTCTTTACCGCAGGCGTTGCGCTCGCAGGATGGTGTCGCGGGTATGGTGCGTGCCCGCTGGGGCGGGAGCGGTTCGTGGGCGGGTTTCGTTGATCAGAACGGTCCAGTTGTCGTCGAGGAGCCTCGCGATGTCGGCGGGCTGGTAGTAATCGCGGTAGTCGGAACCGTGCCCCCGGCGTGAGGACAGGTCGGCGAGGTCGTGGCCGACGAAGAGCAGGGTGCCCCCGGGTACGACGGCGTCCAGCAGGCCGCGTAGCGCCGCGTGGTCCGGCTGACGTGGAAGCGGGAAGTATTGGGCGGAGACCAGATCGAACACGCCGCTTGGGGGCGGCGCGGTGGTCAGATCGCCGTGCACCCACGCCACGCGGTCGTTGACGTCCCCGGCTGCGGCAGCGGCGCGTTGCAGTGCTGTCCGGGAGATGTCGACCCCCGTGACCTGC
>NZ_ML142856.1:191896-194275 GCF_004138495.1 Phytoactinopolyspora endophytica
CGGGCCAGCCAGAGGGAGTCGGCGCCTTCGCCGCATCCGACGTCCAGGGCTTGCCCGGGCGGTAGATCGGTGACCTCGGTCACGAGCACGCCGTTGGGCGCGCCGCTGAAGACCTGGTCGCGGCTGCGATACTTCTCATCCCAGTACTCTGTGCTCATCGTCCTTGCCTTGGTCGTCGAGACATGGTTGTGGCCAGAGGCCGTGACCACCGGTCACGCCTGAACCAACCTGCCCCACCCATGGCTGGTTGACAAACTTCCTTGCGGAAACTGCAACGGCGTAGGCATCATCTCTTCAAGCCGAGCTCGCGGGGCAGGTTCAATGCCCGCTCAGCACGCGGACTTCTCTCGTTACAGGCCCAGCACACTGCGCCGCACGTCGGCACTGCTCCGCAGCTCATCCGAGGTGCCTGTGGTGACGATCCGGCCTTCGCCGAGCAGATATCCGCGGCTGGACATCGCCAGTGCACGTTCGACGTCCTGCTCCACAAGCAGAACGCTCACCCCGTCGGCGTTGATCGACTGGATGACGTCGAACACCTCGTCAACGACCACCGGGGCAAGACCGAGCGATGGCTCGTCGGTGAGCAGCAGCCGCGGGCGTGCCATCAATGCCCGGCCGATCGCCAGCATCTGCTGCTCGCCACCGCTGAGCGTGGCGGCCGGCTGGGTCGAACGGTCCGCGAGCACTGGGAACAGATCGTGTACCGCGGCCAGCGCCTCCTGGTGGCGGCCGCGAACGGCCTTCCGGTACGCGCCGAGGCACAGGTTGTCGTAGACCGACATGTCGGGGAAGACTCGACGCCCCTCGGGCACGGTCGCCACTCCGTACTCGCAGACCCGATGCGGCGCCACGCTCGTGAGGTCGACGCCGTCGAGCAGTATCCGGCCACGGACCGATCTCTGCAGCCCCGCGATGGCCTGCACCAGCGTCGACTTCCCAGCGCCGTTGGGTCCGACGACGCTGATGATCTCTCCCTCGGCGACGTCCAGGCCGATACCCCAGAGTGCCTGAGCGTCCCCGTAGAACGCATCGAGCCCACGGATCTCAAGCATGGGCACGCCTTCCCAGATACGCGCTGACCACAGCCGGATCCTGCATGACGGTCCGTGGCGCGCCGTCGGCCAGCAAGCTTCCGCGATCCAGCACAACCATCCTGGTGGCAAGCTGGTTCACCACCCGGAGCAAGTGCTCGACGATCACGATCGTGATACCCGACTGGTGGATACGGCGGACGACCTCAACGGCCTGGTCGATCTCCGCCGGGTTCAACCCTGCCAACGCTTCGTCGAGCAGCAGCACTTTCGGGCTGCTCGCGATCGCCCGGGCCATCTCGAGTAGTTGCCGCTCGTGCAGGTTGACCGCCGACGGGTGCGCATCCGCACGGTGTGTCAGCCCCACGAGCTCCAGATGCGTTTCCGCCTGCTGCCGGGCCTGTTCCAACCGACGCCGCTCGCGGCCGAACATGATCGTCATGGCCACGTTGTCGCGAACCGTCATCGACTCGAACGGCTTGGGGATCTGGTACGTGCGGGCGACCCCGAGATGCGCGATCTTGTGCGGTGGAATGCCGGACGTGTCGCGCCCGGCGATGCTGATGGTCCCCCTGGTCGGCCGGAACGCGCCGGACAGCAGGTTGACCAACGTCGTCTTCCCGGACCCGTTCGTCCCCACCAGACCGATCAGCTCGCCTTCCCGGAACTCGAGGTCGACGCCTTCCAGCGCTCGCACCCCGCCGAAGTAACGGGTGACATCGCGGCATTCGACGAGCACGTCGCCCGGCACAGGATCGGATGGATCCGTCCGCACGACCGGTTCCGCGGCCGCGGAGGCGAGCCCGGGTTCCTCAGCCTCGCCGGTCTCGACGGCTTGGCCGGGCCCATCGTCGGGTCGAGCAGTCTCGGCGTCCCCGGCCGGCTCGCGGACACGCACGACGTCCCGCTGCCGGCGACGCAGCGGCACGGGTGCCAACGCCAATGCGGCGGCCGCGAGCATGCCGGCGACCACCCACTCCAGCGTCCCGCCCCATTGGCCGATAACGGCGAGGCCCCCTGTGACCACGACAAGGGCCCCAAGGGCGGGAAGCCAGCGAGCGCGCAACCGCACCTGAAGGCCCTCCGGCGCAATGACGACCAGGACCGCGAGGATCGCCCCGAGGATGATGAGGTTCCAGCCCTCGAAACCGGCCGAGGACAACCGGTCCTGCATCGTCACGATCAGCGTGGCGCCGATGACCGGTCCGAGCCAGTGCGTCCGGCCCCCGAGCACGCTCATCAAGATGACAAAGATCGGGATGGTGAGCCCGAAGGCGGCCTCCACCGTGACGAACCCGATCTGCAGAGCGAAGATGCAACCTGAGACGGTGCCGATGAGGCCGGT
>NZ_ML142856.1:194305-194706 GCF_004138495.1 Phytoactinopolyspora endophytica
ACGATCGCCAGCATCTTGTACCTGAACGTCGCCACCCCGAGCCCTTCGGCGACGTCCTCCGCGTCCCGGATGGAGGCCAGCGCCCAGCCGAACCGCGAGTGCTGGATCGCGAACGCGGCTGCTACCGCGGCCGTGGCGACCGTGAGGTTCAGCAGGTAGAGGGCGTCCTGGAACTCTCCGAGCTGCTCTGGAAACTCCGGGACGGGCACCAGGACCCCCTGCCCGCCGTCGATCGAGGAGTTCACCCGTGCGAGCGCGGCGAGGATGAACGGCACAGCGAGCGTGAGCAGGGCGAAAATCTCCCCCCGGAACGACCTGAGCCGGAAGGCCAGCAGGCCGATCCCCGCCGCCAGCAGCATCCCCAGCACCGCGGCCACTGGCAGCGCCAGGAAGAAGTTGAC
>NZ_ML142856.1:194738-200278 GCF_004138495.1 Phytoactinopolyspora endophytica
CGCGGCGGCCGGCGAGGATCGCGGCCGTGTAGGCGCCGAGGCCCACGAAGACGCCCTGGCCGAAGCTGAAGTAGCCGCTGAACCCCGACAGAATGTTCCAGCTTGTCGCCTGCGCCGTCCAGAACAGGACCGTCGAGGCGAGCACCAGATAGAAGACCGGCAGCCCGATGGGCTCGCGAACGGCCACGACCGCCGCCAGCGCCACGTAGACCAGAGCAAAGCCGGCCAGCCCTCGCCCTATCACCTGACACCGCCGCGGGCGAAGAGTCCGTGTGGCCGGAACAACAGGGCGAGGACGATGACCGAGAACACGACGAACGGCGACAGAGACGGCGACCATACCGATGCCACAACCGCCGAGACCATCCCGATCAGGACGCCGGCCGCCAGCGTCCCCACGACGTGGCCGATCCCGCCGAGAATCACGACCGCGAACACCGTGCCGATCAGCTCGAACGGAGCCGTCGGCGTGAGCGACCTGCCGAGGGCCAGAAGCATGCCGGCGACGGCGGCACTGGCTGCGGACACCCCGGCGAGCAGCATCCCGAGGCGGCGATGGTCGATGCCGAACGCGGAGGCGACGTCTTTGTCTTGCGCGAAGGCTCGCATCGCGCGGCCGGGAAACGTGCGCTGCAAGGCCAGATGGGCACCACCGACGATGACCACGGCCGCCGCGAAGGCCAGCAGCGTCGACATCGGGAAGACGAACCGGCCGAGGGAGACCGATTGTGTCGCGTAGGGGTTGGCTTCCGCCGCCAGCCGCTGAAAGTCGGCACTCCAGATGTTGGTCACCACCTGCATGGTGATGATCAGAATGCCGAAGGTCACCAGCAACGAGCCGAACTCGACGACGCTGAACCGGTCGAGCGCCCACTGCAGCAGCGCTCCGAACGCGAACAGGGTAGGAACGGTGATGACCAGCGTGAGGATGGGGTCGAGACCCCAGGACGTCGTGATCTGAAACGTCAGATACGCACCGATCAAGATCATCCCGAAATGGGCCAGGTTGATGATCTTCATCATGCCCCAGGTGACGGAGAGACCCACAGCCATCACCACGAACAACCCACCGACCAGAGCTCCGTTGAGAGCTGCCTGAATGGTCGTCATAGGGCCTCAGTTATCCGCCAGCCTGAGCTGGGCCGCTGCACGATCTTCGGGCCAGACCATGACCCACTCGCCGTCCTGGACCTGTTTCAGGCCCTGGTTGCTCGGCCAGAAGTTGTTCACCTCGGGGTCGAACGTCAGCTCGCCGCTCAATGTCGTGTCGGCCCCGTTCTCGATCAGGTAGTCGCACATCGCCTCGTGATCGATCTCGCCGGCGCCCTCGACGGCGGCCACCAGGATCTCCCAGGCGGTCCAGGAGGATGCCGCCTGTGTCTCGAACGCCGTGTAGGGCACTCCGGCGTCCTCGGCTCGCGACTCGAAGTCGTCGACGATCTCGCGCACCTCCGGCTCGTACTGCTCGAGCACCGCCTCGTTCGGCTCGAAGGTCGACACCGACAAGACACCCTCGCCGACCCCAAGCAGCGGACCCGGCGCCGGGAAGAGGCTGAACAGCAGCGGCGGGCGGTAGTCGAGCTGCTCCATCGCCTCGATCAGCTCGACCGGCTCGACGCCGAGTCCGTTGTTGACCACGAGGTCCGGGTCGGCGTCGCGCACCTGAGCCGCGATCGGCGCCCAGTCGGTCGTCCCAGGCGGGTACCGGACCTCGAGCACCACATCGAGGCCCCGATCCTCCGCTATCGACACGGCGCCGACGCCGTCGACCTCCGGTGAGCCATAGCTGATGAAGTCGGTCGACCCGCTCTGGTGGGTCAGGATCGCGATCCGCTCCGGCGGGTCAGGGAGGCTGGCTACCGCGTCGTAGAGCTGCTCGGGAACGTAGACGTTGGGCTCCGGCCCGATCGACCAGGCAGGGAACTGGCACCGGTACGGCAGCAGCGGCGCCAGCACGGCCGTGTGCTGGGGCAAGACGAAGCCGTGGCGCTCGGCGATCGGGGCCGCCGACAGGATGTTGGGTGTGGCGTACGGACTCATGATGAGGTCGACCTGCTCCTGTGAGATGAGCCGTTCGTAGAGGTCGGCCACCTGGGCCTGATCCGACTCGTCGTCGAGGACGAGCCACTCCACCGGCCGGCCGAGCAGGCCACCTTCCTCGTTGAGCCGTTCGATGAACTGCTCACCGGCGACCTGATGGATCGCCGCCGTCGGGCCGAAGGCGCCGGTGAGCGAAAGACTCGACCCGACGACGATCGGCTCACCGCTAGGCGCCCCTTCCGCGCCTTCCGGTTCCGGCTGGGCGGCGTTGTCGTCGTCGCCACCACATGCGGCAAGGACCAGCGCCAGAGCCGCCACTGCCGAACTGTACATACGTGTTCGCGGCCTCATGTCTCACCTCGTCGTTGATGGTTCGACTGCCTTAAGTTGCGACGTCGCCAGCGGCAACGTCACCGTTGTCGAGGTGCCCGGCAGCACAGGCCTGCGCCGCACCGGCGGCGCCCAGGCCTGCTGTGGCCCCTACTGCCGCGCCGGTGGAAAGCAGACCTCGTCGTGATCGACCTGCAGTCCGCTTCCGATCGCGATCGCCGTCCTGACTCATCGGCCTGACACCGCCTTCAGACGGGGGTGGTACGTCCGGGAGTGGGGTGCAGCTTTGCCGCGTAGTTTAGCGTCACTAAACAAGGTGTGCAATAAACATGCACGCTTTCGTTAACACCAATTCGCCGTTCGACGGGAGATTACTCGAGAACGAACCAGACACCCACGGCCGGCTCGGCGCCCTCATTGCGGTAGCCGTGAGGCGTGCTCGAGTCGAACGAGATGGCATCGCCCGGATGCAGGTGATGTTCGTTGAAACCCAGCGTCAGGACTAATTCGCCGCTGATCAGGTAGCCGAACTCGGTCCCAGTGTGACGCATGAGCGTGCCCATGGTCGACGAGGCCCCACCCGGTTGGTAGGTGACGAGCAAGAAGTCGACGTGGACGTCGGGTACCTCACCCAGCAGTTCCCAGACGACGCCCGTCTCGAGGGTGAGCGCCTCACGCCCGTGAGGGTGCACGACCGGACCGACCCGCCGCCGATGGCCCGGCCGGGCCGCTCGCCTCGTGCTCATGTGCCGTTGACCGTCGGTGCCGCTCGTCGGCGTGGCCTGAGGCGCAGCCACCGGTTCCGGCTCCGCGGCCTCATCGGACACACCGGGTGCGAACAGGTCCTCGATCGAGATGCCCAGTGCGGTCGTGATGGCGTAAAGGGTGCTCACCGACGGCTGGCTCTTGTCGTTCTCGATCTGCGAGATGAGGCTGGCCGAAACGCCGATCTCGCCGGCCAGACCACGCACGGTCGCACCACGGCGTACGCGCTCCTCCCGGATACGTCTGCCCATCGGAGGCACAGCAGACGTATTCATGCCCTCTCCTCGACTCACGGACGGTGTCGAACGAACATTACCGCTGCCGTCACCGGCGGCGTGCTTCACCGGACTCACTCGCACCTCCAGTCGATGTCCGGTCAATTCGCCGGGCTAGGGTCGCCGCAGATCTGCATCTCCGCTTAACAACCAATGGTAAGTGCTATTAAACAATATGCATCGTCACCAAGGATGCGTATCGACGATGACGCGACCTTCCGAGCTGAGCGCGAGCAACTCCATAGCATCACGAACCGGCTGAACGTTCACGGTCGGGCGACAACCAGTACGCCGGGTGAATCACCGGGCTTCGGCAGCGATCGCACGAAGACGGTGCATGCACTCAGTCAAGAAGGATGGGAACGTATTCCAGTAATAGGAGACTCCGCTGATGCCTACGGCGATCGCCCAGGCGCGTGCTCGTAGCCAGGTGAGATCGTCGACATCCAGGGTGTTGCGGTAGGCATCGCGCGCAGCCGCAGGAAGATCCCATGTGACTGCATGCTCAGCGTCTGGGAATCCGACTGTCAGGCCACCGAAGTCAATCACGGCGTGCAGTCTGCCCTCGCGCACCAGGACGTTGGCCGGCCTGAGGTCGCTGTGCAGCCAGACGTGCGCCGCGGATGGCTCCGGCAGACTCTGCGCCTCTCGCCACAGCCGTTCAAGCACGTTGAAGTCGAGTTCAGCGCCGTGAGAACGAGCCTTGGCGAAGCATGATGTGATCCACTCATCCTTTGGCTGCAACAGGCCGCCACGGTACCCGCTCAGACCGTCGCTTCGGGTTGCGCCCATGAGATCTGTCGAGTGAAGACATGCAACGAAGGCAGCCAGGTCACTGCCATAGCGCTCCCAGTCATTGACGGTGCGATCTGCGAGGTCCTCGCCATCGATCCACGTATAGATCGCCCATGGCAAGGGGTAAAGCGGGTCCGGGCGACCAGCGTGTAGAGACTGAGGGATCGCAAACGGCAGCCGAGGACCCAGCCGCGGCAGCCAGGTCAACTCTTTCTCGAGGGCGGCAGCCTTCTCACGGGTGCGTGGAAGCCGCACAAGATATGCCTCACCGAGCCGGTACATGGTGTTGTCCGTGCCGCCGCCCACATGGGCGATGGCAAGCCCGGCAAGGTCGGGCCGCTGGGCATATAGCAAGGTGCGGATGATTCGCTCGTTGGTGGGAACCTCGTCCTCATGCAGGGTCACGGGTATAGCGTCACCAACCATGCCGGCGTCTGCCACCAAATTACGACGCAGACCTGTGGCAAAACGCGCTCGAGCTGCTGACACGCTGCACCGCAGCCGCCAGTGATGTCGACGGCCATCTCGCGCGCTCGGTGCGTCCGGACTTGTTTGGGAATGAGGATTCTCCGGCCATTTCGGGTCAGCATGGGCGGCGCTCGACACCCACCGAACTCCTGGAGATCTGAACATGCAACGTTCCTTGACGGCCGCCGGTCGCACTGTGCGGCGAACGGCTGTGGCCGTGGCGGCGGCCGGTATTGCGCTCGTCGCCTCCGCAGTTGTGGCGCCCGCAGCGTCGACCGTCCCTATTGGCGCCTACACCGGCACCAGCGACGCCTATACCGATGCGACCGTCGCCTTCGACGTGGACTCGGACGGGCGCATGTCCGGATTCGACACCGCCAGCTACATCCAATGCGGATGGTTCCCAACACCGATCGCCTGGGCCGATATGCCGCCCACCCCGGTCAACGCGGATACCCCGTTCGACGTCGAGTGGACGTTCAGCGATGTGGAGTACGAGCTGTCCGGCACCATCGACGCCAGCGGGAACGCCTCCGGTACCGGCAAGGCGAGCATGCCGTCGATCTCCTGCTCGGGATACGAGTTCTCCTGGACAGCCCAGGCGGATGACCCGGTCGTCTACGACCCCGACGCCAACGCCGACCCCACCGAACTCACCGTCACCGAACTCGCCGAAACCGGCGTCACTGTGACCGGCACCGACTTCGCGCCCGACTCCACCGTGACGTTCGAGATCGGCGGCAGCCAGGTCGAGACCAGCAACGCCGATGGCGACGGCGCCGTCACCTTCGACTACACGTCGACGACGCTCGGCACAGGCACCCACACAGCGACACTGACCAGCCCAGACGGCACCGCCGACACCAC
>NZ_ML142856.1:201074-201301 GCF_004138495.1 Phytoactinopolyspora endophytica
GCTTCGCGCCGGAATCGGATGTGGAGCTCGCCGTTGACGGCACTGTGGTGACGTCCGACGCCGCCGACAGCGACGGGGCCGTCACATTCGACTACACGTCCACCGACCTCGACACCGGCGAGCACCCGGTCACCCTGTCCAGCCCGGACGGCACCGCCGACACCACCTTCACCGTCACCGACGACCCGATCACCTACGACCCCGACGCCAGCGTCGACCCCACCGAA
>NZ_ML142856.1:201846-202337 GCF_004138495.1 Phytoactinopolyspora endophytica
AGACGGCACCGCCGACACCACCTTCACCGTCACCGAGGATTCCGTCGATCCGGACGCGCAGATCCCGTCGGAGACCCCGTCGGAGGAGGATCTCACTGCAGACACCGAGGGTTCGATCTCTATCCCGGAGACGGCCGAGGTCGGCGACACGATCACGGTGGCGCTCATGGACGTCCACGCCGAAGCACGAGTCGGCGCGTGGCTGTTCTCAGAGCCGGACTACCTCGGGGCGCACGACGTCGCCGACGGCAACACGTTCGACGTGACACTCCCGGCAGGAGTCACTGGAGCGCACCGGCTCGCCGTCTACGCCGCGGACGACTCGCTCATCGGATGGGACACGATCGTGATCACGTCCACCGAGGACGGCGATGACGACGGCGGCGAGGACGGAGCCGACGGTTCCGACGACGGAACCGACAACGGCGAAGGCAACGCCAACGGAACCGACGACGGAACCGACAACGGCGAAGGCAACGCCAACGGAACCG
>NZ_ML142856.1:202363-202677 GCF_004138495.1 Phytoactinopolyspora endophytica
AGCACTGATGGCGGGACCGACGACGGCGAGGAGTTGCCCGACACCGGAGCCGGTTCGTCGATGCTCCTCCTTCTCGCCCTGACGGCCATCGCTCTAGGAGCCAGCCTGCTGAGGCGTGGTCAGTCCGGGACACAACGGGGCGCACACACCGCCTGACCCAAACCGACGTCGCGCGACGACGATCGCCCCTCACCCGCATCGCTGCAGGTGAGGGGCGATCTAGCATGCTCAGGCGATGATCAGTTCCGGTGCTCGACAGCGGACGCGGTAGCCAGAGCAGAGAGGAGGACGTCCATCTCGGTGTGGGGATCGGG
>NZ_ML142856.1:202747-212151 GCF_004138495.1 Phytoactinopolyspora endophytica
CCAGCAGGTCGTCGGTCACGCCGCCGTCGCCGGGCTGTGGATATCCCGCCGTGGCGAACATGTTCGCGAAAGCCGGCGTATTGACGAATGGCACCAGGTGCGGACGCGCCCATTCCAGAGCCGCCGCGCGGTCGTCCGTGACCGCGACGGCGACCTGCTGCACGATGTGCGGGACCGCCCGGCCTGCCGCCGCCGCGCCGCGAGCGAGCGCGGGTCGTGCGACGTCGTCCAGGTACGCCGGCGGGCAGTACCAGGACATTGCAGCATCCGCTACCTCGCCCGCGGCCTCGAACGCCTTGGTTCCCAACGCGGCGAGCACGATCGGTGTGCCAGGAGCGGCTGGAAACTCGGCATCGACTGTGTAAAACCCGCCCTGGTGGTTCACCTTTCCCTGCTCTAGACCGGCCCGGAGGACGCCGACGTACTCGCGCATGCGCGCCAATGGTTGTGCAATCGGCGCACCGATCGCGGCCGCGGTGACCCCGAGGTTGCCGGTCCCTACTCCCAGCTTCAGCCGCCCCGGCGCCAGCGCCTCAAGCGTCGCGGCCTGGCTGAGCAGTGCGACCGGATGCCGCGTGAACACCGGCACGATCGCCGTGCCGACGGTGATCCGCTCGGTTCGGGCAAGAGCGGCGCCCAACAAGGTAGGTGTGTCGTAACTGGTCACCGGCATCACAGCCCACACGGCCGGAACCCCTGCTCGCTCGGCCCGCTCGATCAAGTCAATGGTCTGTGGCACGGAGTCCACGAAGAATCCCAGTCCTGTCTGCATGACATCCATCGTGGGCGTCGAACGATAGCGTGGACAGTGGCCGGATGGTCAACATGTGAAAGAATCAGGCCATGAGTCGTCTCGACGTTGCTCGTCCACGCCGCATTGTTCGCCCGCACCGCGTCGTGGTCATCGCCATGGACGGCATCATCCCGTTCGAGTTCTCAGTCCCCGCCCGCCTGTTCGGGGCGGCGCTGGACGAGACCGGCCGACCGCACTACGAGGTGGTCACCGCGTCCATGCACGCCGAACCAGTGCGGACCAGCGCCGACTTCGTGATCACCCCGGGCGAGAGCCTCGTCGACGCGATCGCCTCAGCCGACACCGTTGTCATTCCAGCACTGGAGCTCGCAACGATGGATCCGCACCAGGTCGGCGCCGTGGTCGAGACGCTGCACCACAGACGACGTGGCAGCCGGATCATTTCCATCTGCACCGGCGCACACGTGCTGGCCGTGGCCGGGCTGCTCGACGGCCGACCGGCCACGACCCACTGGAACCACGCGGCCGAGTTCTCCCGCGAGTTCCCCGCCGTCCTCCTCGACCCCGACGTGCTGTTCGTCGACGACGGCGACGTGCTGACCTCCGCAGGTGCTGCCGCCGGAGTCGACCTATGTTTGCACCTCATCCGGCGTGACCAGGGCAGCACGACCGCCAACGCGGTCGCCCGCTCGTGCGTCGTGGCACCGTGGCGCGAGGGCGGTCAAGCTCAGTTCATCGATGCGCCGATGCCCGATCATGAGGACGCATCGACCGCGTCCACTCGGGCCTGGGCCATGGAACGGCTCGATGCTGACCTGACGCTGGCGAGTATGGCCAAGCACGCGTCGATGAGCATCCGAACCTTCACCCGACGGTTCCGCGACGAGACGGGCACCAGCCCGAACCGATGGCTGACTCGCCAACGCGTCGACTACGCCCGGCGCCTGCTGGAGTCGACGGATCTGCCCATCGATCAGATCGCCGGCGCGACCGGACTCGGAACGTCCGCGTCACTGCGCAGCCACCTACGCACCGCGATCGGAGTCTCCCCCTCCACCTACCGACGCACCTTCCAAGCTCAGCCGGCCCCCCGGCTGACGCCCTCCGAGTTTCCGCGCAACGGAACGACGACGACGCCACCTTCGGGATCGGTGAGGATCCGCACACGGGCGCCGTAGTGAGCCGAAAGCAGCTCCTCGGTAAGCACTTCCTGGGCCTTCCCCTGTGCTGCGACCCCGCCGTCGACCAGCAGGACGAGATGATCCGCGAACTGGCCGGCCGTCGTGAGGTCGTGCAACGCGCTGACGACCGTGAGGCCACGCTCCGCGCGCAACTCGTCCACCAGCTCCAGAACCTGCTGAGCATGACCGAGGTCCAGCGAACTGGTCGGCTCGTCCAGCAGGAGGAGCGGCGCCTGCTGAGCCAGCGCACGAGCGAGCACCGCGCGCTGGAACTCACCGCCGGACAGCGACATCACCGGCCGCTCCGCCAGGTCTCGAAGCTCCAGCGTGTCAAGGAGCTCATCGGCCACGGCCAGGTCCTCGGCGGACTCCACCCCCAGATACGGCAGATAGGGCGTCCGCCCGAGCAGGACGTAGTCGAGCACCGTCATCCCAGCGGGCCGGGTGGCTTCTTGCGGTACGACGGCGACCATCCGGGCACGTTCCCGCGACCGCATTCCGGCCAACGGCTTCTCACCGAACTCGATGGCGCCCGAGTGCCGCACTGAACCCGCCACCGCGCGGAGCAACGTCGACTTGCCCGCACCGTTCGGGCCTACCAGGGTCGTCCAGCTCCCCACCGGAACCGTGAGGGTCACATCGTCGACGACCAGCTTGCCCATCAGCGACACGCCGACCTGGCTCACAACGAGTCCGTTCACCACACCCTCCGTGAGGCCCGCAAGACGAGCGTGAAGAACGGCGCGCCGATGAACGCCGTCACCACACCCACCGGTAGCTCCCCGGGTGAGACCATCGTCCGGGCAGCCAAGTCGGCGCTCACCAGAAACGCGGCGCCGACCAGGGCCGACAGCGGCAACACGATCCGGTACGAGGTGCCGGCCAGCATCCGCACGATGTGCGGCACGACGATCCCGACGAAACCGATCAGCCCGCTCACCGCGACCGCGGCCGCCGTGCCGAGTGTCGCCGCAAGTACCACGAGCAGCCTTACGCGCGCCGCCGGCACGCCCAACGTCCCGGCCTCGTCGTGACCGACGCTGAGCACGTCCAGCAGGCGTCGATGGGCCAACAGCACTCCCGCCGAAATCGCGATGTAGGGCAATACGGTCAGGACCTCACTCCACCCGGCCGTCAGCAACCGGCCGAGGATCCAGCCGTACACCTCGCGCAGCGAATCCACGTTGCGCTGGTTGACGTAGGTCTGGACCGCGGTCAGAAAGGCGGCCACCGCCACGCCGGCGAGGATCAGCGACGTCGTGCTCCGCCCGCCCACGCTCCGCCCGAGCGCGTATGTGGCCGCCACCCCGGCGATTCCGCCGACGAACGCCGCCAGCGGCAGGATCACGCGGTTACCCCCGGAGACGATCGCGAACGTAGCGCCCAGCCCGGCGCCGGCGGCCACACCGAGCAGGTAGGGATCGGCCAGCGGATTGCGGAAGACGCCTTGGTACCCCGCGCCGGCGATCGCCAGCATGCCTCCGACCAGCATGCCCAGCACAATCCTGGGTGCGCGCAGCTTCCAGAGCACGGCTGCGTCACGCTCGCTGAGCCCGCCGTCGAGCTCCACGCCCGGGATCTGGTTCACGATCTCGACCAGCACTGACTTCAGCGGAAGCCCGGCCGGGCCGGTGACCATGGCGAGCAACACCACGACGACGAGTACAGCGAGCGCCAGCAGCAACCAGCGGCGGGGCAGCCGGACAGGACGTAGCTCGGGCGTGCCGCCGGGCTCGTCGACGGGTGGCGGGCTGACCGAGCTCATCCAACCGGCTCGAGCATGCCGACTCTCTCGTCCACCAGGAAGCGCAGGTAGTCGACCACACGTGGCCCCCAGCGGCTGGCCACGTCACTGTCGACCTCGAAGACGCGGTCTTCTCGGACCGCGGTCAGCTCGTCCCAGCCCGGACGCCCGGCGATGTCCTCCGTAGTGACGCCACCCTCTCCTCCATCGGCGAAGAAGATCATGTCGGGGTCGGCGCTGACGATGAACTCCGGGGACAGCTGCGGGTATTCGCCACCCGCCTCCGGCGCCTCATCGGCGATGTTGACCATGCCTGCCAGTCCATAGAGCTCGCCGATGAACGTCGAACCCGTCACGGTGTAGAGGTTCGAGTCGACCTCGTGGAAGTACGTGACGTCCTCGGCGTCCTCGGGGACCTCCGCGATGATCTCGTCGATGTCGGAGCGGACCCCGGCGACCACCTCGGCTGCTTCCCCGACGTTTCCGGTCGCCGCGCCCAGCTGCTCTATCTGGCTGTACGTGTCGTCGAGCGACGTCGCCGGAGCGAGGACCAGGGTGGGAACATCGATCTCGGCCAGGCTGGACACCAGCTGTCCCGGGTCGGAGGACGCCACGACGAGGTCCGGGTCGTAGCCGACGATCGCCTCGACATTGGGCTCGAATCCGGACAGGTCCGTCGTCGGCGCCTCTTCCGGGTAGTTCGAGTACTCGTCCGCAGCTACAACCTCGTCTCCCGCGTCGATGGCGAACAACATCTCGGTAGCGGTCGGCGACAGCGACACGATCCGTTCCGGCGCGGCCGGGATCTCCACGGCGGCGTCGCCGTCTCCGACGGTCACCGGGAACGACGCCTCGGCCGCGGTTGTCTCGCTCTGACCGGGCTCGGCTGCTTCCGACGCATCGTCGTCGTTCCCGCACGCCACGAGCACCATAGGGATGACAGCGAGTACAGCGAACCGGGGGAAGTCCTTCATTCAACGCCTCCTTCACAACGGCGAAAGGGCGCGTGGGCGGCATCCGCCCCGCGAACCGCCCCTCTACCGAGGACGAATCCGGGCCGAGAGGCTGGCGACCTGGCTCGTCCCACCTTCACGCGGGCGGGCTTCACAGTTGCGGGACAGCGCCGGATTCTCACCGGCTTCGCAGACACTCACGGCACCTGGGACATGGCCCAGACGTTTGTGATTCTAGCGCGTCTCCCCTCGTGGAACGTGCGTCGGTCCTTGACAACGACGGCTCATGCTGCATGCAACTCCGCGATCCGGATGCAACAAGGCCCAAACGGGGGTAACCTTGCTCGGGTTTGCAGGATCCAGCGTGCGCGCACGGTCAAGAGTTCCGCTAATGTCACGATTCGCGCAGCGGGTCCATACGGGGAACAGGAGAGAGTCGCATGAGCGGAGTGGCAGCCAGCCGCTGCATGCTCGTGGCGTGTGTCTCCGTCATCGGAGGCACGCTCGTGGCCGCGACCGCCAACGCGCAAGAGGCCGACGAGGATGTACCCGCCGCAGAGGTCTCGATGAGCGAGTTCGATCCCGAGGACTTCTCGGACCAGGCCGCTGATCTTCCGGCGGACCTGATCGACGCCATCGAGCGTGACCTGGATATCTCCGCGGAGAGGTATCTCGCTCAGGCCGCTGCTACGAGGGTCGCCGACGATGTCGTCGACTCCCTCGGTGACATCGTCGCCGCCGCGTGGCTCGACCACCAGACCCTGCACATCGCCGTCGACAGCCGCTCGGACCAAGCCGCGGCCGCTGCCACGGGAGCCCAGGTGCACGTCGGCGACGCGCTGACCGACGCGTTGCGTGCCGCTCACGAGCAGGGCAGGGTGGCCTACGTCGATCGGCAGGAAGGCCGCGTGGTTCCGGTCGAGACCGACCTCGCCGGCGAGCCGGTGCGTGACTCAGACCTGCTCTCCCGGGAAGGCGACGAGTCCGACGCCGATGCTGACGCCTCCGGAACATTGAGCGGCGGCTACGGCTTCTGGACGCACGATTCACTCGTCGCGTACGAATGCACAGCCGGGTTCAACGGAGTCACCGGAGACGGCGGCGATGCCACGCTCACCGCCGGGCACTGCAGCCAGGGCGACTCGGGCCAGCTCCAGGGCCCGTACACCCTTCAAGGCCACCCGCTCGTCGTCGATCAAGAAGACGAGGACGAGCCGGACGAAGAAGACGAAGACGGGGACGACGGCGGCCTGCTCCCCGACGATCTCCCGGACCTATCCCTCGACCCCGGCCACGAGAGCGAGACCGAGGACTCCGAGACCGAGGACTCCGAGCCCGAACCCATCGGTGAGCTGCTCGGGGACGCCTCCCACTTCGGCGACGGAAACGACGCGGCACTCCTCGAGGTCACCTCCGACGAGTGGACTCCCCGCCCCGAGGTCGCAGGCCTCGCGGATGAAGATGGGCAAAGGAACGCCCTGCCCGTGTACGACTCGATCCGCCCGATCGCCGGTGCGCCGGTCTGTGCCTCAGGCGCCGTCTCCGGCTGGTCCTGCGGCACGATCCTCGACGCGGAGAGCGTCATTCCGGTCAGCGGCGAGGACGTCTCGGGCTTCCTGCTCGACGCGTGCACACTGCCTGGAGACGGCGGCGGACCGATCATGATCGGGAATTACGCTGTAGGGATCAGCTCCGGATCGACCTGGAGCGGCACAGACTGCGCGGACGGCGGAGCCGAGGACGGTCGAGACCTCGCCGCCGCGTACCCGCTCTCCGGCGGCCAGGAGAGCGTTCAGGCGCTGTATGGCGACGATTGGAACCTATCGGTGCATGTGGGCGCCCCGACCGTTGTCGCACCCGCAGAGGGCGACGTGACCGGCCGGCATCCCACCATCCGCGGCCGCGCCGACTCCGCACCCGGTTCTACTGTCGTCGTTTCCGTCGGCGGTGCAGATCCGGTCGAGGCGGAGGTGGGGGCCGACGGGCGATGGCGGGCACCGATCGACGAACCGCTGCCTCCGGGAAGCCATAGCTACAGCGCTACCGTCACACACACGCCACCGGGCGCCGACGAGCCGACCACCTCCGAGGCCGTCACCGGAAGTTTCGACGTGGCAGAAGTGGCCTCGCTCGTGGTGCTGACGCCTTCCGAGGGCGAACAGACCAGTAACACGCAGCCGCACTTCGCCGGCACCGGCGACCCAGGAGCTCAGATCACGCTGACCTTCGACGACCAGTCGTCGTCCACGGTCGTCGATGACGACGGCACCTGGACCCTGTCTCCACCCGAAGGGATTCGCGCCGGCCGCTTCGACGCCACCGTGACGCAGGACGTGGACGGAACCATCGACAACGTCGAGGTGGCAGGCGTCGGGATCGTGCCCGGGGCGCCGTTGGTCGTCGGGCCGCTCGACGACATCGAGAACGGGTACACGGTCACCGGGACCGGGATCCCAGGAAGCACGGTAGCGCTGCGGATCGAGCGGGATACGGCCGACGAGGACGACTCGTCCGCCGGGGAGTCCGTCAACGGCGCGGAACAGACCGCAGCCGCCGCAGACCACCTCACGCAGACGGACGACTCCGGGGAGTGGCAGGTCGAGGTCGGCGACGTACCGCCTGGAGCCTATACCATGACCGCGGTCCAGGCTGTCGATGACCTGTCCTCCGAACGCTCAGCCTCGACCACGCTCGACATCGCTCGACCGTCGCCGCAAGGGATGCGAGCCGCAGGCGGGGACGACGACCTGGTCGACACCGGGAGCGCCTCCCTGACGATTCTCCTGGCCGGCACCGGCTTTCTCGTCCTGGGAGCAGCGGTTCTGCTCTGGACCCGGCGACGGTTCCTCACCCGCAGCTGAGTATCGCGGCTGCAGTTGGGATCACCGGTTGAGCCCTCGGCTGGAGTGACCGGCCACAACGCCCTTCATCGTGCCATCACGACGGGTGATTCTGCACCGCTATACGGACACTTACGTGACAAATTAGGACAAATAGCCTCATATCGATTCTCCTTACCATATGTCGCCCCGATCTAAGACATCGGGGGTGGGTACAAAAACGACATCTCCTCCGGTAGCGTGACGCCGGTTCCGGTCTGTTGGCGAATGCGTCAACAGCGTGCTTTCTCCGGATTTATTTGGGGGGCTCTACCGGAACGTGATGTTCATGACACAGAACTGGAGATGTGCGTGAGTAACTCCAAGTACCGTTACCGACGCGGTGCGAAACGGCTGGCAGGCGTACTGGCAGCCACCGCCGTCGTCGGCGCGGGCGCGGTCGCCACAACAGGCGTCGCGTACGCGGACGACAACGAATCCCTCCCAACGCTGCAGACGTTCGATGCAGCCGACTTCGCGTCCCAGGCAGCCGAGCTGCCTGCGGGCCTGCAGAACGCAATCGAGAGCGACCTGGGTCTCTCCCCCGAGGCCTACCTGGCCAATGCGGAGGCCGCCAAGGTCGCCGCAGAGGTCGTGGCCGAGCTTGAGGCCGACGGCGTCGGCATCAACGGCGCCTCGATCGACGGCCAGGACGTCACCATCTACGTCTCTGCCGAGGCCGAGGTAGAGCTCTTGGCGTCCATCGGCGCCACCATCGAGGTCGGCGAGCCGCCGGAGAAGGACTTCGACGGCGACTACGAGGCGAAGGATGACCTCAAGGGCGGCTACGGCTACATCTCGTCCCAGGACGGCTCCTACGTCGGCCGCTGTTCGGTCGGCTTCAACGGCTATGACGGTGGCGGCAACGACCGCTACCTCAGCGCCGGTCACTGTGGCGTCGACGGCCCGGACGGCAACGAGCTGGACCTCGTCGACCACCTCGTGCTCGACGAGCCGGTCGGCCCGGACGGCGAGATCGACATCGACGACATCGGTGGCCCGATCGGTGAATGGGTCCCGGGTTCCGCGCAGTTCGGCGCGGACGTCATGCACGACGGTGGCCTCGTGGACGTCACCGCGGACTGGGGCAACGTGCCCGAGGTCTCGCAGTGGGGAGGAGGCGCCGGTGACCCCACCGACGGCTCCGTGACCGTCCATGGCTCCATCGACCCGATGGTCGGCCAGGACGCCTGCAGCTCCGGCGCCACGACTGGCTGGACCTGCGGTGAGGTTCTCGCCGAGGAAGAGGTGTTCAGCTACGGCGGCACCGCCGACGTCCAGGGCTTCGCGTTCGAGGCCTGCATGTTCGGTGGCGACAGCGGCGGCTCGATCGTCGTTGGTAACTACGCCGTGGGTGTCAACTCCGGCGGTTCGGTCCTGCCCGAGGGCTCGACCTGCGACGACTGGGACCCGGAAGCCGGCCACATCGGCATCGGCTACGCCATGAGCGGCAACGAGTACAACGCCTTCGACCTGGTCGGCGACGACTGGGAGCTGAACGTCGAGGTCGCGGCTCCGGTCGTCGACGAGGCGACAGAGACCAGCATCGAGGGTTCGGTCGAGAACGCCGGCGCGGATCACCGCGTGACGCTCTCCGTTGAAGGTGCCGGCGAGTACGAGGCCGACGTCAACGCCGACGGCGAGTTCGCTGTCGAGGCCGAGCTCGAGGCCGAGACCGAGTACTCCTACACGGCGCAGGCTTTCTACGGCGACCACTCGCAGTCCGAGGTCACCGAGGGCACCTTCACCGTTGGTGAGCCCGAGGACCCAGAAGACCCCGAGGACCCGGAAGACCCGGAGGACCCCGAGGTCGAGGACCTGGTCATCGCTTCCCCGGAGAACGAGCAGACCACCAGCAACACGCGTCCGCCGTTCGAAGGCACCGGCGAGCCC
>NZ_ML142856.1:212344-212677 GCF_004138495.1 Phytoactinopolyspora endophytica
ATCGGCGTGCAGATCGAGGGCACCATCGAGGTCAGCAGCGGCGAGTTCGCCGCCGCCGACGACCACCTGGACGACTGGCCGGGTGAGTTCGACGTCGACGACGAAGGCAACTGGACCTTCACCCCGGACGAGGCCCTGGAGAACGGTGAGTACACCTTCACCGCCATGGCCACGCTCGAGGGCGGCGACCCCGAGCTGACCGACTCCGAGGCCAGCGTCGACTTCACCGTCGGCTCCGGCAGCGGTGACGAGGACGGCGGCGATGAGGGCGGTGACGAGGACGGCGACGACCTTCCCGACACCGGTTCCAGCAGCCTGCCGATGATCCTGGTC
>NZ_ML142856.1:212922-214699 GCF_004138495.1 Phytoactinopolyspora endophytica
TCCGTTACTTACGCCACACCCAGAGCCTGGTTCCGCTGGTAGAGCGATCGTTACCAAACGGTTACCACAACTGGCGTCCTGGGACAGATGCGAATATCGCGCATCCTCCGGTAGCGTGACCCCGGTTCCGGTCTGCTGGCCTCATGGTCGGCAGACCCGCCCTTGAGAGGTAACAAATCAAGGGCAGGGGCATGACGTTCATGACACAGAACTGGAGATGTGCGTGAGTAACTCCAAGTACCGCTACCGACGCGGTGCGAAACGGCTGACGGGCGTGCTGGCAGCCACCGCCGTCGTCGGCGCGGGCGCGATCGCCACTACAGGCGTCGCGCACGCAGAAGAAGACGAATCCATACTGACAACAGCATTGGAAACCTTCGACCCGGCGGACTTCGCCTCGAAGGCGGCCGAGCTTCCCGCCGGCCTTCAGCAGGCGATCGAGCGGGACCTGGGTATCTCGGCGGCGGCCTACCTGGCCAACGCGGAGGCCACCAAGGGCGCCGCTGAGGTCTCCGCCGGCCTACAGGCCGACGGTGTGGGTGTCACCGGCACCGCGATCGACGGCCAGGACGTCACGATCTACGTCTCGTCCGAGGCCGACGTCGCCGCCGCCGAGGCGACCGGCGCCGCTCAGGTCGAGATCGGTGAGCCGGAGTCCAAGGACTACTCGGACTATGAGTTCGAGCCTGCCGAGGACCTCCGGGGTGGCTACGGCTACACGGGCTATGGCTCTGACGACTTCCTGTGGCGCTGTTCCGTCGGTTTCAACGGCTACGACGGTGGCGGCAACGACCGCTATCTCACCGCGGGACACTGCGCCTTCGACGGAAACGACGAAGAGATGAGCAACGTCGACCACATCGACGTCGACGGCCCGATCTGGGGCGACGAAAGCTGGCCCGAGCAGATCGGTGAGCCGATCGGTGCGTTCGTCGCCGGAGCGAGCCAGTTCGGTGACGAACAGGACGCCGGCCTGGTCGACGTGACCGGTTCCAACTGGGACAACGTCCCGCAGGTCTCCGAGTGGGGCGATGGTGAAGGCGACCCGACAGAGGGCGCCGTCACCATCTACGACTCGGTTGACGCTGTCGAGGGCGCCCAGGCATGCAAGTCCGGCGCCACGTCCGGCTGGCAGTGCGGTGAGGTCACCGACACCGAGACCAGCATCGACGTTGATGGACGCGACGTATCCGGGTTCATGTTCGAGGCCTGCCTCCTCGGCGGTGACAGCGGCGGCTCGATCGTCGTCGGCAACTACGCCCTGGGCGTCAACTCCGCGTCGACCCACGGCGGCCGCACGGATTGTGACGACTGGGATGGCGGAGGCGCCGACTTCAGCCTCGGCTACGCCGTCTCCGGCGGCGAGCACAACGCGTTCACCTTCTACGGTGATGAGTGGGAGCTGAACGTCGAGGTCAACGCCCCGGTCATCGACTCCGCTGAGGCGAACGAGTCCGGTGCGACGCTGAACGGCACGGTTGAGAACGCCGGCGCCGACCACACCGTGCTGGTGTCGATCGACGGTGTCGGCGACTTCGAGGCCGAGGTCAACGCCGACGGTGAGTTCACCATCGAGGTGGACGAGGCTCTGGAGGCGGGTGCCGAGTACTCCTACACCGCCACCGCCTTCTACGGCGACAACTCCGAGTCGGAGCAGACCGCCGGAACCTTCACGGTTGAGGAAGAGCCGGAGGTCGAGGACCTGGTCATCGCTTCCCCGGAGAACGAGCAGACCACCAGCAACACGCGTCCGCCGTTCGAAGGCACCGGCGAGCCC
>NZ_ML142856.1:214896-215298 GCF_004138495.1 Phytoactinopolyspora endophytica
GTCGGCCTGCAGATCGAGGGCACCGTCGAGGTCAGCGGCGACGAGGCCGACTCCGCGTCGGACTTCAGCGTTGCCTCCGGTGAGCTCGCGCCTGCCGACGAGGAGGCCGAGGAAGAGCCGGGCGACTGGCCGGGTGAGTTCGAGATCGACGACGAAGGCAACTGGACCTTCACCCCGGACGAGGCCCTGGAGAACGGCGAGTACACGCTCACCGCCATGGCCACGCTCGAGGACGGCGACCCCGAGCTGACCGACTCCGAGGCCAGCGTCGACTTCACTGTCACCAATGATGACGGTGGCGACGAAGACGGCGGCGACGAGGACGGCGGCGATGAGGGCGGTGACGAGGACGGCGACGACCTTCCCGACACCGGTTCCAGCAGCCTGCCGATGATCCTGGTC
>NZ_ML142856.1:215404-218748 GCF_004138495.1 Phytoactinopolyspora endophytica
GTCCACACACCCAACGTCCTGCAGAGTGAGTACCTCGGGGCACGAACCGCAGGGCGTCCCCCGGGTCGCGGCCCGGATGGCTACCCCCGCCCACGCAGGAATTCGGCGGCCTCGGTGCGCTGGAAATAGTCCGCCCAGCCTGTCGGGGTGAGACCGAAGCGTCCGTCCTTGGCGTGAAGATCGGCACCATGGTCGACCAGGAACCGCGCCTCCTCCACAGCACCTTCAGCCGCGGCAGAGTGCAAGGCGGAGGACGACCCACCGTTGACGTCGAAGCCGGCCTCCACGAGCATCCGGACGACCGCCCAGTGACGCAAGCCGGCCACCTCCGCCACTAGATCGGGCCTGATCCTCTCCGCCCGCGCCACGTCGACTCCGTGCGTCGTCGTTCCCTCCCGGCCGGCCGGGGCGACGTCGGCATCTGGGCGTCGCGAAAACATGCCGGCGACGGCGGTCGCATCACCGGCCAGGCAGGCCGCCACAAACGGGTCCTCCCGATCGCGGTATCCCCGGTAAAGGTCGCGCAGCAGGCAGATCTCAGCTCCGTGGGCCATGACCTCCCGGTTGACGTGCAGGACCAGTTTCGCCATCGGCTCCTCCGCGTACGCCGCGCCTTTGGGGCCGAGAGGCCGCCGGAGGTCGTCATCGGACAGACCGGCGACGCCGTCGTGCCAGAGCGCATAGGCCTGCTCCAGGAAGGCGAGCGCATCTGTGGCGGTCCCCGGCAGCGGCTCCGGCCAGTGCCGCTTGTCATACATGTCGGCATCGTCCGGCCCCGGGGTCGGACCGAAGAGCGCGCGGGCACGGGTGCCGAAGATGTCCCGGCCGATGTGGACCGCTCGCCACGCGAGGGTTGTCAACGGCGGCGTCGGCGGTTCCGGAGAGAACTCCTCCAGCTGATACCGCCCGTCATCACCCCGACGCAGGCTCCAGCATCCGCCCACCGGCTCCCAGAAGTACTCCTCGTCGGTGAGGCCGGCCAACCGGGGCATGAGATGCACGTCCCAATAGAACTCCAGCTGGTCGAGCAGGTCGGTACGCCATGTGGTCGTCATGGCAGTCACCATAGAATTCAAATACGACATCTTGTGTCATATTTGACTCATGCGTGCGGATCGGCTCGTCCAGATCGTTCTCCTGTTGCAAGCGCATGGCCGGATGACCGCTGCAGAACTTGGCCGTCGTCTAGAGGTCTCCGCGCGAACCGTTCAACGAGATCTCGACTCGCTGAGCTCCGCGGGCGTGCCCGTCTATGCCGACCGAGGGCGCGCCGGCGGCTGGTCTCTCGCACCGGACTATCGGACCAGGTTGAACGGGCTGAGTCCGGACGAGGCCGCGGCGCTATTCGTCTCGACCACCGAGCACGTGCTCGCGGACCTCGGCTTCGGCGCCGCTGCGCGCAGCGCCAGCACCAAACTGCGCTCCACCGTGCCCGCGAACGCCCGCCGTGCTGCCGATCTCGCCCGGGAACGCATCCTCGTCGACCACACGGACTGGACCGGCGCAAAGGACGCCGCCGGTTGGCTGCCCCTCGTCCAGCAGGCGCTGTGGGAGGAGTGCTTGCTGCGGATGGCCTACGGCAGCGGGCCGGACCACACACTCGTCGCTCCGCTCGGCTTGGTCGCCAAGAAACGTGCCTGGTACCTGGTGGCCCAACGCGACGACGGCGAGTTCCGGACTTACCGAGTGTCACGTATCCGCGACGCGGAGCTGACCGGGCAGCCGTTCCAACGTCCCGCCGGCTTCGACCTCGCCGAGCACTGGGAACGGACCAACGAGCGGTACTTCGCCGGTCTGCGGGACACTCCGGTGCGTCTCCGGGTGCGCGGCACCGTCGGCCATCGCCTGCGCTGGGCGCCGAACGCCGTCATCGACGAGACGACCGAGCGCGACGACGGCTGGTGGGATGTCGCGATGACGTTCGAGAAGGCGTATGAGGCCAGGGTCTACCTGCTAGGCCTGGCCGGCGACATCGTCGTCCTCGAGCCCTCGGAGCTGCGCCAGGACATCCTCGACGCCGCCCGCTCGCTGCTCAGCGCGCACCACGCAACTCCCTCTCCTCCACCGCAACGTCCTGCCGGTTGAGAGCCCCGGGGCACGGTCAGCAGGACGTTAGCGCCCTGCGCGGGTCGCTAGCTCGAGTAGCTCGAGTATGTGGTGGTAATCCTCCCCGGTCGCCTGGCTCATGCCCAGCTCGCACGTGCGGTTCGACGAGGCGTACCCGACGACGTCCGCGCCGGCCACTTCGGCGGCCTCCGCTTCGGTGGCGCCATCGGTGAGCTCGGGGTAGAACATGCCGCGGTCTCCGGCGAACCCACAGCAGCCCCACGACTTCGGAACGACGACGGTCTCCGCCACCGCGTCCGCGACCGCATGAAGGTCGCCGAGGGTATCCATGTGAACCGTGGAGCAGGTGGGATGCAGCGCCAGCGACGGGAGCCGGCGTCGTACCCGCAACCCGGGCAGCACGGACTCGCGGACGAACGTCACCGCGTCGATAACCCGCAACCGCTCGGCACGCGCCCGGTCCGCCTGGCCGCCCAGCGCGTCTGAGATCCGCTCCAGGCCGTGCGCACACGACGACGCGTCGCACGCGACCGGGATCTCGCCACCGCGCGACGCCGTCCACACCGCCGAGAGCACCCGCTCAGCCATCTCGGTGGCTCCATCCGTGAAGCCCTTGGACGCCCACGGGGTACCGCAGCACAGGCCCGCGATGCCGTCGGGTATCGCCACGGACACACCGGCCCGTTCGCACAACGCGAGGAAGGCCGCGGTCGCGCCGGAGCCTGCGAGCTCACCACCGGCCGGGCCGAACATGGAACCGATGCAGGCGGGGAAGAAGACCACGGCCGCATCCCCCGGAGCCCGGGGCGACGGGCGCGGTGGCCCCGCGTTCGGCAGACCGGCGGCGACGCTCGGCACGACGCCCTTGCCGAGCACACGCCGCCCGGCCGATGCGGCTGCGGAGAGTACGGAGTGCGGCATGCCCTCGGCCACCTTCAGACCTGCCCGGAGTCCACGGATGGTCCCGGTCCAATGCTTGGCAGCCGTCACCCCGGCTCGCTGCGCTACCGGCCCGTGCCGTTCCGCGCGCATACCCTTCATGACCTTGCCAGTGTCGATGCTGACCGGACAGGCGGTCACACAGAGGGAGTCCGCGGCGCACGTGTCCACGGCGGCGTAGCTGTACTCCTCCTCCAGCTGACGTTTCCGGTCGCCGGTCGCGGTGGCGATCTCGCGCATCAACACGATGCGCTGGCGCGGAGTCGTCGTGGTATTCCGGGATGGACAGACCGGCTCGCAATAGCCGCATTCGACGCAGCTGTCCACGTCCGAGTCGA
>NZ_ML142856.1:218758-219264 GCF_004138495.1 Phytoactinopolyspora endophytica
CACCACCTTCAGGTTCTTCACATGCGCCTGCGGGTCGTCGTCGAGGAGCACTCCCGGGTTGAGCAGACCCTCCGGGTCGAACAGACGCTTGATCTCCCGCATGACGTCGTACAAGCCGTCGCCGAACTGCCGGCGGACGAAGGGCGCCATGATGCGGCCGGTACCGTGCTCCGCCTTCAGCGAACCGTCCTGTCGAAGGATCAGGTCGACCAGATCGTCCGTGAACGCCTCGTACCGGGCGAGCTCCTTTGCCTCCGCCAGCATCGGGTTGATCATGAAGTGCAGGTTGCCGTCCTTGGCATGGCCGAAGATGACGGCGTCGTCGTATCCGTGCCTGGCGAAGAGTCCGGTGAGCTCATTGACGGTGGCCGTCAGGGACGGCACCGGCACGACGACATCCTCCAGCAGCGCCGTCGAGCCGACTGGCCGTGCCCCGGCCACCGCTGTGTAGAGCCCTTTGCGCACCCGCCACAGCTGTCCCCGGGTGGCGGCTTCGCGGGTCAGCT
>NZ_ML142856.1:219298-221115 GCF_004138495.1 Phytoactinopolyspora endophytica
TCCCTCCGCCCGCCCGCCGAACACCATCGTGTCCAACGTGGTTCGCGCCGCACCGACCACATCTTCCAGCTCCGCAGCCGTCTGCGCCTGATACTCGACGAGGAGCGCGGTGTGCTCACGGACCGCCAGATCTGTGATGGCCACAGGCGCCTTCGGGTCGGATTGCGCGACGCGGAGCGACGAAGCGTCGAGAAGCTCGATCGCCCGGGCACCGGACGCGATCAGTGCCTCAAGCGCGTCCGTCGCGCGTGGGATGGAGTCGAAGACGAGCAGGGTGGTCGCGGCATGCGGCAGCAAGGGGACGGTACGCAGCGTCGCCTCGGCGACGAAACCGAGCGTGCCTTCGCTCCCCACCACCAGGTGCGTGAGGATGTCGACCGGCTCGGCGAAGTCCAGCAGCGCGTTGACCCCGTAGCCCATCGTGTTCTTCATCGAGAACTGGTGCTCGACTGTCGCCCGCATGGCGGCATCGGCCCGGACCCTTTCGCGGAGCCGGATCAGTCCGGCATACAAGTCAGGCTCGCGAGCCTTCAGCTGCGCATCGGCGTCGGGCGCACCGGTGTCGAGCACGGTCCCGCTCGCCAGAATGAGCACCATCGAATCGATGGTGCGGTACGCGGTGTCGGTCGTGCCGCACGACATCCCGCTCGAGTTGTTGGCGACGACCCCGCCGATGGTGCATGCGGACTCGCTCGCGGGGTCGGGCCCGAGACGACGGCCGTACGGAGCGAGCTGAGCATTCACCTGACGCAGCGTCAGGCCCGGCTGGACGCGCACGCGCGCACCGTCGTCGAGGACGTCGATGCCGGTGAAGTGCCGCCGGGTGTCGATCAGCAGACCCGCCGTCGATGCCTGCCCGGACAGGCTCGTGCCGGCAGAGCGGAACGTGACGGGGAGACGGTGCCGCGCAGCCGTCCGCATCGCTCCAGCGACGTCGGAAGCTGTCCGTGCGACGAAGACACCCTGCGGATACAGCAGGTAATGCGACGCGTCGTGCGCCATCGCGGCGAGATCGGTCACCGATGTGCGCACCGCCTCAGCACCGGCAACCTGACGCAGGTCAACGAGGGCAGCATCGTCTTTGACGAAGGCACTGGTCATTTCCCAACCGTACCGCCGAGCGCTTACCCCGCCCGATCCCGGCCGCGTCGCTCTGGTCGCGTCACCCTGGCGTCTGAGCGTCTGGCGTTCGATCTACCGACGTTGTCTCACCTATGACTTGGACGATGTCGGTAGATCTGAAACGGGCCGGAGTACGAACGCAGACACCGCCCACAGATACTGGAACCATGGCGAATTCCCGCGACTCGACTTACTCCCCGCAGACACGACTCGTGGTCGACGGGCGACCTGCGCCCGCCCCCGACGCCCCTCTCAACGAGCCCGTCACGTTCGCCTCGACGTACCGCGCCGGCGGCGAGCGCGGGTACGGCCGCTACGGGAATCCCACGTGGGAGGCGTTCGAGGAGGTTCTCGGCGGCCTGGAGAACGGACGAGCCCTGGCGTTCGCCTCGGGCCTGGCGGCCGGCAGCGCCGTGCTGTCTCTGCTGCCTGAGGGAGCCGTCGTCGTCGCCCCAGAGACCGCATACCTGGGTGTCCTCGATCAGCTGCGAGAGCGTCGCGACGCGGACCGGATCGCGCTGCGACAGGTGGACGTGACCGACACCGACACTGTCGCGAAGGCCGCGCAGGGCGCCGCCATGGTCTGGCTCGAGTCCCCCACCAACCCCACGCTCGAGGTCGCCGACCTCGAAGCGGTGAGCGCGGCGGCACACGACGCCGGTGCGCTGACCGTGGTCGACAACACGTTCGCGACG
>NZ_ML142856.1:221159-222784 GCF_004138495.1 Phytoactinopolyspora endophytica
CTGCAACGCCCACTCGAGACGGGCGCGGACGTGGTCGTGCACAGTGCCACCAAGCTGCTGAGCGGTCATTCGGACGTCCTTCTCGGCGCCGCCGTCGTCCGTGATGACGGGCTGTTCAACCGGATTGACCGCCATCGCCGCCTGCATGGCGCCATCCCGAGCGCGATGGACGTCTACCTTGGCCTCCGCGGCATGCGCACCCTTGGGGTACGTCTCGAGCGTGCGCAAGCGAGTGCGGCCGAGCTCGCCCGCCGCCTGGCCGACCATCCCGCCGTCAACGTGGTCCGCTACCCCGGGTTCGGAACGATCTGCTCCATCGAGGTCACGGGCGGCGCCGAGGGCGCGGACACGGTGGTCGGCGCCGTCAGGCTCTGGGTCAACACGACGAGCCTCGGCGGGGTGGAGTCCACCCTGGAACGACGGCGTCGTTGGCCGGCCGAGAGCAAGACGGTCGACGAGTCGCTGATCCGGATGTCGATCGGCATCGAAGATGTCGAGGACCTCTGGTCCGACCTCGACGCCGCACTCTCTCGATGATCGTCAGGCAAAACGCGCGCTGCTCAGATATCAATCAGGTAGGCAAGGATGCCCGCCACACGGCCCACGCACCGTTTTCGTCGCTCATATCGAGCACATTGCGGGTCACGAGAATGCCGGAGTAGCCCGACGCGTTGAAACGTGAACCACGTTCAGGAATGTATACCTTTCTGATCGATCCGCATTCAGGAACGTATACGTCTCTCATCGTCCACAATCAGAAAGTTGCACCGATCAACACAAACGCGATCGAACCATGACTGCGCGCAACGCCCACCCAGCGCTGAGAACTCTTTCGACCGTCGCCGACGTCGCCGCGATCAGTGGTGACGACGCGATCGCGTGCTGGGCCGCGCAGCGGCTCGGCAACGGCGGCGCGGCGCACGCCTACCGGGACGCGGTCGCCGTCGTGGCCCCCGAGCTCAACCGCTGGGATCGCCTGATCGTCCGCGGGCCGGTCGAGGACGCCGTCGAGTTGGTGGCCAGACTCATCCCTGGGCTGCCACACGGCTACCGCGTCCAGGGTGCCGCTCATGTGATCCGGGCGGCCCTCGAGCGCATTCCACAGCTCGACCCGCTGAATGAGTTCGGCTGGATGGAGACGACGACATGTATATCCGGGCCTATCGGCTCCGTAGCCTGGCTCGACGATGACGCATACGCGGAAGCCGCCGAACTGGTCACCCGGGTCTACCCGACGTCCTATGCCGTCCCTGGGGTGTCACCCGAGCAACGCTGGGCAGCCGTCAGAGGAGCCGACGGACGCCTGGCGGCGGTCGCGGCCGACGCATGCACCGGCGGCGGCGTCGGGTTCATCGCCGGCGTGGTCACGGACACGCACGCCCGCGGCGCCGGCCACGGCCGAGCGGTGACCGCGTTCGTCACCAAGGAGCTGCTCGCCCAGCATGGCCGAGTGGCCCTTGTGGTCGACAGCGACAATGATGTTGCGATCAGTCTCTATCGGCGACTCGGCTATACGTTCGAGACCATCGCCGCCGCGAGGGTCAGCTGACCGTCGTATCGGAGTCCACGCGCACCTCGTTGCCCACGCCGTCGGCGTCGGCAGCGGCGACGACGGCATCCAGAAC
>NZ_ML142856.1:222794-225177 GCF_004138495.1 Phytoactinopolyspora endophytica
CGGGAAACGTGCCTCCACCTCGTGACGGCGCAGGACGACGTAGCACCGGGTGCCTTCCTGCCGAGTTCGCGTGATTCCCGAGTCTCGCAACACACGCAGATGGTGGCTCAACGTCGATTTGGCCACCGGCACCCGCAGCTGGCCCCAGGCCCGTTCCTCCCCATCAGCGAGGGCCCGCACCAAGCCCACCCGGATCGGGTCGCTCAGCGCCGCCATGATCTGAGTGAGCGTCATCTCCTCAGGGTTCGGATGCCGAGCTTCACGCACACGGACATGCTACATTGTTCGATGTTTCACGAACATCGAACGTTACCCTTGAGGAGATCATGTCGACTGAACGAGAACCCTTCGCCGGACGTGTATCGATCGTCACCGGCGCCGGCTCCGGAATCGGCCGCGCGACCGCGATCGCTCTTGCCGACGCCGGCGCTTACGTCTTGGGCGTCGGACGGCGCACAGAGGCCTTGGAGCAGACGGCCGCTCAGGGGCACGGGAGGATCACCCCGTTCTCCGCCGACATCCGTGCCGAAGGCGCGCCCGAGGCAGTCGTCGGCGCGGCCGTCGACCAGTGGGGACGGCTGGATGTACTCGTCAACAACGCCGGCGCCACGGCTGTGATGCAGCTCGAGGACGTGACCGCACGCCGGGTCGCCGACATGTTCGATCTCAACGTCGTCGCACCTAGTCTGCTCGCCCAGGCGGCTCTGCCACACCTGCACCGAGCCCAGGGCTCGATCGTCAACATCTCCAGCACGTACGGCCACAGGCCACTACCGGGCGCTGCCCACTATGCGGCCTCGAAGAGCGCATTGGAGCAGCTCACTCGTAGCTGGGCACTGGAACTGGCGGAGCGCCGCATCAGAGTCAACGCCGTCGCCCCTGGTCCAACCGAGAGTGAGGCTCTCGCCGCCGCCGGACTGCCCGAAGCAACAGTCGAACGGATCAAGCAGACCGAGGCAGAGCGCATCCCACTCGGGCGACGAGGAGAACCGGACGAGGTGGCACGTTGGGTTCTCCACGTCGCCGACCCAACCGCGGCGTGGATCACGGGGCAGGTCATCTCCGTCGATGGAGGGCTCAACCTCATCTGACGTCGTCGTCGAGTGCCGCCACGAGGTTCTTGGGTGCGATCAGCCGGTAGCTCTCCTCGATCCAGTCGCAGAGCAACTCGACGGGCGTGTCGTTCTCGCTGAACGGCACATACACCCACCCGTGCTGGCCGAGTCCGTACCCCATCCGCTCCGCACCCGGCAGCGACAGCGCATGAGCGTGGGTATCTGGATCCTTGAGCTTCACGTTGAAAGCCGGGGGACGCGAGCCGTCATCGGCACCGAGGAACACGAAGACCTTCTTGTTCACCTTGGCGACCGACTCACCCCACGGAAACTCCTCGTAAGCACCCGGCAGCCCCAGCGCGAACTCCCGAACAGCCACGTGTACGTCAATCGGCTCCATGGTCATGTTCCTACCTGCATGGACACAACCACAAGCTACCAAGCCGCTCCTCCGCACCGGCTGACGGACGGGCGTAGCTACCGACTCCCCTCGTCCTTCTCAGATAGACCCACGAGACCTCAATAGTCGCTTGGACCCAAAGGCTTCAAGAGTTAAGTCCTAAGCTCCTTTGGAAGGGAACTCGCCGAAAGGCCGCTGCCCCTCCCTATCTGTGTCCGGGCGCGCATGTCTCGTCGCGCCGTGGCGGCCGCTGCATGGCTCGGCGCCGGGCTATAAAGACGCCCAGGAGGTCGACCACGGACACTATGAGCACCCTGCGTAGTGACTCATCGCATCAAGATGCCCTCGAAAGTTGCCGGAGGCGTTCAACCTGGACTAGCCTATAAACAGCTCGTCGTGATGAACGGTGAGAAGTGGACCCGAGACCCGGCCGGACGACCGTGGCGCTCGGGTCTCGCGCTTTCTGCGTCGTCACACGTCGCGAATCTCGGTGATCAAGCGCCGTGCGCGCCTGCGCCACTCACCACCCTTGGACCATGCCCAGGCGATCGCGTCTGGTATCGCAAGCAAATGTTCTTCGTGCGCGCGTCGATGCTCGTACCGCAATTCCTCGTAACAGCCAGCCGCTCGCGTGTACTCAATGAGCGCCTGCCGGTCGCGTTGTACGAGCGTGTCATCCCGTTCAAGGACGAGCATTCGGTGGTCTCGGGCAGTGACGTCCGCAATCAGCGCTTGCAGGCAAGCAAGACGGCTCTCGATGTGACTGCGTTCCCGCCGGACAGAATTGTAGATCGTGGCAGTGGCCCCTGCATCGTCAAGTGTCGACAGGATCTTTCGCCGGCGCGAATCCCGTTCATCCTTCATGTGCAGACGCCGTTGGCCAGGCAACAGAAGAGTACGTATGATCTTGCGCACTACATCAAGTTCA
>NZ_ML142856.1:225194-228499 GCF_004138495.1 Phytoactinopolyspora endophytica
GCGCCGTCGCGGCAAGAACGTAGGCACGCTGCTTGGTCTCGTCGACGAAGACATGACCACCCATCCGTACCACTTCCTGCGCATCGCGATGTCGTCCCGACGTACCCAGCTGCGCTGGAAATGCAGCCGCCTTGAGGGCGGCTCGCCGCTACGAATAGCTTGTCCACGCGTTATGACGTTGATTAACCCCATGAAGCTATCAACTGGCACCGACAACCTGCTGTTGCGGAGCGTCCCGTAGTGGGGCGTGATCAGAGGCGGGTTAGCGTCAGGCGAAGGCGCCATGCAGCTAGAGAGAACAGGACGGCTGCGAACGCCGCCAGTACGCCGAGTTCGGGCAAGATGTCGGCGACGGTGCCATCGTGACGGCTGAGCTCGTTGAACGCGTCGAGTGCCCAGGCATGGGGCGTGACATGCGCGATGGTGCGCATGGTCGAGCCGAACAGTTCCAGCGGCAGCATGCTTCCGCCCAGGGCACCGAGCCCTAGCCCGACCATCACGGTGATGCCGGCCGCCTGCTCGTCGTTGTGCATGACCGCACCCACCAGCATCGCCGCACCGGCCGCCACGGCTGTGAACAGCACGAGCACCACCACCGCGCTCGGGATGTTCCCCCACGACACGCCGAACAGCAGCCCGGAGGCGATCATGATGTAGACCGCCTGGAACATGCCGACGCTCCACCGGCCCGCACCCTCGCCGACCACGATGGTGCTGATGCTCGTGGGCGTTCCCACCATCCGCCTGCTCACGCCGTGCTTGCGGCTCTGGATCAGCGACGCGGCTCCGGTCAGCGCATTGAGGAACGTCATCAGCAGCAGCATGCCGACCGCGACCTGGTCGACGCCGTACTCCTCGTCGTCCGGATCACCGCCGCCGGCCAGGACCCGTTCCACGTCGATCGCCGGCAGTGCGGCCTCGGTGTCCTCCACCGCCGCCGCCACCTCGTCGTCGGAAGCGTCCGTCCGACTGAGCAGCTCACCGGACACCCGCGGGACCACCGCCTCGGCCTCGAAGGCGCGCGTCAACACCCCTTCGAGCTGCGCCGCGTCGTCGCCGGGTCCGAGCACCATGGTGATCTCGAGACTCTCCCCGCCGCGCAGGGCCGTCTCCGCTTCGTCAGGTACGACGACGCCGGCCGGCACCGTCTCGTCCTCGACCAGCTCACGCAACTCGCCTGCTGAGTCGACCCGGCGCACCTCTGCGGCCCCAGAGTCCTGCAACCTCTCGATCGTCCGCTCGACCAGCTCGCCTGTCCCCGAGACACCGACTTCAGGAGCCTCGTCGCCGGAGAACTGCGTACCGAGGATCGCGATGATCAGGATCGGGAAGACGAGGACGAAGAAGAGGTTGGCTCGCTCTCGGAACATCCGGACCAGGTTGTACCGGGCGATCGTGAAGATCTTCAGACCGGCGGCGGAGGACCTGTCTTCGTGCTCGTTCCCAGCGGCCCGCACGGTTGTCGCGTTCTGACTCGTCGTGTCCTGGCTCATGGGGTCAGCCTCCGCCGCAGCAACACGGCCGCCGGAAGCCCCGCCACCACGGAGATCACCACCAGGGCCAGCACGGGCGTACCTACAACAGTCCACGAGTCCGCGTCGGCCAGATCCTCCAGGCCGCCTAAGAACCAGTAATGCGGAGTCGCCCGCGCCAACACCCCGATCAGACCCTCGCCGGAGACCGGAAACCATGATCCGCCGAGCATGGCCAGGCCCACCGCGATGATCGCCTGCGCCGCGCCTGCACCCTCAGCCGTCTTGGCCAGCCCAGCGACCACCGCCATCAACGCCACCGCCGTCAGCACGGCCGCCAGCACCAACGTCGTAACGCCGAGCCACGAGCCCCACGACGCCCCCATGAGCACCGTGGCGGCGACCATCAAGATCATCGTGGCCAGGACCCCGAGCACGTAGCTCACGGCGCCCTTCGCCACCACGATCGAGTCACGCGGGATGGGCGCCGCCAGAATCCTGGTCAACGTGCCGTTCTCTTTCTCGTTCAACAGAGTGGTGACGCCGAACTGAACCGTGAAGAAGACGAACATCACCGCCATCCCGGCCATCATCCGTGCGCCCATGTCGAGGCCCTCGCCCGCAGGCGTCTCCCGAACGGACTCGATGCCGGACTCGGTTGTCGTGGTCTCTGCCGGCAGTCCCAGCGCGGTTCCCGCCGCTGTGGCGAGCCGGGTCCGCTCGATATCCGCCACGAAACCGTCGACGATCGACTCGGCTACGCCGGCCTGGACCGGCCGGTCCGGGTTCTCGACCACGTCCAGCCGCGGGCTGCCGGCCTGCGGCGAGGTCACGTCGGCACCGAACCCACTCGGTATGACGATCACCGCGTCGAGATCATCGTCGAGGACCGCCGCATCCGGATCGGCGCCGGAGTCCAGCACGGTGATCTCGAAGCCACCCTCACCGTCCAGCCCGCCGATCCCATCGCGCAGCTCACCGGCGATGTCGGACTGGTCGGCGTCGACCACGCCTACTTTGACTTCCAGCTCTCCTTCGCCGAGGTCGCCGAAGACGAGGTCCAGAATGAACGCGAGCATCAAAGGTGTGAGGATGCCGAGCAAGAAGAAGGACTTGTCGCGCAGGCGTTCCCGGAGGTCCTTCCCGACCAGTGTGCCGACCGCACCGATCATTCCCGTAGCGCCTTGCCGGTCAGGTGCAGGAAGACCGCTTCCAGATCCGGGCGGGAGATATCGATCGACCCGACCTGGACGCTTCCCGCGGCGAGACGGCTGATGATCCCGGGCAGCCTCCGGGAGCCGTCATCGGTGAGAACGACGATGGCTCGTTCCTCGGTCGCGACGTCGCTGACTCCGTCGACCGACCGGACGTGTTCGGCGGCCGTCTCCACGGATCCACTGACCTCGATCCGCATCCGGTCCTGCTCGCCGATACTCGCCGTCAGCTGATCGCGGGTTCCCTCGGCGATGACTGTGCCGGCGTCGATGATGCCGATCCGGTCACACAGCCGTTCCGCCTCCTCCATGTAATGCGTGGTGTAGAGCACTGCCATCCCCTCGCCGGACAGTGCCTCGACGGATTCCAGGATGGCGTTGCGCGACTGCGGGTCCACCCCGACTGTCGGCTCGTCCAGGATCAGCAGTCGCGGCGAGTGCAGCAAGCCGATGCCGATGTTCAGCCGGCGTTTCATGCCGCCGGAGTATGTATTGGTGCGGTCCTTGCGACGGTCGGTCAGACCGATAACGTCGAGCACCTCGTCGATACGGGACCTCGCTTCGCTCTTGGACATTCCGTACAAGGACGCGAAGAACTTCAGGTTCTCGTCGGCGGTGA
>NZ_ML142856.1:228526-230545 GCF_004138495.1 Phytoactinopolyspora endophytica
CGGGTATATGGCAAGGTCCTGGGGTACCAGCCCGATCGTTTCCCGGCCACGTGTCGACCGTGGCCGGATCTGCTCGCCGGCCACGACAACTGTGCCCTCGTCGGGTTCCAGCAGTCCCGCCAGGATGGAGATGGTGGTGGTCTTCCCCGCGCCGTTCGGGCCCAGCAGACCGTAGGTCTCACCGATGCCGATGTGCAGTGACACGTCATTGACTGCATGGATGGCTCCGAACCACTTATGCAGTCCGGAGACTTCGGCGAGGCGTGCGTCGAGCAACGTGGTCACGGACAAAACGGTAACGTGTGCCGGTGTGCCCGGGGTTCATCCTGGATGCCGAACCCGCGGGTCATCCGCAGGTACGACGCGCCCTCGTCGCCGGACCGGGCGGTCACTCCAGTACAGGTGTCCCGCTGCCGGGCTACACCCCTCGGTCGGCGGTGGCTTCCGTTCGGCCGGCCCACCAGAGGTCGTAATAGGGGCCTCTCACAGCGATGAGGTCGGAGTGCCGGCCACGTTGCGTGACTCGTCCGGCATCGAGCACGACGATCTCGTCGACCTCGTCCAGACCCGCGAGCCGGTGGGTCACCAGCAACGTCGTCCGGTCGTGAGTCGACTCAAGCAGATCGGCGACGAGTTCGTCGGCGGTGTCAGCGTCCAGCCCTTCGGTCGGCTCGTCCAGCACGACGACGGGCGGGTCGGCCAGCAGGGCGCGGGCCAGCGCCAACCGCTGCCGCTGACCACCGGACACCTGGCCGCCGGTCTCGCCGACAACGGTGTCCATCCCCTTCGGCAGCGAGTCGACCCAGTCCAGCACGCGTGCCGATTCCAGCGCCGCCCGCATCTGCTCCTCCGTCGCCGAAGGCGCCGCCAGCCGCAGGTTCTCCCGGATCGTCGTATGGAACAGGTGCGAGTCCTGAGTCACCCCGGTGATCAGGGCACGCACGTCGTCACCGGCGTATCCGGACTGCTCGTGCCCGTCGATCACGATCGAGCCGGACGACGGCTCGACGAAGCGCATCAGCGCGGCCAGCAGCGTACTCTTCCCCGAGCCGCTCGTTCCGACCACGGCGACCCGGCGGCCGGGTTCGAGTCGCAGGTCCACGCCGTCGAGCGCGGGCGCACGGTCAGCCGCGTACCGCACGGAGAGGTTCTCCACCTCGATGACGGCTTCACGACGGGGTGCCGGCAGCGGCCGCGCGGGCTCCGTGACCGGTGGCTGAGCGTCCAGGACAGCCATCACACGCGTCGCCGCCGCTCGAGATTCCTGGAAATGCCGCATCGCTGGGACGAGCGGCAGCACCGGCTCGAAGGAGATGAGCGTGACCAGTGCCAGGACGGGGACCATCACCGCGGACAGGCTGCCGTCTGCCGCCGCGGCCAACGCGAGAACCGTGACGCCGACCGTCGTCGCGGCCTGGACCAGCATCGCAACGGCGCCGGCACCCGCCGTCGTGAGGGCCGCCTTGCGCTCGACCTTCGCCAGCTCGGCCGCGGCGCGTTCGGCTTCGTCGAGCGCCTCGCCGGTCGCTCCGAAGACCGCGAGATCGGCGCTGCCGTGCAGGAGGTCGACATTGCGGGCCGCCAGCTCGGCGCGGGCGGGAGCCACCTGCTGCGCGACGCGCTTGCTGGTGGCGATCGTCAGAAGCGGCACAACGACGCCCGCAACCAGCAGGCCGACGGCGATCGCCAGCCCGGCGCTGGGGAGGACCGCCGTCCCGAACCCGACTACCAGGGCTGAGACCACGCCCGCGGTCAGCACCGGGATCGTGACCCGGACGACGAAGTCCTGCACCGCCTCCACGTCCGCGACCATCCTGCTGAGCAGGTCGGAGCTACGGAATGCCGGCAGGCCGGACGGCGCCAGCGGCACCAGCGCGTCGTAGACCCGTCCGCGCATCGTCGCCAACGCTCGCAGCGCCGCGTCGTGGCTGGCCAGCCGCTCGCCGTACCGGAACACGCCCCGCGAGACCGCGAACCCTCGTACGCCCACGATGGCCAGCGACAGCGCCGCCAGCGGCG
>NZ_ML142856.1:230566-236787 GCF_004138495.1 Phytoactinopolyspora endophytica
CTGTTGGGCCGCACGGGCGATCAGCCACGCGGCCGTTCCCATCAGCCCCAGCGCCGCAAGCTCGGCCATCACTCCCGCGGCGCCCGCCAGCATCAGACGCGCGAGATGCGGCCGGAGCAACCGGAGCAACCGCCTCAACGGCCCGGCTGCCCCGGAGTCGGCAGCCGCCTCGACTGGTGCTGTGTCCGGTGTCCGGGCGTCGACGGCCATCAGGTCACCTCCGGCATGCGGAGACTGTGTCCCGGCATGCCGATGTCGGCACCAGCCGTGACCGTAACTTCCGCCGCAGCTCGCGGCTGCTCGTCGACGATCCGGCCGTGCTCCATCCGGATGACGCGGTCGGCGCCCGCGACCATCGCGGGACGGTGGGCCACCACCAGGACCGTCCGGCCGGCCATCAGCCTGCCGGTGGCCTCCACGACGGCTGATTCGCTGGCCGCGTCCAGCCCAGCGGTCGGTTCGTCCAGCACGAGCAGCGGTGCATCACGCAGGAACGCCCTGGCCAGCGCGATTCGCTGACGCTGGCCGGCGGATAGCCCGGTGCCTCGCTCCCCCAGCTCGGTCTCGTACCGGTGCGGCAGCCGGTCGATGAACTCGTCGGCGTACGCCAGCTCAGCCGCTCGTCGCACGTCGTCGTCGTTTGCGCCGGGCCGGCCGAGCCGGATGTTGTCGGCCACGGTGCGGGCGAACAGGTGCGGTCGCTGCGGCACCCAGGCGAGCCGCTGTCTCCACCCCGCCACATCGGTTTCGGCGAGATCGATCATGTCATCGTCGACGGATATGAGCACGCGTCCGGTGCTGGGATGGACCAGGCCCAGCACGACGCCGAGCAGCGTGCTCTTTCCGGCACCGCTCGGGCCGACCAGCGCCACCCGCTCTCCGGGACGCACGCTCAGCGATACCTGATCCAGCGCGGGGGTGCTCCGCCCCGGATACTGGACGGTGACATCGTCGAACCGGATCTCACCGATCTCCGCTTCCAGGAACCGGCCCTGGCGGGCTTGGAGATCCTGCTGGCCAGCGGTGGGCTTCTGATCGAGGACGGTGAAGACCCGCTCAGCCACCGCCAGGCCTTCGGTGCTGGCGTGAAACTGCGACCCCAATGCGCGCAGCGGCAGGTAGGCTTCCGGAGCGAGCAACAGGATCACCAGGGCGGTCTGCAGGTCGAGATTGCCGTCCAGCAGGCGGAGTCCCACCGGCACGGCGATCAGCGCGACCGACAACGTCGCGACCAGCTCGAGGACCAACGCCGACAGGAACGCGATCCGCAGTGTCCCCATCGTCGCCGTCCGGTGTTCCTCAGCCGTTCGGCGCACCGCGACGGCCTGGGCCTTCGCTCGCCCGAAGGCCCGCAGCGTGGGCAGCCCCGCGACGAGGTCCAGGAAATGCCCGCCGAGCCGTTCCAGAGCCTTCCACTGCCGATTCGTCGCCTTCTTCGTCTGCAGGCCGACCAGGGCGCCGAAGATGGGGATCAACGGCAGCGTGACGCAGATGATGATCGCCGACGTCAGGTCCGCGGTGGCGACGTAGACCAGCACCGCGAGCGGTACGACGGCGGCGTTGAACAGCTGGGGGAAGTAGCCGGTGAAATAGGGGTCGAGGGCGTCCAGGCCGCGCCCGAGCGTCGTCGTGATTCCGCCGGCGTGCTGGCCGCTCAACCATCCGGGCCCCAGCCGCTCAATGTGCCGGAGGGCCTGCCGTCGCATCGATGCCTTCGCCGAGGCTGCGGCGCGATGCGCGAGGACCTGTTGTGACCACGCCAATACGGCGCGCGCGGCCAAGATACCCGCGAACAGGACGAGCGGTCCGGCCAGCGTCCGTACCGACGGCCGCTCCAGCACGCCATCCGCGAGCAATCCGGCCAGCACAACGGCCTGCCCGATGATTAGCGCGGCCAGCCCTACCGCCAGCACCACAAAGCCCGTGCCGATGGCACGACCATCCGGCAGGGCACGCAGTACGCGACCTCTTTGCGTATTCAGGACAAATGCTCCGATAGTAGAAACGGTCTCTTACAGTGTCGCAACCTCCGACAGCGCGTAGTATCCCGGCCCCCGCCCTTCGGCGCGTCGCCGACGACGAACGATTGAGTGCCGGCTACGTCTGGACGGCGTGGGCGGGCCACCCAGATCAACTGTGAACACACCCTTCTCCCTGTCGCGCGGGCACAGCTCGAAGAACCTCCGGGAGACCCCGGATGGCAGATACGTGACCTAGACCACAGGAGCCGCCATGCGAGAGCTGCGAACGGGGACTAACCTGTATGGGAGCACCGGCGGATTCTGAAATCGAAAGTAGGCGATCGCGACCGTGGCTCCCACCGGCCCGCCAGCGGGGTTCGGACCGAATGACTGGCTCGTCGAAGAACTGTACGCGAGCTGGCTCAAGGATCCTTCGAGTGTCGATCAGCAATGGGCGGATTATTTCGCGGCCCATGCCGGTCAGTCCGGCACCAGCTCCACCTCCAACACCACGCCCACTCGCTCCACCACGAGGACCACCGTGACTACTCAGGCCGCGCCAGCCGGCTCCAGTGCTTCTCCCGCCGCCCAGGAACGCTCCGGCACAGCCGCCGCGAGTCCCGCGCCCCCGCCCCAGTCCACGCACGACCGGCCGCAGGCTCCGGTGCGGACCGCCTCGGAGGAGCCCTCTCCGGATGCACCCGCCGAGGAGGAGACCGTCCAGCTCCGTGGCGCGCCCGCGCGCACCGCCACCAACATGGAGACCAGCCTCGAGGTTCCGACCGCAACCAGCGTGCGAGCGGTTCCGGCCAAGCTGCTGGTGGACAACCGCATCGTCATCAACAACCATCTGGCTCGCTCTCGGGGCGGCAAGGTCTCGTTCACGCACATCATCGGCTTCGCGCTGGTGAAGGCGTTGAAGCAGATGCCGGACATGAACTACTCATACGGCCAGACAGAGGCCGGCAAGCCCGCTCTGGTGAAGCCGCCGCATGTCAATCTCGGTCTCGCGATCGACATGAAGAAGTCGGACGGGACGCGACAGCTGCTGGTACCGAGCATCAAGAAGGCGGAGACGCTGAACTTCGCCGAGTTCTGGTCCGCCTACGAGGAACTCGTCCGGCGCGCCAGGGACGGCAAGCTGGCCGTCGACGACTTCGCGGGCACCACGATCAGCCTGACCAACCCAGGCACCATCGGCACGGTGCACTCGGTGCCGCGTCTGATGAAGGGCCAGGGCACCATCATCGGCGTCGGCGCCATGGAGTACCCAGCCGAATACCAGGGCGCCGCTCCCGAGACGCTGGCGCGCATCGGTGTCTCCAAGACGATGACGATCACCAGCACCTATGACCACCGGATCATCCAGGGTGCGCAGAGCGGTGATTTCCTCCGTCTGGTGCACCAGCTGCTCCTCGGCGAGCACGATTTCTACGACGAGATCTTCCGGGCGCTGCGCATCCCGTACGAGCCCATACGTTGGGCCACGGATGTGACCTCCAGCCACGAGGATGCGGTCAGCAAGCAGGCCCGTGTACTGGAGCTGATCCACGCATACCGGGTCCGTGGCCACCTCATGGCCGACACAGACCCGCTGGAGTACCAGCAGCGCAGTCACCCCGACCTGGACATCACCACGCACGGTCTGACGCTGTGGGATCTCGACCGCGAGTTCGCCACCGGCTCCTTCGGCGGCAGCAAGCGCCTCATGCTGCTCCGGGACATCCTCGGCGTGCTGCGCAACGCCTACTGTCGCACCGTCGGCATCGAGTACATGCACATCCAGGAGCCGGAACAGCGCAGGTGGATCCAGGCACGGGTGGAGAAGCCCATCGACCTCACTCCGCGCGAAGAGCAGCTGCGCATCCTGCTCAAGCTCAACCAGGCCGAAGCCTTCGAGTCGTTCCTGCAGACCAAGTACGTCGGCCAGAAGCGGTTCTCCCTTGAAGGCGGCGAGTCCCTGATCCCGATCCTCGACGAGGTGGTGGCCGCGGCGGCTGGATCGGGGCTCGACGAAGCGACGGTCGGCATGGCACACCGCGGCCGGCTGAACGTCCTCGCGAACATCGTCGGCAAGAGCTACACGCAGATCTTCGGTGAGTTCCAGGGCAACATCAACCCGCGCTCCGTTCAGGGCTCGGGGGACGTCAAGTACCACCTGGGGGCCGACGGCGAGTACACCTCGCTGGACGGTTCCACGATCAAGGTCTCGCTCAGCGCCAACCCCAGCCACCTGGAAGCGGTCAATCCCGTTCTGGAAGGCATCGCCCGGGCCAAGCAGGACATCCTCGACCAGGGCGAGGCCTTCCCGGTGTTGCCCATCCTGGTCCACGGCGACGCGGCGTTCGCCGGACAGGGCGTGGTGGCCGAGACCCTCAACCTGTCACAGCTGCGCGGTTACCGCACCGGCGGCACCGTGCACGTGGTCGTGAACAACCAGGTGGGATACACGACGTCCCCGGAACAGTCTCGGTCGTCGACCTACTGCACGGACGTCGCCCGTACCGTGCAGGCGCCGATCTTCCACGTCAACGGCGACGACCCGGAGGCCTGCGCCCGGGTGGCCCGGATGGCCTTCGAGTTCCGGCAGGCGTTCAAGAAGGACGTCGTCATCGACATGGTCTGCTACCGCCTCCGTGGCCACAACGAGGGCGACGACCCCAGCTACACCCAACCGTTGATGTACGACCTCATCAAGGCCAAGCGGCCGGTGCGCAAGCTGTACACCGAGGCGCTGGTGGGCCGGGGCGACATCAGCATCGAAGAGGCCGAGCAGGCCATGGCCGACTACCAGCAGCAGCTGGAGCGAGTCTTCGCCGAGACCCGGCAGGCGGAGATCGCCGCCGCGGCCCGTGTCCCCAGCTATCCGGAGAAGCCCGAGCCGGAGGGTGAGCTCGTCACCGCGGTCAGCTCGGAGGTGCTCAAGCGGATCGCGGACGCGCACGTCAACGTCCCGGACCAGTTCACTGTGCACCCGAAGGTGTTGCCGCAGATTCAGCGGCGCGCCGCCATGCTGACCGACGGCGGCATCGACTGGGCGACGGCCGAGGTCACCGCGTTCGGCTCGCTCCTGCTCGACGGTCGGCCGGTCCGGCTGGCCGGCCAGGACAGCAGACGAGGCACGTTCGTCCAGCGGTTCGCCGCCGTGGTGGACCGGCACACCGGCCAGCCCTGGATTCCGCTGCAGCACCTCGACGAGCAGCAGGCCAAGTTCTATGTCTACGACTCCCTGCTCTCCGAGTTCGCCGCGACGGGCTTCGAATACGGCTACTCCGTCGCCCGGCCGGAGGCCCTGGTGCTGTGGGAGGCCCAGTTCGGAGACTTCGTCAACGGCGCGCAGACCATCATCGACGAATTCCTCACCTCCGGCGAGGCCAAATGGGGTCAGCGATCCGGGGTCGTCTTCTTGCTCCCGCACGGCTACGAGGGTCAGGGTGCCGACCATTCGTCGGCACGGATCGAGCGCTTCCTGCTGATGGCGGCCGAGGAAGCCTTCCGGGTGGCGCAGCCGTCCACGCCGGCCTCGTACTTCCACCTGCTCCGGATGCACACGTTGGCCGCTCACCACAAGCCGCTCATCGTGTTCACCCCGAAGTCGATGCTGCGGAACAAGCGAGCGGTCTCCGAGCCAGACGACTTCACCGGATCGACGTCGTTCCGGCCGGTGCTGGGCGATCCTGGCCAGATCGACCCGGCCAAGGTCGAGCGGGTGCTGTTGTGCAGCGGAAAGATCGTCTGGGACCTGCTCAACAGTCGCGAGAAGCGTGCCGACGAGCGCACCGCGATCATCCGGCTCGAGCAGCTCTATCCTTTGCCCTCCGAGCAGATCAAGGCAGAGCTCGCGGCGTTCCCCGCGCTGCGCGAGGTCCGCTGGGTGCAGGACGAACCGGAGAACATGGGACCGTGGCCCTTCCTCGCGGTGCATCTGCCCTCGCAGCTGCCGGAGGGAGTGGCGTTGACCCATGTCACCCGCCGGGCCAGCACGTCGCCCGCGGTGGGCTCGCCGGCGCGGCACCTCGAGGAGCAGGACGAGCTACACAACGCCGCTTTCGCGTAGTAGCCCGTACGACGTGACAGGCCTACCGGCCACGTGGCAGGGTTTCGTGGTGACGTTCGGCGTCCGCGAGGGCGCGAGCGTCGCAGGGACATGTCCGAGTAGGCACGATCGGGGACGTGTGCGTCGCGGCCTCTGCGATGCCCCGGCCCCGGGGGAGAGAACGCGTGTACTTCACCGACCGTGGAATCGAAGAGCTTGAGCAG
>NZ_ML142856.1:236868-237247 GCF_004138495.1 Phytoactinopolyspora endophytica
GGGGTGATGAGCAGGTCACTCTCGGGTGGCTAGCCGAGCAGTTCCGCGCCTTCGTCGATCAGAACCCGGAGTTCGAGGCCTCCATCGAGCGGCTCGCCACTTGGATAGCGCGGCTCGACGACGACGAGGTCGACGACTGAGAGCGCTGAGCCTGGGCTGTCGGCTCGCCGTGCGAAGATGGGGCGATGCGTGACGTCAGGGTATGTGTGTTCGGAGACTCGCTTGTAGCCGGGACCGGCGACCCCAAGGCACTCGGCTGGGTCGGACGGGTGGCCGCGCGAACCCCGTCTTCCACCGGGGTCGACCTGACGGCATACCAGCTGGGCGTACGCCGGCAGACCACCGAGGAGGTGGTGCTGCGGATACCGATGGAGTGCGC
>NZ_ML142856.1:237284-238541 GCF_004138495.1 Phytoactinopolyspora endophytica
CGCTTCGCGCAGGGCGACGAACACCGGATCGTCGTCGCCACCGGCGTCAACGACGCCGATCTGGGGATCGAGCCGGCCCGTTCGGCCGCCGCACTCGAGTTCGGTCTCGCCTCGCTGGACGCTCCGGCACTGGTGATCGGTCCGCCGCCGATGGGCGGCGAGTCGCTGCAAAGCCGCATCCACGACCTGGACGGCACCTTCGCCGACCTGTGCGAGAAGCGCGGCGTCCCCTACATATCGACCTACCGGCCGCTGGCCGACCACCACGCCTGGCACGACGCCCGCGCAGAGGACGGTGTCCACCCGAACCAGGCAGGCTACGGGCTGCTCGCCTACGTGATCCTGCACGAGGGCTGGTACCAGTGGCTCGGTGCCACGCCGCCACCTGAGCCGGTGAAGAAGCGACAACGGCAACGGTCCGACGACGATCTGTCGTGATCTCCGTCGACCGTCGACCGATCCGCCGCGTGGAGTTCCAGCCGGCGCCCGACCTGAAGGTCGATCGCCGCAGATGGCCGTGGAGCTTGCCCGCGGTGCAGCACATCATCGATCACGGTTGGGATCTTCCACCCCTCACGGTGCTGGTGGGCGAGAACGGGAGCGGCAAGTCGACGCTCGTCGAGGGGGTCGGGCTCGCCTTCGGATTCTCCCCCGAGGGTGGTTCGGCGTACGCGCAGCACTCCACCCGACCGAGCGAGTCCGACCTGCATCGAGCGCTCCGGCTCAGCCGCGGCGTCGGCGCGCCCCGCTGGGGATTCTTCCTGCGCGCGGAGACGATGCACGGGTTCTTCAGCTACTTGGAGGAGAACCCGGGTGCGCACGACCCGACATTTCACGAGATGAGCCACGGCGAGTCCTTCCTCGAAGTGCTCCGGACCCGGTTCGACTCCCCCGGCTTCTACTGCCTCGACGAACCGGAGTCGGCGCTGTCCTTCAGTGGGTGTCTTGCGCTCGTCGGTGCGCTTCACGACATCGCGACTGCTGGCGGGCAGGTCGTCGTCGCGACTCACTCGCCCGTCGTCGCCTCGATTCCGGGCGCTCGCATCCTCGAAGTCGGCGACTGGGGCCTGCGCGAAAGCGCATGGGACGACCTCGACCTGGTGCGGAACTGGCGCTCGTTTCTGGACGCCCCCGCACGCTACCTCCGCCACGTCGTCGACGGTGCCAAGTAAGAGACCACCCGCCGACTCCACCGCCGCCGTCGGCCGGCCGTGTGCGTCAACGCGTGAAGACGATCTTCCCGAAGATGTCCCCGCC
>NZ_ML142856.1:238574-239790 GCF_004138495.1 Phytoactinopolyspora endophytica
CATCGCGGCGAAGCCGTCCCGTGCGTCCGACAGCGGCAACGTCCGGTCGATCACCGGGTGGACGCCGGTGCGCTCGCAGAAGGCGAGCAGCCTACCCAGCTCGTCGCGGGTGCCCATGGTCGAGCCGAGAACGCGCAGCTGAAGGAAGAACACCCGGTTCAGCTCGGTCTCCCCTATCGGGCCGGACGTCGCCCCGCAGACCACCACGGCTCCGCCAGGACGTAGCGACCGCAGCGAGTGCTTCCAGGTGGCGGCGCCGACCGTCTCCATGACAGCATCGACGCGCTCCGGCAGCCGTTCGCCCGAGGCGAAGACTCGGTCAGCTCCGAGCTCCAATGTGCGCTCAGCCTTCTCCGGGTCGCGGGAGGTCACCCAGACCCGTGCGCCGGCCGCCGACCCGAGCCGGATCAGAGCCGTCGCCACCCCGCCACCCGCGCCCTGCACGAGGAGCGTCTGCCCGGGTGTGATCTGCGCCTGGGTGAACAGCATGCGATACGCGGTCAGCCACGCCGTCGGCAGGCACGCCGCCTCGGCAAAGGACAGCCCGGCGGGCTTGGTGACGAGGTTCCGCCGTGGCACGGCAACTCTCTCCGCGAGAGTGCCCTGGTAGCGCTCGGACAACAGCGAGCGCTTCGGATCGAGCGTCTCATCACCCGCCCAGTCCGGACCGGAGACGACACCGTGCACGACGACGTCGTTGCCGTCCTCGTCGATCCCGGCGGCGTCGCACCCGAGGATCATGGGCAATCGGTCCGCGTCCAGCCCGACGCCCCGCAGGGACCAGACGTCGTGGTGGTTCAACGACGACGCCCGCACATCGACGACGGTCCAGCCCGCCGGCGTCTCCGGCTCCGGCCGCTCCCCCAGTGCCAGACCGTTGAGCGGCTCATCGGCATCAAAGCGTTCAGCGTAAACGGCGAACATCCCTCGACCCTATCCGCTCGCAGAACGCGGATGTACCGACGTCATCCACGTCCACGCCTTGACAATGTCGGTACCTTCGCACGGCCGTCAGCCGTCAGCAAGGCCTTCGGTCTTGGCCGCCTCGGCGACGGCCGCGGCGACCGCGGGCGCCACCCGTGGGTCGAACGGCCCAGGGATGACGCAGTCCGCTGCGAGGTCGTCACCGACGATCGCGGCCAGCGCCTCGGCAGCGGCCCGTTTCATGCCTTCCGAGACTCCGGTGGCGCGCACGTCCAGGGCACCCCGGAAAATT
>NZ_ML142856.1:239804-245223 GCF_004138495.1 Phytoactinopolyspora endophytica
GGGAACGCGAGCACGTTGTTGATCTGGTTCGGGAAGTCGCTGCGCCCAGTCGCCACGATCGCGGCATGTCGCCGCGCAACAGTCGGGTGAACCTCGGGCTCCGGGTTGGCCAGCGCGAAGACGATCGCGTCCGGCGCCATCCGCGCGATCGCGTCCGCTCCGACCGTGCCGCCGGAGACGCCGATGAAGACATCGGCGCCGTCCAGCACGTCGTGCACGGATCCGCTGCGGCCGTTCGGGTTGGCCGCCTCGGCGAGTTCACGCTTGACGGGGCTCAGCCCGTCACGGCCGGTGTGGATCGCTCCCTGCCGATCGACGACCACGAGGTCACGGGCGCCCATCGACAGCAGGATCTTCGTCACCGCGACCCCTGCGGCACCGGCACCGGAGATGACCACCCGCGACGCGGCCAGCGTCCGTCCGGTCAGCCGCAGCGCATTCACCAGTGCGGCGGCCACGACAACGGCGGTGCCGTGCTGATCGTCGTGGAACACCGGGATGCCGAGCCGCTCCTGCAGCCGCCGCTCCACCTCGAAGCACCGCGGCGCTGAGATGTCCTCCAGATTGATCCCGCCGAAGGTGGGCGCCATCCGGGCGATGGTCTCGACCAGCTCGTCGACGTCGCGGCAGTCCAGACAGACCGGGACCGCATCCACCTTGGCGAACTCCTTGAACAGCAGCGCTTTGCCCTCCATCACCGGGAGCGCCGCCTCCGGCCCGATGTCGCCCAGGCCCAGCACTGCCGAACCGTCGGTGACCACCGCCACCGTGTTGCCCTTCCAGGTCAGTTCGTTGACCAGGGCCGGAGCATCGGCGATGGCCGTGCAGACGTGTGCGACCCCGGGGGTGTAGGCGAGCGACAGATCGCTCGCGTCGCGCACCGGAACCGTGGAGCGAACTTCGAGCTTGCCGCCGCGGTGCAGGCGGACGGCACGGTCCGTCAATGTATCGGTGGCAGGCTGCTGTGGGATGAGCTCGGCGACCATGGGGTGACCCCTTCTTCAAGCGTGTGCGTAGTAGGACGATGAATGGGCCGGACCAGACCTGGCCGTACGAGATGCCGTGGCTCAGGCGGAACCGGCGACGGGGGTCACCCGCGAGAGTTGCATTCTGTCACGTCGACGACGACCACGACACCGGATAACGACCTGCATCTTTACCTGATCGTGGCCGGATGATGACGGGTTCGCCGCATAAAAGTGGCAAAATTCCTGCCACGCTACCGCGTAGTAGGACAACCGCACCCCCAGGAGACCTCATGTCCACCCCACACGTACGCCGCACCCTCCTCGGCGCAGCCGCCGCATCCCTCCTGCTCCTCACCGCCTGCGGCGACGACGACGACACGACCACGACTCCCGAGGGCGAGGACACCGCCGGCTCCGAGGATGGGGATGCGCCGCCGAGCGACGACCTTGAGCTCGTCTCGGACGGGGCACTGACCGTATGCTCCGACGTTCCGTACCCGCCCTTCGAGATCGAGGACTCCGACGCCCCCAGCGGCTACAGCGGCTTCGACATAGACATCATGCAGGCCATCGCCGAGGGCCTCGGTCTGGAGCTCACCGTGCAGGACGTCGGCTTCGACGCATTGCAGAGCGGCACTGTGCTCGCAGCGGGACAGTGTGATGTCGGCGCGTCTGCCATGACGATCACTGAGGACCGGATGGAGAACCTCGACTTCTCCGACCCCTACTACGACTCCCTGCAGTCGCTGCTTGTCCCGATCGACTCGGATATCGAATCCATCGACGATCTCGCGGGCGAGGCCCTCGGCGTTCAACAAGGCACTACAGGAAAGGCCTACGCTGAGGAGAACTCTCCGGACGACACGGAGATCACCGACTTCCCCAGCGATGGCGAACTCTGGCCGGCGCTGCAGGCGGGCACCATCGCCGCGATCCTGCAGGACTTCCCCGTCAATGACGAGCACGCCCAAGCCGACGAAGGTTACGAGATCGTCGAGACGTACGAGACCGATGAGCAGTATGGCTTTGCGTTCCCCAAGGACGAGAAGCCGGCGCTGTTGGAAGCAGTCAACGCACAGCTGCAAGAGCTTCGCGACAACGGCACGTACGACGAGATCTACGACTCGTACTTCTCGACCGACTCCTGAGGCTCGAGGGCCTGTACGTCGTGCGAAAGACGACACGTAGACGGGTGCGCAGAGGCGTCCTCTACGCACTATTCGTTGCTCTCATTGCCCTCGTTGCGTACGCGGCGGACTGGGGTCGGCTGCGTGAGCAGTTCTTGCAGATCGACATCGCCCGTGAGCAGTTCCCCGAGATCATCACGATCGCGGCGAAGAACACACTGCTCTTCACGTTGATCGCATTCGTGGGCGGGCTGGTGCTCGGCATCGTGCTCGCCCTGATGAAGCTGTCGACGATCACGCCCTATCGCTGGCTGGCCATCGGCTACATCGAGTTGTTCAGGGGCTTGCCCGCACTGCTGACCATCTTCGCGATGGCATACGTGATTCCTATCGCGTTGGAAGTACGTATGCCGTTCGGGCAAGTGGGCGCGGGGCTGGTCGGGCTCATCCTGGTCGCCGGCGCCTATATGGCAGAGACCATCAGGGCAGGGATTCTCGGCGTACCCAAGGGGCAGACCGAAGCCGCCCGCTCGCTCGGGATGTCATCAGGCAGGACGATGATCTCCATCACCCTCCCGCAAGCATTCCGGATCATCATCCCTCCGCTGACGAACGAGTTCGTCTTACTGATCAAGGACACGTCACTGCTGTTCATCGCCGGTTCGACAATTCAGACCAAAGAGCTCACGACGTTCACTCGCGACGCCCAGTCGGTGAACGCCAATGGCACCCCGCTGTTGATGGCTGCGATGCTTTACCTGTTCATCACGATTCCGCTGACCCGCCTGGTAGCGGTGCTCGAACGACGGATGGCGAAGGCGAGATGACCGGCGTGCAGGAAGCACCGACGGACGCGCCCGCGATCGAGGTCGCGGGGCTGTACAAACGCTTCGGTGAGCTCGAGGTGCTGAAGGGCATCGACCTGACCGTCAAGGCAGGGCAGGTGGTCTGTGTCATCGGGCCCAGCGGCTCCGGCAAGTCGACACTGCTGCGCTGCGTCAACCGCCTGGAGGAGCCGTCTTCTGGCCAGATCCGCGTGGAAGGCATCGATATCCTGGACCCGGAGATCGACCTGGACAAGGTGCGCGCCCGGATCGGCATGGTGTTCCAACAGTTCAACTTGTTCCCGCATCTGACCGTGCTGAGTAACCTCACCATCGCTCAGCGGCGCGTTCTCGGGCGAGGGAAGACCGAAGCGAGCGAGGTCGCCCGGCACAACCTGGAGCGCGTCGGTCTGCTCGACAAGGCCGACGCGTATCCGGCGCACCTCTCGGGCGGCCAGGCACAGCGCGCGGCGATAGCCCGGTCGCTGTCGATGAACCCGGACATGATGCTCTTCGACGAACCGACCTCGGCGCTCGATCCCGAACTCGTCGGTGATGTGCTCGACGTCATGCGCCACCTCGCCGAGTCTGGGATGACGATGATGGTCGTCACACATGAGATGGGGTTCGCTCGCGAAGTGGGCGACGAGCTGGTCTTCATGGACGATGGGATGATCGTCGAGGCCGGCAATCCGCGAGATGTCCTGAGCGCACCACGCCACGCGCGCACCCAGTCGTTCCTCTCCAAGGTGCTCTGAGACGGTCCAGGGGACCGCTCCGTTTGCGGCCACAGCTGGATGTGACAGGCTAGCGGGGCGGGTGGATCTTTCACGTCAGGAGGCCAGGTGAGCGAACCGCAAGGCGGCAAAGGGGATCTGATCGAGCTGAGCGTCCCCGCGTCCAGTGCGTACCTCGCTGTCCTACGCACCACGTCGGCAGGGCTTGGTGCGCGCCTTGGGCTTACTCTTGACGACATAGAGGATCTACGGATCGCTGTCGACGAGGCGTGCGCGATGCTCCTACCGATCGCCGAACCCGGCGCCAACCTGCAGTGCCGCTTCGAGCTGCAAAGCGACGCACTCGAAGTGCACGTCTGGGTCGCGGCGACCCGCTCGGAGCTGCCCAGCCCGGACAGCTTCGCATGGACTGTCCTGTCCGCCCTGGCGGGCGATGTGCAGTCATCGATGGACGGTGACCTGGTCGCCATCACACTGCGCAAGGAGCGGGGTTGACCGACGGTGGAGCAGACCACCATCGATCGCGACGAGAGCCGAGAGCTACTGTTCAAGCTCGCCGGCCTCGATCTGGATGACCCGCGGCGGCTGGAGACCCGCAACCGGCTGACCACACTGCACCTGCCGTTGGCTGAGCATCTGGCTCGCCGCTTCGCCGGACGCGGCGAGCCGTACGAGGATCTGGTCCAGGTGGCGACCATCGGGTTGATCAAGTCGCTCGACAGGTACGATCCACAGCGCGGAGTGGAGTTCTCCACGTACGCGACCCCGACCATTCTCGGTGAGATCAAGCGGTGGTTCCGCGATAAGGGGTGGGCGGTACGTGTGCCGCGCCGGCTGCAAGAGCTGCGACTCTCCATCAGCTCGGTCACCACTGATCTCACGCACAAGCTCGGCCGCTCCCCGACCGTCGGTGAACTCGCTGCGGCGCTGCGCATCACCGAGGACGCGGTTTTGGAGGCGCTGGAGTCGGCGACCGCGTACAGCGCGGTATCACTCGATGCCCCCGAACCGGGCCTCGACCAGGACGGGGCCGCGCCGCTGGAGGCGATCGGTCATGAGGACAAGGCGCTGGAAGGGGTGGAGAACCGGGAAGCGGTGAGCCGGATCCTGGCGGACCTGCCGGATCGGGAGCGCCGAATCATCGTGCTGCGCTTCTTTCGCGGCATGACACAGTCGCAGATCGCTGAAGAGCTCGGCATATCGCAGATGCACGTCTCGCGCCTGCTGTCCCGCACCCTCGCCCACTTACGCCGCACCCTGACCGGCGACCAGAGCGAGCCCGCGCACTGATCGACCTGGTGAGACTCGGTGTGGGGATCTCTCCATGGTGTGGCGGGCATCGGTGAGGACGAGCTCCAGCGAGGACGAGCCGCTGGGCGGGGAGGGATCCCCACACCGAGGCCCTTAGAGTGGTGCGTATGCGAGCACTCGTCGTGGTCAACCCCAATGCCACGACCACGTCGGAGCGTACTCGCGACGTCTTGCTCTCGGCGTTGGGCAACGACATGGAACTCTACGTCGTCGAGACCACCCATCGGGACCACGCGACCGACCTGGGCCGGGAGGCACGCGAGAAGCAGCTCGACCTGGTCGTAGCGGTCGGGGGCGACGGTACGGTCAACGAGCTCGTCAACGGCGTCCTGGACGGCGCGGGCGACGGCCGCCTTCCCGATCTCGCGATCGTGCCCGGCGGCAGCACCAACGTGTTGGCCCGCAACCTCGGAATCCCGGAGAATCCGGTCGAAGCGACCGGGCTCCTCCTC
>NZ_ML142856.1:245259-248029 GCF_004138495.1 Phytoactinopolyspora endophytica
CTCTGCGAGAGGGCCGGAGGCACCCGCTCGGTCTCGGCCGGCTCAACGGACGCTACTTCACGTTCGCCGCGGGTTTCGGGCTGGACGCCGACGTCGTTCACGCCGTCGAAGATGCTCGTGCCACGGGCCGCAAAGCCACGAACGCGCTGTACGTACGTACGGCGTTGCGACGCTACTTCGCCCAGTCGGACCGCAGGCACGGAACCATCACGTTCGAGTCCGCCGACGGCGAGTCCGTCAGCGGCCTGGCGGTCGCGATCATCAGCAACTGCTCGCCGTGGACGTACCTCGGGAACAGGCCGCTGCGTCCCACCCCCGGCGCCGATTTCAACGGCGGGCTTGATGTCTTCGGCCTCACCAGCCTCGGCCTGGTCTCCACCCTGTCGTCGCTCGCGCTGATGACGACGCAGCGCGGTCCGCGGGGCCGCCGTGTCGTGGCCCTGCATGACCAGAACACGTTCATTCTGCGCTCCAGCAAGCCGCTGCCTGCGCAGGTCGACGGCGACTACATCGGCGAGCGCGAAGCCGTCACAATCGATTCGGTGCCGAACGCGATCGGCGTCGCCTACTAGGCGCCATCACCGGGTGCCACGCCACGCATGCTGCCCGACGCCACCGCCCGTAGCGGGCGGTGCGTCGGGCAGGACCCTCGCCCGCCGGCCCGTGCCCTAGACCCGGCCGGTTGCGGCGGCGCGCCGTCGTGACAGCGCGTCGACGGAAGCCGCGAGCAGTAGGACCAGCGCGGTGACGATGAACTGGACAGCCGAGCGTGACGTGATGAGCGGCAACCCGTTGGCGATCACGGCGACCACCAGTCCGCCGACAACGGCATCCCGGACGTTGCCCTTCCCGCCGAACAGTGACGTTCCGCCGATCACGGCGGCGCCGACCGCGAGCAGGAGAGTGATCGAGCCGCCAGTGCTCGGCGAGACGGAATGGTCGCGAGAGACGAACAGAATTCCCGCGATAGCCGCCATCGTCGAGCAGATGACAAAGCACATGATCTTCACTCGTTGCACGTCGATGCCGGCCCGCCGGGCGGCCTCGACGCTGCCGCCGATGGCATAGACGTGCCGGCCGAACGACGTCCGGGTCAGCAGGAAGGTCAGCCCGACCAGGAAGACGGCGGCGATCGGCACGATCACGGGGACGCCGCGCAGGGAGGTCAGTTGCGGGTTGACGCTGCGTTCCTGGTTCAGGATGGCGAGCGCGGCGCTCAGCAGGACGGCCAGGGCGCCGATCTTGAACACCAACACAGACCTCGGCTGCACCGGCAGACCGGCCCTGGTCCGCGTTCGAGCGCCGAGCACGGTCACCAGGCCATAGCCGCCGACCACGAGGGCGGCTAGCACCCAGCCCAGCGCCGGGGCCAGGTTGCTGTTCATGATCGCCAGGATGGTGTCGTCACGGACCGGGATCGTCCCGCCCTCGCCGATCACCCACAGCATGACGCCTTGCAGGCCGAGGAAGTACGCCAGCGTCACCACGAACGACGGCACGCCCATCCTGGCCACGATCAGGCCCATGGAAAGACCGATGACCGCGCCGGTCAGCAGGCAGGCCAGGATAGTCAACGGCCAAGGGAAACCGCGCTGGGTGAGCAACACGGCCAAGATGGCGGCGGCCGCTCCTGCCGTCACGCCGGCGGACAGGTCGATCTGCCCGAGCAACAGGACGAACACGAGGCCCATCGCGATAAAGACGATCATCGCGCTCTGGTTGAGCAGGTTCGCCGCGTTGAGGGCGGTCGCGAACCTGTCTGGACGCATGATCGAGAAGAAGACCACCAGTGCCAGAAAACCGAGGACCGCGGGGAGCCCACCGATCTCGCCGCCCCGGACCCGGGAGACGTAGCCGTGCACGGCCTCGCGGACGGAGCTCTGCTCGACGCTCGCCTCGTCGGTGTCGATGACCGGAGTGCTCATACCATCGCCTCCTTGCTCTCGGTTGCCGACAACCCGAGCTCGCCGCTGCGACCCGCAGTGATGAGCTCGACTACTTGAGCGTGCGTCACGTCGGCAGCCCGAACCTGTGAGACGAGCTGGCCCAGGTACAGCGTGGCTATCCGATCGGCCACTTCGAACACGTCGGTCATGTTGTGCGAGATCAGGATGACGGCCAAGCCCTTCTCCGCAAGCCTGCGCACCAGGTTCAGCACTTGCTCGGTCTGGGCGACGCCAAGTGCGGCCGTCGGCTCGTCCAGGATGACCAGCTTGCTGTTCCAGAGCACTGCCCTGGCGATGGCCACGGTCTGCCGCTGCCCGCCGGACAGGCTCGCCACCGGCATCCGGACCGACTGCAGCGTGCGAACCGACAGCCCGTGCAGCGTCTCGGTAGCGCGCTTCTCCATGGTCGTCTCGTCCAGCATCATGCCGGCTCGCAGCTCGCGGCCGAGGAACATGTTGTGCACGACGTCGAGGTTGTCGCACAGGGCGAGGTCCTGATAGACGACCTCGACTCCGAGGTCATTCGCGTCCCTCGGGCTGTGTACATGGACCGGCCGGCCCTCGAACATGTAACTGCCCGAGTCGAAGACGTGGCTGCCGGCGATACACTTGATCAGCGTCGACTTACCGGCCCCGTTGTCGCCCACCACGGCAGTGACCTCACCGGCGTAGACGTCGAGGTCGATGTCCTTGAGGACGTGCAGGACCCCGAAGGTCTTGTTGACGGCGCGTAGACGCAGCAGCGGCTGCTGGTCAGTGGATCGTGTCACCTGGTTCTCGCTCCTTACGTGTGGCCGGGGCCCAGGCGCACGCCGCCCGGGCCC
>NZ_ML142856.1:248112-252548 GCF_004138495.1 Phytoactinopolyspora endophytica
ATGCCGGTCAGCTCACTCGACGCCGTACTCTTCGCAGGCCTGCTGCAGTTCCTCGGTGGTGCAAAGAGCATCCGCCGTAGTGAAGCCGTCAGCCACCACGTCCTTCACCGTGTCGGCGAAGATCGGCTGCGGGGTGAGGAGCGCCGATTTGACCTGCTCGCCGGTCTCGGTGTCCTCCACGCTGCCGTCAGCGATCGCGTCTGCCGCATCGGTGTCGCCCGTGGCCAGAGCGACTGCCAGCGCGGCGGCCGCATCGGCTTCGTCCTTGATCGCCTTGTAGACGGTCACGCACTGGGTGCCCAGCAGCACCCGCTGCAGCCCTTCGTCGGTCGCGTCCTGCCCGGTGACGGGGATCTCACCGGCGAGCCCGTTGCGGTCAAGAACCGAGATCACCGCGCCGCCAAGCCCGTCGTTGGCCGATGCGACGCCCACGAAGTCACCACCGGTGCCGGTGAAGATCTGCTCGAAGATGGTGCCAGCCTGGGTGTTGTCCCAGTCCGGCACCGCCTGGTCATCGGCGATGCCGTAACCGGCCTCCGTCACCGCGGCTTCGTAGCCCTCTTTGAACAGCGTGGCGTTGTTGTCCGTCGGCGACCCGTTGAGCAGCACGACGTCGCCTTCGTCCACGCCGTCTTCTTGCAGGCACGTCACCAGGCCCTCACCGATCGCCGTCCCGACCGCCACGTTGTCGAACGAGACGTAGTACTCCGCGCCGCCACCCAACGTGAGCCGGTCGTAGTCGATGACCGGTATGCCGGCGGCCGCGGCGTTACTGATCACCGCCGTGCCGGTCTCCGAGTCGAGATTCACGATCAGCAAAGCGGCATAGCCGGCCCCGATCATGCCGTCGGCGATCGTCTGGAAGTTCGACGTCTCGCCCTCGGCGTTCTGAATGTCCACTTCGACCCCGGCCGCGTCGAACGCCTCCTGGAGCAGAGGCCGGTCGGCCGTCTCCCAGCGAGCCGAGCTGGCCGAGTCCGGCAGGATGACACCGACCGTGCCGGCCGGGGTATCACCGTCGTCGGAGTCGTCGCTCGTGGTGGAGCTCTCCTCGTCCGACTCTTCGCTCTCGGTGGTGGTGTCTGTATCGCTGCCGCACGCGGCGAGCAGCAGCCCCGCGGTGGCGAAGCCGGCGGCAAGCCGGAGTCGCGTTCCTCGCATCGGTCGTCCCTTCCCTTACGTGTGTCCGGCCGGCGAGCCACAGGCGGTGCCGGCCAGCTGGACAGTGATGGCCGCCAGGACAGAGCGCGGAATGCGTCGCAGTTCGGTACTCAGGGATGTCCTCCTGGAGTCCGGCCGCGAGACGAGCACCCCGGCCTGGGTGTTCATGAGTGTGAACGTCCGCTCCATTGCCGTCAAGCCTCAAACACAGAACGCGTTTATAGTTTGTTAATGTGTTCATTACTTGACTTCAAGTGCGACGGGTCCATACGTTACTGACACGTGACATCCGTCAGGAGGCCGCCGGAGGCATCACCGATGCCGGCCAGACCAGTCCGCAGGTAGCCAGGCCGTCTCCGCCGACCAGGGGGCCAGGAGAAGCTCGCGAACCAGATGATGCGCAACGGGGGCGCTTTCGCGCACACCCGGCGAGCCGGGCTTCAAGGGTGTGCCTGACTGGAAGCAGTACGGCGAGGGCTTCGCCCTCGGGCTTCAGGACATCACAATTTGTTCACGCAGGCTGGCGACGAGAGCCCCGACTGCCACGGTGCGTTCCCCCAAGGGCGAGAGCGTGAGCCGAGTCTGGGCGGCTACCCCCGGGAGTACTGCTCGACGAAAACCCTCTCTGACCGGGCGCAGCCATGCATCTCCGACAGCGAGGAGCGGCCCACCCAGAGCGATCTCGGCGGGGTTGACGATCATCGCCAGCCAGCCGAGTCCACGTCCCAGCATTTCGCCGGCCTCATCGAGGATCCGCACCGCCACGGGATTGCCCTCCCGGACAAGGCGCACGACATCGGCGAGCTCGAGATCGCTGTCGAGGGCCGAGCTCAACGCGATGCGGATCGACTCGGCGGAGCTGACCGTCTCCAGGCAGCCACGACGTCCACAGCGACACACCATCGACAAGCCGGGATCCAGTGCGAGATGGCCGATTTCGCCGACTGCTCCAGAGTGGCCTCTGAGGAGCTGACCGTTGATGGCGACGCCTGCCCCGATGCCGGACGCGACTTTGACGAACACTAACGAGTCGTCGATCCCTGTTTGGCGAGCTAAAGCGATCGCGCCAAGATCCGCGTCGTTCTCCACCACCACCGGACGGCCCAACGCGTCGTGCAGCCGCTCGCGCAATGGGAACCCGACCCACGGTGGAAGAATCGCCGCCTCCGTCACTGCTCCCGTGGCGGCATCCACGGGAGCCGGAACGCCCATCGCAACGACCATGATCTGATCCGCTTCAAGGCCCGCCTGCTCGCGTACCGCGTCGACCAATGAGGTGATCGCATCCATCGCAACGTCAGCGTGGTGCCGGTCAGGCAGAGCGGCCGTCGCTTCAGCCAGGACATCGCCTATTTCGGTCCCCACCACAACCCTGACATGCGTTCGCCCAAGATCGATACCGATTCCGTACCGGCGGCGCTGCGGCGAGAGCTCCACCAGCCGGCTACGCCGTCCATTGGCGATTCCCTCGCTGACAACGAGTTCGCCTTCAGCGCTGAGAGTCCTGACCAGACTCGAGATCGTGGCCGGAGCGAGACCGGTGAGCCGTGCGAGCTCGGCTTGGCTGATTGCGCGGCCATCCTGTAGGACGGCAAGCAGCCGTCGCCGGTTGGCTAGCTTCAGCGCTGGCAACGACCCAGGCCGTCTTGGGTCGGACACCTCACCCCACCTCTCACCGGCGAATCTTACGCGGCTCTCGGCGCGTTGATGTCATAACTCGAACGCTACACCGGCTGAGCCCGTTTCAAGCATCCAGACTAGGCATCCACCGCGGCCGGGGCTCTCGTTCGTGCACCGCAGCGCCGTGCGGAACCAAGACTCGGGCGTAGCCTCTGGTGGGCACCGCGTGGGTGGTTCTGTCATGATTTGGGCAAGTTCGTACGTTTATTGTGACGGACGCTACACGAACTTTGATGAGACGGAACACACAAAGCCCTTGTACACACGTCACGAACTTGTCACCCTTGTACTGCCACATGGTTAACGGCACGCGAAGACGTGAGCCGGGTAGCCATCATGGTGGAACTGGTGACTCCCTCTTCGGCAGAGCCGGAGAGCGGTTGTCGGCAGTTCGTGAATGAATTCACGTAATATCACGCATCCGGCAGAAACCCTGTCAGATGCCATCATACGAGGAGCTGTGAGACCCATGGACTGGCGCCACCGTGCCGCCTGTCGTGACGAGGACCCCGAGCTGTTCTTCCCTATCGGAAACACCGGTCCCGCGTTGCTGCAGATCGAGGAAGCCAAGGCGGTATGCCGACGGTGCGACGTCCGCGAGGATTGTCTGCGCTGGGCACTCGAGAGCGGGCAAGATGCCGGCGTGTGGGGAGGGCTGTCCGAGGATGAGCGTCGCGCTCTGAAGCGTCGCAACGCCCGCGCCCGCGCCCGCGCGTACTGACACCTGCTGTCGAGAACCGCTAACTGACGACGTTCATCTGCCCGCGCTGTTCCGGCGCGGGCAGGTCTAGTGTGACCTGCGTCCCGCCCTTGGCACGCCCGCTGATGTCGATGGTCCCGCCAAGTTCGCCGACCACGAGCGTCCGCACGATCTGCAGGCCCAGGTTGCCCGAGGTGTCCGGCTCGAAACCGGGCGGAAGCCCCACGCCGTCGTCCATGACGACGATCCGCAAGCGTCCGGCCAACCTGCTCGCAGCGAGCTCGACCACGCCGGGACGGCCGCCGAGGCCGTGTTCCACCGCGTTCTGCAGGATCTCCGTCAATGCCATCGCCAGCGGCGTCGCGACGCTGGCCGCGAGCACCCCGAACGTGCCGCTGCGCTTGCCCCGTGCCGCCGGCTCCGCGGTCGCGACCTCTCCCACCATCGCCAGCAACCGGTCGGCGACGTCGTCGAAGTCGACGGTGTCATCGACGGTCTGCGAGAGGGTCTCATGTACCACGGCGATGGTGCCCACCCGGCGCACGGCCTCCAGCAGCGCCGCGCGCCCTTCGCCCGCATCGATCCGCCGCGCCTGCAACCGCAACAGTGCGGCCACCGTCTGCAGGTTGTTCTTGACCCGGTGGTGGATCTCCCGGATCGTGGCGTCCTTGGTGAGCAGTTCACGCTCGCGGCGCCGCACCTCGGTCACGTCACGGCAGAGCACCAAGGCCCCCATGTACCGTCCGCCCGGATCGAGCGGGATCGTCCGCACCGTCATGACGGTACCGTTGCCCTCGATCTCGGTCCGGACATGCTGGCGTCCGGCTATCAGCGCGTCGAGGGACTCGTCGACGGCACCCTCACGCGGTGCGAGCGCAGCGGTGGCCTTGCCGAA
>NZ_ML142856.1:252605-257666 GCF_004138495.1 Phytoactinopolyspora endophytica
CCGACCAGATCCGCGGTGAGCCCGAGCCTCCGGTACACGGACATGGCGTTGGGGCTCGCATATCGGACGGTACCCTCGGCGTCGACCCGGACCAGCCCGTCGCCGACGCGCGGCGCTCCCCGCCGGCCCATGTCGGTCCGTCGGGCATGCGGGAACCGGCCTTCGACGATGAGCTTGGCGAGGTCACCGGCCGACTCGAGGTAGGCGAGTTCGAGTCGGCTCGGGGTCCGGACGGATACCAGGTTGGTGTGCCGCCCGATCACCCCGATGATCCGGTCCCGCCGGCGGACCGGGATCTGCTCGACCCGCACCGGCACGTCGTCCCACCACTCCGGGTCACCTTCGCGTTTGATCGCGCCCTCTGCGTACGCCGCGTCGATCAACGGCTTACGCCCTTTGGCCAGGAAATTCCCGACGACGTCCTCGACGTACGCCGTCGGTCCCGTCGTGGGGCGCATCTGAGCGACCGCCCAGTAACCGGCGCCGTCCTTGTCGGGCACCCACAGCACCAGGTCCGCGAAAGACAGGTCCGCCATCATCTGCCAGTCCGCGACCAGAGCGTGCAGCCACTCCAGTTCCGCCTCGGTGAGGTCGGTATGGCGATGGACGACATCGTTCAACGACGGCACTCGTCGAGGTTACCTCCCCAGCCCGTCCTGGCGTTCCACCGGTCCGCGTCGCCTGTTATCGATCTGAAGCCGGACCTCCCCTCGTCAAAGAGAGGGTGCATCTGGGAAGATTCTATTCGTGCAGAGGTCGTCGTACTGGGAGCGGGTCGTCGCCGAGGGCTACCGCGTACCCCAGGGCGAGGCGCTCGATGAGCTGACCACAGAGCTCGTCGCCATGCTTGGCGAACCCGACCCGCACGTCCGGGACGGCATCGCGTACTCCGTGCTGCACACCTGGATCTCCGAAGGCGTCTACGATCACCTGCTCAGCGGGCTGGGCGACGGCTTGGCGTATGGCCTCAGAGAGAGCGGCGGCGACGACGAGGAGACGGTGCTGCGGCGGTCATACTCCGCGCTCACCCTGGGGGCCGTCGTCGCGCGTGACAACCTGATCTACAGCCTGTCACCCACGGTAGTCCTCACCTGGGCCGACTACGCGGTGGCGTGGTTTCTCGGCGAGGAAGACCTGCGCGGCTGGGAGCCGGACGTGGGGTGGGTGCACGCCATCACACACGGCGCCGATCTGATCGCCACCTTGACGGCCTCTCGCCACCTTGGGACCGACGAGCTGACGGTGCTTCTCGATGTGATCGCCGAGCGCCTGCTGAAGCCGACGGAGCAGCGGTTCAGCGGCATGGAGGACGAGCGTCTCGCGTTCGCCACGATGTCCTTGCTCCACCGTGATCTCGTCCCGACGGAGACGGTGGAGGCATGGCTGGAACGGCTCGCAGAGCGTATCGCCGGATCCGAACCGCCGAACGGACCGGAGTCTCCGAACCGGGCCAACATCACCGCCTACCTCCGGGCCCTCCACCTCCAGCTGCTGCTCGGTGTGCACGGCACGCCGGCCCAGGACGCGTCGGCGTCGCCGCACACGGCGCCGGCAGCACGCACCGACCTGCTGATCGCGCTGCAGAACGCGTTGCGCGCCGGCTCGCCCTGGCTGTACCGGCAGACCGCGGGACCGCCGCCTCAGCCGTCGAGGTGAGCAGCACCTCGGGCGGTGTGCGGCGTGCAGCGCCTTTAGCTTGTGTGGTGGTGGAACGTCGCCCGATACGCCTGAGGCGTCGTCCCGAGACGACGGCCGAAGTGGTGCCGGAGTGCAGCCGCGGTACCGAACCCGGTGGCGGTCGCGATCGCGTCAACGGTGTCGTCGCCCCGTTCCAGCATCCGCTGCGCCGCCGCCACCCTCCGTCCCAGCAACCAGTCGTACGGTGTGGTGCCGGTCTCGGCGCGGAAGCGTCGAGCGAACGTCCTCGGTGACATCGAGGCCATCACCGCCAGCCCGTCGATCGTCAGCTCGTCGTCCAGGTGCGCTTCCATATAGTCGAGGATGCCCGCCAACGTGTGTGCCGGCGTCGGCCGGACCGGCGCCTCGACGAACTGGGCCTGGCCACCGTCCCGGTGCGGCGGTACCACCATCCGGCGGGCCACCATCGTCGCGACCTCCGCCCCGAACTCCTTGCGCCACAGGTGCAGGCAGGCGTCGAGCCCGGCCGCCGTTCCGGCGCTGGTGATCACCGGATCGTCGTCGACGTACAGCACGTCGGGATCCACCTTCGCGGCCGGGAAACGCTCGGCCAGCTCATCGGTGTACATCCAATGAGTCGTGCACCGCCGCCCGTCCAGAAGCCCGGCGACGCCCAGGACGAAGGCGCCTGAACAGACCGAGAGCACGCGCGCTCCGCGTTCCACGGCCGCACGCAGCGCCGAAAGGACCTCCTCCGGGTACAGGTCCCGCCGGGCGTCGACCAGGTTCCGGGGCACCGCCGGAATGCCGATCAGGTCGGCGTCGGCCAGCAGTTCCGGGCCGTTGGGCACCATGAGATCAAAGCCCATCGAGGTCGGCACGGCGCCGGGCCGTGGCGCGCACAGCGCGAAATCGAACGTGGGCAGCCCCTGGTCCGAGCGGTCGACCCCGAAACTCTCACAGAGCACACCCAGCTCGAACGGTGCGACACCAGGGAACGCGACGACGGCGACATTCTGGAGCATTGCTCCATTCTGGCAGGACTTTGGCAGGAAGTCGATGCTAGACGACAGTCCTGCCACTGTTGGCAGGATGCCGATAGTAGAAGACTTTCTGCCATGTTCCTCTACATCGTCCTACTTCTGGCTCTCATCGCCGCGGTCGCGTGCATGGTCCGGTGGGTACGTGTCGACGGCGGGCCACAGCCGGCGTCCAGGCACCACCATGAGAACGAATGGTCGCAGGACCTCCCCAGCTGCCCCTACACCCAGCGCATCCTGCCCTGACTTGGTTGCGCAGAGTGGGGCGAGGAGATCTCCAGGCCCGGGGTTACGCCGGGCATATCGCACCCGGTCGGTCTGTGGCCCGGTTGGGCTTTAGCCTGGCGATCTCCTTGCCCCACTCTGCGCGATGGCCAGAGAATCAGGCTGAGAGAACCACCAGGATGTCACCTTCTTGGACGACGTCCCCGGCAGCGACCTTGACATCGGCGACGACGCCGGCGTTCTCGGCGAGCACGGGGATCTCCATCTTCATCGACTCGAGCACGAGCAGCGTGGCGCCGGCCTCGATGCGATCGCCTTCCGACACCGCAACGGAATGCACATTCGCCACCATCTCGGCAGCCACCTGCTCGGCCACGTGACTTCTCTCCTTAAGGCTCATGACACCTGATGCGCAGTTCACCCTACGCCGCCCACCTGTGAACATAGAGGTCGCACCTGACGGGCGTGGCATCCACAAGTTCGCACCCATCACGGCCACTATGAATAATGTGGTCCTCGTTGTGCTCGCGCTGGCGGCCGGCTTAAGCGTCGGCTACGCCAAGCGCGGCAGCCTGCGCCGGCTCGCGGATCCCCCGCCCGCGCGGAACCGCCTGCTGCTCACAGCGCTCGGCCTGTACATCCTCGCGGTCTTCGCGAGCTGGGCCTGGGACTCGGCCCTGGCGATACTGTCAGGACTGGCCTGGCTCGTCGTGGCCTTCTACGCATGGGTGAACCGCTGGGCACCGGGTGCACGACTGATCGCGCTCGGGATCGCAGCGAACGCGTTCGTGCTCATCTTCAACGGCTCGGTGCCCGTCTCGCCCGACGCGGCGGCTCGCGCCGGGGCGGAGGCAGAGGTCGTCAATACCGACAGCACCGAGCCGGCCGACGACTCCACGCGCCTCTCGTGGCTCTCCAAGAACATCCCAGTGGCGTTCCCACCGCGGCCCGAGGTGGTCAGCCCCGGTGACATCGCGATCGCCGCCGGACTCGCCGCCGTCCTTGCGACCGGGATGACCGGACGACGGCCCAGCACCAACGTCCTGCCGGACAGGCGCCGCTACCGCTACCCCGAGGACGACGGTCGCGACGAAGCCACCACCGACCACCTGGTGGACGACGCGGACGCGACCGCGGAGTCGCACGCGTCACACGATGACGCATCGACCACGCCGAATGTGGCGGCATCGCGTACGTCGCACGGAAGAGTCCACAGCATCCATGCGACAATGAGGGGCCGGAGAAAGGGCGACACCGCCCCGATCCGGCACCAGAGTCCCAGTCGAGACGACTTAAGGAGTGGCCATGGGTAAGAAGGCGCGCAAGCGCAAGGGCCGCAAGAAGAGCGCAGCCAACCACGGCAAGCGCCCCAACGCGTGACGCTCTGCAGCTAGCGAGCGATGCCGGACCGTCGTCCGAGGCACATGCCACCGACGCCGTCCGGCAGCTCGGCTGCGAACTCCTCCGAATCACCCATGGGTTCGTATCGTAGGTCCCGCCTGGCGTTGTCAATGTCGTAGGCGGTACGTGTGTTGGCAGAGACCCCGAAATACGTCCCATAGGACACATCCGCGTCCAGCGCAGCCCGGACCATCCGCTGAAGGTCGTCCGGAGCCAGCCAGCCAGCCAAGGCGCCGGTGTCGACCGGCCGCCATTGACACGCACCGAGTCTCAACACCACGACCGACACATCGCTGGTGGCCGAGACCATATGACCATATCCTTCGGCGAACACCTTGGTCGCGCCGTAGGCACAACAAGGGCGCGCGGGCCACGACGGCTCGATGACGCCCATGTCCGATCCGACATATCCGCCGACCGCATGCACCGAACTGGCCAGCACGACCTTTCGCACACCCAGCGAGCGTGCTGACTCGAGCACGTTCACCACGGCGTCGATGTTGGGGGCACGCAGATCAGCCCACCGAGCCATGGGCATGGGGTTCGCCGCAAGATGGACCACGGCGTCGACGCCGCTCAAGACCGTCGACACGAACCCGGGATCCGCCAGATCCCCGACCGCCATGTCCGCACCGGCCCATCCGGAGAACTCCCGGACATCCACCGCGCGAACCTTGACGCCGTCGAGGCCGGGCCACAGCATCTGCGCCACGTTGCCGGCCGCACCCGTGACGAGAACATTGGATTCCACGGCACC
>NZ_ML142856.1:257742-263239 GCF_004138495.1 Phytoactinopolyspora endophytica
CATCTCCCGCGCCATCTGGCTCCGCGACGCAGCCGCTGATCATCAACGGTTAGCCGCACTATCACTGGGCCCAGGGCGCGTTCGAGGCCACCGTACCCTTCAACGTGCGCCTGGATCTCAACCAGCTGCGGTAGCCGTGTCCTGCCGTGTGGCTTGAGCCGACGAGTCACTCGCCTCGGTAGAGGCGGCTCACATCGACGAGCTGGACGGACTCGTCCGAGACCGCACGACGACGGAGCTCATCCGTGAAGCCGTTGCCGCCGAAGCAGAGTAACCGGACGGCGTCGACAGCCTCGGCTCGCGTGCGCAGCAGGTCCCGGATGTGCTCGAGCCGTCGCACATGTTCAACGCCCATGACCTCATGCCATTTGGCTTCTCCGATCGCCAGCAACACCTCGCCTCCTTCGCTGTTCCGACCGAACGCGGCGACGTCCACCTCGTGACTCGATCGTGCCGGCGGATCGTTGACGGTGCCACTGGCCACGCGAGTGACGAATCCTCCACACGTCTCCGGTGACGCATGCCAGCGAACCCATTCGCGGCACAACCGTTCGAAGTGCGGTCCGACGACTCTGGCCAGGAAGACGCGCTTGGCACGTTCCCACATCGCCGGAGCACGGCTCGGCCGTTCGAGGTCACCCCATACAGGCCGCATGACCGCGTGGTAGAAGGTGATCAGAGGCTCCGCGATACGATACGTCGAGCGATTCCTGCGGAAGGCGTCGAGCTCGTGAGTCACCATGCCGATGTCCTCGAGCACTCCCAAGGGATGTGCGAGATCCGTGGATCGCCTGGCCAGATAGTTGGCGATCCCGCCTCGTGTGGCGTTGCCGTCCGCGATAGCGCCCAACACCGAGTGATACAGGGCCGTATCTCGAAGATCGGGCTCTTCAGCCAGAAGATAGCGGGCTTCACGGAACAGCGGCCGCGCCGGATTCAGCACCGCGCGAACGACCCACGAGTCAAAGTCTTCCGGTCCGGCAGGCACGTCGTCTTGAACGAACTCTCTCCGGTAAGCAGGAGTGCCACCGACGATTGCGTTCGTCAGCACAGCCGTGTGCGCGTCGTCGATTCCCCAGAACTGAGCGGCTAGCCGGAAATCCAGCGTGGGAACGACGAGCTCGAGCCCCGCGCGTCCACGCAACGGCGCGTTGCCGGCAAGCAGGCTCCCCATGAAGGATAGGGCTGACCCGCACAACAGAAGCCGAATCGGTGCGTTGCTCCGCTGCGCCGTCGGATCAAGGGCGCGCTGAATCACTGACGGCAGCGCTGGCGACGTTCTGGCCAGAAAGGGAAACTCGTCGATGACCGTCGTGGTCGGCCTGCCAGACTCGATCCTCATGAGCCGCGATATAGCCTCGTCCCAACCAGTGAACCGGAACGGTGTCGGCTCGCCGACGTAGGTCGCCAGCGCCACACCGAACTGGCGCAATGCGTCGGCCTCGGTCGTCTCAGTGGCCGTGAACATGAAGCCGTCAGTGGCATGTGCCAGCGCGTCGAGCAAGTACGTCTTGCCTTGTCTGCGACGTCCCGAGACAACACCAAGCGTGGCGCCGGGGCCCTCGTGCAGCGCAAACCGACTCAGTTCAGACCACTCAAAATCGCGGTCGAACATCTCGGGTGGCTTGTCCATAGTGACACCTATCTTGTATAGCTGAGCTTATTATAACTACACCTATACAAGTTTCACCTACCAGTTCGTGAAGGAACCATCAGCACGCCGATACCGGGGCGGCGCGCTGAGCTGGTCGGCCGCGGAATGCTTCCTCGCGTAGTCAAGATCGATCTGTACGCCCAGACCGGGCAGGTCGGCGGGCCGCACTGATCCAGCCGAGACGACCGGGCCGGCCTGGACCAGAGGATCGTCATCCCAGCCGTGCGGCCGCAACTGCTCCTGCACGCTCACGTTCGGCAGCGCGGTATTGAGATGCGCGGACGCGGCGGAACAGACCGGCCCGAGCGGATTGTGGGTCGCGATCCTGATGTGGTGTGCCTCAGCCATCGCCGCGATCTTGCGTCCTTCGGTGATGCCCGTGTTAGCCAAGTCGACGCGTGCGTGGTCGATGAGGTCGCCCTCGAGCAGCGGCCGGAAGTCCCATTTGGTGGTGTACTGCTCACCGGCCGCCAGCGGCACCCCGGTGCGTTGCCGCAGCATCCGGTACGCCTCCGGGTCCTCCGAACGCAGCGGGTCCTCGATGAAGTACGGCCGGAGCGGCTCTGTCTCCCGGCAGAAATTCACCGCGTCCGGTGGGTCGAGCCGTGTGTGCACGTCCACCAGCAGCTCCACGTCGTCCCCGAGCGCGTCCCGCAGGCCGTGCATGACTGAGAGCGTGTCCCGCACGGCCTGCCGCGGTTCGAAGATCGGATCGGTCCGTCCATCGACGCTCAGCCGCAGGTGAGTCCAGCCGAGATCCAGCATCCGGTGAGCGTTGTCCACGTACTCCCCGACGTCCGCGCCCCCGATATGGACGTATGCCGGCACCTGGTCGCGACTCGGACCGCCGAGCAACTCGAACAACGGCACGCCCAGAGCCTTGCCGCGCAGATCCCACATCGCCATGTCGATCGCGGCGATCGCGGCGCCGACATCTCGGTCCGCAGGGAAGAACCCTCCCCGGTACATCAACTGCCACAGGTGCTCTATGCCGTTGGCGTCCTGCCCGACCACCAGATCTGCCAGATCGTGCAGCGCGCCTTGTACGGTTCTCGGCCGGGAACGCATCCCGACCTCGCCGAGACCGTGCAGGCCTTCGTCGGTGTGCACCGCGACGAGGAGATAGGCACCGGCTCCGGCGGCCACGGGCAAAGGCTCGATCTCTGTGATCTTCATCGTCCCATTCTCGTATGCGCGGGCCTCATCGCATCACGCGGGAGACTCCATCACGGCTGCCCGGCGGGACAGGAATGCCCGTTCAGCGTCGTTGTCCGTGAGAGCCGCTGCCTCGCGGTACGCGGCTGCCGCGTCGGAGGTGCGACCGAGGCGACGGAAGAGGTCGGCTCGGGTAGCAGGCAGGCCGCGGTAACCCTTCAGCCGGGGATCCAGGCTCAGCCGATCCACATCGGCCAGGACGGCAGCCGGGCCCGCGACCATCGACCGTGCGGCAACCCTGGCCAGCTCCGTCACCGGTGACGGCTGCACCGCGAGCAGCATGTCGTACAGCGCGACGATCTGGGCCCAGTCGGTGTCGGCGTAGGAAGGCGCCTCAGAGTGCAGGGCCGCGATCGCCGCATGCAGTGCGTAGACGCCCGGCGTGCGATGAGCGGAACGCCGGATGGCGGCGTCGGCCAACTCGACGCCCTCGTTGATTACCTCGCGGTCCCACAGCGAGCGGTCTTGGTCCTCAAGGACGACGAGGCCACCACGCTCGTCGAGACGTGCCGCACCGCGCGCCTCGCCCAACCGGATAGTGGCCAACAGTCCCAGCACCTCGGGCTCGTCCGGCATCAGCTCCCGCAGTGTCGACGCAAGATCGCGCGAGAGACGTACCAGCTCAGCTCTGTCGAGGCGGGCACCGCGTGAAGCCGTGTGTCCTTCCGTGAACAGCAGGGATACGACGCTGAGAACGGCCGGCAGCCGGTCCGGAAGCTCGTGGTCCTCGGGCACCCGGTACGGGATGCCAGAAGCCCGGATCTTCTTCTTCGCCCTGGTCAGCCTCGCCGCCATGGTGGACTCGCTGACCAGGAACACACGCGCGATGTCCGCGGTGTTCAGCCCGCACACCAGCCGCAGGGTCAACGGCACTCTCCCGGACATGGCGAGCGCGGGATGACAACACGTGAAGATCAAGCGGAGCCGCTCGTCGTGGATCGAGGTCGCCGGCTCCGGTCCATCGTCATCGGGAACGACCAGCAGCGGCAGCTTCCGTGCCAGGGTCTCCTCGCGGCGGACACCGTCCAACGCCTTCCGCTTGGCCACCGTCGTCAGCCACGCCACGGGGCTGTCCGGAACGCCGTGCCGTGGCCACGCGTCGAGCGCGGCCACGAATGCCTCTTGGGTCGCGTCCTCCGCGGCGTCGAAGTCGCGGGTGAGGCGCACCACCGAGCTGAGCACCCTGGCCCAAGCCCGGCGGTGCACATCGGCTAACGCAGCCGCGGCCTCAGTGCTCAGCCCGTCGTGTCCCATACCGGACGCACCTCGATGCCGGAGGCGATCGGGCACATCCTCGCGACCTCCAGCGCCTCGTCGAGATCCTTGACGTCGATCATGTAGTAGCCGGCAAGATTCTCCTTCAGCTCCACATACGGGCCGTCCGTCACCAAGACGTCGTCGCCGTCCGGGCGCAGGGTCGTCGCGGTTGTGGACGGGCGCAGAGCTTCGCCACTGAACTGTATGCCACGTTCTTGGAGGCGCTCGGCAAACGTCGTGTGCTCAGCGAGGACTGCGTCGAGCTCCCGCTTCGGCGCTGATTGCCAGTCTGTGTCCGGTTCGAAGAGCATGAGCATATACTTCATGGCCGTTCCCCTTCCGTGTGGGTGGTTTCTACACCCTTGACGGACGGGACCACCAGGAATCGACAATACTCACGGATGAATTCCTCATCGACCGAGTTGCTGGTGGCCGCGGTGGCCGAACAGCGCCGACAGCCGCGCCCAGAAGGATCGACGAGGATACCGGGCGTCTCGGCGAGGATAGCGGGCGACGACGGAACCTGAGGTCACCTGACCGCTCACGCGCAAGAGCGGAGCATCGGGACTCGGCCGTTCAGTGACCTTGTTGGACACGTTCCCACTGGTGCACGACACGTCGTCCATGTTCACGGACCATCCGTACGGGACGGTCAGCACCACTGACCCGGAGGTCACATCGACGTGTACGGCCACCTCTCGGTGCACACACTCCGCCTCGGTGAAGTCAAACCTGATCGTGCCTGAGCTGCACTCGGCCATGATCTGAGCGGGGACGACCCAGTACCCGTCCTTCTTCAGCGTGCCACTCTTCGTCCGCAGTCTCAGCGGCCGCGCGTCGGACTGCGGGGCCCGGCCGAGATCTGCTGTCACGGTCGCCAGCTCCGCACGCGTCTTGGCCGCGTACGTCGCGGCCAAGCGGTCATCCAGTTCGGTCAGGTCGAGCTGCCCATCGGCGACCGCGGTGCGCAATATCTCGGCCACCGCATCGCGGTCAGCATCGGCTGCGCGCGTCGCGGGCGACGACGACGATTCGTACGGATCCGCCATAGCCGGGAGCCTAGTCGAGAATGACCGAGGCGGTCATCAGCACGGCGGCGATCACCACGACGACGGCGAGCCCGGAGAGGAACGGGAACCGCTCGGACATCGGGACGGCACGTGGGAACCGCTTGCCCAGCTGCCGCGCCGTGACGGCCTGGGCTGTTTCCTGTGGTTTCACACCAAGCCACCGCACCAGCTGCCGCATGTCCTCCGGAGACCACTGCGGACTCTTCATCCGCAGAATCAACCGCTCACGGCGGTCGAGCAGCAGCAGGTTCCGGTTGGCCCGCGTCCCGGACGACGCCGACACGCGGACACTGACAACGGT
>NZ_ML142856.1:263249-270391 GCF_004138495.1 Phytoactinopolyspora endophytica
TCGGCGCGCGCACGCTTGCGTGGCAACCCGACCGGGCGGACGCTCTCGATGTGTGTCGGGGTGACGACGATGCGCTGCTCGCGGCGCACCACCTGCACTACTCCGGCCAGCGTCAGAGCCGCGACCACCGCCGCCATCACGCTCACCGGCCCGTTCCGCACCACCAGTAGCGGTCCGAGCGCTCCCAGCAGTATCGGCGTGCTTTTCAGCAGCCTCCGGTAGTTCTGCCCGGACGGCACGAGCACACGCTCCGACGGGGCAATGGCTCGTTCGGACATGGAACCGATCATAGGTGGGCCGGCACCATGGTGGCTAGGTGCTGCGGAACGGTCAGGTGTAGTCGGTGACCTGCACCCGGACCTGGCGAATCCGTGCCAGGACCTTCATCCGCAGCTCCTCCGGTGCGTGCTCACAGGCACAAGAGCGCGCCAGCACCGCCTTGACGGCCCGTTCGAGGTCGTACTTCGATAGGCATCCACCGCAGTCGCTCAGGTGGGCCTCGATCTCCGCGTACGTCAGGGCGCGGTCTTCATCCATCTCGTGGTCGAGGAACGCGTACACTCTGTCCAGTACCTCGGCACAGTCGACGTCATCATCTTCGCAGCTCATGACACTCGCGCACCCCCTGGTCCGCTGTCGCCTGCCGGCACGAGCCCTCGCTCGCGGGCATAGTCTTCCAAAAGCTCCCGAAGCTGGCGGCGTCCCCGGTGCAGCCGGGACATCACCGTTCCGATCGGGGTTCCCATGATCTCGGCGATCTCCTTGTAAGGGAAGCCCTCCACGTCCGCGAGGTATACCGCGATGCGGAACTCCTCGGGGATCTCCTGGAGCGCATCCTTGACATCGGAGTCGGGCAGATGACCCAATGCCTCAGCTTCCGCGGAGAGCAGCCCGGTGGAGCTGTGCGCTTCCGCCCGCGCCATCTGCCAGTCCTCGATCTCCTCCGCGGCACTCTGCTGAGGCTCGCGCTGCTTCTTGCGGTAGGAGTTGATGAACGTATTCGTCAAGATCCGGTACAACCAAGCTTTGAGGTTGGTACCTTCCTTGAACTGGTGGAATGACGCGTACGCCTTGGTGAACGTCTCCTGTACCAGATCCTCCGCGTCGCTGGCATTGCGAGTCATCCGCAGCGCCGCCGAGTAGAGCTGATCAAGAAACGGCAGCGCATCGCGTTCGAAACGCTGTGCGCGCTGCTCGGCACTCTCTACTGTGGCCATCGCCTCCGATGCTACCGATACTGCCGGCGTCACTGCTTTCCAGTCCTTCCAACCCGCGACCGCGGGCTCAAGCGACCGGGGTGCTTCAAGGCATGCCGTGCCGGGTGCACTCACGAAGATCCGTCCCTCCCGGGGCTGAGTTTGCCGTTAATCCGCCGATCACATCTGCTCGACGTAGCCGCCTGGCCTGTCAACCAGCCAAGGGCATCAGGAATTCCCGCACGGCGGCCACCGCGGTCGCCAGCGCCGCCGCTTGGTCGTACGCCTTTGCCACCGCCATCCCATGGTCCGCGTACGGCACCGGCACCAGGGTCCACGGCCCGGCGGGATACTCGCTCGGCCTCCCGAAGGCGTCACGTTCACCCTGCACCACGAGGACAGGCATATCTACGCCGGTCAGTTCGTCCAGCCGGGACTGCTCCGGCTTCCCCGGAGGATGCAGCGGAAACGACAGCGCGACGACGGCGGCCGCGCCCACGTCTCCTGCCGTACGGCAGGCCACCCTGGCACCGGCGCTGCGTCCACCGACGACGATCGGCACCTCCCGGGAGACGCCCTGCAATGCGGACAGCCATGCCTCATCCAGGACGGCCGGCCGAGGCGCGATCTTCTTCCCGGCCACCCGCCACGGCTGCTCGATCCGGATGACGCCGATACCGGACAGTGGCAGCTGCTCTGCCAGTATCGCGAGGTCCCGTGACTCCACGCCGCCTCCGGCGCCATGACCCAGCACCAGCCGGAGCCCCGGCTTCGCCGCCTCGTCGATCCACAACCGTGCCTCGCCGTTCGGCGTCGCGACGACCCGCTGCTCGCTCACAGTGAAATCGGCTCCACCAGTTGCGGCCCGTTGTTATCGGCCTTGTTGACCTCCGTCGACACCGGGTAGGCATCGAGCACTCCTGGAACCGCCGGCGCCAGCACCCCGGTGAGACCCGCCACGTCGCCGTTGCCCGGATCGAGCCAGTCCGCCCAATGCTCCGGGCCGACAAGCATCGGCATGCGGTCGTGGATCTGGCCGACCTCGTCGGTGGCGTCAGTGGTGAGGATGACCATGGACCAGAGGAAGCGGTGCGGATCGTCGTCGCCGCGGGTCGGATCACGCCAGATCTCGTAGAGCCCGGCCATGGCGAGCATGCCCTCTGGCGGATGGATGTAGAAGGGCTGGCGCTTTCCCTTCTTCTCGCCCCGCCATTCGTAGAATCCATCCGCGGGCAGCAGGCATCGCCGAGCCGCGAAGGCACGCCGGAACGACGGCTTCTCGGCGGCCGTCTCGACACGAGCGTTGATCAGCCGGTTCCCGATCGACGGATCCTTCGCCCACGAGGGAACCAAGCCCCAGCGCACGGACGCAAGCCTCCGTTCCTCGCCGGTGCCTTCCCGCTCCCGGCGAGTGAGGACCGCGTACACCTCCTTGCTCGGTGCGATGTTCCAGTCCGGCTCCAGCCGCTCCTTGACGGCGATGCGGTCGACACCGAACTCCTCCGCGAGATCGTCCGGGTCCTGGCTTACGACGTAGCGCCCACACATAGGTCTATATTCGCTCTTGTTGTCCGTACCGGGCGAACGGGCACGCGGTGTGCCTGCCGATGGTTGCCCCACTGCACGCCACGACCGGCGCCGGATGAGTCTGCCGGCGTGATCACCGGAACACGCCGGTGACGATCCACGGTAGCTCCGTGGATCGCGGCATCTCTTGTCCACATCACGCGACATTTCGTGGTAGGCAAGAGGTATGAGCCTCGTCCGAATGATCGCGCGCCCGATGCTGGCGTCCATTTTCGTCGTGCAGGGATGGAAGAACTTCCGGGATCCCGAATCGCAGGTACCCGCCGCGAAGTCCTTTACTGACAAGGTAGGGCCGATTCTGGAGAAGAACGCGCCGAACCTGCCCACCGACCCCAAGCAGCTGGTCCGGATCAACGCCGCCACGCAGCTAGGCGCGGGCTTGGCGCTGGCCACCGGCAGATTCCCCCGGCTCGCAGCCGTGGTGCTCGCGAGCTCGCTCGTGCCGACGACGGTGGCGGCCCACCCGTTCTGGGAGACCCAAGACCCACAGGAGCGCCAGCAGCAGCGCGTCGACGCGATAAAGAACGCGGGACTGGCCGGCGGGCTGCTTCTCGCCAGCGTGGACACCGAAGGCAAGCCCGGGTTGGCATGGCGTGCCAAGAACGTTGCGGGCAAGGCGAAGAAGGGGACGAAGTCTGCCGGGCGTAAAGCCCGCAAGACGGCCAAGAGCGCGAAGCCTTCCTGACACCTGGGCGAGGCTCAGACTTACGGGGCGGAACCGCCGTCCTTCTCACCGGCGGCCGTGGACAGCAGCCGGCGGGCCGCGTCGCATGCGTAGTCGATCGCATCCGGCATACCGCCGGCGGTCCACATCATCAAGGCGCCTTCCTGCAGCATCGCCAGCTGTGCGGCTAACCCGTCGATCTCCGGGTCATCTATCCCTGCCTCCCGCAGCAGCCGCGCGTACAGCTCACGAGTCCACTCCTTCTCGGCCCGGATCACCGCGATCCCAGGATGGTCGTCGCCGCCGATCTCGGCGAACGCGTTGACGAACGCACATCCGCGGCTCAACGTGGAGTTCCACTCCCCGAGTGCGTGCAGAACGACGAGCACCCGCCGTGCCGCCTTCTCCGAGACACCGACACCATGGCCGTCCCCGTCCGCCTCGGCCGCTGCCACGTGTTCCTCGACGAACCGCTGCCACCGCTCGGCGCGGCGCTGCAAGTACAACGCCACGAGGACGTCCTTGGAGCCGAACCGGTCGTAGAGCGTCTTCTTAGTCGTGCCCGCGGTCTCCGCGATCGAGTCCACGCCTACCGCATGAATGCCGCGTGCGTAGAACAGATCACTCGCAGCGTTCAGCAACTTCTCGCCGGCCGGCGTCAGCCGCGCCAGGTCAAACGAACGCTGACGCCCACGGCCTTTGATCACCGTAGTCGGCACACCCGGCATCTCCACCACCGCTCGCTCCTCATATGTCGGTCGATACACTGACAGTATACCGACCGGTATGGTTACATCAAGGGCATGGCTCTCGTTTCCCGCATCGCGACACGCTTCGCCGCACGCCCGCTCACCAGATCAACCCCGCGCGCCCTCAGGCCGCCGACAGACCTCATGGCGAACGGCGTCTTCCTCTCCCCATGGTGGACCACTGGCTCCAACCGTCATTGACACTTAACAAGCACGTGCCGCCGTGCGAGGGGCGAAGGCCGCACGGACAGCGGCAAGAGCGACGTTAACGGCGGCCGAGCCGAGACTTCAGATAGCCGCGTACTAAAAGGCAAGCCGGAAGGTGGACGGTCGAGAATTTCCGGCAGCCGGTATCGCCGGCGGCGTAGACCAGCGCGACCACTGCTGGAGTCGCCGCCGTCGGTGCGCCGGCCGAGGAAAACTCGACCGCCCACCCACCAGACCAGGCGTGCGTGCGGGTGTACGTGTGCGCGGGCACTAGCTCACGGGTTCGGCGATCAACGGCCGCGGTTCCGACGCCGCGGTCCGAATCTCATCCGCTGCCTGATCGTCCGGCTTCGTCTGCGAGTTCCGCTCCGCCGACACGCGCTCCGCGTACACCTCGACCTCGCGTGCCCGCTGCGCCTCGTCCCAGCCGAGGACCTCGCCCATCAGCGCGGCGACCGGCTCGGCACAGTCGAGCCCTCGGTGCGGGTACTCGATCGAGATACGGGTGCGACGGGTCAGCACGTCGTCGAGATGCAGCGCGCCCTCGTCTCGCGCCCCGTAGACGATCTCCACCTTCAGGTAGTCCGGCGCTCCCGGTATCGGTTCCAGCAGGTCAGGGCGGTCAGCCGTAAGCTCCAGGAGGTCGTGCACCAGGGAACCGTAGCGGTCGAGAAGATGGCGGACACGATACGGGTGCAGGCCGTACTGCTCGGCCAGCCGGTCGATCTGGTTGACCAGCGCGTGGTAGCCGTCGGCACCCAGCAGCGGGACCCGGTCGGTGATCGAGGGGGCGATGCGCCCACGCAAGTCGCCCTCGGCCGCATCGATCGCATCCGCAGCCATCACGCGATACGTCGTGTATTTGCCACCGGCGATCGCCACCATCCCTGGCGCCACTCGCGCCACCGCATGCTCTCGGGAGAGCTTGGACGAGACATCGCTCTCTCCCGCCAGGAGCGGGCGCAGCCCCGCATAGACGCCTTCGATGTCATCGTGCGTCAGCGGGGTGGCCAGAACCGCGTTCACATGGTCGAGGATGTAGTCGATATCAGCCTGCGTGGCAGCGGGATGCGCAAGGTCATACGTCCAGTCCGTATCCGTGGTGCCGATGATCCAGTGGCTACGCCACGGGATGACGAACAGCACGGACTTCTCGGTCCGCAGGATGAGCCCGGAGTCAGCGGCGATCCGGTCCCGCGGGACGACGATATGCACACCCTTGCTGGCCCGGACCCGGAATCGTCCGCGAGCACCGGCCAACCGCTGCATCTCATCCGTCCACACGCCGGTGCAGTTGACCACCACATCGCAGGTGACGTCCTGCTCATCGCCCGTCTCCACGTCCCGGACCCGCACGCCGCTGATCCGGTCGGCTTCCCGGAGAAAGCCGATGACCTGAGTCGACGTCCGGACCACGGCGCCATAATGGGCCGCGGTGCGGGCGACGAACATGGTGTGGCGCGCGTCGTCGGCCTGTGCGTCGTAGTACCTGACCCCACCGACCAGCGCGTCGTGCCGCATCGCCGGGAACAGGCGCAATGCACCGGATCGAGTCAGGTGCTTCTGACCTGGAACCGAACGGGCGCCGCCCATCGTGTCGTACATCAGCAGTCCGGCGGCGGTGTATGGACGCTCCCACACCCGGCGTGTCAACGGGTACAGAAAGCTCACCGGTTTCACCAGATGCGGAGCGAGCCGGGTGAGCATCAGCTCACGCTCCCGCAACGCCTCGCGCACCAAACCGAACTCGAACTGCTCGAGATATCGCAGGCCGCCGTGGAACAACTTGCTCGACCGGCTGGATGTGCCCGCGGCCAGATCCCTGGCCTCGACCAAGGCCACCTTCAGGCCTCGGGTTGCGGCGTCGAGCGCGGCGCCGGCACCCGTGACTCCGCCGCCGATGACGACGACGTCGAAATGCTCTGTGCTCAGACGCTGCCAGCCGCGGTCCCGTTCTTCCGGGCCAAGTCGGCGGCCCGTCCCGCCGCTGCGAACCGACTCTGCGTTGCGCTCGGTCACCAGGACCTCGCCTCCTTGCGGGTCTTGTACTCCAATGCACACCACGCTACCGGTTGAGCTGCCTGTTAATACGGCTCTCGTCTGACATTGTCGAACGCTCAGGGAGGTTATACCGTGACGACGTGCCAGGTGCGGTTCAATCGATCGAGCGCGCAGCGGCCATACTCCGTCTGCTGGCGCATGGTTCGGGGCAGCTGGGCGTCGGCGAGATCGCCGCCTCACTCGACCTCGCCAAGGGCACGACCCACGGAATACTCCGCACCCTGCAAGGCGTCGGCTTCGTCGAACAGGACAAGACGACCGGCAAGTACCACCTCGGTGCCGCGCTGCTGCACCTCGGCACCAGCTACCTGGACGCGAACGAGCTACGTTCTCGCGCTTCCAACTGGGCCGACGCATTGGCGGCGCGGTGCAATGAGGCAGTCCGCATCGGCACCCCGCTGCAGGGCAAACTTCTCGTCGTCCATCACGTGTTCCGACCGGACGACACCATGCAGGCGCTGGATATCGGCTCGCTGCTCCCGCTGCATGCGACCGCGCTGGGCAAGGTACTGCTCGCCTACGACGCGAGCCTGTACACGACGACCCGCCAGGAAGAGCTCGAACCGTTCACCTGGCGCACCCTGGTGGATCAGAAAGCATTGGCGCGGGCGCTGGTCGCCGTCCGCGAGGCAGGCTGGGCAGGCGAGCTGGATGAACGGGTAGTGGGAGAAGCGAGCA
>NZ_ML142856.1:270425-272629 GCF_004138495.1 Phytoactinopolyspora endophytica
CGCCGCACCCGTCCGCGGCAACGGTGGCCTCGTCGTGGGTGCCATCGGCGTCTCCGGCCCCGCGGAACGGCTCTGCGACAGTAAGGGACAGTACGACCGCGTCACGGTCGAGCAGGTGCGTAATGCGGCACGTGCGATCTCGCGGGACCTCGGCGCGTCTTGATGACGAGACTCAAAGGAGAGCTCGACAGTGCAGCGTTACGTGATGGCCATCGATCAGGGGACGACATCCACGCGGTGCATCCTGTTCGACTACCGCGGCCGGCTGGCCGCCGTGGTCCAGCGGGAGCACCGGCATCATTTTCCCAGGCCCGGTTGGGTGGAACACGACGCCGAGGCGATCTGGCGGGACGTCGAGCGGATAGTTCCCCAGACTCTGGCCCAGGCGGGCGTCTCGGTCGGTGAGATCTCAGCGGTCGGCATAGCCAACCAGCGCGAAACCACCGTGTTGTGGGACCGGCACACAGGAGTCACCATCGGCCGGGCGATCGGCTGGGAGGACACCCGGACACAAGCCCTGGTCGAGGAGCTCTCGAGAGCGCCCGGAGCGGAGCAGGTGATCCAACGCTGTGGTCTGCCGATCTCCAGCTATTTCTCCGCCCCTAAGATCCGCTGGGCACTGGACCACACACCCGGGCTGCGGGCGCGTGCGGAGAACGGCGACGTCCTCTTCGGCACCATGGACAGCTGGCTGGTGTGGAAGCTCACTGGAGGACCGGACGGCGGGGTGCACCTGACCGACGTCAGCAACGCCAGCCGGACGCTCCTCATGGATCTGACCACCCTGTCCTGGGATGACGAGCTGCTGAAGTTCTTCGACATCCCGCCGGCGATGCTGCCGGGGATCCGTTCCTCGACATTCGACTTCGGCCGTACGACGGCAGCGGTCCCCGGTATCCCGATCACCGCCGTCCTCGGTGACCAGCACGCGGCCCTGTTCGGCCAGACCTGTTTCGCGGCGGGCGAGGCGAAATGCACGTACGGCACCGGCAGCTTCCTGCTTCTGAACACCGGTACGGATCCGGTGCGCTCGACGCATGGTCTGCTCACCACCGTGGGCTTCCAGATCGGCGACGAGCCGGCGGTGTACGCGCTCGAGGGCTCCATCGCGGTCACGGGCTCACTGGTGCAGTGGCTCCGTGACCAGCTCGGCATCATCAGCAGTGCACCGGAGATCGAGACGCTGGCCCGGACGGTGACCGACAACGGCGGCTGTTACGTCGTCCCGGCATTCTCCGGCCTGCTCGCTCCGCACTGGCGAGGCGAGGCCCGGGGCGTCATCGCCGGGCTCACGTCCTACATCAATCGCGGCCATTTGGCACGTGCCGTGCTGGAGGCGACGGCATGGCAGACCAAGGACGTCGTGGAGGCGATGAACGCCGACTCGGGGCTCGATCTGGCGACGCTCAGGGTGGACGGCGGCATGACCGCGAACCATTTCCTGATGCAGTTCCTCGCCGACGTGCTCGACGTGCCGGTCGTGCGGCCGATGGTCGCGGAGACGGTTTCCCTCGGCGCGGCCTACGCCGCCGGGCTCGCTGTCGGGCATTGGCCGGATCTGCAGGGATTGCGTGCCAACTGGCACCGGGCGGGTCAATGGCTGCCGGACATGGACGCCGAGCACCGCGAGTCCGAGTACGAGAACTGGCGACGCGCCGTCGAGCTCACCTTCGGGTGGATCAAGACCTAGAGCCTGCTGGGCGACGCCGCCCGGCCGTCTGCGTCAGTGGCGGAATCCGAGTAGAGACCGTGGCGACGCCGAGGATCTTCGGGACAAACCGCGCCACGTGTGACCAAAGCGGTCGACATTGTCGAACGAAAGACAGTGACGGAGGCCACACTGACCGGTTACCGTCCAGTTACAGATCGCAACGACGCGATGTCCGGAGGCCCGGACGGTCGTTGCCCGTTCGACGAAACGGAGGCGTCCATGAACCTGGACTTCTGGGAGATCGTCTACACGGAGCTTCTCGGCACCGGCATGCTCGTCCTGCTCGGCTGCGGTGTCGTGGCGAACGTCCTCCTACCGAGCAACAAGGGCTACATGCGCGGCCCGCTGCAGGGCAACTGGCTACTCATCAACTTCGGCTGGGGGCTTGGTGTCTTCTCGGGCGTCTACGTCGCCGCGGACTCCGGCGCCCACATCAACCCCGCCGTCACCTTCGGTCTCGCAGTCGAGGGGACGACGGAGTGGAGCGACGTGC
>NZ_ML142856.1:272665-274070 GCF_004138495.1 Phytoactinopolyspora endophytica
CCTTCTCGGTGAGATGGCCGGCGCCTTCATCGGCGCGGTCGTCATGTTCCTGGCCTACAAGAAGCAATTCGACGCCGGCGAGGAGCCGGCGTTTAAGCTCGGAGTGTTCTCGACGGGGCCGGAGGTCCGCAACTACGGCTGGAACTTCGTCACCGAGGTCGTCGGTACGTTCGTCCTCGTCTTCGTGGTTCTCTCCTTCGGCCCACATCCGGTCGACATCGGCCCACTGGCCGTAGGCCTTCTGGTTCTCGGGATCGGCGCGTCGCTCGGTGGCCCGACCGGCTACGCCATCAACCCCGCACGTGACCTCGGCCCGCGCATCGCCCACGCCCTGCTGCCGATCAAGGGCAAAGGCTCCAGCGACTGGAGCTACTCGTGGGTGCCGATCGCCGGCCCGATCGTCGGAGGTGTCCTAGCCGGGCTGCTCGGAGGCGCGGTGTACTGAACGGCCGATACCTAGGCCGAGACCACGCCGGGTCCATGAACCGCATTCGAACCCGCACGAACAGCACGAGAAGTACCGACCCGAGGAGTACACACATGCCTCAGTACGTAGCAGCAATCGACCAGGGAACCACCTCCACCCGGTGCATGATCTTCAATCACTCCGGCAATGTGGTCTCGGTCGACCAGCGCGAGCACGAGCAGATCTTCCCCAGGGCCGGCTGGGTCGAGCACGACCCCGAGGAGATCTGGCGCAACACGCGTGAGGTCTGCGCCGCAGCCCTGGCCAAGGCGGACTTGGTCACCGAGGACGTCGTCGCAGTCGGTATCACCAACCAGCGCGAGACCACCGTCGTGTGGGACCGCACCACCGGCAAGCCTGTGTACAACGCGATCGTCTGGCAGGACACCCGGACGGACCGGATCGTCGACGAGCTTGCCAGGCAAGGCGGTGGGCAGAACCGATATCACGCGACCACCGGCCTGCCGCTGGCCACCTACTTCTCCGGACCCAAGGTGAAGTGGATCCTCGACAACGTCGAGGGAGCTCGCGAGAAAGCCGATGCCGGCGACCTGGTTTTCGGCAACATGGACACGTGGGTGCTGTGGAACGCCACCGGCGGGACCGACGGCGGGCTGCACGTCACCGACCCCACCAACGCCTCGCGCACCCTGCTGATGAACCTCGACACGCTGACGTGGAACGAGCAGAACGCCGCCGACATGGGCATACCCATGTCCATGCTGCCCGAGATCCGCTCGTCGTCGGAGGTGTACGGCTACGTCCGCGAGCGCGGCGCGTTCGCCGGGCTTCCGTTGGCCGGCATTCTGGGCGACCAGCAGGCGGCCACGTTCGGGCAGGCGTGCCTGGATGTCGGCGAGGCGAAGAACACCTACGGCACCGGCAACTTCGTCCTGCTCAACACCGGCACCGAGAAGGTGATGAGTGAGAACGGGTTGC
>NZ_ML142856.1:274142-275532 GCF_004138495.1 Phytoactinopolyspora endophytica
CCGTCTGCTACAAGATCGGCGATAACGAGACCGTCTACGCCCTCGAGGGCTCCATCGCGGTCACCGGCTCGCTGGTGCAGTGGATGCGGGACAACCTCGGTCTCATCGGCAGCGCGCCGGAGATCGAGCAACTGGCCGACAGCGTCGACGACAACGGCGGCGTCTACTTCGTTCCAGCGTTCTCCGGCCTGTTCGCGCCCTATTGGCGTTCCGACGCACGCGGCGCGATCGTGGGCCTGACCCGCTACGTCACCAAGGGCCATCTCGCGCAAGCGGTCCTGCAGGCGACGGCGTTCCAGTCCCTCGAGGTCATCGAGGCGATGAACGCCGACTCCGGAGTACCGCTGAAGTCGTTGAAGGTCGACGGTGGGATGGTGGGCAACGAACTGCTCATGCAGTTCCAGGCCGACATCCTCGGCGTTCCGGTGATCCGGCCGGTGGTCGCGGAGACCACCGCGCTCGGAGCCGCTTACGCCGCCGGGCTGGCGGTCGGCTTCTGGGAAAGCGAGGAGGACATCCGCACCAACTGGGCCCAGGACAAACAGTGGGACCCGCAAATGGACGAGACCGAGCGCGACAAGCAGTACCGCCGGTGGAAGAAGGCAGTGACCAAGACCTTCGACTGGGTAGACGACGAGACCGACTAAACGGCGGGCGGTAAGCTGGGGTCCGATGACTTCCTCTGCCGCACCACTCTGGCCTGCACCGACGGCGTCGGGGCCGGTCGACGCGACCGTCGCGTTGCCCGGCTCCAAGTCCGTCACCAACCGAGCGCTGGTCCTCGCTGCTCTTGCGTCGTCACCGTCACAGGTTCGCCGGCCCCTTCAGGCACGTGACACTCGCTTGATGGTGGATGCGCTGCGCGCCTTGGGCACCGGCATCGATGAGGTCGACGGCGGCTGGCGGGTGACACCGGCCACACTCTCCTCCGGAGGGTACGTCGACTGCGGTCTCGCCGGCACCGTGATGCGGTTCGTGCCGCCCGTGGCCGCGCTGGCAGGCGGCGACGTCGCCTTCGACGGCGATCCGCATGCACGCAACCGGCCCATGGGCACCGTGATCGATGCCCTGCGTGCACTCGGCGTCGAGATCGACGACGCAGGCCGCGGTGCCCTGCCGTTCACCGTCAGCGGCAACGGCGCCGTCGACGGCGGATCGGTGACCATCGACGCGTCGGCGTCGTCACAGTTCGTCAGTGGGCTTCTGCTGTCCGGCGCCAGGTACGACAAGGGCGTCACGGTGCACCATGACGGCAAGCAGGTACCGTCGCTCCCCCACATCGAGATGACCGTGGGCATGCTGCGTGACTGCGGAGTCGACGTCGATTCATCCGAGATCAACACCTGGCGTATCGAGCCCGGACCGATCGAGCCACTCGACATGACCATCG
>NZ_ML142856.1:275561-282155 GCF_004138495.1 Phytoactinopolyspora endophytica
CCGACCTGTCCAACGCGGCGCCGTTCCTGGCGGCCGCCCTGCTCACCGGTGGCACCGTCCACATCCCGCGGTGGCCGGCCGCTACCACCCAGCCGGGAGCGGCCCTGGGCGACCTGCTCTCCCGGATGGGCGCCACCTGTGAGCTCGACGACGACGGCCTGACGGTCCGTGGGACCGGTACGGTCCAGGGCATCGACGCAGACCTGCGCGACGTCGCCGAGCTGACACCGGTTCTGGCCGGTCTCGCGGCAATGGCCGACTCTGAGTCGCAGTTCCGTGGCGTCGGGCACATTCGTGGCCACGAGACCAATCGGCTGGCGGCGCTGGCGACCGAGATCAACGGTCTCGGCGGCGACGTCTCCGAGACCGACGACGGCCTGACAATCCGTCCGCGGCCGCTGCACGGCGGCGTGTTCCACAGCTACGACGACCACCGGATGGCTCAGGCCGGTGCCGTACTCGGCCTGGCCGTACCGGGCGTCCAGGTGGAGAACATCGCCACCACTGCCAAGACCCTCCCCGAGTTTCCCGGCATGTGGGCGGCCATGCTCGAGCCGGAGCGCGTGGCGTGAGCTCCAGGCGGTCCCCGTCGTCGTACGACGAAAGCGACGTCAGGGTCCGTCCTGGGCGCGGTTCCCGCCCACGGAGCAAGATCCGGCCGGCCCACCGCAACGCCCTGTCCGGCATGGTGATCGCCGTGGACCGAGGCCGTTACACGTGCGTCACGGACGGCGACGCCCACATCGTCGTCGCCATGAGCGCGCGTGAGCTCGGTCGGGGCGCGGTGGTGGTCGGGGACCGGGTGAGCCTGGTGGGTGACGTCTCCGGACAGGAGGGGTCGCTGGCCCGGATCGTCCGGGTACACCCTCGGGCGTCGGTGCTGCGCCGTACCGCCGACGACGACGATCCGGTGGAACGCGTCGTCGTCGCCAACGCCGATCGCATGGTGATCGTCACCGCGGTCACCGACCCGGAGCCGCGTCCACGGTTGATCGACCGATGCCTGGTCGCTGCGTACGACGCTGAGATGACCCCGCTGTTGTGCATCACCAAGGCGGATCTCGGCGACCCCGCACCGCTGATCGACGCCTACGAGCCGCTCAACACGCCCATGATCGTCACCGAGCTGGGCAACGTCGGCGCAGCGAACCCCGGTCTGCCGGACCCTCTCCGCAGGCTCCGCGAGACGCTGCACGGACAGTCGAGCGTCTTGGTCGGCCATTCCGGAGTCGGGAAGTCCACCCTGGTCAACGCGCTCGTCCCGGGATCGGACCGTGCGACCGGTACAGTCAATCTGGTCACTGGTCGTGGCAGGCACACCTCCACGAGCGCGGTTGCGCTCCGGCTGCCCGAAGGCGGCTGGGTGATCGACACTCCGGGAATCCGCTCGTTCGGGCTCGCTCACGTCGATCCGGACACGCTCATCCACGCGTTCGGTGACCTGGCCTCGGAGACGGACGAGTGCCCGCGCGGCTGCACCCATGGATACGGCGCACCGGAGTGCGCGCTCGACGTGGCGGTCGCCGCCGGACGGCTGGTGCCTGAGCGCGTCGAATCGTTCCGACGATTGCTGGCGAGCCGGGAGCGTCAGGCCGGCGACTGAGACGCCGCGCGAACTGTTGCCTCTGAACGCGCTACATTCTGGTGGTGGCCCACGATGACGATCTCAGGTTCGCGCACGTTCTCGCCGATGACGCCGACGCCCAGACGTTGTCCCGGTTCCGCGCGGACGATCTCCGAATAGAGACGAAGGCCGACGATACGCCGGTCACCGACGCCGACCGGGAGACCGAGGAGGCGATCCGCCGCACCCTGTCCCGGGCGCGCCCGCGGGACAGCATCGTCGGTGAGGAGTTCGGCTCCGACGGGTACAGCGCACGTCGTTGGGTGATCGATCCGATCGACGGCACCAAGAACTATCTCCGGGGCGTGCCGGTGTGGGCGACGCTGATCGCACTGATGGTCGGAGACGAGGTGGTGGCCGGGGTGGTGTCGGCGCCCGTGCTGAACCGACGCTGGTGGGCGGCACGAGGTTCGGGTGCGTGGACCGGACGGTCGCTCTCAGCAGCCAGCCGCTGCAGAGTCTCTGACGTCGCTGCCATCAGCGACGCGTCGCTGTCCTACTCCGACCTGGCCGAGTGGGAGGAACACGGTGCCCTGCCCGCGTTCCTGGACCTCACCCGCGCATGCTGGCGCACGCGCGGGTACGGCGACTTCTGGTCGTACATGTTGCTGGCAGACGGCGCCGTCGACATCGCAACGGAGCCTGAGCTGGCACTTCATGACGTCGCCGCGCTGGTGCCCATCGTGGAGGAAGCCGGTGGTCGTTTCACCGACCTGGCCGGCAAACCTGCTCCGATGGGCAACGGCGCGCTTGCCACGAACGGCCGGCTCCATGACGAGGTCCTCGGCCGGCTTGGAGTCAGCTGAACCAGAGCCCATGGTCGCCGGCGCCCGCTCCCGCCCGGCCTCTTACTCGCTCGTCGACGGTAGGGGCACCTTGCGGAGCAGAAGGGTGACCACTACGGCGGCGACACCCAGCAACGCCGCCCCGAAGACCGCCGACATGTTGAGTCCATGAACGAACGCGTCCCGCGCGCCCGCGACCATCGTCTCGGCCAGCTCAGGCGGCAGCTCCTCGGCCACGGCGACCGCACCGCCCAGGGTGCCGGTAGCCGTGTCGGCGGCCTCGGCCGAGATGTCGCGTGGAAGCGCATCCCGTACCTCGTCGGTGTAGACGGCGGCGGCCAGGCTTCCCAGCGTCGCGATCCCCAGCGCACCGCCAAGCTCGGAGCCGGTCTCGTTCACGGCGGCCGCGGCACCCGCGTTCTCTGCCGGGGCGGTGGCGATCACCATGTTGTACGCCATGGAGAGCGCGGTGCCCATCCCGAATCCCATGACGCTGTATCCGCCGATCAGCGCCGCGATCGAGTCATCTGCATCGAGTCGGGTGAGCAGAGCGAACCCGACAGCGCCGAAGGCCAGCCCCGCACCGACGACCACGCCCGGCCGGATCCACCGCACCGCCATGGTTCCGAGTGAGATCCCGACCATCATCACGGCCACCATGGGCAGCATCCACAGCGCGGCGGTCACCGGACGGTAGTCCATCACGAGCTGCATGTGCTGCACGACGAGCATGCCGACGCCCGCGCTCGCCAGGATGAGCACCAGGTTCGCCCCGATCGAGGCGGAGAAGGCCGGATACCGGAACAGACCGACGTCCAGCAACGGATCGGGGCGGGAACGCTGCCGGCGCACAAAGAGGTAACCGAGTATCGACCCGATGGCCATCGCGATCGCCGGGAGGACATCCCACCCGTACTCGGCGAACTCCTTCAGAGCCCAGATGACCAGCAGCACCGCCGCCATCGCCAGTACCGCTCCGATCAGGTCGAAACGTCCTGGCCTCGGATCCTTGTACTCGGGTAGCAGCATTGGCGCCAGCACCAGCAACATCACCATGACCGGGATGTTGATCAGAAAGACCGAACCCCACCAGAACTGCTCGACCAGCAGACCGCCGATGATCGACCCGAGTGGAAAGCCTGCGCTGAAGGCCCCGGTCCAGATGGCTACGGCGGTCCGCCGCTCCGCGTCGTCATGGAACATGTTGCGGATAAGCGCCAGGGTGGACGGTGCAAGCGTTGCGCCTCCGATCCCCAGGAGGGCACGGGCGACGATCAGCATCTCAGCGCTCGTGGAGTAGGCCGCCATCAGTGACGCCGCGCCGAACGCCACGGCGCCGATCATCAGCAGCTTCCGCCGGCCCATTCGGTCACCCAGGGTGCCCATGGTGATCAGCAGACCAGCGATGAAGAAGCCGTAGATGTCCATGATCCACAGCAGCTGGGTACCCGTCGGCTCGAGGTCGGCACTCAGCCACGGCACCGCCATGAACAGCACCGACAGATCCATTGATGCCAGCAACGCCGGCAACGTGAGCACGGCGAGCCCGATCCACTCCCGGCGGCCCGCCTTGTTCTTGGTCACTTCTACCATGCGCCAAATATACAAATGTCTTATACGTGTGTCTAGCACGCCTGTATAAGGTATGGTTTCCAGCTATGGGGCACCGTGAAGACCTGCTCGAAGGCGCCAAGCGCTGCTTGTACGAGAAGGGGTACGCACGCACCACGGCGCGAGACATCGTGGCCGCGTCCAGCACCAACCTCGGCTCTATCGGCTACCATTTCGGCTCGAAAGAGGCGTTGCTCAATAGTGCGTTGATCGAGGCCATGCGGGACATGAGCCGCGAGTTCACCCGGATCAGCGCCGAAGACATCGGCGGACCCAGCTTCGATGACATCGTCGCGGGCTGGAATCGAGTCATCGAGGCGTTCGGCGAGTATCGATCGTTGCTCGTCTCCCAGATCGAGGCTTGGGCCCAGGCGGAACGCTCCGACGAGCTACGCACGCAGCTCGCCGAGTACTACGAGCAAGAGATCACAGACGGGATATCACTCACCCGGGAGTACTACGACGCCCCGGACGACCCTTCGGCGCGCGCCGTCGCCGCCGTGGTCACCGCATTGGCCGACGGACTTGTCCTGCAGTGGCTCATCGACCCGGAACGCGCGCCGACCGGCCACGACGTGGCGACGGGCCTGAATATCATCGGTCGCGCGATCAGCCGAACCGCGGGCACCACAGCCGACGACACCGCAGCCGACAGCAGCCCAACTGACGGCATCCCAACTGACGGCACCGAGACCGAGGACATCGACGGCTGAACCCCGCGAGCCGGCCGGCCACGCCACCTCGACCTTCGGCCCACCCCGCCCTCGGGTTGAGATTCGTCGCTTGTTGCCGCAAAGTATCTGCTCAGGGCCTGCCCAGAGACAATTCGAAAAAACCTTCCAAGATCGCGTCATAACCGGCGCACTACGCCGTTTTGGTGAGTGACTGGGGAATGCGGACCGCACGACCGACAGGGGGTGACGAGTGCGCCACGTGTCGGGGTGCAGCCGGCAGGGTGCGCCAGCCGGGACGCTCGCGGCGTCTTGGCTGGCGCATCATCATGGCGACTACACGGATCTGGAGGACCTCCTCCCGCCGCCAGGCGTGGACGCCGTCCTCGAGGCACTCGCCGAAGGCGATGTTTCGCCGCAGCGCCTCGTCGAGGCATTGACCGTATACGCGTGGGATTCCGTTTCGGACAACTCGGATCTAACGTGCGCATTAGACGATGTCGATGCACTTTGGAACATTCTGGAGTCCAATGGCAATCCACCCCTCTCGCGAACTCGCGCGCGCCATGTCGTGACCGATGCATGGGTAGACGCAGTCGCGGCGGACCGCGCGTCGCCCGGAATAGATGCACTCTCCGGACTACATACCATCGGGTACTTACTCGGCCGCATACACGAGCTCGACCGTTTGACTGACGGGGAGACCTCGCCTCTGGTAGTTCTGGTGGTGACCTGGCGCGAGCCGGAAAGCCCCTGGGTGCGGATCTCGTGCATCCTCCAGGTGGCCTCTGCCCTCCATGACCGGGTGCGCAATGAGGCCACACTCAGTCAATTCGGTACACACTGCGCAGTAGCCCTTGTTCCGGACGATAACCGCGCTCGACTCGAGAGGGGCAGCTTGGTAAAACGGCTCAATACCGGAGAACTCACCACAGTTGGCTTCGATGTCGACCTGGTCCCACTACCAGAAGATCGGTCGCTTGTAACTGAACTAATCGTACGACTTCAGGACGGATTAACGGTCGGCGACAAATCTGGGCCGATCGGCCGGTTCCATCGCGACCGGAACTCCCTAGACTAACGGGAGACCGGAAGAGGTAGGGACTGAACCGTTGACCACACCAGCTGAAGCGCCGAGCGACGCCGAGCTCATCTCGCGTACTCGCGACGGCGATATGAACGCCTACGACGAGCTGTATCGCCGTCATTACGACGACGCGTCGCGCGTTGCGCGGATCGTGACCAACAACAGCGACGAGGCGCAGGACGTCGTCGCCGAAGCCTTCACCCGAGTGCTGACCAGGGTTCGCGAAGGTGGCGGCCCCGACGCCGAGTTGACCCCATATCTGCGCACCGTGGTCAGGCGTCTCGCGGTCGACCGGCACCGTAGCGCGCAGCGCGACGGCCAGCCGACAGACCAGGCGATCCTCGAGATCCTGCCGCGCACGGACGACCCGATGGCACGCGCCACGGACCGTGAGCTCGTCCGCCAGGCGTTCGAGACTCTGCCGGACCGCTGGCAGCAGGTGCTCTGGCACACAGAGATCGAGGGCCGCTCGCCGGCCTCGCTGGCGGCCACGCTGGGCAGCACGCCCAACGCGGTGGCAGCCCTCGCCTACCGAGCCCGAGAAGGGCTCCGCCAGGCTTATCTCGCGGTCAACCTGTCCTCCGACGTGCGTGCGGAATGCCGCCCCTACGCGCCGAAGGTCGCCGCCTACGTCCGAGGCACACTGTCCGCGCAGCACACTCGCGCGGTCACCACCCACCTCGGTGAATGCGAGCACTGCCGGGAACGTCGCGACGAGCTCCTGCTGCTGGTCTCGGACCTGCGTGGCACCTTGTGGCCCGCCCTGCTGCTACCGGCGACCGCTGGAACGGCGGTCATCGCCGGTGCCGCGGCAGT
>NZ_ML142856.1:282194-282419 GCF_004138495.1 Phytoactinopolyspora endophytica
GCCGGAGGCGGTGCGGCCGCCGCCGGCGCGGGCGGAAGCGGCGCGGCGGCCGGAGCCGGCTCTACCGCTGTCTTGGCCGGGACCGGAGCCGCCGCAGCCGGCGGCGCGAGCACCGGGGCCGGTGCGAGTTCGGGCGGCGGCGCGGCCGTCGGTGCAGCCGCGGCGACCGGCGCGTCGTCAGGCTCGTCCAGCGGCGGGATTCTGTCGGTGCTGTCCCCTGGCCGG
>NZ_ML142856.1:282429-282631 GCF_004138495.1 Phytoactinopolyspora endophytica
GGGCAGCAAGACGCTCGCCGGCGCGGCCGGAGTCGCCGCGGCGGGGATCATCGCCGCGGGCGCGTACATGATGCTCAGCGGATCGTCCGACGATCCGCCGGACGTCGCGGCTCCGCCAGTATCGGACACGGACGGGCCGGACGCGGGTGGTGACTCGCCGGGCTCCGACACGACGTCCAGCAACAACCCACCGCAGGACCCC
>NZ_ML142856.1:282653-284891 GCF_004138495.1 Phytoactinopolyspora endophytica
GTCCGACACGCCGCCGCCGTTCTCGCCGGACGCGGAGCCACCGGGCGACAACAGCAACCTGCCGATCAGCTTCCCTCGCCCGACGCAGGACCCGGAGACACCCGACGCGGACCCGGAGACACCGGACAGCCCCGACAGCCCGGAGAGTCCGGACCAGCCGACTCAGACCCCGGATGACGATCCCGACGAAACGCCGGACGAGACCGACGACCCGACGGATGATCCGGAGACCACCCCGCCACCGGACGACGACGACCCCACGAGCCCACCGACGGTCAACAGCGGTCCGCAGAACACGACAGCGCGGGCCGGCCAGCCGACCACGTTGTCCGTCGATGTGGCAGGTAACCCCGCACCATCGCTGAGCTGGCAGTACCGGGACCCGGCCTCGGCATCCAGCGCCAGCGACGACTCGTCGCCGACGATGTCCCCGGCCAGCGGAGGTTGGAGCGACATCGACGGAGCAACGTCCTCCACGTTGACCGTCACACCGAAGGCCGGCCACGACGGGCGCCAGTACCGGGTCGTCGCCAAGAACGAGCACGGCACCGTCACCACCGACCCGGCCGTTCTCACCGTTCACTACGCACCGGAACTGACCTCCAGCCCGGACAGCGTCAACGTGAACGAGGGAGGTGACGCGACGTTCACCGCTTCTGCCTCCGCCAACCCGGCGCCCAGCAGTGTCACCTGGCAACGCCGTGCACCTGGCGGCTCGTGGCAGACGGCCGGTGCTGGCAGCACCAGCCAGCGTGGGACGAGAGCGACGCTGGAGCTTTCCGGCATCGACAAGTCGCAGCACAACTACGAGTACCGGGCGGTCTTCAAGAACGAGGTCGGCACCGCCAACAGCAATTCCGCCGATCTGACAGTCAACTGGGCACCAGCCATCGAGAGCAACCCGGCGGATATCGAGCAAGCGACCGGAAGGGAAGCTATCTTCACGGCGTCGGCCCAAGCTGGAAATCCCAAGGACACAACCGCACAGTGGCAGGTGAACGAAGGTGGCAGATGGCGAAACCTTGACGTGACCTCGAAGGGAACGTCCGCCACGCTCACAGTTGATGTCACTAGCACGAGCCAGAACAACAGCAAGTATCGCGTGGTCTTCAAGAACTCGATCGGCGAGTCTGAGAGCAGTCCCGCCACCTTGAGAGTCAGGGAGAACGAGTCGGGTTCGATCAGCACCGTCGCAGGTGGCGGGAGCAACAACCTGTGCGTACAGCCGGACGGCGGAAGCGACGGCACTCTGCATTTGGACAGTTGTTCGGATCCCCCTGTGTGGGATGTGTATACCGAGTTCACAGACTCCGGGCCCAACGGACATGCCGTCCGTTGGGCCGACGGCCGTTGTATGAGCGTGTCACCGACGCCCGATGGCGCGAACTTCCCGGTCGAGCTGAGGGACTGCGGGAGCCCGGAGCCATCCGCTGATCAACTCTGGCATTTCGACCCTCATGGCAACGGGGCGCAACCGTTCACCACCACATTTCCCTACATAGGAGCTGAAGTCTGCCTCGACGTCGAAGGCAGCAACATCGCCAGTGGTACCCGGTTGATCGCCTATGCCTGCCATGGCGGTGTCAACCAGAGGTTCAAGTTCGTCTCGTCCGACTGATCCCACAACCGCACAACGGAATATCACTCGCCGCACGGCCGGACCCGGTCGCGCGGCATTGTCACGCCCTGGGCGTGGTCATCCCGGCTCGGCCGCAGCGGCCGAGCCTCCAGGTCGGCAGGTCTGTCAGGTCACGCGTCGTACCAGGTCAGCGCGCCGCCCAAAAAGATCCAGAAAAATTCTCAGATTTGGCGTCATGACGGGTACCTGTACTCGTCAAGTGGGGCATGAGGGTCTTGATCGTCTCGATGAAGGAGATGCCACCACATGACCGCCATGATCGACATCAGTGAGCTGCACGCTCGGGATTGGTTCGGGCAGCAGGACAGCTGGCGTGCGTTCGCGGCCTGTCGCGGCATGGACACCGATCTCTTCTACCCGGAAGGGCGTGGCAGCACGCTCCGTAGGCGCGAAGCCGTCGCCAAGGACGTCTGCGCCTCGTGCCCGGTTGCGGCCCAGTGCCGCGAAGCCGCTTCGCAGCAGCCGGAGCGGTTCGGCATCTGGGGCGGGCTGACGGAGGGCGAACGAGGCTGGTCCCGTCGCTGACGGGAATCCTGTCGCCCACAGAAGACGTGGTGCCGGATCCGCTGCACAGGGGACAGCGGATCCGGCACCATGAC
>NZ_ML142856.1:284910-286779 GCF_004138495.1 Phytoactinopolyspora endophytica
GCCGGTGAGAAATCGTTAGCGCGTCGCACGCCCAGCTGTCTACGCTTGCCGTGCTCGATCTTCTACCGCTGGAGGTTCCGTGGCCACCGCCGCTTCCATGTCGCCTGGGCTCGACGGCCGCGTAGCCCTCGTCACCGGCGCCAACCACGGCATCGGCGCCGCGACCGCAGAGGCGCTGGGCCGCCGGGGTGCGGCCGTGCTGATGACATATCTCCGGGTCGACGACGAGCCGGACCCCGGCACACCGGCCGCCTATGGGCAGGGCCGTTCCCGCGACGCCGGGCACGTCGTCGATGAGATCCGGACGGCAGGAGGCCGTGCGGAGGCCATAGAGGCCGACCTGACCGATCCCGCCACGGCCGCGATGCTGTACGACGAGGCCGAGCGTGCGTTCGGGCCCGTAGACGTACTGATCAACAACGCCAGCGGCTGGACGGCAGACACCTTCGCGGCGACCTACACGGACCGATTCGGCCGCTCGCTCCAGCCCGTCACTGCCGAGACAGCGGACCGCATCCTGGGTGTCGACGCTCGCGGGGCGGCGCTTCTCATCGCGGAGTTCGCCCGCCGGCACATCGAACGCGAAGCCACCTGGGGCCGCATCGTCGGGCTGACGTCCGGCGGGTCGCTCGGATTTCCCGGCGAGGTGTCCTATGGCGCTGCCAAGGCGGCACAGGTGAACTACACCATGTCGGCCGCGGTGGAGCTCGCTCGCTTCGGCGTCACGGCCAACATCATCCATCCGCCGGTAACCGACACGGGATGGGTCACGCCCGACGTCACCGCTGCGGTCGAGTCCAGCGCTGAGCTTTTCCACGTGGCCGAGCCCGCGGAGGTCGCGGATGTCATCACCTACCTGTGCTCAGACTCCGCAGCCTTGATCACCGGCAACACGATCCACCTCCGCTGACCCCTGCGTCACGGATCGCACGGCCCGCCACGCCTACTGGATGTCGGCTACCAGGCGTGCGACATCGACCGCCTTCGTCGTCTGCACGGTGTGCACGGGGCCAAGCCCGAGCGGCTGCGCCTGTCGGGCCCATTCGCGCCACTGTTCGTCGTCGACACGTCCGTCGTCGTGCACCTCATGCCGGTCGACGGCCCTGCGTTCGTACCGCCGGCGGGCGACGTCCAACGGGACCTCACACCACACCTCATGCACGTCTTCGACCTGAGCCCTCTTGAGCCCGGCAGCGACCGTCGGCCGGAGATTCGCGAGCAACGGACTCTCAAGGACGGCGCCACCACGCGCGTCCGCCAGGAGGGTCCACAACGTCTCTCCAGCTGTTGCGCCCAGCCTCTGGCTCCATTGCCGCGCAGTGACTCCATCCGGCGGCGGGCCGAGCATGTCGGCCAGGGTCTCCTTCACGCTGTCCTTGCTGAACAGTGGCAGCTCCAGCGCATCGGCCAATGCCCTCGCGAGCGTGGTCTTACCCGAGCCCGGAATACCGTTGACAATCACAACCACCATCGGATGACACTAGCGCTTCCCTGCAGGTAGCACGTTCACAGGGCGCGGCAGCTGCCGCGAATGGCAAGGCTCGTCGGCAGGCGGACGTGCGGCTCGCGATGCACGCCGCCGATGAGGTCGATGACCATGCCCAAGGCTTCCGCGCCCATCTCGTGGATGGGCTGCGCGACGGTGGTGAGCGGGGGGTCGGTCAACGCCGATTCGGGCACGTTGTCGAAGCCGATCACAGATAGGTCCTCCGGGACGCGGAGCCCGACCTCGCGCGCGACCTCCATGGTGCGGATCGCCGAGAGGTCGTTGGCCGCGAAGATCGCTGTCGGGCGATCGGGCATCGTCAGCAGTTCATGCGCTGGAGGATCGGCGAGGTCGGGACGGTAGCCGCCGACCCGCATCAGGGC
>NZ_ML142856.1:286862-289127 GCF_004138495.1 Phytoactinopolyspora endophytica
GGTCGACACCGATACCCGCATCTTCCAACGCCGACCGATAGCCCTGCTCGCGAAGACGAGCCGACTCGAGGTCGACGCGGCCGCCGAGAAAGCCGATGCGAGAGTGGCCGAGCGAGATCAGGTACTCGGTAGCGGCCCGGGCCCCGGCGAGGCTGTCCGAGTCGACGGTCGGGGTCCCGGACGGGCCGGTGTGCGGGTCGACGGCGACGACGGGAATCGTGCCGTGGTCGGTGATCACGGTGGGTGTGACCAGCACCGCGCCGTCGATGAGCGTTCCGGCCAGACGGCTCAGGTAGCGCTGTTCCCAGCCGACGCGGTCGTGCCGCCGGAGACCGCCGGAGTAGGCCATCAGCTCGTAGCCGGTTTCCTCGACCGCCTCGGAGATTCCCTTCAGGAGCTCGGTGGAGAACGGCTCGAACTCAGCGACGAGGATGCCGACGACGTTCGTGCGACGGCTACGGAGGCTCCGCGCCACGATGGACGACTCGTAGCCGAGTTGCTCGATGACCTCCTGGACCCGGAGCTCGGTCTCAGGCGCGACACCGTACCGGCCGTTGATCACCTTCGATACAGTCGCGACCGAGACGCTCGCGGTTCTCGCGACGTCACCGATGGTCACCCTTCCCGTGGGCTGCATGAGGATGACAGTAGCGCGCCGGAGACCCGCAGGCATAATGGCGGAACGTCGTGTTAAATAACGATATCGATACCGTTGTCGATACCGTTATCGACAACGATTGACGACATGCCGCCGCGCTGCCAGACTCTCGCACATTCCGTCACTGACGACCGGAGGGATAGCCAGATGACTCGCAGCACACGGCGGCAGGCCCTGGCGCTGACCGCGGCACTCGCGTTCTTCGCCACAGCCTGCGCCGGACAGAACGACGACTCCGATACCGACGCTCCCGACACCGCGGAGGACGACAGCGCCGGCGATGGGGGCGGCGACAGTGATGAACCTGTCACCATCACGTGGTGGCACAACTCCAACAATTCGCCCGGACGGGAGTACTACGAAGATGTGGCTGCTGACTTCGAAGCGGCCAACCCCCACGTCACGATCGAGATCAACGCGCAGGAACACGAGGACATGGGCACCCGCCTCGACGCGGCGTTCCAGAGCGGCGACGTGCCGGACATCTACATGGAACGTGGCGGCGGCGAACTCGCGGACCACGTCGAAGCCGGCCTGACCAGGGACCTCACCGACGACGTGGCCGACACCATCGAGAACCTCGGCGGATCGGTCGCCGGCTGGCAGGTGGACGACCGCACGTACGCGCTGCCGTTCTCGCTGGGCGTGGTCGGCTTCTGGTACAACACCTCGCTGTTCGAGGAAGCGGGCATCAGCGAGCCGCCGGAGACCCTGGACGACTTTCTCGCCGCGGTCGACGCCCTCAAGGCGGCCGACATCGACCCGATCTCGGTGGGTGCCGGCGATGCGTGGCCGGCCGCGCACTACTGGTACTACGCCGCGCTGCGCCAGTGCTCCCAGGACGTCCTGCAGGATGCGGTCACCAGTCTGGACTTCTCCGATCCCTGCTTCGTGCGAGCCGGTGAGACGCTGCAGTCCATTGTCGAGGCCGAACCGTTCAACCCCGGGTTCCTGACGACGCCGGCGCAGGAAGGCCCGACGTCGGCCTCCGGCCTGCTGGCGACGGAACGGGTGGCCATGGAGTTGGCCGGCCATTGGGAGCCTGGCGTCATGCAAGGCCTGACCGACGATGGCGAGGGTCTTGGCGAGAACACCGCATGGTTCCCGTTCCCACAGGTCCCGGACCAAGAGGGTGACCCGGACGCGGTGCTCGGCGGTGGCGACGCCTGGGCTGTCTCACGGGATGCGCCCGACGTCGCGGTTGAGTTCGTCGACTATCTGCTCTCCGACGAGGTCCAGCAGGGCTTCGCCGAGAACGACATGGGTCTGCCGGTGAACCCGGCGGCAACGGACTCCGTGACCGATCCGGCACTGGCGGGGCTGCTCGATGTGCGTGACAGCTCACCGTTCGTCCAGCTCTACTTCGACACGGCCTTCGGCGAATCCATCGGTGGTGCGATGAACGACGCGATTGCGCTGGCCTTCGCCGGCCAGGCATCGCCAGAGGACATCGTCGACGCCACCCAGGCCGCGGCCGACAACTAAGACGTGGCCACAACGACGACTGGGTCCGCCTCCGCCGGCGATCCCTCCGGTGCGCCGCCGGCGGATCCTGCACCGCCGGCGGCCACACGCCGAGGCGGAGGCCGTAGACCCCGACGCGACTG
>NZ_ML142856.1:289164-293884 GCF_004138495.1 Phytoactinopolyspora endophytica
AAGCGCGCGGAGATCCTCTTCTTCGTCACGCCCGCGCTTGCGCTGTTCGTGCTGTTCGTAATCGTGCCAGTGCTCACGGCAGTCCAGATGTCCGTGTACCGATGGCGCGGTTTCGGACCCCTCGAGGACTTCGTCGGCCTGAGCAACTACGTGTCGGTGTTGACCAACGACGTGTTCACCGGCGCGCTGCTCAACAACCTGACGATCATCGTCGGCTCGATCGTTCTCCAGCTACCCCTCGGGCTGGCGATCGCCCTGCTGCTCAACCGGAACATGCGGGGCCAGGGCCTGCTACGCACGATCGTCTTCGTTCCGTTCGTGCTGTCCGAGGTCATAGCCGGCGTCGTCTGGTTCCAGTTGTTGCAGCCACGGTACGGTGTCATCGACACGGTCCTGGATGGCATCGGGCTCCAGGGGCCCGAGCAGGGCTGGCTCGGCGATCCGGACATCGCCTTGTGGACCGTCCTGATCGTGTTGACGTGGAAGTACCTCGGCCTCGCGGTCCTGCTGTTCCTTGCCGGCCTCCAAGGCGTCCCGGACGACCTGTACGAGGCCGCACAGCTCGACGGCGCGTCCTGGTGGCAGGTACAGCGGAAGATCACGATTCCGCTGCTCGGTCCGACCATCCGGACGTGGGCGTTCCTGTCGATGATCGGGTCACTGCAACTGTTCGACATGGTATGGATCCTCACCCGGGGCGGCCCGGCCAACTCGACGACCACGATGGTGACGTTCCTCGTCAACGAAGGCACCAACCGCCAGAACTACGGCATCGCGGGCGCGGCATCGATGATTCTCTTCGTCATCGCTCTCACCATGGCGGTCCTCTACCAGCGGTTCGTCCTGCGCCGGGACACGAAGGAGGCCGGACGATGACCACTGTGACGACGCCCGCTCCACCCACGGAGGCAAGTCCCTCGCGCACCCAGCGACGCCGGGGCGCGTTCTCCGGCGGCAACCCTCTCGTCTACGTGCTCGCGCTCGTCGTCGTCGCGCTCTCGCTCGGGCCGGTGCTCTTCGGCGTACTCGGCGGTTTCCGTACCAACCCCCAGCTCGCCGAGAGCCCGGCAAGCATGCCCGACCCGTGGGTGTTCGACAACTATCGCGAGGCCCTGACCAATCCGGACTTCTGGCAGTTCACGCTGAACTCGACGGCTGTCGCCGTCATCACGACGGTCATCGTGGTGGTCTTCGGCATGATGGCGGCCTTCCCGCTGGCGCGGTACCGGTTCCGGGGACGAGAAGCACTGTTCATGGTGTTCGTCGCCGGGTTGTTGTTCCCCGCCACAGTCGCGGTCATTCCGCTGTTCATCCTCGTCAGTCAGAACCTCCAGCTCAGCAACACCTGGTGGGGTATCGCACTGCCGCAGGCCGCGTTCGCGCTGCCGCTGACCGTCGTCATCCTGCGCCCGTTCCTGATCGCACTACCGGATGAACTCGAGGAAGCGGCGATGATCGACGGTTCGTCGCGCATCGGCTTCTTCTGGCGGGTTGTCGTCCCGCTTTCGTGGCCGGCAATGGTCACCGTCGGTGCAATCGCGTTCGTCCAGTCCTGGAACGCCTACTTACTCCCGCTGTTGCTCCTGCAAGACGACTCGCGCACATTGCCGCTCGGCGTCGCTGACTACTCGTCGGAGTACTCGGCCGACGTTGCCGGCGTCTATGCCTTCACTTCGCTGGCCATGATTCCAGCGCTTGTGCTCTTCCTGATGATGCAGAAACGCATCGTCAGCGGCCTGCAAGGCGCGGTCAAGGGATGACCCCCGAACAACCCCGGACGACACTGGACGAAGGAGCCTGCTCCGTGACGGACCTCGACAACGATCTACCCCTATCGCCCTGGGCGTCCCAGCGCGTGCACGATCTGCTCGCTCAGATGACGCTCGAGGAGAAGCTAGCTCAGCTGGTCGGCTTCTGGGTGGACCGTGGGGTCGGCGCGGACCAGGACGGCCAGGACCACGCAGGGGACGTCGCGCCACTGCACGACACGATGACGGCCGGGGATGTCGCCCCGTTCCAAGGCGAGATGACCTCCGCGATGCGGTCTCTTGAGGAGGCGAGCCGCCACGGGATCGGCCACCTGACCCGGGTATACGGGACCCACCCGGTCGACCCGGCCAAGCGTGCGCAATGGCTGTGGCAACAGCAGCGGCGCCTGCGCTCGGAGACCCGTCTCGGCATCCCGGCGCTGGTCCACGAGGAGTGCCTCACCGGTCTGGCCGCGTGGCAAGCCGCGACGTTCCCGACTCCGCTCGCCTGGGGCGCGTCGTTCGACCCGGACCTCGTGCAGGAGATGGGCGCGGTCATCGGCTCGTCCATGCGGGCACTCGGCATCCACCAAGGGCTCGCCCCGGTCCTCGACGTGATCCGGGATCCGCGCTGGGGCCGTGTGGATGAGTGCATCGCCGAGGATCCGTACGTCGTCGGCACGCTCGGCACGTCGTACGTGCGTGGTCTGCAGTCGGCCGGCGTGCATGCGACGCTCAAGCATTTCGTCAGCTACTCGGCGTCGCAGTCCGGGCGCAACCACGCCCCGGTGCATGCCGGGCCCCGCGAGGTCGCCGATGTCCTGCTGCCGCCGTTCGAGATGGCGTTGTTCGACGGAGACGCCCGCTCGGCCATGAACTCCTACACCGAGATCGACGGCGTTCCCGTCGCCGTCAACGCCGGGCTGCTGACCGGTCTGCTCCGAAAGCAGTGGGGATTCACCGGGACAGTGGTCTCGGACTATTTCGCCGTCGCGTTCCTGGCCCTGTTGCACGGGGTGGCCACCGACCGGGGCGACGCGGCGGCCCAGGCCCTTGCCGCCGGCGTCGACATCGAGCTGCCAACCGGCGACACGTACCTCGAGCCGCTGGCCGAGCGCGTGCGCTCCGGCGTCGTCAACGAGAACCTGGTCGATCGCGCGGTACTGCGCGCGCTTGCCCAGAAAGAGGAGCTCGGCCTGCTCGACGAGACGTTCAAGGATGATCCGCCGGCGACCGTTGACCTGGACTCACCGGACCATCGGGAGGTGGCCCGGCGGCTCGCGGAAGAGTCGATCGTGCTGCTGTCGAACGATGACGTCCTTCCACTGAGCGGCCCCGGGCGGACACCGCCACGTCGTATCGCCGTGATCGGTCCCAACGCCGACCGGGCCGAGGCGCTTCTGGGCTGTTACTCGTTCGTCAACCACGTACTCGCACAGCGACCCGACGTCCCGTTCGGGATCGAGATCCCCACCGTGGTGGACGGGCTGCGCGAGGAGTCAGCCGCCGGGCCGCTCGCGGGTGCGGAGATCGTCGTCGCGCAGGGGTGCGACGTCGACGGCGTCGACCGTTCCGGGTTCGCCGAAGCGTCCGATGCCGCCAGCGGGGCCGACGTGGCCGTGGTCGTCGTCGGCGATCAGGCCGGCTTGTTCGGCCGGGGCACCGTCGGAGAAGGCAACGATGTCGAGACCCTCGACCTGCCCGGCGTCCAACGAGATCTTGTCGAGGCAGTGCGGACGACCGGCACACCGACCGTGCTTGCGGTGCTCACGGGACGTCCGTACGCGATCGGCTGGGCGCTGGACGGTCCCACGGCGGTCGATGCGGTGGTCCAGGCATTCTTCCCCGGAGAGGAGGGTGGCACTGCGATCGCGGGCGTGATCTCCGGACGCGTCAACCCGTCCGGACGGCTGCCCGTCTCGCTGCCGCGATCGGCCGGAGCCCAGCCGTACACGTACCTGCACCCGCTGCTCGGCGGCCCGACCGACGTCACCACCGCCGACGCCAGCCCGGTCCGGGCGTTCGGGCACGGCCTGTCGTACACGACGTTCGCACACGAGGACCTCGCCGTCGACTCGGCGGCGGCCGCCGGCGATACGTTCGTCGCATCGGTCCGGGTCACGAACACCGGCGACCGTCCCGGCGAGGACGTCGTGCAGCTGTACGGCCGCGATGTGGTCGCCTCCGTCACCCGCCCGACGGTCCAGCTTCTGGCCTACCAACGCGTTCAGCTCGGCTCGGGCGAGTCGGCGATCGTCCGCTTCGAGGTCCCCACCACGCGGCTGGCGTTCACCGACCGCCGCATGGTCCGCATCGTCGAACCCGGCGACGTGCAGGTGTGGGTGGGCCGATCCGCCGCCGACAACCGGGCCCGCCCGCTGGCCGAAGGTATCTCCCAGTCGGAGTCCCGGCCGAAGGAGACGGCCGACGACGGTCCAGCACTCGCGACCATCACACTCACGGGAGAGCCGCACGTCGTCACACCGGCCGATGCGCGCTTGGTTCGCGTGAGCGTCGAGCGCGACTGAGCTCTCCGCCGCGGCCGGGACGACGGTGACCGGTCGGCCAGGCCACCGCAGCCAGATCGGCCTGCCGACTCCGAGGCCGGCTCTGTCTGTGGCGGTGCCTAGGGGTGATCCGGGCCGCCATGCGCGCGTCAGAAACTCTGTGGGATCCACCGCGAAGCCGGCGGTTCGGAACCGTTCGCGGCCTCATCTTCGCGATGGAGGGCGATCATCTCGTCGCGGTAGTGATGATCGGCTGTGCCGAGTTCGTCAGCGACCTGGGCACCCTTCTCCCACCACTGCACCAAACCGCGCCCCTGCACCTGGCCCGCTTTGGTATGAACGCAGTGAGCGTAGTCCGGCACCTCGACGAGGGCCTCGCCCAACTGCACCTTGGTAGCGACCCAATCAGCGTGTTCGGAGGCTGTGCGATCCTTCTGCGCTGTCGCGAGCAGACGGACGGCATGA
>NZ_ML142856.1:293894-295571 GCF_004138495.1 Phytoactinopolyspora endophytica
CAAGGGCCCGAGCGGCAGCCCCATTCCGACATCTTCGACGGCGATGAGCCGCAGTCTGGTCCCGTGGTCGTGCGACGACTGCCGGCCGCCGCGATTCGTTGGACAGACTGACTCCACCGGACGATGATCTGCGGGATCACCTAACAGCCGTAGTCCGAGGGCCGGGCGACTCCGTCTTCCCAGGCCCAGGCAGCGATCCCAAGATCGGAGAATGTGAGGTCACCCGCGCCCTGTTCCAACATGACCACCATCTCGTCGCGCCCGGGCAGGTCATCGTGTGACCATGAACCATCAAACGGCCTCGCTCATCTCGGGGAGGCAGAGGTACGCCGTCGCAGACCTAGTCGCCGACTAGGTCCGCATGGCCGGCGGCCAGTCGCGGCCAGTGGGGGATCGGTCGGCCGTTGACGTTCCCGCCCGCGTGGTGCCACTCCTGCTGGGGCGACCCCGGGGGCACGTCCTGCCATGGCTCCTGGCGGCCGTATGGGGTCAAGTCCATCAGCGCGTAGCTGTTGTCGAGCGCCTCGATGCCCCGCCGAGTGGTCCAGTATGTCTCGAAGACGCGGTCGCCGGCGCGCAGGTAGCTGATCAGATACATCATGCTGATGTCGCGGTCGACGAGGAGCGTCTCCTGCGAGGCCCGGGGGACGGCATACCAGGGGGTCTTCCAGCCGAGGAAGTCGCGGTAGCGCACACTCTCGGCATACGGGCCCTTGCAGAAGATCGCGTAGGTGATGTCTCGCGAATGCAGATAGGAGAGCTCGCGGACTTGGCTCCCGCACCAAGTGCAGCCGCCGCACTGCTCGGCGGCCGGGCGACCCGGATGCCACATGAAGTAATAGGCGATGAGCTGTCTGCGCCCTTCGAATGCCTCGATGAGCGGCGTCGTCCCGTTCTGCCCTTCGAGGGGTGTGGTGGCGTTGACCTCGACCATCGGCAGCCGTCGGCGGGCTGCTGCGATGGCATCGCGTTCGCGAGTATTGGCCTTCTCTCGTGCTCGGAGTTCGTCGATCTGGACCTGCCAGCTGGCACGGTCGGTGATCGGGGGCATCGGCCAGGTGGTGTTCATACGCTTCAGTCTCGTTGCGCAGAGCTCAAGACCGCAATACGCCGAGCGGGCGATTCCGTCTTAGCGGGCGCCCTGTTAATAGACGGCCCAGGTCGCATCGACCTCGACGTGCTCATCGGCTGCGAATAGGTTTGCGAGTCGGTTCGTCTGTTTGTCGGTGAGCAGCCCGGCGCCGGTGTGCAGGGTCCGCCTCGCGTTGCAAAGAGGATCACCTTTGCGGCCGTGGAACCGAGTCGCGCCTGCTAGTTGTCGTCGGGACCGGAGTTCGAAAGCAGCTGTAGCTGCGTTTCAGGAACAGGCACTTACCAACGCCCTTTCGGGGGCATACCGGGTCCGATCGTGGCCTGGATCTCGGTCGGGTCGTCCACGCGGCCGCAGTGGCCGCATACCGTCTGCTGGGTGATTCCGGTGCCGCACACCGAGTGGGTGTAGAGGATCGGTGGCTCCCCGTCCGTCGCCCACCGGTCGCCCCATTCGGAGAGTGAGACCAGCGCGGGCGCGAGCGCGCGCCCCTTGTCGGTCAGCAGATATTCATACAGTTCGGGCTGCTCGGAGTACTTGTGGCGGCGCATGATCCCGGCTTCGACGAAACCGTCGAGTCGGGCTTT
>NZ_ML142856.1:295581-307809 GCF_004138495.1 Phytoactinopolyspora endophytica
GTCGCGACGCCCAGGCTGCGCTGAAAGTCGCTGTAGCGGGTTGCACCCGCGAACAGGGCGTCGCGAACGATCAGAAGGCTCCAGCGTTCGCCGATCACCTCCAGGGCCCGTGCGATCGAACATACCTGTGAGTCGTAGGTCTTCCCCAACATGCAGCCAAGCCTACCGTGGGAGCTTGCATCATGAAAGCGACTCCGCTAATGTGACTTGCACGATGCAAGTCACATTGCGAAGAGGGAGGCACACACGATGACCGTCAGCCTGAGCACCCAGGACATTGCAGAGGTCATGAACAGGCCGTACTCGCGGGAGTTGCTGGCCTCGCCCATCCCCGCCCGGCTCGCCTACACCAGTCTCGATGGCGACCCGCGGGTCGTGCCGGTGGGGTACCACTGGGACGGAACCCACGTCACGGTCGCCAGCGCCGTGCGCTCGGCGAAGACCAAGGCGCTAAAGACCAACCCCAGGGTCGCTCTCACCATCGACAGCGAGGACTTCCCGCCGAAGGTGCTGTTGCTCCGCGGCACAGCGCAGGTCGAGGTCGTCGACGGCGTGCCTGACGTCTTCCTCTGGGCATCGAAGAGGCGCATGTCGGACGACCAGTGGCCCGATTGGAAAGCCGGCGTGCGCGCTCTTTACGACCAGATGGCGGTGATCACGATCACGCCGACGTGGGCTAAGCTGCTCGACTTCGAGACCACGATCCCTAAAGCCGAAGAGGACATCGTGCGGACCCGCAGCGGCACGCACAACGAGTAGACCAGTCGCTACCAGTGAACCCCACAGGCGCGCCATTCGCATACAACGACAAGGAGATCTGAAATGATCACACCGAAACCCGGCAGCATCCTTCTTGGCACCACCAAACCTACAGAACTGCGGGACTGGTACCGCAGGGCGCTTGCACCGGGCCATGAGGGTGAAGGCCCGATCGATCTCGGCGGCTTCCTGCTGGTCATTGAACAGCGTGACGACGTCGATGTGATGAACAACGAGCCCAGCCGGATGATCCTCAACTTCCACGTCGCCGACTTCGACGCCGTCGAGGCGCAACTAAAGGCGGCCGGCGTGGACTGGCTCACCCCCGTCGCCGATCGCCCCTCCGGCCGCTTCGGAACCTTCACAGACCCTGACGGGAACTACCTCCAGATCATCCAGTTCAAGCAGGACGCATAAGGGTCCGCGGGGATGACGGCCAGTGCTCGCACCGGCAGCAGGGTCACTCCCATCCGGCGTACTCGCGGTCGCGACCGCATCGCCGCCGTCGTGGCTGGATTAGGACGACTGGGGCACGAATACCGTGGTCGCGCCCGACGCTCAGGAGAGGGATCGCGTTCGCACCGCGCTGATCGACGCTGGTCTCTGGGGCCCGGAACTACGCATCTCTGACGACCTACCCGTCGTCTGGCTGATACGAGAAGGCATGGTCGTGAGCATTCTAGTACTCCCGATCGCTGCCCTGGTTGCCCTCACCTCGATGATCATCGGCGCGATCGCGCGGATCTACGCCCAACGAGAAAGCCTCATCGCTCGGAGCACTCGCGCTCGTACTTGCCGACCGGACCGCCCGGCCGGTGCTCGACCGAGTCAGCACCGACCTCTCCGAACGGGAGTAGAGACGACTCGGGACTGCGTTGCCTGATCAACCAGCAGGTCCGCGCGCAGACGGCACACCTTGTCGAAAGGGGCAGGCCCGTTCGGCGCTTTGTCGTCACGCCGGCCGAGGCGTGCTTGGTCGCGTGAGCGTCGAGCGTGACTGAGCTCTCCGCCGCGGCCGAGACGACGGTGACCCCTCGGCTGCCACAGACGTCGACCACTCCGGCGCCGGGCTCTGTCTGTGGCGGTGCCTAGGGTGGAGGCATGTACCTGGAGAACATCGTCTTCGACGCGCTCGATCCGTCCCGGCTCGGCCGATTCTGGGAGGCGGCCGTCGGCGCCGAGACGCTAACCGACAAGCCGGACGGCTTCGAGACTCGGCTCCGCCACCAGGGCGGACCGGATCTCGACCTCTGTTTCCAGCGTGTGCCCGAGCCGCCGTCCGAACCGCTCCGGTTCCACCTCGACTTGCGCGGCGGCGACCACCAGCAGGACACAGTCGGCCGGCTGCTCGGCCTCGGTGCCCGCCACCTCGATATCGGCCAGCACGACGTCCCGTGGGTGGTGCTCGGCGACGCGGAAGACAACCCCTTCTGCGTGATGGAGCACCGGGAGGTGTACGTCGACACCGGCCCGATCGCTGCGCTGCCGCTCGACTCCGCCGACCCGAGCCGTGACGGCGAACTCTGGGGGTGGCTTACCGGCTGGACGCCGGCGCCTGGGGCCGCTCCCGTCAGCCTGCGCCACCCCTCGCGGTGCGGGCCGCTGCTTGAGCTCTGCCCCGAACCGGGGCCCAAGGGCCCTGGGAAGAACCGGCTGCACCTCGACGTCCGGCTCGAGAGGGGCGACGACCCTGATCAGACTGCCCGCGGCATCGCCCAGCGTGGCGGGCGTGAGCTCGACCATGGGTGGGGCACGCTGCCGTGGCGGGTTTACGCCGACGGCTCGGGCAACGAATTCTGCGTACTGCCGGCCCGCAGCTGACCAGGGCCTCACCCAACGATGACCTGTTCGAATCCCCACAACCTTCTGGCCCGGCAATCCGTGGATTACCGGGCCAGATAAGTAGCGGGGGCAGGATTTGAACCTGCGACCTCTGGGTTATGAGCCCAGCGAGCTACCGAACTGCTCCACCCCGCGCCGCTGGCTGCCCATCGCTGGGCCGCCTCTACAAAACGCCTGGTCAGATGCGATAGTTCCGTTCCAACCATGTGCTGTTGTCGTCAGAACGATATCGCATCTCTCGAGCCGGGTCGAACCGGTGGCCCGAGAGTCTCCTCCCGGGCCACCCGAACTGCGATGTGACGAGCCGGATCAGCCGGCCGCCTTACCGCGGGCGACGTCGCTGCGGGCCGCGGCGCGGTTGATATCACCTGCCTCGCGCCGGGTGATGACGCCCTCATCCGCGAGCTGGTTGGTCACCTCACGGACGTGCCGAATGAACGCACCGTGGTTCTCCCACTCCTCGTCATCCAGGATGCGGTCGTTGACGGTGCATCCGTCTCCGACGTCGTAGTTCTGCACACCGCTGTCGACGTCACCGGCGAACACCGTCTCCCGCCGATCGGAGTCGGGGCACGCGGACACCTCCCCGGCGGTCAGCTCCATCCAGTTGACCCGCACCGGAGCATCCGGGAAGACCAGATGCAGCGGGAACGTGCCCTCGGTCTGGCTCAGGTCGAACGTGATGTTCTGCCAGGCCGCGGTGTCCTCGCCGATCACAATGGCCGCGTCGTTGCCTTGGTCTGAGGAGTCCACGGCCACCGGCCCGCCGTCCTCGTCGAACTGGTACCAGGCGAGGTTGCCGCCGCCGACGTCGCCGCCGCCCGGCTCGGCCACCAGGGACTGGATCTCGTCCTGCGTCAGGGCCCGGTCGAAGATGTTGAAGTCGTCGACCGCGCCGTTGAGCAGCGGATCCGCGGACCACTGCGACTCGCCGATCCAGTTCTGCGGGGTCTCCCCCAGATCGGACGGGCTCAGCGTCATGTTGGTGTTGGTTCCGATCGGCTCCCCGTCCAGATACAGCGTGCCGGTGGTACCGGACAGAGTGACGGCTACATGGTGCCAGCCGTCGGTCGGCAGTGGCTGCGAGCCGTCGATCTGCTGTTCGCCGGAACCGGTCGTGATCGCATACCGGAGGTTGTTGGACCCGCCGGCGCTGGGCGTGAGGAACATGTAGTTGCTCGTGTCCGAGCCGATGTCGAAGACCCGGGTCCACGTCTGGCCGCCGTCCCAGTCCACCCATGTGGAGATCGTGAAGTCCTCCACCTCGCTGACGATGCCTTGCGGCATCTCCACGTACTCCAGCGGGCTGTCACCATTGAGCCGCACGGCGCTGCCGAAGTCTTCCGGACCGGTGCTCCGTCCGACGTCGACCTGGCCTTCGATCTGTGCGGTGCCCAGCAGCTCACCGTCGGGCGTGTCCCGGTGCACCTCGACCGTGGCGTCGGTGGCCGCGGCCGCGCGCAGCGTCATCTCGCCGACGCCGTCGAGGTTGTAGGGCTCGTACGACGCCCACGCGCCGCCCTGTCCGGTGATGGCGTCGCCGCCGCCGGTGTCCGCGTCGTTGGCATCGCTGACACCGATGTCGGACGAGTCGCTGAAGTGTTCCGTCTCCTTCCGATGCTGCTGCAAGAAGTGGGTGACACCACCGGTCAGCTGCGGCGCCCCGGACTCGCCGCCAAGATCGGTGTAACTGGCGGTGACAGTCAGGGCGATGTCCGCGGCGTCACCGTGCTCGGCGTCGGACTGCGTGACCAGCACGCCTTCACACCCGCTCTGCATCTGGCCGGGATGGACGTGGGCGTTGCCACCCTCGTCGTGGAAGAGACCCTGCTGGACGGTCACCCGTTCGCAGTCGATATCGTCGCCCGAGCCGTCCTCCGCGTCGGAGACCGAGACCTGGTACGGGATCTCGTCTCCCCAGCCGAACACCTGCCCGTCGGCCGGCAGCTCGATCGTCACATCAGGACGGGTGTTCCCGGCGGTGATTGTCAGGTTCGAGCTGCTGGACCGTCCGGACGGGTCGCTGACCGTCAACCGCACCATGTATTCGCCGGTCTCGGTGAATGTGTGCGTCGGGTTCGGCTCGTCCGAGGTGGTTCCGTCGCCGAAGTCCCAGGAGTACGTGAGCTCGTCGCCGTCCGGGTCGTGGCTGCCGTCGCTGGAGAACGCCACCTCCAGTGGGGTAGCGCCCGAATCCAGGTCGGAGCCGGCCTGAGCGACCGGAGTACGGGCGCCCTTGGTGTAGTTGATCTTGTACAGGCCCGAGTCCGGGTTGACGTTCTCACCGGCATAGTTGAAGTCGATGCCCCATTCGATCAGGTACATCGCACCGTCGGGCCCGAACGCCATGTCATGCGGGCTACGGAACAACGTGTCCGGCATGAACTGCTCGAAGCTGTCGTAGTCGCCGGCCTCGTCCAGCCGGAGCATACCGATCCAGTTCCGCGACCACTCCATGACGAAGACCGCGTCGTCGTAGTACTCCGGGAACTGCCCGTCGCCCAGAAGATCCGCGTCATAGTGGTAAACGTCACCGGCGAACGCGGAGCGGCCGCCACCCGTGGGGATCTCCGGGAACTCCGGCGACTCACCGTACGGGTACCAGATGAACGCGTCCTGGGCGGGCGGCACCACATCCAGGCCTGTGTTGAACGGTGAGTCGTTGCGCGGCCCGTTCTCACAGTCGAAGAACTCGCCCGGCGTGCTGGTGGCGAAGTCCCACTCCCGGTACGCCTGGCTATCGGCGATGCAGTACGGCCAGCCGTAGTTGCCCGCCTCGCGGATCTGGTTCCACTCGTCGTAGCCGCGCGGGCCCCGATCGGGGTTGTCGCTGCCCGCATCGGGGCCGACCTCGCCCGCATAGACCCAGCCGGTCTCGTCGTCGACGGCGATCCGGAACGGATTGCGATGGCCCATGGTGTAGATCTCGGAGCGGGCGCCCTCCGTGCCCGGCTCGAACAGGTTTCCCTCCGGGATCGAGTACGTGCCGTCGTCCTCGGGCGTGATCCTGATGATCTTGCCGCGCAGGTCGTTCGTGTTGCCGGAGGTACGCCGTGCGTCGTAGGAACGCTTGGCGTCCTCGCTCTGGTACTCGTCGTAGATGCGTCCGTCGATCGGCGCGAAACCTTGAGACGCGAAATGGGCGGTGTCGTCGCCGGTGGAGATGAACAGGTTGCCGTCCGGGCCGAACGTCATCGAACCGGCCGAATGGCAGCACACCTCCCGCTGGTGCGGGATCTCCAGCAGGACTTCTTCAGACTCCATGTCAAGGCTGTCGCCGTCCAGGGTGAACCTGGAGACGTGCTGCACCTCAGGTGACGGCGCACTGTAGAACAGGTATATCCATTGGTTGCTCTCGAAGTCCGGGTCCAGTGCGATGCCGAGCAATCCGTTCTCGTTGCCCCGGTGCACCGGTATCTCCGCCGCCTCGTGCACCGCTCCGGTCTCCGGGTCGTAGATCTTGACGGTGCCGCCCAGCTCGACGTAGAAGACCCGCCCATCGGGAGCGACGGCCAGCTCCATCGGGTTGGCGGTGTTGTCGTCCAGCGCGACCTTCTCGAACGACGCCTCGGTGGGGAGGCCTTCCCGCGGTTCTCCGCAGTCGCCCTCGGCGACGCCGGCCGCCCACTGGATGCCGCCCAGGATGTGCTCGCGCAGCAGCGGCTCGTCGTAATGCTCAGGGTTGTGTCCCAGCGCCGTGTACCAGGTGCGGCCGCCGTCGAAGTTGGAGCACCAGGCGATCGGGTGGTCCTCACCCATCGCGTCCGCGCCCGGGTTGTACGTCGACTCGTCCAGGGTGGCCAGGACGTGGACCTTCTCCCGCGGGTTGGCGGTGAAGTTGTACCACTCGTCGGTGCGGACCCACTCGGCCGGCAGCTCGGCGGTGGACGGATGTGTCGGGTCCTCGATCCGCACGGTGGCTTCCTGGAACTGGTCCGCCCCGGAGGGGTGACTCTGGAAGAATGCGTCGCCCATCAGATCGGACCACCAGGGCCAGTCCGTCTTATCCATGTTGGACGACGAATGCAGCCCGACGAAACCGCCGTCGCGCTGGATATACCGCTCGAATGCGTTCCGCTGGTCGGTATCGAGTGTGTTCTCACCGTCGGTGTAGAACACGATCGCCTCGTACTCGGCCAGACCTTCGTCGGTGAAAACCGAGGCGTCCTGGGTTTCGGTCACCGAGAAGTCGTTATCCGACCCGAGTTGCTCGACAGCGGAGATCGCCGCCGATATCGAATCATGCCGGAATCCGGTCGTCTTGTGGAAGAACAGCACGTCGTACTCATGCTCGTCTGCCTGTGCAGAACTGAGGGTGACCGCTGGCAGAGTTGAAGCCAGGAAAGCCGTCACCACCGTGAACAGGATGGACCGATAACGTAGTCGCATAGTCCTCTCACCGTCGCTCGTTTCGGGTGGGAATCTTGAGAACATCGAGCAATCGTGCGTTGCGGAGAATCATGGTCGCTGGTCGGTGGCACCTCCCCCCTGCACAAGGCCGGTGAGGAAGGACAACCCATCGACGGCGATGGCATCCTGGCTGTGCGCCAGCGGACGCCAGATCGAGGTCGCCGCCGCGAGCGTCGCGTTCTCTGCGGTGAAGGATTCGATCACCAGTGGCCCCTGGTACCCCGCCGCATCGAGCGCCGCGACGAAGCCCGGCCAGTCGAGGTGGTCCGCGCCGGGAGCACCACGATCGTTCGCACAGACCTGCACGTGCGCGATCCGCCCGGCGGCCTTCCGGACGGCTGCCGGGATGTCCTGCTCCTCGATGTTCATGTGGTAGATATCCAGCGCGACGCCGCAGGCTTCGGTCGGCAGACCTTCCAGCGCCTCCAGCACCTGGTCGACGGTATTGATCATGCTCGTCTCGTATCGGTTGAGCGGTTCGACGGCCACCGTCACGCCGGCGCTCTTCGCGTGCTCGACCACCGGGGCAAGGCTGTCGCGAAGCTGCAGGTAACAGCCACGCCGCTCGGTGTCGGACATCCGCCACGTTCGCCCTACCGACGCATAGGCCGGACCGGCGACAACCGGCGACGAGACCCTGGCCGCCATGTCCACCACCCGCCGCAGGTAGTCACGAGTGGCAGCGACCGTCGCTCGATCGGCCGCCACCAGCTCACGCCCCGTTCCCATCGCCAGCACGATGGTGGCCGTCAGGCCGAGCGAGTCGAGCAACTTCGCGGTGCGGTCGGGATCCCAGTCGTCGACGTTCTCGACCGGAAGCTCGATCACGTCGAAGCCCCAACCCCGGATCCGTGGTGCCAGATCAGCGAGACGGTCATCGGTCAGGGGCGAGGTCCACACCCACGTGTTGACCCCCAACGTCCTGGTTGTCTTCGTCGGTCCTGCCATGCGATCTCCTTCCTTTCGCTTCATCCAAGGCAGGGCCCTCTAGCCCCGCCCGGGTCAGTGGTTTCTGCGAAGCGCCAGTTCCACCAGCAGCCGCAGCTCGTCGGCGGCGTCCGGATCCGGATCGGCTCGTTCCAGCGCGCCGAGCGCCAGGGTGGCGCGCCGCTCGGCCTCGACCTGTGCCCATCGCCGGCCGCCGGCCCGCTCGATGAGATCCGCCACCCGTGCCACCTCCGTGTCCGCCGGACGCTCACCATCCGCAGGCACGCCATCCGCAGGCACGCCATCCGCAGGCACGCCATCCGCAGGCACGCCATCCGCAGGACCGGTCCCCGTCGCCGCCCGGCAGCGACCGGCGTAGTGCTCGCTCAGCTCGGCGCTCGCCTCGTTCTCGGCGGTCAGCGCGGCGACGATCGGGAGGGTCATCTTCCGGCTGGTCACGTCCGCTCCGACCGGCTTGCCGGTGGATGCGGGGTCGCCCCAGATGCCGAGCAGGTCATCGGTGAGCTGGAACGCCACGCCTAGCTGGCAGCCGAACTCCCGATAAGACGTGGCGATGTCCGGGGCGGCTCCGGCGGCCATCGCGCCGAGCTGGCAGGCGCAGCCGAGCAACGCCCCGGTCTTGTCCTCCGCCATCGCCAGGCATCCGGGCAGATCGACCTGTTCGGTTCCGGCCTGCAGGGCCAGGTCGGTGGCCTGCCCGCGGCACAATCTGAGCAGGGCCTCGGCGAGGACTTCCGCCGCGCGCGGGCCGCTGACTGCGACCGTGTGCAGTGCGGCGCCGAGCAACGTGTCACCGGTGAGGATCGCGCGGCCGGTGCCGAAGACGGTCCATGCGGCGGGCCGGTGGCGCCGGGTGTGGTCGCCGTCCATGACGTCGTCGTGTAGCAGTGAGAAGTCGTGCAGCAGTTCCACGGCCACGGCCGCGGTGGTGACCGCCTCCGAGGTCCGCGGGCCGTCGCCGGCGGCGCGGGCGCAAGTGAGTGCGAGCGCGGGCCGCAACGCCTTCCCGGGACGGGTGCGGTGGTGTCCTTCGGCGTCCCACAGGCCGGCGTGGTAGCCGGCGATGATCCGGACGCTTTCCGGCAACCGGTCCAGTATTGCCCGCAGCTCCGGCTCGATCAGCCGCCGTACGTCGTCCAACAGCCGTTCAGCCGACGCGCGCGAATCCGGGCCGGCGGTCTCGCCCGGTGCAGGCCCGCCCGGATCCACCACGGTGCTGCCCCCGCGCGACCGGTTCACTGGGCAGTCACTGGCGCACCGGCCAGTTCCATGACGAGCCCATGCACATCGGTGGCATCGAAGCGTTCTCGTGCGACGCCGGGGTTCGAGCACAGCAGCACCGGGCCGTGCGCCGGATCGCCCGGCAACCGTCCGTGGCTGCCGCGCACAGGCGAGGGGTGGAGCGGCACGACGTTCATCGCATAGCGCAGGCCGAGCTTCTTACGGCTCAGGCCGGCCGCCGCACGCAGCTTCACCCAGGGATCGGCCGGGTTGAGGAAGAGCTCGGCCGGGTCGTATCCGGGCTTCTTGTGGATGTCGACGGCGCGGGCGAAGTCGGGTGCCCGGGCGTCGTCGAGCCAGTAGTAGTAGGTGAACCAGGCGTCCGGCTCGGCCACCAGGACCAGTTCTCCGGCGCGGGGATGGTCGAGTCCGTGCGCGGCCTTGCCGTCGGCGTCGAGCACCTCGGCCACGCCGGGCAGCGCGGTCACGAGGTCGCGCACCTGGTCCAGGTCGGCTGGATCACGCACGTAGACGTGCGCGATCTGATGGTCGGCGACCGCGAACGCCCGCGATGTCCATGGGTCGAGCAGTTCGCCGCTGGCGTTGGTATGCACATGCAGCAGCCCGGCCCGGCGCAGCGCCCGGTTGACGTCCACCGGCCGGTGCGCGGCGGTGATGCCGTACTCGCTGAGCGCGACGACGGTCACACCCTGGTCGTCGGCGTCGTCCAGCAGCGGTGTCAGCACCGCGTCCACGTCGCGGGCGGCGGCCACCGCCTGCGGGCTGTCCGGGCCGAACCGTTGCAGGTCGTAGTCGAGATGAGGCACGTAGGCGAGGGTGAGGTCGTGTTCGGGCAGCAGCATCCGGGTGGCCTCGACGATCCAGCGGGAGCTCTCGATAGATGCGGTGGGGCCCCAGTAGTGGAACAGCGGGAACGTGCCGAGCCGGTCGGTGAGGACGTCGTGCAGGGCGGATGGCCAGGTCCAGCAGTCCGGCGACTTGCGGCCGTCGGCGTGGTAGACCGGCCGCGGCGTGACGGTCGTATCGGTGCTGGAACCCATCGCGTACCACCAGCACACGTTGGCCACCCGGTAGCCGGGGCGGGTGCGCCGGATGGTCTCCCACACCTTCTCGCCCTGCACGAGCCGGTTGTGTTGCCGCCACAGCAGCACCTCACCCAGGTCGCGGAAGTACCAGCCGTTCCCGACGATCCCGTGCTCGCGGGGAAGGGTCCCGGTCAGGAAGGTGGACTGGGCCGAGCAGGTGACCGCCGGTAGCACCGTGCCCAGCTCGGCGGAGAACCCGTCGTCGGCGAGCTTGCTCAGCCGGGGCATGTGCGCCAGCAGCCGTGGGGTCAGCCCGACGACGTCGATGACCAGCAGCTTGTCCCTCACAGCGCCTCCATACCGATGCCGATCAGCCGTTCGGCGGCCCAGCTCAGCTCGGCCGCCAGCCCGTCCACCAGGCCGGCGACGTCCTCCGGTCGCCGTCCCTGCGGCAGCACGGACCAGGTGTAGGTCTCCACCTCGATGTGGTCGGTCACCGCCGACGGTCCGCCGAACAGCAGCCGCAGTGTCTGTTCCAGGTGGTCGTGGGTGCCGTCCAGCGGCTCGGCCGGACGCTGGTGCAGCGGCACATGGAAATGGACCCGCCACGGGCCGCGGCCGCGCAACGCGCGCCGGCCTTCCAGCGCCTCGGGCAGATCGTCCCGCCCGACGGTCCGGTCGCCGGCATGCTCGCGGGTCTGGTGCAGGAACCGGTCCTCGGCGTAGCGCGTCAGTTCCCGTCTGAGCGCGGGATCGGCCGGCGCGGCGGCATGCAGCGCCGCGGAGGCTTGGGTCTTGACCACCGGCAGGCCGGCGTCGGACAGGCGTCGCAACGCCGCTGCGGGGTCCTCGAACTGCACCGCGAGGTGGCATGTGTCCAGGCAGACGCCGATACGCTCGGTGTCCACCGCGGCGAGGCGCTCGGCGGCGTCTGTCGTGGTTTCCACGATGCAGCCGGGTTCCGGCTCCAGCCCGACCCGGACGCTCCGCCCGGTCTCCGCCTCCAGCTTGTCCAGCCCGTCGGCCAGCCGGGCCAGGTGGTCTTCGGCTTGGCGCTGCCGATCGGCGTACCACGGGCTGCGCCAGCCCAGCGGGAGCGTCGAGATGCTGCCGCGTTCCGCGTCGTCCGGCAGCAGGCGGGCCAGCACGGCCGCACAGTTCAGCGTGTACTCCAGCCGGGCCGGCTCGCACCAGTCCGGACGGTAGACCGCCTTCTTCACCTCGGGGTCGTGGAAGCCCGCGTACGGGAAGGCGTTGAGCGTGACCACCTCCAGCCCGTTGCCGGCCAGCGCGCTGCGCAGCCGCTGCAGGTCGGCGTCGTTGCCGGCAAGGTGTGTGGCCACTGGGGCCGGCAGCCACAGGCCCAGCCCGAGCCGGTCGACGCCGAGCCGGGACCGGACCCCGCCGCCGTAGGAGGACACCTGCTCCAGAAGCGCCTCGAGGTCCTCCGTGGGGTGGACGTTGGTGCAGTACGCGAGGTGGACGACGGTGCCGTCGGGATGCCGCATCCGCATGGCTCAGCCCTCCTCTCGCCCGGTCTGGCGCTGCCCACGCAGCACCGAGTTGCCTTCGAAGGTGGCTGTCTGGTCGGCACTGTCGTCGCCCGCGTCGTCGAGGAGCAGGCGACCGCTCTGCCCGTAGAAGGCGACCGGGTTGCGCCACAGCACACGGTCCACGTCGTTGTCGCCGAACCCGCCGTCGAGCATCGCTCGGCCGGTCTTGGCCGTCTTCAGCGGGTCGCTGCGGCCCCAGTCCGCGGCCGAGTTGACGATCATCTTCTCCAGGCCGTACTCACGCAGGAGGGCCACCATCCGCTGCTCGTCCATCTTGGTGTCCGGATAGATCGAGAAACCCATCCAGCACCCCGAGTCGGCGACCATCCGCACGGTCAGCTCGTTCAGGTGGTCCACCAGCACCCGTTCCGGCGGCAGCCCGGACTCGGAGACCAGCTCGAGCGTGCGCCGGGTGCCGGCGGCCTTGTCCCGGTGCGGGGTGTGCACCA
>NZ_ML142856.1:307835-310792 GCF_004138495.1 Phytoactinopolyspora endophytica
GGCAGCCCGTGCTCGCCGGCCAGCTGGAGCTGATGGGTGAACGCCTTCTCCTCCTCGTCGGTCATCGAGTCGAACCCCACCTCCCCGACCGCGACCACACCGTCTTTGGCCAGGTACCGTGGCAGCACGTCGAGCACCTCGACACAGCGCGGGTCGTTCGCCTCCTTCGGGTTCAGCGCGATCGTGCAGTGGTGCCGGATCCCGAACTGGCCCGCCCGGAACCTCTCCCATCCCAGCAACCCATCGAAGTAGTCGCAGAACGAGCCGACGCTGGTGCGCGGCTGTCCGAGCCAGAACGCGGGCTCGGTCACCGCCCGGATCCCGGCGGCGTACATCGCCTCGTAGTCGTCGGTCGTGCGCGAGGTCATGTGGATGTGCGGGTCGAAGATGCGCATCAGGCCTCCCCTCGAGTTGCGGTGGTCTCAGGCCTGGGCACGTCCGCGGCATGCTCGCCGAAACGATCCAGCACCCGCCACGCGTCTGTGGGCATCGAGCGCCCTGCGGCTGCCCGCTCGCGGCAGTAGTCCGCGACCATGCGTGCCAGTTCGTCGTCGGCCCGCGTGTCGAGATCGGCGACGGCTTCCAGCGGCACCCCGACGAACAGGCACTTCAGCACTCCCTGGCGCCAGCTGTCCGGGTCGAGGTGATGTGCGCCGTAGGACCCCATGGCGGCCGCCACCAGCCGGACGTCGTTGGTCCGCAACGCGTCCTCGACCAGCGGCAGCGACGTGGCGGTCACACCCGGCCCCGCGTCCAGCGCGGACAGCGCCCGCAGCACCGCACGTCTCTCGTCGGCGTCGCCGTACCGGTACAGCTGAGCCAGCTCGTGGGCGAATCGCTCCGGACCATCAGCCCACACCGACCCGAGCACCACCAGCAAGACAACCCTGGCCTGGTCCTCCAGCCGGGGATGCTTCAGGCCGTCCGGGTCGTCCGGATCGGCGGCTCCTCTAGCGACGACCCGCGCCGCGGCCGGAAAGATCGTCGAGATTCGTCGGGCGTCCTGGACGAGCTCCTGGACCAGCTCGTCCAGGCGTCTGCTCGCCGCGGCATCCAAGTCGGGCGCGAACTGTGCCTCGCGTGTGCTCATGCTCCGTACACCTCCATGTGGACGAGCCGATCAGGTAGCGGCGCTGCGTTCCTCCTCCCGGGATGGCATCTCTCGAGCGGTCTCGGCCTCCGCCAGCGCCGAGGACAGCGCTTCCAACGAGCGCGCGGCGACCACCGGCGCCGCGTGACCATGCCGCGGCAACTCCACCGAGGCCAACCCCGCGTAGCCGACGTCGAGCAACGCACCCAGCGTCTGCGGCAGGTCGACCTCCCCGTCGCCGAACTCCAGGTGTTCATGCACACCGCGGAGCATGTCGTCGAGCTGGACATTGGCCAGCCACGGCCCGGCTGCGCGCACACACTCCTCCGGCGTCTCAGTCTCGTTACACACCAGATGGCCGATGTCCACCGTCACGCCGAGCCGTTCTGGCGCCCCCAGCCGCCGGCGCAACTCGAGCGCGCTGTCCAGCCGGTCCACGAACATGCCCGGCTCTGGCTCGAACGCGCAGGTCACCTCGCATCGCTCGGCCTCGGAAAGCACCGCCTCCACCCCGGCCAGCAGACGATCCCAGCCCTGCTGGTCAGCCGTTCCCGGCGGCAGCGTGCCCGACCAGAACGAGACCGCCTCCGCACCCAGCTCGGCACCGATGCGCACCGCACGGCACAGCAGGTCCACCCGACGTTCCCGGTCGTGCTCCGAGACCAGCGTCGGCTCGTGCTTGTGCCACGGATCCATTACGTACCGGGCTCCGGTCTCGATCACCACGGCGAGGCCCAGGTCATCCAATCTGCGCCGCACGGCGGCGGTGCGCGCCCCGAGATCCGGCGCGAAGGGATCCAGGTGCGGGTGGTCGACAGTCAGCGCGACGCCCTCGTATCCCAAGCCGGCGATCACGGCCAGCGCGTCGTCCAGCCGGTGGCTACCGAAGCCGTTCGTCCCGTACCCGAACCGCAGGCTCATGTCGGCGACACCACCTTCGACGCCAGGCGCGCCACCGGGCCGGCCGCCAGCAGCGCGGCTGCCAGTCCCGGCGCGCCGGCCCGCGCGGCCAGCGCCGACTGCAGCACGATGATCCCGCGCACACCGGAACCGGTCGCACGGCGCACTGTCGCAGCGTCCGGCTCCACCGCCGCCTCAGCCTGCCGGCGCCCCACCACCGCCGCGTACGCGCCGGCCAGACAGGCGCCGGTCCACCGCGCCAGCCGCGCCGATCGCCAAGGCCCAGCGGCCGGTTGGCGACGGCGGTCCCACCGCGGGAAAGCGGCCACACAGGCCGACGTCGCGGTCCCGGCCAGCGCGGTATACGCAGCCGACGGCGGCGCACCATGCACCTCACCCCGGCTGAGCCCGGTCACCGCCGCCGTGTGCACGCTCACAGCAAGGCATGGCAGCGCCACGCGCCGCCATTGCCCGCCCGCGCCCAGCAACACATCCAGCCCGCGCGCGGCCGCCATGCACGCTGGACCCCACCGAGTTTCCTTCGCCGCCAGGTCGTACGTCCACACCGCCGCGGCCAGCGGCACCGCTGTCCGCAGGGCTGCTCGCCCACCGGCCAGCCCGGCCACCCCCAACCCGGCACCGGTCAGGCCGGCCGCCAACACCAACGCCTGCTCCGGACGGACCCGGCCGGACGGGATCGGCCGCTCGGGGCGCTCGTCCCGGTCGAGCTCGCGGTCGGCGTAATCATTCAGCGCCATGCCGGCCCAGTACAAACAGGTAGAGGCGACTGGCAGTGCGCAGGTGCGCCGGCCCAGTGGCCACCCCGCGGCCGCCGCTCCCGCCAGCGAATCGCCGGGTACGGTCAGTGCCGCCGGCAACCGCACCAGCTCAGCCACGTCGCGGGCTCTCATCGAGAACCCTCCGTCGCACCGGTGCCTACGTCAGCACCGGGTTCGTCGGCGGCGGC
>NZ_ML142856.1:310838-314429 GCF_004138495.1 Phytoactinopolyspora endophytica
CCGCGCGCACCAACGGGTCAGGGCGTCCCATTGCTCGCTCAATGCGTGCACGTCGCCGCCCGCTGGATCCTTGAAGAAGAAGCCCAACGCCGCCAGCGGACCTACCTGGCCGGCCTCATGCGCCCGGGCCACCAGCCGCGCGAGATCCAGCACCAGTGGCGCCGCCAGAGCCGAGTCACACCCAGTCCAGGTGAATTGCAACGACATCCGGGTGCCCAGGAACCCCTCGAAGGAGACCATGTCCCACGCCGTCTTCCAATCCCCCAGGTCCGGCACGTAGTCGATATGTAACGGCCCGTCGACGCGGTGGCCCAAGATGGCCTCCAGCCCCTGGCCTTTGGTGGCGGTCTTACTCACCGCGTTGGCCGGATCCGCCAGTGTCAGCCCGTCACCCCCACCCAGCAGGTTCACCGACGACCACGACCGAACGCGCAGCGCACGCATCGCGAACATCGGAGCCAGCACGGTCTTCAGCAATGTCTCCCCGGTCTTGCCGTCCGAACCTGCCCAGGGCAACGCGACCACCTCGGCGAGCTCCGCGAGCGCCGGCAGCCGCGGCCCAGGGCTCGGCGTGAACGCCACCACCGGACACCCCGCCCGCAGCGCCGCATACGCGTACAACGAGCTCGCCGGCAGCGGAGACTGACCGGCGTCCAGCGCCTGCTCCAGCGCGTCCAGCGTCATCAGCTCCGGCGTCACCCGCACCGGCGGCTCGGTGCTCGACACATCGACCACCACCACCCGTTCCAGCTCGTTGTCCTCCTGGAAAGCGCGTAGATCCGCCTGCAACGAAGCGGCCGTCTCCCGCTGCGGCCGCCCGTCACGAAGCACGCCGCGCAGGACCGACCGATCCACGCCCGCCAGTTCCTCGGACAACGCGGCTGCGACGGCATGCGGGACGACGCCGGCCGCCACCAGCTGTTCCACTCGTTTCGGCAACGGCACGTCCGCGACGTCATGGCCGCCGAACACCAGCCCGTTCAGCTCGGGAAGCCCTGCAGCAGACAGCGGCGCCAGCTCGCTGACCAGTCCGATCTGCTCGGACAGCCCAGCGCGCAGGGCCAGCGCTCCGGCCACGGCGGTGCTCGCGACCGATCCGCGAGCGCCGACGAACCACACCCCGGTGCGGGAATCGCTCGACGATCGGATGGGCATATCGGTATCCGTCACGTACGCCTCCTTGGTCGTGGCTACGCCTTGTATAGGGCCGGCATCACCGGACGGCCCGGTCCGCGGCGCCGACGCCCAGGTACCGGCGTTGCAGGTCAGGGCGGGTCAGGAGCTCGTCCCCGGCGAACTGCGCCTCGATGGCGCCGGACACCATGACGAGCTGGCGGTGCGCCATCCGGACCGCGGCGCGCAGGTTCTGCTCGACGACGAGGACGGCCACTCCCTCGTCGACCAGGTGATGCACGGCGTCGACGAGGACATCGACGATGGTCGGAGCCAGCCCTTCAGACGGCTCGTCCATCACGATCAGGTCCGCGTTCAGCAGCAGCGCCCGCCCGACAGCGAGCATCTGTTGCTCACCGCCGGACAGGTTTCCGCCACCGTGCCGCTTACGCTCCGCGAGACGGGGGAACAACTCGTAGACCGCCTCCGGTGTCCACCGTTTGTTCCGCGTTCCTCGCGCCAGCATGGCGAGATGTTCATCCACCGTGAGCGACGGGAAGAGCCGGCGCCCCTGCGGGACGTAGGCGATGCCCATCCGGGCGATCCGCTCAGGCGCGTGCCCGTCGACCCGCCTGCCGCGCAGCGAGATGTGCCCATCCGACGACGGCAGGAAGCCGACCAGCGTGTCGCACAGGGTGGTCTTGCCCATGCCGTTGCGGCCCACGATGGCGACCGCCTCCACACCCATGCTGAACTCGAGCTCTTCCAGCACCATCGACGCGCCGTAGCCTGCGTACAGACCGCGGACGTCGAGCACGGGCTCGCCGGTCTCGCTCATGACGTCGCCTCCACACCGAGATAGATCTCGTGCACTTCCGGGTCACTCTGGACCTGCTCCGGCGTGCCGGCGGTGACCATCGCACCGTCAGCCATGACCACCACCCGCTGCGACAAGCTGAACGCCACCTCCATGTCGTGCTCGATCAGCAGCAGCGTCACCTCTCCGGCCAGCGAGTCCAGCAGTTCGACCAGTCGCTCCCGCTCACCGCGAGAGAGACCGGACGCCGGTTCGTCCAGCAACATCACGTCCGGCTGGGCAGCCATGGCCATGCCCAGCTCGAGCTGTCGCTTCTGCCCGTGTGCGAGCTCACCCGCCGCCGTGCCGAGGTGGTCGGCAAGCCATACCGCCTCGGCCACCTCGGCAGCGTCCTGGTCCAGCTGCCGGTCGACGGGCGAGCGCCACAGCGGCCAGTGACGGCCGCGGTGACCGGCGATCGCGAGGTAGATGTTGTCCCGGACGGTGAGCCCGTCGAAACTCCGGGCCTTCTGGTAGGTCCTGGCCATCCCCAACCGGGGCCGGTGCCGCGAGGGAAGGAATGTGCAGTCCTGCCCCTTGATGGCGACCGTCCCGTCGGTGGGCGCGATGTCCCCGGCGATGACGTTGAACAGAGTCGTCTTGCCGGCTCCGTTCGGGCCGAGGATCGCCAGCCGCTCGCCGCGGGTGACGTCGAGGTCGATGCCCTTCAAGGCGAGCAGGCCCCCGAACGCCACCACAACCGAACGCACCTGGATCACTGGGTCCGCGACCGCCGGGACGGCGGGGGCGGGGGTGGTCTGGGTCATGGCTGCCCTCTCCTCACCTGCGGCTACTGCTGCGGTACGCCGTCGACGACCGGGATGGCGTTGCCCACCCACGGAAGGTCGCGCTCCTCGCACTCCGGGAAGTCGCGGGACGGAGACGGCGTGTCCGCGCTGAACGTGCCGCCGAATGTCTGGTCGACACCGGGGACGATCGCCACGGTCTCCTGCACGACCTCGCCCTCGTCATTCACGGCCAGCTGGGACAAGCCGACGTCGACGATGCCGCTGCGGTTCTCGTCCAGGCTGATGTCTCCGTACGGCAGCTCGAGCGTGAGGTCGCTGATCGCGGCGTGCAGCGCGTCCAGGTCGGAGATATCGCCGTCCACCGCCGCGAGCCCTTCGGCCAGGGCGATGCCCGCCGTGTAGTAGCCGTAGAAGAACCCGAAGGCGGCCGCGACCGACGGCGGAGCCGGCTCGTTACCGCTCAGCGATCCGGGTAACGTTTCCCAGGTGGCATCGGCACTGGCCAGGTACTCCTCGATCTCTGGCGTCCGCACATCACCCGGCAGCGTGGCGAAGCCGCCGATGTAGGCACCGGCGATGTCGGTGCCCAATGCCTGAGCCAGGTCCGGGTTGAAGAACAGGTTGCCGGCGTGCTGATCACCGGTCAGGTCGCCCTTCGCGTTCACAAAGGCTTCCAGCGACGCTTGGGTACCTGTGCCGCCGACCGCCCAGAAGTACCCGTCGACCTCGTCCGGATCCGGCAGCTGGGCGATGTAGGACGAGTAGTCCGTCGTGCCGAGCGGCGGGAACACCCGATGCGTCACCTCGCCGCCGACGGCGCAGAAATCGGCGATGAAACCTCCCGCGGAGGTGTGGCCGAAGCTGTAGTCGTCG
>NZ_ML142856.1:314469-320599 GCF_004138495.1 Phytoactinopolyspora endophytica
TCACCGCGACCTCGCCCCATCCTTCCTGGTTGTGCAGGATGTCGCCGAGGCCGGCGCTCCAGATCGCGCCGTCGCCGTAGAACCGGAAGTAGTTCTGCGCCTGCACGTGCAACGTCTGCTCCTGCGAGCCCGAGATGCCGGCCAGCACCGTGAGCTCGGGGTTGGCCTTCGCGTACTCGGCGATGGCGAGTCCTTCGTCGCCGGAGAGCGGACCGATGATCACGTTGGCGTCCAGCTGCTCCACCAACCGGCGGACCTCCTGCAGGATCCGGTCCGGTGTGTCGTCACCGCAGCCGATGCCCACCAGCTCGATCGGCGTCCCCGCCACCTCGGCCCCGCTGAATCCCTCCAGCGCGCTGGTGGTCGAGTTCACCGTGGCACCGGCCTGCTCGACCATCGCCAGGGTTGCGCCGCCCACGACGTCCTCGTGGAAACCGCCGAATGGCCCTTCGCATTGGCCGAGGATGCCCAGGCGGACGGTGCTGTCGTCCGCGGTGCCCGCGTCCGGCGCGTCGTCGTCTCCGGCGTCGTCGTCTCCGGCGTCCGCCGGCTCGTCCACGTTCTCGTCGGCGGGCAGCCCGGCGGTGTCATCGCCGTCGCTCCCGCATCCCGCGGTCAACAGCGCCAACCCGGTGGCCAGGGACAGTGCAAGCGTCGCCCGGCGTCTCAGTCCAGTCATGTTGTGATCCTCCAGTCGGTCTGTGTGTCACGCGGCGGACGACGGTCCGCCGGCCGGTGCGGTCGGCGCCACAGATCCGGGTCGTCTCACCCGGCGCCGGACCCGTGCAGCGATTCCGGCCAGCCCTTCCGGCGACAACACCATGATCAGCAGCACGACGGCCCCGATCACGGTGTTGAACCTGGCCTCGGTGATGCCGATCCGATCGATGAGCGGAAGGTCTCGTAGGTAGGTGAAGGCCAACACGTACACGAACGCGCCCAGCCACGCGCCCTCGAAGTAGGAGATGCCACCGATCACCGCCATGATCAGCAGAATCAGGCTGGGTCCGATGGCGATGGATGCGGGATCGATCTGTCCGTTCCACCAGACGTGCAGCACACCGCTGAGTCCAGCGACGAAGCCGGCCAGGGTGAACGCCAGCGTGCGGTGCATTGGCACGTTGAATCCCAGGGACGCCATCCGGATCGGATCGTCCCGCACGCCCTGCAAGGTCAGGCCGAAGGTCGTCCTCCCCAACGCCCGGAATCCGAGGTACACGAGCACCGAAAGCCCGACTCCGACGTAGTACAGCCGGACCGGCGGCCCCATCAGATCGGGACGCTGGATGCTGGTGATCCCGCCAGGCCCGGATAGTTCAACGATCTGCGCGAAGACGAAGAACCCGATCACCGCGTAGACCAGGGTGAGCATCAGGAAGTACAAGCCGGTGGTCCGGCTGGCGAGCGCGCCCAGCACGAACGCGACGGTGGTGGTGACCGCGATCGCGAAGACCACCGCCAGCCACGGGTTCAGTCCCAGGTTGAGACCGCGCGCACCGCCCTCCAGCGCGGCGTTGCCGAACATGAATCCCGCGACTCCCACCAGCAGGAACTGTGCCAGCGAGACCATGCCGCCGTATCGGGCCAGGAACACGATCGTCGCGGCGGCGACGCCGAGCATCATGGTCTGCGTCAGCACGAAGTTGACGAAGAACGCCGACGCGAGGTTCGGCATCGCGAGCAACAAAACGACCAGCAGCGCCAGCCCGATGTTGCCGCGGGTGAGCAGACGACGGGCGGTCATGCCGGCCTCCCGAACAAGCCGTAGGGCCGCACTGCCAGCACCATGGCCAGCAGGGCGAACGTCACGATGATCGCGTAGAAGGAGTACTGGCTGGGCAGGTACGCGGGCGCGAACGCCACCACCGTGCCGTACAGCAGCGAGCCGGCGACCGCGCCCTTGATCGACCCCAGCCCGCCGATGATCACGACGACCAGAGCGTTCAACAACCAGTCACCGTCGGTGCCGGGCGCGACGCCGGCGAACGAGGCACCGAGCACGCCGCCCAGACCGGCCAGGAACGACCCCACGAAGAAGGTCACCGCGAAGACCCGTTTGATGTTGATGCCGAGCCCGCGCACCATCTGCCGGTCGTCCACCCCGGCGCGGATCACCATGCCCAGGCTCGTCTTGTTCAGCCAGAGCCACAGCAGCACGCCGACCAGAACAGCGACACCGAGCATGAACACCCGGGTCAGCGCGTAGCGCTCACCCATGATCGAGAAGAAGTGTGTCACCGCACCCGGCCAGACCATCCGCCCGGCCAGACCGCCGAACTCGCGCAGCATCTGGTCGGCGAGCACCACCGTGATGGCCAGCGTGATCAGCGCTTGGCGCAGCTCCTGGCCCTCGTTCCACTGCAGGAACACCTGCTGGATCACGAGGCCGAGCACGGCCGCGACCGTCGCACCCACCAGCATCGGCACCACCCAGTCGAGCAGGCCGACGTCGCTCGCGTCGATGTTGCGGCTCCGGCCGACCATCGCCTCCTGAACCCGGATGGCCACGTAGGCGGCCAACAGGAACAGTGATCCGTGTGCCATGTTGACCGTGCGCATCAGGCCGAAGATGAGCGTGAACCCGGACGCGGCCACGAACAGCAGGCCGGCGAAGGTCACCGCGTCGAGCAACGTGACCACGAAGTTCCCCGGGTTGGCGACTGCGGCACCGGCCGGAGTGCCGTCCGCGAAGAACACCACCCAGACAGCCGCGGCCACGGCCGCCGCGGCGACCGCCCACACCGGAAGCCGGCGCAGCTCCGTCCGCCTCCGCCTGGTGGATCCCGCCGGCGCCCGTTGCAGTGTCGCGGTCATCGGGCTCTCACGTGCTGATCGATCTGGGCAAGCTTCATCAGTTCCTCCCAGTCTTCGGCGCCTTGAACCGGCGCGTGTTGTTCGTCACCGTGATTTCGGCCGGCAGGTCCTGTGGCCAGCCGCAACCGGCCGCAATCCCGCGTGCACGTCAGGCAGCGGGCGACAATACGGTGGGAGACGAGACCGGCAGGGCCGCGGCGCAGGCCCTCACCGTCATCCGGTCGCCGAGTAATCCGGGATCTGCACCCGGGATCCCTCACTCATCGCAGACTCGTGGGCGCAGATACCGACCGACGTCCAGTTGGCCGCGGTCACTTCATCGATCGCGGGCGCACGATCCTCGACGATGCTGCGGACGAATTCGTGCGCCAGATGCGGATGTGAGCCGCCGTGCCCGCCGCCCTGGACGAAGGAGAGATGTTCGTGCTCGTCGTCATAGACGCCGCGAGTGGTGAACGGGGCGATCTCGGCCGGCAACCGGTGCGCGAAGTCCGGGATCTCGATGTTCTTCGGCACCTCACCGACATGCAGCACGTGTCCCGACTCCTGCGTCTGCTCCCATTCGAACGTCGCGCGATCGCCGAACACGGTAAAGCTCTCGACATATTCATGAGCCGTCTCGAACAACGAGCGCGCGATCTCAGCCCCGACGGGCGACTCGGAGAGGGTGAGCAGGGCGCTCTCCACGGCGAACGGCGACCCGTACCGGTCGGCCAGATCCGGCGAGATACGCCCAGAGCCGATACAGACGACGCTCTGGGCCAATGATCCAGCGAGGCTCAACACGGGACTCACCGCATGCGTCGCATAATGCATCGGCGGCAGGCCTTCCCAGTATCCAGGCCAGCCTGCCATCTCTTGAAAGTGCGCCCCCCGAAGGAATTGAATTCTGCCTATCGTGCCGTTCTCTGCTAGATCTCGGACATGGAGAAACTCGCGCGAGTACACGACGGTCTCCATCATCATGTACTTCTTGCCGGATTCACGGACCGCGTCGACGATGGCTCGGCACTCGTCGAGCGTCGTGGCCATCGGCACCGTACACGCAACGTGTTTTCCCGCCCGCAAAGCCGATATCGTGTGCTCGGCGTGATCCGGAATCGGCGTGTTGATATGGACCGCATCAATTTCGGGGTCCTGCAGCATCGCGTCGTAACTCGTGTATCGACCAGGAATTCCGAATTGGTCGGCGAGCTTGTTCAGCGCGGCGTCGGTACGTTGGCAGACAGCCATGAGCTCGACATCGGGATGGGCCTGATAGATGGGGATGAATTCGGCCCCGAATCCCAGTCCGGCAATTGCGATTCGTACATGGTGAGTCATCGTTGACCTCCTGTGTTGCATGACAGGCTACGGAGGACGAACCCGGACAAACCATGCGAGATCCAGCATCATAGGTTAGATTCTTTACATGGTTGCCCCACCGACTCGTCACGTTGCCTTACTGGTCGAGACGTCGAACGCCTACGCGCGTGGTGTGCTGGTGGGCGTGAAGAAGTACGTCGAAGCGCACCCGCACTGGTCGATGTACCTGGCCGAGCACAGCCGTCATGAAACCGATTTCTCATGGCTCGAGGGATGGCACGGCGACGGCGTGCTGGCCCGCATCGAGAATACCGAGACAGCACAATTCATCCGGAAACTCAGCCTTCCCACAGTAGACCTCAGTGCCGCACGTCTGGTGCCCGAACTGCCCGGCGCGGAGACCGATGACAACACGATCGCACAGTGGGCGGTCGAGCATTTCGCCCAGCGCGGGCTTCGTCATTTCGCATTCTGCGGGGACGAAAGGTTCAGCTGGTCACTCATGCGTAGCGCATGGTTCGCCGAGCACGTGCGCAAGCTCGGCTCGACCCCACACGAGTTTCGCATGAAGCCGTCCGGAATGCGCGCCGCCGACCGGGAACTCCTCGCGGAGTGGCTCACCGGACTACCCAAACCAGTAGGAGTACTCGCCTGCTACGACATCGCCGGCCAGGAGGTGCTCGAAGCCTGCAAGATCGCCGACCTCACCGTGCCGGACTCGGTCGCCGTCATCGGCGTCGACAACGACGAGTTCATCGGCAACTTCACATCTCCCCCGCTGTCCAGCGTCGAACCGGACACGACGAGGACGGGATACATCGCCGCCGAGCTTCTCGACCAGATGATGGACGGCCAGTCTCTGGAACCTGGGCTGCGGCTGGTCGAACCACTCCGGCTCCTCACCCGGCAGTCATCCGATATCCTCGCCGTCGATGATCCGTTCGTCTCCAAGGCCCTCCGTTTCATCCGCGACCGGTCGGATCAGAGCACAAGCGTCGCGGCCGTACTCCGGCACGTCGGGCTCTCCAGGCGCGCACTCGACTATCGCTTCGTTCAGACCCTGGGGCACACCGTCCACGGCGAAATCCTGCGTGTCCGGATGAGCCACGTCGCCGAGCTGCTCTCCTCCACGGACTGGACCATTCAGCAGATCGCGGACCGGCTGAACTTCAGCCACGCGGAGTACATGAGCGTCGCGTTCAAGAAGTACACCGGCAAGTCACCGGGCCAGTACCGGCGGGCAGTGAGCGGGTCGGTCGCTCGCCAGTCTCCTTTCCAGGAATGACCCTGGCCGACGTGGCCCTGTTCTTCCGAACCATGACCACGTGCCCGATCGGCCGGACCTCGCCTTCCACCGCCTGACTGGGAGAACTTCCCAGCGCTGTTGGGTGGCTTCTGTGGTCTCGCTGGCCGCGTTGGCGTACGTCACTGGTCTGCTTCTGGCTGGTCACCCGGTGCACGAGGTCCATCGCGGCGGGCGGCTCGCCGCTTCGCGTCCTCGTGAGCTCGACGCAGCAGCGCGACCACGGCGGGCATCGTCCGGTGGCTCGGGTTCACCACAGCGATCCAGCCCATCGCCCCGTAGACCGGGTGCGGGAGAAACACATCTGCCATGCTGAAGTCCCACGAGGCGCCTGCGTCCTTGGGGTCTTCGCCGGTGAGCTCGGTGAACTCAGCCCTGCCGACGTGGATGTTCACCCGCCACCGGCCGGCCGGGTCGAGGTCGGACAGGGCGTCGTCAGGATAGTCCTTGGTCACGATGGTGGCGTAGGGCTGGGCCTGGCCCGGGATCTCTCCGCCCGGCGCGTAGTAGAAGAAGTGGTCACCCCAGGCGACCTCGGGGAACTCACTGCCTTCGGTGGGGGCGAGTTCAAGGACGCCATCGAGGGCGCGGATCGTCTCTAGCAGCTGGTCCATACTCATTCTTAAAGTGTGAAGTTGAAGCGCTTATGGAGGGTTTCCACGTGGTCGGCACAGAGAAGGCGGTGACAGAACCGCTCAGCACAGCCTC
>NZ_ML142856.1:320631-326570 GCF_004138495.1 Phytoactinopolyspora endophytica
GACCTCCGGCTACTCCGTGCAGCAAATCCGAGACCTCGAAGCACTGGGCGTCATCTCCGCAGCACCTCGAGCAGCAAACGGATACCGCCAGTTCTCCCGCCATCACGTGCGTGACCTGCGCGCGTACCGCGACCTCAGCATCGCCGTCGGCCCTGTCCGGGCCCGTCACGCGATGCGTGAGATCCGCACGCTGCCACGCGATCAGGCGGTTGCCCTGGTGAGCTCATTTCACGTCGCGCTCAACCGAGAGCGAGACCACGCGCTCGCCGCGCAAGAAGCGCTTCACATGATCCGAGCTGAGGCATCGGTCGATGCAGAGCCGACTGACGACGACTCGATGACGATCACCCAGCTCGCGGCTGCTCTCGGCGTTCGCGCCTCGACGCTTCGATTCTGGGAGAAGGCCGGACTCGTCCGGCCGGAACGAGTCACGACACGAGCAGGCGCCGCCCGCCGCTACCCACTTCCCGCGATCCGAGAAGCCCGGATCGTCGCCGCGCTCAGAGCGGCCGGTTACCGCATCCCCGACGTCCAGCAAACGATGACCAACATCCGCGGGCTACACGACCTAGACGACCCACTCAAGGCGCTCGAATCCCGCATCAATGCGATCAGTCAACGCACGCTCGCTCTACTGCGCGCCGGCGCAGACATCACCGCCATCCTCACGACTTCCGCGTTCCCCTTGAGTCGCGTGTCGTAGCGATCTGCGGTGGGCGCGGCAGGCAACTCACGCGTCGAGTGCCGGATCGACGACCAGAGGTGGCTCAGACATCGACTGAACCTCGTCAACGCTCACGTCGGGGGCACGTTCGCGCAGCACGAGCCCGTCGCGGGTCACGTCCATGACAGCAAGGTCGGTAATGATCCGGTCGACGACCCCACGTCCGGTGTAGGGCAGCGAGCACTCGTTGACGATCTTGTATGCGCCGTCGCGGGCGAGGTGTTCCATGAGGACGACGACGCGCCGGGCGCCGTGCACGAGGTCCATCGCGCCGCCCATTCCCTTGACCATCTTTCCAGGGATCACCCAGTTGGCCAGGTCGCCGGCAGCGGAGACCTGCATGGCACCGAGGATCGCGGCGTCGATGTGCCCTCCGCGGATCATGCCGAAACTCAGGGCGGAGTCGAAGAACGCAGCACCGGGCCGGACGGTGACCGTCTCCTTGCCCGCGTTGGTCAGGTCGGCGTCCTCGTCGCCGGCGCGCGGGAACGGGCCGACGCCGAGGATGCCGTTCTCGCTTTGAAGCACAACCTCTACCCCGTCGGGCAGGTGGTTGGGCACCAGGGTGGGCAGTCCGATGCCCAGGTTGACGTAGGCGCCATCGTTGAGCTCTTGTGCCGCGCGGGCCGCCATCTGATCGCGTGTGAGGGCCATCAGGCACCTGCCTCTGCTCGCACGGTGCGTTTCTCGATCGGCTTCTCGATGCCGGTCCCGACTTCGACCACGCGCTGGACGAAGACCCCGGGCAGATGGATGTGGTCCGGGTCGAGCTCGCCGGGTTGGCACATCTGCTCCACCTGGGCGATGGTGATGCGACCGGCCATGGCGCACAGCGGGTTGAAGTTGCGTGCTGACTTGGCGAAGACGAGATTGCCGTGCCGGTCGCCTCGTGCCGCGTGGACGAGTGCGAAGTCGGTGGTGATCGCTTCTTCCAGCACGTACGTGCGGCCGGCGAACTCACGGGTCTCCCTGCGTGGTGAGGTCCGCTCCACCTGGCCATGGCCGTCGTACTTCCACGGCAGCCCGCCGTCGGCGATCTGGGTACCGACCCCGGTGGCGGTGAAGAACGCGGGAATGCCGGTACCGCCGGCTCGCAGCCGCTCAGCAAGAGTGCCCTGTGGGGCGAACTCGACTTCGAGCTCCCCGGACAGGTACTGCCGGGCGAACTCCTTGTTCTCCCCGACGTATGAACTGGTCATCCGAGCGATCCGCCGGTCCGAGAGCAGGATGCCCAGGCCCCGGTCGTCGATGCCGCAATTGTTCGAGACGACCCTCAGGTCGTCGACGCCGAGTTCGTGCACGGCGCGGATGAGTTCCATCGGGTTTCCCGACAGTCCGAATCCGCCGACCGCGAGCGAGGCACCGTCGGTGATGTCGGCGACCGCTGCGGCCGCCGTCGGATACAGCTTGTTCATGCCCCGCATTTCACACCGCTGGGATTATCGTGCCGCTGACGTCGCCGAAGCCGATCCGTGCGCCGTCGGGGCCGGCAGCGGTGCCACGGATGGTGACGGTGTCGCCGTCCTCGAGGAAAGTGCGGGTGGAGCCATCGGGCAGCTTGACCGGCTCGGTGCCGTTCCAGGTGAGTTCGAGGAACGAGCCCCGCTGGTCGGGTTCGGGACCGGAGACGGTGCCGGAGGCGTAGAGGTCGCCGGTGCGCAGCGAGGCGCCGTTGACGGTCATGTGCGCCAACTGCTGAGCGGGCGTCCAATACATCTGGGCGAACGGTGGCCGGGCGACCAGCTGGCCGTTCCATTCGACCTCCAGGGCGATGTCGAGTCCCCAGGGCTCGTCCTCTCGCAGGTACGCCAGCGGAGCCGGGTCCTGCCGTGGGGGTGCCACCCGAGCATGTTCCAGCGCGTCCAGTGGCACTACCCAGGGCGAGATCGAGGTGGCAAACGACTTGCCGAGGAACGGTCCGAGCGGCACGTACTCCCAGGCCTGGATGTCCCGCGCGGACCAGTCGTTGACCAGCACAGCGCCGAACACGTGGTCACCGAACTCCGAGGCGGAGACCTGGGTGCCGAGGCCGGACGGTGCGCCGACGACGAACCCCACCTCGGCTTCGATGTCCAGCCGGGTCGACGGGCCGTAGCTCGGCGCCGGAGCCTCGGCTGGCTTGCGCTGGCCACTGGGACGCACGATCGGGGTGCCGGAGACGACCACTGTGCCGGCACGGCCGTGGTACCCGATCGGCAGGTGTTTCCAGTTCGGGGTGAGCGGGTCACCGCCTGGCCGGAATATCCGGCCGACGTTGGCGGCGTGGTGCTCGGAGGCGTAGAAGTCGACGTAGTCGGCGACGTCGATGGGCAGGTGCAGCCGGGCGTCGGCGCGCGGGGTCAGGTGGGGCTCGACCGCGGGACGGTGTTCCTCGCGGGTGAGCAGGTCGGTCAGGCGTCGCCGCACCTCGGCCCAGCGGGCGCGCCCTGAGGCCAGGAACGCGTTCAGCGACGGCCGGGCGAATACGTCGTCGTGCAGGACGGCGGCGAGGTCAAGCACGAAGTCGCCGATGGCGACGCCCACCCGTGCGGCCTGGTCACCGTGGGTGTACACGCCGTACGGCAGGTTCTGGATAGGAAACGGCGAATCTTCGGGGACCGGAACCCAGGTCGTGGTCATGCAGACGCCTCCATGCTGGTCAGCAGGCCAAGAGCCCGCAGGGCGGCGTCATCGGCGCGGAGCACCGCGGTCACCTTGTCGGCCCCCGCGCCGTCGCCGGCCCGACACGCGGCGAGCAGCGGAGTCACGTGTTCACGGCTCATTGCGCTGGGCCCCGTCCGGACCAGCTCCACGCGTAACCGGGATCCTCGCAGTCCAGGCCACCCTCGCCGAGTTCGAGCGGACGGAACGTGTCAACCATGACCGCGGTCTCGTCGAAGAATTCCGCGCCGATGCTGGCCTCCGCGGCGCCGGGCTGAGGTCCATGCGCATGCCCGCCGGGGTGCAGGGAGATGGATCCGATGCCGATGCCAGAGCCCTTGCGCGCCTCGTAGTCCCCGCCCACGTAGAACATGACCTCGTCCGAATCCACATTGGAGTGGTAGTACGGCACCGGGATGGACTGCGAGTGGTAGTCCACCTTGCGCGGCACGAAGTCGCAGATCACGAAGTTGTAGCCCTCGAAGACCTGGTGCACCGGCGGTGGCTGATGGACTCGGCCCGTGATCGGCTCGAAGTCGGCGATGTTGAACACGTAGGGATACAGGCAACCGTCCCAAGCGACCACGTCGAACGGGTGTGTCGGGTAGGTGAGTACGGTCCCGGCGATTCCGCCTGCACTCGGGCCGCGGTGCTTGACGTACACATCCACGTCGCCGCCGTCCACCAGCAGCGGCTCGGTGGGACCGCGCAGATCGCGTTCGCAGTAGGGCGAATGCTCGAGGAATTGCCCGCGGTGGGACAGGTACCGTTTGGGCGGGTCGATGTGCGAGTTGGCCTCGATCGCGTACGCGCGCAGCGGCTCATCGCCGCTGGGCACCCAACGGTGGGTCGTCGCGCGCGGGATCACCACGTGGTCGCCCTGGCCGACCTCCAGCGCACCGAAGACGGTCTCCAGCCGCGCGCTGCCGGACTGCACGTACACGCACTCGTCGCCGATTCCGTTGCGGTACAGCGGAGATTCGACACCGGCCGCGACATAGCAGATGCGCACATCGGCGTTGCCCAGTACCAGCCGGCGGCCGGTCACCGCGTCCGTGGCCTTCCACTCCTGTCCGTCGAACAGCTGGTGCAGCCGCAGGTGCCGGGGACGCAGCGGATGGTTCGCGGTGGTCGTCAGGTCGGGTAGTCGCCACGGCTGGGAATCGACGATCGCCGACGGAATCGCCTGGTGGTAAAGCAGCGAGGAGTCGGAGGAGAATCCCTCCTCCCCCATCAGCTCCTCGGCGTAGAGTCCGCCGTCCGGGCGGCGGAACTGGGTGTGCCGCTTGGGCGGCACCTGGCCAACGGTGCGGTAGTACGGCATCTCGTGTCCTCCGTGACTCAGTGTGATTCGCCGAGCGCGCGCCGGGTGGCGGCGACGACGGCGTATCGATCGGGATCGGTAAGCACCGCAGCGACGTGACCGTCAGGGCGGATCAGCCATGCCTCACCGGACCGGGCGCCCAGCGCTGCGGCGACCGCGCCCTCGGCGTCGATGTTCGCGAGAGGCATCACGCGGTGCGGCGCGGTGCTGATCTCCTTGACCGCCACCGCGATGGCCGCGGCGTCGACACCGTCGGTGGTGAGCACGAGCAGCCCGTCCCGGACCAGCTCGCGCAGGCGGCCGACGCCGGGTTGATCCGGCACCGACACCGGTGCATCCGGCACGATGACGCCGGGCACCGCAGCGGGCATCTCTCCCTTGGGTGGGCGTCCCAGGAATCGTCGGGCCGGGTCTGGGGTGGTGAGCGGGGAGTCGACGTACCAGAACGGCTCGGCGAAACGACCGGAGTCGACCTGTGTCCGGGTCTGCGGGTCGGAGAGCGCCCGCTCGAGCAGCTCCCGCCGCCGACGCCACGCACGCTCGCTGTGCGGCACGAGGAAACGCATGGTGGCGCTGGTGACGTCGAGGTTCTCGATCGCGGCGGCGTGCCGCTCGTGGTGGTAGCTGTCCAGTAGCGCCTCGCCGGCCCAACCGTGCAGTACGAACGCCAGCTTCCAGGCGGCGTTCTCCACGTCCGGCACACCGGAATTCAATCCGCGGGCGCCGAAGGGCGCCACCAAGTGCGCACAGTCGCCGGCCAGCAGTACCCGGCCGACCCGCATCTGGTCCACACTGCGCGTATGGAATCGGTAGACCGACTTCCAGACGATCTCATACGGGCGCTCACCGATGATCTTGCGGATCCGTTCGTCCAGCGCTCCGTTGCGTTCCTCGGCGTCGAGGTCGAAGTCGGCGGGAACCTGCCAGTCGATCCGATAGGTGGAGTCGGGGCAGGGATGGATGAGCACCTGCCGGTCCGGATTCCAGACCGGGTCGAAGTAGAACCGCCGCTCGGTCTCCCAGCCAGGCAGCTCGGCGCGGATATCGCAGATCAGGAACCGATCGTCGAACGAGTGCCCGTCGAAGCTCACCCCGAGCGCCCGCCGGACATCGTCGCCGCGGGCACCCGCCGCGGCGACCGCATACGACGCCTCTAGCACGGTTTCGCCACGCGCGGTCGCACAGCGCACCGACACGCAGGTGCCGTGCTGTTCGAGGTCCGTGACTTCGTGGCCCCAGCGCACGTCGATC
>NZ_ML142856.1:326629-327435 GCF_004138495.1 Phytoactinopolyspora endophytica
CCGCGATCCGCTCGTCCAGGATCTGCTCGGTGCGCGCCTGCGAGATGTTCACGAAGGGCGGCAGCGGTGAGCGGCCCCGGTCGGCAAACGACCAGGAGAACAGTTCATGCTCGCGGTAGAACGTGCGCGCGGTCGTCCAGGTCAGGCCCTCCTGCGCGATCCGTTCGGCGCCGACGGCTGCCCACACGTCCAGCACGTCCCGTTGCTGGCAGATCGCCTTCGACCCGACTGCGTCGCGTTCCGGGCGGGCGTCGAGCAGCAGCACCGGAAGGCCCCAGCGGGCCAACAGCAGAGCCGCGGTCTGTCCCACCGGGCCGTTGCCGACCACCACCACAGGCGGGCCGCCGTAGCGAGGAACCACACCCATCTCACTCACCCTGCAACTGTTTCCAGACCTCACGGTCGCGCTGCGCGGTCCACACCCGCGGCCAGTCGATGCCGTCCAACTCGTCCCACAACCGGGACACATCGAACGGCAGACAGTGCTCGAAGATCGGCCATGTCCCGTACTGCGGCGCCAGCGCCGCATGAGTGGCCTGGAACGCCTCCTTAAGCGTCCCGCCACGGGCGTGCACCGAACCGACCTTCTCTAGCATGACCCGCAGGAATTCGCGGGTCTGTTCGATCGCCGCGTCCACCGCAGCCCGACCCCGTGGCACCGCACCCCGCCCGCCGACCAGCGACTCCGCTTCGAACGCCTTCACCCGGTCCAGCGTGCTCGTCGACCAGTCGGCGTGGAAGGCGTCACCTGTGTACAGAGCGGCCTGCGCCTCCACCAAGTCGCCGGCGAACAGGATCCGCTGCTC
>NZ_ML142856.1:327457-328339 GCF_004138495.1 Phytoactinopolyspora endophytica
AGCCACGCGACGATGTCCCCTGCGGTGTGCCCCCTGCCGCAATACTGCAATACCAGCTCGCCGCCGCTGCCACCCAAGTCGATTGTCAGCCGGTCGGAGAACGTCACATCGGACCAGGTCAAGCCCGGGATGGAGCCCGGCTCCCGGAACAGGCGCGGCATCCGGCCATACTCCGATTCCCAGTCCTCTTTACCGCGCTCGGCGATCAGCCGGCGGGTGTTCTCGTGCGTGATGACCACCTCGGCGTCGAACGCCGACGCACCCAGCACCCGCACCGCGTGGTAGTGCGACAGCACCAGGTACCGCACCGGTTTGTCGGTATGTTCGCGCAGCTTGTCCAGCCACTCGCGAGCCGCCACCGGGGTGGCCCGCGCCTCGAAAGCGACCACGAAATCCTCCCCCTCGATCGCGCCGACGTTTGGGTCGCCCTCCGCCGTGAGTGCGTACACGCCATCGGCGAGCACCTCGAGGGTCTCGGTCTTCTCGGCCAGATCGGCCGAAGATGCGAATGTCTTCGCTGCCATCGCTTCCTACCTCCGTTGTGGTGTGGCCAGTTCACCGCCTGCTAGTACCGATAGGTCGCGCTCGCACGGCGGATCAGGCCGAGGGCCGCTATCCCGACCAGATAGCCACCGACCGCTATCGATGAATGCGAATTTCGCATACAACGCATCGACAGATGGGCCCACTGTGCCAGTGGCCACGACATAGGTAAAATATAAGAAACTTCTGAACTAAATAGGCTTAGGCTATGAATCTGCCTCGCTTCTCCTTACGCCAACTCCAGTACTTCGTCGCCATCGCGGAGAGCGGAACGCTCAGCGGAGCGGCCGACCGATTGCACGTCGCGCAGCCCACGCTCTCATTGGCGCTCACCGATCT
>NZ_ML142856.1:328365-331640 GCF_004138495.1 Phytoactinopolyspora endophytica
CGGGCGCTGCGCGTGCAACTGTGCGTTCGGCGCAAGGCGCACGGAGTCACGCTCACCCCCTCCGGCAGCCAGGTGCTCAGGCATGCGCGCCAGATCCTGCGCCAGGCCGAAGACCTGGAGAACTCCACCTCCGGCCAGGGGCCGCTGACCGGCGCACTATCGCTGGGCTGCTACGTGACACTGGCACCGACAGTGTTGCCACCGCTGCTGCAGCGTTTCACCGCGCTGCACCCCGAGCTGAACATCGACTTCACCGAGGACACCCAGGACGTGCTCCAACAGCGCCTGCTGGCCGGTGAACTCGACCTCGCGATCCTCTACGACATGGCTGTGATGCCTGAGCTCGCGCGCCTCGTGCTCTACACCATCCGGCCGCATGTCGTACTGCGCGCCGACCACGCCATGGCGCAGCAGCCCGCCGTGTCGCTGCGGGAACTCGAACCCGAACCCATGGTGCTGCTGGACGCCCCGCCCAGCTCCCACAACACGCTGGCCATATACGAACAACTCGACCTTGTGCCCAACGTCGCCTACCGACCCACCACCTACGAGGTCACCCGCGCCCTGGTGGGCCGTGGCATGGGATACGCCTTGCTCGTCCAACGGCCCCTGAACGATCGCACCTACGATGGGAATCAGGTAGTCATCAAGGAGATCATCGAACCGGTGCCGGACGCCCGAGTTCTCATCGCCTGGCCCCGCGCGATCCGGCTCAATCAGCGCGCTGAAGCGTTCGTCCGCTACTGCCAAGACGACATCACCAGCTTCGCCCCGCAGTTAGCAGGGACGTCATCGGCGTCACCGGCGCGCGTCAACCCCTGATCTCGCCCGGGCGGGTGGCGAGGCCCATTTGGTTCCGATACTCGCCCGGAGTGAGGTCGAAGGCGCTCTTGAACAACCGGGAGAAGTGCGACGGGTCGGTCAGGCCCCATCGGGCTCCGATCGCGGCGACGGGCTTGTGCGCATCGTGACCGGCTGCCAGATCCCGCCTGCACTTCTCGAGGCGACGTTGCCGGATCCAGCCGCTCACGCCGACGCCGGTGCTGGCAAAGAGTTTCTGCAGGTAGCTCTCCGAGATGTGATGGGCGGCCGCGACAGACCCGGGGCAGAGGCCCGGGTCCGACAGATGTCGTTCGATGAACATTCTGATGTCCGCGAGCAGGGCGCCGTGCCGCGTGTCGGGTGTCCGTGCGGATTCGTCCGCCAGCTCAGCGGAGAAGGCGGCGGCGAGAACGTCGAGCACTGCGTCGCTGAGATGGGTCCCGACTGTCCCGTTCCAAGCGTCCGGCACCTTCCGGAGCCCGACGAGAAACGGGAACACGACGACTCCCATGCCGGTGCCACCGGAGATCGTTCTGGCGCTCAGCCCGGCCATCTGGCCGAGCGGCACCGGCAGCAGCGGCCGGGGGATCATCACCACGAGCATCCGGTAATCCGTCCGGAACTCGAGCTCGTAGCGCCGGGTGGTGTCGTAGACCGCGAAATCGCCTGGACAGAGTTCGGCTACGCGATCGTCTTGCCGCAAAATGCTGGTGCCGGAGAGCTGCAGCCCGATCTTGTAGTACTCGGCAGGCGCGGCGCCGACCAGCCGACGGCTTCGCATGACGACATGCGGTGCTCCGGCGACCTCGCTGACCTGGATGGGTCCGACCTTGCTTGACGCGACCGAGGCGTAGAACCTCCGCTCGCCTGAGGGCGCACCTGCGGCCAGCGGGACGAAGGTGGATGAGATCGCCTGCCGGTACGCATCGAACCTGTCTCGCGCCGGAAGGGTCGCCGTGTCGAACGATGCAGGCATACCCACCTCCTCGTGATGTACACCACAAGGAGTATCTATCCATCTGGAAAGCTTGTCAATAGGATAGTTTGACGGCTTCGAGTACCTCGCGGAGCTTTCGCACGTTGTGTCGCGTACTCTCATCGTCACCAACAGTCAGCTGCTGGAACACCAGACCGTCGAGTGTGGCGTAGACGAGGTGGGCGAGAGCCTCGTCGTCGATGCCGAGGTTCCGCAGGCCTTCTCGGACCGCGGCCCGGTAGGTCTCGTACAGCTTCCTGGTCAGCGGGACCAGTTCGGGGCGCCGCCGGGATTCGAGCAGCAGTTCGTATTGGAACGCCTGCAGGTCCGGTTCGTTCGTGACGAGCTCGGTGAGTCCGCTGACGAAGTCCTCGACACGCGCCGTCGTCACCCGGAGCGACGACGATTCGATACTCCGGTCGATGGCATAGGACAGCGCCTCGGCCAGCAGCGCGTCGCGGGAGCCGAAATGGTGCGCGACGAGTCCGTGTGTCACGCCTGCCTCCTTGGCGACGGCCCGATAGGTCAGGTTGCGCAGGCCGGAGCTGGCGACGACCTGAATGGCCGCCTTGAGGAGCGCTTCGCGACCGGCGCCGTAGCCAGGCCGGGCCTTGGGCGGGTTCGCATTGAGGGTCTCGTGAGATGTCACACCACTCACTATAGGGACTTCTATCCAATTGGTCAGTTAGCTGAGCTGCTCACCGGCAGGCATCGACCTGGCCGAACTGAGGCCGCGAGTGCGGGATCCGTCAACTCCTGTGCTGTCGCATCCAATGTGCGGAGCAGGTGCCCGGAGGAAAGTGACTCGGCAACGGCGGTGACACCCGCCACCCAGAACTTCGGAGGCACCCTGATGGACGTTCGTGAGCAGTTGTTGATCGGCGATCGGTGGGTTCCGGCCGCCAGCGGCGCCGAGTTCAAGACCTACAACGCCGCGACCGGCGAACCGCTGGGTGTCGTGGCCGACGCGGATGCGAAAGACGTCGACGACGCGGTGGCCGCAGCCCGGCAGGCGCTGGTCGATCCGGCATGGCGGGACCTTCCGCCCTCGGCCCGTGCGCGGTTGCTCTGGCGCGTGGCGGATCTGATCGAGGACGACGCCGACGAGCTGGCGCGGCTGGAGACGCTGGACCAGGGGCAGCCGCTCGGGGTCGCAAAGTCGGTCAGCCTCGCCATGGCTGCCGACGTCTTCCGCTACTACGCGGGCTGGTGCACCAAGATCGAGGGGAAGACGTCGGCGGTGTCGATTCCCGGGACGATGCACTACACGCGGCGAGAGCCGGTCGGCGTCTGCGCGCTGATCACACCGTGGAACTTTCCGCTGATGATCGCGGCGTGGAAGCTCGCACCAGCGCTGGCGTGTGGCAACACGGTGGTGCTAAAGCCGGCCGAGCAGACCCCACTGACCACGGTCGCGCTCGCCCGCCTGTGCCGCGAAGCAGGCATTCGCGCGGGCGTGGTCAACTGCCTGACCGGC
>NZ_ML142856.1:331786-336956 GCF_004138495.1 Phytoactinopolyspora endophytica
GTCACCGGGAACCTGCAGGGAGCGCTGCTCAACAGCGGCCAGGTCTGTGCCGCCTACACCCGTTTCTACGTCGACTCCCGCCGGGTGGATGAGTTCACCGAGAAGATCGCCACCGCGGCGAGCGCCCTGCCCATCGGCCCCGGGATGGGACCGGACACGGCGGTTGGTCCCCTGGTGTCGCAGGAACAGGTCGACCGGGTCGCCCACTACGTGGACCTCGGCGTCAAACAGGGAGCGCAACTCGTCTGTGGTGGCACCAAACCTGGTGGCGACCTCGCCAACGGGTACTTCTTCCAGCCGACGGTGTTCGCCGGTGTCACCGACGAGATGGCCATCGCCCGCGAGGAGATCTTCGGGCCGGTGCTGTCCATCCTGTCCTACGACGACGCCGACGAGCTGGCCGCCCGTGCCAACGACACCGAATACGGTCTCGCTGCCTGTGTCTGGACCAACGACCTGACCACGGCGCACAACCTCGCGGCGTCCATCCGGGCAGGCAGCGTCTTCGTCAACATGCTGCCGTTCCTTGACCCGGCCGCTCCGTGGGGCGGTTACGGCTCCAGCGGCTGGGGCCGGGAGATGGGCGAGCACGCGATCGACGAATTCACCGAAACCAAAGGCGTCTGGATCAACCTCGCCTGACCCCAGGAGTCATCATGTCCGCACCTGTTACTGATCAGCCCCAGCTGCACAAGACCCTGCGCTGGCATCACGGTTTCGTGCTCGCGCTTCCCATCGCGAGCGGGTTGTTCATCTCGGTCGGTTTCGCGATCGGCGCCATCGGCGCGTTTCCCGCCATCGCTGTCGCCGCGACCCTCGCCGTGGTGGCGCTGCTGCAGAACCATCTGTTCGCCGAGATGGCCGCGATGTTCCCGGACAAGCCGGGTGGGATCGCGGTCTATGCGACCGAGGCGTGGAAGCGCTATTTCGCCCCGCTCGGCGCACTGGCCACTTTTGGCTATTGGTGTGGCTGGGCGCTCGTGCTGTCGCTGGTCGGTCTGACGCTTGGCTCGCTGGTGCAGGCGGAGTGGTTCCCCGACCAGACGTGGGTGCTGTTCTCCAGCGGCGACGTGCAATTCGGCCTGGCCCACGTCATCTGCATCGGGGCCATCGTGGCCTGTACCGCCCTCAACGTGCTCGGCATCAAGATCGCGGCTCGTTTCAACCAGGTGATCGGCGCCGTCTTCATCCTGGTGCTCGCCGTGCTGGCGATCGGTCCGTTCGTCACCGGGGCCTTTAACGGCATCGAGCTGTCCGGCGGCGTCTCTGACTGGAAGTCGGTCCTGGTGTGGATGTACGTGCTGGCGTGGGCCATCTACGGCACCGAACTGTGTGCGGCCTTCGCGCCGGAATACAAGGACACCGCACGCGACACGTTCCGCGCCTTGCGGACGGTCGCATTCTTCATGGTGGCCGCCTACGCGCTTGTGCCGATGGCCGCGACCGGGCACCTCGGCGAGGCCACGATCAGCGAGAACCCGATCACCTACGGCGTGCTCAGCGTGCAGCGCATGCTCGGCGGCGCCTCCGGCATCGTGACCGCCGTGCTGTGCGGCGCGCTGTTTCTGAGCATGATCTCCTCGTCCGCGGACGCGGGACGCGCGCTCTACGGCATGGCCCGCGAGAAGATGACCATCCGCCAGTTCGATCAGCTCAACCGCAACGGCATGCCCGCGCGGGCGCTGTGGTTCACCATGGCCGTCAACCTGGTGATCCTTGGCTTCGTCGGTAACCCCGTCGGCATCCTGATCGCCAGCAACATCGGCTACATCCTCGCCGTGACCCTGGCCGTCGTCGGATTCCTGCTGTTGCGCAAGGACCGTCCGGCGTGGCCGCGACCGATCAAGCTCGGCAGGGCGTGGGTGCCCGTCGCGATGATCGTCGCGGCGTTCAACGCCACGATTCTGGTGGTCGGCGCGACCAATCCTGGGCTCAGCTACGCAGGCGGTCTCAAAGAAGTCCTGATCGGACTCGGCTTGCTTGGGGTGAGCCTGCTGCTGCTCGGCTACCGGCAACTGGTCCAGGACCGAGGCCGGCTGACGATCCGGGAACTGCCCGAGGTGACACCCGCGGCGCCAGTGCCGGAACCAAGCCGGCACATCTGACAACAACGATATGGAGGATCACATCATGAGCCCTGTTGACGCACGCACCATCCCCACAACGACCATCGACGCGGCCGAGAACTGGGAGCCGTTCGTTGAAGGTGGCCAGCAGATCGGCGAAGTACATTGGCTCACCGTCCACGAGCGTCCGGAAGGGGCGGTCGCCACCGGCCTGTGGCGGATCGACGCCGAGGCCGGTGCGGAGATTCCCTACGCGGTCAGCGGCAGCGAGACCTTCCACGTGCTCGAAGGCGAGGCCGTGCTGGAACCACCCGAGGGCGAGCCGATCGAACTCAAGGCCGGGATGGTCGTCTCGTTTCCGGATGGGTTCACCGCGATCTGGCGCACTCGCTCGCCGTTCAAGAAGTTCTTCGTCGTCGCCTGACGCCTACGCGTCTTCTGACTGGGAGCACGAACCATGACCAACAGCTATGACGTCCTCGTCATCGGTGCGGGGTTCGCAGGCGTCACCGCCGCACGGGAGCTGAGTCACCGGGGTCGTTCGGTACTCGTGCTCGAGGCCCGGGATCGGCTCGGCGGCCGGACCTGGGTGGACCACCAACTCGGTCTCGATCTCGAAATGGGCGGAACCTGGGTGCATTGGCTCCAGCCTCACGTCTGGGCGGAGATCACCCGGTACGGCATCGAGATCACCCAGAGTCCGCCCGCCGAGCAGGCGTACTGGCATGCCGGCGGCACGGTGCGGCACGGGAGCGCGGACGAACTGCTGGTCAAGCTCGATCCCGGCATGATCGCCACCCTCGCCGACAGCCGCGACTACTTCGACCGGCCCTACGAACCGTTCCTGCGGGACAACCTCGACGACTTCGACCAGCAGACAGTGCTGGACCGGATCGCGGCCTTGAACCTCCCCCCGGACGAGGACGAACTGGTTCGAGGCATGTGGGCGCTGAACTTCAACGCCCCGCCCCAGGTCGCCGGCCTCACCCAGGCACTGCGCTGGTGTTCCGCGGCGTCGGGGAGCTGGCAGCTGCTGTTCGAAGCGTGTGCGACTTACAAGCTCAAACACGGCACCCGCTCACTGATCAACGCCATGGCCGCAGACACCGACGCCGAGATCCGGCTGCACTCCGCGGTGAACTCGGTGACGCGGACAGCAACCGGTGTCGACGTGCGCACCGCATCCGGGCAGCGCTTCACCGCACGCGACGTCATCGTGACGCTGCCGATGAACGCGCTGTCCGGCATCGAGTTCGAACCGGGATTGTCGGCGCTGAAACAAGCCGCAGCCGCCGAGGGACAGGCTTCCCGGGGGGTCAAGACGTGGGTCAAGGTACGCGGCGAGGTGGACCCCTGCTATCTACTGGGCGGGCCCGACCTCCCACTGACCTTCGCGCAACCCGAGTACAAGGTGGATGGTGACACGGTGTTCGTCGCGTTCGGCCCAGACGGTATCCGAGTCCGGCCGGATGACGTCGACGCCGTCGCGAAGGCGATCGCGGTCTGGCGGCCGGACTTCGACGTCATCGACGTCGCCGGGCACGACTGGGTCGGCGATCCCTACTCCCGCGAGACGTGGCCGATGCTGCGGCCGGGGCAACTGCGGCAGCTGCGTGACCTGCAGCAACCGGAAGGCGGGCTGCACATCGCGGGCTCCGGCTACGGCACCGGATGGGCCGGGTTCATCGATGGGGCCATTGAGAGCGGGTTGCGCACCGCACGCAGGCTGATCGCGGGCGGTGCACCGGCCTGACCGTGCGCGGCGGCGGGTTGGTGGTGGCTGAGCTCCTCGGAGACGGAGTCTGAACTGTCCTGGGTTTGGCGGAGGCTGGGTTTAGGCCACCTCGGGGATCGAGATGGCTGGGTGGGTGTGTTCACGGTATAGCTGTTCGTATTCGATGGGCGAGTTGTAGTCGATCGAGGAGTGCAGTCTGGTGGTGTTGTACCAGTGCACCCAGGCGGCGGTTTCTCGTTCGAGTTCGGCGCGGCCGGTCCAGGAGCGTGGATGGCGCTCGATCAGCTCGGTCTTGTACAGCCCGATCGTGGATTCCATGAGGGCGTTGTCCATGGCATCGCCGACCGAGCCGATGGATCCGGTGATGCCGGCCTCGGCGAGCGCGTCGGTGAAGGCCAGCGACGTGTACTGGGCGGGTTCAACTGGTCGTTGCAACACCGGGCTGTTGGAGCGAGCGTAGCTGTTCCTCGAAGACTTCGGCCGGGGTCTTCCAGCCGAGGATCTTGCGGGGCCGGTTGTTGATCGCCAGGGCGACGGCTTCCAGGTCCTCAGCGGACCACCGTGACAGGTCCGTGCCCTTCGGGAAGTATTGACGCAGCAGCCCGTTCGTGTTCTCGTTCGTCGGTCGCTGCCAGGGCGAGTGCGGATCGGCGAAGAACACTCTCGTGCCGGTTTCGAGTGCGAACTGGGCATGCTCGGAGAGTTCCTTCCCGCGGTCCCAGGTGAGGGTCTTGCGGAGCTGCTCGGGGAGCTTGGTTATCGATATCGTTAGCGCGGCGTTCATCGCGATGGCGCCGTAACCACCGAGGGACGGGCCGTTCTTCACGGGTGGTTTCTCGCCCCAGCCCTCCAGCCTGGGCAGATGTACCAGGAGCGTGGATCGGCTGCTGCGCTCGACGACCGTGCCGATCGCGGACCGGCCCGTCCCGATGATCAGATCGCCCTCCCAGTGCCCCGGGACGGCGCGGTCCGCGGCCTCAGCGGGACGCTCTGTCAGGACGACATCCGCGGTGACGTGCCCTTGCGGCTTGTTCTGCGACCGCGCTCTGGGAACCCGCAGTGTCCGGCCTGTTCGCAGACAGGCGACCAGTTCGCGTTTGAGTGCGCCACGGCCCTGGATGAACAGCGACTGGTAGATCGCCTCGTGGCTGATGCGCATGGACTCATCATCGGGGAAGTCGGACCCCAGCCGGCGCGAGATCTGTTCCGGGCTCCACGCCGTCGCCCATCGCCTGTCCTGCCGGTGCGGCTTGTTCAGCCCCTTCCACGCCGGCGGCTCAGGCCCGGTGACGATAGTGCCGTCGGGGCGGCGGACGCCCCCGGCGAGCCGCTCCTGCACGTACTCACGCAACCTATCGTTGCCCACGAG
>NZ_ML142856.1:336986-338803 GCF_004138495.1 Phytoactinopolyspora endophytica
GCGGTTTTCGGGCGCTTCGCTGTCTGCTGCGCCTTCCACTGCGCCACCAGGGCACGGTAGACCTGCTTACCGCCCCTGGTCGCCGCGTTGCGACGCAGCTCGCGAGAGATCGTCCCCGGGTCGCGTCCGATCCTGCGGGCGATCTCGCGCACACCAATCTCCTGAGCGCGCAGCAGCGCGATCTCCTCGCGCTCGGCGAACGACAGGTACCGGCCCGTGGGTTCGTCAAGACTGATCGGCGGCATGCCGCCAGCGTGACGGAACCAGCGGGAGCCGACCGGCCATGACACACCGACCGCCTCCGCGGCCTCGACCGTCGTCACGCCCGACGCGATCCGCCGCCAGAAGTCCCGCTGCACCGCACGAGACGGCTCAGGCCGACCCGGTGAACGCATCGGCGGCCGCAACGCCCGATCCGCCGCCCACTGCCGCCGCGCACCCGCTGGCGCCTTCGGCATCTGCTTCGTGCCACGTCCCATCGCACACCTCCATGCTCGAGGTGATGCGACGACCAGTTGAATCCACCCTGCGAACCGGCGTCGGAATGGTGCACGAGCCCGGTGCAGGTGAACTCGACGTTCGTTCTGCGCCGGGTGAACAGCGCTTGTTCCAGTACCGAGGTCACCAGCGGTGTCGCCTTCGAGGTGGACACGCGCCAGCCCAGGATGCGCCGGGAGTACACGTCGGTGAGCAGAGCGACGTAGCAGAACCCGGACAGCGTCCACACATACGAGAAGTCCGCGACCCACCACTGATCCGGCCGGGTGGGGGTGTCCCAGGCACGACCGATGAGGTCCGGATGCCGCGGGGCACCCTCGCGTTGCTCGGTGGTCGTGGTGCGCCGGGCAGCGCCGCGGCGGATCCCCTCGATCCCGGCGATGCGCATCAACCGGGCCACCTGATCGCGGCCGATATCGTGCCCGGCACGGCACATCGTGTGCCACAGCTTGCGCACCCCATACACGCCACGATTCTTGCGGAACTGGGTGACCACCTCGTTGGCCAGGTACGCATCGGTGAGATCCGCGGCTGTGACCGGGGTCTTGATCCCGGCGTAGTAGGTGCTCGGGGCGATCTTCACACCGTGCTCGGAGAGCACGCGGCAGATCGGCTCGACCCCGAAACGGTCCCGATAGGCGCTGATGTAGGCCACGATCACTTGAGTCGGCGGTCGAGCTCCGCCTGAGCGAAAAACGCCGAGGCGGTCTTGAGGATCTCATTCGCCCGCCGCAGCTCGGCGACCTCTTTACGCAGCGCCTTGACCTCGGCAGATTCCTCGCTCGCGACGCCGGGGCGGACACCGGAGTCGACCTCGGCCCGCTCGACCCAGTTCCGCAACGTCGCCGGATTGATGTCGAGCATCGCGCCCACCCGACGGCGAGCTTCGAGCTTGGACTCTCCGTGCTCGCGAAGCCGGTCCAGGTACAACCTCACCGCACGCTCACGCGTCTCGGCATCAAACTTCCTCGGTGCTGGCATGGACTCAGTCTCCTTGGTGAATCAGAGTCTCCGCCAGATCCAGGACGATTCAGTCACCAGCGTCCCGGCACGGACCGAGGTGCGGCTAGCGCACCTAAGTGTCGTGGTGCCCAAACAAACGAGCGAGTGAGCCCGAATGCCCAGAATTTCCGCCGAGTGCGGCATGATTTCCGGTTCCTCGCCGGAACAGAAAAACCCCTGGATAACCAGGGGTTTTGTGGGTCTTCGGATCTCAGCGGGGAGGCCATCCTGGGTCTTCGGATCTCAGCGGGGAGGCCATCCTTCGGGGTGGCCTTCTTTGTGTGTGGCGGTGGGCTGATGGGGACGAAGGTGCCGCA
>NZ_ML142857.1:0-9802 GCF_004138495.1 Phytoactinopolyspora endophytica
TTCCGCAACCTGACGAACTACATCGCCAGATCACTACTCGAGACTGGCGGCTTCCGACCCCAACTACACCCTCGATTGTGAAGAGCCGCCATTCGTCGGCCGTACGCTGTGCCGCCGTTAACGGCGTTCGGATGTCGGATGACTACGGTCCCGTCCTGTCAGTAAGCGCTGCGACCATTGCTCAACGGCCGCGTCACGCGTTAGAGACAACATCCTCGATGTGCGAGGCGAACTGCTGGCGCTTCGTGATGCCCGGGAACTCCGCCTGGTCGATCACGTGGCTTCTGGAAAGCGTGGCCTCCTGCGATCTCCTCACCAGCGAGCCGCGCTCGCAGCCTCACGCCGCTCAGGACGTCGGGGACGACTCGGGCTTCGGTGTAAGCGACATCGGCGGCTTCTTCGTAGGCCTCGGCGAAAGCGCACTGGAAAACGTTCAAGGCCTAAACGCCACCAACAACTGCATCAACCGCGACTACCAGACCTGCCACCAGATCGGAGCCGGCGCCGCCGCCGATTACCCCAGCTTGCTGCCAACGCCACCGGCGCAAGCTCCGCGGACGATGTGGTGCGCAGTCTAACGATCTCTGAGCAGCGAGCAGTCCGCTCTCTGCAGAGGCAACTTGATTCCCACATGGAGAAAGTTGAACGCCTACAGGGCGAACCCCGATGCTTTTGACAACCAGGGACTGCTTGCCCGCTCACCGACCCCGGAGATCCGGCAGTGGATCATTGACGGAAGAATCCGACACCTGAAGACCGAGATCCATGGCTTCCAAAACCAGATCGACAAACTCCTCGGGGGTGGCTGATGACCGAACCGATCCTTATCCCGGTCGAGACGCTTCGACGTGCTGCCCAAGTACTACTTGAGCACGTAGCACGCTACGAAGGCGAAGTCGTCGCGATAGACAAGGACTACTACTGGTCGATCGCTCCTGAGCAGCTCTATGACGTCTTCAACGAGCCTTCTGGCCTAACTATCGGCCAGCTCACGGAGTGCCTGGAGAACCTTGACGCAATCGTCGCCGATCCGACGCGAGCGACCTCCCACGCCTTGACTTGGCTGGCTGATCTGACACGGGCGATTGGCCACGCGGTGGTCACATGAAGGTGACCTTCGCGGCGCGGGTTCAGATTGGGTGAGCTGCCATGAGAGCCACGGTTCGACCGGGTGGCCGAGCACACGAGCATGGACGACACCGGGGAGACCTCAACCACCGAGTACACCTACGACTCGTTAGACCGGACCGCGTCGCGTACGACGCTCGTGGCGCGGGGAGGAGACGGCCGAGGTCACGTATTTGGGTCTGTCCGGTGAGGTGCTCAACGAAGAGTTCGCCGGGCAGTTACGGAATTCGTACAAGTACTCGCCGTGGAGCAAGCGTCTGTCGCAGGTGATGTTCAACGCGGACGCCGATCCGGTGCTGGCCTTGATACGAGCAGTCGAACGTGCGATCAAGTCCCGCCCCTGCGGCGCAGTTTGACCCCGCAACCTTGCGCCGCGACCTCAACCCTTTCAACCGAATGGGATACGTGTGGTCGAGGTCTGGCCCAGCGACCGACAAGCCTGCGCTGTTCTTCCATGGAGCGTTGACGTAGCCATCGGATTCGGCCCTATTCGAGAACGATGTCAATAGCCGACGCTTCGCTTTCGAGGTCCGCGAAGAGCCGGATCGGGTAAATTCCAGCTGCGAGCTCCAGATCGGCCGTGGTGGCCGCGAGAGCATCGGAGGCACGCAGCACGCCACTGGGGAGTTCGATACTCCCCTCGAAGATCAGGATTCCTGAAGCTTCGTGGCCATCGTCAGCCCACAGGCGTACGGAGACCCCACCTTCGTCGGCATGGCGGACGCGTACAACCATCGCGCTTGGTGCTGCAGTTACCTGTTCGCCTGGTGAGCTCCACTCCGGGATCAACTCGCTCGAGCCGGAGTCCGTCATGAGAAGTACCCCCCACGGAAACTCGGCACCTAGTTCAGCCATCAGCATGCATGTCACCTCCGCTTGTCGCAGCTCGAAGACTACAAGCAAACCGTTCATCGGACAGACCCAATTGGCCAGACGACATCACCGGGCGTGCGCTCGAGGTGGCTATACCTGGCACGGTAACGTATGACGAAGGAGTAGCGCTGTCTAGGGCCCTTAGCTACGGCATGGACGCCGGAGTCGATGTAAGGTACGTGATTGTCAGATGACTGGACATGCGACGGTGCACGCCCGGAATGGCAGGCTGTACGTAACTAGTTCATCTAGAACTACAGCAGGTTTCTACGTCCTAAATGGGTGGATGGAAACAATAGAAGACAGTGCTGATGAGCAAGCGATTGGAAGTTTAGTGAACGCTGCGCTCAATGCATCTGAACAAGACGTACCGTTGCCGCCACGTAGAGGGATGCCCCCAGAGTGGCAAAAGCTTCTTGAGATGGCGGGCGTCCGGTCACAGCGAGAATTCGCCGATGGCCTAAAGGGTGTTTCTATAAGACAGATGGAGCCAGACGGTGAAATGAAGGTTACCCCGCAGAAGAATCGCGGTCCGAAAGAAGGTCTGGGGTCCCTTGGCGATAAGGCCGTGGTTGTCAGTGACGTGGACTACGAGGCAGTCGGCCGCGCTGTGAAGGAGGCCCTCAAACGTGCCATTTGATCCACATGCGGCAAACACAACGTGCAACCAGCAGGCGGTAGGCGGGTCTGCTGCACGGATAGGTGACATCTGAGTTGGCTTGCCCGTGAGGGCGGGTCTGGAAGGATGTCGTTGTGCCCAAGCCTTATTCGAGCGAGTTCCGTGATGACGTGGTGCGCGTTGCGCGGAGCCGCGAGCCCGGAGTGACGATCGAGCAGATCGCCCGTGACTTCGGTGTTCATCCAATGACGTTGCAGAAGTGGCTGCGACGTGCCGAGGTCGAGGACGGTGTCAAGCCCGGCCAGACGCACGGTGAGTCCGAGGAGCTTCGCGAGCTGCGCAAGCGGAACCGGCTGCTGGAGCAGGAGAACGAGGTGCTGCGGCGGGCGGCGGCGTATCTATCGCAGGCGAACCTGCCGTCAAAAGGCTCTACCCGCTCGTGAGAGAGCTCGCTGTCGACGGGGTGCCCGTGACGGTGACGTGCCGGGTGCTCAAGCTCGCTCGCCAGCCTTACTACCGGTGGCTGCAGGACCCGGTCACCGATAGCGAGATCGTCGAGGAGTATCGCGCGAACGCGCTGTTCGACGCTCACCGCGACGACCTCGAGTTCGGGCATCGGCTCCTGGCTGATGAGGCCCACGACGCCGGGGAGGTGATGGCCGAACGCACCGCGTGGCGGATCTGTTCGCACAACGGCTGGTTCAGCGCGTTCGGAAAGAAGAAGGCCCGCGGCAAAGCGAAGAAGGCCGGATCCCCGGTCCATGACGACCTCGTCGGGCGCGACTTCACCGCCGACGGCCCAAACCAGCTTTGGCTGACCGACATCACCGAGCACAAGACCGCGGAGGGCAAACTTTATCTGTGTGCCATCAAAGACGTGTTCTCGGGCCGGATCATCGGGTACTCCATCGACTCCCGGATGAAGTCGAAACTGGCCGTCAACGCGCTCAACAACGCCGTCGCGATGCGTGGCGACGTCGCCGGCTGCGTGGTCCACAGCGATCGCGGATCCCAGTTCCGGTCCCGGAAGTTCCTGCGTGCCCTGGCCCGACACCGCATGGTCGGATCGATGGGCAGGGTCGGCGCCGCGGGAGACAACGCGGCCATGGAGAGCTTCTTCTCGCTGTTGCAGAACAACGTCCTCAACCGGCGCTCCTGGGCCACCCGTGAACAGTTGCGCATCGCGGTCGTGACCTGGATCGAGCGAACCTACCACCGCCGACGACGCCAACCCCGCCTCCGACGTTTGACCCCCATCGAGTTCGAGACCATCATGAACACGCCAGCCGACCTGGCAGCGTGACTAGGAACAGTCACCTATCCGTGCAGCAGACCCGCCGACGGAGACGCGGCTGCACAGGACCGGACAGCAAGGCTGTGTTCGGTGATCTGGCCGGTTAAGTGCCTACCGACTAAGCGGAGGGACCCGAGATCCGCATTTCCACAACCAGGTCGACAAGCCTGTATGCCACATGCGTCGGTAGCGGTGTCGACACTCCCGAACGCAGAAGTAAGCCGGGCGCCCACAACGCTAGTCTGATCAGCGCAGGGAACGTCTAGGACGGGGAACTGCTGGTGAGCGTCGCATTTGACCATTCATACGGCCCTTACACGATCTACGACCTGGACACCATGCCTGAGGAGGGCAAAGGCTATGAACTCGCGGATGGGTGGTTGATCCCATTGTCGCCGAGCCCTCGCCACAACATGGCCGCAGACATTCTCCGCAGCGTTCTCCGGGACGCCGCTCGCGCCACGAGCGCTCCGGTCTACGTCCAAGCCCTTATGGATGTATCAACACCCGCCGGCGTGCGGAACCGGACATCGCCGTGATCGATCGTGAGGCAGCACGCACCACACATGAGCAGAATGCTCGCATGTTCTACGGGCGTGCCGTACTCCTCGTTGCCCAGGTGGTATCTCGTCGGAGCGGCAGCGAACAGGTCGACCGTGTCGACAAGCTGATCGACTACGCTGACGCTGGCGTTGATCATTACTGGATCATCGACCTGGAGCCACGCCCGATCGTCCAGCTCCACGTCCTAGAAAGTGCTGCCTATTGGCTCGATGCAACGGTCCACGCGAGTCACAGGGTCGAGGTCGACAAGCCCTTCGGAATCTCTTTCGATCCCGCGAAGCTGCTGGACCCATACAGAAGCTTGTAGGCACCAGACTGCTGTATCCCCCGATCAGGGGCGAGGTGTACGTTCCTCGCCACGTCGGTCGCAGGGCGGCCCGGGATGTCCGGTCCGTCCGATCTGCGGGGCAAAAAGGACTAGCACGTTCGGCGATAACGGACCAAACTGGAGACAAGAGCCCGTTGAGCCTGTGGGGGTGCACCTACATGTCCGGCCTCACCGAACTACCCGGACTGCTTCCAGTCCTGTCACGAGGCAAGCACCGTCGTCCACGCAAGGGCGCGTGTTTCATGGAGTTCGCTTCGTATCTTGCCGGCGAACGTTGGAGCGACCATCCCAGCTGCACACATCCGCTGCTGGCGTCGATGGCCCGGCAAGTGAACGACGTCGTCTCCGATGACTACCGCCCGCGGCTGGCCGAGCTGGTACCGACCGTGATCGGGGTGAACGACGACGACCCGCATCTGGACGCCATCATCGCCCGCCGAGCTGCCGCGACCGCACTGCCGGTAGCCGCCGCCTGGCGGCAGCGAGTGCTCGCCGTCGCGCTGTTGTCCGCGGAGCGGGTGCTCGCCGAGCTCGATGGTCGCCCGGCGGAGAGCACCAGCGAGCTGGCCAAACAGGCGCTCGCCCAAGCGCCGGACGCCGCGCGCTGGGCGCGCTCCTTCAGCCTGGGCGCGGCCCCCACCCCGAACAGTTTCCGACGGCACGCCGGGCCGACGGCGGTCCGTTGCTCCGTCGAAGGCATCGCCCAAGCGTGCGTCCCAGGCACGGACCGGATGCTGCACGATCTGATGGCTCAGACCATAGAGGACTGCCGGGAGTGGAGCGACCTGCGCGTTCACCGGACACCGGACGCGGCGCTGTGGGAGGAAGCCTGCAAGCTGACCGGCGTCTCGTCGAGCTGACCGACGTCGAGTGAGGCGCCGTCAGAACGTTCCGCCTCGCCAGTCGTTTCCGGCTGGCCGGCCATCGGCGGCCGCCGGCGTGAACGTGCACCGGTCCGAGGGACAGCGAGCGCGACGACGGCGCCCGCGACCGTGATGAGGGCGGCCGCCCAGCCGGCCGTGCGCAGACCGTCGAGCGTTGCAGTGCCTGCCTCCGGTCCAGCGGCGCTGCTCGCATTGCCGATGGCGACCAGGACGGCCAGGCCCATCGCGCCGCCGATCTGCTGGGCGGTCGAGGTCATCGCCGATGCCACGCCTTGTTCCTGGTCACGCACATCAGATCCGGCCACTGCGAACACCGCTGGATAGGCGGTCCCCGCAAACAACCCGAACAGCGCCAGACCGGGCAGCAGGGTCCAGTAGGAGCCCTGCGCCGACATCCCGGCCACGAGGGCCGCGATCGAGCCGGCGATCCCGAGCAGACCGACGAACAGTGCTCGACCCGTGCCCCATCGACCCAGCAATCTGGGCAGCAACAGCCACGATCCGGCCATCGCCAGCACGCTCTGCGGGAGGAAGCCCAGCCCGGCCGCGAGCGCCTCGTATCCGTGGACATCCTGGAGGTACGTCGTATACAGGTAGTGGACACCGGCGACCGGCCCCATCAGCACGAATATGAGGCCGACCGCCGCGACCAGGCTTCGGTTGCGCAGCATCCGCAGGGGCATCAGCGGAGCCTTGGTCCTGCTCTCGATCAGCAGGAAGACACCGAGCATGGCGACACCCGTCACCGCGGTAGCAACCGTGGTCGACGATCCCCAGCCTGCCTCGGGCCCGTTGACCAGGGCGAAGACGACCAGGAGCGAGCCAGCGGTAGCCGCAGCAGCACCCGGAATGTCGAATCCCACGGGTCCGTCACCGGACCGTGTGTCCGGCGCCAGCACTTTCAGGGCGGCCGCCGCAGCGATCACGGTCAGCGGGATAATGACGGCGAACACCGAGGCCCAGCCGAGTGTGCTAGTCAGCACACCACCAGCCGAGCCGCCCGCCAACGCCCCGGAGGCGCCGGCCATGCCCCAGATCGCGAGTGCCCGGTTTCGCTCAGCTCCCGCGCTGAACCGGGTGTTCACGAGCGCCAGCGTCGCCGGGAACAGCAGCGCCGCCCCGACGCCCTGACCTGCCCGGGCGAACACCAGGAGGCCGGGTTCAGTGGCCAGCGCCCCGGCCACGGAGGCCACCCCGAACCAGACCGCGCCCGCGACGAACACCCGCCGGGCACCGATGCGATCGACCAGCCTCCCGCCGAGCAGCAAGAACCCGCCGAACCCCAGCGCGTAGGAACTGACCACCCACTGCAGCGACGATGCCGTGAAGCCGAGCTCCCTGCCGATCTCCGGCAGTGCGATGTAGACGATGTTGAAGTCGACGGAGACGATGAAATGAGCCAGCGCCAGCAGCGCCAAGGCAAGACCGGTCCGCCGGGTCCGGCCGGTTTCAGACGTGTGCATCCTGTCCTCGTTCCTAGAGGGACGTTCCCCTGGTCTCAGTTGTTTCCTAAGGAGATGTTTTGTTACTGAGACCATGGTGTGTGACTATTACGCCCAGCGGAAGGAGGCACTTTAATGTCCCAGCGGAACACCGATGTGACCACCCAGGCCATCCAGGAACAGGCGTGCCCGATCGTCGAGGTTCTCGACCACGTGGCGGGCAAATGGAGCATCGGAATCATCGTCGCGGCAGCCGACGGCCCCATCCGTTTCACGGAACTCGAGCGCGCCGTCAACGGCATCAGCCGTCGGATGCTCACTCTGACGCTGCGCAAACTGGAGCGCGACGGGCTCCTCGTCCGCACGGTCTACCCGACGGTGCCACCCAAGGTCGAGTATTCGCTGACGGACATGGCGCGGGAACTGCACGCCTCGCTGCTGACCCTGACCTCATGGGCAGAGCGTCACCGGGGCGACATCATGGCAGCCCGCGCCGTGTACGACCAAGGGCACGAGACCGAGCCGGCCGTCGCCGCGACCTGAAACGACGGCCGCTACGCCGCCTCTTCGGTGAGGTAGCGCTGGAGCGTGGGGCCGAGCCATTCGACCACCTCGTCCCTGCTCATCTCCGCAATCGACGGCAGACGCAAGATGTATCGGCACAAGGCCAAGCCAAGAATCTGGGACGCCGCCAGCCCAGCTCTGCGAGCCGCCGACGACGCATCGCCGTCCAGCTCCACAGCCACGGGCCACAACTGCCGGGCGAAGATGCTGCGCATTCGCTCAGCCGCGTCGTCGTTGGTCACACCGGAACGCAACAGCACCATGAGCGCCTCGTCCTCCTCCCACCGATCCAGGAAGTGCTCGACGAGAAGCCGCCCCACCTGCTCTCGCGGTAGATCCGCCAGTGCCGGAAGTTTGAGGTCGAAGTCCGACGCGGCGGTGAAGAGCCGCTCCTTGTTGCCGAAGTAACGCATCACCATCGACGCGTCGATCCGGGCGTCGGCCGCGATGCCGCGGATGGTGGTGCGCTCATACCCCTCCCGCGCGAAACGCTCCCGCGCGGCCGCCAGGATGATCGCCTTCGTCTCGTCCGATGTCCTTCGCATGCTGACCACGCTACATCAACGCTTGTTGGCCTACAACTGTTGACATCGCGCTGGCATGCGTCTACATTGATGCCAACAAACGTTGACCAACAAGCGTTGGCAAAGGAGGAGTCAGATGCTTTCCACCACCACGGACGTCCTCGTCATAGGTGCCGGCCCCACCGGCCTGACGTTGGCGCTCTCCCTCGCCCAAAGCGGTCACGATGTGACCGTCGTCGACAACCAGGCCGCTGGGGACAACACCTCCCGGGCCGCCGTCGTTCATGCCCACACACTCGAAGCATTGAAAGCCTCCGGCGTCGCCGACCGGCTCGCGGCGCAGGGCATCCACGCACCGCGATTCACCATCCGCGACCGCGACCGGGTGCTCGTTCCGGTCCCGTTCGACGACCTTCCCACCAGCTACCCGTACACCCTGATGGTCTCCCAAGCCGCTACCGAGGCGGTCCTGTTGGAACGGCTCACCGAGTTGGGCGGCCGGGTCCTGCGTCCCTACACCCTCGCCGAGCTCGACCAGGACGACGACGGGGTCACGGCCACGTTCGCGGGTGGTGAGCAGATCCGCGCGGCCTACGTCGTCGGCGCCGACGGCATGCACAGCACAGTGCGCGAACAGGCCGGCATCCAGTTCAGCGGAGCCACCTACGGCGAGTCCTTCACGCTGGCGGACGTCAAGCTGGCCGGAGGGGCGCCGGACGACGAGGTCATCCTGTACTTCTCGACCGCCGGCATGGTCGTCGTCGCTCCACTGCCCGGCGGAGTGCACCGGATCGTCGCCACCGTCGACGAGGCGCCACACGACCCGGATACCGCATTCGTCCAGACGCTGCTCGACGCCCGTGGCCCGAAAGCCGAGCGCGCCGAGGTCCGCGAGGTGATCTGGGGTTCCCGGTTCCGTGTCCACCACCGGGTGGCCGACACCTACCGCGACCGGCGAATCCTGCTCGCGGGCGACGCCGCCCACGTGCACAGCCCGGCCGGTGGACAGGGCATGAACGCCGGCATCACCGACGCCGTCGCCCTCGGCGAGACCCTCGGCCGAGTTCTGGCCGGCGAGTCTGCCGACACCCTCGACGGCTACACCGCCACACGCCGGCCCGTGGCCCTCCAGGTCGTCGGACTGGCCGACCGGCTCACCCGGCTTGCCACGGCCGGTCACGCCCTGCGCCCGCTCCGCAACGTCGTCCTCGGGCTGCTCGGACGGATCCCCGTATTCCGCCACCGGCTGGCGATGCGGCTCTCCGGGCTCGTCTACGGCTGACCTGGCGACTCAACAACGTCATCACATCAGGAGGAGAACGCCATGCGGATCGTCAACAAGCACCTCAACCCCTCGCCGGCTCGTCTGCTCCCGCCGAGCACCACCGGCTACCTGCTGCTCGCCGCCGAGATCGACCGGCGTCCCATGTTCCTACCCCCGAGTGCCGCCAAGAGCAGGCTCATCCACGACGCAAAGCGGCTGGCGGAGGAGATCGAGACGAACGACGTCGTCGTACGTGCCACCGTGTTCCGTGGATTCGCCAACCTGGCCTTCGGGCGGAACCACCGCCTGGTCCGTCGA
>NZ_ML142857.1:9816-10888 GCF_004138495.1 Phytoactinopolyspora endophytica
GCCGGTCACCTCGCTCCCGCCGGGTACGACGTTGTCATCCTGGTGGAGACCGTCGACCCGGCGGCGGCCCGCGCGCTCCGAGACGATCCCGGATACCAGCGCCTCTCCGCTCGCGTGGCCGGCGCTGCCCGTCGCACCTATGAAGTCGCCGCCGAGAACCCGCGGAACATGGGGGACGTGGCCTTCGACAGGCCAGGCGTGTTCCTGTTCAACTTCTTCTACGCCGCGGACGAGCGGGAGCTGATCCCAGTCTGGGAATACACGGCCGGCTGGTGGAACGTCAAGACGCACCTCGACAACTCACGGGTGCTGCGACCGGTCGACGATGAGTCCAGCGACTACGGCATCATCAACCACTGCCGCTGGGACAGCCTGCGCGTGGTTGCTCCGAACATGATCTTCCGGCCGTCGTTCCGGCGGTTCGTGCTGGCCAACTTCGCCGCGAACGGCATCTCGGCCCAGCCGATCCTCTATCGGCGTGCATGAGCAGCGTCCCGCTCACCGCGACTTCGATACCGAGAGACCCGCGTCCGGGATCAACACGCCCTCCCAGCGAAGCTGGCGGTATCGAAGTCGGCGGGTCAGTCGGCGGCGCTGGCGTCAGTCGGCAGTCAGGACGGAGCGCAACTCCGGCAGCGCCTCGAGCTCCCGCTCCAAGATCCGCTCGGCGGTGCGCACCGAGCCGACCAGAGGATGTATCCCCAATGCCTTCACCGCGGCCGCCCGCGAGCCGCTGGTGGCGGCGTCGATGGCCGCCCGTTCTGCGGCCTTGACGCTGGACATCAGCGCCGCCTCGTCCGGCTCCATGGCGCCGGCGGCCACCGGGTGTGCTCCGTTCCGGCCCACCAGGCAGGGCACCTCGACGACGGCGTCGGCGTCCAGCCCTGGCACGGCCGAGCGGTTACGAACATTGAGCACGAGGGTCGTGCGCTCGTCGGCGGCGATCGCCCGCATCAGGGCCAGCGCGACCTTGTCGTAGCCGCCGCCGTCGAGGTCGTCGTTGTGCCGGTGCCCGGCGCCGGACGCCTCCCGGCTCTCGGCCATGTAGGTCGCCTCCCGCTCCCGGCGGACC
>NZ_ML142857.1:10902-11561 GCF_004138495.1 Phytoactinopolyspora endophytica
TAGAACGCCTCCTGCTGACTGAGCAGGAACTCACCCCGCGTCGCGGGCGCCTCGCTGATCGAGGCGATCGCATCCTGCGTGAAGTAGTAGTAGTAGAGGTACTCGTTCGGGATCGCGCCGAGCGCGCGCAGCCACGGGCCGCCGAACAGCTGCCCCTCCTCGAAGGTGGCCAGCGCGTCGTCGTCGGCCAGCAGGTCCGGCAGTACATCCCGGCCGTCGACGAGAACGCGACGCAGCCAGCCCAGGTGGTTGAGGCCTGCGTAGTCGAACCAGGCGTGGTCGACGTCGACCCCAAGCGCGCGAGCGACCCGGCGGAACAACCCGACCGGTGAGTCGCAGATACCGATCACCCGGTCGCCGAGCACCCGGCTCATCGCCTCCGTGACCATCCCGGCCGGGTTGGTGAAGTTGATGACCCACGCCGACGGCGCATGCTCGTGCACCGCCTCGGCGATCTGCAGCGCCACCGGAACAGTCCGCAGCCCGTAGCAGATTCCTCCGGCACCCGTGGTCTCCTGGCCGAGCACCCCCTCGGCCAGCGCCGAGCGCTCATCGAGGGTGCGACCGCGCAGCCCACCCACCCTGATGGCAGAGAACACGAAGTCGGTCCCCTTCAACGCGGCCGCAAGGTCGTCCTCGACGACGAGGTCGGGCCCACG
>NZ_ML142857.1:11601-12897 GCF_004138495.1 Phytoactinopolyspora endophytica
CGACGCCTCGTCGAGGACCGCCCGGACGGCCCGCACCCGCGCCGGATCCGTGTCGTGCAGGACGACCGTCTCCACGCCGGAGTCTTCCGACGCCAGCGCCGAGTGGACCAGCGGCACGCGGAACCCGCCGCCGCCCAGGATCGTCAGCCTCATACGGTGATCACCTCTACTCCAGATTCACGCAATGTATCGAGAGTGTCCGGGGTCGCGCCGTCGTTGGTCACGACGATGTCGAGCGCGTCCGGACCACATACTGTGGCGTAGCCGTTGCCGGGGAACTTCGACTCATCCGCCAGCAGGATCACTTGGTCGGAGGAGGCGATCATCGCCCGTCTGCCAGGAACCTCCACGGCCGTGGTGTCCACGACAGTGCCGTCGGGACGTACACCGCTGGTCCCCATGAACAGCCGGCCGGCTCGGACCTGGCGCACGCAATCCTCGGTCAGGAACCCCACCAGCGACCGGTAGTTACGCCGGACGACGCCGCCGAGCAGGATCAGCTCGATCTCGGGGTCCGGCACCAGCTCTTCGTAGACCGCGAGATTCGACGTCATGACGGTCACCGAACGACCGTGCAGGTACGTGGAGAGCTGGTGGACAGTAGTGCCGATGTCGAGCAGCAGCACGTCGCCGTCCCGGACCAGGTCGGCAGCGCCTCGCGCGACGGCGTCGCGGGCCTCTTTGCCGACGGTGGCGACCTCCGCGAACGGCTCTTCGAGTGAGGTGCTGGCCGCCGCGCCACCGCGGACACGGGTCAACAGGTCCAACCGTTCCAGCCGGTTCAGGTCACGGCGGATGGTGGCCGGGCTGACATCGAGTCGCTCAGCGAGCACGCCGACCGCCACAGGCCCCTCGGCGCGCAGGATCTGCATGATCATCTCGTACCGTCGCTGTGCAAGCACGAGTGCACAATATCAATCAATCATGCGCATGTGTCCACCGAGGCGTATCGAATCTGCTTGAATATGCTCAACAAAGGAGGTGATACGCGGCCGTTACAATCAGCTCTTGTCAACTTTGCGCAAGACCGCTATGTTCTTACAACACGACATTACCGGCGTACACCAAGGCGTCGCATAGCGACGGACACGGGAGGACGACGGTCGTCGGACACTCCGCCGGCCGCCAGGCTCCCACCACATATCGTCAGGACCGAGCAGCACATTCGAGGTATACGTGCCCAGCAACAGCGACCACCCGCTTCCCGGCCACCCGGCCGGGCCGTCGTACGACCCCAGGTCGCCCTTTGATCCGCTGGCTGCCGTCCGCGGTGAGGACGATCCGGAGTTCGACGCC
>NZ_ML142857.1:12945-14038 GCF_004138495.1 Phytoactinopolyspora endophytica
GGACGGTGTTCTTCGACATCATCTTCATCGGCCTGGAGGCGCCGCCTCAGACCGGCACCGAGGTGTGGGCCTCAGGCATGGGATCAAGCCCGGGAGGCGTCGCCAACATGGCCGTCGCCTGCTCTCGTCTTGGACTGCGCACCAGCCTCGCCGCCACGTTCGGCGAGGACCTGTACGGCGACTACTGCCGCCAGACCCTCGGCATCCAGGAAGGCGTCGACCTCACCTTCTCCCGCTACGTCACCGGCTGGCACTCCCCCGTGACCGTCTCGACCGTCTATGAGCGCGACCGGACCATGGTCACCCACGGACACATCTCGGACGTCCAGGCTCGTCTGGTCCGGCAACCTCCGCGGGCTCGCGTGTCGTTCGTCGACCTGAGCGCCGACCGCCAGTCCTGGGTGGACGCGTTCGCCGCCGACGGAGGACTGATCTTCGCCGACCTCGGGTGGGATCCGGAGGACCGCTGGGACATCGGCCGGCTGCGAGAGAGCCTGCAGGGCTGCTACGCGTTCTCCCCCAACGCCGTGGAGGCGATGAGCTATACGCGGACCGACTCGCCCGCGGATGCCCTCGCCGTGCTCTCAGAGCTCGTGCCTCTCGCTGTCGTCACCTGTGGCGGCGACGGCGTGATCGCACACGATCAGGCGACCGGTTCCACGGTGCATGCGCCGGCCGTACCGGTCGAGGCGCTCGACCCGACCGGCGCCGGCGACGTCTTCGCGGCCGGGTTGATGATGGGCACAGTCGCCGGTTGGCCGCTCGAGCACCGACTTCGGCTGGCCAACCTCGCGGCGGCACTCTCCGTCCGTCACTTCGGCGGCGCGCTGGCCGCCCCGGGCTGGGGCGACATCGCCACGTGGTGGCGGGAGACCGGTTCGAAAGATCCGGCGCTGGCGGATGGTTACACCTTTCTCGAGAAGACCCTCCCCGACTACGACCTCCCGGAGGCCTCCAGGGCGATCGCGACCCTGGGCTTCCGTTCGAGGCGCTGAGTGGCCGTGGAGCACCTACACCAGAAGGGCAGTTTCATGAAGAGCAGTCTCACGAGGATCCGGAAGACGGACCCGGGCGCGACCAGCAGCTCGGCCCG
>NZ_ML142857.1:14089-15330 GCF_004138495.1 Phytoactinopolyspora endophytica
CTGGGTGCGGTTCGCCGCCGTCGCTTCTGCCGTAGCGCTCTTAGCCGCCTGCGCACCGGGCGACGACGAGGACGACAGCGACGACGAGACCAGCGAGTCGGACTCCGGAGAGACGGACTCCGGAGAGTCGGGCGCCGGCGACGTCGAGACCGACCCGGCTCAGATGGGTGAGGTCACCCTCACCGTCTGGGACCAGGAGGTCCGCGGCGGGCAGGCCGAGCAGATCGAACAGCTCAACTCCGCCTTCGAGGAGGAGTACCCGAACATCACCATCGATCGGGTCTCCCGCTCCACCGAGGACTTGCAGACCACACTGCGGCTGGCGCTCTCCGGTGACGACGCGCCGGACGTCGTACAGGCCAACAACAGCCGCGCCGAGATGGGCCAGTACGTCCGCTCCGACCTGCTGGTCCCCCTCGACGATTACGCCGAGGCGTACGGCTGGTTCGACCGCTTCCCCGACTCGGTACGGGCGCTCGCGATGTACAGCGACGACGGCACCGTATACGGCGAGGGCGAGCTGTACGGCCTGCCCCAGATGGGCGAGATCGTCGGCCTCTTCTACAACAAGACCAAGCTGGACGAGCTCGGCGTCGACGCGCCGGCCACCTACGACGACTTCGTGGCCGCGCTCGACGCGGCGAGCGAAGCCGGCGAGGTTCCCCTCCAGTTCGGCAACTCCGAGCCGTGGGCCGGTATTCACCAGTACGGGTTCGTACAGAACCAGTTCGTGGATGCCGAGACCATCAGCGACCTCGGCTTCGGCCGCCCCGGATCGTCCTGGACCTCCGAGGACAACGTCGCCGCGGCCGAGGAGATCATCTCCTGGGCGGACGAGGGATATTTCGTCGACGGGTTCGGTGGCATCGACTACGACACGGCCTGGCAGAACTTCGCGCAGGGTGACGGCGTCTTCTTCACCGGAGGCACCTGGCTCGTCGCGGACCTCGCAGAAGCCATGGGCGACGAGGTGGGATTCGTCCTCACCCCGGCAGGTGCCAGCGGGCAGAACCTGGTCACCGGCGGGATCAGCATCCCGTGGTCGGTCCCGGCCAACAGCGAGAACCAGGACGCCGCGGCGGCCTACATCGACTTCATCACCAGCGCCGACGCGATGACGACCGTCACCGAGACCGGCAACCTCCCGGTGGTGGACGCCGAGTCGCAGGACGTCGACGGGCTGCAGGCCGACGTCTTCGACGCGTGGGCCCAGGCCGGCGCCGAGAACCTTCTCGTGCCGT
>NZ_ML142857.1:15432-18107 GCF_004138495.1 Phytoactinopolyspora endophytica
TCGACTACGCGACCGAGACGTTCTACGACACCATCACCGCCGCCATCCAGGACCTCCTGGCCGAGCAGCGCAGTCCCGAAGAGTTCCTCGGCGTCCTCGAGGACGAGTACGTGGCTCAGACCGAAGGCTAGCAACCCGCTGCACTCATGATCATCAACCGTTGGCCGACCATGCCCGGGCCAACGGTTGATGATCATCGCCGAGAAGGAGAGAGTGACGTTGCCGCAGGAGACACATAGCGGCCGCACCGGCACCAGCGACGAGGGTGGCGGCGGTTCGTCCACCGGAATCCGTCGTCGCCGGGGAACTGGAGCCGGCAGTCCGGAACGGACGAGGCGGCGCCGGTCCGGTCCGCCTGGTGAGCCGCGCAACCTCGCCTACCTGTACATCCTGCCGGCGGTCGCGGTCTTCGCCGTATTCATCGGTCTGCCGCTGATCCGCACCGCGACGTTCTCCCTCTACGAATGGGACGGCCTCGGCAGCAGCACCTGGGTGGGCCTGGCCAACTTCCAGGACGTCTTCACCGATCCGCAACTGCGCGGAGCGCTCACCCACGCGCTCGTGCTGATCGGCTTCTACGCCGTCGTCCCGGTCACGCTGGGCCTGCTCCTCGCGGCCACGATGATGCGCGCCCGGCAGATGCCCGGGCTGGCGCTGTTCCGGGTCCTGATCTTCCTGCCCCAGGTGGTGCCGATGGTCGTCGTCGGTATCGCCTGGCGGCAGATCTACCAGCCCGAGGGCCCGCTCAACGACCTCCTGCGGGCGGTCGGTTTGGAAAGCGTCGCTCGCCCGTGGCTCGGCGACTACACCTGGGCGTTGCCGTCCGTCGGGCTGGTCGGCACCTGGGTCGGGACCGGCCTGTGTTTCGTGCTGTTCCTGGCCGGGATGGCAAAGATTCCGCGCGAGCTGTACGAGGCGGCGAAGCTGGACGGCGCCGGAGCATTCCGCGAGTTCTTCTCGATCACGTTCCCCGCGGTCCGCGGCGAGCTCGCCGTCGCGCTGACCCTGACGGTCATAGCCGCGCTGAAGACGTTCGACCTGGTCTACGTGATGACCAGCGGCGGCCCCGGCAAGGAGACCACCGTGCCGTCCTTCGAGGTCTATCAGCGGGCGTTCGAATTCGGCCAGGTGGGCTCGGCAGCAGCCTTGGCGCTCGTGCTCACCGCCATGATCTTCATCGTCACCCTGCTCGTCAACCGGATCGGGGGCCGCGACGACGCTGCCCCAGGCCCGGCCAGGCGGGCGGCCCGGAAGCAGGAGGGCCGATGATCTCCAGGTCCGAGCGTGTCTTCAACTACGCGATTCTGATCGCGTTCGCGACCATCGCGCTCTACCCGGTGCTGCTGATCGTCTCCACGGCGTTGTCCCCCGACCAGATCGGTGACAGCGGCGGCCTGCACTTCGGCAACTTCGCCGACGCGTGGGACCAAGGGCGCTTCGGCTCATACATGGGCACCAGCGTGACCGTCGCGGTGCTCGTCGTCGGGATGGCCAGCATCTTCTCGGTGATGGCCGGATACGCCTTCGGCACCATGCGCTTCCGCGGCTCCGAGGTGATCTTCTACGTCATCCTCCTCGGCATCATGGTGCCGGCCGAGGCGCTCGTCGTCGCGCTCTATTTCGACCTGCGCTCCGTCGGGCTGACCAACACGCTCGTCGCCATCGTGATGCCACAGGTCGCACAGTCCGTGGCGTTCGGCACCTTCTGGATGCGGGCGTACTTCCGGTCCAGCTCGCGCGAGGTCGTCGAGGCGGCGCGGTTGGACGGCGCCGGGCACTGGCGCACGCTCTGGCGGGTTCTGGTGCCGATGGGCCGCCCGGCGATCACCACCATGCTCGTCCTCATGTTCATGTGGACCTGGAACGAGTTCCTCATCCCGTTGGTGATGGCTACCAGCGAGAACCTGCGCACCGCCCCGCTGGGGCTGGCGTTCTTCCAGGGTCAGTACACCGCCGGTACCGCGCTGCTGGCCGCCGGAGCCACCCTGGTGGCGCTGCCCGTGATCATCGTCTACCTCTTCCTGCAACGCCACTTCATCCGTGGCATGGTCGAGGGAGCCGTCAAATGATCATGTTTGTTGGGTTTTCTCTTGCATCACCATGTCTGCAGACCTGTTACGGCACGAGAAGACCTGCCAAACATGATCATTTAGGAGTGGCGGCGCGGGGGCCGCCCGGCGGGAAGGTCGGCCATGGCGCATTCCCCGGTACACGGCTCCTGAGGGCTCGATGGATGAACATCAGTGACTGATCTTGATCATGTTCCCATTGAGGCCCCTATAAGGGCCCAAACAGGAACATGATCTTCTGATTCCTGTCGACTTCGTAGGCACACTCATGGCCGACGTGGATCCCCCGTCCACGACCCCGTCCAGAACGAGATCGAGTCAGGCCCGCCTCCCATCCTTTGAGAAAGGACGGATCTCCCATGCGATTATCGAATCGCCGTCTGGCAGCGATACCGGCCGCAATGCTGCTGGTCTCGCCCTTGGCCGCCGCATCTGCAGCCGGCGCCGCCCCAGCCGCCGAAACTCCGGCCGCCGGACGCTCCAACGACACCGCGGATCTCGACGTGCTCTACGTCGGTGCCCACCCCGACGACGAGGCATGGCTCCTCTCCACGTTCGGTCAGTGGAAGGAGTTCGACGACCTCAAGTCCGGGGTGATCACGGTCA
>NZ_ML142857.1:18144-28864 GCF_004138495.1 Phytoactinopolyspora endophytica
GCGAAGGCGGCGGCAACGCCGTCGGCCTGGAGGAAGGGCCAGAGCTCGGCATCCTCCGCGAGGCCGAAGAGCGCCGCGCCGTCGGGTACGCCGGCATCGAGAACATCTACAACCTCGACAAGGTCGACCTCTTCTACACCCTCAGCGCGCCGTTGCACCGCGATGCGTGGGACTCCGAGGCCGAGGATGACACCCTGGCGCGTGTCGTGCGCACCCTGCGGACGACCAAGCCCGAGGTCATCGTCACCATGAACCCATCCCCCACCCCGGGCAACCACGGCGGCCATCAAGAGGCCGCGCGGCTCGCTGTCGAGGCGTACCAGGCCGCGGCCGACCCGGAGGCCTTCCCCGAGCAGATCGAAGACGAGGGCCTCGAGCCCTGGGCAGCCGGGCGCATCCTGCAGGGCGGAGCGTCGGGCTCCGGCGTCACCGGGTCCGCCTGCGAGACCACGCCGTACGAGCCGAACGACCCGTCCGCCCGAGTCTTCGGCACCTGGCAGGGCCGGACGTCCGAGGAGGCCGGCGAGACCTGGGCGCTGCTCGAACGGCGGGCCCAGTGGGAGTACGCGAGCCAAGGCTGGGCGGGCTTCCCATCTCCGCCGGAGGACCCCGAGCAGATCGGGTGTGACTGGCTCACGCTGATCGACAGCCGGACGCCGCATCCGGATCCGGCCAGCGGGCCGACGGCGGCCGTCGAGGGCGCCGTGCTACCGATCGACGGAGGGCTTCCGCTCGGTACCGAGCTGACCGTCGAGCCCGCGTCGTTCACCTTCCGTCCCGGTGTCTCCTTCGACGCCACCGTCAGTGTGAAGGCGGCCGACCGCCCGCTGCTCCGCCCGCAGGTGGAGGTAGACGTCCCCGACGGCTGGACCGTCGATGAGGTCGGCGATCTGCCACGCGCGGTAGCCCCCGGTAAAGAGGTGACCGTCGACGCGGTGATCACCCCCGCCGACGACGCCGAGATCGGCGGCCGGTTCAACCTCGGAGCGACCGTGACCACGCGGGACGGCGCCAGCGGACGTAACGCAGCGGCCGTCGAGGCGGTCAACGAGGTGCACGGCCGGCTCTCCGCACGGGAAGAGATCGCGGACTTCAACAGCTGGACGCACGAGCAGAACGTGCCGAAGCTGGAGACGCTGATCGCTCAGACGACGTCGGTCGGCACCGGCCGGACCCAGGAGGTCACGGTCGACGTCACCAACGACGGCGACGACACGGCCAGCGGTTCCGTGGCCCTCGACCTCGCCGACGGCTTCGCGGCCGAGCCGGCCGAGCAGCCGTTCGACGCTCTCGCGGCCGGCGAGTCGACGTCGGCGACGTTCGAGGTCACCAACACCGACACCTCGCTGCCGACGTCGAGCAACGCCGAGGGCGGCGGTTACGATTTCCAGATTCTCACCACGTTCGACTCGACGACGGACGTGCAGGACGCTCTGCTCGAGCTGGTGCCGACCAGCGAGGTCCCACAGCTTGACGAGGAACCGGTGCTCGACGGCGTCGCTGACGAAGGTGAGTACCCGGGCGAGGAACTCGACGCGTCCACGCACTGGGAGGGTGAAGAGACCGGAGCCGAAGACATCTCGGCGACGACCAAGGTCAACTTCACCGACGAGGCGCTGTTCGTGTTCGTGGACGTCACGGACGACACCCTGGGCACGGTGCTGGAGCCAGAGGACTGTAAGCGGCACTGGCGGACCGACTCGGTCGAGCTCACGATCGACCCGCGCGGGACGTCGGAGAACGCATCCACGGCGTTCAAGACCGGCATCTTCCCCATCACGGATGACCCGGAGAACGGCAACCCGCCGTGCTACGAGCGCGACGCCGACAACCATCAGGGCCCGGGCGAGGATACCGCCCCGGGCATGGAGGTCGCCTCCGTGGTGCGCGGTGTGCGCGAGACCGCACACACCGCCGCCTGCGGGTCCTGCGGGTGCGCCGCATGCACGGGCGCGGCGGCTCAGGTCGAGTCGGCGGAGGACGGGTACGACGGCTACACCCTTGAGGTGAAGATCCCGTTCGAGGATCTGCCGGACACGGTGGATCCGGACCGGATGGGCTTCGACGTCCTGGTCTACGACTCCGACACGCAGGACAAGACCGGGCAGACCCGCATCGGCTGGTCGACGTTCGGTGGCGTGCAGGCGAACCCGCAGGCCTGGGGTCTGCTGACGCTGCCGGGCCTGGCGGAGTCGGAGCCCGCCCCGAAGGACCCGATCCTGCCCTCGGAGGCGGCGCTCAGCGTCAATTCACCGCAGAGCATCGCCCAGTCCGCCGTCGACGGTGTCCCGCTCGGCAGCGGGCCCGGCCTGGGGTCGAAGGCTCTGGAGGTCAGGTCGGCATCGCTCTCCGGCGACGACGCGGAGGTCCAGCTGCGCACTCGTGGTTCTGGCAAGGCCAACGTGTTCGTCTGGGACGGCGAGAACGTCGTCGGCTCGGTGAGTGGTGTGGACGTCGACAACGGCAAGACGACGGTCGATGTCCCGCTGGAGACCGATGATGACACAGGCGACGACCTCGAGGTCCTCGTCGCGTTCATGACCGGCGACGGCACCGCATCGGCGGCTGCACCACTCGGCTGACCCGGCCGGGAGGAACACGGACGACCCCTCTGGCCCTGCACATGGTGACGCACAAGGCTCACCGGGCAGGGCCAGAGGGGTCACTCATGTTGCGGCCACGGAGCGTGCCCGCCACCGGGTCGTAGGTGAACGCCCGACGATCAATTCGAGACGATCCAAAATGGGTAATAGGTCCTAGAAAAACGGAGATCGGGTGGCTACTGTGTTCTCCACTGGCCGTGTGTCTGAGCCCTGGGAGGCCGCTCGTGCCGTACGAACCGTCACTCGCCCTGCATGGCGGAACGCCGATCCGCACAGCTCCGTTCCCGTCGGTGTCGGACGCGGCCGGCCGGCGGCTCGGCGACGAGGAAATCGTCGCGTTGGAACGCGTCGTCCGCAGTGGGCAGTTGAATTCGACCGTAGGCGCCGAGACGCGCGCGTTCGAGCGGGAGTTCGCCGAGTACTACGGCGTGCCACACGCGGTGGCGTCGAGCACTGGGACATCGGCCATTCACCTGGCCGTCGCAGCCGTGAACCCCGAGCCGGGTGACGAGATCATTACGACGAGCCTCTCAGACGCCGGTACCGTGCTCCCGATCCTGTCCCAGAACGCGGTGCCCGTCTTCGCCGACGTCGATGCGGCGACCGGCAACCTCGACGTCGCCTGCGTCAGGGAGATGATCACTCCTCGGACGCGGGCGATCATCGCCGTCCATCTGTTCGGGCAGCCCGCTCCGGTAGCCGAACTGCGCGCACTTGCCGACGAGCGGGACCTGGTGCTGATCGAGGACTGCGCCCAGGCCTACCTGACCCGTTGTGGGCCGGACGGTGCCCTCGCCGGCACCGTGGGTCATCTGGGGTGTTTCAGCCTGCAGCAGTCGAAGCACATCACCGCGGGCGACGGCGGCATCACGATCGGAACCGACGACGATCTGGCCCGCCGAGCTCGGCTGTTCGCGGACAAGGCGTGGCCACGCGACACGGACGAACGGACGCATCTGTTCCTCGGGCTGAACTATCGCATGACCGAGCTGCAGGCGGCCGTCGCTCGTGAGCAGCTGAAGAAACTCGCCGGTGCGGTCGACAGCCGGTGCAAGGCGGCTGAGCCGCTGAACGCCGCAATCGGGGCTCTCCCCGGCCTGGCGACGGGTTTGACGGAAGGGGCGACCTACTGGCTGTACCCGGTGTTCGTCGACCCGGCGGTCGCCGGTGCGGACGCGCATCGGTACGCCGATGCACTGCGGGCAGAGGGCATTCCGGCCGTCGGCGGGTACATCCCGCGGCCGCTCTACCTCACGCCCGCCCTGGCGGAACGACGTACGTACGGCGAGTCGGGCTACCCGCTGTCCGCGCCGCCGGCCGACGTCGCGCCGCGGTACGAGGCCGGACTGTGCCCCGCGACCGAGGCACTGATCGGCGAGCGGATGCTCGTGATCCCCTGGAACGAGAACTACAGCGGCGACGATGTCGCCGACATCATCGCCGCACTGGAAAAGATCCACCACACCTTCACCGACGCGCCAGCACCATGATCATGAACAGTAACCGCCCACATCGAACGGTTACTGTTCATGATCATCGCGTCGTGCCGGCTCAGGCCGGACTCTGCGCCGCGTGGTTGATTCGTGCGACGTCGTAGGCCGTCGAAGGGAACACGGCATACTCGTGGCTGTTGAACATGTCGCGCAGGTGCGTGAGGATCGACCCGTCCCACGGCGTCAGGTCGGCCCAGGCGCCGGCTTGACGTTCGTACGCTTCGAGGCCGGTCGGCCCGCGGCCGTCGATGAATCGGTTGACGGTCAGTGATCCGTCGTCGGTGACGACGGCGACGTTCTGGGTGAACGTGGCGGCGAAGCGTTCCATGTCCGCTCCGGTGAAGACCGGCTTTCCCGTGCCCGCGAACACAGGGATGTCGCGAAACATCTCCAAGGCGAAGTTCATGTCGATTTGGCCGTGACTGACGTCCTCCGCACTCTGGTTCCCCGGTAACCATGGCCGGTACTCCGAGGCGGGGTCGTCGATGTCCCAGCCGCTGTAGACCCGGCCCTTGGACCACCAGTACGGCCATACGTAGGCGCCGCCCTCGGTGATCGTCAGATCGCCGTGGAACGTCCGCGCCATGGCTCGCGTCCGGTCGACGTAGCGGGCATCGCCCGTGACCGCGGCCAACTGCAGGGTGGCTCGGCCGAGTGCGAGGAACTGGTTGATCGGAAGATCGATCCCCGCCCACCAGACGGGAGCGCCCGGGAGCGCAACGTAGTATCCCTCGCCGCGTTCGGTCTCGCGCCATTCCGGATCATGAACTGCGACGGCTTCCTCCGCGGCGGTCAGGTAGGTGTCCGCACGCTTGCGGTACAGCGACTTCGCCCGCAGGTTCGGGTCCGACCGGACGATTCGCGCGAACATGACGAGTGGAAGCGCGATCTGGCCGGTGTGGACACCGAAGACGTACGGTGGCGAGATCATCTGGTAGTCACCCATGGCGACGTTGTTCTGGGCGGAACCACGTTGGCGCAGGTCTTTCAGCGTGACCTGCACACGGTCCGGCGACTCCGTTCGGAAACCTCGCAGGACTCGGTTTACGGCGTAGTCGTCGCTCGCCGGGTCCAGAACGAGATTGTCGTAACGTGTCGTCCTGCCGTAGAAGTGGTGTCGAACCTCGAGGCGGAACGTTCCGTCTCTCGACCCCGGCGACACCGTGGCTACGGCCTCGTCGGCGTATGCCAGCGCCGTGCGCACCTGAAGAACGGGGCGGCCCTGGGTATCGGGCACGACGGCCGTACCCACCGTGTAGTGATGGTTCGCGCGCCACGCGGGCTGGGAGGCATCCCGATAGTCGCGCACTCCGCGCTCGCTGTCGCGGTTCGCCAGGACGTGGTCGATGTGGTCGACCATCTTGTCCAGGTAGTACGTGTCCCCGTACGTCTGGTACATGAGCGCATACCCCTGCAGGAGGTACGCCTCTCCCCAAGCGAGTTTCCCGCTGAGCCCCGAGCTGTCTTTGTCGTTCGTCTCGTCCTTCCAGCCGTGTCCGTCGTTGAAGGACTGGTCGAGGTGGTCGAAAGCCTCGCGGGTAACGGAGTCGGATTCTCCGCGTCCGGCGGCCCAGGCGGCCTCCGGACGCGTACCGGGCAGGCTGACGGCTCCGACGGCTGGGGCGACGGTCACGCCCAGCGCGGCGGTGCCGACGCCGAGCACGCGCCCAAGGAATGTCCTTCGCGTTGTGCCGGCAGGGCGCTTCTCTGGCGTGTGGTGCGATGTGCGCCGGCTTCGGCTATTCATGAGCGTCACCGCTTCCCGATCGTTCGACCCGCCCGACGACATCATCGGGCGACATATCTAGCGCGTCAATGTTTCGGACGCATAATTTTGTGATTAGCATGTGTTCGTAATCGTCTTGGGCGCTGCCAGTGTCAGCGGCATGAGCGAAAGGGACATCCGAAACCCGACCATGACCGAGGCGTCGTGCCGTGTCGCCATCGGCGCGGCCGCCCGTCGGATGAGATGCAGAAGCATCGAGGCAGATCGGAAGTGTGACGTGGACCTGCGGCAGCATCTCTTCGATGACGTCCTGGCGTGGTGGCTCACGCGGGGACCCGACGACCAGTACGGCGGGGTCTTCACGTGCTGGGACAACCGCGGAGTCCGGCTCCTGTCCACCGACAAGTACACCTGGTCACAAGGACGGTGGCTCTGGCTTCTCGCCGCGGCGGCGGATGCGGTGCGACGCGGGTCGGCGCCCGACGGATCGGCGGTGACGGTCGAGAGATGCCTGACGGAAGCCCGGTCCACCGCACGGTTCCTGCGCTCGGGCGTCGTGCAACCAGACCACTCGACCGCGTACGTCACTGACCGCGCCGGCACCGCATTCGAACCGTCGCCGGGCTCGGGGCTGTCGACGAGCGTGTTCGCCGACTGCTTCGTCGCGCTCGGGTTCGCCCGCTTGGCTCAGGTCGAGTGCGACGAGGAACTCGGCGCACTCGCGGAACTGATCCTGCTTTCTGCCGGCGCCAGAATCGGCGACGGCACCGCACGCACTGAGCCGTACCCCGTCCACCCGGCGTTCGCCTCATTCGCACTCCCAATGATCCAACTCGGCACCGCGACCGAGGTCTATCGGGCAACAAGCTCCGATGCCTCAGCACAGGTGGCGGCCGGCGCCGTGCGGGCACTCGTCGACCGGTTTCGAGGCGGGGACAACGGAGCCGACTTGTATGAGCAGCCTCCCCTGCGGGACGGAGTCGCTGACTCGCTACTGGCTCGCCACCGTGCACCCGGGCATGCGCTGGAGTGCCTGTGGTTCCTGGTACACGCGATCGACGTCGTCCCGGCTGCCGCGCGAGCATTGCAGGACGCGGCGCTGGGGCCTGAGTGGATATGCGAATCGGCTCGTCGGTCGCTCACACTCGGCTGGGACGACGAACATGGCGGGTTGTTGCGATATGTCGACGTCGACGGCGGCCCACCACGCGGCCGGCTGCTGGACGACCCGTACGAACGGCTGGTGACCGAGACGTGGGACACCAAGCTGTGGTGGCCGCATGCGGAGGCTTTGTACACCACGGCGCTCCTGTCCGCCAAGTACATGGATTCCGAACTGAGCCGGTGGTATGAACGCCTTTTGCGCTACACGTTCTCGGTCTTTCCCGCGGGCCCAGGTCAGGAGTGGATCCAGATCCGGGACCGGACAGGCGCGCCGCTGGACCGCACGGTGGCGCTCCCCGTGAAGGATCCGTTCCACATCGCCCGAGCCCTGTTGCTCCTCATTGATCTCGAACCTCCGGAACACTGCGGCGCCTCTCGGCCACCACATGAGCCAGGGAGATAATTTCGGCCCGCGATAATTGGCATTGCCGCATGATCGTCTAGGAGATCATGTCGATGTCAACATCCGCGCCGCCCGACCCACTCACTCGGGGGGCCCACGGGGCACGTACCGCCATGGCTAGCTACAGCTGGCGCTGTTAGCGGGCATTTTGCGTCCGAGTGCGACCCATCGAGCAACCGTCGCGCCCGGCTGCGAACAGAGCGGGCGGAGTCGCCGAGAACATTTTCGCTCCCTCTCAGCCGTTGACATCTTTCCGGACACGGAAATAAAGTCCAGCTACAAATTAGACCATCGGGCAGCCGAAATGTTGCAACGAGGTTGCCGCTCAACTGTCGCATCGCACCGGCGGTGTGGCACCTGTGAAGGAAGAGGTGCACCGATGGACAGAGGCGTGACCTCGGGCCTCAAGCCATGGCCCGGCGCGACCCGACGAGAGTTCCTACGTGTGTCCGGCTTGGTCGGGCTCGCCGTCGGCGGCGGGTGGGCGCTGTCCGGTTGCGGTCTGACCGGTGCGGACGACGGCTCGCCCGCGGAGGGCACGGACGGCGACGGCGGAGGCGGAGAGGGCGGCGGCCCGAAGGTACTGCGGATGACCTTCCGTCCGGTCGAGGTGCTCGATCCGCAGATCATCACCCAGGGAATGTGGATCCTCACCCGGGGCATCCTCGAAGGCCTGGTAGTGCAGGATCCAGAGGGCACCGACGTCGTTCCCGCCGCCGCGGAGAGCTGGGATGTCTCCGACGACGCACTGACGTACACGTTCCACATCCGGCAAGAGGCGAAGTGGTCGAACGGCGATCCGGTGACGGCGCAGGACTTCGAGCGCACGTACCAGCGGCTGTTCACGCCGAGCAGCGGGGGCACCGGCGGAACCACGCTGGGGCAGAACTCGTACCAGGTCACGACCGGTATCAAGGGTGCGGCCGCCTACCTCGGCGGCGCGACGGAGGACTGGTCCGACGTCGGGGTCGAGGCCACGGGTGACCACGAGCTGGTCATCACCCTGGAGACCCCGAACCCAGACTTTCTGCTGGCCTTGACGCATCCCGGCCTGTTGCCGCTGCACATGGACAGCGTCGAGGAGCTGCCGGACGAATGGCAGGTGCCACCCAACTTCGTCTCCAACGGCCCCTACGCCGTCGAGAGCTTCGTCGCCAACTCGAGCATGGGCCTCGCCCCGAATAAAGAGTACTGGGACCGCGAAGCCGTGACCCTGGATGCCATTGACATCCAGCAGGTCGACCCCGGCGCGAGCGCGGGCACCCTCACCGTGCCGTACGAGAACGACGAGACCGACATCCTGGAGATCGCCGAAGCCGACGTGCTCCGCTTCCAAGAGGATCCGGAGCTCGCCGACCACCTGCAAGCGGTCGACACCTACAGCGTCGGCTACCTCGCGAAGCTCCGCAGCGAACATCCGGCGCTCGAAGACGTGCGTGTCCGCAAGGCGTTGTCCCTCTCCTTGGACCGGGCCACCATCGCCAGCGTGGTGCCTGGGGGCCAACCTGGCCTCTCCCTCCCGCACGATCAGGTGGCCGGGTGGGATGAGAGCCTGGCCGTCCAGGAGAACCTGGACGAGGCCAAGCAGTTGCTCGCCGATGCCGGGTACCCCGACGGCCAGGGCCTGCCCCAGGTACGCATCCTGCACGGCGTGGACTCGCCCATCGTGGACGCGGTGATCGACCAGTGGAATAACCGGCTGGGCATCGACGCTCTCAACGACCGCGTCGAGGCCGGTGTCTACGTCGAGCGACGCTGGTCGGTCCAGGAAGGCGACTACATCGGGTACTACTGGGGAACCTTCGCCGGGCTTCCGACGCTGCCCACCTACGTCGGGGCGCTGTGGTCCCCGGCGGACATCCAGAAGTTCAGTCTGCCGGGCGAGGTCTGGGGTGAGTACCAGCAGATCGAGGCGGACGAGGACCTCGGCGGGGAGGAGAAGGCACAGCAACTGACCGCGCTGATCGATCAGCATGCGTCCGACGGGTCCAAGCAGATGGCGGACCTGGTCGCACAGGCCACCGCCGAGCTCGACGACGAGGCGAGACGGCAGTTGTATCTGGAGGCGGCCCGCCTTCGGGAGGACGAGTACCTGTACTTCGCGGTGGCGTGGCTGTCGATCTTCTTCGCCGTCCGGCCAACGGTCACCGGCCTGCAGCTACGCAGGTATCCGGACTTCTTCTACCTCAAACCGCTCGGGCTAGAAGCCTGATCGGACGGGAGCGTCGCCGTGGGCTTCGTCGCATACCTCGGAAACCGTGCCGGTCGCCTGGCGCTATCGCTGGTGGCGGTATCCATCATCACGTTCGGCCTGCTCCAGCTGGCGCCGGGCAACTTCGCCGACATCCAGCGGGTGACCAGCGGTGCCACCAGCATCGCCGGCACCGGCACGGAGACCATGCTGGCCGAGACCCAGGCGCGGTACGGCGAGGACACCCCGGTGACCGAGCAGTACCTCACGTTCATGCAAGGCGTCGTCACCTGGGACATGGGGCCGTCGTACCGGTACGCGGGGCGCGCCGTCGAGGACATCATCTCCTCCGCGTTCCCGGTCTCGGCGACCCTGGCCGTGCTGGCGGTGATGCTCGCCCTGCTCATCGCGATCCCGGCCGGTGTCTACGCCGCGCTGCGGCAGAACTCCAAGTCCGACCACACCACGATGTTCATGGTCACGCTCGGGCATGCATTGCCGAACTACCTGATCGCGGCCTTCCTGATCATCGTCTTCACGGCCTATCTCGGCTGGTTCCCGTCCAGTGGGTGGAACACGCTGGATCACATCGTGCTGCCCGTGATCGCGCTCTCGCTCGGTCCGGCCGCCGTCCTGGCCAGGTACGTACGGTCCAGCATGTTGGAGACGCTCCGCGAGGAGTACGTCACCGCGGCCCTGGCCAAGGGTGGCCCCTACCGGACCGTGATCCTCCGGCACGCGCTGCGGAACTCGCTGATCCCCCTGGTGACGGTGGTCGGGCCGCTGCTCGCGGCGTTGATGACCGGCACGGTCTTCGTCGAGGCGCTGTTCCGGATCCCCGGCCTCGGCTTTTACGCCGCCACCGCGGCGGCCAGCCGGGACATGCCGCTGCTCATGGGGACGGTGCTGTTCTTCGCGTTGATCATCATGGTGGTGAATCTTCTGGTCGATCTCACCTACGGGTTCCTCGACCCACGTATTCGAGCTGAAGGGGGGTGGGGACGATCGCAGCCCCGGAAAGTCTCGACCCAGCAGACGGCCTGAGGACAGCTGACAGTCCCGGTGCCAGCGGTCTTCGGGCCGACGCCGGCGACCACATCGACGGCACCCGCGCCCGCGGCCCATGGGCGAAGGCCTGGG
>NZ_ML142857.1:28932-30706 GCF_004138495.1 Phytoactinopolyspora endophytica
GCTTCCGGCGAAATCGGCTCGCCCTAATCAGCCTGATCTTCTGCGGCGTGCTCGTCTTGGTGGCAGCCGCGGCGCCGTGGATCGCTCCGTACCACTATGCGGCCACCGACTACGGCAGCCAGCTGGTGGGGGCGGGGGCGGACGGGCACCTGCTCGGCTCGGACCAACTGGGCCGGGACATCTTGAGCCGCACCGTCTACGGGCTACGCACCGCCCTCATCGTGGCGTTCGGCGCCGAACTGCTCGCGTTGATCTGCGCACTGGCCATCGGGCTCGTGGCGGGCTACCGCGGCGGCCGGGTGGAGCAGGGGCTGATGGCGTTCACCGACGTGATGTACGCCTTCCCCAGCTACCTCTTCGCGATCGTCATGGTCGCCGTGCTCGGCCGGAGCATCTTCGCCCTGATCGTGGCCATCGGCATCGCCGGCTGGGTCACACAAGCCAGGCTGGTCCGCGCTCAGGTGCTCACCATCAAGCAACGGGAGTACGTCGAGGCGGCGCGCGCCATGGGCGCGTCCGGACCGACGATCGCCGTACGCTACATCCTGCCCAACGCGATCGGTCCCATGCTGGTGACGACCAGCTTCGCCATCCCGGCCGCGATCGCGGCGGAAGCCGGCCTCGGCCTGCTCGGGCTCGGTGTGCAGCCCCCCACCCCGTCCTGGGGCGCGATGATCTCCGAGGGCACCCGGTACCTGTTGTCCGCACCCCACATGCTCTTCGCGCCGGCGGCCGTGTTCGCCCTGGCGCTTCTCGCGTTCACCTGGGTCGGCGACGGCCTGCGGGACGCATTCGATCCCCGCGGAGATCAGCGATGACGGTGACCGAGCCACGAGACGACGCCACGGCGGCCGCGGCGGACGAGCCGCTGCTGCGGGTCGAAGACCTGCGTACCGAGTTCCGGCAGGAGCACGGAGAACCGCTCCGCGCCGTCGACGGGGTCGGGTTCGACGTCGCACCTGGCCGGGCGCTGGCGATCGTCGGCGAGAGCGGCAGCGGCAAGAGCGTGACGATGCGCACGGTCCTTCGTCTGCTGCCGCGCACCGCCCGCACCACGTCCGGAGCGGCCCGGTTCAATGGCCGCGACCTGCTGGCTTTGCCGGAACGGGAGATGCGCCGCGTCCGGGGGCGAGACATCGGGATGGTGTTCCAGAATGCGATGGAGGCGATGAACCCCACCCTCACCCTGGAGCGCCAGCTCACCGAACACCTGCTCTGGCACGGCATCTGCGGCAAAGCGGAGGCCAAGAAGCGTGCCGTGCAGGCGCTGGCGGATGTCGGCATTCCCGAGCCGGAACGCCGGATTCGGCTCTATCCGTTCCAGCTGTCCGGCGGGATGCGGCAGCGGGCGATGATCGCCGTGGCCATGATCACGCAACCGGCGCTGCTGATCGCCGACGAGCCCACCACGGCCGTGGACGTGACGGTGCAGCGGCAGATACTCGACTTGCTGGCCGGTCTGAAGGAGCGCGGCACCGGCATCATCATGATCACCCACGACCTCGGTGTGGCGCGCTACTTCTGCGACGACGCCGTCGTCATGTACGCGGGCCGCATCGTCGAGCGGGCGTCGACACGTCAGCTGCTCGACTCACCGCGGCACCCGTACACGCGCGGGCTCCTCGGCTCCAGCGTCGAGGTAGGCGGCCGGGAGCGGCCGCTCGCACCGATCCCGGGCAGCCCGCCGGACCTGGCCCGGCGCCCCACCGGCTGTGCATTTCACCCTCGGTGTCCCGAGGCCGAGCCGCCACGCTGCCACGAGGATCAGGAGCTC
>NZ_ML142857.1:31152-33362 GCF_004138495.1 Phytoactinopolyspora endophytica
GTGGCCAGGCTGCTGATGGGGTTGCAGCCGTGCACGTCCGGCACAGTGGTCTTCGACGGACGCGACCTGGCATCGCTGCGTAGCCGGGAGTTGCGCGTCCTGCGCCAGCGAATGCAGATGGTGTTTCAGAACCCGTTCGGTTCGCTGCTGCCGCACTACAGCGCGGCGGCCAATGTCATGGAGCCGCTGCGGCTCCATGACCGGGGTTCCAAGGACTCCCGGCGGGAGCGGGCCCTGGAACTGCTCGACATGGTGGGGGTCAACCCACGGTTCGCGGACCTGTACCCGACGCAGTTCTCCGGAGGCCAGCAGCAACGCATCGCCATCGCCCGAGCGCTGGCGTTGGAACCCGAACTGCTCGTGTGCGACGAGCCGACGTCGTCGCTCGACGTGTCGATCCAGGCGCAGATCCTGGCTCTCATCGGCGACCTGCAGGAACGGCTCGGCCTCTCCTGCCTGTTCATCTCACACAACCTCGCCGTCGTCGAACGCCTGGCCGACCGCGTCGCCGTGATGTCGCAGGGCCGGATCGTGGAGGAGGGACCGACCGCGCAGCTGTTCGAGTCGCCACGGCACGAATACACGCAGCGTTTGCTCGGAGCGGTGTTGCCGGTCAGCACCTGAGTGTTCGCCGGTCAGCACCCTTGAATATCTGGCGGTCACGCCCGCGAGCAGCGAGGTACCCTCGGTGTGGTTGGGGACTTGAGCGCCGGGTGCCTGGAGAGGGAGTCATGCACGGACCGAACGGCGCCCGGGATGAGATCACCGTCGGTGTCGTGGGCGCCCCGGAGGCCGTCGAGCGGATCATGTCCGTGGCCCGGGACACGGGTTGGACATGGTTGCGGCTCGTGGCGGCCGCGTACACCGACGAGGCGCACGCGGCCGCCACGGTCGTCAAGATCGCGGCACGGATCGACGTCTGCCTGTTCTCCGGACCGTTGCCGTACGACACGGTCGCCCGCCGGGATACCCTTCCGGTGCCGGCCACCTATGTGCCCGTGGACGGGGCCGCCATACATGGCACATTGCTGCGCGGCATCCTTGGCAGCGCCTTCGATCCCACGCGGATCAGCATCGACTCGGTCACGAAGAGCGACGTGACGCGCTCGTATGCGGAGATCGGGCTCAGCCCTCGCCACGTGCGGGTACTCCCCTACTCGCACCCCGACGCAGCCGCCGATTTCCTGGAGTTCCACCGGAGCCTGTACGAGCTAGGCGAGACCACCGGCGCCGTCACCACCGTACCCAAGGTCGCGGCGGCCCTGAACGACGCCAAGGTGCCCGTCCTGACCATGAGCGCGGCCGACACCACCGTGCGACATGCGCTGCAGACGGCGAGCCTGATCGGCAGCGAGGCCAAGTTAGAGGGCTCGCGCATCGTCACAGTGATCGTGCGGGTTCCGGCGACGATGCTCTCTGCCCACCCTGGCCCCAGCAGCTACTCCTACCAGGAGTCCAAGCTGTCCCTCTACGGCGAACTGTTGCGTGAGGCCAGGCCCATGGACGCCGCCGTGCTCGCGCGGGACGAGCGCAGCTACCTCATCGTGACCACCATGGGTTCGTTGCGGGTGGCCACCGACGACTTGACGGTGGCCCCGTTTCTGCGACGCATCTCCACCGAGCTCGGTATCGACGTCGAGGTGGGAATCGGACTGGGTCACTCGACAAGGGAAGCCGAGCTGAACGCGCAGACCGCCGTGGACAAGGCGTCCGCAGCAGGTGGTCAGGCCGCGTTCCTGCTCGGCCCGGCAGGCACGGTTCACCAGCTTTACGTCGACCGGCAGCCCGCGCCGCACGTCGTGCACTCCACCGGCGGTGGCACGTCATCGAAGGCGACTCGGACGCTCGCCCGCCTCGCTGACAATCTGGATCGGGACGAGAACAAGGTGGTCGACGCCGACAAGGTTTCCGAGATCCTCGAGGTAGGCCTGCAGACCGCCCGACGTGCGTTGCGGACCTTGGTGGATGAGGGATTGGCGTGGCCGATGCCGCCGGCCCGGGCCCGTAAAGTCGGCCGGCCGCCACAGCTGTATCAGCTACTGTTCGAGAAACTCCACGACTGACGACGCCGCCCGAAGGGGCCGTCAGCGCCGACGACCCGCCCAATGCCGTGGGTGCAGGTCGAACCGCGCCAGCTGGCGATCACTCACACCCCACGCGTGCCAGTCGTCGTCGAATGGGCCGATCCGGGAGATGACTGCAGCCCATGG
>NZ_ML142857.1:33411-36848 GCF_004138495.1 Phytoactinopolyspora endophytica
CATGGTTTCCAAACAGCTAATGCCAGTGTTACTATCTTTGATGATAGTATCTTAAATGATAGTAACTACTCGCGGATGGTGACCGGTGATCGAGTTCGTCGGCCGTGAACATGAACTGAGTCAGCTCTCTTGGCTTCTTGACCAGGTGCGCGAAGCCGTCGGCGGACATGCTCCCGGGCAATGCGTACAGATGCGGGGTCGTCGACGCATCGGCAAGTCGAGCCTCGTAGAGGAGTCTCTACGCCGCACCGGGGTGCCGGCAGTGTTCTTCACTGCCGAACGACGCTCCGCGGAAGCGGAGTTGACGTCCTTCTGGCGCACGGTCAGCGAATCCGGAGTCGATCGACGCGGGCTGGTTGGCGGTATCACGCCGAGAGACTGGAGCGGAGCCTTTCAGACTCTCGCTCTCCTGCTACCCGACGACGAGCCAACCGTTGTCGTGATCGACGAGCTTCCCTACCTGATCGAACAAGTCGACGCGTTTGAAGGCATTCTCCAGAAAGCTTGGGATCGTGAACTCAGCCGCAAGCCCATCCTCTTGATACTGGTCGGTTCCGACCTCGGGATGATGGAAGCGCTGAACCAGTACGACCGACCCTTCTATCAACGCGGCCGCGAGATGGTCGTGGGGCCGCTGAATCCAGCGGATGTCGGTGGCATGCTGGGACTCGATGCCGCCGATACTCTCGACGCCACGCTCATCACCGGCGGGCTCCCCCTCATTTGCTCAGAATGGGAACGTGGAACGCCCGTGTGGGACTACCTCGAATTCGCTCTGAGCAATCCTCTGTCTGCTCTCCTGGTGTCGGCGGAGCGGGTTCTCGCGGCCGAGTTTCCGCGACACGTACAAGCGCGCACCGTCCTCTCGGCAATCGGTAGTGGCGAACGCACCTTCGCCAACCTCGCGCGCGCCGCGGGAGATATCCAGCAAGCTTCACTTCAACGCTCGCTTGAGCTGCTCGGCAACAAGCGGATCATCGACGCGGATGTACCCCTCTCGGACCGGCCATCGAAGGAGCGCCGCTACCGAGTCTCTGATCCCTACCTGCAGTTCTGGTTGACCTTCATCGAACCCAACCTGCATCTCATCGAACGGCGACGCGCGGACCTCGCGCTGGAACGCGTCCGCCGACAATGGACCACATGGCGCGGCCGGGCCATCGAACCGCTCGTCAGGGAGTCGCTGGCGCGGCTCCTACCGGCCCAAGGCATACCAGCAGCGGCCGAGGTGGGTGCCTATTGGACGCGGTCCAACGATGTCGAGATCGACATCGTCGGCGCCGACCGCGCTCCCATCGCCAAGCAGATACATTTCGTCGGCTCGATCAAGTGGCTTGATCAGCGGCCTTTCGATGCTCATGGCCTCGGCGAGCTAGCAGTCCAGCGCAACCGGTTACCGGGCGCCGACGAGTCCACACCTCTCCTGGCGATCTCACGAAGCGGAACCTCTGTCCAGGGAGTGGCGTCGTTCGAGCCCGACGATCTCGTCGCCGCGTGGTCGTGACCCAAGAGACGTGCGCGACGCGCCTCCCCTACCATGACCGGCTATGCGCATCCTTGTAGTCGAAGACGACGACCGCGTCGCCCGCGGCCTCGTCACCGTCCTGACGAACGCCTCGTTCGAGGTCCGTCGAGTCGCGACGGCAGCGGAGGCGCTACAGGAACCACCGGCCGACGTCGTCCTGCTCGACCTCGGGCTGCCCGATGCCGACGGCCTCGATGTCCTCCGCAAGCTGCGTGAGCGGCCGGAGACCGCGGTGATCGCGGTCACCGCCCGGGCCGAGCAGCACGAGCGGGTCCACGGCCTCCGGCTCGGTGCGGACGACTACGTCGTCAAACCGTTCGGTGTGCCCGAGCTGCTGGCTCGTATCGACGCGGTGCTCCGTCGCACCCGGGCGGTCCGCCGGGAGGGCCAGCAGGCCGAACCGCTGTCCGTCGGCGATTTGACCATCGACCACGCCACCCGGGAGGCGATGGTGGACGGCGACAGCGTCGCGCTCACCCGCAAGGAGTTCGAGCTACTCGCCCTGCTGGCACAGCGCGCGCCGGCGGTGGTGAGCCGCGACGTGATCCTGGACCAGGTGTGGGGCGCCACGTGGGAGTCGTCGTCGCGCACGCTCGACACCCACATCGCAGCCCTGCGGGGCAAGCTCGGCGACACCGTCCCTATCCGGACGGTCCGAGGCGTCGGGTACCGGCTCTCCGCCCCGTCGGACGGCTGAGGCGGGTGCGTCGCCGGCTTCTCGTCGTCCTGGTTCCGCTCGCGGTGCTCCTGGTGACGGCGCTCGGCTTCCCGCTGGCCGCCACCGTGGCTCAGCGGGAGATCCAGGAGACCTACGTCGACCGACTCAACGACGCCGGTCGTTTCGCGTCGCTCGCCGAGACCGCGCTGTCCACCGGGAGAACGGAGGCCCTGGCCCTTGAGCTCGAGCGCTACGACGAGCTGTACGGCATTCCGGCGGCCGTCCTCGGGCCGGACGGGGCGATGCTGCTCGGCTCCCGGGACGCCATCACCGAGGCGCGCAACGATCACCCGGAGATGTCCGCCATCATCAACGAAGCTCTGGCCGGGTACCGGCCCGAGCCACCCGCGGTGCGGTGGCCGTGGGACAGCCGGCCGCTGATCGTCGCGGAGCCGGTCGGCCGGGACAGTGAGGTGGTCGGCGTCGTGGTCACGGTCTCCCCCACCGATCGGACCCGGTCCACGGTCCTGGCCACCTGGGGACAGCTCGCCGGCCTCGGGGTCGTGCCGCTCGCTGCGCTGATCGCCGTCGCCTGGCCGGTCTCCGGCTGGGTGCTGCGCCCCGTGCGCAAGCTCGACGACGCCACCGACGCCATCGCCAAGGGGGACATGACCATCCGGGCCGACGCCGTCAGCGGCCCGGCCGAGCTACGCCGGCTGGCCACGTCGTTCAACTCGATGATGGATGCCGTCGAACGGGCCCTGCAACGACAGCGAGCCTTCGTCTCGGACGCCTCCCACCAGCTGCGCAATCCCCTGACGAGCCTCCGGCTGGCCGTGGAGAGCCTGGAGCCCTACTTGACCCGTCCGGACGCCCGCGAAGCACACGCGGTCGCGGTCGACGAGGCGAAGTCGATGCATCGTATGCTCAACGCGCTGCTCGCCGCCGCCCGGATGGAGAGCATCCGGGAGGCCGAACCGGTGGACCTGGATACCGTCCTGGCCACCAGGGTGGACCGGTGGCGAGCCATCGCCTCCGCCGACGACGTCGTCGTCCAGGTGGATGTTCCACCGGGCCTTCACTTGCTCGAGCCGCCCGGGGGCCTGGGTAGCGTCCTGGACGAGCTGGTCAGCAACGCACTCCGGCTGTCCGGCGGGCGCCGCGTGGTGATCAGCGCGACGTCCGCCACAGCCGGCGGCTCCGAGACGGCGGCGACCGCGGGCCCGGCCGGGCCCGCGGCACCGGCCACGCCGG
>NZ_ML142857.1:36929-37227 GCF_004138495.1 Phytoactinopolyspora endophytica
TGATGGTGGAGCTTGTGGTCGCCGACGACGGCACCGGCCTCACCGACGACGAGCGAGACCGGGCGCTGCACCGCTTCTGGCGTTCCCAGCGGCACCAGAACACCGCCGGGACCGGGCTCGGGCTGACGATCTGCGTGGAGCTGGTCGAGGCGGCCGGAGGGAGTCTCACCTTGCGGTCTGGGCTGGAACGAGACGGCGGACGCGGGCTCGCCGCCGTCATCGCCCTTCCCGCCGCGGAGGCGGTCGCTCCGCCGTCCGGAACCGCTCACTCATCGCGCTGACGTCACCGTTTCTGCTC
>NZ_ML142857.1:37250-40902 GCF_004138495.1 Phytoactinopolyspora endophytica
GCGCCCGGGTGGAGCGGGATGGATCCGGTCGAGATGCCCGTACGGACGTTGATCTGCCATGCCTGCGGCACCGCCGCGGCGTCCGGCCGGTCGGTGGTGAGCACGCTCGCTCGGGTGAAGACCGTCTCGGTGACCACGCGGACGACGTCGGCGTCGAGGTCGGTGCGGGCCAGCAGCACGTTCGGAACCGCCACCGTCGGCGTGGCGCGTACGCCGTCGTACGCCGTGGCCGGGATCGTCGCCTGGATGTACGGGCCCGGGAAAGCGTCGGCAAGCGCCCCGGCCTGTGCCTCCAGCGAGATGAACCGTACGTCCTGCTCCGCCGCCAGTTCGCTGATCGCGGGTGTCGGGATACCGGTCAGGGAGAACTGTGCATCGATCTCGCCGGACGCCAGCGCCGCCGCGGAGTCGGCCTGGTCCAGGCGCACCCCGGTCACACTCACCCCGGCCAGTTCGACCAGGCGGCGGGTGGTGAACTCGGTGCCTGAGTCCCGCGCGCCAAAGGAGACGCGCCGGCCGTCGAGATCCCCGACGGTCCAGATCGGCGACTCTTTGAGTACCACCAGGTGCAGATAGCTGTCGTAGAGCCGGCAGAGCGCCGCGATGCCCTCCGGCGGCTCACCGTCCGGGCCGATCACCGCGTCCAGGCTGGACAGTCCGAGGTCCGCGGCAGCGGCCACGAGCATGCGGATGTTGTCCGTCGACGCTCTGCTCTGCACCGTCGTCACCGGCGTGTCGGGGAACCGCTCCGCGATCAGCTCCGCCAGCCCGCCCCCGATGCGGCGGTAGACCGCCCCGGCAGGACCCGTCGCGAGGCGAAGCTCGACCATGTCGACCTCATCGTCGCCGGAGCAGGCGACGATGGCGCCGCCGAACGCCAGCAGCACGGCACGTCGGCCGACCGTTCCTGCCCTATCCCGCGTAGACGTCCGGCTTCGCATGAGACGAGAGCATAGTTCCCGCCAGGTTCCTTGCCTCATGTAACGGATAGGGGTCGCGCGAATAGGGGCGCCGGTTAAGCGAGCGGGGCATCCGCGCCCGGCTCGCAAGGCGGAGGAGGGAGGCGCACTGGGGTGTGTGCGTCGACTGACGAGCAGCGCTGGGAGTTCGAAGACTCGGCATGCGGGTCCGAAGAACCTGGCGACTCCCTATTCGCGCGACCCCTAACCGCCTGAAACAGGCTTCAAACGTTACGCGAGGCCAGGAACCTTGCGCGAATCCAGGAACGCTAAGGCTCTGGAGATCGCGCGACCTCCTATGTCAGAGGAATCTGAAGTTTCGGCTGACGATCTTGTCCGGCCTGCTGCCCCTGTGAGCAGAATCACTGCACATCGCAGCTTCACGCATCGGACATCCCGCGGCGACTCAGCCGAAACGTCGCCGTCAGAGTCGAGGAGGCACAGTCATGGCCACGGAAACGGCCGGACAACCGAACACCCAGCCGGACGGCACATCCACGGAGACCGTCGAGGCCCGCACCCTCATGCGCAAGCGGATCGGCCTGCTCCTCGGCGTCGTCGTCGCCATCGCCACCTACCTCCTGCTGCCGGACACGCTCTCCACCGACGGCAAGATCACGGCAGCGATCGCCGTCGTGATGGCGCTGTGGTGGGCGACCGAGGCGATCCCGCTGGCCGCGACGGCGCTGCTGCCGCTTGTGCTGTTCCCGGTGCTGCAGGTCGCTGAGGCCTCCGACGTCGCCGCCCCGTACGCCAACGAGATCATCTTCCTGTTCATGGGCGGATTCATGCTGGCCTTGGCGATGCAACGGTGGAATCTGCACCGCCGCATCGCGCTGGCGATCGTCGCCGCGATCGGCACCAGCCCGGTCATGCTCATCGCCGGGTTCATGCTGGCCACCGGGTTCATCACGATGTGGGTCTCGAACACCGCCACGGCCGTCATGATGCTGCCGATCGGGCTGTCCGTGCTGGCGCTGGTCGGCCAGGACGGCAACGGCAGCAAGGGTGATCCGAACTTCGCCACCGCCCTGATGCTGGGCATCGCCTACGCGGCGTCGATCGGCTCGGTCGCCACGCTCATCGGCACCCCGCCGAACGCCCTGATGCGGGGTTACCTGTCGGAGACCCACGACATCACGGTCGGCTTCGGCCAATGGATGGCGGTCGGCGTACCACTGGCGGCCGTCTTCCTCGTCATCGCCTGGTTGGTGCTCACCAAGCTCGTCTATCCGCCCAAGATCACCGAGCTTGCCGGAGGGCGCGAGCTCATCCGCTCCGAGCTCCGAGCACTCGGGCCGATGTCGCGCGGCGAATGGACGGTCGCGGCGGTCTTCGCCACCGCCGCCACGTCGTGGGTGGTCATCCCGCTGCTCGAGGACAACGACTCCATCGCCGAGTCTCTCCCGATACTCACCTACATCTCCGACGGCGTGATCGCGATGGCCGTGGCCATCGCCCTGTTCCTGATCCCGGTCGACCGTAAGCGCGGCACACCGGCGCTCGACTGGGATACAGCAGTGCAGCTGCCATGGGGGATCCTGATCCTGTTCGGCGGCGGCCTGAGTCTGTCGTCGCAGTTCAGCGCATCCGGGCTGAGCGAGTGGATCGGCGAGCGCGTCGGCGCCTTCGACGACGTCCCGGTGTGGGTACTGATCCTGATCGTCGCCGGCCTGGTCCTGCTGCTGACCGAGCTCACCAGCAATACCGCGACCGCCGCGGTGTTCCTGCCGATCATGGGCGGGGTCGCCGTCGGCCTGGGGATGGACGTGATGATCCTGGTCGTGCCCACGGCGCTGGCTGCTTCGCTGGCGTTCATGCTCCCAGTCGCGACCCCGCCGAACGCGATCGCGTTCGGGTCCGGCTACATCAAGATCGGCCAGATGATCCGGGGCGGCGCCCTGCTCAACGTCGCCGCACTCGTGTTGATCCTGATCACGATGTACGCACTCGCCGGATGGGTCTTCGGGCTGAGTCTCTAAGAGGTCTCGCAGAATGGGGCGCCGGTGAAGCGATCGGGGCATCCGAGCCGGGATGCGGGGGCACGCGAATCAGGCGACTCCCATTCTGCGAGACCTCTAAAGCCGCTGTCCTCCATATCTGTCCCGCTCGCACCGTCCACAGAAAGGGATCGCATGTTCAAGTTCCGTTCCCGTTCAACGCGGTACGTCCTCGCCGGACCGCTGGCCTGCACCATGGTCGCGGCGCTGGCCGTGGCTCCGGCCACGACATCGGCCACCGCCTCGGACCCACCCGGCAACGCGGCGAGTCGCCCTGGCGACCTGGAGATCTCCACCCTCTCCGGCCGGCCGGACACCGTCACCGGCGGAGACACGCTAGTCCGCGTCGATGTCCCACGGTCGGTGCCGCTGCATCGGGTCACCGTCACGGCTGACGACGCGGATGTCACAGATGCGTTCGTCGCCGACAAGTCCGCCCGCACGCTGACCGGTCTGGTCGCCGATCTGCCCGACGGCGAGAGCACCATCGAAGCTCGCGGGCCGGGCCAGGTCAGCGAGCCGGCGCAGCTCAGCGTCACCAACCATCCCCGCACGGGTCCGGTGTTCTCCGGTCCGCATCAGCAGCCGTTCGCATGTGAGACGGAGAAGTTCAACGTCCCGGTGATCGGTGGAAACCTGGGAGCCCCGTTGGACGAGAACTGTTCGATAGAGCCGCGGGTGGACTACTTCTAC
>NZ_ML142857.1:40913-48726 GCF_004138495.1 Phytoactinopolyspora endophytica
AGGCCGGTCCCTACTCGCCGTGGCCGGACGCAGCGTCGTCGTACCCGGACGACATGAGGACCACGACGACGTCGACCGGCGAGCAGGTGCCGTTCATCGTGCGGATGGAGACCGGGACCGTGAACCGGGCGATCTACCAGACCAGCATGCTGCACGACCCGATCGCCGAGCCGGAGCCGGACTTCACCACCCGCACCGACGGGTGGAATGGCGCCGCCATCTTCACCCTCGGAGGCGGCTGCACCAACGGCTGGTACCGGCAGGGCAACCGGACCGGAGGCGTGATCAATAACTTCATGCTCGGCCAGGGCTACGCCGTGATGTCGTCGTCGCTGAACGTGTTCGGCGTCAACTGCTCGGACCTGACCGCGGCGGAGAGCGCGATGATGGTCAAGGAAGAGTTCGTCGAGAGCTACGGCCCGGTCGACCATCTCATCGGCTTCGGCTCCTCCGGCGGCTCGTACCAGGGCCACCAGATCAGCGACAACTACCCGGGCATACTCGACGGTATCGTCGTCGGCAACTCGTTCCCGGACGTCGGTTTCAGCACGGTCCCGTTCATCACCGACGCTCGGCTGCTGCACAACTACTTCACGACCAACACCAACGTCGAGTGGACGGAGGAGCAGCAGCGCCAGGTCACCGGCTTCCAGACGTACGCGACCGCACCGAATGTCTCCAACGGCGCCCGGCGCATCGACCCACGTGCGTTCTGCGGCGTAGTACCCGCACAGCTGCGCTATGACCCGGAGACCAAACCGGACGGCACCCGCTGCGGCGTATTCGACCACACGGTCAACGTCTACGGCACCGACCCGGAGACCGGATTCGCCCGTCGCCCGCTGGACAACGTCGGCATCCAGTACGGCCTCGCCGCGCTGAACGACCAAACCATCACCGTCGACCAATTCCTCGACCTCAACGAACACGTCGGCGGCTACGACCACGACGCGAACATGGTCGATGAGCGCAGCGTCGCCGACCTCGACGCCGCCCGCGCCGCCTACCAGACCGGGCGGCTGACCAACGGCGGCGGAGGTCTCGCCGACATCCCCATCATCGACTACCGCCCCTACCGGGACGACAGCCCGAACGGCGACATCCACGTCCGCTACCACACGTTCTCCATCCGCGAGCGGCTGATGAAGGCCAACGGCACCACCGCCAACCACGTCAGCCTCCTCGAGGACCCCCGATACGGCGGGTTCAGTACCAACAGCCCGCTCCTGCGCCACGCCATCACCCAGATGGACCAATGGCTACGCAACATCGCCGCCGACAGCAGCGACGACGAACCGATCGACAAGGTTGCCAACGCCCGGCCGGCCGAGCTGGTCGAGGGCTGCAACACCCGCGGCGACGAGCAACGGTTCATCGCACAGCCGTTGGATCGTGACCCGGACAGCGAGTGCGAACAGCTCTACCCCTCGGCGTCGTTCCCCCGCGAGGTCGCCGGTGAGAGCGTCGCCGGCGACATCATCAAATGCCAGCTGAAGGCGCCCGACCCCGACGACTACGACGCCGAGTTCAGCGACGAGCAATGGGCACGACTCACCGACACCTTCACCGAAGGCGTCTGCGACTACACCAAACCTGGCCACGAACAACAAGGCCTCGCCGGCACCTGGCTACGCTTCTGACCCACCCCGACCCACCCCGACCAAAATGATCATGTGAAGTAGGTTTTCTCGTGCGATAACAGGTCTGCAGGCCTGTTGATGCACGCAGAAACCTACTTCACATGATCATTTCGGGCGCTGCCTATCCCTCCGCTTCCGGGTAGTAGCGCTTGAGCATGCTCAGCCCGATCGCCGCCCGGCGCACCCGCTCACGGGCGGTGCTGATCGCCACGTGCCGCAGATGCTCACCGGATGGGTAGAGGTTCGGCGCATTACGGACGGCGAACTTCACGTACACCGGCGCTGCCACCCGGACGATCTCGGGAAGCTCGTAGTGCCGCACCGGCGCACCGAAGTCGTCGGCGCCTTCGATGTAGATGTCGAGCGGGACCGTCGCCGCCGCCCGGATCGCCGCGATGTCCTCCAGCCGCAGGTCCACCGGAAGGTTGAGCGTCGAGCCGCCGAGGTCCTGCACCACCCGGGCGGTCGCCGGGTTCGCCACCGGCAGCGAGACGGACACCTTCAGCACCAGGTCCGGCGGCAGCTCACCGGCCCGTTTCATCTCCGCCAGCACCCACAGCTGCCCGAGGTCGGCCACCAGTACGCTGCGTACCCCGAGCTCGCAGCCTCGTCGCACGTCTTCCACGCCGTAGACGAGCTGGTCCAGCCCACGCAGGCTGGCTCCGACGACGCGGCCGGAGCTCGAGGTGACCTGGGTGCCGACGTCCCACGCCGCCCGTGGGCCGGTGAACAGAGACACCTCGATGTCGTTCTCCCGCCCGAGACGGACCATCCGTTCGATCTCCGCGTCCGTGAGCAGCATGATGCCGCTGCCCTGGCTGATCCGATCGACCCGGATGCCGTGCTCATCGGCGGCCTCCAGCACCGCTTCGAACGCTTCGGGCCCTTCGACGGACGGGATCTCCACCCGGTGCCGGGCGCCGTCGTCGAAACGGAGATCCGACGTACGCAGGTCACCTCGTTCGCCACGGGGCAGGCCCAGCGAGGCGAGGAACGATCTGGTGGCGTGCATAGAATGGGGTCCCTTCCGGTCGGGTCTGTGATCCTGGGCTGTCATGTCGCACGGCGTTCGGAGTCACGTTCGAGCATCTGCCGTCTCCTTCAGCTCCTCGACCAGGCCGTACAGAGTGCCCGCGTCGTCACCGGTGACGAAATGGAAGGGCTGGACGGCCCCGCCGGCATGTATGCGCTTCTGCGCATCCGACAGTGCGGCACGCGCATCCTCATAACTCCCAGCTTCGATCAGTTCTCCCGCGTTCACGAGCATGTTTCGCAACGCACCGACACGCCGGTCAACGACGTCGGCATGGCCCGGCCGATGGCCCTCGATCCGGCCGTCCTCGACGAACCCGTCGAATGCGGCGAGCAACAGCTCGCTACCGACCGGCTCCATCGCGAGCTGCCACTGCTGGGGTGGCCATTTTGCGGCTTGGGTCAGGTTTCCTGGCTGGTGATCGCCATCTCGGCGGTATCCGCCGACGACGTCCACGCCCACCACGGCGTCGTCGTTCTCGACCTCGAGCGCAAGGTTGACGTCGTCGGCCACCAGCCGATGGAACCCGTGCCCGGTATCGTCCAGATACCACAGCTGCGGCCCGCCGTCGTCATCGGCACCGACATCCTCGGCACACGGAGCGACGACGACGTCGGTGCCGATCGAGCCCGAATCGTCGACCATCGCCAGGCAGTGGCCGGCTGGATCGATCATGCTGCGGAACCGCCAGAAGCCGTCCCGCTCCCGCTGCAGTTCCCACACCTGTTCCAGGGCACCGTCGTCACATGCCGACTGGATCGCGTCGAGCCCGCCGTCCTCGCCGGCGGCGGTGAGGCACCGGTCGCTGGCCACCGGATTCTGTAGGCTGTCCGGATCGGCGAGGGTGCCGTCCTGGTTGACCAGCCGGTAGTACGCCCGGTCATCCAGGTCATAGGGGCCGCCGCCCGGCTCGTCGAAGTACGGCCAGCCATCGTGCCAGTTCATCGGCCGGATCCCCAGCGTGCTCTGCGGCCGGTAGGCGTGGTAGACGAGATTGTAGGTCCCGTCTTCGACGAAGACGTCAGGTCCGCCCGGTGCCCGGTAGAGCCCACCCGGCGTGACATCCGGCGCGGCCACCCGGCTGTTCAGCATGATGCTCCCGCCGCCCTCGGCCAGGTCGACGCCGTTCTTGTCCAGATACGGACCGAAGATGTTCTCCGACCGCCCGACGACGATCTTGTAGGTGTTGTCGTTGCCGTTCGGGCGACAGCACCAGTCCCAAGCCGCCATCAAGTAGAAGTAGCCGTCCCGCTCGAAGATCGACGGGCCTTCGATCCGGTTGAAGTTCGGGCACGCCGGCTCGGGGTACGGGCAGCCCGGTTCGTCGATCGGAAAGTCCTCGCTGGCGCGATGCGCGATCAGGCGCCGCTCACCCACGACAGAAGCCATGTCATCGGCCAGCCGCTGGACCATGATCCCGTCGAAGTGAGACCCCCACACCAGCCACCAGTCACCGTTCTCGTCCGGCCAGATCGCCGGATCGATGGCGTTGTGGGTCGCGTGTTCGGGATCCGCGGCGCCGGACGCGACGACCGGAGCGCCATTGTCGACGTAACTGGACGGGTCAGCCGGATTTCGCGTGGTCTTCAGCCCGACCGCCGAGTTGTTCGTCCCGAAGGCCGACGTCGCGTAGTAGTAGTAGAACGTGTCGTCGATCCGCTGAACGTGCGGCGCCCATAGCCCGCCCGAGAGGCCGGGCAGCGAGGACGTCCAGTCCGCGCGGGGCACGTTGCCGAGATTCGTCCAAGGCCCCTCCAGGCGTGGCGCGCTGCGGATCGACCCGCCCGTATCCGCCACGTAGTAGGCATCATCGTCGGCGAACAGCGTCGGATCGTGCACGCCGACGGATCCTGTCAACGGAATCTGGCCCCGCGGTTCTCCGGTCTGTTCAGCCGGCACGGCCTGCTCGGTCTGCTCAGCCGATTCGTACGCCGTCGCGGTCTGTGTCAGGAACGCGACAGGCAATAGCGCCGCGGCAAGTAGCACAGCGGTCGTCCCTGCTCGCCATCGCAACTTCGGACCTGCCGCAGAGGTAGTGAGTAGCGCCATCCGTTACTCCTTCAGTCGGCCGCACCGACCGCCGCACTGCCGCCTGACAGTTGACTGGCGAGCCGGCGCGTGCTGTTGTCTTACCGGCTGAAGTTGGGCCAGCCGTCTTCCCACTCCATGCTTCTGATCTGCATCCGGATCACCCCGTCCGCGTCGCCGTCGTAATAGTGGTGAACCAGGTAGTGCAGGCCACGCTCGAAAAGGACGTCCTGTCCGCCGGGGCCGATCTGGTTCCCGTGGCTGGACAGGATCACTGTGCCGCCGCCTTCCAGCAGCGGAACCCCGTCCCGGTCGACGTAAGGGCCGGTCACCGACTCTGACCGTCCGACGGCCACCTTGTAGGTGCTGTCCGTGCCGGCGCAGCACCGGTCCCAGGAAGTGACCAGGTAGTAGTACCGGCCGCGTTTGAAGATGACCGGCGCCTCGATCGCGTTCGGCGGCTCCTGCCGGTCGGCCAGGTGGTGTAACTGCCCGATGGGTTCGGTCATCGACGCCAGTTCCTGCAGCCGGATGCCGGACCAGTGCGAGCCGAACGCGATCCACCACCGGCCCTCGGCCTGGAAGACGTGCGGGTCGATGGCGTTGTAGTCGTGCTCGCCGGCCTCGGAGGTCAACACCGGCCCGTGATCCACCCAGCTGTCCAGATCTCCCGGGGTCTTCGTGGAGGCCACCCCGATGGCGGACGTGTTCTCACCGAACGACGACGCGGCGTAGTAGAGGTAGTACGTGTTCCCGCGGCGCACGACGTCCGGCGCCCAGAGATGGTTGTGCCCGTACTCCTTCGTCCACTCCGGTACCGGAATCTCACCCATCGACTCCCACGGGCCCGCGAGTGTCCCGGACGAGGACCGCACGAAGATCCCGCCAGGGTCCTCCGGATCGCGCAGGCTCCCGGTGGAGAAGACATAGTAGGTGTCCCCGGCCTGGATGATGGCCGGGTCATGCACCGGGTCGTCGATCTCACCCGGCACGTAGTCCCCGATGTCGCCGTGCATGTCCAGCGTTCCGCGCAGCGGTGGGCCGTTCGGTGCGGACGACGGCGGCCCGCCGCCGGCATCCGGATCGGCCGCTCCCAGCGTGGCCACGACGACACCACCGATCACGAGCGCGTGCACGGCACGTCCAGCTCGCGACCGTCGCCACCGCCCCGGACCGGCGTCCTTCTCCCGGCCGGCTTCCACCGCTTCGAGGCTTCGTCGTCGAGTACTCATGGACCCTCCTTGAAGTCGACGGGGTTCATTTGGCTCCGGTGCCGAACTGGCCGAGGCCGTTGATGAACTGCTTGCGAAGCAGGAAGAACAGGATCATGATCGGCACGACGGCGAGCACCGCCGCGGTCATGACGAGGTCCCAGCGTGGGCGGTAGAGACCGACGAGCGTGGTAATCCCCACCGAGAGCGGGAAGTTCTCCTCCGACCGCATGACGATCAGCGGCCAGAGCAGGTCGTTCCACTGCTCCAGGGAGAAGATGATCGCCAGCGTCGCCATCGCCGGCTTGACCATCGGCACCACGACCCCGAAGAAGATCCGGTACTCCGAGGCGCCGTCCACCCGGGCGGCGTCGAACATCTCCTGTGGCAGCCCCAGCATGTATTGACGCATGTAGAACAAGCCGAACGGGTGCGCCAGCATCGGCACGATCACGCCCAGGTGGGTGTCGATCAGGCTCAAATCGATCATGAGCAGGAACAACGGGATGAGCAGCAGGTGGAACGGAAGCATCTGCGAGGCGAGGATGCCCACGAAGATGGTGTTCCGCAGCGGGAACTTGATCTTCGCCAACGCGTAGGCGGCCATCGTCACCACGATCATCGAACCCACAGTCGATCCGGTGGCGAGGATGACGGAGTTCATGAACCAGGTGACGATCGGCGTCTGGTCGAACAGGTTCTGGAAGTTGTCCAGCGTGACCGCCGACGGCAGGAAGTTGCCCGCGTCGGCGAAGATCCGCTCAGACGGCCGCAGCGCGCTGATCACCAACCAGTAGAACGGGATGATGAACAGGATGGCGACGAGTGTCACCAGCGCCGTCGCGATCACCTTCTTGGGGCCGCCGTTGAGCCGCCGGCGTCTGCCGTCCGGATGCAGCGTCGCCGGCCATGCGCCGTCGCCGCCCCGCGGCGGCTCGCTCATCTGTACCTCGGGCCGTTCGGCCATACCGACCTGCGCCTTCTTCTCTGGTGTCATGGCCGCCTCACTCCTTCTTGAAGAAGCCGAACAGCTTCAGCGTGATCAGCGACACCGACATGATGATCAGCGCCAGCACGACGCCGATCGCCGAGGCGTAGCCGAGCTGGAACGACGTGAACGCGGTGCGATACAGATGCACCACGACGCTCAGGCCACCCTGTCCTGGTCCGCCGCCGGTGCCCCACAGGATCAGCGGCTCCACGAAGAGCTGGAATCCGCCGAAGATCGTGAGGACGGTGACGAACAGGATGATCGGCTTCGACAGCGGCACGGAAAGATGCCAAAACTTGCGGATGGGTCCCGCGCCGTCCACCGAGGCCGATTCGTACAGCTCGCTGGGGATGTTCGACAGCCCGGTGGTGAAGTAGATGATGTTGATCCCGGTCCACCGCCAGAAGGCCATGATGATCATGGCCGGGATGGCCAGGCTCCGGGTCTCCAGCCAGCCCTGCGCTGGCACGCCGAACAAGCCGAGGAAGCTGTTGACCAGCCCGTTGGTGGTGAGCAGCAGCGAAAACACGACGCCCACCACGACCAGCGAGGTCAGCACCGGCAGGAAGAACGCCGACCGCAGCGCCGACTGCCGGACCACCAGCTTGGACTGCAACACCGCGGCCAGGATGAACGGCACCGGTATCAGCACCAGCAAGGTTCCCGCGGTGTACAGCGCGGTGTTGCGCAACGCCGTGAAGAACGTGCTGTCCGACAGCAGTCTGCGGTAGTTGCTGAAGCCGGTCCATTCGGTCACGCCGATGCCTTCGATGTCCTGAAAGCTCAGCACGATGGCATATCCGACCGCGTAGACCCGGAACACGCCGAAGAGCACCAGGAACGGCAACATGAACACCATCGCCACCACCCAGGGGCGGTGGAAGAAGGGAGTCTTGGATCTGCGGTCCCC
>NZ_ML142857.1:48778-52342 GCF_004138495.1 Phytoactinopolyspora endophytica
CCGCCGGGTCCGTTCTTTCGTCGCTGTGGCCATGTCCGCGCCCCTACTCATCCACCGAGCGGACCTGGTCAGCCCCGCGCTCCAGCGACTGCTGGGGGTCCGCGTTCTCTTCGATCACCTCGTACGCCACGTTCTCGGCGAGCTGGATGATCGCCTCCGGGTACCTCGGCCCGGTGTACTCCGGCGCGAGCCGGTCGAACATCTCCTGCAGGTTGGTCATCACCGGCTCGTCGCCGAACCACGGATCGGGCTCGGTCAGCGCGGGATCGTCGTAGACGTCGTTGCGGAAGGGGTCGAAGCCGAGATCGGTCCAGAGCGCGACCTGGGCGTCGTAGGTGAGCTTCGCGAACCCCAGGAACTCCTTCGCGGCGTCGAGCTTCTCCTCGTCGATGTGGGTGGTGATCGCCGTCCCCGTGCCGCCGCCCATGGTGCTGATGAACCCGCCGGGCTCGAACTCCGGCATCGGCCGGACCAGCATGTCGCCCTCGGTATCCGGCATGAACTCGGTGAACCGGATCATGTACCACTGGGGCATCCACACCGACGCGTACTCACCGTTGTTGAACGCCTCGTAGTACGCGGTCTCATGGTGCTCGCTGCCGGGAGGCGCCTCCGCGATGCCGTGCTCGTGCACCATGTCGGAGATCAGCTGCACGGCCTCGACGTTCTCCGGGCTGTCCAGGATCAGCTCGTTATTCTCGTCGTAGATGCCGCCACCGTTCTGCTTCATCAGACCGAGCAGCGACGTCGGCGCGGTCGTCTCCACCGACGTCATCATGGCGTCGGTGTTCTCCGCCACCTGCTGGCCGGCTTCGATGTAGTCGTCCCAGGTCACGATCTCGTCGACGTCGACCCCCGCCTCCTCGAGGACGGCGTTGTTGTAGAACATGACCCAGGTGCCGAGGTGGTAGTCGATGCCGTAGTCGACGCCGTCGAGCTGGTACGGCGCCGTGCGCTCCTCGACCAGCTCGTCGCGGTGAGCGTCCACGACATCGGTCAGCGGATGTAGCTGCACGTCACCGCGGAGGTACGTGCCGAACCTGCCGATCTCGATGTCCACGACGTCCGGCGCACCGGCCCCGGACTGCAGGGCGACCAGCAGCCTGTCGTGCATGTCCTCGTAGTCGGCCACGGAGGCGTTGATGACGATGTTGTAGTCGGAGTTCTCCGCGTTGAACTCCTCCGCCCGCTCCATCATGAAGTCGGCATGGGCGTCGACGAACGTCCAGAACTCGAGCTCGACCTCCTCGCCCTCGTGCTCCGGGTCGACCTCCATGGCCTGTTCTTCGTTCTCCTCCCCCTCTTCGCCTTCGAGGTCGGAGACGCTGCCGCCGCTGTCACACGCGGCGAGAACCGTCGCTCCGGCGGCGATGATGGAGAGAAGAAGAAGTTTCAGCCTGCGTCGGTGTCTCGAAGATCGCGGCAACCGGGTTCTGGCTCGTGTCGTCATCGGCTCGGGTTCCTTTCGCCGGTGGAATCCCCGTCGGGAGCGGTGCTCTCACCGCGTCGTGCATGTGCGGTGTCCGGCCTTCGCCCCGACATACGCGATTCGGGACGAAAGACCGGGCAACGGCGGGGTCAGTCCATGGAACGGACTTCGTCCGCTGCCTGTTCGAGCAGCTCCTGCGGGTCACCGCCCTCTTCGATGACCTCATAGGCGACGATGTCCCTCAGCTGCAGGATGATCTCGGGGTACCTCGGGCCGGTGTACTCAGGAGCGAGGCGGTCGAACATCTCGCTCAGGTTGGTCATCACCGGTTCGTTGCCGAACCACGGGTCAGGCTCGGTGAGCGCCGGGTCGTCGTAGACGTCCACGCGGAACGGGTCGAAGCCCAGCTCGGTCCACAACGCGACCTGGGAGTCATACGTGAGCTTCGAGAACTCCAGGAACTGCTTGGCTGCGTCCAGCTTGTCCTCATCGATCTGGGTGGTGATCGCCGTCCCGGTTCCGCCGCCCATGGTGCTGATGAACCCGCCATCGGAGAACTCCGGCATCCGGCGGATCAAGATGTCGCCCTCGGTCTCCGGCATGAAGTCCTTGAACCGAGTCACGTACCACTGCGGCATCCACACCGACGCGTACTCGCCGGCGTTGAACGCCTCGTAGTACGCGGTCTCATGGTGCATGCCGCCCTCGGCGACGGTGGCGATCTCGTGCTCGTGAACCATGTCGGAGATCAGCTGCAGAGCCTCGACATTCTCCGGACTGTCGAGGATCAGCTCGTTGTTCTCGTCGTACGTCCCGCCGCCGTTCTGCAGCATCGGCCCGATGATCGAGAACCGGTCCGTGGTCTCCACCGACGTCATCATGGCGTCGGTGTTCTCCACCACCTGCCGGCCCGCCTCGATGTAGTCGTCCCAGGTCACGATCTCGTCGACATCGACGCCCGCCTCCTGCATGATCGCGTCGTTGTAATACATGACCCAGGTACCGAGGTGGTAGTCGATCCCGTACTCCACGCCATCGAGCTGATACGGAGCCAACCGCTCCTCCACCAGCTGGTCACGGTGGTTGTCCACGATGTCGGTGAGCGGATGCAGCGGAACCTCACCGCGCAGGAATGTCGCGAACCGCTGAATCTCGATGTCCACGATGTCGGGGGCGCCGGAGCCGGACTGCAGCGAGACCAGCAGGCGGTCGTGCATCTCCTCGTAGTCCGCGGTCGATGCCTCGAGAATGATGTTGTAGTCCGAGTTGGCGGCGTTGAACTCCTCTGCCCGCGCCATCATGAAGTCCGTATGGGCGTCGACGAACGTCCAGAACTCGAGCTCGATGTCCTCGCCCTCCCACTCCGGGTCGGATTCCATCGCCCGCTCGGTGGCCTCCGCACCGTCTTCTCCGCCTTCGGCGTCCAGGTCGGCGACGCTTGGGCCGTCGTCACCACCGCAGGCCGCGACCGCGGCAGCGCCGAGGACGATCGCCGAGCCGAGCGCTAGGAACCTGCGCCTGTCTGTTAGCGCTAACATCTTGCTCACCTCTCAGAACCCGTTCCCCGATTGATGTGGCCACGCACCCCTCCACGGTGCCGCCGACACGTGCACCGCACATGACGACGTCATGCTGCTTGTCCACCATGTCGGACACTGACCGATATTTTGGATGGAATCGAATGCTAGTTGTGGCCTACGCCACGGTCAAGACACGATTCGGAAATGTGACGTTCACGCCCGGCCCATTCCCCCGAGGCCTGGCCTTATGGTGAGCATGCAGGTCCGGCCACGCGTTCACCAGGGCGAAACGTTCGACATAGCCTGGTTGGAAAGGCTCCCACGCCCGGCGACGGTCGGCAATGCCCCGCGGCCTGTCGGCGACGGGATCGTGGCGGAGTAGGTGAGAGCACCGTGAACCTCCTCGAAGGAGTCCGGCGCGCCGCCCGGAAGACCCCGGCCGGCCGCAACCGCCACGTCGACATGGTGCGCGCGTTCGCCATCGGGATCGTCGTACTCGGGCATTGGATGGCGGCGGTCGTGACGACCGACGACGAGATCGACGCGGACAGTGCGTTGGCGCACCTCGAGTGGGCTCACCCAGTGACCTGGGTCCTCCAGGTCATGCCGCTGTTC
>NZ_ML142857.1:52377-56192 GCF_004138495.1 Phytoactinopolyspora endophytica
CTGGTCGGCGGATTCGCCAATGCGGCATCGCTGAGCTCACACTATCGAAGCGGCGGCGACGCCTTCGGCTGGTTGCTGAACCGCAGTTCTCGTCTGCTGCGGCCCACCACCGCGTTCCTCGTCGTGCTCGCCGCGTCCGGATTCGGCGCGCGAACGCTCGGTGTCGACCCCGGGCTCGTCGCGCTGGCCGTGTGGGCGGCGGCGATCCCGTTGTGGTTCCTCGTCGCGTACCTCAGCCTGGTCTTCCTCTCGCCGCTCACCTACGCCCTGCAACGGCGGATGGGGCTGGCGTTCCCCCTCGGGGCCGCAGCATTGGTGCCGCTGTTCGACATCGCCAGCCTGCGGTACGCGGTACCAGCCGTGGGCGGAGCCAACTACCTCCTGGTGTGGTTGGTCTTCCACCAGGTCGGCATCGCCTGGCAGGACGGCACCATCCGTGCCGGGGCGCGCGCCCTTGCCCTGCTCTGCGGTGCCGGCATCGCAGCCCTGATCGGTCTCACGGTGCTCGGGCCGTACCCGGTGAGCATGGTGGGCGTCCCGGGTGCGGACCTGCAGAACACCTCTCCGCCGTCGTTCGCGTTGCTCGTCCTGGGCCTCACACAAGCCTGCGCGGCGCTCGCGCTCAGCGAGCCGGTGAACCGGATCCTGCGTGGAGCTCGCGCCTGGACCGCGGTGGTCGCCGCGAACGCGGTGGTCCTGACCCTGTTCCTGTGGCACATGGCGGCGGCCGTGCTGGCCGCCGCCGCCCTCTACGGATCGGGCATCATGCCCGAGCCGGACGTCGACGCCGGGGCCTGGCTACCACTGCGGCTACCCTGGCTGGCCGTCTGCGCCGCCGTGCTGGCGGTCTTCGTCGGGATCTTCGCGCGGATCGAGACACGTCCCGGAGGCCCACCGCGGGTGCTCACCGTCGTCGACGCCGCGGTGTGCAACCGGATCGGGCTGCCTCGCACCGGCTGGCGCGCTCTGACCGTGACCGCCATGATGTGCATCGTCGCCGGGCTCCTGGTCATCGCGGTCGCGGACAGCAGCTACGAAGGGGTCGTCGGAGTCCCGCTCATCGCGTTCATCCTGTATCTCGTCGGCGCGTCTGTGCTCCGCCTCGCTCGATACCGGCATGCCAGTGCCGACGCCGTACGGCCACGACGCTGAAGACAACAGGGCCCACATCAGCTCACACCCCTCACGCGGGCGCGCGGAACTGCGCGGCGAGCGGGCATTGGAACGGATCCACATCTTTGGTCCCGACCTGGTTCAGGTACCGCACGACGATCCGCCACGACTCCAGAAGCCCGGCCTCGGTGTACGAGACATCCTGCTCGGCGCAGAACCGCCGCACGATCGGCTGCGCCTTGCGCAGGTTCGGCCGCGGCATGCTCGGGAACAGGTGGTGTTCGATCTGGTAGTTCAGACCACCCATGGCGACGTCGACGAGCCAGCTGCCGCGCACGTTGCGGCTGGTGAGCACCTGCCGGCGGAGGAAATCGACGCTCATGTCACGGGGAAGGATCGGCATGCCCTTGTGGTTCGGGGCGAAGGTCGCGCCCATGCTGACGCCGAACACGGCCATCTGGACCGCGAGGAACGTGCCCGCTATGGCAGGCGAGAGGAACACGAACAACGCCACCGGGTAGAGGGTCAGACGCGCAAGCAGCAACGGAATCTCGACGGCGCGGAACTTGACACGGCCGCGGCCGAACACGGTCCGCAGGCCTGACACGTGCAGGTTCAGCCCGGCGAGCAGCAGAAGAGGGAAGAACAGAGTTCCCTGCCGCTTCACCCACCAGCCGGAGAACCCCTTGCGCGAACGACGCTGTGTCGCCACGTCACTGGTGAACACCAGGGCGGCCGGTTCGACGTCCGGGTCGACATCGGCCTTGTTCGGATTGGCATGGTGGCGGCTGTGCTTCGACATCCACCAGCCATGGCTCAGACCCACGATCACATTGCCGAGGAGCAGCGCGGCCAGTTCGTTGCGCCTGCCCGACGTGAAGATCTGCCGATGCGCCGCGTCGTGACCGAGATACGCCACCTGGGTCAGTAGCAGACCCAACGCCGCCGCGACAGCCAGCTGCCACCAGGTATCGCCGAGCGCGATGAACGCCGAGCCGCACACGGCGAGCAGCAGCACCAGCGTGACCGCCCGTACGGCGTAGAACATCGGTCTACGGCGCAGCAGTCCGGCCGCCCGGATCTGTTTGGACAGCTCGGCAAACTCGCTGACGTGTCGGCGCCGCGGCCCCTCAACAGTGGCAACGTCGCTGGCCGTGACCTCAGAACTACTCATACCTCCGCACCATACGGATGTATAAGTCCGCTGGCAGCGGTGTTAGCTGCAAAGCTTAGGTGGGGCTAGCCCTACCTAAGCTCTCATACCGTGACCTGCGTCCAGATGCTCTCCTTCTCGGCACTGTCCTCGATCGCGGCCAGCACGCGCTGCACTTGAAGGCCGTCCGCGAACGACGGCTCCGGGTCACGCCCGTCGGCGACGGCGTTGACCAGGTCGACGGCCTGATGGGTGAAACCGTGCTCGTAGCCGAGCAGATGCCCCGGTGGCCACCACGCGGCCAGGAACGGGTGCTCGGGCTCGGTCACCAGGATCCGCCGGAACCCGGCTGTCTGCGCGTCCTCCGTGCCGTCGTAGAAGTTCAGGACGTTCATGTCCTCGAAGTCGAACGCCAGTGATCCGTTCGTGCCGTTGATCTCGATCCGGATGGCATTCTTGCGGCCGGTCGCATACCGCGTCGCCTCGAAGGTCGCCAGCGCTCCCCGGCTGAACCGGCCTATGAACACCGCCGCGTCGTCGACGGTCACATCCCCCATAGGCGCGCCCCCGGTGTCGACGTGCCCGCCGAGCTTCGCCCCCGACGACGGCTCGGCCACCGGGCGCTGTTTGATGAACGTCTCCATCAGCGCGCTCACACCGGTGATCCGCTCACCGGTGATGAACTGCGTGAGATCAACGATGTGTGCGCCGATGTCACCCAGCGCGCCGGACCCGGCACGGGGCTTCTCCAGACGCCACGACATCGGCGACGCCGGATCCACCAACCAGTCCTGCAGGTACTGCGCCCGCACGTGCCGGATCTCGCCGATACGTCCCTCGGCCACCAGGGTCCGAGCCAGCACGATGGCCGGCACCCGCCGGTACGTGAACCCGACCATCGACCGCACACCCCGCTCTCGTGCCGCTGCGGCCGCCTCCGCCATCAGCTCGGCCTCGGCTACCGAGGTGGCGAGCGGTTTCTCGCACAGCACGTGCTTGCCGGCCTCCAGCGCGGCGATCGCGATCTCCGCGTGACTGTCACCGGGCGTGCAGACGTCGACCAGATCGACGTCGTCCCGGGCGATCAGAGCGCGCCAGTCGGTCTCCACGTGTTCCCAGCCGAACTTGGCCGCGACTTCCCCGGCGGCGTCGGCGTTGCGCCCGCCGATGGCGGCCAGCCGTGGCACCAGCGACGGGTCGAAGAAGCTGCGGACATTGCGCCACGCGTGCGAGTGAGCCACACCCATGAAGGCGTAGCCCACCATGCCGATCCCGAGGGTGGGGCTGCTGTCATCAGTCATGAAGGAATCCTTGATCATCGAATATCGAGCGGTTCACAACACATTGCTATAACGGTCAATGGTGCGCATCCAGGTCATGGGGATCCGTCTCCGGGTCGTCCACCCGGTCAGGATCGCCCCCTGAAGGTGCTGATCCGTCGCTGTCCACGACCGCCGGCGCGACAACGACGGCCATGGAGCCTGACGACGGTCACCGTCGCCAGGCTCCATGGCCCGGACGCCAGAGCGGGCGACCCCGCTTCGGCGCC
>NZ_ML142857.1:56254-66358 GCF_004138495.1 Phytoactinopolyspora endophytica
GCCGTCCGGCACCGGCCCCCGCTGTGGGCGCGCACCCGGACGCCCAGAACCGCCGCGCGAGGGCTTCGAGTTCTGGGCGTTCCGGGTACGCATCTGTCTCCTCTCGTTCGTCTCCTCGGCCGGGTCAGCGGTTCAGCGCTGCCCGGCGACCTAAGAGGCGGTCTCTAAGGTCACAGCAGCTGCCGCAACGCCTCGGCGAGGGCGATCAGCTGCGCGCTGACCTCCGGATCGTCGACGTTCTCGGCGAACGACACGAAGCGATCAAGCGCGGCCTCCGCGCCCGAGGCGTCGTCCCGGCCTGCCGCGCGCTCGGCGATCTTGAGCTGGGTGCGCAGCCGGTTGTAGTCCGGACGCTGAAGCAGGCCCTCCTCGTGCAGGGTGTCGAGGAACTGCTGAGCCCCGGCATAGGTCGCCTCCACGACGAACGACACCGTCACCTCGGTGACGTTGCCGGCCTCGTCGCCGGACAGGACGGTGAGCTCGTGCTCGCCGGCCGCCGGAGTCACCGTCGCCGGGTTGTCGATCGCCTCGCCGTCCAGCTCGACGGTGAGAGACGCGACCCCGGAGGTGGCGTCCTCCGCCACGGCCTCGAGCTGTAGCTCGGTGCCGAAGTCGTAGGCGCCGCCGTCGTCGATGCCCTCCACCTGCACCTCGGGAGCGGTGGCGTCCAGCGAGACGTCGACCGCTACCGGGTCGGAGACATTGCCGGCGTCGTCCGTCCCACGGAACTCGAGCTCGTGCACGCCGTCGTCAATGACCTCCACCGGCCCGTCGTACGCTTCCCACTCCCCGTCGCCGGTCCGGGTCTCGATGGCGACGTCGCCGCCGCTGTCGTCGGTCGCGGTGACGGTGACGGTGGGCGGCGTGACGTACCACCCGTTGTCGCCGTCCGCCTCAGCCGGGTCGACCTCGGCCTCGAGCGCCGGCGGCGTGGTGTCCTCCTCATCGTCGGCGAGCCGGAAGTAGTCGAAGGCGACGGTCACCGTCTCCTCCTGCTCCGGCCCGATGGCCATCAACCCGAACGAGGTCATCTCGGCGTCGTTGGTGACAGGGTCGCCCAATGACTCCCAGTTCACGCCGTCACCACTGATCTCACCGGCGTAGGTGTCGCCGGACTTGGTCAGCCGCAGGTAGTACCAGCCGCTCTCGGTGGCCTCGGCCACGTCGAGTTGCCGGTTGCCGCCGTTGCCGAACTGGGCGTCACGTTCGGACACCAGCTCGGCTCCGAGCTCCGTGGCCGAGCCCGCCGGGTTCTGGGCGACGACGTCAAGTTTCACGTAGTTGTCGTCGTCGCCGTACACCATGAGGCCGGCCAGCTGCCACTGGTGCAGCATCTCCGGCGTCAGCCGGGTCTCGATGGTCCAGTCCTCATCCTCGGGCACGGACTGCAGGATGAAGTTGTTCGGATCGCCGTTGTCCGTGCCATTGATGTCACCCGGCTGGGTCTGGATCCGCAGCTCGCCCTCGGCGACGCTCACCGCCGACGAGTCGTACCGGACGACGGAGTCCCAGCGGCAGCCATCCAGCGCGGCACCGTCGAACTCGTCGCTCGGCTCTCGCTCACCGCCATCGGGGTCATCGTCCGGGCATTCCGGACCGGGATCCGGGTCCGGATCATCATCCGGCACCCACACCTCGTCGGTCAGGGTGAAGTCGGTGAACTCCACCTCACTGCGCGCAGTGGTGCTGTGCGCAGTGACCGCGAGGCCGATGTCCTGCACAGCCGCGGCTTCGGAAAGCGTGACGGAGTCGCCCATGGCGGTGTAGTTCTCGTCGTCCTTGCTCCAGTAAGCGGTGTACTCCTCTCCGTCACGCACCAGCCGGAGCCACGCCGGGTAACTGGTCGTGCTGGCGCCGTCGCTGGCGTCGAGCTGACCGTTGCCATCGGTGTCTCGTAGCCACTCGAATCCGGATCCGGCCCGCAGTGTCATCGCCGCGTATCCCGGTGACGACGCCGGCTGGGTGACATCGTTACGGACGATCAGGCCCGCCTTGGCCGAGTTGTGCGAGTTGGTCTGGCTCTCGATCTTGACCGTCGCGGTCCACTGTTCCGCAGCGGCGGCCGGCAGGTACGCGGCACTGTACTCGTCGGTGCCCTGCCACATGTTGCCCCCGCCTGAGTCGATCACCCAGGTGTCGGTGTCCGGGCGGTCGAACGTGCCGTCGGCGTTGCTGTACGTCAGCCAGTCGCCGAACAGGTCGCCGACCTCCACCTGGACGATGCGCGACGTCGTGCTGGCACCCTGGTCGTTGGTGGCGACGGCGGTCAGCTGGTAGCGCTGTTCCTCCGCCACGTCCCAGGTCACCGCGTACGGCGCCGTGTCGTCGGCCCCGATGGACTCACCGTCGACGAAGAACTCGACCTCGGTGATCGTGTTCTCCGCGTCGCCGGCCTCGGCCGTGATCTCGATCTCCCCCGGCTCGAGGTCGTCGTCGGCCGTCGGCGACGTGATCGACACCTTCGGCTTGGTGGTCGGCGAGACGCCCTTGCCGTCGGCCTCGATGAAGTTCAGCCGCCGCTCACCCGCGTCCGGGAACACCGCGTACAACGTAAATGTGTCACCCGGATCGCTCACCTCGACCGGCACGTCCACGTACCGGCCGCCGGTGGTTGCCGGCACGGTGGCCGTACCGAGCAGCTCTCCGTCCGGTGCGTCCCGGCGCAGCTCGATCGTGCCCTCCGTGGCCGCCGAGGCCCGCAGGATCAGGGCGTCCACGTTGAGCAGGTTGACCGGCTCATAGGCAGCCCAGGCACCGTCCTGACCGGCGATCGACGTGCCGTGGCCTTCGATGTCCCGTGACCCGGCCACGGTGACATCCTGCGAGTCGGAGAAGAACTCCGCCTCCCGCAGCTTCGGAAACAGCAACGACGTGTCCTCGCCGCTCAATGACGGGATGTCTCCCGCGCCGCCGTCCGTGTAGCGACCGGTGAGGATGTAGAAGACGTTCATGTCCTCGCTGTGACCGCCGCCCAGCGCCGTCTCCACCGAGCCGGTACGCCCGGACAGAGGATCGGCAGGATGCGGGTGGTCGTCGTGGCCGAGGGCCGGCTGAATGATGACGTCGGAGTCGTCGATCTCCTCATCCTCGGCGTCCTGCACGCTGAGATCCCAGCTGACCTCGTCGCCGAAGTTGAAGAACGCGCCGTCCGGCGGCAGGTCGAAATCCACCTCCGGCCGGGTGTTGCCGACCGTGATCGGCACCGTCGTCGTGCCCGTCTTGCCGTCCGGATCGGTGACGGTCAGCCGGGCGTCGTACACGCCGTTCTCGGTGTACGTGTAGGCGGCCGACTCTCCGGTCTCGTCCGCCGTGCCGTCGCCGTCGAAGTCCCACTCGTAGGTCAGCGCGCCATCCTCCGGGTCGCTGCTGCCGTCGTCGCTGAACTCGACCGTCAACGGGGCGTGGCCGGAGTCCGGGGTGGCCGTCGCCCTCGCGGTCGGCGAACGCGAACCGGAGACATAGTCGACGCGGTACAGCCCCGAGTCCGGGTTGTCCCGTCCGAAGCCGCCGCCCCAGTCCATGACATACAGTGATCCGTCCGGCCCGAACGTGGAGTCGATCGGAGCCATCCAGTTCTCCCCGGGCAGGAACGGGTTGGCCTTCCCCAGCCCGCCGTCGTCGTCCAGGATCAGCGAGTACATCTCGTTCTTCGACCACTCGTAGAAGAACGGCTTGCCGTCGTAGTACTCGGGGAACTTCGTCTCCGACTCGAGCTCCGGGTCGAAGTCGTAGAACGGCCCGCCCATCGGTGCCAGCCCGCCGCCCGCCGGGATGACCTCCGGCACGGACGACGTCTGGTACCCGTAGTGCATCTCCGGCTCCTGCGCCGCCGGCAGTTCGGTCAGGCCGGTGTTGCGCGTCGAGTCGTTGACCGGGTTGTCGCAGTCGAAGTAGTCGCCGACCGTGACCGGTTCGGTGGTGTAGTCGACGTCGCGGTACGGCTCGTTCGGCCCGATGCACAGCGGCCAGCCGTAGAAGCCCGGCTCCTTGAGCAGGTTCCACTCCACTATCCCGGCCGGGCCGCGGTTCGCGTTGTCGCTGCTGTTGTCCGGGGCGTAGTCGGCGAGCCCGACCCAGCCGGTCTCCGGATCGACGGTGAACCGGAACGGATTGCGGAAGCCCATCGCGTAGATCTCCGGGCGGGTGTTCTCCGTGCCCGGAGCGAACATGTTGCCGTCAGGGATGCTGTACGTCCCGTCCGGCTCGGGTGTGATGCGCAACAGCTTGCCACGCAGGTCGTTGGTGTTCGCGGAGGTCGCCCGGGCATCGTGGAACGTGCCTTCCCGCTCGGAGAGCGGTGCGTAGCCGCCGGACGGCTCGGAGTGCGGGTTGACGTCGTCGCCCACCGACAGGAACAGGTTGCCGTCCGGGCCGAACTCCAGCCCACCACCGGTGTGTCCCGGCTCGTCCGGCTGACGACGCGCCGGCACCTCGAGCATCACGACCTCGGAGGCCGGATCGATCTGGGAGTTCTCGCCGACGGTGAACCGGGACAGCCGGTTGAAGAAGTTCTCCGGGTCGGTGTCGTCGGAGCTTGCCGGCGAGTGGTACAGGAACAGGTGGCCGTTCTCCTCGAAGTCCGGATCGAGGGCGATGCCCAGGAGGCCGTCCTCACCGCCGGCGTAGACCGGGATGGTGATCGCCGTCGACGTCGTCTCGGTCTCCGGGTGGAAGACCCGGATCTGGCCACGGACCAGCTCGGTGAAGAACACCCGGCCGTCGGGGGCAACATCAAGCCCGAACGGCGCGCTGGTGTTCTGGTCCAGCGCGACCCGCTCGAACTGGTCCCACTTCGTGCCGCCGCAGTCACCCTCGGCGACGCCGGCCGCCCACTGCACGCCGCCGACGATGTGCTGGATCAGGTCGGGCTCGTCGTAATGCTCGGGGTAGTGGCCGAGGCCCGTGACGAACGCGCGGCCGCCGTCGTACGGCTTGCACCACGAGATCGGGTGGTCGTACCCCATGGCGTTGCCGCCCGGGTTGTACGTGCTCTCGTCCATCGTGAGCAGCACGTGGGCATCGCCGCGGACGTTGACCGAGTAGTTGTACCACTCGTCCTGCCGTACCCACTCGAAGTCCTCGAGGTGGGCCGTGGCCGGATGCGTGTCGTCCTCGACCTGGATGGTCGCCTCCAGACCGAGCGGCGGCGAGTTGTCGGCGTGCCCAGGCATCAGGGCGCCGATCAGGTCGTCCCACCACTGGTAGCCGCCCCGCATGTCGGTGGCGTTGTGGATCGCGACGATCCCGCCGCCGTCCTGCTGGTACCGCTCCATGGCCGCCTTCTCCTCCGCGGTCCACGGGTCACCGTTGGCCTGGAACACCACGAGCGCGTCGAAGTGCGCCAGGTCCTCGTCGGTGAAGATGCTCGAGTCGTTGGTCGCCTCCGACGTGATGCCGGCGTCGGCGAAGGCGTCTTGCAGGACAGGCACGCCGTATTCGATGGCGTCGTCGTGCCATGGGCCGGCATCGGTTTCGGTGAAGATCAGGACATGCGCGTCGCCGTGCTCACCCTCGTGAGCCTGCGACGGCGTGACGTAGAGAAATGAGAGCGCTAACGCTGCGGCGAGGGCCACGGCCAGAAGCCGGATCCACCGCGCGGGTAAGGCCACGTTCATCAGGGTTCCTCCAGGGAACGCATCGAAGGAATTCAACGGTTCTCGAAGACCCTCGGCGTGCCGGCGCCGGCGGTCGACGTGGTAAGACGTCGTCGGCGGCTACGGCATCCCTCCCTTCAGGAGGTCGGTGAGGAAGGAGAGCCCGTCGACGGCGATCGCGTCCTGGCTCCGTGCCAGCGGCCGCCAGATCGAGGCGGCCGTCGCGATCGTCGCGTTCTCCGCGGTGAACGACTCGATGACCAACGGGCCCCGGTACGCCGCCACGTCCAGCGCGGCGACGATGCCCGGCCAGTCGAGGTGGTCGGCGCCCGGGGCTCCGCGGTCGTTCGCGCAGACCTGCACGTGCGCGATCCGGCCCGCGGCGCGTCTGATGGCCGCGGGGATGTCCTGTTCCTCGATGTTCATGTGGTAAACGTCCAGGGCCAGGCCACAGCCGGCCGTCGGGAGGCCGTCCAGCGCTTCGATCACCTGATCGACGGTGTTGAGCACGCTCGTCTCGTACCGGTTGAGTGGCTCCACGCCCACGGTCACCCCCGCGGCCATCGCGTGCTCGACGACCGGCCCGAGGCTGTCGCGGAGTTGCTCGTAGCAGCCCCGCCGCTCCGCCTCGGACATCCGCCAGGTGCGCCCCACCGACGCGTACGCCGGGCCTGCGATAACCGGCGAGGAGACCGCCGCCGCGGCATCGACCACCCGGCGCAGGTAGTCACGAGTGGTGGCGACCGTTCCCCGGTCGGTCGCCACCAGTTCGCGACCCGGCCCCATCACCAGCGTGACGGTGGCGGCCAGGCCCAGGGAGTCGAGCAGCTTGGCCGCACGGCCGGGATCCCAGTCGCCCGGGTTCTCCACCGGCAGTTCGATCACGTCGAAGCCCCACCCGGCGATCCGCGGCGCCAGCTCAGCGAGTCGCTGGTCGGTCAGGGGTGAGGTCCACACCCACGTGTTGACCCCTAACGTCCTGCTGGTCATCGGTCCTGCCACGCCTCCGGATAGCCGGGCAGGTCCTCGCCGCCGAACTTGGCGTAGTGCAGGCTCGGCATCTCGTCGTTGCGCTCGAGGAAGTCTCCCCGGTCGGCATCGGTGATCGGCTCCTGCGGCAGCACCCATTCGGCCGGCACTTCTTCGCCGTTCCAGATATTCACCGCCGCCTCGATCGGCGTGCGCCACTGGAAGTTGGAGTACACCGGCGCGATCGCGGTCATGCCGGTCTCCTCCCACTTGCGCATGAAGCTCAGCTCGTCCTCGCCCATCATGACCGGGTAGTCGTTCCCGGTGTCTTCGAACGCCTCGACGGCCGCGACGGCGCCGTCACCGGCGTCCATCCAGATGCCGTCGACGTCGCCGCGCTGCAGGTACTGGGTGACGATGTCCTTGATCTGCGCGCCGTCTCCATCGGTGAACTCGTTGCCGAGGATCTCCAGGTCGCTGTCGGCGAAGATCTGCTGCGCGGCGGCCCAGCGGTGTTCCAGCACGTCGACGCCGGGCAGGATGCGCAGCGCCAGCACGGACGAGCCCGGTTCCAGGTTCTCCGCCAGGAACTCCGCTCCGTCCGCGCCGTAGGCGTAGCCGCCGATCGGGTGGATGAACGTCACCATGCAGTCGGTATTCACGCCGCGGTCGAAGACGATGACCGGGATCCCGCTGTCGCACGCCGCCTCGACGGCCGGGGTCAGCGTCGCTGTGGTGGACGGCGAGACGATGAGGGCACCGCAGTCACCGGAGTCGATGAACGCCTGTATGTCCGATATCTGCTGGTTGTCGTCGTCGGCGGCGTCGGAGACCCGGAAGTCGTCGATCTCGCCGCTGTCGGTGTACACGTCGACCTGCTGCTGCATGGTGATCCAGCCGGTCACGCGCCAGGGGTTGCTGACCGACGCGTTGGAGAAACACAGCGTGCGGTTCTCGTCCTGAGCGTGCTCGGCGGTGTCGACCCACTCCGGGTCTATCGCCTGCAACCAGGGCTGGTCGGCCGGCCCTTCCGGCTCGATATCACGCTGTTCGAGCTGTCGCTCGTAGTCCGCACGGACGAACCACTCACCGTCGCCCTCGTCAGCGGACTCGCCGTCGTCCGCCGGGTCGTCGCCGTCGTCCGAGTCCTCCGGTTCCTCTTCTTGGCCCTCCTCGGCCGGTGCGTCGTCCTCCGGAGCGGTCTCCGTCGGCTCGTCAGTGGTACATGCGGCAAGGGTCAGGGCCGCGGTGGCGGCGGCGGCGAGTAGAACGCGGGTCTTTCGCATGTCTTCCTCCCTAGGTGACCGCTGGATCGCGGTCCGGATTCTGTTCGGGTGGAGCGGGTGGGGTCTGGGTGTGTGGACCGGGACGTGCGCGTTCCCGGGCCGCGTACGCCACCGCGGCGATGATGATCACGCCCTGCACCGCCGGCCGGATCGTCGACGGCAGCGCCATCTGGTTGAACAGGGTGAACAGCGCCTCGATGGTCAGCGCGCCGGCCATCGCGGCGACGACGGTCCCACGACCGCCGCCCAGGACGACGCCGCCGAGGACGACCGCCGTGATCGCGGTGAACTCGAGTCCCTGCCCGACCTGTGCCGTCACCCCGGCGAAACCACCGATGAGCACGCCGGCCAGCGAGGCCATCACGCTGGACAGCACGAAGGCCGACGTCCGGACCTGCCAGACCCGGGCCCCGGAGAACATGGCCGTCTTCTCGTTGTCTCCGGTGGCGATCAGCGTCCGCCCGTACGAGCCGCGCATCAGCACGACGGCCGCGACGACGACGGCGAAGAGGATCACCAGCGACCACGGCAGCTGCCGTACCACCGGCATGTCGATGCCACCGCGGCCCGGCTGACGGAACGCCTCCGAGAGAGCACCCGTAGGAGCGCCGCCGGTCCACAGCCTGATCGCGCCGTAGAGCACCAGCATCATGCCGAGCGTGGTGATCAGCGAATGCACCTTCAGCAGCGTCGTGATCAACCCGTTGACCAGGCCGACGAGGATGCCGAACGCGAGCATGACGAACAGGACGGGCACGGTCCGGCTCTCCTCGCCGTCGATCAGCGCGGCGGCGATGACGACCTGCGCGCCGACCAGCGAGCCGACGGACAAGTCCAGCTCCCCGCAGACGATCACGAAGTATTGCCCCACAGCCAAGATCACCAGCGGTGCGGCCTTCTTCAGGAACGCCATCATCGACGGCGGCTCCGCGAAGCTCGGGTTCATCACGAAGATGACCACGAAGACCACGACCAGCAGCGCGAACACGGTGGGGCTGCCACCTCCGAACAGCCGGCCCGCGACGTCCGCGAGCCTCGTCCGGACGCTCGCACCGGCAGCCTGACCGGGTTTCGTCAATGTCATCGCGCACCCCCCTGCTCCGTCGAGACCGGACCGTCACGGTTGGGCGGCGGATCCGGAGGCGATCCACCGCCCGCGCCACCGTCGCCGTCGAACCGCCGCCGGCTGGCGCGGACGTCCAGCCGGCGGCGGGCGTAGATGGCCACGGCGGCGATGATGATCACGCCGCGCAGCACATCCTTGAAGAACGCGTCGACCCCCAGGATGTTGAAGACCGTGTCCAGCTCCGCGAGTATGAGCACCCCGCCCAGGGTTCCGGCGACGCCTCCGCGTCCGCCCATGAGGAACGTGCCGCCCAGCACCACGGCCGCGATCGAGTCCAGCTCGTACCCGTCGTCGTAGACCAGGGCATTGCCCGTGCCGAAGCGCGCCGCCAGCAGGAGACCGGCGACACCGGCCGTCATCGCGCAGATCACGTGGGCGGTCACCATGACCCGTCCCGTGCGGATGCCCGACATCCGGGCAACGTCCGCGCTGCCGCCGACGGCGTACATGTGGAAGCCGGTCCGGGACTTGCGCAGGTAGAGGATCCCGGCCACCGCCATCGCGAGCATCACCGCGGCAGACAGTGGTACGAAACCGATCCGGCTGTAGCCGAACTGCCTGAACCCCTCCGGGACCGCACCGGCCGGTCCCTTGAATTGCGTGTCGAGATATCCCTTGATGATCAGGCCCATCCCGAGTGTCGTGATGAACGGGTTGACCTTGAGCACTGAGATGATCAGTCCGTTGGCGAGGCCGATAGCCCCCGCAACGAGCAGCGTCACCGCGATACCCAGCGGGACCCGTGCCGGATCGCCGTCCATCGTGGTCGCCGCCACCAAGGTGGACAGCGCGACGACGTAGCCGACGGAGAGGTCGAGCGAGCGGCAGAGGATCACCAGCGTCTGCCCGAGGGCAACCATTCCCAGCAGGCTGGACCGGCCGAGCATGTCGACCGTGTTGGCGGTGCTGAACAGGTTCCTGCCCTGAAGCGCCACCAGGATCCCGCCGACCACCACCACGCCCAGCAGGGCGATGTACACCAGCTCCGTCGTCCCCAGCCGCCGGCGGGCCGCCATGATCGGCGCACTGCTCATACCTGCTAGTCGCGCTCCACTCCTCGCTCCCTCCGCGGAAGACTCCGCTCGTTCCTCGCTACGCCCGCCACTCCGCTCGCTCGTCATGTCGCCGC
>NZ_ML142857.1:66667-85760 GCF_004138495.1 Phytoactinopolyspora endophytica
CACGACCCCACCCCGTCGACGTCGTGACCAGTGGCCAGTGCCATCACCTGCTCTTCGGTCGCGCCATGAGGCAGCTCACCGGCGATCCGGCCGTCGGAGAGCACGACGATCCGGTCGGCCATGCCGATCACCTCGGGAAGTTCCGAGGAGATCATCAGGATCGCCACGCCCTGAGCGGCCAGCTCCCGCATGAGGGTGTAGACACGTTCTTTCGCGCCGACGTCGATGCCGCGGGTGGGCTCGTCCAGAACAATCACCTCCGGCTCGGTCGCCAGCCATTTCGCCAGCACCACCTTCTGCTGGTTGCCTCCGGAGAGGAAACGCACCTCCTGGTCATAGCCGCGTGCGACCAGATCCAGCGAGGAGAGGATGCCGGGGACGTTCCCCGCTCGCTGGGCGGCCTGACGAGGGGTCACCGCGTCCAGCACCAATCGGGCGTTCGCTATCACGGACTGGTTCAGTGCCAGCCCTTGAGCCTTGCGGTCTTCGGTGACCAGGGCGAGCCCTGCACGCACAGCTCGTCGAGGCGAGGTGATCCGCACCGGCCGGCCGTCGCCCAGCCGGATCTGGCCGCGCGTGAACCGTTCGACGCCGAACAGCGCGTGCGCCACCTCGGTGCGGCCACTGCCCTGAAGGCCGGCCAGCGCGGCGATCTCTCCAGCCCGCAACTCGAGGTCGATGCCATCGAGCTGATCATTGCCGCCGCCGGTCACCCGCAGCCGGACGTCCCCGGTTACCGTCCCGGGAAGCTTGTCGGGATAGAAGCTCGTGATCGGCCGGCCCACCATCTTGCGGACCAGCTCGTCGGGGGAGATCGTGGCCGTGTCCACTGTGTCGACCAGGGCTCCGTCCTTGAGGATCGTCACCCGGTCGGAGAGGTCGAAGATCTCCTTGAGCCGGTGGGAGACGTAGAGGATCGCCACGCCGCGCTGCCGCAACCGCTGGATCAGGCCGTACAGGAGCTCGACCTCCTCGTCGGAGAGCGCGGCGGTCGGCTCGTCCATCGAGATGATCCGGGCGTCATGCGAGATCGCCTTGACGATCTCCACGATCTGCTGTCCAGCGACGGACAACGACCGCACCGGGCTCCGCGGCACCAGCCAGTCCAGGCCCAGGTCCCGCAGTAACTCCGCGGTGTGAGCGTTCATCTGAGCCGCGTCGACCAGTCCACGGCGGCGCGGTTCGCGCCCCAGGAAAACGTTCTCCGCGATCGTGCGATCCGGCAGCAGGTTGAACTCCTGAAAGACCGTCGACACGCCCGCGTGCTGCGCCTGTAGCGGGTGTTCGAACGCCACGTCGCGCCCATCGAGCTCGATCCGCCCGGCATCCGCCTGGTACACGCCGGCCAGGATCTTCATCAACGTCGACTTGCCGGCGCCGTTCTCTCCGACCAGCGCGTGCACCTCGCCGGGCCGCACGTCCAGGTCGATGCCGTGCAGTACCTGCACGCCGAGGAAAGATTTGTCGATGCCTCGCATATCGAGCACCGGCCGCCCCCTCGTGTCCGTGATCCCTGTGATCGACGCCACACTCATGGCGTGACGCTAGGGCCACTTTTGTATCTACGTCAACCAAAAGTTGCTCATTTGTTACGATTTTCTGAATTTAGTACGTACCGAAGGCGGCTGTGTTTGACTGAGCACATGAGCGAAGACGTGGGCGGCAGCGCGCAGAAGACGCCGTCCGTCGCCATCAACGGAGCGTCACACTACGGCGCCGGTGTCCTGTTCCAGATCCTTCGCGATGGTCGGTACCGCACGCGAGCCGATCTCGCTGCCGAGACCGGCCTGGCCCGTTCAACCATCACGCAGCGAGTAGATGCGCTGCTGACCAGCAAGCTCATCGGGCCGGCGGACAAAGGCACCTCGACCGGCGGCCGGCCACCGACCCGGTTCGCCTTCAACCCGGCGGCCCGCATAGTCCTGGCCGCCGACATCGGCGCGACACACGTGCGGGTGGCCGTCACCGACCTTGCCGGGAGCATCCTGGCCGAGGCTCGGGAGAACATCGCCGTCGACGCGGGACCGGAGGAGGTCCTCGGCTGGGTCGAGACAGCCGGGCGTGGTCTTGTCGCCGAGGCCGGCCGCACCATCGACGAGCTGCTCGGCGTCGGAGTGGGGCTTCCGGGGCCTGTCGAGCACTCCACCGGACGTCCGGTCAACCCGCCGATCATGCCGGGTTGGGACGGCTTCGATGTCCAGGGCTACCTGCAGGAGCGTTTCGGGACCATCACCCTGGCCGACAACGACGTGAACATCATGGCCTTGGGCGAGCACTTCATCCACTGGAGGAACGCACCGCACCTGATGTTCATCAAGGTCGCCACCGGCATCGGTTGCGGTCTGATCAGCGACCATCGGCTCCATCGGGGAGCGCAGGGTGCGGCCGGCGACCTAGGCCACGTCCAGCTGCCGCGCGGCTCCGATGTGCCGTGCCGCTGCGGTAACACCGGATGCCTCGAAGCCGTGGCCAGCGGAGCCGCCATCGCCGCCCAGCTGCGGGAACAGGGCATAGACGCGAATACCAGCCGCGACGTGGTGGCCTTGGCCCGGCAGGGGTCAGTGGAGGCGCTCCGGTTGATCCGGCAGGCAGGCCGCGACCTCGGCGATGTTCTCGCAGCAGCGGTGAGCCTGTTCAACCCGTCGGTCGTCGTCATCGGCGGGTCGCTCGCTCAAGCCGGCGACCATCTGATAGCCGGCGTGCGGGAGGTGGTCTATCGCCGATCCCTTCCGCTGGCCACCCAGCACCTGCGCATCGTCCAAGCGGAGACCGATGACAACGACGGCATCATCGGTGCAGCCGTGATGGTGATCGACCACGCGCTGTCCGCGGCTCAGGTCGACAAGCTTGTCGCCCCCGCTCGGTGAGCGCGTGACCGACCGCCGCGGCGCCCGCTGATGCTGCAATCCGTGTCGGATGACAGTTTCTGTACCGCGATGAGCCCGAATCGGGTCCTGTCACGACACGAATTGCAGCATCCGACACGAATTGCAGCACGGGCACTAGCGGGAGGTGAGGAAGTCGGACGGGTCCAGCGCGGCGTTACTGATCCGGACATCACCGATCCAGCCGTAGAAGCCCTGGCCGAACCGCTGGCCCGAGCCGTCATCCGAGCCAGTGGCGCCAAGCGTGAACGGCTTGCCCAGCGTGGCGATGCCGTGCGCCGGCTGCGCCGGATTCCGCGCGATCGGTGACCCGTCCACCCATACGACACCCCGCTCGCCGTCGTTCACCACGGCGACGTGGAACCAGCGGCCGGTGGGGATGGTGTGACTCCACGATGTCGGCGAGGCGTCCTGCACGTGCGGGTACAGAACGAACTGGAGGAACCGCTCCGGTGACACGTTCAGGCTGCACACCGACTCGTCCCGCGAGTAGCCCGCGGTCTTGCCCGCATCGCCCGCTCTCCCCTGCCAGCTCAGGATGCCCATCCAGGCGTGGTCGCCCTCGAACGGCTCCGGCAGTTTGACGAACGCTTCGATCGTGTAGCCGTCGAGGAACGTCTCGCTGTTCACCGGAGCATCGGCGACCGCTTCCAGGATGGCGCCGCGATCAGGGCCCTTCCCGCCGTCGAAGCGGAGGCTGGCATGCGCCGGCGAGTCGCGGTGGTGGTCCGACGAATGCGTGAGCACGCCTTCACCGCTGTCATGCAGCCGGCGCACCACCAGGTCGTTCCCGTTCCGGGTGAGGTCCCGGGCCACCAGGCCGTCGGCGACGGCGGCACCGTCGCGTGGTGCCCGGCGGAGACCGGCGGCGTCGAAACGCCAGTACGCGACCGTGTCGGCTCGGGTGACCCGGCGCGGCGGCAACGACGACGGCGGGTCGACCGGTGCGAAGCCGGCGAACCGCGCCTCGGCGTCCAGCGCCAGGCTGAACCGGTCGACGTCGTCGGTGAGCTCGATCACCTCGGCCCCGAGCGGCGGCCGGTCAGCGGCATCCCGGGTGAGGAACCACGGCGCGAACGTCTCCACGTCGATCGTGTTGCGCACCAGGTCGAACTGGTACAGGCGGATCATTCCCGCCCCGCCGTAGTAACGGTCCTGGTAGTTGGTGATGTGCACGTGCACGTCGTTGCCCGCGTCGTTGGTCAGCACCGTCCGCCCGGGCGGCCAGTAGTGTCCGCCGAGCGCCAGGAAGATCTGATCGTTGCCGCGGATCAGCCCGTCCCACAACCGCTGCCCGTGGGACGAGAGGGACGCCTCGCCGTCGGCATCGGCGTGCGCGAGGTCATGGGTCGTCAGGATCGCCGGCAGCCTGGAATGCTCGTCGATGACCCCCTGCGCCCAGGCGAGGCCGCCGTCGGAGATACGCCAGTCGATCGCCAGCACCAGCCAGTCGCGTCCGGCGGCATGGATGACGTGGTAACTGTTGTAGCCGTCCGGCGACGCTCCCCCGAACGTCTCGCTGTCACTGAACCGCTGCGGACCGAAGGCCTGCAGGTACGCGGTGTCCCCGCGCTGATCGTCGGAGGACACGTCGTGGTTCCCGGCCAGCACGCTGAACGGCACCACTCCGTCGAGAGCGGTGAAGGTCTGGTCGGCCAGCTCGATCTCCTCGGCGGTCCCGTGCTCGGTGATGTCGCCGAGATGCGTCATGAAGGCGACGTTGGCCAGGCCACGCTGTTCCGCCAGGTAACGGAACGTTTCGGCGATCGGTTCGGGATCGGACCGGTCCTCGTCGAACAGGTACTGGGTGTCGGGCATCACGGCGATGGAGAAGCGCGGGCTTTCCGGATCGAACGCAGCCGGATCGGATGGCATGACCGGCGCCGCGTGTGCTGTCTGCTCACCGGAGGTGACCGACGACAGCAGGCTGGGGGCCGCGACGGCCGCGGGAGCGGCCAGGGCTGAAAGCAGCAGCCTTCGCCGGGCGAACGGGCTGGAAACGTAGGGAACGTCGGACACGGGAGGACCTCCTGGGACGGCGCGATCGCCCTTATCCGATCAAGCCCAGGTGGACCGTCGATGACCGTTCAATGACGGTATGTCGCACTCTGCCGGAACACGCCCACCCCCGAACGCGGCACTGCGCGGGCACGTAGGCTACGGCACGGGAGCACGTCCAGACGTGGAAGGTGGATGCGACGCGACGATGATCGACGTAGAGAAGGTCCGTTCAGCGACGCCCGGATGCGGGCATGTGATCCATCTGAACAACGCGGGCTCCGCGCTGCCGCCGCAACCGGTCGTCGACGCCGTGACGAAGCACCTCCAGCTGGAGGCCACCATCGGCGGTTATGAGGCCTACGAGCGGGCCGAAGCGGACATCCAGCGGTTCTACCCGGCCGTGGCCTCTCTCATCGGCGCCAAGCCGGATGAGATCGCCTACGTCGAGAACGCTACCCGGGCCTGGGACCTGGCCTTCTATTCGATCCCGTTTCAGCGAGGGGACCGGATCCTCACCACCACGAGCGAGTACTCGAGCAACGGCATCGCGTTCCAGCAGGTCGCCCACCGCCATGGTGTCCGGGTCGACGTGCTGCCCGACGACGAACATGGCCAGCTGGCGGTCGACGCACTCGCCGCCGAGCTCGACCGGGGCGGTGTCCGGCTCGTGGCCGTCAACCACGTGCCCACGCACAACGGATTGGTCAACCCTGCGCGCGAGATCGGCCGGCTCTGCCGCAACGCCGGCGTGCTGTTCCTGCTCGACGCCTGCCAGTCGGTGGGACAGCTCACTGTCGACGTCGGCGAGATCGGCTGCGACATGCTCTCCTCCACGGGGCGCAAATTCCTCCGCGGCCCGCGCGGCACCGGCTTCCTGTACGTGCGCCGCGACGTCGTCGGCGATCTGGAACCACCAGTGCTCGACCTGGAGTCCGCGACCTGGACCTCGCCGGACACCTATCAGGTCCGCGGCGATGCCCGCCGTTTCGAGACCTTCGAACGGTATGTCGCCGGGCAGATCGGCCTGGGCGTCGCCATCGACTACGCCGCGGCGCTCGGGATGGAGGCGATCGAGCGGCGGGTGGTGCACCTCGCGGACAGGCTGCGGGAGCGGCTCGCGGCCACACCCGGCGTCACAGTCCGCGACCGCGGAGCGGAGAAGTGCGGTATCACCACGTTCACGGTCGACGGCAGGGAACCAGCTGAGATCCGTGACGCCCTTCGCAGCAGTGGCATCAACGTCAGCATCACGCACGGCACCGAGCTCTACGACCGGAACGCCCTTCCCCGCGCGGTCCGCGCATCCGTGCACTACTACAACACCGAGGACGAACTCGACCAACTGGTCAACGCACTGGCCGCGTAGGCGCCAGCACCACCTACGAACCATCGGCCAGGACACGGACGGCGATCTCGCGTCACATGCTGCGGACCCCGCAACCGTGCTAATCCATATGTGCCGACGGCAATAGCCCGACGAAGTGGACCCCGCAGCCAGTACGGACGTCTGGTGGGCGGGGTCTCGCGCTGTCAGAGATGGATGACGGTGACGAACTCAGCGACCGCTTCTCGCCACTGACGCCCCTCGAACGTGTTCTTGACGTGCCCTAAGTCAGCGCAAAGCCCCGGCGCCTGGCCATCCGGCGGAAGGCCACGCCTGACAGGCCGTAGGCGATCCCTACGGTAAGCTCCCGGACAGGCCCTGAAGAGCGCGTGCAGCGAAGCAGGCTCGTGGGTGAATACGGTCCGCGACCGGCGCGGACCCGGAAGAGTGGGCCGCGTGGCGGTATGACTGACGGCTTAGGACTGGTCTCCCCCGCACTGGTGGGGCGTGCTGAGGAGCTTCGTCGTGCCGTGGCAGCGGTCGCCGAACCGCCGGCTCTGGTGATCGTGGACGGCGAGGCCGGGATCGGCAAGACGCGGCTGATCTCCGACCTGACCGCGCAGCCGCAGGTCGCGCATTGCCGGGTGCTCGTGGGGCCGTGTCACCGCATCCGGGAGTCGTTCCCCCTCGGGCCGGTGATCGAGGCGTTGCGTGACCTGCAAGACGATCTCGCGGATATTCCGCTGTCGGCCGTGACCGGGGCGCTGCGGCCGTTACTTCCTGAGCTCGAAGAAGCGCTTCCCCCAGCTCCGGAACCGTTGGGCGATCGGGTCGCGGAGCGGCATCGCGTCTTCCGCGGCATCGTGGAGGTCCTCCGCTCGCTGGGGCCGGCCATCCTGGTCCTGGAAGACCTGCACTGGGCCGATCAACAGACCGCCGACTTCGTCGGATACCTCCTCGCCGAGGCCCCACCCGAGCTTGCGCTGGTGCTCACCTTCCGGCACGACGACGTGGACCCTGGTGTCCGCGCGCTGGTGGCGACCCCACCGCCTGCTGTGCGTCGCACGGACATCGCGCTGGCCCCGCTGGACGTCGAACAGACCGGCGCGCTAGCCGCCTCGATCATGGACCTCGACCGCGTCTCCGACGAGTTCGCAGCGTACCTGAGGGAGCGCACGTCGGGGGTTCCGTTCGCCATTGAGGAGCTCCTCGCCCTGCTGCGGGCACGCGGCACCCTAGTGCGCCGCGGTGGCGGCTGGGCACGCCGCGCCCTGGATGAGCTCGATGTCCCGACGAAGATCCGCGACTCTGTGCTGGAACGCGTCGCGCAGCTCGGGAGCGAGGCCGGCCCCGCGATCGAGGCCGCAGCCGTGCTTCAGGTGCCGGTACCGTCGCCGTTACTGGTCGAGACGGCGCTGTCCACAGAGGATGCGGTCTGGGTCGGCATCGAGGAAGTGCTCACGTCGGGGTTGCTGACCGAGCATGACGACGTCGTCGGGTTCCGCCATCCGCTGTCCGCCCAGGCGGTCTACGAGAACATCCCGGCACATCGACGACGCCTGCTACACGGGCGGGCGGCCACCGCGTTGCAAGCGGCCGAGCCCGTAGCACTAGGACAGGTGGCGCATCACCTGCGGTATGCGGGACGGCTGGAGGAATGGGTGACAGCCGGCGAACGCGCTGCCGACCAAGCCATCACGCTGAGCAACGATGCCGAAGCGGCCAGAATCCTGGAGGATGTGCTGCGGCACGCCCCGATGGCGTCCGACCGCCGAGGTCGGCTGGCGGTCAAGCTCGGGCAGGCCGCCGTCGAGGCGCTGCGCGCCCAGGACGTCGTCGACCTGCTCAGCGACATCCTCGAAGAGGATCTGCCCGCTCCGATCCGGGGCGAGCTGAGGTTCCTGCTCGGCACCATCCTGCACGACGCAGGCGTAGACCTTGTCCGCGCTCACCGGCTCATCGTCACGGCGATCGAGGACCTTGACCATAGGCCGGACATGAAGGCCTGGGCCATGGTCGTCCTCGGCATCCCGATGACCGGAGACCGGGCCCCCGAGGAGCACCAGGAATGGCTGAAGCGGGCGCTCACCGTCATACCGGAGATCGACGACCCGGTCTTCCAAGTCTTCCTCCTCGGCAAGGTCGCCATGGTGCAGATCCCGATGGGTGACCCCGCCTGGCGGTCCCAGGCTCGGCGGGTCGAGAAGCAGACCGGCGGTGCGCCCCGGCAGCGTCGGGAGATCAATGCCTATTGGTCGATGGGCAGCGAGGCCAGCTACTCCGGGCACCACGAGGCGGCAGACCGGATGCTGACCGCCGGACTCGACGCGGCAGACGGGGAGCGCGTCGAGATGCGGTTGGAGCGCAGCCTGCGATCCGGCAAGGTCCTGCTGCGATATCTCCGGGGCACGTGGGACGGGCTGGCAGACGAGGCCGCGGAACTGATCGACGAGCTCGCCGGCCACCCACGCGCACGCATCAACGCGGAGGCGGTGGCCGCGTGCTTGCAGCTCGCCCAGGGTGAGCTCGATGCCGCACACGACTCGCTCACCGCCCTGACCGAGGTCATCGACGAGCTCGGGGCCGTCGACCTACTGCCGATCCCCACGACGGCATCGCTGCGGATGGCCACGGCGCGGGGCGACACCGAGTATGCGATGGATCTCGCCGACCGGTTCCTGCGCGCAGTCGAGTCCAAAGGGGTCCTGGCACCCGCGGCCCGGACGCTGCCCTACATCACCAATGCGATGGTGACCGGCGGAGCGACGGCGCAGGCGCGATCACTGCTCGACCACTACACCGAGAAGGTGGCGGACCTGGACGCGCCGCTTGCTCCGCCGGCATTGGAGCACGCCCGCGGCTACCTTCGGATGGCGGATGGCCACGCCGAGCAAGCCGCCGGGCACTTCGCCGCGGCTGCGATGCTGTACGAACCGCTGCCATCCGGGTACGAGGCGGCGCAGGCCCGCGAGCTGGCGGCGATGTCGATGCTCGCGCTGCCGGGAGAGCATCACAACGCGGGATCCGCTGACGACGACCCCGAAGGAGAAGCCGGACCCGCGGCCGGATACCCGGCCCAGCCGTACCGGGTGCTGTTGTCGGCGCTGTCCACCTATCGCGAGCTGGGTGCGGACTGGGACGCTGGGCGTGTCACCCAGGCCGCCCGTCGGCACGGTCTCTCCGTACCCGCCCGGTACCGGGGCGGGCGTCGAGGCTACGGCTCCGAGCTGTCGCCGCGGGAGCGGGAGGTAGCCCGGCTGGCCGCGCTCGGCCGATCCAACCGGGAGATCGCGGCGGAGCTGTACATCTCTGTGAACACCGTGATTCGTCACATCACCGCCGCGTTACGCAAGCTCGACGTGCGTTCCCGGGCCGCCATCGCGCACCGGCTCCGCGAGGCCGACCTGCCCGATCAGAACAGTGCCGACCAAAATTGACGGGAATTGGTCATGGTCTCCGCTCCGGACTTCGGGGACGCTGATCACATGGATGACAGCCACGGCTCCCATCCCGTTTCGGCCGATGCCGGCGAGGACCCGCACGATGAATGGGCGCCAGGCCGGGCAGATCCGGAAGCTCCGGATGACGTGGTGCCCGGCCGCATCGATGACGAGCCGGAGATCGAGTCGCCGGGCGGTTCGGAGCCGCCCACGGAGGAAGACGGCTGGCATCCGGTGTGAACGTCGGGCCTGGGCCCATCGCGCACGAGCCGTCGTGTGTGTCACATGACCACGAAAAAGCGGCTGCCGTTCGCTCCTACGCGATAAGCTGCTGGTACATGGACCGGTGCCGCTAGCGCCCCTTCGCCTGCCACTGAAGCTCGGACGACGGGACTCCACAGGCCTCTTCGGCCGCCCGGGGCTGAGATCCGTGCGATCCGGAGGATGATATGACCCATCATGAGGATCAGCAGCTGAGTCTCCTCGTCGACCAGCTCACGCTGGAGGAGAAAGTCGAGCTGCTGACCGGTCGCGATCTCTGGTCCACGACACCGATCGAGAAGATCGGCCTTCGGCACATCCTCATGTCGGACGGTCCCAGCGGTGTCCGCGGTGAAACCTGGGACGAGCGGGATCCGTCACTGAACCTACCCTCCGCCACGGCGCTCTCCTCGTCGTGGGATCTTGAGATCGCCCGTCGTTACGGCGCTGTCTGTGCGACGGAAGCACGACGAAAAGGCGTCGACGTCGTTCTCGGGCCCACGATCAACCTGCATCGCTCCCCGCTGGGTGGCCGCCACTTCGAGGCGTTCAGCGAGGATCCGCTGCTCACCGCCGACCTCGCCGCCGCGTACGTGACCGGTCTACAGGAGAACGGGGTCGCCGCGACGCTCAAGCACTACGTCTGCAACGACTTCGAGACGGACCGGTTCACGGTCAATGTCGAGGTCGACGAGCGCACCCTGCGCGAGGTGTACTTGTTCGCCTTCGAGAAGGCCGTCGCGCAGGCCCGCGCCTGGCTGGTGATGAGCGCGTACAACGCGGTCAACGGCCCGACCCTCACCGAGAGCACGCTGCTCTCCACTCCGTTGAAGGACGAGTGGGGGTTCGACGGTGTCGTGGTCAGCGATTGGACGGCCGTCCGGTCGCTGGAGAGCGCCCGGTACGCGCAGGATCTGGTGATGCCGGGACCGAAGGGGCCCTGGGGAGACGCGCTCGTCTCGGCGGTCCACCACGACGAGATCGACGAGCTGACCGTCGACCGCAAGGTCCACCGGCTGCTGCGCCTCGCCGCCCGGGTCGGCGCTCTCGACGGATTCGACCGGCGGCGCACCGCCCTCGAACCATCCGCATCGGGGACGGATCCGGGAAAGGTGGCACCGTCCGGGCACAGGTACGCCGAGGATGGCGTCGCCTTCGCCCGAGAGGCCGCCACGGCGGGCTCCGTTCTCGTCCGCAACGAGGGCGAGCTGCCCTGGTCCCCCGGCGACGTCTCCAGAATCGCGGTGATCGGCCACAACGCCAAGTTCGCCCGCACTCAGGGCGGCGGCAGTGCCACCGTCATCCCGGCCCGGACCGTCTCGCCGCTCGAAGGGGTCCGCGCGGCTTTCCCGGACGCGGAGGTCACCTACTCGGTCGGGGCGATCGTGCAGGAAGGTGTCGCCGAACTTCCGATCGATCGGCTGACGAACCCGGCCACCTCGAAGCCCGGCCTGCGCGCCCGCTTCCTCGACGGCTCCGGTATCGAGATCGCGGTCGAGGACCGTCGTTCCACGGCCTTGGTGTGGTTCGGCGGCACCGCGCCGATCGCCGAGTCCGCCCGGTTGGAGCTGTCCACCTGGTACGCGCCCGAGACGACCGGCACCATCAGGCTGGGGTTCGCCGCCGTCGGTACTGCGCGGATCGTCGTCGACGGCGAGTGTGTGCTCGACGGTACGCTCGAGCCGGACAGTGACGACCTCGCGTCGCAGCTGCTCTCGCCGCCGTCGATGTCGGCGGAGATCGCCGTCACCGAAGGCGTGCCGATCGAGATCCGGGCCGAGTACGAACTCGCCGACCGGCCCGGGGCGTTGGCCCGCTCGCTCGCGTTCACGCTGGGCATCGAGCCCCACGTCGCCGACCCTGCACAGCTGATCGCGGCGGCCTCCGGTGCCGCACGGGCCGCGGATGTCGCTGTCGTGGTGGTCGGCACCAATGACAAAGTCGAGTCCGAGGGATACGACCGCGGCTCCCTCGACCTGCCCGGGCGCCAGGACGACTTGGTGCGGGCGGTCACCGCCGCCAACCCTCGCACTGTGGTCATCGTCAACTCCGGCTCCCCGGTCTTGATGCCGTGGCGGGATGAGGTCGCGGCCATCCTCGTCTCCTACTTCGGTGGTCAGGAGTTCGGACACGCCCTGGCGGACATCCTCTCCGGCCGGGCCGAGCCGGGTGGCCGTCTGCCCACCACCTGGCCGGGCACGCTCGACGACGTTCCCGTGCTGGACGTCACGCCGGTGGACGGCGTGGTCCGGTATGACGAGGGCATCCACGTCGGCTACCGCGCGTGGCTACGCACCGGCGCCAAGCCCGCGTACCCGTTCGGTCACGGCCTCGGCTACACCAACTGGGAGCTGTCGCGGGTTTCCGCGGACACGACGGTCGATCCTGACGGCACGGTCACGGTATCCGCCACTCTCACCAACACGGGGCGGCGCGCGGGCAAGCACATCGTGCAGGTCTACGCCGAGCGCGCCTCGTCGTCGGTGGACCGGCCGGTGAGGTGGCTCGTCGGCCACGCGCCGGTATGGGCAGAGCCGGGCCAGACGGCGCGGGTGACGATTCCCTTCCCGGCACGGGCGTTCGCCCACTGGGACGGCGGGTGGCGCTTCGAACCCGGCGTGTTCACACTCCGTGTCGGTTCTTCCGTACAGAATCTCCCAGGCGAGGCCACGGTCAACCTCCTGTCCTGATCCCGCACCCGTGGCCCATTGCCGGCTATGACGCGGCTCGCGGCGCCAGAGCGGCGGCTCCAGCGCCCCCGCGTTCCCGTCAGCCGCCCTGGGTACGGTCGCGATATGCGCGCACCTTGGCGATGCTGCCGCACGAGCGCCCATCCGGGCCACCGGCCGTCATCAGGCACCATCGCTTGCTGCCGTTGCGGGTGTGATCGTAAAAGGCCCAGCGGCAGTCCGGGCATGCCTTGAGCCTGGACCACTGGCCCGATGCGATCGCGGTCAGGACGGTGACCAGTAGCTCGCCCGCGGGGCCGGCCTGATGCCGGAACCCGAGACGGCCCTCCTCGACGCTCGGACGCACGTCCAATCGGTCGACCCAGGCGTTGAGGCCGGCGTCGGCCGTGTCCGGGCCTTCCACGACGCTGCGGAGATCATCGCGTAGCCGTCGGACGACATCATGCTGGCGCTCGGGAAGTTCACACCGCTCGGCATATGACTCGAAACGGTCCTCAGCGACCCGCGTGTCATTGGGGATCAGCCAGCTGTTGAGCAACGTGCGCACGTCCTCCAGCGACCCCGGCGCTTCCTGGCCAGTCAACATGTTAACCACCGAATTATTTTATCGGTTGCGTAGCTTCGACGCATGCTGTTAACTGGCAATTGCGTTAATCGGTTACAATCACCATCCCATCGAGGAGGCAGACCATGAACCGGGAGATCGTATGGACTCCGACCCGGTGGCCGGGTTGCGAACATCTGCACGTGCGCAGCGAGGGCACGGAAGTGACCGCCCACGGGATGATCATCGCCGTGCTGGATAAGACGCCGTTGCGCGTGTCATACGAGATCACCTGCGACGATGCATGGCGCACCCGGCGGCTGGCCATCGGCCTCCATCGCGGCCCGACGACGACGCTGACTCGGCACGACGACGGCCGCTGGCACGAGTCGGACGGCACGGTCCGAGCCGACTTGGCCGGATGCATCGACGTGGACATCGCCCTCACGCCGTTCACCAACACGCTGCCGATCCGCCGTCTCCAGCTCAAGCCCGGAGAGTCCGCCGATCTCCGTGCCGTCTACATTCAGTTCGAGCCGACGCTCACGGTCGCCACATCCGATCAGCGCTACACCCGGCTGGCAACGGAGGCGGGAGCCATCTATCGCTACCAGTCCGGCACATTCACTGCCGACCTCGAGGTCGATACTGACGGCATCGTGACCGAATACCCCGGCCTCTGGGATCGCGCGCTCGCGCCGGACGCCGATGGGCGCGACGCCGCGGGCGAATTCTCCGGCGACTGAGTGGCTGCGAGCCCAGCGGCAAGGACACTAGCCCGGGATCAGCCGACGTGGACCCGGCCCCTGTTTGCCCAGCTTGTCACCTGGGTTGATGAGCGCGCACTGGTCGAAGGAAAGACAGCCGCAGCCGATGCACTCGGTGAACAGATCCCGCATCCGCTCCATCTGCTTGATCCGAGCGTTGAGCATGTCCTTCCAGCACGCCGACGCCCGCTCCCAGAACTCCTGAGTAGGCGCGGTGTCCGCCGGGAGGAACTCAAGCACGCCCCCGATGTCCGACAGCGGAATGCCGACATTCTGCGACGCCCGGATGAAGGCGACCTGGCGCAGCGTCGCCCTCGAGTACCGGCGCTGGTTTCCTGAGGTCCGGCGGCTGCGGATGAGTCCCTGCCGTTCATAGAAGCGCAGCGCCGAAGCCGGGACGCCGCTACGGTCCGCCAGTTCGCCAATGGTCAATGCGTCCGCGTCCGGGCTCAGAGATGTCATGGCCGCCACATTACTTGACTTAAACCAATGTTTAAGTTCGAGCATGGTCATGCGGGCCCAGATGGGCCCGGTGATCCGTCGCATGAATGGAGAAAGCTCATGTCTCAGTCCGGAACCATCCTCGTCACCGGCGCGACCGGCAACGTCGGCCGCCACGTCGTCGCCGAGCTGCTGGACGCCGGCACCGACGTCCGAGTGATGACCCGCAACCCCGACACGGCACGGTTCCCGGCGGGCGTCGAGGTTGTCCGTGGAGACATGACCGAACCGGACACACTCGGCACGGCGTTCGAAGGGGTGGACGCGGTCTTCCTGCTCTGGCCGCACTTCTCGGCCGACGGCGCGCCAGCCGTCGTGGACGCGATCGCCAAGCATGCCCGGAGGATCGTGTACCTGTCCGCGATGGCCGGAGGCGACGGCGCCCGGCCCGACGGTTTCTGGGGTGAGGTCGAGGTCCTGATCGAACGGTCGGGCCTGGAGTGGACCTTCATCCGAGCCGGCGGGTTCGCCACCAACCTCCTCGGCTGGGCGGAGGCGATCCGCACCGACGGCGTCGTCCGGTGGCCGTACGGCGAGGCGGGCCGGTCGCTCATCCACGAGGCCGACATCGCCGCCGTCTCGGTCAAGGCCTTGCTGGAAGACCGGCATGTCGGTGCGGCCTATGCGCTGACCGGCCCGGAGGTCGTCACCCAGGCGGAACAGGTCCGGATCATCGGCGAGGCGATCGGCCGCGAGGTGCGCTGGGAGGAACTGTCACCGGAGGAGGCCCGCATGCAGCTCCTCGCCGAGTGGGGTGACGAGGGCTACGTAGAGATGGCGCTGAGCGCGTGGGCGAACATGGTCGACAACCCGGAGCCGGTGACCTACACGGTCGAGGAGGTCACCGGCACACCCGCGCGAACGTTCCGGCAGTGGGCGATCGACCACGCCGCCGCCTTCCGCCCTCGCTGAGCCTCGACAGCTAGACGGCGTTGACAAAGTTAGTTATTGAGCAATAACTTTCTGGTGTGGCCAAAGAAAGCATGCGGATGAGCGCTGAGGAACGTCGTGAACGCGTCGTTCAAGCAGCCATCACAGAGTTCGCCAGGGGAGGTTACGCCAGCACGTCCACGGCCGCGATCGCGCAGCGCGTCGGCGTCTCACAGCCGTATCTCTTCCGACTCTTCCCAGACAAGAGAGCGATGTTCCTGGCCGCGGCCCGGCGCTGCACCGACGAGATTCGAGAGCGTTTCGCGGAGGTGAGCGACGGGCTACCTCCTAAGGAAGCCCACGACGCCATGACGGGCGCCTACTCCGACCTCATCGCCGACCGCAGCCGGCTGCTGTTCCAGATGCAGATGTACGTCGCCGCCGCCAACGCCCAGGAGACCGGCGACGCCGACTTCGCCACGGAGATCCGCGCCGCCTGGGCGGACCTCTGGGACCTGGCGCATCGTCGCCTCGGCGGGGACGACGAGACGAACGAATTCATGGGCACCGGCATGCTCATCAACGTCCTTCTCGCCATGGGCTTCCCGGCGGATCACCGCGTCTGGAAAGCCTGTGACCTGAGCCGTAAACACGCGCCCAGCGCTGACTGAAGCCTGAGCCACACGCCGAACACCTGACTCCTCATACACGCAGAAGTTATTGATCGATCACTATCTAAGGAGCGGCTGTGTCCACCAGAGAGACATCACGTACGACGAGTTCTCCCGCCAACATCGCCTGGACGCTCATCCTCACCAGCGCCGCCACTTTCATGGCCGCCCTCGACAACCTCGTGGTCACGACTGCATTGCCGGTGATCCGCGACGACCTGGACGGAAGCCTGGCAGATCTGGAGTGGGTCGTGAACGGCTATACGCTGCCGTTCGCCTGCTTGCTCTTGCTCGCCGCGGCGCTCGGCGACCGGTTCGGCCGACGGCGGATCTTCGCCGGTGGCGTCGTCCTGTTCACCGCCGCATCCGCCTGGGCAGCCCTCGCCACCAGCACCGACTCACTCATCGCAGCTCGCGCCGCACAGGGCGCGGGAGCAGCGGCACTCATGCCTTTGAGCCTGACCCTGATATCCGCCGCGGTCCCGGCCGCCCGCCGGGGCATGGCCTTCGGGATCTGGGGGGCGGTCAACGGTCTCGCCATCGCCAGCGGTCCGCTGGTCGGTGGAACCATCACCGAACACATCTCCTGGCACTGGATCTTCTGGCTGAACGTGCCGCTCGGCATCGTCTTGGTCCCGCTCGCCCTGACCCGGCTCACCGAGAGCCACGGCGCCAACAACCGCCTCGACCTGGTCGGCACCGTCCTGGCCAGCTCCGGCCTCTTCGGCGTGGTGCTCGCCATCGTCCGCGCCCACGAACACGGCTGGACTTCCGGCTCCGTGCTCACCGACTTCACCCTCGGCACGGTTCTGCTGGCGGCGTTCGTCCGTTGGGAGCTACGCACCCCGGCGCCCATGCTGCCCATGCGCTTCTTCCGCTCCCCCACGTTCACCGCCATCAATGCCGCAGGACTGCTGATGTTTCTGGGGGCATTCGGTTCGATCTTCCTGCTCACCCAGTTCCTCCAGTTCATCCAGGGATACTCGCCCCAGGAGGCCGGACTGCGCATGCTGCCGTGGACGGCGATGCCTATGGTCATCGCGCCCATCGCCGGCGCTCTCTCCGACCGCATCGGCGGCCGGCCGATCGTCACGTCCGGCTTTCTCGTGATGGCAGCCGGGCTCGGCTGGTTCGCGGTGATCGCCGAGCCGGATGTGAGCTACCTCAGCCAGGTCCCCGCGCTCGTGCTGTGCGGCATCGGCATGGCCATGTTCTTCGCACCCGCCAGTGCGATGTTGATGGGTTCGGTGAGTCCGGACGAGCAGGGGATCGCCTCCGGCGTGAACAATGCGCTCCGGGAGGTCGGCGGCGCCCTCGGCGTCGCCGTGCTGGCGTCGGTCTTCGCCACCCGGGGCGGCTACGAGACGCCGGCGGCGTTCACCGACGGCCTCACCCCGGCCCTGTGGGTCGGCACATCCAGCCTCGTTGCGGCCGCGATCGCCATGACCGCGCTCCGGCGTGGACGCCGACGGCACGCAGCCGGCGCTGCACTCACGGATGACCGGCAGGACGGGGTGCCAGCGCAGGTCACCTCCTAGAGCGCGGGCGCTCGCGCCCCGCCCTCACCACCCTCACCCGTGGCGTCGTCGCTACCCTCACCGTCGCCGGTGGCATCCTCGCCCGTGGTGTCGTCGCGGAGACGCGCGCTCCGAGCGGCGATCACTGGACCGATGACCATCGTGCCCGGCCCCACCTTCCCGCCGGGGCCGGGCAGCTGGTCGGTGTTGTCCACCGTCAGCCGCTCACCACAATGTCCGCACGCAGGCTCCATCCTGGTGTCCTGCCCACACGTGAGGTGATGAATGCGGACCGGTGCCCCACTGGAGCCGGCGTACCACCGGTCCCCCCAGTTCACCAGCGCGAGCAGCACCGGATAGAGGTCCTTTCCCTTCTCCGTGGGGCGGTAGTCCTCTCTCGGCGGATGCTCCTGGTAGCGGGTTCGGGCCAGCACATCCTCATCGACCAGCCGGGACAACCTGGCCGCGAGCACCTTCCGCGACAACCCCAGATCTCGGGCGATGTCATCGAAACGCGTCACACCGGCCATGACGTCACGGAGGATCAGCACGGTCCAGGCGTCACCGAGCAGATCGACCGACCGTGCGATGGAGCAGGCCACGTCTGCCAATGGAGTCCTGATCACATCTGGGAGGCTACCCCAAGTTCCTTGGAGGAACCATGAGTGATAGGTTCCTTCAAGGAACTGAAGATGACGCCGACTAAGGTGATGCGCCCATGCCCTCCCTGCACATCGAACTGGACTCCGACGCGGAAGACACGATCGACGGCCGCCAGGTCCGGGCAGCGTCGTTCCAACACGTGCGGCTCGAATACGTCGAGCGCACGATCTCCGCGCTCGGACTCGCACAGCGTCGTCGCACACTCGTCGTCGGCAGCGGGCGTGGATTGCTCGCCCATGGCCTCGCCGCCTTGGGACACGAGGTGACCGCGATCGACCCCTCCCCCGCGGCGACTGCGATCGCCACCACAGAGGCAGAGCGCAGCGGCATCGAGGTGGACCATCGGACCGCACCCGCGGAGAACCTCGGACTGGGCGACCAGCGGTTCGATATCGCCTTCTATGCCGACACGTTCGAGATCACATCCGATCTCGAACGCGTCGTCAGCGAAGCCTCCCGTGCCCTGGCACCAGGCGGCTTGCTGATCTATGACACTGTCAATCGCACCGTGCCTGCGAAGATCACCTACCTCGGAGTCTTCCAGACGCTGCCGATGACCCGATTCATGCCGCGCCGTCGCTACTCCGCCGACCGGCTGCGAACACCGGCCGAGATGAGCGACGCGCTGGCGCGTCAGGGCCTGACCAACCGTGAGATCTGCGCGTTCGTGCCCAGGTCTGTACGCGGATTGGCGAAGGCGGTACTCGCGCGTCGCCACGGCAGAATCACCGATGACGAGATCCCGCCGATCGTCGACTTCGCACTGGCCCCCGGAAAGAAGTCAGTCGTCACCTACTTCGGACATGCAGTCAAGGCGTGAGCCGCACCCGGCGCCCGGGTGACGGCAGGAGCTCCGTCGGCCTGCGTTCCTGAATTCCGGCAGGCGCCTCGGAAGCGTCTGAGACGCCAGCCGGACGATCGACCCGCTGACATCCGCGAGGCCACGCGAATCGAGATTC
>NZ_ML142857.1:85783-87658 GCF_004138495.1 Phytoactinopolyspora endophytica
CGTCTCGTATTTGCACACGCTCTCTGTACCAGTATCATGCCGTCCTGACATTTCATTACAAAATGATCATGTCGCTTGTTTTACGGCAAAAGCGACATTGGCCATAAGACGGCACAGACACGGGGCATAGATGAGCGAGTCGACTGGCGTGCGCACATGGAACGGTGCGCAACTCCCGGCGCCCGGAACGTTCACGATCGATCCGCAGCACACCACCGTCGGATTCGTCGCACGACACCTGATGGTGACCCAGGTGCGGGGAAGATTCGATGGCATCGAAGGGTCTGTCCAGATCGCCGACGACCCACTGATGTCGCGCGCCACGGCACGGATCGCGACGGCGAGTATCACCACCGGAACGGCAGACCGGGACGCGCACCTGAGCAGCGCAGACTTCCTCGACGTCGAGCGGTTCCCCTCGATCACCTACGCGTCCCGGCAGGTTCTCGGCGGTGATCCGGACGCTAAGTGGGATCTGGTCAACGGGAAAATGGTCCGCCGTCGTCGTGGAGCCGGCCGTTTCGTGGTGCTCGGTGACCTGACGATCCGCGGCGTCACCCGCCCGGTCACGCTGAACGTCTCCATCGACGGCGTCACCGGAGATCCCTGGGGAGGGGAACGGCTGGCGCTGAGCGCCACGGGCGAGATCGATCGCGAGGCCTACGACATGACCTGGAACGTGGCCCTGGAGGCGGGCGGATGGCTGGTGTCGCAGAGCGTCCGGCTGGAGATCCGCGCCCAGGCGATCCGCAGCGGCTAGGGATCCCATCGGTACGGCGTTCACAGTGATCCTCGCGCTCGGCTCGGCCGCGCCGGCACACCGCGACCGATTCAGGGAATAGCTCGCTACGGGAAATGGTTGGCCTGGCAGAAGATCTGCCCGGCAGAACACGACCATGGAAAGAGGCGCGGAGTGAGCGAAGAGAAGAGCTTCAACGACGGGATCATAGAGGAGTTCCGGGGGAACGGCGGCAAGGTGGGAGGCATGTTCGAAGGCATCTCCATGCTGCTGCTGACGGCGACCGGCGCCAAGACCGGACGACGTCTCACCTCACCGCTCGCGCACACGCGCGACGGCGACCGGTTCGTCGTCATCGCGTCCAACGGCGGCGCGGACAAGCACCCCAGCTGGTACTTCAACGTCCTCGCCAACCCGTCCGTGACAGTCGAGATCGGCGATGAGACGTTCGAGGCGAAGGCCACGGCGCATCCTGAAGGACCGGAGCGAGACCGGCTGTTCGAGGCACAGGCGAACCTGATCCCTGGTTTCTGGGAGTACACCAAGCAGACCAGCCGGCTGATCCCGGTGGTCACACTGGACCGCATCAGCTGAACGATCGATACGGCATGACAGCGGGCCGGGATGCGCGCTAACCGTCGGAAAACTCCGCGCCAAGTAACCCGCATCCCGGCCCTCGCCGAGGCTGCCGGCTCACCGCCATATTCGTACGTATCGCCGGGACAACGTCGGTACGGACGACGGCAAGCCGGGAACGGTCACAAGCCCCGCCACAACCAGGGGTAACCGGAGAGTTGCCGGTTATGAGTTGCTCCGCTGTACCATACGCGAGGATGATCGTCTATAGGCTGAACGGATCGTTACCATCGATCCGCGAGGTCTGACGGTCGCGAACGGGCATCTGAGCACGGGGGATACGCATGGCGGAGCCAGTGAGCGTACGCAATTGGAACGGCATTCAGCTTCCAGAACCAGGAATCTTCACGGTCGACGCCCAGCACACCACAGTGGGCTTCGTCGCACGGCACCTGATGGTCACTCAGGTACGTGGCCGCTTCGAACAGGTCGGCGGGAGCGTGAACATCGCCCAGGACCCACTCGAGTCCTGGGCGAGCGCCGAGATCGCCACCGCCAGC
>NZ_ML142857.1:87694-89860 GCF_004138495.1 Phytoactinopolyspora endophytica
ACTCCGGACCGGGACGCTCACCTGCGCAGCGCGGACTTCCTCGACGTGGATACCTTCCCGTCGATCAGCTTCCTCTCGCGGCAGGTCATCGGCGGCGACCCCAACTCCAAATGGTCCGTCGTGAACGGCACGATGGTCCGGCGTCGCCGCGGTGCGGGATGGTTCACCGTGATAGGCGATCTCACCATCAAGGGGATCACCCACCCGATCGAACTTCAGGTCAACATCGACGGCGTCAAGACGGATCCGTGGGGCGGCGAGCGGCTCGCATTGAGCGCGAACGGCGAGATCGACCGGGAACAGTACGGGATGACGTGGAACGTCGCCCTCGAAGCAGGCGGCTGGCTCGTGTCGCAGAAGATCGAGCTTGAGATCCGCGCGCAAGCCGTCCGCGAGGCCTGACCTCCGAGGCCGCGTGCCGCACCCGTGCACGCTGGCGCGGGTCACCGGTCACTGCATGCCCTTCACGCCCGTGCCGGGATGGCCCGCCGGATGCCAGCAAAGTTGTTGCCGGGCGCTGCGGCTCCCGGGGAACGATGTACACAAAGCCCCGCCCCGGCCGCTCCCTGAGGATGAGCCGCGCGCTCAAACGACCACGCCGGGCAAGGGCGATACCGATCACCGCCGCACCGATCAATGGACCGACGCCACAGGCCGCCATCGCCACCTGCGGACCGAACTCGGACGCGATACGGCCGATCAGCACACCGGAGAAGGCCTGGGCTCCCAGCAGCACGACGATGTACAACGCCATGATGCGCCCTCGCATATTGGGCGTCGTGGTCGACTGCACCAGCGCGTTGCTGGACGTCAGGTACATCAGGTTGGCCATGCCGATGGCGACCAGGGCCATGGCGAATAACGCCTGGTGACCGAGCGTGGCGGCGCCCACCTCCAGGGCCCCGATGACGGCCGCGCCCCAGACCAGCTGACGCAGCCTGGCGTGCCGCTGGCTGGTGACCAGCGAGCCGATGATCGCCCCGACCGCCACCATCGCGCTGAGCATGCCGTAGCCGCCGGCACCGGACTCGAAGACGTCGTCGGCGTAGGCCGTCAGGACGGTGGCCAGGTTGATGCCGCTCACGGCCACGAACCCGACCAGCACCGTCGGCCAGAGAATCCTCGGCTGGCTCCGCACCGAGGCCAGGCCTTCCCGGAGCTGCCCGCGCGCACGACGGACGACCGCCGGGGTCTTGAGCTCGGCGGGCCGCATCATGACCAGCAGCACCACTGCAGCGGCACAGGCCGCGGCATTGATGACGAAGGACAGGCCCTCCCCCACCATCTCGATCGAGACGGCTGCGAGCATCGGCCCGACAAGGGCGCCAAGCTGGAAGATCGAAGCGTTGACCGAGATGGCGGAGCGAAGATGCTTCAGCCCGACGAGCTCCGGCACGAAGGACTGACGGGCCGGGTTGTCCGCGACTGTGGTGAACCCGAGCGTGGCCGCCATCGCCAGCACGTGCCAGGGCTGCACCACCCCGGTCAGGGTCAGCACGCCCAGGGTCAGCGCGACCAGTCCCATCACGGACTGTGTGATCATCAGGATCCGGCGCTTGTCATAGCGGTCGGCGATGACCCCGCCGAGCAGGCCGAAGGCGAGGATCGGCAAGAACTGTAATGCGACGGTCAGACCGACCATGGCGACGTCGCCGGTGAGCGTGAGCATCAGCCAGTCTTGGGAGATGCGCTGCATCCAGCCGCAGCTGTTCGTCATCACCTGTGAGGTGACGTAGAGGCGGTAGTTCCGGACGCGGAAGGCGGCCAAGGTGGTGCGGATCGAGGATCGTGGTCGTTCGGTGGCAGGGCAGGGTTCGGCGTCAGCCGTGGTCACAGCAGTTTCCTGAAACGTCGAGATAAGTGGAGTCCCTCCTACATTAAGACGCTGTCAGGAATTCATTGCCACTATTGGTACTATAAATGTCATTGGTTTCCTCAATAAGTACGTCCTCGTCGGCCCGACATGACGGAGTAGCACCGTGTTCGACCCGGTCCATCTGCGCACCTTCCTCGCCGTCGCGGAGACGCTGAGCTTCACCGGTGCCGGCGCCCGGCTCGGGATCAGCCAGCCGACGGTCAGCCAGCATGTCCGGCGGCTGGAGGACAGTGCGGGCCGCCAGTTGCTCAGCCGCGACACACGCACGGTCACACTCACCGACAACGGAC
>NZ_ML142857.1:89873-90777 GCF_004138495.1 Phytoactinopolyspora endophytica
GCCATGGCCGGGTTCGCGCGCGGCATCCTGGCCGCACACGACGAAGCGATCAGCTATTTCACCGGCACCGCCATGCAGGGCCGGCTACGGTTCGGCGCGGCGGACGACCTCGCCATCGCTCAGCTCCCACGGGTACTGCGTGACTTCCGGCAGCTCCACCCCCGGCTGAACCTGGAGCTCACGGTCACCCAGACGGCCGCCCTGCAGCGCCGTCTCGCCGCGAACCAGCTCGACCTGATCTTCATCAAGGAGCCACCCGGACAGACCGAGGGCCGCTTGGTCCGCCGGGACCGCCTGGTCTGGGTCGGCCTGCCCGGAACCCGGCTGTCACCGGACGAGCCGATCCCCCTCATCACCTACGCCACCCAGAGCCTGAGCCGCGCGACGGCGGTGCGCGTACTCTCCGATGTGGGTCGCAGCTGGCGGGTCACCTGCAAGACTCTGGAGGTCAATGGAGTGCTCGCCGCGGTCCGGGCGGGCATCGGCATCGCCGTGTTCCCGTCCAGCCTGATCCCCACCGACATCGAGGCGCTGCCCGCGTCGCTTGGACTGCCCGAACTCGGCGACATCGACATCACGCTCGTCGCCAATCCGCGTTCCCCACGTCAGCCCGTCGAGGCGCTCACCGAGGCGATCGTCGGCGGGCGCAGCATGGCCCGCCCAACCCCGGGGTGATCCGCAGGTCGATCGCGAGAGAAGCATGCATCGTGGTCGTCATCACGACCACAATGTCGTTCACGGCCGGGCCAGGGCGTGTCTGATGGATCTCGGCCGTGGCGAGCAGGTGCCCGGCTGGATGCCTCGCAAGGCCGAGGACGGAGGCGCACTGGGTTTGTGCGTCGACCGACGAGAACGCAGCGAGGCGCCAGCCGGGTGCCGCGCAGTAGGCCATGGATCCATCAGA
>NZ_ML142857.1:90804-92933 GCF_004138495.1 Phytoactinopolyspora endophytica
CCGCGCGGCAGCAGCCGTCCGTGCACCCATCGCCGCAGCCGGCGTCGAGGTCGGCGTCGGGGCTGGCCAGCAGGGCGCTCGCGGACGCACCGCAGGCATCGCCACGCCATGCCTCGAGACCCTCCCGGACCGCGAACCCGGCGATCGCCAGCGCCGCGATCGGATCGGCCCACCACAGTCCGAATGCCGAGTTGAGCACCAGACCGACGAGCAGGACGGCAGACAGGTAGGAACAGATCAGGGTTTGCTTGGAGTCGGCGACGACACTCGCCGATCCGAGCTCCCGACCGGTCCGGCGTTCGAACCACGAGAGCAGCGGCATCACGGCCAGGCTTACCGCGGCGAGGACGATTCCGACCGTGCTGTGCTCGGGCTCCGACACCCCGGCGAATGCACGGACGGCGTCGAAGGTCACGTACGCGGCCAGCGCGAAGAACGAGAAGGCCACGATCCGCAGCGCCGTCCGCTCCCGCGTCTCGTGGTCGCGCCCGGCGAACTGCCAGGCGATCGCCGCTGCCGAGATCACCTCGACGGTGGAGTCGAGGCCGAAGCCGACCAGAGCCGCGGACGAGGCGGCCATGCCGGCGGAAATCGCGATCACCGCCTCGACGACGTTGTAGGTGATGGTCGCGGCGACCACCAGCCGCACCCGGCGGCGCAGCACCCTCGTACGCTCCTCCAGCACCGCCACGTCACTCGTCGCGGGATCCGCGCCGCCCGTCATGGAGTCACCGCTTCCCGATCATCGGGACGCTCACCGTCGATCCACCGCTCACTGCCCGCGTGTCCCTCGCTGATTCGCAGCCCTCCATCGAGCACGATGCCGTCCTCAACCGCGCACGAGTCGTCGAGTGGCCGTTCGTCGTCGATACAGGGCTCGCCGGTGTCGACGGCAAGCACCACTCCGAGAAGATCGGTCAGTGCGTGCGCCAAGTGCGCGTCGGCGATCTCGTACCGCATCTGCCTTCCCTGCGGAATGCCCACAACGATGCCGCATCCGCGCAGGCAGGTGAGGTGATTAGAGACGTTGCTCCGGGTCAGCTCGAGCTTCTCGGCCAACCGCCCCGGATACTCCGGTCCGTCGAGCAGCGCCAGCAGGATGCGGCACCGCGTGGGGTCGGCCAGGGCGCGACCTAGCCGGTTCATAGCATCAAGACGAGAAGGAATGGTCAGCACAGACTGAACTATACAGCACGGAATGTACTGTTGAGCAACCCCGTGCACGCCACACCGAACCACCGTCGTCGGCGTAACGAGACGGCAGTCTCCCCACCTTCACCGCCTACAACGCGGAACGCCTCCAGCACTGCACGTCGCAACTACAATTACTGAACGGGGCCATCACCGCGCGTCCTCTTGTGTCCGAACTGCCCTGCACCCGGCATGCCTTTGGGTACGCGTGGCTGTTCGGAGCTTCGATTGGATGATCCGTGGCTGGAGTAGACCTCTGATGCGTGGTCCGCCAGTTCCTCACGAACACCGTCGAACGCACCCACGAAGTGGTCTTGTTCTGATTCGGCAATGCCATTCTTGGCAGCGACTCGTCTCCAGTCAGCGGTCGCATCCAGCACCTCGCGCAACGTCCGTTTCGCTTCGGCGTGGGTGAGATCGAAGGTCTCGAGAGAGGTCATAAGCCCCGTGATCCCGTCAGAGCGCAGATGCGCCCCACCTATCCCGGTGACTCGTTGCGCAGCCACATCGGGATTCGGGTTCACGTCGAACAGAGGAGAAATACGCCAGCCCGCACCACGACGGAGGAAGCCGTGGTTGCGCAGATGGTCATCGGTGTTATGGATGACAATCGAGAACGCGACACGCCGCCACAGCTGACGCAAGTCGGAGCTCGTCTGAGACCCGTGTTCTGCAAGCGTCTCGGCGATCTCGGTGTAATCCCGCGGATCACCGTCGCTACCCTCGATCAGAGTCATCGCACTCATGTAGCCGACACGATGACTCTTGTACCTGTCGAACCGCTCCAGGATGAGGACGCTTCGATCGCCCAAGTGGACGAGGTCGTTGGGCGGAACGTCGATTCCGGCGCGCTCGGCAAGGTCGAGCGCCGTCTTCTCCCAGGCTATAACGTTCCACTCATCGTTGTGGTGGGGAAACTTGGCGATGAGCAGCCGATC
>NZ_ML142857.1:92971-95106 GCF_004138495.1 Phytoactinopolyspora endophytica
ATCTCGGACGGATGCCTTAGGACGCGCTCCACCGAGCGAACCGGAACCCGCGTCGAGCAGGGTCTTGATCGCCGCCATGTCGTCATCGCCGTCGCGCGCGACGGCATCGGCCGCCCGCAAGAGACGCGGCAGCTCAACCAATTTCGGTACTACTAAGTCGGGGTCCAGGAAGGGGCCGTCTGGTTCAACCCGGAGGCGGAGTGCGCCTTGTCGAGTCAGGTCACTGACCCCAATGAGATGATCCACGTCGCTGACCGACGGAGGCGTACGCCCCTCAGCCAGGGCCTGCGCGCGGATCTTCTTCTTCACCAGGTTCTTGCCCCACCTGTCCGGCGAGCAGTCCTGGAGTGCACCCGGAAGACCGTGCAGGTGATGACTACCCGAGACCAGAGGCATCGAGGGATCGATCGCGTAGGCATCCTTCCTCCTCAAGAACTCGTCCAGGTAACGGAAGGAGGTGGCAAGACTGTTACGCCGCCACGCGAAGAAGGCCGTACCCACATCAACCGGCTGGCCACGTATGTCCACTGCGACAACGACAGACTCAGTCATCGTCGTACTCGTTTCGGAAGCGTCTCGTCGGCACGTGCGCGGCCGAGGTCAGTCTCGTAGGGATCCAGCACTTCAACCAGACGGTCCAAGGTCCCAAGCACGCGCGCGACACTGAGGAAGACGTCGAGGCCGACAACGGTCTCGCCGTTCTCCAGTCTGCGAAGGGTCCCGCGTGAGATCCCGGCACGTTCGGCCACCTGTTCGGCGGTCAAACCCTGCAGCTTGCGCCAGGCCGTCAAATGAGACCCTATCCGGGCTGCACTGATGCGAACTCTCGCGGATGTCGGTCTGGCCATGGCAACACTCCACCTCGATAATGGCCGTTACATCGACCACTATATCCGATAATGGTCTGCCTGTCGGCCGTAACAGCTGGCCAAGATCGGCTACCGCGCTGCAGGCGTCACCACATCCGAGGTCGAGTCCTTCCGTGTGGCGAACGCTGTCCATTGCCGTCATGACCCAACAGCTGCAAGGAAACGTAGGGCGTTCTCAGACGCTTCTTAGACACGACGCGCACACTTCTACTGTGCGAGTCCTTGTCGTCGACGACGAGCCGGTGCTGTTGGAGTCACTGGCGCGCTCGCTGCGCTTCGAGGGCTACCAGGTGACCACCGCGCGCGACGGCGTCGAGGGGCTGCGGAAGCTTCCCCAGGTGCGGCCCGACGCGCTGGTCCTGGATGTGATGATGCCGCAGCTGAGCGGCCTCGAGGTCTGCCGCCGGCTGCGCGACCAGGGCGACCGGACCCCCGTGCTCATGCTGACCGCCCGCGACGCCGTGCGCGACCGGGTCCGCGGGCTCGACGTGGGCGCCGACGACTACCTGGTCAAACCGTTCGCGCACGAGGAGCTCCTGGCCCGGCTCCGCGCCATCCTGCGGCGCACCGGCCAGACGACCGACGAGCCGCCGCTCGTCGTCGGGAACCTCTGCCTCGACCCCAAGAGCTGGCAGGTGGCCCGCGGCGACCGCGAACTGACGCTGACCCGGACCGAGTTCGGCCTGCTCGAGCTGTTGATGCAGCACGCCAACCAGGTCCTCACCCGCGCCCAGCTCTACGAGGGCGTCTGGGGCGCCGACCTGGAGGGATCGACGAACTCCCTCGACGTGTACATCGGATACCTACGGAAGAAGCTCGAGGCCGCCGGAGAGCCACGCATATTGCACACCATCCGCGGTGTCGGCTACATGCTCCGGCCGCCGGCGGAACGGGAGCCATGACGCTGCGCGCACGCCTCGCGATCCTGACGTCCGCAGCGGTCGCGCTCGCTGTCCTTGCCGCGTCGGTCGCCGCCTGGTTCCTCATCCGGGGAACGCTCATGGACGACGTCGACCAGCGGCTGCGCGACCGAAGCCCGGACCTCGACCAGATCGCCGAGCGAACACTCGGGCTCGGCGACGAGATGGACGACGCCGACCGGAACGAGGAAGGCGATTCCGGGGGTCTGACGTTGCTCCAAGGCGACCCCATCGGCGTGCAGCGGGTCGCCACCGACGGCACGGTCATCACGTCCGTATCGCCAGGTGACGTGCCGATCGAGCTCCATCCCGACGAGCAGCGGCTCCTGGACGACGACACCAGCGA
>NZ_ML142857.1:95201-101111 GCF_004138495.1 Phytoactinopolyspora endophytica
CCATTACTGCGCACCGAGACGATCGACGGCGTGCCGTACCGGATCATGAGCGCCGCGCACAACGACGAGTTCTTCCTCAGGCTGGTCTACCCACTCGACGACGTCGAGAGCACGATGACACGGATGGCCTGGCTGCTCGTCGGCGTCGCGGGCGTCGGCGTCGCGGGCGCCGGCGGGCTGGGCTGGCTGATTGTCCGTGCCGGACTGCGCCCAGTGAACAAGCTCACGGAGGCGGCCGAGCAGGTCGCTCGGACGAAGGACCTCGCGCATCGGATCGAGACCGATGGGCGCCAACGAGACGAAGTCACCCGGCTCGCGCATTCGATGAACACGATGCTGGCGGCGCTGGACGACGCGCGCACCGAGCAACGCCACCTGGTCGAGAACGCCGGGCACGAGCTGCGAACGCCGCTGGCCACGCTGCGCAACGACATCGGCATGCTCGTCCGCTCCGCGCGGCACCCCGAACGCCACCTGAGCACGGCCGACCACGACCACCTGCTGCGCGACCTGGACTCCGAGGCCTCCTCGCTGTCCGACCTCGTGGCCGAGCTGGTCGACCTGGCCCGCCGCGAGGTCGAGCCGGAGCCGGAGCTGGAGACCGACATCCGCGCCCTGGTGAGCCGGGCCGTGGAGCGGACGCGGCGGGTCAGGCCGCAGACGACGATCGACGTCCGCGGCGAGTGCTTCGAGGCGACGGTCCGACCCGCCATGCTGGAGCGCGCAGTCGCCAACCTCGTCCGGAACGCCGTCCAGGTCAGCGAGGACGGTAGCCGGGTGGAGGTCGAGCTCTCCGATGACGACGACGGATCGCTGACGGTCCGGGTGCTCGACCGGGGCCCCGGCATCACCGACGACGACATGCCGCACCTGTTCGAACGGTTCTACCGGGGCGAGGGCGCGCGGGAGCGACACGGCTCCGGCCTAGGCCTGGCGATCGTCGCCCAGGCCGCCGAGCACCACGGCGGAAGCGTCCACGCGGCCAACCGCGCAGGCGGCGGCGCCGTGTTCACGCTGCGCATCCCCACCCGTCTCCCGAGTTCTCAGGAAGCTCCTAAACCGGGCCTAAAGAGGTCTTAGACGGGGCCGGGACTGTAGAGGGTGACGGGCGGCCCCGGGTCACGCGCATCCAGCGGTCGGGGCCGCTCCGTCGCCAGTGGACCCTACCGTCCCGGAGGACGATCACAATGACACGAAAACCACATGCGACGCTCGCGCGGCGCATCGCCGCCCGGCTGCGCGCGGACCAGCGCGGCTTCGCGCCCCCGAAGACCGAGGCCGGCCCCCCGGACGGCCGACGACGCGCACGTGCCCTGCCGGCGCTCGGCCTCATGTTGACCGCCGCGCTCGCACTCAGCGCGTGCGGCGACGGCGGCGAGGCGTCGGCCGCCGGCGAGGAGGACTCCGCAGCCGGCCAAGGCGACTCCGCCGCCGACGAGGAAGGTTCCGATGGCGATCCGGTCCTCGACTTCTACCAGTGCCTGCGCGACAACGGCCTGGACGTGGACGACCCGGATCCGAGCGGCGGAGGTGGCGCCGGCCTACAGGGTCCGCCAGGAGTCGACATGGACAACCCGGAGACGGAGGCCATCGTCGACGAATGTAGGGACACTCACCTGGCGGACAGCGACGGCCGAGTCACGATGGGTGGCGAGGACGGCGAGATGGGCGACAACATGGCCGAGCCGGAAGCGCTGATCGCCTACGTCGACTGCATGCGGGAGCACGGCATCGACATGCCCGACCCGAACGCCGACGGGACGCTCTCGTTCCCCGAGGGCGTCGAACCCGACCGGCCCGAGGTCCAGGAGGCCGCCCAGGCGTGCGCCGAGCATCTCGACGGCGGCGGGATCCTGGTCGGTGGCGGCGAAGACGGCCAAGGAGTGGCAGGCCGGTGAGTGACCACACCATGGATCTGGACGACGACGTCGAGCAGCCGCGGCCGCGCCGACGCCGCTACTGGTCATTGGGTGCCGGCATCGTCGTGCTGCTCGCCACCGGCGCCGGCGTCTACTGGTACGTCTACGTCGCGGACAACGGCGACGACAATGACGTGGCTGCTGCCGAGACCGCCGGTCCGGCGGATACGGCCGAGGTCACCCGCGAGACGATCTCGGACACGAGCACCTTCGATGGCACGCTGGGGCACGGTGCCGCGTACGCCGTGACGACGGCGGGCCAGGGCACCGTGACCGGAATCGCCGATCAGGGCACACAGATCGAGCGCGGCGACGAGCTGTTCCGGCTGAACGAGCAACCGGCCACGGCGCTGTTCGGCGGCATCCCGATGTACCGGGACCTGCAGCAGGGCTCGGCCGGGGTCGACGTCGAACAGCTGATCAACAACCTCACCGAGCTCGGCTACGCCGACTGCGAGGCCGAGGACGAGTTCACCTGGTGCGTCGACGTGGCCGTCCGCGACTGGCAGGAGGAGATCGGAATGGACGAGACTGGCGTCGTCGCGCAGACCGACGTCGTCTTTGTCCCGAGCGGTAACCGGGTGGACACGCTGCACACCAACGTCGGCGGTGTGCTCGCCCAGGGGTCCCCCGTGCTCGACGTCACCGGGTCCGAGCAGATGGTCAGTCTGGACGTCGACGTCACGGAACGGGACCTGCTCGCCGTGGACACCGAGGTCACCGTCGAGCTTCCGGGCGGGGACGAGGTCGCCGGGACCGTGACGGCCGCCAACGTCGTGCCGGCCGGGTCCGGCGACGGATCGGACGGCGGATCGGACGACTCCGGCGAGGACGACGCGATCGCCGAGGTCGAGGTCACCCTCGGCGACGAGGTCGACGATTCCCTCCTCGGTGGGCCCGCCGACGTGGTGATCGAGGTGGACCAGCGCGAGGATGTCCTGACCGTCCCCGTGAACGCGCTGCTCGCGCTGGCGGAAGGCGGACACGGCGTGGAGGTCGTCGCGGACGACGGCAGGACCACGCTCGTCCCGGTGGAGACAGGGCTGTTCGCCGACGGCCGGGTCGAGGTCTCCGGGGACGGCATCGACGAGGGCACTGTCGTGGGGGTGGCGGCGCGATGACGCCTGTGGTCCGCCTGCGCGGCGTCAGCCGGGTCTACCCCGGGCATCCGCCGGTGCGGGCGCTCGACGGGGTCAGCCTGGACATCGAGTACGCAGAGATGATCGGGATCGTCGGTCCATCCGGCTCCGGCAAGTCGACGATGCTTAACGTCCTGGGCACGCTGGATCGCGCCGACTCCGGCGAGGTACACATCGACGGCTACGACGTCGCCGGCCTCTCCGATCGGCAGCTGTCCGCGCTTCGCGCCCGCCGGATCGGGTTCGTCTTCCAGCAGTTCTTCCTCTCGCCGGGCGTATCCGCGCTGGACAACGTGGCCGACGGGCTGCTCTACACCGGTCTGTCGCCGCGCAAGCGGCGCACCCGAGCCTGGCAGACGCTGGAGCAGGTGGGCCTCGCCGACCGCACCCACCACCGGCCGCACGAACTGTCCGGCGGGCAGCGACAGCGGGTCGCCGTCGCGCGCGCCCTCGTCGGCCGGCCGTCGCTGCTCCTGGCCGACGAGCCGACCGGCGCGCTGGACTCCACGTCGGGCGCCGCCGTGATCAAGCTCCTGCACGAGCTGCACGCCACCGGCACGACGATCGTCGTCATCACGCACGACCACGACGTCGCCCGCGAGTTGCCCCGCCAGGTTCACATCCTGGACGGCGGGATCTCCTCCGACGAGAAGACCGAGGGACCAGCGCTTCGAGGAGGAGCCCGATGATGAGACGAGGGCGTGGCGCCGACGGTGCCTCCCGCCTGACACCGTCGAGGATGCGCGCCCGGGACACGCTGCGGGTCGCGTTCTCCGGACTGCGCACCCGGCCGCTGCGTGCGGTGCTGTCCGCGCTCGGGATCGCTGTCGGAATCGCCGCCATGGTCGCCGTCGTCGGGATATCGGCGAGCAGCCAGGAGCAGGTCAACCAGCAGCTGCGGGAGCTGGGTACCGGCCTGCTCACCGTCTCGCCGGGGACGTCGTTCCGCGGCGGCGAGGCGAAGCTACCGGAGAACAGCGTCGACATGGTCGCCCGGATCGACGACGTGGACGCGGTCAGCGCGGTCGGGGTCCTCGGGGACGCCAACGTCTACCGCAACGAGGCCATCGACCCGGGCCAGACCAACGCGCTGGCCGTGCACGCCGCGGACACCGGTCTGCTGGACACGGTCAGCGGCACGGTGGCCGACGGACGCTGGCTCGACGACGCGCTGGCCGAGTACCCGGCGGTCGTGCTCGGCAGCGACGCGGCGGAGCTGCTGGGCATCTCACACACCGACGGCAGTATCAACGTCTGGCTCGGCGACCAGTGGTTCACCGTTGTCGGCATCCTCGACCCGGTGCCGCTGGCGCCCGAGCTGGACATGTCGGCGATGGTCGGCTGGCCGGTCGCCGCCGAGCTGCTGGGGTTCGACGGATCCCCGACTACGGTCTACGAGCTGTCCGGGGAGAACAAGGTCGACGACGTCCGCGGCCTGCTGCCCGCCACGGTAAACCCATCGAACCCCGAGGAGGTCGCGGTCAGCCGGCCGTCGGACGCGTTGGCCGCCCAGGCCGCGGTCGACGAGACGCTCACCACGCTGCTGCTGGCGCTCGGCGGAGTCGCGTTGCTGATCGGCGGGATCGGGGTGGCGAACACGATGGTGATCGCGGTCCTGGAGCGCCGTTCCGAAGTGGGCCTGCGCCGGGCCCTGGGTGCCACCCGGCCGCACATCCGGCGGCAGTTCCTCGGCGAGTCAGTCCTGCTGGCCGGGTTCGGCGGGATCGGAGGGGCCGCGCTCGGCGGCGTCGTGACCGCCGTATTCGCTACGAGCCGGGACTGGCAGTTCGCGCTCCCGCTATGGGTGCTCGCCGGCGCCGCCGGCGCGACCGTCGTCGTCGGAGCTCTGGCCGGCGTCTATCCCGCCGCCCGGGCCGCATGCATGCCACCCACGGCCGCCTTGGCCATCGCCTGAGTCGGCACGCCACCAGTATCTGGGGCACAAAGTCGCGGTTCCGTGACATCTCGAAAAGTCGCGGAACCACGACTTGTGACGGAGAATATGCCCTTTCGGGATCTCGCCGGCACGGCATTCGACGAATTGACTCTAGGATGGCTCGAGCTAGCCATCACGCTGGTCCTTCCCGAGGCGATGGGTCGGCCCTGTCCGGGAGGTTCTCGTTTTTGATCTTGCCAATCGGCCCCTCGCAGAGCCGAGTCCGCGGGGTGTTGACGCCTCAGTTGTCCGGGAGAACTCGTCGGAGTCCGCGCGTTTCGTAGCTGAAGGGCGACGGGTCGGCCCAGTCGGACACGATGCAAAGTTCTAAGGTCACGTACGGTCTCCTGCTCCGAAGCCGCGGGCGATGGGTCGACCTCCTGGCAGGTGGAGTAGCCAGAATGCCGTTGGCCGGCGCTGGAGTGGTGATCGTCATCGCGACGAGCGCAGCCGGCCACACCTACTCGTCCGCAGGCATCTGCGCCGCCCTTTATGTGTTGTGCACCGCCATCGTCTCTCCGCAACTTGGCCGAGCGATGGACGTGGTCGGGCAGCGCATAGTGCTGCTCGCGGCAGCCGCGGTCCAAGCCTCGGCGCTACTCCTGCTGTGCCTGCTGGCCCAGCGGAACGCACCGTTGTGGGCGATCGCGGGTTCCTCGATGATGATCGGCTTGTCCGGCGTGGATATCGGGGCCACGGTGCGGGCACGCTGGGCCATTCGGGAGAACGATCCTGCTCGGCGCAGGGTGGCGTCCATGCTCGAATCGGTAGTCGATGAGGCGGTCTTCATCGTCACCGCGCCGATTGTGACTCTCGTTGCCGTTCTGGGCGGGGCGTGGGCGCCGGCCGCCATCGCCTTAGGTCCGCTTCTCGGTTCGACCACTTTGGCCGTTTCCGCCCCTGCCGGCTCGGTGCG
>NZ_ML142857.1:101136-103522 GCF_004138495.1 Phytoactinopolyspora endophytica
AAGGCGGAGCATGTCCCGGTGAGACGACGCCGACGGCGTCGTCCGTCCGTCGTGAAGCCGCTCTGGCGCTTCCTCCTGTGGTTCGTCGCGGCGGGCCTGTTCCTAGGCTCGATCGAAGTGCTGCTAGTCGCGCTGTCGGTAGAGAACGGGCGTCCTACCGATGCCGGTCTGGCGCTGTCCGCCTGGGCGGTCGGGAGCGCTGCGGTAGCACTGTTGGCAGGGGCTCGACTAGCGGCCATGCGACCCGCTCGAATCGTCATCATCAGCTCTATCGTCATGGCGGCATCCGTTGCGTTTCTTCCGCTCAGCGACGAGCGATGGTGGCTGATCGCGGTGTGCCTGGTCGCAGGCACGGGCGCATCTCCCGCGCTGGGGGCGGGGTTCGCTCGCATCGCCTACCGCGCCGGGGACCGGTCTCAGACAGAGGCGATGGCCTGGGCCTCGGCAGCGATGGGCTTGGGCACGAGCCTGGGGGCCACCGCTGCGGGCGCCCTCGCCGACCGAGTGACGACGAGTGGCGCATACTCTCTACCGGCGTTGCTAGGGATCTTACTCGTGGCCTTCGCACTCATCGGCAGAACCGAACGAGCTCACGACCGCGCCGGCGAGCCGGTATCAGGTATGCGATAACCGCGAACTGCCGGAAGGTCGTGCCGAAGCCGCCCAGGGGCGAGTATTCATCACGGGCGTCCGGATACGGAATGATCAATCGAGGCCGTGGCGATGCGCGACGGCAGCGGCCTCACCTCGGCTGGACACGCCGAGTTTGGAGAGGATATTCGACACGTGCACGCTCGCCGTCTTGGTGCTGATGAACAGCGCCTCACCGACCTCCCGGTTGCTTCGCCCCGCCGCCACCAATCGGAGTACCTCACGCTCGCGGACCGTCAGGCCCAGCGTCGAGTCGGTGGCGTTTTCACCCTCGGCTGACTCCGGCAACGTTGCCGTCGACCGCGCCGCTGAATGCGACTCCCCCGAACGCATGCGTGGCGGCGCCGGGAGGTTGGCTCGCCGGCTGAGGTCGTCGATCCATCCGCGCATCAGTCCGGCTCCCAGGCTGTCCGCGCCCTCCGCGGCCCGGCTTAGCGCCTGGACAGCAGCATCCCGGTCTCCGCATCCGAGAAGTGCCTCCGCCCGACGGTAGGCGGCATATGGCCTCAGATGTGCTGGTCCTTCTGCTGACCTGACGGCGTCGACAACCTCCCCCCATGCCGCCGGATCGTCGCCGGTACCGTTGGCCAGCTCGGCGACGGTCAGCGTCCGCCAAACCGGCGCCGTCGGCCAGTCGCGGTAGTCGCCGGCGCGTGCCAGCACCCGTGTGGCCTCGGTGCCGTCCAGCTCACCGCCTTGCCGGGCGATGGCCGCGAGCGCCTGCGCTCCCACCGCCAGCAACGGCAAGTCGTTGGCAGGGTTCATCTCCCGTGGCTCGTCGAGGCTGTCACGGACCTGACGCCACGCCTTGTCGGGCTCATTCTGCGCGAGTGCGATCTCCGCGGCTACCTTCGCCAACGGGATGGCATACTGCGGCCCTGGGTGCCGTCCCGCGATCCGGGCCTTGACCTCGTTCAACGCCTGCGACGCCGCCGCAAGCTCAGCTCGCTGCAAACTCAGCCACGACCGCAGGATGAGTATCTGCCAGTAGTACCGAGCTGGAGGGTCGAGCTCGAGCGCACGAGTGATCAGCTGCTCCGCCTCGTCCCACTGGCCGAGCGCCAGCAGAGGCTCAGCCGCATTACCGGAGAGCATGGTGCCCAGGCTCCGCGCCAGGCCGACCTCTCCCGCCAGATCGATTCCCTCCCGGGCCACAATGGCTGATTCCGCATAGCGGCCGATGAGGTTCAACGCGTCGGAGTAGTTGATGTGATAGCTGACGAGCAGTCGCGGATCACCACCGGCCAGCCGGCGACTCTCCTCGAAGGCGACGTAGCATTCGTCGACCCGCCCCAGGTGGACCAAGGATGACCCACGGACGTGGTGACAACGGAACTCCAGGTCACGGTCACCGGCGGCCCCGGCCGCGGCTATCCCCTCGATCGACGAGGCGACCGCCTTCGTATGCAGCCCATCGAGCATGTAACGCGCCGCCTGCAAAGCCAGCAGCTGGGCGCGCGGCAGCGTCGCCGATCCGGGCTCGACATGCTCGAGAGCGTGCAGGGCCGAGTGGACGGCGTCGTCGCGACCGAGGTCGCCCGCCACCTTCGCCTGCAGGTACAGCAGGCTGCTCAGGCGCATCGGATCGGACTCGACGGATGGTTCGGCCCGGGCCGCTTCCGCCAGGGCGAGTGCTCGTTCGAGTTCGCCGGCGTCCCTTGCGGCCACGGTCGCACGCTCAAGCAACGCACCTCGATCGCCACCGGAGACACCTACCGGATCGGACACCCGGTCC
>NZ_ML142857.1:103542-122017 GCF_004138495.1 Phytoactinopolyspora endophytica
TCGAGCGCCTTCTCCAGCATCTTCTGCGCGTCGGCATGGCCATAGGCACGGGCGGCGTCGTCGGCGGCTCGCAGCGTCGCACGGAATGCGCGCTCGTGCTCGCCCGAGTTGTACCAATGATGCGCGACGGCGATCGAGGCCGAACCCGACTGCACCAACTCTGGGCGCTGCTCGATCATCCCGGCATAGCGCGCGTGGTACCGCGCGTGCGCGCCAGGAAGGACGTCCTCGTGCAGCACCTCGCGCAGCAGTGCATGCCGGAACGCATACCCCGACCCGTCGACCCGGAGAACGCCGGCGGACAGCGCCTCCCTCAGCGCGTCGTCGAGTGCGGATGCATCGAGCTCGGAGACAGCGGCGAGCAGCGCGTGGTCGACGCGGTTGCCGCCGATGGCGAGCAACCGCAGAACTTCCTGCGTGGACTCCGGCAGCTGTTCGCCCCGGACCAGGAGGACGTCACGCAGCGAGTCCGGGAGCACGTCGTAGGAGGTGTCGGCCCCGGCGCTCACCAGCTCCTCGATGATGAACGGGTTACCTTCGCTGCGCTCGTGGATCTTCACCACGACCGACGGCTCTGGCCGGCGTCCCAGCAGCGCCGTCAGCAGCTCGGCCACTTGCGGACGCGACAGCCTCGGGAGGTCGATGCGGCGGACATGACGCAACCGCTCCAGCTCCGCCAAGACGGGACGCAGCTTATGGAACCGGCCGACCTCGTCGCCGCGGTAGGTACCCACGATCAGCACGCGCGCCGAGCGCAACGCCCGCACCACGAAACGCAGCAGGTCATTGGTAGATCGGTCGGCCCAGTGGATGTCCTCGATCACCAGCACGAGCGGCTGTTCGACGGAGACCCGCTCCAGTACGACGGCGACCATCTCCAACAGCCGCCCACGTCCCTCGGCGACATTCTCAGGCCCGGCTCCAAGCTCGGGCAAAAGGTGCGCGATCACGTCGCGTCCCGGCCCGGCAAGCTCCAGAAACCGCTCGGTGCCGAGCTGGGACAGCAGCTCACGCATGATGCCGATGATCGGCCCGTACGGTAGGCCGCTGTCCCCCAGCTCGATGCACTGCCCGAACACCACGCTCGCGCCGGCGGCTCTTGCACGCTCGGCGAACTCGGTGACCAGGCGGGTCTTTCCGACGCCCGCTTCACCGCTGACCAGGACCGTGGCCGGATTGCCGGCGATGGCACGGTCGAGGGCGGCGCCCAGCTGGTCGAGCTCGCCGACACGTCCGACGAGGCTGAATTCGACTGGGGCCGCCACCACGTGGCTATCTTCCCACTTCTAGGGGTGGGATCACTACGCCGCGGCCTAGGCCCGCCGGTCACGCGTCAGCGCGGAAGGGCGTTCAGGTACTCCGCGAATCCCTCCAGACCGTCGATGTTCCGCGGCCCGCTGATGCCCTCGTTGAAGTTCATGACGTAGAAGTTGTCCTCCTGCACGGCCGGGAGCTCGCTGGTGATGGGTGATGTCCTCAGGAACTCGATCTTCTCCTCGGCCGGCTGGTCCCCGTAGTCGAGGATGATGATGACTTCCGGCTCCGCCTCGACGACCGCCTCCCAGCCGACCTGGGTCCAGCGAGCCTCCAGGTCAGCGAAGATGTTCCGGCCGCCGGCGAACTCGATGATCTGGTTCGGCGGCACCTGGTTGCCCGCCGTGAACGGCTGGTCGGTGCCCGAGTCATACAGGAACACGGGGACGGGCTCACCGTCCGGCGCCTGTTCCTGGACGGCCTCGACGCGCTCCCGGAAACCGGCGACGACCTCCTCGGCCCGTTCCTCGACGCCGAAGATCTGCCCGAGGCGTTCCAGATCGGTGTAGAGCGCTTCGAACGGTTCGATCTCTTCCGGGAAGCCTGGATAGTTGAAGCACGACTCGGCATGCATGAAGCTCTGGATGCCGAGTCCGTCGAGGATCTCCGGCGTGATGCCGCGCTGGTCGCTGAAGCCTGAGTTCCAGCCGGCCACGACGAAATCGGCCTCCGCGTCGACCACCAGTTCCCGGTTGAGCAGGTCGTCGCTGAGGAACTCGACCTGCTCGTACTCCGACGCCCACGGCGATTCGGAGACCGGCGGGTTGGCCGGCGGCATCACGTAGCCGTGCACGTGGTCGGTCAGACCCAGGACGAACAGCTTGTCCGCGCTTCCGGCCTCGTAGACCACCGCTCGCTCCGGCGTGGTGTACTCGACCGGCTCGCCGCACCGGTTGACGGTGACGGCCTGGGACTCGTCGCCGGACTCCACGTCCGCTCCACAGGCGGTGAGCACGAATGCGCCGACCGCCAACGGCAGGACAGCCGTGTGCATCGGAGCGAGACGTTTCGGCGAGCGGAATGTCATCGTGTGTGTCCTCTCATCGCGCTGGACGACTCCAGCGAGTACAGGAGCTGCGGAGCGCCGCTCAACGGGTGCGGCACGACGTTCGCGGCGACACCGAAGACGTCTCGCACCAGTTCTTCGGTCAGCACCTCGCTCGGCGTGCCCTCGGCGACCACCCGTCCGTCGTCCAGGACGCCCAGGCGGTCACACGCCGCCGCCGCGAGGTTCAGGTCGTGCAGGACCACCAGGACCGTGAGATCGCCGCCCTTGAGCATGGAGAGCAACTCGATCTGGTGACGCACGTCCAGATGGTTGGTCGGCTCGTCCAGCACCAGGATCTCCGGTTCCTGGACCAGCGCCCGGGCCACCAGCACCCGCTGACGCTCGCCTCCGGACAGCGCCAGCACACCGCGGGAGGCCAGGTGAGCGACGTCGAGCCGGTGCATCGCCTCCCGGCAGAGCTCGCTCTCCCGCTCGGTCAACGGTTCGTTTCCGTGCTTGTGCGGCGCCCGCCCCAGGGCGACCACCTCTTCCACGGTGAAGTCGAGGTCGGTCCCGCCCTCCTGGGTGAGCGCGGACAGGCGCCGGGCGCCGTCTCGCAGGCTCAGGCCGGTGAGGTCCTCGCCGCCGAACCACACCGTTCCGCGGCTGGGCTTGAGCGCTCGATACACGCACCGCAACGCCGTGGACTTTCCGCTGCCGTTCGGCCCGACGAGCCCCACGATCCTGCCGTCCGGGACGTCGAGGGAAAGGTCCTGGATGAGGTCGTGGCCGTCGATGGTGACTCCGAGGGAGTCGAGCCGCAGATCCATCTCAGCGGCCCCCGAACAGGTAGCCGCGCCGTCGCATCAGCGTGATAAAGACCGGCACACCCACCAGGGCCGTGATGACCCCGAGTGGCAGCTCGCGCGGAGCGACCAGCGTCCGCGAGACCAGGTCGACCCAGACCATGAAGATCGCCCCTGCGAGCGGCGCGATCGTGAACACCCTCGCGTGGCCGGCTCCGACGACGATGCGCACCAGATGCGGCATGACCAGGCCGACGAATCCGATCGCACCGCTGACGGCGACCATGGCACCGGTCACCAGGGAGGTGAGCACGAACAACCCCCGGCGCATCTTCGCGGCGTCGACGCCCAGACTGGCGGCGGTCTCGTCGCCCATGGCCATGACGTCGAGCCTGCGGCCGTTCCTGCGCAGCACGACGATGGCCGCCAGCACCGCACCGACCACCACCGGCAGCGATCCCCACGTCGCGGCGCCGAAGCTGCCCATCGTCCAGAACAGCACCGTGCTGGTGGCTTCGCTCGACGGCGCGAAGTAGACGATCACGCTCATCACGGCCTGGAAGCCGAACGACATCGCGACGCCGGTCAGCACCAGTCTCAGCGGCGTGACCCCGGTACGCCCGTACGCCGCCGTGTACACCAGCGCCGATGCGAGCAGTGCACCGAGGAACGCGCCCACGGACACCGCGTAGATCCCCATCGCGGTCAGCACGCCGAACACGCTGACCGTCACCGCGCCCACGGACGCGCCCGACGAGACGCCGAGCACGAACGGGTCGGCCAGCGCGTTGCGCACCATGGCCTGGATGGCCACGCCGACCACGCTCAGCCCGGCACCGACGACCACGGCCAGCAGCACCCGCGGGGTGCGGATCTGCCACACGATCTGGTAGGTGGTGGCCTCATCGGCGCCGATCCGCCCTCCGGTGACACCCGCCCAGATGTACCGCGCGGTGTCCGCGGGCGAGATGACGGCCGGCCCGAGTCCGACGGCGAGCAGCACCGAGCCGACGAGGGCGATGCTCAGGACGATGGCAGCGACCGTGATACCCGTCGGCGACCCGAACCGGCGCACCGGAGCCGACGTCTGGCGCGGCTGCCGATCATCAGGCACGGCCGGCACTGAAGGGTCGGTGGTGTGCGCCGAGACCGGAGACGAGCTCACGTTTTCGCTGACCTCCGGTCACTTCCACACGACGAACCGGCGACCGTCGCCGATTCGGAACCATTCTGACTATAAATAACGATTCTCACTATTATCAAATTCGGTTCAGCGCGGTCCGGGACATGCCTCGCAGCCTGAACCGGAAGATGCCTCGCAGCCCCAGATGACGAGGGGTAGCGCTAGCCCGCCGACGCGTCAGCACCGGTCGCCACCATGGCGGCGACAACGGCCTGCTCCTCGCGTCGCCAGACGACGCCGGCCTCGTCGAACCCGGCGTCGGCCAGCGATCTCATGTGCCACGAACCCGGCGGATACCAATCAGCGGAGGTCAGGCCAGAGCCACGCTCACGCAGCACGGACGCAAGCCGCGGATCGGACGCGATCCCCTTCCACCAGTCCTGCCAGGTATGCCGGGGACCAGAGCGCTCCTCACGCCGGACAGCCAGCCGCGCCGTCATCGTCGCAAGGTTGTCCTCGGCCATGCGATCGGCGTTGCAGAACAATCCACCCGGCGCGATCACCTGCCTGATCTCGCCGTAGAGCACGCGCAGGCGATCCGGCGGCAGGCAATGCAGCGAGGTAGCGGTGACGACAGCGTCGTACGAGTCGTACGGCAGCGCCGCGACCCAGTCGCCGGCACCGAGATCCGCCCGGACCACGTTGACCGTCGGCGCGACCGAGGCCGACGCGATCGCGAGCAATACCGGGTCGAGATCGAGAAGCGTGACGTCGATGCCGGGGAAACGCCGGGTCAAACGTCGGGAGAGTGATCCGGTGCCACCGGCCAGGTCGAGCACGCGACCATGCTCAGCCCCTACTGCCTCGACGGAGTCCAGCAACGCCGTGAACGCGCTCTCGCGATAGGGCAGATACGTCTCTTGCTGCAGGTCCCACGTCCGTTGCAGCTCCTCTGCGACAGCCGGCTCCAGCATCACGACCGCTCCAATATCTAATCAGAATCATTATCACTCTTACTGTAGCCTGCGCTCCCAGCCCGGCCCGGCCCAGCCAGCCCGAGCCCAGCCCAGCCCAGCCCATGGGCGATACTGACGCGCACCAGGGCGAGGTTGACAAAGGTCGTTGCTGAAACTGCAATTGATGCATGGAGGACGAGTTCAACACCGTGCTGGAGGAGGTCGGCCCGCGGCTGCGCACTCTCCGGCAGCGCAGCGGCATGACTCTCGCTACGCTGTCCGAGACCACAGGCATCACCGTCAGCACCCTGTCGCGGCTGGAGTCCGGCCACCGGAGACCGACACTGGAGCTGTTGCTCCCACTGGCCAAGGCCTACGACGTCCCACTGGATGAGCTGGTCAATGCCCCGTCGACCGGTGATCCACGGGTGTACATGCGGCCCGTGCATCGAGACCACATGACGGTGATCCCGCTGACGCGCAAGCCCGGTGGGCTGCAGGCGTTCAAGCAGATCCTGCACCCCGGAAACAACGACCGCGAGCCCGATCTGCGGTCCCACGAGGGCTACCACTGGCTCTACGTGCTCAATGGGCGGCTCCGCCTCATCCTGGGCGAGCACGACCTCGTCCTCCCTCCCGGCGAGGTCGCGGAGTTCGACACCCATCTACCCCACTGGTTCGGAAACGCCGACGACCAGCCGGTCGAGTATCTGAGCATCCTCGGGCCTCAGGGCGAGCGTTTCCACATCCGGGCCCGCCCCCGCGGCAACTGACCCGGTGCCCTCAGATCCAGGCCGAGCGGAGCTGATCGCGCAACGCCCGCGCGACGCGGGCCATCGTCGCCTCGGCGCCGGGCTGATTGATCGCGGCGACACGGGACTCCGTCAACGCGGCGACGGCGAACGTCTGCCCGTCGCTGTGCTCGACGACACCGATCTCATGCCGGAGGTTGAGCAAGGTCCCCGTCTTGGACGACCACCTGGAGACGTCCGAGCTGAAGTCCGGGCCGAGCCGCTGTCTGATGACATTGTTCGCCATCAGCTCCCGTACCCGGGCGCACGTTTCGGGCGCTATCGACGACGGCGCCCACAACGCTTGCAGCAGATCCACGAACGCCCTGGCCGAGCCGGAGCTCGCGTGAGTCACGTCCAGCTGGGGTATCCGGTGGCCATGGCCATCCGTCCCGGCGGCGATGGCGATCGCATGGGCCAGGTCGGCGTCGTCATCGTCGAATCGATGGGCCGGGGTGTCGGTGAGGTCGCTGAGCGTGTGGCGGACCGTGACGCCACGGATACCCAGCCGGCGCAGTGTGGACGTGACCTCCGCCGGCGAGGTCAGCGTGAACAGCGCGTCCGCGGCTGTGTTGTCGCTGACGGACGTGCTGAGGTACAGCAGGTCGTCCACGGCGACGCTGACCGGGTGGTGGAATTTGCTCACGCCGGTGGGCCCCGTGGCCGCGAGCCTGCCCGGCTGGAGCTCGACGTAGGTCGCACCGTCCAGGTCACCGGACCGGATCCGCTCGAGGATGGCGATGGCGAGCGGAATCTTCACGAGCGAGGCAGCCGGGAACACCAGGTCCGGCTCGATGCCGATCTCTTCCCCGGACTGTAGGTCACGCACCAGGAACGAGCCCCGCAGGCCCGCATCGTCGAGGTCGTGCCGCAGATCCCGGACCAGCCTCTCGGCGGTCATTGGGCCACCGCCCCGGCCCTGTCGTGCACGTCGTCGACGGCCCCTGCGTAGTCAACGGCCTCGGTGTCGTCGCGCGGAGTGGCACCGAGACAGCGAGCGAGCGCCGTCGACAGCCGCGTCCGGATGCGCTCGGCATCCGAGGGGGCATCCGCCGCCAGGTCGAAACCGCGCGCCAGGCGGACCTCGCCGATGGGTCGCCAGAACAGGCCGAGTTCCACTGCCTGTTGAGGCGAGCAGAGCAACAAGTCCATCGAGGCGAGTGCTTCCGCCGCCGCCGCGACGAGCGATGAGGCGACCGTGACCTGGGCGGGAGCCAGCCCGGCGGCATCGCGGACCCGGGTCAGGCGGTCCCGGACGTGCGGAACGTCGTCTTCCGGCTGGATCCAGACTCTTCGCTTCGCCCCTGTGTCGTATCGGCCGGCGCGAAGTGATTCCAGGTAGATCGTGTCGGACCGTGGTTCGGCCATACCAGCGAGTCCCAGCGGCACCGACCAGAACGCCTCGGACGGTGGCACGGCGACGAGCGCGACACGAACCTCGAGGCCGCGCACCAGCTCGGCCCGTTCCGCAGGCGGCGCCGCGCAGAGGTCGAGGCTCAGACCTTGCTCTCGGGCATCGGCAGCCAGCTGAGCCAGATCGCTCGCCGTGCAGAGGTCCGGAACGGCGAGGCGCATCGGCCTCAGCTTGGCCCGCTCGGCGTCGTACTCCACGGCTTCGGCCAGCTGAACCAACCGCCTCGCGGATGGAAGCATGTCCCGCCCGAACGGCGTCAGTGTCGCTCCGCGCGATCTCCGGTCGAACAGCCGCTCACCGAAGTGCGCCTCGAGCGCCGCCACCCGGCGGCTCGCGACGGACTGCGGCACCCGGGCGGCCGCCGCGCCCACCGTAAAGCTACCTCGCTCGCTCACCTTCACGAACACTCTGCAGGCGCTGACAAGATCCACGACCACACGTTATGCGATTTCGGCATCGAATGCGCCTGCTCTGTCTTCGACGGCATGATCCTGGCAGAGCAGGCTGGATCGCGGGTCAGACCCTCCCGGGTCGCACGCACGACCCGAGACCGAACGCACGACACCGAACGGAACCTCCTCATGCGCACCTCTCTGCCTGCCCGTCGCGCACTCATCGCCGTCCTGGCGCTGGCCCCGATCGCCGGCTGCTCCACCTCGGACGACTCGTCCGGATCCTCCACCGACGCCCCGACGGCACCACAAGGCTCCCAGGCCCCGGAAGCCGCCCAGAGCTCCCCACCAGACGCATCGCCCGAGGCCCAAGAGTCAGACCTCGACGCACTCTTCTCCGAGCTGGAGAACGAGTTCGACGCCCGGCTCGGGGTCTACGCCGTCGATACCGGCACGGAAAGCACCGTCGCCTTCCGCGAGGACGAGCGCTTCGCCTACGCCTCGACGCACAAGGTGCTATCCGCGGCGGTGGTGCTGGACCAGAACTCCATCGACGACCTCGAGGAGACCGTGACCTATAGCAGCGACGAACTGGCCGCTCATTCACCCATCACCGAACAGCACGTCGACACGGGGATGACGCTGCGCGAGCTGTGCGATGCGGCGCTCCGGTTCAGCGACAACACCGCCGCCAATCTCCTTCTGGAGGAGGTCGGCGGTCCGGACGGGCTGGAACGCGCGCTCGAGGAGCTCGGCGACGACGTCACCAGCGTGGACCGGTATGAGCCGGAGCTGAACGAGGCGGCCCCCGGAGACATCCGCGATACGAGCACACCGGATGCTCTCGCCACAGACCTGCTGAAGTACGCACTCGGCGACGTTCTGCCCGCTGAGCAACAGGGCATGCTCAACGACTGGCTTCGAGGGAACACGACGGGTGACACCCTGATCCGCGCCGGCGTACCGGCCGGTTGGGACGTCGGGGACCGGTCCGGTGCCGGAGGCTACGGGACGCGCAACAATATCGCCGTGATCTGGCCGCCGGACGAGGAGCCGATCGTCATGGCCGTCCTCTCCAGCAAGGATGAGGAGGACGCCGAGCACGACGACGCGCTCATCGCCGAAGCCGCCGAGATCGCCCTCGACGCCTTGCGGTAAAGAGGATCGTTACCCGCCGGCGGCTCGGAGTCTACCGACATTGTCGAGGTCATGGCCCAGACAATGTCGGTAGACTCCGCCAGCACACGGACGGCGATGACGCGTTTGAGCTCCAGCTCGGCGCCGGCGACCTGCGAGACGTCGTGGCCTCACGTAACGCTCGTGGCGTGGCGGAAGCCGCCAATCGTTACGTCAGGCCACGAGCTCAGGGCCGCGCACCTGCTCGACCCCATGCTCCGGCGCGTGCGGCCTCCTCGATGTGGACACCGAACGTACGGTCAGTTGGAATCAGCTGAATGACCGACGTTTTTGACGCGACATCGGCACGCGGAAGTGACAGAATTCACTTTGGCCGATTCGTCTATACCAATTGAAGGGAACGCACGTGATCCGGGGGATCCTCGACCACGACAGCAACGGCTGGCGGGTCGAACTGTACGACACTGAACCATTGCGACACACAATCGTCGAGATCGACGCACTGCCCACCTGGGCGGACGCGTCGGCTGTCATGAAGAAGGCCTTCCACGTACTCACCTGAGAGGCTCGGTCGACGCTCGCATGCGGTCGCCCCGGCCACCAGTTTGCCGGGGCTGACCCGGAGTAACAGCTCTGGGACGACGGCTTCCGTCTTGACCATGACGACATCCCCCTGCGTGGATGTTTCTGGCACGACGATTCGCTTGCGTCTGGGTTTCCACTACCAGGGCACGATCTGGCGCTCATAGTTGAAGAAGAGCCCCGTTCCGGAATCGGTCTCAAGGGCGGTCCGGACAGCTACAACTGCGTCGTCGGCAGCGTCACCGGCACCGGGCGTGGCCAGTCCGCCGTTCAGCTCGGTCGCCCGGTAGCCGGGTCCGACCGCGTTGACCGCGATCCCGGCATCCTTCAGTCAGTTTGTCGACCGGCTGTGATCGGCCGAAGCCACTTTCGGATAGCGGCCGTGACCGTCCTCGGCCTCTGCCTAAGCGCTGTGCCGAATCGCGTTCTCTCGGGCCGTCATCGATGCTTCGAGTGCTTCACCGATGTCGTCGTAGAAAGGCGGGTAGCAGTCGGGAGCCGCGTGTCTGACCCGAGAACGGAGACCGGATGCTTGCGTCACGATGCACAGGCTGCCGCCGCTCGACTGCGCACGGCGACACAGTGACGCCAATGCCGGCGCCGCCGATGCGTCGATCGCAGATACGTTGCGGAGATCCAGCACGATGTGGTCGCTGTCTGCCGCCGCTGATGCCGCACGGATCTGATCAACTCGGTGGACGTTGACGCTGCCACGGACCGCGACAATAACGCAACCTCCGAAGCCCAAACACCTGACAGTGGCACGATTCCCAGGCACGTGACACCCTCCGCACAGTGGGAGCGATGTGGCTAATGCCTGACCACGCATCTAGAAAAGCAGATGGACGCACTGACATCAAGTCCCTCGGGAAGCCTCCGTCGGCCGGTCATCGCTCGCCGGAAGGCTACGAGTGTCAACGACTTGCTGCGCGACACGTCTGAGCTTGATGTTGTAATTGCGCGAATAGCGGCGCAGCAACGCGAATGCACGCTCGGCGTCCAAGCCGTAGCGCTCCATCAGTATGCCTTGAGCCTGTCCAATCAACTGACGGGTGCCGATCGCCTCCCGCAAGCCGCGCTCCTCGTCGGCGGCGGCCAGTGCGACCGATGCATGTCGGGCAAAGATCTCGGCGACCTCGAAGTCGTCCTCCCCGAAGAACCCCGGCGTCTCATCGTAAAGATTGAGAGCGCCCAAGGTGGACTTCAGCGTGAACAGGCGGACTCCGATAGCGCTGCGCAGGCCGAGTTCCGCAACCCCATGGCCCCATGCCGGCCAGCGCTCCTCTGATTCGGTATCCGCGACGAGAAATGTGTCCTCATCCCACATCGCTCGCACGCACGGACCTTCGTCGAGCTCTGTCTGCAGCCGGTCAGACTCCGCGACCCTGGGATCTGTGGTCACGGCCGTCTCGATCCGCCCGCGCCCATACAGGAACATCACTCCAGCCGCGTCACAGCCGGTGGCTTCCCGCGCGTACTGGACGACCCGATCGAGCGTCTGCTCGATGTCGGGCTCGTTCTGCAGCTCGAGCGCCATCGTGGCGAACTCGTTCGAGTCCGGTTCGTTCATGATCGGGCCTCCCCTCTGTGGTCTGGCGCTGCCGCATCGCGGCAGCGATTCGTGGATCGTACACCTGCTGGTGAACAGTGCACCGAAATGAGACCTGCAGGAGCGGGTGATCCCGGAAGCTCCCCGACGACGGCTCAGGTGCCGTTGAGCTCCTCGACCACCGGCGCGAAACGCTCCATGATCGAGTCCGAGACAACGTAGTACGAGAATCCGAATTCCTTGCGCCGGGCACGCATCGTGTCCGCGATCCGCTCGACCGGTCCGATGAACACCGACGGCATGCTCAGCACCGCCTCTGCGGCCACCGAGCCCCAACCACGGCGCACGGCGAACTCCTCCGCTGTGCTCTTCACGTCGTCATTGACCCGCGGCGACACGAGCATCGACAGCTCGACCTCGTCGAACCGGCTGCCGGCCGCGTCCCGGACCCATTCCAGCTTGCGTTTCATCGTCTCCGCGGTGCGCTCGGTGTACTCGCCGGAGATCGTCCCGTCGGGGACTGCCTTCGGGAGGATGCCGATGGTGTCGGCCTCCCGGCCGGCCATCCGCAGCATCCGCTCGCTTCCGGCGCCTACCAGCAGCGGCGGATGCGGCCGCTGGTGCGCCGCCGGGTACGTGCTCAGCGACGTCACACAGTACTGACCGCCGCTGAACGTCGTCGGCTCACCACTCATCAGGCCCTTGAGGATGGAGACCGACTCGGCGAGCCGGTCGACGCGGGCGCCCGGAGCATCGAACGGCATGCCCGCCTGGTCGTACTCCTCGCGGTGCCAGCCGGCACCGATGCCGAGCTCGAGGCGCCCGCCGGAGATGTGGTCCAGCGTGGCCGCTTCCTTCGCCAGCATCACCGGGTGGCGGTAGTCATTGGCGAGCACGAGCGTCCCGATCCGTAGTGTGCGGGTTGCCGACGCCACGGCCGTGAGCGCCACCAAGGGCGCCAGCTGGTCGCCGAAGGGCTCCCGGATGAAGTGATCGCGCAGCAAAAAGGTCGAGTATCCGAGCCTTTCCGCCGTGCGTGCGGTTCCCAGCAACATGTCCACCGTGCGCGCGTTCTCGCCGATCACGCCGAACCGGAAAGGCCGAAAGTTCGTCATGTGTGCCGACGCTAGCCTTCGCCGCGGCGACCGACTAGCGGATTTCGGACGCCGCATCGCACGGCTGCCGGGCGTCGGCACGGTCATTCTTCGCTCACCGGAGCCCTGCGGACTCGGAGGTCGCGGCAGAGATGACATCGCTGTGGCCATGACGCCTGTCAGGCCGCCTATGCCGACCTCGGGAGGTCGTTCAATCTGACCTCGTGCTGGAAGGGCTCGCCGCGCGCGTAGCGCTCGATCTCGGCGAGCGCGCTCTGGCCCAGGCGCCGCAGCTCGTTTCCGAGCGAGCCGGCGATGTGCGGCGTCAGCAACTCCCTCGGATGCCCATACAGCAGGTGACCGGCGGGCAGCGGCTCGGGCCCGGTCACGTCGAGGATCGCGTACAGCGGTCGCCTCTCCAATTCGGCGACGAGCGCGTCGTGGTCGACCAGGGACCCACGCGCCTTGTGCGATCACTTCCGACGATCACGCCGGGGCCACCGGGACGACGTCCCGAGCGCCATCGGGCCAGTGCACGACGACGCACTCGGTGCCATCCGGGCGCACGACGATCCGTGGCAGCCGTTGCCGACTCAAGGCACCAGACGACGCCAGACCGGTCAGCGTCACCAGGGCGGCCACGATCTCGCCCGGGCCGACGGAGGCGGTGGAGCGCGCCCAGGGCACAACGGACGACGGCCCGAGTGGATCCGCTCCCTCCAGGCGGACGGCTCCGACGTCGTCCAGGCCGCGCACGCCCTGCACCGCCGACACGAGGCCGTCCGAGCGGCGTCGCACCCGGCTCTCCCCTCGCTCGCCAGCGTCCCCGTGCCTGTCGGGCTCGGGCGTCCCGACGGCGAGGCCGTCCTCGCCTTCGGCGTCAGACGTCTCGACGACGAGGTCGTCCGGCTCGCCGGCCAGCGCCCAGCCTCCGACCCGCACGCGCCACGGTCCGGGATCGGAGGGCCACGGGCTCTCCTCGTTTGCCGGGCGATGCGCCGCCGTGCCGTCGTTCCGAACGTCGCCGTCGGCGTCGATCCACGCCAGGCGCAGCTCGACGGACCCGTGGACGACGGACGCGGTGGTGAACGTGGGCCCGTGCCGCACGCTGGCCCACGACGCACTGTCGCCGGCGGCTCCGGTCCCGCCATGATCCAGCCAGTACGGCCGGCACCGGGAGACTGCGACGGTGGCGGCGAGATGGACGCGCTCGATGCCTCCTCGGTGCGACGGCAGACCGGCCGCGTCCAGCAGCGCCGTGTGCGACTCCACGGGCGCGGCGATCGTCTCGGGCAGCAGTTGCGGCGCGCTGTGCGTCGCGTATGACTGACGGCGATAGAACGGGTCGTCCGGTACCGGCGCCGCGGCCGGATCCGGCAGCCGGTCGCTGCCGTGGTTGATCACCCGCACCACGCCGTCGTCGTGCGTCGTCTGAACCAGCCAGCCGGGTGCCTCGAGCAGCGTGATCGAGTCCCGCTCCCAGCTCAGCGGGGACTCCGGCTCGGCCGTCCACGCCGGATGGTCCGGCGGCAGAAGCAGGCCGAGGAACGCCTTGCTGGCCCAGTACGGCGACCCGGCCCCGGTGTAGAGCTGCCGGATCCGCGGAAACTCCCGATGCCAGCCGATCCGCAGCAGCCCGTCGTCGATCGCGGAATGGTCGACGAAGTGCTGCATGACGGCCGACGTGATAGCCCTCGTCTGCCCGGGTGAGAGCGGCGTGGCGTCGGCGAGAGCGCCCGCCCAGAAGGGCGCGAGCATGGCGAACCGATACGTCAGCGACCGGCCCTGCAGCACCGGCGCGCCGTCGGGCGCCACCAGCAGCGCGGCCTGCTCGAGAAAGGCGGACATCCGGGCGCGATGCGTCTGCGCCAGGCCCGTCCCCCGGATCCGGGCGTCGAGCAGCGGATAGACGTGCCACGCCCAGCCGGCGTAGTAGTCGAAGCTCTGCAGGCGCCCGTCCCGGCCGGCCCCATCGGAGTACCAGCCATCCCCGACGTACAGCCGCTCCTGGAGCTCGGCGTTGCGGTCCAGGTCGTCCTGGCTCCACGGCCCGCCGACGGAGGCGAGGAACGATTCCACCACGTTCTGGAACCACAGCCAATTGTTGCCGTAGTCAGTGGTGCCGACGATGTCCGCGAGCCAATCGACGACGCGGGCCCGGGTGCCCTCATCGAGCTGGTCCCATAGCCACGGCCGGGTCTCCGAGAGCGCGATGACAATCGACGCGGCCTCGACGCGGGCCTGCCGACGCTCGATCATCGTGGGCCAACGCTCGGCCGAGCCGGGGTCGGTCCCGCGCCGTAGGCCCTCCGCGTACTCCGCCAGCAGGCCGTGTGGGTCCTTCCCGTCCGCTCCGGCCACCCGGAACGCGGCCAGCAGGAAGGTACGCGCGAATCCCTCGAGCCCGTCGGACCAGAGCCCGGACGCGCTGGTCGGCCCGGGGAGGGTGATGAGGGCCCGGCCGTCGCCGGCATACGGGCGCACGGCGAGGAGCAGCCGGTCGGCCAGGTCTTCCCAGTGGCTACGCCGCCACAGCCGGAGCACGCGTACAGTCACGCCCCTATTGTCCCGACGACGATCAGAGCGGACCCCGAAGCGGACAAAAAGCGACTTACGCGATCACCGTCGCTTGGGTTACCGTCTCGTTAACCATCCCGCCACCGCCGCCACGGAAGGTCGTTCGTGCTGCCACGTGCCCGCCACGAGTTCTTGCTGCGCCGGCTCGAGCTGCATGAGAGCGTGCGGGCCAGCGACATCGCCGCGGAGCTCGGCGTCTCGCAGGTGACCATCCGACGCGACATCGACAAGCTCGACGCCGACGGCCTGCTCGCTCGCGTACACGGCGGCGCCTTGGCGGTGCGCAGCGCCGCGCTCAAGCCCACCGCCGCGCGGACCGTGGTCGGCGTCGTCGTCCCGTCGGCTACCGCCTACTACCCGGAGATCGTGCGCGGCATGGAGACCGTCGCGGCGGCTTTGCGCATCCGGCTCGCACTGGGCATCTCGAACTACCGGCCGACGCTGGAACGGACCCGGGTCGAGCGACTCCTGGCACTCGGCGTCAAAGGGCTGGTGCTGACACCGACGACGAACAAGGAACAGCCCGACGACGTCGCTGCGTGGCTGGAGTCCATACCCGTGCCGGTGGTCGTGATGGAACGGCGCGTCGACGAGACTCCGATGGTGCGCGAACTGGACAGCGCGCGCACGGACCATATGCACGGTGCGCTGCTCGCCGTCGACCACCTCTGTCGACTCGGTCACACTCGCGTGGCCCTGGCCATCTTCGACCGGACGCCCACGGCGCAATGGATCAAGGCCGGATATCTCGAGGCCGTCGACCGGCTGAACCTGGAGCAAGCTCCGGTCGTCCCGCTTCCGAAGGGCGAAGACGACCCGCTGGCGCTTGCCGACGCCCTCGGCGGGTTGATCGACGCGTGCCTCTCGTCCCGGACGCGGGCCGTCCTGGCGCATACCGACTACCACGCCGCGCGCCTCGTTGAGCTGGCGCACGTGTGGGGGCTTCGGGTGCCGGAAGACCTCGCCGTCATCGCCTACGACGACGAGCTCGCCGAACATGCCGCCGTCCCGCTCACCGCGGTAACGCCACCCCGCCGTGATCTCGGCCGGGAGGCCCTTCGGCTGCTGGCCAGCCGCACCGACGCGGCGGACGAGGAAGCCGGACCGCCTCGCCACCTCCAGCTGCTTCCGCGACTGACCGTGCGCGAGTCCTGCGGTGCTCCCATGGCCTGATCATGGCTCCCATGATCATCAACGGTTAGCCCTGCTATGACCGGTTCAAGGGTTGATGATCACCGGAACTGTCCTGACGCACGAATATGAACGTTTTTGTCTGATTCCGTTTCCGGTTGCGGCGGAGCTGCCACCATGGCCGCGTTCTCACCGCACGTTGACGCTAGTTCCCTGGTCCCCGGTCAAAGGAGACTCATCATGGAACGACAACTGTCAGTGTCCCGGCGGGACGTCCTACGGGCGTCGGTGGTGACCGGCGCGGCCGCGGCGTTTCCCTCGGTCGGCGGGATACCTGGCGCTGCGGGGGCCGAGGTGGACGCCGCAGCGAGTGCCGACCCGGTTGAACTGGGCTGGCTCGGCGGTGGACACCCGGCGATGACGCCTGGGACGACCTGGGGCGTGCCTTGGCCGCGAGGAGCCGTGCGCAAGAACGCCGACTTCGCGTTGTCCACGGCCGCGGGTGATCCGGTTCCGGTGCAGAGCTGGCCGCTGGCTTACTGGCCGGACGGCACGCTGAAATGGACCGGTCACGCCATGGGTGCCGGCACCGGCCTGGACGAGCGGTTCCGGATCGCCCCGGGCCGATCTGCCCGCCCCGACGACGTGGTCACCGCGCGGGAGCGACCCGGGAACCCACGCCGGGACATCCCACCCAGCGTGGTCGTCTCCACCGGCGTCGTCACCTGCAGAATCCCCACGAGCGGGACCACACTCATCACGAGCATCGAACGCGACGGCCAGGATCTCGCGACCGGCGGCGAGCTGGTCTGCGTGCTCCAGGACGGGCCCACGCCGCGCGACGGGCTCGGCACCGTCACCACCACGCGTTACACGGGCACGGTCGACGACGTCACGATCGAGCAGTCAGGGCCCGTGCGAGCCGTGGTCAAGGTCGAGGGCCGCTACCACGGCGACGACGGCGGTGACCTGATGCCGTTCACCGTCCGGTTGTACTTCTACGCCGGTGGCGAGTCGGCGCGCGTCGTGCACTACTTCGTCTTCGACGGCGACGCCAAGGCGGACTTCGTCCGGGGCCTCGGCATCCGTTGGCGGGTTCCCATGAGCGACGCGCACCATGACCGCCACGTCCGGTTCGTCGGGGAGGACGACGGCATCTGGGGCGAAGCGGTCCGGGTGCTGTCCGGACTGCGCCGCGACGTCGGCGGGCAGGTACTCCAGCAGCAGTTCGACGGCGTCGCCACCAACCCTGTGGACACGTGGCCGTCGAGCGTGCGCAACGGCATCGACGACATCCCCCTGTGGAGCGACTTCAAGCTGGTGCAGGTGTCGGCCGACTCGTTCCACGTCGCCAAGCGGACCGCGAACGACAGCGCGTGGCTGCTGCACGCCGGGCATGGCCGCCGGGCGCACGGCCTCGGTTGGATCGGCGGCCCCACCGGAGGCGGCGTCGCGTTCGGGCTGCGCGACTTCTGGGAACGCCACCCGACCCAGCTGGACATCCACGACGCGAGCAGCGACGAGGCGACCGTCACCGTCTGGTTCTGGTCGCCCGATGCGCCGGCCATGGACCTCCGGCACTACTCGAGCGAGCGGCACGGCCTGAGCCTGATCTACGAGGAGCCGGGGCGCGGCATCGACGACGTGGCGGCCACGCCGGAAGGCATCGTCCGCTCGCACGAGGTCATGCTCTGGGCGCTACCGGCCACCCCCAGCCGGGAGCGGCTGCTGGAACTCGCCGCAGCACTACGGGAGCCTCCGCAGCTGGTGGCAGACCCGGAGTACTACCACTCGTTGCAGCCGTTCGGCGTGTGGTCGCTACCGGACCGGAGCACGGACACCAAGGACGCGCTCGAGACCGACATCGACCGGAGAGTCGAGTTCTACCAGGGCCAGATCGAGCAGCGCCGGTGGTACGGGTTCTGGTTCCACGGCGACGTCATGCACAGTTATGACACCACCAGGCACACCTGGCGTTACGACGTCGGCGGGTACGCCTGGGACAACGGCGAGCTCGCTCCCGACCAGGCGCTGTGGTACCAGTTCCTGCGCACGGGACACGCGGACGTGTTCCGGATGGCCGAGGCGATGACGCTGAACATCGCCGAGACGGCAGTCCATCACGCCGGCATGTTCGCCGGCCTCGGCTCCCGGCACAACGTCGTCCAGTGGGGCGATGGCGCGAAGGAAGCCAGGATCAGCGCGTCGCAGCTCAAGCGGTTCTACTACTACCTGACCGCCGACGAGCGAACCGGTGACTACCTGCGCTCCACGTTGCAGGTCGACGACACGATGCTGGCGGTGCCTCCGCTGCGTGAGGCCCTGCCGGATCCGTCGGGTGAGCGGTACATCGTGCGCATCGGCCCGGACTGGACCGCCATGGCCAGCAACTGGCTGACCGAGTGGGAACGCACGGGGGACTCGCACTACCGCGACCGGATCGAGCAGGGACTTCGCGACATCGCCGCCATGGACCTGGGCATGTTCACCGGCCAGGGCGGATCGGTCGCCTTCGATCCGGCCACCGGGGAGCTCAGCGACGTGGGCATCGGCCAGTCACCGTCGAACATCTCGCTGCTCTTCGGCGGTGACCAGATCTTCTACGAGATCGTCGACCTCGT
>NZ_ML142857.1:122027-131754 GCF_004138495.1 Phytoactinopolyspora endophytica
TCCCGGAGTTCGAGCAGGAGTTCCTGAACTTCTGCATCGCCCGGACGGGCACCGACGACGAGCGAGTCGAGCTGTACGGCCGGAACTTCAACGAGGGTAGCTTCCGCAACCACTACGCCAGGATGATGGCGTTCGCGGGCGACCGGCTCGGAGACGACTCGTACAAGCAACGCGCATGGCAGACCTTCGGACCGCACCAAGGCAACCTGGCCCCGGTCCAGGAGGTCTCCGGCCCGACCGTGCTCACCCCGGTCGAGTGGACGTTCACCAACACCAACGACCTGGGTCAGCGCTTGCTCAACATCATCGAACTTCTACAGCTGGCACCGGACCAAGCACCGTAGTCGGCGACTCGAGGAGGAGTCAGATGCCCGAAGTATCCCGTCGTACGTTCGTCCAGGGCATGGTAGGCGCGGGCGTAGGGACCGCAGTTCCGGTCAGTCCAGCCTTCGCCGCTTACACCGCAGAACAGAGCGCGGAGGCTCCCGAGATCCGCCTGCACTGGCTCGAGGGCGATCCGCCGGCGGTCGGCACCGGCAGCACATGGGGCGTGCCGTGGCCGAAGGGAACGATCAGCTCGGAACAGGCGTTCGCGCTGCGGTCGTCGGACGGGGCGGACGTGCCGGCCCAGACGTGGCCGACCGCCTACTGGCCGGACGGGTCGGTCAAGTGGACGGCTCACGCGCTGGCCGCCGATGCTCCCGCCGCCGCGGAGTACGTCTTGACCACGGGCGAGCCGGCAGCGCCGGAGAACGCCGTCACCGTCCAGGAGAACCGGGGCCGGATCGTCGTCGACACCGGCGTGATCCGCTGCGAGATGGTCAAGCGTGGCCAGTTTCTGATCCGTTCGATCAGCCGGGACGGCCGAGAGATCGCCCAGCATGTCCAACTGGTCAATCTGCGGCAGCGGAAGATCGACGACGGCGACGAGGCGAGCGCCGACCGGCACAAGATGGTCAGCAAGATCAGCGAGGCCACGGTCGAGCAGGACGGCCCGGTGCGAGCCGTCGTCCGCGTCGAGGGTGTGCACTCGGGCCGCGGGCGCGACTGGCTCCCGTTCACCATCCGGCTCTACTTCTATGCCGGCGCCGAGCACGTGCGGATGATGCACACCTTCGTGTTCGACAGCGACGGCGACGACGAGTTCATCGCCGGCCTCGGGGTGCGGTTCAAGGTGCCGATGACCGACGAGCTGTACGACCGGCACATCCGGTTCGTCGGCGAGGACCACGGGATGCTCACCGAGGCGGTCAAGACGATCACCGGCCTACGCCGCGACCCCGGCGAGGAGGTTCGCGCCGCCCAGGTGGCCGGCAAGCGCTTGCCCGATCCGTCGACGTGGGATCAGCGCGTCACCACTCGCCTGCACTGGATCCCGGCGTGGGGAGACTACAAGCTCAGCCAGCTGTCCTCGGAGGGCTTCACACTCGCGAAGCGGACAACGAAGGGCAACGGCTGGGTCGACGTCGACCAGGGCGGCCGTGCCTCCGGGTTCGGCTACGTCGGCGGTGTCAGCGGCGGCGTGGGATTCGGAATGCGGGACTTCTGGCAGCGGCACCCCACCCAGCTCGACGTGCGCGACGCACACACCGACGCCGCCGAGGTCACGGTCTGGATGTGGTCGCCCGACGCACCGCCGATGGACACCCGCTTCTACCACGACGGCTTGGGGCAGGACACCTACGAAGAGCAGCTCGACGCCCTGGAGGTCACCTACGAGGACTACGAGCCCGGATTCGGCACCCCATACGGGATCGCGCGCACCACCGAGCTGATGCTCTGGGCGATGGACGCCACCCCGGAGGCCGACCGGCTAGGCGCGATGGCCGACGCTGTGCGGACGCCGCCGCAGATCGTCAACGAGGTGCAGCACCTGGTAGACGCGAACGTGTTCGGCGGGCTGTTCACGCCGGTGGACCGTTCCACGCCGACGAAGGCGGCGATCGAGGACGGCCTCGACTTCCTCTTCGACTTCTACACCAAGCAACAGGAGCAACGCCACTGGTACGGCTTCTGGAACTACGGCGACATCATGCACAGCTTCGACGGGGACCGAAGCGTATGGCGCTACGACGTCGGCGGCTACGCCTGGGACAACTCCGAGCTCTCCCCTGACCTGTGGCTGTGGTATTCGTACCTGCGCTCCGGACGCGCGGACATCTTCCGGTTCGCCGAGGCCATGACCCGGCACACCGGCGAGGTCGACGTCTACCACCTCGGCGAGTGGGCCGGGCTGGGCACCCGGCACAACGTGCAGCACTGGGGCGACAGCGCCAAGCAGCTGCGGATCAGCACGGCCATCTACCGGAGGATCTTCTACTACCTCACCGCCGACGAGCGCACCGGCGATCTGATGCACGAGGTCGTCGACGCCGAGGAGACGTTCCTCACCCTCGACCCGATCCGCAAGATCCGCGAAGAGCCGTACGAGCCCGATCCCCGCGCGCTCGCAGTCGGTCTGGGGACGGACTGGTCGGCGCTGGCCGCGGCCTGGTTCACCGAGTGGGAACGCCGCGGGCCGCAGGCGGACGACGCGGAGCGGAAGGTGCTCGGCACGATGCGCACCATCGCGGCGATGCCGAACGGGCTCGCCAACGGCGGCACCCTCTACAACATGGAGACCGGCGAGTTCTTGCCGGCCGAAGCCAGCGTCAGCGGGAGCTCGTTGGGGGCGATGTTCGGCCTGGTGGAGATCTGCGCGGAGCTCATCGACGCCATCGACATGCCCGAGTTCGAAGCGGCGTGGCTGCCGTACTGCCGGCTCTACAACGCCAGCCGCGAGGAACAGGAGGCGGAACTAGGCGGACGCCTCGGCACCAATCTCCGACAGGGCCACACCCGCATGGACGCCTACGCGTACCACCGACTCGGTGACGCCACGTACGCCGAGCGCGCGTGGGACTTCTTCATGCATCCTCGGACCGACTGGGAGTACCAGCTGGACAGGGACTGGTCGGCCGAACACAGCGAGGACACGCTCAACCCCACCGACAGCGCGCCGTGGGTGTCCACGAACACCACAGCCCTGTGGGGTCTGTCCGCCATCCAGAACCTCGCACTGGCCGGCGACCGAATCCCTGACGAGTAGGACATCGCGGCGCATGGTCCGCCTGATGACTCGCGGGGCTGCCACCACACGACGCGAGTGTGAACCACGACGAGCTCAAAGATCGGCGTGAGGACGCGCGGGCGCCCTCACGCCGATCTGGACCGCAATTCCGCCCTTCAACCTCAGTCGGAGATGCGGACGGAGAGCCGGTAGAGCCGGGTGATCTGCGTCGGGTTGCTGTTGTCGTCGGACAGCAGGAACAGGTCGTAGCGGTCCCCGCCCAGGCGACGACCCAACTCCATCGCCTCGACGTTGTCCAGCAGGGGGTTGGGCTGCGGCTGCTTCGCGGTCGCGCCCGACGGCGGGCAGGTGACGAGGTCGACCACCAGCTCCTTGGCGACGAACGTGCCTGGGTCGGTCACGCTCTGCAGCGACTCGATGCCGGTGACATCGGTGGCACCCGCCGCGTTCACGCGGTAGATGCGGACGGTGTTGCCGAAGCCTGCCGTCCAGCCACGCTCAAGCGCGAGCAGCTGGCCGTCGCCGAGCGCCACGAGCTCGACCAGCCCGAGGTCCGCGTCGGTACGGTAGGCGAGCTGGCTTGTCGGCACATAGGTACGCCCGGAGCGCCCGTAGTAACGGAGGATGCGGTTCAGGCCGCGGCCCTCAGCGTCGGCGCCGTCGGCGGCGAGCGGACCCTCCATGCCGGCGTACAGCGTGCGTCCGTCCGGTGTGGCCGTGAGCGATTCGAACGTCGCATTGGACGCCGCCTCACCTTCCGGCGCGACACGGAAACGTGACGGCACGTCGAGCTCGCCGATCTGGCGACCGTCGAAGCGGCGGAACCGGCGGATGGATGGCTCGGTCTCCGAGCTGGCGAGCACCGTCCTGCTACCGCGCTCGATCACCAGCCCTTCGCCGTCGAAGTCGGCACCGGTATAGGGCGTGCCGTCCGGCCGCGTGAGCGTCGTGACCTTGCGGACGCCGCGACGGTCACCGCGGCGGTGAGCAGGCGAAAACTACGCACGAGTCCCCTCCCAGGAAGATGCAGACGTACTCCGCCGATCAAACCTGATCACGCCCACACGCCAGCCACAGCTGGGCGAACAGAGGTTGAAGACTCTACAGGCGCAGGGTGTCTCCCTCCCGGCTCGCTATCAGGTGGTGGATAGACGGTAGAAGAATCCTCTACCGCTGCGATTCGCGCGTCCCGGTTGCAGGTAGCCGTGTGCCTCGAGGTTGCCCAAGAGCTTTCCGGCATAGTTGGTCGCGACGCCGGCCAGGTCTGCCACTTCGGTGCTCGACACTCGGCCCCGCGCGCGTGCCCAGTCGAGGATCATGCGCTCGCGACCCGTACCAGAGAGAACGTGCTGGAGACGGGTTGGGAGCTTCTCGCGAACGACGTCCGAAGGCCGCCATGCAGAAGGTTCACCGTCTGGCACGCCGGCGACCGGGACGATCACCGGCTCGCTGTTGACGGTCACGTCCGCGAGTCGGCCGATGGCTGCTTCGGTCTCAATCTCGCGCCGTTGTAGGACAGGTGCGGCCCGCGTGGCGTCGACCCATCCGTGGCGGCTGAGATGGTCGAGGAGCAGGAGCAGGTCGACGTCACGACTCAAGGCGCCGGATGAGGACGCCGCGAGAATCTCGGTCCACTCTCGGTTCGGTGTTCCTCCGATCAGGACCGCCCTGACGAACGGACCGTCGACCTCGGCGATGTCAGGGGGTCGGTGTCCCAACGCCAGCATGTCGGCCACCATACGGTCGACGCCGGTGCCTTCCCGTTCAGCGAGCCTCAGGGCGGCCGCCGCCTCGGCGAGACTTCTGTATCGGGGCACGGAGGGGTGAGAGATGATATTCGCTGGTGTGACGCCTCCGATGAACCCACCTGGAGACGTAACAGTCAACGTGTCACCGACATGTTCGACGACGACGGGGGCATCCGAGGGCCATTCACGATGGACGACACCGTTGACGATCGCTTCGCGTATCGCCGACGGCGGCAACGCTCGCACTTGTCCTCGAACCAGACCGTCGGGTAGGTGAACCACGCGATTGGACGCTGCGGCGGCTGTCTCGACTTCAGCCAGCTGCGAAAGTAGCGATCCGTCGCCTCGTATACGAACAGTGCTGTCTCCACCCGGATGGTCGCGGCGGATATAGTCAATGGCCGTCGACGGCGTCTCAACGAACAGCAGGGCACCCGCGTTCGTCAAGTTGCCGTCACCGTCGACAACGTTCAGGCGGCGCAGGAGGTCCTCGTCTGTGGCCGACGACAGATCGGCCGCGGTGGGGTCATTGGCAGCCTGGCTGAGGAAACGGCGCGCAACCTCCATTGCGCTTCCTCGGAGATCTTCGAGTCGATAGCCCGATGGCTGGGCCGACCAGTCGAAGCCGCTTCTGTGCAACCGCCCCGACATCCACGTCGCCGCGTCTACCTCAACGCAGTTGTCGTTGACTCGCCATTGAATTCGCCCGTGCCAACGGATCGGCTCCACTGCTTCAGGGACGCGAAGGACTAACAAGCGGGTACCGTTCAGGTCTACTTCCCGGATGTCAACCGTCAGGCGCCGATCGCTGAGCTGATAGATCCTGTGACGCAACCACTCCGCATCGACGTCTGTGCCGACGTGCAGCCCGTCGTCGGCGACGCCCACGATGAGCGCACCCCCACCTGGCGTATTGGCGAGGCATGCCAACTCACCGGCCATGTATTTTGCGGCATCCTCGTTTTCTGTGGCCCCTGCCTGGACCACGCCTCCCGGTCCACGTCGACCAGGCTCCTCCTTCACGTCAACATTGCGCTTCTCGATGTCATGCGGAAGGCGACCATTGGCCAGTTCGGTGAGAACGTGGTTCAGCTGCGCTTCGGTCGGATCTGGTCCAAGAAACTGGAACGACACGGCCGCACTCCTGCCTCGAGTTACATTTTCTACGCCGAAAGTGTAACTCGGAGCGGCGTGGAGGGCTCTTTGTTCTATTTTTCTGCCAGAACTCGGCTCGTACCGGCGCTCGTCGTCGACCGGAGCCCTAGAACACGTCGTACACCGGCGCGCAGGCACGCGACACAGTCCGCCAGGCTCACGTCCTTGACCAGGACGGATGTCAGGTGCTGTCGTCAGCGGATCCGCTGAGCGAACGCCGGGTTCGGCGCCCCGGCGGCCGCGGGGTGGAAAATGCCAGCCAGCGCCTCCACACCGTCGACCAGGCGGGGACCGGGCCTGGCGAACGACGCATTGGCGTCCACGGCCCACAGCGGGACACCTTGAGGTGTCAGGTCGGCGACCTCGCCGGTCAGCCGGGCCGATTCATCGAGCCCGAACCCGCACGGCGCTGAGACCACGGCTTCGACCCCGGCGGTGGCGACGTCGTCCCAGCTGATCCGGTACGAGCGTGCGCCGGACTGCCCGAGAACGGAACGTCCGCCGGCGGCCTCGACCATGTCCGGAACCCAATGCCCCGGCGCGAACGGCGGATCGGTCCACTCCAGGATCAGCGCTGGCACCTGCCGCTCGGCGGCGACCTTCGACCGCACCGCATCAAGCCGGACGGACAGCTCCGTCACCAGCCGCTCGGCCCTCACCCGGGAACCGACCGCGGCGCCGATCGTCACGATGGAGTCCAGGACCTCAGTCAACGTTTGTGGATCCACCGTCAGCACCTCGGCGCGACAGGCGAGGTACTCCAGGGCGTCGTGCACCGTCGACACGTCGACCGCGCAGACCGCACACAGGTCCTGAGTGACCACCAGGTCGGCATCCAGGTCCGCCAGCGCTCCCTGGTCCAGGTGGTACAGGTCCTCCCCGGCGGCGATCCGCTCGTTCACCAGCTGATCGATCTCCGCAGGCGGCAGGCCCTCGGGCAACGTACTGGTGGACACGATGTGCCTGCCGCGGGCCGGCAGCGGGTAGTCGCACTCGAACGTCACACCCACGACGTCGTCACCTGCGCCGACGGCGAACAAGATCTCCGTGGCCGACGGCAGAAGCGATACGATCCTCACGCCTCCACCGTAGAACGGGCAACCGAACAGTTCGATCCGGCGTCCTCAGGCGGGGATGCGGTCGCCGGCCAACGCGAGGTTCCAGATGGCGGCCAAGCCGTAAAGAGCGATGCTGTTCCGTATCGATCGTCCGTGGCCGAGATAGCCAATCAGCTCAACGTGACCGCCAGGGTGGCACGGTCCACCCAGGTTCGGGCAGGTTCGGACAAAAACGAACTCCGCGGCTCGGAAGACGTGTCCAGGCACGGGAGAACCTGTCGATCAGGGTCGTGGCTGCGCCCCTTGACTTGCGGCGAGGAACCCACCCACGAACGCATCACCGAGGCCGATCGTCGTCGGTGTCGCCGCGGTGAGCACGAACGCGGGAACTCCGCTCACCGACTCGCCCAGCGTCTGCTCTACTGCCTCGACGACGGCGGCGCCCTGCGGATGCACAGGGAATCGCTGCACGGCGTGGTAGTCATCGGCGTCGAACGCGTCCCCGAATGTGTAGCGGGAGCTGGCCATGGTGACGCCGCCCTGCAACGCCCCGCGATACCCCCGCGCTGCTTCCCCCAAAGCCATCGACCAGTACTTGGTGTGCACGACAAGTGTCCGAGCCGGGACGATCGCACGGAGCTCGGACAATGCGCGCACTAGCTCAGCGGCATCGAGGAGGTCGACCGGCCGGCCGAGGTACTCCTGCATCTCGTCCTCGTTCATCGACAGCACGGTGACCAGATCGAGAAGCCCTTCGTGCACCACCTGTCGTAGTTCCGGCACATGGAAGCCGGCGTCCTCGTAGAACGTCAGAGCCGTGGCCGGGAGCCGGCCCATGTGAGCGCGCAGCTGGGACAGCCGCTCAGACAGTAGTTCCTTGCCTTGGACGGAGTTGAAACCCGACACCAGGAACACCTCGGCCTGGCTCAACGCCTCTCCCAGCTTCGGGTGCAGGCGCATCTCCCGGTTGGGCGGGTCATGAACGTAGATGATGCGGTTCGAGTGCGGAGCGCACAGGTCGAGATCGTGGCTCTGCACCCGGTCTCCGGCCACGTACTGCACGATCAGGTGCGGGTCGAAAGTGTCACCATCTGCGCTGCACAGATACGAGATGCCGGCCGGCAGAAGCCGGCGTACATGGTCATCGATGCTCACCAGATGCACGGTGCTGCGCACGCCCAGCGTGGCCATCGCGAGAGCACATCGCACACCTGTACCGCCCAGGGTGGCCGCCTTGTCGAACCGAGCGGCAAAGCGCTCGACGAGATCGTTGGACGCGACGGAACGCTCTCCCCCGACGCCGTCACGCAGGAACGCCAGCAACGAGCACACCAGGTTACGCTCACTGTCGATGGGCACCGCGTTGCTCAGGTCTACGGACCAGATGTCGTGCTCGACGACGAGACGCTCGATGGTCGCGGAGTCCCAGACGACCTCGTAGTCGACGTTACCTCCCAGGCCCAGGACTGTTCGCTCGCTCATGACCGGTGCTCAGTAGAGCGAGGCTTTGCCTGCGGCGTCGAACAGGGCGATCTTGTGCGCAGCGGTGACCTTCATGGCTTCGATGCACGGGGGCTGGATCGTATTCGGCTCGCGATGTCCAGGGTCCGCCAGGACTTCCCGCATCTTCTGGTGATACGCCACCTTGATATCGGACGAGATGTTGATCTTGTTCACGCCGAGCTTGACCGACTCGCCGATCTCGACGTCTGGGTTGTTCGATCCGCCGTGCAGGACCAGCGGCATGGCCAGCTTCGCCTTGATCTGCCGCAGCAAATCGAGCTTGAGCTCGGGCTTCAGGCTGGCGGGGTAGATGCCGTGCCGCGTGCCGATCGCCACGGCGAGGGAATCGACCCCCGTCTCCCGCACAAACGTCACCGCGTCGTCAGGGTCGGTGTAGATGATCGTCGCCGTGCCGTACTCACCTTCGGCGTCAGTCGATCCGATGGTGCCCAGCTCGCCCTCGACGGAGACGCCCACGGCATGTGCCGCCTCGACGACCTTCCTGGTGATCGCGATGTTCTCGTCGAAAGGCAGCAGCGAACCATCGATCATCACCGAGGTAAAGCCCACCTGGATGGCCAGCAGAATCTGCTCGAAGGTGGCGCCGTGGTCGAAATGCACCGTCACTGGCACGGAGGACCGGTGGGCACGAGCGATGATCGCCGCCATGATGTCGGTTCCGGTATGACTGAGCTCGTCAGGATGGATCGCCACGATGAGCGGTGCGTCATTCTCCTCGCTGACGTCGACCACACCGTTCAGCATGGCGTAGTCACTGATGTTGAACGCGGGAACGGCGAAGTTGTTCTCGTTCGCCACAGCCAGCAGATCACGGCCGTTGATCAGCATTTCTCGGTCTCCTTGAAATAGGGAAGATGGCCTGCGGTCGGTGGTTCAGATCTTCACGGCACCGGCGGTCATCCCTCCGATGAAGTAGCGCTGGAAGAACAAGAAGAGACCGACTATGGGAATGCAGCCGAGCATGCTCATCGCCAGCATCTCGTTCCATTCGTACGAATGCTGACCCATGAGCAGTTGAATCCCGATCGGCACGGTGCGCATGTCCTGCGTGCGGGTCAATGTCAAGGCGAACAGGAACTCGTTCCACGCGATCATGAACGTATACAAGCCCACGGAAACGAGACCCGGCACCGAGAGCGGCACGAGGATCCGCCACACCGTGACGAACGGCC
>NZ_ML142857.1:131779-135695 GCF_004138495.1 Phytoactinopolyspora endophytica
TCGACCTTGACCGCCTCGTCGAGTTCTCGTGGCAGTGTGTTGAAGTACCCCGTCAGCATGATGATGGCGTACGGCAGCGTGAACACCATGTAGGTGAAGATCAGACCCGGGTAGGTGTTGTAGAGGCCCAACCCCACCATGAGACCGAAGTACGGGATCAGCAGCGTGATGGGTGGGAGAGCTTGCACGCTGATCACGATGATGTTGAGGAACCGTTTGAAGGGGAACTCGTACCGGCTGAACGCATAGGCCGCGAACACAGCCAAGATGAGCGTCAGCACGGTCACGGACAGGCCGATCACATAGCTGTTGAAGAAGAACCGCAACTTGACCGGATCGGTCAGAATGGTCGTGTAAGCATCCAGTGAGAAGTTCTCGGTGATGACCCGCGGTGGAAACTCGAATATCTCCGTATTGGACTTGAACGAGCTCAGCGCCATCCACACCACCGGGAATCCGGCGAACGCGGCGCCGAGCACGAGCCCCAGGAGAACTCCCGCCTTCTTCATGTCCCGTCGCACGACGGTGCTCTGATTCATGTCAGTCCCGTGCTTTCTGGTGCTGGACGTAGAAGAAGGCCAAGATCATCGACAAGACAAGGACGACGACCGCGCTCGCCGAAGCCATGGAGTATTCGTATCGGCTGAACGCGAGCTTGTAGGTGAACGTACTGAGCATCTCCGTGACGTTGATCGGCCCGCCACCGGTGGTCATCCAGATGAGCGCGAACTGCTGCGTCGTCCAGATGAAGTCCAGCAGCACCATGCTGATGATGATCGGCCTGAGCTGCGGAATGGTGACATGCCAGAACTGATGGAAGGCGCTCGCCCCGTCGACCCGCGCGGCCTCATACAGGTTCTTCGGTATCCCTTGCAGTCCGGCCAGCAGGCTGATCATGAAGAACGGGTAGCCGGCCCAGATGTTGATGAACGTGATCGCGTGCAGGGCGGTGTCCGGGTTGGCCAGCCACTCGACCTTGGAGTCGATGAGGCCGGCGATGTCCAGCAGGTAGTTGACCACTCCGTTGGGGTTGAGCAGAAGCCGCCACAGCACGGCGATGATCGCGACGGTGAACAGCCACGGCAGGACGTAGATCATCCGGAACACGGCCCGCACACGCCGGCCCACCAGCGGGCTGTTCAACATCAATGCGAAGGCCAGCCCCAGCACGAGGTGTGCAGCGACGCTCACACCGGTGAAGTACACGGTGTTGCGCACGGCCGTATGGAACACCGGGTCCGTGATGACCTCGACGTAGTTCTCGAGCCCCACGGACTCAGGGTTCGGGTTGGTGATGACGTTGTCCTGCACCGAGTAGCCGATGACCATGACGATGGGTACGACCATCAGCAGGATCATCAACAGGACTGTCGGCAGCAGATACAGGTACGGCGTCAGGTGCCGCCGCAGCCCTCGCCGCGCCCGAGAGGGCGGAGAGCTGGCCGCGGTCTGCTGCACCCTCGGCGGTGGTGGTGCGCTCAACGTGGACAAGGCAGCCGTCTCATGGGGTCATCCGCCGCACCAGGCCCTGGACGTACCAGGCCCGGTGCGGCAGCGCGAACACGTTCATGGGTCTCGTCAGAACTCTTCGACCCAGCGGGCCTGCGCGGCGTCGAGTGCGTCGGGGATGGACTGATCGCCGTTGAGGGCCCCTTGGAACTCCTCGCCGAACATGCGCATCAGCTCCTCGGCCACCGGCAGGCCGGTGAACTCGTTGGCTGGATAGCCGCTTTGGTAGATCTCGAACGCCGTCGCGAACATCTCGTCGTCCTCGACGAAATCCGGGACCGCGGAGGTGTTGCCTGGGAACGCATTCGCGAGCGAGGAAAGCTCAGCGTTCGTCTCCTCACTCATGAGGAACTCGACCAGTCTCCACGCCTCGGCCTTGTGCTCGCTGTTCTCGGCCACGCCGATCCCCCACGAGGCGTACGGAATGCCTCGTTCGCCGTCGTAGGAATCCTCGGCCGGAATGGCGGAGACACTGAACTGGAGATCGGGGTTGGTCTCGCGGATGGTGTTCACGTGTGCGAGAGAGCTGATCATCATGCCGACGCGGGCGTTGGTGAACTCCTCGACCTTGTCCTGCTCTTTCATGGTGAAGGCACCGGGCGATATCACCCCCGCGTCCCACAGCTGACCGACGTACTCCGCGGCACTGGCGACTTCGGCGTTGGTCAGGTCAGGCTGGCCGTCGGCCAGCATGCTCCCGCCCGATGCCCACACCCATGACATGACGTCGTTCTGAACTCCGTTCGGCGCTTCCAGGGACAGCGGAAGAGCCCATCCGCTGACGTCGTCACCGAGACCGGCGACGGCCTCCGCGGCCGTGATGAACTCGGTGCGGTTCGCCGGCGGCGCATCGATGCCGGCCTCGGCGAGGAGCTCATCGTTCGTGATCAGCGGGTAGACGAAGTTGACGACCGGTATCATGTAGGTCGCGCCGTCGATCTGGATCTGGGACGCAAGTTCGCTCTCGTCATAGCCCGCCTCGGCCATGAGATCGGTGAGACTCGTGATAGAGCCCTGATTGCTGAAGTCGCTGACCCAGGCACCATCGAGGCCGACGACGTCGGACATGGTGCCTGATGCGGCTCCGGCCACCACCTGTTCCTTGGTCGACGCATAGGGCCCGCTGAGGAGCTCAACTTCGATGCCGGGATTCTGCTCCTCGAACTCGTCCATGAGCTCGCGCAACGAACCGTCCGGGAGCTCGGGCTCCCACCACTGCGCGAACTCGATCGTGACTGTGCCGCCCGATGCGCTTTCGTCCGACTCTCCGCCGCATGCTGCGGTCAGGGCGATCACCGACGCGCCGACGAGCGCATAGATTCGCCTTCTAGTAGGAGCACCGTTGCCCATCTGTCCACTCTCCCTGGATGGTTTGCGAGATCATGCAAATTGATGCGTGTTTCTGCAAGTCCTCGGTCAACATAGCCTTCGGGAACATGCCCGTCAAGAGGAGACACCTGGAGGCGATGAGAGTAAAGAGCGTCGGCTCTTCACACGAAACTCAGCCGGGCTGGGATTATGACCAGCGGCTATACCCACTGACCTCAATGTCGGTGCTCCAGCTAGAGCAGCAGACCACCGGCCGTCGATCATGCATGTATGTGCGTATGTATGCTAGAAATCTACTTATGGCCGAAGACTTCAATGTCGCCGACGACGCCTCAGGACAGACCCGGCGCTTGCCCGCGGGACGCAAGGCAGAACTTGCCTCCTACGTGGCCGAGGTCGGCCAGGTCACGGTCGCAAAGCTGGCCGAACGTTTCAGCGTCTCGTCCGACACGATCCGCCGGGATCTGGACCAGCTCGATGCCGATGGCCTGCTCATTCGCACCCACGGAGGGGCTGTCGGCCTCTCGGCCGTCCCCCGGCCCGATACCGGCCTCGACGTACGGATGCGCCTACAGACCTCTGCCAAGGAGCAGATCGGAGCGCTGGCCGCGAGCCTCGTGGAGGACGGCTCAGCTGTGGTGATAGATGCTGGAACCACCACGCTGGCCGTCGTGCGCCACCTTCGCGACCAGCGCGAACTCACGATCGCCACCAACAGCTTGCGCATACCCGCGGAGATCTCGCCGGACGTGTACCGGGACCTCTACGTCTTCGGTGGACAGGTTCGCCTGAGCGCCCAAGCCACCGTCGGCCCCGTCAGTTTTCACGCGGCGCCGGGTGGCAGCGAGGTCGACGTCCGGTTCGATCTCGCGCTCATCGCGGTAGGCGCCGTCCATCCCGACAGCGGATTCTCAACCAGCAACCTCGGCGAGGCCGCCATGATGGCCGAGATGATGGACCGCGCCACTCGGGTCGCCGTCCTCGCCGACCACTCGAAGTTCGGCCGGCGTCTCTTCGCGCAGATCGCCGACCTCGATCGCGCCGACTACCTGATCACCGACGACGAGCCACCCCCGGA
>NZ_ML142857.1:135733-140878 GCF_004138495.1 Phytoactinopolyspora endophytica
CGCCGACGCACTTGATGAGGGAGGCGTGAAGGTCATGGTGGCATCGCCCTGACGCTGTCACCGCGACGGACGCTGCGGCTTCGGCGGCGTGTAGCGGGTGAACGCCGGCTCCATGGTCTCCTTCGTAAAGGTCACGAAGTCAAGCACCTGGTGGTACTCGCTGTCGAACGTCTCCGCCTCCGCTGTCAGCCGGCTCGGGCTTGTGTTCGGCCAGTGGCCGGTGTCGATCCGCGACAGCAGCGTCTGAAGTGAGACGATCTCTTCAGCGGCGCTCACCGAACAGTGCGCACCGCGCTCGACGTAGTGCTGACGCAGGTTACCCGCGTCGCCGGCGCGACGGACCAACGAGCCGTACCAGCGCTCCTGGTCGGGGGTGGCGCCGCCGTCACCCGTGGTGTGCAGCGTGACCACCGGCACCGGCGTCGTCCCCGTAGGCACACCGAACTGGTACATGTAGTCCACCGCGTCCTGATCGGCGGCGATACGCGGGGCGTCAGCCAAGAGCTCCAGATCGGCCCCCAGGTCGAGCCCGGCCTCTCGGTAGGCTCGCCGGACGTCGATCGTCTGGCTGGAGCGGAGCAACTGACGGCGATAGTCCACGCCGACGTTCGACGACGGGTTGCCGCCGGCCTGCTGCTCCAGGTTGACCCGCGCTCCCGGACCGGCGAATCCGAGCACATACGCGTTCAGAATCCAGTTCGCCTGCTGACGGATCCGTTCTTCCGGCTCGGTAGGCCGTGGCTCGTGGGCAGACCACCAGCCCTGGACGTTGTTGAACGACGCGATCAAAGCCAGCCGGGCCCGCCCTTCCGGTGTCACCATGACCGCCTCGACCGCCTCGGCCAGGGCCTGTGTACTCCCCTCCGGGTCACCCGGGTTGACCAGCTCGATGTCCTCGTCGCCCGCGAGCAGCGTCTTGACCCCGAATGTCACGTCGAGTCCCGCGTTGAACGTCGCCTGCGGATCGGGTCCTCCACAGATGGTCGCCGCGCCGTCGAATCGATCCGGGTAGCGCTCGCTCAGCAGTATGGTCGGCACGGCCCCCATCGACTGCCCGGTGGCCACCGTCGTGCTCGGCTGTCCGATGTTCGCCTCGAACCAGTCCAGCAGGGCGATCTGGTCCGTCAGCGCCTCTTCGACCAGGTAGCCGATCCCATCGTTCTGGAACTCCGAGGCGGCCAGCGCATATCCGTTGTCGAGCAGCCAGTCCTCGGCTTCCTCCGCATTCGTGACCTCGATCGGGAGGTCGTCCGGCCAGAACTCGGGGTGGTAACCGTGGCTGTAGAGCAGCAGCGTGCCGTTCCACGCCTCGGGCATCTCAACTCGGTACTCGGCTCCGTCGATCTCCCCGGTGAACGTGCGACGGCCGTCCGCTGCGCCGGAAACCGGCTGCGCGGTGCCGACACCCGTCGCCCCGACGGCCAAGCCGAGCAGGAGCACGAAGAACAGGACAGCTCGCCAGGCACGCGTATCCTTCCCTGGCTTCGGACGGTCCTGAGCATCAGTTGCATGTGTCATGGTGTGTCTCCCATCTACGCCTGTACGGATGGGTAGACCGGCGAACCGTCGAAGGCTCATCGGAAAGCCGACATCGAGATCACATCTGAGGACGTCAGCGCAGGTGTTGCCGTTTTTCGGCCGGCAGCGACGCACGCGTCAGCCGGCGCCGGCAGCCGCACGCGTCGTCCGGGCGACGCGGCGGGCCTGCCGCAGCGGCGCAGGCGTACGGGCGCCGGGCGACGACGCCGCCAGCACGGTCTGCGCGGCGGTGTCCGGGCTGGTCCGCCAACCGGCATGCGCGACGACGGCGCGTGTCCCGGTTCGGGTGCACACCCAGTACCCGACCAGCCGATCCCCCACGTGAACCGGCACGATGGTGCCGGCTCGCGGTTCGTCGGGCATCGCACCGGACGCAACAAGCGTCCGATGCGTGACGCCGACGCTCGGGATGTCCAGCAGCGCACCCAGTTGAACAGCGAGGCCAGCGCCACGGGGATGATCGAACCCGGTCGCGTCGACCAAGAGCACGTCGGGGCGGATCCGCAAGCCGCTCACGGCGGCCTCGAGCACCGGACCCTCCCGTCTGGCCAGCAGCCCGGGCACATAGGCCGCGGGTACCTGCTGCGCGACGACGGACTCGTCGATGACCGCACCCGCGCGCCAGGACACTGCCGCAGCCCACGCTCGATCACCAGGGTGACCAGGTCCCTCCTCGCCGCGAGCGAAGGCCACGAAACACCCGCCCATGACGGGCCGGCCGGTCAACGTCCACGGCTCGGCGGCGAGTACCGCCTCCGCTTCGTCGGCAAGCCGGCGCTGGACGACGACGAGGTCCTCGTCGCTGTCCGGCCAGTCATAACGTGCGCCACCCATACCGACATCATGCGTCGCCGGGCGGGCTCATGACCTACGTGAGACGGGTTCGCCGACCGCCTCGACGGCCAGGCCCTGAGAACCTGGCTTACCAGCCGGGTTCGTCCACCGGGATGATCGCGCCCCAGTCCAGGTCGGCCATGCCCCGTTGCTCGGCCTGTTCATACCAGTTCAGCGCCTCACGGCCGCAACCGAAACGGCGCGGACAGCCCAGCCGCCAGACCCTCGAGCAGGCGCATGTCCTTGGCCGCGAGCCCGAGTTTGAACATCGGGGAAAGATCGCCCTTGAGCACCTTGCCGATCAGGGTGTGGCGCAGCTGCCAACTGTCCGCCGAGGTGTGCGGCATGACCTGGACCAGGACGTCGGTGTCCGCGCCGGCCCGCCGGGTGAGCGCGTAGGCCTCCGCCAGGACCGCGATGTTGGCGCGTGTGTCAAGAGGGGGCACCCGATCCGGATACGGCCCGTTCGGCTCGCGGGCGACCGCCCGCCCTCACGCCCCTGTCACATTTCGCCGTCGAGTGACGTCTTATATGCAGGAGGCAGCGAGGCTGGAGACGAACATGACGGTCACCAAAGACATCGAGGAGCTCGGAGGACGCGATCCGCATGCCGTCCTCGGCGTGCAACGAGGCGTGAGCCAACATGAGGTGAGCAGAGCGTTCCGTCGCAACGCCGCCAGCGGCGGCCACCCGGACTCCGACGGCGACGACCGCAGGTTTCGCCAGCTCACGCGCGCCAGGGACATCCTGCTGGACACCGACCGTCTCGCCGCCTACGACGCCGCGCAACGGGCCACGCGGATCGCCCACAGCCCGAACTACAGCGTCAGAGAACGCCACCGTGCGCCGGAGGGCGCCCACCACGACAGACAGCCATCGCAACGCGAACCCTCCCGGGACGACGACCCCCGGGTGGCGCAGCCCGAACCGCCCCAGTCCCACGGTTCGCCGCAGCCGAAGATGAATGCGCTGGCCATCGGCACACTGGTGCTCGCCGCGCTCGGCCCTCTGTTGTGGCCCGTGGCCATCCTCATGGGACACCTGGCACTGCGGCAGATGAAGCGGTCCGGACAGCGCGGCGATTCACTCGTCCATGTCACGCTCGCACTTCTCTACGTGCTCTGCATCCTTGTCCTGCCTCGCCTTCTGCTCTTCCTGGTCCCGGCATGACCTGATCCCGGCATGACCGGACATAAGTGCGCGCATGTGACGTTGCAATGAGCCCACGCCAGAGGTAGCAATGTCAGCCATGATAAGTTGACTGCAACCGCTTGCAAGGGAGTGTCAGGCGCATGCTGCGTATCGGGTTGATCGGCACCGAGAATTCGCATACGGACCATTTCGTTCGTCACCTGAACGTCGACGAGGGCTACGAGGGTTGCCGAGTGGTGGCTCTCGCCGGTGGCGACACGGAGAAGAACCGGAAGCTCGCGGCCGACGGCCGGATCGAGCAGATCGTCGAGTCCGCCGAGGACCTGCTGGAACTCGTGGACGCGGCAGTGGTGTCGGACCGCCACGGCGGGCTGCACGCACAGAACGCCGTGCCGTTGCTGGAAGCGGGCAAACATGTCTTCGTGGACAAGCCCACCGCGGTGACCGTCTCCGACACCGAGGCGATCATCGCCGCCGCCCAGCGCGGGGGCGCAGTGCTGGCATCCTGGTCGGCCGTGCGGCTGTCACCGGGCGTGACCCAGCTACGCGACGCCGCCGCGCAGCTGGGTGAGCTGCAGGTCGTCACCGTGGCCGGGCCCGCCGACCCGGACGATCCGCACGCGGGCCTGTTCTTCTACGGGCCGCACGTCGTGGAACCCGCGCTCGAGCTGCTCGGCAATCCGGACATCGACGACGTGCACGTCGACCACGTCGCCCATGCGGTCACCGTCACCGCCCGGGCGAACGGCATACAGCTGGTGTTGATCTTCGTCCGCCCCGATGACCACGGACGCGTACCATGGCACATCTCGGTGACGGGCCGCCACGGCGTCGTCGCCGACGACATCGGCCTGGGCGAGGACTACAACGCCCGAAGCATCGCCCGTTTCCTCGACGCTGTGAAGTCCGGCGTCCCACCGATGCCGTATGAACAGCTGCTTCCCCCGGTACGGCTCCTCGAGACCGTCACCACCCAGCTCTGAGAACACCAGCCCACGGATCACCCCGCGCCATCGCGGTCCTGAGCCGTTGCGCTGGGCCGGGACGTGGTGAAGGACCTGGAACTCGGGTCGTCCCGTCTACCGTCAGTCGTAAGGGCGATCATCCGAGGAAGGCGGCGGAAGTTCGTGCCCGATTCCGGTTCCCGACGGCTCCAACGTGCCCTCAGGGTTCTCCACCGGCCGATAGCTGATATCGAGCTCCGGTGTTTCGATCAGCTTCCCGCCCTCATGATCAGAGTGCATCGCGGCATCAAGAATCCCAGTCGTCAGAAGTGTACGTTCGACAGGATAGGGAGCAGTTCCAGTGAGCGCCATATGCTCGATCTGCCGGTCCAGGAACGTGAAGTGACCATAGGGCCATCCCTTCTCCAGCAAGAATTCCGACGCCTCAACTTCACCGTTCCGACGGCTGGCGTATGCGAGAGTGGTCAGCGCCCCGTTCAGCAGCAGTGCAGTTCCACGGAAGCCATCGTTGTACTCGATCAGGAACGCGATCGGTTCTGTAGCGTTCTCCTTGACGTCGCCGTCGGTAACGTGACCGCCCTTCTGTCGCGCGGCGTCGATCGCTGCGTCCATGAGCGCCTCATCCCACCGGCCGCTTTCCGCCGCTTCCCACACT
>NZ_ML142857.1:140889-155669 GCF_004138495.1 Phytoactinopolyspora endophytica
CCGCGCAGAGTCTGCACGGAACCGACTCCCGTCTCACCGCCGGCACGCCGCTCCGCCATGCACTGAAGCGACTCCAGCGTGTGGAAGCCATAAGTCTCGATGTGAGAGTAGCCAACCGCCACCGCCTCGCTGAGCGAAGCGTCCACAGGATACGTAAGCGCAGGAAAGCGCCAGGCCAAGGGCAGCGTTGAGCCTGCAAGGAGTGGAATGTCGTAACGCTGCGCGGTGTCGTACATATGCCGTGCGTCATGGAACGCCTGTGAAAGATGCTTGTCCGAGAAGATCGGAACAAACTTGTTCGAGGCGATCATCGCGGCGACCGTGGTATCGAACAAGCGCCGGCGAGGGTAGGTCTTCTGCCCGAACTCGTTCCAGGGATAGTCGCCGTGTTCTCCCACAATGATGACGGCATCGACGGCGACTTTCCCGGTTTCACCGACCGCGAGCGCCTCCGGAATGGTATCGAAGACGGGGACACCGTGTTTCTCAGCCATGAAATACCCGACGTCGTTGTCCGGCACCTGATCGAGGTAGATGGACGCGACCTCGACCCGCGGCTCGGTCTCGACGCCGTGCAGCTGGTAGCCCTCGAGCAGCTTCGTGGTGATGACATCGCCGTGTGAGTTGCGGCGATACTCAGTGATGATGACCGCGACCTTGGGTTTCCGCCCACGCGGCGACGCCGTGCCCGACGCCGGACGAGGTTGTTCGGTCGAGCCGTGTGCCAGTCCCGCGGGCAGCACCATCGCCCCCGCTGCCGCGGCACCCGTGGTCAAGATCTGTCGTCGAGATGGAGTGGTGGGTGGCATGTGGATCCTCCTTGGGGTGTGGTGACACTCAGGGAGATGCAATACGGGCAGCCGGACGTTTACGGCATAGTGTGAGCAGGAAGGACGAAGGTCTGCAGCTGACCGAGCGCCTCGATGGTGTAGCGGCCGCCGAGCCTGCCGACCCCGCTGGCCCGCCCGGAGTAGCCGCCGAACGGCGTATGTGGCTGCCACGCGGTCGCGGCGTCGCCGACGTTGACGACGCCCGCCTTGAGCCGGCGGCCGATGGCCAGAGCTCTCCCGGTGTCCTGGCCGAGGACGCCGGTGATCAGGCCGAGCCCATGGCCGTTCACGAGTTCCACGGCCTCGTCGTCCGACTCGAACGTCATGAATGCCGCCACCGGGCCGAAGGTCTCCTCGCGGAACGCGAGCATGTCGGGCGTCAGACCGGTCAGCACGGTGGGCTCGTAATACAGGCGCGTCGGCCAGCCCCCGGGCCGTGTGCCCCCGGTGATGATCCGCGCGCCCTTTGCGACGGCATCATCGAGGTGACGGTCGATCTTGGCGGCGGTGGGTTCGTTGTTCAGCGGCCCGATGCTCGTCTCCGGATCGAGCGACGGGCCGAGCCGCAGCGACGTAGCCTGATCGGTCAGCGCGTCGACGAGCTCGTCGTGGATTCGATGATGGACGATGATCCGCTCGGTCGAGCTGCAGATCTGGCCGGCGTTGGCGAACACAGCGGAGCGCAGACGTTCGGCGACCGCCGCCACGTCGACGTCGTCGAGCACCACGGTGGCGTTGTTCCCGCCGAGCTCCAGCAGCATCGGTTTCGCGCCCGCCGCACGAGCGATCGCGTCGCCGGTCTGCGGGCTTCCGGTGAATCCGATCGCGGATATCCACGGATGGGAGACCAGCGCTGCGCCGGTCTCATGCCCTAGTCCGGGCACCACGTTGACCGACCCAGGTGGGAATCCTGCCTCGACGATGCAGTCATAGAGGTGAACCGCCGTGATGGGAGTGAGCTCAGACGGTTTCCAGACGATCGCGTTGCCTGCGGCGAGGCCCGCGCTCAGGTATTCGGTGGGAATCGTCGCGGGGAAATTCCAGGGGGTGACGACCGCGAGGATCCCATGTGGGCGGCGTACCACGACAACCCGGCGCTCGGCGTCGTCGCTCGGCAGGATCTCTTCGGTGCTGTGCCGGACGATTTCGGCGGCCTCGTGCCACATGGTGACCGCCGTGGCTATCTCACCTTCCGCCTCGCGCAGCGGCTTGCCCTGTTCACCGGCGAGGTCACGGGCGATCACACCGGCGCGTCCGGCCACCAGGTCCCCTACCCGTCGCACCAGGTCCGCACGGGCACGGGCTGTCATGGAGGCCAGCGCGGTAGCCGCCCGCCCGGCGGCGTCCACCGCCTGGTCGACGTCGTCGGTAGTGCTGCGGACCATCCTCGCGAGCTGTTCGCCGGTTGACGGGCTGTGCACCGGAATCGCCTCGCGGTTGCCACGTGGACACGGAGCACCGTTGATCATCACTGGCAGCTCGCGGATCATGGTGTCCCTCCCACCGTGCCGAACGCGTCGTCGAACTCGCGGAACGCGTCGACCACCTGCCGGATCCTCGACAGTGGCATGCGATCCGCCGGTGCGCTGAGCGACACAGCCAGCGGTATCGCGGTGCTGTTCAGGGCCAGCGCGACGCATCGTGCCCCAACTTCGTTCTCACCGTTGTTGACCGCGTATCCCGCCCTGCGCACCCGTGCAAGCTCCTGGATATACCGATCCGGATCGGTGATCGTACGGCTGGTGAAACGGGGCATGCCCTGCATGGCGAGAATCTCCCGAACGCGGTCCTCGGGCGCCCTGGCGGCCAGAGCCTTGCCGAACGCGGTGCAATGGATCATCGCGCGGGCCCCAGAGTTGATATCGACCCGCACAGAGCGGCGCGGGCGCACCGTCGAAACGTAGAACGCCCGGTGCATATCGAGTGCGCCCAGGCTCGCCGTCTCCGTGAACTGGTCGCGGAGCTGCTCGAGCATCGGCTGTGCGCGGCGCGCCAGCTCGTCGAGATCACCGGCCCAGGGATGACCAAAGAGGCGCGTCGGAAGGTACGAGCCGTTCGCCGTCCGTGCTACATAGCCCCGTCTCTCCAACGTCGCCAGGTATCGGAAGGCAGACGTCTTGGGAAGGCCGGTCTTGGCCACGACCTCGCCTAGCGTCACTGGCCGCGACGGTTCGTCCAGCAGCTCAAGGATGTCCAGCGTCCGGTTGACAGCCCGGACGCCATAGGGTTCGAGCGCGCCGCTGTCAGTCATGGTTGCCTCAACCTCCTTCAGGAGCCGCGGCCACGTCCACAAATGCGTCGTCGCTCGCGGCACGCTCAACTGCGTCACAGAGCCGAACCGCCGCGGCGCCGTCCGCCGCGGTGCACAAGGGGGACGCTTCGGAGGTCACGACACGCACGAAATGATCCACCTCGTTCGCGAGTGCACCACGTGTCTGGCCATGGACGTTCGGCGTGTACCAGGTATCGACCGCAATGCGCCCGGACTCGCCCACCACCGACAGGCCCGTCGATCCCTGTTCGACCCGCGCGTATCCATGCTCGCCGATCACAGTGAACCCGGAGCTACCGAACGGCGCCGACGCGCTCGGCAGCGACCAGCCCAGCGTTGACGTCCCGTGCGCGCCTCCCGCGAACTCGAGAACGACGGAGTACAGGTCGTCCACGTCGTAGCCGGCCGCCTTCAACACCCCGCTGCTGCGACGCGCGGCTACCCGCGTCACCTCCCCCGCATACCACCGGGCGAGGTCGAACTCGTGCGAACCGTAGTACAGGGGCAGCGAGGTGCGCCCCTGTAGTATCCGCTGGTCGGCGGCGACACCGACGCGTTCGCTGCGCACCATCTGGACCGGGCCGATCGTCCCGTCCTCGATCGCCGACTTGATAGCCGCGTACCGCGGCTCGAAGCGCAGGATGTGCGCAGCAAGTACCGGTACGCCGGCATCGATGGACGCATCGCGGATGCGTTCGGCCGCCGCGAGCTCGTGTGCCAACGGCTTCTCGATCGCGACCGGCGTGCCCGATTCGATGGCGGCCAAAGCGGCGTCGACGTGCACGTGTTCGGGGGTACATACGACCACGCCGTCGAGTGTGGGGTCACCCGCCGCTTCGCCGGGATCGGCAGACCACGTCGCTCCGAGGTCGCCAGCCGTCTCCTTCGCGTGGCTCTCCCGGACATCGCAGACGACGGCCAGTTCAACGCGCGGATGCTCAGTGAGTGCTTGTGCCCACTTGCCGCCCATGAACCCTAGTCCGATCACACCGATCCGGACCTGTGCACTCATCCAGTGTTCCTTCCGTCAGACACTCCATCGAGTGCGAAATGGCAGGCCGCGTGTCTGCCGGGAAGCCATTCCCGCACCGGTGGCGACTCCACGCGGCATATGTCTTGTGCTATCGGGCATCGTGGGTGGTACGCACATCCAGGCGGTGGATGCCTCGGATCCGGCGGATCGCCTCGTACCTCGATCCGCTCCCGGCCACGATGTTCCATGCTGGGCACCGCGGCCATCAAGGCGCGCGTATACGGATGCAGAGCATTGCCGTACACGTCGGCGGTCGGTCCCATCTCGACGATCTTGCCGAGGTACATGACGGCGATCCGCTGGCTCACGTACGTCACGACGCCGATGTCATGCGAGACGAACAACAACGTCAACCCGTGGCGTTCACGGAGGCCGTTGAGCAGGTTCAGGATCTGAGCCTGCACTGACACGTCCAGCGCGGAGACCGATTCGTCGGCGATCAACAGCGACGGCTCGAGCGCGAGAGCGCGCGCGATACTCACCCGTTGCCGCTGCCCGCCACTGAGCTGTCCCGGGAGCTTGTCCGCCACTGTGCCCGGCAGTCCGACATCCGCGATCAGCTCGTCCACGCGGGCACGCAGCTCAGCACCAGAGGCGATGCGGTGGATCATCAACGGCTCAGCGATGATGCGGCGCACCTTCATGTGCGGGGGTAGCGAGGTGTACGGGTCCTGGAACACGATCTGCGCGTCACGACGGAGCGACGCCGCGTCGGTGACCGCAACCGGCCGGCCGTCGAACCGGATCTCCCCGCTGTCCGGCTTCTCCAGCAGGACCAACGTACGGGCGAGCGTGGACTTGCCGCAGCCGCTCTCGCCGACCAGGCCGAGGGTCTCTCCCCGCTCGAGCCGCAAGGACACTCCGTCGACGGCACGCACACTGGAGGTACGGCGGGCGAGCCCGCTGCGGGTCGTGTAGTGCTTGCGGACGTCGTCGAGCTCGAGAATCGGCGTCACCGCTGCGTCACCTCCGCCTTATCTTCGCTGTACAGATGGCATGCGGCGGACCACGCCGGCCCGACGGTCAACGGCTTCGGACGGTGCGTATGGCACAGGTCCATGACGCTGGAGCACCGCAGCGCGAACGGGCACCCGCCGGACTCGCGCGTCGGGTCCGGGAGCTCGCCGGGTATCGAGCGCAGCTCGGTCGTGACACCGGCCTCCGGCCGAGGCACGGACTCCAGCAGCGCCTGGGTATACGGGTGTCGCGGCTCACGCAGCACCTGCTCGGTCGGCCCGGACTCGCACACCTCCCCGGCGTACATGACCACCACTTCGTCCGCGATCTCGCCGATGAGGCCGATGTCGTGGCTGATGATGACGATGCTGGTGCCGTGCTCGTCTCGCACTCGACGCAGCTGGTCCAGCACCTGTGCCTGAGTGGTGACGTCCAGCGCTGTGGTCGGTTCGTCCGCAAGCAGCAGCTCCGGCTCGATCGCCATGGTCATGGCGATCATGACCCGCTGGTTCTGCCCGCCGCTGAGGCGGAACGGGTACTGCTTCATGATGTGGGGCGGATCCCCGAACCCGACATCGCGGAAGACCTTCTCGGCGAGCTCGACAGCCGCGTCCCGGTCGACGTCGCGGTTGGTCCTGATCGCCTCGACGATCTGGTAACCGACGGTCAGAACCGGATTGAGCGAGCCGACCGGATTCTGGAAGATCATGCCGATTCGACGGCCACGGACCCGCCGCATCGACCGCTCGGGCACGCCGAGCAGGTCGATGCCGTCGAACATGGCGGTGCCGGCGCTCACCCGTCCGGGTGCGGACAACAGGCGCAGCAAGGCGTACGACGTCACCGACTTCCCAGAGCCGCTCTCTCCGACAATGCCCAGGATCTTGCCGCGTCCCACAGTGAAGCTCACCCCGCGGACGGCTTGCACAACCCGGCCGTCGGCCGTCGGAAAGTCCACACAGAGGCCTCGGACATCGAGCAGCACATCGTCCGGTGTGGGCCCCGCCTGCAGCTCATCGACGGCCGGCCGGCTCGCCGCCGTTGCCATGTCCAGCGTTGTCCGCGTGGCTCCGGAGCGGCGCCATCGCGTCGACCACCACCGGCGGCGCGGCTCGACCCGCGACCGCATCCCTTCAACAGCCAGGTTGATGCACAGTACCGTGAGCATGATGGCGATACCGGGCAGCACCGGAAGCCACGGCGCTACGACCATGTTCTGCCGGCCGTCGGCCAGGATCTGCCCCCACGACACATGCGGAGAGGTCAACCCGAATCCGAGGAAGCTCAGCGTGGACTCCATCACCACCAAGTGGCTCAGGTCGATCAACGCGATCGCGGGCAGCACGCTGCGCACCTGCGGCAGTACGTAGCGGAAGATCCGCCGCAACGGCCGGGCCCCGATCGTCTCGGCAGCGCGGACGTAGTCCTGTTCGCGCTCCGCGAGCGTCCGCGCACGCACGACGCGGGCGTACACGATCCACGCCGGTATGCCGAGCACGACGATCAGGTGAACCGGCGACCGCTCGGTCATCATGCCGAGGATCACGATCGCGATCAGAATGAACGGCAGGGCGAGCTGGATGTCACCGAGTCGCATGATGAGTGTGTCGACGAACCTGCCGAAGAAGCCGGCGACCAAGCCGGTCAACAGCCCCAGAGTCGCTCCGATCAGCATGGCACACGCGCTGATCAGGACCGATGACCGCGCACCGTAGATCATCCGGGACAGTACGTCCCGGCCCAGCGCGTCCGTGCCGAGCGGGTAGGACCAGTCGCCGCCGTCCCACGCCGGTGGTGCGAGCACGTTCGACAGGTCCTGGGCCGCCGGCTCGTACGGAGCGATCCACGGCGCGGCCACGGCGACGAAGATGAGCAGACCGATGCCGCCGAGTCCGATGGCCGCCGTCTTGCGGCGCAGCATACTAGGACGCTCCCTTCAGCCGGATGCGTGGATCCAACGTGGTGTACAGCATGTCGACGACGAAGTTGACCAGCACGAAGGTCACCGCGGCGATCAGCACCGCGCCCTGCACCATCGGGAAGTTCCGGCTGGTGAGCGCGTCCACGGCGAGCTTGCCGATCCCGGGCCAGTTGAAGATGTTCTCCACCACGTAGGACCCGGCCAGGATCATCCCGGACTGCAGGCCGATCAACGTCACCAGCGGCAGCGAGGCCACTTTCAGGGTGTGGACCAGCAGGATCTTACGCTGAGCTATGCCCCGGGCTCGCGCCGCACGGATGTAGTCCTGTTGCAATGTCTCGATGAAGGACTGCCGGATCGTCCTGATCAGGATCGGTGTGAGGGCCACTGCCATCGTCGCGACCGGTAGCACGAAGCTCGACGGCCCGGTGAAGTCGACGGCGGGGAGCCACCCGAGCTGCACCGCGAAGACGAGTACGAGCACCACCGCAAGCCAGAAGCTTGGGATGGACTGGGCAAAGGCCACGTAGACCTGCACCGACCGATCCAACCAGGAGCCACGCGTCAGCGCCGCGCCGATGCCGAGGGCCAGCGCGATCACCGTGGAGACCAGCACCGTGACGGCTGCCAGCATGGCGGTGTTCGGCAAGGCGGCGAAGACCACCTGCGCGACCGAGTACGAACCCTGGAAGGACTGGCCGAGGTCACCGCCGAGGAGATCCCGGAGAAAGTACAGATACTGGATGTAGATCGGCTCGTCCAGACCCAGCCTCTCCCGGGTGGCCTCGATGACGTCGTCCGGGGCGTCGGGAGCGTTCATCAGCCGTGCCGGATCACCCGCGGCGATTCTCAGCAGCAGGAACACCAGCGTCACCACGCAGAGCACGACAACCAGCATCTGCGCGGTGCGCCGGATGGTGTAGAGAAGCATGCTTACTCGCCGATGCTCGCCGGGTAGAAGTCGGTCTCGTAGTTCGGCAGCACCCGCAGGTCGCGGACCCGATCGGAGTAGGCCACCGTGAAGTCGCTGTAGTACAGCGGGATGTGCGGCAGCTCGTCCCACAGGTACGCCTGCAACTCGTCATAGACCGCCGCTCGCTGCTGTGGATCAGTCGTGGTCTTGCCCTCCGCCACCAGCTGATCGATCGTCTCGTCACCCGCGGTCCACCGGTTCGGCGTCGCGTAGATGCCCAGCGCGGCGTCCGGATCGCCGCCGCTGGACCAGCTCAGGTGGTAGAGCAGACCAGTCCCTGACTCGCTGTTCGAGTCATCGACCAGACCCGCCACATCGCTCGGCACGACACGCACGTTCAGCCCGACCTCATTGAGGTTGGCCGCGATGGCCTCTCCGACCTGTTCCGCACGCGGCAGGAATCCGCTGGCGACCCACAGTTCGAACTCCAGGCCTTCGGCCCCGGCTTCCTGAACCAGCTGTCGTGCCTCGTCCAGGTCCTGCTCGTACGAGGGTGAACCGCTCGTGTGGTGGAGCGTCGTTTCCGGGGCGAAGCTGTCTGCGGTGACGCTCTCCCCCATGACGAGGCTGTCGACCAGCGCAGGCCGATCGATCGCCAGCATCACAGCGCGCCGCAGCTCCGGGCTCTCGTCCCACATCGGCTCACGATCAGGAATCGACCACAGGTTCACCTGCTCGCTGGCCGTGGCCGAGACCAGCGAGAAGCCATCCTCGTCTTCGATCGTGGCGTGCTGCTCGGCAGGCACCCGGTCGATAGCGTCGGCCTGTCCTGCCAGGAGCGCGCTGACCCGCGTCTGCGGATCCGCGACGAACTCCCATACCAGCTCCCCGATCTCAGGCGGGCCGTTCCAATAGTCCTCGTTCGCCTCCATGGTCTTCTTCGTCTCGGACTCCTCGACGAGCGTGAACGGTCCGGTGCCGTTCGGCTCCTGTGCCATGGTGTCCTGCCCGGCTTCGATGTCCTCGGACGAGACGATGGGGGTCTGCCGCACGGCGTTGAGCAAGGACGCGAACGGCTCCTCGGTCACCAACCGGACCGTGTGATCGTCCACGACCTCACCTGTGGTGGGTACCCAGCGCGTTTGCAGGACGGTCTCCGCGCCGGTCGCTCCTGAGGCCAGTTCGATCGAGGCCTTCACATCTTCAGCGTCCAACGGCGTCCCGTCGTGGAACGTCACATCCTCACGCAACGTGAACTCCCAGGTCGTCGCATCGACCTGCTCCCACTCCGTCGCCAGCGACGGTACGGGCTGGTCGAGCTCTCCGCTCGGGAACTGCAGCAACGTGTCGTAGATGTGCACGTTCAGGCGCGCCTGGCTCTGCGCCGTGCTCTGATACGGAACCCAGTCGGCCCAGAAGTTCTCCGCGATGAGAAAGCGCACCGAATCGTCGCCACTGGTGTCGTTCGAGTCGCCCGCGTCGCCGCCCTGGTCGTCGGCATCGTTCTCGCCCGGCACCTCGTTGGCCGAGCATGCGGTGATCACAAGAGCAACAGTCGCGATCCCCGTAGACCACTTGAGCTTGCCTCGCATGGGTCACCTCGCGTTCCATTCGCCGGATTCGGCTACTCGCTGATTGGGAGCCTTCGGAGAAAGATGACTGTGTCACTCCGCTGTCACCAGCGTCAATAGCACTGTTCGCGAAAATGGAAGGCATTCCATTACGTGGAACAAGCCCTGACGGACCGTTGACTGCGTTCTATGGCGCTGCCAGCCTTCATCTCAATAGCCAGCACCAGCGTTCCATCACGCGGTTTCATACAGGTAAGCGCTGTAGCCGTCGTGCTAACCCACCTGGAGGTGTTGTGTTCGGTACGCGACGATCCGCCATCGCAGTCTTCATGACTTGCGCTGCGGTCATGGCCACGCCCGCCGTAGCATCCGGCGAGGACGGTGCACACGAAGGTGACGACCGTGATCGGACCGCTCGATCTGACTCCGATCAGTCGATCTCGGTCGAGGAACAGACGAAGGAGAAAGGGCTGTGGGATCCACTGCTGGGCATGTTCGCTCACACCTCCGCAGCCGCGGACGTCAACGATGACGGTTGGGTCGACCTGTACGTCGGCAGCTTCTACCAGCAGCTCCCGTGGGACCGATTCTTCCGCGGAGAGATCGACGATCGCGGTGCCACGGAGATATCCCCGGACCGGCTGCTCCTCGGCGGACCCGACGGCTTCGAGCCCGATCCGACCTTTCCCGAGATGCGGGACGGCAGCTCCAGCGGATCCGCCTTCGCCGACATCGACAACGACGGAGACCTCGATCTCCTCGTCTCGCACTACTACCCGTACGAGTTGGCCAGCCAAGATCCCCCGCCCACGAACGGCCAACAGGTCGTCGTCCTGCGCAACGACGACGGCACGTTCACCAGAGTCGGCCAGGTCGCCGACGAGATTGCCGCCCGCTCGATTGCCGTGGCTGACTTCGACGGTGACGGCAACCAAGACTTCTTCGTCATCGAAGATGTCTACTATGAGGACGCGATGGGCCCAGCGTCGAGCCGGCTCTATCTGGGTGATGGAGACTTCCAGTTCGAGGAGGCCACCACGGCAACAGGGTTGCCCGACGACATCAGCGGGCTCGGAGTCGTAGCCGCCGATCTCAACGCCGACGGCTGGCCAGATCTGTTCGTCTCAGGTTCGTTGCGCGGCAAAGCCGTGCCTGAAGGAGAAGAGAACGTCCAACGTGCCCGCATGTTCGTCAACGATCGCGAAGGTGGCTTCGTCGAAGCCGACGCGAGCGAGTTCACGATGGTCAGCCAGCTGTGGTCGGACGAGTCGGCCGGAGTAGCGGTCGCCGACCTCAACCGAGACGGACGGCACGACATCGTCGTCGGGTCGCATCCCTATCCGGCGTTGGCCGCACTGTGGCCGCAGCAGCCCGTCCACATCTACCTCAACGACGGCAACGACGACGACGGCCTCCCGGTGTTCTCCGACGTCACCGCCGAGACCGGCATCGGCACCGTTGACACCAAGCCGGCGCACGTCACCCTCGTCGACATGGACAACGACGGGTGGCTGGACATCGCGACCGGTGTCTCGGTCGGCGACGGCACCGAGCCGGCGATCTTCGAGCACACCGGCCTCGACGACGGTATCCCACAGTTCGACACCCCGTCGGGTCTCCACGACGAACGCCTGCCGTCGCCCGAGGAAGCCCAATGGGACCGCATCGGCACCCCGCGGTACTGGCCGACCGGCGTCAACGCCGACTTCAACAATGACGGCCGCGTCGACCTGTTCGCCGTCGAGTGGTTCCCGGATCTGCCCTCGCGCTACTGGGAGAACACCTCCGCTGCGGGTAACTGGCTGAAGGTGGATGTCTCATCCGAGACCACACTGGGATCCACGGTCAACGTCTACCGTCCCGGGGATCGGGAACGCGGCAAGCCGCCGATCTTCAGCCGCCAGGTCCTGTCCACCGAGGGCTACGGTGGCGGTGCGCTGCACACCCAGCATGTCGGTCTCGGAGAACTCCGCGCCGTCGAAGTCGAGGTGATCGGCCCAGCACCGACGCGTGACACCGCGCGGCAGTACGCTCGGGCGGGCGAGACCGTCCACGTCGATCTCTGAGGACGTGTCCGATCTTCCACACCGGCCTGCCGATTGTGCCATGCACTGGCGCCATCGGCAGGCCGCTTCACGCCTCGTGTCATCGCTGCCGAAGGGAGACAGAGATGGTCGCCCCCCATCCCGCCGTCCAGCTAGCCGAACTCACCACCGAGGATGCCCAGGCCGCGCAGCAGTCCGCCGAGGTGGCCATCCTGCCCGTTGGAGCGGTGGAACAACATGGCCCCCATCTCGCCGTCCTCACCGACGCACGCATCGCCGAAGCCTTCGCGCACCGGCTCGGCGCCGAGCTCGGCTCCGACGCCATCGTCTGCCCGCTGCTGCCGTACGGGCTCTCCGAGCACCATGAACGCTTCGCCGGCACCCTCACCCTCACACCACCCACATTCATCGCTCTCCTGCTCGACCTGGTCGTCAGCCTCAAGGCGCAAGGCTTCGACAAGGTCATCATCGTCAACGGCCACGGCGGCAACATGGAAGCCCTCACCCTCGTCGCCAGGCGCGCACGCAGCGAGCTCGATGTCCTCGTCGCCTCCATGATGTGGGCGAAACTCGCGCGCGACGTCTGCGCCGACGTGGCATCAGGCCCCGCATACGGGCACGCATGCGAACTGGAAACCTCACTTGCGATGGTCCTCGCGCCCGAACTCGTCAAAGCCGAACGCGTGCGCACGCCCGGGATCCGCTCCGAGGCATACCCCGGCTCCGCCCCACGTGGATACGTCGACGTCGCCATCCGCTTCGACGAGCTCACCACCGACGGCGTCTACGGCGACCCCACCAAGGCCAGCCCCGACATCGGCGAACGCATCCTCGCCACCGCCCTCGACCGTGCCGTCGCCTTCTCCCGCCACTTCATCAGCAACGGAACGGTCGTCTAGCCTCTGCGGCACACTCGTCCGGCAGGTGCGGAAAATGCCTAGGGAACGATGCATGAGAGCGCTAGGATGTGATGTGGGAAATGCCTACGAATCCATGTGGGAGATGTATTCGATATGGCAGATCATGCACGTTACCTGCAACGATTCATCGACCCTCTGATCGACGAACTCATGGCCGACCTTCCCGCAATCATGCTGCTTGGACCCCGCGCCACAGGAAAAACGACTACGGCCGCCCGGCACGCTCGAAGCGTGGTCCGCCTCGACGAGGCGGCGGCAGCAACCGCGTTCGAGGCCGACCCCGACGCCGCTCTTCGCCGCTACGCGGAGCCGATCCTGCTGGACGAGTGGCAAGCCGTGCCGGGAGTCCTCGGTGCGGTCAAGCGAGCCACGGACACGGGCCACGGAGCCGGACGATTCATCCTCACCGGATCGGTTCGCGCTGAGTGGGACGGCTCGAACTGGCCCGGCACCGGCAGGGTCATCCGTGTCGACATGACCGGCATCAGCATGCGCGAAGCCGACGGCCTGTCGTCACCGTCGACGTTCCTCGACACGATCCGAGCCGGCCGCGCAGAATCCGTCACGCTCCCACCCGCGACCCCGGATCTCGGCGACTACGTCGACATGGCCTTGCGCGGCGGCTTCCCGGACACGATGCTGTCGACGTCGGCTAGAGCTCGTCGACGGTGGATCGATAGCTACGTCCACCACGTCATCCATCGCGACGTTGAATGGCTCGGCGCATCACGTCGGGACCCAGAACTGCTTCGCACGTACTTCGAAGCAACAGCACTGAACATGGCCGGCGTTCCCGATCACAAAACCCTCTACGAGGCGGCCGGCATCAGTCGGACAACCGCAGACGACTACGACAAGCTTCTGCGCAACCTCCTCGTCACCGTGTCCGTCCCGGCCTGGTGGACGAACAGGCTGAAGAGGCTGATAAGGAGCCCGAAACGCTACCTGGCCGATCCAGCCCTCGCCGTTGGACTGCTCGGGGTTGACACCCAGACGGTGCTCAGCGACGGCGACCTGCTTGGGCGCGTCCTCGACAACTTCGTCTACACACAGCTACGCGCAGAACTCAGTGTCATGGACGTCGGGACACGCTTGTACCACCTGCGGCAGGAAGGCGGCAGGCGGGAGATCGACCTACTGATCGACATGGGCGCGGTAGGCGTCATCGGCATCGAGATCAAGGCAAAAGCTGGTCCGGGACGCGAACACGCGCGACACCTCGAATGGCTGCGCGACGAGCTAGGGGATCAGTTTCTGGCTGGTGTGGTCCTGCACACCGGACCACATGCCTATCAGCTGGCAGAGCGGATCATCGCAGCACCCATCTGCACTCTATGGAGCTGAGGCCACCAGGTTTCCGCTCCAGGGGACAGCCCGCCTGCGCCGTCCGCCACGGCCGTCAGCGCTGCCGGAGCCGGTCGATCAGGTCAGGCGCCAGCGCCCCGAAGCCGGTCGATGCCCACGGCTCGGCATCGGAGTCCATGTAGTGCACCACGGTGTCCTCGGTGGGGAGGTCGAGGATCTCGGGCTCGCGGCGCTTGCCGATGTCGCGGCGGCAGGCGCGGCAGCACGGCACCTCATGACTCCCGGCCGCCGTCGTCCAGGGCGCACGGCCGCTGGCTGGGCCGTGCAACGGGTTGAAGAAGCAGGCCACCGTCGGATTCCATGACTTTCCCGCCACAGCGTGGTCGAGGGCGTCGTCACCGCGGCGGGTGAGCACCATGGCTCCGATCGAGTCGGCGGCGTCGTCCGACTGGTCCAGGATGGCGGTCGCGGCCTGGTAGTGGTCGAGTGCGGCGCCCCACGCGTCGCTGTCGGAGCGCTGGTCGATCTCCAGCTTCCGGATCCGTTCGCCTAGTGCCGCGCTCTCGGTCTCGGCCCTGCGCCGCCACTCCTGCGTCTGTGCGGACGAGATCCTCTGTAGTGCCCGCCGCTTCAGGTTGACACCCTTGCGGTCGGCACGACGACGACGCAGGGCGACGAGGACGGCCGCGGCCACGATCCCAGCGGCCACGCCGATGGCGACGGGTGGATCCATACCCAGGATCTGGGTGGGCTCGCCGTCGCCGGCGCTCTGTTCGCTGCCGGACTCGGACCGATCTGGAAAGTGCTCGTCGTAGATCTCGCGAGCCTCGCCGCTGCTGAAGATCTCCAGGGCGTCGGTCACCTGTTGCCCGAGGTCGCTCGGGTAACGGTCAGCGGCCACGCTGGTGGCGTAGGTGGCTGCGATGTCGGAAGGCACGCCGTAGCCGGTGCTGTCCAGCGACCAGGCGTAGTCCTCCGAACCATGGGAGACGAAGAAGATCCCGTCCTCGGAG
>NZ_ML142857.1:155689-159958 GCF_004138495.1 Phytoactinopolyspora endophytica
TCACGGTTGACCAGGGTGACGAGCTGGCTGGTGGACAGGTCGGCGCCGTGCTCGAGGGGCACCGCGATGACGAACGCCTGGGGATCTGTGTCGGCCACCAGCGTCGTGATCTCGTCCAGTTGCTCGTCGGTGATGGCACCGGCCAACGACGGGTCCACGTGCACGCCGTCATCGGCGAGGTCCTCGGCGATCGTCTCCGGATCAGGCTCGTAGGGTTCCGTCTCGCTCACGTCGCCGCCCTTCGCCGCCGCACAAAGAACCAGCCGATCAGCCCGATGGCGCCGGCAACTCCTCCACCCAATGAGCCGATCAGCACACCTGCGGCGATCGTGCCGGCGGTGCCTCCCCAGTAGTCGCTGCCGGTGCTCTCCCCGAGCTCGTAGCTGCGCCCGTCGTTCTCCTCGATCTTTTCGAGCAGGAGCCTGGTCTCCCGGCTGCTGGACCATTGCTCGTCCGGGGACTCGTAGATAGAGAAGTATCCCGCATCGATGCCTACGTCCACACTGTCCAGCGCGCTTCCAGGACTGATCTGAACATACACGCCTGGCCGGTCCAGGCGACGGCCGATCTGACGCAGCACCTCGCTGTCGGACCCGTAACCTGCTTGGCTACTCTCCGGCCAGACCACCACGAAGACCTGCGGGTCCGAGGCGGCCGCGGCCTCGTCGATCCGGGCGAGCTCATCGTCGGTGAAGGCGCCCCCGGCGCTGGGCTCCACATAGACGTGGGAGTCGTCCAGGCCGTCGGCGGCAACGCGGGCGCGCTCGGTGGTGTACGTCTCGTCCGGCAAGTCCTCTGAGGTGATCGACCACGCCGCGACGCCGCCGAGGACCGCGCACACCAGGGTCGTCACCAGGCCGACGATCTTCTTGATCATCGCCGCACGCTCCGATCCGCGAGGACCTGCTCAGCGAGATCGCCCACCAGGGCGCCATAACCCGTACGCGCCCATACGGTGGAGGTCTCGACGTAAGGAACCCACCCCCGCAGACCCCTCCGGACCGACAGGAACGCTCCCTGCCTTCGGCCGCACGCCGAGCAGACCGGCGCGTCGATCGAGGACCCACCCACCCGGACGGCGTCCTCCGCCTCGCCGTGCATAGGGTTGATGAAGCATGGCTGGTAGGTCCGCAGCTCGGGTCTGCTCACACGGTCCACCTCGCGATCCGCTGTCAGCGCGAGCACATAGGCGCCGACAGCATCCAGGTCATCGCCCGTGTCGAGCACGCGCTCAGCGGCGTCGATCGCGCTCGACACCTTCTCTCCGGTCGGTGTTGCCAGCTCATCGCCAGACAGCTCGTCGAGACGTCGGCGTGCGTCAGCGAGATGCTTCTTCGCCCGGCGCTCGATACCCTCCGGCACCGCCTCATAAGCTGGACGCGCCGCGTCGCCCTTGCGGGCTCTCAGCGGCTTGGCTCGCACGACACCCACCGTGATGATGAGCCCTGCAACCAGCACACCGATGCCCGTGGCGAGGGTAGCCACCCAGCGGGTGGCCTCGGCGTCGGCCATTGACGTGGGCGGATCTGGGACGAACGCCCATGGCTCGCTCACGTAGTCGTCGACCACTGACGACGGCAGATCCTCACCAGGAGCAGCCGCTGCCCGCACCATCACGGCAGCCTCGAAGAGCGCCGATGACCGTGGGTACTCACCCGGTCCGTTCTCCTCGGCGGCTCTCAGCTCCGTGTAGGCCTGGCGAAGATCGAAGTCATCCGGAGCGCCCCATGCACCCGTATACGAGCCCGCCCCGAGGAACGCGACGTGGTATATGCCTTCGCCCAGCTCGTCGCGGAACAGGACGGCCGCTTGCTCCGCCGGCTGCTCCGTCGCTGCCAGCTCGCCCGGCATCTCGGCCAGCACCACGTACATCGGCAAATCCGCGTCTGCCGCGGCCTCGCTGAGCACGTCATGGGCCAGCTCGGAATCGCCCATGCCCATCGATGGCTGGACCAGAACGGGATCGTCGCGCAACTGTTCGATCAGCTCGTCGACCGTGGCCGTATGCATCGGCTGCTCGCCGGCTGTGCCGTCAGCTATGGCCGACGGCGCGCCGAGGACCAGACCACACACGGCCAGCGTGACCGCACGCACGACGCGACGACGGCGGGACGGTACGGCACCACGTACGGCCACGGTTTCGGTCACGCGGAGAGTTTACGGCCAGACCGGAAGGCCGCTCGCGTCGCCCTTCCAGCCAGAGACGAGAAAGGTGCGGTTCACCGTAGTGACCCATCACGCCTTGGTGGCGACGACGACGAGGTACTCCCACTCGCAGACGACCGTGCCGTCGCTCGCTCGGTTCGCCGACGATGCAAGGGCGCCCAGATCACGACGGAACGCGGCCCTGCCGTCGTCGTCCAGCCGCTGAGACGCCTTGTAGGTGGGGCCGTAGTGGGTGAGGAAGAAGTCCGCGAAGTGCTCAGGGGACAGGAAACGCTCGGTGATCGTTCCCGTGTCAAAGGCCAACTCCGAGACCCCGCCGTCGAAGAGCTCCCGGATCGTGTCCTCGCTACCCCAGCGCGTCGGTGGTTTCGCTGCCGGCGGAGGCGCTGCGTGCCGGCCTACCGTCGCCTTCGAGGAACTCGACCGGCAGCGCTTCTATCTCCGCCCGGCGTCGCGCGATCTCGAGCAGCGCGGGTACGTAGTCCACACCCGTGACGTCGCAGAACCTCCGCGCGGCGGCGAGGGCCACGTGCCCGGTTCCGGTCGCGACATCGAGCACGCGTGCACCCGAGCGCAGGTCAACCACGTCGCAGAGCACGTCGCCGAGTGGCACCGTCAACCAGGCCGCGGATGCGGGCTACCAGGTGGCGGTGGGCTCGAACGGGAACATCGGCGAACGGCGGTGCTGGTGGTCGAGGATGGACAGGTCGGCGCTGGTGCAGCCGGGTGTGCTCGCCCAGATGAGCCGGCTGGCGATCGGCTCGAACGCGGCACGCGGCGAGTGCACACCTTTGGCAGCGATGATCTTGGCATCCGTGGGTTCGATGCCGACGATGCGGAACTGCTCACGGCTGGATGTGCCGGCTGCACGGGAGTGCACGGCGAGCAGAAAACCATCGTCGGTGCGCACTCCGGCGGACGGGCCGAAGTTGTAGTAGCGAGCCCCTCCGTGAGTAGGTGTGGGGTCGTCGAACTCCCCGTCGGCCAGGGTGATCACCTCACCGGTGACCGGGAACGGCTCCCCGTGCCGGTGGTCCGTCCGCCCGCCGACCTGGATTTCGACGCGCTCGCCGACGCCGGCGTCGGTGCACGCGGCGACGGCCTGGGCATCGTTGATCGACATGATGAGGCCGGCGATGCCGAGGCGGCGCGCGGCGTGCAGCACGTGGGTGGAGTCACCGGGGCTGCCGCCTCCGACGTTGTCACCCATGTCCATCAGCAGCACCGGCCCGGAACCCGCGGCCGCGGCCTGCCGCAGTGCGTCGTCGACCGAGGTGAGCTCGGCGTCGAGCTGGTCACGAACCTTCCACGCAGCGTCAGCTAGCGTCCGCGCCACGTCGGCGGCGAGAGCCGGGTCGTCGTCGGTGACCGCGACGAACGTCATGCCCATCTGGACGACGTCGGCGTACGGGAACCCCTCGACGACGCTGGCCGACAGCACACCTGGGCGTCGGCGCTGCTCCTGCGCGATGCGCAACAGCCCGGCCATCGGCTCGTCGTGAGTTCCCTGCCGCAGGATGTTCACGGCCAGCGGCGGGTCCTCCAGCGCCATCGCCGGACGCACCTCGCCGCGGACGGTGGCGCCGACGATCCGCGCGCATGCCAGGCCCTGCTCGGCCGCGTCGACGTGCGGGTTGGTCTGGTACACCGTGACGACGTCGGCATGGTCGACCATCTGGCGGGAGATGTTGGCGTGCATGTCCACTGTGACGCCGATCGGCACCTCGCCTCCCACCGCCTCGCGCACCCGGCGGGTGAACTCCCCGTCCGCATCGGGCGCGTTCTCGGCCACAGCCGCACCGTGCAGGACGAGCAGAACCCCGTCGAACGGGCCCTGCTCGGCCAACGCGTCGAGCATGCGGCCGGTGAGGTGGTCGTAGGCCTCGCTGGTGCTGGGGCCACTCGGGGTCAGCCAGGCGAACACCAGCGGTGTCAGCTCCACCTCGGGCTGCTCGGCCTCATAGGCGAAAAACCCGGACAGCGTGGCCTCGGATGCGGCGTAGGCGTCACGGATCTGCTCGCCCTCGAGGATGCCGGCGTGGCGCCAGGCATCAAGCGTGGCCCGCCCGGGCGCGAACGTGTTCGACTCATGGTTGAACCCGA
>NZ_ML142857.1:159980-160401 GCF_004138495.1 Phytoactinopolyspora endophytica
AGCCGCATCAGCCCGCCACCTTCGCCACGAGTTCCACCTCGACCGGGACACCCAGCGGCAAGCTGGCGACACCGACGGCCGAACGGGCATGCCGGCCACGGTCGCCGAGGACGTCGATCAGCACGCGGCTGGCGCCGTTGGCCACAGCGGGCTGTTCGGTGAACTCAGCGGTGGCGTTGACGAACACAGTCAGCTTCAGCACCCGCTGCACCACGTCCAGCGACCCGAAGGTCTCGATCAGCCGGTACAGACCGTTCGCCACGGCCTTACCGGCCTCACCCGCGGCCTTCTCGGCGTCGAGGTCGCTCCCGACCTTGCCCAGCAACGGGCCGTCGGGTCCGGCGAAGGCGACCTGACCGGAGACATAGGCGGTGCCGCCGTCCACGACGACGGCGTCGATCAGCGCGCCGGCGCCCAGCGG
>NZ_ML142857.1:160444-163203 GCF_004138495.1 Phytoactinopolyspora endophytica
GACGACGGCGGCCAGGCGCTCTTCGGCAGTACTCACAATCGCATTCCTCTCAGCTCATGCCACACAGTGGACATGTCGGTGTACGGGGTTAGAAGGTGGTCCGGAACGCGGCGGTGACGGTGTAGTCGTCGTCGACCACGGGCATGACCCGCCATTTGTCGAACGTGGTGCAGGGGTGGGAGATACCCAGAGCCACCCGGTCACCGACCTCGAGCACACTGGCGGCGGACGCGGCGGTGGCCAGGTAGCCGTGCTGGTCGTTGAAACGGTCGACGGCCACCTCGTCGACGGGCCTGAACTCGGTATCGCGCAGCCTGCCCAGCACCACCGGCATCTGGCCGTCGGTGGAGATGTCCCTCTTGCCGGCGTCGATGATGGCCAGCCCGGGCTCTGGTGTGGAGATCACCCGTGCCCAGACCTCGATGGCGGGCCGGAAGTCGCGTTCCTCGTCGCCGGCGAACGGTGACGCGGCGCGGTAGGTGACATGGTCGTGGGTGACATAGCAGCCAGAGCGGATCACCACATCGACCGGGCGAGCGTAACGGTCCCGGCCCTCGGTGAACACGTCGACGACCTGGTCGAAGAACGCGCTGCCACCAGCGGACAGGATCACCGGGTGCGTGTCCCGGAACGCGCCGGCCGCCATCAGTTCCTCTCCGACGCTGCGGATCGTGCCCAAGAACTGCCGGACCGGCTCGACGACCTCGCGCACCCGCTGCCCGCCGATCACTCCTTCGAACCCCGCCACACCGGCCAGCTCGAGCTCTGGTGCGGCGGACACCGCCCGGCCGACGTCGACGGCGGCGACGACGTCGCGTGCCCCGGCCCGCCCGCCGGCAACGCCGATCTCCACCAGCACAGGCATCGGACGTACCGGCGGGGACGATGTGTCGCCGGCGGCCGACCCGTGTACCTCGCGCAGCACGGCACGCATCTGCTCCACCGCTGCGGTCGAGTCCACGAGGCAGAGCACCTCGACCTGGGGGTGGTCTCGCATGTGGGCGGCGATCCAGCGCAGGCCCACCGGGTCGATGCACTCGTTGGCGATCAGCACCCGCCGCGCGCCGAAGGCGAGCATCGCCCGCGCCTGCCACGCGGTGGCCGCCGTCATGCCCCAAGCACCGTGTTCGAGCTGCAACCTGATCAGCTCCGGCGACATGGTCGTCTTGCCGTGCGGGGCGATGTGCACACCGTGCTCGGCGCAGTACTCGCGCATCCGGTTCAGATTGTGCGCCAGCGCACGCTCTTTGAGCAGCGCCACCGGAGTACTGAAGTCCTCATGCACATGCCACCGCCGCTCAGCTACCTGGGACGCGGGCACGCCTTCGGCCGACGGCGGGAAACTCTTGCATCGCCAGTCGATCAGCCACTCGTCGTCCGCGGTCGACGCGGCCCCCCGCATCGACGACGAGTCGATCAACGGCGTCGTGTCAGCACTGGCCGGTGTCCCGTCCGTTCGTAGTGTCATCGAGATCGCAGTACCTTTCCCGGTCGGGCGGCGGTCTGTCTCCCGCCGTCGATGGTCAGCTCCCCGTTGACGACGACGTAGTCCACGCCGATCGGGGGTCGGCATGGGTCGAGAAATGTCGCCTGGTCGGCGACGACGGCGGGATCGAAGACGGTGATGTCGGCCGCCAGCCCCGGCCGCAGTATGCCGCGGTCACGCAAGCTCAGCCGGTCGGCGACCGCGCCGGTCATCTTGTGCACCGCCGTCGGCAGGTCGAAGTCTCCCAGCTCCCGCGTGTGACGGCCGAGCACTCGCGTATGCGCACCGAACGCGCGCGGATGAGGCTTCCGCCCGTGCTGCTCATATGGGATCGCGGACCCGTCCGAACCGAGGGTGCAATGCTCGTAGCGCAGGAACGCGCGCATGTCGTCCTCGGTGCGGTAGAACAGCACCACCTGCACCCGGTTGCCCCCTTCGCGGCACAGCTGCAGCACATACCTCGCCGGTGACCACCCGGCGTCGGCAGCCGCGGACTCGATGCTCACGCCCTCGGGCGCGTCGAGCACTCCGTCGGTGCGGGCCAGCACCACACGGTCCCAGAACCACGGGATCCGTCCTCCATCGCCCCACCCGCGGGCCAGGTCGGTCTCGGCACGATCCATCGTCTCCGCATCGGCGAGGCGATCACGCATCGCCGCCACCCCGCCGTCCAGCACCCACGGGGGCAGATACTGGGTCAACGCGGACGCCGACGCATCGTACGGATACACGTCGCAGGCGATGTCCACGCCCGAGGCGCGGGCGTCGTCGAACTGGGCCAGCAGCTCGCCCGCGCGTCCCCAGCTCTTCGGCTCGTTCAAGGCGACATGCGAGAACTGCACCCGCGCCCCGCTCACCCGGCCCAGCGCGGCCGCCTCGGCCACGTCAGAGAACCCGTGACCCCGGGAATGAGTCGCATAGATCGCGTCGTGCTCGGCGAGGATGACACATAGGGCGTCGAGCTCAACCGAGCCCGCATACCGGGAGGGCACGTAGGTCAGCCCGGTCGACATGCCGAATGCACCCTGTTCCAGCTGTTCGGCCAGCAATGCCCGCATGGCCTCCAGTTCCTCGCCGGCCACCCGCTCGGCCATGCCCACCGCGGCGATCCGCAGCTGCCCGTGACCGACCAGCGCAGCGACGTTCACCGCGGTCCCGGCCCCCTGCACCGCATCGGCGTACCCGGCCAGGTCGGTCCACGACGGGTCCACCGGGTCGTCACCGATCCCCGCCAGAAGGTCCAGATGGTCCTGCCGGGCCGGCCCGGTCAGCG
>NZ_ML142857.1:163230-168822 GCF_004138495.1 Phytoactinopolyspora endophytica
CGGAGAATCCGCAGTTCCCCACCACCTCCGTCGTCACACCCTGATGCACTTTGCTCTGGGCTCGCCCGTCGAGCAGCACGCTCACGTCCGAATGGGTGTGGATGTCGATGAAGCCCGGCGCCACCGCCAACCCGTCCGCGTCCACCACGCGCCCTGCCTCGATGTGCGCATCACCGATGGTCAACGCGTCGATCCGGCCGTCACAGACCAGGATGTCCCGCTGGACGGGATCCGCACCGGTCCCGTCGTACACGGTGCCGCCACGGATCAACAGGTCAACTGACACTTCCGGCTCCCCTCGCCACGTCGCGACATGACTCGCCGCTCATCGCGCTCCTCCCGCACGTCTTACCATGTCAGCTTCAACCATTGACGGGTCACGTTCCCGGTGGACGTCAGTAATGCACCCAGCCCCCGTCCACATTGACCACCTGTCCGGTCATGAACGAGCTCTCGTCGCTGGCCAGGAAGACAAACGTCCCCGCCATGTCCCCGGCGACACCTCGACGCTTCAACGCCTGCTTCGACACCAGACGCTCATACACCGCTTCGGCGTCCGGTTCCTGCTCCACCTCGTGCTCGGTCCGGATCGCCCCCGGCATCACCGCGTTCACCCGTACCGCATCCGGTCCGACCTCCCGGGCCAGCGCCCGGGTCATCCCGATCAACCCGGCCTTGCTGGCCGTGTAATGCAGCTTGCCCGGCTGACCGGTCTGCACCATCACACTCGTGACATTGATGATCACACCGTGCCCGCTCGCTTGCAGGTCCGGATACGCCGCCCGTGCCAGCAGCCACGCCGCGCGCACGTTCACGTGCTGGACGTGGTCCCATTCATCGACGTCCATCTCCAACCACGACGACGGTCCCGACGCGGCGGCGTTGTTCACCAGCACGTCGACAGGCCCCAGTTCCGCACGGGTGGTCGCCACCAAGCCCTCGATCGCGTCGGGGTCGGCCAGGTCGCCAGGGACCGCCACCGCCCGCGCGCCCTCGGCCCGCAGCTCGGCCGCCAGCTTCTCCGCCTGCTCCACCGGACCGGGCGACGGTTCGCACGCCACCGCCACCGATGCACCCTCGCCCGCGTAAGCCCGGGCCACCGCCGCACCGATCCCTCGCGACGCCCCGGTCACCAAAGCCACCCGCCCCGCGAGGCGCCCGTGAGCATTCACGCCAGCACCACCCCCGCGTCGACGGCGGCTTTGGGTTTGGGCAGGTCAGGATACGAGCGGGCCCGCGGGCTCCTGGCCAGATCCAACAGTTCGGCTTGCACTCCAGCTCCTCCCTGCCTCACACCGACGTTTCCGCACAGCTGACCGCCCAGATCCCGGCTCGGCCCCTGGATCAAGCGAGCATTCTCAGCGAAACGCTGCATTTCGTACAATGACCTTAGCATCCCATCTAGCGATCCGTATGCCTCAGAGTGACAGTGTCCAGCCGAGCCAGGTCAGTGTGTCTCGGCTTGCAGCGCAGCGTCGAAGCGCTCGAGCACGCAGGACAGCTCGCGTCCACCGTGAGCGGCGGAGACGTACCAGATGCCACGTGGTGCGACCCAGACGCCGTGGTCGGCAAGGGTGTGCGCGAACCGTGCGTACCGGGCCAGGTCCATGCCGGCCAAGCCTGAATAGTCGTAAGCGGGGCCCGGTCCCCCGAAGGTGACGTGAAAGGCCATCGGCAGTCCCTGGATCCGCAATGGAACCTGGTACTTGTCCCCGAGCTGGCGGATGCCGTCCATCAGTGCGTCGCCGTGGTCACTGATCCGCTCGTACGGCGGGTCGTCACGCAGTGTCTCCAGAGCCGCGATGACGGCCGCGCAGGCGGGGACCGAGGAGTTGAAGGTCCCCGCGTGGACGACGCCGTCGGTGATCAGACCCATCAGCGACGCGGAACCGGCGAGCGCCGAGACCGGCCAGCCGCCGGCCATGGCCTTGCCGTACACGGCCAGGTCCGGGGTGACGCCGAATCGCTGAGCCGCGCCGCCGAGCGCGAGCCGGAAGCCGGTGATGACCTCGTCGAAGATCAGCACCACGCCGTGGCGGTCGCACAGCTGCCGCACCTGCTGCAGGTAGCCATCCCGCGGCGCAATCGCGCCGTTGTTGCACATCACAGGTTCGAGGATGACCGCAGCCACGTCGTCGTGCGTGGCCAGAACCGCGGCGAGTGCATCGGCGTCGTTGTACGGCAGGACATAGGTGTCGTCGAGATGGTGCGGCAGCTGACCCGCGCTGCCGGGCGACGCGACGCCGTCCTCGGAGGTGATCAGTACGTTGTCCAGCCAGCCGTGGTACGTGCCCGCGAAGCGGACGAACTTCGTGCGGCCAGTGGCCGCTCTGGCCAGCCGGAAGGCCGCCTGGTCCGCTTCGGTACCGGTGAGACCGAAGCGGACCATCTCGGCCCATCCGACCGTGTCCAGGAACAACTCAGCGGCTCGATTCTCCAGGACGTGCTGCGCGCCGAAGACCGAGCCGCGCCGCATCTCGTGCGCGACCGCGTCGGTGACGCGCGCGGGAGCGTGCCCCAGGAAGTTGGGTCCCTGACCGAGCAGGTAGTCGACGTAGTCGTTGCCGTCGACGTCGTACAGCCATGCGCCCTCGCCGCGTTCGAAGAAGACCGACGGGCCGGCCAACCGGACGTTGGAGTGCACGCCTCCGGGCGTGAGCGCACGTGCATGCTCTCCCAGCTGAGCGGACTTCGTACGCACATCCGGGGATCCTTTGACGATACTCATCCGACCAAGTTCCCATCTGATGGGTGCCAGTTTCTACTAGATGAAACATATGCGGGCACCGATGTGGCATGCAATAGGGTATCGGTCACATTTTCCCACTGACCGGCAACACAACCTCGGCAGGTGAAACAGTTTGGGACGCGACGGAGTCCACGGATGGGCCGGCTGTCCCGTCCGTGGACGAAGGGAGGCCGCGCAGAGAAAGCGCGAGAGCTAGTCGCTTGTGCCGGTGATGTCCCGAACGAGCAGGTCCGCCGTGTCCGCCAGCGCCTGGGCAGCGTTCGGGACGTCGTCCATGGTCAGGCGTATCGCGGGGGCAGAAAGGCTGATGGCCGCGGGCAGACCGATGCCCGACAGTGGCACGGCGATACAGCGGCCGTCGGTCTCGTTCTCGCAGTCATCCACCGCGTAGCCCTGCTCGCGGGCATTCTCCAACTCGCCGAGATACGCCGTGAGATCAGTGATCGTGGCCGGTGTGCGCCGTGGCATCCCCTCGACGGCCAGGATCGCCCTCACCCGCTCCTCGTCCAGGCTCGAAGCGATGGCCTTCCCCAAGGCAGTGCAGTGGAGCTGGTCGCGATCCCCCGAGCGCGCGGCCAGGCGGACGCTGTGCGGACTCTCGACGATGTCGACGTACGACACCCGGTAACCGTCCAGTATCCCGAGATTGAAAGTCTCCCTGAACTCGTCGCGCAGGCGGATCAGATGCGGCCTGACTCGGTCCGCCAACACCGACAGCTGCCTGGACTGCAACGGCAGGAACGCCGGTCCGATGCGGAAGAGTCCGCTGATCGGGTCGCGCATGATGTAACGCCGGGACTCCAGCGTGGCCATGTATCGGTACGCCGAGCTCTTGGGCAGTTGCGTCACCTCGGCAACCTGGTTCAGCGAGAAGCTGTCCGGGCTTTCCTGAATGAGATCCAGAATGTTGCACACACGCTGAACTGCCCGGATCGAGTACGCATTGTCACGCGAGTCGCCGCTCTGATCCATCCACGAACCCCTTCTAGTCGGCACGACCTAAGGTAACCGAGCCATGAGCAGGGGCCGAACCTAGCCGACCTCGGGTGTGTTGTCGACGACGACCGGTGCCGGGCGTTCGCAGGTGCTCTGGACGTCGACGGTTTCTCGCCGGCCGGCCGACTCGAGGATACGCGCCATCACTTCGTTGACGTGGTATCCCAGCTCCGCGCTCTGACGGTGGTCGGAATCGTCGAGGATCGCACGAGCCATGTCCGAGAGCCCATAACCGCGTCCGGCCTCGAGATACCCGGCCTTGTCATGGATGTCGACGAATCCAGTGCCTCCACGTCGCCCGATTCCGACGGCATTGCTGAAGCGGTTGGGATCGGGAACCGACAAGCTTGCGTCGGCCCCGTAGACCTCGATCGGGGGTAGCTGGCTCGCGACGGTGTCGAAACTGACGATCAGCGTGCTCAGCACCCCTGAGTCGTGGCGCAGGTTCGCGGTGATGTGGGTGTCGACCTCAACCGGGAGTGCTTCCCCTGCCCGGGGAGCACCGGGCGGCGCCACACGCTCCGTGCGCGGCCGCGCCCCCATACCCATGACCTGGGTGATCGGCCCGAGCATGGTGACCAGCGCGGTCACGTAATACACGCCCATGTCGAGCAGCGGCCCGCCGCCGTCCAGGTAATAGAAGCCGGGGTTGGGATGCCACCCTTCGTGTCCCGGGGAGAGCATGAACGCGGTAGCCGCGACGGGCTGACCGATCTCGCCGTGATCGATCAGCCAGCGCGCGGTCTGGATGCCGGTGCCGAGGACCGTGTCCGGAGCGCTGCCGATGCGTCGACCGGTTCGGCCGGCGGTTTCGAGCATCTCGTCCGCTTCTTCGAGCGAGACGGCGAACGGCTTCTCAAGGTAGACATGCTTGCCGGCTTCGAGAGCCTCCACCGTCAGGGGCGCGTGCATCTGGGGCGGGGTCAGGTTCAACACCAGATCGACATCGTCGTCCTTGAGCACGTGGGCCAGCGGCCGTACCGGCACCGCCTGCTCCCCACCGACCTTGCGTGCCGCCGTCTCGTTCACGTCGGAGACGGAGACCAGACGCAGGTTCGGCAGCTTCGCGATGTTCTTCAGATAGGCGCCGGAGATGTTCCCGCATCCGACCAGGGCGACGTTCAGCGCGCCGGCGCCCCTGTTCATTGGCTCGCCCACAGCAGCCCTCTCTTGATGATCACGTTCACGGCCGGTTCGGTCAGCACGTCGACACGGTGTCCGGGCGTCGCCACGAAGACCCGCCCCTGACCCCAGCGACGCGTCCACACGGCGGGCGACGTGACCTCCCGGTGCCAGGGATCCCATGGCCGAGCCTTCTGGGTCGTGGTGGCCAGGACGTCGTTGTAGTCGTCGCTGAGCACCCAGTACTGCTCGGTCACCAGGTCGAAGTCCGGCAGTCCCCTGGTGATCGGGTGGTCCGCCGCGGACGGCAGCATGTTGACCGTGTGGGGCACGTAATTGTCAGCTTGTTCCCCGGACCGCTCATCCGGGTGCTTTCCAGGATGACAGGCGAACTGTCCGCCAATGAGGTGCAGATAGTCCGAGTTGCTCCGGTAGGAGTCGGCGATACCGCCGTGCCACCCGGCCAGCCCGGTACCCGCCTCGACCGCCGCGCGAAGGCCGTTGACCTCATCCGGCTCGATGGTGTTCATCGTGTTGCACTGCATGACGAGGTCCACCTCGCTCATGTACTGGCCGTCGGCGTACGGCTTGGGCGAGTCATGCACGTCGACCTCGAACCCGTTCGTTTCCAGGAACGGGATGAACAGGTCGGTCGCCTCGACCGGCTGGTGACCGTCCCAGCCGCCGCGGACGACCAGAGCACGACGACGGGTGCGAGAGTCGAA
>NZ_ML142857.1:168875-180832 GCF_004138495.1 Phytoactinopolyspora endophytica
GATGGTGGACATCGCGTCCGGATTGATCATCGTGGTACTTCCTTGAGAGCGGGGTTTCCGGCAGGTCCGAGCTTAGTGCCCCAGCGGATTCCGCCGGTCAGTCGCCGTGTTCCCTCGTTGAAGCGCTGGCAGGCCGTGTTGACCAGCTCCAGATACGTGTCGGAACCCTTGGCCTGCAGCTCGCCGCTTCACCCTGGACGCGTCAGAGGTCGTGCGCTCTCACGAAGTCGGCGACGGCGGCGTTGAACCCGTCCGGGCGCTCCATATTGGGGTAATGCGCACTGTTCTCGACCGTGACGAAGTGGCCACGCGGCACGGATCCGGCAAGGTGCCGTGCCATCCGCAGATGATCCTCACCGTCCACGCCTCCGGCGACGGCGAGCGCCGGCACGTCAATCTGCGGCAGGCGCGCCCAGGTGTCGGTGACCGGGGTGGGCGCGACCGGCGGAACCGGTATGCCGGCGTCATCGAGGATGACGTGCGCGGCCAAGGTGTCACGCACCATCGTCTCGATACACCGGGTCACGTCCGAAGCGACGTCGCCCGGCCCGCGGCGCGGGCCGGGAACGAACCTCATGAACGCCTCGATCCATCCTTCGGCGTCACCGGCTTCCTGCGTGCGCTGCCAGGTGGCCAGGATGTCGAGCACCCACGGCTCCGTGAACTCCGGCTCGCTGGTGCCGGTGCCGCTGACCACCAGTGCCGCCACCCGCTCGGGGTACTCAAGAGCCGTGTCGACGGCGGTCCCGCCACCCATGGACAAGCCGACCAGAACCGCCCGCTCGATCTCAAGCGCGTCGAGCAGCGCGACCACGTCGTCACAGAGCCGGTACGGCGCCGTCGGCGTCGAAGAGCTCCCGTGCCCGCGGGCATCTGGGGCCACGACACGGCGGTCCACGAACGCGTTGACCTGCTGATCCCACATCCGATGGTCGACCGCGCCCCCGTGGAGGAACACCAGCGGGTCGCCGCCGATGTCAGGGTCACGGTCGACGTAGCCCACACGTTGATCGCCGAGGTCGAGCATCCTGAACGGTGAAAGTGCCTCACTCATGACAACCAAGGTGCCATACTGTCCTGAATTTTGACAATCAAGGTGTCATAATCGGGTGTTGTGAACAACCAAGCACTTGACCCTGATGCCCTCGCCGACCGCCTCGCCGAGATCTACCTGGTGGTCGGCCCGCTGTACCGCAAGGTCCTCCGCGTCGTCGAGCGCGACCAACCTGTGATGGGCATGTCTGTCGGCGTCCGCGCCGTGCTCGATCAGCTACGCCGACGTGGCGAGCTGACGGTCCCGCAGATGGCGCGCGATCAGGATCTCAGCCGCCAGTTCGTCCAGCGGATGGTCAACGACGCCCGCGAGGCCGGCTGGGTCGACGTGGTCGACAACCCCGCGCACCGCCGATCCCACCTGGTTCGCCTCACCTCCACCGGCGAACAGGCCATCGGCGACGTCGCCGCGCGCGAGCACCGGCTGCTGAGCCAGGTCGGCGGCGACATCACCGACACCGAGATCAACGCGACCCTCCGCGTGCTGACGGAGATGCTTGCGGCCCTGGACGCCGTGGACCGCCACGACGACCCCGACGTCCAGAAGCCGGCGCTCGGCCCGTAATTCTCCCTATGACCACGCCGCCGCAACGACCACAGCGCCGATCAAGGCACGCAAGATCGCCCAGCCCGCCTCCGGTCAGCGCTGGAACAGACCGACGAGCGTGCCGCTCGCGCGGGTGATCCCGTCTATCGCGCGATGCACATCGGCGACATGTGGCGCACGCGGCAACGCGGGCGCCTCCGAGAGCGCGAACAACCGGAAGAAGTACCGATGAGCCTCGTCACCGACAGGCGGCGCCGGCCCACCCCAGCCCAGCTCGCCGAAACCGTTCGGCCAGTCAGTGCCGCCAGGGTTCTCACCCTCCGCAATCCCGGTGATGTTCGGGTCAAGTCCGGTCACGAGCCAATGCAGAAACGACCCACCGGGTGCGTCCGGGTCCTCACAGAGCAAGAGCAGCTCGGCAGTGCCTTCCGGGACACCTTCCCACTCCAGGCCAGGCGAGATATTGGCGTCGTGGAACGCGTGCCGGCCCGGTATCGGCGTGTTATCGGTGAACCTAGGGCTACGAAGAACAATGCCCGCCATGAGATCACTCCCCCGTTGAGACCGCCGAGTCGTGCGTCGCACGTTACCCGCGAAGGCCGCGGGCATGCCGGGCCGGCAGAGCCGCCCCACGCCGGCGGCGACCTCACGTTGAGCACTCATGCATGCCAAGCCCTGTGCTATTCGACTCGAATGCCCGAGCTCACCGACACGCTGACGCCCCGCCCGGGTCGACCCACCGCTGCAGGTACCGCGAGCCGGTATGGCGGATCGGTATCGTGATACCGCCCATGACGAAAAGCTTCGGGCACACAGTGTGTGGCTTGCCGAGCACTACCGCGCCCCGTTCGACGAGGCTGTACGCGCCGGCATCGAGGCCGAGAGATTCCGCAGTCGCCAGAACCCCGCGGCGGTTGTCGACGTGTTGATCGCAAGCATGGACGGCCTGTTGTTCCCCCGCATCCTGGGCCACACCCGCACCGATCCCGCTGTCTACCGCGAAGTGGTCCTCGACCAGCTCGCCTGGTCATTGGAGGTGACACGGTGACTGTGCTGGTGACCGGCGCAACCGGCAAGGTCGGACGCCACGTCCTCAACGAGCTCACCCGTCACGGCATTCCTGCCCGTGCGGGGTCACGGCGCTCCGAGCCGGCATTGGACTGGAGCGACTCGCACACCTGGCCCGCCGCACTCGCCGGCGTGACGGGCGCGTTCATCGTGCTGCCCGGCGGCGACGACGGACACCGCTCGGTCACCGGCCTGGGCGACCATGTCCGAGCGTTCCTCGATCTCGCCGCGACCTCAGGCGTGTCGAGGCTGGTGCTGATGACCGCGCTGGGCATGCAGTACGCACCCGAGGAGGTCGAGCAACGCGCAGTCGAGCTACACGTGGCCGGCAGCGACCTGGACTGGACGATCCTGCGTCCGAACTGGTTCTTCCAGAATCTCACCGAAGGCCCGCTGCGCGACCTCGCAGCCGCAGGCGACGGCGTCCTCCGGCTGCCGGCCGGTGATGCCGCGGTGAGCTTTATCGACGCCCGTGACATCGCCACCTGCGCCACGGTCGCCCTCGCCGGTGGCACGCACGACCTCACTGGTCCCGATAGCCTCACGTTTGCCGATGTCACCGGAACAGGCCGTGAACGCTCCCCTGCGCTACCTGTCACCGGCCCCGCGCGAGTCATATAGTCGAGACGATAGGGATCCGCGCACAGCGCACGCCTGACCCAACGCTGACTAAGTGATTTGTACTATTGTGGAGCCGGAATGGCCAAGCTCAATCTGCTCGAGTCCGTGCTGTTGGGTCTCCTCGCTCGACGGCCGAGCGCGGGGTATGACATCCGCAAGTACCTGGAGAAGTCGGGGCGGATCTACGGTTACGCTCCACAGGCGTCACAGATCTACCGCCAGCTGGCCTCTCTTGTCCGGCGTGACCTGCTGGAGTTCGAGATCGACACGGGTCGCGGCGGCCCAGACGCCAAGGTCTACTCGCCCACACCTGCCGGCTTCCGAGCGTTCCTGGAATGGGTGGATGCCCCCTTCCAGCCGTCGGAGCGGCCATTGGACGCACACTTCCAGCTACATTTCGCCCTGGCCGGCGCGGTGTCTCCGGTCGTCGCACTGCGCATCGTCGAGACGGAGCTGGCCTTCCGCCTGGAACAGGAAGCCAACTGGGCGCCCGACCTCTTCCTGCCCACGACGGTCGAGGAGCCGCTGGACCTCGAGTGGATGGACGAAGCCGCCTTCCTGGGCGACGCCCGGGGCAACCAGCTCGCCAGCGCACACATCTCCTGGCTGCGCACCACGAGCCGCCGGCTACGGCGCTACATCGAGCGCACCGGCGCCGTATGGCCAGATCCACGCTGGAGCCGGCTCGCCGGTGAGTAGGCCATATGCGGCGGGTCGTGCGGACCGCGCATGGGCCCTTCGACACAGGCTAGGTTAAAACACATCTACTCGATGCTAGGCATTTTCTCCCCGATATCTGTATCCAACTATGTGACAAGTGCTAATCTTCTGGACACCGATGTCGCTGGCCCCAGCCCGCCACGGAGACGAGAAGCCGAGGGAACCCACTATGTCCACAGCCTCCGCCCGACGCCCGAACATCGTCCTGATCCTCACCGATGACCACGCCGCACATTCGATCGGTGCCTACGGATCGGTCGTGAACGAGACCCCTCGGATCGATGAGATCGCGCGGCAGGGCGTCCGCATGGACAACTGTTTCGTGACGAACTCGCTGTGCTCCCCCAGCCGCGCTTCGATCCTCACCGGTACCTACAGCCACGTGAACGGCGTGACGACGTTGTTCACGCCGATCGACGCGAGCCAGCCGACATTCATCTCACAGCTCAAGGAGGCGGGCTACCGGACGGGCATGGTCGGCAAGTGGCACATGGGCGAGCAGGAGAGCGCGAACCCACAGGGCTTCGACTACTGGGACGTGCTGATCAATCAGGGCGAGTACCACAACCCGCGGTTTCTCTCGAAGGACGGCATCCGCGTGGAGGAGGGGTACGCGACCGACGTGATCACCGACCTCGCGATCGACTGGGTCGAGAGCCTCGAGGGCGACGAGCCGTGGTGCCTGCTCATCTGGCACAAGGCTCCGCACCGGTCGTGGGAGCCGGACGACAAGCACAAGGACATGTACTCCGACCCGATACCGGTGCCGGGAACGTTCTGGGACGACTACAGCACTCGCTCGGCGTCGGCGCGGCGCGCCCTCATGCGGATCGCGGACTACATCAACAACGACGACGTCAAGGTGGCGCCGCCGGAAGGCCTCAGCTACGAGGAGCTCGCGCTGTGGAAGTACCAGCGGTTCATGCAGGACTATCTCAGGTGCGTGGCATCCGTCGACGACAACGTCGGACGAGTCACCGACTGGCTACGCGAACGCGGCGACTTCGATGACACGCTGCTGATGTACAGCTCGGATCAGGGCTTCTTCCTGGGCGATCACGGATGGTTCGACAAACGGTTCATGTACGAGGAGTCGCTGCGGATGCCGCTCGTGGCGAGCTATCCGCGGGCGATCGAGGCCGGCTCGGTGCACGACGGCATCGTGACGAACGTCGACTTCGCGCAGACGATACTCGATGCCGCGGGAGCCGAGGCGCATCCGCGGATGCAGGGCCGCAGCTTCTGGGGCGATCTCGTCGGCGTCCCCTCCAGCTCGCCCGCGGAGGGGATGTACTACCGGTACTGGGAGAACGACGACTGGTTCCACAAGGCACCGGCCCACTACGGCTACCGCGATGCGCGCTACAAGATCATCCACTTTTACAACACGAGCAACGGGCTGCCCGGGACGGGCTTCTTCGAATACCCGGCCGAGTGGGAGCTCTACGACCTCGAGCGCGACCCCGAGGAACTGCGCAATGTCCACGACGATCCGCAATACGCCTCGATCCGCGAAGAGCTCAAGGTCAAGCTGCACGCCGCACAGGCCGCGGTCGGCGACTCGCCCGCGGACGGACGAGCACCGACGGAGGACGACAGGCGCTCTGTGCTCACCCGGTTGACGAACCGATGAGCTGAATCGTCATCACTGGTCATCGCGGATTGTTCGTTCACGCTCCGGCGTCCCTCTCACTGGATGCTCGGATCAGGCGCTGCGCGCAGAGGGACGCTCCCAAGGCGAGCAGCGCGAAGACGGCGGCGAGGAGGCTGACATACCGGCTGCCGAGGAGTTCGATTCCGGCGGCTCCGACGAGGCCGGACATCGCGATCGCCAGGTACAGCACGCTCTGGTTCAACGAGATCACGATCGGGGTGGCATCGGGCCGTAGGCCGATCAGTCGATGCTGCTGAGGGGTGGTGATCGCGAAGGCGCCCACCACGTAGAACCCAACGACCACAAGCGCGGCGCCGAAGTGCCCGGTCGCCAACGGCACTACGATCAGCCCTGCCGTCAGCCAGATGAGCGCGACAGCGACCACGCGCGCCCCACCAAGACGATCGGTCAGGAAGCCAGCGGCGAGATTGCCGATCGCACCGGCGATGCCACCGGTGAACATCAGCACCGCCAGCGCCACACCGCTGCCGCCGGTGGCTGGAGCATAGATCACACCGATATAGGTGTAGGGGACGAACACTGCCGTGAAGGCCACCAGAGTCGTCACCAGAAGCAACAAGACGCGACGGTCCCTCAACGGGCGCAGTCGCGCACGAAGCCCGCCGCCCGAGGGAACTTGCAGGTGTTTGGGCACGAACGCCCAGACGCCGACCAGGCCGATGACCGCCAGGGCGGCGGCGAACCACATGGTCGCCCGCCAGTCCAGCAGACCGCCCAGGGCGGTGCCGATCGGGGCGCCAAATGCCACCGCGGCGGTGAAGCCGGTCACCACCAGGGCAATCGCTCGACCCTGCAACCGCGGCGCAACCAAGCTGGCGGCGGTCACCGAGGCGCTCGGAATGAACAACCCCACACCAGCTGCGGCAATGACCTGGGCTGCGATGATCTGACCGTAGGAGCCGGCTAACGCCGCGCCGACTGCTCCGATCAGATAGATCACCGTCGCCGTCACCAAGACCGTGCGACGGCGCCACGCCGCAGTCAGTGCGGTCAGCACCGGCGCGCTCACCGCGCACGTCAGCGCGAACACTGTCACGATCTGCCCCGCGCTGGCCACGGAGATCTCGAAAGCCTCGACCAGCATCGGCAACAGGCCGGCCAACACGAACTCGCCGGTGCCGACGGCGAACACACCCAGGGCCAAGACCGCCACCCGGCCCATTCCCCCGGAACTACTCCCCCGGGAAGGGGCCTGCGTGCTCTCCCGAGTCTGCGACGGGTACGTCATACGCTATGTCCTTCCATGCGCGGAGTGAGTCGACACATCCGCACTGCTAAAATGGTACTGATCGGTTCCGCTTAGACGGTACCGATCGGTTCCGTCTGTGTCAAAGGATGCGTCCCGAAGGAGTCGAACGATGCCCACCAACGCTCGTCAGCGACTGCTGGACGCCGCGAAGAAGCTCTTCTATGCCGAAGGAATCCAGGCCGTTGGCTTGGAGCGACTGCTTGCCGACTCCGGAGTCGGGCGCGCCTCGTTCTACCGTCACTTCGCCAGCAAAGACGACCTGGTCGTGACCATGCTGAGCAACTACGACCAGACCTACCGAACGTGGCTGACTGAACGAACCACCGCCCTTGGCGGCACCCCGCTCGCGGCCTTCGACGCGCTGATCGAACATGCCAAGACCTCTGACTTCCGCGGCTGTGCCTTCATCAACGCCATCGCCGAGGTCGCTGAACCGGACAGCCAGATCCGCGCCATGGCCAATCAGCACAAAGAGGCCGTCGCCGACTACCTACGCACGCTGCTGGTCGAGGCCGGATACCCCGACGACATGAACCTGGCCCGACAACTCCTGCTCCTGATGGACGGCGCCGCAGTCACCGAACTCTACGAACGATCCGATCGAGCCGCCCGGCAAGCCAAGGCCATGGCCCAAGCGCTCCTGGAGCACACCTAGCCACCATGGCGATCTCCAGAGATCAGTTCCGAGGACAAGTAGGACTTGTAATTTCGGATGACCTTTGCCGTTATCGCAACTCAAGTTGCGACGTCTGGCGTGATCTCTCAGTCTGTCCCTCAGACGACCCAGCCCGCGCACGATTCCGGAGAGAGAGCGGCGATGACCACATACGACGAGAGCTTCTGGGAGACCCACTACCAGGCGCTCGACCCATCATGGGGCACGAAGCCAAACCCAGCCGTCGTGGCGACGATCCCAAGGCTGAGCACCCCGACGGGCCGAGTGCTCGAACTCGGTGCGGGTCATGGTGGCGACACCCTCTGGCTCGCTGCTCAGGGATGGACGGTGACAGCGCTCGATGTCGCCCAGACTGCCCTGGACCGCCTTGCCCGCCACGCCGCCGCACTCAAGCTCTCCGACCGCGTGACGGCAACCCGTTGCGATGTGACGAAACAGCCCTTGCCCGACGGTCCCTTCGATCTGGCGCTGGGAAGTTTCTTCTACGTTCCCGACCGCGAAGAGCTGTGGCGCCGCGCAGCTGAAGCCGTGGCACCCGGAGGCGCGCTCGTCATCGTCGACCATGGCTCCGTCGCGCCCTGGTCATGGAGCTCGACGGCTCACGACGATCTCCCCACACCGGCCCAGCTCGCGCATTCACTCGGCCTCGGGCCGGAATGGGCACCCGAGATCTTGGAGGCGCCGAAGCGAGACGCCACCGGTCCGGACGGGCAGCACGCCGAGGTCACCGACACGATCGTGGCTATGCGCCGGCAGGAGCGGAGATAACACGCGTATACACCGCTGAGCAGGACGTTCCGTACCGTATCCCGAGATCACCGAAGTCGATACGCCCTACGACGATGCACGGGCATTGACCATCCAGCAGGCGGCGGTGAAGCGGACCTGCGCACCATGCACATAGGTGTCGAACGCGGTGCGCACCGTTTCGATGACCTGGGCACGGATCCGGTCGTCCGCCGTGTTCAGGACCGCGCCGACGGGGCCGAGCCTGGTGAAATACCTGCTCAGCTCGCTCTCGGGCAGGGTGCAGGTCACATCGATCGGCTGGACGTCGATTCCGGCCCATCCGCTCTCCTCCAGGATGCGGTGGACCCTGCCTGGGTCGGCGAACGCGAACTGCCCCGGTGCGTCCGGCCGGCGCGCAGGAAGCTCGGGCAGGAACGGCGCCGCGGCGCGTTCTGCCGTCGTCATGAACGGGTTTTCCTCGGCGCTGCGCCACGCGATGAACCGGAGCTCGGCGTCGCCCTTCGCGGCATGCCGCACGTTCGCAAAGGCCCGGACGGAGTCGCTGAAGAACATGACGCCGAAGCGCGAGATGATCGTGTCGAAGAATGCGGGATCGAAGGCTTGATCTTGCGCGTCGGCGCAGATGAAGGACGTCTGTGTGCTCTCCTGGTCTGCGCGCGCCTGGGCGACGGCAATCATCGGCTCAGAGATGTCGATGCCGACGCAGCGGCCCTGTGTATCCAGCTGCCGAGCGGCCGCCAGCGTCGTGCTGCCCGTGCCACAACCGATGTCGAGCACGCGGCTTCCACCCACGGCGGAGATCGCTTCGGCGAGGAGATCTTCGAAAGGCTTGAACATGTCGTCCAACACCGCCTGCGTATCAACCCAGGCATGGCCGGCGGGGCCGTTCCACAGCGCCTTCTGATCGAGGTCGGTCTTGCGCGTGACATCCATGTTCGTCTCCCGTTGTTGACGTGACGAGGCCAAGATGACACGGTGCTACTTCAAGTGGACTTGAAGTCAAGGGATGACGGATTTGGACATCGCGGAGGTGGCGGAGCGCGCCGGAGTCTCCACGTCGACGCTGCGGTTCTACGAGGAAAAGGGGTTGATCGCCTCGGTCGGCAGGCGGGGCCTGCGCCGCCAGTTCGACCCCGACGTGTTGGAACGGCTGGCGCTCGTCGCGCTGGGGCGCACCGCCGGCTTCTCGCTGGACGAGATCGCGCCCATGTTCGCGCCCGACGGCGAGCTACGCATCGACCGGCAGATGCTTGCCAACAAGGCAGACGAGCTGGACGCCACCATCCGCAGGTTCATCGTTCTGCGCGACTCCCTCCGCCACGCCGCGGCCTGCCCGGCCCCCAGCCACATGGAATGCCGCACGTTCCGTCGCCTACTACGCGCCGCCGCATCAGGCGCACTCGGAGAATCACAGACGAACGCCCCGCGGCAGCCATGAGTTCATCACGAGGCCGTGATTCGACCGTTTGAACACGACGCAATGCGTGCTGGCCCGCGTTCAACACGTGCAGGGCCGGGGTTACGTGCGGTGTCGCCAACGGCGGAGCCCGACGCCGAGGATCACGATGGTTGTGCTGGCCAGCAGCAGCGGTGCCTCGAAGGCGAGCACCGCAGCTGCGCCGAGGATCGCCGAAAGTAGCGCCGCGTCGAGAGCCCATGTCATATGCACGGCCGCGCCGAGGTCGCCCATCGGGGTTGGGATCGGAGTGAGCAAGGAGGGCGGGAGCATCCCCTTCAGCGCGCTGCTGATGCGACCGATAACGCTGAGGCAACCGAGCGCGAGAGAACTGACCAGCGGCATGACGGCGGGGAGGCCGGTGAGAGTCGACCACACGACGACGGCCGCGGCCACCACGGCGAGGACGACCACCAGAGGAAGCAGGGCATGGTTGACGAGCAGACGTTCATCGCTGATCCCGTACACAGAGTGGCCCGATGCGACGTCGGCGGCGTGCCGGATACCGTCGCTGAACGGGCCGAGGCCGCCGAAGGCGAGCAGCCCGGCGACGGCGCCGAGTAGCCATCCCGGCGTGGTCGGCGCGAACGCGAACGTGATGAGTACGCCCGCCGCCACCAGGGCAAGCAAACCGACGATGAGTCGGCCCGGCGTCCGCAGAGCCCCGATCGCGTCGCGGACCAGGAACATCAGCCGCAATGAGCGGAAGCGGCGGATGGCGCGCATTCGGCGGCCGACATGTGGCGGGTTTTGGTAGATCGTCGCCGCCGCGTTGAAGTCCATGATCGCCGCGCGAGCTGTCGCCGACTCCCACTGTGCCGCCTGAGCGTCCAGCTGGGCGGAACCCAGCCGCTCCATCAGCGACGGCACGAGCGCAACGAGCGCCACGGCCGCAGCGGCCAGCGCCGGCAGCGCAGCCGATTCACCGCCGGGATAGGCGAGGCCGACCCACACCCATGGGGTGAACGACCAGACCGCGGGAAGGGCGGCACCGACCGAACCGAGGCCGATCAACAGGATCACGGCGAGAACGGCCGCGCGTGGAAAGACCTGCCCGGTGAGCCAGGCCACGGTAGCGACCACTCCCACCAGCGCTCCGGCCGCAGTGAACACAACGACGCCGGCCGGATCGGCCAGACCGTGCGTGAGGAGGCTGCCGCCGGCCAACCCCGCCGCAGCCATGGTCGCCACGATCACGACGGTGCCGGCACGAAGCAGCGGAGCGCCGAAAGCCTCGGCGCGGGACAAGCCGCTGGTGCCAAGCGCATAGGTCAGAAACGGCGGCCGCAGCGCCGGACCTCGATCACGGCCAAGCAGCAGCGCACCCGCCCACAATGCCACGGCCACGGCAGCCGCGAACCCCGGTGCGGCAGACGACGAGAACAGGGCGATTCCCGCCTCGCTGGTGGCGCTCAACCACACCGCGCGGCCGACGGGGACGACGGCCACCAGCCCGGCCATGACAATCGAGTACACCAGGAACGCCCGGTCCCCACGTGCGCGAGCACGACGTCCACGCCAGAGCGCGATGGCGACGTGCGCGCTGCCCGTCACGCCGCAGTGTCCAACCGCAGGGTGCTGTCGGCCAGAGCATCAGCGAGCACCGTGCTGTGTGTGGCGATGACGAGCGTCGCCCCGTCGTCGCGCCGGATGCGGAGAGCGTGAATCACAGACTCGACATGCTCCGGGTCCAATCGCTGCTCGGGTTCATCGAGGATGAGCACGTCGAACGGACGAGCGAGCACCAGCGCGAGACCGAACAACTGCAACTGCCCCGACGACAACTCGTGCGGAAACCGATCGCCGAAAGCACTCAACCCCAGCTCCGCGAGAACACCACGCGCGACCTGCGCTGCGTCATCAGGCTCACGCCCCCACGTCACCGCAACCAGGGTGACATGGTCAAGCACCGTAAGGTCTCGCGCGACCGGCGGCAAACCGACCATCGCGGCGACCCGGCGACGAAAGCCACGGTCGCGCTCCTCCACCACGGCACCGCCGATCCGCACCGAGCCGCAAGAAGGCTTACGCGACCCGGCCAGCACACGCAACAACGTCGACTTGCCCGTCCCGTTCCTGCCACACACAGCCAAGACCTCGCCAGGCTCGGCGACTGCCGAGACCGGGGCCAGCAACGTCACC
>NZ_ML142857.1:180884-184415 GCF_004138495.1 Phytoactinopolyspora endophytica
ACCCACGACCACGCCAACCCCACATACCTCGATCACACGACGAATTCTCTCAGAACGGCGCGTGAGGACGGGTCGGCAGCACGTCGTCTTCTGCGATCACGACTCGCACGGCAGGTTCACCTCGTCTCCGCGGCAGACACCATCGTGTTGGTAACCTATAAATGCGTCTAATACGGTTACTGGGAAAGCCTGATGATCCGTATCTGTCGATGGGAGCCACGATGAGGCACGCACCCATGAACACGACTACGCTGACCGTCCGGCCACTGACACCGGACGCCTGGGATGACTTCGAGACCGTCATGGGCACCGCCGGCGGTTCCCGCGGATGCTGGTGCATGCACTGGCGACTGAGCATCGCCGAGTGGATGGAGGAAAAGGGCGACGGCAACAAGGCCGCGATGCGCGCACTCGCCGATCGCGAGACAACGCCGGGTGTCGTGGGCTATCTGGGCGACGAGCCCGTCGCGTGGTGTGCCTTCGGTGACCGTTCGGAATTCCCCCGCATGCAACGCTCCTCACTGCTGAAGCCCGTCGACGAGAAGCCGGTCGTCTCACTGACCTGCCTGCTGATCAGAAAGGACTACCGCGGTGAGGGCCTGTCCACGGAGCTGATCGCCGCGGTGTGCACATACCTCGATGAGACGTCCGAGACACGCACCATCGAGGCGTACCCGGTCGAGCCGGTCGCAGGGCGCAGGGCAGGACCGGACACTGCGATGACCGGCCTCGCCAGCACGTTCATCGCTGCAGGATTCAGCGAGGTCGCACGGCCCAAGCCCGATCGGCCCGTCATGCGGTACGACCTGCCATGACCTCCGCCACGGTCTGGGTCGATGACCACTTCATCGCCGGTGATATCGCGCTCGATTTCGCCAACACGGTTTACCGCCGCACGCCCGAACTCGGTGCCGACCTGCTCAACAACACCGAAGCTCTCATCTCGTGGCTGTGGCGGGCACGTTTGCTTCCGGCGACCGACGATCTACGCAGCGGCTTCACGGACCCCGATGGTGCGCTGAACGAGGCGCGCCAACTGCGTGCGCAGTTCTGGACGGTCTTCGATGCGCAGAAGGACGGCCGCACGATCCGCACAGACGCCCTCGCCAATCTCCTCGGCACCGCGCGCCGCGGAACCGGCAGCCTCACGGTGTACTCCGACGGTTCGACGGTGCCGCTGACGGCAGACGGTGTGTTCGCCGTCCTTGCTCTGCGCGGAATCACACTCGCGTTGAACCCGCCATCGCAAGGAGTACAGGCATGTGATCGCTGCGGCTGGTTCTTCATCGACACCTCCCGGGGTCGGCGTCGCCGCTGGTGCAGCATGAAGACCTGCGGAAACCAGTCCAAGGCAGCCCGGTACCGCGCCACCCACCCATAACCCATTCGAGGAGGTCTGATCACCGCCGGTCTTGGCTACTGGGCTGAAACATCGCTCAAGGGCGAGCTGCCGTCCTGCGCGAGCTCGTCGTCCGAGGCACGAGGTCGGCCGCCGCCTCGACGGCGATCTCGATGGCCCGGGTGGCGAGCGGGGAGTGTGTGCGTCCGGCCGCCCAGTGCAGGTGGATCCGGCGAGGCGGGAGCGTGGGGCGTAGTTCGTGGACGCGGAGCCGGTCGTCGTTGTCGGCTTCGGCACCGTGGACGGCGAGCCAGGGCACGACAGCCGATCCCATACCGGCTCGAACCATGGACAGGAGGGCCTCATTGCCCGCCGTGCGAAACACAATGCGCGGGTGTGCGTCGGCACGGGCCAACGCTTGTTCCATCGCCGGCTGGTCGCAAGTCAGCGGCCAGGCCACCATCGGCTCGTCGTCCAATTGCCGCACACGTACCGGCCCGTCGGGGAACGCGCCGGCGCGGGCGACGAGCAGGTACGGGTCGGCGAGCAGCTCGACGGATTCAACCTCACCGTCGAGGCGCCTGTCGTAGAACAGCAGGTCCAGGTCCCCGATCCGTGGGTCCTCCGGCTCTTCCTCGGACAGCCGGATATCGCAGCTAGGGAACTCCTCGCGCAGTCGGCGCACCACGATCGGCAGGATCACGTTCGTCATGCTCTGAAACGTTCCGATGTCGATCCGGCCCTCGCCGGCCCGGAACCGCTCGATCGCTTCCGTCATCTCCTCGGCCTTGGCCAACACCTCGCGTCCGCGGGCGAGCACCACCGCGCCCAGTGGGGGTGATACGGACCGGCCGCGGTCCTCCCGGCCGGTCGAAAACGATCCCACCGACGGCCTTCTCCAGCGCGGCGATCTGCTGGCTGACGGTCGACTGTGTGTAGCCGAGCCGAGCGGCGGCCCGCCCGAACGAGCCCTCGTCGGCGATGGCGGCCAGCGCAGTGAGGTGTCGCAGTTCGATGTCGGGCACGGTGCCAGGCTAGCTGGATCCATGCGTTCTGACGATCGACTTGATCGCAGATTATCGCTTTTCACGATGCACCCGTGGGCCTAGCGTGATTCCCATGACGACGACCCGGATCCGCTCGGCACTGTGGCTGCCGCTGTTCGGTGATCTCGCCGACCCAATCGTGGTGGCGCGGCTGGCCGCCGAGGCCGAGGCGGCCGGCTGGGACGGACTGTTCGTCTGGGACCAGGTGTGCTGGCGAGAGCCGATCCAGCGAGTCGCCGACCCGTGGATCGTCCTGGCCGCGGTCGCGACCGCCACCCAGCGGCTCCGGTTGGGGCCGATGGTCACGCCGCTTCCTCGCCGCCGACCGGCGAAAGTCGCTCGCGAGACCGCGACGCTGGACCGGCTCAGCCACGGGCGTCTCACCCTCGGCGTCGGCATCGGCAGCGACCGGTTCGCCGGCGAGCTGTCCAAGACCGGAGAAGAGCTCGACGGCCCCCGGCGGGGCCGGATGCTCGACGAAGCCCTGACCGTCCTGGCCGGCGCCTGGTCCGGCGAGCCGGTCCACCACCACGGCGAGCACTACACGATCGACGGCATCCAGTTCCTCCCCCGCCCGGTCCAACGACCCGGCGTCCCGGTGTGGGCCGCCGGAATGCCCGGGAACGTCAAGCCGATCCGCCGAGCCGCTGGCCTCGACGGCTTCTTCCCGGCCAACCTCGAACATCCCGACCAGGTGGCCGAAGTCACCGCCATGCTCACCGATGCGCGCGGCGGGCTCGACGAGTACGACGTCGTCGTCGGCCTGGACCCGGACGTGGACCCCGAACCTTACAAGAACGCGGGAGCCACCTGGTGGCTCGCAGAGATCGAACCCGAAGCCAGCCTCGACACCGTGCGTGGTCTGCTTCATGACGGCCCGGCCGACCCCGGAGGTACGTGAGGTGTTCGACTACGACGCCGAGCTGGTGCGCTATCACGCCCGGCTGATGGCTGCCCTCGACATCGAGCCCTATGCGCGGGTCCTCGACGTCGGCTGCGGCGCGGGGCAGACCACACGGGCGGTGGCTCGGACCGCATACGCCGGGGACGCCCTCGGCGTCGATATCTCCGCCGCCATGGTCGCGCGAGCACGGCAACTCAGCACGGCCGAAGGCATGACCAACGTAGGCTTCGAATGCGGCGACG
>NZ_ML142857.1:184439-188258 GCF_004138495.1 Phytoactinopolyspora endophytica
GAATCACATCGGCTACCGGCCGGACGGTTCAGCCTGGCGATCAGCCGGTTCGGGACGATGTTCTTCACCGACCCGGTAGCGGCGTTCGCCAACATCGCCCGCTCGCTGTGTCCCGGGGCACCCTTCGTCCAACTGGTTTGGCAGCCCGCCGAACGCCAAGAATGGACCACAGCGATCCGGACGGCACTGGCCCCTGGCCGGTCGCGGCCAGCTGGCGGGCCGGACGCCTTCTCCCTCTGCGAACCCGACACCGTCCAGATCGTCCTGACCGCGGCCGGTTTCACCGACATCGACCTGATACCGCTCCACGAGGCGATCTACTACGGTCCGGACGCCGCGGCCGCACGCGACAACGTGCTCGCCCTGACGTCGGTCACAGCGATGCTCCCCGAAGCCCCGGTCGAGCGGGCCCGCGCCCTGGGTCGGCTCGACGCACAACTGCGGGAGCACCAGACCAATGACGGGGTGTGGTTCGACTCGCACGCCTGGCTCGTTACCGCCGTACGAGCCAGCGGCCAGTGACACACCCCCACTAATCAACCCAGGAGGCCACGATGAGCACGTTCGTCCTGATCCACGGTGCCGGCGACGGCGGCTGGTACTGGCACCGCGTCGAAACCGAGCTCCGGGCTCGCGGGCACGACACGGTGGCGCCCAATCTCCCTGACACCGAGTCGGCGACGCTGACCGCCTACGCGGACGCGGTTGTCGATGCCGTCGGGGACCGGCACGATCTGGTCGTCGTCGGTCAGTCGTTCGGTGCGTTCACCGCGACCCTGGTCGCCGATCGGCTGCCAGTCCAGACGCTTGTGCTCGTCGCCGGAATGATCCCCAGCCCAGGAGAATCCCCGAACGCCTGGTGGGACAACACCGGCTACTCCGATGCCGTACGAGACCACGCCACCCGCGACAGCGGCCTGACCGGTCACGACGACCCATACATCAGCTTCTTCCACGATGTGCCTCGGTCACTCGCCGACGAGGCGATAGGCCGGGAGCGGTCCCATCCCTCGTCGGCCTCGATGAGCGATCCATGGCCCCTGAAGGCCTGGCCCAACGTACCCACCAGGTTCGTCATATGTAGCGAAGACCGCTTCTTCCCACCCGACTTCATGCGGCGGCTCGCGTCGGAGCGGCTCGGAGTCGTCCCCGACGAGATCTCAAGCGGCCACTGTGCCGCGCTGAGCCGACCGAAGGAGCTGGCCGACCTGTTGGAGGGCTACCACTGACTCTGACGCCCTGACACCCGAGTGGGCAAACGTCCGAACCGCCGGATCCGCCAAGCTGGCAACATGAGTACGACCGTCACGCTGCTCGCCGCGCTGACCCTGATCGCCACCCTCGTCGACTGGTTGGTTACCGCGACTCGGCAGCGGACGGGGCGGCGGTGGGCGGGGCAGCAGTGGACGAGGCCGGCGCCCGTGGCACTGCTGGCCGTCGCCGCTGTGGCAGCAGGATCCTTCGACGAGGCAGCGGGTGTCTGGCTCGTGGTCGCTCTAGTGTGCGGGGCCGTTGGCGACGCACTCCTGGTCGACGCCACCGAGCAGCGGTTCGTCGGCGGGCTCGTCGCCTTCCTGCTCGGTCACCTCGCCTACCTCGCCTGCTTCCTGGCACTGGAGCCGGAGTGGGACTGGCGGCCCGTGGCCGGCGCGGTCGTCGTGGCCGTGAGCTTCACGATCGCCCGCCGCGTGACTCCTGGAGCGAGGAGGGCCGGAGGACCGGGGCTGGCTGTCGCCGTCGCCATCTACATAGGGGTCATCGGCGCGAAGACAGTGATCGGCTGGGCCACCGGATCGTACCTGGTCGCGGCCGGCACGACGTTCTTCGTCGCCAGCGACACCATGCTCGCCATCAACCGGTTCGTGCGGCCGCTTGAGTGGAGCAAGCTGCCGGTGATCGCGATGTACCACGTCGGTCAAGTCATGATCGCGACCGGCGTGCTGGTCCTGCTCTGAATCAACTCGGTGACGTACCCGAAGTTTCCTCACACGACCGATTCGCATCTGGCGCTGGAACGGGAAACCGGCGCCATGAGTACGACGAAAGCGGTGCTGCTCCCTTGGTCCAGCCACGCGCTCGGCGAAGTCGATCAGATCGAGGAGTCAGCCACTGCCGGGAAAACATGCCACGACGGGCCAGGACCCGGCCCGTAGACCCTGCGACCATTTTCGCGATCTCCGGCCCCACTACGGTTGAGAGCATGTTGCCGCTCGGGTTGTCCATGCTGTGGGAGTCGGTGGAGCCGGATGTCGCGCTCAAGGAGCGTTTCGGATTCGACAGCTTCGGCACGGTCACAGCTTGGGCCTCGATGGCGCTCGATGAGACATGGGGGATCTCCGTCGGCAGGTGCTCCCGGATGGTGATCAGCGACCACAATGCGATTCTGTGGGTGAAGAGCGACCAGGGCGACCTGGTGGTGAAGTGGTCGCGGGCTCGCGAACGCTTCACGAGTCTGGAAGCCTCGACGCGGTTGCTACGCACGCTCGCTGAGCGAGGTATCCCGGTGGCATCGCCGATCGCCACGGCGGATGGGCTCGATCGGGTCACGCTGCAAGGTCCCTCAGGCGCATTGTCAGTCACTGTGCTGCCGGAGCTGACCGGGGACTGGCTGGACGCGAAGGATCACGCGGCGGTCCTGTCGGCGGGAGCCTGCCTGGCAGAGGTGCACCGGGCGCTCGGTGCGAGCCATCACGACGTGCCGCCGATCTCAACACGAGCCAAAGGGCTGAACGAGCGGATCGATGACTGGTTGGCGCGCAGGGATCGCGGATTCGCGCCCGAGGCGTCGCGTCGGCTCAAGCGCCTCGTCTCGCGGCTGCCCGAGCTCGATGACGAGCCTCAATTGGTCCACAACGACTTCCGGGCAGCCAACATCCTCACGCGGGACTCGAAGGTCGTCGGGGTGCTCGATTTCGACGACGTGGTGGTCGAGCATCGGGTGAAGGACCTGGCGAAGGCCTGTGTCTATCTGGGCACGCGGTTCACCGAATGGCAGCCGACGCCGACGGCGGTACGGCAGACACTGCGTGCCGGATACGAGTCCGTGCGGCCTCTCAGTCCTGCCGAGGCGCGATGGTTCGAGACCCTTGTGCTGTGGCAAGGTCTTCAGGCGATCCCGGGTGAGAACGACACGGCCGGGTGGGCATCAGCGTTGTGACGGCAAGGCGTGCCTGACTGGGTGCGCGAATGCGCCCCCTCTTCGGGGAGAAGCTGCTCGTCCTCGTCGAGGCCGGGAAAGAACGGCGGCTGATCGAGCAGAAGCCGATCGATGAGCCTGCGGAATCGCGCGAACTCGGCCTCGATCACACCCTGACACTTACCGAGACGCAAAAACGGCAAGGAGCCACATACTCCCTGCCATGTTAAATCTATAGCACACCGGGGGTCTTGCGGCAAGGCCCCGGTCGTGCCGCAGAATCATCAGGCCGATGCACGAACCGACGTATGCGGGAAGTAGCGAATGCTTGATACAGACAGCGGCGTGGCGAGGTCTCTCCCGCCCGACTGCTACGTGCTGGATCTCCGGGAGATCGACCAGACGCAGGTCGCGGAGGCCGGGGGCAAGGGCGCGAACCTAGGAGAGCTTTCGCGGGTCGAAGGCATCCACGTACCGGCCGGCTACTGCGTGACGACAGCCGCCTTCCGGCGGGTCATGGCGGAGGCGCCCTCGATTGACGACCGGCTCGATCAGCTGTCGCGTGTGAATCCGGACGACCGGGACGCGATCAGCGCGCTCAGCGCGGAGATCCGCGGACGCGTCGAAGAGATTCTCATCCCTGACGACGTGGCGGCGGCGATCACACGCCCGCTCGCCCGGCT
>NZ_ML142857.1:188289-197294 GCF_004138495.1 Phytoactinopolyspora endophytica
GAGGAAGCCGCCTACGCCGTCCGGTCCAGTGCGACGGCCGAGGACTTGCCGACGGCATCCTTTGCGGGCCAGCAGGACACATACCTGAACGTCGTAGGGCCGGAGGCCATCCTCAAGCACGTCAGCCGATGCTGGGCCTCCCTCTTCACCGAGCGAGCCGTGACCTACCGCCTGCAGAATGGCTTCGACCATCGCAAGGTCCACATGGCCGTGGTCGTGCAGCAGATGGTCTCCTCCGACGCCGCCGGGATCCTGTTCACGGCCGACCCCGTCACGTCGAACCGGAAGGTCACCACCGTCGAGGCTAGCTTCGGCCTTGGCGAGGCCCTGGTCTCCGGTCTGGTGAACGCGGACGTCTACAAGGTGCGGGACGACGAGATCGTCGACAAGACGATCGCTGCCAAGCAGCTGGCCATCCACGCCTCGCCGGAAGGCGGGACGCAGGAACGTGCGATCGAGCTTGCGTCACAGGAGCAGCCAGCGCTGACCGATGCGCAGGTAACACGGCTCGCGCAGCTGGGCCGCCGGATCGAGGCGCACTTCGGCAGCCCACAGGACATCGAATGGTGCCTGGTCGACGGTGGCTTCCAGATCGTCCAGAGCCGGCCGATCACCACGCTGTTCCCCATCCCGGCAACGGAGGATCAAGACAACCACGTCTACGTCTCCGTCGGTCATCAGCAGATGATGACCGACCCGATGAAGCCGTTGGGCCTCTCCGTCTGGCAGTTGACGACGCCACGGCCCATGGCTGAGGCCGGCGGGCGTCTGTTCGTCGACGTCACCCAGCTCCTGGCCTCGCCCACGAGCCGCGCCGGCCTCCTGGAGGTCATGGGGAAGTCCGATCCCCTGATCAGGGACGCGCTGCAGACCATCCTCGAACGCGACGGTTTCGTCCCGTCGCCCTCGGAAGACGTTCCCGGCGAGCCGGTCCCCGGCGTCGTGCCAGCCACGATCGAGACCGATCCGGCCCTCGTCACCGAGCTGATCGAGCGCAGCGAGTCTTCCATCGCCGCGGTGAAACGCGACATCCGAACGAAATCCGGAAGTGCGTTGCTGGACTTCATTCTGGCGGACTTCCAGGAGCTGCGACGGATCCTGTTCGATCCGCAAAGCCATCAGGTATTCATGGCGGCGATGCAAGCGACGTGGTGGCTCAACGAGCAACTGCAGGAGTGGCTGGGCGAGAAGAACGCGGCCGACACGCTCACCCAGTCCGTCCCCCACAACGTCACCTCGGAGATGGGGCTCGCGCTCTTGGGCGTCGCGGACGTGATCCGCCCGCACCCGGATGTTGTGGCCTTTCTGCAGGACGTCGAAGACGAGGGCTTCCTGGACGAGCTAGCCACGTTTGCGGGCGGGCACGAGGCGCGAGACGCGATCCAGGCCTACCTCGACACGTACGGCATGCGCTGCGTCGGCGAAATCGACATCACGAGACCGCGCTGGAGCGAACGGCCTACCACGCTCCTGCCCATGCTCCTCTCCAACATCAAGAACTTCGAGCCGGGCGCCGGTGAGCGCCGCTTCGAGCAAGGACGGCAGGAGGCGTGGAAGAAGGAACAGGAACTTCTGGAGCGCTTGCGGGCCCTGCCGCACGGGGAGCAAAAGGCCGAAGAAACCAAACGGATGATCGATCGCGTCCGGACGTTCATCGGTTACCGGGAGTACCCGAAGTACGGCATGGTCAGTCGCTACTTCGTGTACAAGCAGGCTCTGCTGGAAGAGGCCGAGCGCCTCGTGCGGGCCGGCGTGCTCGGTGAGAAGGAAGACATCTTCTTCCTGAGGTTGCAGGAACTTCACGACGTCGTGCGTACGAACCAGGTTGATGACGAGCTCATCCGTCGGCGCAAGGAGGCGTTCAAGGTGTATCAGGCGCTCACGCCACCCCGGGTGCTCACGTCGGATGGCGAGGCCGTCGCCGGAGCATACCGGCGCGACGACCTGCCAACCGGTGCGCTGGTCGGCCTGCCGGTCTCTGCGGGGACCATCGAAGGGCGAGCCCGAGTCATCCTGGACATGGCGGAGGCCGACCTCGAACCGGGCGACATCCTGGTCACGGCTCACACGGACCCCAGTTGGTCGCCCCTGTTCGTCACGATCAACGGTCTGGTGACGGAGGTGGGTGGCCAGATGACCCACGGCGCGGTGATCGCCCGGGAATACGGCTTGCCGGCCGTCGTGGGGGTGGAGCACGCAACCCGGCTCATCCGAGATGGGCAGCGGATCCGCGTGAACGGAACGAACGGGTACGTCGAGATCCTGCCCTAGGCCGTGTTGCTAAAGGAAGCTGGTGAGCCGGTGCTCCCCAGACCTCGCCGTCGAGCAGCGCCATTCTCAGTGCGGGGCGCGCCTCCCGCCTGCGACGGTGCAGCCGCGTCGTGTCCATCTCGCTGCGTAAACTGTTGGCTCGTGTGCCTGTCTGTGATGTCTACGTGCACACTGACGGTTTCCGTTGGACCGAAGGATTGAGCCGTGCCCGACCGACCTGAGATTGTCTGCATCTGCGGCTCTACCCGGTTCGTGGACGAGATGCGTGCGGCGAACCGTGATCTGACCTACGCAGGTGTCATCGTCGTTGCGCCAGGCGAAGCAGACGAGTTGATCACCAACGAGCAGAAGACCGCGCTGGACGCCCTCCACCTGCGCAAGATCGACCTGGCTGACCGCGTTCTGGTCGTCAACCCCGGCGGGTATATCGGCGAGTCCACGAGCAGGGAGATCGCGTATGCCCACGCCACCGGCAAGCCGATCTCGTTCACAGATCCCGTCTGACCAGTAGACGCTTCGTGGTGCACGCGGGCAACGAGTCTCGGTCAGTCGAATGACAAGAAGTTCGGAGATGAACCCGCTGATCACGCGATCGGCCGCTCTCGTGGCGGTTGACGACCAAGACGCACCTGGTCGCCGACGGCAAGGTGCGGGCGGACAAGGGCTACCCATCCAGGGCGAACCGGGCGTGGCTGCGCGAGTGCGGCGTCGCCACGACGATCCCGGAACGTGACGACCAGATTGCCCACCGCCGCAAGCGACCGTTGTGCATCTGCCTAAGCAACCGCGCGGCCGCGATTTGCCACCCGCTATGGAGACTCATGCGGACAGTCGGTCGCTTTCCGCGGTCTGCCGGACCGTGTCGTCTGTTCCTATATGGAACCTTGGGTCGTCACCCACGTCGTCGCCGCCGCTGACGGGTTTCGCTGAGCGCCGGAGCAGGGCCAGTGTTGCGATGACGCCAAGGGCGGCGATGACGACGGTGACACCGAAGGCCATCTGGTATCCCTCGGTGAGACCGTCTGGTGTTGGCCCACCGGCGGCCTCGGTGTAGGCGAACGCGACGCTGGTGGTGATCGCGACACCGAGCCCGGAGCCAATGTTGAACGAGGTATCCGCGAGCCCAGCGGCCAGTCCGGAGTTCGCCTCCGCGACCCCGGTGAGGGCAGCGATCTGGGAACTGACGAACGCGGCGCCCAGGCCAGCGCCGAAGATGAGCAACGCCGCGATCATGAGACTGACGGAACCGTCGGCTCGCACGAATGTCAGCATCAGGCCGGAGAGGCCAAGCAGGGCAGCTCCGGCCGCGGCCACTGGCCGGACGCCCCTTTTGCTCACGGCGTGCTGGCCGTACATGACGCCGACGATCGAGGTTACGGTCATCACGGCGGCCAGGAGACCGAATTGCATGGCCGACCAGCCGAGCACGCGTTGTACGTATGACGTCAGGGTGACCAGTAAGCCGTCGACGGCCATCCCGGCGGTGAAGATCAGCACGTTGCCGCCGATCAGCACGCGCGAACGCAGCGCCCGGAACGGTACCAACGGCGCCGCCGAACGAGTCTCGATGATCACGAACAACCCGGCCAAGGCGACGACACCGGTCAACAGGCCAAGCGTGCGTCCACTGGTCATGCCGGCTTCCGGGATCGCCGTGATGGCGTACACGAGCAGCCCGAGAGCTGCCGTGACCGTGACCGCGCCAGCGGCGTCGAAATTGCGCTCGCGTCCGGGCCTCCGGCTCTCGGGCAGCATGGCTGGCGAGAGAGCAAGTACGACCATCCCAATGGGGATGTTGACGAAAAAGACCCATGGCCAGCCGATGCCATCGGTGATGACACCACCAAGCAGCAAACCGGCCGTAGCGCCGAGACCGCCAAGTCCGCCCCAGATACCGAGCGCTTTGTTACGCGCGGCGCCCTCGGGGAAGGTGGTCATGACGATAGACAAGGCGGCCGGGGCGATGATCGCGGCCGCCACGCCCTGCAGGACGCGACCGGCGATGAGGATCTCACCGGCCTGCGCAATTCCGCACAGTAACGAGGACAGAACCCATAGTCCGTTTCCGGCCATGAACAGACGCTTGCGGCCGAGCAGGTCCGCGGTGCGGCCCCAGAACAGCAGCAAGCCGCCGTAGGCTAGCACGTAGCCGGTGACGATCCACTGTAGGCCGGTACCCTCCAGCCCGAGGTCCGATCCGATGCTGGGCAGGGCGGTCACCACAATGGTGGAGTCCAGGATGGTCATGAAATAGGCGGCCGCGAGCAATGTCAGCACTCGCCAGCGGTGCGATGCTGGGTTGATAGTCATGGCTAGTCCTTACGTATAGGCGGTGATCCGGTGGGTGCTTTCGCCTCGTTGTCGGAACCGGGATGCCCAACCGGACACGGCGGTCAGCCGTGTCGCATTCGCGTGCACGGGTTCGACTTCACGAGTAAGAGGCACCGATACCGGACGCCGTCATTCGAAGGAGGAGTGGCATGAAGTACATGCTGTTGATCTACAGCTCGCCGCAGACCTGGGACGCGTTGTCCGAGGAGGAACGCGACCGGGTCGTACGTGAACACATGGCCTGGGAACGTGAACTCATCGAAACCGGTGAGTACGTCGGCGGGCACGCGCTGGCCGACCAAGTGCAATCCAAGGTCGTCCGCCTCCAGAGCGTGGATCCGATGATCACCGACGGCCCGTATCTTGAGGCCAAGGAGCATCTGGCTGGCTACGACATGCTCGAATGCGAGAGCATGGAACGTGCGCTGGAACTCGCCGTTCGTAACCCCCACGCCGGGCTCGACGGCGTAGAGGTGCGACCCATCATGGACGTCGGCGGAATGGAGATGTGATCTCGGCCGACCAAAACTCCGCCATCGAGGACCTGCTGCGCGAGCTGGCGCCGCGGGTTCTCGGGGCGCTCGTACGCCGGTGGGGCGATTTTGACACCGCGGAGGACGCGGTCCAGGAAGCCCTGCTGAGCGCGGCCGTTCAGTGGCCGGCCGAAGGGCTACCCCGCAACCCCCAGGGCTGGCTGGTCACCGTGGCCACCCGGCGGCTGGTCGATGAGTACCGGAGGGATGCCGCGCGTCGGCGCCGGGAAACCACAGCCGCGGCTATGGTGCCACTTGACGACCTGGTGGCGTCACCTGCCGACGAGGTTTCGCCCGCTGCCGACGACGCCCTGAACTTGCTGTTCCTGTGCTGCCACCCGTCGTTGACGACTGAGTCTCAGGTGGCACTCACGCTGCGTGCTGTGGGTGGGCTGACAACTGCGCAGATTGCCGGCGCGTTCCTGGTGCCCGAATCGACGATGACCCGGCGGATCAGCCGGGCCAAGCAGCACATCGCCGCCGCCGGGGCGACGTTCGGGCCACTGTCCGAGCAGGACCGCGGTGAACGGCTGCGTGCGGTGCTGCATGTGTTGTACCTGATCTTCAACGAGGGCTACACGGCCAGTGGCGGCCCGTCGCTCCAGCGTGCGGAACTGACTGGAGAGGCGATCCGGCTGGTACGCCAGGTTCATCAGCTGCTGCCCGACGACGGCGAGGTGGCCGGATTACTAGCCCTCATGCTGCTCACCGATGCCCGAAGCGCGGCCCGGGCCGGGCCGGACGGCACGCTGGTGCCGCTGGCCGAGCAGAACCGGAGCCTGTGGTCGGGCGAGCAGGTACGGGAAGGGACCGAGCTCGTCGAGAAGGCGCTGCCCCGGTCGCTGGTCGGCCCGTACCAGCTCCAGGCGGCGATCGCCGCGGTGCACGCAGAGGCCACCAGGGTGGAGGACACCGACTGGCCGCAGATCGTCGAGCTGTACAGGCTGTTGGAACGCGTCGCGCCGAACCCGGTGGTGACGCTTAACCATGCGGTGGCTCGGGCGATGGCCGACGGACCACGGGCGGGCCTCGAGATGCTGGCCAGACTCGAGGCCGACGGCCAGCTGACCAGCCATCATCGGCTCAGCGCAGTCCGGGCTCACCTGCTGGAGCTGACCGGTGACCCAGCCGCGGCGCGAGCCGCATACCAACTGGCCGCCAGCCAGACGACGAGCCTGCCCGAACAACGCTACCTCCAAGCCCGCGCCACCCGGCTGGCGACCTGAACCCACAGGAGGATCATCGACTGTGGCTTCGCGTACTGCGAGCTCGCGGAAGTCCGTGAAGTGCCGCCAGGCAGTCATCCCTCAGCTCTATAGCGTCCCAGAGTCACCACGTTAAAGGCGGCAAGCCGCCTTAACCACGGCTGCAGACCGAGCGAGGTCAGCAAGTGCCGCGCATCGGCCTAGTGCGGCCCCATGACAATCACGTCCCGACAACCCACTGCGCGTAGAAGATGGCGAGCCCTACGGCGACGCAGGCGCCCGCGACGATCCAGAAGCGGATCACGATCGTGACCTCGCTCCAGCCCTTGAGCTCGAAATGGTGATGGAGCGGCGTTATCAGGAACAGGCGTTGGCCACCGGTCAGTTTGAAGTAGGCGACCTGCAGCATCACGGACATGGTGATGGCAGCGAACAGGCCGCCGAGAATGACGAGAAGTAGCTCGGTGCGGGTTGTGATGGCCAGCCCGGCCATTGCTCCGCCAAGTGCGAGCGCCCCGGTGTCGCCCATGATGATCCTGGCGGGCGAAGCGTTCCACCACAGGAACCCGAAGCACGCGCCAACCAGGGCGGCCGCCACGACGGCAAGGTCGAACGGGTCGCGCACCTCATAGCAGGTCGGCCCAGCTGCGGTCTGGCAGTTCTGGTTGAACTGCCAGATCCCGATGAACGTGTAGGCGCCGAACACCATGACTGACGCGCCGGTGGCCAGGCCGTCCAGGCCGTCGGTCAGATTCACCGCGTTCGAGGTACCGGAGATGATCAGCAGCGCCCAGACCACGAACAGCACGGCTGGCAGGACGATCGGCGTGTCGCGCAGGAACGACACGGCCTGCGACGCCGGGGTCAACGACTGGTCGTTCTCGAACCGGATCGCGAGTAACGCGAATACAAGCGCTACGACCACCTGCCCAGCCGTCTTCGCCCGGCTGCGCAGGCCCAGACTCCGCTGTTTGAAGACCTTGATGTAGTCGTCGAGGAATCCGACCAGACCGAGCCCGACCATCAGGCCGAGCACAAGCAACGCCGAGACTGACGGATCGGACGGGCGAATCAGGTGGGCCGCTGCGTAGCCGATAAGCGCCGCCAGGATGATCACCGCGCCGCCCATCGTGGGCGTGCCCCGCTTGGTCTGATGACTCGTCGAGAGTTCGTCCCGGATCGGTTGGCCGTAGCCACGCCGGACGAGCCCCCGGATCGCCGCTGGCGTTCCGAGAACCGAGACCACCAGACTCACGACGACCGCGGTCAGTACTGCAGTCACCTAGCGTTCTCCTTCACCCATTGGCATATCAGCGACTCCTGGAGCCCGCTGCCCGAGATGCACCGCAGCGTCTCCCTGCCGTCGAACGGCAGCACGCGGCCCGCCACCTCAGGTCATTGTTCGTGACCCATTCCGGCAACCAGCACCGCATTGGCGCATCCCGGATGCCGCGTTCACCGCCATGACGATAGCGGACCTCGGATCACCAATCTGCCCTCACCCACCTGGAAACTGCAGGCGTAGAGGCAGTCCCGCCACCTCTGTTCCGTAGCCATCGGCGCTGATGGTTCGTGGTGTCCCTCGAACCGGACGCACGCGATCTCCGGTACAGCTCTGCGGTACCGACCTGGGATGTTCTGGCCGAAGTCGCATCTGTGTCCGCTCGCCCCGATTGAGGCGGACAAAACTCCGCCTGTTCGATGTCGATATCGGCACGACCTCCTTCGTCGGTTGGTCAACCAACCCGGCAGAGGAAGGAATACCGATGACACAGCTACAGACCCATCCTGAGGTGCGGGCTGTCACCGAAGCAGCCCCGGCCAGGCCGGTCAAGCGGGGCTTGGTGTTGGTGCTCGCCTGTGCGGCCCAGGCCATCGTCAGCCTTGACATGGCGATCGTGAACGTCGCGCTGCCGTCGATCCAGCGTGATCTCGGCTTCGACCACGGCGGCCTGCAGTGGGTGATCGTCGCGTACGGCCTGCTGCTGGGCGGATTCCTGATTTTCGGCGGACGAATGACCGATCGGTTCGGACGCCGGCGGATCTACCTCGCCGGGCTCACTGTCTTCACCGGCGCGTCCGTCCTGGCCGGCGTGGCAACCGAGCCCGGGATCCTGATCGCGGCCCGCGCCCTGCAAGGCTTCGGCGCCGCACTGATCGTGCCGGCGGCACTGTCGCTGCTGGCCGTCACCTTCCCCGAAGGGCGGGAACGCAATCGGGCGTTCGCCCTCTTCGGCGGCGTCGGCGGGATGGCCGCATCGGTCGGCGTCGTCGCCAGCGGCCTGCTCACAGCCGGTCCTGGCTGGCGCTGGACCTTCTACATCAACATCCCGGTCGGCGTCGTGCTGATTATGCTCGCTGCCATGTTCCTGGCCGCGGACCGGCTCAGCGACCGCCGTACCCGCCTCGATCTCCCCGGCGCGGTCACCGTCACCGGCGGATTGCTGCTATTTGTCTACACCTTGCATCACGGGACGACTCACGGCTGGCTGTCCGGGTCGACCCTTGCCCTGTTCGCGGCAGCTGTGCTGCTGCTGGTGGCGTTCGTGCGGATCGAAGCCCGGTCCGCCGCTCCGCTGGTTCCACTTGCGACTTTCCGGAACCGCAGCTTGGTGGCCGGCAACGTGACCGCGTTCCTCGCCACGTCCGCGTTCCTGTCGTTCAT
>NZ_ML142857.1:197327-199299 GCF_004138495.1 Phytoactinopolyspora endophytica
TTCATCGGCTCACTGCTGATGCAGCAGCAACTCGGCTACACTCCGACCGAGACCGGACTGGCCTGGCTGGCCACGACCGCGACGATCCTGCCGACAGCGATGATCGGTGCCCGGATGGCGACCCGAATGAACGTGGGATGGCTGATGATCATCGGCCTGTCCTTCTTCACCTTCGGCGCGGTGTGGCTGGCCAGGATCCCGGCCGATGCCGGATATCTGGACGGACTGCTGCTGCCCTTCCTCTGCGCCGGAATCGGGTTCGGGCTGTGCGAGCCGGCCATCCAGATCGGCGCCCTGACCGGAGTGGCCCACTCCGATGCCGGGCTGGCATCTGGCCTGGTCGAGACCACTCGCGAGGTTGGCGGCGCGACCGGTGTCGCGGCCGTGTCCACCGTGTTGGTCATGAACTCCGGTCTGGACAGCTTTCACATCGCGTTCGCCGCCATCGGCGTGCTGACCCTGCTGAGTGTGATCACCGCAGCGGTCGGATTCGCCCGACCCGCCCGTCAACGTACCTGACATTCAACCAAAGGAACTGATTCAGATGACCATCGAGAACGCACCCGAGCCCACCATCACCGATCGGGCCACCTTCGAGTCCAACCTGGCCCAGCTACGCACCCGGGAGAAGGCGCACACCCGGGCCGGCGACGCGATCGCCGCAGCCCGACGCCGGCTGCCCGTGGTCGAAGTGGATCCCAGCACCACGCTGATCGGACGCGACGGTCCGGTCCCGCTGATCGACACCTTCGAGGGCCGCCACCAGCTGATCGCGTACTACTTCATGTGGTACCCCGGACGGCCCGCGGCCGAGCAATGCGAAGGCTGCACCTGGAACAACACCCAGCTCGACGAGCTGTCCTACGTCCACTCCCGAGATGTCACCTACGCCGTGTTCTGCCAAGGCCCCTACGACGAGAGCATCCGCTACCACGACTTCATGGACTGGACGATGCCCTGGTACTCCGCACAGCACTCTCTGGACACCCTCTTGGTCGGACGACAGATCGGCATGATGCACGTCGTCTGCTACCTGCGACACGGCGATCGCGTCTTCGAGACCTACTGGACCACCCGGCGCGGCGTCGAGACCGTCGACATCAACTACCGCCTCATGGATCTCACCCTCTACGGACGGCAGGAACCATGGGAGGACTCACCAGAAGGCTGGCCACAGTCCCACGAACAGAACACCCGGATCAACGGCCGACCCACCGCTCAATGGTCACGGATCAACGCCGGACGATCCGACGACCTCACCGGTGGCGGTTCACCGGGACCCGCAGAGCCATCGGCGTCGCCTGGCTCCGGTGGTTGTGACGCATGCCAGTGAAGCTGCCCGAGCGGCGAGGCCAGCGGGGCCTGATGTCCGAACGAAACCATGAGAGCCGGAGGTGTCATGAAATACGTCTTGCTGATCTGTGACGACGAGGTCGACCCGCCCACCATGCAGGAGCTGGGTGCCGATCCCGTCCACCGGGCATGGGAGGACAAGGTGCGCGGGTCGGAGCTGTGGGGTGAGCGGCTGCGGCCGACGGTCGATGCGACGACCGTTCGCGTACGCAACGGGGAGATGCTCGTCTCCGACGGCCCGTTCGCGGAGACCAAAGACTTCGTCGGCGGGGTGGTAGCGATCGAATGCGAGAACCTCGACAACGCCATCGAGATCGCCGCCAGCCACCCCTACGCACGCCGGGGAAGCGTCGAGATCCGCCCGGTCTGGGAATGACGGAACCCGACTCCACCGAGTACAACGCACTTCAGTTCGGGCTGGCGACTCCTGGTTTCCGAGCTGTATCCACACGCTCGATCGACCGCACTCAAGGAGAGGATCAATGAGCATTCCTTGCTGTCAGTTGATCGGGTGTTGTGTGCGCCGGACGATGGCGGGGCGTGGTGAATGAAATCCTCGTCTGAGGGCGGCTCAGACTGGCGTCGGGGTGGCGCCGAGCAGGTCGAGCGAGCGGCGCGT
>NZ_ML142857.1:199533-206666 GCF_004138495.1 Phytoactinopolyspora endophytica
GGAATCGACATGGCTATATATTGACATCTATCAATATCTCATGTCACTCTGAGAGCTGTATCGACAGTCATCTATTTAGGAGATTCGATGCGACGGCTTTCCTGGGCTTTGGCGCGAGTGCGGCGGCGAGGGCAGATCACGTTATGCGAGTCCTGCGGATCGGTGTGTGACGGTGCGTGCCGGGCAGAGTCCAGGTACCAGCGGGAACGCGACCAAGCTGCCCTTCGCGTGGGCCGGCTGTTCTGAACGTGCATGGGGAAAGAGAACATTGATGACTGACACCACGTCTCAGACCGCAGCCGGAAAGGTGCTGTGGCATTTCTCGATCTCGCTCGATGGTTCGTGGCCGGGCCTGGGCACGACATGGGCTGGATGGCCGGCGTCAACTTCCGCCGGGGCTGGGTTGAGGAGTACGTCGCAATGCGCCACACACAATCCGGCCGAGGGATGGATCAAAGCATGCGCAAACTAGTGATGTACGAACTGCTGTCATTGGACAGAGTAGCCGAGGAGCCAGGCGACTGGATGAGCGACAGCGGTCAGCTCATCTTCGACAATCTTGGGAGGATCATCGCGCGGCAAGACGATGTGCTGATGGGCCGAGGCACCTACGACTATTGGGTGGACTACTGGCCGACATCCGACGTCGAGCCGTTCGCGACCTTCATCAATCAGACACCCAAGCACGTCTTCACCTCTGACCCCCTGACACCCGAGTGGGCGAACACTGTTGTCATCGATCGCCCGGCAACCGAGTACGTCGCGGAGCTCAAGCAGACAGACGGCGGCGATATCGGAATCCACGGCAGCATCTCCCTGGCTCAGTCCCTTCTGGAAGCGGCCCTGGTCGATGAGTTGCGGTTGGTCATCGCCGCGGCTATCGCCGGCAGCGGACGGCGGTTATTCGACACGGTGGGCCAACACCACGGCCTCGAGTTGGTGGAAGTCGAGCACACCCCGAAGAGCAGCCTGCTCTTGACCTACAACCGGGCCTCGTGACCTTCCCGGATAGCTGCCGATCTGCAGCCAGATGAGTCTCTCCTGGTTTCCGGGCTGTATCCACACGCTCGATCAACCGCACTCAAGGAGAGGATCAATGACTGCACCACGCCTCAGACCGCAGCCGGAAAGGTGCTGTGGCATTTCTCGATCTCGCTCGATGGTTCGTGGCCGGGCCGAGGCCGTCCGGACCGGGTTCGGGGCGGCGCAAGGCAAGAACCTCGAGGTTTCTCTCTGACAATCGGGGCCCAGCTCCTCGAGCGGGCCTGATCAACGAGGTAGACCTGCACGTCGTGCCACGACTGCTTGGCGACAGGATCGTCTCTATGACGTCCCCGGCGGGTCCCTGCTCCGGCTCCAGAACCTCGTCGGCGACGACCCCGATGCCGTGACGAACCTCCGACTCCGACCGACCTACGAGCACCGAAGGAGCACCACGTTCAGCAGGCGCTGGCCCGGCTTCGTCCGGAACCCGGGCTCGCTATGTCACACCCCGATTCGCTCCGGACCCGCGCTACGGGCCTCGCCCTGGGTGGTGACGGCCGCGACGTCGGGGAGCCGCTGGTCGGTGGACGATTTCGGCGCCATCCGTGTCACGGCTTTCGGCATGGGGCCGACCGTGAGGACGCGCACCTGTGTGCCGACGGTAACCACGGCGAAGGAGGCCTCGGACGGGACCTCGCCCGGGAGGACGATGTCGTGGGAGCCGGCAGCGAGTTCGCCGTCGAACACCATCATCGAGGTACTGGTGGGCTCCGGGGGCCGCCACGACGTCATCCACAGGGTCTCGACTGTGACCTGGGCGGCGTTCGGAAGCGTCACTCCGAGGGCCCGAGCGTCAGGGTCGTAGCCGATCTCGGCGCCATCGGAGGTGCCCTCGCCGGTGATGGCCTCGACCTGGGCGGCGAGGACTCCGGGAATGCCGACGAGGCCTTGAACGAACGTGACCCCAGTACTGCGCTTGGTGATTTCCTCATGCAGGAACTGCTTGGTGTCGGGAGGCACCATGCCCCCGAAGACCAAGAGGTCGAGATCGCTGACGTCGTAGTCGGTTAACACCTGGTCGAACTGATTCGTCGCGTCGGCGAGGTGCCCATTGGCGCGCATCAGGTCGACGGCGCCCACGAGAACGCTGGGGCTGCGACCGACCACGAGGACGCGGGTGGGTCCGTTGGTGGATTCCTTGGTCGACATGCGTACTCCTTATGTTGGTGGCTCCAATGTTGGTAGTACCAACATAACACGTGTTGGTCTGGCCCACAATAGGTATTGTGGGCCGCATGCCTGTGCACCATGATCAAATCAGCCGCACTCCGGACCGGGTCAACGAGCGTCCAACCTGGCTCATCAGTCGCGCCTACGCCCGCTCCTCGAGGCTCTTGGCGGCGGGCTTCGAGGCCCAAGGCGACGGGCTGCGCAGCTACCACTACCGGCTGCTCGCTGCCCTCGAGCAATGGGGGCCCGCCAGCCAGGCCGATCTCGGACGCGACACGGGGATCGACCGTAGCGACGTCACCACTGCCCTCGCCGAGCTCGAGTCGCGTCGCCTCGTCGAGCGGAAGGTCGATCCCAACCACAAACGTCGCAAGATTGTCACCCTCACGTCCCAGGGCGCCGAGGCGTTGCTCAGGCTCGACACAGTTCTGGCCGAGGTCCAAGACGCGGTGCTCGCTCCCCTGACGACAAAGCAGCGACGTCAGCTCGTCGACCTCCTGTCTCGCATCGTCTAGCGACGACCGCCGGAGCGGCAGATCAGCCATCGTCGGCCGCGGACAATGGGCCCACCAGGCTGCCTGTCCGAAGGCCACCGACCGATGATGCCGGTCCTCCCGGATCGAGAATGGGCGGAGCGAGGACGTCCGCGTCAAGGAGGCGGCGCCGGTGGTAGTAGCCGACGAGCGCCACTCCGAGAGAGATCCCCCAGAGCGGAAAGAGCACCCAGGCGAGGCCGTCGACGCCCCAGTAGTCCCAGCCGCCGACCGGCATGCCCCAGGCCTGGGTTGCGCTCACCTGCCCGGGGAAATCGACCCCGAGGCGGCCGAGCAGCATCCCCCGCCCGAAGGACCAGACGACCATTGCTGCCGAGCCACCCATGCCGAGCGGCAGCCATAGCGGTACGCGTCTGCCGCCGATTCCTGGTATCCACGAGGGAAAGCTCCGGCCCCAACGGCAGAGCAACCCGGAGGTGAGGAGCACCCCGGTCAGCGCCATGCCTGCGAGGATCGGCTCGATCCACACGTTTTCCGGCTGTGTGAGGAGCAGCCACTCGACGAACGGCTCCGGGGCACCGACGGCCCAGCCGCGGGACCAGCACAGCCGGATGACCGCGTAGGGCAGGGGCGCCAGCATGGCGACGTACGTCGCGAACCGCCCGACCCGTTCCCAGGTTCTCGACACCGCTGCCGCATGTGCCAGTCCGTCCGGCGATCGATCCGCCGTACGACGAGCCATCGTCACCGTGGCCATGACGAAGCTGGCGGCGGCGATGGGACTGGTCATCTGGAAGATCGTCGGCCAGTCCGCGTCCAGCCACGGCGCGATGCTCAGCCCGAACGGCGGCAGCAGGAACATGGCACGGCCGTCGAGGACCACCGCCACCAGGACACAAGCGAAGCCGACACCCGCAATGATCAATGCTTTCCGCCGCCCCGGGGACAGCGAGTGCCGGCGCTGCAGCAGCCACGCCAGTAGCAGCCCGATCAGGCCGGTCACGGTGATGCCCGGGCCACCGACCGACGAGTCCATGGTCACGAAAAGAGACGCCGAGTCGGGGGCATTCGGGTCCGTGCGACCGAACGGGAAGCCGACGCCACCAAATGTCCAGTAAACCCCATGACCGTCACATAGGCCGACCACCCCAATGCAACGTGGCCGGCCAATCCCGTGGCTCGGGACGACCTGGCGGGCGCTCTCACAGTCATGTGTTCACCCTGCCGACTCCACCTCCGATCCGATCTCTGCCGAAGGTCCGAGACAGGGCGGCATCTGGCGGTTGGCTCTGCCGAAAGGCGGATCGGATCCGGCCGCGCGCCGACCGAGAGTTGAGCCATGACTACTCGACCCCTGGCCGCGATCGTCGTCGCCTGCCTTGCCGCTGTGGCCTCGATCCTGCTCCTTCCCGGACGGCCGGAGGCGGGATGGCACGAGCCCTTCAGCCCCACCCTCGTCGCGCCCACCGGGGCCGATGCCGTCGGGGTCCGCTACGCGCGTCTCGACACCGGCAGGGAAGATCCGTGGCGGCCGGGCAACTCGCGAGTCGTCATGGTCGACATCCGCTATCCGGCCGCCGACGGGGAACATCCGCTTCGCCACTACGGGCTCTCCCAGCACATGTCGGAGCTGGCGATGCTTGCGTGGGCGCCGGACCACGAAGAGGGACTCGGCCTGCGCCGGAACGAGGTCAACTGGTTGTTCACCACGCACGCCCACCGGTACGCACCGCCGCGACACGGGTCCTTCCCAGTCGTCGCACTCGGCGCCCCGCCGGGCGGCATGCGCAGCTCCTTCACCGCACTCGCCGAGGACCTGGCCAGTCACGGCTTCGTCGTCGTGACGGTGGACCACCCGCACGACGCGCCGTACGTCGAACTTTGGCCGACCCGCGAGGTCGTCGAACCACAGGATGCGGTTCGCCAGCTCAATGAGGCACAGAAGCGGTCGGTCAGGGAGGCTGATCTTGCCGCGGTGGCCGACCAGGTGATGGAGCTCGATGACGAGGTCGCCCCCGTGATCGCCCCGGGGTGCACGATCGTGGTTTCCGGCACGCTGGCCGGGCAGGCTGCTCCGCTCACCGACGACCCGATGGTCGAGGCACAGATCGCGGCGTGGTATCCCCGAGTGGCCGATGCCCTCGATGATCCGCTCCGAAGTGTCACCGTGGCCGAGGGCAGATTCCGAACCGGCAGCGCCGGCCTCCGTACGGCGCTGACCGAACGGGTCACCCACGACGGCGACTGCCCGTCGGCTCGTCCGGACACCGCCAGCGTCGGTGGTGGCAGGCAATGAACCACCGCCTGCCCTGTGCTCTCGCCCTGTTCGTCTCGCTGTGCACGGCAATCGCGGCGACCGTCTGGCTGACCACACCTGACTCGTACCCCTATGGGTCGGGCGACATCGTCAGGACCGGCTTCAACTACCTGATCGAGCGGGAAGCGGGAGTTGCGATCGCGTTGACGGCCGCCGCTGCCGGCGTCCTACTGGCGATCGCCGGAATGGTCCGGCCTGCGGCACGGGTCCTCGCTGTGGGTGCCGTCGCGGAGGCGCTGTGCTTCGCATTCGTCCTGGGCGACGGCTCCATCCTGGCCGCTTTGGGATACGCCGTCGCGCTGACCCTGCCGGTCGCCGCTGTCGTGGCCCTGGTGCTGGTCGGCCGGCGACGGCCACCGATCGGGTTGCCGTTGGCGGCCATAGTGATGCTCCTCGGCGTGGCCGGGCTCGCCAACGGAACGCTGACACTGTCCACTCTGGGCGACGCTGTCGCCAACTACTACAGCAGCTTCCTGAACGATCCCGAGGGCTATTACCCACGCATGGCCTGGACTCTCGGTTGGCTGATAGGGGCGGCAGTCTGGACGTGGGCAGCCGTCACTTCGATGCGCGTGACGCGCTCCGACAACGCGTCCGAGCGTACGGCCGCATCGCGGGTGACAGCGGCCGCTCGACGATGGGGCCGGCGAGCCACGATCGCCGCCGCGCTGTGTCCGGTCCCCTACGGACTGTGTCGGCTGATGTGGCTGACTCCATGGCCTCTCGGCGGCGACGGCGTCGATGAGTTCGTGATCACTCGGAGCCTGGATATCGAGACCAGGCTCCGGGGGTTCCTCTTCGCCCCGGCGGTTGCCATCGGCGTGGTCCTGACCCTCGGGTTGATCAGTCGGTGGGGTGAGGTGTTCCCACGCTGGTTCCCGGTGGTCGGCGGCCGCGCCGTACCGGTGATGCTGGCCGTGGTCCCTGGCGGTTTGGTGGCTTCGGTCATCACGCTCGCCGGACCGGTCTCCCTCGTGGACTACATCGAATACGGCGACCCGCTGGAGTCCGCCTACGGGTTCTTCTTCATGCCGTTCCCGATCTGGGGGCCACTGCTTGGCCTCGCAGTGTTCGCCTACTGGCTGCGCCGCACCCGCGAGCCCCAGACACCAGCACCCGACGGAAAGGCAGGCTCCACTCATCACGCCGTTGCTGGGGCATGAGAAGGGCTACGGCCGGCGGCATTGAGCCGGCCGACCTCGGAAGTCACGATGACCGCCGGATACACGGCCCGGGCACTTGGCCCGGACGTGCCCTCGGCCTGCCTTGTGCGGCCGACACGAAACGCTCGCTCGCGATCCATGTCTACGCTGGGCTCGTGCCGATCCGTCCAGCCTTGTTCATCGGTTTCACGTTGCTCGCGATACCGGGTGCGTTGCTGCTCCACGATCGAGCAGGACCGGTCGGCATCTCGACTGCAGTCGCGGCGTGCGCATTGATGGCAACGATCGCGGGGTGGTCAGTCGGCCGGAAGTACCTGCATCGCGTCGCGATCGTGGCGGGAGCCGTCTCCCTCGTGATCACCGCCCTCGTCGTCTTCGCCGACATCACGATCTATGACGCCGGGATCAATCTCGGCGTGGTCGAACTGACCGCGCTCTATGTGTTGCTCGCTGCCGTCGCCCGGTGGGTGGTTCCACTTCGCTCGGCGGTGACGTCCGGGGCGGTCATCTGGATCGCGTGTGTGGCCTGGACGCTGAGGTTGATCAACTACTCGCCACCCGCTGAACCCGCGATAGACCCGTGGTCGATCACGTCTGTCAACGAGTTCTTCATCGTTCTCGGACACTTCGCGGCATCGGCAATGTTCCCTTCCATCGCGGTGGTCGTCGGCGGGCTACCTCGCTACCTCGCTCACCGCAGGAGTGAACTGATCTCCACGGTGCGCCGCGATCAACGGCTGGAGCTCGCACAAGACCTTCACGACTACGTCGCACACGACCTGACCGGCATCGTGGCGCAAGCCCAGTCGGCACAGTTCGCCCGGGCCGACGACGTCGAGCACCTGCGCGGCGCCCTCGCCCGCATCGAGGAGGTCGGCATCGCTGCACTCGACACCATGGACGGGTTCGTCCAGGTACTGCACGACGATGGCTCCGGGCCCAGTT
>NZ_ML142857.1:206693-218429 GCF_004138495.1 Phytoactinopolyspora endophytica
GCGTGGTATCACCGATGTTCCAGCGCTCGTCGAGCGGTTCCGCGCCGAGCGCGCACCAGGCGCCCCGGTTCGGGTCGAGGTCGACGACACCGCACGAGCGCGGACACCCCGGGAGATTCAAGCCGCTGCCTACCGCGTCGTGGTCGAGGGTCTCACCAACATCCGCCGCCACGCCGCTCCCGGGTGTCCGGTCACGGTCTCCGTCGGATGTGAACCGGACGGCACACTCTCGGTGCTGGTTCTGAACGAGGTCGACCCACACCCTCGCTCCCCCGACTGGCGGCTCCGGGCGCACGCAGGCACCGGGCTCGTCGCTCTACAGGAGCGAGTCGTGGCCCTCGGTGGACACCTCGACGCCGGGCGCGACGACACGGGGTGGTGGCGGCTGGAGGTAACATTGCCCGCCTCGGACCAGAGGAGCGTCCCGTGACGGTGCACAAGACCCGCGTGGTGGTCGCCGACGACCAACGCGACATCCGGAGCTCCTTCCGGCTGGTCATCGACTCCCAACCGGACATGCACGTGGTCGGCGAGGCCACCGACGGATCGGCAGCTCTCGACACCGTGCGGCACCTGGTGCCAGACGTGGTGTTGATGGACGTCCGCATGCCGGAGATGGACGGTCTCGAGGTCACCCGAAGACTGATGGCAGACCCGCAAACCTCGGCATGCAAGGTGATCGTCGTGACGACCTTCGACCTCGACGAGTACGTCACGGCTGCACTTGCGATTGGTGCGTGCGGGTTCCTGCTGAAACGGTCCGGCCCCACCCTCCTCACCGAGGCCATCAGAGCCGCGGTCAACGGCGACATGCTGGTGAGCCCTCAGATCACCGTTCGGCTCCTCCGGCACACAACACTCGGGCGCGACGCACCGTCGCGAGCAACCACGGCGGAGTTGAGCACCCGCGAGAACGAGGTCGCCCGACTCGTCGCGCACGGACGGACGAACGCGGACATCGCCGAAGCGCTATACATCTCAACAGGCACCGTCAAGACCCACATCTCCAACATCGTCGCGAAACTCGACGTCCGCAACCGCGTCGGGATCGCCGCCTGGGCTTGGGAACACGGAGTCGCGCAGCCCTCGGACTACACCTGATCAGGACGACCTCGTCCCCCAAGGGGACGCGCGATTGCCATCCCCCCGAGCAACCAAGGTGACCACCTCGCGTTCCCGGTCAGTGAGCTTGTCGCGACAGGCGGTGGTGAGGGCCGGAGGGGTTCACCACCAGCACGCGGGCGTTCGAGTTCCGCGTCGGCGGGGAGTGGGACTTCGTGATGCACGGACCGGACGGGACGGACTACCAGGAGTGGATCTCCTGGACCGAGATCGCCCCGCCGGAGCGGATCGCGTTGCTTCACGGTGAGTCCCGCGGCGACCCGAACGCCTTCGAGTCGGTCCTCACGTTCGCGCTCGACGGCGCGGCGACCCGGATCGAGATGCGCACGGTGTTCCCCACCAAGGGTGACACACCTGACCTACACCGTCCGGGAACGGTAACTGTCCCGAACTCAGCGTTCTCCCGCCGAGGTCAGCTGCCCGCGGACGGCCCGGCCCGCCCTGGCGGCGACGACGGACGGCGATACGCGCTCACCCATGGGGCGGGGAGCCGACCATGTACGCCGACACCCGGAGTATATCGTCGGCATATCGAAAACCACATACGTGCTGGCAACACCACGCTTCCTTGACTGGGAGGCATGACCTACCGCGAACCAGCACGAACAGCAGCCCAGTCTCTGCCGTCCTCGTCTTCCTCGGCCGCCTGGCGCGCCCTCGGGCAATGAGTCTGACCGTCGGGCCGATCAGCACCGCCGAGCACTTGGAGTTCGTGCAGACACAGCGGTCGGTCAGCTTCCTGCAGACCCCGGCATGGGGCCGCGTCAAGACCGAGTGGCGCAGCGAGTCTCTCGGCTGGTACGACTGCCGGCAGCTGGTCGGCGCCGGGCTCGTCCTGCACCGCCCAGTGCCGCGGCTCGAGCGCTTCACGCTGGCCTACCTGCCCCAGGGCCCGGCCATCGACTGGACCGGCGAGATCGACGCGTGGCTCGACCCGCTGGCGGCCTATCTCAAGGCACACGGCGCGTTCGCGATCCGGCTCGGCCCGCCGGTGCGCACGAACACCTGGAGCGCGGCCGAGGTCAAGGAGGGCATCGCCGACCCTGGCAGCAAGCGGCTCACCGACCTGCCCAGCCAGCAGGCCGACCCGGTCGGCGCCCGGGTGACCAGCCGGCTCACGGACGCCGGCTGGCTGTCGCAGAGCCCGGACGACGGCTTCGGGGCCGGACAGCCCCAATTCACGTACGAGATTCCGCTGGCCGGCAGGACCGAGGACGATCTGCTTCGGGGCATGAACCAGCAGTGGCGCCGCAACATCAAGAAGGCGGCCAAGGAGGGCGTCGAGGTCACGGTCGGTGAGGACCTGAAGGCGTTTCACGACCTCTACGTCCACACCGCCGAGCGCGACCACTTCACGCCCCGGCCGCTGCGCTACTTCGAGACCATGTTCACGGCGTTGAGCGCCGAGGACCCCGAACGGATCAGGCTCTACCTGGCTCGGCACCAGGGCGCTCTGGTCGCTGCCACCATCGGAGTCCGCGTCGGCGCCCACGCGTGGTACACCTACGGCGCTTCCTCCACCGAGAAGCGCGAGGTACGCGGCTCCAACGCCTGCCAGTGGGCGGTGATCCGCGACTCGCTGGCGGCCGGCTGCGACGTCTATGACCTGCGCGGCATCACCCCCACCCTCGACGCCGACGACCCGCACGTCGGGCTGATCCAGTTCAAGGCCGGCACCGGCGGTCAGGCGGTGCGGTACGTCGGCGAGTGGGACCTGCCCCTGCGGCCAATGGTCTACCGAGCCTTCGACCTGTATACGAGGCGGCGCGGGCGATGAGCCCTGCTGACGACGCTGACAAGGCGATGATCACGAAGATCCGACCGGCACACCGCGCCGACGCCTCGGCCATCAACGAACTCCTGGACCAGCTGAGCTATCCGCAGCGCAGGACGGCCAGGCGGCGACGGCAGACCGGATCCAGACCTGGGCGGAGGACCCCTCCAGCGCAGGCTATGTTGCTGAAGCCGGCGACGGCCTACCCGGCACCGACGAAGCCGGATCCTGACCGGCCGAGCCATTCGAGTGCGGCCGAACTATTCGAGTGCGTCGGCGACCTCGTCGAGGCGCGCCGCGCGGGAGGCCTTGACGAGCACTACATCGCCGGCGGCGACGTGTGCGCGCAGCCAGTGGACGGCGGCATCGTTGTCAGCCAGCGCCACCGCCCGCTCCCCCGCGCCGTCGGCGATCGGCCGGGCGGCCTCACCGACCGCAACCACCACGTCGGCCCGGGCGGCGGCGTGCTCTCCGACGGCGCGGTGCTCAGCCTCGCTGTCGGCGCCGAGCTCAGCCATCTCGCCGAGGACGGCGATGCGGCGCCCGCCCTCGATCGCCGCCAACGCGTCCAGGCCGGCGAGGGTCGATTCGGGATGGGCGTTGTAGGAGTCGTTGAGCAGCGTCGCGCCGTCGGCGAGGTCGCGCAGCTCCAGACGCCACTTCGACGGCGAGACGGTGGCCAACGCTGCCGCGGCCGCCTCGAGGGGTACGCCGGCCGCCAGCCCCGCCGCCGCGGCGGCCGACGCGTTGAGCACCTGATGGGCGCCCAGGAGCGGCAGCGCGACGGGAGCCGAGGCATCGGCGGTTCGTAGCGTGAAGGACGGCCGGCCGAGCCGGTCCAGCGTCGGGTCGAGCACCCGGACGTCGGCGTGCTCGTCCGCTCCGTTGGTCAGCACCGGACCGTCGGTGAGCGCGCGCATCGCGACCACTCGGGGATCGTCGGCGTTGAGGACAGCGGTGCCGCCGGGCGCCAGCCCCTGCACCAGCTCGCCCTTGGCCTTGGCGATGGCCCCGCGCGACCCGAACTTGCCGAGGTGCGCCCGGCCGACGTTGAGGACGACGGCGATGTCGGGCGCGACCAAGCCGGCGAGCTCGGCGATCTGACCGATGTGGCGGGCTCCCATCTCGAGGACGAGGAACCGGGTGGCCGCGTCGGCCCGCAGCATGGTGAGCGGCACGCCGAGCTCGTTGTTGAGCGAGCCGACCGTGGCGATCGTCGGCCCGGCGCTCGACAGCACAGCCGCCAGCAGGTCCTTGGTGCTGGTCTTTCCCTGGGAGCCAGTCAGCCCGACGACAGTCAACCCCACTTGCCCACTGACTTCTGGGCGCAGCCGGGCCACGACGTGGGCGGCGAGCGCCTGCAGCGCGGCCTGGGCGTCCTCGACGACGACGGTGGGCAGCGGCGTGGGCCGAGAGCCGAGCACGGCCACCGCACCGGCTTCGCCCGCCTGGCCGACGTAGTCGTGACCGTCGGCATGCTCGCCGGCGAAGGCGACGAACAGGCCGCCCGGATCGGCCTGCCGGCCGTCGAGCACGGCCGGCGCGGTCACCGTCACGGCGCCGTCGCCCTTAACCGTGCCGCCGACGACCGCGGCGATCTCTTCGAGGTCGATCGGAATCATCCCCCCAGTCAACGCGGCGTGGCATATCGTCGGCGTATCGAAAAATCCATACGTGCTGGCAACACCACGCTTCCTTGACTGGGAGGCATGACCTACCGCGAACCAGCACTAACAGCGGCCCGCCGCGCCCGGTCGCTGGCGCCGCCGTCTTCCTCGGCCGTCCCAACGATGGGAATGACGATCTACGGATGCGGGCCGGACGAGGCCATTTTGTTCCTCCAGATGGCGCCTCGCTTCGGCGTTACGCCGACCATCACTGAGGCTGCGGTAACTGAAGCCAATATTGAGCAGGCATTGGGAAACCGATGCATCAGCGTGGGTCACAAGAACCACATCACCGATTCCACCCTTCTCGCACTCAGCAAGATCGGCGTGACGTACATCTCCACACGAAGCATTGGATGCAACCATATCGATGTGGGATACGCGGAGAGCGTCGGCATCTGTGTTGAAACTGTCGCCTATTCGCCCGATAGCGTGGCCGACTACACGCTGATGCTGATGTTGATGGCCGTGCGTAATGCAAAGTCCATGATCCGCCGTGCGGCTATTCACGATTACAGATTGCATGACGTACGCGGGAAGGAACTACGCGATCTGACCATCGGGGTCATTGGCACGGGACGCATCGGCGCGGCAGTCATGGACAGGCTGCGGGGCTTCGGTTGCCGAATCCTGGCCCATGACACTCGCCCGAAGACCGCTGCCGATTACGTTCCTCTCGATGACTTGCTACATATGAGCGACATTGTCACGCTCCACACACCGCTCAACCCGGATACCCACCATCTCCTCAATCGCCAACGGATCGAGCGGCTGAAGCATGGCGCGTTCATCATCAACACCGGACGCGGGTCACTTCTTGACACCGAGGCGCTCGTTCCAGCATTGGAGAGCGGCAGATTGGGCGGTGCGGCATTGGATGTCCTCGAAGGAGAAGAAGGCATATTCTACGCCGATTGCAGAAACAGACCCATCGAAAGCGAGCTGTTGCTGCGGCTGCAAGAGCTGCCAAATGTGCTCATCAGTCCGCACACCGCCTATTATACGGACCACGCCCTGAGCGACGCCGTTGAAAACTCTATTGTCAACTGCCTCAAATTCGAAAGCAGGAATCAGCATGGATAGGTTGAAGATAGGAATCATCTTCGGGGGTGGTTTCGAGGAGCATCCTATCTCCGTCAAGTCCGCGCAAGAAGTCGCCAAGAACCTCGATCTCGAAAAATACGAACCGTTCTACATCGGGATCACGAAGAGCGGCGCTTGGGTGCTCTGCGACGGTCCCGACGTCGGCTGGGAGGACGGCCTCTACCGTCCGGCCGTGCTGTCACCGGACCGAAGCATCCCCGGATTGCTCGTGCTGGAGCAGGGGCGGTACGAATTGATCGGCCTGGACGTCGTGTTGCCTGTCCTGCACGGCAAGATCGGCGAGGACGGCGCGATCCAAGGCTTGCTGGAGCTCTCCGGCATCCCCTACGTGGGCTGCGATGTCCATAGTTCCGCCGTGTGCATGGACAAGTCCCTCGCCTACATCGTCGCCGGCAGCGCGGGAATCGCCACGCCGAGGTTCTGGACCGTCACGGCGAACGAGGACCTCGAGACCGACCGGCTCAGCTATCCCGTCTTCGTGAAGCCGGCCCGTTCGGGTTCATCCTTTGGAGTCAGCAAAGTCTCCGCGAAAGAAGAATTACCGAGTGCACTGAAGACCGCACGACAGTTTGACTCGAAGGTGCTGATCGAGGAGGCGGTCGTCGGCAGCGAGGTCGGCTGTGCCGTCCTGGGGAACGATTCGGATCTGACGACCGGCGAGGTGGACCGAGTCGCTCTGTCTCATGGGTTCTTCAAGATCCATCAGGAGGATGACCCCGAAAGCGGATCCGAGAACGCGACCTTCATCGTTCCCGCGGACATTCCAGTCGAGTCACGCGCGCTCGTTCAGGAAACGGCCAAGTCGATCTATCGCGCTCTGGGCTGCCGGGGACTGGCGCGGGTGGACCTGTTCCTCACCGAGGATGGAAAGGTCGTCCTCAACGAGGTCAACACGCTGCCGGGCATGACCTCGTACAGTCGTTATCCGAGGATGATGGCCGCCGCGGGGTTGCCGCTTTCCGACGTGATCGACCGGATGGTGTCGTTGGCAATGAACGGAAAAGACGATGAAGGCAGATGTCACGTCAGAAATCCGTTTTGAATGGCGTCTGGAGTGTGGACATACCTGAGACGTTGACAGGGGAAGGCATGCAGATACGACTGGCACACACCGCCGACGCCGCGGCCGTCAACGAGCTGCTTCACCAGCTGGGCTATCCCCAAGATGGCACCGCGACGACAGCAACCCGAATCCAGTCCTGGGGTGACGACCCCTCAAGCGCAGCCTTTGTGGCCGATGCTGACGGCGACCTTCTCGGCATTATCGCGGTTCACATCTGCCCGTTCTTCGAACGCACCGGCTCCTGGGGTCGGATCGTGGCTCTGATCGTCACCGATCAAGCACGCCGCCAGGGCGTCGGCTGTCTGCTGGTGACAGCGGCGGAATCGTTCGCTACAAGCCGTGGATGCGTACGCATGGAGGTCACCAGCGGAGACGGCCGCCAAGACGCACACGGGTTCTACCGCCACCACGGTTACACCGACCAAACAGGAAGGTCATCCCGGTTCCTGCGCGATCTCAACGACACCAGCCGTCATGAAGATCAATTCCAAACTAGAACTTGACGCAGGACAACTACGTCTCGCGGGTCCTCGGACTGTTTCGCGACGACTTCGTGAATCCCGCGCCAACAGGATCGCTCGGCGACGGGGGCAGGCATGACGGCACCACGCGTCGTTGTCGCCGGCGGCCACTCGGCCGGGCACATCGAGCCCGCGATGAACTTCGCCGACGCGCTGCGTCGGCTGGAGCCCACGGCCGAGATCACCGCCCTCGGCACCGTCCGCGGCCTGGACACCACGCTCATCCCGGCCCGCGGCTACCCGCTCGAACTCATCCCGCCGGTGCCGCTGCCGCGCAAGCTGAACCGGGACCTGCTGCAGACACCGGGCAGGCTGCGCGACTCGGTCCGGGCGGCCGGGGCGGTGCTCGACCGCATGCGGGCCGAGATCGTGGTGGGCTTCGGCGGCTACGTGGCCGGGCCGGCCTACATCGCCGCCCGCCGACGCGGCCTGCCGATCGTCGTCCACGAGGCGAATGCCCGGCCCGGAGTGACCAACCGGCTGGCGGCCCGGATGACGACCCACGTGTTCACCGCCGCGCCGACTGTCCGGCTGGCCCACGCGACCGCCATCGGGATCCCGCTGCGACCGGCGATCACCACTCTCGACCGGCCTGCGCTGCGCGACACGGCCCGGCAGCGGTTCGGCCTACGACCCGACGGGCCGGTACTGATGGTCACGGGCGGCTCGCAGGGCGCCAGGGCGATCAACGCCGCGGTATCCGGCGCGGCCGCCGCGTTACGAGCGACCGGTGTGCAGGTGCTGCACATCACCGGGCCGCAGCACGTCATCGAGATGCCGGACGGCGACCTCGGCGACCCGCCCTACGTCGCCATCCCCTACGTCGACGAGATGCAATACGCGTACGCCGCGGCCGACTTCGTGATCTGCCGCTCGGGGGCGATGACGTGCGCCGAGCTGGCCGCCGTCGGCCTGCCGGCCGCGTACGTCCCGTTGCCGCTGCGCGGCGGTGAGCAGCGACTGAACGCCGAGCCGGTCGTCGCGGCCGGCGGGGCACTGCTCGTCGACAACGCCGACCTCGACCCGGCCTGGATCGAGACCACGCTGATCCCGCTGCTCACCGATCCCGAGCGGATCGCGGCGACGTCGGCCCACGCATCGGCGGCCGGCGCTCCTGACGCGGGCGTCGTCTTGGCCCGGCACGTGCTCACCACGGTCGGCGAGCGACGTAGGTTCGCCTCATGAGAACCACGGCAATTCCGCTGTTCGTCAGCTGCCAGTGTGCGGTGGCGCGGCGGGTAGTTGCACCGTGACGCGGAGCCCGCCGTTGGGGCGGGGGGCAAGGGTGAGGGTTCCCTCGTGTGCTTGGGTGATGCTTTTGACGATTGCCAGGCCGAGGCCAACACCTGCGTGGTCGGTGCGTATGCGTGCGGTGCCGCGCTGAAACGGCTCGCCAAGCGTGGATACCAACTGTGGGGAGAGCTTCTCGCCGGTGTTCTCGACAGTGAGCACCACACTCTCGGGGTGAACGCTGGTCGTGACCCACACAGTGCCCTGTTCAGGCAGATTGTGGACGATCGCGTTGTGCACGAGGTTCGTCGTCATCTGCAGCAGGAGCGCGTGTGAGCCGATGGTGGGGGTGATGTCCCCGGAGGTCTCGAGGGTGACGCCGCGCTTTTCTGCGAGGGGGAGAAGCGTTTCGGTGGCCTCTTCCGCTATGAGGGACAGGTCGACGTGTTCTCGAGTGAAGGACCGCTGGTCGATGCGGCTGAGCAGGAGCAATGCTTCGGTGAGGTCCATCGCTCGGGTGTTGACGAGGTGGAGGCGCTCGACGAGTTCGCCGTTGTCGCGGTTCGGATCTTTGCGGGCCACGTCGAGCAGTGTCTGCGTGATCGCCAGCGGGGTGCGCAGTTCGTGGGACGCGTTGGCTGCGAATCTCTGCTGTTCGGCGACGTGTGATTCGAGCCGTTCCAGCATCGTGTCGAAGCTGTCGGCAAGCTCGCGGAATTCATCTTTGCGGCCCTCTAGCCGAATTCGGTAGGACAGTGACCCGTCCGCGGCCATGCGTGTGGCGTCCGTGATGCGAATCAGCGGGGCAAGCACGCGGCCGGCGAGAATCCACCCACCTACGAGGCCGAACACCAGCAGGAACCCCAGCACTAGGATTGCCGCCGGGACGAAGACGGCTGGGCCAAAGCTGTATGGGTCGAAGGCGCGTCGGAAGTCGGACAGATCGGGAACGAATAGGGCGTTCGACGTTCCTCGCAGGAGGAACACCCACACGGCGCCGAGCAGGAAGGTGCCCGTGATCAAGAGGAACCCGACATAGCTGAGGGTAAGCTTGATGCGGACGCTCAACCCTTGACGCCTATCCACGCTCCGCTCCCCGGTCGTCGGCGTCCGGTCCTGTGTCGATACGGTAGCCAACACCCGGCACCGTAGCGATCAGCCACGGTTCGCCGAGCCGCTTGCGCAGGGCCGAGACCGTGATGCGCACGGCGTTGGTAAACGGGTCAGCGTTCTCATCCCACGCCCGCTCCAGCAACTCCTCGGCACTGATGACACCGCCCTCGGCGGCGACGAGAACCTCGAGCACGGCGAACTGCTTCCTGGTCAGCGCGACGTAGCGGCCGTCGCGGTAGACCTCGCGACGGAACGGATCCAGGCGTAGGCCTGCGATCTCTCGCACGGGTGGTCTGTTGTGCGCGCGCCTGCGGTCGAGCGCACGCAGCCGCATGACGAGCTCGCGCAGCTCGAACGGCTTGGTGAGGTAGTCGTCGGCGCCGAGTTCGAACCCGGAGGCTTTGTCGTCGAGCCGGTCGGCAGCGGTGAGCATGAGGATCGGCATGCCGCTGCCGGAGGCGACGATGCGTTTGGCGATCTCGTCACCGGAGGGCCCGGGAATGTCGCGGTCGAGGACGGCGATGTCATAGGCGTTGACGCTCAACAGCTCCAGAGCGGTGTCACCGTCACCGGCGATGTCGGCCGCGATCGCTTCCAGACGTAGCCCGTCGCGGATGGCCTCTGCCATATAAGGCTCGTCCTCGACGACCAACACACGCATCCTTTGATGCTACGAGCCAGCGCATATCGTCGGCATACCGAAAACCACATACGTGCTGACAACACGACGCTGCCTTCACTGAAGGCATGAACCAAACCGCAGCAGCACGAACGACGACCCGCATGACTCTCGGGCCCATCGCCGCCGGCCTGGTCGTCGCCAGCGCCGCGATCATCGGAACCCTCGTCTATCGGTCAGCATCGTCCTCAGCGCCCTCGTTCAGCGAAGTCCTTCGCGACGACCACGGTGGTACGACTACCGAGGACGACGGTGCGGTTGCCGAGGATGACGGTGCCCTCCCTGGCGACGTGACAGTGTTTGATGACGAGTATCCCGGCGTAGCCAACCTCGACCCCGACCTGCTCCAGGCCCTGCGCGAAGCGGCGACGGACGCCGCTGACGACGGTGTCGAGTTCAACGTCAATAGCGGCTGGCGAACACCTGCGTACCAGAATCAGCTTCTCCGTGAGGCGGTCTCGAAGTACGGCTCGGAAGAGGAAGCTGCCCGATGGGTCGCCACCGCGGACACGTCTCCTCACGTAGCCGGGAACGCGATCGACATCGGCTTCGATGCCAGGGCGTGGCTGTCCGAACACGGCGCGAAGTACGGACTGTGCCAGATCTACAGCAACGAGCCCTGGCACTACGAGCTGCGCCCCGCAGCCACCGATAACGGTTGCCCGGCCATGTACGCCGACCCCACGCACGATCCAAGGATGCACAATGACGGGCACGTCCGCCCATCCCGTCCCGACCCCGGTGACCCGGCAGGGCTGTCCCAAGCCTGAGTGGGACGCCTCGAGGCGCGAACACACATTCATAGCCATGTGGGCATCGAAAATCCGTGGCTATCTGTCGACAGCTTCGGTACCGTGCCCAAGGTTGCACCGTATGGAGGGTTCGACAGCGTTCGTGGGAGAAGGATGCAGGCGTCAGAGGTCCGACGGGCGATTGCTGCAGCCATGTCGACCGCCTCATTACTTGCCCTGACCGTTGACGACGCGATCGTTCTTCATGACTCGAACAAGCTCACCCTGCGTCTGCGGCCCTGTGACGTCCTGGCCCGGGTGGCACCCGTCGCTCATCAAGTCGCACAGTTCGAAGTCGAGCTTGCTCAGCGGCTCGCGGAATCCGGGTGCCCTGTGGCTGCTCTCGAGCCTCGTGTGGAGCCGCGCGTCTATGAGCGTGATGGATTCGTCGTCACGCTATGGACCTACTACGAACGCGTGACATCTCGAGAGGTCTCGCCAGCCGACTACGCCAATGCGCTCGAGCGGCTGCATGCCGGCATGCGCAAGCTCAATGTCCCGACGCCGCACTTCACGGATCGAGTCGACTCGGCTCAACAGCTCGTGGCGAGCCGCGACCGCACACCGGCGCTCGCCGACGCGGACCGGGAGCTGCTCGGCGACACGCTACGAAGTCTGAGACGAGTGATCGGCGAGCGCGGCGGCGCCGAGCAGCTACTGCACGGCGAGCCG
>NZ_ML142857.1:218485-219884 GCF_004138495.1 Phytoactinopolyspora endophytica
CCGGGCAACATGCTCACCACGAAGAACGGGCTGTTGTTCATAGACCTCGAGACGTGTTGCCGTGGGCCTGTCGAATTCGACCTCGCCCATGCGCCCGACGAAGTCAGCGAGCACTATCCGGGTGTCGATCAAGACTTGCTACGCGATTGCCGGATTCTCGTGCTGGCGATGATCACAACGTGGCGTTGGGATCGAGGCGACCAACTCCCGAACGGGCGCCAGCTGGGAACGGAGTGGCTCAGCCAGATCCGAGCAGCACTCGATCACAAAGGCCAACACCGGCGCCGACCAGGGCGCCGGGTGGCCCCGGGGTGACACTCCCCGGGGCCACCCGGCGTCCTAGCGCAGAATCGGGATCTGCCTGACCAGACCGAGATTCCGCCACCACGGGCCGAGTCCCCACCGGTCGCCCGCGTTCGCGAACGCCAGCGCGATCATGGCGACCGCGTAGACGATGTGGATGTCGACGATCGGGTTGTTCTCGAGCGGGAGCATCGACATCCACATCGAGATCATCAAGACGGTGCCGCCGGCGGCGGCGAGCCGCAGTCCGATGCCGAGGGTGAGCGCGATGCCGAGGCCGGCCATGCCCCCCATGAACATCCAGTCGGCCCAGACCTGCCCGGACATGCCCTGGAAGAGGTCCCCGAAAGTGCCGTCGCGGCTGGCGAGGAAGCCGCTGGTGGGGCTTTCCCCCTCGGTCCAGGCGCCTTCGGCCGGGGTGTCGTAGCCGAGCCCGAAGGTAGCGTCCAGGAAGGCCCACAGGAAGATCCAGCCGAGGACGATCCGGACGAGTGCGAGGGCGCGCGCCGGCGGTTGTGGAGTCGAGGGCGGGGTCTGGAGGACCTCGTCCCGGGTGAAGGTGGTCGTATTCGTAGCCATGTGAAATCTCCTTGGAGGTCAGAACGACAGCGGGGATCGGCGGCGAGCGGTATCTCCCTGCGATACCGGGTCGCCAACGGGTTGCCTGACGCTTCAGGCTGATCTGGGTCCTCAGGCACCGCCTGAGAGGGGCCGCCGGCCTCGCCGTCTGCGAAGCGTCGGCTCATGACCGGAATCCGTCATTCGACGGCGAGTTCGATGCGCAGTATGCGGTCGTCTCCCTCTCCCGCCTCATCGCGCCCGGTGTTCGAGGTGAGGACCCACAGTGACCCGTCCGGTGCGACCTCAACCGTGCGGAGGCGCCCCCACTCGCCCTCCAGGTGCGCGATCGGTTCGCCGGTCGGCTGTCCTTCGTCGACCGGCAGTTGCCACAGCCGCTGCCCGCGCAGAGCCGCCATCCACAGTGATTCTTCGGCGTAGGCGATGCCGGACGGTGAGGCGTCCTCGGTGGCGAAGGCGAAGATCGGCCTCTCGCCTCCCGAGCCGGTCGTGCCCTCGGCGTCCGGCCACCCGTAGT
>NZ_ML142857.1:219899-239072 GCF_004138495.1 Phytoactinopolyspora endophytica
CCGGGGAGGAGCACATTGACCTCGTCCTCGGTGTTCTCACCGAACTCGGAGGCGTACACCGTTCCGTCGGGTCCGAACGTGATGCCCTGGACGTTGCGGTGGCCGCTGCTGAAGATCGGCCCGTCGCCGGGATTGTCGTCCGGGATACCGCCGTCGGGCAGGACCCGCAGGATCTTGCCGTTCAGGCTGTCCGGGTCGGGCGCGCGGGACGGTTCGCCGGCATCGCCGGTGGTGATCCACAGCGCCCCGTCCGGGCCGATCGTGATGCGTCCCCCGTTGTGACGGCTGCCGCCGGCCGGGATACCGTCGAGGACGACGCGTGTCTGTTCGAACGAGCCGAAGTCGGCGTCGAATTCGAGAGCGACGACCTGGTTGACCTCCCCGACGGTCACGTAGGCGAAGACCGTGCGGTCCTCGGCGATCTCCGGAGAGGCCGCCAGACCCATCAGGCCGCTGTCCCCGGCGGCCTGCGAGCCTTCGACGGTGCCGACCGACTCATGTTCCCCGGTAGCGGGATCGACCCGACGCAGTTCGTAGGTGTCGCGCGAGGACACCAGCGCCGTGCCGTCGGGGAGGAAGGCCAGCCCCCAAGGGGTGGTGATGTCGGTGGTGATCTCCGTGATGTCTGCGATCTCGGTGTTCTGGGTGCTCTCGGTGCTCTCGGTGCTCTCGGCGGTCGTCGCCCGCTCTTCATCGCTCGCCTCCTCCGAGGTCTCGGGTGTTGCTCGGTTGGTCTCCTCGTCTGCGCTGGTACATGCCGCGAGCAGCGCCGCAGTGAGGGCTGCGGCGACCGGGGCGGCGGTGTGTTTCTTCGTGGCCATGAACGACTCCCATCGTTAGAAGTTTTCGCTCGCTTCGAGATCGGTGATCGGCTACTTCCTCATAGTTCGTTTCGAATCTCGGAAGAAGCTCAGAGCGGGCGTGCGACGATCGGTACATGACGAGGCGGAACGCTGACGGCGGCGGCCAAGAGCCGGCCGACCAGCCGTCGCTGCTGCTCGTCGAGGACGATGCAAAGCTGTCCGGGCTGCTCGTTCAGCTCTTCACCGGCGAGGGCTACGACGTCGACCTTGCTCAGGACGGGCACACTGGCTCGCACCGGGCGCTGATCCATGAGTGCTGGATAAGCCGAGTTTCGTCCGGCTTAGCCGCCGCCACACCCGGGTGAACGTGCACAACGAGCTGGATGAGATGACCACCGCGCACTGGCATGGCATGCACATTCCTGCGCGGTTCGTCGGCGGCCCAACGGCGGCAGCGACGAATTCGACGTCCTCCAGCTGCGTGCCGCCGACGAACTGCGGCCGTCACCGGAGATCCCCGACCAGCTCGCGCCCGCGCCCGACCTAAGTGCTCTCGGTCGACGGGCACCGGCCCCCGCCAGAGCTATCCGGTTGGAAGGACACCATCTACATGGCACCAGGCCGCACGTCCGCCTGGCCATGCAGTTCACGGACTACGCCGACCCCTACTCCCGCTACATGTACCATTGCCACCTCCTACAACACGAGGTCAACGGCATGATGGGGCAGTTCGTCGTCGAACCCGGGCAAGAGGCGGGGACGTTAGTGCGATCCTCGCGCGCCACTCTTCCGATGCCAGCTCGGTGATCGTGTCCATGCCCGGTCTCTTCGTCAACGGCAAGGTGAGCAATTGGCCCTGGCGGTCGTCGCCGGGTTCAGGTTTGAGAGGTGCGGTGTGAAAGAGGCGGGCAGGGAACTCAGCTCATCCTTCGGCGCAGCGGCCGTCGCATATGCCGAGCACCGCCCCGACTATGCGCTGGCCGCGGTGCAGTGGGCACTTGAGCCAGCCACGGGCCCGCGCGTGCTCGACCTCGGCGCCGGAACCGGCAAGCTGACCGCCACGCTGCTCGCACTTGGAGTCGACGTTCTCGCGGTCGAGCCGGACCCGGCGATGCTGGCCGAGCTGCGCCAAACGCTGCCGACTGCTCATGCCCTGTCGGGCAGCGCTGAGGCGATACCGTTATCCGAGGGGTCCGTTGATGCTGTGCTAGCCGGCAACGCGATGCATTGGTTCGACATGGATGTCGCGGGTCCCGAGATCGCCAGGGTTCTCGCTCCCGGTGGCGTTCTGGCTGGTCTGTGGAATTTGATGGACGACCAACTTGATTGGGTGGCCGGCCTCGCTCAGGTCGCCGGCCCCGCTGCGATCGGCCCGCGGGATACGCCTGGCAGCTGGCGTCTGGAGACAGCCGGGCTGCACCTTCCCCGCGGCCGAGCGGCCGCCCGCTTCGGCTCGCGGGAGCAAGTAGAGTTTCCGCATGGACAGCGTCGGACCGCTGACTCCCTCGTCGCGACGCTCGCGACGAGGGCAGGGATGCTGGTCATGCCCGAGCAGGAACGCGAGGCCGCGCTCGGTCGGGTTCGTGCTTTCCTCGCGAGCCGACCGGAGACGGCCGACGGTGAGTTCACTCTCCCGATGGTGACTGGCGTGCTCCGTACCCGGCGCTTGTGAAGGCCAATCGGACCGCCGCTGTCCTCGCGTGTCAAGCCTTTCCCGCGGCTGCCCAGCGATCCCGGTCGATCGATGCTGGTTGGTCGCGCAGCCAGGCTGTGACGTCGCGCGCCAGGGCGACGGCGGAAGCCGTCGCCGATGCCACTTGCAGCGCTTGTTCCGAGTACGGAAACGTCAGCGCCCGCTCCCGCACGAGCTGTTCGGTCAAGTCCGTTGCCTGGTGAGAGGGGCTATGTCGGTACCGGTCAACGGCTTCGTCGGGGGGCACCGAAAACTCCACGACCCATAGCGGTGCCCCCGGAATGTCGGCCAGGGCCTGCACCAGACTGGCGCGCTGTCGGCGCCGACTGTAGGTGCACTCAAGGATTGGGGTCCGCCCGCGGTCGAACAACATGCGAGCGAGCGTATGGGCGGCGTCGTAGGCGAGCATGCGATCCGGCATGCTGCGTTCCGATCCCGGCAGGAGCAGGGAGAAGATCGAGTCGACCGCGATGTAGTGGCGAGAGGTCCGCGACCAGTCCGGGGCGAGCACCCGACCCACGTCAGACTTGCCGGAGCACGGTGGGCCGGACAGCACCAAGACGCCGTTCTTCATGACCGAGCCCAGGCCACGACGATTCGCGTCCCGTGCCGACATGGACTTCACTCTAACGGGCCCAAGCGGCATCGGACGACGAACAGTCAGCAACATCCTCCACCGGCACGGCGTACCGATGCGCCGCCGCGGAGGACGCGTCGGCGGTGCCCGGTTTCCAGGCCGCGCTCAGGACTGAGTGCAATCTCCGTGGCTCGCCGGCTGGCGTGTGGTTCCTCCGCTCTCGGCGGCGGCTGATGTTGCTTGCATGGCGTCGGCCACGTGGTGCAGTAGTTTCTTCAGCTGCCGCGCGTCGGTGGCACCCAGCGTCTGGACGACTTGGTGCTCGAGCGAGGCGATCTCCGCGTCCGCCGCGGCCAGCTCCTCGACGCCGCTTTCGGTGAGATACAGCTCCTGGATGTGCCGGTGCCGCGGATGAGCGCGGCGCCGCAGATGACCACGTTTCTCCAGCTTGCCCACCAGGGACGCCACCGCCTGCGGCGTCACCCCGAGCCGTCGCGCGAGCTCCGCGCCGGTGAGCCCCGGGTCCACACGAACCGACAGCATCAGCGAGTAGTGCGCCGGAGCCAGGCCCAACGGCCTCAGCCGCTGCTCCTTCAAGGCCTGCATGGCCATCTCGGCCCTCCGCAGCGCCCAGAGCACCCGATCCAGCGCGGCGTCCGACGAGGCCTTCTTCTCCACGGGGTCGTCCATCCGTCAAGCATACAACGCCTCATTGCTATCAAGCGTTTGACATTAGACAGCCGTTTGAGTTTAGGGTATGGACATGACTCGAACTCTTGCCTTGATCACCGGCGCTTCGTCAGGCATCGGCGCGGCCTACGCCCGACTCCTCTCCCGCGAACACGACTTCGTCCTCGTCGCCCGACGGACCGACCGGCTGAACGAGCTGGCCGCGGAACTTCGCACAGTCGGGGCCGCGGTGGAGGTGCTGCCCGCCGACCTCGCCACCCCTGGCGGCCTGGCGAAGGTGAGCGAACGCCTGGCCGCCGGCGATGTGCGCCTGCTGATCAGCAATGCCGGCGTAGGCGGGTTTGCGCGGCTCGCCGATGTCGACCCGGCCGACGTCGACCGGCTGCTGACGCTCAACGCGGTCGCCCCGGCCCGGCTGGCCCACGCAGCTCTGCCCGGGATGCTCGCCGCGAACGAGGGGGCGATCGTGACCGTCGCCTCGCTGCTGGCGTTCAGCGCGCAGCTGGCCGACGAACGGATTCCACCCCGCACTCTCTACACAGCGGCCAAGGCGGCCACGGTGGCGTTCACCCGCACCCTCGCGGCCGAACTCGCCGGCACGTCCGTCCAGACGCAGGTGGTGTGCCCCGGCATCGTCGCCACCGAGTTCGACGGAGGCTACGGAATCGGTGTGCCGACAGCCATGTCCGCCGAAGACGTCGCCGCCGCGAGCCTCGCCGGTCTGCGCTTGGACGAGACCATCTGCCTACCCGGACTGGAGGACATCACCGTCCTCGACGCCCTGGTCGGCGCCGAAGCCGACCTGCTGGGCGCGAACCGGCCCGTCCCGGCCGCCCGCTACGCGCCGGGCACCGTAGGCTGACCCGCCCGACCCACACATGCTCCAGAAGAAGTAATCATGCGCATCGTCGGGGAAGACCCGTGGAGTTCGCCGAGGCGTTTGGGCGGCTGGGCAGTTGGCAGCACTTGACCTTCGGGTGGCCCGAGACTCGATAGTGGTTCCATGGACGACGTCGAGTTGATGACCATAGGACGGTTTGCGCGGATCAGCGGCGTGTCGATTCATGCGCTACGGCACTACGACGAAGTTGGTTTGCTTACTCCTGCTGCGGTCGACTCTTCGTCGGGTTATCGGCGTTACCAGCCTAACCAGATCGACACTGCACGCATGATCTGCGCACTTCGCGGGATCGACCTGCCGATCGAAGGGATTAGACAGGTCCTCGCCTCTGGGAGTGATGACGAGATCCGTCAGGTTCTGATCGATCAGCGGCAACTTCTTGAGCTTCAGCACAGCCATTTGGCGGCGCGCATCGACGACGTCAACCATTACTTGGAGAAAGGCATCACCGTGCCCACCATCCAACCTGGCTGTCGGCCGGTGCAGATCTGGTTCGCCGTAGATGACGAGCAGGCCTCCGTCGCCTTCTACAAAGAAGCTTTCGGTCTCAACTACGAGGTGTCACGACGCACCAAGGATCGAATCTCCTCATCGTTCCGGTTCGGGACGTACGGAAACGATGACTTCTTTCTGCTATGGGTGTCGGATGATCGCGGGCGAGTCGACCGCCCCGGGCCAATGACGTTCGGCTTGCTGGTAGACGACCTTGACGCCATCCACGCTCAAGCAGTCGCCGTGGGCGGGACTGAACTCGTCTCGCCACATGAACCCGAAGGAATGCCGCGATGCTCCGCCGTGAAAGACCTCAGCGGCAACTGGATCTGGCTCTACGAAGGCGGGATCGGCTGCAAACCCGCCCAGATCAAGCTCGGGGTTGACGACACGCGAGCGGCGATCGCCTTCTACCAGGCTGCATTCGGCCTCGATTACGGCGTCATTCGACATACCGAGGACCAGGACTACTCGTCCTTCCGCTTCGGGACGGCCGGGCAAGACGACTTCTTCCTGCTCACCCTCAAGGACGATCCGAGCGATATGGACAACCCATCCGGATCATCGAACTTCGCTCTCTTGGTCGACGATCTTGACGCCGTCCACGCTCGCGCCGTGGCCGCCGGCGCAACCGAGGTCATCGCGCCGCGAGACGCCACAGGCATGCCAAGGTCCTCGCGGCTCAAGGACCCAAGTGGCAACTGGGTCGGTCTCTTCCAGGGCTGAACCTACTCGACAGTGAGCTGCCGGCGACAGGTGTTGTACGACGTGCCGGACGAGAGCTTCCGAGCCCGTCGCCTCAACAGCTACCAAGCCAGCTCAGATGTCACCTATCCGTGCAGCAGACCCATGCGGCGGACCTCGCCGCCAGAATTCTGCGACCAGATCCCGTAGACGCACCGACACGAGACGGCGCGCGACGGCGCCGTCCTATCTAACCGAGTTCGCACAACAGGAACGGCCGGGCGTACAACGATCACCAACGCAACAGCTGCCCGGGAGGACGCACCTCTAGCCACCGACGAACGCGAGAACCGATGAATCCGTGTCGCCATCGCGGTCTACATGTGCACGTGACTGCGGAAAGGATAGCGATGGACGAGACCGAGCAGGGCGAGCTACGGGTACTGGACGGCGTGCGGACAGGCGGCCTGCCCCGCCCCATGATCAAGGCGTTCCGAGCATGGCGGTGATAGAAGACATCCGGCCACTGGGCGCCGAGTTGGAGCGCTCTTACCAGGTGTACGTACGCGACAAGTTGAGGTTCCGCGTCGGGCAGATCGTCTACGTGGCGTTCTCCCTCGACGAGAGCGTGATGGGCTTCGCGTTCCCCAAGGAGGAGCGGGCGGCGCTCGTCGCGAGCGAGCCGCACAAGTTCCAGATGCCGTCGCCATCGGAAATGCGCTTCAACTGGGTCCACGCCCACCTTGCGGCACTGGACCCGACCGAGGCCCGCGAGCTCGTCGTCGACGCTTGGCGCATGGTCGTCCCCAACAAGCTCTCCCGCGCCTACGACCTCACCCATCCCAACGGCCCGGGCTGAGTCCGCTCTCCGTCGGGACACCGATCGGCTCAGAGACTTCCGGTCTGCCGCGGCCGGTGCTCATTGACCCCAACCGGTCCTGGCGGGGATGCCCTCAGGCACGTCGTCGACTGTCAGCGTCGCAGGTGTGCGCCGGTTCCGACGTCGTAGGCTTCACGAAGCCATCCGACAAACTCCTCGTCGAGGTCCGCGACATCTGTGAGGCGGTAGTGGTGGACGTGGAGGCTGTGTTGGTAGGGAGTGACGTTGCGGATCCTCGGGTCGTCGGTGCTGAGCGGGCGCATGATGTCGAAGTAGCCCTGCACGCCGGCCTTCGTCGGCCGTGCGCCGGCGAAACCGCGACGAGGTCCCTTGAAGGTGATGGTTGACTTCGATACCGAGGTCGTGACCTCGCCCAAGGAGGTGAGGACCTCCTCGACGCGCCGGTACAGGGCGACGGATGCCGCGGGCTGGTCACGAAGATGGTCCTCGATGGTCCATGGCTGGGCGTTCATGGGGCCTCGCTCCCGCAGGCGGGGTATCTTGCTGGTCGACTCTGCCACAGAGTCGTCAGCAGCGCGGGCGAGCCATCCCTGAAACGTCGGGGACCTCCCGACGCGTCTAGGTAGTTAGGACGACGATCGGAGGCGCCGGCGTGGCCGGAGACGTGGAAAGCTTCAAGGACTTCGCCACGGCGCACAGCGGGCGGCTGTTTCGCACCGCGTGGCTGCTGACCGGCGACTGGCACCTGGCCCAGGACCTGGTCCAGGAGACGCTTGGCAAGATGTACCGGAAGTGGCGAGGCCGATCCCGGCCGGATGATCCCCCGGCCTATGCCCGCACCGTTCTCACACGGACATACATCTCGCACCGTCGGCTCCGCGCCTCGGGCGAGCGCCCCACGGAAGCGTTGCCGGAGAGCGCCATGAACGACGGCGACGTGGCGCTGAGGCTCACCCTCATGGACGGGCTGGCCCAGCTCGGCGCGCGGGACAGGGCTGTGCTGGTGCTGCGGTACTGGGAAGACCGTAGCGTCGAGGAGACGGCCACCGAGCTCATGCTCTCGCCGGGTGCCGTGCGATCACGCAGCTTCCGGGCGCTCGAACGACTACGCGTCGTCCTTGGAGACGATACCGGCGATCTGTCAGCGCTCCGGCGATCCACGTGACGAGGGACGGAGGGACCAGGATGAACGACGACCAGCTCAAGCAGGCTATGCGCGACACCGCCGATGCGATCACACCACCGATCAATGATCTTGTTGAGGGAGGCGTCGCTCGAGGCGAACGGATTCGTCGGCGGCACACGGTGAAGGTGGCAGTCGGAACTCTCGCTGTGGCGGTAGCCGCCACCGGCGCTGCGTTTGCCGTGCCCCAGCTGGCGGACCGCCCCGATACCGTGGCGTCGGACGACGAGGTCAGCATGGACGCCGAGCCGGAAGGCGAACCGATCACCGAGGAGTCCGTCGTCGAGACGGTCCTCGAACTTCTCCCGCCTGGCGAGGTCACGGATATCCAGACCCATTCCTTGTCCGAGTTCGGTGCGTCGTTCCAGCTCGTCTACGACGACGGACACGGCCCGAGCCTGATCCAGGGCAGATCTGGCGTGAGCGTCCATGGCGAGGGTCTGGACAGCGACGAGGCTAGTGCCGAATGCGGCGCCATCGTCAACGGTGGCGAGTGCGACACCCGAACGCTCGACGACGGCACCGAGCTGATCATCAGAACAGGCCCGTACTACCCGCAGCCCGATCGAGAACCAGAGCGGCTGCACTGGAGTGTGCAAGCGTGGAGACCCGACGGCCTGACCATCACGATCGGTGAGATCAATGCGCCCACCGAGAAGGAGTCGGAGATCTCCCGGGAGGAACCGCCGCTGTCGACCGACCAGCTGTCGGCGATCGTGACGAGCGACCGGTGGCCACAGGTCGACGAGGAGATCCTCCAAGCGGCCGCTGAACGAGAGCGGCAGGAACAGGCCAAGCGCCAGGAGAACGAGGAACAGGAACGGGCCCGGCGCATGCCGGCGGGCGAGGAACTCGCCACCGACCTCGGTCCGGGCTGGGTTGCGACCAACGAGGACGGGATGTGGGGCACTGCGACACCAGGCCCGGACCTGGCCGAAGGTCTCCCCGATGGGTACGAGCACGCGATCGCAAACCGGGACGTCTTCGGCGACAACACTGCGCTCGAGATGTTCTGCGGCGAGGGCGGAGTCGAGAAGGGCCTCGAGGCCGAACCGTGCGAAGAGTCGTCCTTGCCGGACGGATCCACGGTGCACACGAAGTGGATGCACACCGTCGCGGACTCCCCGTACGCCGAGGATCCGGATGCGTCGATGCAGGATTCGGTCATGGTCCTGCATCGTCAGGACGACGGGAGCCTGGTCACGGTCGCGCTCTGGGTGGCCGAACCGAGCGGGACGTCGACGACGCAGCGACAGGCCGACGCCGTCGATTGGCTGGAGGAACGGCTTGACGACGTCATCCAGGCCGCCACTGTCGGGGGCCTGGAGGACGACAACCCTTCGCCATAGGCCCGATCGGAACCCCCTCGCCCGTACAAACCAGCAGGCCAGCATACCCAGCGGGGGTTCCAAATGGTTCAGTTGAATGGTCCTGACGTGCCACTATACGAACCACACCGTGCTGATCGACGCACCGTCCGTTCACGTCTAGGTCAGCTCGGATGCTTGCTCACACTGGCCGAGTTGGTTTTGATTACTGTTCTTACTAGTATGTCGCGATGTGTCGATAGCGTCCTCCGCGCCACCCGCTCCTGCTGAGCCGAGAGCCTCCACAGCCGGTCGCACCCGTCGGCGTCTGAGGACCCGTACCTGGTTGATCTGCGTGTTTTTGACGGTCGCGATCTGTGCTCTGATCGTTGTCTCTGGCGCGGTGGGCTCAGTGCAGGTCAGCCTGCGGGAGGCTGGCCAGATCGTCGTCGGTCACATGGTGCCCGGGATGCCGTGGATGTCGGACGGATCGCTAACGCAATTGCAGGATCAGGCGGTGTGGCAGTTCCGGCTTCCGCGGACACTGCTCGCAGCCTTGGCCGGAGCCGGGCTAGCGCTGGCTGGTGCGCTGATGCAGGTGACGGTGCGCAATCCGCTCGCCGAGCCCTACATCCTGGGTGTGTCTTCGGGTGCGAGCGTCGGCGCGGTGCTGGTGATCGTGGCCGGTTCAGCGGCACTGGGCGGGCTCTCGTTGAATGCCGCCGCGTTCGCCGGTGCATTGGCGGCTTGCTTGGCCGTAGCGATGCTGGCACGCAAGAACGGAACGCTGTCGCCGACGCGGATGATTCTGGCCGGTGTCGCCCTGGGAACCTTGTTGAGCTCGGTGACGAGCTATCTGACGATCTCGACGGACGCGCAGAACGTGGTCAGCGTGTTGTTCTTCCTGCTGGGTAGCGTCTCGGCCGCGACAATGACGAGTCTGATCGGCCCGACCATTGCACTGATCGTTTCGTGCCTTGTTGCCGCGCTCCTGGCACGGTCACTGAACGTGCTGATGACCGGTGACGAGTCCGCGATCTCACTCGGAGTGAACGCAACCCGGTTGCGCGGCCTGCTGCTGATCATGGCGTCGCTGTTGACCGGCACGGTGGTTTCGGTGGCAGGCGGGATCGGGTTCGTCGGTCTCGTGGTGCCGCATATCGCCAGGATCATCGTCGGTGCGGATCATCGCCGGATGCTGCCGGTGACCGTGCTGGGCGGGGCGGCGTTCTTGATGATGGCGGACCTGTTGGCGCGCACGATCGCCGCGCCGACGGAGATCCCGCTGGGCATCCTCACCGCATTCGTCGGTGCGCCGTTCTTTCTGTGGCTGATGCGCCAGGGCGGGGCCGAGAAGGCAGGTTTCGGACGTTGAGGGTCGAGTTCGAGAACATCACCGTCACACTTGGCGGGCGCGATGTCGTCCAGGATGCGTCGATGACCGCCGAGTCCGGAAGCGTGGTCGGCCTGGTCGGCCCCAACGGCTCCGGCAAGTCCACACTGCTGCGCACGCTGTACCGCGCGGTCACGCCCCGGCGAGGAACGGTGCACGTGGACGGGCAGGACGTACGGGCACTCACCGGGCGGCAGGCCGCCCGGACGGTGGCGGTCATGCTTCAGGACTCGCCAACGGACTTCGATCTCAGTGTCGAGGAGACCGTGATGCTCGGCCGCGCTCCGCATCATGCCACCTTCGGGCGCGACACTCCTGAAGATCTGCGCATCGTGGACGATGCGATGGCGCGCACGGAGATCGCAGAACTGGCTGACCGCATGATCGCGACCCTTTCGGGCGGCCAGCGGCAGCGGGTGATGCTTGCCCGGGCTCTGGCGCAGCAGACCCCCGTGCTGGTGTTGGACGAGCCGAGCAATCATCTCGACATCGCTCACCAGCACGAGCTCATGAGTGCGGTGCGCGGCCTAAACGGCACTGTGATCGCCGCCCTGCACGATCTGAACCTGGCCACGCAGTACTGCGACAGTGTGGTCGTCCTCGCTGAGGGCCGCGTGGTTGCACTCGGCCCGCCCGCTCAGGTGTTCACTCCGGACCTGATCCGCATCACCTTCGGCGTGGATGCGCGCATCCTCGGCGACGCCGAAGAACCCGTTTTCGCCTTCCGCCGTCTGGACCCAGTCGGCGCGAGCACTGACCAAGTCCCGCATGAATGATCGAAAGCAGCGTACCCAGATGAGTGTTACCCGATCCGGCTTCCGCGCTCGTATCGCCGTCGTGGCCTTGTCCGCAGCGGCTCTGATCCTGACCGGTTGCGGTACCGGCGTCACCAATGACGACGAGCAGACCGACATGGGTGATGAAGTCACCGTGGAGAACTGCGGCCGTGACGTGACCGTGAACGGTGCACCGGAAGCCACCGTTGGCATGCACCCGGCACAGACCGAGTTGATGCTGCGACTGGGCCTGGCAGACCGGCTCGTCGGGCAGGCGCAGGCCACAGCGCAGGCGCTTCCCGATGATGTCGCCCCGCTGGCCGAGGACGTACCCGTGCTCGGGGACTCGGCTCCGCCGAGCAGGGAGGACCTGTTGGCCGTGGAGCCTGACTTCGTTTACTCGCCGACCACGTATGAGTTCTCGGCCGAACAAGGCTTCGCCAGCATCGAACAACTCAACGAGGCAGGGGCCGCCGTGTATGTCGCTTCCGGCGGCTGTGCGGACCGGCGCATGACCGGAGAGGTCACCGATCTGTTCACCGACCTGAAGAACCTGGGCGAGATCTTCGGGGTCCAGGACGAGGCCGCTGACTTGATCGCCGAGAACCAGGCCGAGTTGGACGAGGTCGCTGACGCGACGTCTGACGTCGACAAGCTCCGCGTCGCACAGGTGTACTTCGAAGGCGGCACCCTGCAAGCCATCGGTGCCGGCATCGAGTACAACATTCTCCGCCTGGCTGGCGCCGACAACGTCTACACACCCGATCAGGATGCATTCGCGGACTTCTTCGCTGCGACCATCACGCCTGAGTCTCTCGCGGCAGAAGAACCCGAGGCGATCGTGTTCGCTACGTTCGACGAACAGCATGAGGCTGCGACCCGTGAGTACCTGACCAGCACCTTCCCCGACATGCCCGCGGTACGCGAAGACCGGCTGATCGTGGTCTCCACCTCGGATATGTTCCCTGGCACGCTGGGCAACATCTCATCGGTGCGGCGGATCGCCGAGCACCTCTACCCCGATGCGTTCTAAATCGTGATCCATCGCCGCCTCCTACAGTTGGCGGGCGCGGTTCCCGGCGCGATCACCATCCTCGCGGCCACCGGTATCTTCATCTCAGCGTTGCACGTTGCGTTCGCGTTCAGCCTCGCCTCCGTCATCGCAGCGCTCATCCGCGGCGAAGGCGACCCCGTGCCCGCCTTTGTGTTGCTGGTGGCAATCACGGCGACGCGAGGAACGGCGGTCTGGGGACGCGAGTTGCTCGCGGCCAGGATCGGCGCGACAGTGCGAATCCGGCTGCGCCGTCGGCTGCTCGATCGCCTAGCCGCCGTCCCTGCTGCAGAACGCGACTCCGGTGCCGCTGCCGTGACAGTTATCGACGGGGTCGAGGGACTGGACCCCTACTACACCCGATACCTGCCTCAGCTGCTCGTCGTGCTCGTCGTCCCCGCAGGTGTCGTGGTGCTTGCCTGGCACCAGTCCCTTGCCGCGGGCATTGTCCTCGCGGTAACGACGGCGGTCGCGGTGATCGCACCTCGCGCCTGGGATGTCCGGCTGCTGCGGAACGGGCGAGGTAGATGGGAGCGATTCACCCGGCTGTCTTCGGACTATGTCGAGGCGCTGCAACAGGTTCCGCTGCTACGCGCGTTCGGTGCGACCGGACGCGCCGCTTCCCGGTTCACCGCCGAAGCGGAAGGACTCAGGAACTCGACAATGGCTCAGCTACGCCTGTCGCTGGTCGAAACCGGCCTGAGCGCGCTGGCGATGCACCTGGGAACCGTCCTCGCCGCGATCGCGGCGCTCACGGCGGTGACCACCGGCAGTGCCGACGCGGCCTCGGCCGTGATCATCCTCATGCTCGCTCGCGAGTGCTTCCGCCCGGTACAGGACCTCGGTACGAACTGGCACGCCGGCTACCTCGGCCTGACCGCCGTCGACGGGCTCGACCGCCTCGTCTCCATTCGCCCGGCAAGCAACGGCGCCCACGACCAGCCCGCTGACGACGGAACCATCGACGTCGCCGATGTCTCCTACCGATACTCCGGCCCGCGCGCAGCGATCACAGAATTGTCGTTGCATGTAGATCCTGGTGAAACTGTCGCGGTGATCGGCCCCTCCGGGTCGGGAAAGAGCACGCTGGCGCGTGCCCTCGAACGCGACATCGACCCCGACCACGGCATCATCCGGATCGGCGGCATCGACCTGCGCGACTACACCCCCGAGGCCCGGAGTCGCAGTGTTGTGGTCGTCCCTCAAGACCCGGTCCTGTTCGCCTGGTCCGTGCGCGAGAACCTCCGCCTGTACCGTCCCGACGCGACTGGTGCCGAGATCGAGCACGCCGCTCATGTCGCGCAGGTCCATGACGTGATCAGCGCTTTGCCCGACGGGTACGACACCGTGCTGGCCGAGAACGGCGAGCAACTCTCCGGCGGTCAACGACAACGGATCGCGATCGCCCGCGCACTCCTCTCTCCCGCACCAGTGCTCGTCCTCGACGAAGTCACCTCCGCGCTGGACACCGATACCGAGAGACATGTCGTCGACTCCCTCGCCGCGAATACGAGCGGGCGCACGATGATCCTCATCGCGCACCGCGAGAGCGCCTGCGCTCACGCGAACCGGTGGATCGCCCTCCAAGGCGGCCAGATCAGCGCCACCGGCACGGGCAACCCCACAGGCGGCTTCGCGGCGACGGCGGCAAGATGAGAACGGTACTGCGACTACTGCCGCTCATCGCCACCCGTCGCGGTCTGTTCATCGAGACCGTCGTGTGGAGCGCCGTCACCCAGACCGCCGTACTCGGCATCGCTCTCGGCCTCGCCTGGACCGTCGGGCACATCGTCGCCGGTGAGACGGTTTCCCTCCCCGTCGCCTCGTTCGCTCTCCCCGGACTCGCGATCCTCGCCTCAGTGACGGCATGGCGCGAGTCCTGGGTGTCGCACGATCTTGCCTACCGACTCATCGCCACACTCCGCGGCCACGTCTTCGACGCACTGCGCCGCGCCCTGCCATCCCGCACCCGCCACCGGCGAACCGGCGACCTCACCACGACCGTCGTCGCCGACATCGAGACACTCGAATGGCTCTACGCCCACACTGCCGCCCAAACTCTGAGCGCTCTGCTCGTCTTGGCCATGAGCGCTGCGGTCTCCATCTCGATTAGCCCGCTCCTACTGCTCATCTGGGTCCCGCTCCTGATCATCGGCGTCACCGTGCCCTTCGTCACCGCACGCCGTGCACGACGCGATGGCGACGAACTCGCCCACGGTGCCGCCGCGTTGCGCTCTGAACTCCTCGACACCGTCCGAGGGCTGCGCGAGCTCACCGGCTCCGGAGCACTCGATGCGCAACTGGAGCGGCTCACGGACTACACCCGGAGACTCGCCCGCGCCCAGGTGCGGGAAGCCTCCCGTCTCGGCGCCGAACGCGGCATCGGCGATATCGCACTCGCCCTCGCCGCGCTCGGGGCGATCCTCATCGTGCTCCTCGACCGCGCGACAGTCGGGCCCGAGAACATCCCTCTGGCCGTCACCGTTGCCGTGGCTGGGCTGGCCCCCGCCGCGCAGATCGCCGACCTGCTCCGCAACGCGAGCACGCTGCGCGCCGCCGCCGAACGCATCACCGACGTCCTCGGACAGCCCCCAGCCGTGGACCACCGGCCTCGCGGTAGCAGACCAGAACGGTTGCAGGAGTCTGGTCTTGTCTTCGACCAGGTAGGTTTCTCCTACGACTATGAGCGTCCGGTGCTCAAGGGACTCACCATGCACATCCGGCCCGGTGAGATTGTCGCGTTGACCGGCCCCTCTGGTGTCGGCAAGACAACCGCCGCGCGACTCGCGCTCCGCATGTGGGACCCCGACACCGGGAGCGTCCGCATCGACGGTACCGAAATCAGCGACATCCCCGACAAAGAGCTCCGCAGCCGCATCACCACTGTTCCGCAATCCTCCCCGCTGCTGCGGGGCACCATCCGCTCCAACATCACCCTCGGCGAACCCGAAGCGGCCGAGGAGAAGGTTCACGAAGCCGCCACTGCGGCGGGGCTTTTCGATCCTGGAGCAGGGTTGCCTGGCGGCCTCGACACCCCTGTCGGGGAACACGGTGCCGGGCTCTCCGGCGGACAACGAGCTCGCGTCGCCATCGCACGTGCTCTCCTCGGCAACCCTCGGGTACTGGTACTCGACGAGCCCACGGCGTCCCTTGACTCGCAAGCCGACACCGCCATCATGGACTTCCTCAGCCACTCCCAGGACTGTGCGATCCTTCTGATCGCCCACCGCCCCGCCACCATCGCCGCGGCCCACCGCAGCATTCGACTCGGCAGCTAGCCTGGGGCCCTCACCGGACTTCGCGCAGCCGCAGACGTCATCCGGTCTGCGGTCCGCCCCTTTCGGCGAGGTTGCCGAACCATGTGAGGGCGTGACGTCCGGAAGCGATCCCGTAGTCCAGGGTTGCCCGCTGGTATCCCAGGACGTCACGATACTCGGCCGACACTTCCATCGTGTCGATGCGCTCCTTCAGAGCAGTGAGTTTGGCGAGGTCATCCGCGGCTCGCTGCTGAATTCGCCACAGCATGGGTGCGCGATCCTCCGGCTCCAGCAGGCCCAGGAAGAACAGCCGGGGAAGGGCCGCGGTCTCTAGGTCAGCCCCGCTGAGTTCACCCGTCATCCAACTGTGGAACTCCTGTCTGCCCGCGGCGGTGGTGCGATAGATCTTCTTGCCGCGTCCGCGCGGTTCGATGCTCGCGACCTCGATCAACGCTTTGTCGAGCAGGACGTCAAGGGCGCGCTTGATGCTGCCGGAACTGGCGCTGTAGAGCAGGCCCACGCCGGCCTCGAAGGTGCTGGGCCGGAAGATTCGGATGGACCCGAGGTGCGTCCTGAGACGCCCTTCTTCATCGCCTCAATCACGAAACGGTTCATCATCACGCTCGTCCTGCAGGCCCATGAACGTGGTGAGCTCGACCTGGACGCCCCCATCACCACCTACCTGCCCGCCTCGGTGACCGCCGGACTGCACGTGCGTGGCGGGGTGCACCGGACCACCGCGATCACCGCGCGTCACCTGGCCAGTCACACCTCGGGCCTGCCGGACTTCTTCGAAAGGCGCAGCGGCGGGCCGAGCCTGTACCGGCAACTGCGTTCAGGGCAGGACACGTCCTGGAGCTTCGAGGACGTCATCGGCATCACCCGCGAGCAGCAACACCCTCACTTCGATCCTCAAGACCTCACCGCGAAGACCCAGCGGGCACGCTACTCCGACACAGGCTTCCAGCTGCTGATCCGGATTCTCCAGAGCGTCACCTCGATCCCGTTCCCCGAGCTGCTCGCGGAGCGCATCACCGGCCCTCTTGGCCTCACCCGCACGTGGCATCCCGCCGCCGAACCTGCCGAGTCGAATGTGGCGCCACCCCTACCACTGCACACCAGGCGGCGGCACGCTGACGTGGACTCGGTCATCGCATCGAGCAACGACCTGTTCAGCACCACCGAGGATCTGCTTACCTTCGAGCGGGCCCTCGTGGCCGGGAAACCCTTCCAGGACGCGAACACTCGGCGCCTACTGACCGAGCGACGCAACCGGCTGCGCAACGCCCCGGTCCTTCGCTACGGGCTGGGCACCATGATCTTCGGCGTCAACCGGCTCATGTCGCCGCGGCGCGGGCCGGTAACCCTCGTGGGCCACTCCGGATCGACCGGTACGTGGCTGTTCACATGCCCCGAGCTAGGCGTGCACCTAGCTGGCACGGTCGACCAAACACAGGCTCGAGGGCTGCCCTTTCGGATCATGGCCAAGTGCCTGCGGATCTGGGCACGCTGAACGGACACCGAACATGTAGGGTCAGAGGCCACCCTGACCCGTTCGCGGCATCTCGTGAGAGCATGACACCCGCTCTTACGACACGAGCTGGGCTCATCGGACTCTGGCGGGGCCGTTGGTGATCATTGGATCACCACGGAGCCGAGGACTCACCAGACCTTCATCCAGCACCAACCAGCGAATCTCCGGCTCAGGTCGTTTGGCGGACCGGCCTGGCCGACGGGGGCACAAGCCCCGCCTCCGCGATACTCTGGACGGAAGCGGGGCCCGAGCCCCGCGACGACTTACGGACTCGCTTGGGACGCGACCCGGATTAGCGCGCCGCGCTCCCGCCCGGTGAGCACGCCCGCGGCGACCAACGGCGTGGTGACCTCACCCACGGTCCGTTCCGGCCCACCCGGGGTGGGGAATCCCCGGTCGGACGCGTCCAGCAGGGTGGAGAGGCAGACGTCGAGCGGACCGCTGTGTGCGGCCGCGGGCACCGTCCGGTCGGCGACGCCGGAGTCGCTGTCGCCGATGGCGATGTTCCCACTGCAGGCCAGCGTCCCCTGCAGTTCGTTCAGCAGCGACGCGTCCACCACAGCGACCGGTGAGTCGTAGAGGGGTGCGGTCAACGTCACCACCCCGCCGTCCTCGGCGATCGCCTCGTCCGGGACGGCATACGCTCGCCCAGTGCGCAGGTCCACCAGCATCGGCGTGTCGAACGTGCCCGCTGCGAACGACCAGGATGTCAGCTCGGCTCGGATCGAGTCGGCCGGTTTGGCGTGGTCGTGCCACGCGATGACCATCGGCTGCCCGTCGTCACGTCGGTACGACCACGCGGAGGATCCGACGCTGGTGTCGACGTCCAGGCCCAGGTCATCCACCACCGACCACCGGTCGTCGAGCATTGCGGTGACCGACTGCATCGCCCGGTACGACTGCTTGGGCCGGATGATGCTGAGGTCGTCCCGGTCGGTGAGCAGCAGGCCCTTGGGGTTCCAGTTCGTTCCGTCGTACTTCATGTCGCTGATCTGGAAGAGGCTCGAAGGGATCCCGCGGGCGTGGTCGCCGAGCAGCCGGCGTAGCGTCCACTTCGCCTGCGTGAGCTCCGACCAGTACTCGTGACCGAGCGCCGCGAACCCCGCGTACTCCGACGGCGCGCCGTTCTCACCTTGCCGGATCGTGATGTGGTCGCCGAACGACGACACGGTCGACCGGAACGACTCCACCGCCGGGTAGCGAGCGTCCGGGTTGGAGCTGTACGGGTGGTAGGAGATCTCGTCCACCAGGTCCAGTGCGTCATGGTCGATCAGCCAGGTGAGGAATCGCGATACATAGTCGCCGCCCAGCACCCCAACGGTGCCGGCCAGTCCGATGATCGACGCCTCGGGTTGGATGTCCCGGATGATCTGCGCCGTGCGGTGGAAGAACTCGGCATACGTCTCCGCCGACATGCGCTGGTCCGGCTCGTTCCAGATCTCCCACTCATGCACGTCGTCGCCGTAGCGCTGCACCAGCGCCGCCACCCAGGCGTCCCAGGCGGCCAGCGCCTCTTCCGACGTCGGGAGGCCGCCGCCGAGACCGCTGCCACCGCCGCCTGGGTAGGCGGGGTTGCCGTAGCTGACGTTGATCCATGGACGTACGCCCTGGCTCACAACGTCGTCCACGATGTGGTCGAGCCAGGCCCAATCGTAGGTGCCCGGCGTCTGTTCGGTCTTCGCCCAGCCGGCCTGCAGGCGGATCGACGTGGCGCCGAGCGGGCCAAGGTAGTCGCGGTACGCGTCGTAGTCGGCGAAGTCGCGGTCGAGGGTCTCCCCGCCGACCGAGAACGACGAGCCTGGTACGTCGGCCGCATCGCGCGTCGCCACCACCGTCGCGTACGGGTACACCAGGCCCTCGTCTGCCGGCACGTCGAAGACGAACGGGGACGGCGGCGACGCGTCCAGGCGCAGGTCGTCGTATTGGACGACGCCGGACTGGCGGGTCCACGCGTTGAGGTACACGGCGCCGGTGCCCTCCGCCGTGACCGG
>NZ_ML142857.1:239130-239629 GCF_004138495.1 Phytoactinopolyspora endophytica
TTGCGCACGGACGCGTCCTGCACCACCGGCTCGCCGTCGATGAGCAGGTCGAACGTGTCCTCCATCTGGCGCACCCGGAGCTCGATGTCATACCACGTGTCGATGGTGTAGGGCTGGACATCGACGTGCGTGCTGCCGTCCCGCACACGCAGCTGGCCGTTCGAGAACAGGTCGACGCTGGCGAGCATATCCGGGCTGATCGGATCCCCAGCGAGACCGAGGTGAATGCCCTGACTGTCGTTGGTCTGGCTGGCCCGGACCCGGTACGACAGCGTCAGATCGTCGAACGTGGGCTCGAAATCGTGGCGCGCCCACGGCTGCTCGCCCGCGGGGTTCTCGACCCGCAGCACCTGGTCGTCGCTATTCGGCGCCGGCGCCACGGTGATGGCACCGGCCGGTGCCGTCACCGCCCACGGCGCGGGCACCTCGCCCGGTGGGGTGTCGTCGAAGTCCTGCGCCAGGATGGTCCGTGGACCGTCGCTGGACGACGGCCGGACCG
>NZ_ML142857.1:239678-242172 GCF_004138495.1 Phytoactinopolyspora endophytica
TCCACTGCGTCGACGGCGTCCGCCCCGTCCACCACGACGGTCACGAACCGCGCATGCACCAGCTCGGGGAGGTCGAGGGAGAACGTCTCCCCAGTGCTCACCGGCACGTCGGCGACGGCGACGACCCGGTCGGAGTCGTCGACCGCGGTGGAGTACTCGATGTCGACGGACGTAGGTGGTTCGCCACGCCAGGTGAGGTCGATCCCGGCGACGGGTACGACGCGTCCGACGTCGACGCGCACCTCGGACCCGTGCACCTCTACCGTCCGCCCGAGGTCCCAGACCTCGGCGGCGCCGTCCGCACCGCCTGGCGGGCCGCCGTCCGGACCATCGGCGGTGGTGGCGGCGGCTCCGTGCCCGCCTGCGGCCAAAGCCCCGGCGACAAGCATCGTGGCCAGCGTGGCCGCCGTCATCCGGAACGGCGTTGCGTTAGACGATGCCGGCCGCGAGGTCGCTGGCCGGGTGGACGGTCGCTCGGTGCCGTGGTGGCGTGCGCGGCCCCGCGGTGGGCGGGGCTGTCTCGATCGATCCATGGCTGGCGTTGCCTCCTCATCCTGTCGGGACTGCTTCCTACGAAACGGCCTGGACCTCCGTTCGGAGGTCGTCCGGCCAGGTGTCAAGGACGCCGTTGAGCACGCTTGCGGCGTCCGGGTCGAGGGCGGCATGGGGCGCGCGCACGCCGCCCAGGTCGAAGCCCTGGCGGCGCAGCATCTCCTTGATCACGGCCACGTTGTTCCGGCCGCGGTCGCGGCTGCGCAGCTCTTCTACCGGACCAATCAGCCTGAGCAGCGCCGCCAGCCGGTGCAGGTCGCCCGCGCGGACCGCGTCGTACACCGCGAGGGCGGCGTCCGGGCGGGCGTTCGCGATGCCCGACGTGAACCCGGTGAGGCCCAGGGCCGCGGTCGACGGGACCGTCGCCTCCGCATTGCCGTTCATCCACACACACGCCTGCGCGGACGGGGTGCGAAGCAGCGCGGCGAGCGTGCCGAGATCCGGCCGGGCGAACTTCACACCGACGACGGCCGGGTGCTCGACCAGCGCCACGAGGTCGTCGGCCGCCGGGTCGGTGGAACGCAGGTATGGGACAACCGGGAGCGGCGATTGGTCGGCGACCTCGCGCCACAGTGCCACCTGGTCCGACCCTCCGCCCAGTGGGTCCGGCGGCTGGTGAACCATCACCGCGTCGTAGCCGAGCGACGCCGCCAGCTCCGCCTCGTACAGCATTGTCGTCGACGGTCCGGTCAGGCCGGCCAGCAGTACCGCGTCGGTCCGGCCGGTAGCGACTCCACGCAGCACGGCGGTTCGCTCGGCCGCAGACAGGCGGTGGACCTCCGCGGTGTTGCCCAGCGCCGTGATCGCCGGCACCCCGCCCCCGTCGACATGCGCCGTCAGCTCCGCACAGACCTCCTCGTCGACGGTCTGCGTCCCGTTCCGGTACGGGGTGACCAGGACAGCGACCACGCTCCGTAGCGCGTCGGTGAGCTCCATGGTCACACCTCTTCGGATCGGGCGGGACCGGCACCGTCGAGGTCATACCGGCGCAGCGTCTCCGCGTCCGGCGGATACGTGCCGCGCAACGGGGCGCCGTCGCTGACCCGGCGTTGCAGGAACGTCTCCAGCTCCTCCTGGTCCCGGGCCGGTCCGGCGATCACCGGAACCAGGTGGCGGGGGACACAGACCACGCCGTCCGCGTCGCCGACCAGCACGTCGCCCGGGTAGACGGGGACGCCCGCACAGCCCACGGGTACCTGCATGTCGACCGCATGGTGCCGCGCCAGGTTGGTCGTCGCCGCCGCACCGGCCGCATACACCGGCATGGCCAGCTGCGCGATGCCGGCGATGTCGCGCAGGGTGCCGTCGGTAACCAGGCCCGCGGCGCCGCGCACCTGCATGCGGGTGAGCAGGATGTGCCCGGCCGACGCGGCCTGCCCGTCGCCGCGACTGTCCATGACCAGCACCTGTCCTGGACCGACCAGCTCGATCGCGCGGCGCTGCGGGTGGTCGTAGTCGTCGAACACGTCGAGCACGTCCAGGTCTTCGCGGGCCGGGATGTAGCGAAGCGTGAACGCCTCGCCGATCATCCGTGGCACGTCTCGGGTCTGCGGCCGCACCCCGGTGAGGAAGGCGTTGCGCAGGCCGAGCTTGAACAGTTGCGTCGAGATGGTCGCGGTGCTGGCCGCGCCGAGGGCGGTCAGGTGGGTCGGGTCAAGCGGAGCCGCCGCCCCGGAACCGTCGGGCTGTGGGGGCGTGGTGCGGGAGAGCGTCATGATGTCTCGCTTCGATTCATGGTCACGGAGTTGGCCGGTGGCAGGAAGTTCGGCTAGGGCAGCAGCTCGGCATCGGGCGGGCGGGCCTGGGCGGCGAGGCCGCCGTCGACGACGAGGACCTGACCGGTGACATAGTCGGCGTCGTCGGAGGCGAGGAACGCGACCGCACGGGCGACGTCGTCACCGGTCCCCATCCGGCGCAGCGGGATGGGGACCGTCCGGGCGAC
>NZ_ML142857.1:242182-243331 GCF_004138495.1 Phytoactinopolyspora endophytica
GGCGGGGAGCGCGGCGTGCCGGTCGTTGGCTATCGCGCCGGGCGCTACCGCATTCACCCGGATGCGCGCCGGCGCGAGCTCCAGCGCCATCGCCCGGGTGGCGGCCTCGATCGCACCCTTGGTGGCGTCATAGGCGACGGCGCTGCGATGGGCTCGCGTGGCGCCGATGGACGAGATCGACACCACCGCACCTCCGGCGCGCATGACCCGGGCAGCCGCGACCGTGCACAAGAACATCCCCCGGGCGTTGACCGCGAAGCTGCGTTCCCAGTCGTCCGGGTCCAGCTCCAGCAGCGGTACCCGTCCGACCATCGGCACTGACGCGTTGTTGACGAGCACGTCCAGCCGTCCGTGCCGCGCGACCACGTCGCGGACCATGGCGTCGACCTGGTCCCGGTCTGACACGTCGGCCGGGGCCGCAGTCGCGGTCACCCCGGCAGTGACCAGGTGGGCCACCGCGTCGTCGAGCTCGCCGGCGTCGGGTCCGTTCACCGCGACCACGGCTCCGTCGCGGCCGAGGCGCTCGGCAATCGCCAGCCCGATGTTGCGACCCGCTCCGGTGACCAACGCCACTCGGCCGTCCATGCGGCGGGCTCCCCCGGTCACGACGCCGCCGGGGCGGAGGTGGCGGACGGAGTGGATACCGGCGGCGACCGGTCCACGGCGCCGCCCGCGTCGGTGCCGGCCCAGGTCAGCGGGCCCGCGCAGGCAGCCAGCCGGTCCGAATCCAGTTCCATACCGAGGCCCGGGCCGTCGGGCAGCTGCAACACACCATCGAGGTAGCGGACCGGGTCGCGGACTACGTCGGCCGTGTAGAGCATCGGGCCGGCCGGGTCGCTGGGAACGGTCACCGTCGGCATCGCCGCCCCGACGTGCACGGCGGCCGCCGTACCGATCGACAGCTCCTGCGTGGTGCCGACCAGGCACTGCCGCTCGGCGGCCTCGGCGATCGCGAAGATCCGCCGCGCCGCGGTGATACCGCCGATCGCGATCACGCTGACGTTGAAGACGTCCACCGCCTCAGCGGCGATCAGCTCCAGCGCCCACCGGTAGCTGTAGACGTGCTCGCTTACCGGGACCGGAAGCCGGTCACGCGCTCTCGCCAGGCCACGGATGTCGTGGTTGGGTGCGGGCGATTCAACCAGGTCG
>NZ_ML142857.1:243366-245363 GCF_004138495.1 Phytoactinopolyspora endophytica
ATCGAACACCTTCTCGACGAACCGGCAGGCGTCCCGCGAGTCCAGCAGGTTGGAGAAGTCCAGCGACTTGATCTGCAGTACGTCGCCGAACCGGTCCCGGGCGGTTCGCAGGAACCGCTCGTCCAGGTCGAGCCGCCGTCCGACGTAGACCCGGAAGTGCCGGAAGCCGGCCGTCAGCTGCTTCTCGACCAAGGCGAGCCGATCCTCGATATCGGACTCGCGCTGCTGCCGGAACAGCGGGTACGCGATCGGGATGCCGTCGCGCACCGGTCCGCCCAGCAAGTCGGCGACGCGTACCCCGAACCGCTTGCCGGCCAGGTCCCACAGCGCGATGTCGACCCCACACTTGATCGCTCGGCTCTTGTCGTAGATGTAGCCGGCTTGCGGGAAGTTCGCCTCCATCCGGCGCTCGATCTCAGTGATCGCGAACGGGTCCAGCCCGGTCAGTAGCTCCGACAGCGTCCGTTCCAGGTCGGGCACGTCGACGTGGAACCGGGGCAGGTGCTGGAGGTCGGACATCTCGCCGATGCCGACGAGGCCCTCCTCCGACGTCCGGATCTTGACGATCACGTGCCCGCAGACCAGCCCTGTGGTGCGCGGGGTGTTGATCGACGTCAGCCGTACTCCGGTGATCTGGACCATCAGGCGGTCGTCCTCTCGTCTCGGGGGTCGCGCGGCGCCATCGCCAGCAACGCCTTCGTGTACTCGTGTGCCGGGTCGCGATAGATCTGCTCGGCATCGCCCTGTTCCACCACGACGCCGCCGCGCATGACCGCGACCCGGTGCGCGACCGAGCGCACCACGGCCAGGTCGTGGGTGATGAACAGGTAGGCGACGCCCGTCGCTTCCTGCAGGTCGGCCAGCAGGTTCAGGACTTGCGCCTGGATCGAGACGTCGAGCGCGCTGACCGCCTCGTCGCACACGATGAGGCGGGGTTTCAGCGCCAGGGCACGGGCGATCGCGATCCGCTGCCGCTGGCCTCCGGAGAACGCACGTGGGAGCAGGGCGAGGGCGGAGCGGTCCAGGCCGACGGAGTCGAGCAGGCCGACGAGCACGTCGTCCACAGCGGGCACGGCATGCACGCGCAGCGGCTCGGACAGGATCTGCCGGACGGTCATCCGCGGGTCCAGGCTCGCGTACGGGTTCTGGAACACCACCTGGACCTCGCGCTGGAGCCGGGACAGCTGGGTCCGGTCCGGCGCGGTCACGTCGATCCCGTCGTAGCGGACCGTGCCGCCGGTCGGCTGTTCCAGCCGCAGCAGGGTCCGGGTCAGGCTGGTCTTGCCGGAGCCGGACTCGCCGACCAGGGCAAGTGTCCGGCCGGGCCACAACCGGAGGCTGACCCCGTCGACAGCACGGACGTGGTCAGTCGTGCGGCGCAGGAGTCCGCTGCGCACCGGGTAGTGCAGCCGCACGTCGTCGAACTCTGCCAACGGAACCGCCGGGTCGGCGACGGAGTCGGCGACGGGCTCAGCGACGGGCTCAGCGCCGGAACTGGACGTCGCTTCCGCTGCCGATCCGTCGCCGCCCAGGTGGACGGTACGGCGCACGTCGGCGCTGTCGCGGAACCGGCGCAGGTCGACCTCGCCGGTCCGCAGGCAGGCGGCGTCGTGGCCCGGCTCCAGCGGAACCCGGGCCGGTACCTCGGTACGGCACTCGTCCACGGCGAACGGACAGCGCGGCGCGAACGCGCACCCCGGCGGGCGACGGCGCAGGTCCGGAGGGCGCCCGGAGATGGCGACCAGCCGGCGCCGGGCCGGCGCGTCCACTCGTGGCGTCGACCCAAGCAGCGCAGCCGTGTACGGCATGCCGGGGGCGCCCAGCACCTGCCGACTCGGCCCGGACTCCACGATCCGGCCCGCGTACATCACCGCGACCCGGTCGGCGTGCGCAGCGACCACGCCCAGGTCATGGGTGACGAGGACCAGCGCCATGCCGAGCTCACGCCGCAGTGAGTCCAACATGGCCAGGATCTCGGCCTGCACCCCGACGTCGAG
>NZ_ML142857.1:245376-250338 GCF_004138495.1 Phytoactinopolyspora endophytica
CCGTGGTGGGCTCGTCGGCGACCAGCAGGCGCGGCTGGGCGGCAATCGCCAACGCGATCGCCGCCCGCTGCCGCATGCCGCCGGACAGCTCGTGCGGATACTGCCGCATCCGCCGTTCCGGATCGGACAGCCTCGCCCGCTCCAGGGCCTCGATCGCCCGTTCCCGGGCCTGCGACGCAGACAGGTCCCCATGCGCGCGGATCGCATCTCTCACCTGGGTCCCGATCGTCAGCAACGGGTTCAATGCGCTGGTCGGGTCCTGGAAGACCATCGCGATCCGGTCGCCGCGCACCGCCCGCCAGCCGTCCTCGTCGAGGTCGAGCAGATCGGTCCCCTCGAAGCGGATCCGGCCCGCCACCGCGGCCGACCGGGGGTTGAGCCCGAGCACGCTCATGGCGGTGGCGGTCTTTCCGGAGCCGGACTCCCCGACGATCGCGAGCGTCTCTCCGGCGTCGACGTGCAGGTCGACGCCGGCCACAGCGGGCACGGGAATCGCGTCGGGGCCGGCGTCGAAGGTGACGCGGAGATCCTCGATCTCGAGCAGAGGCATGGGATAGGCTCCAGTCAGCAGGGCACGGTCGTGGTCACTCGGCGAGGTAGGCTTCGTCGAGCCGCCACTGGCCGTCCACGTCCAGGGCGATGCCCTCGACGTTCGAGCGACGGTTCAGCGGATTGCGCGGCTGGTAGAGGAACACCCAGTAGTTCTCGTCGATGACGCGCTGCTGGACCGCGATGTAGTCCTCGGCCCGAGCATCCTGGTCGTCGGTGGCGACCGCATCGGTCAGCAACCGGTCCAGCTCCTCGTCCTGCACGCCCGACCAGTTGTTCGGAGCATCGGTCGTGAAGTAAGGGTCGAACGAAAGTGACGGGTCCAGCCGCGGGACGTCGATGACCAGGATCCCGGCGTCGAAGTCCTTCTCCCGCATCCGACTCAGTTGGGTCTCCGCCTCCAACGGCTCGACCTGCACCGAGAACCCGGCCTCGCCCAGCTGAGCCTGCAGCAGTTCAGCGATCATCGGGTCCGGCTGACGGTTCCGTGCCACGATCGTGATCTCGGTGCCGAGTAGCCCGGCCGATTCGAGGATGTCGTGTGCGCCGGCCGGGTCCAGCTCCGGCGGGGTGATGTCGCCGTCGTAGAACCAGTCGCCCTCGACCGCGAACGATGGGGCCAGATCGAACTCGTCCCCGGCAGCGGCCCGCCCGATCGCGTCCCGGTCCACCGCCATCGCCACGGCCTCCCGGATCGCGGGGTCGTCGAACGGTGGCCGGGTCGCGTTCAGCGTCATGTAGTACGAGCGCCGGAGGCCGACATCCTCGATCGTGATGTCGGGATTGTCGGCAAGCTGAGTGAACTCCTCGGGCGGCAGCACCCGCACCATGTCCACGCCGCCGGTCTGCAGCTCGGTACGCAGCGTCGACGGGTCGGTGATGAAGCGGACCGTGAGCCCGTCGAGCTTGGGCAGCGACTCGCCGTCGGCGTCGGTGCGCCAGTAGTCCTCATTGGCCGAGGCAGTGAGTGTGGCATTGGTGCGCCACGAGTCGAAAACGAACGGACCGGTTCCGACCGGGGCCCGGCCAAAACCCTCGGCGTCCGTCTCGATGGCCGCCGGGGAGCCCATCATCCCGGCCTCGTGGGCGAGATTGACGAACAGCAAGGGGTCGGTCCGGTTCAGGTCCAACCGCACGGTGTGCTCGTCCACCGCGGTGACCCCGTCGATGCTCCCCAGCCCGGCCGCCTTGACGCTGCCGCTGTCGTCGTCGCGGGCCCGGTCGAGGTTGACCACGACGGCGTCGGCGTCGAACGGCGTACCGTCGTGGAACGTGACGTCGTCGCGGAGCGTGAACGTCACCGAGCTCTCGTCGGACTCCCAGCTCTCGGCCAGGGCCGGGACGAACTCGCCGTTACGCTCCTGCCGGATCAGCGTATCGAAGAAGGCGTTGAGCAGATGCCGGTCGGAGGAGATCCGGCTGCTGAGGATCGGGTCGAGGTCAGGCGGCTCGTTGTCGAAGCCGATGGTCAGGTTTCCGCCTCCACCGCCTCCGCCGCTGCCTCCGCCGTCGGAGGCCGGCGAATCGTCGGAACCGCACGCGGCCACGGCCAGCAGAACGGCCGCGCCGAGGGCCAGGCCGGATGTTACGCGTCTTCTCATGGTGCACCCTTCGTCGTTGGGGGGTGAGACAGCAGATACGTGGTGGTCAGGATGGTGCCGGGACTCAGACCTCTTCCGGGCCGTGCGCATCGAGAGCGTCCCGCAACGCGTCGGCGAGGAGGTTGAATGCAGCGATGGTGAGCAGCAAAGCCAGGCCGGGGAAGACGGCCATGGCCCAGTTCGTCTCCAGCCGGGTGACGCCGGAGGCCACCATGGCGCCCCAGCTCGAATCCGGCGGCTGGATGCCCAGCCCGAGGAAGCTCAGCGACGCCTCCGCCATGGCGGCCGTGGACAACTGGAGAGCCGCGAACACCAGCAGCGTGCCGGACAGGTGTGGCAGAAGGTGGCGAAGCATGACCGCGCGCGAAGGCACGCCGACGATCCGGGCCGCGGACACCCACTCGCGACTGCGCAACGACAGCACCTCGGCGCGAACGACGCGGGCGAACCGCGGTGTCAGCACCACCGCGATCGCGATCAGCGCGTTGCGCAGCCCCGGGCCAAGTGCCGCGACGATGGTCAGGGCCAGAACCAGCAGCGGGAATGCCATGAGTCCGTCGACGACGCGCATCAGCACCGCGTCTACCCAGCCGCCGCGATACCCCGCCAGGAGCCCGAGCGCCGTGCCGGCGACGAGCGAGATGCCGACCGCCACGGCGGCCACCTGCAGGATCACCACGGAGCCACCGACGACCCGGGCGAGGATGTCGCGGCCGAGCTCGTCGGTGCCGAACGGGTGCGCCGCGGAAGGACCGGACATCAGCGTATCGGTGTCCGGCGTGGTCATCGCGTCGCGAAACAGCGGGCCCAGCGCGCTGCCCAGCACGATGAAGATCACCACGGCGGCGCCGGCCAGGAACCTGCGGTCGCGGAGCAGCCGCCGCAGCACGGGCCGGGAGACGCCTTCGGCCGCGGCTGCGCCTGCGGCACCGGCGTCGGGCAGCGTGCTGTTCTCGGAAGACACGGGCGCCCCTCCTCAGTAGACGATGCGCGGGTCGAGCCACGCGTAGATCAGGTCGGCGACGAGGTTCACCAACAGGACGAAGACGACGATCACCAGGACCGCCCCCTGGACCAGCGGCAGGTCGCGAGCGAAGATCGCGTTCACCACGAGCGTGCCCATCCCGGGCAGCGCGAAGATCGTCTCGGTGGTCACGGTGGCGCTCATCAGGACGCCCACCTGCAACGCGACCACCGTCACCACCGGAACCAAGGCGTTGCGCAGCGCGTAGACCACCACGGTCCGGCGCCGGGACAGTCCCGTCGCCCGCGCGGTCCGGACGTAGTCCTCGCCGAGTGCGGCCAGCAGCGAGCCACGGGTCTGCCGCATCGCGACCGCCACCACCGTGCTGCCAACGGTGACGGACGGCAGCACCATCCGGGTCAGGTTGCCGACGAGGTCGTCACCGATTGCGACGTAGCCTGATGCGGGGAGCACACCCCACCAGACGGCGAAGACCAAGACCAGCAGCGCGGCGAGGAAGAAGTTCGGGATCGCCAGGCCGAACACCGACAGGCCGGTGAGTACCGAGTCGGTGCCGCTGCGCTGCCGCACCGCGGCGACGACGCCCGCCGGAATCCCGATGACGACGGCGAGCACCAGCGAGAACACCATGAGCTGGACGGTCGCGGGCAACCGGTCGGCGATCACACCGCCCACCGGTTCCGCGGTAATCCACGACTCGCCCAAGTCCCCACGGACGACACCGCCGACCCAGGTGGCGAACTGGTTCCACAGCGGCTGATCGAGACCGAGGTCGGCACGGAGCGCGGCGCGTTGCTCGTCCGTGGCCTCCAGCCCCAAGATGGCTGTGGTCGGGTCCCCGGGCAGGACACGGAGCAGCACGAACAGGGCGACCGCGACCACGGCAAGCACCGGGACAAGCTGAACGAGGCGTCGCAGGACATACGTCGTCATCGCGACACCGCCGAGACCAGCTGGTCGTGCAAGGCTGCGGCGACGCGGTCACGCGCCTCGGCAAGGTCCACGCCGTCCCCGTCGAATCGGGCAGCGCACGCCTCGCACGTCGGTGTCACGACTCGTCCTCCAGCAGCTCGAGGATGTTCCGGGCCGAGGTCTCGATGTGCTGGCGGCTCAGATCCTCGGTGCGGTCGGCGTCGCCATTCTCTGCGGCTTCGAGGATGGCCAGGTGCTCACCGGCCTCGGAGGCGGCCGTCGCCCGCAACCGCCAGCCCGCGGTGGCGACGAACGCGGTAAGGTCCTGGAGCTGGTCGAGGAAGTCGCACAGGAAGGTGTTGCCGCAGCCGGCGTATATCTCGCGATGGAACCGCCGGTTGGCAATACTCAACCGCGCCGAGTCGTCGCGGGCCAGGTACTGCGCGGACTCCTCGAGCGCCTGCCGAGCCCTGCGCAGCGATTCCGCGTCGCCGCGCAGGCACGCCAACCGGCAGGCCTCGGGCTCCACGGTCGCGCGAGCGATATAGAGCTCACGGACCAAGGCGGCATCGAGCCGGCGCACACTGACACCCTGATGGACGTTTACCTCGACCAGGCCGCTGGACCGCAACTGCTTGAGCGCCTCGCGGACCGGCGTCTTCGACACCCCGAGCATCTCGGCCAGTTCGCGCTCGACGAGCGGCCGCCCGGGCGGCAACGTGCCGTCGAGAATCGCACCACGCAGCGCGTCGCGCACCCGGTCGGTGCGCGACACCGGCTCGCCGAGTGGGGGTAGCGCCGGCACCGGCTCAGCCACTGTGCCCGGGAACAGATTCGCGTCTGGCATGCCGATATCTTGGTATACCACCACACCAAATGCAAGACCCTGGGCATGGGAATGTCACAAGGCCAGGG
>NZ_ML142857.1:250358-250731 GCF_004138495.1 Phytoactinopolyspora endophytica
CACAAGCCACCGGCGGGCCCCACCAGCCTCGCGCCCGTCATCGCAGGTCAGACGGCAGCCGTCGGCGGCGGACTGATCCTCGGTGCCACAGGTTCGGACACTGGCGGCTCCATCCGCGAACCCGCCGCGTTGTGCGGCGTCGCGGGCATCAAACCGACCTATGGTCTGTGCAGCAGACGCGGCACACTATCGCCCACCTCACGGCAGTGCTGGGCTCGTTACATGAGTGAACTGACTGCGCCACAGGTAACAACCCCTGACCAGGACACTCACCACAACCACCCGACACGCCCAGGCAGCCGCTATCACCACAAAACCCCAGGTCAGAAGCGAAATTCGAACCCTTCGGTGGAGGTTAGGGGAGCTTACTCGA
>NZ_ML142857.1:250769-252277 GCF_004138495.1 Phytoactinopolyspora endophytica
AAAAGACCAGGTCAGAGCCCTGGAAGAGCTCCGTGAAAAGCTCCCCAGCCTCGATATGCCCGAGCCGCCGTCGATCACGCGCGATCGGCCCCCGGCGGGCCCGGCAACTCGGTGCCGATCAAGTCGAGGAGTTGATCGCGGGCTACCAGGCCGGCGCGACGGTTTATGAACTCAGTGACCGGTTCGGCATCGAACGGCGAACGGTCAGCAACATCCTCCACCGACACGGCGTACCGATGCGCCGCCGCAGCCTCCCCCGACCAGGTTGACCACGCCATCCACCTCTACAACCTCGGCTGGTGCTGAACACGCTACGTGAACGGGGCATCCCCACGCCAGACACCCACGGACGTCCATCTCCTACACAGCCATGGCAAGAAGCTCTACCTACAACCGAACTCCTCTCCACGTTCGTGGCACACGTAGGTTCTCATGCTTGATTGCGCTTTCTCATTGATTCTGCGCCTATCTTGCACTTGCACAGTTTCGATGAGAATCGAACCGCAGGACGGGGACAGTCGTGGCGGCTCGGCATCCGATGCCGTAGCTTGTTGCCGCGATGCATCAATGCCGCCGGCCCGCTTTGCTACGACCGGCGGCGTGATAACACCGCGTTTGTGGCCTCGACGAGGTCGCGGCGGGCCATCAGCCGGTCGAGCAGGCCTTCGCAATCGCTGCGGTGTCCCAGTAGAACGGATGCACCTCGGTGATGCGCCCGTCCTCGACCGTGATCGTCTGCAGGATCGGGAAGCGCAGCTCACGCCCGGTGGCCCGGGCACGTGCGCGCACGCGAGTCAGGACGACGAGTGGACTCGTGTCACTCAGGAACTCCTGATCCACCATCTCGAAGGCGTCCCACGCTTGGCTCATCGCGAGAAAGAACTGCTCCAGACCTTCATGGCCGCGCCAGATTCCCCCGTAGGGCAGGGAGTCTGCCTGGTACAGCACAACATCCGGGGCAAAGTATGGCACGAGCAGCGCGAACGACGCACTCCCCGGACCACCCGCGGCGAGATACTCAGCCTCCGCTGCATACATACCTTTGAGCACGGACATGGCGGCCGTTGTCGATGACATAGTCATGACGATCACCCTGGATCATCACACCACGCTCCGCTGGCGGGAATCCGCCGTCGCGATCACCTGGCGCCAAGCCAGTGGTCGCCCACCTGGCAACCAGCACACAAGGCGCTCCGGCGCCATGACATCTGCGACGAACGCACAGCACGGAGAAAGCGAAGTATCGATGAGAAAAACTGTCACGCATGGCGCGCAACCGGCTCGACGATGCAATGGTCATGGCCGACCTCCGCAAGCGCGGCGTGACCCTAGTATCTGCGACAGAGTCCATCGACGACTCACCCGCTGGAGAACCTCGTCGTGGCCAAGTCACCTGAGTGGCACGCCCCAAAGTCCACTCGGGTAGATCGTCGCTATGGATGGCACCCACTGGTTCACCGTGGCGGCTATAACGCCGAGAAGCAATCGATCAGCAAGCAGACGAGGAT
>NZ_ML142858.1:0-2926 GCF_004138495.1 Phytoactinopolyspora endophytica
CGGTTGGGTGACACGTAGCGAGCGGTTGGTGTTCCAGATGTCGTAGTTAGTGCTTGCCGGGACAGCTAGATGCAGCAGTCCGTCACTCACTGACACATCGCCGTCGCCGGCCGGATCCGTGACCGTCCACAGCGCCGTATTCAACCCGCCGGATTCGAAGTCGTCGGAAGAGAAAGCGGAGGTGGTTGCGGCGAATGCCGGTGTGAGACCGCCGAGTGCCGCCACCAGAACAGTGGCCAAACCGATGGCGACAACGGCAACGGCCTTCGTAACTCTCATGCCGTGCTCCCCCTCTTCCGTACGCCGCTTCACGACGGTGTGATCACGATGTCGCCGAATGTGGCGTCGACATGGTGTGCTACAAGAAGGATCGATCCTTCGGTGGGGCCATCGTCCTCGATGACCGTCAGATCCCAGGCTTCTGGTTCCGCTGACCAATCAGGCCACCATTTATAGGTGTACTGAACGCCTTCGGCGACGCTTTCTGCACGCATCTTCATCATGTAAGTGGTGTCGAATTCCCACGAGGAATCTTCGCGCACGTAGGGCGCTCCTTCATTGCCCTCGAGTTCGAATCGTCCGCCCGACTGCCAGCGGTGCCATGCGAATGCTCCGGTGGGAAACCAGTCGACTGCGGGCTCCTCGTCGATTCTGGTTGAATGTCCCGTCCAGTGCATTCCGATACCGACGGCCGGCATGCCGCTTTCCGGCGTGATCTGGTCCGTTGTGATGCCGCGAACAGTCACCGGAACCGTCACTTCGTAATCGGTCCATTCGGAATGGCCGATGGCGATCGCCCTGTCGTAGCCGGCCTCGCGGATGGTCACCCCGTCGTCGTCCGAGGCCCAACGGCCGTCGACGGTCTGTGCGACGTCGGTGACATCATCGACGTCGTTCCACTCGACAGCATGAGGTAGATCAATGGCTTGCACGTCCTTGCGAACAGTAATCGTCTCCGTTGTGGACTCCCCGACGTTGTCCACGGCAGTGAGCGTCACGGAGTTGGTGCCTTGGTGAAGGTCGTCGTATGGGATCTGGATGTTGAAATCGCCTTCGGCGGAAAGGCGCCGGTTGTCAGGGCCCAAGGCCAGATTCACCGAGCGTTGCTCATTGAGCGCGTACGTGACGAAATCGATGCCGTTGTCATCTGTGGCGCGTCCGAGAATGTTCACCCACCGCTGGCTCCGGCCGTTCTGCCCGAACGTCTGGTCGTCTCCGTGCCAGACGTCGATGACCGGTGGGCCTATCGGTTGCTGGGTAAACGTTGCCTCCACCTCAACGTGGTCATCGATGGGCAACACGATGGTCGGGTTGTCGCCCGTCACGTCGCCGCCCCAGTTCGCGAACTCCCAGCCCGGCAAAGCATTCGCTGTGACGACGATCTCTGCGCCGGCCGGATAGCCGTCGGAACGGTAGGGTTGCTGGTCGATGTAACCCTTGCCGATGACACTTGTGGTCAAACGGTGAGCTGATGCGGGTTCTGGCTCGCGATAAGCCTTTGGCAGATTGATGAATCCGGTGGCTTCCGCGGTGAACTCTGAGCCTGCTTCTCCGTTGCTGGCGAACAGACCGATCTCGGTGACATTCATCTGATGCTCCACGCTTCCCGCGTATGTCCAGAGGATGCCGTCGTGCGAGTAGTCAAGCATCCAATGATTGGCCATGCGGGTGACTCGCAGGCCAACCTGTGAGCTCACGGGGATTTCTTGCTGGAGGAGAGTCGACGTTTCTCCGTCCTTGGTCTCCGCAGCGAACAGTCGCAGTTCCGAGCCCGTGTGGTGGGTATCGAACCGCAGCCAGCTGTCCGCTGTGTCCTGGATAACGATGCCCTGGCTCTGGCCCTCACTGTCCGGGATAGACGTGAAGACAGCCTCAACAGCGAAATCTTGATCGTCGACGTTCTGAGTGATACGAAGCGCGTTGTTCTCGCCCCACATGTCGTACTCTTTGTCGGCTGGGACGGTGAGCCGCACGCAGCTCTCTTCGGTTTCGAGCTCAGCTGTATAGACCTCGCCGGCCCCCGCAGGGTCCGTGACGGTCCAGACCGACTCGTCCAGAGACGCGTCGCCGAAGTCGTCCGAGACGGGGGTATCCCCAGCAGGCTCAGGCGAGGTGGGCTTCGTTCGCTCGATGCTGAGTCGTGACTCGTGCGTATGTGGTCGCGCCGCCATGTCGGTCTGTCCGGCGGTGTGCGGGGCCGACCGAAACAGAGTTGCGGCGACAGCCACGGCTGCCGCTGTGAACACGATGGAGATGCACTTCACACAGGGCCTGACGGTCATGATGGCTTTCCTGGTACTCCAACGGCTTCACGGCGTGGCGGGTCGGCTGCCTTGCGGCGGAGTGCGTATGCTCCGGCCTGCCGGATCAAGGTTCTTCTGCGTTGGTACGCCCAACGGGCGACCGGGAGCAGTGTTCTGAGTCGTTCGCGCCGGGGGGCGGAACTGCGGACCGTTGCTCGGAGGTACTCGCGCAATAGACGCCATTGTGGCGCGCTGGCACGGCCGCGCCAGGACGGATCGAACCAGATGTTCCGGTCCCGGGCGTCGGCGTACTTGTGGACCGATCGGTCGGTGTGTTGGCGATGAAGAAAGAGCACCTCAGGCACTTCGTAGAACGTGCCCAGGAGCGCCAGCTCGAGAAAGAGTGTGCGATCCGAGCTGGTGTAGGGGCCGATGCGAGAAGTGGTCATCAACTGCATGCGGCGGGTGAGGCCGAATGACTCCAGGCACGGGGAAGGGTGCAGGATCACCGACGCCACCCGGTCGGACGGCCGGCTGTGTGTTGCGTAGCCAGGGAGGTCGTAGTCGTGTGTCGTCTGGCTGGACTCATCGATGGCGACGGCTTGGGTATAGCACAGCGACACATCCGGACGGGTGTCGAGCACGTCGACACACCGGCCCAAGAACGCCGGCTCCAGCAGGTC
>NZ_ML142858.1:2945-11530 GCF_004138495.1 Phytoactinopolyspora endophytica
GCCCATTTGAAGTACTCGCCGCGGGCGAGGTCGACCAGGCGGTTGTAGTTCCATGCCGCGCCCCGGTTGACGTCGCTGCGGTGGACCGTGACGCGAGAGTCACTGCGAGCGGCGTCGGAGCAGATGTCGGCCGTTGCGTCGGTGGAACCGTTGTCCGCGATGAGTAGCTCGAAGTCTGCGAACTCCTGGGCCAGGATCGACGCGATCGCGTCGGCGAGGTAGCGCTCGCCGTTATAAACGGGAAGGCCGATGGTGACGCGGGGCGAGGAAGCCATCAGACCGTCACTACCTTGGCGTCGAGGCCAAGGCCGGCAACCTGGTCGGCGATCTCCGCGTAGTAGGCCGGATTGGTGATGAGCACCAGAGAGACGGGCGTACCTGCCAACGACTCCGGCATACCCACCCTGTGCCCGCCGCCGGGCAAATGCTGGCCGTCTTTGCGTGGATTCAGATCGACGATGGCGATCCGGCCATCCGGGTCGACGGCGTTGACGAAGTTGACGCCCTTGGAACCTGCTCCCCATACGGCCACCGACTCGCCCTTGCCCCGCAGCGTCGACACCTCGTCTCGCCAGTGCGCGACCGTGGACAGCCATCGCTCGGCGAAGCTCTTGACCAGCTCGACATGCTGCACGACGGCGTCGTCGTTGTCCCGGCGGCTCGCTATACCGTCGGCCGCGCGCGCCTCGACGGAGAGGAACTGGCCGTGGAACGAGCGGCGAAGGGAGAGAATCTCGAACCCGCTCCGTTCCACGAGCGTCGTCAGTGAGTCCGTGGAGAAGTAGGAGACGTGTGGGTAGATGCAGTCCCACAGCCCGTCCGGGCCGAAGTTGAACTCCGCGGACGGCACCTCGAAGTAGAACAGGGCACCCTCCGGTGCGGCCTTCGATAGCGATGCCAGCAGCGCCCCGGGGTCTTCGAGGTGCTCCAGAACGTGCCTGCAAGCCAGCAGGTCGTAACGCTCGACCTGGTCACCGGGACGGAAGTAGTCCTGGACGAGAGTGACGCCCGCAATGGTGGTGTCCGGCTGCACCGTCGGGTCGTAGCCGACGCCGGTGTTGGCGCCGGTGGCGCTGAGCGACGCGAGGAAGTCGCCCTTGCCGGAGCCGATCTCGACGACGTGCTTGCCGCGGATGCCGTACTCGTCCACCAGCCGTGTCACCAGCTCGTCCGCGTACTGCTGGAAGGTGGAAGAGAAGTGCAGAGAGTTGTCATAGCTGACGTCGTACTGAACCAGTCCGGCATCGAACGCGACGTTCTGCACGTGCCCGCAGCCGTGGCACACTGCGAGTTCGAGCTGCCCGCACACGGCTGCCCGCGCGCTGTCCCGGGTGGGGAACAGGGCGCCGGTCAGCACCGGTGCCTCGCCGAGGTCGGCGACGGCCTCCAGGCCGCCGCCACAGGCCAGGCACTCCTCCAGGGCCATCTGTGTCACACGGCCTCCAGGTGTGTCGTGATCTCCAGGTCGGTGAGGTCGCGGCCGATCTCGTCGAGGTACGCGGGATTCATCGCGATCACCAGATCCGGCCGGATGTCGGCCAACTCCTTCGGGGCGACGATGCGGTGACCGCTACCGGCCATGTACCGGCCGTGCTTGAACGGGTTGATGTCGACGGCCGCGTTGACCAGGGGCGCGTCGTCGCCGAGCGCGGCGAGGAAAGCGACCCCTTTGGAACCGGAACCCCAGATGACGCTCTGCCCACCGGCGTCCGCAACCTCGCGCAGCCGTACCCGCCAGCGTCCGATCATCTCCGCGTGCGCGGTGGCGAATCGGTCGGCCGCCTCAGACACCGCCGCGATGTCGTCCTCGATGATCGCGAATATCGGGCTCAGGCCGCTCTCGTCGTTCATCGTCGGTCGTGCCTCGATGATGAGGTACTGCCCGTCGTACGCGGTCCATTGGCGCAGGATCTCGAATCCTGTGCGCCGGAACAGCCGAGCCAATGAACCCGTGGAGAAGTACGAGCAGTGCTCGTAATAGACGTCCCAGAACGCGCCCTCCTCCAGCACCCGCCGGACATCGGGCAGCTCGAACAACACGGCGGTGCCGGTGCGGTCGCCGATGGCGGCACGGACCGTCCGCATCCACTCCTCCACCGGGGCGATGTGCTCCAGCGTGTGCCTGCAGATCACCGCGTCGGCGTCGAGGACCGGGTAGTCCTGCGGGAAGAATCCCTTCACCCAGCTGAGCCGGTCGGCGACGTCGTCGTCGATGCGCTCGGGATGCACGCCCGGGTCCACGCCGACGCCCGACGCCACACCGGCCCGGACCATCTCGGCGAGGAACTCGCCCTTGCCGCAGCCGATCTCGACGACCTTCTTCCCTTCCAGGCCATGCCGTTGCACCCACTGGGCGGCGAGGTCCTGGATGAACTCCCGGAACAGCGGCGAGAACCCCTGTGTCTCCTCGTAGTCGGAGGAGTAGGCGTTGTGCGACGGGTCGAACCGCCGGTTGAAGGCGAAGCCGCACGCGGTGCAGAGCGCCAGGTCCAGCTCGCCGCGCGGGAACTCCAGCGCCGTCTGCTGGTCCTCGACCAGCAGGCAGCTGTGCACCGGGACACCGCCGCACTCGTAGAAGGCACGCGTCGCTGTCGATCCGCACGCCGGGCAGCGTCCATGATCATGTGCAGTAGGCGTGCTATTTACACGGTTTGTGTTCATGATCATGGGATCACCTCGGGGGCGGGGACGGGGCGGATGAAGCGCCCGCCGCGCCGCCGGTACTCGTCCTGCTGGGCGAGGATCTCGTCGAGGAAGTTCCACGCCAGCACCAGCACGTAGTCCGGCTGCTCGTCCAGCAGCGCCTCCACCGGCCGGATCGGCACGTGTACGCCGGGCATGTACTTGCCCTGCTTCCAGGTGTTCCGGTCGACGACGAAGTCCAGTATCTCGGTCCCGACGCCCAGGTAGTTGAGCATGGTGCTGCCCTTGGCGGCCGCCCCGTACGCGGCGATCGACGCACCTTCGGCTTTGAGCTGGTCGAGCAGCGTCAGCAGGTCGGTCCGGGCGTCCTCCACCCGATCGGCGAAGTGCGCGTAGTACTCGAACCCGGCCAGGCCGGAGTCCCGCTCCAGATCCAGCATCCGGCGGGCCTCGGCCGAGACATGCTCGCGCTTGCCGATGTGCCAGCGCAGCGTGCCGCCGTGCAGGCCGGGGAAGTACTCGACGTGGTTCAGGAACATCCCGTGCCGCCGGACCAGCGCGTCCACCGACGTGCACGAGTAGTAGCAGAAGTGCTCGTGGTAGATCGTGTCGAACTCGCCGTTGTCCACCAGGTCCTTCACCCACGGGTTCTCCACCGTGACCACGCCGTCGTCGGCGAGCAGCTCCGCCATGCCGCCCACGAAGTCGTTGAGCGCGGGGACATGTGCCATGACGTTGTTGGCGATGATCACGTCCGCCGGTCCGTGCTCGGCGCGGATCCGCCGAGCCAGCTCCACCCCGAAGAACTCCTCGACGGTGGGGATGCCGGCGTCCCTAGCGGCGGCCGCCTGGTCCGGAGCGGGGTCGACGCCCAGCACCCGTACGCCGTGCGGCTCGAAGTTGCGCAGCAGATAGCCATCGTTGCTGGCCAGCTCCACGACGAAGCTGCCCGGCCCGAGCCCGCGCGACGTGACAAGCCCGTCGACGTGTTCCTTCGCATGCTGGAGCAGATGATCCGAGAACGACGAGAAGTACAGGTAGTTGTCGACGAACAGCCGCTCCGCCGGGACCTCCTCCAGGATCTGTACCAGGGCGCATTCCGGGCAGAACGCCACGTCCAGCGGGAACGCGGAGTCGACGTGGTCCAGCCGGTCCTCCGTGACGAGTGCGTCGGCGAGCGGGGTCTTGCCCAGCGAGAGGAATGGTCGAAGCCGGCCGCCTCCGCATGAGCGGCACGTCGGCAGCGAGCGCGGCGCAGACATGCGCCCTCGATCGACGCCGGACATAGCAGCCGTGCCGTCGTCGCTGTGCATCGACGGCGACGTCGTACGGGACGGATTCGCCAGCTGCTCAGGCACGCGGTGCCCCCTTGTCCTCGGTCACGCGCAATTCCTGGTCGACGCGGCCCTGGTCCTGCATGGACTTGATGTGCTTGATCCGCTGCAGGTGAGATCCGGTCAGCATCACCTCGCTGAGCTCGACCTGGAGGTAGGCGTCGTACAGCTCCTCGACGCCGCGCCGGACCGTCCATTGGGGCTGGAAGCCCGGTAGCTCGTGGGCGATCAGCGAGCAGTCGACCCGGTAGTTGCGCTTGTCCGGTCCGGCGCCGTCGGCGAAGCTCAGGGTGGAGCCGGGCACCACGTCGGCGACGATCTCGGCGACCTCGCGGATGCGGTACGTCTCGTCGTTGCGGCCCACGTTGTACGCCTTGAGGTGGACCAGCTCGCGGGGCGCCTCGACGACGGCCAGGAAAGCACGGGAGATGTCCTCGATGTGCACCAGCGGCCGCCACGGGGTCCCGTCGCTCTTGAGCAGCACCTGGCCGGTTGTCACGGCGTAACCCACCAGGTTGTTGACGACCAGGTCACCGCGGAGCCGCGGTGAGACACCGTAGGCGGTGGCATTGCGCAGGAACGTCGGGCTGAAGTCGTCGTCGGCGAGCTCTGCCAGGTCCCGCTCGCTGAGCACCTTCGACTCGCCGTACGGCGTGACCGGAAGGAACTCGGCCGTCTCGTCGAGGACGTCGTCGCCGTGCGCACCGTAGATGCTGCACGACGACGAGAACGCGAACCGGGTGACCCCGGCGGCCTTAGCCATCCGTGCCACGTGCAGGGTCGCGACGTGGTTGATGTCGTAGGTCGTTGCGGGGTTCAGATCGCCCAGCGGATCGTTGGAGATGCCGGCCAGGTGGATCACCGCATCGACGCCGTCGAAGTGCTCTTCGCGAAGATCGCGGATGTCCATCCACAGCTCGCGATCGGGGCGGTCGAGTTCGGGAGTGAACTGGCAACGGGAGAACAGCCCGCTGTCCACGCCGATCACCTCGTGGCCGGCGAGCTTGAAGAGCGGCACCAGCACGGTACCGATGTAGCCGTCATGGCCGGTGACAAGGACACGCATGATGTCGTCTACTCCCAGGTCTTCCAGGGCGCACTGTCGTTGCGCCAGAGCTCTTCGAGGATGTGCTTCTCGCGCATGGTGTCCATGCACTGCCAGAAGCCGTAATGCCGGTAGGCCATGAGCTGCCCGTCCTTGGCCAGCTCTTCGAGCGGTTCCTTCTCGAACTGTGTGTCGTCGCCGTCGATGTAGTCGAAGACGGCCGGCTCGAGGACGAAGAACGCCCCGTTGATCCAGCCCTCGCCGATCTGCGGCTTCTCCGAGAACTCGACGATCTGGTCGCCGGTGGTGACCAGGTGCCCGTAACGGGCGGGCGGGCGGACCGCCGTCAGAGTGGCGATCTTGCCGTGCGAACGGTGGAATGACAGCAGCGCGTCGAGGTCGACGTCGCTGACCCCGTCGCCCCACGTGAGCAGGAACGTCTCGTCGCCCACCCACGGCTGCAGCCGCTTGATCCGGCCGCCGGTATTGGTGGACTCCCCGGTGTCGACGACGTCGACGGTCCAGTCCTCGTCGACGTCGCGGCGGTGCAGCGTCACCTCTCCGTGTCGCGGGCGCACGGTCAGGTCGGATGCCAGGGTCGCGTAGTCGAGCATCCAGCGCTTGATGACCTCGCCCTTGTAACCGGCGGCGATGACGAAATCGCTGTGGCCGAAGCTGAGATAGTGCCGCATGATGTGCCAGAGGATCGGACGGCCGCCGATCTCCACCATCGGCTTCGGTTTGATCACCGTCTCCTCGGCCAGCCGGCTGCCGAGGCCGCCGGCCAGTATCCCTGTCTTCATTGGTTCCCCCCGTTGATGGGTGTCGTCGCGGCGACCGCTGGCGGCCCCGCGGCTGTTGTCCTTGTGGCCGGTGCCTGGCGCTGGGCGCGGCCGAGCAGCTCGTCGTACATGTCGACGTAGGCCCGTGCCTGCTCCGGCCAGGCGAAGAGCCGCTCGATGCGCAGCCGCCCGTTCAGCGCCATCTCGCGCCGGCGGGCGGGGTTGTCGATGACCGTGGCGATCGTCTTCGCCAGGGCGGCCGGTTCGCCGTCGGGGACGTATTCGGCCGCCGGGCCCGCACACCGTCGCGTCTCACGAAGATCCGTGCTGACGACCGGTACGCCGTGCGCCATGTACTCCAGCGTCTTGTTCATGGTCGAGCGGTGGTTGAACTCGCAGGGCGGATCCGGCGTGACACCGATGTCGGCCGTGGACAGCCAGCGGCTCAGCTCGGCTTGGTCGACCCGGCCGGTGAAGGTCGTGTACTCGGCGATGCCCAGGCGGTCGCGCTGCTGCAGCAGCGCCTCCAGGCTGTCGCCGTAGCCGAGCAGCGCGAAGTGGCAGTCGTCGCGGTTCAAGGTGTGGACGTAGTGTGCGATCGCGTCGAGCAGGCGGTCGACGCCGTCCTGCGGGCCCATGATCCCGACGTAGCAGGCCAGCCGCCGCCGGCCGTGGCGCAGCGACGGGTCTACCTGCCCGCGGACCATCGCTGCCGGGTCCGGCGAGCTCATGACGACGGTGGTGTGCGCGACGGGGAGCTTGCCGCGCTCGAGTGCCACTTCTTGGTACGACGGGTTGGGGGAGACCACCCGGTCCGCGGTCGCATAGGTGGCGCGTTCCAGGAGTAGCAGTATCCGATGCAGCGGGCCCCGGCCGCCGAACCTGGCTTCGTACACCTCCGGGCAGAGATCGTGCTGGTCATAGACGAACTTCTTGCCTCGCAGCCGCCACAGGAGTCCGAGCAGCCAGTAGGTGTCCGGCGGGTTGCACGCTTGCAACACGTCGAAGCCTTCGGCGCGGGCGGTGCGCAGCGACAGCCGTGCGGTGCGCAACCAGCACACGGCGAACTCGCGGACGTAGCTCAACAGTCCCGACGTCGCCGGCGGCGCCGGATACGAACGGACCGTCACGCCGTCGAGTTCGTGCACATCCGGCTCGTCCGGCGCATCCTTCGGGCACACGACGGTGACGCCGTAGCCCGCGTCGAGCAGCGCCCGGCATTCGGACCGCACCCGGCGGTCGAAGCGCAGCGGGATGTTCTGTACGACCACCAGCACCCGCGGTGCGCGTCCGCCGGCGTTGCCGCGTCGTGCCCCTCTCGAGCTCCGCGTGCGACGTGGAAGCCGTGCCGCGGAAATCATGCCCCCCATGTGTCCCCCTCGACAGCCAGAAGGTGCGTCAGCCGCTCAGCGGTTCGTCGGCCTCCGCGTTGGTTCGTCGTGTCGCCGCGTATGCGATCGCGCCCCCCAGCGCGAGTGCACCGCCGATGCCCGCCAAGGTGCCGGCGTCCCCGGCTCCGGTGTCCGGGAGCGGACTCGTGGAAACGTCGTCGCCCGGCTTGTCACCAGGCTGATCCTTGCCGGGCTTGTCGTCGGGCTTCTTGCCTTCCGGCTTGTCGTCCGGCTTCTCAGCCTCAGGCTCGTCGGGCTTGTCGTCCGGCTGCTCTGGCTGCTCCGGCTTGTCGTCCGGTGGCTGCTTCGGAGGCTCTTCGGGCTTTTCCGGTGGTTCCTCCGGCGGCTCATCTGGAGGTGGCGGCGGTTTGTCCGGCGGCCGGTCCGGTGGTTGTTCCGGGCTCGGTGACGCCGCATTCGCCGGGGCCAAGGCGACGGCCGTCACCGCGGGCGCCACCCACACAGCCCCACCAGCCGCGAGTCCTGTGGTCAGGACCTTCCTCCGGCTAATACCAGTAGAACTTGTACTTGCCATAGATCTTTGCCCCCCAAGGCGATGTCACACGCCCCCCGTGCGACGCGACACATGCTACGGCAAACATAGGCGTTTGTCTCCACAAGTCATCTGATGCCCCTTTTCGGTTGTATAACGGCGACGATGCCCGGGCACGTGGCCTTATGCTGCTGGTTATGGCAGACAGTGTGCCCAAGCCTGAGCCGTCGGTCCGGGAGATGGAGATCGACGGGGACATCACGCTGTTTCACACCGGCACGCAGACTGCGCTGGTGCTCAACGGCACGGCGAGCGACGTGTGGCGGCTGGTCGACGGCGAGCGCACGGTCTCCGAGATCGCGGAGATGCTGGATGAGGTCTACGACGCCGATGCGGAGACCGTCCGCGCGGGCGTCGACACCGCGCTGGCTCAGTTGGAGGAGCACGGCGTGCTCGACGCCCCTCAGGACAGAACATGAGATCGCTCGCCTCGGCCATCGACGTCTCGGCGGACCTGCTTCTGCACGCCGGCGCCGTCGAGCGGGACGGACAAGCCGTGCTCTTCCCGGGCGCATCCGGCGTCGGCAAGAGCACCCTGACGGCGGCGTGCCTGACTCGCGGGTTCGGATACCTCAGCGACGAGGCGGTCGCGGTAGCGCTCGACACCGGACACGTCACCGGATTGCCGAGGCCGTTGATGCTGACGTCCTGGTCGATCGCGGCGCTCGGTCTCCCGCCGGAGGCGGCCGACGCACCGCTTCGGGACGACGAGGCCGGCGCGAGCGTCCCGAAGCGCGCGGTCACCGCGGAGATCATAGGCGCGGCGACCGTGACCGTTCCGGTCCCGGTCCGGCACGTCGTCCTCGTGCGCCACGGCGCCGGGTCGACGAGGATCGA
>NZ_ML142858.1:11574-12624 GCF_004138495.1 Phytoactinopolyspora endophytica
CCGCCGGCGAGGTGCTGACCGAGGTGCTCGCCGCGTCGTTCAACCATTACCGCCTCGGCGAACGGGCCTGGGAGGCGGCGGCCCGGATGTCGAAGAATGTCGCCGGGTGGCGGTTGGAGATGGCCGGCCCCGGCTCGGCCGCGGACGCCGTGGCCGAGCTGCTGGAAGAGCGTTAGCTCCGCGGTGCCTGGGCTGGCGCTCGGTGCGCCTAGCGTCGATACTGCACGCATGCCTTGCGTCGTCATCCCCGCTCACAACGAGGAGCGGGTCCTCGGACGGCTGCTGGCCGTGCTCATCGACGTGCCGAGTGCTGGTGATGGGCTGTCCGGCGAAGACGAGGGCCGAGAAGACGGCGTCGAGCCGGCCTCCGATATGGAGCTTGACGTGATCGTGGTCGCGAACGGCTGCGACGATGCGACGGCCGAGGTCGCGGCCGGGTTCGCCGGCGTGCGGGTAGTGGAGACGCCAGTGGCTTCGAAGAGCGCGGCGCTGCGGTTGGGGGACGAGGCGGCCACCGGTTTTCCCCGCCTGTACGTCGACGCCGACGTCGTCATCGGCCGGTCCGACGTGGACGAGCTGTGCCGGGCATTGAGCGTGTCCGCCGTGCACGTCGCAGGGCCTGAGCGGGTGCTGCCGATGGACGACGTGGCGTGGCCGGTGCGCTGGTACTACGACGTCTGGACGCGGTTGCCCGTAGCTCGGCGGGAGCTGTTCGGGCGCGGCGTGATCGCGGTCGACGAGGGCGGGCACGAGCGCCTCACGCCGTTCTTCGCCGGAGATGACGACGTGATGGCCGACGACTTGGCGATGGCGCTGGCGTTCAGCGACGATGAGCGCGTCGTCGTTCCCGCTGCCCGCGTGGAGGTCCGGCCGCCCCGTGCCTACGCCGACCTGATGCGCCGCCGGGTCCGGGCCATGACCGGGAACGCGAGGATGTCCTCGGAAGACGCGGGGCCGGACCGGTCGGCCGGTGTCCGGCCGGCGCCGCGCACGGGGCTGCGCGAGCTGGGCCGCGTCGTCGCTGATGAGCCCGGTCTGTACCACCGGGCC
>NZ_ML142858.1:12664-21339 GCF_004138495.1 Phytoactinopolyspora endophytica
GGTGCCCAAGGTCGCCGTGTTCCTGGCGACAGCCGTCGTCGCTCGGCTGCGGGCGCGTCGCGCGAACCGGAACCGGGATGATGCCTGGCTCCGGGACGAGAGCAGCCGCCGCTGAGGCCGGTCTGCCTCCGCTGTCACACCGACGTGTGCGGCAACCGCTTGAGTGGCTCCCACCAGGAGCGGTTGGCGCGGTACCAGGCGACGGTGTCCGCGAGGCCCTGGTCGAAGGGGATCTTCGGCGAGTACCCGAGCTCGGTGCTGATCTTGGTGATGTCGACCGAGTAGCGCAGGTCGTGCCCGAGCCGGTCTTGGACGCGTTCGACGCTGTCCCACGTGGCTCCGGACGCCTCCAACAGGATCTCGGTGAGCGCGCGGTTGGTCAGCTCGGTGCCGCCGCCGATGTTGTACACCTCACCGGGCTGCCCGTCCGCGCGGACCAGGTCGATCCCGCGGCAGTGGTCGTCGACATGCAGCCAGTCCCGCACGTTTGCGCCTTCGCCGTAGAGCGGGACCGGCAGCCCGTCGAGCAGGTTGGTGACGAACAGCGGGATGAGCTTCTCCGGGAACTGGTACGGACCATAGTTGTTCGAGCAGCGGGTGATCACCACCGGCAGGCCGTGCGTGCGGTGGTAGGCGCGGGCCAGCAGGTCGGCGCCGGCCTTGCTGGCGCTGTACGGGGAGTTCGGCTGCAGCGGATGGTCTTCGGGCCACGAGCCGTCGTCGATCGAGCCGTAGACCTCGTCGGTGGAGACGTGGACGAAGCGTTCGATGCCGTGCCGCAGGGCGGCGTCCAGCAGGGTCTGGGTCCCGACCACGTTGGTCATCACGAAGTCGCCCGCGCCGACGATCGAGCGGTCGACGTGGCTTTCGGCCGCGAAGTGCACCACCTGATCCACCTGGGCCATCAGTGCGTCGACCGTCGGGCCGTCACAGATGTCGCCCTCGACGAACTTCAGCCGGGGGGACTCGGCGACGGTCGCCAGGTTGGCCCGGTTGCCGGCGTAGGTCAGCTTGTCCAGCACGACGACGTCGGCGTCGGCCAGCTCCGGATAGTCGCTGTTCAGCGCTGAACGCACGAAATGTGAGCCGATGAACCCCGCACCGCCGGTCACCAAAATCCGCATGTGTTGCATGCCCCCCATTGTCGGCCAACGGCCCCCTCGGTAGCAGGAGGCGAATTTCCTGCATTTCCGACCGCTGCACGCATATCTTGCCTATCTGGGCGGTTTGGGGCAAGGTGTCCAAGTCTGCACTTCGTTCCTTCTCATGATCATCAACGCTCAGACCGGTCCCTGGGCGGCCAACGGTTGATGATCATGGGGACGGGTGGGGCGAGCTCTGAGGGGGGCTGAATGGCATGAAGGGGATCATTCTTGCCGGCGGAACGGGAAGCCGGCTGCATCCGCTGACGATTCCGGTCAGCAAGCAGCTGATGCCGGTCTACGACAAGCCGATGATCTACTACCCGCTGACCACGTTGATGCTGGCCGGTGTGGTGGACATCTTGGTGATCACCACTCCCGACGACGCCGATGCGTTCCGCAAGCTGCTGGGCGACGGCTCGGCGTTCGGCATCTCCATCCGCTACGCCAGTCAGCCGGAGCCGGAAGGCCTCGCGCAGGCGTTTCTGATCGGCGCCGAGCATATTGGTGACGATTCGGTGGCGCTCATCCTCGGCGACAACATTTTCCATGGCGCCGGTCTGGGCACGCAGCTGCGCAAGCACGCCGACCCCGGCGGCGGCGTCGTGTTCGCGTATCACGTCGCCGACCCGCGTGCGTACGGCGTGATCGAGTTCGACGCCGAGGGACGCGCGGTCTCCCTGGAGGAGAAGCCGCAGGCACCCCGGAGCAGCTATGCCGTGCCAGGTCTGTACTTCTACGACAACGAGGTCATCGAGATCGCCAGGCGGCTGCGGCCGTCGGAGCGCGGCGAACTGGAGATCACCGACGTCAACCGCGCCTATCTGCGAAGCGGCGCGTTGCAGGTGGAGGTCTTGCCGCGCGGGACGGCTTGGTTGGACACCGGCACGTTCGAGACATTGATGGCGGCGGGCGACTACGTGCGGGTGATCGAGGCCCGGCAGGGGCAGAAGATCGGTTGTCCGGAAGAGGTCGCCTGGCGCCTGGGCCTGATCGACGACGATCATCTGTGGCGACGAGGACGAGAACTGGAGCGCTCCGGATACGGTGCCTACTTGCTGGGGCTGCTCGATGGCGCGCCCTCGCCGTTGGAGTCGTCGTGACGCGCCAGAGTCCTGCGGTGCGTTTGCACATTGCGGCTCAGGGCGCTCGGTGTGCAGGACACTACTTGGGTGAGTGGAGGTGAGCCTGGCGTGAGTGGCGGCACATTGGAGCCGATGGAGATCGGCGGCGCGTGGACGTTCACGCCGCGCGTGTTCGGCGACGAGCGGGGAACGTTCCTGGAGTGGTTCCGCCAGGACGTGCTGGAGGCCGAACTCGGTCATCTGCTCGACCTGCGCCAGGCGAATTGTTCCGTCTCGGCGGCCGGCGTCGTGCGTGGAGTGCACTTCGCCGACGTCCCTCCCGGCCAGGCGAAGTACGTGACCTGCCTGGTAGGTGCGGTCGTCGACGTCGTCGTCGACCTGAGACTGGGCTCGCCGACCTTCGGGAAATGGGACTCGGTGCTGCTCGACGACGTCGACCGCCGGGCCGTGTACGTCTCCGAAGGGCTGGGGCATGCGTTCATGTCTCTGATGGACGGGTCCACCGTCGCCTACCTGTGCTCGAGCGAGTATGCGCCGGAGCGCGAGCACGGGATCGATCCGCTCGATCCGGAGATCGCGATCATGTGGCCGTCGGTAGATCGTCATGGCGGGCTGATGCCCCATCGCCTCTCGGACAAGGACGCCGGCGCGCCGTCGCTCGCGGAGGCGCAGCGGCAGGGCCTGCTGCCGGACTACACGGTCACCGAGGCGTACCGCGCTATCAAGGGTTGAGGAGCACGGGGACCGCGGCGTCGAACGCCTGTCTCCAGTGCCGCATCGGCGGCAGCGCGGTGCGTGCCCAGCCGTCGTGGGAGAGCACGGAGTAGGCGGGACGCGCCGCGGGCCGGACGAACCGGTCGGACGTCGTCGGCCGCACTCGCGCCGGATCGTGACCGAGGGCGGAGAAGACCGCCCGCGCCAGCTCGAACCAGGTGGTCGTCCCGGAGTTGGTGGCGTGATACACGCCGGCGGGCACGTCCGCCCGGACCACGTCCACGATCCGTTCGGCGAGGTCATGAGTCCAGGTGGGCTGGCCGGTCTGGTCGTCGACGACATCGACGTGGTCCCGGGTCTCGGCAAGCCGTCGCATGGTGGAGACGAAGTTCTTGCCGTGCGCCCCGTACAGCCACGCCGTGCGGAGGATCACCGCGGTCTGCGGGGCGTGCTCCAGAGCGGCACGCTCGGCTTCGGCCTTGCTACGGCCGTAGGCGGAGACCGGTTCGACCTGCTCGTCCTCCCGGTACGGTTCGTGGGCTGCACCGCTGAAGACATAGTCGGTGGAGATGTGGACCAGGCGGGCGCCGTGCTTGCGGCAGGCTCTGGCGACGTTGGCGGTACCGGCCGCGTTGACCGTCATGGCGGCGTCAGGATCCGCCTCCGCGCCGTCGACGTCGGTCCAGGCCGCCAGGTGCGCGACCACATCATGGCCGGCGACCGCATCGACGACGGCGGCGGCATCGGTGACGTCGAGCTCCGGCCGGGTCAGTGCCGTGGTCTGGTCGGAGGGCAGGAGCGATGTCAGATCATGCCCGAGCATCCCACCCGCGCCCGTGACGAGCCATCGCGTCATGGCGTGGACCGCTTTCGTGCGCTCATGCCCTCGTCCGTTCCTTTCGTGAACAGGGACGTCAGCACCGTATCGCGGCTGTTCCGGGGCGTCTACGTGAGTCCTTCCGGCCGATACACCCCTCGGCACACCCGTCCGTCGCCGACGGCTGACCTCAGCGCGTGCGCGCGAGCCTGTGGGGCAGCGAGAAGATCCACAGTTCATCATGCGATGAAATCTTCTTACGCTACCACCACTCGCTGGTCAACGCTCCTCCGGCCTGGGTGAATGCGCTGTGTACCAGGCGTATAGCGTGTCAGGCGGTCGGGTCGGCAGCCTGTGCGGACGTCGTCCGTAGCTGTGCTCGGCCTTGCCCGGCATCCAGGTGCCGGAGATCCACGAATGAACAATCGAAGGGATAGCTAGATGCGAATGACGCGTGCATCGCGTCGTGTGGTGACCGCCGCCGTCGGGGGCGTGCTCGCCCTCGGGCTGGTCGCCTGCTCGTCGGATGACGATGAGTCCGACGACACAACGAGCGAGGAGAGCGTCGACGACGCGGAGTCCGAGGGTGACGAGCCTGACGCCGACGACGCCGACGATGCTGAGATCGAAGAGGTCGACGACGAGGACGAACCCGAGGACGACGGCGACGACGCCGACGACGAGGGTGACGAGGGTGACGACGCCGACGCGAGCGCCGGTGACGGTGACTACGTGGCCGCTGAATGGGCCGAACCGGTCAGCGTCAACGGTGACCAGATCGCGACGATCGAGGGCGATGGCTTCGAGGTCGAGGTCTACCAGGTAGGCGTGACCGAGTCGCCGAAGGACGGCATGCTGGCCGACCCGGACACCAACGAGCCGATCCTCGCCGAGGGTGACGAGATCGTCTTCGTGAACTTTGTTGTCACCAACACCTCCGATGAGCCGGTCGACCTCAGCTCTAGCTTGGTGAACGTCGATGCCACATACGAGGACTGGGAGTACCTGCAGGGCATGGACTCCATTACCGACAACGATCTCTATGCGGAGATGGAGGTGTACAGCAGCGGAGCAGGCTACCTGGACCCGCCCATCTACACGTTCGGGCCTGGTGAGTCGTTCTCGTACGGCACCAACTTCATGTACAAGACCGACTCGCCGGTGATCTTCGACGCGACGTTGACGCCGGTCGACGAGGAGGGCGAGCTGATCAGCGACGAGCGCCGTGAGGCCTCGGCCGAGGCCACGCTCTCCTGACGACGAGGCCGCCGCGGCCGACGCACTGAGAGTGCCATGCCGCGGCGGCCCCTTGTCAATGCACCTGATGCACCGAGGTCTCCTGGTCGGCCCGGATCACCAGATACCGCTCCCCCCGGCCTACCTTCCGGCCGATCGGGAGGTTCTGGCGACCAGTGCCCAGGCGCCCGGCGAAGATGGGTGTTTGATGCATCCGATAAAGCGGATCGAGCCGGTGGAGCATGACGCCGACTTCCGCCGGCCGCGACATCATCACGACCACGCGATTGTTGACCTGCTCATACATTGCACTAGCAACAATCTTTTGGCCGCCGGATGGTATACTAACCGCTTCTTGAATCTGGGCGACAATCAATGGCGGTATAGGCGCGAGCCCATCGACCACCTTTAGCGCCGGATTCTGCGCTTTAAGTGTTGTGACCACTGTTTCGCGCTTAGCGCCGCGCACCGCCCGTCCGAGCGCCAGCACGTCGACGGACGAACCGTCGATGCTGGTAGCGCGGTCGAGGTCGGTCTCTTGCATGACCTCCATCCCGAGATGCTGCAACGTGCGTCCTAACTCATCAAGCACGCGAGCGCGCTTACCGAGAAGTAACACCCGTGCGACTTGCTGTCCTGCCTCCGCCGTCATAGGCCACCCCTGACTACGTCGCATTCCGCCGACCCTTGACAAAAATCATGGGCATCCGTTTTGGTGAAAGTCACGACCCATCTCTCATGTTGAGATAGCGTCCCGTTATCGGATCAATTGACGTCTGCTCGTCATCGTTCATTCACGTCGACCTCGCCACGGCGCCATCGGGGAACCACAACGTGGAGCCATGCGCGTCGCGATCATCACCGAATCGTTTCTACCGCAGATCAACGGAGTGACGAACTCGGTCTGCCGGGTCGTGGAGCACCTGGCCCGGCACCGGCACGACGCGCTCGTCGTCGCTCCGGGCGAGGGCGTGACGCAGTACCTCGGTGCGCCCGTCGTCCGGGTGCGCTCGGCCACGCTGCCGGGCAACGAGGACAGCGTCGTAGGGCTCGCGACCTGGCGGCGGATCAGCGCCGTCCTGCGTGAGTTCCAGCCGGACGTCGTCCACCTGGCCTCGCCGGCCTGGCTCGGCAAAGCCGGGATGAAGGCGGCGGCGAGGCTGGAGATTCCGACCGTAGCGGTCTTCCAGACGGATCTCGCTGGGTTCGCCCGCGGTTACCGCGTCTGGCGGATGGTCGGCGATGGCGCCATCTGGTCCTGGCTGGGGCGGATTCACGAAAGGGCGGACCGGACGCTCGCGCCGTCGTCGGCGACGATGCAGCAGCTCGCGGCCCATGGCTTCCCGCGGCTGGCCCGGTGGGGCAGAGGGGTGGACCTGGTCCGGTTCCATCCGGCGCATCGTCATGAGCGGTTGCGCCGGCAGATCGCCCCCGCGGGGGAGGCCATCGTGGGATACGTCGGACGCCTCGCCCCCGAGAAGCATGTGTCCTCGCTGGCGGTCCTGCGCGATGTCCCAGGCATCCGCGTGGCGATCGTCGGTGGCGGGCCGAGCGAGGACGCCCTGCGTAGACAGCTGCCCGATGCCGCGTTCCTCGGTTTCCGCACGGGCGAGGATCTGTCGCGGGCATACGCCAGCCTGGACGTGTTCGTCCACACCGGCCCCGCGGAAACGTTCTGCCAGACCGTCCAAGAGGCGTTGGCCTCCGGTGTTCCCGTGGTGGCGCCCAACTCCGGCGGCCCGGTCGACCTCGTCGCCCCCGGTCGGAACGGATTCCTCGCCGATCCGGCCGACCCCCTTCAGATGCGGGCCGCCGTCGAGAAGCTGGCGGGCGATGCCGAGCTCCGCAGCGCCATGTCGGTGGCCGCCCGGGAGTCCGTCCACGGCCGCTCCTGGGCCGCCGTGTGCGACGAACTGCTCGGCCACTACGCCGACGCCGTCGCGCACCGCAATGGTGAGGCCGCCCGCGACAACCGTCGATCGGCCGCGTCGCGTTCCTGAGTGGCCGAGCGGTCGCGGGGGGACTTATGTCACACGCCAGAGGTGAGATTCACCACGGATCGGCGTTGTTTGTCGGGCTACGATAAACGCCGGTCGCAGCCCGAATGCTGCGGCTGGGCGCACATGAACGAGTGGTCCGGCCTTCACGGGGAGGTTGTCCCCTCGATGCGGATGCCGTAGCTCGTTCATGATCGTGCGCCCGAACTCCGAGATATGCGAAAGGTGACCTCCCGTGCCCAAAGCGCCGGCAGGCACGCTCTATCGCGGCCGTGAAGGCATGTGGTCGTGGGTGGCCCACCGGGTCACCGGTATCGGCATCTTCTTCTTCCTCTTCGTCCACGTGCTCGACACCGCGCTGGTCAGGGTCTCGCCGGAGGCCTACAACACCGCGATCGAGACGTACCAGACGCCCATCGTCGGTCTCATGGAGGTCGGACTGGTCGCAGCGGTGATCTACCACGCCTTCAACGGCGTGCGGATCATCCTGGTGGACTTCTGGAGCAAGGGCCCGCGCTACCAGCGTCAGATGCTGGCCGGTGTGCTGATCCTCTGGGTCGTCCTGATGGTGCCGTTCATGATCCGTCACCTCTCTCACGTGTTCGGAGGCTGAGACTCGTGACCGCAACCACCATCGCCGCACCGCGTACGCCGCGCCGGTCGCGTGGCCGTACCAACACCGAGCTCTACGCATGGCTGTTCATGCGGATCTCCGGCGTCCTGCTCATGGTGCTGGTCTTCGGGCACCTGTTCGTCAACCTGATGATCGGCGACGGCATCAACGCGCTCGACTTCGCCTTCGTCGCCGGGAAGTGGGCCGACCCGTTCTGGCAGATCTGGGACCTGCTCATGCTGTGGCTCGCCATGATCCACGGGACCAACGGACTGCGCACGATCATCAACGACTACGCCGAACGTGACCAGCTCCGGATGTGGCTGAAGGTCGGGCTCTACACCGCCACGGCGATCACCATAGTCCTCGGCACCCTGGTGATCTTCACATTCGACCCGTGCCCCGCCGAGGCGGCCGCTGACTTGCTGCCGTCGTTCTGCCCGGCGCCGTAACCGCGGTAGAAAGTAGGTACTCCCATGCAGACTCACCAATATGACGTTGTGATCATCGGAGCGGGCGGAGCCGGCATGCGCGCCGCTCTCGAAGCCGGACAGCGGGCCCGCACCGCTGTGATCACCAAGCTGTACCCGACCCGCTCGCACACCGGCGCCGCACAGGGCGGCATGTGCGCAGCCCTGGCGAACGTCGAGGAAGACAGCCCGGAATGGCACACCTTCGACACCGTCAAGGGCGGCGACTTCCTCGTCGACCAGGACGCCGCGGAGATCATGGCCAAGGAGGCGATCGACGCCGTTCTGGATCTGGAGAAGATGGGCCTGCCGTTCAACCGGACCGAGGACGGCACCATCGACCAGCGCCGGTTCGGAGGGCACACCCGCAACCATGGCGAGGCCGCCGTGCGGCGCGCCTGCTACTCGGCCGACCGCACCGGGCACATGATCCTGCAGACGCTCTATCAGCAGTGCATCAAGCACAACGTGGACTTCTTCAGCGAGTTCTACGTCCTGGACGTCATCTTCAATGAGGTCGATGGTGAGCGGCGCACCGCCGGTGTGGTCGCCTACGACCTCGCCAGCGGCGAGGTCCACGTCGTGCGGGCCAAGTCGGTGG
>NZ_ML142858.1:21377-34224 GCF_004138495.1 Phytoactinopolyspora endophytica
CCACCGGCGGAGCCGGCAAGGTGTACAAGACGACGTCCAACGCGCACACACTGACCGGCGACGGGATGGCGATCGCTTATCGCCGTGGTGTGCCGCTGGAGGACATGGAGTTCTTCCAGTTCCATCCGACAGGGCTCGCCGGACTGGGCATCCTGCTCTCCGAGGCGGCGCGCGGCGAAGGTGCGATCCTGCGCAACAGCGACGGCGAGCGGTTCATGGAACGGTATGCGCCGACATTGAAGGACCTGGCACCGCGCGACGTCGTCGCCCGAGCCATGGCCAACGAGGTCCGCGAAGGGCGTGGATCCGGGCCTAACAAGGACTACGTCCTGCTCGACCTCACCCACCTGGAGCCGGCGCACATCGACGCGAAACTGCCGGATATCACCGAGTTCGCCCGCACCTACCTCGGCATCGAGCCGTATACGGAGCCGGTCCCCGTCTTCCCGACGGCGCACTACGCGATGGGTGGCATCCCGACGACGGTGGAGACCGAGGTGCTCGCGGACAACGAGCGGGTGCTGCCCGGGATGTACGCCGCGGGCGAGGTCGCGTGCGTCAGTGTGCATGGCGCCAACCGGCTCGGCACCAACTCGCTGCTGGACATCAACGTGTTCGGCCGTCGGGCCGGGATCGCGGCGGCAGCGTTCGCGGCCAAGGCGCCGTGGGTCGAGTTGCCGGAGTCGCCCGAGGCCGAGACCGTGGCCATGCTGGAAGGCATGCGTGATCGCCAAGATGGTGAGCGGGTCGCCGATATCCGTCGTGCCCTGCAGGAGACCATGGACGCCAATGCTCAGGTCTTCCGTTCGGAAGCCACTCTGAAGCAGGCGCTGGCCGACATCGCCGGCCTGCGCGAGCGGTATGGTCGCGCATCGGTGCAGGACAAGGGGAAGCGGTTCAACACCGACCTGCTGGAAGGTATCGAGCTGGGTTTCCTGCTGGATCTCGCCGAGGCGATCGTCACCGGTGCGCTGGAGCGGAAGGAGTCCCGCGGCGGCCACTTCCGGGAGGACTACCAGAACCGCGACGACGTCAACTACATGCGCCACACCATGGCGTACCGGACCGAGAGCTCCGAGGGCAGCGCCGGAGTCCGGCTGGACTTCAAGCCCGTCGTGATCACCCGTTACCAGCCGATGGAGCGTAAGTTCTGATGACGTTGACCACCGAGGCTCCCGCCCAGGAGACGCCGGACGCCGGCGGTATCCCGTCGTTCCAGGTGACGTTGCGACTGCGGCGATTCAACCCGGAGTCGGACACCGAGGCGCGCTGGGAGGACCACACCCTCACCATGCACGGCACCGACCGTGTGCTGGACGCCCTGCACAAGATCAAGTGGGAGTACGACGGCTCGCTCACCTTCCGCCGTTCCTGCGCGCACGGCATCTGTGGCTCGGACGCCATGCGGATCAACGGGCGGAACCGGCTGGCCTGTAAGACCCTGCTCAAGGACCTCCCGCTGGACAAGCCGATCTCGGTGGAGCCGATCAAAGGCCTGGCGGTACTCAAGGACCTCGTGGTCGACATGGAGCCGTTCTACGAGGCGTACAAGTCGATCATGCCGTTCCTCGTCACCAGCGGGAACGACCCGAGCCGGGAGCGGCGGCAGTCGCCGGAGGAGCGGGAACGCTTCGACGACACCACCAAGTGCATCCTCTGCGCGGCCTGCACCACGTCCTGCCCGGTGTACTGGTCCGACGGGCAGTACTTCGGCCCGCAGGCGATCGTGGGCGCGCACCGGTTCATATTCGACAGCCGGGACGAGGGCTCCGAGGAGCGGCTGGAGATCCTCAACGACCGCGAGGGCGTGTGGCGCTGCCGGACCACGTTCAACTGCACCGACGCCTGCCCCCGCGGCATCGAGGTGACCAAGGCGATCCAGGAGGTCAAGCAGGCGCTGCTGTTCCGCCGCGTCTAGCTCTCAGTGCGTCCCGCGCTTGTCGCGTGCCCACAGGGTCAGCGGCAGCGAACGTCGGCTTGGACGTCCGCGCCCGGCAATCGCACCATGTAGATGTCGATCGGGTCCTGAACCTCCACGGTGAACCCATGGCGCTCGTACAGCCGCCGGGCGGCGCTGCCCTGCAGGACGTTGAGGCGGACGAGCAGGCCATCGGCATCGGTCCGGTCCAGCAGTGTTCGCAGGACGGCCGAACCGAGCCCCCGGCCCTGGATGCCTGGGGCGAGATAGAAATGCTCCAACCACTGCCCGTCCTCGGCCGGCCGCAACGTCACGCAGCCCGCGAAAGTGCCATCGGCCAAGATGATCGACGCGTGCTGTGGGGAGAAGGAGTCCCGCAGCCGCTGGCGGACCCTATGCTCGTCGAACCGACCCAGTCGCTCCAGGTCCTTGCGCATCACCATGGCTCGCAGCTCAGCGATCGCCTCGACATCTGCTAGCTCCGCGGGGCGCATGGCCCATTCCATGGGCCGCTCCAACTTGGAGCCAGGCACCACCTGGCTCGCCTGCATCTCGTCCGCCTGGGTACTCGCATCCACGGCTGGATTATGTCAGTGCGCCGGCGGTGGGCCAACGCCACCGCCGCGACGACCTCCGCGTTCATGCATGATCCACCTTCACTCGTGATCCACGACCGGACGGATTTCCACTCCACTGTGGCCAGCGTGTACCTCCGGCAGTTGGTACGCCAACCCCATCGCCTCATCGAGGTCGTCCGCCTCCAGCAGGTAGAAGCCGCCCAACGCCTCCTTCGTCTCCAGGAAGGGCCCATCTGTCGCGGTCACCCGACCGGCCCCGTCCGAACGCAACGACGTCGCCGTCGTCGCCAGTTCCAGCTCCTCGCCGCCGGCAATCTTCGAGCCGGCGTCGGCCCTGAATGCGGCATGCGCCGCTTCGTGCGCCTCCCGCTCATCCGTGCTCATCGCTCCCCACTGCTGGTCATCCCCGTAGATCAGGATCATGTACTTGGCCATCTCGCCATCCCATCACTCTGCGGCCCCGAATGGGGCCTTCTACCTCACTGACGAAGTGCACCCACTCCGAATCGACGCCCGGGACGAAGAATCTTGGTCGAGTTCCGGCGCCGCTGTCCGGCCTGCGTGCGACGGCGCCGGACGACGTCCGCTCGCAGGGTTCCTTGACTCACGTAACGCTTGGGCCGACCCCAAGCACTCCAAGCGTTACCTGAGTCAAGGAACCCTGAGAGTCGTGCGCGCCCCCTGGTGGCGTGCGGTTCGGACTGCCGCGATTCTTCTGGGCCGTCCTCCGGGTCTATATATGTGTGATACCCACACACGTACAGAACCGAAGAGCGGCGATGCCGGACGACGGCGAGTTCGCTGCGCTCACCGAGCCGTTCAGGCGCGAGTTGCTGGCGCACTGCTATCGCATGCTGGGCTCCGTGGACGACGCCGAGGACCTGGTCCAAGAGACGTATCTGCGGGCCTGGCGGTCGTATCAGGCCTTCGAGGGCCGCTCGTCGCTGCGGAGCTGGCTCTATCGAATCGCGACCAACGTGTGTCTGACCGCGCTCGAACGTCGTGACCGGCGCCCTCTGCCCTCCGGCATCGGTGGGCCGAGCGACGACGCCGGGCTGTCCATCGGGCCGGCGCCCGACGGCGTCATCTGGCTTCAGCCGGCACCGGACTCGTGGGCGAGCTCAGGGGCGCCGGATCCAGCGGCCGTGACCAGCTTGCGGGGCAGCCTTCGTCTCGCACTCATCGTCGCGCTCCAGCACCTGCCGCCTCGGCAGCGGGCCGTCCTGATTCTGCGGGACGTGCTCGATTGGCGGGCGGCCGAGGTCGCCGACCTGCTCGACACCACGACGGCGGCAGTCAAGAGCACCTTGCAGCGGGCCCGGGCGCAGCTGAATGCGGTGGCACCGGCCGAGGACGGCGTCGCTGAGCCGCGGGAGCCGGACGCGCGTGTGTTGCTCGAGGGATACATGAAGGCTTTCGAGAACGCCGATGTCGATGCGCTCACACGTCTACTGCTCGAGGACGCCACGTTCGAGATGCCGCCGTTCTCGGAGTGGCTGGCCGGGCGGAAGACGATCGGGCAGTTCGCCTCCGCGCGTATATTCGGCGCGCCCGGCACGGTGCGCATGGTGCCCACGACGGCCAACGATCAGCCCGCCGCCACTGCATACCGGCGCGCCGACGATGGCGTCTACCACGCTCATGCGATCCATGTGCTGACCACGACGTCGACCGGGATCGCCCGGGTCGTGGCGTTTCTTGACCCCGGTCTGTTCACCACGTTCGGCCTGCCCGCGACGCTGACCCCGGCCTGACGACAGATAGAGGACCACATCGATATGTCAGACACGACGGATATTACCGGCGCCACCCTTGTGGGCTCGCCGGACGGCGCCGGCGCCGCGCGTTCGCGCCCAGGATGGGCGCTGGTACTCGCGGGGTTGGGAGCGTTCCTGGCCTCGCTGGACGTGGTCGTGGTGGCCACGGCCTTGCCGACGCTGCGGGTCGACCTGGGTGCGAGCCTGGCAGACCTCGAATGGACGATCAACGCCTACAACCTGGCCTTCGCCTGCCTCATGCTGACCGGTTCGGCGATGGGCGACCGGTTCGGCCGCCGTCGGATATACGTCGTCGGCCTTGCCGTCTTCAGTCTTGCCTCTGCCGCTTGCGCCATGTCGACCGGGGCCGACGCGCTCATAGCGGCGCGGTTGGTCCAGGGAGCTGGTGCCGCACTCGTCCTGCCGCTGACGCTCACACTCATCAGCGATGCGTTCCCCGTCGAGAAGCGGGGGGCGGCGATCGGCGTCTGGGGCGGGATCACCGGCCTCGGAGTGGCGGGCGGGCCAGTGCTCGGAGGCGCGATCACCGAGGGCATCGCCTGGCAGTGGATCTTCTGGATCAACGTACCGGTCGGGCTCGTCATGATCCCGGCGTGCATGCTGCGGCTGCGGGAAAGCCGTGGTCCCCGGCCGCACTTGGACATCACCGGGCTTGTACTCGTCGCGCTGGGGCTGTTCGCGCTGACGTGGGCACCGGTGAGAGCCCCTGTCATCGGATGGAGCAGCCTCGAAGTCATCGGCTCGCTCGTGGTCGGAGTGCTGTTCGTGACCGCCTTTCTCAGATGGGAACGGCGGGTCGCCCACCCGATGTTGCCGCTGGCGTACTTCCGGCTTCGCGGGTTCTCCGCCGCGAACGCGGTGATCTTCTTCCAGTTCCTGTCCCTTCTCGGTGCCCTGTTCATGATCACTCAGCTGTTTCAGACAGGACTTGGCCACAGTCCCTGGGAGGCAGGCCTGCGCATTCTGGTGTGGACTGGCATGCCCATGCTGGCCGCACCGGTCGCCGGCGCGCTCGCCGACCGTTTCGGTACCAAGCCGTTCATGCTGGGCGGCCTGCTCCTGCAGTCGTTCGGGCTGGGGTGGCTCGCCGTCGTGGTGGAGCCTGGTGTGGCATACGGCACCCTGGTCCCGTCGCTGGTCATCGCGGGTGCCGGCATCGGAATGATCTTCGCGACGACGGCCAGTGCGGCGACGTCCGCTGTCCCGGTCGACGACACCGGCGTCGCGGCCGGGACCAACACCGCGTTTCGGGAGCTCGGCGGCGTGTTCGGTGTCGCGATCCTCGCGGCCGTGTTCGCCCACTACGGCGGGTACTCATCGCCGGACTCGTTCATCGACGGGTTCACGTCCGCCATGTGGGTCGCTGCGGCCGTGCCGCTCATCGGTGTCGTCGCCGCGCTGTTCGCGCCGTCGAGAACCGAGGGCGTGCATGCCACTCAACTGCGCTTGTGAGGTGGGTTTCCCGGCTCTCTGGCGCTTGAGCTGAGCGACGTTCAGCCTGGCAGGTGAGTTCGGACCTCGGCGAGGCGTTGGGCGAGAAAGGCGTGCTCGACGTCGTTGCCGGTGAGTGCGAGTGCTTCTTCGTAGGCGAGCGCGGCGTCGCTCCAGCGGTGGAGCCGGCGGAGGAAATAGGCACGGGCGGCACTGACGTAGCCATAGGTGGCCAGGAGCGGCTCGTCGCGGAGCGGGCCGAGCGCGTCCAGGCCGGTCTGCGGGCCGTCGCGTAGTCCGATCGCGACGGCTCGGTTGAGCCGAACCACGGGCGAGGGCGACAGCCGTAGCAGAGTGTCGTACAGCCCGACGATCTCGGACCAGTCAGTGTCGTCCCAGCTGGGTGACTCGGCGTGTACGGCGGCGATCGCGGCTTCGACGGCGTAACGAGTCGGCGGTTGACGGCTGAGCGCGCCGGTCAGCAGGGCGACCCCTTCCTCGATGAGCTGCGTGTTCCAGCGTGTGCGGTCCTGCTCGGACAGGAGAAGCAACCGGCCGTCGGCGGACAGCCGGGTGTCGGCGCGAGCATCGTTGAGCAGCAGGAGTGCGAGAAGGGCGCTCACCTCGGCGTCGGCAGGTATGAGGACGTGTAACAGGCGGGCCAACCCGATGGCGCTGTCGAGCAGATCGCGGCGGACCAACTTCCCACCGATGGGGGCGGAATGGCCGGTTGTGAAGATCAGGTAGACGACCTCCAGGACGGCGCTGACCCGTACGGCGAGGTGATCCGGGGACGGGACGCGATACGGGATCCGGGCCGTGGCGATCTTCTTCTTGGCGCGGGTGATCCGCGCTGCCATGGTCGGCTCCGATACCAGGAACCCGCGGGCCACTTCGGCGGTCGACAGGCCGCACACAAGCCGTAGGGTCAGCGCGATCTGCGCTTCCTTGGACAGTGCAGGGTGACAGCAGGTGAACACCAGCCGCAACCGGTCATCGTCCAGCACGGCCTCCGGGCCGGGCACCGAACTATCGGCCGCGAGCAGCGGCATCGCCCGCCGGAACGCCGACTCTCGCCGCAGGACGTCGCGGGCACGGTTGCGCGCGATCGTCGTCAACCACGCGCCCGGTCGCGCCGGGATACCGGTCTGCGGCCAGGTCTGCAGCGCTTGTGCGAACGCGTCCTGGGTGCATTCTTCCGCCAGATCTAGGTCCCGGGTCACCCGCGCGGTGGTGGCGAACACCTGGGCCCAGTCGCGGCGGTGGGCCGATGCCACCGCCGCGACGACCTCAGCATTCATCCGTGCCCACCGTCCTGCGTGATCTACTACCCACGCTCGTCACGGTGATCCACAACCGGGCGAATCTCCACTCCGCTGTGGCCGGCGTGCACCTCCGGCAGCTGAGATGCCAACCTGATCACCTCGTCGAGGTCGGCCGCTTCCAGCATGTAGAAGCCACCCAATGCCTCTTTCGTCTCCAGGAATGGCCCATCCGTCGTGGTCACCCGTCCGGCTCCATCCGAGCGCAACGACGTCGCCGTCGTCGCCAGTTCCAGCTCCTCGCCGCCGGCAATCCTCGAGCCGGCGTCGGTCCTGAACGCGGCGTGCGCGGCTTCGTGCGCGTCCCGCTGCTCCGGGGACATCGCTCCCCATTGCTGGTCGTCCCCATAGATGAGGATCATGTACTTGGCCATCTCACTATCCCATCACTCCTTGGCCCCGGTTGAGGCCTTCTACCTCACCGACGAAGTGCACCCACTCCGAATCGACGTCTGTGATGAAGAATCTTGGCCGAGCTCCGGCGCCGCTCTAAGGCGTTCGGGGCAGCGCACCGTGAGCACAGCCGTATGGCCACGGGGCGCACAGCGAAGTTTGGTAAGGATATTTAGCTAGCCATCACGTATACCAAACTCCGGGGGCGCGGCTCGTGCTTCCGTTGGCGACGCCTCGGGGAACAAGTGGCAAATGCTTCAGTTTGACGGAATTAAGCCACCCGCGGCGGACCGGGTTCCGGGATGATTGGCCCGGATGTTCACCGCCGCGAGGCTAACCGTCTGATCGATCCGGCGTCGCCTGGTCTCGGGCTTCTTCGCCTTCACTATCCACTCCAGGATCAGCCGCTTCGAGGAAGGCGGAAAACGCTCGAAGTTCGTCCAGGCGGCCTCGTTCCGGTCGAACGCTGTCTGCAGGTCGTCGGGTATGGCCGAGACCTCGTCATCCGGCAGAAGCTGCCAGGTTCCGTTGGCCTTGGCCATATCGATCAGGGCTTGGCCGTGCTCAGTCATCAGACCTTGCTCGATCATCTCGGCGGCTCGCCGGCGGTTCGGCCGGCTCCATGTGCTGCGCGGGTTGCGCGGCGTGAACCGAAGCTGGGAGCTGGTCGAGTCGCGTTTACGATGCAGGCCGTCGATCCACCCGAAGCACAGCGCATGTTCGATGGCCTCGTGATATCGCAGGCTCGAAGTGCCGCTGTCCTTGTGGTGGATGACCAGCCAGACCTCCTTCTCGGACCGGCCGTTCTGCTCCAGCCATTCGCGCCAGACCGTGGCACTGCTCGCGACGACGGTGTTCATGTCACGCTCCTGCCTGCGATCCGAGAACGTCCAGGTAGTGCTGGTTGTACATGATGCCGAGGACGTTCCCGAACGGGTCGATCACGGAGGCGGTGATGAATCCGGGCCCGCGCTCGATCGGTTCCTGGTGGACGGTGGCACCGAGGGAGAGCAGTCGCTCGTAGCTGGCATGGACGTCGTCCACGGCCCAGTACATGACCACGCCGCCAGGGCCACTGGCCGCGCCCTCGGGTGCATAGCGTCGGTCGATGATGCCCAGCTCGTGCTGGTAGTCGCCGATGCGGAACTCGACGTAGGCGGGCGGTCCCTCCTCCGGCCTGACGAAGTACGGCTCGGTGTCAAGCAGCTCCGCGTACCAGCGTGCTGCCACCTGTGGGTCGTCGGCCCAGTAGTTGATGGTGGTGAATCCTCGCAACATCGTTGTTCCCTTCTTTGGGGCGGCGGTGCCGTCGTGTGTGTCCGTGACTTCCGTGCTGCCCATGAGCGCCGTCTTCTTCATGTCTTCCATCATTCGCCTTAAAGTGCTCACCAACTGAGCACTTTGTTTGGCACACTTGAACGATGCGCGCGGATCGGCTGGTAGCGGCCCTGCTCCTGATGCAGTCCCGGGGCCAGGTGACGGCGTCCGAGCTGGCCGCGGAGCTCGAGGTGTCCGTGGCGACGGCGCGACGTGATCTGGAGGCCATGTCCGCGGCGGGGATTCCCGTATACCCGCAGCCCGGGCGCGGTGGGGGCTGGTCGCTCGTCGGTGGTGCCCGCACCGACCTCAGCGGACTGTCGGCGACGGAGGCGCAGGCGTTGTTCCTGCTGGTTGGTCCGGCCGCGGCCGTCTCCGATGAGGCCAAAGCGGCGCTGCGCAAACTCGTGCGGGCGTTGCCTCAGACGTTCCGGGCCGACGCCGAGGCTGCCGCCAGCGCCACGATGATCGACCCCACCAGGTGGAGCGAACGTGAGCGCCGCCGTCCCGAGGTGGTGGACCTGCTACAGAACGCCGTGATCCGCCGTCGGAAGGTCCGGTTGAACTACGTCAGCGGAGCCCGAGAGCGAACCGAGCGGCTGGTCGACCCTTGGGGCCTGGTCGACAAGGACGACGTCTGGTACCTGATCGCCGGCACGGAGCGAGGGCAGCGCACGTTCCGGGTCGACCGGATCGAGGCTTTCGAACCAACCGGTCAGGAAGCCGAGCGTCCGGATGACTTCGAGCTCGCCGCCGCGTGGGAGCGGGTCGTCGGCGAGGTCGAGCAACGGCGCTCACGCACGTGGGCGACGGTGCTCATCGAGTCCCGGTTCCTTGCGATACTGCGTGACCATTTCGGCCAGCACTGCCACACCGACGGCGAGCTTGACGACGGGCGCGTCCGGGTTCGCCTCGCCGCGCCGACCCCGCTGGACATCGCCCGGAACCTCGCGGGCTGGGGCGCGACGATCGACGTCGTCGAACCACAGTCCGTCCGAGCCGAGCTAGGACGTATCGGCACCGAGCTTGCCGGCCGCTATATCACGCCCTAGTGCGACGCACTGGTGCAGAGCACCGATACCCGCGTAAATCCCCTGTTCAGCCCACTGCCTGAGGAGCGCCCGACCAAGTAGGGTATGTCGCACCATCGCGCTAGTGCTGGCGGACCGCGAACATGAAAGGGCTGCTGGGTGAGACGAATCCTTGTCGCCATAACGGCAGCGTTCGTCCTGGTGATCGGTGCGGTTCCGGCCGCTCACGGGGCCGGTCATGCTCCGCTGCCGACGGCGACGAGTGCATTGCCGCTCGTCGGACTCTGCGGCTCGTCGTACAACCATGCAGGCCACTATCCGATCGAGGCATCCGGGACCACCATCGGCTATATGGACGTCTACTTCTCGTGGCACACAAGACGGAACTGCCTTGTGACCAGCCACGGAGGGCCGGCCTACGGGATACGGGCGTATACCGAGGCGAGGATCAGGCCGAGCGGGTCCAGCTGGCCGAGCTGCCCGTCGAGCCCTGGCTGTGACGGCGATTTCTACTCGTTCTATGCGGGCCCGGTGTATACGCCGATGGGCGTTGACATGACGGGCCGGTGCATCGACATCACCGCGGCTGTCGAATGGACGTCACAGGCGCACAGCGGCGTGCACTGCGGTTGACGGCAGCGAATGGGTAGCGGCGAGGCACCTGTGCACCGGCGTCGCGGGGTTGCTGGCACGCGCTGGACTGCCGGAGAGGTGGCGCCTATAGCTTCTCGATCGGGGCGTAGCGGAGCATCAGGGTCTTCAGGCCCTCGTCGCCGAAATCGACGGTGACTTGGGCCTGTTCGCCTTCGCCGGAGGTCGCGACGACGGTGCCGAGACCGAACGCGTCGTGGTTGACCCGGTCTCCGGCGGAGAGCATCGGGACCGCGCGGGGTGGGGCACTGTTCCGGCCGAGGCGGGGAGCCTTGGGTGTGGTCCAGCGAGACTGGTCCGCTTCGGTGCGTCGCCAGTCCACCAGCTCGTCGGGGATCTCGCCGAGGAACCGGGACGCCGGGTTGTGACTGGGCGCGCCCCAGGCGCTGCGTACGGTCGCGCGGGAGAGATAGAGCCGCTCGCGGGCCCGGGTGATCCCGACGTAGGCCAGGCGGCGTTCCTCTTCCAGCTCACGTGGCTCGCCGAGGGACCGCTGGTGCGGGAAGACACCGTCCTCCATACCGGTGAGGAACACCACCGGGAACTCCAGCCCCTTGGCCGTGTGCAACGTCATCAGCGTGACGACACCCTCGTGCTCATCGCCCTCGGGAATCTCGTCGGCGTCGGCCACCAGACTGACCCGCTCCAGGAACCCGGTGAGCGTGCCGGCCTCCTCGTCGGCCTGACTGACGTCGTACTCCGCGGCGACGGCGATCAGCTCGCGCAGGTTGTCCACGCGGGTCTCGTCCTGGGGATCGTCCGACTCGTCCAGCTCGGCCATGTAGCCGGTCCGCTCCAGGACGGCTTCCAGGATGGCGGCGGGGTCGGTGTCCTCCTCCGCCATCTTCCGCAGCTCGTCCGCCAGCGCGACGAACCCCTCGATCGCCTTGACCGAGCGGGCCGCGATCCCGGGTGCGTCGGCGGCGCGGCGCAAAGCCTGCCAGAACGTGATGCGCTCGCGCTGCGCCAGCGCGTCGATCATCGCTTCCGCGCGGTCTCCGATGCCTCGCTTGGGGACGTTGAGGATGCGCCGCAGTGAGACGGTGTCCTCGGGGTTGGCCAGGAACCGCAAGTAGGCCAGGGCGTCCTTGACCTCTTTGCGCTCGTAGAACCGCACCCCGCCGACCACTCGGTACGGCAGTCCCACCCGGATGAGGATCTCCTCCAGCACCCTGGACTGTGCGTTGGTGCGGTAGAAGATGGCGACGTCGCCGGGGTTGGCGTGGCCCTCGTCGCCGAGCCGGTCGATCTCCTCGGCGATGAACTGCGCTTCACCGTGTTCGTCGTCGGCGACGTAGCCGACGATCTTCTCGCCGTCCCCGCTCTCGCTCCACAGCCGCTTGGGTTTGCGGCCCTCGTTGCGGGAGATGACCGTATTGGCCGCGGAGAGGATGGTCTGGGTGGAGCGGTAGTTCTGCTCCAGCATGACCACGCGGGCATCCGGATAGTCCTTCTCGAACTCCTCGATGTTGCGGATGGTGGCGCCGCGGAACGCGTAGATCGACTGGTCCGCGTCACCGACCACGCACAGCTCGGCCGGCTCCACCGGCGGCGCACCCGGATCGCTCGAGCCGGTTTCCGCGCCCGCCCCGCCCACCAGCTCGCGGACGAGGACGTACTGGGCGTGGTTGGTGTCCTGGTATTCGTCGACCAGGATGTGCCGGAACCGGCGACGGTAGTGCTCGGCCACGTCCGGGAACGCCTGCAGCAGGTTGACCGTGGTCATGATGAGGTCATCGAAGTCGAAGGCGTTCGCGTCGGTCAGCCGCTGCTGATACATCGCGTACGCTTCGGCGATGGTGCGCTCGTGATGGTTGCTCGCCTGGGCGGCCGCGGTCTCATGGTCGATGAGCTCGTTCTTGAAGTCGCTGACCGCGTAGCTGAACTTCCGCGGCGGATAACGACGCGGATCGAGGTCGAGGTCGCGGCAGACCATGGTCATGAGCCGCTGCGAATCGGCCTGGTCATAGATGGTGAACGACGACGTGAACCCGAACCTCTTGGCCTCACGTCGCAGGATGCGCACGCATGCCGAGTGGAACGTGGAGACCCACATGATCTGAGCCCGCCGCCCGACGAGCTCGGCGACACGCTCCTTCATCTCGCCGGCCGCCTTGTTGGTGAAGGTGATGGCGAGGATGGAGCCGGGATGGGCGTCGCGTTCTCCGAGCAGGTGGGCGATGCGACGGGTGAGCACCCTGGTCTTGCCGGACCCGGCGCCGGCCACGATGAGCAGCGGCGGGCCCTGATGGGTCACCGCTTCACGCTGCTGCGGGTTGAGTCCCTCGAGGATGTCGGCGGCGTCGGTCCGGCGCCGCTCGCCGTCGTCCTCCGCGCGTTCGCGCTTCCGCCCGGCTCGCGCGGAGCCACCGGAGACGGCGGCCAGGGCGCCGGCGGAGTCGCCGCGCGGACCGGCCGAGGACCGATC
>NZ_ML142858.1:34250-39519 GCF_004138495.1 Phytoactinopolyspora endophytica
TCGGGTGGAACGGTGGCCGGAGGGGGCAGCAGAGAGGGCTGTTCTGTGGGAGTGCTCATCGTGCGATCTACCCTATTCGGCCGCGCCGACAGAGACGACTCCGTCCGAGCGCGAACGCCTCAGCCTCGCACATCCCACTCCGCGACGGGACCCGTATCGTCGACGACGGCACCCCGGGGCCGGAACATCACCAGGGCGATCAAGACATACGCGGCGGCCCATCCCGCGAAGAGCACGCCATGGCTCGCCGTCACCGAGGCTGCGCCGTAGACCACGAACACGCCGATACTCGCTACCTCGATACCGAGCCCGGCGAACGACGTCACCGTCGAGCGGGCCGTGCCGTTGATCGTGTGCTGGAGCCGGGCGTCGGCTGCGATCTGCACCATCTGAAACACGCAGAAGGCCAGGCCGATCAGGCCGAACCCGACCGGATGACCGGTCATCGCGCCCGCCGCGAGGGCCATGGCCGCGAGCACGAGCGTGCCCGCGACAGCACGCTGCGGCAGCCGCGCCGCGACGTCGCCCAGCAGACCTCCCGCGGCGACTCCGGCGTAGACAGCCAGCAGAAGTCCCGGTACGGCCTCGGTGGATACGCCCATGTCGATGGCGAGAAGCGCGAGATATTCGTCGAGCGCGCCCCAGACCGCCGCGATCGCGATCAGGAACGCGATGGCGGCCCGCACGTTCGGACGCGCCCGGACCTCGTCAACGCCGGTTCGTAACACGTGCCGGAAGCCCAGGCCGACGGTGCCACGTGAGCTCGGGTGATCGTGTTCGGGCAGACCGGCCGCGACGATCGCGCAGGCCAAGCAGGCCGCCACACTGGCGGCGCCGACCGCGGGATAACCGCCGGCGGCGAAGACCGGTCCCGCCAAGGCGATGGCCACGGCGGCCGCGACGGTGCTCGCGGTCTCCGTTCGCCCGATCACGCGGGCGTAGCCGTCCGCGGCGCCGAGCCGGTCGAGCTCGGTGTAGACGAGTGCTTCGAACGCTCCGGACTGCAAGGCGCTGTGCGCGCCCCAGAGGACAAAGCCTGCCGCGAACGCCGGGTACGACGGCACGAGTACCCAGAGCGCGTAGCCGGCACCGGCCAAGAGCGGTCCGGCCACCAGCAACGAGCGCCGTGAGACCGCGTCCGCCAGCACACCGGACGGGACTTCCAGGACGATGTTGGCTGTCGACCAGATGATGAACAACGACGAGATCTGTGCGGTCGACAACCCGGACTCTGCGAACAGCACCGCGTAGAGCGGATAGAGCAGGATGAACTCGTCCAGGAACGCGTATAGGTAGAGCCGACGAGCTAACCGGACCGCCGGCGCGCGGCGGCCACGAGATATATGAGCGAGCATGAGACCTTCCTGACGGGAGCTGAGCGGACGCGGAGCTCGTGAGCTCGGGGGTCCGCGGCTTCCCGTGGCAGGCGGGTCTACCGGCTTAGATCAACATCGCCACGTCATGGCAGACATCATAGGCCGAATGTGGATTCACCAGAAGACGGCGACGAGGACGTTACCCACCGACAGGCCGAAGACCAGGTAGTACAGACCGTCGGGCACCGTGGGCCGGCTGCGGTTGATCCAGGCCAGCACCGTCACGACGACGACGACCACCAGCTTGACCCCGATCTTCGGGTGGTCAGGGTCGATGTTCAGCGAGTCTGCCATCTCCTGCATGGCGACCAGCAGGAGGCCGGTCACCACCTGGGTGAGCGCGCCGTGCACCATGGCGACGTTGATCGTTCGCTCGCCGCGCGCCTTCATCTGCACCAGGGCGCCGCCGATCAGGCTCGCCAGTCCCAGGAAGTGCAGGACCACCAGCAGGTCGTACAGGAACTCAACCATCGCCATCCTCTCGTGGATCCCAGCTGGATCTACCGACAAAATCTGACCCATGACCGGGACGATGTCGGTAACTTCGACATCCGGACATGTCCGGGGTAACACGCTACTACGTCGCGTCGTACAAGAGTCCGATCGCCTCAGGCGCGTCGCGATGGAAGACATATCGTGGTCCCCCGGAAACTCTGACCCGGGGCGTCGGCGGCATGGTGCGCCGTCGCACCCCTGTCCAACAGTGGATTTGTGGCCGTCCAATGTGACGTACCCGCAGGCTGACGCGGTGAGCGATCCGGAGAAAGTGGCGTAACGGCCGCGTAATTCGCGGTGCGGATCGATGTAACCGGCCGTCCCCAGCATCAATCTGCATGACGCCGACGCAGCCTCTTCAACCGCCGATGAGCAGGGGCGGCACGCCACGGTCCGGCGAGCGCAGGGCAACGGAGCCCGGCGCCCAGCGGGACCAGCCGCCGAACCTTGGCAGCAGCGATCGCGCATCGACGGCGAGCCGGCGCAGCGCCCCGGTACGCCGGATCCGCGACGTCCTTCGCGCCCGTATCCTGACCGGCTACTACGGCGACCGCCCGTTGCCTTCGGAGCCGCTGCTGGCCACCGACTTCGCCACGAGCCGCAACGTCATCCGCGAGGTTCTCGGGCTGTTGCGGGAAGAAGGGCTGGTCGACCGTATTCCGGGCTCGGGCACCTTCGTGGTCTCCGACAAGGCGGTGCAGCGCCTGGATCGCCTGCAGGGTCTCGCCGAGAGCTTCGACACCGGCGCCGCCCGCATCGTCAACCAGGTACTGCTGTGCGAGATCGTCCCGGCCACCCCGATCGTCGCCCAGCGTCTCGAGCTGGCTCCCGCGACCCCCGTCGTCGCTCTGGAACGGCTACGCCTGCTCGACGACGAGCCGCTCTCACTGGACGCCAGCTATCTCTCGGCGGACGTCGGCCGACCGCTGCTCGATATGGACCTGACGAGCAACGACGTGTTCTGCCTGCTCGAGGTCGAGCTGGGCAGGCCGCTCGGCGCCGCGCGCGTATGCATCGAGGCGATCACCGCCGACCCGACGGTCGCTGGCCTGCTCAAGGTCGCCGAAGGTTCCCCGTTGCTGTTCTTCGAACGCCTCACCTACACCGACGCCGGCCGCCCGATAGACCTCGAATACGTCCGCTACCGAGGCGATCGGCTCTCCCTGTCGGGCACGCTCGACCGCGCTCCCGGCGCCCACCGGCGCCAACTCCCGGAAGAGAAGGGCTAACAACGTGCACATGCAGATCCCACCGCCATCGCAGCGGCGCCAGATGCAATGCGACGTGCTGATCGTCGGCGGTGGCACCGCCGGCACGATGGCGGCGCTCACCGCGGCCCAGCACGGCGCGGACGTCCTGCTCCTGGACAAGGCGCACGTCCGCCACTCGGGAGCGCTCGCCATGGGCATGGACGGTGTCAACAACGCCGTGGTCCCGGGCAAGGCGACGCCGGAGGACTACGTCGCGGACATCACCCTCGCCAACGACGGCATCGTCAACCAGCGCACGATCTACCAGACCGCCACCCGTGGCTTCGCCATGGTGCAACGGCTCGAGGGCTACGGCGTCAAGTTCGAGAAAGACGAGCACGGCGAGTACGCCGTGCGCAAGGTGCACCGCTCCGGCAGCTACGTCCTGCCGATGCCGGAGGGCAAGGACGTCAAGAAGGTGCTGTACCGGACGCTGCGTGCCCGCGATGTCCGCTCCAAGGTCACCATCGAGAACCGGGTGATGCCGGTGCGGGTGCTGACGCGCGGAGGCCGCGCGGTCGGCGCCGTCGGCCTTGACACGCGCTCCGGTGAACTGGTGACCATCTCCGCCGGCGCGGTGATCCTCGCTGCCGGGGCGTGCGGCCGGCTGGGGTTGCCGGCGAGCGGGTACCTCTACGGCACGTACGAGAACCCGACCAATGCCGGCGACGGCTACGCGATGGCGTACCACGCCGGAGCGGAGCTCTCCGGTATCGAGTGCTTCCAGATCAACCCGCTGATCAAGGACTACAACGGGCCTGCCTGTGCCTACGTCGCCAACCCCTTCGGCGGCTACCAGGTCAACGCGGAAGGAAACCGCTTCGTCGACTGCGACTACTGGTCGGGCCAGATGATGGCGGAGGTCAAACGGGAGCTGGACAGCGCGCGCGGACCCATTTACCTCAAGCTCCGGCACCTGCCGGACGCCACCATCAGCGAGATCGAGGGAATCCTGCACACCACGGAACGTCCCACCCGCGGAACGTTCCATGCCGGCCGGGGGACCGACTACCGGACCGGGGATGTGGAGATGCACATCTCGGAGATCGGGTTGTGCAGCGGTCATTCGGCGTCCGGCGTGTGGGTCGACGAGCACGCCGCGACGACGGTGCCCGGCCTGTACGCCGCGGGGGACATGGCCTGCGTGCCGCACAACTACATGATCGGCGCGTTCGTGTACGGCGACATCGCGGGTGAGCACGCCACCGCCTTCGCCGCGTCCACCGATCGGCCATCGCTGCCTGAAGATCAGGTCGCCGCCGCGCACGAACTCATCTACCGTCCGCTGTCCAACCCGGATGGGCCGCCGCAGCAACAGGTCGAGTACAAGCTGCGTCGGTTCGTCAATGACTACCTGCAGCCGCCCAAGTCGGAACGCTACCTCTCCCTCGGAGTCGAGGCCTTCGAGCGGATGCGAGGAGATATCGCCCAGATGGGTGCGCATACGCCGCACGAGCTGATGCGATGTGCCGAGGTCACCTTCATCCGAGACTGCGCGGAGATGGCGGCGAAGGCTTCGCTGCGTCGCACGGAGAGCCGCTGGGGCCTGTACCACCAGCGGGACGACTGGCCCGCTCGCGACGACGGAGACTGGTTCTGCCATCTCAACCTGCACAAGAGCGACGGCGGCCAGAACGGCGACGGTCAGATGGCGTTCCGGACCCGGCCGGTGGCGCCGTACATCGTGCCGGTTCCCGGCTTCGTCCGGCCGGACGGCGTTCCCGACGAGTCGGCTCCTGTTCTGGCTGCTGCCGGCACCGGATGGAGCGGACGATGACCGGCCCGGGCAGCCGGATCCTCGCCCTGCTGGCACTCGCCGAGGAGTGCCCGGAGCTGGATGAGCTCACCGGTTACCTCGCCGACGCCGACGCCGAGGTACGCCGCACGGCGCTGTCGGTGCTCAGCGAGACGACGGAGGAATGGGACGAGGCTTCGCCGGTGATCGCGGCCGCGCTCGGTGATCCGGACGGCGCGGTCCGGCACGCCGCGATCGAACTGCTCGGCGAGCTACGCGAGGTACTGGTGCCGAACGAGAGGTTCGGGAGCGCGCTGCGGGCGGCGAGGTCGCATTCCGACGCCGACGTGCGGGTCGCGGCCATCGGATCGCTGTGGCGGCACAGCCTGACCACTACCGACGAGCTGACCTCG
>NZ_ML142858.1:39571-40811 GCF_004138495.1 Phytoactinopolyspora endophytica
TGGCGGACCAGCACGACGACGTCCGGCGGGAGGTGGTCCAAGGGTTGGTCTCGCTCGACGCCTTGGAAGCACTCGCGGCGGCGGTGCCCGACGCCGCGAGCTCGGTGCGGATCGCAGTGGCGCGTGGCATCGGTGCGGTGGCCGACCCGAGGGGTGTGACCAGCCTGGTCACGCTCGCGGAGGATGCCGAACCGCTGGTCCGCGCCGCGGCGCTGAAGTCGATGGCGCACACCGGATGCACCGACAAGGCCACCGGCCTCGCGTTGCGCGCGATCACCGAGGCGGCGTGGCAGGTGCGGGAGGGAGCCGCGGTCGCCCTCTCCGTTTCGGAACCCGACGACGCCGTCGACGCCTTGGTCACCGCGACACGCGACGACAACCTCGATGTCCGCAAGGCGGCCGTCCGCGCGCTGGCCGGCTGGTCACGTCACCGCCCCGACGTGCTGGCCACCCTTGAACTCACGCTCACCGACGTCGACGCCGACGTCCGCGCATTCTCCCGCATGGGCCTGGACTCCGCGAGCGCCCCGCCGATCGGAGAGCCCGACGGCCCGGCCCACGACGGGATTCCCACCCGCCCCGGCACCCAGAGTTCGACCGACAGCACTGATCACTGACGAAGGGATCGAGAAGATGGCACAGGCAACCACGCGTGTAGACGTGCCGGTCACGATCGACGAGGAGACGTGCATCGATGGATGCACGCTCTGCGTCGACATGTGCCCGCTGGACTCACTCGCGATCAACCCGGATTCCGGCAAGGCCTACATGCACGTCGACGAGTGCTGGTACTGCGGTCCGTGTGCCGCCCGGTGCCCGGTCGACGCGGTGACGGTCAACATTCCCTACCTGCTGCGCTGAGCCGGAGCCGACCATGAACCCGAACTCGAAGCGTGTGCTCAACGGGCATGCGCGGCCGGCCCTGGCGATGGCTGGGGTCATCCTCGGTGTGGCTGCGTGCGGCTCGGAGACCGCGACAGAGAGCGGCAGCGGGACCGTCGTCGTCAATGTCGGTTATCAGTCCAAGACCATCAACACGGTCACCGCCGGCACGCTCCTTCGCGATCAGGGGATCTTCGAGGACAAGCTGGACCGGCTCGGTGAAGAGACGGGCGCCGAGTACTCCGTCGAGTGGCACGACTTCGCCTCCGGACCACCGCTGACTGCGCAGATGCTGGCCGGCCAGGTCGACATCGGATCCATGGGCGACTATCCGATCCTGGTCAACGGTGCCGAGACG
>NZ_ML142858.1:40832-44572 GCF_004138495.1 Phytoactinopolyspora endophytica
GGAGCACGACGACGTGCGCTCGGAGCTGATCGCGGTCACCGGCTACAACGCACGCGGTTCGCTGAACCAGGTCGTGGTGCCGGTGGAGTCTCCCGCGCAGACCCTGGCGGACCTTGCGGACGGGGTCGTCTCCACCAGTGTGGGCTCGGCGGCGCATGGGATGCTCGTGGCGGAGCTGGACCGGGCAGGCCTGAGCAGCGACGACGTCCAGGTGCTCAACCAGGAGCCGGCAGTCGGTGCGTCCGCCGTCGAGGGCCGGCAGGTCGACGCCCTGGCCCAGTTCGTGCCGTGGCCGCAGTCCATGATCTTCAGCGGGGAGGCACGGCTACTGCACGACGGCGGCGACGCAGAGCTGCCGACGTTCCACGCCGTGGTGTCCGGCCAGGCCTTCGGGGAGGAGCATCCGGAGGTGGTCCACGCCTTCCTCGAGTCGATGCAGGAGTCCACCGAGTACCTCAACGAGCATCCGCTGGACGCGGCGCAGGAGGTGTCCGCGGTGACCGGGCTGTCTCCGGAGGTCATCTATCTGTACAACGGCCCCAACGGGCTGGTCAGCTTCGACCTGACGATCAAAGCGGAGCTGGTCGAAGCGCTCGAGCAGGACCTGCCGTTTCTGCGGGAGCTCGGCTCGTTGCAGGAGCTCGACCTCGACGAGTTCATCAACGACGGCTACCTGCGCGAGCTGTTCGGCGACGGCTACGAGTCCCAGCGGGACGACCTGACCAGCCCGAGCCCGCTGACCGGCTCGGACCCGGTCTGCGGTGACGAGGTGTCCGACCCGGCGACGGCGTCGGAGGTGTGGTTCGACGGCTCCGACGAGACGTCCGTCGCGGTCACACCGACCTGTCTGCTGCGGCAGATCTCGGAGCACGACGGCGAGGTGCGGGCCGCCTACGTACCCGACGCCCGGACCGGGACCCGGATCTTCGCCACATCGGCGGCGTGGGTGCTGGACCCGGAGGCCGCAGAGAACGAGGTGCTGGTCCCGTTCGCCGTCGTCGCCGACGCGGAGGCCTACGCCGGCGAGCGTCCGGGCAGCCGGGTGCTGGACTACGACGCCGCACTGGCCGAGCTGTGAACATCCAGGAGGTGAAGATCATGACAAGCACGTCCGTGTCGTCCGCGCCCGTCGTGACGGAGGATCCGTCCGAGGCCGGGCACCTACCGCGTGGCCCTCGCCGCAGAGGCGTGCGGTCCGTCGTCACGTCGCGCGGACTGCTCGCCGTGGTGCTGGCGGCGATCCCGCTCGGCGCCCTGCTGCTGGCCTGGCACCTGCTCACGGAGTACCAGGTGGTCTGGTGGCTACGGTTCGACAAGATCCCGGGGCCGGCCGAGGTCTACAGCACGCTGACGACCCAGCTGAGCAGTGGTCCGTTCTACAACGATCTGCTGGTCAGCCTGCGCCGCATCCTGCTCGGCTTCAGCATCGCCGCGGTCGGTGGAGTCGCTATCGGAGCGATGATCGGGCGCTCGCGCCTGGCCAGTGCGCTGCTGCGGCCGTTGATCGAGGTCTTCCGGCCGATACCGGCCATCGCTCTGGTACCGCTGGCCATCCTGCTGTTCCCGGACGGTGAGCAGGGCATCGTGTTCATCACGTTCTTCGCCGCGTTCTTCCCGGTGACCGTGAGCACCATCCATGCCATGCATGCCTTGCCGCCGGTGTGGGAGGACGCCGCGCGCACGCTCGGGGCGGGCCGCATGTCGATCCTGCGTTACGTGGTGCTTCCGGGGGCCATGCCGGGCATCTTCTCCGGGCTGTCGGTGGCCATGGGCGTCGCCTGGATCTGTGTGATCAGCGCCGAGATGATCTCCGGCCAGTTCGGCATCGGCTATTACACCTGGCAGTCCTACGGGTTGCTGGACTACGCCGGCGTGGTGGTCGGGATGGTCTCGATCGGGTTGCTCGGCTGGAGCACCGCTTGGCTGGTAGAACGTCTCGGGCGACGGGTCAACCGCTGGCTGCCGAGGGCGGCGTCATGAGCGGCGAGACGCCGAGCGAGCGGAGTGGCTGGCGTAGCGAGGAACGAGCGGAGCCGTCCGCGGAGCGAGTGAGAAGTCGAGCGCGACCAGAGGAGATGAGCTGCGGGGCGTCCGTCCGGCTGTCCGGCTTGAAGCTCGCCTTCGGCGATACCGACGCGGCCGAGATCGACCTGGACGTACGCGCCGGCGAGGTCATCGTCCTGCTCGGACCCTCCGGATGCGGAAAATCGACGATCCTGCGTGCATTGGCCGGGCTCCTCGAACCGGTCGCCGGCCTGGCTCAGGTCGGGGAGTCCGTGGTAGCCGGCTCAGCACAGCCTCCGTCGTCGTCCGGCGTCCTGGCGCGCAAGCGCTCGCCGAAGAACGTGGGCAGGACGCAGTGCGCCATGGTCTTTCAGGACGACGCGCTACTCCCGTGGCGTACCGCGCGGCGCAACGTCGAGTACGCGCTCAAGCTGCGCGGCGTACCACGCGGCCGGCGTCAGCCGGAGGCGGAGCAGCTGCTGAGGCAGGTGGGGCTCGACGGCTTCGGCGACCATCTGCCCGGCGCCCTGTCCGGCGGGATGCGGCAACGCGTCCAGCTCGCGCGGACGCTGGCCGCCCAGCCGCGGGTGCTGCTGATGGACGAGCCGTTCGGGGCGCTGGACGCCCAGACCCGCTCGGAGATGCAGCGGCTGCTGTGCTCGGTCTGGCAGCAGCACAAGACCACGATCTTGTTCGTCACCCATGACGTGGACGAGGCGTTGTTGCTGGCGGACCGCGTCGTGCTGCTGACGCCCAGGCCCGCCCGGGTCAGGCGGATCGTCGAGATCGAGTCCCCGCGGCGGCCCGGCGCCCAGTTCGAGCCGGACTTCGCCCGTCGTCGTTACGAGATTCTTGCTTCGCTCGGTGACGTTCCGGGCGCTGCACACGAGGAGGTGTCCGCGTCATGACGTTCGTAGTGGGATCTTCCTGCGTCGACGTCCTCGACCTGGCATGCGTCGAGGAATGCCCCGTCGACTGCATCTACGCCGGTGGCCGGATGGCCTACGTCAACCCGGTGGAGTGTATCGACTGCGGGGCGTGCGAGCCGGTCTGCCCGGTGGAGGCCATCGTGCCCGAAGATCAGGTGGACGAGGCTGACGCCGAGTTCGTCGGCGAGAACGCCCGGTTCTTCACCGAGGCGTTGCCGGGCCGCGACGAACCTCTGGGCAACCCGGGCGGTGCGGCGCAGGCCGGCTCCATCGGCGCCGACACACCTTACGTCGAAGGGCTGGCCCGATGAACGACGCGACGGGCGGCACCGCGACTGTGCCGGGAGACGCGGCGAGGCCGGGGCCGGGGAGAACCGGCACCGGTACCCGGCTGCAACGGGTGGTGATCCGCTTCGCCGGCGACTCCGGCGACGGGATGCAGCTGGCCGGGGACCGGTTCACCTCGCAGGCCGCCGCGTTCGGGAACGACCTGGCGACGAGTTCGTCGTTCCCGGCCGAGATCCGGGCACCTCAGGGCACGTTGCACGGCGTGTCCAGCTTCCAGGTGCACGTCGCCGACTACGACATCCTCACCGCCGGCGACCGCCCGGACGTGCTGGTGGCGATGAACCCGGCCGCGTTGAAGGCTAACGTCGACGACCTGCCGCCCGGCGGCGTGCTGATCGCCAACGCGGACGAGTTCACCAAACGGAACCTCGCCAAGGTGGACTACGCCTCGAACCCGCTCGAGGACGGCTCCCTCGAGTCCTACCAGGTGCACGCCGTGGCGATGTCCATGCTGACCCG
>NZ_ML142858.1:44601-50041 GCF_004138495.1 Phytoactinopolyspora endophytica
GCTGGAAGGTACGGGGTTGTCGAAGAAGGACGCCGAGCGCGCCAAGAACATGTTCTCGCTGGGGCTGTTGTCATGGATGTACCAACGGCCGACCGACGGCGTGGAGCGGTTCCTGCGGACAAAGTTCGCCGCCAGACCGGAGATCGCCGACGCCAACGTGCGAGCCTTCCGCGCGGGCTGGAACTACGGTGAGACCACCGAGTCCTTCGCCGTCACGTATGAGGTGTCGCCGGCGCCGCTGCCCGCGGGCAGCTACCGGCAGATCACCGGAAACACCGCGCTCGCCTACGGTCTGATCGCCGCCGGGCAGCGGTCCGGTCTGCCGGTGCTGCTCGGCGGATACCCGATCACACCGGCGTCGGACATCTTGCATGAGCTGTCGAAGCACAAGTCGTTCGGGGTCATCACGCTCCAGGTCGAGGACGAGATCGCCGGGATCGGCGCCTCGCTGGGCGCCGCCTATGGCGGGGCGCTCGGCGTCACGACGACGTCCGGGCCGGGTGTGGCTTTGAAGTCGGAGACGATCGGGCTGGCCGTCATGCTCGAGTTGCCGCTCGTCGTGATCGACGTGCAGCGTGGAGGCCCGTCCACTGGCCTGCCGACCAAGACCGAGCAGGCGGACCTGCTGCAGGCGATGCACGGCCGGAACGGCGAGTGCCCGGTGCCGATCCTGGCGCCGGCCACGCCTGGGGAATGCTTCGACATGGCTCTGGAAGCTGCCCGGATCGCGCTGACCTATCGCACCCCGGTCATGCTGTTGTCCGACGGTGCGCTCGCGGGCGGCAGCGAGCCGTGGCGCATCCCGGCCGCCGCCGACCTCCCGGATCTGTCCGTGCGATTCGCCGACCAGCCCAACGCCACGGACGGCTCCGGCGACTTCTGGCCCTATGCCCGCGACCCCGAGACGCTGGCCAGGGAATGGGCCGTCCCCGGGACGCCAGGCCTGGAACACCGCATCGGGGGCTTGGAGAAGGCGGAGAGCACCGGCGAGATCTCCTACGACTCGGACAACCACGACCGCATGGTCCGGATCCGTCACGCCAGGGTGGCCGGCGTCACGGTGCCGGACGTCGAGGTGGACGACCCGTCCGGATCGGCGCGCGTGCTTGCCCTGGGATGGGGCTCCAGTTACGGCCCGATCGGTGCCGCGTGCCGGAGGGTCCGTAATCTCGGTTGGCCGGTTGCCCAAGCGCACCTGCGGTATCTCAATCCATTTCCGGCCAACCTGGCCGATGTGCTGAGCCGCTACGACACGGTGGTCGTCCCGGAGATGAACCTCGGACAACTGGCGATGTTGCTGCGCGCGGCGTACCTGGTGGACGTGGTCTCACACACCAAAGTCGCGGGCGTGTCGTTCAAGGCAGAGGAGCTCCAAGACGTGCTGGTCGGCGCCGTGAAGGGGGAGTGTTATGACGATCGTTGACGTGCCCGCACCGACCGCGCGGCAGGCCGGGCAGAACCAGACCGACGGCGACGGGCTGGCCGGTGTCCCGATGGCCGACGAGCCACAGCGGGCCGGCGACTACAAGTCCGGCCAGGACGTGCGCTGGTGCCCGGGCTGTGGCGACTACATCGTGCTCAACGCCGTGCAGTCGCTGCTGCCGACACTGGGTTTGAAGCGGGAGAACATCGTCTTCATCTCGGGGATCGGCTGCTCGTCGCGGTTCCCGTACTACATGAACACCTACGGGCTGCATTCGATACACGGCCGCGCGCCGGCGATCGCCACCGGGCTCGCCGTCACCCGCCCGGATCTCTCCGTCTGGGTGGTCACCGGCGACGGCGACGCCCTGTCGATCGGCGGGAACCACCTCATTCACACCTTGCGGCGCAACGTCAACCTGACGATCCTGCTGTTCAACAACCGGATCTACGGGCTCACCAAGGGCCAGTACTCGCCCACCAGCGAGGAGGGCACGGTCACCAAATCAACGCCGATGGGATCGCTGGACACACCGTTCAACCCGGTCTCGCTGGCGCTGGGAGCCGAGGCCACCTTCGTCGCCCGGGCGCTCGACTCCGACCGGGAGGGGCTCACCGAGGTCCTGGATGCCGCGGCGCGGCATCGCGGCAGTGCGCTGGTGGAGATCTACCAGAACTGCCCGATCTTCAACGACGGCGCGTTCGACGTGCTCAAGGACCGCAGCGAAGCCGCGCACCGGATCATCCCGCTACGGGACGGCGAACCGATCCGTTTCGGCCCGGCCGGCGAGTTCGGCGTCGTGCGTTCGGAGTACGGCGGGCTCGACGTGGCCGAGATCTCCAAAAGCGGCGCTGAGCACGTCGTCGTGCACGACGCCGGCCTCACCGACCCCGCCTACGCGTTCGCACTTTCCCGCCTCGGCGGACCGCGGCTGGATCACGTGCCGGTCGGGGTCTTCCGGAGCGTCCAGCGCCCCACCTACGACGACCAGGTACGATCGCAGATCCAGAGCGCCACCCGGACGAACACCGGCAACCTGGACACACTGCTCAACGGTTCCGACGCCTGGACCGTCCCGGCGCGGCCACATGGCTGACACGACGCAAGGAGAGCTTGTGACTGTTGATGAAGTCCGCGCAGCGCTGGCCACGGTGGTGGACCCGGAGATCAACCGACCGCTCACCGAGCTCGGCATGGTCAAGGAGATAACGGTCGACGGCGACCTGGTCACGGTCGGAATTTACCTGACCGTGTCCGGGTGTCCGCTGCGGGAGAAGATCACCAGCGACGTCACGGCGGCGGTGCTGGCGGTCCCCGGTGTTCGCGACGTCCGGGTCGAGCTGGATGTGATGGACGACGAGCAGCGCGCCGAGCTCCGCAAGCAGGTGCGTGGCGGCGACGATCCGGTGATCCCGTTCGCCGAGCCGGGATCGCTGACCAAGGTGTACTGCGTCGCGTCGGGCAAAGGGGGAGTCGGCAAGTCGACGGTGACCGCGAATCTGGCGTCCGCGATGGCGGCGCGGGGTCTGTCCGTCGGTGTCCTGGACGCCGACATCCACGGCCATTCGATTCCTCGGCTGCTCGGCACCGTCGCCCGGCCGACCCAGGTCTCCACCATGATCATGCCGCCCCAGGCGCATGGGGTGAAGGTCATCTCGATGGGCATGTTCACCGAGGGCAACGACGCGGTGATCTGGCGTGGACCGATGCTGCACCGGGCCGTCCAGCAGTTCTCGGCGGACGTCTTCTGGGGCGATCTCGACGTCCTGCTCCTCGACCTCCCGCCGGGCACCGGCGACGTCGCTATCTCCATCGCGCAGCTGATTCCGGAGGCGGAGATCGTCGTGGTGACCACACCGCAGCTCGCCGCCGCCGAGGTCGCCGAGCGGGCCGGGGCCATCGGCGCACAGACCCGGCAGCGGGTGATCGGCGTCGTCGAGAACATGTCCTGGCTCGACACTGCTGACGGCCAACGGCTGGAAGTGTTCGGAGCCGGAGGTGGGCAGGCGGTAGCTGCCGCGCTCACGGCAACGCTGGAAACGTCCATACCGGTGCTGGGCCAGATACCGCTGGACACGCGGCTTCGGGAGGCCGGGGACGCCGGTACTCCACTGGTTCTCGCCCAGCCTGACCTACCTGCGGCCAAGGCGCTCATCGGGATTGCTGACCAGCTCGGCTCCCGCCCGCGCGAGCTCGCCGGCCGTAGCCTCCCGGTCGCCGTCGTCTGAAGGGACAGAATGCCTGTGGCAGCTCACGGTTGATGGCGTAGTAGACGGTCGGCAACACACATCTATCGCATTGTTCGGCGCCTACGATGGAGGTGTGTCGAGCGGAGCATCCGAGCCAGGTGAATCTCGCTGGACCGACCATGAGCGGTTACCGCCGTGGGGGCAGCCGCCCGTGGCCGCACCCAGCGTCCTGATTCTCGCGGATCAGCCGGTGGCGACGTCCTCCGTTGCCGCGATCTCGATCCTGCACTTGCGAGCATTCACGGAAGGCTGCCTGATCGCGATCTCAGCAACTGTTCGCCGGCGCGCCGGATACTCTTGGCTCCCGCAAAGCTGGATCCGGCCTGGCCCTTCCAGGCGGACGGCCGGTGTCCCTGACGAACTTCTCCGGTTCGCGATAGTCCTGCCGAATGGCCGCCGTGCCGACTCGCTGGATCGATGGCAGGACCGGGACACCGTGCCTGACCTCTTCGTAGCAGTGTGTGGCACCCGGGTGAGAACGACCGCTGCGCCGTCAGGCACGCCTACCGATCCCTTGGGTACGGATGCTGCGTATGCCGAGATCACCACTGACCTCTGGGTATGGCCACGGCCGTCGACTCGCAGCTTCACCTTGATTGCGCATTGGCCTGTGTTCGACATCGATCATGCACCGCTGGTCCTCGACACCGCTGCAATCCGTGCCGCCTCCCCAACGGGCCCTTGGTCATCCTGACCCCATTCCGGAGGCGGCCTGCGAATCCGCCAAGGCGGTGGTGATCAGATACGAGTTCGGGGCGTCATACCGGCCCCAAACTCGTATCTGATCATGCGGAACTGAAAGGCTGACACCGTGACCACAGAGACGAACGCCCGCGCCGATGCCGGCTTGACCGGCAGACAGCCCCAGGCCGCCGCCAGCGATCCCGACGCGCCGCACGTCCGGTCCGCGGTGGTGCGCGTCGACGCCTCCTCCGACGCGGGCGAACTGACGCCGATCTGGGCCAGCATCGGCTACGACGAGATCAACTGGACGTACACGCCGAGCGGCAAGCGGCTGCTGCGCACAGTCGGCGAGTTCTCGCCGCGTCCGTTCGATGTCCGCCCGCACTACGTCTTCTGCAGCGGCAGCGGATTCGGCCTTCCGCACTGGGGCAACGGCAACGTGTACCACGAAGACGAGGACGGCACGCCTTACTACGACTTCACCATCGTCGACCAGACCTACGACGCCATCGTCGGTGCCGGGCACCACGTCCTGGTCGAGCTGGCCTTCACCCCGAAGGCCCTGGTACCGGAGACCGCGTACGACGTCTTCACCACGATCCCGAGCCCGACGGTGTACAGCGCCTATGAGAACGGCCTGTGGTCCTTCCCGCCGAAGGACTACGGCAAGTGGGCCGGTCTCGTCGCCGCCCACGCACGACACTGTCTGGAACGCTACGGTGCGGACGAGGTCGCCGACTGGTACTGGGAGCTGTGGAACGAACCGGACATCTTCTACTGGCGGGGCACCCCGCAGCAGTTCTATGACCTTTACGCGGTCACCGCCGGAGCCGTCCGATCCGTGTTGCCTGCCGCCAAGGTCGGCGGGCCCGCGGTGACCGGCGGCGACAAGGGACCGCCGTTCCTGCGCGGGTTCCTGGAGCAATGCCGCCGAGACTCATTGCCGCTGGACTTCGTCTCCTTCCACACGAAGGGTTCCGCGTTCACACCGTGGCGAGTGTACGGCCCGGCCGGCGGGCCCGCTCCCGAGCAGCAGTCGCCGTCGTCGGCGAAGATGCTCTTCGAGATCGGGCGACTGCTCGAC
>NZ_ML142858.1:50053-61863 GCF_004138495.1 Phytoactinopolyspora endophytica
TCGATGAATACGCAGCGCTTCCCACGCTCGTCGACGAGTGTGACGCCGGAGTTCCCGCGCACCACAGCGTCTACGACAACGCAAACTTCGCGTTCCAGAACACCGAGTACTACCCGACGTTCCAGGCGAAGCTGATGAAGAAAGTGCTCGACCTCAACGCCGAGCGCCAGAGCAACATCCAGCAGGCGACCACCTGGAGCTTCTACTTCGAAGGCGAGCGCTACTTCGAGGGCACGCGGGCACTGGCCACCGCCGGTGGGGTGGAGAAGCCGTTCCTCAACGCTTACCGGATCTTCGCGCACCTGGGCGAGCGCCGCTTGGACGCGGTGTCCGACGCCGCGTTCACTCCGGACAACACCGTCGCCCTCGCGCACGGCATGCCGGAGGAGATCGACGTGCTCGCGTCGCGCTCCGGTGATGGTCCGGAGGGGCGGGTCGCCGTCGTCGTGTGGCGGCACGTCGACGACCAGTTCCACGACGATGAGACGCCGGCCGACGTCACCGTGGAGATCACCGGGCTCGCGGCCGGCAGCTACGTGCTCGAGCACTACCGGATCGACGCCGGTCACTCGAACGCGCACACCGTGTGGAAGTCCCTGGGATCGCCGCAGGACCCGACCCCGAGTGAGTTGGAGAAGATCAAGGCGCGCCAAGGGTTGGAGCAATGCGAGCCGACACGTGAGGTGACGCCGGTCGAGCGCTCGCTCCGGCTCACCGTAGCGCTTGCCCTGCCGGCTGTCTCGCTGCTGATTTTGGAGCCCCGCCGATGACGTCGTGAGGTGCCCAGCGGTCTGTTCCTCGACGGAGAGTGGCGCCTTGCCCGGCCGTGCGATGACCTACATCTCGGTTCGTGAGGGCTGGCAGCCCGCGTCGTGCGGTGGCCTTCATTGGGGCCAGGCAGGCGAGCGTCCGAGCATCGCGACGATCTCGTCGAGAGCTGACCCGCCGGACCAGGGAACCTCCGGGCCGAACGCGGCGCCGGGGGCGAGCCGTGCTTCGCCCCCCGGCACGATGCCGGCGACCACGCGCGCGGCGTCGAGGAGTGGCGGTTCGAAGTGCACCGGTAGATCCAGTGTCCGGGCGACGTCCCAGGCGTGCACCACATAGTCGATGAAGTGGAAGCTGATGGCGTGCGCCGCCGGGAACGTGTTGTCCGTGGAGAACTCCGGCAGCGGGAACTCGCGGCCGAGCAGCCCGTCGACGGAGAAGGCCTCGATCACACGTTCCGCCGAGGCGCGATAGGCCGCGACCGGATCGTCCCCGACGGGGCGCGGCTGCCATTGCGCTGGATCGGCGTCGCCGGTGGATGCGGCCGCGAAGCCGTAGTGCTGCGTGGTCATGTGGGCGAGCAGGTCATTCAATGTCCATCCGGCGCACGGCGTCGGCCTGGTCAGGTCCGCCGGCGTCGCTCGTGTCGCCAGGTCAATGCTGGTGCGGACGGCTTGCGCATCGAGCGCGACCAGATCGACATCGGGGCGGGCTGCCAGGTCGTCCAGCGTGCGTAGTGCGTCGGCGACTTCCTGCGGGACATCATTAGTAGGCATGTACATATAATACGCGCTCGCTTATTATTGTCAATGGGTATGGTCCTCACATGACGGAAAGGGATGGTGGACGGCGCGACCTCGCCGCCATGCTCAGCCAGGTGATGCGCGCGCTCGGTGCAGTCGAATTACCCGTGCTGGACGCGCACGGAGTATCCATGTGGGGGTACGTCGTTCTGACCGCGTTGCGGGAGAGCCCCGTGCGCACTCAAGCGGCGCTCGCCGAGGCGATCGGCGCTGACAAGACGCGGATCATCGGCACCCTTGACGAGCTCCAGGAGGCCGGGCTCATCGTCCGTGAGCGCGACCCTGCCGATCGTCGCGCGCGGCTCCTGTCGATCACGGAAGAAGGACGCGAGGTACACAGCTCGACGCAGGCCGACATCCAGGAGAAGGAGAACCGCCTGCTCGCGATGCTGCCACCGGACGATCGGCGAGGATTTCTGAACGCGATCGAGGCCATGTCGGCCCTGCCGCGAGAGGACATCGTGGCCATGGCGGAACCGCCTGGTGGTGGAGCGCGTCGCTAGATGAGGCGGCGGTCAGTGGCCCAGCGGGTCAGCTCGTAGCGGTTGGACAACTGGAGCTTGCGCAGCACCGCCGACACGTGGGTCTCCACGGTCTTGACCGAGATGAACAGCTCCTTGGCGATCTCCTTGTACGCATAGCCGCGGGCGATCAACCGCAGCACCTCCCGCTCGCGCTGCGTCAGCCGGTCGAGATCGTCGTCGACGCTGGGCGCCTCGGAGCCGGCGAACGCGTCCAATACGAAGCCGGCCAGACGGGGAGAGAACACCGCGTCGCCGTCGGCCACACGGACGATCGCGCCGACCAGGTCGTCGCCCGTGATCGTCTTGGTCACGTAGCCGCGGGCGCCGGCACGGATGGTGCCGATGACGTCCTCGGCGGCATCCGATACCGACAGCGCGAGGAACTTGACGTCGGGAACCTCCGGGTGGAGCTGCCGCAGCACCTCGCCACCGCCACCGCCAGGGAGGTGGACATCCAGAAGCACGACCTCGGGCCGGAGCTGGGAGATCACCTTGATCGCCTCGGCCGTGTCGGCGGCCTCGCCGACGACGTCGACGGTATCGCTGGACTGGCTCAGCTCAGCACGGACACCGGTGCGGAACATCGCGTGGTCATCGACCAGCACCACTCGCACCGGTCCGGTACGAGCCTCACCGCTGGGGTCGTTGGGCTCACTCACGTCGTCCTCCACGTTGTCTTCCCACCATTCCGCTGCTATCCACGGTACCGGCAGGAACAGCTCCTCTTCTCACGCCTTCTTGGACAGCAGCTTGACCTCAGTGCCCTCGCCGGGCGCGGAACGGATCCGGGCGCTTCCGCCGTGGCGTTCCATCCGGTCGATGATCGATCGCCGGACACCGAGCCGGTCCTCGGGGATCTGGTCCAGATCGAACCCGGCGCCCCGATCGCGGACGAAGACCTCGATGCCGTCGTCCATGGCCTCGAAGAAGATGTCGATCTTGTCGGCGCCGGAGTGTTTGGCGGCGTTGACGGCAGCCTCTCGCGCCGCGTTGAGCAGGGCGCGCCCGATGTCGTCGATCGGTGCGTCGCCGACCGTCACCACCTCGACGGGCACGCCGAAGGAGTCCTCTACTTCGGCGCCTGCGGTGGTGAACGCGGCCGCCAGCGACGACTCGTCCTCACTGCGGTCTCCGTACAGCCAGTTGCGCAGGTCGCGTTCCTGGCCGCGAGCGAGCTTGATCACCGTGCGCGGGTCATGGGCCTGCTTCTGGATGAGCGCGAGCGTCTGCAGCACCGAGTCGTGCAGGTGGGCGGCGACGTCGGCGCGCTCCTGGGTGACGATGCGCTGGCGACGTTCGGTCTCGGCCGTCCGCCACAGCTGCCAGAGCCACGGACCGAGTATCAGCCCGATGCCGACGAGCAGCACCACGATTCCGGAGAGTGCGTCGACCGTCGCGTCCAGCTCACCCTGCCCGGCGAGGAACACGATGACGCCGACGACCACCACCATCACGCCCGCACTGATCCGCAGCACGGCGATGCGGCCGCTGCCCGTCACGGCGCCCAGCAGCGGGAACCGCGGCGACAGGGCGGTCATGCGCTGCCGCTCCTTGGCATCCGCGGTACGCCACATGAGAGTGAGGCCACCCGCGGCGAGCATCATCGGCACGACGTATTCCGGGCTGATGCCGAGCGGCGTCTGCCCGAAGGCGAAGATCGTGCCGGTGCCGAGCAGTGCGAGCGCGGCAAACTGGCCGAGGTCCCCGGAGCGCTGCACGAGTGTGCGGCGTCGGCGCATGTTCGCGCGGGTAGCGGCGGCGATGCCGGCGGGAGCCGCATCCTCGGCGCGTTTCGCCAGAACCTGGTCCGACGGTGTGAAGATCCACAACGCGAGGTAGAGCACGAGGCCGAACCCGGAGAACGAGCTGAGCAGGGTAAACGCGACGCGCACCGTGATCGGCTGCAACCCGAGGTGTCTGGCGACGCCCGCAGCGACCCCAGCGACGAGCCGCCCGTCGGAGCGGCGCGCGAACCTGGGCGTCCCGCCCTCTGCGCGCGCGCCTGAGCCGTCCGCCCTCGAGGCGGACGACGGCTTAGGCGCAACACTCATACCTTGATACTCACACGCGGAGGCGTTCGCCGCCATGAGGGAAGCCCCTGAGCTCGTCCGGGAGCATTCAGGGTGATCCCCGATGGTGACACGGCGAAGTTCGCGGCAGTATCGATGTCATGACCGAGATGCCGTCCAACCCGTCGCCAGGCGGACGCACCGATACGACCACTGGCGGGATGACCGAAGAACTCCGCACCTTCCGCCGCAGCCAGTCGAACCGCGTGATCGCGGGCGTGCTCGGTGGCCTGGGCCGGCGTCTCGGCGTCGACCCGCTGGTCCTGCGGATCGTCACCGGCGTGCTCGCGCTGTTCGGCGGCGTGGGTCTGCTGCTCTACGCCCTCGCGTGGCTGCTGATCCCGGCGGAACAGGAGCCGGCATCCGTGCTCGACCAGGCGATCGGTCGGCGAGAGGTGCGCGATGCCGCGGCTGTTCCGCTGGCGCTGGCTCTCGGTGCGGTGGTGGTGATCTCGTCCGGCGTGATCATCGGTTCGTCGTGGAACTCCTGGTTCCTCCTGCTGTTGGCGGCCTGTGGACTGTTCATGCTGGTGAAGCGTAGGGGAGAGACCGGCACGTCAGCGGACGAGGCGGGTGACTTCGGGTACGAGCCGCCGGCTGCCGGTATGTACGAGCCCTGGTCGGCGATGCCCGCACCCGGCGAGGCGCCGCTCGACACGGCACAGACCGGCGCCACGGGATGGGATCTTGTGTCTCCTCCGGGAACGGCCGGTGTCGGCGAAGAGCCGTCGGGCGACGCGGACGGGAACGCGCCACGCACGCCGGAACCCGACGCGGACGAGGTCACGGGGTCGGCTGGCGCGGCCGGACACACTGGAGAGGCCGGGCCGGCTGGACAAACGGGGGCAGCCGGGCCAGCTGGCGCAGCCGGGCAGCGAGAGACGGAGCACGTCGAGCCGGTGGGACGGGCGGCGCCCGGCGGGCCGCAGCCCCATGTCGGAACCGGCTGGCCCGAGGGCCCGGACTGGGGGATCCCCGGGGGGCAGAGGTCGCCCTACGACGACGTCTACCTCGTCCCGGGACCGGAGCAGGCACCTCCGCTGGACAAACGGCAACGACCGCGTTCTGTTCTCGGGCTGCTGACCTTCTGCTCGGCGCTGATCTCGGTAGGTGTTCTGGCATTGATCGAGCAGGCCGCAGACGTCGACCCCGCCCTCTACGTGGCGGTGCCGCTGGCGGTCGTCGCCCTCGGGCTCCTCCTCGGTACATGGTTCGGCCGCTCTCGCGGTCTGATCTTCCTGGGCTTCCTGCTCATCCTGGCGCTCATCCCGGCCACCGCGTTGAGTAAATTGGGCGGATCCTGGGGAGACGCGACATACGTTGCGCCCGCGAGCCTCGCCGACTTGCCGTCCGAACCTTTCGAGCATGCGGCAGGAACGATTCACTACGACCTTTCCGCCCTGCAGCTGGACGACGAGGACCATGCCGATGTCACCATCGACGTCGGCGCCGGCGAGTTGACGGTCATCGTTCCGGAGAATGTCGACGTCGTCGCGAATACGGACGTCGGGATGGGCGACTACACCGTCTTCGACGAGTCGGCGTCCGGTATCGGTGTCGGCCAGCAGGTCACCGACCTCAGCTCGGACGGAGCAGCCGGTGGCACGATCGAGCTGAACATCGATGTCGCGCTGGGCACGGTGGTCGTTGAACGGGACCACGGGGCCGAACTGCCCCGGCAGCCGGGCCCGTCAGAGACTGGGCAGGTAGGGGTGCCAGCGCCGCAGACCGAAGGGGACAACCGATGAAACGCCACGACACTGACGTCACCTCGCTCGTCTTCGGTCTGCTGTTCCTCGGCATCGTCGTCGTCTGGATGCTGCTGGAATACGGCGACCTCGGGCCTGATGGGGTCGAGGTCGCCGTGCCGGCACTCTTTGTGACCGTCGGCCTCGCCGGACTCGCCGCGTCGATCAGCAAACTCCGCCGCGGCCGGGACCGCGATGCAGACGCGGGCTGACGGAGTATCCGCATCCTGCCCTCGCGGCCGGCTAGGCGTCAGGAGACCGGCACGAGTGCCGAGAGCTCGTTGCGCGCCGTGACCGCGGTGTCTGGGTGGTCGGTGAAGACACCGTCCACCCCTGCCTTGAAATACGCCGCGTACTCGGCGAACGCATCGCCGAATATCGCCGCCTGCGTACCCCTGCGGTGATCCGCCGGCAGGAAAGCATTCTCGTTCCGGAAGGTCCAGGCGTGCACAACCAGGCCGGCATCGTGAGCGTGCGAGACCAAGCCGTTCGGCTGGGCGAGCCGTCCGTCAGGGTCCCGCGGGAGAACCAGCGATTTGTGTACCCCGACCGCGGCCGCGTAGCGCGATATCTCCACGAGCCCGGTGGGAGTCAGCATGTCGGCGAACCTGCGTCCATGACCGTGATGCTCCCAGTCGTACGGTCTGCCGTTCACGTCGACCAGCTGGACGAGCGGCGCGGTGGTGCGGGTGGAGACCCGGTGCAGCGCCGACGGCTCGAAGCACTGGATGTAGACCTGTCCGGAGTCGAGACCGGCTCTGGCGATGTCCTGGAGCAGGGCGGTGTCATGCCAGAGGCCGTACCCGGCGAAATGAGTCGGATGCTTGAGCTCCGGATACACGCCGATGGTGCGTCCCAGACGACGGGTCGCCTCGGCGGCGAGGCCGGTGATCTCCGCGAACGTCGGCACCCGGTATCGATCGTCGTACATCGAACTCTGCTGGCGGATGTCGACGAGACGTTCCCGTGCCCATAGCGTCTTGATCTCGTCGACGGTGAAGTCCTCGACGAACCAGCCGGTCACATCCTTGCCGTCGAGCGGCTTGGTCCGCCGGCGGCCGGCGAACTCGGGGCGCTGCGACACGTCGGTCGAGGTTGACAGGTCCGCTTCGTGCCGGGCGACCAGAACGCCGTCGGCGGTGATGACGAGATCCGGCTCTATGTAATCCGCGCCGAGGTCGATCGCCAGCCGGTAAGCCTCGAGCGTGTGTTCCGGACGGTAGCCGCTGGCGCCACGATGGGCTATCACCAGCGGGCGTCGACTATGTGTGGCTGGCCTTCTGCCCAACAACCCTGGTGGACGGCCGAGACGTGCTTTCATAGGGACTAGGTCACGCCGCTCACATGTCGCATCGCCAACGGCGGGTCAAACGGAATGTGACGCGCCGACGACAAATTGTTTCTGCGATGACAACCCCTGTGACTAGTAGTGCCGGGAGGCGTTCAGATCATTCCCATTCGATGGTGCCGGGTGGTTTGCTGGTGATGTCCAAGGCCACCCGGTTGACTTCACGGACCTCGTTGGTGATCCGGGTGGAGATCCGCTCCAGGAGTTCGTACGGCAGCCGTGACCAGTCGGCCGTCATTGCGTCTTCGCTGCTCACGGGGCGAAGTACGACGGGATGCCCGTACGTGCGCTCGTCGCCCTGAACGCCCACCGAGTGGACATTGGCAAGCAGGATCACGGGGAACTGCCACACATCGCGTTCCAGGCCGGCCTCGGCGAGCTCCGCCCGCGCGATGGCGTCGGCGCGCCGGAGCACCTCCAGCCGCTCCCAGTCCACCGACCCGATGATCCGGATGGCCAGACCCGGCCCGGGGAATGGATGCCGCCAGACAATCTCGCCCGGAACGCCCAGCTGCTCGCCGACCGCCCGCACCTCGTCCTTGAACAGCCACCGCAGTGGCTCGATCAGGGTGAACTGAAGATCCTCCGGGAGCCCGCCGACATTGTGGTGGCTCTTGATGTTCGCCGCGCCCTCACCGCCGCCGGACTCGACGACGTCGGGATACAGCGTGCCCTGGACCAGGAACTCGACCTCGCCGCCCTCGGCGCCGGCCTTCGCGACGATCTCGCGTGCGGCGTCCTCGAACGCGCGGATGAACTCGCGGCCGATGATCTTGCGCTTCTCCTCCGGGTCTTCCACGCCCTTGAGCGCGCTGAGAAACCGTTCCTGGGCATCGACGACGTACAGGTCGACTCCGGTGGCGGCGACGAAGTCCCGCTCGACCTGTTCCGCCTCGCCTTCGCGCAGCAGCCCATTGTCGACGAAGACGCAGGTGAGCTGATCGCCGATGGCACGCTGCACGAGAGCGGCGGCGATCGACGAGTCGACCCCGCCGGACAGGCCACAGATAACCTGCTTGCTGCCGACCTGCGTCCGGATCTCTTCGACGGCATCCTCGACGATGTTGACCATGGTCCAGGTGGGCCGGGCTCCGGCGATGTTGAACAGGAAATGCTCCAGGACCGCCTGGCCGTGCTCGGTGTGCAGGACCTCGGGGTGCCACTGCACGCCGGCCAGACCGTGCTCGGTGTCCTCGAAAGCCGCGACGGGCGTCCCGTCGCTGGCGGCCAGTACATCGAAGCCGGCCGGTGCCTGGGTGACCGAGTCGTTGTGGCTCATCCACACCGTCGCCTCGGAGGGAAGGCCGTGCAGCAGCGTGCCCGGTTGAGCGACGTCGACCACTGTGCGCCCGAACTCGGAGAAGCCGGTCCGTGCCACCTGCCCGCCGAGGGCGACCGTCATCGCCTGGAAGCCGTAGCAGATGCCGAACGCCGCCACGCCCGCGCCGAACAGCGCTGGATCGACCGACGGCGCGTCGTCCGCGTAGACGCTGGCGGGGCCGCCGGACAGGATGATCGCCTTCGGCCCCTTCGCGAGCATCTGCTCCACCGGCATCGTGTGCGGCACGATCTCGGAGTAGACCTTGGCCTCGCGTACGCGGCGCGCGATCAGCTGGGCGTACTGCGCGCCGAAGTCGACCACGAGCACGGTGTCATGCGTTGTCTCAACCACCCGCCCGAGCCTATCCGACACATGCGGTGCCAGTCGTATTGACGTCAGCCGAGTGGATTTCGGCCGCGCAGTGCGGTTGGAATCAGGGCTACTCGGCGCACGGTGCCACGAAGCGGCCACTTCTGGCACGGCCGGGCGTGCGGCTAACCACCGGCCATGGCGGCGGCGCCAACGGCGACGGCTCGCGGACCCAGGGCGCTCGGGGTGACAACGACGGGTTGGTCGGAGACCGGAGGCTCCGATGAGATCTCCGCCTTCAACGCCAGCTCCAGCAGGTCCCATGCGCAGGCCACCCCGCCGCCGATCACCACGTGCACCACGTCGATCAGCGTCGCCACCATCACCGCGGCCCGCCCGACCGCGCGCCCGGCCTCGTCGAAGACGGCAACCGCGTCTGGATCGCCGGAGCGGGCCAGCGACGCCACCTCCGCCGCGGTCAACGACACCGTGCCCGGGGTTCGTCCGCGACTGCGTCCGTCGTTGGTGTGCGCTCTGCCGGCCGAGAGCTCCAGGTACCGTCTGGCGATCGAACGCCCGGAAGCGAGCGTCTCCAAGTGTCCGGTCCGTCCACAGGAACATGGCCGGTCTCCGAACCCGGCGACGTGCCCGATCTCGCCCGCCGCGCCGTTCGGGCCGGTGTAGAGCTCGCCACCGAGAACCAGTGCCCCGCCGACGCCCGTGCCCAGGGTGACAGCCAGCACGTCGTCGAACCCGCGCACCGCGCCGAAGCGACGCTCGCCCTCGACGAACGCGTTGACGTCGTTCTCGACGACGGCCGGCACGCCGAGCGCCAGTCGGAGCTCCTCCGCGAGCGGGAACCCGGCCCAGTCACGGAACGAGTCCGACGCCGCGACGATGATCCCGCTACGGCGGTCCACCACGCCGGCGGCGCCGACACCGACCGCGGTCAGCCGGTACGCCGACGCATCGAGCGTGCGGGTCACGACGTCGACGGCGGTGTCCAGCATCGCGGCACCACCGGTCCGGGCCGGCGTCGGCGCAGACGCATGCCCGACGACCGCACCTTCGCCGTCCATGAGCACTGCCGACGTCGTCGTCCCACCGATGTCGATACCCGCGACCACGGGCCGCCGTCGTGCACCACCCACTCAGCGCCCTCCAAGGCCGGCGGTGGAGATCCCCTTGACCAGGTGTTTCTGGAGAGCGATCACGATGATCGTGGTCGGGATCATGGAGATGATGGCCGCGGCCATCTGCAGATCCCAGCGGGTGCCGTGCTGGCCGGAGAAGGACGCCAGGCCGATCGGAAGCGTTCCGTGTGCGTCGTAGTCGACCACGGTGATGAGCGGCCACAGGTAGCTGTTCCAGAACGAGAGGAAGGTGAAGACGGCGAGCACCGCCACCGCCGGCTTCGCCAGCGGAAGGATGATCTGCAGGAACGTGCGGAATGCGCTGGCGCCGTCGACCCGGGCCGCCTCGTCCAGCTCGTACGGGATGCCGCGGAAGAACTGCCGCATCAGGAAGGTGCCGAAGGCCGTGAATGCGAACGGAAAGATCAGCGACTGGTAGCTGTCCACCCATCCGAACCACTGCATGAGGATGAACATCGGGACGACGAGGACTTCCTGCGGCACCATCAGGGTGGCGAGGAACAGGACGAACACAAGGTCCCGTCCGCGCCAGCGCAGCCGCCCGAACGCATAGCCCGCGGTGGTGGAGACCACCAGGACCACGAGGGTGCCTGCCGTGGCGACGAGGAACGAGTTCATGATGTAGGTCGCGAACGGACCGTAGGTGAACACATCGGCGAAGTTGCTCCACCGCACCTCGGAGCCGAACAGCCCGGGCGGTGTGGAGAACACCTCGGTGTTCGGCTTGAGCGCCGAGAAGAACGCGTAGACCAGCGGCAGCGCGAAGATCGCGGCGGCCACGACGACGGCGATGTGAGCCAGGACGGTACGTACACCACGGCGGGAGTCCCCGGCGACGCTTTCGTCCAGCGCTTCTCGGCGCTTGCCGGGCTTGCGCGCCGCACCGTCCGGCTCGGGCGAGGCGGCCACCGTCTCAGTGCTCATAGTGCACCCACCGTTTCTGTGCCTTGAACTGCACTGCCGTGATGAGGATGATCAGCACGAACAACACCCACGCGGCAGCGGCCGCCAAACCCAGGTTCTGGAACGCGAACCCCTGGTTGTAGATGAACTGGACCAGCGGGATGGTCGCGTTCCCCGGTCCGCCTCCGGTGAGCAGCTGCGGCTGGGCGAAGACCTGCAACGAGGTGATGATCGTCATCACGGTCGCGAAGAAGATTGCGGGAGACAGCAGAGGCAGGACGACGCTGCGGATCATTCTCGATCCCTTGGCGCCGTCGATCCGTGCCGCTTCGACCACCGAGGCCGGCAGCTGCTCCAGGGCAGCGGAGAAGATCAGCATGTTGTAGCCCATGCCTTGCCAGACCGACATCATCACGACCATGACCATCGCCCACTGCGGGTGAGCCAGGAAGTTCGGCAGCTCGATGTCGAATACCGAGACGGATACGCCGTTGAACAGCCCCTGCGGCTGCAACATCATCTTCCAGATCAGGGCGTTCGCGACGATCGGCGTCACGACGGGGATGAAGAACAAGACTCTGAACGCGCCTCGTCCCCGGATCCGCGGCGACAGCGCCAGCGCCAAGGACAGCGCCACGATCAGGTTGATCGGCACGTACAGCACGGTGAACACGGCCGAGTTGCGCAGAGCGGGCCAGAAGTCGGGATGCCGGGTGAACAACTCTACGTAGTTGTCGAACCCGGCGAACGAACGCTCCCCGAACGCGGGCCAGTTGTGCAGACTCATCACGATCGACACGACCACCGGGACGGCCGTGAACAAGGCGAGCCCCGCCAGGGCCGGGCTGATGAAGCCCAGCGCC
>NZ_ML142858.1:61879-65733 GCF_004138495.1 Phytoactinopolyspora endophytica
GTGCGTTCCTGCGGCGAGGTGCTCGCACGGTCAGCATCAGCACTCCTTCTGCCTGACGGCGGCAAACGCCCGAGACCTCGAGATCAACGTCAGTTGCCGAACTGCTGCTGGACCTGGTCGAGCATGTCGCCCATTTCTGCCTGGCCGCTGTACACGCTCACCAGCTGAGGCTGGATCGCGGTGTTGACCTGGTCCCAGTCCGAGGTCGAACGCTGCCCCTCGACGTCGGCGAACGCTGCATCGAACGCGGCCTGGACGTCGTCGCGAACCTCGTCGTCGAGAGATTCGAAGTACAGCGGCTGGGACTCCGCGCGTGCCGGATAGCTGCGGCCCGAGGAGGCCATGGCGTCCTGCGCGTCCTTGCCGACCAGCGAGCCGAGCACCTCGAGGGCGGCGTCCTTGTCCTCGCAGCTGTCGGCGATTCCGTAACCGGAGCCGAGCACGAGCGCCGTACTGCCATGGTCACCGGCGGGCAGGTTGGTCATGCCGGCCGCGAAGCCCGAATCGTTGTTGAGGTACGTCACGGCGTTCCAGGTGCCGTCGACCGCCATCGCCACATTGCCCGCGGAGTACTCGGTCTCTCCCCAACCGGTCTCGGATGCGGACGGCGCCGGGGCGGCGGCCTCCTGCTCGGTGACGAGGCCCGCATACCAGGTGGCGGCGTCGACGAAGTCGGGATCGGTCAGCGCCAGGTTGCCGTCCTCGTCGACCGGTTGCTTGCCGGCCATGGCGATCGGGAAGGACATCCATTGGAACTCCGCCATCCCGATGCCGAAGCCCTTGTGCGCGTCTGTGGTGGTCGCCTCCGCGGCCGTCTCGAAGTCGTCGAAGGTCCACCCGTGCTGCGGCTCGTCGGCGCCGGTCTCGGCGAACATGTCCTTGTTGTAGTAGACGAGCATGGTGGCGACGTCGAAGGGAACCCCGTACAGCTCACCGTCGTAGGTCATGACGTCGAGTGCGCCATCGGCGAAGTCGTCCTCGGAGAGCCCGGCCTTCTCCAGGTCCTCCGGGGTGAGGGGCATGAACGCCTCGGCGTAGGTGGAGAGCCGCTGGCCGTTCATCGATGTCACGCAGGCGACGTTCCCGGCGGACAGGTTCGTGGTCAGCTTGGTGAAGTAGTCGTTCCACGGCGCCGTCTGCAGCTCGATGTCGATGTCCGGGTTCTCCGCCTGGACGATCTCCAGCGTCTCGTCGAGGAATGCGGTGTCTTCCTCGCCGCCTGCCCACATGTCCCAGACAATCGTCGACGTGCCGCCGCTTCCAGCGTCGCCTCCACCGTCGTCGGAGCCGCATGCGGTGAGCACCAGGGCGGCGACGGCGGCGGCCGTGACCGTTGTCTTCGTGACCCTCATAATCGCAGTCCTTCCGGTCGATTCCCGCTGAAAGCGGTGATGTGTGACGAGGCCGGCGGTCTGGTGTCCCGGCCCTGGCGGGCCGAGACGATGGTCTCCCAGGTCGCTGGCTGGGCATGCTGTGTACTGTATGGGTAACTTAGGTCGGTAGTACACCACAACATCGGAACAATCGAACAAAGCTGTCGAATTAAGTTATCGACCCGTGACCTTGTGTCGAAGATGTTGCCAGGTAGTTGCCGATCAACACGGTTTCGGTCATCATTGGCCGCAGCTACTTAATTCGAGATCGAAGGAAAGAACTCGATATGGCCTCCGACAGTGCACCAGCCACCTCCGGCGCGGTGAACGCAGGACCGGGACCGCGAGACGATCGAGCCCTGGCGTCGCGGATCGTCGCACTCATCTCCGCGGGCGACGCCACGTCCCGTGCCGACCTGGCCAGGTCGCTCGGTGTCTCGCCCTCCACGGTCTCGTTGCATGTGCAGGGACTCATCGACACCGGAGTGATCGACGAGGGCGGCAGCGGCGACTCACGTGGCGGACGCAAGCCGCGGCTGCTGCGGATCCGCGACGAGGGCGGCTACGTGCTGGTCGCGGACCTCGGCGGCACACACGTCCGTATCGCGGTGATCTCCCTGGCCAGTGAGGTCCGTGCGGTCCGGGAGATCGCCGTCGACGTCGCTGACGGTCCGGAGACGGCCCTCGACATGGTGATCGCCGAGTGGGCGGACCTGGCCGAACCGTGGGCCGCGACGGGCCGGTTGCGCGGCGTCGCGCTGGGCTTGCCCGGCCCGGTGGACGTCGACGCCGGGCGGGTCGAGCTTCCGGCCCGGATGCCGGGCTGGCACCACTTCGCGGTCGGGGACTACGTCGCCGAGCGGCTCGGGGTGCCAGTACTGCTCGACAACGACGTGAACCTGATGGCCATGGGCGAGCACTTCGCCCACCAGCCGCCGATCGAGCATAGTGTGACGGTCAAGGCCGGCACCGCCATCGGCAGTGGTCTCATCACGTCCGGGCGGCTGCACCGTGGAGCCACGGGCGCGGCCGGTGACATTACACACTCGCGGGTCTCCGCCGCCGGTTCCACGCCCTGCTCGTGCGGCAAGCTCGGCTGCCTGGAGACCATCGCCTCGGGGGCCGCCATCGTCCGCCGCCTGCGCGAACGCGGCGTCGACGTCCATTCGACCGCCGACGTCGTCCGGCGGACCCGGGACGCGGAGCCTGAGGTCACATCGATGGTGCGGGAGGCCGGCGGGCACCTGGGAGAGGTTCTGTGCACCGTGGTGAACTTCGTCAACCCGGACGCGGTCTTCCTGGGCGGCGCACTGTCCACTCTGGAGCCGTTCGTCGCCATGGTGCGCAGTCAGCTGTACGACGGGTGCCACCCACTGATCACGCGCAAGCTCATCATCGCCCGCGCCACGACGGGTGCGGAGGCTGGCGTGACAGGTGCGGGGCGGCTCATCCTCCAGCACGTTCTGTCCGAGCGGGCCGCCGGGTAGGGTCCCGGCGGGTGGTCGCTCGTCAGGGTGTGCGGTTGGGATCGCCGCGGCGGCGGAGGACGGGGCGCAGATCGGGGTCGGGCATGTCGGGATCGAACGGGAACATCGGTCGCTCGATTCGCTCGTGGCCGAGCCGGAGCAGATCCTGGTCGACGCCGCCGGGTGTCAGGGCGAGTCGCCAGTCCGCTGCCATCTCGTACAGCTCCGGCTCCAGGTAGCCGATCTTCACGACGACGATGTCCGCGTCGTTCGGGTCGAGGCCTAGGCCGGTGAAGTCGGAGACGAGGTGGTACGGCTTGCGGCGCTCGGTGATGATCGCGTGCACGGCGCCACTGCGGATCACGACCACCGTGCCGGCGATCGGATCGCCCGGGGTGATGGAGACGACCTCGCCGGTGATCGGGACCGGCCCGCGCGGACGGCCGTCGACGCGGCCGCCCACCTCGAGGTCGACGTGCGCGCCGACGCCGGCACGGACTGCTTCGGCGACGGCGTCCGGATCGAAGATCGAAGCGTGGATGACGGTTCGCGACGGATCGCGGAGCTCGGGCCTGGCGAGCAGCTCGCCGAGGGTCCACGACACGTCGCCGGCACCGCCCGCGGTGGGGTTGTCCCCGGAGTCGGAGATGACGAACGGGGTGCCCGCCGTACGCTCGCGTCTGAGCGCGATGTCCACGCACTCGGTAAGCGTGCCGGTGGGTGCGACGAATGCGAAGTCGCGGCGCGCGTCCCAGACGGCGCGGGCGAGCTCGGCGGCCCGCGCCTCGATGAGGCCCACGTCGTCGCCGGTCACGACGACCGTCGCCTGGCAGCGGGGTTCGTCCGCCCACGCGTAGCCGATCCAGATTCCAGCGTCGAGCACGCCGTCGAGAGCCTCGATCTCGGGGACGCGACTGTACAGGCTCTTCGCAGGGTCGAGGCGGGTGCTCGTCTTCTCACCGGGCAGCAGCACAGGGACCGGAACCCAGGCTTGCCAGGGTCGACGAGCGTGCGG
>NZ_ML142858.1:65791-74457 GCF_004138495.1 Phytoactinopolyspora endophytica
GGCCGTATGGGCCGCGGAGCCGCTCGAGCAGGTTGTGTACGGCGCGCTCCCGGGTGTTCCAAGCGTCCTCGTGCGGCGCCATGCGGTAGCAGGTGATCAGATCCACGTTCCGTGAGAGCTCGGCAGAGACGTTGCCGTGCAGGTCCATGGCGGCGGAGACGAGCGTGTCCTCGCCCACCGCCGCGCGGACGGCGCGTGCCAGGTCGGCCTCCGCGTCGGCCATCCCGACGACGCTCATCGCGCCGTGGATGTCGAGGAACAGGCCGTCGAACGGCCCGTCGGCGGCGAGCCGGTCGACGATCTCGTCGCGCATCGCCCGATAGGTCGTCTGGTCGACGGCGCCACCGGGGAGTGCGGTGGCCTGCATGATCGGCACCCATTCCGTGGCGTCCCCGCGCTCTGCGCCTTCGGCGAGGAACGAGTAGCGGCGGCGGAGGTCGGTTCCGCGCCTGACCGCGAACGCCTCCGCTGCGCTGATGTGGGGGGAGAACGTCGACGACTCAATGGCGATGCCGGCGATCGCGATACGAGGTCGTGCGATTCCCGTGGGATCCGCGGGGCTGAGCGGCGGAGACCAGACGGCAGAGGCGGGTGTCATGGGGACCTTCTTCGAAATCGAATAAAGTTTCGACCTTCGTTGCGTCTGCTCATGCTAGCGGGCGGAAAATGAGATGCGCGCTGTCAGGGGCGCTCCGTACCGTTACATAACGTGCGCACGCTCCCTTACGCCGATACCGGCGTCCCCGATACCCGATCTCCCCAGCGGTTCCTCGTGTGGGTGGCTCGCGGTCAGCTCGCGGCGATCATCCTGGCCACCGTCTACGGCGTCATCTGGATGGTGGCCCAGGCGCTCATGCCATGGGCGATCGGCCAGGGCGTCGACGAGATAGCGGGCGGGAACACCGACACAGCCGTGCGCTGGGCTCTGCTGATCGGTGGGCTCGGCATTGTGCAAGCACTGGTCGGGATCGTACGGCACCGTGCTGCGGTCGCCAACTGGATCTACGCCGCCTTCCGAACCATTCAGGTGGTCAGCCGGCACACCGCCCGCACCGGCCCGGCCGTGTCCACCACCATGCCCACGGGCGAGGTCGTGGCCACGTCGTCGAGCGACGCGCCGCACATCGGCCATGCCTTCGAGGTGATCTCCCGGTTCGCCGGCGCGATCGTCTCCTACGCCGTGGTCGCCGTGATCGTGCTGACGATCTCGATGCCGCTCGGCCTGATGGTGCTGATCGGCGTACCCGTGCTCGTCGCAGCCTCCGCACCGATCATTCACCCGTTGCAACAACGTCAGCGGGAGCAGCGGGAAGCCCTGGGCAAACTCACCGCGCTCGGCGCGGACACGGTGGGCGGGCTTCGCGTGCTGCGTGGAATCGGCGGCGAGCAGGTCTTCCTGAACCGCTACGCCGAACGTTCCGGCACGGTCCGTAAGGCGGGAAACCGGCTGGCTACGACGCACTCCCTTCTCGACGGGCTGATGGTGCTGCTGCCCGGCATCTTCCTCGTCCTGCTGACCTGGGTGGGTGCCAGGATGGTGCTGAGCGGCACCATCGAGCCGGGCGCCCTGGTAGCCATGTACGGGTTCGCGTTCTTCCTGGTCATCCCGGTACGCACGGCCGGCGAGATGGCGTTCGTGGTGGCGCGGGCGATCGTCGCGGCGAGGCGGGTTCTCACGTTGCTGAGCATCGAGCGCGACGTCGCCGATGGTGTGGTCCGGCGGCCGGACGGCGAGCGGGTGATGGATGCGGACGCGGGACATGTGTTGGCCGATGCGGACTCCGGGCTGGTGATCGAGACGGGGAAGCTGACCATGCTGGTGGCGGAGGAGCCCGCACACACCGCGAGGCTCGCGGACCGGTTGGGCCGTCTGGTTCCCGAGGACGGCGTCACCTTGGACGGAACGCCGCTGGACTCGCTGCCGCTGTCCGAGGTGCGTCACCGCGTCGTGGTGAGCGACCCGGAGCCGACGTTGTTCACCGGTACCCTGCGGTCCAACCTGGACCCACGTGGACAGCACAGCGACGGCGAGTTGATGGAGGCGATGGACGTGGCCTCCGGGCACGACATCCTGGAGACGCTGCGTGCCGGATTCGACTCGGTGGTGGAGGAGCGCGGCCGGTCGCTGTCCGGCGGCCAGCGCCAGCGAGTCGCACTGACGCGTGTGTTGCTGGCCGACCCGGAGGTCCTCGTCTTGGTGGAGCCGACCAGCGCCGTGGACGCGCATACCGAGGCCGCCATCGCGGAGCGGCTGCGGGTGGCGCGGCAGGGGCGGACCACCGTCGTCGTCACCGCCAGCCCGTTGATGCTCGCACAGGCGGACACCGTGATCTGGTTCGACGACGGCCGGATCGCCGCGAGCGGAACACACCAGGAACTACTCGCCACCACCACCGACTACCGACGCACCGTGATCCGCGAGGAACAGCTGGCGTCAACCGACCCGACGCAGGAGTCACGATGAGAACCGAACGCACCGTGGATGATCGGGCGCGGCTGCCTGTCGCCGAGCCTGGGGAGGTCCGGGCGGAGGCCGGCGAGCTGTTCCGCCAGCACCGCAGCCCGCTGACCATCACCATTCTGTTGCACGTGGTCGCTGCCGCATTCGGCCTGGCTGGGCCGTTCCTGCTGGGCCGGATGGTGGACGGGGTGGTCGACGGCACCTCGACCACGCGTATCGACCTGCTCGCGGGCGCGCTGGCGACGTTCATCGTCGCGCAGGCACTGCTGACCCGGGCTGCGATCAAGCGGTCGCTGGTGCTGGGCGAGCAGGTCTTCGCTCAGCTGCGAGAGACGTTCATCGCGCGCGTCCTGGCGCTGCCGCTGTCCACGGTGGAGCGCGCCGGAACGGGCGACCTGGTGGCGCGGACCACCGGGGACATCGACGCGCTGTCCCGGACCGTCCGGTTCGCCGTGCCGGAGATCCTGGTCGCGTTCGTCACCACGGTGCTGACTCTGGCAGCGGCCGTCATCGCCGGACCGTTGGTCGCACTCGCGGCCGTCGTCGGAGTACCGCTGCTCTACCTCGGCACCCGCTGGTACCTGAAACGGGCCCGGGACGGCTACCTGTGGGAGCGGGCCGCCTACGCCACGCTCGACGGGTCGGTCACCGAGACCGTCGACGGCATCCGCACCGTCGAGGCGCTGAACATGGCTAACGTGCGGATCAAGCGCACCGAGGACGACCTGGCGGAGGCGTTCGCCGCCGAGCGCCGGACGCTCTTCCTGCGCAGCGTGTGGTTCCCGACGGCGGAGATGTCCTATGTGCTGCCCGTCGTGGGCACCCTCGCCTGGGGCGCGTGGCTGGTCTCCGGCGGGCACGCCACGGTCGGTCAGGTCACCGCCGTCGTGCTGTACATGGTGCAGATCGGCGATCCGGTGGACCGGCTGGTGTCCTGGCTCGACGAGCTCCAGATCGGCACGTCGTCGCTGGCCCGTGTCGTCGGCATCGCCAAGGTCCCCGACGACCGCGAGGCGTCCGGTGAGACCCCGGACGGGGAGGACATCCGCGCCGAAGGAGTCCGCTACGCCTACGTCGACGGGCAGGACGTGCTGCACGGTATCTCGCTCGACCTGCGGCCGGGTGAACGGCTGGCCATGGTGGGCCCGTCCGGCGCCGGGAAATCGACGCTCGGGCGGCTGCTGGCCGGCATCCATCCGACGAGGTCCGGCCGGGTCGATGTGGGCGGCGTACCACTGGTCGACCTGGAGCTCGACCGGCTCCGCCGCGAGGTGGTGCTGGTCACCCAGGAGCACCACGTCTTCGTCGGCACCATGCGGGACAACCTCGAGCTGGCCGCGCCGGGCGCCTCCGACGACGAGATCCGCCGTGCGCTGGACGCCGTCGACGCCCTGGGCTGGGTCGAGGCACTGCCGGAAGGGCTGGACACGGTCGTGGGCTCGGGCGGGCACCCGGTCGGGCCGGCGCAGGCTCAGCAGGTCGCGCTGGCCCGGATCGTGCTGGCCGATCCGCACACACTGGTGCTGGATGAGGCGACCTCGCTGCTGGACCCGCGGGCCGCACGCCATCTGGAGCGGTCGCTGTCCGCCGTGCTGAAGGGGCGGACCGTCGTCGCTATCGCGCACCGGCTGCACACCGCTCACGACGCGGACCGGGTGGCCGTCGTCGAGGACGGGCTGATCAGCGAGCTCGGCAGCCACCACGAACTGGTGGAGCACGGCGAGGCTTACGCCGCCCTGTGGGAGTCCTGGCACGGCCGCCCCGTCCGCGAGAGCACTCGCCAGCCCTAGACGATCACGTCCTCGAGCCCACGTCGCCACTGACCGACGTGCACGGATCCGTAGCCGAGCACGCCGTGACGGCGCGGCGATCACGGCGCACCCTCCCGCCCAGCGGTAGAAGGGCTGTCACCGCCGTTCATGGAGCGCGAGCATATGGGGGTTGGACGGCCAGATCCTGCAGGAAGGGGTAACACCGTGCTGACCATTGGCGAGGAGACGCAGAACAACGCTCCTGATTCGGATCCCGGACTCTTCGCGATCGAGGCGGCGGGCCGATGAGAGCGGCCATCCTGCCGGCCGTGGACGGTGTCATCACCGTGCGCGACGTGCCCAAGCCGCAGCCTCAACGTGGAGAAGTCCTGGTGGAGGTCGCCGCGTGCGGGGTCTGCCACACCGATTTGCATGTGATCCGGGGCGAGGTGGCGTTTCCGACGCCGTGCGTGCTCGGGCACGAGATCACCGGGCGGGTCGCCCAGCTTGGTGACGGCGTCGGCGGCGGCAATAGTGATGCCGGCAGCGGTGCCGGCGGTGGTACCCGCGGTCACGGGCTGGAGATCGGGACGCCGGTGGTGTGCGGCTTCATCATGCCGTGTGGAACGTGCCGGCATTGCGTGCGGGGCTGGGACGACCTGTGCGAGACCTTCTTCACGTACAACCGGCTGGCCGGCACGCTCTACGACGGGACGTCACGGCTGGTGGACGACGACGGCTCGAGTCTCGCCATGTACTCGATGGCCGGCCTCGCCGAGTACTCCGTCGTCCCCGCGACGGACGTCTTCCCGATGCCGGACTCGATCGATGTGCACGACGGCGCCATCCTCGGCTGCAGCGTGTTCACCAGCTACGGGGCCGTGAAGAACGTCGCCGGGGTCGTCCCCTCGGACACGGTGGCCGTGGTCGCCGTCGGCGGCATCGGCCTGAACATTGTTCAGGTCGCGGCCGCATTCGGTGCACGCACGATCATCGCCGTCGATCTCAGCGAGGAGAAGCTCGCGCTGGCGAAGGAACTGGGTGCCACGCACATCGTCAACGCCGGCGACACGGACGCGGTGGCGGCCATCCGGGACCTCACCGGCGGGCGTGGCGTCGACGTCGCGTTCGAAGCACTGGGCAGCGCACCTACCGTCGAGACCGCCATCGGCGCGGTCGACGACGGCGGACGGGTCGTCTTGGTCGGCATCGCACCGGCCGGGGTCACAGCGAAGCTCGACATCGCCCACGTGGTCCGACGGAAGATCCGCGTCATGGGATCGTACGGGGCCAGGACCCGCACCGACATGCCCGACCTCCTCGCCCTCGTCGGCGCCGGCAAGATCCGGCTCGACCGGCTGATCACCGACCGGCTCACGCTCGACGACGTCGACGACGCCTACCGGCGGCTCGGACGGCGCGAGATCGTCGGGCGAGCCATCATCGAACTCAATCCTTCGGAGGTATGAGAGCTTCTGGTGGTCCACCCGGACGTCACGCCTTGATGGATCTACCCGAGCGACGGTGGTGTGAACCCGGAGGGCTTCCCGGGAACCCGGGCGATCAGGCGGTGCCGGCCTCGGCCGCTCGCACGGCGGTGACGTAGCGCCGGGTGGCGTCGCGCAGCGCCTGCTCTGGGTCGACGCCGAGCTCGTGTGCCGATGCGACAACTGCCATCAGGTGGTCTCCCACCTCCTCGGCGCTGGTCAGCTCTGGGACACCGGCCTGGGGCAGGCTGACCTGGAGGCCGGATTTCTCGACCCTGTTCATCAGCTTGGCGGCCAGGGACAGCGCGGGCTGGGCGAGCGGCACACCATCGACGGCGGACGTGCGCTGCTTCTCAGCCCGCTTCAACGCCTCCCAGCGGCCCTCGACGTGTGCCGCGGTCGGCGCGGTGGCGTCGCCGAAGACGTGCGGGTGGCGACGGACCAGCTTCTCGGCGATGCCGGCGGCGACGTCGTCGATCGACCAGGGACCGTTCTCCCGTTCTTCCGCGATCCGGGCGTGGAAGATCACCTGCAACAACAGGTCCCCAAGCTCCTCGCGGAGGTCCGTGTCGTCTCCGGACTCGATCGCCTCGAGTGTCTCGTATGTCTCTTCGAGAAGATAGGTGGCGAGGCTGCGATGCGTCTGCTCGGCGTCCCACGGGCATCCGCCTTCAGAACGCAGACGGTCCATCACCGCCACTAGGTCGAGGAGGCGGCTTCCCGCCGACTCGTTACTCGAGCTGCTCACCGGCGTCCAGTGCTTCGTCCTCGAACGGCTCGGACACAGAGCCGCTCGTCGGCTGGAAGCCGGCTTCGCCCCACGTCCCGTAGCGAGGGTTGACGTCGATGTCCAGCCGCTCCATGGCCTCGTTCACAGCCGCCTGGGCGGCCGCCTCATCGCCGGCGGACGCCACCAGCTCCTCGTAGATCAACGTCTTGCGCACCTCTTCGCGCAGCGACTCCTGGGTAAAGTTCTCCTGGGCGTAGAACGGCGCTGGGTCCCCGTTCTCGAACTGCTGGCGCCACTCGTCCAGGAAGTCATCCACGTCCGCAGCCGAGACATCGAGCCCTTGGTCCTGCGCCACGTCGTCGAACAGCCGGTTCTCGATCCAGCGACCCAGGACCGTGTTCTGCAGCTCGGTGACGTCGCCACCTTCGTTCAGCGGCGGCAGCTCCAGCCCGTGGTCCGCGACCACGTCATTGTGCACGTCGATGGTCTCGGTCACTTCGTCCTGCAGTTCGGAGACGCTGAGGCGATCATCGCCGACGTTGACCGCGGTGCCGACCTGGTCAGGCTCGCACGCCGTCACAAAGGAGACGGCGGCTACGGCGGCGGTCGCGGCAAGGACTCGACGGGCCATGGACACAGCTGTTCCTCTACGTCTTCGACGACAAACCAGATGCATCTTACCGTCGCACTCTATGGATACTTCGCACGCCCCGTGCCGCGGACGTGCAGCCCTTGAGGTGTTAGCGGGCTGGTGACACCGCGGGACCCGGCTCGTGCGCCAGGACGTCGTCGACCACCTTCTCCACCCAGCCGAGTAGCTCCATCCCACGCAGCGGAGCCCCGCCGATGGTCGATGGCAGCGGACGTGGAACCAGCACGCTGTCCACCGCATCCTTGACCAGAGCCTTCGGATACAGCCGCTTGAGCCGGACCCGCTGCCAGTCGGCCAGCTTGATCTGCGCGAAGCGGATGAAGTTCCCCTGCAGCGTGACCTCGGACAGCCCCGCCCGGCGAGCCTTGGACCGGAACCTGGCGATCGCCAGCAGGTTCTCCACCTCTTCGGGCGGAGCCCCGTAACGGTCCTTGAGCTCCTCCCGGACGGCGGTGATCTTGTCGTCGTCGACGGCCTCCGAGAGCGCTCGGTAGACCTCCAGCCGCAACCGCTCGCTCGCCACGTAGTCGTGCGGCACATGCGCGTCGACGGGGAGGTCGACGCGGACCTCCGCGACCGTCTCCTCCTGGTCACCGCGGTACTCCGCGACCGCCTCACCGACCAGGCGCACGTAGAGGTCGAATCCGACGTCGGCGATGTGGCCTGACTGCTCGCCGCCCAGCAGGTTTCCGGCTCCCCGGATCTCCAGGTCCTTCATCGCCACCTGCATGCCGGATCCCAGGTCGGCGTGTTGCGCGATCGTGGCCAGCCGTTCGTGTGCTTCCTCGGTGAGCGGCGTCTCACGCGGGTAGAAGAAATAGGCGTAGGCGCGCTCCCGCCCGCGGCCCACTCGCCCGCGCAACTGGTGCAGCTGGGAGAGACCCAGCCGCTCCGCCCGGTCCACGACCAGCGTGTTCGCGTTGGAGATGTCCAGGCCGGTCTCCACGATGGTGGTGCACACCAGTACGTCGATCTCACGCTGCCAGAAGGCGCTGATCACCCGTTCCAGCACGTGCTCGCCCATCTGCCCGTGTGCGGTCTCCACCCGTGCCTCGGGCACCAGCTCCCGCAGGTGCGCCGCCACCTTCTCGATGGTCTCGACCCGGTTGTGCACGAAGAACGTCTGGCCGTCGCGCATGAGCTCGCGCCGGATCGCCGCGCCGACCTGCTTCTCTTCGTACCCGCCGACGTACGTCAGCACGGGATGCCGTTCCTCCGGGGGCGTCGTGATGACGGACATGTCCCGGATACCGGTGATCGACATCTCCAGGGTGCGCGGGATGGGCGTGGCCGACATGGTCAGCACGTCCACGTTGGCGCGCAGGTGCTTGAGCTTCTCCTTGTGCTCGACGCCGAAACGCTGCTCCTCGTCGACGATCAGCAGGCCGAGGTTCTTGAACCGGACGTCGCCGGTGATGAGCCGGTGGGTGCCGATGACGATGTCCACCGTCCCCTCGGCCAGCCCCCGGATCGTCTCCGTGGCCTCTTGATCCGTCTGGAACCTGGACAACGCCTTCACCGTGACCGGGAACTGGGCATACCGCTCGGTGAAGGTGGAGAAGTGCTGCTGGCCGAGGAGCGTCGT
>NZ_ML142858.1:74475-76499 GCF_004138495.1 Phytoactinopolyspora endophytica
ACCAGCACGCCGACCTGTTTGCCCTCCTGCACCGCCTTGAACGCGGCACGGACCGCGATCTCCGTCTTGCCGTAGCCGACGTCGCCACAGATCACCCGGTCCATCGGGGTGGACCGCTCCATGTCTGTCTTGACCTCGTTGATGGTGGAGAGCTGGTCCACCGTCTCGACGTACGGGAAAGCGTCCTCAAGCTCGCGCTGCCACGGTGTGTCCGGCCCGAACGCATAGCCCGGAGCAGCTTGCCGAGCGGCGTACAGCTTGATCAGCTCGGCGGCGATCTCCTTCACCGCCTTGCGGGCCCGGCCCTTGCGCTTGGCCCAGTCCGAGCCGCCGATGCGGTCCAGTCCGGGCGCATCACCGCCGACGTACTTGGTGACCTGTTCCAGCTGGTCGGTGGGGATGTACAGGCGGTCGGGCGGCTGCCCCCGCTTGCCCGGCGCATATTCGACCACGAGGTACTCGCGGGTGGCGCCCTGGACAGTGCGGCTGGTCATCTCGATGTAGCGGCCGACGCCGTGCTGGTCGTGCACGATGAAGTCGCCTGGTTTGAGCTGTAACGGATCGATCTGGTTGCGCCGCCGGCTGGGCATCCGGCGGGTGCCCTTCTCCGATGTCCGCTGGCCGGTGAGGTCGTCCTCGGTGAGCACCACCAGGCCCGCGCCGTCGGCAATGAATCCGTGCTGAATGGTGCCGGTGGTGACGTGGACGACTCCGGCATCGGGGCCGGTCGCCAGATCTTCGACGAGGCGTGCCGGGATCTCGGACTCGCCGAAGAGCTCGACCGTGCGCTGCGCGGTACCGTGCCCGCCGGTGATGACGACGGCGCGCTGGCCCGAGGCGACCCACCCTTTGAGGTCGGCGACGGCACGGTTGGTGTCGCCCCGGTAGGCGTCCGCGGCGCGGGCCGCGACCGGACGACTGGTCACCGCACCGGTGGCTACCATCTCGTCGCCCAGGTCCACCGCGTAGAGATCGGCATCGAGGTCTTCTGCCTGAGATCGCTGCCGGTTGCCTGTGCTCCCCGCGCCGTCGCCGCTGTCGGCGCCTGCTCCGCCGCCGAGGCCGAACGGACTCACGCTCCACCACGGCAGACCGAGTGTGATCGCGTGCGCACGGACGTCGGACAGCGTGCGGTACGCGGCGGCACCGAGGTCGATGGGCGCGCTGCCACCACTCGCGGCCGCCGCCCAGGACGCGTCGAGGAACTCCTGGCTGGTGGCGACCAGATCGTGAGCGCGGGTGCGGATCCGCTCCGGGTCGCAGGCCAGCACGTGCGTGCCGTCCGGCAGCAGGTCGAGGAGGAGCTCCATCTCGTCCACCAGCACCGGCGCGAGCGACTCCATCCCCTCGACGGCCACGCCGGAGGCGATCTTCTCCAGCATCTCGGCCAGCTCAGGGTGCTGTCCGGCCAGCGTCCCGGCTCGTTGCCGGACCGTGTCGGTGAGCAGCAGTTCCCGGCACGGTGGCGCCCACAGCCCGTGCTCGGCGAGCTCGGCGGAGCGCTGGTCGGCCACCGTGAAGTACCGGACCTCCTCGACCGTGTCACCCCAGAAGTCGATCCGCAGCGGATGCTCTTCGGTGGGCGGGAAGACGTCGACGATGCCGCCCCGCACCGCGAACTCCCCGCGTCGCTCGACCAGATCGACTCTGGTGTAGGCGGCGGCCGCCAGCTGTTCGACCATGTCGTCGAGGGCGACGTCGTCGTTGGCGTGCACCCGTACCGGCCGCAGTTCGGCCAGTCCGGCCACCTGGGGCTGGAGAACGCTGCGCACCGGAGCGACCACGACCTTGATGGGGGTGTCGTCCTCGGCCGGGTGCACCAACCGGCGCAGCACCGCCAGCCGGCGGCCCACAGTGTCGCTTCGGGGAGAGAGCCGTTCGTGCGGAAGGGTCTCCCATGCTGGGTACTCGACCACCGAGTTCGGATCCATCAGGCATTGCAGCGCACTGACCAGGTCTTCCGCCTCGCGTCCGGTGGCAGTGACGGCCAGCACCGGCCGGTCGGCACCGACGTCGCCGTCGGC
>NZ_ML142858.1:76538-85073 GCF_004138495.1 Phytoactinopolyspora endophytica
GGGCCGCCACGGCGAACGGGCGCATCGCCGGGGGCGCGGTGAGGTCGAGGGCTGTCACGGAACCGGTACGAGCGTCGGCGACGGCTGAGCGGAGTGTGGGGTCGCCGTCGTCGTCCAGCAGGGTGTGGAGCAGACCTGTGAGCGTCATGATCCTTCGTCCGTCATCGGATGAACTCGATGGTCATCAAACCTGCCGGCCGGACAAGGACTTCCTGACGCTGACCTTCTGGCGTCCTGGTGCCCACCGGCGTTGACGATCATCGGACTAGCGCGCCCGCGAGGGCGCACGACATCGCCCCCGACTGCGAAGCGGTGGGGGTGACGGACCCGAGTGTAGTGGCACTGTGCCCGGTTGGCACGCCTGAAATCTGCCGGTCGGATGAACGACACATGGAGGGTGATCATGCGTGCCGATACCGCCCGACACAGTGCCGGACGCCCAACCGTGGCACGCCGGGGCGTCGATGCTGACGTACGGTGTGGTCTATGCGAGTAGTGATCGCCGGCGGGCATGGGCAGATCGCGTTGAGTCTCGAGCGGCAGCTCACGCTCCGCGCCGACGAGGCGATCGGCCTGGTGCGTAACCCTGACCATGCGGCGGATCTCGCCGACGTGGGGGCGACCGCGGTCGTCCTCGACCTTGAGCAAGCGTCCGTCGACGAGGTCGTCGCCGAGCTCCACGGCGTCGACGCGGTCGTGTTCGCCGCCGGAGCGGGACCAGGCAGCGGCGCGCCCCGCAAAGACACGGTCGATCGTGGCGCGGCGGTTCTGATGGCGGATGCGGCCGAGCAGGCGGGCGTGCGGCGCTACATCTTGATCTCCTCGATGGGAGCGGGCGGAGAGCCCCCGCCCGGCACGGACGACGTGTTCGCTGCGTACCTGCGGGCCAAGCGCGCCAGCGAAGAAGACCTGCGCATGCGCGACCTCGATTGGACCATCCTGCGTCCCGGGCGGTTGACCAACGACGACGGCACGGGCCGGGTCACGCTGTCCGACTCCGCGCAGCGTGGTGCTGTGCCGCGGGAGGACGTCGCCGCCGTCGTCGTCGGCCTGCTTGATACGCCGTCCACCGCGGGTGCGACGCTGGAGCTGGTCGCAGGCGACGTTCCGGTCGCGGAAGCAATCGCCCAGCTTGCTTGAAACGGTTCCTAGCCGTCGTTCTCACTTTCGGCAAAGAACTCTGCAAGGACCGGCGCGAGGATGTCGTCAGGCACAACATGCCCCTGGCCTTCGAGGCTCTGGTGGCGTCCATTCTTCAAGGCGGCCGCGATCGCCCGGCCCACGTCGATCATCCAGTCCGGGGTCTCTCCGCCAGTCAGGACCAGCCCGGGGACGGACACGCCACGGGCCTGGTCGGCGGGGGTCAGGCCGGCTCTGCTGCGAGGACTCATGACTTCGAAGGGGTCGTAGGTCAGGGTCGGTGCGTTGGCGATCATCGCCGGGTCTTGGCTCATGTGTGTGACGAGCTCTTCGGGCAGCCCGGTTTGCGAGAAGAAGGTCTCGATAGCCTCGCTCCTACGGTCCTGGGCGAGCAGCCTCCTTATCTTCTCGCCCTCCTCTTCCTCGAATTGACGCTGCTCAGGGGTGTCGGGGCCGAATGGTGGCTCGTGCAGGACGAACCGGTCGATGGGGAGGCCACGTTCTGCCGCGTGGAGGACCAGGCCGGCACCTGACGAGTGGCCGTACACCGACGCGGTGCCGCCCGACGCGGAGATCAAAGCGTCGAGATCCTCGATCTCACGGTTCACGGCGTACGGGGCTGTGTCACCGCTGCCGCCACGGCCGCGCCGATCGTAGTTGACGACGGTGAAGCGCTCGGCCAAACGCTCAGCCAGGGACCGATACGTCGTTCGGTCCTGGAGTGCGCCTGCGACGAGGATGACCGGCCGGCCGGTTCCGAAACGGTCGAACACGATCCGGGTTCCATCCTTCGACGTGACCTGTTCCTCGGGCATCGGTGCCTCCTAGAGCCGTCCTGTGAAACTAAACTAAACGGTACGGTAGCAGGGCGAGCAGGGCCGCCTCAACACTGAACCGTTTAGTAAACTGCTTCGCCAAAGGAGGGCCGACGATGGACAGGACAGCGACAGAGGCCGGTACTGGCCGTTCCGTGCGCAAGCGGGCGACGATTCTCGAGGCGGCGCGCGCCGTGTTCCTCAGCAACGGATATGCCGGCGCAAGCATGGACGAGATCGCCGCTCGCGCAGCCGTGTCCAAGCCGACGGTCTACAAGAACTTCGGTGACAAACAGGGCTTGTTTACGGCCATCATCACCGGTGACATCTCGGAGGCCGAGCAACGTTCACAGACGTTCGTCGAGGCGCTGTCGCGCAGCGAGGACATCGAGGTGAGCCTACGTAAGTTCGCCCGCCGTCATATCACCGTGGTGACGCAGCCACACCTGATCAAGATCCGTCGCCTGGTCATTGCCGAGGCCGATCGCTTCCCTGAGCTGGCCCGCACATGGTACGAAGCCGCACCAGGCCGCGCCCATGCCAACCTCGCCGAGCTGTTCCGGGAGATCGCCGAGCAGGGACGGCTGAACGTGCCCGACCCGATGCTCGCCGCCGAGCACTTCAACTGGCTGGTCCTGTCTATCCCGCTCAACAAGGCGATGTTTCTTGGCAGTCACACCCATTTCAGCCGTACCACTTTGCACCGCTATGCCGATGAAGCCGTCCGCATCTTTCTCGCCGCCTACGGAGCTTGATCATCGCGCCGACGGCCTGGTTGCCTCGATGTAGCGCGCCAGTGCCCACGTAGGCTTAGGCGCGTGAACGATGCGCCCGTGACGCAACCGCCGAGCACCACGCCGGATCCGGTGACGCTGGCCGAGGTCGAGCTCGCCTTGTTCGGCATCGGATCGATGACGGTCACCGTCCATGTCCCGCCGAAGATTGGGGGCGAGGCGACGCAGACCGGCCGGATGATCATCACTGACCGCGAGGGCGCCCCGGTCGCCGCGCTCCTCGTCGGAACCGTGTCGGGCAGCTTCGGTGTGCCCGCTCCGTCGGCGGGCGACGCTGCGTCGGGGGATGCCGAGTCCGGGGACACGGACCGAGACGTCACCATCCCGATATCTGGTTCGGTCGAGCGCATCAGCGGCGGAGGCGATGAAGGCTCAGCCGATGAGCATTCGCCGGGCCCGTATCCGTGGCTGCGGCTCACCCCTGGTCAGGCTCGGTTCGACGGGGCGGCGGCAATCGTCGGGCATGACCCCGTCGACGTATACGCCCTCGATGCGGTCGACCCGGATCGTGCGCTGCTGCTCGCTGTGCTGGACGGGCCGCGAGCAGTACCCGGGCCGGATGCGCCGGCCGTCGTGCGTGCCGCCCTGGGTCTGTGTGACCGGCTGCGAGAGCAGGGCCGATCAGCGGACGTCGTGCTGGTACCGGCCCCTCAGTATGGCGACGCGCGTGACGACAAGGTCGCGGACGCGGTGGCCGAGGCGTACGGCACGGAGCGGGTGCGGGCCGACCGGGCGCCCAACCGTGAGCAGCTCTTCGCCGGGCTCGACGGGCGAGCTGAACTGCCGGTCTCCGAGTGGCCTCGGTCCAGTCTCGACGCATGGCGGCGGTGGCGGCCGCCGCGGAGCGAGCGTGGTCTCGTCGTCTTCTTCACCGGCTTGTCCGGTTCGGGCAAGTCGACGGTGGCCAGGGCCGTCGTCGACCGGCTGAACGAGATGACCGACCGGACCATCACGTTGCTTGACGGTGACATCGTCCGCCGGCACCTGTCGGCCGGGCTTGGGTTCTCGCGGGTCGACCGGGACCGGAACATCGAGCGGATCGGCTTCGTGGCGGCTGAGATCGCCCGGCACGGTGGGATCACCGTCTGCGCTCCGATCGCCCCGTTCGCGGCGACGCGGGCCCGGGTGCGGGCCATGGCCGAGGCCGGCGGAGACTTCCTGCTGGTGCACGTCGCGACGCCTTTGGAAGAGTGCGAGCGCAGGGACCGCAAGGGACTCTACGCACGAGCTCGCAAGGGCGAGATCGCCGACTTCACCGGCATCTCAAGCCCGTACGAGGAACCAGACGACGCAGACCTAGTCCTCGACACTACGCACGTCACCATCCCGCAAGCCCGTGACACCGTGCTCGACCTGCTGTCGAACGGTGGTTGGGTCCGTCCGTACGGAGCATAGCGCTGTAGGCGTCAAGTCAAGCTAGACAGAAAACGTCAAGCGTACTCTTGACGGTCCCGGGGTAAGAAGTACCAACGCGAAGCCAGTGGAAACATGTTCATGGTCGTCGTATCTTCGAACGCGTGATCATCCGTTGCATCGCTGATGTTCCCGAGGAAGACACGGTCCCGGCGACAGGGCAAGGGCCCTGTAGGGCAGTTGAGGAGTCCGCTACCAGGCTGAGCGCGGACCGGCTATGTGCAGAAAAAGTTGCGGCCCCGGCGACATGGCCTGAAGACCAGGGGTCCACCGGGGCGTCTGCCGGCCACAATATCAAGCGGGCCGCGTGCCATGCCGGTGTCGATCGTGCAGGCTAGGGGCATGGACGTCGACGAAGCGGTGGCTGAGCTGTATGGGCTCGTGCCCGACGAGTTCGTGGCTGCCCGCAACGCCATGGCCAAGCGCGCCAAGGCGGAGAACGGGCGGGAGGCTGCCGCCCAGATCCAGGCACTGCGCAAGCCCACGCTGGCAGCCTGGCTGGCGAACCAGCTGGTCCGACAGCATGGCGCGGACCTGCGCGAGCTCCTGACGGTAGGCGACGACATGCGGGACGCGACGGCTGCCTCGGATGGGCAGCGTCTGCGGGAGCTGACCTCCCGACGTAAGGAGCTGGTCGACGGTCTGCTCATCCAGGCCCGGCGGACGGCTGAGGAGGCCGGACTTCGGGCCGGCGACGACGCGGTCGAGGCGTTGAATGAGACGCTGCTGGCCGCGACGGCGGACCCGAGGGCGGCGGCGCAGGTCGAAGCCGGCCGGCTCACCCATCCCTTGCAGCACGTCGGGTTCGGCCCGTTCGGAGCGTTCGGCGGCGACGCGGACGTCATCTCGTTGAGCGAGGTCCGGGAGGCTCGCGGGCAGCGGACGCGGCCCGCCGATACCGCCGCGGGCGCGGGTGCGAAGGTCGACGACGGCCGTCGCGCGAAGACCAAGCGGCCGAAGGCCGACCGGGATGGCGACAAGGCCGCCGAAGACGTTGAGGAAGATGCCGAACGCGAGCGGCGGCTGGCGCGTGAACGGGAGGAAGCCGAGGATGAGCTGCGCGCTGCCGAAAAGGCCGTCGAAGCCGCGTCCGATCGCGTCGAAGCGGTCCTGACCCGTCTCGACGAGCGTCGACGCGTCGCGGAACGCGCCGAGTCCGAGGTGGAACGGCTGACGGCGGAGCTGGAGTCCGCCCGCCGCGACCTCGATCACGCGCAGGCCGACGTGCACGGCGCGGAGGAGGAACTCGACGAAGCTCGGTCCGAGGCGGAGGCGGCTCTGCGCCGTCGCCAGACCGCCAAGCGCCGCCTTCCATGATCATGAACAGTAACCGTGCTATGTACACGGTTACTGTTCATGATCACGGGAGATGGTCGAGTGTAGGTGTGAAGTATCTCCTGTTGTGCACATTCTCACCGCCGTACCATCCGAAGAGTCACTACGGTTGAACGACGATCTGTGATGTGAAGACGCTGGTGTCCGATGGCGTAACCATCCCGCCACGAGGCATGTCCGACAGGCACACCGCACGATCCACACGACCATCGATCTGCCGGCGAGCAGCACGTCGGTCAAAGTGAGGCGATCATGAGCGCGACAACGGAGTCCGGTCTGCCGTTCGAACCCGTCTACGGCCCCGATGCACTCCACGGCTGGGAGCCGGAGCAGCAGCTGGGAGAGCCGGGTACGTACCCGTTCACCAGGGGCGTCTACCCGAGCATGTACACCGGCCGGCCATGGACCATGCGCCAGTACGCCGGTTTCGGCACTGCCGCGGAGTCCAACCAGCGCTACCACCAGCTGGTGGAGGCGGGCAGCGGAGGACTCTCCGTCGCTTTCGATCTGCCCACCCAGATGGGATACGACTCGGACGCTCCGCTGGCCAAGGGTGAGGTCGGCAAGGTCGGCGTGGCCATCGACTCGGTCGAGGACATGCGCACCCTGTTCGGCGGCATCCCGCTGGACAAGGTCTCCACGTCCATGACGATCAACGCTCCGGCGGCTCTGCTTCTGCTGATGTACCAGCTGGTCGGCGCGGAGCAGGGGATCGGCGGGGAGAAGCTCACCGGAACCATCCAGAACGACGTGCTCAAGGAGTACATCGCCCGCGGCACCTACATCTTCCCGGCGGCGGCGTCGTTGCGTCTGGTCAGCGACATTTTTGCCTACTGCCGGACGGAGATCCCGCGGTGGAACATGATCTCCATCTCCGGTTACCACATGGCGGAAGCGGGAGCCACGCCCGTTCAGGAGGTGGCGTTCACGCTGGCCAACGCCCGCGAGTACGTCCGTGCGGCGCTCTCGGCCGGGCTGGACGTCGACGAGTTCGCACCGCGCCTCTCCTTCTTCTTCGTCTCCCGCACCTCCATCCTCGAAGAGGTCGCCAAGTTCCGCGCGGCCCGGCGGATCTGGGCGCGGATGATGCGCGAAGAGTTCGGCGCGCAGAACCCGAAGTCGCAGATGTTGCGGTTCCACACCCAGACTGCCGGTGTGCAGCTCACTGCCCAGCAGCCCGAGGTCAACCTGGTCCGGGTGGCGGTGCAGGCGCTGGCAGCGGTGTTCGGTGGAACACAGTCGTTGCATACGAACGCCTACGACGAGGCGATCGCGCTGCCCAGCGAGAAGGCCGCGCGGTTGGCGTTGCGCACGCAGCAGGTGCTGGCACACGAGACGGACGTGACCCGGACCGTGGATCCGTTCGCCGGGTCGTATGCCGTCGAGTCGATGACCGACGAGCTCGAAGAAGCCGCCCAGGACCTGATGCGACAGGTCGAAGACCTCGGCGGGGCCGTCGCCGCGATCGAGCGCGGGTTTCAGAAGAGCGAGATCGAGAGGTCCGCCTATGCCATCTCCCAGCAGATCGAGTCCGGCGAGCGAACTGTCGTCGGTGTCAACGCGCATACCGGGGATGGGGAGGAAACGCCATACGAGCCGCTCCGGGTCGATCCCGAGCTGGAGGCGGCGCAGGCGGAACGGCTGGCGCGTCTCCGGGAGACTCGGGACGCGTCGGCGGTGGATCGCGCGCTCGGTAACCTGCAGGCGGCGGCGACGGGGGATGAGAACGTCATGGTCCCGATGCGCGAGGCGCTGGCCGCCAGGGCGACCGTCGGCGAGGTGTGTGACGCGCTCCGCGAGGTGTGGGGGATGTACCAGCCGCCGTCGAGCATCTGATCGGCGTTCGTTCTCTTGAGATATCGTCAGGCGCGGTAGCGGGCTGGCGTCTGGATCACGAGATGTGCCTCCGACGTGCGGGCCCGCCTAGACACGTGCTGACGGAGGGAACCACGGTGCCTGTGATCACGGCAGCCGGACGAGCAGCGTCGGTGTTGTCCGCCGTGGCCGTCCTTGTCCTGACGGGGTGCGGCGGTGGCGGTGAGGAGCCGGTAGGCCTCGAGACCGAGGCGGGCCTCGCGACGACCGCACCACCCGACGAGGGAGGCGACGAGCCGACGCCCACGAGTGAGCCGACGTCTACCGAGCCCGCAGATGGCGGTGGCGAAGAGGTGGATCCGGAACCCACGTTCACCCAGCCGCACATCCCGGGCGACGATCCGTCCGTGATCGATCTGCCCAAGGAGCTGGACGTTGAGCCGCCCAGCGAGGTCAGCGGCGAGGAGCAGGAGGTCTTGCAGGCCGCGGGCCGATTCATGGCGAGCTGGCAAGCCATCTTGTTCGGCGCCGATGAGGAACAGTCCGGCATCCGCGACACTGCCACTGGAGCCATCCTCGACAGCCTGGTCAGCTTCATCGCGCAGGCGGAAGAAGAGAAGTGGGTGTTCACAGGTGACCCGATGGAACTCACGGCGCGGTCGGTCTCGGTGGACGGCGATCAGGCCGATGTCGAGCTATGTCTGGCGTTCCCCGGCTGGATTGAGATCCGTGGAGGTGGCGTCACGCCCTACCCGTCGCCGGAGCGATACGCCCTCGAGCTCGAGCGCGCAGGCGACGGCTGGGTGACGTCCAACACGCAGGAGCAAGACGCCGCTCCATGTGACCAATAGACAAATCCGGCATGACCATCTGGGCTATATTCTGTCCAGATTGGGCAAGATCCTGTTAGCCTGCCGATGTTCCATGACGTTGTGACTACAAGAGGTATGCGGCCTATGCGGACGAGGTATCGACTTGGGATGGTTGCGGCCCTCGCCGCCGCGGCGCTGCCACTTTCGGCAACGGCCGTCGCCCTCCCGCCCGATGGTGATGGCGACGAGGACGGCTACTCGGTCGAAGTCGAGGTGCTCTACAGCGGTGATGGGGCTCCTGAGGGAGGAGGGTCTTACTACGAGTACGTCGAACCTCTGTGCTACTGGGGTCCCTTCAAAGGGGCAGGCGGCCCGGATGTCGGCGATGGCACGGACATGGAGAAAGTTCTC
>NZ_ML142858.1:85092-89898 GCF_004138495.1 Phytoactinopolyspora endophytica
ATCGAATGGGGCTGGAACCAGCCGCACGAGGACGGCGGCGGCTGGGTTAGATGGTATGGGCCCCGAGAACGCTACGAGGAGGCGGTCGAGCGCGAGGCTGACGGCCAGAAACTGATCTGGCGCTCTCTGTACTGCAACATCCCTTACATCGACGACCGAGCCATCGAGTTCGCTGGCGGTCACGTGATGGGATCCGCGATCGTGGCCGGCCTTTTCGTGCAAGGCGAAGAGCAGCCGGTTTTGGTCGATCCTGAGGTTCTGGCACAGGCGGCGCGCGACCGCATGGTCATCGACGAGCCGGAGATCGATCGCAACCCGCAGGGCACTGGCAACCTGGCCGGGGCCACGCTGGTCAACTTCCCCACCTGGTTCTGGGTCACCAACCCCGAGGAGAGCATCGGCGGATCGGACGGCGAGCGTCAGATCCGTGCCGAAGTGGTGGACGGTGAGGTGTGGGCCGAGGTGACGGCCGAGACCGGTGGACTGTCCGTCGCGTCGCCGGCCGGCGACACGTTCTGCGAGCCGGCGGTCGCCATCAGTTCGTGGACGGCGGGGGCCGACGACGACAGTGGCTGCACGGTCGAATTCGACAGGGCGTCGGTGCAGTACCCGGGGGGCTACCCGGTGACGGCGTCGACGGAGTGGAACGCCAGCTGGGAAGGCGTGACACAGGACGGCGAACAGGTCGGCGGGGACCTGGAACCGCTGGCTCGCACGACCACGGTGGACGTTCCGGTGGCTGAGTCTCAGAGCATCGTCCGCTGACCGGATGACCTGCTCGTAGAAACGGGCGCGTCGACTGACGTTCCAACCTGGTAACAACGGCCTGTTGAGGTCGCCTGAACTGGGGCGTAACGGATACGCTCATGCGTCTTCGGGGGTGTCGGGATGTGAACCCCCCATGCGTCGTGAAGGGAGCTGCCCGTGCGCCGGGTAATGAAACTTGCCGCGGGGTTCGCCACCGCGGCCTTGCTGCTCACAGCATGTGCGAGCGATGATGGCGAGGATTCGGGAGATTCCACGGATTCTGGTGACTCCGGTGATTCCGGTGACGGCCTCGAGGTCGGCCTCGCATTCGATGTCGGCGGTCGCGGAGACCGGTCGTTCAACGACTCGGCCGCGGCCGGGATCGAGCGCGCGCAGGACGAGTTGGGCATCGATTTCGAGGAGCTGTCGCCCAATGCGGACGGCTCGAACCGGGACGAGCTCCTCCGCCAGCTCGCCGACGATGGTAACGAGGTGATCTTCGGCATCGGTTACGCCTTCGCCGAGGACATGGACACTGTGGCCGACGAGTACCCTGACGTGCAGTTCGTCCGGATCGACGGCGCTCCGAGCGAGAAAGAGAACGTCGCGGTCATGAACTTCGCCGACCACGAGGGCTCGTTCCTGGTGGGTGCGGCGGCCGCGCTGATGGCCGAGTCCGGCCAGATCGGCTTCGTCGGCGGCAATGAGGGCGTCGTGATCAACGCGTTCGGCGCCGGCTTCAAGCAGGGTGTCGCCGCCGTCGACGAGTCCATCGAGGTGGAGGACCACCGCCTGGCCTCGGGAGAGGATCCCAGCGGCTTCGACGACGCGGCCGGCGGCCGGGTCGCGGCGGAGGCCATGTACGACCGGGGTGTGGAGTTCGTCTTCACCGCTGCCGGCGACTCGAACGTGGGCGTCTTCCAGGCGGCTGCGGATGCCGACGCGTGGGCCGCGGGCACCGACTCCGACCAGTACGAGACGGTCGGCGACGCGGATCTCCAGCAGGTGATCGCGACCTCGATGCTCAAGCGGGTGGACAACGCGGTCTATGAGAGCATCGAAGCCTACTCCAACGACGGAACCGTGGAGTCCGGCGTCTTCGACCTCTCGACCGAGGGTGTCGGCTACAGCACCAGCGGCGACTTCATCCCCGAGGACGTCATCGCCCAGCTGGAGGAGTACAAGCAGCAGATCATCGACGGCGAGATCGAAGTCAACTTCGAGGAGTGACCGAGAACTCTGCGCCGGTCATCGAGCTGGCCGGTATCACCAAACGGTTCCCCGGGGTGGTCGCCAACAGTGACGTCCACCTCGAGGTCCGGCATGGCGAAGTGCATGCGGTCGTCGGTGAGAACGGCGCCGGCAAGTCCACGCTGATGAAGATCCTCTACGGCATGTACCAGCCGGACGAGGGCAGCATCAGCGTGGACGGCCGCGCCGTTGAGTTCGGCAACCCCAAGGACGCGATCGCGGCCGGAATCGGCATGGTGCATCAGCACTTCATGCTCGCCGACAACTTCACCGTCCTGGAGAACATCGTCCTGGGCGCCGAACCGACCACCGGACTGCGTCTCGACTTCCGCGCCGCCCGGCGGAAGATCACCGAGATCTCCGACCGCTACGGTCTTGGGCTCCGCCCGGACCGGCTGGTCGAGGAGCTTTCCGTGGCGGACAGGCAGCGGATCGAGATCGCCAAGGTGCTGTATCGCGGCGCCCGGGTCCTCATCCTCGACGAGCCCACCGCGGTCCTGGTGCCGCAGGAGGTCGATGCGCTCTTCGCCAACCTCGCCGAGCTGCGCAGCGCCGGCCTGTCGGTGATCTTCATCAGCCACAAGCTCGACGAGGTCCGGCAAGTGGCCGACCGGATCACGGTGATCCGGCGCGGGTCGACGGTGGCGACGGTCGAGCCGCGGGCCACGACGTCGCGTGAGCTCGCCGAGCTGATGGTCGGAAGCGAGCTGCCCACGCCGGAGACGACCGAGTCGACGGTGACCGACGTCGTCGAGCTCGCCGTCGCCGGACTCGGCATCAGCGCCGACGACGGCCCAAGCCTGCTCAGCGACATCACGTTCGACGTGCGGCAGGGCGAGATCGTCGGGTTCGCCGGCGTCGAGGGCAACGGTCAGAGTGAGCTCGTCGAAGCGATCATGGGTTTGCGCAAGCCGGACACCGGTACCGTCGTCCTGGGTGCCGACGACATGACGCTCTGGCCGGCGCAGGATCGGCGCGCGGCCGGGATCGGGTTCATCCCCGAGGACCGGCACCGGCAGGCGCTGCTACTCGACGCGCCACTGTGGGAGAACCGGCTGCTCGGCTGGCACGTAAAACCGCCGGCCGGTGGGCGGTACTGGATCAGCCCGCGGCTGGCCCGCCAGGAGGCGGCCGCCATCATGGCCGACTATGACGTCCGGGCACCCGGCCCGGAGACTCTTGCCGATGCGCTGTCCGGCGGTAACCAGCAGAAGTTCGTCATCGGCCGGGAGATGAGCACGAAGCTGCGGGTGCTGGTCGCCGCGCACCCGACCCGTGGGGTCGACGTCGGTGCGCAGGCCGCCATCTGGGACCGGCTGCGCGAGGCACGGGCCGCCGGGCTGGCGACCGTGCTCGTCTCCGCCGACCTGGAGGAGCTGCTGGGACTCTCGGACACGCTCTACGTGCTCTTCCGCGGCCGGATCGTCGCCAAGCTCGACCCCTCTGAGGTGACCCCGAAGGTCCTCGGCGGCTACATGACCGGAGCGGTGACCCAGGACGGCGAGGTCGGGGCACAGGACGGCGAGGTTGAGGGATGATGACGCGGCTGGGGAAGGTGTGATGACGCGGTTGCTCGGCTGGGTGCGCGGACTTGCGCCCACACTGGTGGCGCTGGTCATGGCGCTGCTCATCACCGGCGTGTTCATCCTGATCATCGGTGAGGACCCGCTGGCGGCGCTGGGCGCCTTGTTCGACTTCGGCGACTCGCCCACCGCCCAGGCGAACTCCATCGGCGTGTGGATCAATCGTGCGACGCCTCTCTTCCTGGCCGGACTAGCCGTCAGCATCTGCTTCCGGATGGGGCTGTTCAACATCGGGGTCGAGGGACAGTACCGGATGGCGACCGTGGTCGCCGCGGGCGTCGGAGCGGCGATCGTGCTGCCGGCGCCGCTGCACATCCTGGTGATCGTCGTCGTCGCGATGGCCGCGGGCGCCGCCTACGCGGCGATCCCGGCGGTGCTGAAGACCACGCGTGGTGTCAGCGAGGTCATCTCCACCATCATGCTCAACTCGATCGCGGTCGGTCTCGCCGCCTGGCTGGTCCGATCGCCGTTCGCCGATCCGGACCTCGGCTCTGGGGAGACGGCCGCGACCCGGGAGATCGACGAGTCCGGCCAGTTCCCGGGGCTGAACGACCTCTTCGGTGCGCTGGGGCTGGAGGAGCCACGGCGGCCAGTGCACGGCTTCGTCGTGGTCGCGATCGTCGTCGGCGTCATCATCGCCGTCGTCCTCTCCCGCTCTCGCTTCGGCTTCGAGCTGCGAGCTAGCGGCCTGAACGCGATGGCAGCGGCAGCCAACGGCATCTCGTCGCGAGCCATGGTGATCAAGGCGATGCTGCTCTCCGGCGCGTTGGCCGGCCTGGTCGGGTTGCCCGACCTACTGGGGTCGGCGCACCGGTTCCAGTCGGACTCCTTCGTGGCCGGCTACGGGTTCACCGGTATCGCGGTGGCGTTGCTCGGCCGGAACCGGCCGGGAGGGATCGCGCTCGCGGCCCTGCTCTTCGCGTTCCTGGACCGGGCCGGGCCACGGCTGCAGTCCGAGGGCATCCCGCCCGCGGCGGTCACCATCATGCAGGGCATCGTCGTCCTGTCCGTCCTCATCGTCGACGAGGTGGCGCGACGCCGGTTGCGCCGCCGCGAGGAGCGACGAGCCCGGGCAGAGGATCCGACGACCCGGTCGGAGGAGGTGGCGTCGTGAGCCGTACCGCAGAGCCGCGGCTGGCCGGCATCGACGGCCGGCTGTCGCGGATGTCTCGGGCCCGGATGATGGTGCTCGTCATCACGGTCGGGTTCATTGCGTTGTCCGCGG
>NZ_ML142858.1:89967-95262 GCF_004138495.1 Phytoactinopolyspora endophytica
GGGCGATCACCGGCGAGGCCGTGCTGACCAGCAGCGGAACCGCGCGGGCCATGCTGATTTTGGCCCTGCCGATCGCCATGGCCGCGCTCGGTGGCCTGGTCGCCGAGCGGGCCGGCGTGATCAACATCGGCCTCGAGGGGATGATGATCCTCGGCACCTGGGGTGCCGGCTTCGGTGGCTGGCACTACGGGCCGTGGGGAGCGCTGCTCGGCGCCGTCGTGGGTGGGGCGCTGGGCGGCTTGGTCCATGCGTTGGCCACGGTCACCTTCGGCGTCGACCACATCGTCAGCGGTGTGGCGATCAATCTGGTCGCGGCCGGGCTGGTGCGCTTCCTGTCCGAGGCGCTCTTCGAAGGTGAGGAGGGCGGCGGGCCGACCCAGTCGCCGCCGATCGGCTCACCGGCCACGTTCGACGTGCCGATCCTCTCCTCTGGGCCTGACCTGCTGGGCCGGCTGGAGGACATCGACGTCGTGATCCTGTCCGACGCCGGCGGCATCCTGCGCGGGCTGACCAGCGGCCTGACCGTGTTCGCGCTGATCGCGCTGGCGATGCTGCCGCTGGCGTGGTTTGTGCTGTGGCGCACCGCGCTGGGGCTGCGTTTGCGTTCCGCCGGGGAGAACCCGACCGCGGCGGAGTCGCTGGGCGTCGACGTCTACCGGATGAAGTACCTGGCCGTTGTGGTCAGCGGTGCGCTCGCCGGGATGGGCGGGCTGATGCTGGTGCTGTGGACCGGCACCTACCGGGAGGGGCAGACCGGTGGGCGCGGGTACATCGGTCTGGCCGCGATGATCTTCGGCAACTGGCGGCCCACCGGTCTTGCTGCCGGGTCCGGGCTGTTCGGCTACTCGGACGCGGTGCGGCTGCGGGCTCAGACCTCGGCCGCGGTGCTGGCGCTGCTCATGCTCGTCGGGCTGATCCTGGCGGCGGTCGGCCTGTGGGACCTGTACCGGCGACGGTACCTGCTCAGCGGCGTGCTGCTGGTCCTCGCCGGCGTCGCCGTCGTCGCGTCCGCGACCCTCGACTCGTTGCCGAACGAAGTCACGACGATGACCCCGTACCTGGTCACGCTGGCGGTGCTGGCGACCGCTTCGCAGCGGCTGAGACCTCCGGCGGCGGATGGGATGCGCTATCGCCGGGGCGAAGAACATTGACCGCCCCAACCGGACCGAAGCGCAGCCCTCAAAATGATCATGTGAAGTAGGTTTTCTCTTGCCGTAACAGGGCTGCAGGCATGGTAGGGCACGAGGAACCTACTTCACATGATCACTTTGGAGACGACAGCGGGAGGCGAGAGGTATGGGCGAGCGGGTGGACTGGGAAGCGCTGCGTGCGGCGGCGGTGGAGGTCGCCGAGCGGGCCTACGCGCCGTACTCGTCGTTCTCTGTAGGTGCGGCCGCCCTGGTCGACGACGGACGGGTCGTCACCGGCTGCAACGTCGAGAACGCCTCCTACGGGTTGACGCTGTGTGCCGAGTGCGGCCTGGTGTCGTCGCTGGTGGCGGGTGGGGGCGGCCGGCTGGTGGCATTCACCTGCGTGGGTGGGTCGAACCGCACGCTGATCATGCCGTGTGGCCGTTGCCGGCAGCTGCTCTGGGAGCACGGAGGGGCCCAGCTGCTGGTTCAGACCCCGGTAGGTGTGCAGACCATGGCCGAGGTCCTACCGCAGGCGTTCGCCGCGGACGACCTCGGGCCAAAACCCGGAATGCCGTGAAAGGCCGCAACGGTGGCAGGTTGTTCGACCAGCGCTGGAGGTACGCGAATCGGTCGACGTGCCGGCGATGCGCGGACCGGATTCGTGGCGTCGTGGTGCCGATAGTGGAGGATCTTGAATCCGGGTACCCCGTAGGGTGGTGAACTGTGACAGCGACGACCGGTTTCACGTCTGACTTGCGGACGTTGCTGATGCGGCCGGATTTCCGCAAGCTGTTCGCGGTCCGGATCGCGGGTCAGCTGGGCGACGGTGTCCTCCAGGTCGCGCTGGCGTCGTACGTGTTCTTCTCGCCCGAGCGACAGACCACCGCGCCCGCGGCGGCTGCCGCGTTCGCGGTGCTCCTGCTGCCGTATTCGATGGTCGGACCGTACGCCGGTGTGCTGCTGGATCGCTGGCAGCGACGCCAGGTCCTGGTGACGGCGAACCTGCTGCGCACGGTCTTGACCGTGGCGGTGGCATGGCAGGTCACGGCCGCCGACGTGGGCCCGGTATTCTTCGGAACCGTCCTGGTCATGCTGTCACTGAACAGGTTCGTCCTGGCCGGCCTGAGCGCGTCGCTCCCACGAGTGGTTCCGCGCAAGGATCTGGTGATCGCGAACTCGGTGTCGCCCACGTCAGGCGCCATCGCGGTGATGGCCGGCGTCGGGCTTGGATATGCCACCCAGCAATGGGTGTTCGGCACCGAGGCGGAGGATTCGGCGGACAGTTCGGTGGTGATGGCTGCCGCGGCGGTCTATCTCCTGGCCGGTCTGCTGCCGCTGCGGCTCGGGCGCCGGCTGCTCGGGCCGGACGAGACTGTCACCCGAGTCCCGGTGGGCCAGGCCGTGCGGCAGGTCGCGGTCGGGATGGTCGAGGGAGCCCGGCATGTGCACGAGCGACGGCCGGCTCTGTGGGGCTTGCTGGCGATGGCCTCCACCAGGTTCTTCTACGGCGTGACGCTGATCGCGGCGATCCTCCTGTCGCGCAATCACTTCCACGCCGGAGAAGACGTCGATGCCGGCCTGGGGACGCTCGCGATGTTCCTTGGCGTCTCCGGCGCGGGCTATTTGGTGGCGGCCGCGCTCACCCCCATAGCCAGCGCCCGGATGCGCAAGGAGACATGGGCGGCGGTCGCAATGGCGCTGGCTGCTGTCGCCGTGGTGGTTCCGGGCTCATGGTTCAGCGTGCCGGCGCTGGGCGTCCTGGCGTTTGTGATGGGCGTGGCGACGCAGAGCCTGAAGATCGTCGTCGACACAGTGGTGCATGAGAGCGTCGACGACGACTACCGGGGCCGGGTGTTCTCGTTCTGTGACGTGGCGTTCAACGTGAGTTTCGTCGCCGCGGCGGGCGTGGCAGCGGTGCTCCTGCCGTCGACGGGGCGGTCCTACCTGATGGTCGTAGTGGTGTCGGTGGGGTTCGCGGTGACCGCGCTCGGCTACTACGTCGTCAATACGCGTCGCCCGGCGCGGAGCCCAGCGGCGGGAGCCGCTCAGGCTCTGCCTACCCAGGTTCCGCCCGCACAGCCCACCCAGGTTCCGCTCATACAGCGCTCGCTCGCGCAGCATCCGGAGGACGAGAACACGCCACATGCCGAGCGGCCACGCGGCCGCTGAGAAGCCGGCGATGCCGGCCGTGGCCGTCATCGCTGTGTTCGCTGGCTGCATAGGTCGTCGCAGGGTGGGTGGAAATAGGGCAGGATCGGTAGCGGCGGCAAAGACGAGTGGCAAGGCGGGCGTGATCGATGAGCAGCAGTGGTGGGTCCAGGTTCGACGCGGTCGACATCATCCGTGCCAAGCGGGACGGCGGCGAGCTGTCCGACGCCCAGGTCGACTGGGCCATTGAGGCTTATACGGCCGGCGAGATCGCGGACGAGCAGATGTCCGCGCTGGCCATGGCGATCTTGCTGAACGGCATGTCCCGGCGGGAGATCTCCCGGTGGACCGATGCGATGGTTCGCTCCGGCACCCGCATGGACTGGTCCGGCGTCGGCCGTCCGACCACGGACAAGCACTCCACAGGCGGAGTCGGAGACAAGATCACGCTCCCGCTGGCGCCGGCAGTCGCGGCATGCGGTGCGGCGGTTCCGCAGCTGTCCGGTCGCGGGCTGGGACACACCGGGGGCACACTGGACAAGCTCGAGTCGATCCCGGGCTGGCGGGCCTCGCTTTCCGCCGACGAGATGCTGGACGTGGTGCGCGGCGCCGGCGCGGTGGTCTGCGCCGCGACCGAGGACCTGGCACCCGCGGACAAGAAGCTGTATGCGCTGCGCGATGTCACCGGCACGGTCGAGGCGATTCCGCTGATCGCCAGCTCGATCATGAGCAAGAAGATCGCGGAGGGAACCGGCGCCTTGGTGCTGGATGTGAAGGTGGGCTCGGGCGCCTTCATGAAAGACGTCACGTCCGCCCAGGAACTGGCCCGCACCATGGTGGACCTGGGCACGGACGCCGGAGTCCGGACGGTCGCTCTGCTGACCAACATGGCGACGCCGCTCGGGCTGACCGTGGGCAACGCGCTGGAGGTACGCGAATCGGTCGACGTGCTGGCGGGCGGTGGCCCGGAGGACGTCGTCGAGCTGACCGTCACGCTGGCCCGAGAGATGCTGAGTGCCGCCGGAATCGATGGGAAGGACCCGGCCGATGCCCTGCGTGACGGCTCGGCCATGGATGTGTGGCGGGCGATGGTGACGGCGCAGGGCGGCGACCCTGACGCGCCACTGCCGAAGGCTCGGGAGAGCCACGCCGTACTGGCACCGGTGACAGGTGTGCTGACCGATCTTGATGCCTACCGCGTCGGGGTCGCGGCGTGGCGGCTCGGCGCCGGGCGGGCACGCAAGGAAGACGCGGTGCAGGCGGCGGCCGGTGTCGAGCTTCACGCCAAGCCAGGGTCGTTCGTCGGCGGGGGCGAACCGTTGCTCACCTTGCACACTGACGAGCCGGAGCGGTTCGATCGTGCGCTCGAGATCCTCGACGGTGCCTACACGATCGCACCATCCGGTGCTCGGCCGGACCTCCCGCCACTGGTCATCGACCGTGTCGCATAGTGCCCGGTCGTCCTGGTCGTCTTACGCCTCCCCGGCGCCGTAGTACACCGGCTCCTGCTGCCGGGTCGCTCCGGCCACGAGCGTCGACGTCTGTCGTGCGATCTCGAGCTCCTCATTGGTGGGGACCACGAGCACGGCTGTCTGGGCGCCGTCCGGCGAGATGAATCTGGCCCTGCCGCCCTTGGACGCATTGCGGACATGGTCGATCACGATGCCCAGCTTCTGCAGTCCGGCGAGCGAATGTGAGCGCACCCAGGAATCGTTCTCTCCGACGCCACCGGTGAAGACCAGGGCGTGGGCCTCCCCGAGCGCGGCCAGGTAGGCACCGATGTAGTGGCGGATCCGGTGGCAGTACACATCCCGCGCGAGTTTCGCGTCCGCGTCGCCTTCGGAGGCCAACCGGTGCACCTCGCGCATGTCGCGGACACCGGTCATCCCGAGCATCCCGCTGCGCTGGTTGAGGAACACGTCGAGGTCGTCGACGGACATTCCGGACTCGCGGCGCAGGTGGAAGACCGCACCTGGGTCCAGGTCGCCACTGCGTGAGCCCATGACGAGGCCTT
>NZ_ML142858.1:95329-96871 GCF_004138495.1 Phytoactinopolyspora endophytica
GGGGAGTCAGCCCCATCGACGTGTCGATCGACTCACCACCGCGTACAGCGGTCATCGAGGCGCCGTTGCCCAGGTGGAGCACGATGAGGTTGGTGCGCCCCGGATCGCGCTCCAGGAACCGGCTGGCCTCACGGGCGACGTATCCGACCGATGTGCCATGAAAGCCGTAGCGTCGTATCCCGTGCCGGCGGGCGACATCGCGACCGAGAGCGTATGTGTAGGCCGCCGGGGGCAGGGTCTGATGGAAGGCGGTGTCGAAGATGGCCACGTGCGGAACATCAGGCAGTACCTGCCGGGCGACCCGGATGCCGGTCAGGTTCGGCGGGTTGTGCAGCGGTGCCAGGGTGGAGAGCTCATCGATGGCCCGTTCCACGTCGTCGTCGATGACGACCGGTTCGGAGAAGCGGTCGCCACCGTGCACCACACGGTGACCGACCGCGGTCAGGCCGATGTCGGCCAGCGCCGGGCCGTGCTGGTCGAGCATGTCGAGCACGGTCTTCAGGCCGGCCTCGTGATCGGGCAGGTCGAGCTCGAGCTCGATGGGCTCGCCGTCGCCGTCGTGCCGCACATGGCCGCCGCTCTCGCCGATCCGTTCCACCAGGCCCCTGGCCGCTACATGTGCGTCGTCGGCGTCGATGAGCTGGTATTTGATCGACGACGATCCGCAGTTGAGCACGAGTACCGTTGCACTCATCACACACCCCGTCGTGCCGTTTCGTCAGGTCTTGTTGGCCGGTTCGGCCGAGGCGTCGGCCTGGTCCCGTCCGACCCGGCGATATCCGACCCTCTCATCCTTCATCTTTCCACTGTCCTCCGATGCCTGTCAGCGTCCCCGAGTACGCTGCCGACATGCAGACGAAACAAGCCCAAATCGGCATGTGCTTCGACCGGACCTTCCCCGCATCACACGTCACCGAGTTCGCCCGGCGGCTGGACGACGGTGGGGCGGATCAGCTCTGGATCATTGAGGACTGCTTCTATACCGCAGGGATCAGTCTGGCTGCTTCCGCACTCGCAGTCAGCGAACGACTCACGGTAGGCATTGGAATTCTTCCCGCGGTGGCGCGCACCACCGCGATCACGGCGATGGAGATCGCCACCCTGTGTGCGCTGGCTCCGGGCCGGTTCCTGCCCGGTATCGGACACGGCGTGCAGTCGTGGATGGGGCAGATGGGCGTGCGCCCGTCGTCCCCGCTGACCGCACTGGAAGAGGTGTTGGACGGCGTGCGAAGGCTGCTCGAAGGAGAACGGTTGACCGTGCACGGCAAGCACGTACACCTCGATGACGTCCAGCTCTACCATCCGCCTGCCGAGGTGCCGCCGCTCCTGGCGGGGGTGCGGGGGCCGAAATCGATGGCGTTGGCCGGCCGTGCGGCCGGTGGTGTGGTGCTGGCCGAGCCGGCCAGCCCCTCTTTCGTCAGGTGGGCACTGGACAAGGCCGGGCATCCAGACCCGTTCCACGTGGCCGTGTTCTCGGTGCTGTGCGTCGAGCGTGACCGTCGTACTGCCTACGCGAACATGGCACCATGGCTGGCCGCGCTC
>NZ_ML142858.1:96938-97369 GCF_004138495.1 Phytoactinopolyspora endophytica
ACCAGCCGACACCGGAGGTCGAAGGGTTGCCGTTCTACGACGACCTGGTCGCGCGCTACAACGAACACGGCACCGACGGTCTGGTCTCGATGCCCCAACAGTGGTGGACCGAGCTGGGACCGATCGGCACCATGGATGATGCGCACGAGCACATCGCCGCGCTCGAAGCGGCCGGCGTCACCAGCATCGGGATGTTCCCGTCGCGGAACCTCGAGACCGCCAAGGGTCAGATCGACGACGTGCTCCGCCTCGCCGCTCCCTAGTTTGTGTTTCCCGAAGGTCTGAAGCCCGCGGTGGATGGGAATCCCCCGCCCGCGCCGATACGTGACCAGAAAGTGGGAGGGAGTTCTCCCTCCCACGGCCCAAAGCGAACCATCGGGCGCGGAGGATTCTATCCACCGCGGGTTTCAGACGCTGACTTGTGCCTGGAT
>NZ_ML142858.1:97413-97641 GCF_004138495.1 Phytoactinopolyspora endophytica
TGATGGCGATGGTGTTGACGATGTCGCGCACCAGGGCTCCGCGTGACAGGTCGTTGACCGGTTTGCGCAGTCCTTGCAATACGGGTCCGATCGCGACGGCGCCGGCGCTGCGCTGCACCGCCTTGTAGGTGTTGTTGCCGGTGTTGAGGTCCGGGAAGATGAAGACGGTGGCCCGGCCCGCGACGTCGCTCTCCGGGAGCTTGGTGCGGGCCACCCCGGCGTCGACGG
>NZ_ML142858.1:97721-99391 GCF_004138495.1 Phytoactinopolyspora endophytica
TCGTACTGGATCGGGCCCTCGATGGACAGGTCGGGGCGGCGCTCCCTCGCCAGCGCCGTCGCTGACCGCACCTTGTCTACGTCGGCCCCCGAGCCGGACTCGCCGGTGGAGTAGGAGAGCATCGCCACCCTGGGCTCCACCCCGAAGGCCTCGGCGGTCTGCGCAGAGGAGACGGCGATGTCCGCCAGCTGCTCGGCGCTCGGGTCCGGGTTGACCGCGCAGTCGCCGTAGACCAGGACGCGGTCGCGCAGGCACATGAAGAAGACGCTGGACACGGTGGAGACCCCGTCGCTGGTCTTCACCACCTCGAACGCCGGCCGGATGGTGTGCGCCGTGGTGTGCACGGCACCGGAGACCATGCCGTCGGCCATGCCCAGCAGCACCATCATGGTGCCGAAGTAGGAGACGTCGGCGACCTGGTCGTAGGCGAGCTCCTGCGTCACGCCCTTGTGGGCGCGGCGGGCCGCGTATTCGTCGGCGAAGCGCTCGCGCCACCCGCTGTCGATGGGGTCGACGATGCGCGCCGCGGTGATGTCGGCGCCGATGTTGGTAGCGGTTGCCTGTACGCGTTCCGGATCTCCGAGCAGCGTGAGCTCGGCGATACCCCGCCGCAGCACCGTGTCGGCGGCACGCAGCACGCGCTCCTCCTCGCCTTCGGGCAGGACGATGTGGCGTGTCTCGCCTCGGGCGCGATCGACCAGCCGGTGCTCGAACATCAACGGGGTGACGACCTCGCTGCGGGTGACGTCGAGCAGGTCGAGTAGCTCGCGGTCGTCGACGTGTTCCTCGAACAGGGTCTGGGCGGTCTCCACCTTGCGGGTCGCGTCCCTGGTCAGCCGGCCTCGGACACCGGCGAGTGCCGTTGCGGTGGCGAACGTGTCGCCTTCCACGGTGATGATCGGCAGGTTGACGTTGAGCCCGTCGATCAGCTGGACGATCTGCGGCGGCAGGATGAACCCGCCGTTGAGGACGATCCCGGCGAGACTGGGAAAGGTCCGGGAGGAATGCGCCATCAACACGCCGAGCAGGACGTCCGAACGGTCCGCGGGGGTGATCACGATCGTGTCCTCGACCAGCCGATCCAGCACGTTCGGCAAGGTCATCCCGGCGACGACGAACCCACGGACCTCACGACCGAGACGGTCGGACTCGCCCCGGTACAGCTCACCGCCGACGTCGAGAAGGTCGGACACGGTCGGCGCCGACAGGAGCGGCTCCTCCGGCAGCGTGTACGCCGGCGACAAGGGCTTCAGGGCATGGCGCACATCGGCGAGTCTCTCCGGCTCGACCCGGTTCACCACGGTGCCAAGCAACTGGCCGGAGTTGGCCGACAGCTCGGCGACTGCGGCGTCGGCAACCGTCCGGATGTTCTCCGGCGTGCGCTCTCGCCCGTTGAGCACGAGGAGGACCGGCGCACCGAGATTGGCGGCGATCCGGGCGTTGAAGGAGAACTCGGTGGGGTTGTCGACGTCGGTGTAGTCGCTGCCGACGATGACGACCGCATCGCACTGCCCTGCCACCTCGTGGTATCGGTCGATGATGGTCCCAAGCGCGGCGTTGCGGTCGGCATGCACGTCGTCGTATGTCACGCCGGCGCACACGTCGTACCCCAGGTCGGTGCCGTCGTGCTCCAGCAGCAGTTCGAGCACGTAGTCGGGCCGTCGTTCTGA
>NZ_ML142858.1:99446-100740 GCF_004138495.1 Phytoactinopolyspora endophytica
GACGATCGGCCGGAAGACGCCGACCCGGCCGATGCGACGGGTGAGGGCGGTGAGCACCCCGAGTGCGACCGTCGACTTCCCGGTCTCGCCGGTCACCGATGCGATGTAGACATTGCGTGCCACGCCACTGAGATTAGCCACCCCCGTGCGATCATGCCCACGCACGGCACCGTTCGTGACCAAGCGAACATCGGCGCTACCTGCCGTAACCGACGGGACCTGGAGTACGGTGACGATTATGGCGCCGACGCAGGCCGAGATCCTGGCCGCACCGAAGGTTCTGCTGCACGACCATCTCGACGGTGGGCTCCGCCCGGCGACGGTGATCGAGCTGGCTTCTCAGACCGGCCACAGCCTGCCCGCAGATGACGCGGACGAGCTGGGCAGATGGTTCGTCGAGTCGGCCCACTCCGGCTCCTTGGAGCGTTACCTGGAGACGTTCGTCCATACAGTCGGGGTCATGCAGACCCGCGAGGCCCTGGTCAGGGTGGCGAGTGAATGCGCCCAGGACCTGGCCGCCGACGGCGTCGTCTATGCGGAGGTCAAGTACGCGCCGGAACAGCACCTGGACGGCGGGCTCACGCTCGACGAAGTGGTGGAGGCGGTCGAGGAAGGCTTTCGCCTGGGCGAGCAGCGTGCGGCCGCCGCGGGTCGGCCGATCCGGGTGGCGACGCTGCTCACGGCGATGCGGCATGCGGCACGGTCGAGCGAGATCGCCGAGCTGGTGGTCCGCTACCGCGGGGCCGGCGTCGTCGGGTTCGACATCGCGGGCGCCGAAGCAGGCTTCCCTCCGACGCGGCACCTCGACGCGTTCGAGTACTTGCGACGGGAGAACACGCATTTCACGATCCACGCCGGCGAGGCGTTCGGCCTTCCCTCGATCTGGGAGGCGCTGCAGTGGTGCGGCGCGGACCGGCTCGGGCACGGCGTGCGGATCGTCGACGACATATCGGTGGCGGAGGATGGGCAGGCGACGCTGGGTCGCCTCGCCGCCTACGTGCGTGACAAGCGGATCCCGCTGGAACTCTGCCCGTCGTCGAACGTGCAGACCGGCGCCGCCGCGTCCATCGCCGAGCACCCGTTCGGCCTGCTGGCGCGGCTCCGGTTCCGGGTGACCGTGAACACGGACAACCGGCTGATGAGCGACACGTCGATGTCGCGGGAGCTCGCGCTGCTCTCGGAGGCGTTCGGCTACGATCTCGATGACTTCCAGTGGTTCGCCGTGAACGCGCTGAAGAGCGCGTTCATTCCGTTCGATGAGCGGCTGGCGCTGATCAACGACGTGGTCAAGCCA
>NZ_ML142858.1:100822-101035 GCF_004138495.1 Phytoactinopolyspora endophytica
GCGTTGGTCGCCCAGCGGACGCTGGCGCACCTACGCCCGGAACCGGTCAGTCCTCGCTCGGCATGATGAACCACAGCGCGATGTAGATGACGAACTGCGGTCCTGGCAGCAGGCAGGAGAGCAGGGCGATGATGCGTACCTTGGTGGGGGTCGTGCCGAAACGCCGGGCGAGGCCGGCGCAGACTCCGGCGAAGATGCGGCCTTCCCGCGGCC
>NZ_ML142858.1:101174-103866 GCF_004138495.1 Phytoactinopolyspora endophytica
GAAGTCCTCGGTCATGCGGCCTGCCTGCGTGCCGTCGGCGAACTCGGGCAGGCCGTCGGACTGGATGGTGGCAGGATCCCATGACTCCTGCGTCACCCGGCCGTCGTCGACGGTGAGGGTCAGCATGCCCGTGGTCGACGTCGCCTCCGAGCTCTGCGTGTACCAGGCGAAGTTGCCCAGGCCGTAGGAGACGTAGGTATCGTCGAGCACGCCGGCGCCCTGCAACCGGTGGGTGTGGCTGCCGACGACCACGTCGGCGCCGGACTCGGCAAGCGAGCCGGCGAGCTCCTGCTGCGAGTCGCTGGGACAGGCGTCGCCCTGAACGCCCCAGTGCATGTAGACCACCACGACGTCGGCCTCGGCCTGGGCCGACTCGACGGCGTTGAGCAGCGGTCGCGGGTCGAGCGTGACGGCGACCCCCGGCCTGTCCTCCTCGGCGGCCCACTGGTGCGTCGGATCGGCCGTGGGGTCGTCGGGCATGGACGCGCCCAGCACGGCGACCGTCGTCCCATCCACATCGAGCACCGCCGGCTCGAACGCTTCCTGCACGTCGTCGCCGACTCCGACGACCGAGAGCGGGGAGTCGGCGTCCGCCGCCTGCTCAGCGGCGTCGAGCGTCTCGGCGAGGCCATCCGTCCCGTAGTCCATGGCGTGGTTGTTCGCCATCGTCACGACGTCGACACCGGCGGCGGCGAGCGCGTCGAACGCCGACGGCGGTGCCTGGAACGTGTACCGCTTCGGCTCCGGCGACCCGCCGGTCCCTACCGACGATTCCAGATTGGCAATAGTCAGATCGGCTCCCGAGAGCTGCGTCGAGATCGGAGCGAGCGCGTCCGCGGGGTCGTCCAGCCGGGACCGGAGCGCACCTTCGAAGTGCACGTCGCCGGCGAACGAGATGGTGATCGGGCGCTGGCCGGGCGCGGCCGACACCGTGCCAGGGGCGGGCTCCGGCGTGTCGGTCTGGTCCGCGGGCCGCCGGTCCGGCGATCCGGACGCCTGCGATGGGCCGGGCTCCGACGTCGAACCGGGACCGGAAGGTATCGGTGCATCCGACGGTGGCGCCGCCAAGGTCGGCTCATCGTCTCCGGCACAGCCTCCAGCGAGGAATGCGACCGCGACGACGAACGGGGCGAGATTGAGCAGATGTCGTCCGGGGCGGCGCGCGTACACCATGTCGAGGGTACTGTCCACCCGCCCGGAATGCGTAGGCGTCGGTCACCCGCGTGCTCGCCGGCGACCGACGCCTGCTCGCTACGGCCGCGATCCATCAGACACGTGATCCATCAGACACTGGTGGGCCTAGCAGGTCGGTGAGTGATAATAGCCCGCGTTCTGGTCGGCGAGCGCGTTCCGGATGACCCAGCGGAGGAAGACCTTCATGTCGGCCGTGCTGCTCAGCGGATTGTACGTCTGGCAGCCGCCGGAGCTGGTCGTCATCTTGAACCGTGCCATGAGCGTGTTGTACGCAGACTGCGTGATAGGCCCCCAGATCCCGTCGATCGCGATGTCGCTGTTGACGCCCAGGTAGCGGCCTGCGGCTTGCACGATGGTGGTGTCGCCCTTGTGACTCGTCCTGATGTTGACGCCGCCCGAGTTGTTCCCGTTGTCGTCGACGTGCACGTGGTTCACGTGTGAGCCGTCGGTGTCGTACCACGCGGTGAACACGTTGCGGAAATAGCGGCGGCACGACGCGACCACCGCAAGATAGCGGCGTTTCACGACTCGTGTCTCAGGTCCACGCCAGTGCTTGTTCAGGTCGACGAAGCCGCCGTCCCACTGCACCCGGGAGATGTCCAGCGCGCGACCGGTGCCGTGCTGGCCCGTTTTGCAGACGCCGGCACCGATGTCACCGAGCCACTGGATGCCCCAGCTACTGGAGGTGTTCGGCCGACTGATTCGAGCGATGGCGTCGAGGTTCTGCAGCCAGGTGTTGCACCTGTTGTGGAAGGTGGCGTTGAACTGCTCGGAATGGCGTCCTCCGTGCACGCCGACCAGTCCGTTCCACCCCGTCCGATGCCGCAGGTCCCAGCCGGACTCGCCGACCCAGGCCCGGTTCACGTACGGGTTGCCGGAGCACACGGCCATCGTGCCGAGCTCCGGCTCGCTGTCGTCCTCGGCGTAGGCCGGCAGTGCGTTGCTCATAGGCGTGAGCAGTCCGACCGCCGCCGTCAGTCCTCCTGCCGCCAGTAGACGGCGGCGGCTCAGTTGACCGTCGCCCACTGCGTCGTACCTGGTCATGCCCCGCATCGTTGCCTCCCCTTGTGTGGCCCCGCCGGATGCTGTGGACTATATCGGCGTCGGCACACTGCGGAACATGGAATGAGTTGGGGCAGACTTCGAGGCTCGCGCGACCTTTCATAGGACCGCTGCCAGTCAGGGATGCCCATGTAGTGTTCGTGGCGGCGAGCGTCGGCTCGAAAGGAGCGGTGTGGAGTCCATGACGAACAGGCCCAATATCGTACTGATCACGACGGACCAGCAACGTTATGACACAGTGGGGCCGCGATCACCGGAGTTCCTGCGGACCCCGCACATGGACCACATGGCACGCGAGGGCATCACATTCTCCTCGGCTTATGCGCAGTGCCCGATGTGCGTGCCGTCCCGGGTATCGGTCATGACCGGCCATACCGTGGCCAGCCACGGTATGGCCCGCAACGGTCACTCATCGGAGGTGGTCGACCGCGAGACA
>NZ_ML142858.1:103923-106385 GCF_004138495.1 Phytoactinopolyspora endophytica
GAGATGCTCATCCCGTCCGACTACTACACCGAGATGACGCGGCGCGGGCACGACGTGCAACCGATGCGGCACGGCCTGGGGCAGAACGAGCTGTACCCCGGCATGGCAACTGTGCCGGAGAGCCTGACGCTGACCTCATGGACAGCGGAGCGCTGCGTCGACTACATCCGTGAACGCCGCGACCCCACCGTTCCCTTCTTCCTGTGGTGCTCGTTCTCGAAGCCACACCCTCCGCTGGATCCGCCCGAGCCTTACTACTCGATGTATCGGGACAGCCCGATCCCGGAGCCGGTCTTCGGCGACTGGAGCGAGCCCGACCGCTGTCCGGAGGCGTTCAAACGAGCACGGGAGAGCTGGTCGCTCGACGTGATCCCGCCGGAGGTGATCCGGGCGGCCCGGGCCGCGTACTACGGGTTGGTCACCCACATTGACTACGCGATCGGCCGCGTGTTCGCGGCTTTGCAGGATTTGCGGCTGTTCGACGATGCGCTGCTCATGTTCACCTCTGACCACGGCGAGTATCTGGGCGACCACCACACGGGGGCGAAGACCTTCTTCCACGAGCCGTCGGCGCACGTCCCGTTCATCATGCGTCTTCCCAAGGCATGGGAGGATCGCCGGCATGGCAGCACGGTGTCGGATCCGGTCACGCACGCCGACGTGCTGCCCACCGTACTGGCCGCCGCCGGGCAGGACGCACCGCCTGACGTGGACGGGCAGGACTTGATCGCGCTCGCACGCGGCGAGCTTGCCGATCCGCGTCGGTACATCGACGGCGAGGGGCGCGTGCCGGACGCGAATTACCATGCGATCACCGACGGCCGGTGGAAGTACATCCACTATGCGGAGGGTGGCGTGGAGCAGCTCTTCGACCTGGACTCGGATCCGGACGAGCTCACGGATCTGAGCCGCTCGGCCGCGCACGAGAGCCGGCTGGAGGAGCTGAGACGAGAGCTGATCGACCTGCTGGTGCGACGGGGCTCGGACTGGGCGAAGGACGGACGCATGGTCAGCCACGATCCGCTCGGCGACACCACGCAGGACCGGCGGAACAACTCCTGGCCCGGCTACCACACCGAACGCCACGACGTCGACGTCCGCCATTAGGAGGCCGCAGCATGGCACCATGATCATCGAGTATTCGAGGGACTATAACCCCCATTATCCTCGATGATCATGGTGTCGGAAGCGTCCCCGGGTGATCAACTGATGTGACGGTCCCGGGCTGACGGCACCGGTGTCCATGCCGATCATCAGATGCCGACGGGATGCCAGACCGTCTTGGTCTCCAGGTACTGGGTGATGCGTTCCAATCCGGGCTCGGCCAGCCAGTCGGGTTCCGCGGCTGGGGCACGGAGGACACGCTTGAGGTTCTCCGCGGCGGCGAGCTCGAGTTCGCGGGCGTGCTCGTCGTCACCGGCGGCGCCGGCGAGATCGATGGCGTTGACGTCCATGTGTGAGGCGAGCGTGGGCGCGGTGTCTGCGATCCGGCCGGTGAGGATGTTGGCCACCCCGCCGGGGACGTCCGACGTCGCGAGCACCTCGCTGAGTGTGATGGCGGGTAGAGGCCGCTCGTACGACGATGCCAGGACGGCGGTATTGCCGCTCACCAGCGCCGGCGCCAGTACCGAGACCAGCCCGAGCAGCGACGAGCGCTGCGGCGCGAGGACCGCGACGACGCCGGTGGGCTCGGGGACCGAGAAGTCGAAGTAGGGCCCCGCCACCGGATTGCTGGACCCGAGCACCTGGGCGATCTTGTCCGACCATCCCGCGTACCAGACCCAGCGGTCGATCGCCTCGTCGACTGCCTTTTCGGCCTTGGCCCGGCTGAGTCCTTCACCGGCTGAGACCTCGTCGATGAACTGGGCACGGCGCCCCTCCATCACCTCAGCTACCCGGTACAGCACCTGACCACGGTTGTAGGCCGTGGCACCCGACCAGCCGATGAAAGCCTTACGAGCGGCCGCGACGGCATCGCGGGCGTCCTTGCGGGAGGCGAACGCGGCATTGGCCAAGAAGTTTCCCTTGGCATCGGTGACCTCGTACGACCGCCCGGACTCCGAACGGGGGAACTTCCCGCCGATGTACAGCTTGTACGTCTTCTTCACGGCCAACCGTTCGCTCATGTGATCACGCTCAGCTTCTCACTCGTCGTTCCCGGCTGGGTGCGTCGTCGTCCGATCACGCCGCTTCTGCCGCCTTCAGGTAGGCCTGCAGGCCGTGCCGGCCGCCTTCGCGCCCGTAGCCGGACTCCTTGTAGCCGCCGAACGGCGACGTCGGGTCGAACCGGTTGAAGGTGTTCGCCCACACCACCCCGGCCCGCAGCTGCTGCGACATCCACAGGATCCGTGAACCCTTGTCGGTCCAGACCCCGGCGGACAGGCCGTACGGGGTGTTGTTGGCCTTCTCCACGGCCTCGGCCGGTGTGCGGAAGGTCAGTACGGACAGCACCGGCCCGAAGA
>NZ_ML142858.1:106399-114269 GCF_004138495.1 Phytoactinopolyspora endophytica
CTCACGGGCGATCCGATGCGCCTGGGAGACCCCGGTGAAGACCGTCGGCGGGAACCAGAAGCCTCGGTCCGGCAGCTCGCACTCCGGTGACCACCGCTCGGCGCCCTCGGCTTCGCCCACCTCGGAGAGCTCGCGGATGCGGGCCAGCTGCTCGGCGGAGTTGATCGCGCCGACGTCGGTGTTCTTGTCCAGCGGATCGCCGACGCGCAGCGTGCCGAGGCGGCGTTTGAGGCTGGTGAGCACGTCGTCGTACACGGACTCTTGGACCAGCAGCCGGGAGCCGGCGCAGCAGACGTGTCCCTGGTTGAAGAAGATGCCGTTGACGATGCCCTCGATGGCTTGGTCGATCGGCGCGTCGTCGAAGACGATGTTCGCCGCTTTGCCGCCGAGTTCCAGCGTGGCCTTCTTCGGGGTGCCGGCCACGCTGCGTGCGATCGCCTTGCCGACATCGGTGGACCCGGTGAACGCCACCTTGTCGACGTCCGGGTGCTGCACCAGCATCCGTCCGGACTCGCCGGCACCGGTCAGGATGTTCACCACCCCAGGTGGCAGGTCTGCCTGCTGGCAGATCTCGGCGAAGAGCAGCGCGGTCAGGGGAGTGGTCTCGGCCGGCTTGAGGACCACGGTGTTCCCGGTCGCCAGGGCCGGCGCGATCTTCCACGCGAGCATCAGCATCGGGAAGTTCCACGGGATGATCTGCCCGGCGACACCGTACGGCCGTGGATCGGGCCCGAAGCCCGCATAGCTGAGCTTGTCCGCCCAGCCCGCGTAGTAGAAGAAGTGGGCGGCGACCAGCGGGATGTCCACGTCGCGGGACTCGCGGATCGGTTTGCCGTTGTCGAGCGACTCCAAGACGGCCAGCTCGCGGGCGCGCTCTTGGATGATCCGGGCGATGCGGAAAAGATACTTGCCGCGGTCCCGGCCGGACAGCTTCGACCAGGTCTGGGTGTAGGCCTTGCGAGCGGCCTTCACCGCGGCGTCGACGTCCGCCTCACCGGCCTCCGCGATGTCCGCGAGGACCTCTTCGTTGGACGGGTTGATCGACTTGAACGACGTACCGCCGGCCGGATCGACGAACTCACCGCCGATGAACAGCCCGTAGGAGCTTCTGATGTCGACGACGGCGCGCGACTCCGGTGCCGGCGCGTACTCGAACTTCGCCATAGCACCCCAGGCTACCGGCGTCGCCGCCCAAGCGTGAGACCTGGACGCCGCGGATCAGGGCTCCGTCGGCATGCAAGGGACGCCGGCCATCACGGGTACGTGATCAGAGTTGTGGTACGACGATCTCTGCGATCCTGGCTCCCTTTTCGAGCATGGCCCGGTCTGCATCTCCCTCCATCCAGATGATCATCGCCACAAACGAGTTGCGTCCGGTGGGTCGGGCGAGACCGATAGCGCTGTGCTCACCGCCGGATATCGATCCGTACCGGGCGATGCCGCCCCAGCCGAGGAGCTGCTCGCTGCTGTACCGGCCCCACAGATGGACGGTCTGTTCGTCGAAGAACTCGTTTATACCCTTGCTCAGTGGCGCGTAATAGGCCTGGACCGACGCGACGGGCACTCCGTCCACATCGAATAGACACTCCGACTCCGGGGCCTCGGGCTGCACGTCGGTGGTGACCGCAACGCCCAGCGCAGTGCTCATCTCGGCGGGACTGATGAGGTCGCACATCCTCTCGGGCGCACCCTCGAGGTGAGCGGAACCATCGTCGCCATCGCCCTGGTCGCTGCCAGGCTGATCTTGCCTGTCGGTGGATTCGTCGCCGTGCTCGGCACCAGCCGACGGATCTGAGAGCTCTGCCTCTTCGAGCATCTTGTCGATCTCGGCTCGCTGTTCCTCGGTGAGTCCTTCGAGGCCTTGTTCTGCCAGCTCAACAAGTTCTTCCTGAGAGAGCCCGGAGATGTCCTCGGGGAGGTCCCCCGGCTGCTGCTGGTCTCCGGCTCCGCCCTGTTCGCTGGCGGATCCGCCACCGAGGATGGAGTTGAAGTCCTCCCCATCGTCACTACAGCCGACGAGCGCGAAGGCGCCGATGGTGAGCAGAGTCAAAATGTGGCGTGGTCTCAATGTGATCTTTGGCATCGGGCGCACGTTATCGGGCGACACTACATTTTCGGGCACACCCTTTGCGGCATGAGCTTGTGACATGCCTAGCTCTTTGCGTCAGAGCTGGACGCCGCGGGTCAGGGCGCCGTCGGCGACGAGGTTCGTCCCGGTGATGAACGACGCACGTGGGCTGGCGAGCACCGTGATCGCGTAGGCCATCTCGTCTGGTCTGGCCATCCGTCCCGTGGGGTTCAGAGCGAGCGCCTCGTCGTACAGCTCTCGGTTGCCGTCCTTGATCTGGTTCCAGACGCCGCCCTCGAAGAACGTGTTGCCTGGCGACACGCTGTTCGCCCGGATACCCTTCGGCGCCAGCTGGAATGCGAGGCTCTGCGCGTAGTGGATGATCGCGGCCTTCATGGGGCCGTACGCGGGCGCCGCGAAGTCCACTTCGCGGCCGGACACACTGGACACCGCCACGATCGAAGCAGACGTGCTGCGCTCGAGATAGGGCATGGCGGCGTTCACCGTGCGGACCGTGTGCATCAAGTCGACTTCGAAGCTACTCTGCCAGTTCTCTTCCTCCGGACCGATCGAGAGCGCGCTGACGTTGGCCACGACGATGTCGACTCCGCCCAGCTCAGCGGCGGAACGTTCCACCCATCCGGCCAGTGCGCTGCCGTCGCGAACGTCCACCGATTCGCCGAATACCTGGCGTCCCGACGCTTCGAACTCCCGGGCCGCGCTTTTGACATCGCTCTCGGTCCGCGCGCAGAAAGACACGGAGGCACCCTCACCAGCGAGCATCTCGACGGTGGCCCGCCCAATGCCCTTGGTGCCGCCGGTGACCAGTGCCTTCTTTCCGGACAGTTGCAGGTCCATCGCGCATCTCCTCGTCGTGGGGAAGTGGGCGGTTCCGGGTCGTCACAACGTGGCGGCATGGCCCCGCAGATGCCGGTGCATGCCGTCGTACGCGTCGCCTATCGGCAGGAGCCGCTTGGCGACCTTGGTCACCGCGCTGTAGTTGGCGTCGACGACGTTGGCGAGCGGAGACTCGCTGATCTGCGTGAGCAGCTGGTAGGCGTCGAGCCGGTCGAGCCCGTACAGCTCGCCCAGCCACGCGATCATGCCGGCCTGGCTGGCCCGCCACGCATCCTCGAGCGGGCGAGACGACGCGACGACGATGTAGTGGTCATCGTGCTCGATCCGCGGCCACACCGGAGCATGCCCCTTGATGAGCTCCACGATGAGGGTCACGTTCATCGCGCCCTCCACGGCGGTGCCGCACGACTCGCCCTCGCCTTGCCGATAGTGCCCGTCGCCGACGGAGAACATCGCGCCTTCGACGTTCACCCCTAGGTAGCAGGTGGACCCGGCACGCATCTCGGGCGTGTCCATGTTGCCCCCGAACATATCCGGGACCAGCGACGTGCGTACCTCCCGGCCACCGGGGGCGACACCGACGGTGCCGAGCATCGGCGCCACCGGCAGGTCCAGCTGGAGCTCCCCGCGTAGCGCCTCGAACCGCACGGTCTGGCGCTCCCGGTCCAGCTGGTATATCCAGGTCAGCTCCGGCAACGCCTCCTGCAGCGTGACGGTGCGGTCGGTGCTGGTGAGGCCGCCGAAGAACGGGATCGTCGCGGACGCCGCCCAGTCCCTGGCCGGTTCCAGGCCGACGATATGCAGGGCGAGCGTGTCACCTGGCTCGGCGCCCTCGACGTAGAACGGCCCGGTCTGTGGATTGACCTCGCGCATGTCCAGCTTCTCGCTGGGCCGGTCCGAAGAGCTCTGCAACCGACCGCTGAAGGCGTCTTCCGTCCACAGCCGCATCAGCGTCCCAGGCGTCACCTTGCGTATCGGTGGAACACCGCCGAACGTCCAGGCGTACTGCTCGCGCTCTGGGGTGAACTCGACAACCTCCATGATGACTCCTCGCAGCCCTGGATCACGCGGATCGTCTCAACGAGGATATACGGCTACAACCACCGTTCGGGTGTCCTCGCGGGTGTCCATGGGATGTGCCGCGCGGTACCCGTGGGAGGAGGTGGCCTCACGCCTGCGGTCGATACGTCAGGTAGAGCACACCGTTCTCGTACGACTCGCAGCCCACAAGCGACATGGTGCCGGGTTCGGCGCCCTCCGCGAAGAGCCGCGGACCGGACCCGCGGGTGAGCGGATAGACGAACAGATGCAACTCGTCGACCAAGCCGTCCGCGAGCATCGCTCGGACCAGTGTGCCGCTGGCGCTGGTGAAGATGTCGCCGCCGGCCTCTTCCTTCAGGGTCTGGATCACGGTGGGATCGTATTGGCCGATGATCTTCGAGTTTCTCCACGTCGTAGTCGTGAGCGTCGCCGAGACGACGTACTTGGCCGTGTCGTTGAAGAACGGGGCCAATGCGTCGTCGTCCGCGGTCCGCGTCGACCACGACGGTTCGAACATCTCGTAGGTCGTGCGCCCGAGCAGGATGGCTCGGCACCGTTCCGTGACCGCGTCCAGAACCTCTTCCATCCTGGGGTCGAAGTCGTAGCCGGACGTCCACGAGGGTTCGTCGATCACTCCATCGAGAGTCATGAACTCGTGTACGTGTAGTGCTCCCATCGATTTCCTCCGTGGTGATGCTGCGACAGTGGTCAGCGGGTAGCCGGGGCGTAGACCAGGTGCAGGACGCCGGTCTTGAATGTCGTCGAGCTAACGAGGTCGAGCGGGACCTTCGCGCCGTCGGCGAACAGCTTCTTGCCGCCGCCGACCACGACCGGGTGCACCAGCAGGTGCAGTTCGTCGATCAGACCCGCCTCGAGCATCCAGCGGACCAGGGTGGCGCTGCCCGTCGTGCCCAGCCGGATGTCCTGCTTGAGCGCGGTCAGCTCGGCCGTGATGTCACCGCTGATGACGCTCGAGTTCTGCCACGTCGCCTCGGTGAGCGTGTTCGACACGACGTACTTGCGGGCGTCGTTCATCTGCGCGGTGAGCGGGTCGGCGGGGTCGGCATCCGGCCAGTAGCCGGCGAACTCGTCGTACGTCTGCCGGCCCAGGAGAGTGGCGTCGGTCTCGCCCATCAGCGTGCCGACGACCTCTCCCATCTCCTCATCGAAGTAATCGAAGTGCCACGTCTCGGGCGCTTCGATGACGCCGTCGAGCGAGATGAAGAGGGTGGACGTGATCGATCCCATGCGTGTCTCCTTGATGTGTCTCGGTGCGGGGCTGACGCCGCGTCACGCTCACTGTAGGGATCGATCACCTTTCCGTCTTGTACAGAAGCGACAGCGGCTCCGCTCCGTCCTGCCGCTGTAGCTGGGTAGCCGTGCGGCCGATGAAACGCGCGAGCGACCTCGACAGGTGCGGCTGGTCGTAGTAGCCGAGCCGCCGCACGACATCAAGCGGCGACGTGCCCTCGCCGAGCAGGATTGCCGCCTGACGGGCACGCTCGATCTGGCGGATCGCGCTCTGGGTGAGACCGGTCGACGCCGCGACCCGACGTTGCACCGAGCGTGCGCCGGTCTTGGGCAGCTCGCCGGCGACGACGTCGTCGACGACCGGGTCGCGCACGAGCACCCCCTCGCGTACCAGCCGCGCCACGAATTCCTCGGCGTTCTCGAAGTCAGGGACCTCCCACTCGTTGCCCCGGAGCACGAAGGTCTCTGCGGTGACGTGGGGACTCTCCAGCTGCGCGTCGACCAGTTGTCGTGCCGGCAGATGCGGTATTGACGTTCCATGCGAGAAACTGATGCCGAACGAGTGCGAGTCGTCGGGCACATCGGCGATGCTTGCCACGGTCTCCGGCCCACGGAGGGCGACGTGCGGGAGGCCGTGGTGCTCCCAGAAGACGATCTCCCAGTTGGACACAGCCACCGATGTCATCTGCTCGACACCGGTGGCATAGCCGCGCCAGACGCGCGCGATGTACGGCGAGTCCGACGGACGGTCCTCGGACTCTAGTGCCATCCCGCCTCCTCGTGGGGCAAAGCCGCGTCCGGGACTAGTCGAGCGTGAAGTAGTCGGGGCCGGCGTAGCGGCCGGTCTTCAGCTTCTGCCGCTGCATGAGCAGGTCGTTGAGCAGGCTCGACGCGCCGATGCGGAACCAGTCCGGGCTGAGCCAGTCCTCGCCCGTGGTCTCGTTGACCAGCACCAGGTACCGGATTGCGTCCTTGCTGGTCCGAATGCCACCGGCTGGTTTGACGCCCACCTGTCGACCGGTGGCGGCGCGGAAGTCGCGGACCGCCTCGAGCATCACCAGTGTGACCGGCAGCGTCGCCGCCGGGGCGACCTTGCCGGTGCTGGTCTTGATGAAGTCGGCGCCGGCCAGCATGGCCAGCCAGGAGGCGCGGCGGACGCTGTCATATGTGGCGAGCTCACCGGTCTCCAGGATCACCTTGAGGTGCGCGCCTGGTCCGTCGGCGCCGGCACAGGCCTCCTTGACCGCGACGATCTCCTCGAAGACCTGGCCGTACCGGCCGGCGAGGAAGGCGCCGCGGTCGATGACCATGTCCACCTCGTCGGCACCGGCACCGGCACCGACCGCGTCGCGAGTATCCGCCTGCTTGACGGACAGGCTGGTGCGGCCGGAGGGAAACGCGGTCGCCACGCTGGCGACCTTGACACCGCTACTGCCGAGGGCCTCCTTGGCGGTAGCGACCAGGTCGGGATAGACGCAGATGGCGGCGACCTGCGGCACGTTCGAATCGGTAGGGTCCGGGCGTTGCGCCTTCGAGCACAGGGCCCGGACCTTGCCGGGCGTGTCCTGCCCCTCGAGGGTGGTCAGGTCGATCATGGAGATCGCCAGGTCGATCGCGAACTCTTTGGCCGTCGTCTTGATCGACCGCGTGCTCAGCGTCGCGGCCCGGGCTTCGGCCCCGACCTGGTCCACGTTCGGCAGTCCATGCAGGAACCGGCGCAGCGACGCCTCCGACGACGTGACGTCGGCCAGCCGCGCATCTTCGAGCACCGTCATCTACCCGAGTCTAGGCTGTCCGCACCACCCATGAAGTCCGTGCACCGTTCCGTCCTCGCGAAGGCGCCTGTCCCACGCCGCGAGAGCTCGCGGTCAGATCCGTGGCAGCACGAGTTCGGCGATCGTCGCGCCGGTGTCCAGCATGCTCTCGCTCGGCTCGCCGTACATCCACATGAACAGCAGCACGACGGAGTCCGACCTGTGCTCGGCGACTGCGATGGCGCCGTACGTGCCGTCCGAGACCGAGCCGTACCGGGCGGCGTCGCCCCAGCCGTACAGCTGGTCGCTGTAGTCCCACAGATCCGCCGTCTGCTCTTCGATGTATAAGGCCGGGTCGGTGTTCACGAGGCCGTAGTAGGCCTGGACGGACGCGACCGCTTCCCCGTCGACGTCGAACAAGCACTCCTCTGACGGGTACTCGGCCTCGAGGGTGTTGGTGACTTCGAAGCCCAGCATGCCGCTCATCTCGGCGGTGGGGATGACGTCGCACATGTAGGCCGGTGGGTTACCCGGCTGCCTGGACTCTTCCAGCTCACCGCTCCCGGTGTCGTCGTTCGGGTCGGTGAACTCCGCGTCCGTGGAGTCGTCCGACCCGCCGTCGCCGTCGTCGGCCCCGATCTCGGCGCCGGCCGACAGGTCGGGATTCTCCGCCTCATCGAGCAGATCGGACATGTCGGGCATCTCTTCGAGCAGCTTCTCGATCTCTGCGCGCTCTTCGTCGGTGAGCCCGTCGAGGCCCTGGGCCAGCTCGGCCAACTCCTCGTCCGAGAGCTCGGACAGGTCCTCAGGAACGCCCTCGGCGAGTTCGCTGCCTTCGGACCGCTCGCCGCCGGACTCGTCACCGCTGGACTCTCCACCGCCGAAAATGGAGCCGAAA
>NZ_ML142858.1:114302-116720 GCF_004138495.1 Phytoactinopolyspora endophytica
GACCGTCGTCACCGCCGCAAGCGGTCACGGCGAGTGCGCTCAGCGCCGCCGCGGTGACGACAGCGCGGCGCATGGTAGATCGTTTCATGGTCGGCACGGCCAGTGACGTTATCAGACGGGTGCCCGTGTGGAGCGCCGCTTACCGGTGCGAGCGCCCACCAGGTAGGTGGTGAAAGCGTCGTGAAAGCGTTAGGAAGCGTCGGCTGGTGCGGCCGCCGGCTGCATGCGATCTACAGCCCGATGGCCGCCGAGACGTCGGCGCGCAGCGCCGCGAGGCGGGAGGCAGCGACGCTACGTGCGGCCGGTACGTCGTCCCCCGGCACCTTCACCACCGCCTCCAGGTAGCACTTCAGCTTCGGCTCGGTGCCGCTCGGCCGGATGATGACCCTGGACCCGTCCTCGGTCAGGTACCGCAGTCCGTCGGTCGGCGGCAGGCCGTCGACGCCGCTGTGCAGATCCTGCGCGCTCGTGACCGGTGTACCGCCGAGTTCGGTCGGAGGGTGGCGGCGCAACCGGCGCATCGCGTCGCTGATCAGTTTGAGGTCGTCGACCCGGACGGAAACCTGGTCGGTGGCGTGTAGCCCGTGCGTACGGGCGAGATCGTTCAGGACGTCCCAGAGGGTCCGGCCGGAGGCCTTGGTGACAGCGGCGAACTCGGCGAACAGGACAGCGGCTGAGATCCCGTCCTTGTCGCGGACCGACTCCGGGTCGACCACGTAGCCCAAGGCTTCTTCGTACCCGTAGGTGATGCCCGGAACGCGAGAGATCCACTTGAAGCCGGTGAGCGTCTCGACGTGCCGGATGCCGTGTTCGGCGGCGACCCGGCCGAGGAGACGGGAGGAGACGATCGAGTTGACGAAGACCGGTGTGGCGGCCGAAACGGCTCCCGACGGCGTGGTGCCTGCCGGTCCCACACCAGGGGACACCGCTGGGCGCAGCCTGTCGGCGAGATGCTGCCCGAGCAATGCGCCGACCTCGTCGCCGTGCAGCATCTGCCACGTCGATGTGCCGGTGACGTCCGGCATGGGCAGCGCGACGGCGAGCCGGTCGGCATCGGGGTCGTTGGCGATGACCACGTCCGCGTTCACCCGGGTGGCGAGCTCCAGAGCCAAGTCGATCGATCCCGGCTCCTCGGGGTTGGGGAAGTCGACCGTCGGGAAGTCCGGATCGGGGTCCGCCTGCTCCGGTACCGGGTGCACGTCGGTGAAACCCGCGCGGGCGAGTGCCTCGGCGACGGTCACCCCGCCCACGCCGTGCAATGACGTGAGCACGATGCGCAGGCTCTCCTCGGCGGCGTGGCCGGTCTCGGGCTCGAGGGCGACGGATGCCACCCGGGCAGCCGAGTCGATGTAGGCCTCGACGACCTCTTCGCCCACCATGCTCCACCCGTCGATCGGCCGGCGGACATGCGAGGTGAAGTGGACGTCGTGGATGTACGAGGCGATCTCCGCGTCGATCGGCGCGACGATCTGCGACCCGCCGTGGGACCCGCCCAGGTACACCTTGTACCCGTTGTCCCGGGGCGGATTGTGGCTCGCCGTGACCATGACGCCGGCGTCGGCATGCAGATGCCGGATCGCGAACGCCAGAACAGGGGTGGGCAGCTCGCGGGGCATCAGTAGCGCATCGATGCCCATGGCGGTCATGACGGCTGCGGTGTCGACCGCGAACGTGTGCGATCCGTGCCGGGCGTCGTAGCCGATCACGACCCTGTGGTGCTGGCCGTTCACCGGCTCCCGCATCGCGTTGAGGTAGCCGGCCAGGCCGGCCGCGGCACGGATGACGACCGAACGGTTCATCCGGTTCGGGCCCGCTCCGAGCTCACCTCGCAGCCCGGCGGTGCCGAACGCCAGGAAACCCGCGAAACGGTCACCGAGGTCGGCGAGTGCGTCGGCGTCTCCCGCGCTGGCGCGCCGGAGCAGGTCGTGCAGCTCGGCGCGGGTGGCCGGGTCCGGGTCGTCAGCCAGCCAGTTGTGGGCCTCGAAGAGCACGTCGTTCATCGGCGCCGTCCTCGGATCGTCGGGCATCCGCGTGGGTGCAACGTATCGCGCGGAACATCAAGGTTCGTCGATGTCACCGCGAAATGGCAACGCTGGGCGGCAGGAGTCACTACAGGCGGCTGACGATCCGGGCCAGCAGAGCGCTGATTCTGGGTGCCGCCGCCTGGCCGGCCTCGATCACCTCGGAGTGGCTCAGCGGTGTCGGGCTGATGCCTGCCGCAAGGTTGGTGACGAGCGAGATACCGAGAATGTCGACGCCTGCCTCCCGCGCCGCGATCGCCTCCAGCGCCGTGGACATGCCGATCAGGTCCCCGCCGATCCGCTTGAGATACTGGATCTCGGCCGGAGTCTCATAGTGCGGCCCGCGCAGCTGGACATAGACGCCCTCGCCGATGGACGGATCGACTTCGCGGGCCAG
>NZ_ML142858.1:116749-118899 GCF_004138495.1 Phytoactinopolyspora endophytica
CGCAGCCGGGACGAGTAGAGATCCGTCAGGTCGACGAAGGCGGCGCCCTCCAGCGGCGACGTGGCCGTCAGGTTGATGTGGTCGCTGATCAGGACGGGCGTACCAGCGGGCCACTCCTCTCGCAGGCCCCCGCAGCCGTTGGTGAGAACCAGTGTGGACACGCCGGCTGCCGCAGCCGTCCGGACTCCGTGGACGACCGAGCGCACACCGCGCCCTTCGTACAGATGCGTCCGCGCGCCGAGGACCAGCGCATGCCGGGCGGTCGAGGCCGGCCCGCCGCCGGAGGCCGGCTCCGGCCGGCGGTCACCGTTCTGCGTGGTGGTATCGATCCGGATGGACCGGATGGAGCCGACGTGTCCCTCGACCGCCGGTGCGCTGAAGCCGGGGATGTCGGTGGCGGGGATCTCGGCGACGGTCTCGCCGATGAGCTCGGCCGCGCCGCCCCAGCCGGAGCCGAGCACAAGCCCGACGTCGTGCCGTTCCACGCCGGAGACCTTGGCGATATGGTCGGCTGCGGCCTGCGCGGCCGCCTTCGGATCGCCGGGTTGGGTGATGTCACTCACCGGGCGACTGTACCGCGTGCCGACCAGCGTTCAGCGGTGATCTTCCGCCATGTCGGCGAGTCGGCGAGGGCCGCCGGAGCATCGAGACGAACCATACTCGAGTATGGTGGTGAGTAACCGGTTTCTCGCCGATCCGGTGGACGTGATCGACTGCTGGCGAAGGAGTATGCAATGACGGCAGGCAAGAGACTGCTCCGGCTCCGCCCGGACGATTCGGTGGCGGTGACGCTCGACGGTCTGGAGGCGGGGGCCGAGCTGCCGTTCGACGACGCGAGCTCCGGGAACGGCCCGGTCGGACGCGTCGTCGTGCGCGAGCCGGTGCCGGCCGGACACAAAGTCGCCGCGGTCCCGATCGCCAAGGGCGCGCCGGTGCTGAAATACGGGCAGGTGATCGGTTACGCGACCGCCTCGATCGCGGCCGGCGACCATGTCCATGTCCATAACGTCGGCTTCGCCGATACCGGCGACGCGCGGGTCTCTACCGGAAGCGTTCCGGCGCCCGACCCGGTCGAGCCGGAGACGTTCCAAGGCATCGTCCGTCCCGACGGCCGTGTCGCGACACGCAACTACGTCGGCATCATCACCTCCGTCAACTGCTCCGCCACGGTGGCGAAGCTGGTGGCGGAACGGGTGCGGACGTCGGGCATGCTCGCCGCGCACCCCAGCGTCGACGGTGTCGTGGCCATCACCCACCAGACCGGCTGTGGCCTCGCCTCCGACGGCGAAGGGCTCGAGCTGCTCCGTCGCACCCTGTCCGGTTATGCCGACCATCCGAACTTCGGGGGGATCGTCGTCGTCGGGCTCGGCTGTGAGGTCAACCAGATCGCCGAGCTGGACCTGCCCACCACCACGCCGATCACCAGCATGACCATCCAGGATGCGGGCGGTACGGCGGCCGCGGTGCGCGCGGGTGTCGAGGGGGTACAGACCCTGCTGGAGAAGATGGACGTCCAGCGGCAACCGGTGCCCGCCTCGGAACTGATCCTGGGCCTGGAGTGCGGCGGCTCCGACGGCTACTCCGGCATCACGGCGAACCCGGCGCTGGGCGCGGCGGCAGACCTGCTCGTCGCCCAGGGCGGCACCGCGATCCTGGGCGAGACACCGGAGATCTACGGCGCTGAGCACCTGCTGGCCGAGCGCGCCGTCGACGACGAGGTGGCCGGCAGGCTGCTGGACCGGATCGCCTGGTGGCGTGAGTACACCTCCAAGCACGGCGGGAGCCTGGACAACAACCCGTCGCCGGGGAACAAAGAGGGTGGCATCAGCACCATCCTGGAGAAGTCGCTGGGCGCGGTCGCCAAGTCGGGGACGTCGCCGCTGACCGACGTCCGGCTGTTCGCCGAGCGGGTGACGGCCAAGGGGATGGTGTTCATGGACACGCCGGGTTATGACCCGGTGTCGGTCACCGGCATGGTGGCGGGCGGGGCCAACATGGTCTGCTTCACCACCGGCCGCGGCTCGGTGTACGGATGCAAGCCGGTGCCGAGCCTGAAGCTGGCCACCAACTCCGAGATGTACCGGAAGATGTCGGAGGACATGGATATCAACTGCGGGGTGATCGCCGACGGCGAGGCCACGGTGCAGGAG
>NZ_ML142858.1:118963-124511 GCF_004138495.1 Phytoactinopolyspora endophytica
GACGACAGATCTTCGACCGCATCCTGGCCAGCGCGTCCGGCGAGCAGACCGCCAGCGAGGTCCTGGGCTTCGGCGACGAGGAGTTCGCGCCCTGGCAGCTCGGCGCCGTCATGTGAGTGCGTGACATGGTCGGGCATGCGGTGTGTATGCCCGACCGCTGCGATGAGGACGCCGCAGATGCGTAACAATGGCGTACGTGACTCGTGTGGCGATACTCGGTGGTGGCCCCGGCGGATACGAAGCGGCGCTGGTCGCGGCGCAGCTCGGGGCGGAGGTCACCCTTGTGGACAGGGACGGGATCGGTGGCTCCACCGTCCTCACCGACTGCGTGCCGAGCAAGACCCTCATCGCGACGGCCGAGGTCGCCACGGAGCAGGCAGAATCGTCAGAGCTCGGCATCATGCACAACGATCACGCCCACGTCGACCTTGCCCGGGTGAACGCGCGCGTCCGGCGGCTCGCGCTGGCCCAGTCGGCGGACACCGCCGCCAGCGTCGAGCGGGCCGGCGTGCGCGTCGTGCGCGGGACCGGACGGTTGGCGCCCGAGGACCGCGTCGTCGTCGACCTGCGGGACGGTGGCACTGAGGAGTTCACCGCCGACGCGACGCTGCTGGCCACCGGCGCCCGGCCACGGATCCTGCCCGACGCGGAACCCGACGGTGAACGGATCCTCACCTGGGAGCAGGTCTACGACCTGAAGGAGGTGCCGGAGCGGCTGATCGTGGTCGGCTCCGGCGTGACTGGAGCGGAGTTCGCCAGCGCATACAACGCGCTGGGATCCGACGTGGTCCTTGTCTCCTCGCGCGACCGGGTGCTCCCCGGCGAGGACGCCGACGCGGCGGTCGTCCTGGAAGACGTCTTCGCGCGGCGTGGGCTGACCGTCCTCTCGCAGTCGCGGGCGGCGTCGGTGAAGCGGACCGGCGACGGCGTCGTGGTCACGCTCTCAGACGGACGCACAGTGGAGGGTACACACTGTCTGATGGCCGTGGGCTCGGTGCCGAACACGGAGAACCTCGGCCTCTCCGAATGCGGCGTCGAGCTCGATTCGGGCGGGTTCGTCGTCGTCGACCGGGTGTCCCGGACGTCGGCGCGGGGCGTGTACGCGGCCGGTGACTGCACCGGAGTGCTGATGCTCGCCTCGGTGGCCGCCATGCAGGGCCGGACCGCGATGTGGCACGCGCTGGGCGACACCGTGCATCCGCTGGATCTGAAGACCGTGGCGGCGAACGTGTTCACGTCCCCGGAGATCGCGACGGTGGGCTGGAGCCAGGCCGCGCTCGACGCTCGGGAGATCGACGCCCGGGCCGTCAAGCTGCCGCTGGCGACGAATGCCCGGGCCAAGATGCAGGGGATCTCCGACGGCTTCGTCAAGCTGTTCTGCCGGCCGGGTACGGGGATCGTCGTCGGCGGGGTGGTGGTAGCGCCGCGTGCGAGCGAGCTGATCCATCCGATCTCGCTGGCGGTAGAGGCGTCGCTGACGGTGGACCAGATGGCCCGTGCGTTCGCCGTGTACCCGTCGCTGTCCGGTTCGATCGCCGAAGCCGCGCGCCGTCTCCACCTGCGGGACTAGCACCGGCTACAGGCATCGGCTACAGGCGTTGCCTACACACACCGGCGGGATTCCTGTGCCCAGGTCGCTTCCGTTGGTCTCCGGGCCTACGGCCGCGCCCCCGCCGGCCGGGACGTGCTTGATCGCACGATCAACGATGTCGGCATCGTCGTGACCGAGGTTTCATGTTCGATGCCCGTTCGCAGCCGCTCGATCAGCGTGGCGGCGGCGATCCGCCCCTGCTCCCGGACGTCCTGAGCCACCGTCGTCAGCCCGAACAGCCATGACATGTCGTGGTTGTCGACGCCGACCACGGAGAGGTCCTCCGGTACCCGCAAGCCGCGCCGCCGGGCCTCGTGCATCACACCCATGGCGACCTCATCGGAGACGGTGAACACGGCCGTCGGGCTGACGTTGCGGGCGCAGAGCTCGGCGAACGCGTTGACGCCGTCGTTGGCCCTGAACTTGGACGGGACGGTGAGCGCCGGGTCCGGCTCGATCCCCGCCGACTCCAGCGCTTGAAGGTAACCTGCGTGCCGAGCCGGAGAGACGGGAAACCCGAGTCTGTCATCGGGGTTGCCGCCCACGTACGCGATGGCGCGGTGTCCGAGCCGGACGAGATGACCGGTTGCCAGCCGTCCGACATCGACGTCGTCGACCCGCACGCACGGCGAGCCCGGAACCACGGGGCCGACCACCATCACCGGGCGGTTCATCGCGTGAAGCGCGGTGACCTCGTCGTGCGTGAGCCGCAGACTGGCGATGAGCAGCGCGTCCACCCGTTTACGAAGCAGCTGGGTGTCGAACACCCGGTGCCGGTCCGTCTCCATCTCGGACAGTTCATAACGCAGCAGGTCGTACCCATTGGCCGTGAGCACGTCCTGAGCGCCTTCGCACACCGCTGTGAAATACCACCCTCGTGCGACCGGAGAGACGACCGCCACCGCACCAGTGCGGCCGGTCGGCAGCCCGGCCGCACTGGGCGAGGCGACGTAGTCCAGCTCGGCGGCGATCTGCTGGATGGCTTTCCTGGTCGTATCCGCTACGCCCGGGAGTCCACGCAGCGCCCGCGACACGGTCGCCACCGAGACACCTGCCCGTGCCGCCACGTCCACGATCCCGGTCATGACGGCTGTTCCGATTCCCGACTGCTGTGTGGCGTCACCCTTTGATGCTTCCAGACAGCAGGCCACGGACGAAGAAGCGTTGCAAGGTGACGAACACCAGCACCGGGATGATCATGGAGACGAATGCACCGGCGGAGAGCAGGTGCCATTCCGTGCCACGCGTACCGACGAGCTCCGCGATTCGGGCGGTGAGCGGTGCCACATCCGACGTGCTGCCCGCGAAGGTCAGCGCGACCAGGAGATCGTTCCATACCCACAGGAACTGGAACACCGAGAACGCGGCAATCGCAGGCATGATCAACGGAAGCATGATGGTGCCGAAGATCTTCACGTGCCCGGCCCCGTCCATCCGGGCCGCCTCGACCAGCTCGGCCGGGACGTCTCGCATGAAGTTGTGCAGGAGATAGATCGCCAGCGGCAGTGCGAAGGTGGAGTGCGCGATCCACAACGGCCAGAAGGTGCCATTGACCCCGGTGTCGACGAAGATCCGCAGCAGCGGAACGAGAGCGATCTGGATCGGCACGATCTGTAGCGCGAAGATCGCAACGAACAGGGTGTCCCGGAACGGGAACTTCATCCAGGCGAAGGCGTACGCGGCCATCAGCGCCAGCGTGACCGGGATGATCACGGCCGGCACGGTGATGACGACCGAGTTCACGACGTACGTGGACAACTCCGTCTGGCTGCCGAACAGCACCTCGTCGTAGCTGTCCAGTGTGAGCTCAGGGTCGGTGAACCAGTTCCACCACCCGGTCCCCTTGATGTCGTCTTCGGGCCGGAACGACGACAGCAGCAGGCCGAAGGTCGGAAGCGTCCACAGGACCGCGATGACGATCGCGGCTATCGACGAACCTCGCGAGCTGAGTCTCTTGCGTGCCCGCGACGCTGGGGAGGCGGCGGCGTCGGCGTCCCAGCCCTCTCGCGCTTCCGGTGTCGGCTTCACCGCGCTCATCGGATGTCCGCCTTTCGCATCTGTCGAACGTTGTAGATCACGATGGGGACCACCATCACGAACAACACCATCGCCAACGCCGCGCCCAAGCCGTAGTTCCCTCGCACGAGGCTCTGGGTGTAGAACTCATTGGCCACGATGCTGGTGTCGAACTGACCGCCGGTCATCGTGCGAACGATGTCGAAGACCTTGAGCGTCGCGATGGAGATCGTCGTCAGTACGACGATCAGTGCGGGACGGATGCTGGGCACGGTGACGTAGCGGAACATCTTCACGCCGTACAAGCCGTCCAGCCGACCGGCCTCGACGATGTCCTGCGGGATGCCCTTGATGGCTGCCGACAGGACCGTCATGGCGAACCCGGCCTGCACCCAGATCAGGATCGCTATCAGCAGGAAGGTGTTCATCGGAGCGTTCAGCATGAACTGTTGTGGCTCGAACCCCAGCCAGACGAGAATCTGGTTCAACAAGCCGATCTGTTCGATGTTCTGCTGGTCCGGGCGGTACTCGTAGACGAACCTCCAGATGACAGAGGCCCCGACCAGCGAGATCGCCATCGGCATGAAGATAAGTGCCTTCGCGAACGCCTCGAACCGGGAGCGGTCCACGAGGACGGCATAGACGAGGCCGATCACCGTCGCGGTGACCGGTGCGACGAGGATCCAGAACAACGTGTTGCGCAAGACGATGAGGAGGTCGTCGCGCTCGAACAGCGCCCTGTAGTTGGTGAGCCCGACGAAGCTGTCCGTCGTGCGGTCGAAGAATGACTGGTACGCGGTGCGCAGGGCGGGGTAGATGAGCCCGACAGCGAGCAGCAGGACCGCGGGAACGACGAACGCGAGCGCCTGAGCGAGATCGGCACCACGCCTGACCCGCCCCACCAGCAACATGATCAGTCCCATGACCCCGCAGAACAGGGCTATGGCGATCACCATCTGAATAAGCTTCTCAGCGGTATCCATTGGCTCCACTCGTGTAACGGCCTCGGGCCGGACTGATGTACGGCCGGCCCGAGGCGCATGTGTGATCGACCTAGGGCGTGCTCGACACGCCCTACTGACCCCAGCCGAAGCGGGACTACTCCGGCCAGGTGTTCTCGATCTGGGTGAGGACCGCTTCGGTCTCCTCACCGGTGATCCAGTCGACCATGCCGGTCCAGAAGGAGCCCGCACCGACATCGCCCGGCATCAGGTCGGACGCGTCGAAGCGGAAGACCGCGTTCTCATCCTGAAGTAGCTCAGCGGAGAGACGGCTGATCGGGTCCTGGTAGTTGTCCAGGTCGACGCCCGTGTTCGCGCTGACCCAGCCGCCCAGTTCCGCCTTGTCGTTGGCCCACTCGGCGCTGGAGACGTACTCCTGGAACGCCTGTACCTCCGGCCGGTCGGCGAAGGCGACGGTGAACTCTCCGGCGCCGAGGACGGGGTCACCGAACTCTTCCTCGATCGCCGGCAGGTAGAAGGCGTAGACATCGCCGTCCTCGGCGATCTCGGTGCCTTCCGGCCAGTTCGGAGCATAGAACGAGGCGGCGCGGTGCATGTAGCACTGCTCTTCCAGGATGGGCAGGCCGGCCTGGTTGACGTCGGTGGTGGCGATGCTGGACGGGTCGCCGAATCCACCGTTGACGTAGTCCGGGTTCTTCAGGATCTCCCCGGCCCGGTCGACGGCGTCGACCACCTGCGGGTCGTTGAACGGGATCTCATGCTGGTACCACTGGTCGTACACATCCGGCCCCGCGGTACGCAGCAGGATGTCCTCGATGAAGTCCGTGGCCGGCCACCCGGTCGCATCGCCGGAGGCGATCCCCTGGCACCACGGCATGCCGCCTTGGCCGGCGATCTCGTCGGACAGCGCGATCAGGTCGTCCCACGTCTCGGGGATCTCGTATCCGTTGGTCTCGAAAGCACTCGGCGAGTACCAGAC
>NZ_ML142858.1:124544-131707 GCF_004138495.1 Phytoactinopolyspora endophytica
CACATTGGACCCCAGCGGAGCGGCATAGAACGTCCCGTCGACGGTCCCGTACTCCTTCCAGTCCTCGGAGAAGAACTCGTCGACGTTGGCCTCGACGCCTTCCGGAGCCGGCACCGGCGCGCCGGTGTCCTGGACGATCGTCTGCAGCAGGCCGGGCTGAGGCAGGTAGGCGATGTCCGGCGCGCTGCCGCCCTGGATGCGAACCTGCAGCTGAGCCTCGAACTCGTCGGAGTGTTCGTAGACCACGTCCACGCCGGTACATTCCTCGAACCCCACGTAGGAGTCGATGTGTGGCTGGTCCTCAGGGGGTGTGATCGTGCTGTAGATCGTCACCTCTGTGCCATCGAGATCGCCGTACTCGTCCGTGTAGTGCTCGTAGTCGGCGCAGTCGACATCACCGCCGCCGTTTTCCGACGCGCTGTCGTCCTCGTCGTCGCCTCCGCAGGCCGCTAGAACCATCGACAGTCCGACGACACAGCTGGCAGCCACAGCTCCACGCCGGGCGTTGCTCTGAATCATGAAAAAGTCTCCCTCCCAATGCACGCGGTCCGGGCGATGCGCCCGAACCGGTCCCCCGCTACGAAAACGTTTTTGATCATATATTGCAAGGCGTTGGTGGCAACTCGGCCGTAACGATTACGTCACGGGCCACGAAGGCGTGGAAATTCCCCGGTGTCGGGCGTCGGGAGCCGTGGGTGGAGGTGCTCGCCGGTCCTGGCGTGCTGCGCTCGCGTTCCAGTGAACTGTGCGAGCCGCGGGCTGTTGCGGAAGGCCAGGTGGTCAGCGCCTGCCCGGCGTGCTGAGACGGCCGGGCGGGTAGTACCTGCCCGGCGTGCTCAGAAGGTCACGTGATCAGCGCCTGACCTTGGCGCGCGGAAGATCAGAAACCGCCGAAGTCTCCGAAGCCGCCGCCGAAATCGCCCCCACCGCCGTCGAAGCCGCCGCCGAAGTCTCCGCCACCGCCTCCGTCGCCGAAGCCGCCGCCGAAGTCACCCCCGCCTTCTCCACCGGCGCCGCCGTAGGCGAGAGGTGCGGCCATGGTGGTGCCCAGCATGGTGCCGACCATCATGGCGGGAAGGACCGCACCGTAGTAACCGGCTGCCCACGCGCCGTAGGCCGGGCCGGCGTCCCAGTACGGACGGCGCTCGCCGTCGACGGTGACCATCCGCGTCGCAGGGTCCTCGCCGTCCCGTATCCGGGTGGCATCGGCCGCGCAGACGGGGACGGTGCGGTTCACGCCGCCGGGCGGCGCCCAGAGGACGTCGTCGACCGATGGGCCGTGCCGCGGGTCGAAGAAGCATGGCGAGCGACGATCCGGCAAGGGTTTGTCGTTCAGCCGGGCGTCGACGCAGCCGAGCATCCAACGGCCCTCTTCCAGCGCGTTGGTGACAGCCCGCAGGTCCATGGGCTTCTCGGCGCGATCCGCGTACATCTTGGCGTTCTCGTAGAGGTCGAGGGCGCGGCCGTACTCCTTGCGAGCTTCGACCGGGACCTTGGAGTCGACCTGCACGTCGAGGTCGAGCTCGGAGAGCCGTTCGCCGTAGGCGGTGATGTCCTCGTCCAGAGCGTCGCGTACCTGCTCGAGTTCGGCACGTTCCCGGTTGCGCTTGTTCCGTCGGTAGAGCAGGAAACCACCGCCGCCGGCCCCTGCCAAGATGGCCAACGGAAGCAACCCGCCGCCACCGCTCGGCTCGCTCGCGCCGCTCCCGTTTCCGCCGGCACCACCGGAGCCGCCTTGGTCCGTCAAACTCTCCACCCGGTTGGTGATACCTTCGATGAACTCGAGCGTATTGCCTGAGTTCGCCAACGCCTCGCCGGCTTCAGACTGGAGCGCTTGGGTGCTGAGCTCATACGAGAACGCCGAGCCGCCGACGTTTCTTGGAACGGACGCAGTGAACAGGATCACGAACGTCCCCTGGCTGTGCTCTCGAGCGAGATCGCGCGCGCTGATGGCGCCGTCGGCGGCCTGCGGCAAGACAGCGACCCGGATGGACGCGGAGGCCCCCTCCAGGATGACCTCCGCCTCTTCTTGTTCCTCCGCGGTGAAGGGGATATCAGCGCCTTCGAGTTCGGCCGCCGCGTCGGGATGGACGAAAAGGCGCTCGTCTTCCAGGGCCTGGCCTGCATCTTCCCACGCGCTCGACATACCTCTATCATCCACGTCTCAGAGACCGTATGCCATACCTGCCCTGTCGACTCACTCGTGATCATCAACCGTTGGCCACACCATCATGGGTCTGACAGTTGATGATCATGAGCGACGTGACACGAGCCGCCATGGACCGGGCCGCCGTCGTCGGAGAAACGCGTGTGTAGCACTGCGTGGTTGACTTGCCTGAATGAGAGGTGTGAGGCGGCCGGGCCGCCGGCGAGCGAACGGTTCGACGATGGTGGTCATCGGTGCGGTGGCGCTGGTGATGACGGCCTGTGGAGACGACGGGGAGACGACCAGCGACGATGACGAGAGCGTCGAGTCCCAGAGCTTCGTCACCCGCCCGGACCTGACCCCGCCGTTGATCGGTGTCGAGACGTCGGGTGAGACGGCCGACGGCTACCTGTTCATGGCTCCGAAGAAGGCCGAGGCCCAGACGGGCGCGCTGATCGTGGACGACGACGGCGAGGTGATCTGGTCGTTGCCCCGGGAGGACATGAACGTCGCCGACTTCCGCGTGCAGGAGTACCGGGGCCAGCCCGTGCTCACCTGGTGGGAGGGCGAGTCGCACGAAGGACATGGCAGCGGCGAGTTCGTGATCATGGATTCCTCGTACCAGGAAGTCGCCCGCATCGGGGCCGGCAACGATCGCGCCGGTGACCTGCACGATTTCGAGCTCACCGACGACGGCACGGCCCTGGTGCTGGCCTACGAGACCGAGCCGGCCGACCTGACGCCTTTCGGCGGTGACGAAGACGGCGAGATGTTGAACAACTATGTGCAGGAGATCGACGTGGAGACCGGCGAGGTCCTGCTCGAATGGGACGCGAGCGAGCACGTGCCGATGTCCGACACGTACGACGAACTCGGCGGTGACGACGACGAGGAGGAGGATGACGAGGACGCACCGTTCGACTGGTTCCACGTCAACTCGGTCGCCGAAGACGATGATGGCGGCCTGCTCGTCTCGGCGCGCAACACCCACGCCGTGTACTACCTCGACCGCGAGACCGGCGACGTGCGGTGGATACTCGGCGGCAAGAGCAGCGACTTCGCCATGGACGAGGAGACGACTTTCACGTGGCAGCATGACGCCAGGTGGACCGAGTCCGGCGAGCTGAGCTTGTTCGACAACCAGGCCCTGCCCAAGACGGCGGACGAGTCCCGGGCCATTGTGCTGGAGCTCGATGAGGAGGCGGGGACGGTCGATCTCGTCGAGGAACGCACGAACCCTGAACCGATCCTCGCCGGCAGCCAGGGCAATACGCAGATGCTCGACGGCGGCGGCGTCTTCGTGGGCTGGGGCAGCGGATCCAGCATGACCGAGTTCGACGCCGACGGCGAGGCGGTCATGCAGGCCACGCTCGAGCCGGCCGAGTCCTACCGGGCGTTCCGGATGCCGTGGGAAGGCACGCCGGCCACGCCGCCCGACGTCACCGTCGAAGGCACCGACGACGGCCAGATCGACGTGTACATGAGCTGGAACGGCGCCACCGAGGTCGATCAGTGGCGCCTCCTGGGCGGCGAGGCTGAGGACGCCCTGGAACCCGTGGAGACGGTCGGCCGGGACGGCTTCGAGACCTTGGCCCAGGTGGACGACGTGGACTTCATCGCCGTTGAGGCCTTGGACTCCTCGGGCGCGGTCATCGGCACGTCAGACGTCGTCTCCACGGACTGACTCTCTCAGCAGTATATGGAGCTGCTAGACGACGACTATGAAGCCGTGTAACAAGGCTCTACACACATCGAACATTGATCATTCTGACGTGCGGTCGAGGGAGTCCTGATGTCCGAGTATCTGTCCGTGGACCCAGATCGGCTGCGCGATCTGGCCAGCGCCTTGAAGAGTGCTGCCCAGACGCTTCGTGATGAGACACCTGCGGTCACGAATGGGATCTCCGGCTGGAGCGGCACATTCGACGGCAGCAAGCTGACGGCTCTGCTCGAATGGGTGGAGGCCGAGTGGGCCCCCATGATGGACCGCGCGGACCTGGCAGCCACTGCCGCGCACGGTCCTGTCTTCACGGAGCAGGGTAGCGACCAAGCCCACTGGCGCACTATCCAATGGGATATCACCGATGAGTCGCTCGCGCAGGAAGGCATGGAAGACGCGGTGAACTTCGCGCAGGCGGCTGAGGGTGGCGACGCAGATGAGCAGGCGCGGATGCAGCAAGAGCTTGCGGAGGCGATGGAAGCGCATGCCGATGATCCCGCCTACCTGGAGGCGTTCTTCACCTACGGTGGGGCCGGAGTCATCGACACGTACAACAAGCAGGTCATCGACGAGGATGTGCCTCTCTCAGATGAGGCCCAGGACCGGTTGGGCTGGTACGCCACGGGCGTGGCCGCGACGACGCAGTTCAGCGACGCGGGTGAGCTCACGCTCAGCGATGGTGCGATGGATCCGCTGCTCGACTCGGACAACACGTTGGCCACCGGCTTGATGATGAAGTACGGCCCTGCCGGCGACCAGTACAGCCCGTCGTTCATGGCCGATGCGGCCGACGCGGCGCTGGAGTGGCGGGAGGAGAACGACCCGCCACGGCCCACATACAGCGAAGGAGGCGTGGTCGGCTCGGGCTACGTGCCCAGCGGATGGGTCCAGGACGACGGCGACTGGTGGACCGAGCTCGGTATCGACGTCGACTACATCGACGTCGGCTTGGACGACGCCGCCGAAGGCATCAGTCTGATGCGGGAGTACGATCCCGTGCTGGCGATCCTGAGCCGCACCGGCGAGAACCCTGAGGCCAGCCGGATATTGCTGACCGGCGAAGACGGTCTGGAGAATGCGGAGGCCCTGGTCGACTACAGCTGGCAGACGCCCGGCGCGATGGACTACGACGAGGCGACGGGCGAGTACGGCATCGGGGACGACTCCGGGCCGGCGGCAAGCGTTCTGCAGGCCGCGGCCCTCGACCGCGGCGAGGAGAACAGCGAACAGTCGGCGGAGGCGGCGGCGAACATCTTCATGGCGGGCTACGAGCTCAGCCAGATGGACCGCGGCGACTTCGAGCAAGAGCAGTATCCGCAGACGCCGCCATCCCTGGCGCAGGCCCTCGCCGTCGTGGGCTCGGCCTACGCACCGGACATGGCCCGGTCCACGCAGCAACCGGATGCTGACGTGCACTCGGTGCTGGAGCAGGACGGCGCCTACGTGCTGCAGACCAACACGGAGGTCATGAACGGCTTCATGCATGTGTTCATGACCGACCCTGAGGCGGCTGGTTCGTTCCGGGGAGCCGTGCAGGGACAGCTTCAGGGCGCCGCTCAGATTCTTTCCGAGCATCCCGACGAGGCGGACCTCTTGACCCAGTTCGGCTATCTGAACGGCATGGTGTCGATCGTGTTCGCAGATCAGGAGTTCGACGAGGCCGAAGCACAGGACGCGGCGAACACACAGGCGCAGACCTACTTCGACGTCGTGACGGGCGTCGTCGGCGCGGTGCCGCTGGACTCGAAGCCGATCGAGTTCGTCAGGTCGCTCGCCGACATAGCGGGGGGCGCCTCCAAGGACTCTCTGTTCCCGACGGATGCTGCGGCGCAGGTCGATCGCGACACCCAGTACCACATGCGCGTCGACATCGCGGACATGCGTACCTACGTTGCCCAGGGATTCGTCAATTCCGGTGCGTATCCGCTGCCCGACGACGCGTCGTTCGTGCACGGCGGAGTCATCTCGCCGCGCAACGAAGACGAGCAAGCCGCCTTCGACCTCTGGTGGAGCCAACTGCCCGAACCGCTGGCCGACATCGCGGGCAACGCGCCCGACGGGTTCGGGGATGCCACGAATGAGTTCGCGTCCAACGACGACCGATTCAACGAACCGCGATAGGAGCCGCAGTCATGGCGATCCCATACGTTCAGGAATGCAACGAGGCCATGAGCCAGGTCTACACGGCCGCCGGGAACATCCGAGACGCGATCGACGCGATCATGGAATTCGCCAACGAAGACACCTGGCAAGGCGGAAAGGCCGACGACTGGATGACCGACCTGGAGGGGTTCGTGGGCGACGCGCGGACCAGTCTGGGCGACCCGCTGGACGACGCCGTCCAGGAATGCCGTGACAACGCGCAGGAGTGGCAGGCGGAGAGCGCCTCGGCGGGTGGCGGCTGACGGCGCCGGGCATCGGCCGGCATCACCCCGTGGTGTCAGGCAGCGGCAACTGGAGCACGGCGTTGCACCGGTAGTCGGCGATCATGATCCGTTCCTCCCAGACGGCGACGGACACCGGCTGAGCCAGGTGACTGGACTGCGCGTCGACGTCGCCGTCTTCACAGTCCGTGCTCGCCTCCGACGCCGGCTTGTGACCGGTGGCGAGGACGGTGACGGCCGTGGGCGTGATGTGCAGGACCGATCCGGAGTCGTTGCGGGTGGAGGTGGGCAGCCCCGCGGTGGCGACGACGAGGCCGTCGGCGCCGTCGCTGACCGCTGCCGTGACGGTCTGGCCCTCGGCGTCTTCTGGCATTCTCCAGGTGTGTCGCTGCACGACGTCGAGCGACTCGTCGAGTTCGACGAGCTCGGTCTCGGTCAGTGCCAGGACACCGGTGGCGGTCTGAGCACTGGCGATGACGCCGTCGACCGGAGACTCCACTCGTTCGGGTTCGCCCAGGACGCCGTTCACGTCGTTCTCGCCGGCCAGCCTCCACCATGTCCGGTCCCACTGCACGAACAAGCCGTCGGGCAGGTCGAGGAACGCCGCCGCCCAGTCGTCGCTGGCCGGCCCGGTGAGCGAACTGACCTCTTCCAGGACTCCGTCGGTCAGGCTCAGGGCGCCGATTCGCGCCTCATCGCCCGACTCCGTGAGTACGAGCACATCGTCGTCGCGGGCGAGCGCCGCCACGGGACGTCCGTCCAGGAGCGTGTTGGTCTCGGTCTCGCTCTGCAAGCTCTCTGCGACGCCTTCGGGAGTGAGGACGAACGCATTCGGGAAACTCTCCTGCAGGCCGACGAGGTTGCCGTCCCCGTCGACGAGGACATAGCCGGGACGGTTCAGACGAGTGCCGGG
>NZ_ML142858.1:131727-135475 GCF_004138495.1 Phytoactinopolyspora endophytica
GTAGTCCACGCCACGCAGCGGCTCTCCGCTGCCGTTGCCGAGCACCCGAACAAGCCGTCCGTCCTCGAGCGGTGGAAGCACGGCGCTCTGGGTAGGCGTCGGCTCTGATTGCTCCGTGTCGTCGTCGGTGCAGCTGGGAAGCATGATGACGAGAAAGCCGAACAGAGCGACTCTCCAAGACCTCTCCCGCATGCACCGAACGCTACCGGTTCGGTGGCGGAGGACCGGTGACGGGCGACGGGAGAGTCGCCGGTGAGTATGCGCCGTACCAAGAGCCCGAGGTCGCTAACCCTTGATCTCGCAGATCACGGCACCGTTGGCGACCGTGGCGCCGACGACGGCGGACAAGCCGGACACCGTCCCGGACTTGTGCGCGTTCAGCGGCTGTTCCATCTTCATCGCTTCCAGGACGACGACGGGCTCACCCGCCGCCACCTGCTGCCCGTCCTCGGCGACAACCTTGATGATGGTGCCTTGCATCGGCGAGACGAGTGCGTCACCGCTCACGGCCGCGGTACCGGAACCGCCCGCCTGGCGTCGGATCGGCTTGCGTGCCGCCGCGGTGGTGGAGGAAGCACCGAGTCCCTCGGGGAGGACGACCTCCAGCCGCTTGCCGTTCACCTCGACCGTGACCCGCTCGCGCTGAACCTGCTCGGCAGGAGCGGCCTGGCCGGCCCGGTACGGCGTGACGGTGTTCTCCCACTCGGTCTCGATCCAGCGCGTGTGCACGGCGAATGGCTTGCCCGGATCCGGCGGGGCGAACGCGTCGTCGTCGAGCACGGCGCGGTGGAACGGGATCGCCGTGGCCAGGCCGTCCACCTCGAACTCGGCGAGCGCACGGCGGGAACGCTGGATCGCCTGCTCCCGGCTGGCGCCGGTGACGATGAGCTTGGCCAGTAGGGAGTCGAAGTTCTGCCCGATGACGCTGCCCGGCTCCACTCCGGTGTCGAGCCGCACACCCGGCCCGGACGGCGGCCGGAAGGTGGTCACCGGGCCAGGTGTGGGCAAGAAGTTCTGTCCGGGGTCCTCGCCGTTGATGCGGAACTCCATGGAATGGCCCCGCACCGGCGGGTCCTCGTACCCGAGCTCCTCACCCTCGGCGATGCGGAACATCTCGCGTACGAGGTCGATTCCGGTGACCTCCTCGGTGACCGGGTGCTCGACCTGCAGCCGGGTGTTGACCTCCAGGAAGGAGATGGTGCCGTCCGCCCCGACGAGGAACTCGCACGTGCCGGCGCCGACGTACCCGGCGTCGCGCAGGATGTCTTTCGACGACTGGTAGAGCTGGGCGTTCTGGGCCTCGGTGAGGAATGGCGCCGGAGCTTCTTCCACCAGCTTCTGGTGGCGGCGTTGCAGTGAGCAGTCCCGGGTGGAGACGACCGCGACGTTGCCGTGCTGGTCGGCCAGGCATTGCGTCTCGACGTGCCGCGGGCGATCGAGGTAGCGCTCCACAAAGCACTCGCCGCGACCGAAGGCGGCGACGGCCTCGCGGACCGCGGACTCGTACAGATCGGGAACCTCCTCGAGGGTGCGGGCGACCTTCAGGCCGCGCCCGCCTCCACCGAAGGCTGCCTTGATGGCGATCGGAAGGCCGTGCTCCTGCGCGAAGGCCACTACCTCGTCGGCGCCGGAGACGGGGTCGGAGGTGCCGGCGACCAGCGGAGCGCCCGCTCGCTGGGCGATGTGCCGGGCGCTCACTTTGTCACCGAGGGCCGTGATGGCGGCCGGCGGTGGCCCGATCCAGGTCAGTCCGGCGTCGATGACCGCCTGCGCGAATCCGGCGTTCTCGGCCAGGAACCCGTACCCGGGATGGACCGAGTCGGCCCCGGACCGTGCCGCGACGTCCAGCAGCTTGCCGATGTCGAGATAGGTCTCGGCGGCGGTCTCACCGCCTAGCGCGTACGCATCGTCAGCCAGCCTGGCGTGCAGTGCGTCGCGGTCGGAGTCCGCATAGACAGCGACGCTGCCTCGTCCCGCGTCCTTGCACGCACGGATCACCCGTACGGCGATCTCACCGCGGTTGGCGATCAGTACCTTGGTGACGCTGCGATTCACGAACTCTCCCTTCCGTCGCGTTACAGGCTAACTGACCGGCGATTCAGGGCGTCGATGTCACATGTCGGTCGCCGAGGATGCTGCTACGCCACGCGCGCGATATAGCGTAACGTCGACCGCAGGACCGGCTGACCGCGGCGCACGCGTGATCAGCCACATCGGGTGGTTCGGCCGTGGCCGGTGCCGGTGAAGCAACCGCCCACGGCGGAGGAAGGTAGGGGACAATGCCGTTCGAGCTTTCCGCCGAGCATGAGGACTTCCGGAAGGTGGTTCGCGACTTCGCCGAGGGCGAGATCGCTCCGCATGCCGAGCGATGGGACGCCGAACACCACTTCCCGCTGGGTGCGGTGCAGGCGATGGGCGCGCTGGGGCTCTTCGGCCTGACCGCGCCCGAGACGTATGGCGGATCCGGCGGGGATCTCACCAGCTTGTGCGTGGCCATCGAGGAGATCGGCCGGATCGACCAGTCGATGGGTATCACCCTGGAGGCGGCCGTCGGTCTCGGCATCAACCCGATCCTCACCTACGGGACCGACGAGCAGAAGGACGCGTGGCTGCCGGACCTGGTGTCCGGGCGGGCCCTCGCCGGTTTCGGGCTGACCGAACCGGGATCGGGCTCGGATGCCGGCGCGACGGCCACCCGGGCGGTGCTGGACGGCGACGAGTGGGTCATCGACGGTTCCAAGCAGTTCATCACGAACTCCGGCACCGACATCACCTCGTGCGTGACGATCACCGCACGGACAGGTGACGGCGCCGACGGCCGGCCGGAGATATCGACGATCATCGTGCCGTCGGGGACGCCCGGGTTCACCGTCGAGCCCGCGTACAACAAGCTGGGGTGGCACGCCTCCGACACCCACCCGCTGACGTTCTCGGGCTGCCGCGTCCCAGCGGACCACCTGCTGGGGAAGCGCGGCGAAGGGTTCGCTCAGTTCCTGGCGACGCTCGACGACGGCCGGATCGCCATCGCCGCGCTCGCGGTCGGGTGTATCCAGGCGATGGTCGATGCGTCGACCGCGTACGCCAAAGAGCGCATGGCCTTCGGCGTGCCGATCGGCAGCAAGCAAGGCGTGGCCTTCCAGGTCGCGGACCTTGAGGTCATGGCCTCCTCGGCGCGTCTGCTCACTTATAAGGCGGCGGCGATGCGGGACGCCGGCCGGCCGCGGGACGCGGTCAAGCAGGCGGCCGCGGTGGCCAAGCTCTACGCCACGGAGTCGGCGGTGACCGCCACCCGGATCGCGACCCAGGTGCATGGGGGTTACGGCTTCATGGAGGAGTACCCGGTGGCCCGCTTCTACCGCGATGCCAAGATCTTGGAGATCGGTGAGGGCACGAGTGAGATCCAGCGCCTGCTCATCGCCCGCGGCCTGGGGCTCCCGGTCGAATGACGCAACCCTTGATGATCATGAACATTAGCCGTTCACATAGCACGGTTAATGTTCATGATCATGGAAGACGTCGGACGGGGGTGCGTGCCCGTGGGTGAAGACCATTACGCCGACGTCGCGGCCGCGCGCGACGCGACCCTGACGCCCTCCGACTCGGGGGCCGACAAGCTCGAGTCGCAGGGCAAGCTCTATGTCCGGGATCGGCTGGCGCTGCTGTTCGACGAGGGTACGTTCGTCGAGGACGGCCAGCTGGCCAACGCGCAGAGCAAGACCCTGCCCGCCGACGGCGTGGTCACCGGCCG
>NZ_ML142858.1:135504-137259 GCF_004138495.1 Phytoactinopolyspora endophytica
GGTGGACGGCCGCGCGGCGTTGGTCGTGGCGAACGACCCGACGGTCAAGGCCGGCTCCTGGGGCGCGCGCACTGTGGAGAAGATCGTGCGGGTCACCGAGCTGGCGCTGAAAGACGAACTGCCGGTCTTCTGGTTCGTCGACTCGGGCGGCGCACGGATCACCGACCAGGTCGAGCTGTTCCCTGGCCGGCGCGGCGCCGGCCGGATCTTCCACAACCAGGTGGCGCTGTCCGGCAAGGTGCCGCAGATCTGCTGTCTCTTCGGCCCCAGTGCCGCCGGCGGCGCCTACATCCCGTCGTTCTGCGACGTCGTCATCATGGTGGACGGCAACGCCTCGATGTACCTCGGCTCACCGCGGATGGCGGAGATGGTGGTGGGCGAGCGCGTGACGCTCGAGGCGATGGGCGGCGCCCGGATGCACGCCACCGTCTCCGGCTGCGGGGACAACCTGGCCGCCGACGACGCCGACGCGATCGAGCAGGCCAAGACGTTCTTCTCCTACCTGCCTGGCTCCTGGCGCTCGGACCCGCCGTCGTACGCGGCGGCCTTGTCCGCCCAGTCCTTCGGTCGCGATCTGGTCCCGGAGGATGAAGCGGCCGGCTACGACATTCACGACGTCATCGACGCGGTGCTGGACGCGGACTCGTTCTTCGAAGTGAAGCCCTTGTTCGCGCCGGAGCTCGTCGTCGGGCTCGGCCTCCTGGAAGGTCAAGTGGTCGGGGTCGTCGCCAACCAGCCGGCGGTGAAGGGCGGCGTACTGTTCGTCGACTCCGCGGACAAGGCGGCCAGGTTCATCTGGATGTGCGACGCGTACAACATCCCGCTCGTCTATCTCGCGGACGTGCCGGGATTCATGATCGGCTCCGCGGTCGAGCGCGACGGCATCATCCGGCACGGCGCCAAGATGATCACCGCGGTCGCCGAAGCCACCGTGCCCACGGTGTCGGTGATCATCCGCAAGGCCTATGGCGCTGGGCTGTACGCGATGTGCGGTCCCGGGTTCGGACCCGACGCGTGCCTGGCGTTGCCGACGGCGAAGATCGCCGTCATGGGCCCGGAGGCGGCGATCAACGCGGTCTATTTCAACAAGATCGCGGCTATTGAGGACGAGGCGGAGCGAGCTGCCTATGTGGAGGGTCTCCGGCAGGAGTACGAGGCGGACATCGACATCCTGCGGCTAGCTTCTGACCTGGTCATCGACGCGATCGTCGAACCCGAGCAGGTCCGCGACGAGCTGGTGGCAAGGTTCGCGGCCGCGGCGCGCAAGGACAGGACCTTCTCCGAGCGCCGCCACGGCGTTCCGCCCGTATAGCGATATGCGACGCCCGGAGCTCAGCGCCAGAGGTTGATGATGGAGACGCCGAGGTCGCCAAGCAGGTTGCGCAGCAGCGGCAGGGAGAGACCGACGACGTTGTGGTGGTCGCCTTCCATCGTGGTGACGAACGGTCCGCCCAGGCTGTCGATGGTGAAGGCACCCGCCACTCGCAACGGCTCGCCGGAGGCAACGTAGGCGTCGATCTCGGTGTCGGTCAGGTCGGCAAAGCGGACGGTGGTGGAGGCCGTCGAGCCGATGGCTCGTCCGGTGCCGCCGGAGCCGGTGGGACGCACGTCCACGAGCCAGTGTCCGGTGTGCAGGACGCCGGTCTTCCCGCGCATGTTGTGCCACCGCCTGGTGGCGTCCGCGGCGTCGGCGGGCTTGCCGTACATGTCGCCTTCGAACTCCAGCAGCGAGTCACAACCGAGCACCAGGTAGTC
>NZ_ML142858.1:137326-138279 GCF_004138495.1 Phytoactinopolyspora endophytica
GGCGCCGGCGCTCACCGCCTCGGCTTTGGCTCGCGCCAGGGTGAGTACGGCATCCGCGGGAGCCAACCGCCCGAGCTGAGCCTCGGCCTCGGCCAGGGTCCGTTCCTCGTCCACTCCGGGCGCTTGCACGACAGGTTCGATGCCGGCCGAGCGCAGCGTCGCGAGACGGGCACGTGATGTCGAGGCGAGCAACAAACGCGTCACAGACCTAGACCTTACCGAAGTTGATCACCGTTGTGCGCGGATACGGCGAAGTCGCTTCTTCGGGGATCGCGGTTATGCAACCACTCAGAAGAAGGTCCGGACCGCGGACAGAACACGATATTCGTCGTCCACCACCGGTATGGCGCTCCATTTGTCGAAGGTGGTGCAGGGGTGTGAGATGCCCATTGCCACCAGATCGCCGACCTGGAGCGTGCCGGCGGGTACGTCCGCGGTGCCGACGAATCCGTGCTGATCGTTGACGGACGTTACATGCACGCCGGCGAGCGCCTCGGTGACCCCGGATCGGTGGCGAGCCACCACCACGGGCAGGCCGGCGTCGGTGGACATGTCCCGCCGTCCGGCGTCGATGATCGTCAAACCTGGCTCCGGCGTCGACAGCACCCGGGACCACACCTCGATGGCCGGCCGAAAATCGCCGTCGTCACCGAGGAACGGCGAGGCCGTCCGGTACAGCGCGTGATCGTGGGTGAGGTAGCAGCCAGAGCGGATCACGACCTCGGCCGGATCGGGATGGCTGTCACGAGCCCGCGTGAGGACATCGACGACCTGGTCGAAGAAGGCGCTTCCGCCGGCCGACAGGATGACCGGCCGTCCGGTCCGGAACAGGCGGGCCGCCGATAGCTCGCTCGCCGCGCCGGCCATGAGGTCCAGGAAGGCGCGGACTCCCGAGATCACGTCCTGGGTGCGGCTTGCTCCGACGCTGCCCTCGAATCCTGCGACCCCGGCGA
>NZ_ML142858.1:138319-140275 GCF_004138495.1 Phytoactinopolyspora endophytica
CTCCGGTGAAGCGGCGACGGCCCGTCCCACCTCAAGGGCTGTCTCGATGCTCCGGGCACCGGCCCGGCCGCCCGCGACGCCCATCTCGACGAGCACCGGGAACGGCCGGGTGGCGGCATCCCGCAACGCCGTGCTCATCGCCTCCACGGTCTCCACCGAGTCGACGTAGGCGAGCAGTTCCACGTCGGCGCGCGCTCGCAGCAGATCGACCAGGCCGGCCAAACCGGCCGGGTCGATGCACTCGTTGGCGATGATGACCCGCCGCGCCCCGAAGGCGACCATGGTGCGTGCCTGCCATGCGGTAGCCGCTGTCATCCCCCAGGCGCCGTGGTCGAGCTGCCGCCGGATGAGCTCCGGAGACATCGTGGTCTTTCCATGCGGGGCGATCCGGACGCCGTGCTCCTCGCAATATCGGCGCATCCGGTCCAGGTTGTGCGAGAGCGCGCTCGCCTTGAGCGACATGATCGGCGTCGCGAAGTGGTCGTGCAGCCGCCACCCGGCCTCGGGTATCCGGGTGGCCGGCATGCCCAGCGCAGTGTGCGGGAAGCTCCGGTGGCACCCGTCGATCGTCCAGTCTGTGGTGACCTCCCGCATCCGAGTCCCGGCCTCCCCGCGGAATGATGGTCGCTGACGAGCAAGAACCATACGTTACACATTGTTCATTGACATCCAATATTGTATATGACATTACTTGAACAATCAGTGCCAGAGCCCCCTGTCCACACGACATCGAAGGTGTGTCAATGAAGCGGATCCATCGCGGTTTTGCCAGCATTGCAGTGCTCGCGGCCCTGGTCAGCGGCTGCGGTGGTGGAGCAGATGACTCCTCCGACACCGCGGAGACGCCGAACGCCGCTCCGCCGGAAGCGGGCGGCGTCCTCAAGGTCGGTCTCTACGCCGAGCCCAACACGCTGGATCCGGCACAGCAGCCGTTCAAGGCCGCGTACCAGGTGCTGCTGACGGTCTGTGAAGGCCTGTACACGGTGGACGCCAACATGGAGCCGGTCCCGCAGCTGGCCACCGACTATCCGGAGATCTCCGACGACGGTCTGACGGTGACCGTCCCACTGCGTACCGGGGTCGTCTTCAACGACGGTGAGCCGTTCGACGCCGAAGCCGCCAAGTACGCCATCGAGCGCAACATCGAGTTCGAGGGCAGCAGCGTCGCCGAGGACTTCGCCGCTGTCGAGGAGATCGAGGCGGTGGACGCCGAGACCCTCGTCTTCCACCTCGAATGGTCCGATGCCCGGATCGTCAACGCGTTGGCATCGTTCGCCGGCATGATCGCCTCGCCCGCGCAGCTGGACGCGCTCGGCGACGACTACGGCACCGAGCCGGTCTGCGTCGCACCGTTCGAGCTGGACGAGTGGACGGCCGGCGTCTCGCTGACGCTCAGCAAGTCGGAGCTGTACTACGACGCCGAGAACGTCGCCCTCGACGGGGTGGAGTACGTGATCATCCCGGATGGGAACGTCCGCGCGGTCAACCTGAGCTCCGGGGACATCGACGCGGCGCTCAGCGTCGCACCCGAGGACTCGGCCGCACTCGAAGCCGCCGACGACATCGACATGCACACCCAGACCGGGATCGGCTGGAACGCGTTCCAGGTCAACATGGCCAACCAGAACGGCATCGGTGAGGCACCGGAACCGCTCGACACGCCTCTGGCCGAGTCCGAGGACCTGCGGCGGGCACTCGATCTGGCGATCGACCGCCAGGCCATCGTCGACGCGATCTCCCAGGGCCTCTACCACCCGTCCTGCAGCCCGCTCTCGCCGAGCAGCCCGTTCTACGACGAGCCCGACTGCCCGGAGCGTGACATCGATACGGCGAAGCAGCTGGTCGAGGACTCCGGGTACCCCACACCGGTGAAATTCGAGCTCACCTCGATCTCCGGATCGAACCGGGTCGAGGAGATGATCCAGTCGATGGTCGCAGAAGCCGGCTTCGAGATGA
>NZ_ML142858.1:140331-140801 GCF_004138495.1 Phytoactinopolyspora endophytica
CAGCTCGCACGATGTGGGAACGTGGCTGGACCGCTACATCGCCGGTGACTACGAGGCCATCACGATGGACTTCAGCGGGCTCGCCGACCCGGACGCGAACATCGGCCGGTTCTTCTCCGCGGCGGGCTACTACAACGGAACCCAGATGACCACCGAAAGGTTCGAGGAGCTCCTCGAGGAGTCGATCACCACGATCGACCCGGACGAGCGGCGAGCCGTGTACGTGGAGCTGCTCGACGAGCTCCGCTCGTGGCACTCGACCCTCTTCCTGTACAACCCATCCGAGACGATGGCCGCACGGAACAATGTGACCGGTTATGAGTGGACGACCGGTGGCGAGCTCCTGCTCACGGGCGCGGGCTTTGCAGGATCCTGAGTTGGCACGGCGGATCACGCCGGCCGCCGTGAGCTGGTTCTCACGGCGGTTCGGCATCTCCGTCCTCACCGTCTTCCTCGGGTCGATCCTGGTC
>NZ_ML142858.1:140853-144473 GCF_004138495.1 Phytoactinopolyspora endophytica
GGCGTGCGCGCCCTCCCGGGCGACACCGCGCTGATGCTGGCTGGTCAGTCCGGTGGGTCGAGCGACCCGGAGGCGCTCGAAGCGGTGCGGAGGAAGTACGGCCTCGACCAGCCGATGGTCATCCAGTACGTCCGCTACATGTGGCTGTTCCTGCAGGGCGACCTCGGAGTGTCGTCGTCGAACGGGCTCCCGGTCGGCCCGACCATCGTTGACCGGCTCCCGGTGACGGCCCAGCTGGCCCTGATGAGCCTGACCTTGGCAGCGATCCTCGGCGTTGGGGCCGGCATCCTGGCCGCGTTGTGGCGTGGCCGGGCCGGCGACTACCTCATCGGCATCGCCGGACTGGCCGGGATCTCGGTGCCGAGCTTCTGGCTCGCCCTGGTGCTGGTGATCGTCTTCGCCGTCAACCTGGGGTGGTTCCCGGCCTCGGGTTACGTCTCTTTCGTCGACGACCCGATCGGCAACCTCACCCGCATGGTCCTGCCGGTCTGCGCCCTCGCCACCAGCTTCGCGGCGATCTACATGCGGCAGATGCGCTCGGCGATGACGGAGGCCCTGCAGACGGACTACATCAGAACGGCGCGGGCCAAGGGGCTGGCCCGGTGGACGATCATCGTCCAGCACGGCGCCCGGAACAGCCTCATCACCATCCTCACCCTGACCGGCCTGCAGCTGGGCGCGCTCATCTCGGGCGCCGTCGTGATCGAACAGGTCTTCGTCATCCCCGGCTACGGCAAGCTGCTCCTCGACGCCGTGCTGGCCAGGGACTATGCGGTGGTTCAGGGGGTGGCGCTGGTGACCTTGATCGCGTACGTAGCGATCAGCCTGCTCGTCGATGCCCTCTACGCGTTGGTCGACCCACGCGTCCGGACCTCGGGGAGGGCATGATGGTGCACACGTTGCGTTTCGTGTTCGGCCGGCCGGCCACGGCGGTAAGCGCGGGCGTCATCCTGCTCTTCGCCGCCGTCGCCGTCGTCGGGCCGTGGATCTCGCCGTACGACCCCGGCCACCAGGACTACTCGGCCATCTTCGGCTCGCCGTCCGGCGCACACCTGCTCGGCACCGACGATCTTGGCCGGGATGTCCTGTCCCGGCTGATCGAGGGCGCCCGGATCTCTCTGGCCGTGGCGTTGGCGACGACCGCCTTGGTGCTGGTGGTGGCGGTGCCCATCGGGCTGGTCGCGGGATACTACCGGGGATGGCTGGATGTCGTCGTCTCCCGCGGCGTCGACGTGATGCTGGCCTTCCCGTACATCATCCTGGCGGTCGGGCTCGCCGTCATCATGGGGCCGTCGCTGCTGACCGTCACGGTATCCATGGCCGTCGCCGTCCTTCCATGGCTGATCAGGATCGTCCGCGGCGAGGTGCTGTCGCTTCGGGAGCGGGAGTACGTGTCGGGCGCGGTGCTGGACGGCGCCCGCACGCACACCATCCTCTTCCGGCATCTGTTACCCAACCTAACCGGCCCGTTGATCGTGCAGGCCACACTGCTCATCCCGTTCGGGATCCTCGGTGAGGCGCTGCTCTCCTTTCTCGGACTCGGAGTCCAGCCACCGACCGCCACTTGGGGTGTCATGCTCGCCAACGCACAGCCGTTCGCCCAGAGCAACCCCGGGTTGTCGATCGTCCCGGGGATCGCCATCGCGGTGGTGACGCTCGCTTTCAACCTGCTCGGTGACGGTCTGCGCGACCTGTTCGACCCGAGGACGGTGCGATGAACGCCCCCGTGGTGGCCGGGATAGCGGCGCACGACCCGCCCGCGCTCGTCGCGGATGGGCTTTCCGTCCGGTTCCAGGTCGGGCAGGGCTCGGTGACCGCCGTCGACGAGATCTCCTTCGGAGTCCGGCCCGGCGAGGTGATGGCGCTCGTCGGGGAGTCCGGCTGCGGCAAGTCGAGCGTGGCGATGGCGCTGGCCGGGTTGCTGGCCCCGAACGCCGAGCTCACCGGGTCGGTGACGTTCGGCGACACCGACATCGTCGGGCTAGGAGAACGGCAGCTGTCGAAGATCCGGGGACGCTCCATCGGCGTCGTCTTCCAGGAGCCGATGACCTCACTGAATCCGGTGTTGACCGTGGGCCGGCAGGTGAGCGAGGTGCTGCGACGGCACGCCGGGATGTCCAGGAAGCAGGCCGCCGAGCACAGCGTGGAGCTCTTCGAACGTGTCGGGATACCGGACCCTCGGACCCGGGCCCGCTCGTACCCGCACCAGCTTTCCGGCGGCATGCGGCAGCGGGTGATGATCGCGATGGCTCTCGCCTGCCGGCCGCGGGTGCTGATCGCCGACGAGCCCACGACCGCGCTGGACGTGACGGTGCAGTCCACGATCCTGCGGCTGCTGCGTGAGCTGGGACGCGAGGACGGCACCGCGATCGTGCTGATCACCCACGACCTCGGTGTGGTGGCCGACATCGCGGACCGGGTGGCCATCATGTACGCGGGCCGCTTCGTCGAGGAGGGTGAGGTGCACGACATCTTCGCCCAGCCGTCCCATCCGTATACCCGGGCTCTGCTGGCGGCGACCCCGAGACAGGGCGAGGCGGGGCAGGGCCGGCTGGCGGAGATCCCCGGCATCGTGCCCGTCCTGCATGAGCCGGCCACGTCGTGCAGCTTCGCAGACCGATGCACCCGGGTGGGGTCCACCTGCCACGAGTCGAGGCCGCAGCGGTCGCGCGTCGGGCAGCATCATGTCTGGTGCTTCCATCCGGTGGGGGAGGAAGGATCGAGATGAGCATGGCTCCGGCCAGCGAAGGCCCGGTCCTCGGGATGGAGAACGTCAGCGTCCACTTCCGGCAGAAGACCGGGACCGTGCGGGCGGTCGAGGACGTCTCGCTGAGCGTCGGCAAGGGCGAGATCGTCGGTCTCGTGGGCGAGTCCGGCAGCGGCAAGTCCACGCTCGCCCGGTGTGCGGTCCGGCTCCTGAAGCCGACGGCGGGCACCGTCCGTATCCTCGGCGACGACGTCACACACCTCAGCCAGCGCGGGATGCGGCCGTTGCGGCGCCGCGCGCACATGGTTTTCCAGGACTCCTACTCCGCCATGAACCCCCGGATGAAGATCGGCGATGTGGTCGCCGAGCCGCTGCGCCAGCACCGGGTCGGCAACCGGCAGGACCGCCGGGACCGGGTGGTCGAGATGCTCACCAGGGTCGGTCTGCGCGCGGACCACGCGACCCGGAGCCCGCACGAGCTCTCCGGAGGTCAGCGTCAGCGGATCGGGATCGCCCGGGCGCTCATCCTCTCCCCGGAGCTGCTGGTGGCCGACGAGCCGGTGTCCGCGCTGGACGTGTCGATCCAGGCAGCGATCCTCAACCTGCTCGTCGACCTCCAGCGTGAGCTCGGCTTCTCCTGTCTGTTCATCACTCACGACCTCTCGGTCGTCGAACACGTCTCGAACCGGATCGCGGTGATGTACCTGGGGCGGGTGGTCGAGCAGGGCACCCGGGAGCAGTTGTTCGCCCGGCCGGAGCATCCGTACACACAGGCGCTGATGTCGGCCGCGCCCTATCCGGACCCGGTCCGGCAGCGGTCGCGGCAGCCGGTGGTTCTCGCCGGTGACGTCCCCAGTCCGCTGAACCCGCCCGTGGGCTGCGGCTTCCACAGCCGCTGTCCGCTGGCGATCGA
>NZ_ML142858.1:144778-153822 GCF_004138495.1 Phytoactinopolyspora endophytica
GCGGGGAAGCGTGTTGATCGACGGCGAGCGGATCCTCGCCGTTGGGCCGGTGGCCGAGGTCCGGGCCACAGCGGATGCCGCGAGCCGGTCCGGCAGCGGCGGTGACACCCGGTCGGTGACGACCCTCGACGCACGCCAGTGCCTGATCCTGCCCGGATTCGTCAACCCGCACTGGCACGAGGGGCTCGCCCGGCGGGCACAGGCCCTGGGCATGCCGCTGTCCGACCACGCCGACCCGGTGTCCCCGTTCGCCCGTGGCGGCGACATCCACGCGCTGTCGCAGAACTTCGACGCGTTGTACAGCTGGCACGAAAAGATGACGCCGCAGGAGTCCGAGGCGTTCGCGCGCTACGCGCTGTGGGCTCAGCTACGCAGCGGGACCACCACGGTGGGTGACGTCGGCTCGGTGGCGTGGCCGGAGGCGCTGGTCGGCGCGGCCCGTACGGTCGGGCTCCGGGCGGCGCTGAGCGTATGGGCCAGCGACGCGCTCTGCCTGCCGGGGGAGACCGCCTTCACCCGCACCCGCGACGCCGATGCCGTCCTGGCCCGGATCGAGGAGCAGCTGCTGGCGTGTGGCGCCGACGGCACCGGGAGGATCCGCGGGATGCCGTCCGCGGTCTACACGGCGAACCTCTCCGACGAGCTCGCCGAAGGGATCGTCGCTCTCGCGCTGCGTCACGACACCCCGGTGGCGACACATCTCGGCGCGCTGCCGAACGAGTCCGGCGTCGTTCGCGAGTACTTCGGCCGCACACCGGTCCGGCGCTTCGCCGAGCTCGGCCTGCTCACCGACCGGCTGATCGCCGTCCACTGCGCCTACGCCGACCTCGAGGAGTGGGCCATGCTCCGCGGCGCCCGCGTGCACATCAGCCACTCCCCGGCGAAATACGGTCTGTCCGGAGAATCCACCATCAGCGGCAGCCGGATGATCGTCGAGTCGTGGCGAGCCGGGCAGCGAGTGTCGTTGTCGACGGATGGCGAGGCCCAGCAGATCGGCGGGATGCCGGAGGCGATGCGCCAGGCCTGGCTGGGGCACAACGAGATCTGGGCGGACAACACCGCCGTACGGCCGAGCGACGCCCTGCTGATGGCCACCCGGTTCGCCGCCGACGGGTTGCGCTGGTCGGACCAGATCGGCAGCCTGGAGCCCGGCAAGCTGGCCGACCTGGTCCTGATCGACACCGACGACTGGCGGTACACGCTGTGTGCTCGTCCGCTGGAGATCTTCCTCAAGGTCGGCGGCTCCGCCGACGTCGACACCGTGATCGTCGGCGGAGAGGTGCTCGTCCGAGGCGGCAGGCCGACCCGCTTCGAGGAGGAACAGGTCACTGCCGATTTCGTCACGGCGGCTTACGCTCTGGCGAAGCGGCAGGGCTGGCCCGTCGACCGACCGTCTGGAGCACGCACGCATGCCTGACCCCTCCGACCTGCACTCCCGTGCCGTCGTCGCGGACGCGCACAACGATCTTCTGTGCACCGTGGTGCCCCGTGCTCCCCAGCGCTGGGCCGGCTTCTTCGCTGAGCGGTGGCTTCCGCAGCTACGCGACGGCGGCGTCGACGTGCAGGTCCTGCCGGTCTTCATCGACGACGTCTACCGGCCGGAGGGTGCGCTGCGGCAGACGCTGCGGATGATCGAGTGCGCGCATCGGATCGTCGCCGGCAACCCGGACGACGTGGCGCTGTGCCGGGACGGGGCCGAGATCGACAGCGCGCTGGAGACCGGCCGGATCGCGTTCGTCCTGGCGCTGGAGAGCGCGCCGGGCGTGGCCGACGACGTCGAGCTGCTGGAGACGCTGCACCGGCTCGGGGTGCGCATCGCCTCGCTCGCCCATTTCGGCCGGACCCCGCTGGGCGACGGCAGCGCCGAGGACGCGACTGGAGGACGGCTGACCAGACGAGGCGTCGACGCGCTCGGGCTCATGGAACGGATCGGGATGATCTTCGACGTCAGCCACCTCGGCGTGGCGGGTGTCGAGCATGTGCTGGAGCTCGCGACCCGGCCGGTAATCGCGACCCACTCGTCGGCGCGGGCGCTGCGGGATCACCACCGCAACCTGACCGACGACCAGCTCATCGGCATCGCCGCGACCGGCGGGATGGTCTGCGTGAACTTTTTCGCCGCCTATCTGCACGAGCGGGACTGGTCGATCGACCGGCTGGTGGATCACCTGGAGCATGTGGCGTCGGCGATCGGCGTCGACCGGGTGGGGCTGGGGCCGGACTTCGTCAAGGAGGTGTTCGAGGAGACCACGCCGCGGTGCTGCGAGGACCCTGGCGGAGCCGCCGGCGACATCGGCATCTCCACCATCGGCTACCTCCCCGGCCTGGAAGGACCACGCGGGCTTCCGCTGGTCACCGAGGCGCTGCTGCGACGCGGCTGGTCCGAGCCGGACATCCGGGGCGTCCTCGGGGAGAACCTGCGCGCCCTGTTCCATGCCGAGCTGGGCCGGCTCGCTCATGCACGAACGACCCAAGGAGAGAAGAGTGTCCGTTCTGACCCCTGACTCGCAGCGTTGGCCCGATCGTCTCGCGGAGCTGGCGGAGAGCTGCGCGGTGCCCGGAGCAGTCCTCGGCATCTCCGTCGGTGCCGCGACGTCCGTGCACGCGTATGGCGTCACCAACGTCGAGACCGGTCAGCCGGTCACGGACGACACGTTGTTCCAGGTCGGCTCCATCACGAAAGTCTGGACGGCTACCGCTCTGATGCGTCTGGTCGAGGACGGCAAGCTCGACCTCGACCAGCCGGTGGTGACCTACCTGCCCGAGCTTGAGCTGGCCACGCCCGAGGCCACGGCGTCGGTGACCATCCGGCACCTGCTGACCCACACGAGTGGGATCGACGGCGACTTCTTCGACGACTTCGGTCGGGGCGACGATTGTCTGGAGAGGTACTCCGCCGCGCTGGGCAAGGTGCCTCAGCTCTTCCCGGCGGGCGCCACGTGGTCGTACTGCAACTCCGGATTCGTGCTCGCCGGGCGGCTCATCGAGAGGCTGACCGGGCAGGTCTGGGACGCCGCGATGCGGGAGCTGCTCTACGCGCCGCTGGGGGTGCAGCGGACGGTGACGCTGCCGGAGGAGGCGATCCTGCACAGCGCGGCGGTCGGCCACGTCCACGTGGGAAACGAGCCGCCGGTGCGGACGTCGTCGTGGATGCTGCCCCGGGGGATGGGCCCGGCCGGCCTGATCAGCTCGACCGCGGCCGACATCCTGGCCTTCGCCAGGATGCATCTGGCCGGCGGTGTCGCGGCGGACGGCACGCGCATCCTGTCGGGCGCCTCGGTCAGCAGCATGCAGACCGAGGACGTGCCGCTGCCGGATCCGCACGGGGTGGCGCAGTCCTGGGGACTCGGCTGGTTCCGGGCCTCATGGGGCGGCACGCCGGTGATCGGGCACGACGGCAGCACCATCGGGCAGGCGGCATTCCTGCGGCTGCTGCCTGAGCACGACCTGGCGGTCACGCTGCTCACCAATGGCGGGCAGACGCGGGACCTGTATGAGTCGCTCCTGCGTGAGGTGGTGCGCACGCTGACCGGTGCGGAGATGACCGTCCCGCTGGACCCGCCGGCGAACTCGCCGCGTGTGGACGGCTCCGGGCACGTCGGACGTTACGAACGGACCGGCGTCCGGGTGGACGTGCTGGAGGCCGAGCGTGGCCTACGGCTGCGGATCACCGGGACGCACGACGTGCCCGGACTGGACCCGGAACCGATCGAGGTGGGCGCCGTACCGGTACGGGACGGGCTGTACGTGATGCGGATGCCGGGCGTCGAGACGTGGACCACCGTGACGTTCCTGACCTTGCCGGACGGCACGCCATGCCTGCACGGCGGCTCGCGAGCCACCCCGAAGGTGGGCTGATCGGCGCTGTCGAGGCTGCCTGTGCGCGTGAGGCGAGGCCGCCGCTCGCGGGGCAGCGCGGTCAGAGCTTGCGGCCGTGGTGGAGATACCTCGTCCGGGTGTCGTCGTCGACGGCGTCGGCGAAGGGAGGTAGCCCCGGGAGGCCGTCGATGCTCTCGGCGTTGTTGACGTCGCAGTAGTCGCGGATGGCGGTCGGGCCCTCCTTCCTGATCCGCCCTTCGGCGTACTTGTACAGCTGCTGGCGCTCACGGCGGAACGTCATCTCGGGGACGGCGAAACCACACGAGTCGGAGACCCGGGCGACATCCACCAGGATGATCGAGCGGGTGCAGGTGACCATCTCCGGCGTGGGATCGAAGCGCTCGAACAGCGGCTCGAACCGGGGATCGGCCATGTCGATCGTCTCCCCGGTTCCGTGCAGCCGGATGATCCGCGGCGGGCCGTCGAACGCGCAGAACATCATGGCGATGCGCCCGTTCTCCTTGAGATGCGCCACCGTCTCGATGCCGCTGCCGAAGAAGTCCACGTAGGCGACCTGGTGCGGGCTCATGACCTTCAAGCAGCCTGTCCCGCCCTTCGGTGAGACGTTCACCCGGCCGTCCGCGGCCAGCGGAGCGGTACTGACGAAGAACATCGGCCGCTCGACCAGCCACGTGGCCAGGGCATCGTCGATCTCCGGGAAGACGGTTCCCATCCGGGTCTCCTTCTATGAATGCGTCATCAATATGACGAGTCTGCTTCGCCGCGAGTCTTCCAGCCGTCGCTGTAGCCCAGCGATTCGAGCCGGGTCAGCCGGTCCCGGGTGGCGTCGCCGAGCTCCTCGCTGACGGCGGCGACCAACGACTCCACCAGTGCCATCGCCGGCACCAGGCTGTCGAACGGACTCGGCGCGTCCACCCGCGCCGGCAGGACCGCGTGGGCGAGGTCGGCGATCGGAGACAGATATTGGTCGGTCATCAGCACGATGGACGCCCCGGAGTTCGCGACCGCTTCGGCCAGATGGATCGTGGTGCTCTGATAGCGGCGGTAGTCGAACACGACGAAGACGTCGCGCTTGGACGCGTCCAGCAGCGCGCTCGCGCGGGAGTTGTCGCCGCTCGGCAGCAGGGTCACGTCCGGACGCATGAGGTGCAGGTGCGCCGCCAGGTAATCGGCCAGAACCTGGCTGAACCTGCCGCCGAACAGGCGGATGTGCAGCCGGCGATCGGCGAGGAGCTTCACCGCGGCGAGGAAGTCATGCCGGGGGATGTGATCGAACGTCTCGCTGACGGTCGAGACGAACGTGGACGAGACGTAGGGAAGGAAGTCCTGATCCGATGGCGTGGCGTTGCGCTCGTCGAACTGTGCGAGTGGGGACCCCATCCGCTCATGGACCTCGTGGATGAGCACCCGCTGGAAGTCGGGATATCCCTCAAAACCGAGCCTGGTGACGAACCGCAGCACCGTCGGCGTGCTCACCTTGGCGCGCTTGGCAAGGTCTGCGGCGGACTCCAGCCCGGCGGCCGGGTACGCGGCGAGCAGCGTCCGGCCCACCTTGCGCTCGCCGGCGCTCAGGTCGTCCATGTGGTCCCGTACTCGCTGCTGAACCGTCGGGCTGACCGACGCGGGGGCGTCCGTGGATCCATCCGGGGAGGCCATGAAAGGAACCCTACCTTCGCTCAGCAGTGGTCTTCGCGGAGCGATCGGCGGCGCCGGCGGCGGCCAGATAGCCGGCCAGCATCGCGTCCGCCACCCGGTCCACCGCGCCGTCGTCCGGGAGGAACTCGGGGTGGTGCAGAGGCGGTCCCGAGCCGTCGCCCACGCCGACGAAGAGCATCAGCGAGGCGAACCGTTCGGCGAAGTACGCGAAATCGTCCGCGCCGCAGGACCGGTACCCGTCGGAGACCTGATAGCCGAGGTCACGCAGGTACGAGGAGGTGGAGTCGGTCAGCGCGGGATCGTTACGCAGCACAGGCTCGCCGTTGGTGATCTCGACCGTGGCGGAGCACCCGTGCACCTGTGCGATCCCGGTGGCCACCGCGCGGAGCCGGTCATGCATGTATGAGCGATGGACCATCGAGAGGCTGCGCAGGACGCCCCGGGCCACCGCGGTGCTGGGGGTGATGTTCGGGGCCTCACCGGCTTTGATCGAGCTCACCGTGACCACGGCCGGGGTCATCGGGTCGCTGTCCCGGCTGACCAGCTGCTGCAGGCTGACCACACACTGGGCGACAGCCAGCACGGCGTCCCGGTTGAGATGTGGATAGGCCGCGTGCCCGCCGGCACCGTGCATCGTCACCACGAACTCGTCGGCGGCCGCGTTGACCGCTCCCGGCGTGCAGGCGACGGAGCGCTCGGGCAGAGTCGGCTGGACGTGGGCGCCGAGCATCGCGACGACGTCGTGGGCATCGAGGATTCCCGAGCTGACGACGTCCTTGGCTCCGGCGGGGTAGGTCTCCTCTCTCGGCTGGAGAACCGCCACGAGCGGCGTGGCCGGTCGCACCCGGTGCACCGCCCGCGCGATGGCGACCAACGCCGCCATGTGCACGTCGTGCCCGCACGCATGCATGAGACCGTTGTCAGCTGCCCAGGTGACGCCGGTCTGCTCCCGGACGGGCAAGGCGTCGAGCTCGGCGCGGATCGCCACCGCAGCGCCCGCCGCGCCGATCCGGACGACCGCCCCGGTGTCGGCGACCAGATCGGCGTTCTGTCCGCCGGGCAGCTCGGCGAGGACGAGATCGCGGGTCTGCGATTCATCGCCGGACCGCTGCGGGCGGGCGTGCAGCTGGCGGCGCAGCTGACGCGCGTGTGGGAGCTCCTCGTGCAGCGCCGTGCGCAGCACCGGCAGCACGGGATCGGTGTGAACGGGATCGGTGTGGGCGGGATCGGTGTGGGCGGTCATGACAGGCTGCCTTCTGTACCGCCGAGCCGGTACACGCGCGCGGCATTCTCCTCGCTGACCATCCGGACCAGGCGGGTCGCGTCGTCCAGCGACCAGTCCCCGGCCGTGACCCGGGTGGTGATGATCGAGCGTAGGGCGGAGCGCCACTGCACGGAGCCCAGGAAGTGTAGCTCGGACAGCCCCCAGGCGTCGGACGAGTAGAGGACCTTGCCGAACGGAGCGAGCTCCAGCAGTTCGGCGACCACTGTGGTGGCGGCCGCTCCGGTGAAGGTGACGGCGAGGCCGACGTCGACGTAGACGTGCGGATAGGCGTGGCTCAGATAGGCGGCCTGGCGGTGGTACGGATAGCAGTGCAGGAGCAGGAGCGGTGCGCCGGACCCCTCGCTCGCCTCGATGAACTCGGTCAGCAGCAGCGGGTTCGCTCGGTGCAGCCGGAGGTCCGGATCGCCGATGCCAGTATGGATCTGCAACGGAAGCCCGGTGTCGACGCCGGCCCAGATCAGGTGCCGCAGGAGCACTGGATCGGTCAGCCGGGCTGGGGCGCCGGCGCGGATCTCCCGCAGCCAGGAGCCGGCGGCGGCCGTCACCTGTGCTGGGCTCGGCCTCGTCGGATCGACGTCCAGCCCGGCGCGGTAGGCGACGATGGTCTTCAGCCCGACGGCCGAGGCAGCGCGGGCAGCGAGGGCCTCGTCGAAGAGGCGGGCGAAGTTCGAGGCCGCGACGTCCGAGGCCGCGAGCTCCTCGGCTACCGACTCCAGCCGGACCACCTCGCTGGTGCGGATCCCACAGAGGCGGCTGAGGCCGCCCGGATCCAGGAGGTGGTCGGTGTGGTGACCTGTCTCGACGAGATAGTGGGTGACTCCGCTCCCGGCGAGGAAACGCCGGTTGACCGTCTCATGGCCGAGCTCGAGTCTCCGCGCCGTGTACTCGGGTCCCGAAGCGTGCGGATCCAGATCGAGCAGGGGCGCACACCAGCGACGCACGGCGAAACCCAGGCTCGAATCGAAGGTGGACAGGCCGGACGGCGCCGGGCGGTCCGACTCGGTCAGCGCCGCCTCGAACGCGCTCGGGCTCAGATCCGCGGCGATGGCGCCGTGCACGTGGTGATCTGTCAACGGGGTGGACGCGACGAGATCGGCCAACTCGTCGCGCTCCGCGGCGTCAGTAGACATCGGCGACTCGCGCGCACACGGCGTCGTCGTCCAGGCCGGCCACGGCGGCCAGCTCGGCACGTTTGACCGCCAGATAGGTGGCCAGGAGATCCGGATCGAACCACTTGGCAGCCACCGGATCGGTCTCGAGGGCGCGCAGGCCGGACTCCAGGTCCGGGTTCAGCGGTGCCGCGGACAGCAGCTCGTCGTCGCCGACCGTCTCCGGGTGGACGGTGGGCGCCGGGAGATCGCCGGTCATGCCCTCGAGGCCGGCGGCGATGATCACGCCGAGGGCGAGCCAGGGGTTGGACGTGGCATCGGCCGCGCGGAACTCCAGATTGAACTGCTTCGCCTCGTCGGACGAGCCGAAGCTCACCGTCGGGCAGATCCGGATCATCGCCTCCCGGTGCCGCTCGGCGAGTACCGCCCGGGCGGCGCTCCAGTGGTGCGGCTGAAGGCGCAGGTGCGAGGCGGGACTTCCCGCCGTGACGGCGGTGACGGCGGCCGCGTGATGCAGCACGCCTGCGCAGAACCGCTCCGCCGCCTCGGAGAGCCGGCCGCGGCGGTGCGGATCGAACAAGGCGGCGCGCCCCTCGTCGTCGTGGAGGGAGAGATGGATGTGCAGGCCGTTGCCGGTAGCGTCGGGCGCTGCCAGCGGCGCGAACGAGGCGGCCAGGCCCCGGCGCCTGGCCAGGTCGCGCACGAGCTCACGGAGCAGGACCGCTCGGTCCGCGGCGACGAGAGCGGGCGCCTGCCTCAGGGTGATCTCGTATTGCGCGTCCCCGTATTCGGGTATCCAGCATTCGGGCTGCAACCCGTTCTCCTCCAACAGAGCCAGCAGGTCGCCTCCGAACGGCTCGGCCGCGCGCAGCCGGCCCAACGTCATCGGAAGGCCCGCGTCGACCCCTCGGAGGGTGAACTCGTGCTCGAACGAGGCGACCACGTTGAGGCCGGTCTCCGCATGCAGCCGGCTCAGTGTCGACGTCAGCATGCGCCGCGGGCACGAGCCCCAGCTCGTCCCGTCGGTGCGGGTCTGGTCGGCTATGTACAGCCGGAGCTGTTCCTGGCCGTCGTCGCGGATGCTGATCCTGCTGTCCGGGTCGGGCACGAGGCGCAGGTCTCCTCCAGCGCCGAAGGCGTTGGCCTCGGCTATC
>NZ_ML142858.1:153873-154290 GCF_004138495.1 Phytoactinopolyspora endophytica
CTGCCCGGACAGATCACAGGTGCCGACGAACGTCGTGCATGCGCTCATGGAAGCCCTTACGTGCGGGAGACGGGACTGTAACGTTCTCAACATATCGCTAGAAGTTGACGCGATATGAAAATATCACTTCTTACCGTGCCGTGCGCAAGACTGCCGGGCCGGCCACGTGGCCGGCCCGGCAGTCTTCAGCGGAAGCTCGGACGATCTACAGCCGCGCCAACGCCTCCTGAAGGGGGTCGAGGCCCAGTGTGCCGAGGCTGAGCGCCTGGCGGTGGAACTCCTTCAGGTCGAAGTCGTCGCCCTTGCGGCGCTGCGCATCCTGGCGCGCGGCCATCCAGATCCGCTCGCCGATCTTGTACGACGGTGCCTGGCCCGGCCAGCCTAGGTACCGGGTGACTTCGAACCGGTTGACCTCCG
>NZ_ML142858.1:154301-155544 GCF_004138495.1 Phytoactinopolyspora endophytica
GCGGGTGTGCTTGCAGAGGAACTCGTACGCCGCCTCCCCGGTCCACGGCCCGGCCGGCAGCCCGTCGCGCCGCACCACCTCTTCTGGGATGTCGAGCTGAAGGTGGACGCCGATGTCGATGACGACGCGAGCTGCCCGCAGCGCTTGCCCGTCGAGCATGCCCAGGCGATCGGCCGGGTCGTCGAGATAGCCCAGCTCGGCCATCAGCCGCTCCGCATACAGTGCCCAGCCCTCGCCGTGGCCGGAGATCCAGCAGAACAGTCGCTGCCAGCGGTTGAGTTGTTCCTTCAGGTACGCGACCTGGGCGACCTGGAGGTGGTGGCCGGGCACGCCCTCGTGGAAGACGGTGGTGGTCTCTCTCCAGGTGGAGAAGGTTTCGATACCCTCCGGCACCGACCACCACATCCGCCCGGGGCGGGAGAAGTCCTCGCTCGGCCCCGTGTAGTACATGACCCCGTCCTTGGTCGGGGCGATGCGGCACTCCAGCGTCTGGATCGGCTCCGGAATGTCGAAGTGCGTGCCGTTGAGCTCCGCCAACGTCTTGTCGGACAGCTCCTGCATCCACGACCGGAACGCCTCGCCACCGGTGATGTTGCGGGCCGGGTCGGCATCGAGCGCGGCGACGGCGTCGTCCACCGTACCGCCGGGGACGATCTGTCCCGCGACCTCGGCCATCTCGGCTTCGATCCGGTAGAGCTCGGCCAGCCCCCACGCGTAGGTCTCATCGAGGTCGACCTCAGCACCGAGGAAGAAGCGGCTGGCGATGCGGTAGGCATCCCGGCCGGCGTGGTCGTGCGGGCGGGCGCGGCCATCGACCTCGTCGGCGAGATAGCGAGCGAAATCGGTGTAGGCCGCGGCTGCATCGGCAGCGAGCCGGTCGAACTCTGGCTTGCGGGCTTCCGGCGCCGGGCTGATGAGGTCTTCGAAGAGCTTGTCCGTGGCGACCTGGTTGGCCTGCTCGATCACCGCCTGTACTTGGCGACGCGCCGGCGGCATCCCGGCCGCGATGTCGGCCTCGATGGTCTGGCGGTAGCGGTCCAGGTTCGTCCGGACGTCACGGAGGCGGCTCGCGATGGCCTCCCATTGTTCGTCCGTCTCGGTGGGCATGAGGTCGAAGACCTCGCGGACGCCGTGCATCGGGCTGGCGATGTTGCTCAGCGCCCGGTCCAGGCCGGCGTCGTACATCTCGACGGTCAGCCCCAGCCGCTCGCGTAGCGCCTCACCGGCCACCCGCTCGCGCTCG
>NZ_ML142858.1:155614-157736 GCF_004138495.1 Phytoactinopolyspora endophytica
GCGACGGCGTCGTCGAGCGCCGCCAGCGTGCGCTTGGCCAGCGCGGCCCGTTCGGCGTACCCCTCGGGCGAGAGGTTGGTCGACTCGGCGTCATGCCCGGCGACGCCGGCGTAGGTGGCTTCGTAAGGATCGAGCCGGATGAACTCGTCGACGAACTGGTCGGCGACCTCGTCGACAGAGGTGGCGTTCTCGGTGCTGGGTGGTTGCTGCTGAGAAGCGTTGTCCATGTCGGCACATTACTGGTCTGGCCCGCACCGAGCACTCGCATTTCCGGGCGACGGCTCCTCCTTGCGTCCCGCAGGACGTGGCTCCCGGCGCTCGGGTCGCAGGACGCTACAGCGGCTACCGGGGGAGGGCGCTGGCACGCCAGGCGCCGGGCCCCGGCCGCAGCGGGGTTCTGACGGTACGCCAGTACGCGGCCCACGTCGACGGCTGCTCGCTCTCGGTATCCGCCGATGCAGCGGCTGCGGCTTTGGCCGAGACGACGGCCGTCAGCGCGGCGAGTTCCTCGTCGGTGGGCTCTCCCTTGACCACCCGCACGAGTGGTTCCGCCTGCTCACCCGACCCCGCTCGCTCGCTCATAGTGAAGAGTTTAGACGCTCGGAAATGTGGGGCTGTCTCGCGATGAGTTCGCACGGGCTAGACGGTCATAACACGTGACGGCGAACACGTCGCGCGCCAAGATCTGAACCATGAGGAGGCCCAGTGGGCAAGGTTGTGTACTCGATGATCACATCGGCCGACGGATACATCGAGGATTCGAACGGAAGCATCGAGTTCTTTCTCCCCGACGAGGAGGTGCACCAGGCCGCGAACGAACAGACTCGCCAGGCATCCGCGTTCCTGTTCGGCCGGCGCATGTTCGAGATGATGGAGGAGCCCTGGCGGGCCACCGCCGACCGCGACGATGCGCCGGAAGTCGAGGCCGAGTTCGCCCGGCTGTACATGGAGACACCGCGGTACGTGTTCTCCGACACGATTGAGACCGTTCCCGACGGTGTCCGCCTCGTCCGCAGTGCCGACGCCGTCGCCGAGGTGCAGCGACTGAAGCGCGAGACGGAGGGCGAGCTCGCGGTGGGCGGCGCCGGCCTGGCTGCGTCACTGGTGGATCTGGTCGACGAGTTCCAGCCCTACGTCATGCCGGTGGTCGTCGGCGGTGGAAAGCCCTTCTTCCCGGCCGGCGTGGAGCTCAAGCTGCAGCTGGCCGAACAGCGCACGTTCGCCTCCGGCACGGTCTTCCTGAGGTACACGCGTGCCTGAGCGTTCATGAAGGGTGCGTCAGTCTTCCGGTTCGAGCCAAGAGCCCCGTACGACCTCGTCGTCGGTCGAGGTACGGACGAGGCATCGGGTGCGCAGTGCCTTTGTTGCTGCCCCGCGGATCACTCCAACAGGAGCGCAACCGTATGTGCCGGCAAGGCCCAGACCGGACCGCTAGTATCGGTGATTGTCTTGGTGGCTAGGATGCCGTGACCGTACCTGCGGTTCAGGCCAGAGGCGCCCGGGCGCCAGCTTGATTGCACCCATCTGGCCTCGATCGGTGGTGTGGTCTCTGATCCCGCTGGTCCAGTAATCGGGACGGGCGCCAGATCTACCTCGCCTCCTCCTGCGGTGCGGGCGTATCCGATAGTGTCATCGGCGAGCCAGCGGCCTGAGTCATGCCGTTCGATCGCTCGTGCCAGCGTTACGGCAAGTGCAGCCTCCGTGAGAGTGGTGTAGTCGTGTTGCGGCATGCCCGGCCGGAGATGATGGCCGAGCCAACCGAGTAGTGGGTCGGTGAGGTAAAGCTTTGACTGCGCACCGGCGACGCGACGGCCGCGGTCGCTGACCTGGTGACACCACAGGCCAGCGAATGTTGAGACGATCCGGTTTAGTCTCGTGGTCAGATGGCTTCGCGTGACGGCAAGGTCGTCTGCCAGCTTGCGGACGTTCAGGGGAGAAGTGGAGCGCTCTTGTAGCTCGCTGAGCAGGACTGCGACAGAGTCTGCTGGCGCTTCGGCGTCGACATCTGCCATCAACCAGGCTTCCAGCTCCCGCAGGAAGAGTTCCGAGACCGCTCCGTGCTGCTGGTGTTCGAATACGGCGCGAGGGAAGCCACCGGCCTCGAGGTACCGCTGCCACGCTA
>NZ_ML142858.1:157784-167948 GCF_004138495.1 Phytoactinopolyspora endophytica
ACTCGGTAGTGAACACTTCAAGCATGGAGGCAGCCTCGGCGACGTCAGCAGACTGCAGGTTCCATGGGGAGAACGGGCCGGGCGTCGGTAAGTCGGGACTCGTCGCGTGGATGAACTGACGGAAGGTCATGGGCAGCACGATCCGAAACGGGTTGTGTGCGTCGCCGGTACGGCCGGCCCCGAGATCTCGAATAGCTTGTGCGGCACTTGACGCGGACGAACCAGCGAGGACGACTGTGTGCCCGCCAAAGCTCGTGTTGTCACGCAGACTTTGATCTCGGCCGTCCAGCCGTCAACCGCCGTGATCTCGTCAATGATCCATGCACGCGGTGCGCCTCCAGCGGCGCGTGTGAGGTCTGTGGCCAGGGCAATCGCGCGGCGAAGATCATGCGCGGTGAGCGTGTCCGCTGGGAGGTAAATGGGTTGCCATGGGTCGACGTCTGACCGGGCGCATAGTTCAGCGATGAGGTCCTTGAGGGCAACGGACTTTCCTACCCGCCGCGGGCCACGAAGCAGGTAGAGCCCGTCTCCTAGCGCAGCGTGTGCGACATCTTCCAGCACAGCGGACCGGTAGCCCAGGTCGTACGCTGCCCGAGGGCTGAGGGCGCGGTCGGATGCTACCCACGCAGTCGGGTCGGAGCCGGTCGCAGCAGCTCGCCACCAGGGGTTGTGCTGCCGGAGAAAGTCCTTCAAAGCATCGTCTCGCATGGGGATCCATGCCTAGGCAATGTTAGTGGGTTTGGCCAGCGAACTAGCCAAAGAAGCCCATCTTTGGCTCAAACTTGAACCAAAAATGGGCTTCTTTGGTCTATGCAGAGACCAAAGAAGCCCCGTTTTGGAACGAGCGCGCTTTCTTCGGATCAGATGCGCAGGCGGGGCGGATTCTGCCCGTTGAGTATGCGTGGCAGCGTCAACGCGGAATGGCGACGTGCCTACAACGGTATGTTGCCGTGCTTCTTCGGCGGCAGGGTCTCCCGCTTGGTGCGCAGGGCGCGCAGCGCCTGGGCGACGGCGGACCGGGTGCGGGACGGCTCGATGACGGCGTCGACGTAACCGTACTCGGCGGCGGTGTACGGGTTGGCCAGGGTGTCCTCATAGTCAGTGATGAGTTCGGCCCGCCGTGCCTCCGGATCCTCGTGCTCGGCGAGCTCGCGACGGTACAGGATGCTGACCGCGCCCTGTGCGCCCATCACCGCGATCTGCGCCGACGGCCACGCCAGGTTGACGTCGGCGCCCAAGTGCTTCGAGCCCATGACGTCGTACGCGCCGCCGTAGGCCTTACGGGTGATGACCGTGACCAGCGGCACGGTCGCCTCGGCGTAGGCGTAGATCAGTTTGGCGCCGCGCCGGATGATGCCGTCCCATTCCTGGGAGGTCCCGGGCAGGAACCCGGGCACGTCGACGAAGGTCAGCACCGGGATGTTGAACGCGTCACAAGTGCGCACGAACCGCGCGGCCTTCTCCGAGGCGTCGATGTCCAGGGTGCCGGCCAGGTGCATCGGCTGATTGGCGATGACGCCGACGGACTGCCCGCCGATCCGCCCGAAACCGACGACGATGTTCGGTGCGAACAGCGGCTGCACCTCCAAGAAATCGGACTCGTCGGCGGTCTTATCACAGACGAGTTCGATCACCGTGTGCATGTCGTACGGCTGGTTCGGGCTGTCCGGGATCAGCGTGTCCAGGGTCCGATCGTGATCGGTGACCTCGTAGACCGGCTCGGAGACCTCGTATGTGGGCGGCTCGTCGAGGTTATTCTGCGGCAGGTAGGACAGCAGCGCCTTGACGTAGTCGATGGCGTCGCCCTCGTCGGACGCCATGTAGTGCGCGTTGCCGCTCTTGGTGTTGTGCGTGTGCGCGCCGCCGAGCTCCTCCATGCTGACGTCCTCGCCGGTGACCGTCTTGATGACGTCCGGTCCGGTGATGAACATCTGCGACGTCTGGTCCACCATGACGGTGAAGTCGGTCAGCGCGGGCGAGTACACGTGCCCGCCCGCCGCGGCCCCCATGATCAGTGAGATCTGCGGGATGACGCCGGAGGCCAGCGTGTTGCGGCGGAAGATCTCGCCGTACAGCCCGAGCGAGACCACTCCTTCTTGGATACGGGCCCCGCCGCCCTCGTTGATCCCGATCAGCGGGCAGCCGGTCTTCAACGCGAAGTCGATGATCTTGACGATCTTCTCGCCATACACCTGGCCCAGGCTGCCGCCGAACACGGTCACGTCCTGGCTGAACAGCGCGACCTGCCGGCCCGCGACGGTGCCGATGCCGGTGACGACGCCGTCACCATACGGCCGGTTCTTCTCCATGCCGAACATCGTCGAACGATGACGGGCCAGCTCGTCGAACTCCACGAACGACCCCTCGTCCAGCAGCATCTCGATCCGCTCGCGGGCGGTCTTCTTGCCCTTGGCGTGCTGCTTCTCCACGGCACGCGACGAGCCCGCATGCACCGCGTCCTCGATGCGGTTGCGCAGGTCGGCGATCTTGCCCGCGGTGGTGTGAATGTCCGGGCCCTCGTGGCTGGCGGTCATATGTCCCTCCGGTCGCTGGTCCCCCAGCAGGGTAGACCAGAACACATCGGGACTGTTGCGATGAACCTCACCCTGCCGATGTGTCACCCCGTGACCTGCACCACTGATGCTTGACCGGTTTCGCGCCGCGACCGGTTTCGCGCCGCGACCGGTTTCGCGCCGCGACCGGCTTCGCGCCGCGACCGGCCGGTCCGCTCTCCGGCGTGGCTCGGCCATTGCTCAGTTCAGCGACGGCATCTCCACCGCGAGCCCGGTCAGGTCACGCGTGGCGGCCATCTGGAAGATCGTGATGGCCGACGCGTCGGGCGTGTGTGTGACTTCCATCCGCACGATGTGCTCGCCTTCGAGGATCTCCACGTCGGGATTGGTGAAGTAGTCCGCGTAGGGGCGGCTGACCAAAGCGGACTCACCGGAGGTCACGGCCTCGTCCATCTCGGCAGCCAGGCGTTCGCCGTCGCTCACCGACGTGGTCATCGTGCACAGAACGCTGACTGGCGTGTCCGGGTCGTCTTCGTCGGGTCGCACCCCGAGACCGGTCGGATACGGGTCGGCCTGAATGAACTGGGCAGCGACGACGTCGCCCAGGCAGTCGGCGAGTTCGCCGATCACCGGTGCGTCGGCCAGGCTGGTCTCGCCCGAGTCGACGACGGACAGGTCTGCCGATTGGCCACCCACGACCGCGTCGGAGCCGACCGGCTGCACGTTCGGCGCGGAGACGCTGACGGGCTGCGACGGATCCATCTCCAACGTCAGGACGGGGTCGCCGGACCATCCGGAGGCAGTCGCCGCGGCCGTGATCTCGTCGGCGTCCTGTCCGCCTTCGATCAGCGACACGACGTGGGGCGGTTGACCCACCGAGATGAGGGACTCGCTCGCCACGAGATCGATACCGAGCACGTCCGGCAGCTGTTCCCGGTACGGGTACAGCTGGTCCGCGCCCCAACCGGTCAGGCTCCCCCAGGTCCCCTTGAACGTCCCGCCTGAGGCCTCGTCGATGCGGGCGGCGTCGCCGAACGAGATGTGCTGTGACGTGGCGGAAGTGGCCTCGAGGCGGGCGAGCGCCTGCCGCAACGCGGTACCGTCCGAGCCGGATCCGCCGTCGTCGCCCCCACATGCCGCGACGGCCAACGCCGCCACGGCGAGCGTCAAGGGCGCGACGGTACGCATCCGCGCGGTACGCCCGCGCCCGCGTGGAAAGTTGGCAGTCGATCGGTCCGTAGGCACGCGATGACTCTAGCGTCGCGCGGTGTGCGAGTCCGCTCGAATATTCCGGAACTTTCCTTCAAAAGGCGCATACACCCGGCTGACTTCAGCGCGACATGGGAGAGGCCGTACGCTAGGCGCCGTGTCTCCTACCGCAACCGGTTCCCGTGAGGCTGCCCGCTTTGAGATGCCGGACGCGCTGCGTGCCGACGTCCGAGCGCTCGGTGAAGCCCTCGGTCAAGTATTACGTGAGTACGGCGGGCAGGGGTTGCTCGATGACGTCGAGCACCTGCGCGAGTTGGTCATAGCCTCACACCACGAGGATCAGACAGTCGCCGACGACGCTGCCACCCGAGCCGAGCGATTGGTTGAGTCGTGGCAGGTCGAACGCTGTGAGGAGGTGGCGCGGGCATTCACGGTCTACTTCCACCTGGTGAATGCCGCCGAGGAGTACCACCGGATCCGTGCGCTGCGCGCCGGCGACAGCACCGAGGGCCGCTCGGCTGGGGCGACGTCGCAGGCCATCGCCGAGATCACGGCGCTGGCGGGGGAGGAAGAAGCCAGCGCGTTGCTGGCCGGGCTGGAGTTCCGCCCCGTCCTGACGGCCCATCCGACGGAAGCGCGCCGACGAGCGATCGTGACGGCGATCCGCAGCGTCACAGAACTGCTGGAGCGCCGGGACGACCCCCGGCTGGGCACCTCGGAAGCCGCTGAGACGCACAGGCTGCTCCTGGAGAGCGTCGACGTCCTCTGGCGGACCGCCCCGCTGCGAGCGGAGCGGCCGGGCCCGCTGGACGAGGTCCGTACGGCCATGTCCGCGTTCGACGACGTGCTGTTCCACGTCGTGCCGCAGGTGTACCGGCGGGCTGATGCCGCGCTCGGTGAGGACCCAGAGGTGCGAGCTCCCAGAGTGCCGGCCTTCGTGCGCCTCGGGTCGTGGATCGGCGGCGACCGGGACGGCAACCCGAATGTGACCAGCGCCATCACCCGTCAGGCGATGGCGATTCAGTCCGACCACGTGCTCGACGCCCTGGAAGCGGCGTGTGCACAGGCCGGGCGCGGACTGACGTTGGACGCCTCGACGACGCCACCGTCGCCGGAAGTCAGCCGGATGCTCTCGGATGCCGAGGCCAGCCAGCCTGAGGCGTTCGCGGACCTCGCGGCCCGATCGCCGAACGAGCCACACCGTATCGCGCTGTTGTATGCCGCGGCACGGGTGGCGGCGACCAAGAGGCGCGATGCCGACCTGGCCTACGAGAATGCGTCGGAGCTCCTCGACGAGCTGCGCACGATCCAGGCGAGCCTGGTGCAGGCGGGCGCGGCCCGGCAGGCGTACGGGGACCTTCAGAGCCTGGTATGGCAGGTGGAGTCGTTCGGCTTCCACCTCGCCGAGCTCGAAGTCCGCCAGCACAGCGCAGTGCACAAGGCTGCGCTCGAGGAGGTCAAGGCCGGCGGGCAGCTGTCCGATCGCACCCAGGAGGTGCTGGCCACGATCCGGGTGATGGCCCAGATCCAGGCCCGCTTCGGCGCGGATGCCTGCCGCCGGTATGTCATCTCGTTCACCCAGTCCGCCGACGACGTCGCCACCGTGTATGAACTCGTCCGGCACGCTCTGGACGGCAGGACGATGGCGCTGGACGTCGTCCCGCTCTTCGAGACCGGAGACGACCTCGAAGCGTCCGTACCCGTGCTCGACGGCGTGCTGGAACTGCCGCAGGTACAGGCGCGGCTGGACGAGACCGACCGCAGGTACGAGGTGATGCTCGGGTACTCCGACTCCGCCAAGGACGTCGGCCCGGTGTCCGCCACCCTGAAGCTCTACGACGCGCAGGCCCGGTTGGCCGAGTGGGCGGCGCAGCACAAGATCACCCTGACGATGTTCCACGGCCGTGGCGGTGCACTCGGCCGCGGCGGTGGCCCGGCGAACCGTGCGGTGCTGGCTCAGGCACCTGGCTCCGTCGACGGCCGGTTCAAACTGACTGAGCAGGGTGAGGTCATCTTCGCCCGGTACGGGAACCGGGCGATCGCCCGCCGCCACATCGAGCAGGTGGCGTCCGCGGTGCTGCTGGCGTCGACACCAGAGGTGGAGGAGCGGGCCCGCGATGCCGCCGTGACGTTCGCAGACCTCGCGTCCACCCTCGATGCCGCCGCCAAGGAGGCATACCACGCGCTGGTCAGGACGGACGGGTTCCCTGAGTGGTTCGCCCGCGTGACGCCGCTGGAGGAGGTCGGCTCGCTGCCGCTGGGCTCCCGGCCCGCTCGCCGCGGCCTGACGGTGTCGTCGCTGGACGACCTGCGGGCCATCCCGTGGGTGTTCTCGTGGGCGCAGACCAGAGTGAACCTGCCCGGATGGTTCGGCTTGGGGACAGGCCTGGCCGCCGTGGGAGATATCGATCTGCTGCGCCGGGCCCGCGACGAGTGGCCCCTGTTCACGGTGATGCTGGAGAACGCCGAGATGTCGCTGGCGAAGACCGACCGGCGGATCGCGGCCCGGTACCTGGCGCTGGGTGATCGTCCCGAGCTGACCGAGATGATCCTCGCTGAGCACGAGCTGACCACGGAATGGGTACTGAATGTGACCGAGCACTCGCGGCTGCTTGAGGACCGTCGCGTGCTGGGGCGGGCCGTCGCGCTCCGCAACCCGTACGTCGACGCGCTGTCCTACCTGCAGGTGCGTGCGCTGCGGACGCTGCGCGACGGTGACGACGGCGCGACCGACGAGGACAAGGTCCGCAAGCTGCTCCAGATCAGCGTGAACGGCGTCGCCGCCGGCCTGCAGAACACCGGCTGATCGTGCCTTGCCCATGATCATGAACATTTGCCGTGCTATTCACACGGTGAATGTTCATGATCATGGAAGAAGGTCTTAGGAGAGCAGGTCCACGAGGATCAGGGCGACTCCCACGGCCGCGGCGGCGATGCCGCCCACGAGGCTGAACCGCTCCTTCTTCTTGGCCTCGGCGAGCAACTCCTCCTCGCTTTTCGTGGACACCAGGGACGGCTCGTCGATCGACAGCTCTCCACCGTTGTCCTTGGCCGTGCCCAGGACATAGAGGGTGGTGCCGGCGGTCAGTACCCATTCGGTGTACTTGTAACCGACGGTGCCTTCGCGCTGCGTCTTGGGAAGCTTCAGGCTCAGGCTGCCCACGGAGAGCGTGGAGTGCTGTGACGATTCGTTATGCGGCTCGAACCGGTCGACGACCTGGCGCATGTGCTCGAACACACCCGGCTTGGGGCGGACCTCGATCGTTCCGGTCTCGTCCCGGACGTGGAACGGATCCTCCGACTCGCGCGTCGCGACGGTCTCCTCCTTCTCGACACGTCGGGTGCGGTAGTTGCCCTTGGAATCGCGGCGCCGCTCGGTGGTCCAATACTTGCGCTTGACGACGTGCCGGTGCCAGAGGCATTCGGTCTCGGAGATCTCCGACTTGACCGTGCCGGATGGGCGGGCCTCGGCCTTACCGACAACCTCACACTTCTGCTCGAAGAAGCCGGGACCGGCCGCCTCCGTGGCGGCCTCCTGCAGGGTGCGGAGCTCCTGCGCCGTCATCGTCTGAGTGGTGATCATCTCGTGCTGCCGTTGACGGGTGCTGTACAGGAGGTACCCGCAGTATCCGGCGACCACCAGAGCGACAAGCCCGGCTATCCACATGTGCTGAGTCCTTTCAGTCCGTATGACACAAGGCGGGACACTAATGACCCGTCCGGGCCGTGGTCAATGTTGTGAGGCGCCGTGAAGCGTTCGTGAGTAGTGTTTTCGGCGGGAGACGATGGTTGGCGGACATCAGGAGACGGCATGTGGCAGGTACGCCGAGTCACCGAGACGGGATCCACCAACGCGGACATGGTGACCCTCGCCGGAGAGGGCGCTGCGGAAGGGACCGTCGTCGTGGCCGACTACCAGAGTGCCGGCCGAGGGCGGCTGGACCGGGAATGGGAGACACCGCCCGGTTCAAGCCTGACGGTCTCCTTCCTGCTGCGGCCCGACGACGTTCCGACGGCGGACTGGCCGTGGCTGCCACTCCTGGTCGGTGTGGTCGTGGTGGAGACCGTCGCTGACCTGACCGGCGTCGAAGCCGGTCTGAAGTGGCCGAACGACGTGCTGGTGGGTGAGGCCAAGCTGGCCGGGATCCTGGTCGAGCGAGTGGAGACGCCGCTCGGTGCGGCTGCGGTGGCCGGGGTCGGGCTCAACATCCGGCAGAACCGTGACCAGCTCCCCGACAACGCAACGTCGCTGGTGCTGGAGACGACGAGGACGAGTGCCCCCAGCCGTGACGATCTGCTCGACGCCCTGTGCACGCGGTTGTCCGGGCGCTATGAGGCGTGGCGGAGCGCCGGTACGGATGCTTCGGGCGGGTCCGGGATCGCTGACGAGTACCGTGCCCGTTGCGTGACATTGGGCCGGCGCGTGCGCGTGGAGTTGCCGGGCGGGCGAGTGAGCGAAGGCCGGGCGCGTGACATCGACGGCGCGGGCCGGCTCCTGATCGAGACGGACGCCGGGGTCGAGGCGTTCGGCGCCGGGGACGTGGTTCACCTCCGTCCGGCATGACCTGGCCGGAAGCTGCACGTCCGTGCGTGGCCGCCGGAACGGTACAAGGCACGTGGAGTTCTGCGGCCGTAAAGATGGGCCTACGGAGCCGGAACATGTCAGGATTCGGATATGGGCTTTCCAGAGAAGCACCTCAGCGAAGGTGAGATCGTCGAGTTCCACCTGCGCACCCATGTCAAAGAGCTGTTCCTGCCGGTCTTGATCCTGCTGGCGACCGGTGCCGCGGCGGGCTTCGGGCTGGGTATATTGCCGGACGACGACACCACAACGGTGACGGTCGGTCAGTGGGCCATCGTGGTCGCGGCCGTCCTGATCGTGCTCATCTGGTCGTTCTGGCCGTTCATCACCTGGTTGACGACGACCTTCACCGTGACCAACGGCCGGCTCATCACGCGTACCGGCGTCATCCGTCGCACCGGCCGCAACATCCCGTTGCGGCGGATCAACGACGCGGCGTTCGAACAGGGCCTCACCGACCGGATCCTGCGGTGCGGTACGTTGATCGTCTCCGCGGCGAGTGAAGAGGGCCAGATCCGGCTCCATGACGTGCCACGCGTCCATGCAGTGCAGCTGCGGCTCAGCGAGCTGGTCGCGGAGGCACAGCGCGAAGACGGCTGGACACGCGAGGACCCGCAGGAGGAGACCGACTACCCGTGACGGCTGATCGCCCCACAGCAGAGGACCTGGAACGGTTGCTGCTCGGTGCCTCTCGTCGATACACCTTTGATCAGGTCGCGGATGCCGCTGGCCTGACGGTGGACGACGCCCGCCGGTACTGGCTGGCGCTCGGCTTCCCCGACGTGGGCGAGGAGAAGGCTTTCACGGTCTGGGACCTGGAGGCACTGCGCGGCGTCGTCGAGCTGGTGGAGTCCAAGGCGGTCAACGAGGAGACGGCCGTACAGATGGTCCGCGCGCTGGGGCGGATGACGGGGCGGCTGGCGGAGTGGCATGTGGAGACCCTCGCGGAGATCATCGAGGACGCCACAGCCGAAGGGCTGGCCCCGAGCAGCAGGCTCACGTCCGCTTACCAGATGGCGCAGCGTCTCCTACCGGAGTTTGAGCGGCTGCTCATCTATGCCTGGCGGCGGAAGCTGGCGTCGTCGGCCAACCGCCTGGTCGCGATCGCGGAGCTGGGCGAGTCGCCGCTGCTCGCGGCTCCCGCGTCGGTCGGCTTCGCGGATCTGGTGTCGTTCACCAGGCTGTCCCGAGGGCTCAGCGTGGAGGCCCTGGGGGAACTGGTCGAACGGTTCGAGGCGATGACGAACGACGTCATCTTCGGCTGTGGCGGCCGGGTGGTGAAGACGCTCGGCGACGAGGTGGTGTTCGTAGCCGAGACGGCGACCGTCGCCGCCACGATCGGGTGCGAGCTCGTCGACCAGATCGGTGTCAACCCGGCGCTGCCGGACATCCGGGTGGGGATCGCGACGGGACCGGTGGTGGCCAGGCTGGGTGACGTCTTCGGCACACCCACCAATCTGGCGGCCCGATTGACCACGGTCGCGGAGCGCAACTCGGTGCTGGTAGACGCGGAGACCGCGGAGGCGCTGCAGGATGAGCCAAGTGTCGCGTTGCGGGCGCTGCCACCGACGACGGTCCGTGGTATCGGGGCGGTCGAGGTATTCACGGTCACCCGACGCCGCTGAACGCAGGCTTGCGCTCTAAGCTTCTTCAGTACGCGCGTGCAGTACGGTTGCAGCGTCGCGGCCGGGGCTGCGTACAACCCGCCCATAGAGGACGTCCACAACCACAGGAGAACGACGTGGCCACCATTGAAGCAATTGGAGCGCGCGAGATTCTGGACTCTCGCGGGAATCCCACCGTTGAGGTCGAGGTAGCGCTGGACGATGGCACCATCTCCAGGGCCGCCGTTCCGTCCGG
>NZ_ML142858.1:167970-169400 GCF_004138495.1 Phytoactinopolyspora endophytica
CTTCGACCGGACAATTCGAGGCCGTGGAGCTGCGCGACGGCGACAAGGGGCGGTACCTCGGCAAGGGCGTGCTGAAGGCGGCCACGGCCGTCATGGACGACATCACTCCGCAGCTGCTCGGCTTCGACGCCAGCGACCAGCGGCTGGTGGACCAGGAGATGAACGATCTCGACGGCACACCCAACAAGGCGAAGTTCGGCGCCAACGCCATCCTCGGCGTATCGCTGGCCGTGGCGAAGGCGGCGGCCAAGTCGGCCGACCTCCCGCTCTTCCGTTACCTGGGCGGGCCGAACGCGCACACGCTACCGGTGCCGATGATGAACATCCTCAACGGCGGCGCGCATGCGGACAGCAACGTCGACATCCAGGAGTTCATGGTCGCACCCATCGGCGCGGAGACCTTCTCCGACGCACTGCGCTGGGGCGCCGAGGTCTACCACTCGCTGAAGAAGGTGCTCAAGTCCAAGGGCTTGGCGACTGGGCTGGGCGACGAGGGCGGCTTCGCTCCGGACCTGCCGAGCAACCGTGAAGCTCTCGACCTGATCCTGCAGGCGATCGAGGAGGCCGGGTACACGCCTGGTTCGCAGGTCGCGCTCGCTCTCGACGTCGCCGCGACCGAGTTCTACGGGGACGGGAACTACACCTTCGAGGGCACGGCGAAGACCCCGGAGCAGATGAGCGAGTACTACAGCCAGCTGGTGGCCGACTACCCGCTGGTCTCCATCGAGGACCCGCTGGCCGAGGACGACTGGGCCGGCTGGGTGACGCTCAACCAGGCGCTCGGCGGCCGGGTGCAGATCGTCGGGGACGACCTGTTCGTGACGAACCCGGAGCGCCTCGCTCGCGGCATCAAGGAGGGCGCGGCGAACGCCCTGCTGGTGAAGGTCAACCAGATCGGAACCCTCACGGAGACGTTCGACGCGGTAGCGATGGCGACCCGGGCCGGCTACGCCAGCATGATCAGCCACCGTTCCGGTGAGACCGAGGACACCACCATCGCGGACATCGCCGTTGCCACGAACGCCGGCCAGATCAAGACCGGTGCGCCGGCTCGCTCCGAGCGGGTCGCGAAGTACAACCAGCTGCTGCGGATTGAAGAAGAGCTGGACGACGCCGCGCGTTACGCCGGTTCTGCGGCTTTCCCACGGTTTAATAGGTAACCATGCCACCAGCTCGCCGTTCGCCTGGAGCTCGCCCCACAGGGAGTTCCGAGATGAAGCGGCGTCCCGCGGCGCGGGCGGCTCGCGGCGGCCCACGCCCGGGAGTGGGCACGGGTCGCCCTCGGGTGGGCGTCGAGCGTCCACGCGTCGCGGGTCCCGATGGCGGCGGGAACGGTACTCGCCGGCCGGTGCGAGGGCGGGGATCCCGCCCGTCGGTCACCGGCCGAGCGGCGTTGCTGGCCCTGGTGCTCGCCGTTCTCCTGGTCTCCT
>NZ_ML142858.1:169451-175794 GCF_004138495.1 Phytoactinopolyspora endophytica
ACCCGTTGCGTACCTGGTATGAGCAGCACAGCGAGCGGAACGCCCTCGAGCAGGAAGCCGAGGAGCTGCGGGACCAGGTGGATGAGCTGGAGACAGAGCTGGAACTGTGGGAGGACCCGGCATACGTGGCATCCCAGGCGCGCGAGCGGTTGCACTATGTGATGCCTGGCGAGGAGGGCTACGTCGTCGTCTCCGAAGAAGAGGAAGCCGAGGAAGAGACCGGGCCGGAGGGCCTGCCTCCCGCGGGCGACGGCGAATGGCACGAGCGGCTATGGAGTTCGGTGCAGGCGGCAGACGAGATCCCCGAGGAAGAGCTGCCATGAGGGCACGAGTCGGCCGGGAGGGAGAATTCCCGTCCCCGCCCGCGGTCTCGTCCTCGCTGGAGCTCGTCCTCGCCGATGCCCGAGCCGAACCCTGGACGGGAATTCTCCCTCCCCACCTCCTCGTGAGCGGGTTGGACGGACGAGGAGAGAACGGTGGTCGGTGGTGACCCTGACCGTGTCTGATGGTGACCTGGACGTTCTGCGGCAGCAGCTAGGACGGCCGCTGCGGGGGGTGCGGGCGGTGATGCATCGCTGTCTGGATGGGCATCCGACTGTGGTGGAGACCGAGCCGAGACTTCCGGATGGCACGCCGTTTCCGACGCTGTACTACCTGACTTGCCCTCGCGCGATGGCCGCCGCGTCGACGCTGGAGTCACTGGGCGTGATGAACGAGATGAGCGCGCGGCTGACGGAAGACGATGCGCTGGCCGCCGGATATCGGCTGGCGCATGAGGACTACCTGGGCCGTCGTGAGCGTATCGAGCACGTCGAGGAGATCGAGGGCGTATCCGCGGGGGGCATGCCCGAGAGGGTGAAATGCCTGCACGTTCTGGTTGCGCACAGCCTGGCCGTCGGCCGGGGCGTGAACCCGCTGGGCGACGAGACTTTGGGCCGTATGGCCCAGCTGGAGGAGAAGCCCTGGACGTCTGCGACGTGTGCGTGGCGACCGGAATGATCAACCGGAAGTGCCCAGCCTCGGGGCATGATCCGATGGCCAGGCGTGACGGCTCGCCGGTCAGAGGGGTGCTCGATGCGGGATATCGGAGCGAGGGAGAGAACGCGTGAGCCGTGTGGCGGCCGTCGACTGCGGGACGAACTCGATCCGGCTGCTGATCGCCGAGATCGACGCGGCCGCGGGCGGACAACATGACCTGGACAGACAGCTGCGCATCGTCCGGTTGGGGCAGGGGGTGGACTCGAGCGGACGGCTAGCCGACGAGGCACTGGAGCGGACCATGACTGCTCTGACTGAATACGTCGAGATCATTGAGCGGCTGGGTGCGGAACAGGTCCGGATGGTGGCGACCAGTGCGACCCGGGACGCGTCGAACGCGCAGGAGTTCGTCGACGGCGTCCAGAGGATTCTCGGCGTCGATCCTGAGGTGGTGACCGGCGACGACGAAGCCGCGCTGTCCTTCGCCGGTGCGACGCGTGAGCTGGGGACGGAGCGTCCAGGACCTTACCTGGTGGCCGACATCGGCGGAGGCTCGACGGAACTGGTGTCCGGCTGGGCCGGTCTTGACGCCGCCCGGAGCATCGATATCGGGTCAGTGCGGGTCACGGAGCGGCACTTCGCCCAAGACCCGCCGTCGCCGGACGAGGTCGCCGCCGCCCGGTCCGACATCGACGCGGCACTGGACGACGCCGCGGCGACCGTGCCGTTGGGGGAGGCGGGGACGCTGATCGGCCTTGCGGGGACGATCACCACGATCGGCGCGATTCATCTGGGCCTGACGGCCTACGACTCGTCACTGGTGCACCATGCCCGCGTACCGGCCAGAGCCGTGGCGGAGATCAGTGATCGGCTGCTGGCAGCGACACACGACGAGCGAGCTGCGATCTCGGTGATCCATCCAGGGCGGCTGGATGTGATCGCAGCCGGTTCGCTCATACTGCGCCGGCTCGTCGAGCACAGCGGCGTCGACGAGGTGCTGGTGAGTGAGCGGGACATCCTCGACGGCATCGCCTGGAGCATCGCCTTATGATCATCGCTGGGCCCGGGCCTGCTTGTTGAGTGCCAGTGCCGCATAGGACCCGCCAACGGGTCGTTTGACGCAACTGACACTCAACAAGCAGCAACCACGCCGCCCGGTGTATCAGGGACGGGGAGCGTCGCGGTTGGCCGGGCGGACGTCCACGTCGTCGGCGTCGACGAACATCACCCGGTGGCCGAACTGGATCTGGACGTACTCCATGTCGCCGCTGATCACCGTCCAATCGCCGGGGGACGAGCCGTCATACGTGGTGGCCCGGTAGTACTCGCCCTGCAACGTCGGCCCGGCCGCGTAGCGCTGGCCGGCCGGCAGCTCGTACTGCAACGGCACGATCGGTTGGACCGGGACGCCTTCCGGGAAGGCCGCCGGCTCCGGGTATGCCCGGCCGTAGACCGGGACGGAATCCAGGCCCTCCTTCGGCGTGACGACCAGGCCCCGGGACCACACCGCCGCCGGTGTGTCGGCGGGGTTGTGGAACCAGGCCTTCTGACCCAGGTACCAGATTGCCGTCCAGTCGCCGTCGTGGTCCGCGATGGCGTAGGTCTGCCCGGCTGAGGCCCGGGCGCCGTGGTCGGAGATGTGCATGGTGGACGGCGATCCGTCCGGGTGCAAGCCGACATCGGTCACCAGCGGCGCGTCGTGGCTCGGCTCGCTGTGCAGGATCACCGCCGACGAGCCGCGCTCCGGACACGGCACGCCACGTTCCTCGCAGCCGGTGAACGCGGGCTGGTTGGCGGCGAAGTCCGGATCCATGGTGACCAGACCGGTCCGCGGGGTCCCGGTCGAGCGGGCCGGCGCGCCCATGAGGTCGAAGTAGTGCGACCAGTCCCAGTACGGTCCCGGGTCCCAGTGCATTCCGGCCACATAGTCCGGCGTGATGCCGGGGATGTTGTCGTGCCCGATGATGTGCTCGCGGTCGATCGGGATGTCGAACTTCTCGGCCAGGTGGCGGACCAGCTTGGCCGACGTCCGGTACATCGCCTCGGTGTACCAGCTGCCCTGCGCCGCGAACCCCTCGTGTTCCAGGCCGATCGACTTGGCGTTGACGAACCAGTTGCCCGCGTGCCAGCCGACGTTCTTCGACTCCAGGTGCTGGGCGATGTGCCCGTCCGAGGAACGCAGCGTGTAGTGCCAGCTCACCCAGTTCTTGTCCTGGGCCAGCTCGGTGGTGGGGCCGAAGTAGCCCTCGGCGTCGTGGATGATGATGTACTCGATCTTCTGCTGCTCCGGCCGGTTGCCCAGATCGTGGTTGCCGTAACTGTTCACGTTGGTGCCGTCCCCACGCAGCTCGTAAGGGGCCGGCAGCCACTCGCAGGAGAGCGCGCGCGGACACTCGATCTCGTCCGGCCGGTCCGTGTCGTCCAGGCCGAGGGCCTCGATCCAGGAGCGGTCCGGTTCCAGGCCACGGTGGGCGGCGAGGGTGACCAGCTGGCCGTCGTCGGTGACGCGTTCGGCGCCTGCGCGGATGGTGGCGTAGACCTCGTCCGCGAAGAACCGGGCGGCGTCTGTGGTGTCGGAGCCGCTGTACCGGGCCACGGCGCCGTACCAGTCGGCCGGATCGGTGTAGCTGCCCAGCGGCGCACCCAGATCGCGCTGGTACCGGGCGAGCAGAGCGGCGCCACCGCGGATGTTGGCGGCCGGGTCACTCCGCAGCTCGGCCTCGGGCGCGCCGGTGAGCGCCGCCGCGGCGTCGAGCGTCTGCAGCGATTCCTCATCGGGCGGGTCGACGTCGGGGTGGGTCACGGTCAGCGTGTCGCGTGCATCGTCGCCGCGCGGGTCCTCGTCGGTTCCGTGGTGGTGGCCGCCGGCGGGCAAGCCGGCGACGTACTCGGCGTCGGTGAGGTGCATCGGTCCGAACCCGCCGCTGGTGCTGGGCGAGCCGCCGTTCACGTCCCATCGGGATTCCAGGTAGGAGACGCCGAGCAGAACCGATTCGGGCACGCCGTACTCCTCGGCAGCGGCCTCGTACTGGCGTAGCCGGTCGTCGCCGTTGGGGACCGGCGTCGCGCCAGACGGGAGAACGGTGACCGAGGCGAGCACGGCCAGGCCGGTCAGTCCGGCGACACCGGCCAGGCTTGTGGTGAGCGATGGACGTCGGGGGCGGGATCGTCGCATGTGGCCTCCAGAACACCGGCCGCTGGGCACCGCGGCGTCGCGGTAGCGGTGTGGGCAAGGTGACGATCATCCTGCCGGAAGCGAAAATGACAAGTCAATAGAAGGGCGAAACCCGCCCTAGGCGAAAATGATTCACAAGCTGGCCACCCCTTCGCCGTGCTTGTTGAGTGTCAGTAGCGGATAGAGGTCGTTGCGACGGCCGTTGACGCAACTGACACTCAACAAGCGGGTCCGGGCTCAGAGCGGCGCGGCGACGCTGGTGACCTCCATGGCCAGTCCAGCCGAGACGACGACGGGGACGCCGTCGAGTTCGGTCAACGCCACGGTTCGGACCCAAAAGCTGTGGCTGGTCAGCGGCTCGTCGCCGATGTGCTGGAACGTATCCAGATTCCATGCCCGGACGGAGCGGTCACCGTCGTGGCTGCCGGAGACCGCGAGTGGCACGCCGTCCACCTCACCGACGGCCACCGTCGTCACGGCTGCGCCGTGGCCCTGCAGCGGTGTACCGACCGGTTCGCCGTCGGTGAGATCCCAGACCCGGACCATGCGGTCGTTGCTGCCGGTGACGGCGACCGGTCGGCCGTCCAGTTCGCCGACGGCGACGGTGAGTACCTCGGCGGCATGGCCGGCCAGCGGATCGCCGATCTGCTCTCCGGTGTCGAGGTCCCACCTGCGTACGGTGCTGTCCTCGCCGGCGGAGACGGCTACGGTGCGGCCGTCCAGTTCGACGAGCTGGACGGCGTAGACCTCGCCGTCATGCCCGCTGAGCGTTGTCCCCACCTGGTCCCGGCTCTCCAGATCCCAGACACGCAGAAGTCCGTCGAACCCGGCCGAGACGGCGATCGCGCGGCCGTCCAGCACGCCGGCGGCGACGGCGGTGACTCCCTCGGGGTGCACGTTGAACGGGTCTCCCACCTGGTCATGCGCACCGAGGTCCCACAGTCGCACCGCTCCGTCGTAGTCGCCGGAGACGGCGACCGGCGTGCCGTCCAGCTCGCCGATCGCGATCGCGGTCACGTCACTGGTGTGGCCGGAGAGCGGCGGGCCGATCTCGAAACCTTCCGCGGGATCCCATGGCACCAGGTCGGTGTCGACGTTGGCGTGCAAGAGCCAGGGCTGCTCGCCTGGAACGATGGCGAACCGGCCGCCGTGGCCCGGGAAATCGTCGATGTGGGTGCCGAACGGCGGCCGCGTGTCCTTATCCGGTTCGTCCGGCGAATCCTCCGGTGACGTGTCCGGCGGCGTGGCCGGAGACTCATCCGGGGCGTCGTCGACGGGTTCCGATGTCGGCGGCGGTGATGCGCTCGGCGCCGGTAAGCCCGTCGTGGTGTCGCCGCCTGTGCCGTCGTCGCCCTCGGTGGCGACGACGACGATCGTCAGGACGCCGGTCAGCAGGATGACCACCGCCGACGTGAGCAGGGCCCAGATCGGCACGTCGACCATCCGCGGGCCACTTTCCGGAGGCGGCGGTGGCGGTGGCTGTTCCTGCGGCGGGGGCGGCGGTGGCTGCTGCGGCGGCGGAGGCGGAGGCGCGGTCAACGGAGCTCTCCGATCGGTGTCAGATCCCACCGGTGCAGGGCGCCGTGTTCGCCGGCCGATACCGCGATGGGGGCGCCGTCGAGCTCGCCCAGGGCGACGGTGTTGACCTTGCCGAGGTGAGCGATGAACGGATCACCGATCTGCTCGTGGTTCTCCAGGTTCCACACACGGATCTCCTGTTCGCCGGCCGACACGGCGATCGGAACTCCACCGACCTCGCCCGCGGCGACCGAGCGGACGGGGCCGGTGTGCCCTTCCAGCGGGTCGCCGATTTGCTCGAGGCCGGCAAGGTCGAACAGCCGAAGGGCGCCGTCGTCGCTGCCGGTGACCGCGACAGGGGTGCCATCGACGTCGCCCATCGCCACTGCTCGTACCCATTCCCGGTGCCAGGTGTCGACCGCGGCGCCGATCTGCTCACGCGCAGCCAGGTCCCACACGCGCAGCAGTCGGTCATCTCCGGTGGTCACCGCTACCGGCCCGCCGTCGATCAGGCCGGTGGCGACGGCTTCGACATCTTTGTGTGAACCGAGATCGTCACCGACCTGGTCGCCGGTGGCGAGGTCCCACATCCGCACCGAGCGGTCCACGCCGTCGGCACCCGTCACCGCCACCGGCCGGCCGTCGACCTCGGTAGTGGCGACCGTCGAGAGG
>NZ_ML142858.1:175833-178310 GCF_004138495.1 Phytoactinopolyspora endophytica
AGCTCAAGATTCCGCCCGATACGGGGTCGTTGACCTGTTCCCCGGTGGCGAGGTTCCAGACGCCCGGGCTCTTGCTGTCCTCGCCTGCGGTGGCGGCATACAGCTCTCCGTCGACCTCGCCTACTGCTATTGAGCGTGCCCGTCCCAGGTAGCCCGACAACGGCTCACCGACCTGCTCGCCGGTCTCCAGGTTCCACACGGTCGGTGCGCTGGCGCCGACGGTGACGGCGACGAGCGAACCGTCGAGCTCACCGAGCGCCACTCCGGAGATCGACTCGGCACCGGTCAGCGGGGCGCCGATCTCAGCGGCGACAAGCTCGGACGGTTCGCTCTCGCCGCTACCGGGGGTGCTGGCCTCGGGATTCCCGGTGGCCGGAGAAGGCGTGGGCTCGCCGCTCGCGTCATCGTCCGGGACGGCCTCCGACGGCGAGGCGGTCGCGGAACCGGAATGGTCCGCGGGTTGAGCCGGAGCCTCGGCGACGGCGGACTGATCGTCATCGCCCCAGGTGATGAGGATGACCGTGACCATCGTGACCACCAGCGCGACCGCGACGAACGCCAAGGTGGCCGCGACCACGAGCGGCATCCGGACGGTGCGGTTCCGCGTGGACGCTGCTGGTCGCTGTGTCATCGAGCACCTCTCCGGGGGCGGTGACCATGATCGTATTCGGCCGTCATGACCGGCTCAACCCCTGGCCGAGCCATCCGTGGATTTGCTGCGCTGCCAGGCACAATGGGAGCCGTGCCTGTCGAGGATACGAATACGTCCGCGGATCGCCCCGATCCGTCGGCGGAGCCGCTGCCGCATCCCGTCACCGGAGCGGTCTTCCCCAGCCCGGTCCCGGCGGGCGCCGGGTGGCCGGACGACGTGGCCGACGCGGATACGCCGGTGGCGACCGGCCCGGACGAGGTCGCCGAGCTCGCAACACAGTCCTCGCTCACCGAGGTCACCGCGCGCTCTTCGGTCTGCCGGGCCTGCCCCCGCCTGGTGACGTGGCGGGAGGACGTCGCCGTCACCAAGCGGCGATCCTTCGCGGAACAGCCGTATTGGGGACGGCCGACCCCCGGTTGGGGCGATGCGGAGCCCCGCGTCCTGGTGATCGGGCTGGCGCCGGCGGCCAACGGTGGCAACCGGACCGGGAGGATCTTCACCGGCGACCGCAGTGGCGACTGGCTCTTCGCCGCGCTGCACCGGGTCGGCTTGGCGAACCAGCCGACCTCCGAGCACGCCGGCGACGGCCTGCGGCTGGCCGGCGTCCGCATCGCCGCCGCCGTGCGCTGCGCCCCGCCGGACAACAAGCCGTCGCCGGCTGAGCGGGACGCATGCTCACACTGGATCGACCGAGAGGTCGCGCTGGTGCTGCCGTCCCTGCGTGCGGTCGTGGCGCTCGGATCGTTCGCATGGACCGCGGCGTTAGCCACGCTCAGCCGGGCAGGCGTCGAGGTGCCACGCCCGCGCCCCAAGTTCGGCCACGGCGCCGAGGCTCAGCTGGAGTACAGCCCTCGATCGATCACCTTGATCGGGTCCTACCACCCGAGCCAGCAGAACACCTTCACCGGCAAGCTCACGGAGGGCATGCTGGAGAAGCTCTTCGAACGAGCGAAGAGTCTCGCAGAGTTCGAATGAGGGGAGCAGGTTGCTATACCGACGCGCCACCGTCGACGACGAGGTCATGCCCGACGAGGTAGCCCGCGCCGTCGGACGCGGCCCACAGCACTGTGGAGGCGATCTCGTCCAGCGAACCGATGCGGCCGACGGGGATCTGGGTGGCGAATCGCTCGGCGCGTTGTGCAGAGGTCTCGCCCGGTAGCAACGACATCGGGGTGTCCACCGGGCCGGGACTGACGACGTTGATGCGGATCCCGTCCCGGGCGTGCTCCAGGGCGGCGGCCTTGCTGAGTGCGCTGACGGCGGCTTTGGTTGCCCCGTACGCGCCCACCCCGGGCGCCTGCGTGTGCGCGCCGAGGTTGGACCCGATGTTGATGATGGAGCCGCCTCCGGCTGCGCGCATGGCGGCGATTTCGTGTTTCATGGAGAGGAAGACGCCGGTGACGTTCACCTCGAGCATCCGGGCCCAGTCGTCGTTGCTCAGCTCGGCGATCGGGCCGGCCGCGAGCACACCGGCGTTGTTGACGGCGACGTCCAGCTTGCCGAACCGCTCGACCGTGACCGCGATGAGGTGGCGGACGTTGTCGTCATCGGTGACATCGGCCGGGACGGCGAGCCCGCGGCCCCCGTCCTGCTCGATGAGCTTCGCCGTCTGCTCCAGGGCGTCCTGGCTGCGACCGGCGACGACGACGGTCGCACCGGCACGGGCGAAGGCCCGGGCGATGCCGCGCCCGATCCCGGACCCGCCGCCAGTCACGAGCGCGGTCCGACCGTCGAAGCCAGGAGTGTCGCGGGTGTACGTCGGCGTGGCCAGGTGCCCGGCGGAGGTGTGGTCGGCTCCGGTGGCGGCGATATCGATGTCGGTCAT
>NZ_ML142858.1:178360-179464 GCF_004138495.1 Phytoactinopolyspora endophytica
ATGCGTCCTTTCCGAAGGTGAATTGGACAACCGCCGCCGTGCCGAGGGACGCCACGGCGGCGGAAGCGAAGGCGGCGGCGTAGCCGCCGGTGGCAGCCGCGGCGATGGACGCACCGTCGACTGCCAGCGAGTGGGTGCGGGCGGACGAGACCGCCAGCAGAAGGGCCAGGCCGATGGTGGGCCCGATCTCCATCGACGTGTTGACGACACCGCCCGCGACGCCGCTGTGCTCAGCGGGCACGTCAGCGAAGGCGACGACCGTCGCGCCGGCGAACGCCATGCCGGCGCCGAGCGGAAAGAGCACGAGCGCGATCAGGATGCCGCCCGGGTAAGGGGAGTCGACGTCGATGAAGGCCAGCAGCGTCATAGAGGCGGCGACCAACAGGAGCCCCGTCGTGGTGACCCGACGCGCCCCGTGCCGCCGGGTGAGCCGGGACGTCACCGGGCCCATGCCGATCACCAGGAGGAACGGTAGGAACGCGGCGCTCGTCACGGCTGGCGACCAGCCGTGGACTTGCTGGAAGTAGAGGCTGAGGAAGAACTGAGCTGCCGTGCTGGCCGCCGCTGTCAGCCAGATGACCAGCAGCGCCGATCCGCGGCCAGGGTGCGCGACCAGCCAGAGGGGGAGCAGCGGCGCGGCGCCGCGCGCTTGACGCAGGACGAACCCGAGCAGGACGGCGAGTCCCACGGCCACCTCGCCGGGTGCCTCGTCCAGCACGCCGTGGCTCAGGGTCACCAGGCCGACGGTGGCGAGCGCGCCGTCGAGCAGCCGGAGCCTGGCGCTGCCCACGGGCGCTGCCGCCGGCAGACGGCGGGCGCCCGCGAGGGTGAACACGGCGACGGCGACAGGGATCGCGAACGTCCAGCGCCACGAGGTGGCGGCGGCGACCAAGCCGGAGACGACGCTCCCGGACACCGCCCCGGCGACGGACAGGGTTCCCCACACGGCGAGCGCACGTGCCCGCTCCCGCGCGTCGGGATAGAGCCGGTAGAGCAGGGCCACGGCCGCGGGCGCGACGAGCGCCGCACCGATCCCCTGGGTGAATCGGGCTGTGAGTAGCGTCGCGTATCCCGGAGCCAGAGCCCCGAGGGCGGAACCGGCAC
>NZ_ML142858.1:179478-180564 GCF_004138495.1 Phytoactinopolyspora endophytica
AGCGTCATGCCTGCGACGAGCATCCGCCGCGCGCCCAAGCGGTCGGTCAGCCGGCCGCCGACGAGGAGCAACCCGCCGAAGGAAAGACCGTAGGCGGCGGTCAGCAACGCCAGGTCCGACGCGGAGAGCGCGAACTCGCGCTGGATCGCGGGCAGCGGAACCGTGATCAGTGTGATCGCGGCGATCAGGCCGGCTTGCGCGATGCCCAGGATGGCGAAGCGGCGAGCCGTACTGGAACGATCGGTCAATAATTGACTCATGCGGGTCCCTTGCCGTGCGGTGCGTCGGCGGTGGCTGTGTGGGCGGGTGCAGGCTGGCGGAGGGTTCCGGATCAGGTCAGGAGAGACAAGGCCTGGTCGGCGGCGTCGCGCAGGCGTGCCCCGCCCATGGTTCCTTTGCCGACGAGTCGGACGCCCTGGAGGAAGACGACCAGGAATCGAGCCGTGGCGGTCGGGTCGGTGTCGGCGGCGATCTCCCCCTGCGCGTGGGCGCGGGTGAGGGCGGACGTCAGGGCGGCTTCGAGCGCGCCCCAGGACGTCTCGACATGCTGGGCCACCTGGTGGTCGTGCGGCATGAGCTCGGCGGCGGCGTTCGCGATCATGCAGCCGCGATGTCGCTCGTCGCTGATCGACTCCGTCACGTAGCTTTCCACCAGGGCCCGTACCGCGGGTAGTGCCGGGCCGGGCTGGGAGAGCAGGGTGATCGGGTCCGGGTCTCTGGTCTCCTGGTAGCGGCGGAGCGCCTTGAGGTACAGCTCGTGCTTGCCGCCGAAGGTGGCGTAGAGGCTGGCGCGGCCGATGCCGAGGTGTTCGACGAGGTCAGTCATGGAGGTCGCCTCATAGCCTCGCTCCCAGAACAGTTCCAGCGCGCGCGTCAACGCTGCGTCGGGATCGAACTCCTTGGTGCGTGCCATGTTTCACGACTGTAGAGCAATTGGAATGATCGGTCAATAAAAGAAGTAGGGCGCTTTGCGTAGTGCTCTCTCTGTCCTGCCTTCCAGCGGCGAGGGTGACCGGTGTCACGTGTGTCCCGGGTCACCCGCGGTGTGGCATATGTGCCGCGGGTGACCCGTCGGCGGTGACTCAG
>NZ_ML142858.1:180587-181382 GCF_004138495.1 Phytoactinopolyspora endophytica
CAGATTGCCATCCCGGACGCGCCGAGGTGCTCGGCCGCAAGGCAGGCCATCAGGGACGTCTCACAGTATGGTCATTTTGTGTCCAGTATGTAAGATCCAGTAGGTTTCGATTTGAAGACCAGAGGTCCAATGCGCATGATGAGGTTTATGTCTCGTGCCCAGTTCGACGCCGTCCGGACCATGCCGACAGCTTGCCGCTGCGGCATGTCCATGTGTGGGACGAGCATGCGCCGCTGTTGCATGTGACGGCGCGACGCCGACCTGAGTCGTTCGATCCCGGCGAGGCTCCACGAGCCTGACCCAAGGCGCATGTTGTTGTGGCTGCGCCCGGGCCTGTGCCTAGCGCGGCCGAATGTTGGGGCGTGTCCCGGAGCGCGACGTGCACACGGCGACTCCAGCGATGACGTGTCAGCGGTCGCGTAGGTCGACAACTCCGTGGCCGGCACGTCGCGCGTCCATCCGCCGGCGCGAATGCCGTGCAGTCCAACCCCAGACCGATCCATTGCATCTACCCATCCGTGGCGTCAGGGCGACCTGACGCGTACAGGTATGAAAGGGAATCTCTCATGACCCGCCTCACTTCCAAAGCCGGCCGTGCGGCCGCAGGGAATCGGCCAAGCGGCCACCGCTCGGCGGCCTCTCGCCTCGGCGGGCTGCTCGCCGTGCTCGCCGCCGGCAGCTTGCTGCTGACAGCCTGCGGCGGGGACGGTGACACCGCCGTCGCCTCCGGCGAAGGTGGCGACCCGATCAAGATCGGCGTCGTCGGTGCCAGCGAAGACTACTGGACGATCTTCG
>NZ_ML142858.1:181429-185324 GCF_004138495.1 Phytoactinopolyspora endophytica
CGCAGGGCCAGCTGGACCTCAACCAGTTCCAGCACCTGCAGTACCTGGCCGCGTACAACGTCGCGAACGACGACGACCTGACGCCGATCGGCGCCACGGCGATCTACCCGCTGGCCCTGTACTCGAAGGAGCACACGTCGCTGGAGGAGATCCCCGAAGGGGCCGAGATCGCCATCCCGAACGACGAGACCAACCAGGCGCGGGCGCTGCTGGTCCTCCAAGACGCCGAACTGCTCACTCTCGAGGACGGCGGTGACTCGACATCGCTGCCGTCTGACGTCATCGAGGAGGAGTCGAAGGTCACCGTGACGCCGGTCTCCGCTGAGCAGACCGCCGTCGCACTGAACAGCGTCGATGCGTCGATCATCAACAACGACTTCGTCGCCGACGCCGGCCTGCAGCCGGAGGATGCGCTGTACCAGGACCAAGCCGACAGTCCTGCCGCGCGCCCGTACATCAACGTCTGGGTCGCCCGGGAAGGCGAAGGGGACAACGAGACCTTCCAACGCTTGATCGAGCTCTACCACACCGCCGAGGTCGAGGACGCCTCCAGCGAGGCTTCCGGTGGCACCGCGGTCTTCACCGACAACCCTGCTGATGAGCTACAGGAAATCCTCGACGAGATCGAGGGCAATCTGGCGGCCGGCTCGTGATCATCGACCGTTGGCCACACGATGATGTGCCTGACGTTGATGATCGTGGGGCCCGGCGCGGACGGGAGCTTCATGAGCGCAGGTAGAACGGGAGCGCTGGGATGACGGCCGCGATCAGCTTTCGTGCGGCGACGAAGGTGTTCGGCACCGGCCGGGACGCGGTCCGCGCCGTCGACTCGGTGACGCTGGACATCGCTCGCGGTGAGATCTTCGGCGTGATCGGTTACTCGGGTGCAGGCAAGAGCACCCTGGTCAGGCTGGTCAACGCGTTGGAGACGGTGACGTCGGGTGAGGTGATCGTGGGCGGCCAGAACATCACCGAACTCCGCGAGCCAGAGCTACGTAAGGTCAGGGCGGGAATCGGGATGATCTTTCAGCAGTTCAACCTGATGAGCTCGCGGACGGTCGCCGGCAATGTCGCCTATCCGCTCAAGGTAGCCGGGTGGTCGAAGCAGGACCGCAAGCGGCGGGTCGCCGAGCTGCTCGACTTCGTCGGGATCGCGGACAAGGCGCGCACCTACCCGGGCAAGCTGTCCGGAGGGCAGAAGCAGCGGGTGGGTATCGCGCGTGCGCTGGCCACCTCGCCGTCGATCCTGCTCGCCGACGAGGCGACGAGCGCGCTCGACCCGGACACCACGCAGGACGTCCTGACTCTGCTGCAACGGGTCAACCGGGAGCTGGGCATCACCATCGTCGTCATCACACACGAGATGGACGTGGTGCGCTCGATCGCGCACCGCGTCGCTGTGATGGAGCAGGGGGCGGTGATCGAGCACGGTGCCGCGTACGACGTGTTCGCGTCGCCACGCCAGCGGGCGACTCAGCGGTTCGTCGCGACGACGTTGCGGGACCGGCCCAGCCCGGAGGTGCTGGAACGCCTGCGCCATCGGCATCCGGGCCGGATGATCACGGTGAGCGTACGGGAAGACGTCGGCACCGGTGTCGATGTGTTCGCCGGGCTGCGCACACACGGCGTCGACGGCGCGATCGTGTTCGGGGGCATCACCGAGATCGACGAGCGTCCCTTCGGCAGCCTGACCGTCGAGCTCGGTGGCGACGACGCGGCGATCGAAGCGCTGATCGCCGATCTGCGCCAGACGACGGACGTCCATGATCTCGGAACTGCCGCCGACCCTCGCGATGTGCCCTGGAGCGCAGCGGCCGAGGCTCCGGCCCCGGAAGACGAGACGACACCCGCTGGCGTTGGCCCAGACGGCGTGCGCTCGGGCGGCGTCGGCCTGGGCGGTGTCAGCTCGGGCGGCGACGCTGGGGTGACTCGACCGTTCGGGGGAGCGCGATGAACCGCGATTGGTCGGAGCTGACTCCGATCCTGGTGGAGTCGATCCGCGAGACGCTGTACATGGTGTCGATCACGATCGGGGTCGGCGGATTCCTCGGATTGGTCTTCGGTGTCCTCCTCTACGCGACCCGCAAGGGCAACCTGCTGGAGAACGCGTTCGTCTTCGCGATCCTGAATGTCGCGGTCAACATCGTCCGGCCGATCCCGTTCATCATCTTCATCACGGCTGTTGGTCCGCTGACGCTGGCGACGATCGGGACGACGATCGGCAACGACGCGGTGATCTTCGCGATGTCGATCATGGCGGCGTTCGTGACGGCACGGATCGTCGAGCAGAACCTCGTGGCTACGGACCCAGGGGTCATTGAGGCCGCGCGTGCCATGGGGGCGTCCAGGCTGCGGATCATCGTCACTGTGCTCATACCGGAGGCGCTGGCACCGCTGATCCTGGGATACACGTTCCTGCTGATCGGCATCATCGACATGTCGGCGCTGGCCGGTTATGTCGGTGGTGGAGGCCTCGGCAACTTCGCGATCGTCTATGGATACCAGCGGTTCAACTGGGAGGTGACGTTCGTGACGGTGATCGTCATCATCGGCATCGTCCAACTTGCCCAGGTGCTCGGCAACTGGCTCGCCCGCAAAGCGCTGCACCGCTGACCCACTACCCATGCCCCATGATCATCAACGGTCGCCCGTGCTATGGCCGGCCTGACCGTTGATGATCATGGAGGGGTAGTAAGAGGCGTTCGTCACTTAGGTGGCGACGAAGGTCAGCGAGCTTGTGAACGTATTCACAAGCTCGCTAGAATGAGCGATGAGAGCCGAGCGTGGGTGTCCCGCGACTCGCCCGGCCTCGCCCGTCGATACTGGTGGTGCGCCAGCAAGGAGAGTGCCTGCCCGCAGGACGGGGAACAGAAAGGGTTGAGCGGGAACGAAAACAAGCGGACAGCAACGGCGCGCCGAATCTAGCCTGATGACTACGAGACGTGAGGTGAAGGCGTGAAGACGCAGGAGAAGGTTCCGCACATTCTCATCTTGGGTGGCGGATACGTGGGCATGTACACCGCGATCGGCTTGCAGAAGAAGTTTCGCAAGGGGCAGGCGCAGATCACCGTCGTCGATCCCCGGTCCTACATGACCTACCAGCCGTTCCTCCCCGAGGCATCGGCCGGTGCGCTTGAGCCGCGACACGTCGTCGTTCCGCTCCGCCGCGTGCTGCGCAAGTGCAACATCATCACTGGTCGCGTCACGTCGATCACGCATCAGGACAAGAAGGCGACCGTTGATCCGGAGGGCGGGGCACCTTACGACATCCCGTACGACATCCTGGTCGTCGCGCTCGGTTCCATCGCCCGGACGTTGCCCATTCCGGGTCTGGCCGACGTCGGTATCGGATTCAAGCAGGTCGAGGAGGCCATCGCGCTGCGCAACCACGTCCTCGAACGGTTCGACGTAGCGGCGTCCACCACGGATGAGGAGGTTCGTCGGCGCGCGCTGACCTTCGTCGTCGTCGGTGGCGGGTTCGCGGGCGCGGAGGCATTGGGCGAGTTGGAGAACATGGCCCAGTACGCCAGCCGCTACTACCCGCAGGTCAGCAGTCGAGACATGCGATGGGTGCTGGTCGACGCCGCGGAGCGGATCTTGCCCGAAGTAGGCGACGAGATGGGAGTGTACGCGGTCGAGGAACTGAGCAAACGCGGCATCGAGATCCGGCTCAAGACGTTCCTCAACTCGTGCGAGGGCGGCCATGTCGTGCTGTCCAAGGGCAAGCCGTTCGATACCGACACCGTCATCTGGACCGCGGGCGTCAAGGCCAATCCCGTGCTGGCGGACGGCGACCTGCCGCTCGACGAGCGCGGCCGGGTAGCCTGCACACCGGACATGAGGATCGCCGGCACCGGCGACGCCTGGGCCGCCGGGGACAACGCCGCCGTTCCGG
>NZ_ML142858.1:185372-186284 GCF_004138495.1 Phytoactinopolyspora endophytica
GACGGCTGACGACCCGGACACCATGTGCGCACCGAACGCACAGCACGCCGTGCGCCAGGCGAAGCTGCTGGCGAAGAACATCGCGGCCACCGTGAACGGCAAGCAGCCCAAGGAGTACAAGCACAAGTACGTGGGCTCGGTGGCCAGCCTCGGACTGTACCGCGGAGTGGCACACGTGTACGGCATCAAGGTCAAAGGCTTCCCGGCCTGGTTCATGCACCGGACGTACCACATGAGCAAGATGCCGACGTTCAACCGCAAGGCCCGAGTGCTGGTCGACTGGACCATGGCGTTGCTGTTCCGCCGCGAGGTGGTCACGCTCGGGCGGATGCGGATGCCGCGGGAGGAGTTCCGTCGCGCCGCGGCCCCGAAAGACTGAAGCCGGGCAGGCTGGAGACCGCGAGGCTCGATAGAACGTGGGGCAGCGTGGATGACGAAGGGTAGGAGGGCGAAGAACCATGATGTCTGGTGGGGGAGCGGCGGCACGGATCGCTGGCCTGGTCGAACGCGTGCTGGGCCGGCCGTCGCCGTTGGCTCTCCGGACGTGGGACGGCTCGCAGGCAGGACCGGACGACGGCCCGGTGCTGGTGGTCCGTTCCAGGCGAGCAGTGCGGCGGTTGCTGTGGCAGCCGGATGAGCTAGGACTCGCCAGGGCATGGGTGGCCGGTGAGATCGACGTCGACGGCGACCTCGAAGAGGCGCTGGACCGGCTCGACGACGTCCTGAATGACCTGGACTCTCGTCCCCGGCTGTCCGCGGCCGACCGAGCGGAGGCATTGCGCGCGGCGACTCTGCTCGGGGCCGTCGGCCCGCAGCCGAAGCCGCCGGCCATCGAGGCGGAGCTCGGCGGCCGGCGGCACTCGAAGGATCGGGACCGGGCCGCCGTCAACCACCACTACGACGTGGGCAACG
>NZ_ML142858.1:186327-191064 GCF_004138495.1 Phytoactinopolyspora endophytica
AGCTGGTTCTCGGCCCGTCGATGGTGTATTCGTGTGCCTACTGGACGGGCGGCGACGACCCGTCGTACACACTCGAGGACGCCCAGCGGGACAAGCACGAGATGATCTGCCGCAAGCTCGGGCTCGAGGAGGGCATGCGGCTTCTGGATGTCGGATGTGGCTGGGGTTCGCTGGTCCTGCACGCTGCCCGCGAGTACGGAGTCACCGCGGTGGGCGTGACGCTGTCCCAGGCACAGGCGGAGTTCGCCAAGCGTCGGGTCGCCGATGCGGGTCTGGGCGGCCAGGTGGAGGTCAGGGTTCAGGACTGGCGCGACGTCGACGACGGCCCGTACGACGCGATCGCCAGCGTCGGCATGGCCGAGCATCTCGGCGCCCAGATGTGGCCCGAGTACGCTGCCCGGTTGTATGACCTGCTGGTGCCCAGCGGGCGGCTACTGAACCACCAGATCGTGCGGGCGCCGAAGCGTCGTGCCGGCTCGTCCCCGGAGCCGGGACGGTCGCACAGCCGGACCTTCATCGACGCGTACGTCTTCCCCGACGGAGAGCTGATTCCCGTCGCCGATGTGACCAGCCGGCTCGAACAGGGCGGGTTCGAGGTGAGAGACGTGCAGAATCTGCGCGAGCACTACAGCAGGACGCTGCGTGCGTGGGTGGCCAACATCGAGGGCGCCTGGGATCGGGCGGTCGCCCTGGCGGGTGACCCCCGGGCTCGGGTGTGGCGGCTATACATGACCGGCTCGGCGCTGTCGTTCGACGCCGGCCGGATCGGCATCCATCAGGTTCTCGCCGTGCGCCGCAACACGGACGGCCGGAGCGACATGCCGATGGTCCGTACGGTTTGATAGCCCTGTGAGTCACATCGCCATCACCGTCATCGGACACGACCGTCCGGGCATCATCGCCGAGACCACGAGCACGCTCGCCGAGCTTGGCGTGAACCTCGAGGACTCGACCATGACCCGCCTGCGCGGGCATTTCGCCATGATGCTGCTCTGCACCGGCGAGGTCTCCGCCGCGCGGGTGGAGGACGCTCTGGCCGGGCTGACGGCGGACGGCACCCTTCAGGTGTCCGCCCGGGAGGTAGCCGTGGAGGACCCGGCGGTCGCTTCCGCGCGACCGTACATCCTCACTGTGCATGGCGGGGACCGGCTGGGAATCGTGGCAGCCCTGACCCGCGCCGTCGCCGGCGCCGGAGGCAACATCACCGACCTCACGACGCGGCTGAGTGGGGAGCTCTACGTGGTGGCCGCTGAGGTCGATCTTCCGGCGGGCGCCGACGAGGCGGTGCTGACGGCAGAACTGGCACGGATAGGCCGTGACCTGGAGGTGGACGTGTCGTTTCGCCCGCAGGAGACGGACGTCCTGTGAGTCTCAGCGCGGTCAGCGGCTGGTCCGAGACGGACCTCGGGGTCGACGGGCGGGTGCTCGAGGTGGTCCGGGCGCCGGCCCCGGTGCTGTCGACGCCCTCGGCGAAGGTCGACCCCACGGACGCCCGGGTCGTCCAGCTCGCAGCCGACCTGGTGGCGACCATGCGAGTGTCTCCCGGATGCGTGGGCCTCGCGGCCTCTCAGGTAGGCATCGCACAGCATGTGTTCTGTGTCGATGTCGTCGGGCATCCGAAGATCCGCACGACGCACGGCACATTCGTTCTGTGTAATGCACGCGTCGTCGAGGCGAGCCGGAGGGAGAAGGGCCGAGAGGGCTGCATGTCCGTCCCCGACCTGACCGGTGACGTGAAGCGGGCCACCAGGCTGGCTGTCGTCGGACAACTGCCGGGATCCGAGGAAGAAGTCATGGTCGAGACCGATGCCTTCGAGGCGCGGGCGCTGCAGCACGAGATCGACCACTGCGAAGGCTTCCTGTTTCTGGACCGGGTCGCCGGCGCGCACGCCATCTACCCCCGCAAGACGTACATGTGATCGGACGCTGCGTGGCGAATGCGTCAAGCTGCCGTACCTCGATCAAGCCGTTGAGCAATCCACGTCTTGATGACGGCCTGGCGCGTAATACCGAGACGTCTCGCCTCCGAGTCAAGAGACTCGATCATCCACGCCGGGAAGTCCACGTTGACTCGGCGTTGCTCGTAGCCGGGGCGGCGTGCTGCCGTCATGTCCAAAGCTTCAGTGAGGTCCTCGCCCCGGTCGAATTTCGCGTCGAACTCTTCAGCTTTCATAGATCGCTACCTCCTCTGCACGGGAACGTCGAACGGAGATGATCCTCACTCGTTGTTCACGATCAGTAACTACTGCCGACCAGTGTTTGTCGTTGATCTGGCCGATGATCATAGATCTCGGCTCGTCGGCTGTTCGGGCGGGGATCTCTATGCGCATCGGGTCCCGCCATAGCATCTGAGCCTCGTCGAAGTCGATACCGTGCTTCTCCTTGTTCGCGGAGCTCTTCACTGGATCATACTCGAACTCCACTATAACCCTCCCCAAAATGGTATAAGAACTATATCTTTGTGTCGAGCCATCCTAACGCGGTGCCTGGAGATATGGCCGCGACCCTTACGCGTCATGTCGTGGATGTCTCGCGGTTCTGTCGGCGGCGTGTGGTGGGGAAGACGCGTGGCTGAGGAGACCCGTGACGAGCCGGAAGACGGGCCGGGACGGTTTGGTGTCTTCGCGCATCTGACATCGCCGGGCGCCGAAACCTACCGTCGGACTATGGCCGTCTTCGTCATGGCCAAGGAACGTTTCCAGGTGCGCCTTCGTCCGGAGGACGTCTACTCCGAGCTCCTCACCGACGGTGACCCCGTCGTCGAGATGGACGAGGTCGCGGGCAAGCTCGACAGCCTGGAGAACTGGGGCAACCTCCGCTCGGACCCGGACACCAGCCGGGTGACCGCCGTCGAGGACTTCTACCGCCGTCGGTTGCTCTACCAGCTTACGCATCCAGGTGAGGCCGCAGAGCGGGCACTGCGCACGTACGACGACGCGCTGGGCCGACGCGGTGCGCTGCAGGCGGTGGCGCTGGCCGACATCGAGCTCGGACTGCGCGAGCTGATGGTGCTGGCCGCGGCTGATGAACCCGACCTCGGCAAGCTGCGCAGTACGTTGAACTGGGCTTGCCGGGCGGAGGCTCGTCGGCGACCGCAGCCGCGCTCGCGCATCTGTCCGAGGCTGGGCAGCCGGCCCTGTTGACTCTGCGCCAGGTGGTCACCGATGACCCCGGTGCGATTCCGTCTGTCGTCTACGTCTGCGAGAACCCGGCGATCGTATCGGCCGCAGCGCGTCGCATGGGCACCCTGGCAGTTCAGCGGTGTCGACTACGTCGACGCCTTGGGGCGGATCCGCAGCCTCGATGCTCGGGCGGAGGCGCTTGCGGAGCTGAATGGGCCGCCAGTTGAGACACCGTGGGATCCGGCGCTTGGCGCCGCGATGGTCGAACACGGTGTCCGCGTCGAGGAGGAGCTGCTACTCGATGATCTGATCGCGGATCTGGCCTGAGCCGGCTTCGTGCTGCGGACTGTGACCTCTGAAATCTCCGCGACAGGACGAGCCGCGGAGATCAATGTTGTCGGGCGACTGTATCGGCGAACCCGCGGGCGACGGCGCGCCAATGCTCGGCGGACCGGGGCTCGTCCACGAGGGCCTGTTCGTAGAGGTGCTGCCGGTCGAAGCCCTGCCGGCGGAGTTCCTCCGCGTCCCACTCCAGAATCCGATCGGCTGCCGCCTCCGGGTGGAACTGCACACCCCAGGCGACGTCGCCGACCCGGAACGCCTGGTAGGGGCACCGCTCCGTGGAGGCCAGCCAGATCGCATCCGGGGGTAGTGCAGTGACGGCATCGACGTGATGCTCGATCGCGTTGACCACCCCGGGCAGGTCCCGGAACAACGCGTCGTCGCTGGCCTCGGCCCGCAGGCTGATCGGAGTGCTGCCTTGCTCGGGGGTGCCCGCATCGGCCAGCACCTTGCCTCCGGAGACATGTGCCAGAAGCTGGCCGCCCAGGCAGATGCCCAGCATCGGCCTGCCTTGCTCGAGCGCCTGCTCGACGAGTGCACGGGCCTTCGGCAGCCAGGGCGCGCGTCCGTCGTCGTCAGGCATGAACCCGCCACCCAGGACGACGAGCCCGTCGTGCTCGAGCGTGTCCGGCAGGAGCCCTCCGTCGTATGCCTCGACCACATCGAGCGAGAGCCCGTCGGCAATGAGCCAGTCGCTCAGCCTGCGTGGACCCCCTCGGGGAGTGTTCTGTATGACGAGGACCCGTGGGAGATGCATCCGTCGAGGATAGTTCAACGTCGAAGGTTGCGGACGGTGCACCGGACGCCAGGCACGCATTCCAGCTTGCTATCCACCGTGATCAGATCTGCGCTCAATGACTCGGCAAGTGCGACGTACGCGGCATCGAAGGGCCACAAGTTGTGTCGCAGCTGCCAGATGCGCGCAAGCAGCGGTGTATGCGGGTATCGCCGCAGGCTGATGGAGCCGAGCAGTTCCAGGGCCCGCTCGCCCTCATCCGCTGGCAGCTTCGCCCCTCGGACCAGACCGCGAAGCGTGGACGCGCACTCGAGGTCAATCGCGTGAGGCGCGGCCAGACTCTCGCCGATGGTGGCGACTCGTACATCTTCCGCGACCGGGTCCGTGCCGACCAGGAACTCGACGAGAGCCGACGTATCGAGGACGATCACGCGCGTGTCTGGCGCATCTCCGCGATGACGTCCAGCACGTCATCGCTGGTTACGGACGATCGCGCCGCGATGCTCCGAGCCTGCGCGGCAGCTTCCTCAACGGTGA
>NZ_ML142858.1:191074-194989 GCF_004138495.1 Phytoactinopolyspora endophytica
CCGCGTCGTTCTCGAGCAACGTGTTGACGTACGCCTGGAGAGACTGCCCGGCACGAGCAGCACGTACCTTGAGAACGGTCAGAGTCTCTTCCGAAACATCACGCACGGATATGGTTGCCATGAAAGCATTTTACTTTCATTGCAGGCGTAGTACCACCGCGCTGCTACGTCAAGAAGGCTGCTGCGGTGGAAAGAGGCCGCCCCGCGCCGCTCCCCGGGTCGGTGCTCGATCAGTGATCGTGGGAGTCTCGTGATCACCTCCGATGGCGTAGAGTCTTTGTCGGAAATGCCCGTGTAGCCCAATCGGCAGAGGCAGCGGACTTAAAATCCGTTCAGTGTGGGTTCGAGCCCCACCGCGGGCACCAGTGGCACAAGGCTCGAACCTTGGCCCTTGGAAACAAGGGCTGGGGTTCGGGCCTTGTTAGTGTCTTCGGCCCAGGTCAGGGCGTTGGCGTTGACCTCTGGATCGAGCAGCATCTCGAAGGGGCGGGCGTTCTCGGCGCGCAGCTCGTCGTCTTCGTCGATGTAGATCTTGGTGAAGAACGCTTGATTGCATAGGGGAGTTGGAATGAGTCATCTCGCTGGGTCCTCCTCGATGGTGGGCCGGTCGAGGACGCCGAGGGCGAAGAATCCGACGGTGGCGATGATCGCGTAGGTGATCTGGTAGCCGTGGGTGGTGATGATGAGAACTGCGCCCGTGATGGCGGTCAGGGTGGAGGTGCCGAGTTGCTCGATCGATTGCAGTGCGGAGCTCACGTTCCCGTGGTGTGCCGGATCGGTCTGTGCGAGGGCTGTTGATGTGATTCGTGGATAGGCCATGCCCATTCCGACTCCCATCAAAATGCCGCCGGCGACCGCGACCGGGACGTTGGCCAGGTCTGAGACGAGCGCGAGCATGGCGAGAGGACCGGCGACGACGAGGCCGGCTGCCAGTCGGAGTTGTCGGGGCTGTGCCGTGGCGTCAGTGTCCTCTGCGCGGCCTTGGAGCCAGGATCCGGTGACCCATCCGAGAGCGCCGATGGCGACGACGAAGCCTGCGAAAGTCGGGGAGTAGTCTAGGTCTCGCTGCAGGTAGTGGGTGAAGTAGATGTCGGTGGCCGCGACGGTGGCTCCAAGCAAGCCTTTCAGCGCGACGAGTCGCGACGGACCTGGGCGCGCGGTGAGGGTCCCGGTGGGCATGAGCCGACGGGTAGCGACCCCGATGACGGCGATGGCCAGGATGGTGCCGCCGATCAGCCATGTCGTGGGCTGGTGACCGACCAGATGCAGACCGACCATGCCGAGGCAGGCCAGGGCGGCCCAGAGGCCACGCCTGCCGATGACCGCCGTGTTGGTGCGGACCGTTGGTGCCCGGCGAGCGACGCCGAGGAGCGCGGCGAGCGCGACCGCGCTCCCGAGCAAGATGAACGCGAAGACAGCCCGCCAGTGCAGCCAGTCGACCAGGACACCGGTGACCAGCGGCCCGATGATCGCGGGTAGCAGCCAGGCGGTCACCAGCAGGCCGAACATGCGGGCCTGGAGGCGCTCGGGGATGAGCTGGGCGATCAGGACGTAGACGATCACCGAGTCGATCCCACCGCCCAGTCCCTGGAGCAGGCGTCCGGCGATGAACACGGTCATGTCGGTTGCTACAGCGCACAGGGCCAGGCCGATCAGAAACATGCTTCCGCCGACGGCGAGCGGGAGGCGGATCCCGCTGCGGTCGGCCCAGTTGCCGCCGGTGATCATCCCGACCAGACCAGTGGCGATGGTGGCGGCGAAGGCGAAGGAGTACCAGCCGTCGGCGTGGAGGTCGACCGCGACGACGGGCAGCGCGGTGATGATCCCGTAAGACTCGAACGCGATGAAGGTCATCAGGGCCAGCACGCCGGCCACCGGGGCACGGTGAGGCTGGGCCCAGAGCGTCGCCGAGTTCGGGGCGCCGGGGTTGTCGGTCGTGGTATTCATGCCTCGCCGCCCTGCAGGGTGCCTCCGATGTGGAGTGCGACCTTTCCGCGACCGTGCCCGGTTTCGACGTTGCGGTGTGCGTCGGCGACGTCCTCGAGCGGGTAGGCGGCCCGGATGGTGACGTGCAGGTCGCCTTGAGCGCACATGCCGAGGAGCTCGCCGGGCCGCTCCGGTGACCGGTCGCTGGTGATCCACTGGCAGCCGAGGTCGGCAGCCATCACTCCACCACCGTCGCGGCCGATCGGACGAACGCGGTCAGCTCCGTGGTGTTTCGAGCCCCAGAAAGGTGCCGTTCGCCGTGCGCGACGGTGGGCACCGAGTGAAACCCCCGCGACTGCGCTTCCCGGTGATCGGTGAGCACCTCCGCCGCGTAGTCCTCCGAGTTGGCCAGCCCGAGAACCTCTTGGTGATCCAACCCGAGCCCGGCCCCCAGGTCGGCCAACTGGTCCCAGTCTTCCAGGTCAAGGTTCCGTTCCAGATGGACGGCGAACATTGCCTCCCACGCGGCGTCGACATCGAGGCCACGCGCTTCCACCAGTTTGAGGACCCGGTGGGCGCCGCGGGAGTCGATTGTGCGTGCCGTGTCGATGCGGATCCTCAGACCGTCAACTTGCCCAGATCGCTCGATCCGATCCCGCCGGATCGCCCACTCCGCTTCGGTCAGCCCCCATTCAGCGATCGCCACGTCTCCGACCAGACGGCGCTCGCTCGTGGGGCCCTGGGGTTCGAGGAGGAAGCTTCGATGCTGAACCTGCACCGAGGCGCCGGACTGCGCGATCGCCCGCGCAAGGCGGCGATGCCCCATCCAGCACCACGGACAGCGGACATCGGCCCACACCTGCAACGTCGTCTCCGTCAATGTCATGAAGTCCCCTTCGAGTTCGATTCACACACCCGCGATCAGGTGCCCGATACAGTGGACTTCATCAAGTGGACTTGACGTCAAGGGTGGAAGGTCGATGCCTCAAATCACAGCCGAAGCCGTCTGGCTCAAACCAGGACACCTCGCCGAACGCGCCGGCGTAACAGTCCCGACGCTGCACTACTATGAGAGCCGTGGCCTGATCTCCAGCCGACGCACCAGTGGCAACCGCCGTGAGTACCGCCGAGACACTCTCCGGATGATCGCCTTCATCCGCGCCGCCCAACGAGTCGGAGTCTCTCTCGAAGAGATCAAAGATGCACTCGCCGAACTACCCGATCGACGCATCCCCACCAAACGGGACTGGCATCGCATCTCGCGCCGCTGGCACGACGCCCTCACCGCCAGAATCGAAGAACTCACCGCGCTGCGCGACAGATTCTCCAACTGCATCGGGTGCGGATGCCTGTCCCTGAAATCCTGTCCTTACTCCAACCCCGATGACATCCTCGGCCAGACCGGCTCCGGCGCACGACGCTTCCCCAACTGACCGAGGAAGAGTCGCTTGACCGGACTATCGAGCCCGCAGTGGGCACCAACAAGGTCCTGCCCCGCAACATCTAGAACCCGCTGACCGAACTACCTGGACGCGGACCGGGACTGTCAGAGAAACGGTGGATCTTGGTCTTGGTCTGACACGCCGAGCAGGGTGCTTGGCGGGAAGGATTGATCTTGACCGAGACACTGGAGCCTGTGACTGATGATCAGGTGGATCCGCAGCGGCTGGCTGAACAGTTGTTGGCACAGGCCAAGGAACAGGGCGTCGATCTGGTGGGCCCGGATGGGCTGTTGAACCAGTTGACGAAGAACGTGCTCGAGACCGCTTTGGATGCGGAGATGAGCGAGCATCTGGGATACGACAAGCACGACCCGGCTGGCCGGGGCAGCGGGAACTCGCGTAACGGGACGAGGGCGAAGACGGTGTTGACCGAGATCGGCCCGTCGAGATTGAGGTGCCTCGGGACACGGATTCCTCGTTTGAGCCGCAGATCGTGCGTAAGCGCCAACGCCGGCTGAACGGGATCGACGAGGTCGTGTTGTCGTTG
>NZ_ML142858.1:195016-195383 GCF_004138495.1 Phytoactinopolyspora endophytica
TAAGGGTCTGACCACGGGTGAGGTGGTGGCGCACTTCGACGAGGTGTACGGCGCGATGGTGTCGAAGGACACGATCTCGCGGATCACCGACAAGGTGGTCGGTGAGATGGCCGAGTGGTGCAACCGGCCGCTGGAGGGCGTGTATCCGGTGCTGTTCATTGACGCGATCCACGTGAAGATTCGTGATGGTCAGGTCACCAGCCGGCCGATCTATGTCGCCATCGGCGTCACCGTGGCCGGCGAGCGGGACATCCTCGGGCTGTGGGCCGGCGACGGCGGCGAGGGAGCGAAGTTCTGGCTGCAGGTGCTGACCGAGATCAAGAATCGCGGCACGCACGATGTGTGCATCGTGGTGTGTGACGGGCTC
>NZ_ML142858.1:195476-195684 GCF_004138495.1 Phytoactinopolyspora endophytica
CCCCTCGGAGGCTGCAGCGAAAGAACGCTGGGGCGAGTTCGCGGCCACATGGGGCCAGCAGTACCCGGCGATCGTCAGGTTGTGGGAGAACGCCTGGTCCGACTTTGTGCCGTTCCTCGACTACGACGTGGAGATCCGTCGGGTGATCTGCTCGACGAACGCGATCGAGTCGATCAACGCCCGCTACCGGCGCGCGATCCGCGCCCGC
>NZ_ML142858.1:195746-198217 GCF_004138495.1 Phytoactinopolyspora endophytica
ACCGGCATTGAACGCGTTCGCTATCGCGTTCGAAGGTCGCATCACACCAACCGGTAACTAACCATCACCGAGACCGGATCCACCGTTTATCTGACACACTCCGCGGACCTGCCGGAGAGGCGCCCGCGGAGCGAAAGGTGACACAAGAGTGACCGCAGATGCCGAACCAAGCGTCCCATTGCTGACGCCAGGAATGGTGGTTGCTGGGGTTGCGGGAGCGCTGTGTGGTGTTGGAGTCAGCCACGTCGTGGCGGGGGCGGTGAACGGATCCTTGTTTGTCGAAGGCCTCGAAGACGTCGTACCCGGCATGGCTGCCATTGCATCGTGGGCTGCGCCGGTGATCGTACTCTTCGGTGTCCCTGTCGCCGTGCTCCTCGAACTCCTCACGCGCCAACGACCCGCCTGGGCAGCGGGCGCCACGTATGGAGTGGTCGGAGCTGGGCTCGGACTCGTGATCCAACAACTGGTGTTGCGCGGCTTTCCCGTCGCCTTCTACGGCGCGGCCGCTGCCCAGGCGGGCAAGGCAAGCATCGAGTGGTACCGCCGCTCACGGTTTGTCGGTCGAGGGTGCATGGCGAAGAAACGAGAAGAAGGAGCAGCGCATTCCTAGCGGTCGTCGTCTCCGGTTGTGGCCTTGCGTGCGCTCTCACAGCTGGTGCCGGGTGCATCTTCGGTCTCGCGGTCGCATTCACCGCGAGCGTTTCGGTCCCAGGGAACTGGAAATTCGCGACGTACTTGATGGGGGCCTCACTACTTGTTCTTGCTCTTGTGCTCGCCTCGTGGCGTTATCGCCAGCACTCTCAAAGGTGACAAATAACTGACGCCGTTCCCAGCGCGCAAGGAACACCCCGCGCCCACCGGAAATGGTGGGCGCGGCGGTGTTCTCGAGACACGGGTCAGCCGTCATGGTGGAAGCATTCGGCAGCTGCGATCCGGGATGCCCAGTCGGGGCCACAGGAGTCGCAGGTGTGCGTCATGGGGGCGGCTTTTCGGTGCGAGGTAGTCATCGGTTCACCTCCTTGGATGCTCATGCGTCCCTCCGGCGGAACGCGGTGGCGGCACCGAGGAGCAGCAGCCCGATCCACAGACCGAAGACCAGTGCCGCGGGGACGGGTGACAGCGCGGTGGGGTCGTCGCCGATGCGGAACATCGACTGGCCGGCCTGGGAGGGCAGGTACCTGCCCGCGGTCTCGAACAAGTCGGCTGGCGTGACGAGCCGCAACAGTTCCGGCATCAGGTACACCCCGCCCACGACGGCGGCGACAGCGCCGGCGGTGCTCCGCAGCAGGAACCCGAGCGAGAGGCCGGCGAGGCCGACCCCGGCCAGGTAGCCGGCCGCGCCGACGAGGGCCCGAACGGCACCGGGGTCGGTCAGAGTCGCAGAGGGTTCGCCACCCCGGCTCAGGACCTGCTGGGTGACGACGAACGACACCAGGACGGCGACGAGCATACCGGCGAGGACGCTCCCCGCGAGGACTACCGCCTTGGCCCCGAAGAGCCACGAGCGCCGAGGGACGGTGGCGAGGCCGACCCGGATCAGTCCGGTCTGGTAGTCGCCGGTGACGGTGAGCGCTCCGAGCACCCCCACGACGAGCTGGGTGATGACGACGCCGTCGAGCGCCATGCCGGTGGGGTCCGTGGCGTCAGAGAAGCCGTCTGCCTGGCCTGACTGCACCAGGATGGCGGCGCTCGTGATGCCGAGGCCGGCTATCAGGAGAGTGGCCACGAGCAGGGACCAGCGGTGGGAACGCAGCGTCCGGAATCGGATCCACTCACCCCGCGCCACACCGCCGAGGGTGAGCTTGATCTCGGTCAGGTCGGTCGTGGTGCTCATGCCGCCACCTCGACCGATGATGCCGCGCCCGCGTGAAACTGCAGGGAGGTGCGGGTCAGCTCCATGAATGCCTCCTCCAGCGACGCCCTTCGTGGCGAGAGCTCGGAGAGCGCGAAGCGGTGGTGGGCCGCGATGCTGCCGATGTCGGCGGCGTCGAGCCCTTCGACCGTGGCGCTCCCGGGTCGTGTGGAGTGGACGACGGCACCCGCGGTGCGCAGTGCGGTGGCGAGATCGTCCATCCGGGGGCTGACCACCAGGACCTCGCGGACGGCGGCCGAGGCCGTCAGCTCGCTGACAGTGGTGTCGGCGACCAGCCGACCCTGGCCGATGACGACGAGGCGCTCCGCGGTGAGGGCCATCTCGCTCATCAGGTGCGAGGAGAGCAACACAGTCCGGCCCTCGTCGGCCAGGCTGACCAGCAGCTCGCGGATCCACCTGATCCCCTCGGGGTCGAGCCCGTTGACCGGCTCGTCGAGTACCACGGTCGACGGGTCGCCGAGCAGTGCCCCGGCGATCCCCAGCCGTTGCCGCATCCCGAGCGAGAACCCACCGGCGCGCTGGCGGGCGACCTCGGAGAGGCCGACCATCTCGAGCACCTCGTCGACCCGCGAGCCGGGGATGTGGTGGGTCGCCGCGA
>NZ_ML142858.1:198285-202104 GCF_004138495.1 Phytoactinopolyspora endophytica
CAGGTGGTTGTGGGCCGTGCGGCTGGCGTGCACGGCGCCGGCGTCCAGCAGCACACCGACCTCGCGCAGGGGCGCCGCCCCGTGCCGGTGCTCGCGGCCGTTGACAAGCGCTCGGCCGCTGGTCGGCCGGTCCAGCCCGACGAGCGAGCGCATCGTCGTCGACTTGCCGGCGCCGTTGGGCCCGAGAAAGCCCGTGACCGTGCCCGGCTCGACGGTGAAGCTCAGTCGGTCCACGACCGGCGTGCCGCCGTAGACCTTGGTGAGCTCCTCCACCCGGATCACGAGACTGCCCTTTCGGTGAGGGCCTCGCGGGACCACGCGCCCTCGGTGGCGGCGATCGCCGCCACCGGCGTAGACAGGTCGGCGGCCACGGACTCGACGGCGGGACCGCGGTCGGCCGTCGACGAGCTGACGTTCCGCACCCGGGCACCGGTCCGGGCCAGATGGGTGCCGAGGATGGAGCCGGCAGGACCGGCCCCCAGGACGATGTGGAGTGGTGCGTGGTTCATATCTCTCCTCATGAGTGACTGATCACTCACTACGACGGTGAAAAAGAACCCCGTCCGAAGCGGACGGGCTGAGGGGTGCTGCTGCTAGTCGACGACGACGAGCACCGTGTACAGCGCGATCAGCAGGAGGGTCGCCGCCAGGGCGATCCGGAGCAAGTTGCTCTTGGTCATGTCGTCACCTCCTCTCCGTGCTCGGGTGGCGCACGCCTCGTTCAGGATGTGCGCCCACGTGTCATCGAGGCCCTCGAGACCCAGGGTGGTGATGACGTGGCAGGGCTGGCGATCACGGTCTCCCTGCGAAGCTCGCCGGTGGACTGCGCGGTTGCCATGTGAGTGACTGTACACTCACTCTCGGCGAGAGGCAAGGTCCGGCCACTGTTCCTCTCGTGGCCAGCATTGCGGTCTTGTCGCCGTCCGCAGTGCAGCAGCGGGGGCTGCTTCTGCGGCGATGTCACAAATCTGCCGCGATCCTCGTCTTGAGTATGAGATCCCGATCCGGGAGTCAGAAGGGGGGAAGTGGCGGTGCGATCCTCCGCGACCGCAACGGCAAGATTCAAAGCGTCTGGGCCCTCGACATCCTCAGGTGGTGCTGGCGGTATGGATCGTGGCAGGGCTGTTGCTGGCGTTGCTGCCTGAGAAAGGCAGGCGTGGCCAAGCTCGAGCCCGACAATGCCCGAGCCGGAACCCAGCCCGCATGACGCACGCGAGATGATTGCGGGCTTCGCCCGGTACCGGGCGATCTTCACTCCGGGCACCACGTTGTTCGCCGTGTCCGGCTTGGTGGCGCGGCTGCCGATCTCCATGGTCGGCATCGGCATTGTGCTCCTGGCCGAGGCTGAGACCGGCTCGTACGCGTTTGCCGGCGTGGTTTCAGCGACCGCGCTGATCGCGAATGCGGCCTTCTCGATCGTGCAGGGCCGGCTGCTCGATCGGCTGGGCCAGGGGCGGGTGCTGCCAATCGCCATCACGCTATGGGGGCTCGGGCTCTCGGGCATCATGTGGTCATTGTTGGCCGAGTGGCCGAGCTGGACGACGTACGCGTGCGCAGCGCTGGCGGGGGCCTCGCTCCCTTCGATTGGCGCCTGTGTCCGCGCGCGATGGTCGTTCGCCCTCAAGAGCCGGCCAGAACGACTGCAATCCGCATTCGCGTTCGAGGCGGTGGCCGACGAGTGCGTCTTCATGGTCGGGCCGATCGTCGTCACCGTGCTCGCCACCACGGTGCACGCCACCGCCGGTCTGATCGCGGCGCTGGCCGTGGGACTAATGGGCACCTATGTGTTCTCTGCGTTGCGCAGCACCGAGCCGCCCGCCCATCCCGCCTCGACGCGCGGTGCCGCTCCCGCGGCGATGCCTTGGCGTCCGTTGGTGCCCCTGACCGTCGTCATGGTCGCACTCGGCATCCTGGTCGGTGCAGCCGAGGTGGCCACCGTGGCGTTCTCCGAGGAGGAGGGGCAGCAGGGCGCTGCCGGCTTCCTGCTCGCGCTGTGGTCGTTCGGCAGCCTGGTCGCAGGGCTGATCTCCGGTGCGATCACGTGGCGTGCCAGCACACTCACGCGGCTGCGCTGGGCCGCGCTGGCGTTGGCGGGCACCCTGGCGCCGCTCGCGCTGGCGCCGTCGATCCCGGTGATGGGCGTGGTGCTGCTGGCCAGCGGGTTCGCGCTCTCGCCCACACTGATCGCGGCCGTCATGCTCGCCGAGAACGTGCTGCCGCCTGCCCGCCTCACCGAGGGGATGGCGTTCCTCCTCCAGACCGGACTCGCCATCGGGCTGGCGCCGGGCGCCGCCGTGGCGGGCGCGGTGATCGATGCGTATGGCGCGTCGCCGGCGTACCTTGTCTGTTTCGGCGGCGGCCTGCTCGCCGTGGCCGGCACGCTGCTCACCCAGGTTCCCGCATCCATGCGTTCGCAAAACGAGGAAAGTGCAGACGCCGGGTTCGTGGCATAGCTGCTGGTGCCTGGAGCGCGCCGACTACTCCGGGCTGCCCTCGACAGCCTCGCTGAGGACGCGGCCCTGCGCCTGCGCCGGCGGCCGGGAGCCGAGGAGCTCTGCGATGGTCGGGGCTACGTCGACGATCTTGGGTTGACGGGGGCGAACGCCGGGACGGATGCCCGCGCCGGAGAGGATCAGCGGAACCTTGATCTCCTCGAGGCCGCCGTGCGAGCCGCGCCACTGCCCTGCGGGCGGCTCGTTGAGCGCGAAGCCCCACGGCGCTTTCGCCTCCACAGCGAGGTCGCCGAGCTTCTCGCTGGCGTGGATCCGGTCGAGATCGCGCCTGTCCAGCGCTCGGCTCACCTGGCGGAGCCGGCCGATCGTAGCCTTGATCTTGAGTCGGTGCGGCTTTTCGGCGGCCCGGCCGCGGAGCGCGACGTGACCGACCCGCACCGAGTTCGGCACGATGATCACTTCCGTGTCCGGAGCCGGCGAGTTGCCCGGCGTGACGATCTCGGCGCGGTAGCCGGCGTCGTCCAACGTCTCCAGCACGTCCGGGATGAGCGTCCGGTTCCACGCGGTCATGCCGTGGTCACTGGTGAGGATGAACGTTGTCTCCGGATATATGCCCACATCCTTGGTTGCTTGTATGAGGCGGCCGAGCTGGTGGTCGTGTTCCGCGAGCAAGGTGCCGATGGTCGGGCTGTCGGGACCTTCGTTGTGGCCGGTCGCATCGAGGTCGGAGCTGTAGACCGCGAGGAAGTCGGGAATCTTGGGAACGGTCACCTGCTGGCCGTCGGAGTCGACGGGACGTTGGTGGAGGATGTCGATCGCGGCGTCGACCCTTTGCTGGAACGGCCCGCCTGGCTGGACGTAGAGGTGCTCGGGGTCGCCGTAAGTGACACCGTTGTTCTGGATCATGTACCACTGCACCGAGGCGATCGTGCGTCCCTCGGCCGCAAGTGCCTCAGCGATGGTCTCGGCGGCGAGGAATCGGCTCTGGCCTTGCGCTGTGTCGCTTTCGGGGTCGTAGATGTAGGCGACGTTGCCGTGGGTCTCCGGGTAGGCACCGGTACTCATGGATGCTCGAACCGGGTTGGAGACGGTGTGAAACGTGGTCTCCGCGGTGGAGAGGCTGCCATGGGCGGCGAGCTGGTCGAGGTTGGGTGTGGGGACGCGGCCGTGGTAGTCGGGATCGAAGCCGTCCCAGTCCACGAGGATAACGTGGCCGGAATGCCGCGGCCGGGTTGTCGCGCCCGGGTTGGCGGCGGCGACACCACCGAGCGGCACGCCCGCAACCGTTGCCGCGATACCGCCCAGGACCGAACGTCGAGACACCGTCATGTCAGCTCACCTTGTCCTTGCCTGTGTGGACTCATAT
>NZ_ML142858.1:202114-216496 GCF_004138495.1 Phytoactinopolyspora endophytica
TGTGAAGGTTGTCGCGGCAATGAACGACGGCGGTCGCGTCGATGAATGGGCGCGGGCACACTGTGGGCAGACAATGGGCAGACTGCGGACTCCTCAAGCATCGATGCCTGACGTCCGTCGCGAACGAACCGGTGGGCGGACCCAGGATCTACGGCGCCGGCGACCAGCAGATCGGCATCGTCGGCCGTCATCGGATTCCCGATCGCACCCATCGGATCGGCTCTTGGAACCGGACGCATCCTCGCCGCTAGCGTCGATCCGGCCTCGAAGAGACGAACGAAAGGATTTGCTGATGGCTGAGGGGAAACGCGTGCTGTTGATCCTGACGAGCAACGACGACCTGGGTGGCGTGCGCAAGACCGGATACTACGTTGGTGAGGCGGCGAACCCATGGGATGTGTTCACCAGCGCCGGCAGCCAGGTCGATGTCGCGTCCATCTCGGGCGGCATACCGCCCGAGGACGGCCGCGACGAGACGTCATCCACCCAGCGGCGCTTCCTCGCCGATCCACACATCGCGGCCCAGCTCGCCGACACTGCGAAGCTGGACGACATCGACGCCTCGACGTACGACGTCGTGTTCTTCGTCGGTGGGCACGGCACGATGTGGGATTTCCCGAACGCTCCGGCCGTCGACCGGATCGGCCGCGAAGTCTACGAAGGTGGCGGCGTGGTCGCCGCGGTGTGCCACGGCCCGGCCGCTCTCACCAACATCACGCTGAGCGAGGGCACACCACTGGTTGCGGGCAAGCGCGTTGCCGCGTTCACCAACGAGGAAGAGGCCGCGGTCGGTCTCACCGAGGTTGTCCCGTTCCTCCTCGCCGACGCGCTCACCGCCCGAGGCGCCACGCATGTGCCCGCCGCGGCCTTCACCGAGAACGTCGTGATCGACGACCGCGTGGTCACCGGGCAGAACCCGCAGTCCGCGGCCGGCGTCGCACGTGGCGTCCTGGAATCGCTCAGCCGAAGCTAGCGTCGCCGGCCGGCCCGGAGCCGGCTTCGACGGCCGCAGCGACCGCGTGGCGAAGCGCCGTGACCGCAGGATCGGTCACGGCGCCGCGCCGCGTGGCGAGGTAGAGCGTGTTGAGCGGCGGGACCTGCGGCTGGTCCAGCAACACGAGCGAGCCGGCTGCGAGACCGGGATCGGCCAGGTACCGAGGCAACACCGTCATCCCGACACCGTGCGCGGCCAGACGTGCTAGCACGCGCAGGTCCGGCGCCACAGCGGCGACAGACAGCCCCGTGGGACGGCGGTTGAAGATGCTGCGCCAGTACCGCCGCACGATCGGCAGGTCGTCGGCGTATGTGAGAACGGGAACCGCGTCGATGTCGCCCGCCGCCTGCTCCCGCCATCGTGGATGGGCGACCAGGACGAACTCCTCGTCGTAGACCGGCTCGAACGCAACGCCACGCCGCCGGGGCTGCACCGAGGAGACGACCACATCCACCGCGCCGTCGAGCAGCCGATCGAGCAGATCCTCGGCCAGGCCGAAGCACACCACCAACCGGCCGGCTCCGTATCCCGTCAGCCGGGGAAGCACCATCTCGGACAGGAACTCCGCCGGCCCCGACAGAAACACCGCACGGTCAGGCTCGACGCCGACGGCCTCCGCCTCACGCGCCACCCGCAGAAGCGACTCCAGCGGCCCCGCGACCCGGGAGACGAACTCCACCGCACGCTCCGTCGGACGCATACCCCGGGCAGTACGTTCGAACAGCCGGTACCCGAGCCTCTCCTCAGCGGCAGCGATCTGTCCGGACACGGACGGTTGCGCCATCCCCAGCTCTGCCGCCGCACCGGTCACCGTTCCCGCGCCGTAGACCGTCACGATCACCCGCAGCGTGTCCAGCGACAGACCCGTCCCCCTCATCGCCCGACAGCCAACGAGTTGACACGACGCCGGTCACCACCACCCATGCCGTTCATGCTAAATAACCCCAGCCCTGGTGGGAACTCCTAGGCGAACCGGGCACCCAGTCCTCCATCGATCGGCCAGTCTGCACCGGTGACGTAGCCCGCTGCGGGGGAGGCAAGGAAGCACACCACCTCGGCTACCTCGCGCGGGTCACCCAGACGCCCGAGCGGCTGCACGTCGAGGGCTCTGGCTTCGGCGTCGGGGTCGGGATGTTGCGCGAAGTATTCGTCGACCAGAGCTGTCCGGATGTAGCCCGGGCTGACCGAGTTCACTCGCACGCCTGCGTGGCCGACGTCGAGCGCGAGACTGCGGGTGAACCCGACCAGGCCTGACTTTGCGGCAGCGTAGGGGAACATGCCTGGAATGGTGAGCGTCGCGTGCAGAGAGGCGATGTTGACGATCGATCCGCGGCCGGCGGAGGTCATGGCGGGTAGGACCTGCTTGGCGCAGATCCATGCCGCTTTGAGATCGACGGCGAAGACCGTGTCCCACTCGTGCTCGGTCATGGTGATGGGATCGGCGTATACGTTTCGACCGGCGTTGTTGACGAGGACAGTGACGGGGCCGAGGTCGTGTTCGACGTCTCGGACGGCGCCCGCAACAGCGGATTCGTCGGTGACATCGACGTGCCGGAACCAGAGCTGGGTGCCCGGCGCGCGGTCTGCTGAGGTAGCCATGGCGGCCGGCAGGCGGCTCCCGGCCTCGTCGTCGGTATCGAGCGCGATGACATGAGCCCCCTCGCGCAGGGAGACCTCGACGATCGCGCGGCCGATGCCCCGGGCGCCGCCCGTGACGAGGACGATCTCGTTGTCGAGCCGGCCCGGGCATCGGCCGTTCTCGCTTGGCCTCATCGCGTGACCTCTGGTAGAAACTCGGCGAACTCGGTGCAGAATTTCCCGACCATCTCACGTTCCGATCGGTCGAGCAGCCGCGCTGGTTGACGACATGTCTCAGTGTCGACCAGCCCACGCCGCTGGGCGATGAGTTTCTCGGCAGCGACGATCAGGCCGACATCCTGCATCCAGTACGAAAGGTAAGGAAGCATGCGGGTGTGCAGGTCTCGTGCGGCGTCATGCTCCCCGAGCCGCCGACGTTCCCAGACGGCCAGGTAGAGCTCCGTGAACGAACAGCCGGGCTGGACACCGACGGCGCCTCGTGCCAACGCGTCGAGCATCTGCACGCCGGCATGCCCGACCAGAGAGGGCAGCGCGGGCTCGGCGGCCAGGAGAGCGGCTACTGTCGGGCCAGGCGGCTGGGACTCCACCTTGATCGCGACCAGGTTGTCATGTCGGCTGGCCAGGGCCGACATGGTGGCGACGTCCAGCGCCGTTCCCGCTTGTGCCGGTGCGTACTGGATGATGACGGGCACCGGTGCGGCTGCCGCGAGAACTGCTTCGAGGTGCGCGACGACGGCAGCCCCCGAGGGTCCGAGCCGGTGCGGCGGCAGCACATTCAGTGCCTGGGCGCCGGCCTCCACCAGACACGAGGCCCAACGTGTCGCGTGCAACGTCGCGTGATCGGGGATCGAGGCTATGACGGTGACGTTGTCACGTGTGGCCTCGGCCCGTTCGAGGAGTAGCCGGATCAAGACGGCACGCTCGTCGTCGGAGAGTGTCAGCACCTCGGAGGCGAAGCCGGGGAACATCACCGAGCGCACGCCCAGGGACACGAGGTGGTCGACGACTCGGACGAAGCTTGCTTCGTCGAGAGCGCCGTCGGCGGTGAACGGAGTGAGCAGGACCGGGCTGATGCCGCCGGGCGGCACACGCCGAGAGCTCGTCCGCGCCGCCATCAGAACGGAGCCCTGGGGACGTCGTGGCCGCGGGTACCGACGAGGAAATCCAGGTCGGCTCCCTGGTCTGCCTGGAGCACATGCTCGACGTAGAGGTCGGTCCACCCGCCCACGTGTGCTGGTGGCGGCGGTGACCATTCGGCACGGCGACGTTCGAGCTCGTCGTCGTCGATCTCCACGTCCAGCCGTCGTGCGGGCACATCGAGGACCACAGTGTCGCCGTCGTGGATCAGCGCCAGCGGCCCTCCGGCGGCGGCTTCCGGCGCGACGTGAAGCACGACAGTGCCGAACGAGGTGCCGCTCATACGCGCGTCGGAGATGCGGACCATGTCGGTGACTCCTGCCTTTAGCAGTCGCAACGGAATGGGAAGGTTGCCGATCTCCGGCATGCCCGGATAGCCGCGAGGGCCGCAGTTGCGGACGATCAGCACGGAGTCGGCATCCACATCGAGGTCCGGGTCCTCGGCGGCCCGCAGATAGGCATCGACGTCGTCGAACACCACGGCACGTCCACGATGTGTGAGTAGCGCAGGATCGGCAGCGGACTGTTTGATGACCGCCCCCTGAGGGCAGAGGTTGCCGTGAAGCACCGCGGTACCGGTGTCCGCAGGCATGACGGGATCGTCGAGACTACGGATGATCTCGCGGCGGTGTGTCTGCCCCAGCTGTGCGAGCGCTCCAAGCGTTCGGCCGTCGACGCTGATCGGTTCGGTGTGCAGCAGCGGAAGGAGCTCGTGCAACAGAGCGGGGACGCCGCCGGCCTCCTCGAACTCGGCCATCAGGTACGTGCCGCTCGGCTTGAGGTCGACCAGCAACGGGACATCGCGGGCGAGCCGGTCGAGGTCACTCAGGCTGAAGCCGACGTCGACCCGTCCGGCAAGGGCGAGCAGGTGGAGCGCCGCGTTCGTCGAACCACCGATGGCTGCGTTCACGCGCGCAGCGTTCTCGAAGGCATCTCGGGTCAGGACCTCCGATATGCGGGGGGCACCGGCCCGCGCCATCTGGACGGCCAGTTGGCCCGAACGCTCGGCTATCCGGCGCCGGCTGCTGCCGACAGCCTGATACGCCGCGCCCCCGGGCAGCTGGAGTCCTAGGGCTTCGGTCAGGCACGCCATGGTTGAAGCGGTACCCATGGTCATGCAGTGCCCGGGACTGCGGTGAATTCCGGCTTCGGCCTCGTCGAAGGCAGCGCTGGTCATCCGCCCGGCACGGACTTCTTCACTGAAGTGCCATAAGTCCGTGCCGCTGCCGATGGGGCAGCCACGAAAGGAACCGGAGACCATCGGTCCTCCGGTGACCACAACGGTAGGGAGGTCGACGCTCGCCGCTCCCATGAGCTGTGCCGGGGTGGTCTTGTCGCACCCTCCGAGCAGCACGACGGCGTCGATCGGATTCGCGCGCAAAGTCTCCTCGACGTCCATACTCATCAGGTTGCGGTACAGCATGGTGCTGGGCCGCATGAGCGGTTCTCCGAGTGACATCGTGGGGAACTCCATGGGCAGCCCGCCCGCGGCGAGGACGCCGCGCCGCACTGCCTCGGCGATATCCCTCAGATGCGCGTTGCACGGCGTCAGGTCGGACCAGCTGTTGGCGATACCGACCACCGGCCGGCCGTCGAACGCCTCGCTCGACAGGCCGGTCGCCCGCAGGTGAGATCGAGCGATGAAGCCGTTCTTGCCGCGGTCGGCGAACCATGCCTGGCTGCGCAAGGGGGCGACCGGGTGCGGGTGAGAATGGTGCTGGGGAGGACTCTGGGCGTTCGGGAACGTCATCGTCGGCTGCCTATCGCGGTTGGGAGGGGCGTGGGGCATCGCGGAACAAGCTGGTGTCCAGCGGCACCTGGGCGGGATCGAACGGTTCGGTCCGCGCCGGCACGAGGAGACGGCGGACGGTGTCCAAACCCCAGTCATCGAGCCGGTCGAGACCGTCGCTGCTGATCCGCACGGCGCCGTAGCGGTCTACTACGTCGGCCCAGCGTTCCCGGTGCTCAATCTCCGGACGAGCGACTAGGCAGTCAGGATCGTTGATCCAGAATCGTCCCTGCGTAAAGGCGCGTCCCACCGTTGAGACGACGGCGGCCTGTGTCGCGGGCGCGGACATCTCTCCGCCCGGAGCGGACCAGTGCGGGGCGACGTCGGTGCCCACCCGCATCGTGTCGACCAGGCCGACGGATGGGAACATGGGTGCCCCGCATCCTTGGAGCAGGGCATCGCCGATGCAGGAGCGGATGAGGGCCAGCGCATCGCGGTAGGCGGTGATCCCGTCGACGTCATCGTGCCTGATGCCTTCGATCGCGCCGGCATACATGAAGTCGACCATGAAGTACGAGGCGCCGTATTCGGCGTAGGTGGTGAACACCCGGCGCAGATAGTCCGCCGCTCCGGGATGGGTGGAATCGAGGACGTAACAGTCCTGATCCCAGTTGTGCTGAGCCACGATCGGCTCACCGGTCGCGGTGTCTCGCACCAGCCATTCGGGATGCTCGGCGAACGTCTGGCTGTGTTCCCCGATCAGGAGCGGAGCTGACCAGATGCCGGCCCGGCGTCCCCTGTCGAGCACCCTGCCGACCATCCCATCGAGCGAAGCAAAGCCTTCCGACGGCGTCAGCCAGTCACCGACGCCGGCCTGGAACGCGTCGTCGAGGCGGACGACGCCGACCGGAAGATCGAGCGTGTCCATGCGGTCCAGGTTCCGGATCAGATCGTCCTCAGCGAACTCCGTAAAATATTGGTACCAGCTGGCCCACATAGGCGGGACCTCCCGGAGGACCGGCGTTCCCACCGTGGCCGTGTACCGGTCCGCAAACCGGGCGAGCGCGCCGTACAGCCCGTCTGGACCGTCGTCGACGATGTGGTCCAACGGGCCGTCGGCCGTGACCTCGACCGTGTCGCGACGGTACGTGGCGCGGATGGTCGGCACCTCGGTGCGTGCGTCGCGTAGAGCGAAGACGTGCACCGATTCACCTGGCCCCGGCTCAATGGCAAGCAAGCCTTCGCCTTGGAACGCGGAGGACGGAGCGGTCTTCTCCCGACGGTAGTACGACGTTTGCAGCTCGGGACGGGTCGGCCGGAAGCCTGCTCTGGCCGACACGGCGTGGGCAGCGCTGGGCGACCACGACTGCCAGCCGAATTCGTAGACGACGGCGTGATCCGGGTCGACGCTCACCTCGGCGACCGGGGCGAATGCGGCCGGGGCCGCACCGTCCGGGGTGCTGGCGTGGGTGTCTGGCACGGGTTCTCCTCGTTGCGTTGAGTTCGGGCTAGTTCGACGACGCCGCGGCTCACGAGAACGCGTGCCGGGGCCGCCAGGTGCGGTCGAGTTGCATGCGGTACCGGATGAGCTCCTGCATAAGCTGGTTGACGAGCGGTGCGTTGGCTCCGCCGGCCGCAAGGTTGACGTACTCGTGGGGATCCTCGGCCAGGTCGTACAGCTCTATCTCGTCGCGTTCCTCGGCGTGGATGGAGTGGACGCTGAGCCGGTAGCGGTCGGTGATCCACGAGTTGACATACAGGCCCTGTTCGACCCGATGGTCGATCAGCACACCGGGCCGGCTCGTGGTGGTCTCGCCTGTCCAGCACGGGAGCTGGTCGATGCCTTGCATCCTCGGATCGACCTCCAGGCCCGCCGCGGAGAGGAACGTCGTGGGTAGATCGACCAGGCTCTGCAGCGCGTGACTCGTGTGCCCCGCAGGTACGCGCCCGGGCCAGCGGACGATGCAGGGAACGCGCACGGCACCGTCGTAGTGGCTGGCACCTTTGGACCACAGCCAGTGATCTCCCATGTAGTCGCCGTGATCTGCCGTGTAGACGAGCAGAGTGTTCTCGGCGAGCCCAAGCTGGTCGAGTGAGTCGCAGATGCGGCCGAGGTGCTTGTCGAGGAGGCTCTGCATGCCGAGGTAGACCCGCCACATGTGTTCCTCGTCGTCGGTGAAGCCTGCTTCGCCCACGTTGTCGGCACTCTGACAGGCGATGCCGATCGCTGGATCGAGTTGCCAGCCCATGGTGTCGAGCCGGTTGTCGAGTGTTGCTTGATAAGCGGTGGGTTTGTCCTCCCATTCACCGGAGCGGCGCGAGGGCGCTGGGAGGTCGACGTCGTCATGCAGTTCGTGCCACGGCGCCGGGGCACGGAACGGCCGATGAGGGTCGGCAAAATTGACGGCCAGGTAGAACGGCTGTTCGGCGTGGTTTGCCGCATGATCTTCGAGGTAGGAAATCGCTTCGTTCGCCGCCCATGTGCTGCTGTGAAATTTCTCCGGCAGTTCCCATTCGCCGACCCGTGCCGAGGGTTCCTTGTCCGGCTCGGTGCTGCTCATCGCGTGCGGCAGGAAGTACGGAGAATCCGGCGGAATGCCGTTGTCGTGTAGCCACAAGCCGTAATGCAGGCCGTAGGCGTGCGGTTCGTCGACGTGGCCGTTCGAGATGCGGGCGTGCTCGAAGCCGTACCAAGGCCCGGACCATTCGCGGTAGAAGTCCCAGTCGCGAGACTTCGGCAACGCTTCGATACTGCCCGGGCGCAGCACGCTTCGGAGGTGGCTCTTGCCGATCAGAGCGGTGCGGTAGTTGGCCTGCTCCGCGAGAAGTCGCGGCAGCGACAGGACGTCATTGGGAACATCGGTGCCGATACTCCAAGCGCCATGGCGACTCGGATACTGCCCGCTCAGCAACGTGGCACGGGTAGGCGTGCATATCGGGGTGGCGGTGTAAGCGCGTCGGAACGCGGTGCCTTCGTTGCACAAGCGATCCAGCACTGGTGTCCGCACGGGGATCTGCCCGAAGGCGCCGATCATGTCCGCACGCTGCTGATCGGCGACAACAAGCACGATGTTTGGTGGGTTGGCCACAGGTTCTCCTCACTCCTTGTGATGTTGCCGATCAGGTCTCTAGGCGCAGCCGTGACAACACCGGGTGACGTAGCCATTGCAGGTTAGCAGCTTGGCTGCTAGGTTGCTATGACTATCGACCAGCGAGATCAACAACTGTGGCGGATGAACCCGTTCTCATTGACGAGGAAGAAGGGATCAGGATGGCTGGACAACGAGGAAACGCTGCGATGCTGACGCGGCGGCAAATGCTTGGTGCGACGGCGGGCGCGGCGGGACTGCTCGCGCTTCCCAGTTGCGGAAGCGACGACGGCGGTGGCGGCGGTTCCGGTGATGGCTCCCTCACGTTCCAGACGTTCGGGACGCCTGCTGAGGAGAAAGCCGTGAGTGAGGCGATCGACCGGTACACCGAACAGAATCCCGACGTCACGATCCAGCTTGATCTCGTGCCGTTCCCCCAGCACTACCAGTCGTTGGACACGCGGCTGGCGGCTGGCAAGGGACCCGACATTGTGCGCATTCAGTACCAGCAGCTTGGCCACTACAGCCAGCAAGGTGCCTTGATCGACCTATCGCCCTATCTTTCGCAGAACCACCAAGACGAGTACCTACCGAACTTCTGGGAGGCAGTCACGCACGAGGGAGCGCCATACGCCCTTCCCGGTGACACCGGCAGCCACGCGATCTTCTACAACACGGAGCTATTCGAGAGCCTCGGCATCGTGGTGCCGGACGTGATGGACGAAGCATGGTCGTGGGACGATCTCATCGCCGCGGCGCAAACGCTCGTGAACTCCGGAGAGGTCAGCCACGCGTTCGCCATGTCGTGGCAACCCGCCGACAACGCGTATCGCTGGACCGCCTATCTCTATCAACATGGCGGGCGTCTGCTCAGTGATGACCTGGCTGGCTCAGCGGTCAACAGCCAAGAGGCGATCGAGGCGATCGCCTTCACTCAGTCCTGGTTCGATAACGGGCTCGTGCCACCGAACACGTCGATCAAGAGCGGAACCGAGATCCAGACTCTTTTCGCCAATGGCGATATCGGCATGATGATCAACGGCGACTTCCAGATGTCATTTCTGCAGGAGAACATGGCCAGCGAGTGGGGAGTTGCCCATCTGGTGCAAGACATCGACCAAGTCAACATCCTCGGCGGCAACGGGATGGGTGTCACGAAGGACTGCGCAGAGCCCGAGCTGGCCGCCGACTTCCTCCAGTTCCTCAACAACGACGAGAACCAGCTGAACAGAGTTCTGGGATCACAGCTGTTGCCCACGCGCACGGAGCTTTCCGGCCGTTCCGCGGATGAGCTGGGATACGAGTACCGCCCGGAGGTCAAGGACCTGTTCCTCGAGCAGCTTCCGCTTGTCTCCTCCACTGCGGTGGCGGAAACAACGTCACCGCAGTTCGGCGAGATCAATGTGGTGCTCGGAGACGAGCTAGAGGCCGCGTTCAGGTCGGGACAGCCCGCCGATGAGACCGCAGAGCGTCTCGACGGCCTGATCACCGACGTGCTCGCGTAACGGCGCTAACGGAGCTGATCGCTGACCGTCCGTTCGGCCAAGGCACGTCATGCGCCGGTCGGCAACGCCTGCGAAGAGAGGAGCCAGGCACCAGCCATGATGACAGACACAACGAACGTCAAGACACCAGAACGTGCGGTCCGTGTGCGCGCGTCAGGCGGCGCCAAACGACGGCGAAACATTGCGCCTTACATCTTCATCGCCCCTAATCTGATCGTCTTCACGGCGTTCATCTTCATTCCGATTCTCGGCTCCTTCTACGTCAGCCTCAACGAGTGGAGCGTGATCGGGGCACGGACGTTCGTTGGGCTCGACAACTACAAGTCGCTGTTGACCGACGACATCTTCTGGGAGGCCTCCCGCAACACGGGCATCTATGCGCTGGGGACGGTTCCCACCACGATGGGGTTCGGCCTCCTCGTCGCGCTTGGGCTCAACCGGGCGATGCCCGGACGGACGTTGTTGCGAGCGATCTATTTCGTGCCCGTCAGCATCTCGCTCGTCGCGGTCGGCCTGATTTCGCTGTGGATCCTCAGCGACGATTACGGCGCTGTCAACAACCTCTTGCAAAGCCTCGGGTTGCCGACCGTGCAGTGGTTGTCATCGACCACCTGGGCGATGCCGTCCCTGATAGCGGTGACCATTTGGATCCGGCTGGGCTTCAACATGGTCATTTACCTTGCAGCGCTACAGGGCATCCCGGATGAGCTGGCTCAAGCAGCAAAGGTCGACGGTGCATCCGGATGGCAGCTGTTCCGATACGTCACGTGGCCAATGCTCGCGCCGACATCGTTCCTGCTCGTGGTGCTGAATGTCATTTTCTCCCTCCACGTGTTCGACCTGATCTTTGTCATGACCGACGGCGGCCCGGGATTCTCCACCACGGTGCTTGTGCAGTACATCTATCGAGAAGCCTTCCAGTCGGGAGATATGGGAAGCGCCAGTGCTGTCGGCGTGGTGCTCTACGTCGTTCTCATGGCTTTCACGCTGTTCTACTGGCGGATCTCGAAGCAATCACAGAAGGCAAGTTGAGGAGCGCACATGACTCTGGCACGAGGAGATGTTGCGAACGCGGCGTCCGCGCGGCAACGCAAAGTCACTCGCTCCCGCATTCCGCGTGGCAAGAATCTGATCATCTGGATAGCGTTAGTCTGCGGCGCCGCCGTCATGGTGTTCCCGCTATACTGGATGTTCGCGACCGCTGTGGGCCCAAGCTCGGAGCTGTTCGACGGCGACTTCAACCTCTTTCCCTCATCGATCGTCTGGTCGAACTTCGGCGATGCGTGGGGGCTGCTTCCGTGGGGCACGTACTACGTGAACTCAATGATCATCGCCGTCGTTGGAGTCATCTTCACAGTATTCGTCAACCTGCTTTCGGGCTACGCATTCGCGAAGTTCAGGTTCTTCGGTCGCGACGTGATATTCATCCTCATGATCAGCACTCTCATGGTGCCAATCCAGGTCATTCAGGTTCCGGCATTCATGGTGGTGTCGGAGCTGGGCATGGTGAACAGCATTTGGGGGGTAATACTGCCGCGCGGCGCGGAAGCTTTCGGCATTTTCTTGGTGCGCCAATTTATGGTCTCTATACCAGATGAGCTTATGGCGAGCGCTCGCTTGGACGGAGCCGGAGAGTTCCGCATCTTCTGGTCGATCGTTCTGCCCCTTTGCAAGCCCGTCATCGGAGTCCTCGTCATCTTCACCTTCATGTGGCGGTGGAATGACTTCGCGTGGCCTTTGGTCGTGCTGCAGGAGCAGTCCTCGTTCACCGTTCCGCTGGGGCTGAACCTCGCCAAGGGGATGTACTACACGGACTGGACGGCTTTGATGAGCATGACGCTGCTGTCCATCATCCCCATGCTCATCGTGTTCGTGATCTTCCAGAGGGCGTTCGTCCAGGGCATCGCCAGCACAGGAATGAAATGATGGCGAGATGCCGAAACTGAGGGGACGGTGGTAAGCGATGCGCGTGGTCAGGACCACACTGGCCGAGCAGGTGGCGTCCGAACTGGTCGAGCGGATCGAACGCATGGCGTTGCGGCCGGGTGACCCGATCCCGCCCGAGTCCCAGCTTGCAGAGGATTTCGGAGTGAACAGGCTCGTCGTCCGGGAGGCCATCAGGATGTTGGCGGCGCGCGAGATCCTCGTCTCCAGCCAAGGGCGCCAAGCCCGTGTCAGTACACCGTCGGCTCGCGTCCTGGCTCAGATGCTCGACTTCCGGGTCCGGCAGGAGTCGCTCTCACTCGAGGATGTCATTCAAACACGACGCCTGGTCGAGTGCGAGGTCGCCCGCCTGGCTGCCCGACGCGTGCGCTCCGGTGAGGCCGGTGTGACCGAGACCGCGGCATTGCTCGAGGCGATGAGCGGCGCAGTGGATGATCGAGACAAGTTCGTCGACCTCGACGTCAAATTCCATGCGGCGATCAGCGAAGCAGCCGGAGCTGAGCTGTTGCGGCTCATACTGACGTCGTTCGAGACGATCCTGCTGCGGGCGCGACGATCGACCTACGACGCCCGAGCGGCCCGCGGCGAAGGACACGAGGTGACGCTGCGGGCCCATAGATCGATTCTGGCCGCGATCGAAGCGGGGGATGAGCAGGGCGCTGCGGCCGCCATGGAGGAGCACCTCCAGGAAACGAAGCGGGACATACCCCCGCAGTGAAATCGGCACCGACCGCTGGAGGAGCGACATTGCCCGATGCTGGCACGACACGACCGAACGTCATCGTCGTTTTCACGGATCAGCAACGCTGGGACAGCACAGGGGTCCACGGGAACACGCACGACCTTACTCCGAACTTCGACCGCATGGCCCGATCCGGGACACACGCGATGCAGGCCTTCACTCCGCAGCCGGTATGCGGGCCCGCACGAGCGGCGATCCAGACCGGGCAGTACCCGACGGCGACCGGTTGCTTTCGCAATGGCATTCCGCTGCCTCAAGGCTGCCGTACCCTCGCCGACTACTTCGGGGACGCCGGCTATGACACCGGCTACCTCGGCAAGTGGCACCTGGCCGATACGGAACCTGTACCGAGCGATCAGCGCGGAGGCTACCGATCCTGGCTAGGCGCGAACGTCATGGAGTTCACCTCTGACGCCTACCGTGTGCTGGCCTTCGACGAAGATGATGTCCCCGTCATGCTGCCCGGATACCGATCCGACGCGCTGTTCGACGCCGCGATTCGATTTGTGGCCGACCACGCGGTCCCTCCTGGCAGCGGGCAGCACCGGTCCCGCCCCTTCTATCTCTTCTGTTCGCTGGTCGAACCGCACCACCAGAACGAAACGGACTCCTACCCGGCGCCGGTGGGTTACGAGGAACGCTACCGGGATGCGTCACCCCCGCCCGACCTTGCGACGCTGGCAGGTGACGGCTCGACGGTGCACCGGCACATCGGCGGCTACTACGGCCAGATCCGGCGGGTCGACGAGGGGCTCGGGCGTCTGTTCGACGCATTGCGGAGCATGGATCTGCTCGACAATACGATCGTCGCCTTTACATCTGACCACGGGTGCCACTTCAAAACCCGCAACAGTGAGTACAAGCGCTCATGCCACGACGGCTCGACCCGGGTGCCGATGGCGCTGTCCGGCCCGGGATTCGACGGCGGGAACCAGATCGACCGCCCCGTCAGCACCATCGACCTACCTCCGACACTGCTGGCCGCTGCCGGACTGGACGTGCCCGCCGAGATGCACGGACGATCCATGCTGCCCTTGATCACCGATCCCGGTGGCAGCGCGGCGGCCGACTGGCCGGAGGAAGTCTTCATCCAGATCAGCGAGTCCCAGGTCGGCCGCGCGATCCGCACCTCACGGTGGAAGTATTGCGTGACGGCGCCTGATGTCGACCCGTGGGCGGCGGCGTCGAGCGACCACTACCTGGAGACCGAGCTCTACGACCTCCAACATGATCCATACGAGCTGGACAACCTCGTCGGCCTTCCGTCGCACCGAGAGATCGCCGACGAATTGCGCGGCCGCATGCTCCGGCGCATGGTCGTGGTGGGAGAGAAAGAACCAGTCATCGCGCAACCAGCGGCTACCGTACCGGCTGGACAACGCCGGGTGGACGCGAGCGTGCACTCAGCTACCTGGACCCCAGGCAGGTTCGGACACCAGCTGCACAACGACTAGGTCGCGGGCGCCGTACAGTCCACGAGGATAACGTGGCCGGAATGCCGCGGCCGCGTGGTCGCGCTCGGGTTGGCGGCGGCGACACCACCGAGGGGCACGCCTGCAACCGTTGCCGCGATACCGCCCAGGACCGAACGTCGAGACACCGTCATGTCAGCTCACCTTGTCCTTGCCTGTGTGGACTCATAT
>NZ_ML142858.1:216528-217420 GCF_004138495.1 Phytoactinopolyspora endophytica
CGTGAAGGTTGTCGCAGCAGTGAACGACAGCGGTCGCGCCGATGAATGGGTGCGGGCACACTACGGGCAGACCACGGGCAGACCGCACCGGGACTGCACGTGATGGCTTCACCCCGGCACTCGATCTTGAGGTGGTTCAGCGGCCGGTATCGAGATAAGGCTCGCCGTGCACGGCGCTCAGCACGATGTCGCGATCCTCGCCGATCAGTTCCAGGTACGACTGCAGCGTGCAGGCGATCTGCTCGGCGGCGATGTCGGACAGGCGGTCGGCCGGCTCTTCGACGACAACCTCGATCGGCTCTGCCTCGCCCCCGAGCACCTCATTGGGTACCGGCACGTCGGGTGTCGGCGTGCCGGCTGGCGGAAAAACGCCATCCGCCCAGCCAACGAGCAGGCTGAGCCTTAAATCAGCCGGAACCTCACTCGTGAGCCCTGTCGCTTGCTCGTCGGCACTCGGTCCAAGAGCGAGCAGGTTCCCGATTTTTCGTAAGTCGGTCAATGAATCCGCCGGTTTTCCAAGGCCCTCACCGCCACCTTCACCGGTGGCGTCGCCTTCGCCGCTTTCCTCGACTTCCGGTTCCAGCCGCGGGTCGGAGGCCGGTAGGCTCCCCAGCTCGAGGACGACGTCGTAGCGTTCCGTCGGGACCAACTCGTCGTCACGCACGAAGCAGACCTCGATGCCCGCCTCATGTCCGACCACCGATACGGCCGGTCCGCCGCGCACGGCGCCCGTGGGCTGGATACCGCAGCCCACGACCAGCAGCCCGATCAGAGCGAGTACGGCTGTGCGACGTTCCATTACCGTTCCACCTCTTCCGTCTCCGCAGCATGCGGGTAGCTGCCGGAGGGAACGTCCGTGCCACCAGGCTGTCCGGCAACCGGGAAATCGTCC
>NZ_ML142858.1:217430-223227 GCF_004138495.1 Phytoactinopolyspora endophytica
CGCGCGGTTGGCTTGCGTGCTCATGGTCAGCCCGTGCGGCTCGCCGGTGCCGATCACGGTCCAGCCGGTCCCGTGGCGGCTCAGGTGGGAGGAGCAACGTGAAGGTCGTGCCTTCACCCGCGGCGCTGCGTACCTCGATGTACCCGCCGTGTAGGCGCGCATTCTCCCATGCGATCGCCAAGCCCAGGCCGGTGCCGTGCGACCGGTTCCGGGCTCGGTCGGCCTTGTAGAACCGGTCGAACACACGAGCTGCCACGTCGGGGTCGACACCAGGCCCGCTGTCATGGGCCGCGATTCCCACCCATGGCATCGACATGCCGTGCTTTGCCCTCTGGAATACCGTGACCGTCACAGGTGGGGCACCATGACGCAATGCGTTGCCGACCAAGTTGGCAATGATCACGTCCAACCGCCGTGGATCGACCGTGACGACGACGTTGGGCTGCTCGGCCGCCGGGACGGTATAGACGTCGACCAGCGACGACCATCCACGTGCGTCGAGCGCACCCGTCACCATGGAGGTCACGTCCACGTCCTCAAGCACGAGCGTCGCCTGACCGGAATCGAACCGGCTGATCTCGATCAGATCCTCGACAAGGGCGGCCAGCCGATGCGTCTCGGCGCTCAGCACGCGTGCGGCGAGCGCGCCGTCGCCACCCAACCGTTCCGCCTCGCTGTCCAGCGTCTCAGTTACCGCCGTCATCGCGGCCAGCGGCGTACGTAGCTCGTGGGACACGTCTGCGACGAACCGTCGGGAGTTCGCCTCCTCGCGTCGCAACCGGTCTACGGACTGCTCCAGCTGGCCGGCCGCCGAGTTGAAGCTCATCACCAGTTGTGTCATCTCGTCGGCGCCACGCACCGGAAGCCTCGTGTCGAGCGCCCCGTCACCGAGACGCTTCGCGCCCTGGCTCAGCTGGCGCACCGGCCTCAACACACTCCGCGCCGCCAGGAGGGCGAGAAGCAGCGCGGCCACACCGGAGACGACGAGCGCGGCCCCGGCATCGCTCAGGAGCTCCTCGAGGCTCTCCTGCTGGCCTAACTGGGAGAAGCGCTGGTACACCTCGATGCCGGTCGGTTCGAGACCCACCCGCACTGTGGTGCCGACATAGAGAACCGGGTCGCCGAACTCGTCGACGCGCTGGAAGTGCACCCGGTCGCTGCCTCCCACGGCGTCGAGCAGCGTCGGCGGCACGAATTCGGGATCGAGTGTTCCCGACAGCCGGTCGATCTCCCCGGTTTCGCGGTCGCGGTAGAGAGCGATGTTCGTGCCGCCGAGGCCACTGGAGAACTCGCCAAGGGAGTCGACGTCGAGCTGCGGGGTCTCGTTCGCGATCTCACGCACCCGGTCGAGGAACTCGCCCATGACCTGATCTTGCGTGCTCTGCAACACGGCGTTCCGGGCGGAGACATAGCTGATGCCCGTCGTCGCGACGCCGGTGCCGAGCGCCACCAGAAGAAACACCACGACCAGCCTCGGACGTAAGCCCAGAAGTAGCGCCCGCCACCGAGGCGCAGAAGCCGGCGAAGCCGATCGTGTCATAGCGGCCCGAACCGGTAGCCGAAGCCACGCACCGTCTGGATGTATACCGGGCAGGCCGGAACGTCCTCGATCTTGGCCCGCACGCGTTGCACGCAGGCGTCGACGATGCGCGAGTCGCCGAGATAGTCATGCTCCCACACCAGCTGCAACAGCTGCTGGCGGCTGAACACCCGCGCGGGCGCTCCGGACAGGGTCAGCAGCAGCCGTAGCTCCGTCGGCGTCAGCCCGACCGGCTCGCCGTCGTTCGTCACGCTGACGGCCGACCGATCGATGACGAGGCCGCCGTGGTTCTCGGCATGTCCGTCGGTCTGAACCGTCCGGCGCAAGACAGCCCGGATGCGCGCGTCCAGCACCCTGGGTATCACGGGCTTGATCACGTAGTCGTCGGCTCCGGCTTCCAGGCCACTGACCACGTCGATGTCGTTGCTGCGGGCGGTCAACATGACGATGGGGACGGCGCTGTGCGCGCGAATCCGCCGGCATACCTCGAAGCCGTCGATATCAGGCAGCATGAGGTCGAGGACGACGATGTCCGCTCCGCCGGCGTGCAGGTACTTCAACCCGTCTTCACCGGTGGCCGCCGTCGTCACGTCGTGCCGGTGCCGGCGCAAGGCCATCTCGAGCGCATCCCGGACGGACACGTCGTCTTCGACGAGCAGGACACGCGGCATCCCCCGATTGTTTCAGCACGGCCCCCGTCGAGGCCGCGGCGCCGGCGGATTGTGACAAGACCATGACATGCTCGAACCTGCCGGACGTCTCTGTCCGGCCAAGGCGACCGACTCGGCGGATCACCGGTGAGCCGCGCGTCGTCGCATCGCCCACTGCAGCATCCGATTCGTCCAGCCCGGCAGGGTGACGCCCCACTCGCCGAGCGTCTCCACCACACCGCCTCCCGTCCCCAGCTTCCAACGCAGGAGGCCGAAGGCGGGATCGTCAGGGTCCAGACTGGTCGGAACACCTCGCATGTCGTAGACGTCCGCTCTGCCTGCGCGCGCGGCACGGATCATCTGCCACTGCAGGGCGTGGCTGGGTCGCACGTCGCGGCCCGCGGTGGCGGACGCGCCTGTCAGATACCAGGACCGCGCGCCCAGCGTGACCATTGTGTGTGCCGCGAGTACCTCGTCGTGATGCCACGCCAGGTACAGCTTCATCCGTCCGGGCATCTCGTCGTTGAGCGCGCGGTATTGCCGCTGGAAGTAGCCGAGGGACCGGCCTAGCCGGAAGTCGTTGCGTCGCTCGGTCTCCTGGAGCAGGCGAAAGAGCGTGGGCAGGTCCTGTTCCGCGCCAACGGTGACGACGACGTGCTCGTGCTCGGCTCGACGGACGCTTCGCCGCCAGGCCTGGTTCAACCCGGACCACAGGTCGTCGTCGTTGAGCCCGGCCATGGGCACGGTGAACAGGTAGCGGGGTTGCGCGTCCCCGCCTGCTGGCCCGTCGTCGCAGCGGCGCCATCCGGACGAGCGCAACTGTTCTGCGACCGAGACCGCCACCGGATTAGTGGCGTCCGGGCCCACGTGCGTCAGCCGCCGCCCGGGTCCGGTGGCGGCCTTCAGGGTGGCCGCGCTCCAGCGCTTGTACTCCAATGGCGGCCCCATCCGGACGGCGAAGGCACCCAACTTCCACAGATTCTCGGTGAGCAACCCCAGTTGCTCCCCGATGTCCTTACGGGACCAATCCAGCACCGGCCCTTCCGGCAGGTACGCGAAGAACCTCCGGGTACCTGGGGCTCGACGGCACAGCACCATGGCGGCGCCGACCTGTACGGCGCCATCGAACCAGCCGAGGAACTCGGGCCACCAGGCTTCCTTGACGTCCGCCCACGAGGGGTGCTGGAGAAAGCTGACCTGACCTTTCGCGCCCATCCGGTGCACGAACCTCGCGTGCACCTCGCGGGCGACCGGACGGACGACCAGGCTCGAGTTCGGCAGGAACACCGCATTCGGCGCGATTGACGTGAACATGATCCAACCGTCGCGGCTCGATGTCCGCGGCCAGTCTGTGAATTGTCATGGTTTCGTCACGGGATCGACGACGGCGGCGTCCTGGAGGCCGCTTTGCGGCGCAGGGGTGCGCCGCAGCTTGGTGTCACAGCCGCACTGACTGTGACACCAAGCTTGCGGAAGCGGGGCCCGGACCCCAGGTGATCTACGGCCCTATAGACCTGTCAGTCGTCTGGGTCGTATCCGAGATTCGGGGACAGCCACTTCTCCGCCTCGGCCAGCGTCCAACCCTTGCGCTCGGCGTAGTCGGCGACCTGGTCCCGGCCCAGCCGGCCGACGACGAAGTACTGCGCGTCGGGGTGGCCGTAGTACATGCCGGACACCGAGGCGCCGGGCCACATCGCCATCGACTCGGTGAGCTTGATCCCGGTCGAGGCCTCGACGTCGAGCAACTCCCAGATCGTCTGCTTCTCGGTGTGGTCCGGGCAGGCCGGATACCCGGGTGCGGGCCGGATGCCGGGGTAGCGCTCCGCGATCAGATCGTCGTTGGACAACGACTCGTCCGAGTAACCCCAGAATTCGGTACGCACCCGCTGGTGGAGCCGCTCGGCAAAGGCTTCGGCGAGCCGATCGGCGAGTGACTCCAACAGGATCGCCGAGTAGTCGTCCAGAGCCTCCCTGAACGCCGTCACCCTCTCCGGCAGGCCGATGCCGGCCGTCACCGCGAACGCTCCGACCCAGTCGCCGCCTGGCACGTCGGCATCGAGCGGCGCGACGTAGTCCGCGATCGACCGGTTGGGGATACCCTCGCGGTGTTCGCCCTGCTGCCGCAGCTGGTACAGGGTCGCGCGCACCTCGGACCGCTCGTCGTCGGTGTAGACGAGGACGTCCTCACCGGTACTCGCGGCCGGGAACAGCCCGTAGACACCGCGTGCGGTGACCCACTTCTCGGCGATCATCCGGTCGAGCATGACCTGCGCGTCGTCGTACAGCTTCCGCGCGGCCTCGCCCGTCGCCGGGTTGTTGAGGATGTCGGGGAACTTGCCCTTCATCTCCCAGGCGTTGAAGAACGGCTGCCAGTCGATGTACTCCCGTAGCTCGGCGATGTCATAGTCGTCGAGCACGTGCACACCAGGCGTGTTCGGCGCCGACGGCTTGTATTCGGTCCAATCGATCGGGGTGGCGTTGGCCTTCGCGTCGTCGAACGAGAGCCGCGGACGCTCCGACTTCTGCGCATGGCGGGTGCGCAGCGCGTCGTAGTCGGCCTTCACCTCGGCGAGCAGATCGGTGCGACGGTCGTCGTGCAGCAGCGCGGCCGCGGTCGGGACCGACCGGGACGCGTCCTTCACCCACACGACCGGACCGTTGTACTTCGGATCCACCTTCACCGCCGTGTGAGCACGCGACGTCGTGGCGCCCCCGATCAGCAGCGGGACCTCGAGATCGAGCCGTTGCATCTCGTTGGCGAAGTTGACCATCTCGTCGAGGCTCGGCGTGATCAGACCGGAGAGGCCGATGATGTCCGCCCCGTGCTCCTGAGCGGCGTCGAGGATCTTCTGCGCCGGAACCATGACGCCGAGGTCGATGACCTCGTAGTTGTTGCACTGCAGCACCACGCCGACGATGTTCTTGCCGATGTCGTGGACGTCACCCTTCACGGTAGCGAGCACGATGGTGCCGTTGGTGTCCTTCTCGCCGGTGGTGCCGTTGTCCACCTTCTCCTGCTCGATGAACGGGATCAGGTAGGCGACTGCCTTCTTCATCACCCGCGCGGACTTCACCACCTGCGGCAGGAACATCTTGCCGGCGCCGAAGAGATCGCCGACGACGTTCATGCCGTCCATCAGCGGGCCCTCGATCACCTCGATCGGGCGGCCACCTCTGGCGGCGATCTCGGCCCGCAGCTCCTCGGTGTCAGCCTCGGTGTAGGCGTCGATGCCCTTGACCAGGGCGTGCGTGATGCGCTCCCCCACCGGCAGCTCGCGCCACTCCTCGGCAGCCTCCTCGGCCTTCTCCCCGGAGCCGCGGTACTGCTCAGCCAGGCCGAGCAGACGCTCGGTAGCGGCCTGCGGATCGTCGGTCCGGTTGAGAACGACATCCTCGATCGCGTCGCGCAGCTCGGCGTCGACCTCGTCGTAGACCGTGAGGGCGCCCGCGTTGACGATGCCCATGTCGAGCCCGGCGTCGACCGCGTGGTAGAGGAAGACCGCGTGGATCGCCTCGCGGACCGGGTTGTTACCACGGAAGCTGAAGCTCACATTGGAGATGCCGCCGGACACCTTGGCGCCCGGCAGATTCTGCTTGATCCACCGGG
>NZ_ML142858.1:223272-226289 GCF_004138495.1 Phytoactinopolyspora endophytica
TCGATGAAGTCCACGCCGTATGTCGCGTGCTCCTCGATGCCGGTGGCGACGGCGAACACGTTCGGGTCGAAGATGATCTCCGTCGGGTCGAAGCCCACCTGGTCCACCAGGATCCGGTACGCCCGCTCACAGATCGCGGTCCGACGCTCGTAGTTGTCCGCCTGGCCGTCCTCGTCGAACGCCATGACCACGACGGATGCGCCGTACTTCTTGCACAGCCGGGCCTGCTCGATGAACTTCTCCTCGCCCTCCTTCATGGAGATCGAGTTGACGATCGGCTTGCCCTGGACGTTCTTCAGCCCGGCTTCGATGACCTCCCACTTGGACGAGTCGACCATCACCGGGACCCGGCTGATGTCGGGCTCGGACGACACCAGCTTGAGGAAACGGTCCATCGCGGCGACGCCGTCGATCATGCCCTCGTCCATGTTGACGTCGATGACCTGCGCGCCGTTCTCCACCTGCTGCGCGGCGACAGAGAGCGCGGTGTCGTAGTCACCGTCCTTGATCAGGTTGCGGAACTTGGCCGAACCGGTGATGTTGGTGCGCTCACCGACGTTCACGAAAAGCGTGTCATTGGTGACGACGAACGGCTCCAGGCCGGACAGCCGCAGTGCCGGCGGGTTCACGACCGGCTCCCGTGGCGTCGCCCCGTCTACGGCGGTGGCGATCGCGCCGATGTGCTCCGGAGTCGTCCCGCAGCAGCCGCCGACCATGTTGACGAGGCCGGCTTCGGCGAACTCGGCCAGCACTCCGGCGGTGTCGGCCGGCGCCTCGTCGTACTCGCCGAACGCGTTCGGCAGGCCCGCATTCGGGTAGGCGTGAACGAATGTGTCGGCGATCCGCCCGAGATCGGCGAGGTAGGGCCGCATCTCTTTGGCGCCCAGCGCGCAGTTGAGGCCGACGATGAGCGGCTGCGCATGCCGCACGGAGTACCAGAACGCCTCGGTGACCTGCCCGGAGAGGGTGCGTCCGGACGCGTCCGTGATGGTTCCGGAGATGACGATCGGCCAGCGCCGGCCGGTCTCGTCGAACAGGGTCTGCACGGCGAAGATGGCGGCCTTCGCGTTGAGCGTGTCGAAGATGGTCTCGATGAACAGCAGGTCAGAGCCGCCGTCGACCAGGCCGCGAGCGGCGGTCAAGTACGCCTCGACCAGCTGGTCGAAGCTGGTGTTGCGCGCCGCGGGGTCGTTGACGTCGGGGCTGATCGAGGCGGTCCGGGTGGTGGGGCCGAGCGCTCCGGCGACGTACCTCTTCCGCCCGGTGGCTGCGGCGACCTCGTCGGCGACGTCTCGGGCGAGTCGTGCCGAGACGTGGTTGAGCTCGTAGGCGAGTTCTTCCATGCCGTAGTCGGCGAGCGAGATCGTGTTCGAGCTGAACGTGTTCGTCTCGATGATGTCAGCGCCGGCGTCGAGGTACTCCCGGTGGATGTCGGCGATGAGCTGCGGCTGGGTGATCGACAGCAGGTCGTTGTTGCCCACTACGTCACTGGGCCAATCGGCGAATCGCTCGCCTCGGTAGCCCGCCTCGTCGGGACGGTCACGCTGGATCGCGGTGCCCATCGCACCATCGAGAATGACGATTCGCTCGTTCAGCAATGCGGTGAGCTCGTCGGTCGCGTCCGGAGTCCAGTGCTGCTCTGCGGCCATACCACGGTCCTCCCGTCGTCGGAAGGCGTCCTTGTTGCGAATGTCGCCGAGCGTGGCGGGACTCCCACCGTCGCGAGGCCCGTTGCAACGCCCCTCGGCGCCATCCAACCTTACCTGGACCTGCCCCCTGGGTGGAACCGGGACGCCGGTACGTCCCCTGAGCAGGGGCGTCTATCGGTGCTCGATAATCACGACGTCGAAGCCGTGAGTGCAGGCCATGTGCTGATGCTGCCCCGAGAGGGCGGCCTCATCACTGGTGGCTTGGGGCCTGGTTCGCGGCGCGGTCGAGGAGTTCGTTCAAGAGTGTGCGTTCGCCCGTGCTGTAGAGGTCCGCGGCTTGGTCAAGCACGGCCTTGAAGCTCACGGCCCGTTGGGCCGTGCTCGCGGGACTGCCCGGGTCCGGTGCGGTGATCGCCGCGATGATCGTGTCCCGCAGGCGGTCGATGAGGCTGAGATCGCGTTGCTCGGGCGGTGTTCCGATGAGGTTCAGTGTGAGTCCGACACCCGCGGAGTGCACCATGCCGACGGCGGTCTCCACGCCGACGACGAGCCGGCCCGCGACCGCGACGCGTTCGACGAGCATCCGGAGCCGCTGCAGTGCTTGCTCAGAGGCCCGGCTTCTCTGCCCGGGGTTGGGCTGGCCGTACATGAGTAAGTAGTGCGCCGGATTCTCCAGCCCGAACTCGACATGTGTGGCCCACCCGCGGCGCAGATCGTCCACTGGATCTTCGGAGAGCGCCTGGCTGTGCTTCTGTTCGAGGTATCGCGCGAATCCGTCGGACGCGACGGCCTCGAGCAGCCCGTTCATGTCGTTGAACAGGCGGTAGAGCGTCGGGGGCTGAATCCCGGCCGCCGCGCTGACGGCACGCGTCGTCACCCCGTCGCGGCCCTCGTCTCCAAGTAGCTTGGCCGCGGCGTCGACGATCCGCCGGCGGACCTCTTCCCGATCGCTCATGTATCCAACGATAACAGAAAAACGGTATCGGCTGTTGCGGAATCGACGATGTGCTGTTAGCGTTAGCATCGATAACAGGAGGTGGCTATGAGTCGATCGCCAACGAAGCGGTCCGTTCCGATGTTCTTGCTTGCCGCTGTCGTGGGTCTCGGCACGGCCGCGTGCTCTTCCGGCTCCGGATCTGGAGATGACGCGAATCAACCAAACGCTCAGGCGATAGCGCCGACACGGGAGACGTCACCCAATCCGGGCGCGTCACGCACGCCGGACGATTCACCGACCCTGGAGGCGTCAACCGCGCCGGACGGAGCGCTGTGGATCGTGACATCGAACACCGACGAGGCGACCTGGGGTGGCACCGACCCACGGCCCGGCGACGACCGCATCCTGCGCGTCGAACTCATCCAGCCGAC
>NZ_ML142858.1:226299-227620 GCF_004138495.1 Phytoactinopolyspora endophytica
GCAATTCCATCCATCTGACTGGCCGGCCCTGCTCGAAACAGAAGGAGAACCGACATGAAGACCACAGGCAACACCATCCTCGTCGCCGGGGGCACTTCCGGCATCGGGCTCGCGCTCGCGCTCCGATTCCACGAGGCCGGAAACAAGGTGATCGTCGCCGGCCGGCGACGCGACCTGCTCGACGAGATCGTCGCCGGGCACGACGGTATCGAGGGCGAGGTGCTCGACGTCACCGACCAGGCGTCGATCACACAGCTGTTCCAGACCGTCACGGCGAAGCATCCCGAACTCAACGCGATCATCGCCATGGCCGGGATCATGGTTCCCGAGAAGGTGCTCGACCCCAGCTCGCTCGAGGTGACTGAGCGTACGGTCGCAACCAACCTGCTCGGCCCGATCCGGCTGATCCACACGTTCGCGCCGTTCCTGGTGGAGCAACCGGACGCGGCGATCCTCACGGTGACGTCTGGCCTCGCGTACGTGCCGCTGCCGTTCACACCGACCTATAGCGCCACCAAAGCCGCGATCCACTCCTACACCGAGAGCCTGCGCGAACAGCTGCGCGACACCTCGGCGCAGGTCATCGAGATCGCTCCGCCCCTCACCCGCACGACGCTCATGGGCAGCGGGACGGACAACGAGCAGGCGATGCCGCTCGACGAGTTCATCTCCGAGACCATGAGCCTGCTCGGGACGCAGCCTGACGCCGAGCAGATCCTGGTCGAGCGGGTCAAGCGTCAGCGTTTCGCCGAGGCGACGGGCACCTACGACGAAGTCTTCGCCATGCAGGCCGGTCGCTGACCTAGCCCGTCACACCCCCACACGTCGCGCACCTGCCCACAAGGTCCCCATCGGCGCCGAGTCCGATGGGGACCTTGTGTTCGCCTCAGATCAGCAGCCCGTGAAGATCTCGTCAGCCGCCCACCCGTCGTTCGCCCAGTCCTGCGGGTCGGCCGGGGTGAACCCGGAGTACCGGTTCGCCAGCTCCTCCATCAGCCATCCGGTGAACCGGGCCGCTCCCTGCGGACAGGTGTGGATACCGTCGTCGCTGCGGTCGCGCTCGCCGTCGCCGTCCCGTTGATAGGCGTCGTCCCAGACCACTGTGCTGTCAAGCAGCACAGCTTGATCGTCCGAGTTGGCTGCGACGTCGCCGGCGACCTCGGGCGTGCGGTCGATCTCGTCCATGTGCGGCGCGTAGAACTCGTCCGGCCGGATCGGAGGGGAGGGAACGAAGACGACCTCCGCTCCGGCGTCGGAGGCGGTCTCCACGATTCGCTCGTAACCGTCGTGTTGCTCCTGCTCGGTGCCCTAGTCGTAGGTC
>NZ_ML142858.1:227630-230797 GCF_004138495.1 Phytoactinopolyspora endophytica
GCTGGTAAATGATCACGTCGGGTTCGAACGAGGCGACGGTGTCGGGCAGGTCGGCCCACGTCGACTCCGCCAGTGGCCCCACCACACCGCCGCCACCCTCGGCGGCGACGGATTCCAAGGTCACGCCGCTGGCCTCCATCGCCGCTTCCAGTGGTAGCGCCTGTCCCACCGCGATGGAGTCGCCCATGAACAGCACTCTGGACACACGTGGTCCGGTGCCCGATTGCGTGTGGCCGGACTCCACGGCTCCGGCGTCGATCTCGGCCACGGCCGGTCTGGGTGCCGCGACCCAGAACAGCGCCAAAGCGACCATGGCCGCCACGAAAGCCGTCAGGCCGGAACGTCCCCGTGCCCATCCGGCACGGAACCTGATCGGATCCTCGACGAAGATTTTCGACAGCGTCGCCAGCCCGATCGACACCGCGCAGACGACTCCCGTGCGGGTCCACCCCGTGAGGTCCAGCCGCTGCTCGGACAGGTACAGGAAGACCGGCCAGTGCCACAGGTACAGGCTGTAGGAGATGAGGCCCAGCCATCTCAGCGGCCGCCAGCCGAACGCGCGGGCGAGCAGACTGCTCGGCGCGTGGGCGCACAGCATGACCACGAGTGCCGCCGCCAGCGAGTGCGCGAACAGTCCACCCTGGAACAGCCACAGTGAGTGCTCCCCGTCGGCCACCCACCAGAGGGTCACCAAGGCGGCCACGAGCAGCGCGAGCACCGTATCGATCCGCCTGCCGATGAACCGCACAAGCGCTCGCCGCACCATACCGGTGGCCATGAGCGCCCCCAGTATCAATGAGAATGCACGAGTGTCGGTACCGGTATAGACGCGGGTCGTGTCGCCCGCCTCGACCAACAGAATCATCAGTGCGAGCGACACTGCCGATGCGAGGACCGCGATCACGGCCACCCGGGTCTCGACCCGCTGCGCCCAGCGCGCGATGAGCAGCAGCACGACCGGCCAGACCAGGTAGAACTGTTCCTCGACCGCGATGCTCCACAGGTGTCCGAAGGCCTGGCCCGAACCGAACCCTTCCCAATAGCCCCCTGAGTCGCCGATCAGGTGCCAGTTCACCAGGTTTGCCTGCACCCACGGACCGTCCGAACGAGCCGATTGCCACAGGTCGGCGTCGCCCAGCACCCAGGCGAGCAGCGTGACGCCTACCAGCAGCACGGCCAGCGCGGGCAGAAGGCGGCGAATGCGCCGCCCCCAGAACGCGGTCAACGACACCGTGCCGTGGACCTGGATCTCGCGCAACATGAGGTCCGTGATCAGGTAACCCGATAGGGCGAAGAACAGATCGACTCCGAGGAAGCCGCCGCCGAGGTGGCCTGCGTGGAACAACAGGACCCCGAGGATCGCCACCCCGCGAAGCCCGTCCAGCGCGGGCACATACCGCTTGCGTTCAGTCTCGAGCGGCGCAGCCTGCTGCGCCGGCTGTACGTTATTCATGACCACGACCATGGGCGGCCCATGCATCCGTATCGTCGCCGCTGTGTCGCGGTTTCGTCGCAGCGGCCGTCCGCATTCAGCAGCCTGGGACGGTGTCGAAGGTGTAACCCTGATCGGCAAGCTTCGGCAGAGCCTCCCGCAACGCCTCGACGGTCTGCGTCCGGTCGCCGCCTCCGTCGTGCATCAGCACGACGTCTCCACTTTCCGCCCGCAGCAGCTCGCTGACGATGGTGTCTACGCCGGGGGCGGTCCAGTCCTTGCTGTCGACGGTCCACAGCGCCTCCTGCATCCCGTCCGCGGACAGGTAGTCCTTCACCTCGTCGTTGGTCGCACCGTACGGAGGCCGTATGCATGTGCTGTCGGATCCCAGCTGGTCGAGCAGCTCGGCGGCCTGTTCGAGCTCCTGCTTCCGGCCGGCGGTGTCGAGACCGGTCAGGTCCTTGTGGTTCCACGTGTGGTTCGCGAGCACGTGGCCCTCTGCCACGATCCGGCGTCCGAGGTCGGTCTGTTGTGCCAGTTCCTGGCCCAGAGCGAAGAAGACGGCTTTAGCGTCGTACTCGCGCAGCAGATCCAGGATCTCGATGGTCTCGTCTCCGGGACCGTCGTCGAACGTCAGATAGAGAACCTTCTCGCCGTCACCGGTACTGGGGAGAACGTCGGGGACGTTGTGCCCGGAGCAGCCTGCTGTGGCCAGTACCAGGCCCGCGACGGCTGCCGCGAGAAATCGTCGATTTCGCTTCATGCCTTCGACGCTGCCGTCGCGGCGTCCCGGCCCAGTCCTCGGAATGTCGCAACCGTGTCGCAGACACCCCCGAACGCGTGGCTCGACCCCGCAACGTGCTCAATACTCGAGCCATGTCTCGCATCCTGTTGATCGAGGACGACGACTCGGTCCGGATCAGCCTCTCCAAGGCGCTCGGCAGATACGGGCACGACGTCGTGTCCGCGTCGACCGGCGAGGAGGGTCTCCAGTTGTGCCGGGATCGTTCTCCCGAGCTCGTCGTACTCGACCTGATGCTGCCGGGGATGGACGGCTTCGAGGTATGTCGCCGGATCCGTGTCACCGGAACCGTGCCGATCGTCATGCTCACCGCCCGTGGCGATGACATCGATGTCGTGGGCGGCTTGGAAGCGGGCGCCGACGACTATGTCGTCAAGCCCGTCGAACCGCGTGTCATCGACGCCCGCATCAGGGCGGTGCTCCGTCGTGGCACGCCGGACCAGTCCGGGCAGGCCTCGGCGACCTTCGGCGATCTGGTCATCGACCGTGCCGCGATGACCGTGACTCAGGCCGGGAGCGAGGTGGCGCTGACCCCCACCGAATTGCGGCTGCTGCTGGAGCTGTCGCGCTCACCGGGCCAGGTGTTGAGCCGGCAACAGCTTCTGGAGTCCGTGTGGGAGCACAGCTACCTCGGTGACTCGCGCCTGGTGGACAACGGGGTGCAACGCCTGCGCTCCAAGATCGAGGCCGACTCCGCCGCCCCCGTGTTCATCCAGACGGTGCGCGGCTTCGGTTACCGGTTCGGCCCGGTGTAGAGCCTCGAGCCGTATGAGAATCAGAGAGATCAGGTGGTGGCCAGGCGGCCTGCGCGCACGAGTGACCGTCGCGTTCGTGCTGGTGGCGATGGTCGCGGCCACGGCAGCATCCGGTGCCGGGTACATCGCCGCTCGCGGATCGCTGATCGACGAGACACAGCGGCGCGCCGTCGACGAC
>NZ_ML142858.1:230845-231293 GCF_004138495.1 Phytoactinopolyspora endophytica
ACCAGATCACCCAGCTGGCGCCCGAGGTGAGCTACCCGCCGGACCAGCAGACCCTGGACCGGCTGCGTACCTCACTCGGCGAGGACGCGATGGTCACCTTCGAGGATCTGACCGCTGCCTCCGGAAGCACCCTGGGCTTGATCAGCGACCAGATGCGAGACGCCGTCGCCGACGGCGACCGGTTCGCCGTGCAACGGGTCGTCGACGACTCCGGCGCAAAGCTCTTGATGGCAGCTCCGATCCTGCTCACCGATATCGACGGCCGGCAACGAGACTCCGGCATCGACGTCTACGTGGTGGAGGATCTGCAGCCGACCCAGGACCAGCTGGACCAGTGGACCCGCGTCGTCGCCCTGACCATCGTCGCCGCACTACCCCTGGCCGTCATCCTCGCGCTCCTGGTGTCCCGCAGTGTGCTGCGCCCGATACGGCTACTCGGGCACAGCGC
>NZ_ML142858.1:231345-238996 GCF_004138495.1 Phytoactinopolyspora endophytica
CAGCTGGCGGCGGGGAACCTCGACACTCGGCTGGCGCCGTCCGGCCGGGACGAGCTGGCGGACCTGGCCACCACGTTCAACGACACCGCCGCCGCCCTGGAGCGCACAGTCGGCGAGCTGCGGCACCAGGAAGGGGAGGCTCGGCGCTTCGTCGGCGACGTCTCCCACGAGCTTCGCACCCCGATCATGGCGTTGACCTCGATCATGGAGATGCTGGAGGCCGACGCGCGCAGCCGGTCACCGGAGGACCAGGAGATGGCGATGATGGCGGTCGACCGGACCCGGAAGCTCGCCCAGCTGGCGGAGGATCTGCTGGAGATCTCCCGGCTCGACGCCGGTGCCGTCGAGCTCCGGCTGGAGACGATCGACGTCGCCCACGCAGTGGCCGATACCCTCCGCACCAGAGGCTGGAGCGACCACGTCGAGTTCGTCCCGGCTGAGCCGGTGCTCGCCCGCGTCGACGTGCGCAGACTGGACGTCGCCGTCGCCAACCTCGTGGGCAACGCTCTCCGGCACGGTCGCCCTCCGGTCGTCGTCGAGGTGCGGGCCGAGGCGGACGACGTGGTCGTCGTCGTGACCGACCACGGTTCAGGATTCCCCGACGACGTCGACGCCGGGCGTCTGTTCACCCGCTTCTACAAGGCCGACCAGTCCCGGACAAGCTCGGACGGCAGCGGGCTGGGCCTGTCGATCACACTGGCCAACGCCCAGTTGCACGGCGGCGGCATCTCCGCGCACAACACCGAGGACGCCGGCGCTCAGTTCATCCTCCGGCTACCTCGCAGGCTCGAAGAGGGAACAGGAGAGGAGGACGATGCGCGCTCGTAGGAACATCGGCCATGCTGCGGCAGCACTTGCCCTGGCCACAGCTGTGATCACCAGCGGCTGCGGCGTGGAGCCAAGCGGCGTCGAGGACGGCGGCGAGGCACCCACCGGGCTTGCAGAGGGCACGCCCCTCTTCTTCCTCGACGGCGACGGCCGGCTGCAGCCCACAATGGTGGACTCCGGTCGGCTGGGGACAGTGCTCGGGGCGGTTCAGCTGCTGATGGCCATCGACCAACCGTCCGACACGAGTCTGCACAGCGAGGTTCCATCCGGCAACACCAGACCAACGGTCGAAGACGCCGGGGACTACGTGACCATCCGTCTTCCCTACGCCGGCGACGAGATCAGCCCGGCCGGCATCGACCAGGTCATCTGCACGGCGACGGCCGTTGTCGCCGTCTCTGGCCGGGAGATCGACAACCTGGAGATCTCGGTCCTCCCCACCCACGGGGATGTGGTCACCCGCTCGTGCCCGGCTCTCGACTGACCCCCGCCGCGCGGATGCGCGAGTAGCACTCCGCCTGAATATCGGGCATAGCAGAACAACGGGCGACGTTATTCTGTGCTGACGCTTCGGGTCGCTGTGGGCCGGCGACGGACGCACAAGGGTGATAGGGGAACGTGATGAACCATGGTTAGCAACTCCGCGGTCATGGGGATCGCGATCGTGGCGTTGGGCCTGGTTCTGACACCGGGCCCCAACATGATCTACCTGGTCTCGCGTTCGATCACTCAAGGTCGCCAGGCGGGCTTGATCTCCCTGACCGGGGTAGCTGTCGGGTTCCTGGTGTATCTGGCCGCGGCGACGGCAGGTCTGACCGCCGTCTTCGTCGCTGTTCCTGCGGCCTACACGGTGCTCAAATTCGCCGGGGCGGCGTACCTGCTGTACTTGGCATGGCAGGCGATTCGGCCAGGTGGCATCGCCGTGTTCGCTCCCCAGGACGTCCCGGCCGACTCCACCCGCCGGCTGTTCGCTATGGGCCTGGTCACCAATGTGCTCAACCCGAAGATCGCCGTCCTCTACGTGTCGCTGCTGCCGCAGTTCATCGACCCGGGGCGTGGTGCCGTCGCGTTACAGAGCCTGACCTTGGGAACGGTTCAGATCAGCATCGCCTTACTGGTGAACGCGCTGATCGTCGTCTTCGCCGGCGGCCTCGCCACGTTCCTGGCCAAGCGTCCGACGTGGCTACGCGTCCAGCGATACTTCATGGGCACCGTGCTCGGCGGCCTGGCCGTGAAACTGGCCCTGGATCGTGGACGCCCCGCCACCGTCGGCTGAGATGCGATCAAGCCACGGTTCCAGCATCGCTCTCTACGCCCACGTGTCTCCCCATCTCGCGTGTCTGACCGCGCGGTAGAGTTCTCTATCTTTCCTGGTGACGACGGTCTGCTTCACGGTCGGTGGATCTTGACACAGGGTGAGTACGACGCGCGCCCTGGCGTAGGTCGGGCGGCGGATGATTCGGCTGACGGCGGATGGGTCGGCATCCCTGGTAGCCGCCACATAGGAGAACTTCTCGTCTTCGTAGTTCCGGGTGCCGGCCTTGATCTGCCTGTGGATCGATGTGCGTGTGGCTCTGGCGGCGAAATGACACCAATCTTGTGTACCGGCGATCGGACACGCCTCGTTGTGCGGGCAGGGAGCGACGACGCTCATACCGGCGTCGACAAGCATCTCTCGCGCCTCGATGATTCGCGCGTGACCGTCCGGAGTGCCGGGTTCGACGATGACCACGGTCCGGGCTGCATCGGCCAGTTGTGCGGTGATGGACGCTCTGATCGAATGGGGCAGCTCGCCGAGCACGTACGACATCGTGATGAGGTCCGTGCGCGGCAAGGTGTCGATCGTCTTGAGCGTGTGCACGGCCCAGGTGGTGGAGCCGAGGTGCCGGTCGTCGTTATGTCGCACGAGTCGCCGGCCGACCTTGATCGCTGCGGGCGACTGTTCGAGCACGTGGGACCTGATGCCTGGCCAGGTTTCGGCGGCCGCCCAGACGGCTGCTCCGGTGCCTCCGCCGAGGTCGAGGTGCGTTTGTGGCGGTTCACCCGAGACATGCGGCGAGCAGGCCGCTAGCGCGGCACGAACAGCGACGACGGTGGCCGGCATCCGGTAGGCGGCGTAGGCGAGAGCCGTGAGCTCATGAGTGAGGATGGGTACGCCGTTGTCCTCGAACTGAGCCGCACGATAGAGCTCGCTGAGCCGGCGGGCGCGACTGGTCAGTTCGTCGGTGCGTGTCCTGGCCAGGACTGTGCTGAGAGCGCGGGAGAGCCGATCGTCGTAGGTGGACATGGCGCCTCACCCCGCCGCACGTAGGCCTGGACAGGCAGTGAGATCGTCATGGGACAGTTCACGGGCTCGTGCCCGTATGGAAGTAGACACGGCAAGACTCCGGTTTGCTCGTTGACGAGCGCACATGAGCGCTGGACACGTGGCCATCGCCACGAGGCACCAGCGAGACCGGAGGCTGCCGGCAGGACTCTAAAGAGTCTGGGTGTCCCCGGCCGGGCTGGTGCGACAGGTGGGCTCCATGCCGGTGATCATGACCAACCTCCCTGGTGGACGACCTTGCGTCGGACGTGACGGCTGAACACGCCACGATAGACAAGTAGGTCCCGGTCCGCATCGGATTTTCTGCACGTGACCGCCGTGGTGACCCCACACGGCGGTCCCGCACAGGCCGAAAATGATGCGCACTCTGTCAGTGAGTTCGTGTAGAACTACGTATGCCGCCACGACCTGACGGGAGCTTCTCCGTGCACACGCCGAATTCCGAGTTCACGGTTGCTGGCCTGCGCCGGTCGGACCGGCGGGGGCCCGTTCGATGGATCTGGTCGCACTTGCGGTGGCACCCGCTCGTCTTGGTTGGCTTCCTCGGCGGATCTGCCGTCATGATCGTGTTGAACTCGATGGTGCCCGCGCTCACCGGCACCGCGTTCGACGCCGTGCTCGGGGATCCTGACGATCGCGCCCGGGAACTCGCGATCGTCTCGGTCATGTTGCTCGTGGTGATCGTCTTGCGCGGCGGCATCGATCTGGTCGCGCGGCTGAGCAGCGAAGTGCTGGCCAAACGGCTGGAACGGGATGCGCGCGACGAGCTGTACGTCAGCTTGCTGGGCAAGAGCCAGACGTTCCACAACCGGCAGCGGGTGGGCGATCTGATGGCCCGGGCCGCGAACGATATCCGTCAGCTGTCGAACATGGTCAACCCGGGGATCGACCTCATCGTCGACTCGGGGCTGCAAGGCATCATTCCGCTGTTCTTCATCGCGGCGATAGATCCTCGGCTTCTGCTGGTGCCAATGCTGTTCGCGGCGGCGTTCGTGGTGGCGTTGTGGCACTACATGCGCCAGCTCAGCCCGGTGTCCACCCGGATGCGAGAGCAGTTCGGCGACTTGAACGCCGGGCTCAACGAGGCTGTCCGCGGTATCGAGGTCATCAAGGTCACGGCCCAGGAAGAGCAGGAGCGGCGCAGGTTCTCCTCCAGAGCCTCCCGGTATCGCGACTCGTTCGTCCGGAACGGGCTCATCCAGGCGCGATACCTGCCGCCGCTTCTTCTCGCCGTGGCCATGGCCGGCGCCCTGTGGCACGGACTTGTGCTGTATGACGCCGGCGATCTGTCGCTGGGGGACGTGGTCGCCTTCATGGGGTTGATGGCCCTGCTCGGCTTTCCTACCTTCATCTCGATCTTTGCTTACTCGATGGTCCAGATCGGTATCGTCTCGGCCCGCCGGATCTTGACCATCATGAACACCCAGACGGAGCTGGACCACAATGTCGCCGGCCACCGGGCCGACGTGCGTGGCGAGATCGTCTTCGAGAACGTGACGTTCGGCTATGACAGTGTCGAGCCGGTGCTGCGCGGCGTCACGTTCACGGCTGAACCCGGTGAGACGGTGGCGATCGTCGGTGAGACCGGCGCGGGCAAGAGTACGCTGACCAAGCTGGTGCCGAGGATCTACGGCGTCGACTCCGGCCGGATCTTGGTCGACGGCGTTGATGTGGGTGAGTGGAACCTCGACTCGCTCAGATCGCAGATCTCCACGATCGAGCAGGACATCGTGCTGTTCTCCCGGTCGGTCGCCGAGAACATCGCGTTCAGCCTCGGTCAGCGTGCCGACAGGGCCGATGTGGTCCGCGCCGCACGCGACGCCCAGGCCGACGAGTTCATCGACGAACTCGATGACGGCTACGACACCGTGATCGGGGAGCGAGGGGTCACCCTTTCCGGTGGGCAACGGCAGCGGCTCGCCATCGCTCGAGCCTTGTTGACCGACCCCGCGGTATTGATCCTGGACGACTCCACCAGTGCCGTCGATTCCGCCACGGAGGATCTGATCCAGACGGCCATCCGGCGCATTCTGGCCGGCCGCACGACGTTGTTGATCACCCACCGGCTCTCCCAGATCCGGTGGGCCGACAAGGTGGTGTTGCTCCGCGGCGGCGAGATTGTCGACTCCGGTACACATGACGAGTTGCTGGAACGTTGCCAGCTGTACCGGCGAATCTTCGCCCACTACGACGAGGTGGAGGTTGCCGTGGACTCGAGTCGCGCCTGCACTGGAGAAGGCGTGGCCGTCCGGGTTGGGACCGATGAACCGGAAGAGCCAGGAGAGGTGGTGCTCTGATGGGGTTCATCCTGAACGGCCTGGACGTTGAGAACTACGACCGTTCCTACGACGATCGCGAGCTGCTACGGCGGATCGTCAGATACTTTCGGCCGAAGCTACCCGCCATGCTGCTGGTCGCGTTCATGATCGTGCTGCACTCGCTCACCCAGGCGGCCATTCCGCTGCTGATCAGCTGGGGTGTGGACCGCATGGAGGCGGGCTCGATCTCCGACGTCGGCTGGTTGCTGACCGGCGGCATCCTCCTGATCGGCGGACTCGCTTGGGTCTTCAACTTCTTCCGGCAGTGGTACAGCGCCAAGGTCACCGGCGGCGTCGTGCTCAACCTGCGTGAAGACGCCTTCGACGCGGTCCTGGAACGAGACATGTCGTTCTATGACGAGCATCCGTCCGGCAAGATCGTCAGCCGGGTCAGCTCCGACACCGACGACTTCGCGGCTGTGGTCAACCTGACCATGAACCTGCTGAGCCAGGTGCTGATGGTGGGGTTCGTCACCGCGCTTCTGTTCTGGCGTGACGTTGAGCTGGCCCTGCTGACTCTGCTGGTCGCACCGGTCGTCGTCGGGATGGCGCTGTTGTTTCGACGTGTGGCGCGGAAAAACACCCAACGTGCACAGAGATCATTGGCCAGGGTGAACGCGAACCTGCAGGAGACAATGGGCGGCATCTCCGTCGCCAAGAACTTCCGCCAGGAACGAACGGTGTATTCCGAGTTCCGGCCCATCAACGAGCAAAGCTACGCGGTGACCCTGCGCCAGGGTTTCGTCTTCTCGGGGATATTCCCGGTGTTGATGCTGGTAGCCGGGCTCGCCACGGTGATGCTGGTCCAGGTGGGCGGTACGTCCGTGATCGACGGGCGGCTCAGTGCGGGCGACTGGTACCTGTTCCTGCAAGCGGTGGGGTTGTTCTGGTTGCCGCTGACCTCGATTGCGGCGTTCTGGTCGCAGTTTCAGCAGGGTCTGGCGGCCTCCGAACGGGTCTTCGCGCTGATCGACGCTACGCCCAGGGTGATACAGGAGGAGACGCGGCCGGTCGGCCGCCTCGACGGCCGGATCGAGTTCCGTGATCTCACCTTCGGCTACGAGCCAGGAAACCCCGTCCTCTCGACGTTCAACCTGAGCATCGAGGCCGGGGAGTCGGTGGCGCTGGTAGGCCACACCGGGGCGGGTAAGTCGACGCTGTCGAAGCTGATCACACGGTTCTACGAGTACTCGGGCGGCAGTCTGCTGATCGACGGTCGAGACATCCGAGGCTTCGACCTGGGCGAGTACCGCCGGCAGATCGGTGCGGTGCCGCAGCAGCCGTTCCTGTTCAGTGGAACCGTTGCGGACAACATCCGCTATCCGCGTCCGGAGGCGTCTGATGACGATGTACTGGCCGCGGCCCGCGAGGTGGCGGGAGGGGACTGGCTGGATGCGTTGCCCGACGGGCTCGCGACCGACGTCGGAGAGTTCGGTCGAGCCCTGTCGATGGGGCAGCGCCAGCTGGTCGCGCTGGCGCGGCTGCTGGTGCAGGACCCGGCGATCGTCGTCCTTGACGAGGCCACGGCGAGCGTCGACCCATTGACCGAGGCACAGATCTCGGAAGGACTGGACGTGGTCCTCGCCGGACGTACCTCGATCGTGATCGCACACCGGCTCTCGACGATCGAGCACGTCGACCGGATCATCGTGCTCGATCACGGCCGGATCATCGAGGAGGGCGACCACTCGTCGTTGCTCAGCGCAGGCGGGCGGTACTGCGAGGTCTACAACACCTACTTCCGGCACCAGTCGCCGGATTACCAGCCCGGAACAGGCTTCGTGGCGGTGACTCGATGACCGCCTGACGGGGGACCGCGGACGGACATGGCCGTCGGACGATGAGAATGTGCCCAACGTTTGGTAGGCTCTTTGAGCGGTCGTAGTTTTGTATTCGTGTGTCTTACACGTTCGCAAAGAACGACGTTGCGGACGTGCTGCTTGCCTTCAGGATTACTGGAGACGTCGCGTCTAGAAACCGACCCCGGGGACTGCACGGTGTAGGCCCTGTATCCAGCCCTGTAAGGAGAAGAAAATGGCACAGGGTGCTGTCAAGTGGTTCAACGCGGAGAAGGGCTTCGGCTTCATCGCCCGCGAGGATGGACCGGATGTGTTCGTCCACTACTCCGAGATCGAGGGCGGCGGCTTCCGCAGCCTCGAGGAGAACCAGAAGGTTGAGT
>NZ_ML142858.1:239048-240562 GCF_004138495.1 Phytoactinopolyspora endophytica
CGAGGTGACACAAGGCGCCAAGGGCCCGCAGGCCACCGGCGTCCGCCCGATCTGAGCTTCAGCAGGCTTGATGCCTGCTGAGAGTACTTCCTGACTGATGGGCCGGCACTTCGGTGCCGGCCCATCGGTTTATGTATCGCCATCGCCGCGGACATAGGTCGAGCGGCGGGGCCGCTCACCCGCCTACCCTGACGCATGGCGGGGTAGGGAATGGGTAGGGCGCCGGTTATGAAGGTTCCCGGCATCACCACGCATGTCGACGAGCCGCGGGACAGGAGCCCGGACAGCACGTTGATGCTGTTGAACGACGGATACGGGTTCCTTCTGAAGCGACTGCGCCGATACCAGCAGGACGTCTTCGAGACGAGACTTCTCGGTGAGCGAGTGATCTGCCTGCATGGTCCGGAGGCCGCACGCGTGTTCTATGATCCGGAACGCTTCGGCAGGAGCCATGCCGCGCCGTCGCGGGTCGAGAAGACGCTGTTCGGGCGGGGCGGTGTCCAAGGCTTGGACGGTGCCGCTCATGAGCGCCGCAAGGCGATGTTCATGCAGCTGATGACGGACGACCGTATCAACGACCTGGTGACGCTGTTCGAGCGTGCCTGGCGCAGCGTGCTCCCCAGATGGGAGAGCAGCGACCGGGTCGTGCTGTTCGAAGAGGCTCAGGAGTTGCTGTGCCGGGCGGTGTGCACCTGGTCCGGGGTGCCGCTCCACGACGACGAGGTGCCTCGGCGGGCGCTGGACATGGCCGCGATGGTCGACGCGTTCGGCGCGGTTGGCCCGCGCCATTGGCGGGGAAGGTCGGCCCGGCGACGCTCCGAGGGTTGGATCAGCGGGATCGTGGCGGACGTACGGACGGGCGATCGTGCTGCCGACGAGGCGAGTGCGCTGCATACGATCGCCTTCCACCGCGATTCGGACGGTGAGTTCCTCGATACTCGGGTGGCCGCCGTGGAGTTGCTCAACGTCATCCGGCCAGTGGTGGCGATCAGCTGGTACATCGCCTTCATCGGGGTCGCCCTGCATGACTGTCCGGAGTGGAAGGAACGAGTCCGTTCTGGTGGCGACGGTGAGGTGGAACGGTTCGTCCATGAGGTACGACGGTTCTATCCGCTCGCCCCGTTCGTCGGTGCTCGGGTACGGCAGAGCTTCGACTGGGGCGGCCACAGGTTCGACGAGGGCACGCTGGTGATCTTGGACGTGTTCGGAACCCACCGGGATGCACGGCTGTGGGACCGTCCCGGTGAGTTCGACCCGGACCGGTTCCGTGGCTGGACATCGGATGGCTATGATCTCATTCCGCAGGGCGGTGGCGATCACCATCGGGATCACCGCTGTGCCGGTGAGTGGATCACGGTCGCCGTGATGAAGGCCGCAACCCAGCTGCTCTGCGACGCGATCGAGTACGACGTCGGCCGGCAGGACCTGGCCTTCAGCCTGAACCGCATCCCCACCGCACCGAAGAGCGGCGTTGTGCTCGAACGGATCAGGCGCCGCTAGGTCGTTGGCCGTCA
>NZ_ML142858.1:240579-242819 GCF_004138495.1 Phytoactinopolyspora endophytica
CCAATCTCCCGGACGGTCAGCCCCTTTGGGGTGGTGGACGGTCTCCACGGCCTCTTCTCCCGTAGTTACGCGTAGCGACATCAGTGTCACGCGACTCTGATGTCACTGGTGAAAGGCTCGTGAAAGAGGCCGTGTCTAGCGTTGCTCACTGGCTGGTGTGGCTGACCGGCCGATGAATGAACGACGTCAGACATGGAAGGCGATCCCAAGACGATGCGCATGAGACTGTTGAGACGGCGCCAACGCCGCGGTGTGCTGAGCAGGGGCATCGCGGCCGGCAGCGTTCTGGCCTCAGCCGCCGCGATGGCGCTGGCGGGCGTCGCGCCCGGCGTCGCGTCACCGACCGGTGAGCAGAGCGAGAGCGCCGAACCGCTTCCGCTCGTCGAGCTCGTGTCCGCGAGCGGCCAGGGCCGCCTATACACGGCGGACGCCGCCGAGGCGCGGAGAGCGGCGGCGAATGGCATGACCCGCAGCCCTGGTCAGATCGGCTTCCTGCCCCGTGAGCCGTTCACCGGCTCGAAGCCCATGTACCGGCTCAAGCCCAGTGCGGGCGCATCGAAATGGCTGTTCACTGCGTCGTCCACCGAACGGGATCGGCTGGTGTCGCAAGGGTGGGCGTACGAAGGCGTCGCGGCGTACCTGTACTCCCAGCCCGGCGAGGGTCTCGTGGAGATGAGGCGGTTCACCAACGGGAAAGAATGGCGGCTCGCGCTCGAGTCGCGTACAGACGAGCTGAAGAACGCGGGCTACACCGTTGACGGACCTGTCGGATACGTGCATGAGAACTGGGTCCGTGCCGGAGCGGTGTACTTCGGCATGTTCAACATCGACGGCCACCAGAGGATCATCGAGCGCACCGAAGAGGTATACGGGCGTGAGGGCGACTGGTGGGGCGGCGTCCGCGACTTCTACGACGGTCACCGCCACGCCGGCGACAACTGGCCGGACGAGGACTTCTCCCATCTGAAGCCGTCCATCGGTTATTACGACGACTCCGATCCGGAGACACTGGAGATGCACATCGATCAGGCGACTTCGGCCGGGCTGAGCTTTTTCAACTTCTATTGGTACTGGGACACCGAGAACCAGCAGGAACGGGTGACCGACGCGGCGCTCGACGCCTTCCTCGCCGCGGAGAACAAGGACACGATCGATTTCACGATCGGATTCTGTGCGCATCCGTTCGGTGGGGCGAGCATCCCTGTGGAGCAGTACGGCGCGATCGCGGACGTCCTGGTGGACAAGTACCTCTCACAGGAGAACACCCTGCGTACCAACGACGGTCGGAAGATCCTGAACATCTGTGACGCGCGTGGCCTGGGCGACGGTACCAATGCGCAGGTCGCTCGCTTCGTCTCCACCGTCCGGGCGACGGCGGAGCAGCGTCTCGGCGAGGACATCTACGTCATGATCAACCAGGGCGGCTTCGACCCCAAGCAGGTCTCCGCTGCGGGAGGCGACGCGTCCTACTGCACCACAGACGGTGCGGCCGTCGAGACGCGCTCCTATCGGAGCTACCTGGAGGGTCAGCGTGCCTACTATGGCAACGCTCCCGGCGCCTACGGCCGGTGTGTGCTGTCCAACTTCGACGAGCGCCCGCGGTATCCGATCGAGACGCCGGACGTCGAAGCGATCCGATGGATGCCGGACCATAGCCTCGACCGGTTCAGGCAGGCGGTGCGGAACGCGAGAGCGGACATGGACGCCTCCACCCGTCCGCCGGAGGTGGACAACCTGCTCTACGTGTATGCGTGGAACGAGTGGCACGAGGGCGGCGCCATCGAGCCGAACGAGCGCGACGGCTGTGCCTATCTCGACATCCTCCGTGACGAGCTGAGCCTAACCCGAGGATCAGGCTGCACGGCGGTTCCGTGAACGGCGCCGGGAGGGCAACGGCGGCTGGCTGCGGCTTTCCGAGGGTCGCTGAGGCTCCCGGGACGTGGGCCTGGACGGCCCTGGGCGTCGATGACTGTCCGCTTGAGGTGAACACCGGTTGCCGAGGGCGGCTCGGACGGTGATGATCGCGTCGTGTTGATGAGTGTGGCTGTCCTGTCTGATATCCATGGCGCGTTGCCTGCGTTGGAGGCGGTCCTGGCCGAGCCCGACGTCGCGGCGGCCGAGTGCATCGTGGTGACGGGTGACATCGCCGCGGGTCCACTGCCGGTCGAGACACTTGACCTGCTCGTATCACTCGGGAACCGCGTGGTCTGGGTGCGCGGAAACGCGGACCGTGAGCTCGT
>NZ_ML142858.1:242863-246416 GCF_004138495.1 Phytoactinopolyspora endophytica
GTCGCACGTGGAGAGTTCTGCGACATCGCCGTGTCTCAATGGGCCGGACAACAGCTGCGTGCTGACCAGGTCGAGCTGCTCGATCGGCTCGAACATCCGGTGCGGATCGAGGTCGACGGGTTCGGCGCGGTGGTGTTCTGCCATGGGACTCCACGTGACGACGACGAGGTCGTCCTGGTGGACAGTTCGATGTCCCGGTGGGAGGAGGTGTTCTCCTCGCTCGACGATGACGTGAGCACGGTGGTCTGCGGGCATACCCACATGCCGTTTCAGCGGCTGGTGGATCGCAGGCTGGTGGTCAACCCGGGCAGCGTGGGCATGCCGTACGGCGCGCCGGGGCCACACTGGGCCCTGCTGCGCGACGGCGTCGTTCAGCTGCGGCGGACGCAGGTGGACCTCGACCAGTTGGCCGCGCAGGTCATTGCGTCGAGTGGGTTCCCGGACGTCACCGCCTGGGCCGATGACTACGTCCGCACCGTGGCGTCCGATGCTGAGGCCGTCGCCGCCTTCGGCCCTCGGGACGGCCGCTCCCAGTGAGTTGTTAAGACCGAGTTGATTCCTACGTGGGTGACGTTCGCACCCGGGCCGCGGCTCATGTTCTGGCCGGCGTCCGCGGCATGACGGGGTGTGCCGCGGGGGAGGCCGGTCGGGCGTTCTCGCTGCATAGACCCTCTATGGCCGCTATGTAGGCTCGTCCTGTGGCGACACTGAAAGAGGTTGCGAAGGCAGCGGGCGTCTCGATGCCCATCGTTTCGGCGTACTTGCGCGGCAGCACGAGCATCCGGATGAGCGCGGACACACGCCGTCGGGTGGCCACCGCGATCGAGGAGCTTGGTTACACGCCGAACCTGGCTACTCGGTCCCTGCGGACGGCCCGGACGAACGTTCTGGCGGTCGTGGTGCCCGAACTGGATAATCCGGCGCTCACGGATGTGCTTCGCGGCATATACGACGGCGCGACGCGGCACGGCTATGTGATCATGCTTGGAGACGCGGTGCAGCTGACGTCGGGAAGTCAGACGCTTCAGCATCTGCTGTCGCAGAGCAGGGTTGACGGTGTGATCGTCACACGCTCGTCGGCCCTGGACGAAGGCGTGCTGTCCGGGGTCGCCGGTCGCGGGCTTCCAGTGGTCTTCCTCGACAACGAGTCGACCGATGGTCATCATTGGCTCGCGTTGGACGACGCCGATGGGATCCGGGTGGCCACGGAGCATCTGGTCGAACTGGGGCATGAGCAGATCGACTTCTTCGGAGGGCGAGACATCAGCCCGCGCTCGTCGATGACAAAGCTCCGATATGCGGGCTATATCGCAGCGCTTCAGGCCCATAAGCTGGCGCCACGTCCGCCGGTGATCTGTGGGCAGGAGCCGGAACAGGGGTATGAGGCGTTCTCGACCATGGTGGCCCCGCGCGTGGTCCAACGGCGGAGGGACGCTCCCACCGCGTTGGTGGTGAACAATGCCACCACGGCCATGGGTGTGCTGGCCGCCGCCTACGACGCAGGCGTGGCCATCCCGGGTGACGTCTCTGTCATCGGCTACCACGGCACCGCGGTGACAGCGATGGCGAGGCCGAGAATGAGCACGGTGCGGATGCCTATGTACGAGTTGGGCAGTCGTGGAGTCGCCATGCTCGACAAGATCATCGGCGGCGAGTTCATGCCATCCGGGATCCTCGAAGATATACCGCCGAAAGCGATCGCCCGCGACACGACCGCTTCTCCGTGATCGGATATCCCAACTGCCGTAGAACGATAAGGAGTGGGTCGCCGGGCTCCGCATGCGCCGGGCAAATACGCGTTCCGAGCGTGCCGTGGGAACATGCGGGCTGTATGACAACAATTGACACGGCGACGTCGCCGCGTTCTGCTAACGTGGCCAGCCGTGTCTGAGAATGTGACTTACCGTCCGCGGATTCTGCGGCGCGGGGGAGACCATGGAGCCGCGTCGGTGGGCGCGGTCGAGCTGTTCTTCGACCTGGTCTATGTATTCACGATCATTCAGCTGTCACATTATCTTCTCCATGATGTGTCCTGGCAGGGCGCTCTCGAGACGGCTGTCCTGTTCCTGGCGGTCTGGTGGGGCTGGAACTACACGGCTTGGGCGATGAACTGGCTGGACCCGGAGCATGCCGGAGTCCGGGCCCTGCTGGTGGTGCTGATGCTGGTCGCGCTGGGCATGGCGATCGCGATTCCGGACGCCTTCGGAGAGCGCGCAGCGCTGTTCGCGGTCGCCTACGTGGTCTTCCAGCTTTTGCGCAGCGCGTTCATGGTGGCCGCGTTCCGGGGCCAGATGATGAGCCGCAACTACGCGCAGCTGCTGGGCTGGAGCGCGATCGCGGGTGTCGTGTGGATCGCAGGAGTGTTCGTCCCAGACGACGCCCGATTGGCAGTGTGGGGGCTGGCCGTCCTCATCGACTACGCGGCACCGATGGTCGGGTTCTGGCTTCCCGGTGCCGGAGCAACCAGAATGGCGGACTGGCCGCTGGCGGAAGAACATCTGGCGGAACGGAACCGTCTGGTCTTCATCATCGCCCTGGGCGAGTCCATCCTGATCTTGGGGTCCGTTCTCTCCGGGATTGAGCTGACGCCGTCCGTGGTAAGCGCGGCGGTGGTGGGTTTTGCGACGATCGTGCTGCTGTGGTGGTTGTACTTCAGCGGCCGGCTGGGCAACACCGAGCACGAGGCGCCGGATCAGAGCGAGGCGACGGCGATCGCCCGTGGCGCGTACGCGTACGCGCATGCGCTCATGGTCGGCGGGGCGATCGTCGTCGCCGTGGGAATCGAGCAGATCACTCACCATCCGCTGGACGACGCAGACTGGTCGATGGCCGGGACGGTGCTGGGAGGCCCGGCGCTATATCTGGTGGGGAACATCATCTTCAACGCCGCGCGGACCGGAGTGGCGCCGAAGTCACGCCTTGTGGCCCTCGCCGCCCTGGCCGTGCTGGTGCCGTTCACACCTGTGATCCCGGCTCTGGTGCTCGGTCTGACCGTCCTGGTCGTCCTGGCGGCGCTGGCTGTGGCCACCTCAGGGGCCTGGGCGAGCGCCGGCGAGGACCGGGCGATCACTCGTCGTTGAGGATCGACGTATGTCATCCTCTCGTTGGGGCGAGACGTATGGTTCTTATCGGCCCATCTCGCCTGGAGCGGCGTGTCTTCCCCGACGCTGTGGCAATCTATGAGTGCCATGGTGTACGCGAAAGGTAGAGGCGGCGAGAAGTAATGACACACGGTGACCGGCTTCCATCTCCCCTGTCGGCTTTTGTCGACGCCGTCAATGCTCACGATGAGGCGGCGTTCCTCGACGCCTTTACCGACGACGGGCTGGTGGACGACTGGGGCCGGGAGTTCCGCGGCCGTGAGGCGATCAAGGCCTGGAGCGACCGGGAGTTCATCGGCGCGCGCGGCACTATGACGGTGACCGATGTGTCCGAGGATGGCGGATGGGTACGTGTGACGGCGGACTGGCGCAGCACCCACGCCAACGGAATGAGCCTGTTCGAGTTTCAGCTCGACGGTGACAGGGTCCACCAGATGCGTATCTCGGAGGCT
>NZ_ML142858.1:246434-250836 GCF_004138495.1 Phytoactinopolyspora endophytica
CGGTCGAAGTTGGAGGCCGCGAGAGGCAACCCTGGGTCCACAGGACATGGCGGTGGCTCCTCGCCATGACCAGCTGATCGAAGATCATGAGGAATTGTGCGGGGCCGTAGAGGATTCATACAGATGTGTAGGGCGGCTGGGGAAACAGTAACCACTGTCTGTACAGTAGAAACGGACACATGAGGTGCCCTTAGACGGGCGTTGGAGGAGTGCGATGCAGAGTAGTAACCCGGTGTTCGGGCGGGCGGCGGCCTTCAACGGGCGGTCGGCTGTCCACAACGCTCCCGCTCCGAGCACGGAGCGGCTGGAAGAGATGTACGCCGCGCCGTCGGCCTCGCCGGCCCAGACGGGGCGGATGACCTACGACGACGTGGTGATGCGTACCGGCGCCACGCTCGGTGTGCTGCTCATCGGCGCCGCTGTGGGCTGGTGGCAGACGCAGCTGACCTTCATCGGCTTCATCGTCGGACTCGTTCTGGGGCTCGTCAACGCGTTCAAGAAGGAGCCCAGCCCGCCGCTGATCCTTGCCTACGCCGCGTTCATGGGGACGTTCCTCGGCGGAATCAGCTTCCAGTTCGAGAATGTCGCTTTCCAGGCAGGAGACACGCCGCTGACGGGCATCGTCGCCCAGGCGGTGCTGGCTACCGTGTCGGTCTTCGCGGTGTCGCTGTTCCTTTACCGCAGCGGCCGGGTACGGGTGACACCGAAGTTCCAGCGGGGCGCCATGATGGCCCTCGGTGGCTACATGGTGTTCGTCATCATCAACTTGTTCGCCCAGATGTTCGGCCTGGCCGATGGCACGTTCGGCTTCCGGGACGGCTGGTTCGGGGTCCTGATCGGCCTGTTCGCGGTCGGCTTGGCGGCAGTCATGTTGATTCTCGACTTCGACTTCGTCGAGAAGGGTGTCAAGCAGGGCATCCCGTCGAAGTACGCGTGGACCGCGGCGTTCGGACTCACCGTTACGCTGGTCTGGCTGTACATCGAGATGCTCCGTCTGCTGGCTATCCTCCGAGGCGAATAGTCCGCAGCGATCGGCGTCGCCCAGAGTCTGGTTCTGGGAGGCGCCGATCGACGCTTCTCCCATCTGCACAGACGACGGGCGGCGTCCCCGAGAATTCGGGAACGCCGCCCGTCGCTATGTTCACCCGCCGAAGGTGGTGACGCTGTCCTGCCGCGCCCATTGGCGCAACATCGGGGCGTGCGTCAGCGAGGCTGTGGCGCCTGTGGAACTCAGGTGGCCGATCGGCCGGCTATTCGAAGGAGCGAGCGGCCCGGCGCAGGGCGTGCTCGTGCACGATGGCGGTGGCGTGGCCGTGCGCGAGCCCATGCTCGTTGCGTAGCCACCTCACCCGATCATCGAAGCGGAGGAACGAAGGACCATCTTCAAGTGCCGTGAACCATTCTCGCAGCTCTCGTCCGGTCGCGCTGGGCACGCGGGCGAGAAGGTTTCGATGGGTTTCTTCGGAGTGGTTCAGGCTCATGGCGGCCTCCATCTTCTCGTGAGGGCTCCGTAACACGACTGTGCCTCACGCCCGCGGCCCGCACAACCCCGTTCACTTGATCCTTTCCAGGAGAAGCACGCACTGCCCGCGCAGCGAAGCGTGCCGAGTTGCCGAACAGGCCCGTATCCCTCACGGGCGTGGGGTCACCGTGAGGCTGCACCCTGGTGATCGTCGGAGCTGGAGTTGCGGCCGGCGATCTGGCTGCCGGTCCTCGCGTGGCTGTCGCCGGATGACTGGGCATCGGCGGCCGGCTCGGCCGGTGTGGCTTCGTCGTTGAGCGGCCGGCGACGGCGGTTGCGCAGCTGCGCCCACCGCCCCCGCGGACCACTGTCGTGCCCGCCGACGGTGGCCGCGGCGACCTCCGTCCCCGCCTCATTCGCGGCTGTGGCGGCGGCGACGGAAACCGGCAGGACGCTGTCGCCTCGCAGCGGCTCTGGCGCTTCCTCGTCGGCGGACCACAGGCCGAGGGCGCCGGCCAACGACGGCAGGACCGCGGCGGCGGCGTGAGCGTACCCGGCAGACGAAGGATGGAACTGGTCATCGCTGAACAGCTCCGCCGGTGACGCCGCGAACTCGGGTCCGAGTATGGACCCGAGGGAGACCGTGCGGCCTCCGGCCTCGACCACGGCCACGGTCTGGGCGGCGGCGAGGTGGCGGCTCGATCGACGTGCCAGCCAGCGCAGCGGCGGCTGGATGGGTTTGATCGTCCCGAGATCCGGGCAGGTGCCGACGACCACCTCGCAGCCGGCCTCCCCGAGGCGGCGGACGGCCTCGATCAACATGCGCACAGGCTCGGCCGGCGGCACCTTGTTGGTGACGTCGTTGCCGCCGACGATGATCAGCGCGACGGAGGGGTTGGTGATGAGCGCCTTGTCCACTTGGTCGGCAAGATCAGCGCTGCGCGCGCCGACCCTGGCCACGGTGGTGAGCTGGACCGGCCGCTCGGCGATCTCGGCCAGCCCTGATGCGGCCAGCGCGCCCGGCGTCTCCTCCGGCGTCGGCGCGCCGTACCCTGCCGCACAGGAGTCACCCATCACGACGAAAGAGATCGGCTGGCCCTGGTAAGAGCCGTAGACCGCATCCGGGTTCGGAGGGCCGCTCAGCGGGACTCCGGTGATGGTCCGCCGTGCGACCCGCGCCTGGAGCCGTAGCAGACCGTAGAAAGAGGCGCTGAGAAGACTGACGCCGCCGCCGTATGCGGCGGCCCGTGCGATACGTCGTGCGTTGTGTGCGTTGATCAGGCCCGCCATGCAGCAAATCTAGCTCGGCACACTGACAACTGCACCCACGGTCCATCGAGTGGATCACACTCGGTCCGCATGGTTGTGACGCCTGGCCCGATCAGGGGCGGCGATTCGATGCGCACGAGGGCGGCGCTTAGCCGTAGAGTCGGATCGTGGAGTACTACGAGAACGTCGTCGACCTCATCGGCAATACCCCGCTCGTGCGGCTCGGGACCGTCGCCGCGGACGTTCCGGCTCTGGTGCTCGCGAAAGTCGAGTACTTCAACCCGGGTGGTTCGGTCAAAGATCGCATCGCCCGACGGATGGTCGATGCGGCCGAAGAAGCCGGGCAGATCGGCCCGGGCGGCACCATCGTCGAGCCGACCAGCGGTAACACGGGGGTGGGGTTGGCACTGATCGCGCAGCGCCGCGGCTACAAGTGCGTCTTCGTCTGCCCGGACAAGGTCAGCGAGGACAAACGGAACGTGCTCAAGGCTTACGGCGCCGAGGTCGTGGTCTGCCCGACAGCGATCCCGCCTGACCACCCCGACTCCTATTACTCCGTCTCGGACCGGCTGGTCAAGGAGATCCCTGGTGCGTGGAAGCCGGATCAGTACTCCAACCTGGCGAATCCTCAATCGCACTACGAGACCACCGGGCCCGAGCTCTGGGAGCAGACTGAAGGAAGGATCACCCACTTCGTCGCCGGCGTCGGGACCGGTGGCACGGTCAGCGGGACCGGGCGGTACCTGAAGGAGGTATCCGGTGGCAAGGTGCGCGTGATCGGGGTCGACCCGGAAGGCTCGGTGTACTCAGGAGGCAGCGGCCGGCCGTACCTCGTCGAGGGTGTCGGTGAGGACTTCTGGCCGTCGACATATGACCGCGATATCTGCGACGAGATCGTCGCCGTCTCCGATTACGCCTCGTTCGCCTGCACCCGCCGCCTTGCCCGCGAAGAGGGCCTGCTGGTCGGCGGGTCGTGTGGGATGGCGGTTGAGGGCGCGCTGGACGTCGCCCGCAACGCTACGCCGGACGACGTCGTGGTGACACTGCTTCCGGATAGCGGCCGTGGCTACATGTCGAAGATCTTCGACGACAGCTGGATGATGTCCTACGGGTTCTTGCCCCCGGCGGAGGGCATCACCGTGGGGGACGTCATCCGGAACAAGTCCGGCGACATGCCCGCACTGGTGCACACGCATCCCAACGAGACGGTCGCCGACGCAGTCGGAATCCTTCGTGAGTACGGCGTGTCACAGATGCCGGTGGTGCGCGCCGAGCCTCCGGTCATGGCGGCGGAGGTGGCAGGCGCCGTGGTCGAACGTGACCTGATGGATGCGCTGTTCACGGGTGCCGCGACACTGACCGACCGGGTCGACCAGCACATGTCTCCGCCGCTCCCGGTACTCGGTTCCGGCGAGCCGGTGGCGAAGGCGTTCGAACAGCTCAAGTCCACGGATGCCCTGATGGTGGTCGAGGACGGCAAACCTGCCGGGGTCATGACGCGTGCGGACTTGCTCGGCCACATCGCTGGTTGACCTGCTCCGCGTCGGGCATGTGCGCGGCCGTCAACTATGAGATCGAACGCTTAGTGGTCGCCGTTGTAAGTTCGTCGGGGATCAGGCGGCCAGTGCGAGATCGTTGTTTTGCTGGTGTCGCTCGATCCGAGTGAGGAGG
>NZ_ML142859.1:0-3113 GCF_004138495.1 Phytoactinopolyspora endophytica
CGGCGTGCGAGGGCGTTGACGACGTATCGGCAGTTGCGTCGTCGGTTGGCGGAGAGTTTGCGGACCGAGCCGGGTGTGCAGCTGCGCAAACTGTACGAACAGATACAAGCCGAGATGCCGGAGGATCGTGAGCGAGCCGCAAAGCCGCGCCCAGCCGGGGACACCGTCCAGTACCCCCGGGAGCTACCACCGCAGTCCAGGATCTTCGTCGGCCGAGCGGCGGAGCTGGCAGAGATGGAGCGTGCCTGCGCGGACAACGGAGCGGCCGTGGTGGTGGCGACCGGCACAGCCGGTGTCGGAAAGACGACGGTCGCCTTGCGGTACGCCCACGCTATCGCCGACCGGTACCCGGATGGGCAGCTCTACATCGACCTGCGCGGTCACGCGACGGCTCCCGCACTCGAACCGATCGAGGCGCTGACCCACCTTCTGCGTGGCCTGGGCGCCGACCCGGGCAATATACCCACCGCGATGGACGCGGCCGCGGCCGCGTACCGGTCAATGTTGGCTGGGCGGAAGGTCCTCGTGCTGCTCGACAACGCCGCATCGGCCCGCCAGGTGCGCCCGCTGCTGCCCGCATCGCCCGGGTGCCTGGCACTGGTCACGAGCCGAGACCGACTGCTCGGGCTCATCGCCAAGGACGGCGCGCACCCGCTGCGGCTGCGGACACTACCGGGACACGAGGCACGAGAGTTGCTGGACAGCCTCCTTGGCCGAGAGCGGACGTCGGCCGAGGCGGCGCACGTCGGCGCGCTCATCGACGCCTGTGCAGGGCTGCCCCTTGCGCTCCGGATCGCCGCCGCCCAGCTTGCCGACCAGCCACAGCGAACTCTGGCTGAGTATGTCGCTGATCTCCGAGCCGCTCCACTGACCACGCTGGAGATCGCGGACGACGACCAATCTGCAGTCGCGGCCGCATTCGACCTGTCCTACCAGCGCCTCGACGACGGTCCACGGCGGCTGTTCCGTCTGCTGGGCCTGGTACCCGGACCGGACTTCACCTTCGACGCGGCCGCCGCCTTGAGCGGTGAGCCGCCGTCCGAAGCCCGCGGTCACATCCGCCGCCTGGAGGCCGCCCATCTGATCGAAGAGCACGTCAGCGGGCGGTACCGCTTCCACGACCTGCTCCGTGACTTCGCCGCGAGCTGCGCCGAGAACGAGGAGCCGCTCCGGGCTCGGGCTGACGCTGTCGACCGGCTGATGGCCTGGTACTACCAGGGCAAGGAGGCGGCCAGCCGCCGTTTCCGCCCGGAGAGCCCGAAGCTCGAGGCGCCGGATGTCCCGGCCAGCCTGCCCGAGATCGTCCTGCGTAACGCCTTCGAGGCGGCGGCGTGGTCGCAGGCGGAGCACAGCAATATTGTGGCCGCCGTCGCGCACGCAGCGGTGTCCGGTCCGCCACACTGGACCTGGCAGCTCGCCTTGGGACATTGCATAGCGGTGGCGGACAGTGGCTACATCAGTGACTCGATCGCGATGATTCGGTCCGCAGTCCGTTCAGCACGTGCAGCCGGTGATCAGATCGCCGTCGCGCACGCGAGCGCGCAACTGGCGACGGTGTTGGCACGGCTTGACACCCAGCAGGCGGTGGAGACCCTCACCGACACCGTGCGGCAGGCCGAGGACAACGATGACCAGGTCCTTCTCGGCTATTGTCTGAACAACCTCGGTGTCTACCTGCAGAACCTCGGTGACCTCGACGCGGCTGACACGTGTCTGGTCCGGGCATTGGCGATCAAACGCGAGTGCGCCGCGAGCGGCGCAGTGGAGGCGATCACGGTCAACAACCTTGCGCGCCTGGCATGCATGCGAGGCCAGCTCAGGCGCGGCGCCGAGATGTTCGAGAAGGCCGTGGAGCTGCGCGGGGACGCCTGGGGTGCAACGTCGGTGAACGCACTGGTGAACTGCGAGCTGACCCGGATCCTGCTGGGTGAGATCTCGGAGAGCCTCGCCGTCCTCGAACAGGCCGAGCTTCTTTCGGTCGAACTCGGTGACCAGAGCACGAGGTTCCACGCGCTTGTGGTCCGCGCCGACCTTCTGCGTGAGCTCGGCCGGCTCGACGAGGCGCGATGTGAGGCACTCGCGGCCAAGGAGTGCGCGGAGGGACTTGGTCAGCCCCGGCGTCGTGCACGGGCCCGGGTCGCGCTGGGTATGGCTTACCTCGACGCTCAGGAATGGGGACCTGCCCAGTCCGAGTTCGGCGAGGCGCTGACGTTGGCGGAGCGCGTCGGTGAACGTGAGCCGGAGACCGATGCCTTGCTCGGTCTGGCAGAGTATGAGATGGCTCTGGGCGATATGGAGAAGGCACGTTCATACGCACTCCGCGCGCACGAACGTGCGCAGGCCTGCGGTCGGGTGAAGGAAGGGAACACGCTGGTGCTTCTCGCGCGCATCGAGATGGCCGATCGCCGGCTGGACCAGGCGATTCAACACGGTTCGCAGGCGTTGGCGATCCACCGAGCGACCGAGTATTACCTCGGCCAGGCACGCGCGTTACGAGTGCTGGGTGAGGCGCAGTACGAGGCCGGTGACCCAGAATCGTCCGGCGAGAATCTACGGTCAGCAGAGCGGATGTTCGCGGCCTTCGGCTCCACTGAAGCAGGCGAGCTGTCCGCCCTGGCGGGCCGGCGGCGCGACGAGGGCCGGCACTATGTCGTCCAACGACCCGGGACATGACGTGCAGTTCTCGGTGCTGGGCCCGGTGCGGATCGTCCAGGACGGGGCCGCCGTACCCTTGTCCGAACATCGCCGCAAGTTGCTCGCGGTGTTGCTGTCGCGCGCGAACCGCGTCGTGTCCGTCAGCACCTTGGCCGAGGTGCTCTGGGGCTCGGAATTGCTCCCTGAGCAGCTCGACAGAAGCCTGCACAAGCGCCTGCAGATGCATATCCACCGGCTACGGCGAGCTTTGGACGATCCGCAGCGGCTTGCCGGACGGCCTGGGGGCTATCAGCTTGCCGTAGGACCTGGTGAACTGGATGCCGTTGTCTTCGCCGACCGCTTCGACCAGGCGCGGGAGGCGGGCGCCGCCGGCCGCCTCGACGAGGCGGTCACGTTGTGTCGGGAGGCCCTGGAGCTCTGGCGTGGTGAGGCGTACGCGGACGTCGACGACGTCGACG
>NZ_ML142859.1:3123-9601 GCF_004138495.1 Phytoactinopolyspora endophytica
CGCATCGGACCTGAAGTTGCCCGGCTCACTGAGGCGAGGTTGACCGCGTATGGAGACCTTTATGATCTTGAACTGAAGCGTGGTGCGCATCGGGAGATCATTCCGGAGCTCACTGAGCGGGTGGCGGAGCATCCGTTGCGCGAACAGTTCGCCGGGCAGCTGATGCGGGCGTTGCATCGTTCCGGTCGGCAGGCCAGGGCGTTGACCACGTACCGGCAGCTCCGTAGGCGGCTGGCGGAGCAGCTGGGGTTCGAGCCGAGTGCCGGCCTGCACCGGCTGTACGAGGAGATCCGGGCGGCGCCACCAGGGGCCGGCGGACAACCCAGGACGGAACTCGGTGGGCAACAGCCGACGGGAGAGAGTGCCAGTCCTCCGCCGATGCAGCTCCCACCTACACCCGCTGTGTTCGTCGGGCGTACGGCAGAGCTCGCCGAGATGGAACGGGCGTCGGCCGGTGGCGTCAGCGTCCTGGTGGCCTCGGGTCCGGCCGGGGTGGGCAAGACCTGTCTGGCTGTCCAGCACGCTCGCGCCGTCGCCGACCAGTTCAGTGATGGCCAACTCTACGTTGACTTGCGAGGGCATGCCCCGTCGCCGGCGCTGGAGCCGGTGGACGCACTGTCCCAGCTGCTCCTGGGTCTGGGGGCCGATCCGCGTCGGATTCCAGTGGACACCGAGGCGGCGACGGTCGCTTACCGCTCATTGTTGTCCGGCCGGAAAGTCCTGGTCGTGCTGGACAACGCCGCGACGGTACAGCAGGTCCAACCCTTGCTGCCGGCGTCGCCCGGGTGCCTCGCCCTGGTGACAAGCCGTGATCGGCTGTCGGGACTTGTCACCGAAGGCGGGCATCGGCTGAGTGTGGACCTGCTTCCACCGGACGAGGCGCATGAGCTGCTGGTTCGTCTGCTCGGTGCGGATCGCGTGGCGGCCGAGCCGACGCAGGTGACGGAGCTTGTGGCGGCGTGCGCGCGGTTGCCCCTGGCGCTGCGGATCGCAGCGGCCCAGCTAGCCGACCAGCCGCGTCGCTCGATTGCCGACTATCTTGCCGAGCTGCGCGAGGGACCGCTGGCCACACTGGAGATCAAGGAGGACGAGCAGTCCGCGGTGGCCGGCGCGTTCGACCTGTCGTACCAACGTCTCGACACCGACACGCGTCGGTTGTTCCGTTTGCTCGGCTTGGTTCCCGGCCCCGACGTGTCCATCGACGCGGCAGCCGCTCTGAGCGGCTTGGATCCACAGGACGCGTCGAGGCACGCGCGCAGGCTCGCCGCGGCTCACCTCGTCGACGAGCACCAGCCGGGCCGGTACCGTCTCCACGACCTGCTGCGCCACTACGCCCGGTCCCGGGCGGAGGCGGAGGAGCCGGCCGAGGCGCGCACACACGCTTTGGAGAGGCTCATGGCGTGGTACTACCAAGGCAAGGAAGCCGCCAGCTCGATGTTGCGTCCGTCCAGGGCAGGGTTGCCGCCGCGAGACTTTCCGGACGGTGTTCTGCCGCCCGCGATCGGCATTCCGGCAGAGGCGGTCAGCTGGTCGAAGGCCGAGCACGCCAACATCGCCGCAGCCATCGCGTCGGCAGGCGACGACGTGCCGGTCCACTGGTCGTGGGACCTTGCGTTGGGCCATGGCACGGTCATGTCGGACCTCGGCCATAGACCTGGCTCGATGGCGATCTTCGACAAGGCCGCGCAGGACGCGAGGACTATGGACGACTCGTTGGCGCTGGCGCGTTCCCTCATCGGATTGGGAGGCACTCTGCTGTACGTCGACATACGGCGAGCCGTGGGCGTATATGTCGACGCCGTAAAGCATGCGGAGAGGGCTGGTGAGCACTTTCTGCTCGGCATATGTTTGAACAACCTCGGCCTGGTGTATCAGGATCTCGGCGACCTGGAAGCCGCGGATACTTACCTGACCCGCTCTCTCGCCGTCAAACGGAACAACGACGGCAGGGGGGTCGAGTCTACGCTGCTCAATCTCGCCAATCTGGCAGAGCTCAGAGGTCGTTTCGTCGCGGCCGCCCAGATGTACGAAGAGGTCATCGAGCTCGTGGGGGACACCTCTCACGATGTCGCCGTACGAGCGGCGGCCAACCTCGAAGGCGTCCGGGTCGAGCTGGGCGATCTCAGCGAGACGTTCGTCGTGTTGGATCGCCTCGAACGCCTTGGCAGCGAGCACGGTGGTGCGCGCACGGAGCTCTCGGCCAAGACATTGCGCGCCAACGTGTACATCGACCTCGGGCGGATCGCGGACGCCTTGAGCCAGGCCCATCTCGCCGTGTCCCAAGCCGAAGACGTTGGTGACGCTCGCTATCGAGCAAGAACGCGGACGGCGTTGGGCCGAGCATATTTTCGATCGGGGCATGGAGAACAGGCTCGGACGGAGCTCGTGCAGGCACTGTCGATCTCGCAGGATGCGGGGGAACTTCAACCGCGGATCGATGCTCTGATCGGTTTGGCGCAGGTCGAGCTCCAGTTGGGCGACGTGTCGTCGGCGGAGTCACACGCCCGCGAAGCGCTCACGCTTACCGGTGATCAGTTCCGAGCCAAGGAAGCAGTGGCTTTGGTCTCGCTTGCCCGGGTCGAGCTGGTCACGGACCGGGTTGCGGAGGCCGTGGCCCACGCGGAACAGGCGTTGGCGATCCACCGAGATACGGGGCAACCCCTCGCACAGGCTCGTGCTTTGCATGTCCTCGGCGAGGCGGAGCGTGCGGCCGGAAACGAGGAGCGTGCGGACGAACATCTGCGTCAAGCGCACGGGATGTTCGTCGCGTACGGCGCGCCGGAGGCCACGGAGTTCGTCGCGCCGTAGGCGCCGTGACCGTGTCCGAGCCGACGGACGCCAGGTCATGATCAGGAACACTCGCTCTCGAGGTTCTCGTTGACGCGGTCAGCGATCGGTCCGTACTCGCTGTGTATATATTGCTGGAAGGCATCGGGATCGGTGATGTCGGCCGCGGCCTCGAACACGTCGGCCATGGCGTTCCACCCGGCTGCACTAGCGTCGTCTGGCGCAGCAGCCGCCACCTCGCGGGCCGCGGTGGCGTTGTCGTCCATGACGTCTGGGTCCGTCAGGCCGTCGTCGCTCGTCAGCATGCCGCTGAGTTCGTCGACGAGCCCGCAATACTCGCCTGCGCTCCGTGAATCCGGCTCTTCTCCGGTGTCCTGTGTTGGCTGCCGCTCATCCTGCTCACCGCCGGCCTGGTATCCCCCGGGGTTGTATCCCCTGAATCCGCATGCCCCCGTAAGGTGGTAAGTAAGCCGCCCGGGAACATGGTTGAGCTCACTGTGCACCGCGGGAGGGTCGTCGTTGGACATCTCGAAGAGGGCGATGTCGAGGTCCAGAGAATCGCTCATGTCTTGGCTCGACAACATCCCGACGGCTTCGGCCAACATTCTCCACTCCTCCGCTGCGGTCCGATCCGGCGCGAGAACGGCGAGCTCGTGGAGCTGATCGGAGATAGTCGATGCCTCCTCGGAGGTGCTGAATGTGGACGCGGCGATCACGTCGCCTTCGAATGGCTTCGCCAGAGCGCAGTACTCTTCGGAGCCCGCTGCCTCAGCTTCTTGCTCGGCTTGCTCCGATTCTTGGCCGGCACCGTCTTCTGGTTCTTGCTCAGCGCCGAATTCTGGTTCTTGCTCGGCGTCCTGGTCTTGCTGCACTTCTCCATCGGCGGTCTGTGATCCGCCTCCGGCGTCAGGCATGTCAACGCCGCATTCGCCGATATGCTCGCGGACTCGGTCCGCGATCTGGTCGAAGTCCCACTCCCGGTCGTATTGCTCCCGTTGTTCGCCAGAAGGATCATCGTCTGGTGCGGGAAGGTCGGCAAGGGCGTCCAACGCATCTGCCATGGCGTTCCAATCGGCCGCGACACTGTCGTCAGGCGCCGCGGCGGCGACCTCACGCAAGATGTCGGCTTGGTCGTTCGTCAGTTCTGAGTGTGACTCGCCGGAAGAATACTCTTCGGAAGTCCGTTCACCTGTGTCGACGAACTGCGCGACCATGTCGCAGTATTCGCTGTTGCCGCTGTTTCCGCCCGGGCCATTGTCGCCGGCTGTGAATGGGTTGGTGCCGTCGTCGGAGCCGCAGGCGGCGAGCAACAGCGTCAGGGCGACGGCGCCGAATGTGGATGTGATCGTCGTCGTGCGGTTCATATACGTGCGGATCCCTTGTTGTCGTCTGTCATCGACATGCGCCGGACGAGCCAGGGGCCTTCTGGTTGACCGTAGACCTCCGGAAGCCGGCCGGGCTGTCGATCGATCGACGACAACTATGACCGACGTCGCTTCATGCGTACTACACGCGGCTCGGGGCGTGGCATCTCGATCATGTGCACTCGCTCAGGGCATGCTCGTCGAGTCGCTGGCCGGTCTGGTCGAAGTCCCACTCCTCTTGGAGTTCTTCGAGGGCATAGGGGTCATCGACGACGTCGGCCGCGGCCTCGAAGAAGTCGGCCATGGCGTTCCAATCGGCCGCGATGGCCTCGTCCGGTGCGGCGGCGGCGATCTCAGTGGCCGTGCTGGCGTATTCACCCAGCAGATCTGGGCTGGGCGCACCGGAATTGCTCGTCGTCGTGTCGTTGAACTGCGTGACCATGTCGCAGTAGTCGCCGGCAGGCCCTGCCTCCAGCTCTTCTTCAGGGTCTTGCTCTGGCTCCTGCTCATCCGGCTCACTATCGGTCTGCGATCCGCTGTTCTCGCATGCGCTCTGCAGGTGCGAGGTCAGTCTGCCGGGGATCTTGTCGAGGTCGCCGTGCAATGTGGAGTCGTTGACGGACAACTCGAAGAGGATGTTTTCGAGTTCCACGGGATCGCTCATGTCCTCGAGCGACAGCAGTCCTATGGCCTGGGCCAATTTTCTCCAGTCGTCCGATATGTCTTGGTTCGGAGCGAGATCGGCGATCTCATGGAGCTGGTCGGAGACAGACGATCCCTGATCGTAGGTACTGAAAGTGGAGGCGACGAGCACGTCGTCGGCGAACGGCTCCGCCCGGTCGCAGTACTCATCTGAGGCTTCTGCCTCCGATCCTTGTTCAGTGTCTTCTGCCTGGGCCGCGTCGTCCGAGTCTTGTCCTTCAGTCGCATCTCCGGTGGTCTGCGACTCAGTGTCACCTTCGGCGTTGTCCACGCCCGCGAACGGGTTGGCACCGTCGTCGGAGCCACAGGCGGCGAGCACCAGCGCCAGAGTGGCGGTGCCGAGCAGGGACGTCATGGTGGCCGTGCGGTTCATATGGGCGGACTCCGTGTAGTCGTCGGCTGCCGTTGAGGTGAGTCAACGGAATCCGGAGGCCCCGCGGGTGAACACAGGGCCTCCGCAGCCGGCAGAGCTGCCGACCGACCGACGACTATGACAGACGTCGCTGCACGCCTACTACACACATGTAGCTACGTCGTGCGACGTGCTCACCACGAGGATTCGCGACTGGCGTAGACGTAGCGCATGCCCGGGTACTCGGTCTGCGACCAGATCTCATTGCGCTGGGGCCAGTACGAGACGTCCTCTGGTCCGATCGGTACCGCGCCAGTGTGCTGGGTGGCGACGTTTCCGGGGCGCCAGATGAATACGTCGCCCCGGGTGGAGGAGCCGTTGCTGCGGTGGATGTGGAACGTGCCGTTGACGGACGTCGCGCCCTGCATACCTCGGATGCCCACCGTGTACGCCCAGTCGGCACGCGCGTAACCGTCGGAGTCTTCGGCGATATGCGATGTGCCCTCATCGAGCTCGAACCTTGCCATCCTGGTGTCCGTGCCCGGGTTGCCGTACTCGCTGACGAGCAGGCTGTCCGGGCTGGTCGTGCGATCGAGCGCGACCTGGGAGTAACGGAACCGGCCTTCGCCGCCGGTGGTGCTGGGCTGGTAATGGGCCTCCTGAGGCAGCACGTAGAGGTAGTTGTGCGCGTAGTAGCTGCCGTCGGCTTGGCGGCCGATCTTGGTGTTGTCCCCGGTGGAGACCCGCATCAAGTCGTCCATGTCGAAGGACCGGAGCCCGTTGTAGGTGTTGGCGACGTACAGCTTGTCCTCGTGCCAGAAGATGCCGCCGGCGTGTGCGTTGACCGGTCCGAATGAGGGCTGGCCGCCGTCCCAGCGCGGCTGGACCAGAAGGACGTGCCGATACTCCGGCGTCGTCCGGTCAGCCATGTCCACGAAGCTGATCCGGACGCCCATATTCCGCCCGCTCTCCTTGTCATACCAGGCGCTGAGCAAGGCTTCGCGGCCTTCCCACTGTCCGGACGCGGTGGCGTCGCCGGTGGTAGTGATGCCCTGCGGCATCCAGTACTCGACGGAGCTATCGCCGGAGTTCCAGCAGAACGACGCCGTTCGATACGTGACACTCGGGGAGCAGGCACGGGCGGTGCGGTTCGCCGAGTCGAGAACGTCCGAGACGGTCTCAGTGCCCAGCTCCGAGCGGAGCGCCTCGAGCAGGGCAGGGTCGGTCTCAGCACGTTCCAGGCGGATGTCGGAGGGGTCTGGGTTCGCGTGTG
>NZ_ML142859.1:9630-9959 GCF_004138495.1 Phytoactinopolyspora endophytica
TGGGCCGGCACCGTGACCAGCGCGACGACGGCGGCGATGATGGCGGCGCCGGCGATCAGGACCGAAGCGGGCGACAGGGGACGACGTGACGTGGACACGGAGCGCGACATGCGGGGGTCTCCTCACGTTGGTGATCACCAACGAGCCTGCCGCGACTCCTGGGCTCTGTAAAGGTCTAGACCTTGGCGACCTCGCGACCAGTCGGTGAACGTTTGAGAGGCCGCGCGAACAGCCATGCGAGTCGCACGACTCCTATCCGCGCGACCTCCAAGGAAGAGCCTGCTCACGTGATGTCGCGGCGGCTGTTCAACGCCGCCGCTATGGCGGCG
>NZ_ML142859.1:9998-14318 GCF_004138495.1 Phytoactinopolyspora endophytica
CGACCATGTAGACGGCGACGATGGCCGTGGCCGTCCCGCCGTCGAGGATCGTCAGCACGCCTGGCGCGCCGCCGCCGGCCTCTGTCGCGGCGCCCAGCGCCCCGGATAACGACCCGGCCGCCGTCCCGGGAAGCACGTCGGTGACGTACTCGAGGCCACTGAGTAGACCCGCCACACTGCGCAGGAGGTTCTCGACGACCAGGGACCAGACCAGACCCAGTCCGATCGCGATCGCGGGGCTCCGCGTCAGGATACCGATGAGGACACCGGCCGCGGCCCACATTCCGAAGATCAGCAGACCTCCACCGAGCGCCTGGGCGGACTCGCCCACGCCCGGCCAGGGAATGCTGTCGGTCTCGACGACCCCGACGAGTGCGGCGACACCGATGTCGACGACGAATGTCACCACGACGGTGCCCACGAGGACCACCGCGAGCGCTATGAGAGTACCTGCGAACGCCGTGGAACGCCGAGGGCCCTGGGTGGCGACCGTCTTCCAGGTGCCCCAGCCGTAACCGCTGCCGGCGGTGAGCGCTCCCAGGACGAGCATGATCGCTCCGCCGAACATGGGCATGCCGCCGGTCAGCACTTGGGGCACCGCGTCGGGCAGCAGGTCGGCGAGCAACCGGTCTGGCGGGACGCCCTCGGTGGCGAAGCTCACCGATCCGGTGGCGTACGCGATGTAGCTGAACAGGTAGCCGAACGTGATGTTCAGCAGCATCCACACGCCGAGCAGCACCCACAGCGCGGGCCACTTGCGCAGCCGCAGCAGCTCAGCCCGCGCGCTCGCGACCATGTCGCTCATGGCGCCGCCCGCCGTTCCGCTGACTCGTGTCGGCTCAGTTCTCAGGGCGTTCATCGTGCCTCCTCGGTCTGGTCTGCGCTCGTGACGATCTCGTCGTTCGAGGTCATGTCGAAGAAGACATCCTCAAGTGAACGTTCGGACGGCTTGATCTCATGGACGGCCACGTCGGCCTCGACCAGCCTCCTCGCCAGCTGGGGCGCCATCTCCGTGTCGACGTCGAGCCAGAGGCCGCCGTCGACCAGCCGGACCGCGTCGTCACCGGCGATCTCCATCGCGATGGCAAGGGCATCGTCGACCGGTCGGGCGCGGACGTACAGCGTGCTGCCTCCGCGGAGCTCGGTTACGGTACTTTCGGCAAGGAGCCGTCCGCGTGAGATGACTCCGACGCGGTCACAGATCTCCTCCACCTCGCTGAGCAGATGGCTGGAGAGGATCACCGTCTGACCGCCCTTGGCCAGGTCGACGATCAGTCGGCGCATGTCCGCCATTCCGGCAGGATCGAGGCCGTTGGTCGGCTCGTCGAGAATGAGCAGCTCAGGCTCACCCAACAACGCCGCCGCGACGCCGAGGCGCTGTTTCATGCCGAGCGAGTAGGTCCGGAACGGATCGCCTCCGCGGTCGCTGAGGTCGACACGCTCCAGTGCAGCGTCGACGGCGTGATCGCCGATGCGTCGGTAGCGGGCCAGCACGCGAAGGTTGGCCCGGCCGGAGAGATACGGGTAGAAACCGGGTCCCTCGACGAGAGCGCCGGTCGCGGAGACAGCGGCCGGATGCCCGGGAGCGTGCCCCAGGATGGTCACGCTGCCGCTGGTCGGCCGGACCAGCCCGAGCAGCATCCGAAGCGTGGTGGTCTTACCGGCACCGTTCGGGCCGAGGAAACCGTACACCTCGCCGGCGTAGACGGTCAGGCTGACCGCGTCGGCCGCGGAATGCGGGCCGTACCGCTTGGTCAACCGGTCGGTGGTGACGATCGTGTGTCTCATACAGCCAGGGTCATCTGTCGTCGGGCATGGTGCATCCGCTCGGCTGCGTCTTCGGACGTACGCGTGTCGACGTAGGGCCGTGCTTTCCTTCCGCGAGACGCCGGACCGAAATGTCGGCCTCATCGGCTGGATAGTGCGAGCAATCGAGGGGAAAGCGCGAGGGAAGCGGCGTTACCGGGGAGCCGAGCTTCTACGGCGGCGACGACGGTGTCGGCCCCGGCGACGGCGGCGCGGCGCGCGAGGCTGGTCTCGGCCGGAAGCTGACGATGGATGTGGCGCCGGATGGGACGCTCTACATTGCCGACGAGTCGAACGAGCGACTCCGCACCGTGGGTGCGGACGGCGTGATCGATACCGTGACGGATGACACCGTGGTCGGGGAGCTAGGGGCCGACGGTTGGCGCCTGCGGGAGACGGCGCTGGTGACATGACGCTCGACGAAGCCGGCGAGGGCCGGCCCGCTACGGAGGTCCGCATGCGCGTGACGGACGTGGCCGCCGGTGGCGACGCCCTCTACATCGCTGACCGCGCGTCCCCCGAGGACCGGCGGATCGACAAGGTGGACGCGGACGGCACGCTCACCACGGTGGCCGGAGGCGTCGATGAAGAGTATCCGTTCGACCGGGCGATGACGGATGTCGAGCGTGGTACCGATGGGAACGTATACGTCGCCGCGGGAGGTGCAGCGGTACGGATGTACCCGGACGGTGCGACGTCCGTCGTGGCCGGCGGGAACTGGCGCCAGCAGGCCTACGACGGCCAGCTCGCCAGCACGGTGGTCCTGGGCAATGGATTGCGGATCGCATCGGGGCCGGACGGCGCGATGTATCTGGGCGACGCCTACTCCAGCCAGGTGTACGAGCTCGGCGAGGACGGAAGCCGACCTGATCTCGCCGACCGATGTCGCGGTGGACGGCGACGGCGCCGTCGATGTCTGCGCATCTGGCCGGATCAGGAGGGTCGACACGGACGGCACGATCGACACCGTGGCCGAGCTCTCCGACGACGCAGGCGCTCGTGCGTCGAACCTCGCCGTCGATGCACACGGCAACGTCTATTTCACCGAGTCTCCCGGCTACCGGGTACGGGTGGTCGTCCGGCCGGGCGAGATCGCTGACCCGTTCCCGTGGGGAGCCGTGTGGGCGGGCTCGGCCGTCGCTGCCGTCAGCGTGCTGGGCATCGTCTATGTCGTGCATATCCACAGGTGGCGTCGTCGGCGGGACAGGGAATCACGTCTGTCCGCCTCTACCGTTCCGGGGACTCCGAACGCGTAGCGCAAGCGCCGTGCAAGCGGGCGCTGCAATCATTGTCCGGCATCGTCGGTCGACGGTGTTCATTCGGAGCGCTGCTCCGCGATCGACCTGAAGATGAAGGATTCTTAAGATGCGTACACAAGCGAGCAGCGTCTTGCTGACCACTCTGGTACTTGCGCTGACGGCATGCGGCGACGACGACACGTCGGGCGTCAGCCCGGAGGATTGCGACGGGCCGCCGGAGGTGACGGTTCTCGACCAGGGCGATGAGCCGCGGGAGGTCATGGAGATGTCGCCCACCGTCGGCGACAGCGCGACGGTGGACATCCAGACAGGGATGAGCATCGACACCGGCGTCGACAGTGAGAGCGCGTCGACAGACGCGGTGCCCATGATGCAATTCGGCATGACGACGACCGTCGATGAGGTCACGGACGATGAGATCAAGATGTCGTTCGTTTACGACGAGGGGGAGGCCGACGGCGACGCTGTGACGGAGTCGATGAGCAGCCTGCTCGTGGGCGTTTCCGGGACCCTGACCACGACGCGTTCCGGTGCGTTCGTCGACGCTGAGGTCACGACGGATGGCTCGGACCCGATGCTCACCCAGATGGTTGGGCAACTCGAACAGATGCTGGGGGACATGACGACGCCGTTCCCGACGGAGCCGTTGGGTCCGGGGGCAGAGTGGGACATAGTCAGCTCTCATGAGGTGAGCAACGCCACCTTCTGCAACACCGCGTCCTATACCTTGGCTGACTTCGACGGCGACGCCTACGAGCTGGACGTTGAGGTCTCCCAACAGGTCATGCCGGCCACGGCCGAGGAGGATGGCCAGCAGGTCGTAGTGGAGGATTACACGGCCAGTGGCAGTGGTACCACCAGGGGCCGTCTGAGCTTCCCTATGGCGGTCTCCGGATCCTCTAGCGTCACGTCGGAGACTGAGATGACGTTGGAGCAGGATGGCACGGAGCAGACGGAGCAGATGACGACCGAGGTCACGACAGAGATCACTCCGCGGGAATGAGCAGGGCGGACGGGCACGTACGTCGGTCACGATGGCAGACGCGGCTGCTGGCGCCCTTGTTCCGATAGACCGGAGGTAGAACTGTGATCTTGCGTTCGACGGTGCGGCGTGGCGCTATCGCCGTGACGGCGATGACGGCTGTGCTCGTGATCGTGTCGGGTGGCGCGTCGGCTGATAGGGTCCGCGATGAAGCCGCCCGCACCGTCGCGGCAATGGCCGACCTGCGGCCGGGACAGATGGAGACGGTCGCCG
>NZ_ML142859.1:14367-17585 GCF_004138495.1 Phytoactinopolyspora endophytica
GGCGACGAGGCCACCTATACCGAAGAAGGCGGCGACTCCGGTGACGGCGGGCCGGCGCTGGACGCTGCGCTCGGCGGACGCTTGAAGATCGATGTCGGCCTCGACGCGCAGCTGTACGTCTCCGACCTGGCGAACAAGAACCTGCGGGTGGTCGGCACTGATGGTGTGATCGACACGATCACGGACGCCATTGTCCCGCTGGAAGGGCTGCAGGCCGGCGAGGAGCGGCCGGTGACGGCGGTTAACGACGACGGGACGCTCTACGCTTCCAACGGCGTCGTCGTCCAGCGGATGGACGCGGACAGCGGCGAGTTCACGACGATCGCCGGCGGCGGTGCATTCAGCCTCGACGACGGCAGCGACCGGCCGGCCACCGAGGCGGCGTTGCGGATCACCGACATGGCGGTGAGCGGAGGTACCGCCTACGTCGCCCACCGCGCTGGCACGTTCGACTGGCGGGTCCGTGCGATCGACGAGGACGGCACGATCACCACGGTCGCCGGAGGCGGAGAACTAGGGTTACAGGCCAGCGAGGGGCAGACCGCGACCGAAGCGCAGTTGACCGACATCACGAGCCTCGCCGTCGACTCGCGCGGCACGATCTACCTCGCGGAAGACGTCGCGGAAGGTCCACAGGACGACGGTACATACAGCCGCAAGGGATGGTACATCCGCAAGGTCGACGAAGACGGGACCATCAGTACCGTGCTGGGCGACGCCGGGTCAGGCTTCTCCGGAGACGGCGGTCCCGCCGCCGAAGCCGAGATCGACCAGGGCATGGGCGACATGGCACTGGCCGTCGACGCCGAGGACCGGCTGCTGTTCATCGACGGCAGCAACCATGGTAACAACGTGGTGCGCAGGATCGACGGCGACGGCGTCATCACCTCGATTGCTCCTGCCTGGTACTTGGCTCAGGACATCGCCGTCGGTCCGGACGGTCACCTCTACTTCGCTGCCCCGGGGCGCGTGTTCGTGATGGCCCTGAACGAGAACGGCCTCCCCGTCGAACACGGCATCGGTGAACGGCCCGCGCCAAAACCGGCGGATGACCCGTGGGCCGACGAGGAAGCGGGAACCGTCCTGACCGTGGCCGACGCGGACTCCACCGAGGTCGTCGGCGAACCGAGGGGGCTCGCGGTAGGCGCCGATGGCACGATCCACGTCGTCGGGTCCCGAGACGACTCCGTACTGACCATCGATACGGAGGGAGAGACCGCGCGCCTCCCCACCGGTGTGGGTACGACGTACCCGCCTGACCTCACACTGACGGATGTCGAAGTGGGCACCGACGGAAGCGTCTACGTCGCCGTGGGTGGGGCGGTGTTGCGGATCTACCCGGACGCGTCCACGGCCGTCGTCGCCGGGAACGGAAGCCGGAGGGCCGGTGTGCGGGGCAACCAGGGGTATGAGGGCCAGCTGGCCATCACGGCGGCTGTGGACGAGATCCGGTTGGCCTCCGGGTGGGACGGCACGCTTTACCTCGCCGATAGCTTGTCCAACCGGGTGTACGAGCTCGGTGAGGACGGCAGGCTGTCCACCCTCGCCGAACACGGCTTCACGCTTCCAGGCGGGCTGGCTGTCGGCCCGGACGGTCACATCTACGTGGGCGACGAGCATTCCGAGCAGCTCAGAGAGATCGCACCTCACGGCGAGGTGTCCATCGTCGCCGGACGGGGATTGCCGACTGACGACGATCCGGGCGGTGGCGGCTCGGACGGAGGAACGAATCTGATCTCGCCGTCTGACGTGGCGGTGGACCGCGACGATACGGCCTACCTCGCCACCTCGCGGGGGATCAAGCGAATCGATGCTGACGGTGAAGTCGAGACCGTAGTCCAGCCACCCGATGAGAACGCCACGGACCCCGTCCGCCTGGCCAACCTTGGCTTCGATGCGCATGGAAACCTCTACTTCACTGAGACCCCCGGCGGCCGCGTCCGGGTGATGGTCAGGCCCGGCGAGATCAGCGACCCGTTCCCCTGGGGCATAGTCTCGGCCAGCTCGGCCGCCGCAGTGCTGGTGGTCGTCGGTTCCTGCGTCGTCGTGATTCGACGCCGTCGAAGGGCTCCTCGCACTCCCGCCCTATTCACACCGCGGGACTGAGCCGACGCGCGACGTGGTGAGCTTGACCACGTGCCCGGGGGATCTCCCCAGGTGACGAAGGTGTGGCTCACCTGTGGGCATGGACCGCCTGTCAGGATTGTCGGGTGCCCATGTCGCCGCGTACGTCTCCTCGTGTCGTCGCCACCGACCTCGATGGCACGCTGCTGCGCAGCGACGGATCGGTCTCCCTGCGTTCTGTCGCCGCTCTTCGCCTCGCGGAGGAGGCCGGCGCCGTGGTGGTGTTCGTCACGGGACGGCCTCCGCGCGGGCTCGCTCCCGTGCAGGATGCGCTCGGGTCGCACGGGCTGGCGATATGTCTCAACGGCGCGATGGTGTACGACGCCCTCGGTCGGCGGATCGTCGAACAGGAGGAGCTTTCGGCGGAGACGGCCATGAAGGTGGCGCATGCCCTGCGAGAAGACTTCCCAGGGGTCACGTTCGCTATCGAGCGCGGTTGCGTTTACGGGAAGGAGCCGCTGTTTCCACGCAGGGTGCCTCTGCCCGAGGGCGGGTTCGAGGCGGAGCTGGAGGAGCTGCTGGCCGCGCCGGTGGCGAAGCTGGTCGCACAGGATCCGAGCGTCGAGCCGGCCGAGTTCGTCGGCCGCGGCATCTGTGCTGTCGGAGGCCTGACCACTGCCACCTTCCCGGACTATCGTGCGTTGCTGGAGATCAGTGCGCTCGGCGTATCGAAAGCCTCTGCCCTGGCGAAGTTCTGCGCCGACCTGGGGGTCGGCCCGGAGCAGGTGGTGGCCTTCGGAGACATGCCGAACGACCTGCTCATGCTGGAGTGGGCAGGCACCTCGTTCGCGATGGCCGACGCGCATCCTGACGCCGTACGCGCCGCGGACCTGCGTTGTGGCGGCAACGACGACGACGGCGTCGCACAGGTCCTTGAGCGGCTGTTCGGCTGAGCATCTCCGGTCGGTACCTGGCAGACTCGTAGGGTGCATCTCTCTGAGCAGCCGCCCCGAGTCGTCGCCACTGATCTGGATGGAACCTTGCTCCGCAGCGACGGCTCGGTCTCGCCGCGCACGCTTGCCGCGCTGCGCCGAGCGGAGGACGCCGGCGCCACGGTGATCTTCGTCTCGGGGCGTCCGCCGCGCTGGTTGGAC
>NZ_ML142859.1:17634-19747 GCF_004138495.1 Phytoactinopolyspora endophytica
TGCGGACGCCGTCGGTTCGCACGGCATCGCCGTCTGCGCGAATGGTGCGCTCGTCTACGACGTAGCCGGCCGGCGGATCGTCGAGCGGTACACATTGCCGAGCGACGACGCGATGAAGGTGGCGCTGGTGCTGCGAGCTGCTCTGCCCGGAGTGACGTTCGCGATGGAGCGAGAGCTGCTGTATGGCCGGGAGCCGGCGTTCATGCACCGCTGGGTGCTTCCGCAAGACGCGCTCGAGGGTGATCTGGAGCTGCTGCTCGCCGAGCCGGTGGCCAAGCTGCTGGCCCGTCACGAGGTGATGGAGCCCGATGAGTTCATCCGCCGTGGAACGGTGGCGATCGGCGATCTCGCGACCGCCACCTTCTCCGATGGCCAGGCGTTGCTGGAGATCAGCGGGCGCGGTGTGTCGAAGGCGTCCACCCTGGCCGCGCTCTGTGTTGAGCGGGGCATCGGCTCGCAGGACGTGGTCGCGTTCGGCGACATGCCCAACGACGTGCTCATGCTGGAGTGGGCAGGGACGTCGTACGCCATGGCCAACGCGCATCCGGACGTCGTCGCGGCGGCTGACGCCACATGTGCGAGCAACGACGACGACGGCGTCGCCGAGGTGCTGGAGAAGCTGTTCGCCTGACTCCGCGCGAGCCCGGCTCCGTGGCGTCCACCCGATCGGCGGGCGAGCCTCACACCATGCGGACGAGCGGCTCGCCGATCAGGTCGACGCCCGCCTCTCGCATCTCGGCGAGCGCTCGGTCGGTGGTATGCGGCGCCACACCCGCGGTGAGGTCGAGCAGCACACGCGTGGACAGCCCGGCCCGGACCGCGTCCAACGCGGTCGCGCGGACGCAATGGTCGGTGGCGATACCGACGAGATCGACGGACGAGACGTCCCGTTCCCGAAGCCACGCGGCCAGTCCGGTGCCTTCTTGGCAGCTGCCGTCGAAGCCGGAGTAGCCGTGCGAGTACTCGCCCTTGTTGAAGATGGCATCGAACGGCTGCGGGTCCAAGTTGGGGTGGAATGCGGCGCCGTCGGTGTCCGCGACGCAATGCCGCGGCCAGCTCGTCACGTAATCCGGAGTCTCAGAGAAATGCTCGCCTGGATCGATGTGATGGTCCCGGGTCGCGACGACGTGGTCGTAAGGGCGGTCATCCGGTTCCTCGTCCTGCCATTGCCGCAGCACCTCGGCGATCGCATAAGCGGTCTCGGCACCGCCGTGGACGGCGAGGGTACCGCCTTCGCAGAAGTCGTTCTGCACGTCGACGACGATCAGTGCACGCTTCATCGCTGCTCCTCATAGCGCGTGGGGATGGCGGGTTCACCACGAGACATCTGCACTGCGGTACGGGGCAGTTCCGCTCGGCCCCTGTGGTGCCGGTTGCGGGCGGCGTCGAGCGGTTCGCGCCCGACGATCTGACCCTCTCGTACGAGTGGCATGAGCAGAGGACGGTCGTGGTCGTTGTGCTCTGGAGGGCCGCCGATGCCGAGCACCTCGGCCTCCGCGACGCCCTGTCCGTTGCTTCGGCGTATCGCGTGCTTGCGGCCGCCTACCCCCGGCTTGTCCTTGCTCTTCTTCTCCACAGCCGTCAGCTCACCGTGCGCGTCCTCACGTGCGACGAGCTTGTACACCAGACCCGCGGTGGGTGCGTCAGAGCCCGTGACCAGAGAGGTGCCGACCCCGTACGCGTCGACCGGGGCGGCGGCGAGAGCGGCGATGGCGTGCTCGTCGAGGTCGCTGGTCACGATGATCTTGGTGCCCGTGGCGCCCAGCTCGTCGAGCTGCGCGCGCACTTCGTGTGCTTGGACGAGCAGGTCTCCGGAGTCCAACCGGACCGCGCCCAGGTCGGTGCCCGCGATCTCGACGCCCAAGGCGACGGCTTCCGACACGTTGTACGTGTCCACCAGTAGCGTCGTGCCCTTGCCGAGGCTCTCCACCTGGGCGGTGAACGCGTCCCGTTCCGAGTCGTGCAGCAGTGTGAAGGCGTGCGCACTGGTGCCCCGGGTGGGAACGCCATAGATCTGGCCGGCCCGGAGGTTGCTGGTGGAGGCGAAACCGCCGATGTACGCGGCTCTGGCCGCCGCGACGGCCGCCTGCTCGTGTGTGCGCCGCGACCCCAT
>NZ_ML142859.1:19757-24175 GCF_004138495.1 Phytoactinopolyspora endophytica
ACGGCCGTGTCCGGGCCGCCGACGTCATCCGGGACGCCGCCGAGGCCACCGCGGAGTCGAAGTTCATCATGGACAGCACCAGCGTCTCCAGGAGCACCGCCTCGGCGAAGGGCGCTTCCACGATCAGCAACGGGGAATGCGGGAAGTACGGCTCGCCCTCCCCGTAGCCCCACACGTCTCCGGAGAAGCGGTAGCCGGCCAGCCATTCGAGCGTGGGATCGTCGACCACGCCGGCCTTGTCCAGATGCTCCAACGCCTCGTCGTCGAACTGGAACGTCTCGATCGCGTCCAGTAACCGACCGGTGCCGGCCGCCACGCCGTACCGGCGACCGTGCGGCAGCTGACGGGCGAACACCTCGAATACCGCGCGTCGCTGCCCGGTGCCCCTGGCCAGCGCGGCCTGCAGCATCGTCAGCTCGTACTGATCGGTAAGCATTGCCGTTGTCGCCGACACATCACTCAGACTAGCTCGACGGCGCGCCACTGGTCAGGGAATGTGGCCGCAGCGAGCCAAGAGTGCGACACTTGAGAATTGTGACGACCGCACCTGTGGAGATCGAGCGCCCGGAGGTCGAGGAGACCGAGGCTCCGGCGCCGGAGACACCCTGGGTGACGGTTGTGTGGAATGATCCGGTCAACCTGATGTCCTACGTGACTTACGTCTTCCAGGCCTACTTCGCCTACCCGAAAACCAAGGCGGAGGAGCTCATGCTCGATGTACACGAGAAGGGCAAAGCCGTCGTGTCAGAGGGCACCCGCGAGGAGATGGAGCGTGACGTGGAGGCCATGCACTCCTACGGATTGTGGGCCACACTGCAGAAGGCGGGGGACCTAGGCTGAGTACAGCGTTCCGGCGGGCGCGTGGGGGTGGCGTGACCGCGTCCTTCCACACCGCTGAGGTAGAGCTTCTGCGCTCGCTGGTCGGCCAGCTCCTGGAACTGGTCCACGACGAGCCCGAGGCCAAGGAGAGTGACGACGGCTGGGCGGCGGCTCTGGGATTGGCGGATGAGGACACACCCGCACGTCCGACGGATCCAGTGCTGCTACGTCTGTTCCCGGACGGCTATAACGGCGACGATGAGTCCGCGTCGGACTTCCGCCGGTTCACCGAGCGAGGGCTGCGTGAGGCCAAGGCGGGGACGGCAGCCACCGTGCTGACGTCGTTGGCCACGTCCGAAGGCATGAACCCGGAGGAACGCCGGCCGCGGGACAAGACCCGGGTGGAGCTCAACGCCGAAGAGGCGGACGCGTGGCTGCGGACGCTGACCGATCTGCGGTTGGCGCTGGGAACGCGGCTCGGCATCTCCGACGACGACGAGGATGAGTGGGCCAACCTCTCCGACGACGACCCGCGCCGGCATATCCACGACGTCTACGACTGGCTCGGCTGGCTGCAGGAGACATTGGTGCGCACGTTGTCCGCCGGGCTGCCGTGAAGCGAGAAGAGCCGATACGGCGATGACCTCGGGGGAAGGGTTCTCCCGGCACATGGTTGCGTGGCGTGTGTTGGGCTCTGTTGATCTGGGGCCCGGCTGGGCTTGAGCCGGGAGAACCCTTCCCCCGAGCCCATCGCCCGACCGGTTTCGGGGAGTGGCGGATGTCGCTCGTCAGGTGGACGTGGCGCGGTGCGCGAGGAGAGCCGCGGGGCCGTTGAGATTGTGATCCTCGCGCCAGATCAGTCGCAGCAGGCGTCGCAGGTCGAGTCCGGCGACGTCGAGGGAGGCCAGCCGACCGGCGGCTATCTCGGCCTGGACGGTGAGCGAGCTCAGTACGCCGACGCCGTCAGAGGTCAGCAGGGCTGTTTTGATCGATGCCGTCGAGCCGAGCTCGAGTGCGGGACGTGGCCGTGGGTGACCGAGCGAGGAGACGGCGTGATCGAATGTCTCCCGGGTCCCGGAACCGGGTTCACGCAGGACGAGCCGCGCGGAGAGCAACTCGTCGAGGGCGACCGGTTCGCCGCGCCTGGCCCAGGGGTGGTCGACCCCGACGACGACGGCGAGGCGATCCTCCGCGACGACGTGTGTACGCAGCCCGTCCGGGACGGTGACGCCTTCGACGAAGCCCAGCTCGGCCGTCCCGGACAGTACATGGCCGGCTACCTCTTCGGAGTTGCCCACGCGCAGTGCTATGGCCAGATCGGGTTCACGCCGCTGCAGGTCGGCGAGCCAGACGGGCATCAGGTACTCGGCGATGGTCATGCTCGCGGAGACGTGAAGCTGGCCGGCACGCTCCTGTCGCAGCGCCGCGACGGCCGCCTCGAAGCGGTCCGATGCCGTGAGGACCTCTCTGGCCCAGTCGGTGACCGCGGACCCCGCCGGGGTGAGCCGTGACCCTCGTGCCGTCCGTTCGACCAGCCGCAGCCCGAGCTGGCGTTCCAGCCGGCGGAGGTTGGTGCTGACCGTCGGCTGAGCGAGCTCCAGCGCCCTGGCCGCTTCGCCGATGCTGCCGTGCTCGGCGATGGCGAGCAACAGCTCCATGGAATGCAGCTCCAGCCTAGCCGTCATAGACCGAGTCTATGCACCCATTGTCAACTGGGCCTTCTGCAGCGAACGGCGCTGGTGGAGCATCGAAGGGTGAGGAATGGACCGGCAGGCCCGCAGACCGTGCTTCGGGAGCGGCAGACCGTGCTTCGGGAGTCGGGCGACTCGGAAGGCGGCGCGGCGCTCGCCCGGTGCCTGCCCGGGCTGGCCGTCGTCGTCGCGGGTGTCGCCGGAGCTTTCGTCCTCAGCCGGTTCGTGGGCGCTCTCGGCCCGTTGACCGTAGCGGTGGCACTGGGTGTGCTTGCGCGGAACGCGAAGCTGCTGCGGCCTCGCATGGAACCCGGCCTCGCGCTGGCTACCAGAAGGATGTTACGCGCCGGCGTCGTACTGCTTGGCCTGCAGCTCGCGGTCCCGGAACTGCTGAGCCTGCGTCCCGCCCACCTCATCGTCGTCGGAGCCACCGTCGTGGTGACTTTTGCCGGAACTCGGTGGCTCGGCCGCCGGCTGGGCATCGGAGATGATCGCTCGCTCCTGCTCGCCACCGGGTTCTCGATCTGCGGCGCCTCCGCGGTCGCCGCCATGAACAGTGTGGTCGACGGGAAGGATGATGACGCGGCCACCGCTGTGGCGTTGGTGACCCTGTACGGGAGCCTGGCCATGGCCGTGTATCCGCTCCTGCAGGGCGGCCTGGGTCTGAGTGACCAGGAGTTCGGCATCTGGGCCGGGGCGAGCATCCACGAGGTCGCTCAGGTGGTGGCAGCGGCCGCCGTCGTCTCAGAGACAGCGCTGCTGGTGGCGGTGGTGGCCAAGCTGGGCCGGGTGGTTCTGCTGGCTCCGCTGGTGGCGGCGGTCGCCGTGACACGGCGGGGCAGGCGGGAGACGCGGCCTGGGCGCCCGTTGATACCGCTGTTCGTACTCGGTTTTCTCGGCATGGTGGTGGTGCGCAGCATCGGCGTCCTGCCCGACGCGGCGCTGAACGTCGCCGAGACGACGGCCACGCTGCTGCTGACGGCCGCCATGTTCGGTCTGGGTGCCGGCGTGCATCTCGCCAGGCTTGCGCGCACCGGAGGCCGCGCCGTCCTCGTCGGTGCCGGGGCGACCGTCCTGGCGGCCGGGACCGCCTATGTCACCCTGCTCATCGCACGAGTATGAGCCGAGCGACGGAGGCCCTCCGGGATCCGGAGAGCCTCCGTCGTCGTTGCGGATGAGGGACAAGTCTGGCGGATCCGTCAGACGCTGACCGGCTCGCCCGTTGTCTGCTGCTTTGGCGAACCGACGCCGGCGTCGGCCCGGGCGCGCCCGGCCCAGATCAGACCGCCGCCGGTGACCAGCAGAACTACCCCGAGGCCGGCGAACAGCCCGGCGAGTCCCAAGCCCAGCTGGAGAGCCGAGTGGGTGACCGTGCCGACCCCGAGCTCGCCGAAGAGTCCGTGTGCCGTTCCGCTCCACGCCTGCTCGCGGGCGGCGCCCTCGATCGGGTGGTCCCGGTCGAAGTCGCTCCAGTACCGGCCTTCGACGTCCATCTCGTAGGTCCCGGCGTCGAAGGTCTCGCCGTTGTACTCGACGGCTTCCTCAAGCTCGACTGTCTGGGTGCCGTTCAGTACGTGGTAGCCCACGGTCGCCATCTGGTACATGTACTCGGTGGCGGTGTTGACCAGGGGGTCGCCCGGGTCCAGATCGGACTCCACGACCGGGTACTTCCAGTCCTCGGTGAGCAGGTCCATGATCGCGTCGGCGCCTTCGGTGGTGCCGCGGTCGATCAGCTCGCCGTCCTCGTTGTAGGTCAGCGTGACGTTCTGAGCTTCGCTGAATGCCTGAAGTGAGCCGTAGCCCTCCTGCGTCTTGGCGAAAGCGACGCCGCCCGCGACCAGGAAGCCCAGGCCGAAGACTCCGAGTAGCGCACCCAGGACCCTTAGCCGCTTCTTCATGAGCTTCTCT
>NZ_ML142859.1:24221-24440 GCF_004138495.1 Phytoactinopolyspora endophytica
CGCTCTGGTAGTTAATCCGATACCTTCACTCTCGATCAGACGGGGCACGGTTGCTTAGGGTCGTTGTTCGGGCAGAGACGGGACATTGGGCCCGTGTGTGAGCGCCAAATGACCTGGACAGAAGGAGGCCGTGGCGCCGGGCGATGCGGGGCGGCGGCCGCTACCGGCGGGTTCCGGTTCGGGTGGACTGGGATCGCGGCACAGCCTCGTGGCTACGTG
>NZ_ML142859.1:24542-25464 GCF_004138495.1 Phytoactinopolyspora endophytica
ACGTAAGCTGAGCGTGTTGTCTACAGGCCAGCGACCCCACCGGTCGATGAGGAGAGCGGATGCTCGAGCAGAAATCGCCAGCCGTGACCGCAGAGGTCTTCGGGACCACGTCCGATGGGACGCAGGTGGACGCCTACACGTTGAGCAGTCCGTCGGGCCTGCGGGTCCGGATCCTCACCTACGGTGGGATTCTGCAATCGATCGAGGCGCCGGACCGTGCCGGGCGGCCGGCGAACGTCGTGCTGGGCTTCGACAACCTCACGGATTACCTGGAACGCAACCCCTACTTCGGCACCGTCACCGGCCGTTACGCCAACCGCATCGCGGGCGGAGCGTTCACCTTGGACGGTGCGGCGTATCAGCTCACCCGGAATCGCCCGCCGCTTCACCTGCATGGAGGGACGGCGGGCTTCAGCCACAAGGTGTGGTCGGCTCGCATCGTGGGCGATGGAAGCGACGCCGATGCGGCCGTGGAGCTGACCTATACCAGCCCGGACGGCGAGGAGGGCTATCCGGGGACGCTTGAGGCGGTGGTCCGTTACACGCTCACCGGCGACGGCGAGCTCCGCGTCGACTACGGCGCGACGACGGACGCCCCCACCATCGTGAACCTCACCAACCACGCCTATTTCAACCTGGCCGGTGAGGGCAGCGGCAGTATTATGGGCCACCTGGTGCAGCTCAACGCGGACCAGTACACGCCCACTGATTCGATGGCTATCCCGACCGGTGAGCTCGCGCCGGTGGAGGGGACTCCCCTGGATTTCCGGGAGCCCGTGGACGTGGGGGCACGGATCCGCGAGGCGCACCCACAGCTCGTGATCGCCGGCGGCTACGACCACAACTATGTGCTCGCACGTGACGGCGACGGCCTGGAACTGGCCGCTCGCGTGACCGAGCCGGGAAGCGGCCGGGTCCTCTC
>NZ_ML142859.1:25529-25750 GCF_004138495.1 Phytoactinopolyspora endophytica
CCACCGAGCCGGGTATCCAGTTCTACACCGGCAACCAGCTGACCAGCCCGCTGGTCGGAACCGGCGGGAAGCTCTACCGCCAGGGCGACGGGCTCTGCCTGGAGACGCAGCACTTCCCGGACTCGCCGAACCAGCCGGATTTCCCGTCGACGGTTCTGCGCCCCGGCGAGCAGTTCCGATCCACCACAGTCTTCGCCTTCTCCACCACGTAGTGCAGCCGG
>NZ_ML142859.1:25823-26889 GCF_004138495.1 Phytoactinopolyspora endophytica
CATCCTCTACCACGTAGTACAGCCGGACCGACATCGCCATGCGCGGAAATTCACGTGCCTGCCGCCGCGCTTCGCTGAAAGATGAGGGGTGATGTATTCGCCATGAGGTAGGAGGTCTGTTCTGTTGAGTGATCACGCCGTCGTTCCGCTGTTGAGTCAGATCGCATCCGACGTGTCGGAGGCGATCGGCCGTATCCGCCCGGATTTGGTGGGAGCGGACCCGGTGGTGCGACGTTCCGATCACGCAGACTTCCAGTCGAATGCCGCGCTCTCGCTGGCCAAGCAGACGCGGACTGCGCCCGCCGAGTTGGCCTCCGCGCTGGCCGAAGCGCTTGAGGCGGCGGTTGGCGGCACAGGGCCCATCGAGACGGTGGAGCTCTCCGGGCCTGGTTTCCTCAACATCACCATCTCCGACCGCGTGATCTGGGAGCAGGCCTCGGTGCGGCTGGCGGACCGGAGGCTGGGCGTCGGCTCGCCGGAGGTGGGACGACGGACCGTCGTCGACTATTCCGGGCCGAACATCGCCAAGGAGATGCACGTCGGCCATCTGAGGACGACGATCATCGGTGACTGTCTGGCGCGGGTGCTCGGCTTCCTCGGCGCGGACGTGGTGCGGCAGAACCACTTGGGTGACTGGGGCACTCAGTTCGGGATGCTGATCCAGTATCTCGACGAGCATCCCGACGCGGCGTGGCACCAAGACGAGGTGGCGGCCGGCGCGTCGGCGGTGTCTGCCCTGGATGAGCTGTACAAGGCATCGCGTGCCGCATTCGACGCGGACACGTCGTTCGCCGATCGGGCGCGGGCGCGCGTCGTCGGTCTGCAGTCTGGAGACGCCGCGACTCTCGCGCGATGGAACGAGATCGTCGCCGAGTCCGAGAAGGCATTCCGTGACATCTACGACCGCCTGGACGTGCTGCTGACACCCGAGGACTCGGTGGGCGAGTCGTTCTACCAGCCGATGCTCGGAGACACGATCGCCGAGCTGGTGAATGATGGGGTCGCGGTGGAGAGCGACGGCGCGGTGGTGATCTTCTCCGAGGGCGTCACCGGCCCCGACGGGCAG
>NZ_ML142859.1:26949-31407 GCF_004138495.1 Phytoactinopolyspora endophytica
GCTGATCGTCCGCAAGAGCGACGGCGGTTACGGCTACGACGCAACGGACCTGGCGGCGCTGCGGTACCGCGTGCGTGAGCTCAAAGCGGATCGGTTGCTCTACGTCACCGACCTCCGCCAGGGCTCGCACTTCCGCATGGTCTTCGACGCCGCACGCCGGGTCGGCTGGCTCGATGGCGGAGTCGAGGCCGCGCACGTGCCCTACGGCACGGTGCTCGGCCGAGATGGCCGGCCGTTCAGGAGCCGGGAGACGGGCACTGTCCGACTGATGAGCCTGCTCGACGACGCGGTGGCGCGTGCCCGGGCCGTCGTCGCTGAGAAGGACCCGGAACTCGACCCGGAGGAGCTGGACCGGATCGCCGAGCTGGCGGGCATTGGCGCCGTCAAGTACGCGGACCTGTCCAACTCGCGGATCAAGGACTACGTCTTCGACATCGACCGCATGGTCTCGTTCACCGGGAACACCGGGGTCTACCTGCAATATGCGCACACCCGCATCCGCGCCATCCTCCGCAGAGCCGGTGACCACTCTTCGACCGGCGATGCCGCTGCGATGCGGGATGCGACCGCGACGCCGGTGGATGCGACCGTTCCGTTGCAGCCGGCGGAGCGCGAGCTGGCACTGCGGCTGGACGCTTACGGATCGGTGCTGACCGAGGTCGGCGAGACTCTGGAGCCGCACCGTCTGTGCGGGTTCCTGTATGAGCTTGCGCGGGACTTCACGACGTTCTACGAAACCTGCAACGTGCTCAAGGCCGACGAGCCCGTGCGCGGCAACCGGCTGGCTCTGTGCCGGCTCACCGCCCGCACACTGGCCCATGGGCTGAGCCTGCTGGGCATCGTGGCGCCCGAGCGCATGTAGAAGCTCGGCCGAGGACTATACCGACCGGTGTGTTGATGTCGGGCGTCGTAGTGTGCTTAGATGGGTAACCATACCGGTTAGTTTACTCAGGAGGTGCAAGCTTTATGCGTGCTGTCGTGCTCACGGGATTCGGCGGACCCGAGAAGCTGGAATATCGCGAGGATGTCCCGGACCCACAGGCGAGCCCGGGCGAGGTGCGGATACGCGTCGGTGCAGCCGCGCTGAACAACACGGACATCTGGACGCGGGAGGGTGCCTATGGTTCGTCCGAGGACCCGTCGTCCACCACCGGCTGGCGCCGCGAAGCATTGCGGTTCCCGCGGATCCAGGGCGCCGACATCGCCGGGCGGATCGATCAGGTCGGATCCGGCGTCCCGGACTCACGGATCGGAGAGCGCGTGCTCGTCGATCCGATGATCTACACCGGCGGCGAAGAGGAACTGGTGGTCAACGATTATGTCGGCAGCGAACGCGATGGAGGGTTCGCGGAGTTCGTCACGGTGCCTGCGGGCAATGCCCTTGCCGTCGACGGGCCGATGAGCGACGCCGAGCTCGCGACGTTCCCCACCGCCTACACCACCGCAATGCGGATGCTGAACCGGGCGGCGGTCCAACCGGGCGAAACCGTCCTCGTCACAGGCGCATCGGGAGGCGTGGGCTCCGCATTGATCCAGCTCGCGACCGTGCGTGGAGCGCGCGTCGTGGCGGTGGCAGGCGCTGCCAAGCAAGACCAGGCGCGCGATCTGGGAGCGACGGCCGTCGTCGATCGCCACACCACTGATCTCGTCTCCGACGTGGAGACCGCGCTGGACGGGCGACCCGTGGACGTGGTCGCGGATGTCGTCGCCGGGCCGGCCTTCGGCTCGCTGCTTCACCTGCTGCGCCCACTCGGCCGTTATGTCGTCGCCGGTGCCATGGGCGGGCCACTGGTCCAGACGGACCTGCGTACCGTGTATCTCAAGCAGCTGCAGATCATCGGGTCGTCGTTCGGTAGTCATGAGGACTTCGCACAGCTGCTGGGTCACATCGCGGCCGGCGAGCTGAAACCGCTGCTCGCGCAGACATTCCCGCTGCGTGACCTGGGGCTGGCACAGCAGCACTTCGTCGAGAAGAACTTCTTCGGCAAGATCGTCGTGACTCCGGACGAGTGAAGGAGAGACGTCCATGTCGTTCGATGCGCGGCACAGAGGGTTAGGCTGGTTCGGCATAGTAACAATTCGTAACGGTGGTTGAGCGGGTCACCGCCGAACAGCAGGAATCGAGGGTGGGATGGCACAGCCGTTGTCGATCCTGGATCTGGCCACGGTGTCGGAGAGCAGCACGCCGGCGGACACGCTGCACGCGAGTGTGGTCACCGCACAGCAGGCGGAAGAGCTCGGATATCTGAGGTACTGGTTCGCCGAGCATCACAACATGCCGTCGATCCTGTCTTCGGCGCCGAGTGTGCTGATCGCGCACATTGCGGCGCACACGAGCCGCATCCGGGTCGGATCCGGTGGCGTGATGCTGCCGAACCACTCGCCGCTGGTCATCGCCGAGCAGTTCGGGACACTGGCGACGCTGCACCCAGGGCGGATTGACCTGGGCGTCGGCCGCGCGCCGGGCGGTGATCAGGAGACGTTTCTCGCGTTGCGACGCGACCCTGCAGCGTCCAAGTACTTCCCGCAGGACGTCGTCGAGCTGCAGACGATGCTCGGCCCGGAACAGCCGGACCAGCGGGTGCGTGCCATTCCGGGCGCCGGCACGAACGTGCCGCTCTACATCCTCGGATCGTCGTTGTTCGGTGCGAAGCTCGCCGCCCAGCTGGGCCTTCCGTATGCGTTCGCCTCGCACTTCGCACCCGCGGCGCTGGACGATGCGCTGCGCGCCTACCGGCAGGAGTTCCAGCCGTCGGACCAGCTGGAGGCACCCTATGTGATCGCGGCGATGAACGTGTTCGCCGCGGACACGAGGGAACGCGCCGAGAGTCTCTTCGCCGAGAACCTCGCCCGGATGGCGCGCAGTCTCAGCAAGCGAGGCGGGGTGTCGTCGGAGTCGATCAGCGACGAGACTCTTCTCGCGTCGCCGGTCGGGCACCAGGTTCGGCAGATGCTGCGTCACACGGCGATCGGCGAAGCCGCGCAGATCAAGGAAGACGTGCAGAATTTCGTCGACCATACGAAGGCCGACGAGGTCATCGTCGCTTCGAACATCGTGGACACAGAGGCGCGACTCCGCTCGTATCAGATTCTCGCGGAGACGGTGCACGGCTGATCGCACAGTGGTGAGCCGCACCTGTTCATGTGGAGTTCGCTGGTCATTGCTCTGGATGCTCCCTGCCGGATCTACGGTGAAGACGTGACGGTCAACAGAATCGTCTGGAGCACATAGCCGTGATCGCGGAGGCACCAGGGGAACTGGGAGTCTGATGGCGATCTGGTGGGTGCTGTTCTCGCTCGCCATGGTGTCCGGTGTCGGCTCGGCGGTGGTGGCGCGGGTGTCCGACCGTCGTCCGAAGGGCGACGGTGCACGTCAGGTGATTGACTCCGCATCGTTCGGCTCGGTCTGGGTCGGTCTGCTCAGCGGTGGCGCCGTGCGAGCGATCGACGCACGCATCGTCGACTTCATCGAGCGCGGGTTTGTGCGGGCAGACGCCGGCAAGCTGGTCATCGACTCGGAGATCGAGCTGGCCGTTGCCTCGCCGGCGGTGGCAGGCGGACGTCGACCCGGCCTTGGCCCTGAAGACCTCCGGCTGCTGCGGGTCGTGCGGGATCACGGCGGGGAAGGGCTGGACGCCGTGCGCCGTCGCGCTCCGACCGGGGCGCTGCGCATGCTGTTCAACCGGCTGGCGCGAGAAGGCTTGCTCGTCAGCCCGTTGCGGCGTGCGTACGGGCCGATGAAAGTGGCGTACCCGATCCTGGCGGCGTTCGTGCCGTGGTTCGCCGGGGTACTCACGTTGGGTGTCGACTCAGCTGAGGATTTCCAAGGCGCGGAGGCTCTGTGCCTGCTGGGCTGGTTCGGGGTGCCGATCATCGCGGCGTGGATCTACGCGAGCAAGCGAGGCTACCGCGGCCCCGATCCCGCGACGGCGCTGGGCGTCGCCGTCGTAGATCAGCTCCGCGCCGAACTGCCCGTGGATGCCAGCCAGGCACGTCGCGTCGCATTGGGCGGCTTTGCAGCGATGACCGACGAAGCCATGCGCCAGGCTGTCCAGGCACACGAGCCCGACTCGCGATGGAGCATGCCGAGGCGGCGCGGCACGGACTACAGCGTCAACGCGACCGTCGCCCGCACCGCCGGCATGCTCGACGGCGGTGACGGGGACGGTGCGGACGGCGGCGACTGACTCCAGTGGATCGCTGCCGGCCAGCCTGTATATACCGATGTCAGGCAGCGTCGGCTGTGCCGTGGGCTTCGCCACGGCCGTTGACTCCGTGCCTGCCGGCGGTCCGATTCTCACTGTCGTCGTGGGTCTGTTCGGTGTTGCTGTTGTCTGTGTTCTGGGGGCCGGCTCGGGGTTGTGTGGTGTTGTCGTTGGCTTGTTCGTTGAGGATGTGGTGGATGGTTTCGGTGGCGGTGGTGGGTGGGTCGGATTGGTGTGCGATGCCGTTGGGGTC
>NZ_ML142859.1:31784-32085 GCF_004138495.1 Phytoactinopolyspora endophytica
GGGCTCGCCGCCGTGTGTCGGCAGCGAGGCGGAGTTCAGCTGGCGGCGGCATAGCTCGACGAGTGCGTCCGCGCGGCGCTGGGCCGCACTGCGGGTGTCGTCGGGGCCTGACGGTGTGGCCAGGGCGTCGATCGCGGTCTGCACGATCGCGCCGTCTTCCGGGCCGAGGACACCATCGATGGACACCGCGCCTTCGAAGGTGGCGGCGACATCGAGCCAGCGGCCCTGGTCGCGTTTCTCGGCGCGTTTCTTCGCGCGTTTGTTGTCCACGGCCGCGCCCATCCCGCGTAGCGCGGCGCGT
>NZ_ML142859.1:32499-39918 GCF_004138495.1 Phytoactinopolyspora endophytica
CACACGCTACCAACCACCACCGACAACGTCGGTGGGAATCAGGAGTCAGTCAGACTCAACAAGGCGTTGATTCTGTCTATAAGGCAATACTCGGTGAGGTCGGCAGCTATCAGTACCTCGTTGGATGCGGACGATCCTTGGCGTTCACGCATGCAGGGCTGGGCCGCCGTATTCGCGTCCAGCGTGCTTGAATCTCAGGCTGCCGTCCGCGAACGTGATGTCGTGGGATGCGAAGGCGACGGTCGTGGGATATAGGCTCATCCGGCCGACGGACGCGGTTCGCACCGGCTGGGAGATTCGAGCGCGTGCCGAGCGGGTCGCGTCAACCTCGGCCGGCCCAGGATCGGAGCCGGCGGCACGGTTCATTCGGCTGCACGTCGAGCCTGCACATCGTCGTCGTGGCCTTGGATCATGGTTGCTGTATGAGGTGACCTCCGATCTGCGTGCGGTGGGCGGTCGGGTGGTCGAAGCGATCGCCGTGGTCGGATCTGAGGGTGCGGAGTTCGCGGCTAAGCATGGTGCGGTCGTCGGCGACGAGCTCGTGGACTATGTGCTCGAGCTCGATGATCTCGACTCCGCTGAGTTGGCCCGGTTGGCCTCCGCTGCTCCCGCAAGGTACCGACTCGTTCATTGGCGAGATCCGGCGCCCGATGCGCTCCTCGACTCCTATGCGCATGCGAAGCGCTTCGTATCCGACGCGCCGAACAGACATCCGCCTCAAGTGCCGCCGTGGACGGCGGCACTGGTTCGTCAGGCTGAGCGTGAACGGGCCGAGCGTGGGGAGGCGCTGTGGGTGACGGCCGCGATGCTCGATGGGAAGGTCGTGGCGTTCACAGAGATCTCGGCAGGCACGTCGGTGGAGGGCGATCAGCATGACACCGTCGTGCTCCCGGATCACCGTCGGTGCGGCCTGGCCAGTTGCATCAAAGCCGATCTGATCCTTCGTTTGCGAACCTCCCGGCCGGACCTTCATACGGTCGGTGTGACGTGCGCCGTCGCGAACACGGGTATGCGGGCGGTCAATCAGCGAGTCGGCTTCCTGGAGAGCGGCCGCCGCAACTTGATGCGCCTGCCGCTGCTGGGTGCGTGAACAGGCGGGCTCTACGGGTGTGAGGCGGGTCACGCGTGGATCTGTCACGCCGGGGCGTCGTCGTTCCGTCGTTCTGGTGTCAACAGACGAACGACGAGGAGGACGGATGAGCGTGACACAGCGTATGGACATCGCCACTGCTGCCCCGGAGGGCCATCGGGCGGTTCTGAACTTGGACAAGTACGTGCGAGCCAACGTGGATCACCAGATGCTGGCGCTGATCAAGCTGCGGGCTTCGATGACCAACGGATGCGCGTTCTGCGTCGACATGCACACCCGGGACGCCTTGGCCGAAGGAGAGGACAGCCGCCGCTTGTTCGCGGTCGCGACATGGCGGGAGGCGCCGTTCTTCTCGGAGCAGGAACGGGCCGCCTTGGCGCTTACCGATGAGGTGACCGAACTGGGGCCGCATGGTGTCTCCGAGGAGGTTTGGGACCAGGCGGCATCCTTCTGGAATGAGAAGGAGCTTGCCGACATACTCCTCGCCATAGCGACAATCAACGTATGGAACCGCACCTCGGTCGCGACACACAAGCAGCCGCCGACGCGCGTATGACCGTCACCGTCGGCGACGCCGCTGGTGAGCTCGTCGCCCATCGGCCGATGCTGTACGGCGTGGCGTATCGCATCCTGGGGTCGTCGTCGGATGCCGACGACGTCCTCCAGGACGCCTACCTGCGCTGGCGCGCGATCGAGCGCCGCGAGGTGCACGAGCCACGCCGGTATCTCAGCCGGATGGTGACCCGGCTGGCCATCGATCGGTTGCGCACCCGGACGAAGCAGGAGACGTACGTCGGGACGTGGCTGCCCGAACCGGTTCCCACCGAGCACTCCGCCTCGGACCCGCTGGACAGCGTCGAACAGCGCGACACGCTCGCGACGGCGACGCTCTACCTGATGGAACGGCTCGACCCGGTCGAACGGGCAGTGTTCGTACTGCGTTCGGCGTTCGACGTGCCGTACGCGGAGATCGCCGAGATCGTGCAGCGCACTGCGGAGCACTGCCGTCAGCTCTACCGTCGTGCCTCGGACCGGCTCGCGGCGAGCGCGCCGCGGTTCACGCCAAGCCGGCGCGAACATGCGGCTTTGCTTGAGCGGTTCCTCGCCGCGGCCCGCGACGGGGATCTCGCCGCGCTCCGGGCGGTGCTGCACGACGACGTCGTGACCTGGTCGGACGGCGGCGGGAAGGTGCGGGCAGCACGGAACGCCGTGGTCGGCGTCGACAAATGCGTCCGGTTCTTCGTCGGCGTCTACGGGACAAAGCGGCGCCCGGCGATCATCCCGCTCGAGCTCAACGGTTCGCCGGGTGCGGTGCTGCGCGATGCCGACATGTACCAGGCGCTGACGTTCGGCGTCCGGGACGGAAAGATCGCAGCGATCTTCCTCGTATCGAACCCGGACAAGCTCGCCGTGCTCCGCCGGATTGAGCGTCCGTGTTTCTCACCGAGTCGGCTGCCCTAGGCACTATCGGTGGTATCGCGGGTACCACGGTCGGCCTCGTCCCGCCTGGATCACGGCTGCCTGAAGCACGCCAGGGCCGACGGAGTCCACGGCATTGCGTAGGCTGGCGGCGTGCTGACCATACGCCGCGACCTTGTCGACGCCATCATCGCTCACGCACGCAAGGACCATCCGGACGAGGCCTGTGGCGTCATCGCCGGGCCCGCCGGCTCGGACGAACCGGAACGGTTCATACCGATGCTCAACGCGGCCCGGTCGCCAACGTTCTACGAGTTCGACTCGATGGACTTGTTGCAGCTCTACCGCGAGATGGACGATCGCGACGAGGAGCCGGTGGTGATCTACCACTCCCACACCGCCACCGAGGCGTACCCGTCGCGGACGGATATCTCGTACGCGTCCGAGCCGAACGCGCATTACGTCCTGGTCTCCACCCGCGATGAGGGCGAAGCCGAGTTCCGCTCGTACCGCATCGTGGACGGCGACGTCACCGAGGAAGAGGTCAAGATCCTCAGCTGACGGCCCTCCTGACGGCCGCATGGCGCCCATAGTTATGGCTATGGGCGCCATAAGGAATGATGAGGGGGCCGCGTCTGTTGCGCTAGGTAACGATGACGCGAGAGTCAACCGAGACCGTTGGGAGCATGTTCGATGGCCGTCGAGGTTCGTATCCCCACGATCCTTCGTCAGTACACGTCAGGCGCCAGGACCGTGGCAGGCAAAGGCGACACTTTGTCCGCGCTGGTCGATGACCTCGAGTCCCGCCATGCGGGGCTGAGCGAGCGGCTGATCGAGAACGGCGAGTTGCGCCGCTTCGTGAACGTGTACGTCAACGACGAGGACGTGCGCTTCCTGGATGGGCTGAAAACGCCGATCGCAGACGGCGACTCAGTCACGGTCCTTCCCGCGGTCGCCGGTGGCTCCGCCGCCCAGGAGGTTCCGGGCTCGTGATCTCGGCCACGGCCACTGAGCCGGTCGCCGTGAGCGCAGCGGTGGCGTGGCGATCGCCGCGCCTAGGAGACTGGAGCGGCTGATGCGTTACGACTCTCTGCTCGACTCGCTCGGCCGCACCCCATTGGTCGGGCTGCCGAAGCTGTCCCCCTCGCCGGACGTACGGCTGTGGGCCAAGCTCGAGGATCGCAATCCGACCGGTTCGGTCAAGGATCGCCCGGCGTTGCGGATGATCGAAGCTGCTGAGGCATCGGGGCAGCTCACGCCCGGGTGCACGATTCTGGAGCCGACGTCCGGCAACACCGGTATCTCGCTGGCCATGGCCGCCAAGCTGAAGGGCTACCAGCTCGTCTGCGTCATGCCGGAGAACACGTCCGAGGAGCGACGGCAGCTGTTGCGGATGTGGGGCGCCGAGATCATCCCGTCGCCGGCTGCGGGCGGATCCAACGAAGCCGTCCGGGTGGCGAAGGGCTTGGCCGCGGAGCATCCGGAGTGGGTCATGCTGTACCAGTACGGCAACCCCGGAAACGCAGCGGCGCACTACGAGACGACGGGCCCGGAACTGCTGGACGACCTCCCGGAGATCACGCATTTCGTCGCCGGCCTGGGCACGACGGGGACCCTCATGGGCGTGGGTCGTTACCTGCGGGAGAAGACACCGGGCGTACAGGTCATCGCCGCGGAGCCCCGCTATGGGGAGCTGGTCTACGGGCTGCGCAACCTCGACGAGGGCTTCGTCCCGGAGCTTTACGACGAGTCTGTGCTGACGTCGAGATTCTCCGTAGGCCCCCGCGACGCGGTCAAGCGGACCCGGGAGCTCCTCGAAGTCGAGGGGATCTTCGCCGGTATCTCGACCGGCGCCGTCGTACATGCGGCGCTTGGCGTCGCCCGCAAGGTCGTCAATGCCGGCGAGCGGGCGGACATCGCATTCGTGGTCGCCGACGGCGGTTGGAAATACCTGTCCACGGGCGCTTACGAAGGCACGCTCGACGACGCCGAGGACAAGCTGGACGGCCAGCTCTGGGCGTAGCCATACCCCACGATCTTGCGTGTCTTTCGACACCTTTGGCCCCGGCAGCGACTGGAACGTCGTAATCTCGTGGATCGATGAGTCACGTTCCGCGACCTCTAAGTAGCGACGGCCATAACGACGCGCCGATCGGGATTTTCGACAGCGGCGTCGGCGGCCTCACCGTGGCGCGCGCCGTGCTGGACCAGTTGCCGCACGAGCCGATCCTCTACGTCGGTGACACGGAGCGCGGGCCGTACGGTCCGCGCCCCATCGCCGAGGTGCGCGCGTATGCGCTGGACGTGATGGACACCCTCGTCGCCGAGGGGGTGAAGATGCTCGTCATCGCCTGCAACTCAGCCAGCAGCGCGGTACTGCGCGACGCCCGCGAGCGATACGAGGTACCTGTCGTCGAAGTGATCCAGCCCGCGGTCCGGCGTGCGGTCGCCGCCACCCGCAACGGGCATGTCGGAGTCATCGGGACCCGAGCGACGGTCACCTCCAAGGCATACGAGGACTCGTTCGCGGCGGCGCCGAACCTGCGCATCACCTCCCAGGCGTGCCCTCGTTTCGTCGAGTTCGTCGAGAAGGGCATCACCCACGGTGCCGAGCTGGAGCGTGTGGCGCGCGAATACCTCGAGCCCGTCCGGGACGACGGTGTCGACACGCTGGTGCTGGGCTGCACCCACTATCCGATGCTCACCGGCGTCGTCTCCTACGTCATGGGCGAGGCCGTCACCCTGGTCAGCAGCGCGGAGGAGACCGCCAAAGACGTCTACCGGGTGCTGGCCGACGCTGGCCTCATGCGCGACGACACACTGCCACCGCCGCAGCACCAGTTCCGATCGACCGGTGACCCTCGGCCGTTCAGCGAGCTCGGCCACCGTTTCCTTGGGCCAGAGATCGCGATCGTCGAGGAGACCAGCGAGATTCCGGTCGTCGGGCGCGAGGCGGTGTCGTCATGAAGACACGACGATATCCAGATGGGGCGAGGTGAGGCGGGCGTGAAGCTCACCGTGTTGGGGTGTTCCGGTTCTCTGCCGGGACCGACGTCGGCGGCGTCGGCCTACCTGGTCGAGGCGGACGGTGCACGCATCGTGGTCGACTTGGGCAACGGAGGGCTCCGTGAGCTGCAACGGCACGTCGACTACGAGGGACTCGACGGCGTCGAGGCGGTGCTCATCAGCCATCTGCACCCGGATCACTTCATGGATCTGTGTGGCTACTACGTCGCACTCCGATACGGGCCGAAGCGGCCCCGCCGGCGGGTGCCGGTCTGGGGGCCGGCGAACACGGCTGAGCGGCTGACCACGGCTTACGGTGAGGTTCCCGATCCGGGCATGTCCGAGGAGTTCGACTTCCACGCGTACCCGGATGAGGAGTTCGACGTCGGTCCGCTGACGGTCCGGGTGGCTCGCGTCGCGCATCCTGTTCCGGCCTATGCCATCCGGCTGGAGCACGCAGGGCGCGCACTCGTGTACTCCGGCGACACGGGACCGACTCCGGCGCTGGCCGAGCTTGCCCGTGGCGCCGACCTCTTCCTGTGTGAGTCCGCCTTCCGCGAGGGCGACGACAACCCGCCCGACCTGCATATGACCGGGCGGCAGGCCGGTGAGCACGCGGCGGAGGCCGGGGTAAGCAGACTGGTGATCACTCACGTGCCGCCGTGGGGAGACCCGGAACACGCCGTGACCGAGGCCCGGGCCGTCTACGACGGGCCGGTACAGGCCGCCTCTCCGGGGGCGACGTGGGAGGTGTAGCGCCAGAACGTGGACACGGCAGAACGTGGACGCGGCGGCCTGGCTGGAACATGATGGGCGCCGAGCACCGTCGGTGCTGACCCGGGTAGTCAGAGACCTAGTGAGAAGGTGGATCGCAGTGACGGACGCCGAAGCCGCTCTGGAACCCTTGGAGCCGCTCCCGGAGGATTGGGCAACTGGACTCGTCATCGTGCCGCACCCCGATGACATCGAGTATGGCGGCGCGGCGGCCATCGCCCGCTGGACGGGACAGGGCAAGAAGATCTCCTACGTGATGATCACCAGTGGCGAGGCCGGGATCGACGGGATCGCTCCCGAGGAGGCCGGACCACTACGTGAGCAGGAGCAACGGGAATCCGCTCGGATCGTCGGGGTCGATCAGGTCGAGTTCCTGGGATACCCGGACGGCGTCATCGAGTACGGGCTGCCGCTGCGGCGGGATATCTCCCGGGTGATCCGCCGGCATCGACCGGAGATCGTCATCACGGGCAACTTCCGGGACACCTACGGTGGGGTCTTCCTGAACCAGGCCGATCACATCGCCGCCGGACGCGCCGTGATCGACGGCGTTCGCGACGCCGGCAACCGGTGGGTGTTCCGGGAGCTGCTGGACGAGGGGTTTCAGCCCTGGGACGGCGTGCGCGCGGTGTGGGCAGGGGCGTCGCCGGACGGCCGGCACGCGGTGGACACCACGGACACGTTCGACAAGGGCGTTGAGTCGTTGCGCGCGCACGCTGCCTATCTGGCGGGATTGGGCGACGGTACGATGGACCCGGCAGAGTTCCTTGAAGGCTTCGCGCGCCAGACCGGCACCCGTCTGGGCTGCCGGTATGCGGCCGGGTTCGAGGTCTTCCAGCTGAAGTTCGATGACTGATACCCAGAGCTTGGCCGGACATTTCAGCTGAAACGACACCCAGTTGAGACCCGCCCGGACGGGTGTGAGTCATGGATGTGTCGCTCCATGAGTTTGTGCGGGTCGTTCTCTAGTCACGTAGTGCCTGACACGAAGATGCCCGCGAAAGTTGATCGAGCTTCACCGCCGCATCGCCCGCGGCTTCCGCAACCGCGACAACTACCGGCTACGGATGCTCCTCATCGGCGGCGGACTCGACAAGGTCATCCCCACCTGAAGTACGAAGAGCACCATA
>NZ_ML142859.1:39950-41608 GCF_004138495.1 Phytoactinopolyspora endophytica
GGTTGCGCGTCTGCGCAGGTGCCGGGCCCCTTGCCGGCCGGCGTGCGGCTCCCACATCGTTGCCCCAACGCGGGTCGCGTCGCGGCGAGCCGGACCAGCCTGGACGAGCACGGCATTGAGGAGATCCATGCCCCGACGCATCCGCGCGAGCCTCCGGCTCGTCGGCGTGGCCGCCATTGCGGCCGTCTCAGGCGGCACCGTTCACGTTCCGATCGCCGTTCCCGCCGCCGGGGCCTAACCTAACCCGCGGAGACGGACGGCCGACGTCGCCCCGGACGCCCCGTGCTCACCCGGACCGTGACCGGTGAGCACCGACCGAGGCGACCTGGAGATCGAGGCACGGCCCCGGACATGGAAGCGGCCACCCGGGCTGGCGACGCTCCGGTCAGGCGTTCGGCGAACGCCCCTACCCGGAGCAAGCCGGCGAGCCGCACGATGACGTTGCCACGGTGGACGCCGGCGAGGAACTCGTCCTGGGTGGCGATGGTGCCGGTTCACGGGATCTCGGCGTGACGCTCTTCGACCAGACGCCGACAGGCCCGGTGCCGACGACCGTCGACCAAGCGTTCCTGAGAGAGGCGGAGGTCGCGGTGCGCGTCACGGCGGGCGAGGGCCACGGCGTGGAACGGTGCCGAGGAGCTCGTGGGCGAGCTGGTGGTTGCAGCACAGGTGGGACTCGGCACGCAGCAGATGCCGGGTGCGCTGAGCGCACTGCGCCGCTGCTTTCCGCGACTTGAGATCAGCGTGTTCGAGCAACCGAGTTCCGCTGAGCTTGAGCGGTTGTGCCGCCGTGGGACCTGGTCCTGATGCCGGCCTGTGACCAGACTCTCGCCGACGCCCACCATCTCGGCGACAAGGAATTCGTCGTGGCCCGCGGGGCCGGGCACCCGGAGCTCGCCGCCAGCCGTGTCGATCTGCGTGACCTGGATCGGGAGCCGTGGGGGAGGGTCTACCGGGACAGCGCTCTCGACGGCATGCTGGCGGGTGTGCTGCGGGACAACAGGTCACCCGATCACTGCCGTCCGGGTGTCCCAGGCGCCGACGACCGTGCGCTGGGTCGGCCAGGTGCTCGGGGTGGCGCTCGTCCCGGCCGCCGCGGGTGCCCTCCGGATACGAGGACTTCATGCGCCCTGTGTCGACGGTGGTGTTCCAGCCTGTCATGGCCGTGGTGCGGTCCAGCGGAGGCGGCTCTCCTCGAATTGCGGGACCGTCGAGCAGACCCCGCCGGATCCCCCACAAACTCCCGAGCCCGTTAAGAAGCGGACTATCGCGTTGCGCTGGCGGCTCCGGCTCGGGCCGGCGACCTGGTAAGTTCCCCGTGTGGACCGGGCCGGTTCCTCACACAGGTCCGGTCCCGTCTGTGACCCGGGACTGGAGGAGGTCAGCGACGTCGGAGATGGCCATCTCGATTCGTCCGTAGATGCGGGGGTTGAGCAGCGTGGTGCCGTCGAAGTCGCCTGACGACGCGAACACTGCGACTGGGAACGTCATCGACTGGAAGAATCCGAACAGCGGCCGCATCGCGTGCTCCAGGACGAGTGCGTGGTGGTCGCCGCCGCCCGTCGCGATGAGGAACACCGGCTTGTTCGCGAGCGCGTACTGGTCGATCAGGTCGAAGTAGTGCTTGAATATCCCGGTGTACGAGCCGCGAAACACGG
>NZ_ML142859.1:41709-42354 GCF_004138495.1 Phytoactinopolyspora endophytica
TCTTCAGGGCGACGTCGACCAGGCCCATGGTCTTGGACTTCTCGCTCGGGCTGCCGTTGACGACGGTCACGCGCAGGGTGCGCTGGGGACCGTCCGCCGCCGGGCGACCCGGGATGTCGGAGGCCCGTGTCGAGGTTCCTGTCAGCGCGTCGGTGGTGGTCATGCCGCCTTCTCCTTCCGGGCGGCGACCTCGCGGCGCACTACCGGAGCGACCTCGGTGCCCAGGATCTCGATGGACTCAAGCACATCCTTCTGGGGCATACCGCCGAACCCCATCTGGATGAGGGCGCGGTCTAGCCCGTAGATCTCGTGGTAGGTGAGCAGCTTGTCGATGACCTCCTGGGGGCTGCCCACGACGAGGCCTGCGCTCGGGGACGTCTGTGCGTCGAACGCGGCGCGCGGCAGCTGGAACCCCTGGCCGCGCTGGTGGTTGTTGTCCATCATCCCGCGTGCGAAGTACGGGTACATGGTGTCGCGCGCGCCCTGGCTGGTGCGCCCCACGTAGCCGTGCAGGTTGATGCTGGTGCGCAGGGCCGCCGGGTCGTGTCCGGCCTGCTCGGCGGCCGCGCGGTACATCTCCAGGGTCTGCTCGTGGAAGGTGATCGGCCCCATCAGCAGGGCCATGGCCATGGGCAGGCCGAGCCG
>NZ_ML142859.1:42364-45981 GCF_004138495.1 Phytoactinopolyspora endophytica
GACGCCAGCGTGCCGCCGACCCCGACCCAGATCGGCAGCTCGTCCTGCATGGCGCGGGGACCGATGTCGGCCTGGTCGAGCGGCGGACGGAACTGCCCGCTCCACGTCAACGGGTTCCGGTCGCGGATCTTGAGGAGCAGGTCGAGCTTCTCGCGGAACAGGTCGGCGTAGTCGGCCAGGTCGTAGCCGAAGAGTGGGAACGATTCGGTGTAGGAACCGCGGCCGGCGATGATCTCGGCCCGCCCGCCGGAGAACTGGTCGAGGGTGGCGAATTGCTCCCACACACGGACCGGGTCGTCTGAGCTGAGGACGGTGACCGAGCTGGTCAGGCGAATCCGCTCGGTGGCCTCGGCGGCCGCCGCGAGAACCATCGGTGGGGCGGACCCGACGAAGTCGGTCCGGTGGTGCTCGCCGGCCGCGAACAGGTCCAGGCCGACCTGGTCGGCCAGTCGGGCTTGCTCGATGGTCTCCCGTGCGCGCTGGTGCGCCGAGGGTAGCCGGCTGGTGCGCGGGTCCTCGGTGATCTCGACGAACGTCATGTGACCAATCTCGAACGGCGACCTCTGTGCGGGGGCGGCCGCGTGGCCAACATCGTCACTCATGGTGGGACTTCCTTTCAATGATCTTTGCTCGGGCGGAACGCTCGGGCGGGGGGAGGTGGAACTCGATCCGCGGCGGTGTGTCACACGTCGGTGTCGGGCAGGCCCCACAGCTCCCGGGTCAGGGTGAACCCGGCGGGGTCGATGTAGGCGCCGTCGTGCTTGATCCGGCTGTGCGCGTGCCCGAGAGTGTGCAGATGGAAGGCCGCCTGGACGGCATTCCACTGGCCCTGGATGTCCAGGGTCTGGTTGACGGCCTTCTTGGCCGCCTTCAGGCCGGCGGTCGGACGCGCGGCGATCCGCTCGGCGAGCTCGAGCGCGGAGCTCTCTAGTTCGTCGCACGAGACGACACGGCTGACCATGCCGAGGTCCTTGGCCTCTGACGCCGTGACGACGTCACCGGTGAGCAGGATCTCCTTCGCCTTGCGAGCGCCGAACTCCCACGGGTGCATGAAGAGCTCGACCTGCCCGATGCCGAACGCGGTGACCGGGTCTGCGAAACGCGTGTCGTCACTGGCCACGATCAGGTCGGCGGGCCACATGACCATCATGCCGCCGGCCAGGACCCGTCCCTGCACAGCGGCGATCACGGGCTTGGGGAAGTTGCGCCAGCGCCAGTGGAGCTGGAGGAAGACCTCCTCCTCCCAGGCCATGTCACCCTCCACGCCGCCGAGGCCGAATCCGCCCTCGAGGGTGACCTGGGCCATGCCATGAGTGCTGAACAGGGCCTCCACGTCGTGCCCGATCGAGAAGTCGTCCCCCTCGGCCGCGAGCACGAGCACCGAGATCGAGTCGTCGGCGCCGGCACGCCGGTAGGCGGCGTCGAGCTGGTACAGCAGATGTACGTCCTGCAGGTTGCCCTGCTCGGACCTGGTCAGGGTGGCGCGGGCGACTCGCGGGGCGGGCACGTCGTAGGTCACGCGCTCGCCGAGCTCGACGGGTTCGTGCAGCGGGTTCGTGGGCATATCGGTCCTCCTGTGAACGGCCCCTTAGGTGGAGGGGCGGGCGCGACGCTGACTGGTGGCCGCGCTGTGGGCTATCAGTAGACACTAAGATGTCTGCGCAGGCAAATATTCCTCGCCGTCAAATTGTCTGCGCCCGCAGGTGGTCTCGGTCAGGTACTGCCTGCGCAGGCACACTCTGCAATGGTCGCGCCTTCCGGGCCGGTATGGTTCGTGGCATGACGACACCGCGCCTCTCGGCGCTCGAGGATGACGCGTGGCAGGGGTTCCTGTACGCGCACGACGGCATCTGGCGCGAGATCGAGGCCGGGCTCGCGCCTCTGAACGTAAGTATGGCCGAGTACAGCGTGATGTCGCTGCTGGGCAGGGCGGGCCGCAAGGGGATGCGGATGTCCGAGCTCGCGAAGCGCCGCGTGATGTCCACGGGCGGCTTCACCCGGATGGCGGACCGGCTCGAGCGCCAGGGGCTCATCGAGCGCCGTCGGGCCGCCGAGGACGGGCGCGGCTACGTCGCGGTGCTGACGGGGGAGGGGCGCACCCTCCTGCGCAAGGCGTGGCGGCAGCAGTACGGTGACCTGCGGAGGCTGTTCCTCGACCGCCTGGACGAGGACGACCTGCGCGACCTGTCGCGCGTCTGGGCGAAACTCGACCTGGCCAGCGAGGACCCAGCGAGCAGCTCCTGACGGGCTGCGCACTCGCGCAAGTGCGCACACGGCCTGGGCCGTGGCGGCCCGATATACGGATGCGGCCGCGATCGTCCGTCTGGATTCCTCGGGGAGCCACGGTGGCCCCGCGACCTTGACCGGGCACGTGCCGTGGTCCTCGGCATCGACAACGTGGGCGTCGGCCGTCTTGACCTTCTTGGTCCGGCGAAGATCGACGCGTTCGCTGCCGCATGCCGAGACTCCGGGCGCCCCCGGGGGGATCCTCATCAATGATGCGGGCTTCCCCGGTGGACCGGAGATCAGCCGCGACGCGCGTGGCTACGAGGTGCAGTTCGCGGTCAACCACCTGGGACACTTCCAGTTCACCTGCGGTCTGTACCCGCCCTCCGGGCGGCCAGCGGAGCCCGAGTCGTGAACACCAGCCCGGGGGCGCAGCGGAGGTCGGTCACTCTGTGGGGATGCCCCGCAATTCACGTCCCGTGACTACGACCCGGCCATCGCCTACGTGCAGTCCAAGAGCGTGAACGTCCTGTTCGCCGTCGAGGCCGACCGTCGCTGGCCGCCGAGGCCGTCCGCTCGTACGCCGCCCCGGCGTCGTCGCCACCACGCGGTTCAACAGCTCGGCGGGCGTGGAAGCCCAGCGCGCGATGGCCTGATCGACGCGGTGGGCAAACCGATCGTCGACCCTGAGCGCGCGAGGAAGGCGACGGTGTTCGGCGCGACCAGCCCGGCGCTCGACCGCATCGGCGGCGTCTACCGCTCCCATCACGCACGATGGCGCGGTCATCCGGGCCGCACGTCGTCGGACTTGAAGGTCAGGACTTCGTGGCGCGGTAGCGGAGACCGTCGACGAGCAGCGCGACCCGGCGTTCGGCGCGGACCGGGGAGGCGCCGGGGCCGGGCTGGCTGAGTGCCGCGACCGCGTGGAGGGAACCGACCACTCCGAAGACCGCCGGACCGAGGGAAAGGAGCGGACCACGAGACGGCCGGCAAGTCAGGCCGGCCGACTCGTCCCGCGCGATCCGGGTGAACGTGCTACTTCTCGGCGAAGGCGCGAACGCTCGTGGTGTGCGCGTTCAGGTGATTCCAGGAGGGAAGGTGGTCATAGATCACCTTCGCGAAGCCGGCGGCGTACTTCTCCTCGGTCCAGGAGCGCAGTAGCTCGGAGCCGACGGCTAGCCAGTTGATCGGGATCGCGCCAGCCTGGATCAACCGCTGCAGCGCGTAGTCGTGGGTCTCCTTGGTGGTCGCGGCCGACGCATCGACGACGGCGTACACCTCGTAGCCCTTGTTCAACGCGGTCAGAGCGGTGAACGTGAGGCAGACGTCGGTCTGGACACCCGCCATGATCAGCTTCGTTCGGCCGGTGCCGTCGACCGCGTTGGCGAAGC
>NZ_ML142859.1:45998-47126 GCF_004138495.1 Phytoactinopolyspora endophytica
GCGTCGAAGCCGTCCACGCGGTGGTGGACGGGAGTGTTACCCAGGGCCTCCGCGAGTTCGGGGTAGAGCGGGCCGGGGGGCGAGTCCTCGAAGCCGGCGGTCACGACCGTGGGCAGGTCGAACACCTTGGCGATCTCGGCCAGTGCGACCGTGGCGTTCACGTTCTCGTCGATTGTGTGGGACCCGATCAGGTTCGAGAACCCGACCTCGTGGTCGATCAGGACCATCGCGGAGTTCTGAGGGGTGAGGGCCTCGTACACCATCTTGCTTCCTTCGTTGTGCCGTGTCGGCGCCGGGATATCCCGGCGCCGGCGGACCCGGCGGGCGCCGCAGAATCATCTTGCGATCTCCCGTCGATCATTTCCAATGAATCATTGCCAATATATACATCGCGAGATGCGATACTTCGACGATGCAACCTCATCAGCTTCAGTACTTCGTCGCCGTCGCCGAGACGGGGAGTTTCACTGCCGGAGCGCAACGCGCCCGCGTCGTCCAATCGGCGGTGTCCGTGGCGGTGCGCCAGCTGGAGCACGAGCTTCAGACGTCCCTGTTCGTCAGAGGGCGACGGATCAGACTCACGCAGGAGGGAGAAGCGCTCCTCCCTCGCGCACGAGATGTCCTGGCGGCGATGGAAGCGGCGACGGCCGCCGTTGCCGCGACCCGGGAGATGGTCACCGGAACGGTGAACCTCGGCATGCTCTTCCGGTTCGCCACGTTCGACATGGCGAGCAGCCTGGCATCGTTCCAGCGAAAGTATCCTGCGGTTGTTGTCAGAGGGCAATCGTCCGGTGAGGGCTCGCGGGGTCATCGCGAGGCGTTGCGCCGGGGAGACCTTGACCTTGCGCTCCTGTCCACGGCGCCAGGCGTCACATCGATGCCTGGGATGTATCTCGAGAGGCTGGGTAGCGAGCCCATCCGCTTCGTGTGTGCCACGTCTCACCCGCTCGCCGATTCCGAGTTCGTGCGGCTCGAACAGCTCACCGACGAGATCTTCATCGATCTGCCGGCCGGGTGGGGCAACCGCTCCCTGATCGACTCCGCCTTCGCGAGCGCCGGCCTCCTAAGAGCGGTTCGCACCGAGACGATCGACTTCGCCATGAGCCAGGCGCTGGCGGCTGAGGAACT
>NZ_ML142859.1:47167-48267 GCF_004138495.1 Phytoactinopolyspora endophytica
GTTTGTCCCGGTGTCAGCTGTCGCTCCGGATCCTCGGATCGCCGCGATCGACGTCAAGCCGGAACTTGGCTGGACCGCGCAGCTCGCATGGCCGACGAAGCGTCCTTTGTCGTCTGCCGCGCGGGCCCTGGCGACCGAGCTGCGGCGGTGCGCGCGTGCACAAGGATCATCAATCGCGATGGATTGATTCACAAGGTTTCGTTGGACGCGATCCGGATAGCGTGCGGAGGATCGACGGCATGCCATCCTCCGAGCTTTTTCCCACCGTGCCACCGCTCACCGCGGAGACATCGGCATCGTCCAGTCCCTCGCGATCCCGTTCACGCGGATTCTGGATCGTTGCCTGTCTCCTCGCCGTCACCATGGCCTTCGCCGTGCGCCGGCGCCGCTGCTCGTGATCTACCAGGGCGAGGAAGGCCTTTCGACCGTAAAGATCGCAACGATCTTCGCCGCGCTCCCGGTCGGCGTGACCGCTGCGCTGCCCCTCGCTGGCCATCTCTCGGACCACTTCGGCCGCCTTCGGCTGCTGGTACCGGGCGTGAGCGGGGCGCGGCGTGCCGAGGTCGTTTCCACCGCCGCGAACATCGGGGGCATCGGCGCGGGAATGCTCGTTGCCGAAATCCTCGCCGACGTTGCGCCCAGTCCTTTGCATACGCCGTACCTCGTGCTGATGCTCGCGATGACCGTCGGTCTTCTGCTGGTAATGCTCGTACCCGAGACCGTGACCGAAGCTGACGCATCGTGGCGGTACCGTCCTCAGCGCGTGGCCGTGCCCGTCGCAGCCCGGACCTCCTACTGGGGCGCTCTCGTCGCAGGGTTCGTCGCGTTCGCGATGTTCGGCGTCTTCAGCGGGCTCTCCAGCTCCTTCCTGTCCGGGCAGCTCGGCATCACCTCACATTCCGTGGCCGGGCTGGTCGCGTTCGTCGCATTCGCCGCGTCGGCGACGGCCCAGGTCTTCACCAGCAGATGGGCACTGACGACGCAGCAGGCGGCCGGCGTCGCACTCCTGACGATCGGCCTCGCGCTCATCGCCACCGGCCTGACCACGGCTGCCTTCCCATTGTTCTTCGCCGGAGGGATGGTGACAGGTGCGGGAACCG
>NZ_ML142859.1:48338-60975 GCF_004138495.1 Phytoactinopolyspora endophytica
GCGCTGCTCAAGGCAAGCATCGCTACGGTCGTTGCCGTAGCGGCGGGAGGGTCGCGCGCGGAGGCCCTCGCCGGGCTCTTCCTCGGGGTGTGAGTCATGGATGTGTCACTCCAACCTGGTCACGCCCGCCGCCACCGAGACCGGCTACTTCACCGGCAACCACCACCGCATGCAGTACGCCGACTTCCGCGCCAACGGCTACTACATCGGCTCCGGCCCCGTCGAATCAGCCTGCAACACCATCGTCAAACAACGCGCCAAACGCGCCGGCATGCACTGGACCACCCAAGGACTCGACCCCGTCTTCGCCATCCGCACCCTCCACCAATGCCACCGTCACGAACTCCTCTGGCCCACACCACAAACCTGACGCACACCCCGCCCGGACCGCACGTGCCGGTCTGTCGTGACAGACAGATAGCCTCACCCCTATGACTCGAATCGACGGCCGTAGCGCCGATGAACTTCGTCCGGTGCGGATAACGCGCGGTTGGCTAGAGCAAGCCGAGGGTTCCGTCCTCGTCGAGTTCGGCAGGACCCGGGTGCTCTGCGCGGTGTCTGTGACCGAAGGCGTCCCCCGCTGGCGGAAAGGATCCGGCCAGGGCTGGGTGACCGCAGAGTATGCGATGCTGCCCCGTTCCACCAACACGCGCTCCGACCGTGAGTCGGTGAAGGGCCGGCTCGGTGGGCGCACCCACGAGATCTCCCGGCTGGTCGGCCGGTCATTGCGGGGAGTCGTCGATACGGCGAGGCTCGGCGAGAACACCCTGATGGTCGACTGCGACGTGCTTCAGGCCGACGGCGGAACCCGCACGGCGGCGATCACCGGCGCATACGTCGCCCTGCACGACGCGGTGACGTGGATGCGCGAGCGCGGCCTGGTAGTGCGGGGACCGGTGCTGACCGACTCGGTGGCCGCTATATCGGTGGGTGTCGTCGACGGTGAGCCGCTGCTGGACCTGAAGTATGAGGAAGACGTACGCGCCGAAAGCGACATGAACGTGGTGATGACCGGCGGCGGTAGTTTTATCGAGGTGCAGGGGACCGCAGAAGGCGCGCCGTTCGACCGCGCTGAGCTCGACGCACTGCTCGCGCTGGCGGAGTCCGGCTGTGCGGAACTGACGCGGCTGCAAGGTAAGTCGCTGGAGCCGGCATGACGGTATCGCCGCGGATCGTCCTGGCCAGCCGGAACGAGCACAAGGTAGACGAGATCCGGCGTATCCTCGCCGAGGCGGGCGCCCAGGTGGACCTGGTGAGCGTGGCCGAGTTCTCCGGTGTCCCCGACGTGGTGGAGACCGGCCTGACGTTCACCGAGAACGCCCTGCTCAAGGCGCGAGAGGTATCCGCGGCCACCTCCCTGCCGGCATTGGCCGAAGATTCAGGGATCGGCGCGGATGCGTTGAACGGCATGCCCGGAGTGTTCTCCGCGCGATGGGCCGGTCGCCACGGCGACGACGCCGCGAACCTCGATTTGCTGCTCGCCCAGCTGCGAGACGTGCCGGACGACCGTCGTGGCGCCGCGTTTGTGTGCGTGACGGCGCTGGTGGTGCCGGCCGGTACGACGCCCGGCATCATGGACCCGGCGAACCCGGCTGCCCTGGCCGGTCCGGCCGAGCTCGTCGAAGAGGGCCGGGTTCAAGGGTCGCTCATCCGTGAGCCGCGGGGTACGGGCGGGTTCGGCTACGACCCGATCTTCGTGCCCGATGGGGACAATCGCACCACGGCAGAGATTTCCGCGGAGGAGAAAGACGCGTTGAGTCACCGTGGCCGTGCCCTGCGTGCTATGGCCGCGCACCTCTCTTAAGGTCGGCGGGTTCGATTCGCCCACGTGTACCCGTGACGTGGCAGGGACGACCCGAATCGGTACCGCCGGAGGAGCGAACAAATCGATGATTTCAACTACCGTAACCACCACGGAGACCCGACGTGGAAAGGAACGGACATGCCCACGGTTGTGCTCGTTGGAACGCTCGACACAAAGGGGGAGGAGTATGCCTGGCTGCGGGGCCAGGTAGCGGAACTCGATTGTGACGTCGTCGTCGTGGACGCCGGCGTGGACGAGCCGGCCGGGTTACGGCCGGATGTCCCGAACGCCCAGGTCGCTGAGGTCGGTGGCGCAGACGTGGAGGAGCTGCGCCGTGGCCGTGACCGCGGCGCGGCCGTCACTGCCATGGGCGAGGGAGCGGCACAGATACTCGCCGACCTGTACGCTCGTGGACGGGTGGACGGCGTCCTGGCACTCGGTGGCAGCGGAGGGTCTTCCATCGCCGCCCGTGCCGTCCGTGACCTTCCGATTGGCCTGCCCAAGCTGATCGTGTCGACCATGGCCTCCGGCGATGTGTCGCCGTACGTCGGCGCCAAGGACGTGGCGATCAGTTACAGCGTCGTCGACATCGCCGGGATCAACCGGCTGTCCAGGAAGATCCTCGGGAATGCGGCCGCGGCCGTCGCGGGCATGGCCCACGCTTACGCGACACGACCGGAGGCGGAGTCCGGCGACCGTCCGCTCGTCGCCGCGTCGATGTTCGGTGTGACGACGCCCGCGGTGGACGCGGCGCGGGCGCGGCTGGAGGCGCTCGGTTACGAGACCCTGGTCTTCCACGCCACCGGCGCCGGAGGCCGGGCGATGGAAGGGCTGGTGGAGAGCGGCCTGCTGGCCGGAGTACTCGATCTGACGACGACGGAGCTGGCCGACGATCTGGTTGGTGGTGTGCTGTCGGCCGGACCTGACCGGCTCACCGCCGCCGCTCGGCACGGGGTGCCGCAGGTGGTGGCCCCGGGTGCGTTGGACATGGTGAACTTCGGGCCGAAGGAGACCGTGCCCGCGAAGTTCGCGGACCGGAACCTGTACGTCCACAACCCGACGGTCACGCTGATGCGGACCAAACCCATGGAGATGGCCGCGCTCGGGCAGCGGTTGGGAGCCAAGGTCCGAAAGAGTACCGGACCCGCCGCGGTCTTCATCCCGAAGCGGGGCGTTTCCGCACTCGACGCCGACGGCCAGCCGTTCACCGACGAGGATGCCGATCGGCTGTGCTTTGCCGAGATCCGGTCCGCGGTGGCCTACTCATCGGTGGAGCTGGTCGACCTGGACCTGCATATCAACGACGCGCCGTTCGGTGAGGCGATGGCCGACCGGCTGCACGCCATGATCGAAGGAGCGCAGGCATGAACCACGCGGACGCGATCGGACGGCTGCGCGGAAGCGTCGCCGACGGCAAAGCGATCGTCGGGGCGGGAGCCGGTACGGGGCTCTCGGCCAAGTGCGCGGAGGCCGGCGGCGTGGACCTGATCATCATCTACAACAGCGGCCGTTACCGGATGGCCGGTCGCGGCTCGCTGGCCGGTCTGCTGCCGTACGGTGACGCCAACCAGGTGGTCGTGGACATGGCCGCCGAGGTACTGCCGGTGGTGAAGCAGACGCCGGTACTGGCCGGGGTATGCGGCACGGATCCGTTCCGGCTGATGCCGGTCTTCCTCGATGAGCTGGCCCGGATGGGGTTCGCCGGAGTGCAGAACTTCCCCACCGTCGGACTGTACGACGGGGTTTTCCGGCAGAATCTGGAGGAGACCGGCATGGGCTTCGACCTGGAGGTCGAGATGGTCCGGCTCGCTGCGGAGCGGGGCCTGGTCACCGCGCCGTACGTGTTCGACCCGGAGCAGGCGGTGGCGATGACGGAGGCCGGGGCGGATGTCCTGGTGCCACACGTGGGCCTGACCACGAAAGGTTCGATCGGCGCCAGCACGGCGCTCACCCTGGACCAGGCCGCCGAACGGGTGCAGGAGATGCGGGACGCGGCCGTCGCCGCCAACCCGGACGTGCTGGTGCTCTGCCACGGCGGTCCGATCGCCGAGCCCGAGGACGCGCGGTACGTCCTGGAGCACACCGAGGGGGTGGTCGGCTTCTTCGGCGCGTCGTCGGTGGAGCGGCTCCCGACAGAGCGGGCCATCACCGCCCAGGTCGCCGAGTTCAAGAGCCTTTTCATCTAGAACCGAACGGGCTGGCCTTCTACATTGACGGTGAGGTCGCGGATAGGAGCGACGCGGTTCCGGGCCGTCGCTCACCTGCCGCTCGAGCGCATCCAGCGCTGATCCGTGTGGCCAGGCGGGTGGCATTGAGCTGACCGGTGCCGTCCGGGTGGCGTGAAAGAATGTGCGGATGCGGCGGATCAGCGAGGCCCCGAACCTGGGGGGAAAGGTCCTTGACGTGCTGCCACCAGATGCCGGGGCACCTGCGGCATGACCGAAGCCGCGACCGACGAGCACCCGGGCGAGCTCATCGCGGACCTCGCCCGGGAGACCTCGGGCGACGTGGAGTATGGCCGCTCCGCCCAGGCGACCTACAGCATGGACGCCTCGAACTACCGGCACGTCCCCGTGGCGGTGGTGTTCCCGCGCAGCGCGGACGACGTGGCGGCCGTGCTGGGGCTGGGCGGGGAACACGGCGTTCCGGTCACCACGCGCGGGGCGGGCACCAGCATCGGCGGGCAGGCGCTGGGCAGCGGCATCATCCTCGACGTCAGCCGGTATCTCGACCAGGTGCTGGAGATCGACCCGGACCGCCGCGTCGCACGTGTTCAGCCGGGAGTCGTGCTCGACACACTGCGCACGGCGGCGGCCCGGCACGGTCTCACCTTCGGCCCGGACCCGTCCACGCACAGCCGGTGCACGATCGGCGGCATGATCGGCAACGACGCGTGCGGGTCCCATTCGGTGGCGTGGGGGCGCACTGCCGACAATGTCGTCGGTCTCGAGCTGCTGACGGCCGGTGGTGACCGGATGAGCGCCGGGCCGGTGAGCGCCGACCAGTGGACGCAACTGACCGCGTCCGAAGGGCCGGTCGGCCGGATCTACCGGGGCCTCGACGAGCTGACCCAGCGCAACCTCGGCACCCTGCGCCAGGGCTTTCCGGCGTTGCCGCGCCGGGTGTCCGGCTATGCGCTCGATCAGCTGCTCCCGGAGAACGGCCGGAACCTTGCCCGCGTGCTGACCGGCAGCGAAGGCACCTGCGCTGTCGTGACGGAAGCGACCGTGCGGTTGGTGCCCGCCCCCGCCGCGCGGGTTCTCGTCGTCGCCGGGTATTCCGACGACGTCGCGGCGGCGGAGGCGGTCCCGCAGGTGCTGCCGCTGCATCCGCTGACGGTGGAGGGGATGGGGGCGGACCTGGTGGACGCCTTGCTCAGCCGCGGGCGGCGGCCGGCGGCGCTCGACCTGTTGCCGCCCGGCGGCGGATGGCTGTTCGTCGAGGCCGGCGGGGACACGGTCGCCGACGCCGCGGGGCGCGGGCAGGAGGTCGCCGAGGTTCTGCGCCGGTCCACAGGTGCGGCCACCGCCGTCGCCGTGGATCCGGGTGACCAGCGAGGTCTGTGGTCGATTCGGGAGGCGGCGGCCGGGACCGCGACCAGGATGGCCGACGGTTCCGAGGCGTGGCCGGGGTGGGAGGACGCGGCCGTTCCGCCGGAGAACCTCGGGAGCTACCTGCGTGACTTCCGGGCCCTGCTGGGCAAGCACGCGTTGCGGGGCATCCCCTACGGCCACTTCGGCGAAGGATGCGTCCACGTGCGGATCGACTTCGCTCTGCATGAGGGCAACGGCCGGCGCCGGTTCCGCTCGTTCATCGAGGAGGCGGCTGATCTCGTCGTCGCTCATGGGGGGTCGCTGTCCGGTGAGCACGGCGACGGTCAAGCTCGAGCGGAGCTTCTGCCGCGGATGTACTCGCCGGACATGATCGCTCTGTTCGAGCAGTTCAAAGCTGTCTGGGATCCGGAGAACCTGCTCAACCCGGGCATACTGGTACGGCCGCGGAAGCTCGACGCGGACCTCAGGTTCGACGGCCCGCGCAAGCAGCTGCCGATCACCTTGCGTTACCCCCACGACGACGGTGACGCGGCCACGGCCGCCCGGCGGTGTGTGGGGGTTGGCGCCTGCATCGACACGTCGTCGGGTGTCATGTGCCCGAGCTACATGGTGACCCGTCGCGAAGAACACTCCACCCGCGGGCGGGCCCGGATGCTGTTCGAGATGATGCGCGGCGAGACGATCACCGACGGCTGGCGGTCCGAGGAGGTCCGGGATGCGCTGGACCTGTGCCTGGCCTGCAAAGGGTGTCTGTCCGACTGCCCGGTCAACGTGGACATGGCCTCGTACAAGGCGGAGTTCCTGCACCAGCACTACGCCGGACGGATCCGCCCGGCCAGCCATTACACGCTCGGCTACCTGCCGGTGCTGGCCAGACTGGCGTCTCTCGCGCCGCGAGCGGCCAACACGATGCTGCGCGCGCGTGGATTCGCGGCGCTGGTCAAAAAGATGGGCGGGATCGCGCCGGAACGCAGCATGCCACGCTTCGCCGGCCGGACGTTGCGCCGCCGGCTACGGCAACGCCGCGACACGGGGCCGCGGGCTCGGCACGGCGACCGTCCGGCATCCCTGAGCGACCGGCCCGCTGTGGTGTTGTGGCCGGACACCTTCACGAACTTCTTCTCGCCGGAGATCGGCCTGGACGCGGCCCGGGTTCTGGAGTATGCGGGCTTCGACGTGCGCGTTCCGCGCTCCTCGGTGTGCTGCGGCCTCACCTGGATCTCGACCGGCCAGCTCGGCGTCGCCCGGCGCACGCTGCGCCGTACGTTGCGCGTGCTGGAGCCGGTCCTGAAGGGCGGTGTCCCGATCGTCGGTCTCGAACCGAGCTGCCTGGCGGTGCTCCGGCACGACGTGCGTGACCTGTTCGGCGAGGAGGAGCTGAACGGGCTGCCGGACCGGGTGTTCACGCTCGCGGGTTTCCTCGAGCGGTACGCGCCAGACGTGGAACTCCCCGGGGTGGGCGGGCAGGCCATCACGCAGCAGCACTGCCATCAGCATGCGGTGTTCGGAAACGCGGCCGACGAGCGGCTGCTGCGGAAGGTGGGTGTCGACAACCAGACCCTCGACTCCGGATGCTGCGGTCTGGCGGGAAACTTCGGCATGGAGAAGGGGCACTACGACGTGTCGGTGGCGGCCGCGGAACGAGTGCTTGTGCCGGCCGTCGAGGCAGCGGAAGCCGGCACCATGGTGCTGGCGGACGGGTTCAGCTGCCGCACACAGATCCAGGACCTCACCGGGCGCCGGGCGCAGCACCTGGCCGAGGTGCTGGCCGGCTCCCTGCGACCACCGGCCGGGTGATCACCTGATCTCTATCGCGGTGCGGAATCAGCGCCCGGGCGCCGGGACCGCCGGACGACCGACTCGAAGTATGCGCGGTGCTCCACGCGTGCGGCCGGTTCCTCGCCGAGCGAGGGGAGCCATTCCCCGACCAGGACCGGCAGTTTCACCGGCTGCTCTTCGTCGATCTCGGCAACGAGATGCTGCTGCAGTTGTTCGATCTCTTCTGGCTCGCGTTCCACCATGCGGCACCCACCGGACGCGGCCGGACTCCGATGCAGATATACCAAGCGCACGCCGACATTTCCCCATGATCATCAACCCCTGGCCGCATCATGGCCGGGTCTGATCGTTGATGATCGCGGGCTTGAACATTCTTAAGAGGTGATGACAAGACCGGGCCATGGGTGTGGCCGGACGGAGAATCGGCGCATGATCGTAGGGTGAACACTGATCGGGCACGCGCCGCATGGGCGGGACTGGTGGCTCTGGCGCTCGGGCTCGGCGCCGCGGAGCTGATGGCCGGCATCATGGGCCGTCCGGACGCCTCGCCGTTGAGCGCCGTCGGCGACTGGTTCATCGAGATCACTCCGGGCTGGCTGGCCGACCTCGCGATCTCCTGGTTCGGCACCGCGGACAAGCTCGTGCTGGGGATCGGCATCGCCATCGTGCTCGCGGTCACGGCCTGCGCAGTAGGCATCCTCGCAGCCCGGGATCGCCGGGCCGGCCTTGCCGCGGCCACGGCGCTGCTGGTCATCGCCGGGCTCGTCGTATGGTCCCGGCCGGAGTCCGACGGCGCCTACCTGCTGCCGATCGTCGCCGCGGGTGTCGTGGCGCTGCCCACGCTCAGGTGGCTCGCCCTCCGGACTGCCGCGGCCCAGACGCCGGATACAGCAGGCACCTGGGAGTCCGGGCATGAGCCGGCGCACATGACTCCGGCCGGTGCGACGGCACGGCGGACGTTTCTGCGCAGCGCAGGCGGCGTGGCCGCGCTGGCGGTAGCCGCGGGCGGCGTCGGCCGGTGGCTCGCCCGCGAGCGGTCGGGCGTCGAAGACTCGCGCGACGAGCTGACGGTGGACCTCGACCTCCCGGCAGCCGACCTTCCCGACGGCGCCGACCTGGACGTCTCCGGCGCTGAGCCATGGCGCACGCCCAACGATGACTTTTATCTGATCGACACCGCCTTCAGCAAACCTCACGTCCATCCCGACGACTGGACACTGCGGATCCATGGAATGGTCGAGCAGGAGGTCGAGCTCACCTTCGACGAGCTGATCGACATGGGCCTGGTGGACGCCTGGGTGACGTTGGCTTGTGTCTCCAACCAGGTCGGCGGGAACCTGATCGGCAACGCGCTGTGGACCGGTGTCCCGGTGGCCGACGTGCTGGCGCTGGCCGGGCCGTCACCGGACGCCGACGCCGTGAAGTCGACCTCGCACGACGGCTGGACCTGCGGCACACCCCTGGACGTGCTCACCGACGGCCGCGACGCGCTCTTCGCCGTGGGGATGAACTCCGAGCCGCTACCCGTGGATCACGGCTTCCCGGTCCGCATGGTGGTGCCGGGCCTGTACGGCTACGTCAGCGCGACGAAGTGGGTGGTGGAGCTCGAGGTCACTCGCTTCGACCAGTTCCAGGCGTATTGGACCACCCGGGGCTGGTCCGAGCGGGGGCCGATCAAGGTCTCCTCCCGGATCGAGGTGCCCGCCTCGGACACGACGGTCTCCGCCGGCACGGTCGCCGTCGCCGGCACGGCCTGGGCGCAGCACCGTGGCGTCGAGGCCGTCGAGGTCAGGGTCGACGACGGTGACTGGATGCCCGCGGACCTCGGCGACGTCCCCAGCGACGACACGTGGCGTCAGTGGGTCTACGAATGGGAAGCCACCTCCGGTGAGCACACCCTCGACGTACGTGCCACGACCGCCGACGGAGAGATCCAGACGCCTGACGAGGCGCCACCCGCCCCTGACGGTGCCTCCGGCCACCACCGCGTCACCGTCACCGTCGAATGATCGTCAGTCCGCCGCTTCACGATCACATGCTTGTGCACGCAGCGCGCGTTCCAGGTCGGCAAGCCCTTCGACGACGAGCCGCCGCGCGGCGTCCGGTAGCTCGACGGTGTCCAGCCATTCCCGCACTCTCGACGCCGTGGCGGCGTCGGCGAGCACACGTGGGAAGAGGCCCTGCACGATCGTCTGCGCGGAGTCGTTGGTGCGCTCCGCCCATACCCGGGCCACCGAGTTGAGGTACTGGCCGACGAACGGCTGGATGAGGGTCCGCTGCTCCGGCTGGGTGAACCCGGAGACCGTGGCCGTCAGCAGCGCGTTGGGCAGTTCGTCGGACTCGACCGCCTGTGCCCACGCGTCCATCTTCGCCTGTTCGCTCGGACGAGCCGCGCGAGCGTAGGTCGCGTGCCGCCGGCCGGCGGCGGTCGGGTCTCGTTCCAGCTCAGCGTCGATGTCGTCGTCGGTGGCCCAGCCGATGATCACCAGCCGCTGCAGCAGGTGCCAGCGGAGCTCCGTGTCGACGGTCAAACCGGGCAGCACATCCTCGGCGCCGTCCAGCAGCGCCCGTATCTCCGCGGCATGTTCCTGGCTGGCCACCGACGACGCCCAGGCGCGGGCGAGCGCCAGCTGCTCGTCGCTGCCGGCGGCGGCCTTCCCGGCAAGTTCGCGCAGCCCGGTGACCCAACGCGCGGACAACTGGATCCGGTTGCCGGGATCCGCGTACAGGACGATGGCTGCCCGTGCGGAGCTCAGTACGTGCTGGACGACGGAGATGACGCTTTCGTGCTCGATACCGCCCAGCACCATCTCGACGTACTCGCGGGCCGGAAGCTCGGCGTCACGCAACATGTCGGTGGCCGCCGTCCAGCACAATGCCCGGGGCAACGGCGGCAGGGTGGAGATGGACTGGAGCACGGTCTGCCGGGAGCGTTCATCCAGCCGGACCTTGGCGAAGGTGAGATCATCGTCGTTGACCAGCAACAGGTCGGCCTGTTTCTCGCCGGCCAGCTCGGCGACGTCGGTACGCTCCGACGCGACGTCGAGCTCGACCCGTCGGCGCCTGCTGAGCGTGCCGTCGCCGCTCGCGTCGTACAGTCCGATCGCCACCCGATGCGGTCGCAGGGTCGGATGTTCGGCGTCCGCCGTCTGTTCGATGGCGACGGAACTGTACCCACCGTCGCCGTCGACCGAGACGACCGGGCGCAACGTGTTCACTCCGGCTGTCTGCAGCCATTTCTGGCCCCATTCGGACAGATCACGACCGCTGGTCCGCTCGAGGTGGGTGAACAGGTCGGACAGCGACGTGTTGCCCCACGCGTGATCGGTGAAGTAGGCGCGGACCCCGTCGATGAACTGGTCCCGGCCGACCCAGGCGACCAGCTGGGTGAGGACGCTGGCGCCCTTGGCGTAGGTGATGCCGTCGAAGTTGACCTCCACGTCCTCCAGGTCCCGGATGTCGGCGGAGATGGGGTGCGTGGACGGAAGCTGGTCCTGGCGCAGCGCCCAGAGCTTCTCGGTGACCGCGAACGTCGTCCACGCTTCCGTCCATTGGGTGGATTCGCTCTGGGCGAGCACGCTCGCCCAGGTGGCGAACGACTCGTTCAGCCACAGGTCGTCCCACCACTTCATGGTCACCAGGTCGCCGAACCACATGTGCGCCATCTCGTGCAGGATCGTCTCTGCCCGGCGCTCGTAGGCGGCGTCGGTGACCCGGCTGCGGAAGACATACTCATCCCGGATGGTGACAGCGCCCGCGTTCTCCATCGCGCCGGCGTTGAACTCGGGCACGAAGAGCTGGTCGTATTTGGCGAACGGGTAGGGCAGGCCGAAGATGTCCTCGAAGAAGGCGAAGCCGCGCTTGGTGACGTCGAACAGCTCTTCGGCGTCGAGGTGGTCGGCGAGGGATCTCCGGCAGAAGATCCCCAGTGGGATGGAGCCGTTGCGGCCGTCGTAGTCGGTCCGCACTTCATGGTACGGACCAGCGATGAGCGCGGTGACGTAAGAAGAGAGCACCGGTGTCTTCTCGAACGTCCAGCGGCGGACGCCGTCGCGCACGTCGGTGACGCTCGCCGCGGGGGAGTTGGAGATGACCGTCCAATGCGCCGGGACGTCGAGGACGAAGGTAAAGGTCGCCTTCAGATCCGGCTGGTCGAAGCAGGCGAAGACACGCCGGGCGTCCGCCACCTCGAACTGCGAGTACACGTACGTCTCGCCGTCGACCGGGTCGACGAACCGGTGCAACCCCTCGCCGGTTCGCATGTAGGCGGCGTCGGCGACGACCTTCACCTCGTTGTCCGTGGCCAGCTCGGGGAGGTTGACCCGGGAGTCGGAGTAGACCGCTTCGTGGTCCAGCGCGGTGCCGTTGTGGGTCACCTCGTAGACGGCAGGAGCGATCAGGTCCAGCCAGGTCCGGGTTCCGTCGTCTGCCTGAAATCGCACCACCGTCGTCGACCTGTAGGTCGCGTCGTCGGTGGTGAGATCGAGCTCCACGTGGTAGTCGATCGACGAGCTGTGGATGTTCTCCGCCCTGGTTCGGGCCTCGTCGCGGGTGAGATTCGTGCCAGGCATGAGCCGATCCTGGCAGATCACTCAAGATCAGGGAATCGGACTGGCCGATACGGGGTTGTCGAAGACAGGATGCATGCCGCCGCCGGTGGCCGGTGTGCAGTGCCTGGACGACATGACGACGACACTCTGGGAGAGGCCATGACCGTAGCCGAGACGGCCGACGCGACGACGAATACCACGGAGAAGGAGCAGGTCGACTTCTGGTTCGATCCCAGGTGCCCCTGGGCATGGCTCACCTCCCGCTGGATCCTCGAGGTCGAAAAAGTGCGGCCGATTCAGGTGAGCTGGCATGTGATGTCGCTGTCCTACCTCAACCAGGGGCGCGACATACCTGAGGACTATGCGGCGATGCTGGCGAAGAGCTGGGGGCCGGTGCGGGTCATCATCGCCGCCCGGGAACTGCACGGCCAGGAATTCGTCAAGCCGCTGTACGACGCGATGGGCACGCGTATCCACCTGCAAGGCAACAAGGACATGCCGGACGTCATCCGGGGTGCCCTGGACGAGGTCGGGCTGCCGGCGTCATTGGCCGGGTACGCCGACACCGAGCAGTACGATGAGGCGCTCAAGGCCAGCCACCACTCCGGTATGGACCAGGTGGGGATGGATGTCGGCACGCCGGTGATCGCGGTCGCCGGTTACGCGTTCTTCGGGCCGGTGATCTCGCCGGCGCCCAAGGGTGACGAAGCGGGTCGCGTGTGGGACGGTGTCAAGGCCCTGGCCTCCTACGACGGGTTCTTCGAGCTGAAGCGGACCCGTACCCGCGAACCGATCTTCGACTGAGGGCGCCGGCGGGCGGGTGTCGCTTCCCCGCATTGTGCATGCCATGGCCCACACGGTGCGGGACACGACGGAGCGTGCTCTAAGGTGAGCGGTATGCGCGTCCATGTGGGTACCGACCATGCCGGCTTCGAGATCAAGAACCAGCT
>NZ_ML142859.1:60987-71209 GCF_004138495.1 Phytoactinopolyspora endophytica
AGGTCCTCCGGGAAGAGGGCCACGAAGTTGTCGATCACGGCCCGTTCGTCTACGACGCCGCCGATGACTATCCGGTGTTCTGCCTGCGCGCGGCCGAGGCCGTGGCCGCCGATCCGGGAAGCCTCGGAGTGGTGCTCGGAGGTTCGGGCAACGGCGAACAGATCGCCGCGAACAAGGTGCCCGGCGTGCGTGCCGCGCTCGCCTGGTCGGAGGACACCGCGCGGCTGGCACGAGAGCACAACGACGCCCAGGTGGTCTCGGTCGGCGCCCGGATGCACACGTTCGACGAGGTGACCCGTTTCGTGACCGTGTTCCTCGCGACGCCGTACTCGCAGGAGGAACGGCACACCGGCCGGATCGACATGCTCAGTCGCTATGAGCAGACCCGGGAGCTTCCGCCTCTTCCGCAGACTCCGGCGGCTTCTCCGCGGAGTTAGCGCCGGTGGAGTCGGGCCCGGCCTTGACCCGGCCGGTCTCGGTGGGCCGGAACCGCTGTAGGCCGCTGGAGTCGAGCTTCTCCAGCGCCTCCGTCAGCTGGGTGGCGTCTGGGCGCGACACATCGCGAGCCCGGGTCGAGCGGGAGATGCTGACCTGCGAGCGGCGGTCGACCTGGTCCAGCCGTTGCTCGTCGCGTTTGTCTCGACTTCCCATAGCGACGACGGTACGTGCCGCGTGCAGACGAGATCCACCGACCGTCCGATTCGGCGGTCCACGTGGCCGATTATTCTCGAAGTAGGTTCTGTACCAGCGCGGATGCGGTTAGTGTCACAAGTGTGAAGACCTCGCCGGTAGCTCAGACGCGGTTCAACGGTACCGCGCTGCTTCGGCGAGGCCTGCGTACGGTCAATTATTGGCTCTCCTACGAGGGCGTACTGCTGGCCGGCCTGCTCGGTATCACGATCCCGCTCGGCTCCGCCGCCGTCATCTGGGCCGGAACCTTCCCCGCGAGCCTCTTGGTGCTACCTGTGCTGCTGGGCGGGGTTTTCCTCTCGCTCTACCTGCTGCGCTGGATCGTCGTGGTCACGGCCGGCTTCCTGCTGGCGGCGGGGATCGCCGGAGTTGTCACGGGAGAGTACGTCGGCGCGACGATCGCCGTGCTGATCGCCTCGGCCGTGTCGCTGGCCCTGGCCCGGTCCCGTGCCCGGCTGGGGGTCACCGGGACCACGGGCGAGTCGATGCTGGTCGACCTCAGAGACCGGCTGACCGCACACGGCAAGCTGCCTGCACTCCCTGATGGATGGGAAGTGGAACTGGTCCATCGCTCCGCGGGCCGGTCTCAGTTCTCCGGTGACTTCCTGGTCGCCGCTCGCTCCTCTGAAGGGCTTGTCCTCGAGGTCGCCCTGGTCGACGTATCGGGCAAGGGCCACGCCGCCGGAACCCGGGCGTTGCTGCTCTCGGGTGCGCTCGGCGGGCTGCTCGGGTCGCTGCCGCCGGCGGAGTTCCTGCCCGCGGCCAACGCGTACTTGCTCCGTCAGCGATGGGCGGAGGGTTTCGCGACGGCGGTGCACGCCGTCGTCGATCTCAGCTCGGGACAGTTCGAGATCCGGTCGGCCGGCCATCCTCCCGCGATCCACTACCAGTCCGGGTCCGGCCGGTGGAAGAGCATTGATGCGAGCGGCAGCCTGCTCGGCGTCCTCGAGAAAGAACACTACGAGCCGACGGTCGGCCTGCTCCGGCCGAACGACGCGCTGCTGCTGTATACCGACGGGCTCGTCGAGGCGCCCCGCCGTGACCTGAGCGACGGCATCGACAAGTTGCAGGGCGAGGCGGAGAGGCTGGTCACCCGGGGCTTCCGAAATGGGGCTCACCGGCTCATCGACGCGGTCGCTTCGTCGGAGGCAGACGACCGTGCCCTGCTGTTGCTATGGCGCACCTAGTGGTCTGATCGCCCGACCCCCATCTATTCGTCATGATGGCGCGACACTGAGATGAATGGCGAGCTGCCTGACGGTGTCGGCGAGCTCGGCTGGTTCGACGACCACCACTGGAGCGGTGAGCGCAATGCGAGCAACCGTCATAGCGAGCCGGCCGAGATCTTCGCTGCGGATCTGGACTAGACAGCGGTCCGCTTCCACCTCGATTGGTGTGTGGTCGATCCATCGGAGCACACCCTCGAGTTCGGCGAACGTAGCGTGGATGGCGAGTTTCGCGTCGAGGTGACGGGGTGTCGAGCCGAGTGAACTCGCGACAAAGCCCGCCGCATCGCCACCGGGGATCTCGCGTGGCGTGAAATGACTGCCCGCCAGCCGGGGATCCCGGAGCCGGTCCAGTCGAAACATGCGCCAGTCGCAGCGATGTTGGTCCCATGCCACGAGGTACCAACGACGTCCTGCCGTGACAAGTTGGTGCGGCTCGACGAGCCGTCGGCTGCTCTCGCCGTCACCTCGCCGGTAGTCAAAACGCACGTACTCATGGTCGCGACACGCGGCGGCGAGCACACTGAGCGCTTCGGGGTCGACGATGTCGTAGTCGGCTGCCCGTCGCATCGAAGTGACGCTCGAATGCAGCGCCGACACACGTCGGCGTAGCCGATGGGGCAGGAGTTGTTCGATTTTCGTCAGCGCGCGCAGCGAGGCTTCTTCGATGCCGCCGATTGCGGCCTCCGCGGCGTAGCGCAGTCCGACGGCTACCGCGACGGCCTCGTCGTCGTCGAGGACCAGGGGCGGCACGTGTGCCCCCGTTGCCAGTCGGTAGCCCCCGTATTTTCCCGACGTGGCATCGACCGGATAGCCCAGGTCGCGCAGGCGATCGACGTCACGGCGCACCGTTCGCTCCGTGACCTCGAGTCGTGCGGCGAGTTCGGCACAGCGCCAGAAACGATGAGTCTGAAGGAGCGACAGCAGCTGCAGCGCTCTACCTGTGGGATCGTTCCGCATTTCTTCAGTTTGCCAACGATCTAGGACTTGATGTGTCCGCAATGCTCCCTATGGTCGGATCAACCGGTCAATCCGTACACAGGATCGGCAATGAACCCCAAGGAGCATCCGTGATTCCATCCGACTTTCCGAAGCCTGTCCGTATCCCAGTCAACGGCGTGGAACTTGAAGTCTTTGAAGCAGGCCGGCGCAATGCCGGGAAACCCATCGTGCTGTGTCATGGGTGGCCAGAGCATGCCTTTTCTTGGCGCCATCAGGTGCCCGTCCTTGTCGCAGCGGGCTACCATGTCATCGTCCCGAACCAGCGGGGTTACGGCAACTCATCCCGTCCGACCGAAGTGACAGCCTATGACATTGAACACTTGTCGGGTGATCTTGTGGCACTTCTTGATCACTACGGATATGAAGATGCCACCTTTGTCGGTCATGATTGGGGTGCAATGGTCGTGTGGGGGCTGACCTTGCTGCATCCAAACCGTGTAAACAAGGTGATCAACCTGAGCTTGCCCTACCAAGAGCGCGGAGAACGGCCCTGGCTCGAGTTCATGGAGGAAATGCTTGGTGGCGACTTCTATTTTGTCCATTTCAATCGACGGCCCGGCGTGGCGGACGCCATATTGGAAGAGAACACGTTCCGCTTCCTTCGCAACCTATACCGCAAAAGCGAGCCCCTCAAAGAGCCCGAGCCAGGCATGGCAATGATCAATCTCGCCAGAGCAGAAACACCACTGGGCGAGCCCTTGATGAGCGACAGCGAGTTGGCCGTTTTCGTCTCTGCCTTCGAAAAATCGGGATTCACGGGGAGCATCAATTGGTACAGGAACCTTGACCGCAACTGGCACTTGTTGGCGGATGTGAACCCGATCATCCAACAGCCCGCCCTCATGATCTATGGCGACCGTGACGCGGTCCAGAGGGCTGAGAACCTGACAAAGTTCGTCCCCAAGGTGGAAATGGTCGATCTCGACTGCGGCCATTGGATCCAGCAAGAAAGGCCTCATGAAGCAAACCAAGCGATCTTGAGTTGGCTGGAGCGGCAGGATGCCACATAGTTTCGCGACACACTAGAATCCGTCTCCGGCCGGCTTGTCCGCCGCGGTTCAACGGCGTAGGCGCAGCTCCTGCATGCCTCCGTCGACGGCGATGCTCGTGCCGGTCGTGGAACCGGCGGCGGGGGAGGCCAGGTAGACGATCGCATCCGCCACCTCCTCCGCGCTGACCAGGCGGCCGGTGGGCTGACGTGCGTTCAGCGCCGTGCGCTCAGCGGCCGGATCGTCGGCCTGGCCCAACAGCCGGCTGACCCAGGGAGTGTCGACGGTGCCGGGGTTGACGCAGTTGACCCTGATGCCGTCGTTGATGTGGTCGGCGGCCATGGCGCGGGTGAGCGAGAGCACAGCCCCTTTGGAGGCGGAGTACAAGGCTCGCTGTGGCAGGCCCGCGGTGGCGGCGATCGAGCAGGTGTTCACCACCGCCGCGTGCTCGGATCGTCGCAGGTGATTCAGGGCGGCCGCGCTCACCCGGGCCATGCCGGTGACGTTGATGTCGAACACGCGGGCCCACTCGTCATCGTCGAGGTCCTCCACGGAGCCGATGGCGCCGATGCCCGCGTTGTTCACCACGATGTCGATCCCGCCGAGAGCGTCCGCGGCGCGGTCGACGGCTGTCCGCACGGAAGCACCGTCAGCGACATCGCAGTAGAAGCCGGTCATCGGATCCTTGACGGCGTCCGGGTTCACATCGAGCACTCCGACCCGGGCCCCCTCGCCGGTCAGGCGTTCGGCCGTGGCCAGTCCGATGCCCGACGCTCCGCCCGTCACGATTGCCGTCATCCCCGCGAGGTTGCCCATGCGACCACTCCTCAGTCATCCGATGTTTCCGTGGCTATGGTACCCGTCGGCACACAGCAGCACGGACGGACGTCGCGCCCGGCGTCCGAGTTACGGGGTGCCGACGGGAACACGCGCGGCGGCCGTGCGTCGCCGGACTGCGGCCTTGAACCGTTCGGAGTCGGGAATGCGGGTCAGCAACGGCCCGGCGATGACCGTGATCAGCACGTACGCGGTAGCCAGCGGCGCCAGTCGTGGCTCGACGCCGGAGCCGACGGCCAGGCTGGCGATGACGATGGAGAACTCACCGCGCGGGGTGAGGCCGAACCCGGTGCGCCACCGCCCGGGGACGCCGATCCCGGCGCGTTTGGCCGCGATGTATCCGGTGGCGATCTTGGTGGCGGAGGTGACGACGACCAATGCCAGTGCGGGCAGCAGGACCGGGACCATGTCCGCCGGGTCCGTCGCCAGCCCGAAGAAGACGAAGAACGCCGCCGCGAACAGGTCACGAAGCGGGCTTAGCAGCTGGGTCGCCTGATGGGCGATCTGGCCGGAGATGGCGATACCGACCAGGAACGCGCCGACGGCCGCGGAGACGTTGACCTGTTCGGCGACTCCAGCGACGAGCATGGTCAGGCCGAGCACTCCGAGCAGGAGCGACTCCGCGTCCTTGGGGGAGAACAGCCGGGAGATCGCCCGGCCGTGGCGCAACGCGAGGAAGAGGATGATGAGGACGGCGCCGACGGCGATCGCCAGGGTGACCGCGCCCTCGACCAGCCCGGCACCGATGACCAGCGTGGACAGGACGGGCAAGTAAAACGCCATCGCGAGGTCTTCGATGACCAGGATGGAGATGATGACCGGTGTCTCCCGGTTACCCAACCGGCCCAGATCGTTCAGTACCTTCGCGATGACGCCCGACGACGAGATCCAGGTGACGCCGGCCAGCGCCACCGCGGAGACCGGCCCCCAGCCGAGCAGCAGCGCGAACGCCGCACCCGGCAGCGCGTTGAACAATGCGTCGATGACACCGGACCGGGCGGACTTACGGATGCTGGTGATGAGCTCGCTTGCCGAGTACTCCAAGCCCAGCATGACCAGGAGCAGGATGACGCCGATCTCGGCACCGATCTCGAAGAACTCCTCGCTCGCGTCCAGCGGCACGAGACCGCCGTGCCCGAAGATCAGACCGATGAGCAGATAGAGCGGGATCGGCGACATCCCGATCCGCCGACCCACCCGTGCGAGCATGCTCAGACCGAGGAGGAGCGCACCGACCTCGATGAGGAGCATGGTGGTGTCGTGCACCGCACGTGCCCCGAGTCAGGCCGCGCCGTTGGAGAGGAGCTCTCCGAGTTTGTCGAGGCCTTTCCGGGTGCCCACGGCGACGACGATGTCGCCGGCGCTGAGTACGTAGTCCGGTCCGGGCGACGGGACCGCCTCGTCGCTGCGCAGCACGGCGACGATCGACACGCCGGTACGGGTGCGCGCCTGGGTGTCGCCGAGCGGCCGCCCGGCGTACGGGGAGTCCGCCGGGATGGATACCTGCTCGGTGAGCAGACCGTCGGCGTGCTCGTGGATGTTCGCGAGCTGGCTCAGCATGATCGATGTTCCGAGCACGTCGGCAAGTGCCTCTGCCTCACTATCGGTCAGCGGGACTGAGGCCTTGCAGGAATCGGGGTCATCGGGGTCGAAGTAGATCAGGTCGCGGCGGCCGTCATGGTGCGCGACGACACCGATGCGCTGTCCCGAGGCGGTCGACACCTCGTGCCGCACGCCGATCCCTGGCAGGTCGGTCTTCTCTACACGTACGCCCACGTCATTGAAGGTACCAGGTAGTGCTGACTGGCGCCCGCGAGACGCCTCGGAGCAGCGTCACGGGAAAGATCAACGAGCTCAGTCGAGACAGAACTCGTTGCCCTCGATGTCCTGCATCGTGATGCACGACTCGTTGTGCTCGTCGGCGTGTTGTGTCAGCACATGTGTCGCGCCGAGCGCGAGGAGCCGTGCGCACTCGGCCTCGAGTGTGGCGAGACGCTCTTCACCGACGAGCCCGGTGCCGGCCCGCACGTCGAGATGCACCCGGTTCTTGACGACCTTGCCTTCGGGAACGCGCTGGAAGAACAGCCGTGGGCCCACACCTGAGGGGTCAATGCAGGCGAACGCTGAACCCTGATGCTCAGGCGGCTGCGAGCGGTTGAAATCGTCCCAGGTAGCAAACCCCTCCGGTGGTGGCGGTACGACGTACCCCAACACCTCGCACCAGAAACGAGCGACGCGCTCGGGTTCTGCGCAGTCGAAGGTGACTTGGAAGTGCTTGACCGACGCCATCGGTCCACCATAACGGCCCGTGCTGTTCACCCGAACACGCCACACCAGACGCGAGCTTCGCTTCCATTGGAGATCACGCGGCGCGACGGACTGTGAACGTGCGGCTGGCTGTACGTATGTGCGTGTCTCGACTTCTCCGGCTCAGCTCGGCGGCGTCGTCGTCGGTGGTCGCGTCGCCGTCAACGACGACGACGGCCTCGCTGCCGGCCGAGCGGAAAGTGACCTCGCCGTCGCCGATCCCAACGGGTTCCGCCGTGGCGTAAGCGATGTTCACCCCACCGAGAGTGAGCCCGACGGGCAGCATGAGCGCGCTCCGTGCCGGCAGGTGCAACGACTCACCTCCGAACAGCGGCTTCCCGTCCTCCTCGGCGGTGAACGTCGTCTCGTAGGCCGAGGTGTTGAACGCATGCAGCAGCCGCCCGCCGTCGTCGTCGGCCATCGAGAGGATGAAGACGCCGGGCATCGAAGAGGAATGTGTGATGCCCGGTCGTGCTTCCACCGCGTCGAAGACCCGGTTCCAGAAGGTGGGGTCCACGATGTAGTCGGTGGTGATCACCACTGCCCTGCCGTCGCCGAGCGGCACATCGATCCCGCACGCGCCGCCGGTGCTGAGCTCGCGGAGGAACACTGTCGCGGACCCGCCGGTCTCGAACAGCTGGGCTCGGCCCACGCGGGTTTCGGGCAGCGGCTCGGCCCATGCGTGGGCAGTCACCGAGGGGAAGAAATCGGGCGCCCCGGTGATCGTCTCGGTCGCTTTCAAGCCGAGCGCATCGGCCAGCACCGTGCTCTTCTGCGCGGCCATATCCTTGACCGGCATCTTCCCGGCGAGAAGAAGTGAGCCGCCGCCTTCGACATAGCGCACCAGCCGCTCTTGCAGTTCGGTGCCGAGATGCTCCGCCCCGGCCAGCGCCAGCACCGGCTGCCGGTCTGGGTCCAGGTCGCCGGCCTGCAGGTTCACGCTGCCGAAGCGGATATTGGAGAACAGCATGGCCCGGGCCAGCGAGCCGCCGCGCGGACCGGCACCGCGCCAGCCTTCCACATCGCTCACCACCTGCTGTGCCTGATCGCGGCCGGGCGCCGGGTACTGGGTCAGGTAGTGATCCGGGACGAACCCGAGCGTGACCGCGTCGTATTCAGGGCGCATGGCCGCCAGCCGGCCACGCAGAGTTGAGACCGCCCGCAGCGCCGTCCGAGTCGGCTCGAAGCTGAGGTTCCGCTCACCTTCGGGGGTGATCGGCGCGTTGAAGCCGTGCCGCTCCCCGGTGGTGCCGATCCGGTCGTTGCCGTCGCCGACCGGCTCGTCCAGCGGCGGGTTGAAACCGCCCGTGAACAGGTAGTAGTTGATCAGCCTGGTGCCTTGGGCGACGCACATCCGCGTCTTGAGGTCGGGAGCCGACGGGTCGAAGGCCACCTCCAGCGCCTGACCGTAGTCGCCGTGGCCGGCGTCGAACTCCAAACAGGTCAGCGGCTGGTCGTCGTCGTTCGTCGCGTCGGTGAACGCGTTGACGAGGTAGAGGTCCGGTGTGTTGCGCAGTTCGAGCTCGCCCAGATACATGTCGACGCCCGAGATCATCCCGTCGACCCCGGAGTAGGTCTCGACTAGCTGGCTGATGCCGATCGGGTACCGCTCGCCGCGTCCGCCTGACGTGCCGTGGATGTTGATGATGAACGGCACGTCCTTGACACCGGATTCTTCGGCGAAGGAGCGGAGTTCGGCGGCGTAGCGGGCGAACCGGCCGCGGCTGTAGCGGCCGAGGTCGTGCATGAGCGCTGCGGTGTACTCGTCGTCGGGTGCCTGGATCGCCTCGTCTCGCTGCTCACGCGAGGCGCCGGCGAACGGGTAGCGGTCGCCGAGGCCATCGCCATACTCTTCGTCGAGCCAGGCGTTGAAGTCCTCCAGCAGGTGCTCGGTGAAGTCCGGGGCGTTGGCGACCCACGAGATCATCCCGATCTCGTTGTCCAGCTGAACCGCGATGACCCCGGGCCTACCCGGCCGGTGCAGCCGCTCGGCGATCACCGGCATGACCGCCTCATACCAGCGTTTGGCTTCGGCGAGAAAGGACGGGGCGAGGTAGTCGAGCGTGGGGGCCAGGGTCTCGTCGCCGTCCCAGCCGCTCGGCACGGCGTCCGGGTTATCCTCATAGACCCGGTGCGGGATGCCGTTGTTCTTGGTCTCGGCCATGATGAACGGGCCGGGCCGGGGGATGACGTGGAAGCCGTTCTCGATGCAGAGGTCGAGGAACGCTCCGAGATCACGCTCCGGCGTGCTCTCGCCGGTGACGTCGATCGTGCCGTCCGCCAGCTCGTGCCACAGCCACGGGATGTACGTGGCGATCGTGTCCAGCCCGGCGGCCTTGGCCTCGTCGAGCCGGGACTGCCAGTCGTCGCGGTCGAGCCGGAAGTAGTGGATCTCGCCCGCCAGCACCAGCGCCGGTTCGCCGTCGATCAGGAACCGCTTGTTCGCGTAGCCGACATCTGGCGCGGGCACGCTGGAGGTGTTCGAGGCGCCCGATCGTCCGGCGATGGTCTCAGGTTGGGCGGTCGCGGATTGCGCGGACGCCGTGCCGGACGAAGGCATGCTGAGCCCGGCGCCGGCGGCAGTGGCGAGGCTTGCGGTCAGGACGGCGCGGCGGGTCGGTGTGAACGGTGTCATCTCAGCCTCCAGGTCACGCGATGCCGAAGTTCTCGCGGGCGAGCAGCGGCCGCAGCCGACGGGCGAACGCACCCGTGCGGAACGGTCGCTGCAGCAGGCCTGGCTTGAGCACCTGCGCGAGCGCCGCGGCGACCATGCCCTGGTCCAGGGAGAGCATCCGGTCGCTGACGTGGCCGGTGCCCACGTTGATCGAGTCATAGAAGCCGAGGCCGTCTTCGTAGGCGTCGAAGTCGCGCGCGATGTTCTTCAGGTTGCGGATCGCCTCCGTACGGAGGAACGGCATCGCCAGGAACGCCGCGTGTGGCGTGACGACGCCGTTCGTGTACGCCGACGGCGGCGGCAGTTCCTCGCCGTAGGGCACGTAGGTACGGTCGGTGTTCGAGCAGTAGCCCTCCGCGGAGATGCCCAGCCACTGCACGCCGTACTCCTGGTAGCCGCCCTCGGGCACGTTGCACGGTGAGAACCCCCAGTAGCCGTACTGGGCTTCCTGCAGCCCGTGCTCCAGGTGGCCGAGCGCCCACCGCTTGTGGTTCAGC
>NZ_ML142859.1:71246-78124 GCF_004138495.1 Phytoactinopolyspora endophytica
CTGGGGACCACTCGGCATCGGGGACGAACAGCGGCGGCATCAGCGCCCCGAACATGGAACCGCCCCAGTTCGGCACGGTCTTACGGCCGCGGTAGACGTAGTGGCCGCGGAACATCTCGACGCCGTCGACCGTGACCCACTCGCCGTCCGGCGGCATCTCCTGCTCCCAGTCCGGTGGGAAGGTACGGTGTGTCCGCCAGTAGTGGTCGGTCGGGACCGAGCCGTCGCCCAGGCCGAGAAGGCTCGCGATCCTGGTCTCGGAGTTCAGCGCGCCGTAGAAGTTGCCGGTGAAGGCATCCTCGTCGACGTTGAACCCGGTGCTCATGTGGCCCGGGTTGGCGTCCGGATCATCCGGGTCGTACGGGAAGTAGAAGAAGGACCAGTCGACGTCTTTCCGCAGCCGCTCGATCCGGCCGCGCAGGGCCGGCTCGGCTTCGGCGGCGATCCGTAGGCCCACGTCGAACCAGCCGTTGTCCACCGAGGACAGGAATTTGCGTACCGGGTCGCCGCTGCCCGGCCACTCCTCCAGCACCTCGCCGGTGAACGCGTCGTACCAGTTGAACCAGAACCCGTGCACTCGGTCGAGCTGTTCGATGGCGGTCACGGTACGGTCCAGCCGACGGCTCATCTCCGTACCGCTGATCACACCGAGGCCGCCGGCCGCGACCGTCGACCACAGCCCGCAGCCGATGTTGGTCGTGGACGTGTTGACGGTGGGCAGTGGCTCGCCGCCGCTGAGGTCGATGTTGTCGGCGGGCAGACCGAACTCGGTGGTCATCGCCTCGATCGAGCGGTATGTGTCGGTGAACCAGGTCAGCAGGAGCTCCTCGGTGTCGCCGGTCGTGCGCTTCGCGGCGGCGGTGGCGGGAGCGGTCGTGGGCTTGGCGCCGACGGCGGGACGGGCGCCGAGCGCGACGGCGCCCGTGGCTCCCGCTGCCGTGGTCAGAGTCTTGAGAAATGTGCGTCGGTCCATCGGCTTCGCGCGGAGCAGGCCGCAGAGTCGTGATTCCTGCGTCCGCGCTGCCTCCCTTCTCCGGTGACGGGATGTGAACGAATGAACGATTCAGCGGCGAGTCAGGCTCAGCGCCCGGATGCCGGGCATGGGCAGGAAGAACGAGATGCTCGCCGTCCCCGTGGCGCCGGCGGTGACGGTCTCCATCTGCTCCGGGGTGAGCTGGTCGGCGGCGCGCAGCTTCTCCCACTGCTGCTCATCGGGCCAATCGCCGCCGCCCAGGTCCTCCCAGACCGCGTGGATGTTGCCGTGGTCGGTGTCGATCTGGTACGACGTCACCTCGTAGGTGTCGCCCGGAGCCAGACCGCTCAGCGTGACCGTCACCGTCCGGTCCAGCGCCGTCGCGCCGTCGATCTTGGTCTGGTCGAGGGTGCCGTTCCAGGCCAGCACGTCGATGGTGGCGCCGTCGGCCGCGCGGGTGGCCAGCGCCTCGACCAGCGTGTTGCCGCCGTCGCCGGTCGCCGTCGCGGGGATCCGCCCGCCGCGCAGCTGGGACAGCAGGTACAGCGCCCAGAACCGCGGCTTGCGCAGGTTGCCGACGGTGAGCAGGCCGAAGCCGCCGTGGAAGAGCCGTGGCGGCCGGCCGAGCTCCTCGAAGTGGTCGGTGGCCACCCAGTAGGCGAGGCAGTCGGTCGTCTCCAGCGCGGACTTCATGCCGTGCAGGACGAACGGAGCGGCGAACACCGTGTCGCTGACCCGGTGAAAGTGAGTCGGGGTCACACCCCACTCGGTCCACAGGATCTCCGGCTCTTCCTGGCCACTCTCCTGAGCGAACGAGCGCGCCAGTGGCCGGAAGTCAAGCGGTGCGTTGCCGTAGGTGTGGGTGGAGATGAAGTCGATCGGCACGTCGTGCTCGCGACAGTGGTTCAGCAGCGTGCCGACCCAGCCGGCCGCGGCGGAGCCGGGCCCGCCGACCCGGATGCGCGGATCCACGCTCTTCACCGCCCGCGCCGCCACCTCGTACAGGCGGTGGTAGTCGGCCTGGGTTCCGTTCCAGAAGACCTCGAGGTTGGCCTCGTTCCACACCTCGAACTCCCAGCCGGCGACCTCGTCGGCGCCGTAGCGCTCACGCAGGTGGACGGTGAGATCTCGGCAGAGCTCGCCCCAACGCTGCCAGTCGCTCGGGACGGAGGCGATGCCTCGGTACTCGAAGACCGTGTACGACGGGTCGGCGGCCAGTTCGGCGGGCATGAAGGACAGCTCGACGACGGGTGTGAGCCCGATGCCGAGCAGCCGGTCGTAGATGTCGTCGAGCCCGGAGAAGTCGAAGCCGCCATCGGGGCGGACGGAGACGTACTCCGGCAGGAAGGTGCCGTGCGCGCGGACGGTCCGCACGCCGATCTCGTCCCGCATGATCCGCAACGCCTCGGCATACTCCACGGCGACGTCCGAGCCGCCGGGTCCCCGACCGTCCCACGTCAGCAGGGAGAAGTGCTCCGCACCGATCATGCGCCGCCAGACGTCCGGCATCGGGATCGGCTCGGCGGACGCGTCGACGACGACCGACACAGCTTCACCACCCGCGGCGGGGACCGGGGCGCCGTCGACGGCCTGGTCCGACAGTGCTCCGGCGCCCGCGTCGGACCAGGTGGCGACCTTGTACCAATAGCGACGGCCGGGTTCTGCGAGGGTGTCGGCGTACGGCGGACGGGGGACCGCCAGCACGTCACCGCCCCGGTGATCGAGCGGCTCGAACGGGCCGTGCGGGGCATCCGCGCGGTGGACCAGATATCCGAGCGCGCCGTCGACAGGAGCCCAGGTGAGCCGCACGTGCCCGGCACCGGAGGCCGAGGCGAGGCCGGTGGGCGGTGGCAGGGTCCCGGCGTCTGCCGCCAGATCGCTGGGCCTGCCGATGCGTTCTTCCCAGTCGGCGCGGGCAATGGAGTGTTCGGTCATGGCTTGAGGTAGCCCTTCTGTCGGGGATGAATACGCGTACATCGGTGCCGCGCGGAATGGGGTGAACAGATCTCCAGGCACGTGGTTGCGCCAGGCGTGTCGTGCTCGGCCGATCTGTGGCCCGGTTGGGCTTTAGCCAGGCGATCTGTTCACCCCATTCCGTGCGTCCTCCCATTTACTTCAGGCCGGCCGTGGCGATGCCCTGAGTGAAGTAGCGCTGCAGGACGATGAAGACGAGCAAGATCGGTAGCACGACGAGGAAGGCGCCGGCCATGAGCATGCCGTTGGATCCCTCCGACTTCGTGGGGTCGATGGCGAAGGTGGCCAGGGCGACCGGCAGCGTGTACTTGTCCGGGTCGTTGGTGACGATCAGCGGCCACAGGAAGTTGTTCCAGGACCCCATGAAGGTGAAGATCGCCAGCGTTGCCATCGCGGGCTTCACCAGCGGTAGGACGATGCGCCAGTAGATGAACCACTCGTTGGCGCCGTCGACCCGGGCGGCATCGAGCAGTTCGTCCGGGACCGAGCTGATGAACTGCCGCATCAGGAACACGCCGAACGCTCCGGCGGCGAACGGCAGGATCAGGGCGGCATAGGAGTCCAGCAGCCCGAACTGGCTCATCAGGACGAACTTCGGAATCAGCATCAGGTTCATCGGAACCATCAGGGCGCCGAGCACCAGCCCGAAGATCGGGCGCTTGCCGAAGAAGTTCAGCTTCGCCAGCGCGTAGCCGAGCATCGAGCAGAACAACAGGTTTCCTGCGGTGACGCAGACGGCTACGAAGGTCGAGTTGAGGAAATGCAACGGAACGTCCAGCACGTTCAGCAGGTCGCGGAAGTGCTGGAGAGTCCACTCGGTGGGGATCCACACCGGCGGTGACGCGGTCAGGTCCTCGGTGGTCTTGAACGCCGACAGGGCCATCCATCCGAAGGGCGCCAGCATGACGAGAAGACCGATGCTGAGCAGGGTGTAGATCAGCGTCTTGTGCGAGCGTTCGCGGCGGCGCGCGGCCTCGCGGGTGCTCTGGCTTCCGGCCCGGCCGGTGGCGGGGCGCGTGCTCTCGGCTGTGCTCATGTGGTTTTGTCCCGGAGGAATCGGAGCTGCAGCAGGGTGATGGCCAGCACGATCACGAACAGCGTGTACGCCATGGCGCTCGCGTAGCCCATGTGGAAGAAGTCGAAGCCTTCCCGGTACATGTACAGCGATGTGGTGAGCGTGCTGTCCGCCGGCCCGCCGCCGGTCATCACGAACGGCTCCTCGAAGACGTTGAGGTAGCCGATGGTGGTGATCACCGCGACGTAGAGCATGGTGGGCCGCAGCAGCGGAACGGTGATCTTACGGAACTCCTGGACGGCGCCGGCCCCGTCGATCCGCGACGCCTCCCGTACCTCCGACGGGATGGACTGCAGCCCGGCCAGGAACAGCACCATCGGGAAACCCAGATTGCGCCAGACCGCCATGGCGATCAGCGACGGCATGGCCAGGGTCGACGAGCTGAGGAAGTCCGGCGTCGTCCATCCGAACTCGGCCGCCACTCCGGAGATGAGGCCGTCTCCCGGATCGAGTACGAACCGCCACACCACGGCGACCGCGACGATGCTGGTGACCACCGGCGTGTAGAAGCCGACCCGGAAGAAGGTCCGGAACCGGTCGATGCTCGAGTTCAACAGGACCGCGGCGACCAGCCCGAGGCCGATGGTCAGCGGAACGCCGACGACGACGAAGTACGCGGTGTTGAACAGCGCGCGCCGAAACGTCTCGTCGCCGAACAGCTCGGTGTAGTTCTCCAGGCCGACGAACTCGGTCGACAGCGGATCCGTCACGTTGCGCAGCCCGAAGTCCGTGAAGCTCATCACCAGCGACGCGACGATCGGGAACGCCATGAACGTGCCGAACAGGGCCAGGAACGGTGTGGAGAAAAGCCAGCCCGCCAGGTGTTGTGTCCCGAGTCGCGCCCGTCGTCCCCGTCGTCGTGGTGGGCCGGTTGCGGTCGCGGCGTCATCGATCTCCGGTGGTTGCCCGGACGAGGCGTCGTCCGGGCTCACCGAGGTGGTCCGGGCCATGGTCTACTCCGTCAGGGGCTCGGCCGCTGCCTGCAGCTCACTGGCCGTCGTCGTGGGGTCGGCGCCGCCATTCGCCATCTGCTCGATGGCGACGTCGAGCTCATGGGCGAACTCGTTCCACTGAGACATGGCCGGTACGTCGCCCGCGGTCGAGAGCTGTTCTTCGAAGGCGTTCAGCTGCGGGTCCTCCGCCAGCCTCGGGTCGTCCCACGCGGCCATGTTGGCGGGCAGCGACCTGGAGACCTCGTACCAGTCGGCCTGCTTCTCGGGGCTGGTCAGGAAGCTGATGAACTCCTGCGCGGCGGCCTTGTGCTGGCTGTCCGTGAAGGTGACCAGGCTGGCACCACCCACCCACGAGACGCTGGCCTCGTCGGCCGGGAGAGGCACTGCCGCCCATTTGCCGTCCAGCTCGGGGAGCGCCTCGCTGATGTTGTTCACCATCCACGGGCCGGAGATGAACATCGGCGCGTCGCCGGAGCCGAAGTCCTGCTCGACGGTCTGTCCCGGCTGGACGCTCGTGTTGGACAGGCCTTCGTCGAAGTAGCTGGCGTACTCCTCAAGCGCCTTGGTCGCCTCCGGGGTGTCGAGAGTGGCGTTGCCGTCGTCGTCCACCAGGCTGCCTCCCGCGGAGTAGAGGAACGGGAGCAGGCTCTGCCACGCTCCCTCGCCGCCGGCCGGTAACGAGATGCCGTACTGGGTTCCGGCTTGCTCCTGGTAAGCGACGGCCAGCTCCTTCAGCTCGTCCCACGTGGCCGGCGGGTGCGTCGCTCCCGCCTCATCGGCCAGGTCGGTGCGGTAGTAGAGCACGCGAGTGTCGACGTACCAGGGCACTGCGTAGACCTCGTCGTCGACGACGTTGTTCTCCCAGGCGGCGGGGAAGAAGTCATCTTGGCTGAACGTCGACGTGTCGATCGGTTCCAGGACGTCCAGCTCGATGAACTCGCCCATCATCGTGCTGCCCATCTGCGCCACGTCGGGTAGTTCTCCACCCGCGGCGGCGGCGACGAGCTTCTGATGGGCCTGATCCCAGCCGACAGGCGTGACGTCGATCGTGACGTTGGGGAACTCCTCGTTGAACTCGTCGGCCACCTCCTGTAGCCGTTGGCCTTCCTCACCCATGGCCCAGACGGTGAGTGTCTGCTCGTCATCGGCCGCCACTTCGTCACTGCTGTCGCTCCCGCAGGCGGTGAGAACAAGGGCGAGAGCGGGCAGAGCGCACACGATGGCGAAGGTTCGGGCGCTACCAGACATCGGCTCCTCCTCGAGTCACGTCGTCGAATGTAAGCGCATACATTTACGATGGTCCAAGGCAGGCGACGCGGCAAGAGGAAGTGCGATAACGGTTCTATAACGCCGTGATCATCAACGGTTGGCCGCACCATGGACCGTCTAGCGGTTGATGATCACCGGATGATTCAGGTCATGGACGCGCCTGGACATCCGCAGCTTGCCCTGCGGACGACGCTGACCTGCAGCAGGCGCGACTCGGGTTCGTGCTGGCGGCCGGTGAGCCGGGCGATCAGAAGGTCGACCGCTTGCCGCCCGAGCTCCTGCATCGGCTGCCGCACCGTCGTCAGCGCCGGGCGTATCAGCCGGGTGACGGAGATGCCGTCGAAGCCCGTGACGGCCAGGTCCTCGGGAACGCGAAACCCGCGATGCTCCAGCTCGGGCAGTGCGCCCACGGCCATCTGGTCGTTCGCGAACATCACCCCTTGTGGCCGCTCGGCCATGCCGTCCAGCAGCTCGCCGATGGCACGGCGGCCGCTCGATGTGGTCAGCTCGGCGCGCACATGAGGCTCTGCGGGAATCGGAAGGCCGGCCTCGAGGTGGGCGGCCTGGAATCCGCGGAAGCGGGCCTCTGCGTCGGGTGAGCTCGGCGGGCCGCCTATGAACGCCAGCCGTCGAA
>NZ_ML142859.1:78178-79552 GCF_004138495.1 Phytoactinopolyspora endophytica
GTGGTCAGCGATGAGATGGCGGGTCAGCGCGAGCTGCCCGTCGAAGTTCGCCACCTCGACGTGGTCGAGGTGGTCCAGGCTGGGGTTCTCGCGGGGACCGGCGAGCATCACGACGGGCACGCGCTTGGAGATGATCTCGAGCTCGGCCGTCGACACCGTCCCGGCCAGGACGGCTATCCCGTCCGCCCGGCCGGCGACCTCGGCGACCGTGCTCTCCGGATCGTCGGCGATGGAGGCGGCGATGAGGAGTCCGTAGCCCTGCTCTCGGGCCGCACGCTCCATGCCGCGGATCACCTCGTCGGAGTAGAGCATGAGATCAGCCTCGTCGTACTGGGTGTCGTGGCCGAGCTCGTGGCTCTCGTCGTGGCGACGGTCATGCTTGTGGTTGTCCGGAAAACAGAGCCCGAGGACGCCGGTGGCTCGACTGGCCAGGCCGCGCGCGTTGCCACTCGGCACGTAGCCGAGGGTCCGGGCCGCCTCCAGGACGCGCTCGCGTGTCCCGGCCCGGACTGTGTCGGGGTTCCGATAGACCCGGGACACGGTGGCGATGGAGACGCCCGCCTGGTGGGCGACGTCGTACACCGTGGGAGTGCTCACTGGACCACCTTCGCTTGACGGCTCTCCTCAAGCGTAAGCGCATTCATTCGGTGCCGTGCCCACTCCGCCGGCACCGGCGGCCGGGGAGCTGTCGCCGGCTGCGGGTAGTGTCGCCCTCGTGACTGAGCGGTTTCGTGTGGTGCCGGCGGCGTACGTGCTGCTCCGCCGCGAAAAGGACGGCCGTGACCAGGTATTGCTCCAGTTGCGTGCGAATACCGGATATAAGGACGGTCACTGGGCCGCCGCCGCGGCCGGGCATGTGGAGAGGGGCGAGTCCGTCGTCGAGGCAGCGTGCCGGGAGGTCGCAGAGGAGCTCGGTGTCACCGTCGATCCGGAGGATCTGAACGCGTTGTGCGCGATGCACCGCACGGGCGGTACCGGCTTGCCGATCGATGAGCGTGTGGACATCTTCTTCGAGTGCCGGCGATGGGATGGCGAGCCGCGGCTGATGGAACGGCAAAAGGCCGCCGACATTCGGTGGTTCGCACTCGATGCGCTGCCGGAGCCTGTGGTGCCACACGAACGGTTCATACTCGAGCACGTCCGCAAGGGCGACGTTCCGCCTGTGGTCACCTTTGGCTTCGAACGCCCGGAACCGGCGTAGGGGCCAGATGCTCCTCCGGGCCCGGCCGCGAATGGCCGGACCCAGAGATGCATTCCTACTTGTCGCCTCGTCGTCCCTTGAACTTCGGCTGCGCCATGACCTGGCTGCCGCGACGCTGGTCCTTCTGGTTCAGCTTCGGTGACGGCGCGGATCCGGCCTTGCCCTTCTGCTTG
>NZ_ML142859.1:79591-90838 GCF_004138495.1 Phytoactinopolyspora endophytica
CGCTCGGCGCGGTTGAGAGGGACGGCCGGCTCGGACGTGGTCGGCTGCTGATCGTGGGATGTCGTCATGAAAACCTCCTGAGGGTGCTAAAGAGCACTGGCCAGACCGCTACGTCTGCCATGAGCTGCGGCGAACCAGCCGATGCTCGATGGGCGGCGGATGTGGCGGAAGCGCGGCGGCGTCAGGCGCTGGCGGCGACGCGCTCAGGAGAAATCACATGCTGTGACCGTAGCATAGCGCCACCGCCGTGTACATGGATTTGGCTCCGCCACTAGCAGTCGCCGCGCCAGGTGCTCAGATCGCAGATGCCGGGTCCGGTCGACCATCTCAGGCCGTTGCGGGCGTTCACGCCGAACGGGCGTCTGGCCTCGACGTCGGTGGAGGCGCCGGAGTCCTGGGAGAGCCAGTAGCGCACTTCCGTCGGGTTGGATCCGCCCAGCCGTAGGACATAGAACGGCGCGGCGACCGGTGAACGTCCCCCTCCAGGCGCCGTCCACCAGGCCGCGCCCTGGGCGTTCGACGGATCGACGAACAGACAGTCGCGGGCGGCGTCCTGGTACCAGCAGGTGCGCATCTTCGCGCCGCCGTACCTTCCCACGCCGTCCACTGCGGTGATGCCGTTGCGGGCGCGCTGGTAGGTGTTCTCGCAGGCACCCTGACGGCAGGCCACCCAATCGGACCACGCGCGTACCCGCGCTTGCTTCGGTGTGTCCCCGTTGTTCCGCCGGGCGCAGTACTTGTTCACGATGTATGGCGCCATCCGTTCGGCGGCGTGCTTGGAGTCGATAGCCTGAGCCGCGGTGAAGTCGGTTCCCAGGCCCGCCGAGTCGAGCTGCCACATCCCAATCCCGGGATGGAACCACAACCCGGGAGCGCGCTTCTTCGGATCGCCCAGCGACGTCTGGTTGTCATAGCGGGACAGCGTCATCGGCGATGGGGCTGCACCGGAGGGCGAGGACTCTGGCCACGTCATGGCTGTGACCAACGCGGTGGCGTTCTTCTTGGAGATGCTGCAGCCTGCCTGGTTCGCGGCGCGCCCGGCGGCGTCTCGGACGTACTGCAGGGGCTTGGCCCCGAACCGCAGCTGTTGCTCCGCGGGGACCCACGCGTTGGCCTCCTTGAGGTCCTCGGCCGTCGCGTCGTCATCGAGGTACGGGGCGTCAGCCCCGGCTTGGGCGGCGGCGGGCTGGATGGCCATCGCCACACAGGTGAGAGTCGCTATGGACGCCACCACGGCGAGCCAGACCGGCCGGCGACCCGGCCGACGCTGCACCTGAGCAGTCATGTTGTTTCCCTCGCATGCCTTCGTCGGTCACCACATGTGGGGCTATTCGTGATCCAAGTGGTTGATGTTCCGCATGTGACATTTTGCAGGAACAACGACACGCCTGTCCGGCGAATCGGCGGGAAGCGCCCAAGGACCCGGGGCGGCGCCCCGGTTAGCCAGCTAGCAATCCCCGCGGTCTTCGTTGAGGTCGCACAGGCCGGAACCGGTTGACCAGGTCAGACCGTTGCGGGCGTTGACGCCGAATGGCCTGCTGGCCTCCACGTCTGTGCCGGCGCCGGAGTCCTCGGCCAGCCAGTAGCGCAGCTCCGTCGTCGTGGATCCGTCCAGCCGGATCACGTAGAACGGCGACGCCACTGGTGACCGCCCTCCACCTGGCGCAGCCCACCACGCCGAGCCTTGGGCGTTGGCCGGGTCGACGAACACGCAGTCATGCTCCATGCCCTGATACGAGCACCTGCGCTCCTCGGCGCCACCGAACCGGTCGACGCCTTCCACGGGAGTGACACCAGCGAGTGCTCGCTGGTACGTGTCCTCACATGCGCCCTCACGGCAGGCGACCCAGTCGGTCCACGCGTGTGCCCGCGCGGCGGACGGCGTAGCACCGCCGTTCAGGCTGGTGCAGTACTTGTTGACAATGAACGGCGCCATCCGTTCGGCTGCATACTGCGAGTCCATCGCCTCGGCCGCCGTGAAGTCGGTTCCCAGCCCAGCTGAGTCGAGCTGCCACATGCCGATTCCCGGATGGAACCATAACCCGGAAGCGCGGCTCTCCGGATCGCCCAGCGCGGGCTGGATGTCGTAACGAGACAACGTCATGGGCGACGGCGGTGCTCCCGAAGGTGCGACCTCCGGCCAGGTCATGGCGATGACCAGTGCCGTCGCGGCTTCGTCGGAGATTGAGCAACTGGCGCTGGAGGCGGCGTTCGTGGCGGCGTCCTCGACGTATCCCAGCGGCTCAGCGCCGAACTGCAGTTGTTGCTGCTGCGGGACCCACGCGTTGGCCAGCTTCAGCTCTTCGACGGTCGCGTCGCCGGCGTCGAGGTCACGAGTGTCGGCGGTTGCGTCGTCTGGTGACCACGGGACGAGTGCGGTAGCCGGTTGGCTGGCCACGCCGAATGACGCCAGACCCACTGCCAAAGCCACTGCCACTGACCTGGAACGCCGCGCAATGATCATGCCATCTCCTTCTGCTGCTTTGACTGACGTGCACCAGGGCACGTGACAGTTCTTCAACAGCGGCAGTTATGCCCGGTAAATGATCAAATTACTCCTCATGTTGTGATCTTCATGACGAGATCAGGGTTGAACCTTGGCCGTTTGCGAGACGATAGTCACCGTCAATGCATTGCTGGCCTGACAAGGGAGGCTGTGGCCGTGAGCGAAGACCTGACGAGCGTGCTCGAGGACTGCCGGGCGGCCGGTGCGTTGCTCCGCCGTGTCGTCAGTGGGCTCGGGGAGCGGGACCTGCGGGGGACCTCGGCATTGCCGGGGTGGACCCGTGCGCATGTACTGGCACATCTCACGGGCGTCGGCGACGGTGCGGCCCGTCAGGTCGAGTTCGCCCGGCGGGACGAGCTGATCGAGTTCTACGACGGCGGCAAGCCCGGCCGTGACGCGGCGATCGAGGCCGGTGCAGCCGTGTCGCTGAGCGAGCATCGAGCACAGGTCGACAGGATGCTCGACCGGGTCGAGAGCGTGTGGCCCACCGCTGGATCACCGCTGTGGGAGCATCGGGTCGCCTACCGGGATGGCACGGTCATCGACGTCGTGCTGACCTGGTGGCGGGAGATCCGTATCCACCTGGTCGACCTCGATGTGGACATCGGGGCAGATACCTGGAGCGATGACTTCTGCCGGCACCTGTTCGACTTCCTGACGCCGCGGCTGCCGTCCGACGTCCCCGTCGAGCTGCGCTTCGACGACGGCGGTAGATGGCTGGTCCCCAACGCGTCAACGCCAGGAGAAGCGGTGGTCATCACAGGTAGCCTGCGTGACGTCGCCCAGTGGCAGGCGGGCCGTTCGCCTGGACGAATGCCTACGGCGTCTCGGGGTGGGCAACCGCAGCCGCTGCCGGAGCTGAAGCCCTGGCCGTCGCCGAAACGATAGACGCTGCCCACCGCACCTGCCGTGCCGGTTCGACAGGAACCGTCCGACCTGTTCGGCGCGGAAGTCGCTTGGAGACCGTGGTGCTCTCAAGCCCTGGTTTGCGTCTCGCTGTACGCAGGGCAGCACCGCTAATGTTGTGACATGCCCTCGCCGGATCTCCTGTTGGCTTTCGCGGTCGCATCGTTCGTGATCATCGTCATCCCTGGGCCGAACGTACTGTTCGTGGTGAGCCGTGCGCTCGCGTACGGCCGTCGCACCGCGCTGATCTCGGTCATCGGGGGTACGACGGGCGCCCTGGTGCTGGCGGTCGCGGTCGCGCTCGGGGTGGGGGCGATCGTGCAAGCGTCGGCTGTGGCGTTCACGACGATGAAGCTGATCGGAGCCGCCTATCTGATCTACCTGGGGGTCAGGGCCGTCAGACACCGTCGGCAGCTGCGAGCCGCGTTCGAGGAACAGGTCAGCGTGGTCAGTGACCGTAGGACATGGTGGGAAGGGTTTGTCGTCGGAGTGACGAACCCGAAGACGGCCGTGTTCTTCGCGGCGGTGTTGCCGCAGTTCGTCGACCCTGCGGCGGGCCATGCGAGTATGCAGATGCTGGCGCTGAGTGCGGTCTTCGCCGTGATCGCCCTCGCCTCGGATGCGGTGTGGGGACTGGCCGCGGGGACGGTGCGGGCATGGTTCGCCAGATCGGCCCGCCGGTTGGATCTCATCGGCGGGGCTGCGGGTCTGACGATGATCGGACTCGGCGCCGGGGTAGCCGTAAACGGCCGCAAGGACTGACTCTTCTCGCGGCACCGCCGCGGCTGGAAAGCCGGGTCGACGGGCTGGTGCCGGGCTCTAATGTGACGTAGAGCGCGCCATGTGGGCATTGACCTTTACTTTAGTTGAGGTTGCAGACTAGTCGAGACATCTGCTCGAGGAGTCTGGAGAAAACGGTGCGCGCAATCCGGCAGTACGAGCTCGGCCCGGCGGAGAACCTGCTCTACGAAGAGGTGGACGACCCCCGGCCGGGCCCAGGCGAGGTGCGGATCGCTGTCAACGCCTCGGGCGTTCATCTCATCGATACGGCACTGCGAGCCGGCACGCCCGGAGGGACCTTCGCCTTGCCCGAACTTCCGATGACGCCGGGCCGCGAGGTGGCCGGAGTGGTCGACGAACTCGGTGAGGGGGTCGACGCCGGCTGGCTCGGCACCCGCGTGGTGACTCATCTGGGCATGGCCAGCGGCGGCTACGCCGAGCTGGCCGTGCGTGAGGTGGAAGCGGTGCACGCGCTGCCCGGCACCGTGGACTTCGACGTGGCGGTGGCGATGATCGGGACCGGCCGGACGACGATGGGAATCCTCGACGTCGCGCAGCTCGGCAACGACGACGTCGTTCTTGTGATGGCTGCCGCCGGAGGGATCGGCAACCTGCTCGTCCAGACAGGGCGGAACATCGGGGCGATGGTCATCGGAGCAGCCGGTGGCGCTGCCAAGGTGGATCAGGTGCGTCAGGCAGGCGCAAGCGTCGCCGTCGACTATCGCAGGCCGGACTGGACCGAGCAGGTCCGCGAGGCGCTGGACGGACGCGAGGTGTGTGCGGTGCTGGAGGGTGTCGGCGGAGATCTCGGACGGCAGGCGCTGGAACTGCTCGGCCCCGGCGGCCGGCTGATCATGTACGGCTGGGCGTCCGGCGCGGGCCAGGCGACCCGGGTGACCACCGACGACCTGACCGGGCGCGCGCTCACTGCGTCCTGGGCGCTAGGACCGGCGATGTTCAGGCGGCGGGACATACGCGGTCTGGAGGAGGCGTCTCTGGCAGAGGCGGCCGCGGGCCGGCTGGTTCCGGCGGTGCAGGCGTTCCCGCTCGATGACGCGGCCGCCGCTCACGCTGCCTTGGAAAGCCGAGCCACCACCGGCAAAGTCGTCCTCCACCCATGATCATCGAGTAATTGGGGTGTGATGACGCGCTGGATCCTCGATGATCATCGGCGTCTGAGGGTCTCCCGCAGCGGGCGCTCCGTGTAACCGCCGTCGGCGAGCCCGGCGTGCCGCTCGAAGGGGTTCCGGGAGGCGAAGTCGCCCGTGAGCAGCCAGGACCACGCGCTACCGAGCACGTAGAGGACCAGCATGACTGGTCCTAGGCACCAGGCGTACTGGGTGGCATGCCGAGCCTCGTGAACCAACAGCCGTGGCCGGCGCGCAAGCTTCTCGTCGTTGATCCGCAGGAGAATCACGTTGCCGAGGGTGAAGGCCGGAGCCGGCGGGAACGGGAAGCGATAGCCCTGCCCGATGATCAAACCATCTGCCGCACGTTTGAAGCCGGTTCGCCCGATCAAGCCGACCAACAGCCCCAGGATCGTCGACAGGTTCACCCAGTTGACTACCTGGCGAAGACGGTGGCGCGGCTTCACGCCGTTGTCGTGCGCCGCCACGCGCATGTGTAGCAGGCTGCTGTCACGGCACGACCCTATAGGACGTAAAAATTGCCGCCGGATAGCGTGTTGGGTAGCGAATTTTGGTAATCGGCGCGCCTGAGCCTGCATTGCCCTCTAGCTTGTTGCTAGGTGCAGGAAGCGCCCGCCGTTGAAAACGCGACTGGAGTCCTCGTGGCCGCCTTTCTCTACCGGCTCGGCCGGTTCGCCTACCGCCGTCGTTGGTTCGTCGCCCCCGCCTGGGTCGCATTGCTCGTGCTGACCGGCATCGGTTCGTCGACGATCGCCGGCGACAACGTCGAATCCTTCGAGATCCCCGGGACGGAATCTCAAGAGACGATGGATCTGCTCGTCGAGCGCAACCCGGATGCGGCTACCGACGGGGCGACCGGCCGGGTGGTGTTCGCCGCGCCCGAGGGCGAGACACTGACCGAGCCGGGCAACCGGTCGGCCGTCGAGGGCGTGATCGCCGAGGTCGCTGAGACGCCCGGACTGGTGAGCGTGGCCGATCCGTTCGAGACCGACGCGGTCTCCGAGGACGGCACGGTCGCCTACGCCGAGGTGGCCTATGAGGAGCAGGTGATCAGCGACGAGTCACAGGAAGCGCTGTTCGAGGCTGCGGACAGTGGCCGGGATGAAGGCCTGACCGTCGAGATCGGCGGCGACGTCGCGTTCGAGGAAGAGATCGGCGGTGGCAGCGAGCTCATCGGGCTTGCCGTCGCGGCGGTAGTGCTGATCATCACGTTCGGGTCGTTCACCGCGGCTGGAATGCCGCTACTGAACGCGATCATCGGCGTCGGTGTGACGCTCTCCGCCATCACCATCTCGACCCGGTTCTTCGATCTGTCCGAGGACTCCACGATTCTGGCGATGATGCTCGGCATAGCGTTGGCGATCGACTATTCGCTGTTCATCGCCTCCCGGTACCGGCACGAGCTGTCGGCCGGACGGGACGGTGAGGAAGCTACCGGGCGTGCCCTCGGAACCGCGGGTAACGCGGTCGTGTTCGCCGGGCTCACGGTCATGATCGCGCTGGTGGGCCTGTCGGTCGTGGGTATTCCGATGCTCACCCAGATGGGCCTCGCAGCGGCGTTCGCGGTGGCGATGGCGGTCATCATCGCGTTGACCATGCTGCCCGCACTCTTCGGTTTCGCGAAGCATCGCATCCTCGGTGGACGTATACCTGGCCTGAAGATGCGGGACCCGGAGGCCGAGGAGGAGACCTTGAGCCTCCGCTGGGTGCGGATGGTCACCACCCACCCGATCCGCGTCCTGGTTGTGGCGCTCGTCGGCGTCGGAGTGCTGGCCGTTCCCGCCACGAGCCTCCAGCTCGGTCTGCCCGACGAGGGTACCTATGGCGAGGACACCACGCAGCGGCAGGCGTACGACCTGCTCGCCGAGGGGTTCGGCCCGGGCTTCAACGGCCCGTTGACGGTGGTGGTCGACACGGCGGAGAGTTCCGATCCCGAAGGTGCGGTCACGGACGTGGTGGCGGCCATCGATGAGCTCGACAACATCGTCATGGCGGCGCCTGCCGGCGCCGACGAGTCTGGCGTCAACGAGGCGGGCGATACCGGGATGGTCATGGTCGTCCCCGGGACCGGACCCAGCGCGACAGAGACCGAGGACCTAGTCCACGACATCCGCGACCTCTCCGAGCCATTCGAGTCTCAGTTCAACGCGACAGTCCTGGTCACCGGTCCTACGGCGGTCATCATCGACTTCAACGAGAAGATGGCCGGGGCGCTGGCTCCCTACCTCTCTGTCGTGGTGGGTCTGTCGTTCCTCATCCTGATCCTGGTCTTCCGGTCGATCCTGGTGCCGCTGAAGGCCGCGCTGGGCTTCCTTGTCACGATGGCCGCCACCTTCGGCGCTACCGTGGCGGTGTTCCAATGGGGATGGCTGGCGGATGTGATCGGGCTCCAGCAGACCGGCCCGATTATGAGCATGCTTCCGATCATCCTCATCGGACTGGTCTTTGGACTGGCCATGGACTACCAGGTCTTCCTGGTCACACGGATGCATGAGGAACACGTGCACGGCATGGCCGCCACTCCGTCGATCGTCACCGGGTTTCAGCACGGCGCGCGCGTCGTGGCGGCGGCCGCGATCATCATGATCAGCGTGTTCGGCGCCTTCATCCTCGGCGAGGACTTCATCAAGCAGGTCGGCTTCGCGCTGGCGTTCGCGGTCTTCATCGACGCGTTCGTCGTCCGTATGACTATCGTCCCGGCCGTGCTGCGCCTGCTGGGTGAGCGTGCCTGGTGGATGCCGCGGTGGCTGGACAGGATCATTCCGGACGTCGACGTGGAAGGGGAGAACCTTCGCCGTCAGCTCGACGAGGAGGCCCCCGAGACCGCGGGCGCGGGGGCGCCGTTGCACTAGCGGCGGTCCGAACTCGGCCGCCCACCGGTTGACAGGGCGATCTTTCGGTCGTAAGTTCCCCGACGTCCGGGCGCGCTCGGAACGCGTCTCGGCCGCGAGAAGGGGGGCGTGTGCGACTCGATCTCACCGGTTCTCTGGACCCTTCGGGTAGATCCGTTGCGGCTGCTCGCGGCCGAGACGCGATCGTGTGACCTCCTGTTTTGCCCCTTGGGGCCTCCTGCAGTTGTTGACGAGCCGTCCCGCGTGAGCATGCGCGAATTCGAGACGTCGCACCACCATCTTGACGAGCCGGCCGTACGCCGCTGCCGTCCGCCCGGTGGCCTACCGGGTGACACGAGGCGCTGACTTCATCCAGGCCGGCGTACGCGTGTCCCGTCGTCACGAGAGGGGCATCGCCATGAAGAGACGGATTCGGCTCGCCATGCTAGGCGTCGCCGCCGCAGCTTTGCTGGCCGTCAGTATTCCGGCCACGGCAGATCCGGGGGAGGGCCTCGACCATTCCGGCCCTGGGTCCACCGGCCCTGACCAGCACTCTCAGAACATGAAGCTGCTCGGGAACAACCCCAAGGAAGGCGTCACCAACTCCGACCTGGCTTTCGACGGCAAGCTGACCTACGCCGGAAACTCCGCCGGATTCCGGATCCTGAACACGTCGGCGCCCGCCAATCCGAAGGTACTGGCCGACTTCTCCTGTAACGGCTCACAAGGCGATGTATCGGTCTACGGCGGATTGCTCTTCCGTTCTGTCGACACGCCTCAGTCGAGTACCGACTGCGCCAGCGAGAACGTAACGGCAAGCACGCCAGGGATGTTCGAAGGCATCCAGGTGTTCGACGTGAGCGATTCGACCGCGCCTGAGCACATCGGCTCGATACAGACCGACTGCGGCTCGCACACCCACACCCTGGTGCCCGAGCCGGAGCTGAACCGGGTGCACATCTATGTGTCGTCGTATTCGCTCGGCAACGCCGCCATCGGTCCGGACTGCCAGGAACCGCACGGCTACGTCTCGATCGTGACGGTTCCGCTCGACGATCCCGTGGACGGGGCGACGGTGACGAAGTACTTCCTCGACGAGGACACCGAACTGGCGACCTATCCGCTCGGTGACATCTTCGGCAACCCCGCGCTGGGCACGTTCACGTTCAGCGCGTGCCACGACATGAGCGCGTTCCTGGAACTCGGGCTCATGGCGGCGGCTTGCCTGGGTGAAGCGCAGCTGTGGGACATCTCCGATCCGCTCAACCCGGAGTTTCTCTGGCGATTCGACCGCGACGTCGTCGACCCGGCCAAACTCGACCTGTGGCACTCGGCGGCGTTCAGCTGGGACGGCGAGGTGGTGGCGTTCGGTGACGAATCGGGTGGTGGTGCCTTCCCTCGGTGCGTCGACCCCGCAGATGACCAGGGCCGGGTGTGGTTCCTCGATGTCGAGACCGGGGAAGAGCTCGCCAACTATAAGCCGCCACGGTCGATCGAGGGCGTTTGCACAATGCACAACTTCAACTTCATTCCGCTCAAGAGCGGCGCGAAGGTGCTGGTGTCCGCCGCCTACGAGGGCGGAACCACTGTCGTCGATGTCGATGCGCTCATCGCCGGCTCGAGTGAGTCCGATGCAGAGGTCGGCTTCTATATACCGTCCGGCGCAGACACATGGTCTTCGTACTGGCATAACGGCTTCATCTTCACCAACGACGTCGAACGCGGCGTGGACGTCATGCTGCTCAGCGACAAAGCGCGAGCGGGGGCGGTCAAGCTCGGGCTGAACAACCCGCAGACCCAGGAGTCCGTCATCCGCTGAGCCAACCTCGGTAAGTCTCTACGACGAGAGGAGCAAACATGCGCACGAAGACACGGTGGTCGATCGCAGCTATCGCGGTCGGACTACTCGTCGGCGCGACGGTGCCGGCGACCGCGGATCCCGAGGACGTCGATCTCGACGTCAAGAGCCAGCCACCGCCGGCCGAGATCAACACTCCGCCCAGCAAGGCGGATCACCGCTCCTTCCCCAGCACGAAGAACATGCACGCTCTCGGACACAGCTCGCACCCGGCATCCTTCGAGGTGCCGGCTGCGGAACGAGAGATCAGCTCCGACATCGCGTTCTGGGGTGACCTCGCCATCCACGGCAATTACAACGGGTTCCGGGTCGTCGACATCTCGTCCCCGGCCAAACCCAAGCTGATCTCTCACCCTGAATGCAACGGCGACCAGGGGGACGTCGTTGTATGGGAGCACATCGTGGTCCGGTCCTGGAACTCGCCCGCGCCGGAGGGCCGGCTGTGCATGGGCGAGCCGGTGCCCGTTGGATTCGAAGGTGTGCACGTCTTCGATATCAGTGATCCGGAGAACCCCGCGCTGGTCACCGAAGTGGAGTTCAGCGAGGTCGGGGCCGCGGAGCGAGGCACCGCCGACGGGTGCGGGTCGCACACGACGACGCTCGTGCCCGACGTCGACAACAACCGGCTGGTCATCTACAGCAACAACTCCAGCGGTGGCGACCGTCCGGTATGCGACGCGATGAACATCATCGAGGTGCCCATCGACGATGCAGCGTCCGCCGGCCACATCGGGTACGTTCCGCTGGTGGGCGGCACGCTGGGCAGCAACAACGGCTGCCACGACGCCGGCGTGATCCTGGGCGAGGTGAACATGCTCACCTGCGCCAGCGGGCACGCGGCGAACGTGTTCAGCATCGGCGAACCAGGTGGCGGCACCCTGGAGAACCCGCAGTGGCTGTTCAACATCGAGGAAGAGGATCCCGTCTCCGGCGTCAAGGTCGGCGCGCCAGGCGTGGGCCGCTGGCACTCGGCCACGTTCACTTTCGACGGCGAGGCGATCCTCCTCGGCTTTGAGCCGGGCGGTGGCGGCCAGGCCCGCTGCACGGCGGACGACCCGGACATCAACAAGAGTCTGTTCGCCTACAGCGCCGAAGACGGTTCGAAGCTGGGCCAGTGGGTCCTTGAGAACCCGCAGGGGCACGACGAGAACTGCACCATCCACAACTACAACGCGGTGCCGCTCCGTAGCGGCAATGACGTCGTAGCCAGCGGCCACT
>NZ_ML142859.1:90877-91343 GCF_004138495.1 Phytoactinopolyspora endophytica
GCCGGCACCTGGGTCGTCGACTTCACCGGCATCCAGGAGGGCGTCGAGCCCGAGTCGGTCGGGTGGGCCGACCCGCTGACGCTCGGGCCCGGCCCCTTCTGCACCACCACCTGGGATGGCGAGCCGACTCCCGCGGATGGCTGCCGACTCGGCGGGGCATGGTCGACCTATTGGTACAACGGCTTCCTCTACGAGAGCGATATCACCCGCGGATTGAACATCTACCGGCTGAGTGACCGGGCCGTGGCCGGCGCCATCAAGCTGCCGCATCTGAACCCGCAGACTCAGGAGTTCAGCCTCAGATAGGAGGACAAGCGGTCTGACGGCCTCCGTGCGGCAGATGGGCCCGCCGGTCTTCGCCGGCGGGCCCGCAGCACGGGCCTCAGCCTCCGGTGTCGACCTCCGTGGCGGACACACCCAACGCCTTCTGGATGAATGCGAGCTCGAGACGTGGAAGGTTGGCCAC
>NZ_ML142859.1:91384-99195 GCF_004138495.1 Phytoactinopolyspora endophytica
CCTCGTCGGACGGACGGTGTCCCTGACCGGGCAATGGAAGCAGGTTGTGCGCCTTGCCGGCTGCCGTCAGCGCGGCGGAGAGCCGGAAGGCGTGCGTGCTCCACACGTTGGTGTCCGCGAGACCCTGGACGATGAGCAACGGGCGGATGAGGTCGGCAGCGTACGGAAGGAGCGAACAGCGACGGTAGGCCCCGGCGTTGCCGTCCGGATCGCCGAGGAACCGCTCCTTCCAGTACGTGTCGTACATCCGCTGGTCACTCAACGCTGCCCCGGCGACTCCCGCATGGAACACCTCGGGGTGGTGGAGCACCGCCGCGGCGGCGAGGAACCCACTGAAGCTCCAGCCACGGAAGGCGACGCGGCCGAGATCCAGGTCATCATCCCGTTCCGCGACGGCGTGAAGCGCGTCGATCTGGTCCTGCAGGACTGGACTGACGACGTCGCCGTGTATCGCGCGTGAGAAGGCCGGGCCCCTGCCGGGGGTCCCTCGGCCGTCGGCGGTGAGAACCACGAACCCATGCTCGGCGAACCATTGTGACAGCAGGTAGTGCCACGAGCGGCAGGAGAGCGCGAGCTGCATGCCGGGGCCCGCATAGGGGTTGATGAGCACCGGGAGCCTGCCGGAATGCTCGTCGTGCCACGAAGGTTTGAAAACGGCAGTGCGCAGCGCGCGGTCTCCGGCGCGGAGAAGCTCGAGGCGCAGGTCGAGCACAGGAGTCTCCTCATGCGAGGCGATTGGCCGCCCGTCGACTGTCGCTCTCCGGCCGGCGAAGGTCCGGCTGTCGACCAAAGTCGTCCCTCCGACACGGAAGCCGTCGTGGACGCCGGGTTCTTCGCTGAGTTTGCGCAGCTTGCCGTCATAGACGTACAGGTGCTGCTCGCTCGGCTCGGTCCGGGCGAGCAGACTGATCGTGTCACCGTCGACGGCTCGGACCTGGCTGACCTGGAGGCCGGGCGGAGTGACGAGCCGGTCGCCGACGATCAACCGGTCGGTGTCGGTATCGGCGTCGCGCTCGACCCAGATCAGATCACCGGATACGGTGCGCCCCGGCGTTCCGATGGCGACGTCGACCCATTCCGGGTCCGTGACTTCGCGGACGAGGCTGGTGATCCCGGTGTCCGTGTCGACCTCGAGGAGGTGAACGATCCGTTGGTCGCGGGTTTGCACGGCGATCAGGGGCCGCTCCGCGCTCCAGTCCGCGCGGACCAGGTACTCGAACCGCTCGCGATCCCACTGAACCTCTATCGACATGCCGGCCACGTCGACGACGTGCAACGACACATCGGCGTTCAACGTGCCGACGACGGGATAGCGGACGCGCCGAGGTGGTTCGCTGGGGCGTGCCGGGTCGGTGAGATGCAGGACCTGGACGGCGCTCTCATCGATCCGGGCGACCAGCAGACGGTTGCCGTCCGGTGCCCACCAATGCCCGCGGTCGCGGTCCATCGACATCCAGGCGGCGTACTCCGGCAACCCGTACGTGATGTCGTCGGTCTCCGGCTTGCACAGGACCCGGTCGTCGGAACAGTCGACGTCGATGATGTGCAACGCCCGGTCATGGACGTACGCGATGACGGAGCCGCTCGGGTCGACACGAGGATGCTGGGCGCCGGCCACGGGTAGTGGTGCACACCGACCGGTGCGGAGATCGGCCAGGTAGAGGTTGGACTTGTGTACCGCGGTGGCGAAGGCCGTTGTCCGCTCAGCGCAGTACGAGTCAGCCCCGCCGATACAGCGGTCCGCGTGGTCTTCGACATCGCGTACCCACAGCTCACCGTCCCGGAGGTAGGTGATGAAGCGGCCGTCGTGAGCTGCCCGGAACTCGTCGGGGACGCCGGACGTGAATCGCTTGGTGCGGGCGAGTTGCCGTGGAAGATCCTCGGTCATGGCATTGCTCCTTTGACTCTCTCATCCGAAGGTCCGGCCGAACCCGTTGACACGGGCGGACCGAAGGGTGGATCCACGCCAGCTGAATGGGCGTGGGCAGGCGCATTTGAGGACGTCGTCGGACGTCCTCAAACGAGGCTTGGTGGGCAGGGGGCAGATCACCCTGACCTGTCCGCGTGCGCGGACAGAGAATTCCCGTGGGAAGTCGACGGCGGATTGCGCCGACGCGGCAGGAATGGTGGGACTTCGGCGTGACCGAAGCTGCGCCGTGCCCGACAGGCGGCGTCGCCGCTATGGGGAATGTAGGCATACCCGGTGCTCGGTCCGCAAATCGCCGGCGGCGTGGGGAAGCATGTTGTATGACTGTCTCTATGGCACAGCTCAGTCCGCCGACCGTCGATGTCCATGAGTCGTTCCTCGCCGCCATGGCGGAGTTTCAGGCCGAAGGTCGTGGCTACCTCGAGGATCGGTCGATGATCGGTAGTGAGATCCGCACCTACGGCAGGTCGTGGTCCTCACCGGAGGTATTCACCGAGTACGTGCGGTGGTTACGAGCTCAGGCGCTCGAATCCTCGACGCGACCGAACGGCTGGGTGCCGTCGACGACCTTGTGGTGGGTGGACGGCGTACACTTTCTCGGCCGGATCGCCATCCGGCACTGGCTCAATGCCCATCTCAGAAGGCTCGGCGGCCACATCGGATATGACGTCAGGCCGTCCGCCCGCCGTCTGGGTCACGCGACGGCGATGTTGCATGCCGCCCTGCCGGTCGCGCATGAGCTGGGGATCGAACAGGCACTGATCACCTGCGACGAGGACAATGTCGCCTCGCGCAAGGTCATCGAGCGCAACGGTGGCGTGTTCGAGAACAAGATCGACAACAAGTTGCGCTTCTGGACGCCCGCGCTCCAGCCGGACGATCCAGCGAACCCGCGGTCAGCCGGACAGGAACGACACGCGTAGGTGGCGGTCCTTGTTGTCGACGTTGGAGTCGACGATCACCACGCTCTGCCACGTACCCAGCGCCAGGTCGCCGTCGATCACTGGAAGGGTGAGCGAGGACGAGATGAAAGCGGGCAGGACATGGTCGCGTCCGTGGCCGGGGCTTCCGTGCCGATGGCGGTAGATGTCCTCACGAGGTAGGAGCCGCTCGACGGCGTCCGCGAGGTCGGGCTCGCTCAGAGCGCCGGTCTCGATCAGCGCAAGACCCGCGGTTGCGTGCGGCACGAACAGATGGCAGAGCCCGTCGCCGCGTCCGCGGCAGTATCTGCTGGCCACCGATGTGACGTCGGTGACCATCTCGGTTCCGGTATGCACGTCGAAGATGTCGCTGTCCACCCGACCATTGTGACCGGGTGGTGTGCCCGTGTTCCAGCGCATCCAAGCCGGGGCGTAGCGCGAGACCAACGACAGGTCTGACCAGTCCGTGCACCTGCAACCTCGCCCGCTTCGGTGCTCTGATCAGCGACGACGGTCTGCCGCAAGCCCAAGTCGTGCCGCACTCGAACACGCTGTTGCATCTTCGGCGTTTGCCCGGGGACGACACGGGAAATGATGTTGGGCGAATGCGCGAGAACGTGAAATGAAGAGCGGCACTCGACAATGCCCCACCTGAGCACGTGGCTTGGTGGACGGGCTGTATGGAGGACTGGATCATGATAGCGCTAGCGATACTTCTTCTCGCTGTCGCGATTGCGCTGGCAGTCATCGTCGTTCTTGAGGGCGGCGAGACGGTGGCCATGGACGTGTTCGGCGCCGGGTTCGACATCCCTGCCTGGGGCGTGTTCCTCGCCGGTGCCGGGACCGGTCTCATCGCCTTGTGCGGTCTCGCCCTGCTGCTGTTCGGCATCCGTCAGGTGCAGGAGCGCCGACGCGAGCTCGAGTATCTGCGGAAGAAGGTCAGAGATCAGGAACGCTCCGAGACGGAGCCGGAGCTGGACGAGACCGTGGGGCCGGACACGACGGGCAACTGGTCTGCCTACGGCAGGCGCGGCCGCCCGGTCGATGTCTCCTGACGGCTACTGCGAGGCATGGATCAGCATCATCGTCTTGCGCCCGTAGGGACACTGGATGGTGCGGACGTCCGTATGGCCGAGGTCGGAGAGGCGGGTCACCACCTCGCTCGCCTGTTCCGCGGTGATCCCGTGTCCCGGCTTCTTGAGCAGTCGCTCCGCGATCAGGAGGCGGCCGCTGGGCGCAAGCTTGGCGGTCAGCGAGGTCAGCCCGGCGTCGCGGTCGGGCCAGTGATGCATCGACGCCAGTGAGAAGATCACAGTGAACGTGCCGTCGTCGAATGGCAGGTTCTCCGCACTGCCCACGCGAGCGTCTACTCCGGGCACTCGCTTGCGGACCATGTCGACGAACGTCGCGGAGGGATCGACGGCGGCCACCCGATCGGCGCCGATGTTTTCAGCGACGAGTGCGACCGCGGCCCCGGGGCCACAGCCGACCTCCAGCGCGCGGTCGTCCGCGGAGAGCTCGGCAGCGTCGACGACGATTCCGTTCGACTTCGATCGGCCGTAGAGCCAGCCGTAGATCCGCCCAGTGACAGCCCCGAAGCTTCGCATGGCCTCAGGTTACTTCTGCCCGGCGTCATCCGGGTGGCCCGAATCTTCGGTCGGTGGGCGTGCTGCAAAGGCTTGAAGGAACGTGTCCACGGCGGTTCGGGTCAGGCTTTTCAGCTCGGAGTCCGGTAGCGGGCGCGTGCCCAGGGCGGAGCGCGCCTCAACAGGTCCAGTGAGCAGGGCGATGAACTGTTCTGCCGCGACGACCGGATCCTCTGTCCGAAGGCGTCCGGCAAGAGAGAGCCGTGCCAGGCGGTCGGCGAGGGCTTCCTCGACACGCGTCGCCGCCCGTCCGCGGACGATGTCGAGCAGGTCGGGAAACCTGGTGATCTCGGCGTAGAGCAAGCGTCGAAGCGCCGAAGATCGTTCGTCGCAGTAGCATTCGAGCATTCGGTAACCCACGTCTTCAAGGGTGCCCCGGACGTCGTCGCCGGAGTTGTGCAGCAGCTCGACCGCGGCCAGGTTCTTGGCCATGACCTGGTCCGCGTCGACGACGACGGCTTCCCGAAACAGGGACTCCTTATCGCCGAAATGGTTGTAGACGGTGGGCTTGGCCACCCCAGCTTCAGCCGCGATCACGTCCACGCTTGCATGCGAGTACCCCTCGCGGGCGAACACGGAGAACGCGGCGAACAGGATCGCCTGTCGTTTGTCGATGCGCCCACGTGCGGTTCCATGCGCCGAGGTGTTGGCCGGACTCACGCTGCCATGCTACCGCGGCATCCGCCCCATATTTTACTGATTAGTTCAATTTGGCTACCTCGCTGGTTGCGTTGGAAGGATGAGTGAAGCTAATTTGAACTTGCCAGTTAAATTCGCTTTACTCATTTGGGGACTTCATGCTTCGCACCTCGGGCGACCGGTTAGACCCTGCCTTGTCCCGGCTCATCGTCGTGCTGCTGCTCGGTGGGATGATGGGCCTGCTCGACGGCACCATGGTGGCGGTCGGCGTCGATACTCTCGCTGTTCGATTCCACGCCTCGCTCAGCACCGTGGGCTGGGTAGCGACTGGCTACCTGTTGGCCGTAACGGCCGCGATCCCGTTGACGGCATGGGCAACCGACCGGATCGGCGCCAAGAAGCTTTGGCTTCTCGGCATCGGCCTGTTCCTCTTCGGTTCGCTCGCCTCGGGCGCGGCGTGGGACGTGAGAAGCCTCATCGCCTTCCGCGTGATTCAAGGCCTTGGAGCCGGTGTTGTCGATCCACTCATGCTCGTTCTGCTGGCCCGCGCGGCTGGACCGCATCGCGCGGGGAGGGTCATGGGCCTGATGGGCATTGTGCTCTCCCTCGGCCCGGTGCTCGGCCCGGTCATCGGAGGGATCATTCTGGACGGCCTGAGCTGGCGATGGATGTTCTTCATCAACGTGCCGATCGGCGTTGTCGCGTTCTTGCTGTCCCTCCGGACGGTGCCGGCCGATCCGTCGCCCTCCGAACGTCCGCGAACCAGGCTGGACGTCATCGGTCTGGCGTTGATCGCGCCGGGAGCAACGGCCTTGATTCTCGCCTTGTCTCAGACAGCGGAGCGCGCCCAGTTCACCCATCCTGCTGTGCTCGTCCCCTTGGGCGGGGGAGTGGCGCTGCTGGCCGGCTACGCGGCACACGCCCGTCGGGTCCAAGACAGGCCACCGCTCATCGATCCGAGGCTGTTCACCCATCGCGGTTTCGTGGCGAGCGTGACCGTCATGGCGTTCGTCGGCGCCATGATGTTCTCGATGTTGTTCACGCTGCCGTTGTACTACCAGCAGACGCAGGGGCACGGTGCGCTCACGGCGGGATTGCTGGTGGCGCCGTATGGCGTCGGCGCTGCCGTCGCGATGCCGATAGCGGGACGGCTGTCCGATCAGGTCGGTGCGAGGAGCCTGGCGCGTGGGGGCACGATCGTGGCTGCGATTGGCGTGTTGGTCTTCACGCAGGTCGACGTGGCGACAGACGAGAGATGGCTGGTTGTGGCAGCCCTCGTGGTCGGGCTTGGGTCCGGCTTCGTCGGCGCGCCGACGATGGGATCCATGTACCGGACGTTGCCGTCTTCGCTCGTACCCCAGGGAAGTTCGGTGTTGTACATGCTCAACCAGCTGGGTGCGTCTGTCGGCGTCGCGGTCGTCGCGCATCTCCTCGAGCTGATCGGCGACGACGACCCGGTGCGCGGTTTTCAGGGTGTCTTCTGGTGGGTCACTGGCGTGCTTGTCGTGGTGTTGGCGGTCGCCAGTCTCCTGCCTGGCCGGCCGGACGGCAACGTCAGACGGCACCGACCGCCTCGATCACAGGCCGGTAAGCCTCTGTGATCGACGGCGGAGGGCCGCTGAATCCGGAGGCCGCATCGTCGGTGGCGATCCGGTAGATCAGGGCGCGGACCAGCATCTGCTTCCACTCCGCCAGATGAGACCAGCGATCGGCGAGATCGGGTGGTGCCTTGTACCAGGTCATCGCGTCGCAGACGACGACAGCCGCTGCCCACTGCGGTGGGCGGAAGTACACCGGCCAGTCGATGACGGCCGGGGCGTGGCCCTCGGCGAAGAGGACGTTGCCGAGCAAGTCGCCGTGGACGACTTGTGAAGGAAGGTCGACCGGGCACCTCTGCGCAGCCAAGGGTTCCAGCAGTGAGAGGACGGCATCGCTGCCGATGACCGGGCTCTCCTCCCACGCCATACGGTCCCCGAAGGTCCAGGGGTCGTCTCGAGTGTCGAGGAAGCTCGGGCGCGGCAACGTTCTCACCGCTGAGTGGAACGCCGCGCCTGCGCGCAGGACGTCGTCCGGGCGGCCGTGGTCTTCTTGGCCGGTAACGGCATAAGAGGCCTGCCAGCCGTCCGCGGTCCAACGGCCGTCGAGGGTCCGTGCCGGTCTGGCCACGCGGAACTCCTCGGTCTCCGCGATGGACGCGAGAACCTCCGCCCGCCATCCGGTCTCGACCGGATTGTCGACGGGTTTTAGCACGAGGTCGCCCGCCCGCCATGACGTTCCCTGGCCGCCATCCAGTGGACGTAAGCCATCTGTGGGGACGCCGAACGAGGCCAGAGTCTCCCTGGATGGTGGTGCCGTCACGAGGCCACCTTAAGCCGTCGTCCACCGGATGCGGGGGACGAGGTACCGCGTCGTCAGATAGTGGCCGCGTGCTCCTGAGCTCGGCGACGGCCGGGACCGCCATGTCTGTTCTTCCAGCCCATGACCACCCACCCACCGGCGAAGAGCGCGGCCGCGACGACGGGCGCGAGGAGGATCACCGCACGGAAGAGCAACACGATCGGCAGTGCCTCACCGACGGCTACCCCGGCGACGACGAGGCCGGCGACCAGCGCTGCCTCGGACGACCCGATGCCGGCGGGTGTCGGAGTGGTCGCCGACAGCGCTGTCCCCGCGATGTAG
>NZ_ML142859.1:99267-106997 GCF_004138495.1 Phytoactinopolyspora endophytica
GCCATGCCGGTGACGATGGTCACCGGCATGGCGAAGCTGACCACTGCGGTCGCGAATCCGACCGCCAGACACAACATGGAGACTATCTGCGCCAGTACGGCACCCGCAGCTATCCAGGGCCGTCTGCGTACCGTCGCGACCAGCTCGCGCACCGTGTCAGCCACGCCGAGGACCCGCCGCCGGACCGCCCGCCCGACCTTGGTTCTGGGGCTTCGGCGGGCGACTCGGTCAGGCGCTCGCCGGCGGAACGGAATGTTCCCGGCCATGGAGCCGGCCTTCCGGGCCAACGTAGGTGTGGCCATGATCAGCAACCCGACGACCACGGCAGCGACGACGATCCCCACACTGCCGTACTGGAGCCACGCCACCCCGAAGGCCAGCCCGGAGGCATGCGCCACGGCGCCGGTAGCCGCCCACAGGGCGACCACGCCGGCTGCCACGCACGTCGAAGCGCCACCCCGGCGCAGGGCGGCAACGAAGACGCCGGCTGACCCGACGCCGGCGGGGATCACGCGGTTGGCGACCGTTCCACCGACGTGGGCGGTCGCCGTGTCGAGCCATCCCAGATGGCCGACGGCGATCAGCCGCTTGCCGGTGATCGACGCAGCTGTGGCGACCAGCCAGCACCCTGCCACCAGGAGCAACGCGAGGGGGTTCTGCCGGGTAGCACCCACCAGATCCGGCAGGACGGACGGGAACACCGTCACGCCCGCGACGACCATTGCGGCGAGGAAGAACAATGTGAAGGCGAGCCGGAGGATTTTACGGACGCCCAATCTCCGTCGGGGCTCCGACGCAACGTTGTCTAGCGCCACATTGCCAATATGGCCAGGCGTTTCCGTAAAAATACTGATCGCCCAGCATACGGTGAGCTCTACGGGAAAACGCAAACCAAGATCTGATCATGGTGCGACCGCTGTCCGCGGTTCGGCCCTGCGGCGGGGACGTCGATGCCCGAGTTGGTGTGATTTGCGTGACATTTGGCCGCGAGTGCGGGCATCCGCGTGACGTTTTGACTCGTGACCGTGCCGAGAGGCTCTTGGACCTGCGCCCCGCGGCCATTTGCCCAGCGTGCGGGCGTGACACGGACGGCCGAGTCACCGTGCTGCGGGGCCCGGCGGGGTGACGGGCGGCGATGTGATCCGATCCGCCAAGCCGGCGTATGCGTCGAACAGCCGCCGGGACTCGGCAGCGAGAACACCTGGACGAGAAGGCAAGGGTCGGCAGCCTTGTAGGAGGAACTGCTCGGCCCGGGCGCGGAGCCGCCTGGCTAGCTCGTCGTCGTTGGCGCCGGGCGAGCTGATCGCCGTGTTAAGGCCGTCCGCCCAGAGGGACCAGCGTTCCTGGTAATAGCCGCCGACAAGGCCGGCCCATATTCTGCCGGCGTAGTCATCGAGAGTGAGACTTGTCGTCGTGCTCCAGGTGGTGACGATACGTCGGGCGTTGTCGGCCAGGATGTCTCGTTCCTCCGGGCTTGACGACCACGCCAGCGCTTTAGCCTCCCAATGCTGGAAGGTGAACTCGGGCCGGGTGGCGAGCATCCTGTCCAAGTCCTCGAAGACTCGCAGGAAACTGGTGACGGCAGAGCGGTCAGCGCGGCCCAGCCGAACCGATCGCTCGACGGCGTCGAGGTAAAGATGGTCGGCGACCCTCGACATGAACGCGACGCCGGCCTCGACCAGATCGTGGCCGAGCGGGCCGCTCACGAGGTCATGCTCGCGTTCGGCGACACCGATCATGCGGTCCCAGGCGTCGGCCAGGGTGACCGGGTCGTACCAGAGTGCCGCGGTGACCTCGGCCCGCAGCTCGGGGAGATCGTCGGGGATACGCGCGTACGACGGCTTCGCCGTGAGGACGCCGTTGAACTGCTCGGGGAAGATCCGAACCCCTCGGGCGTCGTAGACGGTCTCGGAGAGTCCACGCCATGCGGAGCGTAGCTCGCTGGATGATGCTCGACCGTATCGCTGGGTCACGAACGTATCGAGCCAGTCGCCGACATCGGTGATCCGGTTCCAGATGCGGTCCGCCACGAGCTCGAAGAAGACCGGGTTGTTCCGGGTGCCCTCCATCGACAGCCCGATTCCGAGCGGAGGTTCCGGCCCCACCAGTGCTTCGTCCAGCGCGGCCGGCACGGTATGCAGATCGCCGATCGGATCGGTTCGGCCGCCGAAGTTGAGCAGCGCACACCACAGCCATGGCTTTGAAGAGAACCGGTCGAGACGCCGCCACAGCGGGTCGTGCTCCGCCCAGAGATCGGCGACGATCATCCGTTCGTCGGGAATCGCGCCGAGGAACGCAGCCACCCGGTCGTCGGTCCAGAACTCTTGTTGGTACGAGAACGGCCACGCCTGCATCAACCAGGTCGCCTGTGGATCCGCGGCGCTGAGCCCGGCCAGCGTCGCCGCGGCGACCCTCGCCGGGTGTCCCGGATCCGAGCCGGCCGGCGGCATCTCGATGAACGGATCGGTTGCGTATAGATGGTCGGTGCCGAAGATCTCGATCTGGGCTCGGGTGAGTTCGGCTCCGACCCGTTCGTACAGCCGGTCGGACGGGTCGAGAACGTGCGTCTCGAATCCCTGCCAGCGCCGAGCCGTGACTCGGGATGGAGCCAGCTGCCGCGGCACGTGTCCGGTGAACGCGGGAAGCACCGGTGTCATGCCGAAGGCGCGCTCCCGCTGCACGATCCGCGTCCCAAGATCACGATGGCTCTTCAGCCAGCTCGTCGGCATCGGTCCGGCGAAGCCGTCCAGGCAGCCCATGAACTGGAAAGGCAGGTAGCCGGGCCCACCCAGGAACTCACGGATGGTCTGGTCGTCGAGCCCGAGCCGGGAGTACGCGGCGTGCACGGCGGCTTCGTGCCCGGTGATGGCCAACGGCATGGTGATGCCGTGCAGCGCCATCCAATCGATCTCGCGTTCCCAGTCGTGCCAGTCCCAGTAGGGCATGGTGTAGCTGAAGGTGCAGAAATTGAGGTAGTAGCCGTCGTTGACGTAGGCCTTGCCCCGCCGCGGCGGGGTGTCGGGGAGTGAGGTGAGCGGGAGCGGGAGCTCGGTGTCCCATTGCACCGACACACCGCAATCTTCGCGCAGGTAGTGATGGAACGCTACGGATGCGCTGACCCCATCGGTGGCGGAGATGAGTAGCTCGCCGCCGGCCGCGCTCAGCTCGTAGTGGCGGCCGGATGTGGACTCAGCGAGGTCGTGGAAACGGATCGACCGGGCGACCGGCCCGGCGACCCGATGAGCGAGGCCGCGAACGGCTTCGGCCCACCGGGCTTCTGCTCCGTCGTCGCTGGGCAACGTGCTCCTTCGGCCTTGGGGTGTGCGGGCCACTTCAGGATGGTGCCGAGACCGGGACTATGCAAGGACCACCCGGCGCCGGTAGTACGCCCATGTGAGGACGAGCAGCAGGGGACCCCAGAGGTTCAAGGGCGCGTAGCACGTGAGCATCAGTGCGGCCCAGCCATTGCCGCTGAAGAGCAACGGCAGATCGCCGAAAGAGAAGAAGATGTCGCGGAAGCCATACGTCCAGATGGAGATGAGCGCGACCGACCCGAGGACCGCCGGGACGATCGCGGCGAAAGGTGGAACGCGCCGGCCGCCGATGAGCGGGATCCAGCGTGGCACGATCTCTCCCCAGGCGCGGACTAGCCCGAACGCGGTCAGGGCGACGAGCTCGGCGAAGATGCTCAGGCCGATGACGTAGCCGACCTCCCAGCCGTGCACCGCGAGTGGTTCTCCGTTGTCATCCAGTGTGCCCATCGAGTGGCCGAAGGCGAGCCCCAGGCGCCACAACCCGGAGGGAAGGGTCAGCAGCGGTATGAGATGAGCGATGACATTGGCCCAGTGCGGTACGGGTCGTTCGGTCTGCTTCCGATCGGCTGTCGTGGGGTGGACAGCTCGGTCAGGGCTCACATTGATACTCGCCGCGTGGCTCACGGTGGTCTCCTCGATCCGTCGGCTACGTGATCGAGCATCGCTGAGCAGTGAGGACCACGGCCTCACCTACAGCGGTGAACCGCCTCCCACGCACGGGGGAGCTTCCGCCGCGTCCGCCGGTCTCAGTGGCCGCGGGCCGGGAGCCGGCGCCAGATCGCGACGATCGGGTACGCGATCTTCGATTTCGGTTGTGCGATGCAAGAATGCCTGTGAGAGTAGCAATCAAGATCGTGGTTGATATGGAGGGCGGACATGCGGGTGGGCCGTGATGTCCATGACAGGCTCAAGCGCCGGGTGCAGAGTGGCCTGAAACTCGTACCTGGCGAGCAGATCGAGCTGATCGTGCGGCTTAATGGCAGGAAGCCGGAGGCGGACTGCTTGGTGATCACCAACGCGCGGGTCGTGACGTTGGAGTCGGTCGTTGAACCGTTGAACTGGGTCAGGCGGCAGGCGCTGGGCGATGAGATCCGGACCTGGCGACTGTCCCGGAAGTTCCGCAGCCGTCTCACCGTGACCACGGGTTATGGCCGTACCGACATCTTCGGGTCGAGCCTGAGTCTGTACGACGATGACCTGGTCGACGAGCAGATGACCGCGCTGGTGAGCAACCGGAACTCCGCTGGCGTCCTTACCGCCGTCAAGGCGTTGCGTGCCGAGGCGCATTGGATGTCCAGTGTGTATGGCCGTGCCGTGTACGTGCTCGATCGCGGCCAGGTCCCCAGCGCGACGGCCGAGGCGATCGACCTGGACATGGTCGAGCGGCAGCTGAGTCAGTTCGACTATTGGCCGAGCAGCGAGGTGCGGCGGCATCTGGCGGTATGCCTGCCGGTCGGCGGCTGCTGGTTCGCGAACACCGAGGCCGCGGCGGGGGAGATGACGACGCCCGCGCCGGTGGAGAAGGTCCATGTCACCTCCGTGTCCGACGCGCTGGTCACGGTCGACTCGGCGAAGATCAAGAAGACCGGCGGCCGGGAGGCGGACGTCCTCCAGCAACTCATGTCGGTGGTTGCGCACATCCGCGCCACGCCGTCGTGGAAGTCGCCGCATCTCGACGAACACGAGCTCCGCATCGATCTGGATGAGGAGGTGCGCCAGATCGCGCTGGGGTGTCACCGGGTGGCCGAGCTGCGCATGGCGATCGGCGGCAAGCCGGACGGACGTTCTGAGACGGGCCGGCGTGCCGCTACTGTGCACGACACCTCGATGATTTCGCTCGACGTCGTCGTGCGACGGCTGGAGGACCGGATCGACTCTCTCGCCTCCTACCGCGATCGCCTACGGACGTTGTCCCGTGAGCTTGCCGACCTGGACAGCGCAGCCCGGGTAGCGGACGTCGCAGAGAAGGTCGCGCACCTCGCCGCCTCGACCAGGAGCGGCGATGAACCCGGCGACAGTATCGCCGAGATGCTTCCCTACCCGCGGGAGTCCGCCGATGGGGTGCCAGACGCGCTCGACGCCTTGCGTTCGGACGTCGAACGGATCCGTCATCAGGAAGGTCAGCTCGTCTCTTAGGCCACGACCTCCTCCAGCGCACATGATCGCCCAGCATACGGGTATTCGTCTGGGAGCCGGCCGGTCTCAATGTGCCTGCGGGAGGAGCCGTGCCCAGACCATCGACGCCCGAACGTATCGCCGATCCATGGGGACCACGAACGCCGTATGCCCGAGGTGAGCCGTGGCCCGAACGCATGGATGGATTTCTCGACGGCGATGTGAGCGCGGCGGACGTCGACCGATGGGTCCAGTCGGCATCGTTGCTCCATTCCAACGGTGACGCCATGGATATCGCGGTCAAGGAGGGGCGGATGGTCGGCGTCCGGGGGCGTCCCGGCGACCGGGTCAACCGTGGCCGGCTCGACCCCAAGGACTTGTATGCGTGGCAAGCGAACTCGTCGCCGGACCGGCTGACCCGACCGCTCGTGCGGCAGTACGGGCAGCTCGTCGAGGCCGACTGGGACACCGCGATGTCGCATGTCACCGACGAGGTCCGCAAACAACTGGCTAAGCGCGGACCGAGCTCTCTCGGCTTCTACACGACCGGGCAGCTCTTCCTTGAGGAGTACTACACGCTCAGCCTGATCGTGCGCGCCGGGATCGGAACGTCGCATCTGGACGGCAACACCCGGCTGTGTACTGCGACCGCGGCGGCCGCGCTGAAGGAGTCGTTCGCCTGCGACGGCCAACCGGGCTCGTATACAGATATCGACCATGCCGACACCATCGCGCTGTTCGGCCACAACGTGGCCGAGACGCAGCCTGTGCTGTGGATGCGGATGCTGGACCGGCTCAATGGCGCCGACCCGCCGAAGCTGGTGTGCGTCGATCCCCGGGCGACGCCCGTCGCGAAGGAGGCCGCGGTCCATCTCGCGCCGCTTCCGGGTACCAACCTGGCCCTGGTCAACGCCCTCTTGCACGAGATCGTCGAGAACGGCTGGTACGACGAGGACTACGTCGCCGCGCACACCGTGGGATTCGACGGACTCAGGTCGACGGTCAAGGAGTATCCGCCGGAGCGGGTGGCCCGTATCTGTGACGTCCCGGCCGAACAGATCCGGGAGGCGGCACGTGTGATCGGCACTGCCGAACGATTGCTGTCGACTGTGCTGCAGGGCTTCTACCAGTCCCATCAGGCGACTGCCGCGTCTGTCCAGGTCAACAACATCAACATCATCCGGGGCATGCTCGGTAAGCCGGGCGCTGGAATCCTGCAGATGAACGGTCAGCCGACGGCGCAGAACACTCGGGAGACCGGCGCCGACGGCGATCTGCCAGGGTTCCGGAACTGGGCCAACGACGCACACGTCGCCGAGCTGGCCGACGTATGGAACGTCGAGCCGAAGCAGATCCCGCATTACGCCGAGCCGACGCATGCCATGCAGATCATGAGGTACGCGGAGGAAGGCTCGATCCGGTTCCTGTGGATCACCGGCACCAACCCGGCCGTGTCCTTGCCGGAGCTTGCTCGTATCCGGTCCATCCTTGGGCAGGACCGGCTGTTCGTCGTCGTCCAGGACCTGTACCTGACCGAGACCGCACAGTTCGCCGACGTCGTGCTCCCCGCCGCGACATGGGGAGAGAAAACCGGCACGCTGACCAACGCCGACCGCACCGTGCACCTGTCGGAGAAGGCGGTCGAGCCTCCGGGCGAAGCCCGTACCGACCTGGACATCCTGCTCGACTTCGCCCGGCGCATGGACTTGCGGGACAAGGACGGCGGACCGTTGGTGCCCTGGACCGATGCTGAATCGGCTTTCGAAGGGTGGAAGCGCTGCAGCGCGGGACGGCCGTGTGACTACACCGGCCTGTCATATGACAAGCTCCGCGGCGCCAGCGGCATCCAATGGCCGTGCAATGAGGAGCATCCGGACGGGCTGGAACGGCTCTATGCGGACGGGAAGTTCTTCGCCGAGCCGGACAACTGCGAGGCCTACGGCCGTGACCTGGTGACCGGAGCCTCCGTGGAGCTGACGGAGTACCAGGCGTTCAACCCGACCGGCCGCGCCCTGATCAGGGCCGCCCACTATCAGCCACCGCACGAGCCGACCAGCCATCAGTACCCGTTCATACTGACTACCGGCCGCACGATCTTCCACTTCCACACCCGAACCAAAACCGGACGAGCGCCACAGCTGGAGGCGGCCGCGCCCGAGATCTGGGTCGAGATGTCCGCCGGAGACGCGCGTGCGTGCGGGTTCGCGGAAGGAGAGCCGCTCGAGATCGGAACGCCCCGGGGCAGCGTCGTTGCGAGGCTACGGGTCGGAAACGTACGCAACGGCGTGATCTTTCTACCGT
>NZ_ML142859.1:107011-113175 GCF_004138495.1 Phytoactinopolyspora endophytica
CTACGGCTATTGGGACACACCGGCCGGGCGCGAGCCGGATGGAATGGGCCGGGCCGCCAACGAACTGACCCCGACGGAGTGGGACCCGGCGTCCAAACAGCCGATCTTCAAAGTGTCCGCTGCCCGGATCAGGCGTGCCGCCGACGCCGACGACCCGAGCGCGGGCACGCAGGCACAGAGCGAAGGGGTACGACGGTGAACAAGGTAGGCATGCTGATCCGGCTCGTGCACAACCATGAGCGGAACGTCGTCAGAAAGCTGCTCGTGATCGGTGAGCGGCATCGATCGGATCACGAGGTCTACCACGTGACCAGAGACCTGGCTCGATGGTCCGATGAGCACGTCCGGCTCCTGCGTGAGCAGGGCCAACGCCTGGGCATCGACCTCAAGGTCGACGATGCGGGCAGCGGCCCGCGGCCGTTGCGCGCCGTCCGGGAGAAGCTCTCGGAGCTGTCCAGCCGTCGTCCTGAATCCGGCCTGCTGCTCCTATGGGACATGCGCGGCTTGCATCTCGACCTGATCGGACTGTCTCTCGACTGGGAGATTCTCGGCCAGACGGCCCAGGCCATTAAGGACGACGAGCTACTCTCGCTCACTCAGAGATGTCACCCGGACACGCTCCGGCAGGCTGCGTGGGCCAACGAGATGGTCAAGGTCATCAGCCCGCAGGCGATGGCGAGCTGAGCTTCGTCGGGTGGATTCATGCCGCACGCTTGCTCCGCCGGGCCGCCTTCTACGATTGATCCGGTTCGGTGGTGAGGGGAGTTCGTGTGCGTGAGCGGATGCTCGTCGTTCTGCGAGGCCCGGCGGGCGCGGGGAAGTCGGCCCTGGCGGAGGCGTTGCGCGACCGGCTGGGTTACCCGGCGGCAGCCATCGACACGGACATGTTCAACTGGACGACCGTCCCCGGCGAGTCGAACAAGCAGGTCGTGTATGACAACGTCTGCCTGCTCGCGGAGTCCTACTTGCGTCACGGCTATGACGTCGTGCTGTCTGGGCTGATCTTCAGTTTTGAGGAGCGCGGCGCGCTGGCCTCGCTGCGCGCGCGTGGCCGGCTTCTGGGCTGGTCGTACTGGGACTTCTACTGCCATGTTCCGCTGGACGTGGCCAAGCGGCGTTCGGCCGACCGAGCACGCGACGTCCCGGCCGAGTTTGTGGAGAAATGGTGGCACGACGCACGTGGTGACGTGTCGTCGGTTCTCTGGCCTGTGCGCGAGCTGGACATGCAGCGGCCCGTCGAATCCAACGTCGAGGAGATCATATCCCTGCTCCAACCGGACTGACGCTCTCGTGGTCACTCGGGTATGCGGACTACTGCCCACTGATAGTGGAGATCGTTCCGTCCTGGCGCGGTCGCCCAGTCCTCGATCGTGCCGTACTTCTCGAGCGCAGCACGGAGCGTGGCGTCGCTCCTGAGGTTGAAATAGCGGGCAGGGCCGAAAGCGGTGCCCTCGTCCCACCGTCCGTCCCTAGTCTTCATCGGCGCCCCAGACGCCGATCGCGACCGGCGACGCGGGGCGCACGACGCGGGTGATCTCGTCCAGGGCTCGTGGCAGGCCGTCTGTATGAAGATGCATGAGAGTGCTCATGGTCCAGGCGGCGTCGAAGGAGTCCCTCTCGAATGGCAGGTCGAGAGCGGAGGCGACCTGGACGTCAAGGCCGATCGAGCGTGCTTCCGCGGCCTGCCCGGAGGAGAGATCGACGCCGCGGTACCTCAGGCCGACCGAGGCGAATGCTTCGCCGTCACGGCCCGGGCCGGTGCCGATCTCGAGAATCGTAGTGCGTCGCTCCCGGACGAGCCGTTGGATGTAGTCGGCACGCCATGCGCGTCGCTCCGGCGACAGTTCTCGCTGGGCACGGGACGTGGCCTTGCTGTCGTAGTACGTCACCAAGTCCTGCTCGACGGCCGGACGCTGGGCTGTCATGCCTGGAATCGTACTGAAGCTTCGAATTGCGGCAGTGTTGTCGGTGATGCGACGTGCTTCGGTCGCGCGGCGTCCTAGTCCCGACGGCGCGTCTAGCTACGCGGTCAGGCGTTGTGCCTCCTCGTGTATGACCTCGTACCGCAGCCAGAGCATTCCGTCGGTCTCAGCATGGGCGAAGAGCAGCCGCAGTCGCGTCGGAGACTCTCCGTCGGCAAGCTCGGGCCCGTCGAACAGTGTCGGAGTGTCCCGGCCGCCGATCGCGGCAGGGAAGACGAGCAGGTGGATCTCGTCGACCAGGCCTGCCCTGAGGAGCGCACCGTTGAGCCCGCCGCCGGCTGTCGACACAACGCAGGTGACACCCAGCTGATCATGCATCCGGCGCAGGGCCGTCGTGAGATCGACGCGTTCCTCGCCGACGACGAGGTAGCAGATGCGCTCCTGACGCAGGTAGGCCAGATATTCGACGGGTGTGGTGCGGGCCACGAGGGCCAGAACATCGAATCCGCCGCCATTCTTCGTATGCCACCGCACTCGTCCACGGCTGTCGACAACCGTGAACCACTTCTCGTGGTCTGGGCCTTCGACGACCTCCGGTGGCAGAAAGTCGGTGTAGAGCACGTCTGCCGGACCGTGAAATTCGGCTGAGAGCCCGGTCAGTGGGCCAGCCGATTCCGTGACTAACGACCCGCTCCCTTCGAGGACCGCCTGCGGCCGATACAGGTTGGCAATCTGCGATGACCGCATGTCTCCAAGTACCTGCGCACTCGGCGGATGCAGCGATCCCCATTCCAGCGAGGCATCCTCATCCATCAACAGTCGATCGCGGCGGAGTGTGACTCGTCCGTCCACCGACGCGTCCACCGAGACCACGACACGGGGCCGGTCAATGGTCCCAGACCCGGTTACGTGCTCCATCCCTCTGCACTCCTCCCGACGGTCCGTGACGCGGATGCTGTCCTGCCTACCAGGAGCCACCGACATTCGTCGTCGCTTGGAACTGTCATGGAAGCAGCCGTGCTGGCAGGTTCCGGTCGTCCTCGCCCAGTGTGGTTCCTCTCCGTGCGCGGACCACTCGTCCCAGCTCGCGAAGCCGGCGGGCACCGGCGTCAGTCAGCGCAAGACGCGATAGCTGAGGTGGGTGGCCCGATTGCCGCGGCGGATCGTCGGGTTGTCCAGCCGCACCGGTTTCGAGGCCAGGTTCGCGAAGTACGGGGTGCCGGAACCAAGCAGGTAGGGCACAAGATCGACGGTGATCACATCGAGCAGCCCGGCATCGAGCGCCTGCTGCGCGATATTCGGGCTGGCGATGACGACGTCCTTGTCGCCGGCGACAGCCTTCGCCTGTGCGATCGCGCTGTCGACGCCATCGATGACGAATGTGATCGGCGCGTCTTGGTGCGGCCATTCCTGCGGTGTCGGAATCCGATGCGTTACGACGAAGACCGGCAACCCCGTGGGGTGGACACCGTTCCATCCACCGGCTACGTCGAACAGGCGTCGTCCCGCGACGAGGGCGCCGATGGCGTTGACGGTCTCTTGGAAATGCGCGGTGTCTTCCGCAGACTGATGGTACGGGATGTCCGGGTTCGCGGACTCCGTTTCGACAGGGCCGGCGGTGTACCACTCGAACAGCTGGTCCACGCTGCCGTCTGCGTCTTCGATGAAGCCGTCCAGCGACATCGACATGTTCGAAATGACCTGTCCCATGGTGCTCTCCTCATCTGTGCTGCGGCCCGGATTGGGCGCGCTCTTATCCAAAGATCGGAGCAGCCACAGGGTTCTCGACATGCATCCAGAGATGTGGTTCAGGTCACGCTGTGACGTCGCCTCGGCCGCGAGTGCGACGGGCTGAGATGTGAGGCGCCTCGTCGACGATCAACGAGCTGTCCCGCGGCACGCGAACCGCCGTGCGTTAGCGCTTGTGTCCGGTGGTGTGCCCGTTCACGTCTCGACGGCTCGCAGCCGTCTGGCGATAGCGTCGGTCTCCTCGATACTCATCGTTGGCACCGGGCCCCAGTGGGTCCCTCCGTTTGGCAGAGTGGCCGCCACATGGAAATGTGTATGCGGCACGGTCTGATAGGCGGGAACGCCGTTTTTCTGCCAGATGGCTATACCTTCGGCCTCGAAGGCTTCTTTGACGAGACGAGCCGCTCTGCGGACGCTCGTGATGAGCGCATCGGCCTCATGCGGTCGCAGATCCAAGATGGTCTCGCGGTGCTCAACCGGCACGACCAGGACATGACCTTGGCCTCTCTGTTCGCGTGTAACCAGAGTGGCCGTGATTTGATCTCGTTCAACGATGGTGTACGGACGTCGACCACTCAGGTACTCACAGAACGGACAGGGGTCATTAATCGGTAGCACCAGCGACATCGGTCAATCGTGTCATCTACGCAACGCGCGCATTAGTGCCATGCTCGCGGGATATGGGGCTGATGATCTGACAGGTCAGGCGAGCAGGCGCTCCGGCTGGATCCGGTCGCCTCAGGCTTGTGTGGTCGGCCACTTGGCAGCTAGCTTGCCGCAGCAAGCACGTGCTCTGTCCTGCCCGGGGAATGACACTGAGACGGGGAATATATGAAGGCCGGAGCGACCCTGGGTGTCGTCGCCGTTTCTGCGTTGAGCCTCGCAGGTTGCTCTGAACACAGGGTTTCGGGCGAAGCCCGGGAACTCGTACGGGAGCAGGCTCTGTCGGTGGGTAACGAGCTCGCCGCCGGCGTATTCGTCGACGGTCCCGATGGCGTCGAAACCGGCTTGCATCGCTCCCGCGTCGATCGCGACGTTGATGTCGTGGTCGACAGCGGGCAGGCGTCGCTGTCGCTATGGTTCGCGGAGACAGTCACGTCCGAGGGCGGCGGCTTCAACTCGGAGGTTTCGAAGTCGGCGGTTATCTGTGTGGAGTACGTCGTTGACCTCGACGGCGGAGACACGGCGATCCACGAGAGTGCGTGTCCGGAGGACGTTCCGTCCGGAGATCATGTCGCCCAAGAGTCGCTTGGCAGCAAGGTCGAGATCGATTCGCACGACGCAATGCGAGCACTCAACCGCTTCCCGACGCACGCGCATGATCGCATCAAAGAGTATGCGAAAACCGCTCCTGCGAAGGAGGAGCTGCCAGCAGCCACAGCCGCTCTACAGCCATTGACCGAGCAGGACGATCTCGATCCCGACGAGGTCATTCAGGCCTTGGAAGGGGCCGGAATGGGCGAGTACGTTACGACCCGAACGGCCAATGGCGCGGTCAGATTCGGGGCCGCCGTGACGCACGGCGGGTGCATATTCGGTCTCGTCGCGCCGGGTGAGCTCGACATCGATGCGGGTGGTGTCCTTGCTGACGGCGGCTGCTTGAAGCCACACTGAACCCCTTCGTCTGCTTTCATTTGACGTTGAGCCATGCGCGAGTGGTCGCTGGCCTCATCCCTGCAGGCGCTCTGGTCCGTCGGCTGTCGTGGTGTCGCTCGGCTTGAGCGCCGGTGGCACGTCGCCGAGGCTCATGAGCAGTGTGCGTAGCAGGTCCGCGAGTTGCTCTTGCTCGCCCGGGTTGAGTGCCGCGAGCAGCTGAGTCTCGTTTTCGACGTGCTTGGCCACGACGACGTCAACGAGTTGGCGGCCCTGGTCGGTCAGGGTGATCAGGACCGAACGTCGGTTGGACGGATCCGTTTCGCGCGTCACCAGCTCCTTGGCCGCCAGCCGGTCGATCCGGTTGGTGATGGCGCCAGAGGTGACCATCGAAGACTCCACTAGCCCACCCGCCGTGAGTTGATAAGGGGAGCCGGACCGGCGGAGTGTGGCCAGGATGTCGAATTCCCATCGCTGCAGGTCATAGGCGGCGAATGTCTCCTCCAGCTTGCGCTCCAGGAATCGGGCGGCTCTCGAGATCCGACCGATCACGCCCATGGGCGAGGCGTCGATGTCCGGCCGTTCGGCCCTCCACTGCCCCAGCACCTTGTCCACACTGTCTGCCATGACGACTCCTTAGCGTTGAAATGTTTGACACTAAGGTAACAGATGGTCTAGTGTCCTCAACATTAAATAGTTCAACGTTGAGGAGTCATCATGGCGACCATGACCCACGAGGTCACCACCCCCGCCGCCGTTCCCGCCCCGGTCGCCGTCGAAGACCCGGCGCGGCTGTGGGGCCTGACCGCGCTGACCGCTCTCACTCCGATCGCGTGGGGAACCACCTACCTCGTCACCACCGAGTTCCTGCCTCCCGACCGTCCCTTGCTTTCCGGTGCG
>NZ_ML142859.1:113211-119487 GCF_004138495.1 Phytoactinopolyspora endophytica
GCCCTGCCGGCCGGCTTGCTCATCCTGGCGTTCACCCGCACGCTGCCGAGGGGCTCGTGGTGGTGGCGCTCCGCACTCTTGGGCACTCTGAACATCGGCGCCTTCTTCGCGCTGCTATTCATCGCGGCATACCGCTTGCCCGGCGGCGTCGCAGCGACCCTCGGGGCCGTCCAGCCGCTGCTCGTCGCCGGCATCGCGTTCGGACTTCTGCGCGAACGTCCCACCGGCTGGCGGCTCGGATGGGGACTGGCCGGAACCGCCGGCGTCGCTCTGATGGTTCTACGAGGACAGATCACCTTTGATGCCATCGGCGTTCTCGCCGGCCTGACCGGCACGGCCGCTATGGCCACCGGGATCGTGCTCACCAAACGCTGGGGACGTCCGTCGGGGGTCGGGCTGTTCACCTTCACCGGCTGGCAGCTCACCGCGGGCGGACTGTTTCTGGCGCCACTTGCTCTGGCCGTGGAAGGCGCTCCGCCGGCTCTGGACGGCCGGGCAATAGCCGGGTACGCCTGGCTGGCTATCGTCGGAACGCTGCTGGCCTACGCGCTATGGTTCCAGGGCCTGGAGCGGCTACCGGTCGCCGCCGTCTCGTTCCTTCCTCTGCTGTCACCCGTCGTCGCCACCGCCCTAGGCTGGCTGGTTCTGGCCGAGGCTCTCACCTTCGCCCAGACGGTGGGGTTGAGTCTCGCCCTGGTCTCGATCGGCGCCGCACAACTGGCTCCCGGAACCGCCCACAACCTCATCCGCCGGATCCGTCCATAGAGCCCGACTCGCCCCACGTAAACCCGCCTCGTCTGACCCATCGATCCATCGAACACAAGGAGCCAAGCGCATGCGCATCACCGTCTTCGGAGCAACGGGAAACGTCGGACGCCGCGTGGTCACCGAGGCACTGGCCCGAGGCCACGAGGTCACGGCGGTTATCCGCAACCCGGCACGAGCTCACGAAGTGCCCGCTGAGGCCACCGTCCGAGTCGGCAATGCCGACCAGATCGACGACGTCACCGAGCTCAGCGCCGGCCAGGACCTCGTGATCAGCGCCACCCGACCGGTGGCCGGCGAGGACGACGCACTCGTCGCTACCGCGAGATCGCTGCTGGCCGGCCTCGCACGCACCAACGTGCGGCTGCTGCTCGTCGGTGGCGCCGGCAACCTCACCGTCCCCAGCAACGGAAAGCTCGCGGTCGATGACCCCAACATCGTCCCGCCCGCCTGGCGTGGGATCGCTCAGGCGTGCGTCCAACAGTTCGAGGCCGTCCGCACCGAGACGACCGTCGACTGGGCCTACCTGAGCCCGCCTGCGATGCTCGAGCCGGGCGAGCGCACCGGTCACTATCGGACGGGGACCGACGAGCTGCTGTTCGATACCGATGGCACCTCGCGGATCTCCATGGAAGACTTCGCAATCGCCTTGCTCGACGAAGCCGAGCGGCCGAAGCATCACCGGAGCCGGTTTACCGTCGGCTACTGACCTGGCAAGACTCGCTGTGGGCGGCGCTTGATGAGCGCCGCCCACAGCTTTGTCGACTCGGATACCGTCAGATTGCCCATCGCATCGAGCCTGGACTGTGATGAGGCATCGGGGAAGCCGACGTTGTTGTCGGGCGCATGGGCTTACGCAGGTCGAAGGTGTCCGCTGGGCGGGATGTTGTGGTTGAGGTGGAAGATGTTCTGCGGATCCCAGGCGTCTTTGAGCGTCGTCAGGCGGGCCAGTTTCTCCGGCGGGTAGGCCCGTCGAACACCCGCCGGTCCCTCATCCGTGAGCACGTTGACATACGCGCCACTGGCGAACTGGTCGAGCGAGCCCGCGTAGTGTCGCGCCGCGCCCATTCGCGGCTCGTCTTCCGCGATCTCTGACCAGCGCGCAGCGGTCACGAACTCGAACGAGGTGTCCCGGGGGCTGAAGGCGGCGTCCTCGTCCGGCACGTCAGCGATCGCGCCGCCGTATGCCTGCAGGCTCGCTGCCGGCAAATGGTTTCCGTGGCCGTCCGACGTGCCACGGAGCAAGAAGGCCTCGATGGCGTCGTCCGGTAGTGCGCGAACGTAGTGGCCCTTCCAGTATCTGCGCAGCGTATGACGCTCGACATTGTCGTCCATCCGTTGCAGATCCACGTACGACATCTCCTGGACCCGCTCCGTCGCCGGCCGACCGAGTGCGCGCAGGGACGGTAGCAGCTCGCGGCCTTCGCCGGGGTCGCCGATCCAGACGTAACCGACGGAGGCCATCGGGCGGCCGTCCATGTCGCCGACCCACGCGGTGAAGGTCGCTTGCCGGGGCGCAGCCACATTGAGGTCCCGCCACCCGCGAAACACGGCCGGAGCGTCGTCGAGGCCGAACCAGAGATCGACGACGAGTGTCTCGCCCGCCACCGGATGCAGCCGGAACTCGAACTCGGTCACGACGCCGAAGTTCCCGCCGCCCCCACGCAAACCCCAGTACAGCTCGGGATTCTCCGTGACACTGGCCCGAACCGTGTTCCCCTCGGCGGTCACCACCTCGAAGGACGCCACGTTGTCGCAGGAGAGTCCGAACTGCCGGGCCAGCCAGCCCATCCCACCGCCGAGCGTGAGGCCGCCGACGCCGGTGTGGGACACGTTTCCGGCGGTCGTCGCTAAGCCATGCCTTTGCACGGCGTGGTCGAGAGCGCCGAGCAGCGCACCGCCTTGCACCCACGCCCGGCGGCTCTGCGGGTCCACCCGGACCTGACCCATCCGCGTGAGGTCGATCATCAGGCCGTCCTCGGGTACGGCCGCGCCGAGCACACCGTGGCCGCCGCACCGCACTCCGATCTCCAGATCGCTGTCCCGGGCGTACCGAACGGCTGTCGCCACGTCATCGGCAGTGGCACACCTGACGATCATTCGGGGCCGCCGGTCGACCATCGCGTTCCAGACGGCGCGCGCCTCGTCGTACTCGTCGTCGTTCGACGTGAGCACCCGTCCTTCGATCTTGTCCTCGAGTAGCCTCGCGCTGGCGCTCACACCGCTCGTCATCGTTGGACCCCCTCGCCGCCGATTTCTGATGGGTACGACGATGGCACGGAATCAAGACCACCGTAAGGTCTACATGCGCCCGAATCCCACGCCGTCCATGCACGTGAGCCACCGGGAATCTGGTCATGGCCGAAGGCACCTTTGTGCGCCACCTCGGCGGGAAGGCCAACCTGAACCTGCAGGTCTCTACTGATCAGGGCGCGTTGGTCCTCCCTGGCGCTCAACGAGCCGAAGCTACTGGTCGGCGGGCCTCGCAGGGCGGCTATCGTGGCCGACCGTGAAGATCCTTATCAGCGGCGGCAGCGGTTTGCTCGGCTGTGAACTCGCCCGACAGGCGCTGGCGGCGGGCAACGATGTGACCGCGACGTACCTGACTCGCCCGGGACAGGTCGATGGCGTTGGTTGGAAGCCGCTCGATGTTCGCCACCGGGAGGATGTCGTCGCCCTGGCCGACATGCTCCGTCCGGACGTCGTGATCAACGCTGCATACCGTCAAGCGGACTGGACGACCACGGCCGACGGTGCGGTCCACGTGGCGCTGGCTGCCTCCGCGGTCGGCGGACGCCTCGTGCACGTCTCCAGCGACGCCGTCTTCTCCGGCGCCGCGATTCATTACGACGAGACGTGCGTCCCGGATCCGATCACTCCGTACGGTGCGGCGAAGGCGGCGGCGGAAACGGCGGTCACGGCGATCGCTCCGCGGGGCGTCATTGCCCGTACGTCGCTGATCATCGGTGACGGCGGATCGTCCCACGAATCCTTCGTTCACGCCCTGGCCGCCGGCCGACGTGAGGGGGTGCTGTTCACTGACGATGTACGGTGCCCAGTGCATGTGGCCGACCTTGCGGCGGCCCTTCTTGAACTCGCGGCCTCAGACCGAGCCGGTGTGCATCACGTAGCTGGGGCGGACGCCATGAGCCGGTATGAGCTGGGGCTTCTCGTTGCGCGGCGGGACGGACTCGATGCCACTGCACTGTCAGCAGGCCATCGTGCCGCTACCAGCTCGCCCGGTCCGCTCGATGTGCGTCTGGACTGCAGGGCGACGCAGCGGCACCTGCGCACCAAACTCCGCGGCGCCCGAGAATTCCTCGCGTGAAGTGGCCCGCATCAGCATCCTGTTTGTGAGCACGGCAGCTCACTCAGTGATGATGGTTCGATGCCTGAACGACATTCACGTCCTGTGCCGGGTGGACGGGCCGTCTTTCTGACGGCACGTCTGTGGGAGCTCGCCAAAGACCTTCCGATTGAGCGGGTGCCGATCGACGCGATTCGGGAGTTCGACCAGGACTGCTGGTTCGATGGCGAGCCCGCCACGTGTCGAATGGTCGCTCGACACGTCGAGCGTATCCAGCAGGCTGATCTCAACTACCCAGTGATCTTGTCGGCCGACGGACGTCTGATGGACGGCGGACACCGGATCGCCAAGGCCTGGCTCAGCGGCGCGGCGACGATCGATGCGGTCCGATTCAGGGTTGACCCCGAACCGGACTACATTGAATGGGCCGCTACTACCTGACTCTGGCGGAGAAATAGGTGTCGGCCCATAAACGGCAGCGGCGTGTACGGTGGAGTTAGAAGCCGACCCAGGAGGCCTGTGATGATCCTCGGTCGCCCGACCGGCACATGGCCGTTGCCGCCGGAGGTGCCGCCGAATCGGCCGCATCAGCCTGATCAGCCGGGCGCACCGGAGCAGCCCCATATGCCGACGTGGGAGGAGTACTCGGGAGAGCGCGATCTGTCCGACCGCCTGCTCGAGATGCGGATAGTTCATCTTGGCGGTGCGCTCGACGAGGAGCTGGCAAACCGCGGCATCGCGCAGTTGCTCATTCTCGACAGGCGCGACAGGAGCCCGATCGAGCTGCACTTGAGCTGCTCGACGAGCGAGCTGGCCGCCGCGCTCGCGCTGGCCGGCACAGTCCAGACCGTGTCTGCGCCGGTGCACGCGATCGTCCACGGCACTCTGGTCGGTCCGGCCGTCGCGGTGCTCTGCGCCGGACAGGAACGTGGCGCCCATAGTGGCGCGAACATTGTGCTCTCGGTCCCCGACGTCAATGCCCACGGCACCGCGGATCAGATGACCGTCCACGCAGAGCACCACGAGTGGCAGCTGGCCCGGCTTCGGGACCATATTGTGCGGGCGACGGGGCAGTCTGCCGACGACGTCGAGCATGACCTGCGAGCCGGCCGGGTGCTTTCGGCCGACGATGCCTTGGCGTGCGGACTGCTGACCCGGCTTCTCTAGGAGTCGTGGGGCCGCAACGTGCGTCCGCGCCCGCCCCGCTGGGCACCAGCAGACTTAGGCGCCTGAATCACGTCCAGGCCAGCGGCGGTGAACGCGTCCTCGGCGGTCGACGGCGACAAGTTTGCCAGCACGTTTGCCAAGGGGTCTGCTACGAGTAGGTGACAGTTGTAGTCACGCGGCCTGATCGGCCGGTGTGGTCAGACCTTGATGATGGACTGGCGGGTGACGCCCAGTCGTCGTACCTTCTCGGTCTAGGGAGGCGATCATCCAGTGGGGAAGTCGACGTTGACGTGGCGTTGTCCTCTTCGGGCGGGCGTCGGGTTCACTTGATCGACAAAACATAGACTACTCGGTCGGCGAATCACGGGTCGTATGGCCGACAAATCATGGGTCCTGTCGTCGGCAAATCAAGGATGACGTGTCGGCGAAGCAGACACACGGCGGGCACACACAGCTACGCATTACGAGCGGGTTCTTATGCGCGGGTCACCCCGTCTGAGGGCCGTTTCTGGGCGCGGGGCCGCCCTGCCGCCCTGGGTTCCGATGGTTCTTGACGGCTGCTGAGGGGCCGTTCGGGGGCACCTCAGGGGCACGTTCCGTCCCGTACCTTGCAAAGGACCCTTTCTGTCGCCCGCTGCGCTGAGCGTCGATCTGCGCCGCGCTGGAGTCCCCGCTCACTCTGACCGTTGTTGACCGCGGCAGACCATGATCGACCGTGGCTTGGGGCACTCGGAGGGCACGCCGACCCTCTTATCCGTAGAGGCAGACGTCTTGATCGCGACCCGCCAGTTCGCGCTCACAAGCTCGTCGACCAGGTGCTCACCGTCGCGTCGTGTTGCACCTCGTTGGGGGTCATACATGGGCTCATGTGGAGCCCGGCCGCCGCGTCGGCCCGCTCGGCGACCGGGCGTGCCCAACGCTCGGACATGACCTGATCATTTGTGGAACGCGGCTCGGGTCGCGGCTGCAGCGGCGCGGATGTACTCGGGGTCGAACCACTCGACCTCACCGCCGTGGTGCCTATCGATGTAACGCCG
>NZ_ML142859.1:119528-124404 GCF_004138495.1 Phytoactinopolyspora endophytica
TACTCGAACGCCATGAGGTACAGCGGCCGTATGCACATCACCGCCTCGAATCGGTCGAGTTCCTCGTCGGTCAGCTCGACGTGTCGGCGGTATGCGTTGACGCCCGCGTCGATCAGTTCCTCATTGAGCCAGGTGCCCCACATCAGGTAGGCGAAGTCGACGAGTCGCGGGCCGCGCCCAGACGCCTTCCAGTTGATCGCGACGGGTCCGTGTTCGCTCACGACGGCGTGATCGGGGGCGTGAAGGAGGTTGCCGTGGAGCAACGCCTCGGGAAGACCGTGACCGTCATCAGCCGAGCGAACCTGGTCGCGGATCTGCTCGAATCGCTCGCGATGGGCCGGCGCGACCTTCGTGTCCACGGCGTCGAGAAACGACAGGGCGGCCAGCAGGTCCTGCCGCGGGCTGCCCTCACGGCTGGGGTCCTCACCACTCGCCCCACCGGGGCGGCTGACGGACTCGTCGAGCGGCAGCGCGTGCAGCCGTCCGAGCAGATCACCCATGATGGCGAACTTCTCTGCGCCGTCGGGGAGAGGAACACTTTCGACGAACCGGGTGACGAGGACCGCGCTTCCGTCGAACCCAGGTCCAGCGTCGTCGACCGCGAGGCGTTCCGCGGGGTAGTCGTGCCGCTCCAGGAATCGCAGGATCGCGGCGTCGCCCTCGACGCCGGCCCTCGGACGGGCGGGAGGGAACGCACGCGCGATCCAGGGGTTGCCGTCACGCCTGTCGATGCGGAAGACGTAGGTCTTGTGCACACTGATCTTCGTCGCCGCGACCGGTTCAATGCCGTAGCAATCCCGAAGATAGGCGAGCAGGCCATCAGCGGCGGGTTCGTGGTGCATGCGGGTACCGAGGCCTTCGAGATCGGTCAGCGCTTCGGTGTAGCGCTGCCCGGTCTCTTGGGCGTGGCGCCGGACAACCTTCTTGAAGCTGGCGTCCTTGGTCATGGGAACAAGCCTCCTCTGAACACCTTCGTCCCCCAGCGACGCGGTGTTGGAGAATGGCTTGTGACGTCGACGACCGAGAGGGCGAATTCCCCTTCGCCAATGGAACCCCGGCTGGGGTGGATGTTCCACAGCTCGGCGACCGGTCGCCGCCGTGCGGGCACTCTTGCAGAGCAGCCGTGTATTCGTCAAGGACTGCACCCGGTACCGGTCGCGTGACGATGATGATCCGCCTCTCGCTGGAGCCCGAACGGGCACGTAGCGGGCACGCGGACTCATCGGAAGGTGAATCAATGAAGGCCCGGGCGAATGTCCCGCCTGGCCTGGGCCTTCTGCTGTGGAGCGAGTGACCGGGATCGAACCGAACAACCAGCTTGGAAGGGCGGCCACCGCATGCTGCTCCTGCACGCCGGGGACAAGCTCTCCCGAGCGCGCCGTGCATCGGCTCGACCGCGTCTTCGCTCACGACGACCCGACCGGGGAGATCGGTGCCGCCTGGGGCGTGAAAGAACGCCTCCGGATGCTGCTCGCGTGCACCGACCTCGACACGGCCCGCGGCCTGCACGGCGTCGCCGTCGTGGCCGCTGACCTGCCCGAGGCCTGGCGACTGTGGGAGACCATCAACGACTGGTGGGACGAGATCGAGACCTTCATCGAAACTCTGGTCACCAACGCCCGTACCGAGGCCGCGAACACCGCGGTCAAGCACATCAAGCGCACCGGACGCGGCTACCGCAACCACCGGCACTACCAGGCCCGTATCCTGCTACGCAGCTACCGGCAGACACGCTGGCGGCGCGCACGCTTGAATCAGCAGGCCACCACGGCCAACTGCGGATGAGTCGGAAAAGGAGGAGGCGCTTAATGAGTGAAGCGTTCTACTCGCACGCGAGGCTGTACGACCTGATGTTCCCGGGCGGCGGGCCCGCAGTCGATTTCTATCGGGCCGACGCCAATCGGCAAGGCGGGCGCGTATTGGAACTCGGGTGCGGCACCGGGCACAAGCTGATCCCCATCGCGTCCGACGGGCATCCGTGCGTCGGCCTGGACTTCTCGTCAGACATGCTGGCTGAGGCTCAGCGTAAGGCGAACGAGCGCGGTACGGCGGTGGAATGGATGCAGGGCGACATGCGGGCCTTCGATCTGGGCCGCACATTCGACTTCGTGTTCATCACAGCCAATTCCCTTCTGCATCTGCATGAGGCTGAGGATCTGGTGAACTGCTTCCGGTCGGTTCGAAGACACCTGGCACCTGGAGCACGGTTCGTCTTCGATGTATTCAACCCGAGCGTGCGCCTACTTGCCGAAGCCGATGGCGTGCGGCGCACCCGGGAGTCGTTCATGGATCCTGACCGTGGCGACGTTAGCGTCGATGTCGCTGAGATCTACGATGCGCCCGCGCAAGTTACACGCGGGACGTGGTACCTCTCGACTAACTCCGAGCCCGACTTCGTCGTCGCACCGCTCGAAATCAGGAGCATCTTCCCGCAGGAGCTGCCGCTGCTCGTCTCGCTCGGCGGCCTTCGGCTCGTCGAGCGCTTCGGCGACTGGTCCGGTCGACCATTTGCCGTGGATACGCCGCTTCAACTCTGTATCTGCGAGTCCGCGTGATTGAAGACGAGAGCACAGTCTCGGTCAAGCAAATTCCGCCCTGGCGAACGACACGCATCCCGCACCGTCGACAGGCACTTCTACAGCCAGCGTCGTATCGACAGAATCACCGCTCGTGAGAAATCGTCAAGCTAGAGACATCGGGTCAAGTCCCGCGGCGTGGTGTACGACGGTTGATCCTTCGTCGTGTACTGGTTAGGCGCTGATCGCGCCGGCGGTGTCGTTGGTGATGGCCTCCTCGCTCTGCTCGGTGGTGTTGATCAGCGTCATGCGGCTGCGGGCCAGGACGTCGACGCCGAGGTAGCGGCGGCCCTCGTCCTGGCCCGTATCCTGCTACGCGGCCACCGGCAGACACCCCGGCGGCGCACACACTTGAATCAGCAGCCACCACGGCCAACTGCGGATAGCCTCTTCCCTCCGCAAAACGATGTGACCCTAGGTCTGTGCGGTGCGCACCCGACAGTCCGAGCGCTCATCGATGCCGACAACGCCTCGAGGCCCGTGCCGTAGACGGTGGTCGGATTTTCATCGGGGCTCGGCCTGAATCGACCCAACCTGCCCCCAATCTTGCCGCCGACCGGTAATTACGCTCCGCTGGTTGCCGTTCCGACCCGGGGTCAGTGGTTGAGGGCCTCTCGAAGGTCCGACGCGGCCTTGGCGATCCGGGACTGGAGCGCGCGCAGGTGTCCTTCAGCTCGTCGCTTTGTGCCTGGTCGATGGGGTGATCGTTGCCGGGGTCGATGCAGATGTCGTTGAAGCTGCCCATTCCGCTGTAGGCTGATCAAACTCCTCGTCGGTCACGTGCCGATCCTGCCGCATTTGCCCCAGAGACGGCGGGAGCTCGCCTGTTCTGCCGAAGCCGCTCTGGATACCGGCAGCCCGTGCGCGCGACGGTGGCACCCATGAGGTGTCGGGAGATCTGAAAGCCCAGGAGCATCGGTTGGAACGAGCGTCTCGCGGCGTTGTCCGGCGCCACGACGCGTGAGCTGATGAACCAGATGGGCCATGCCAGCATGCGTGCCGCGCTGATTTGCCAGCACGCCACGAACGAACGGGACCGGGAGATCGCCCGGAGACTGAGCGCCGCCTTTGACGAACAGCACACTGCCAGGAGCGGTCCGACAACGGGCCACGACGATCCCAAGGCGAGTAGCACGGGCCAGAAAGAGCGACGAGCTAATCGCACGTGGATCGCACGAACTACCCAAATGCCACAAAGAAGGCCGACCCGCAGGTCAGGGCCATGCTTGTTCTGACCTGCAGTTTCGCTGCGGAGCGGGTGACGAGAATCGAACTCGCACAACCAGCTTGGAAGGCTGGGGCTCTACCATTGAGCTACACCCGCGTGTGGCCTGCGTGCACCACCGGTTAAGACTATAGCGTGTTCTGCCGTAGACTTGTCGAGGCACGCGGGGCGTAGCGTAGTGGCTAGCGCGCCTGCTTTGGGAGCAGGAGATCGCAGGTTCGAGTCCTGTCGCCCCGACCAGCCAGCGGGTACGGTGGTGGGCCTGATGAACGGGTCCACCACCGGCTCGTGACAAAAGCCACTCACCATAGGCCACCCATCACAGGAGACACGTCAGCGTGAAGAGCGTCGTCGAGACCCTCAACCCGACGCGGGTCCGGCTCGCGGTCGAAGTTCCGTTCACCGAGCTCGAGCCGAACATCCAGTCCGCGTACAAGCGCATCAGCGGCCAGGTCAACATCCCCGGCTTCCGTAAGGGCAAGGTGCCGCCGCTGGCTATCGACCAGTTCGTCGGGCGCCCCGTCGTGCTGGAAGAAGCCATCAACGACGCCATTCCGAAGCTCTACGGCGACGCGGTCCGGGAGAACGACCTGGAACCGCTCGGTCAGCCCGAGCTCGACGTGTCGGAGCTCAGCGACGGCGAAGAGCTGAAGTTCACCGCTGAGGTCGCGGTGCGCCCGAAGATCGAGGTGCCCGAGTGGGAAGGCCTGGAAGTCCAGGTTGATGACATCGAGGTCACCGATGAGGACGTCGACAAGCGCATGGATGACCTGCGGGCGCGCTTCGGCACGCTCGTCGGTGTCGAGCGTGCAGCCTCGGACGGCGACTTCGTGCAGATCGACCTGAACGCCACGGCTGACGGCGAGCCCGTCGAGGGCGGACAGGCGACTGGTGTCTCGTACCAGATCGGCAAGGGCGGCATGATCGAAGGCCTGGACGAGGCTATCACTGGACTCTCGGCCGGCGACTCGACGACGTTCCGGACCAAGCTGGTCGGCACCCACGACGGCCAGGAGGTCGACTGTGAGGTGACCGTCACCGGGGTCAAGGAGCAGCAGCTGCCGGAGCTCGACGA
>NZ_ML142859.1:124448-125260 GCF_004138495.1 Phytoactinopolyspora endophytica
AGTTCGCGCAGCTGGCCAGTGAGTTCGACACGCTTGAAGAGCTCAAGGAAGACCTGCACGAGCAGGCTATGCGCGAGGCCCGCGTGGCACAGGCGACCGAGGCGCGCAACAAGGTTCTCGAAACACTGCTCGAGAAGACTGGCGAGGTTCCCATCCCCGAGGAGGTCGTCCAAGCTCAGATCGAGCAGCACTTCAGCGACGGCCACGGCGACGACGGCCACCGGCAGGAGTTCGAGCAGCAGTTCCGCGAGAACATGGTGCAGCAGTTCGTCCTGGACGAGCTGGTGAAGGCCGAAGAGCTCGAGGTCACTCAGGAGGAGCTCTCCTCTTACGTCGTCCAGCAGGCGATGCAGCGACGGATGGACCCGAACCAGCTGGCGCAGAGGCTCGTCGAGAGCGGCGAGCTTCCGGCCGCGGCTGACGACGTGCGGCGCGGCAAGGCGCTCGCGCTGGTCGTTGAGAAGGCGAAGGTCGTTGACGCCTCCGGTAACGACGTCGACCTCGATCGGCTGCTGGAGGACGGTAGCCTCGCCGACGAGGCCGAAGAGGGCGGCGCAGCCGCTCCGGCAGGAGACGTGGAGTTCGCGGAGATCGACGACGCCGAGACTCAGGGCGACGACGCCGGGTCGGACACGGCCGAAGCCCCTGACGACGAGCCCGCCGACTCGGACGACGAGTCCGCCGAGCCGGACGGCGAGTCCAAGCCCGAAGCCTAGGCTTCGAGCGGAAGCATCGATTCTTCTCAAGGTGACGCTGGTGCCCGAAACCGGGTGCCAGCGTCACTTGCGTTGGTGAACGCTGTGAGCGAACGA
>NZ_ML142859.1:125308-125609 GCF_004138495.1 Phytoactinopolyspora endophytica
GCCGCGCACGCCATGAGCGAACAGGGGCCGGGCCATGGATGGTGACGGCGGTTCTGTTGGTTAGTGTCAGTGCAGCGGCGTTGAATGACTGTCCACACCGGCTCGCCGGAACGGGTGGGAAGCGATGCCGGGAGGACACACGTAAGACATGACTGGCACTGACAACTGTGACCATGATTTCGTTAGAGCCTGAGGAGCACACGGTGAACCCACGTCTGGAGACGCCAGATTCCGTCTCTATCCCCCAGGCCCAGACGCCCGCTTCGGGCATGGGCCTCGACGACCACATCTACAACCGCTT
>NZ_ML142859.1:125668-125960 GCF_004138495.1 Phytoactinopolyspora endophytica
GCATCATCTTCCTCGGCGCCGAGGTGCGCGACCAGAACGCCAACGCGATCTGTGCACAGCTGCTTCTGCTCGCGGCCGAGGACCCCGACCGGGACATCCACATCTACATCAACTCACCCGGTGGGTCCGTCTTCGCCGGGATGGCCATTTACGACACGATGCAGTACGTCAAGCCGGACGTCGTCACGGTCGCCATGGGATTCGCTGCGTCGATGGGGCAGTTCCTGCTGTGCGCGGGAGCGCCGGGCAAGCGATACGCGCTGAGCCACACCAAGATCCTCATGCACCAGCC
>NZ_ML142859.1:126033-127303 GCF_004138495.1 Phytoactinopolyspora endophytica
CGGCGGCGTGGGCGGCACGGCCAGTGACATCCGGATCCACGCTGAGTCCCTGCTGCGGACGAAGAGGGAGATGGCGGCCCTGATCGCCCAGCACACAGGACGGGACGTCGAGCAGATCGAGCGCGACTCCGACCGCGACCGCTACTTCACTGCCGAAGAGGCGCGCGAGTACGGCTTCGTGGACAAGGTCATCACCAGCGCCTCCGAGCTTCCCAGCAACGAGAGCTGATCAGCATCCTCGCCACACCGAGACGAAGAGAGATAATGCGATGAACTACTACATCCCGCAGTGGGAGGAGCGCACCTCCTACGGATTCCGCCGCATAGACCCCTACGCGAAGCTGTTCGAGGAGCGCATCATCTTCCTCGGTACGCCCGTCTCGGACGACGTCGCTAACGCGGTCATGGCGCAGCTGATCTGCCTGGAGTCCATGGACCCGGACCGTGACATCGAGATCTACATCAACTCGCCGGGTGGTTCCTTCACGGCGATGACGACGATCTACGACACGATGCAGTTCATCAAGCCGGACATTCGGACCGTCTGCATGGGGCAGGCAGCCTCCGCCGCTGCCGTGCTCCTGGCCGCGGGCGCGCCGGGCAAACGGCTCGCGGTGCCGAACGCGCGCGTCATGATCCATCAGCCGGCGCTCGCCGAAGGCATGTTCGGTCAGGCTAGCGACATCGAGATCCAGGCCAACGAGATCGAGCGGATGCGGCGGCTGATGGAGGAGCTGATCGCCAAGCACACCGGCAAGACAGCTGAGCAGATCCGGGCCGACACGGAGCGGGACAAGATCCTGACCACCGAGGAGGCCATCGAGTACGGGCTGGTCGACAACTTCACGTCCTCCCGCAAGGCAAGCCTGGTCGGATAGGCTGACCCGACGCGCCCAGATGTAAGGTTGAGTGCCACGCGGCCGGGAAAGGATGTACCGTCGAAGGACGCGGCGCGACGTCCGCGGTTCGGCTGGCACGGCAGCACCTGAGACGACGGAAGGACACTCCGCGTGGCACGTATCGGCGACGCCGACCATCTGCTCAAGTGCTCTTTCTGCGGTAAGAGCCAGAAGCAGGTCAAGAAGCTCATCGCAGGGCCGGGCGTCTACATCTGCGACGAGTGCATTGACCTCTGCAATGAGATCATCGAGGAAGAGCTCAGCGAGAATCCGGAGTCTGGTGGGCTGTCGGAGCTGCCGAAGCCGCGTGAGATCTACGAGTTCTTGGAGCAGTACGTCATCGGTCAGGAGCCGGCGAAGAAGGCGCTGTC
>NZ_ML142859.1:127313-127982 GCF_004138495.1 Phytoactinopolyspora endophytica
GTCAGTCGGGTGTGAGCCGTGGTTCGGGTAAGGACGAGGCCGTCGAGGTGGCCAAGTCCAATATCCTGTTGATCGGCCCGACCGGGTGCGGGAAGACGTATCTGGCGCAGACGTTGGCGAAGATGTTGAACGTGCCGTTCGCGATCGCGGACGCCACGGCGCTGACGGAGGCCGGCTACGTCGGTGAGGATGTGGAGAACATCCTGTTGAAGTTGATCCAGGCGGCCGACTATGACGTGAAGAAGGCCGAGACCGGGATCATCTACATCGACGAGATCGACAAGGTCGCGCGCAAGAGTGAGAATCCGTCGATCACCCGGGATGTGTCGGGCGAGGGTGTGCAGCAGGCGCTGTTGAAGATCTTGGAGGGGACGTCTGCGAGTGTGCCGCCGCAAGGCGGGCGTAAGCATCCGCATCAGGAGTTCATCCAGATCGACACGACGAATGTGCTGTTCATCGTGGGCGGGGCGTTCGCAGGGCTGGACGAGATCATTCAGCAGCGTGTGGGCTCGCGTGGCCTGGGGTTCGGCGCGGATATTCAGAGCAAGGCCGAGCGGGACACAGTGGATTCGTTCTCTCAGGTGATGCCTGAGGACCTGTTGAAGTATGGGTTGATTCCTGAGTTCATCGGTCGGCTGCCGGTGTTGACCACGGTGAGTCCGCTGGACC
>NZ_ML142859.1:128013-128291 GCF_004138495.1 Phytoactinopolyspora endophytica
TGCCCTGATCAAGCAGTACAAGAAGACCTTCGAGATCGCCGACAACGTGGAGCTCGAGTTCACCCCCGAGGCGATCGAGGCCGTGGCCGATCAAGCGTTGTTACGGGGTACGGGTGCGCGCGGAACCCGTGCGGTCATGGAAGAGGTCTTGCTCGACGTGATGTACGAGGTGCCGAGCCGTGAGGACATCGGCCGCGTCGTCATCGACAGGGACGTCGTGCTACAGAACGTGCTGCCGACCTTGGTGCCACGCGACGCGCCGCAACGGACCCGCCGGG
>NZ_ML142859.1:128325-130032 GCF_004138495.1 Phytoactinopolyspora endophytica
GCGAGAAGTCGGCGTAACACGGACGGGGCACCGGCAAGCGCCGGTCTGGTGACCTCGGACGGATCCACCTGCATCTGATGAGTGGCCCGACGAGCACTGCGGGCAACTTCGTCGTTCGGTGAGCCCGACAAGGCGACGGCTGTCACGTTGTCCGTGGCGACGAGTCGACGCCACGCGTCGTTACCTATCCTGGCTCGCATCCGGACTGGATCCGGGCCAGGGTAGGGAGCACGGATGGCCCAGACGCTCGTTCTGCGCGGTGGCATCGTCTTCGATGGTCTCGGCTCGCCCGGCAAGACCGGCGACGTCATCGTGGCCGACGGCCGGATCAGCGAGGTCGGCGACGTGGACGTGGCCGGCGCGCGCGAGATTGCCTGCGACGGGCTCTTCGTGACCCCGGGCTTCGTCGACGCGCACTCCCATAGCGACATCGTCCCGCTGATGGACGATCCGCAGCCGTTCAAATTGTTGCAAGGGGTCACCACCGAGATCGCCGGGAACTGCGGGTTCAGCTTCGCTCCGGTGACCGGCGATTCCGCCGAGCTGGTCCGGTCGATGTACGAGGGGCTCGCGTGCGGGGTTGACGTCACGCCGGCGTCGTTCGCCGAGCTCCTTGCCACCGTGGAACGGCACGGACCCACCAACCACATGGCATTCCTGGTGGGCCATCACACGCTGCGGCTGGCCGCCAACGGCGCCGACGACGTGCTGCGCCCGGGCGCCATCGCTGAGATGCGTCGTCAGGCCGCCGAGGCGTTCGAGGCGGGCGCGGTCGGCTTCTCGACCGGCTTGATCTACCCGCCGGGCTGCTTCGCGCAGAGCGACGAGCTGGCGGAGATCGCCCGGGTGGCCGGTGCGTACGGTCGCGTCTTCGCCACGCACATGCGTGACGAAGGCCAGTACGTCGAAGACGCCATCGACGAAGCCGTGTCCGTCGCGAAGGCCGGTGGGCTCCGGCTACAGATTTCGCACTGCAAGGCCGCGGGGAAGGCGGCACACGGCAAGGCCCGTGCGTTGCTTGACCGAATCGAGCGGGCACGACTGGACGGGGTGGACGTCGTCGGTGACCAGTACCCGTACCTGGCCGGCGGCACTGTGATGCTGGCGCTGTTACCCAACCGGGCCGTCGTCGGCGGATCTCTGGCGATGGTCGAGCGGCTCTCCGACCCCGCACAGCGTGCCGGCCTGCGCGCGCAGGCCGGTGCCGGGCGGCCCGCCGATGGGATGTGGGCCAGCACGGAGCCGGCGAAGATCATCGTCACCGAGCATTCGGATGCAGGAGTCATCGGTCGCACCGTCGCCGACCTGGCGGTTGAGCGCGGGCAGGATCCGTTCGACGCGTTGTGCGAGTTGCTCATCGCCGACCCCGCAGCGATGATCGTGCTGGAGATGATGGCTGAAGATGACGTCCGGCGGATTATGGCCAGCCCACTGGTCGGGGTGGGTTCGGACAACGGTCCGCCGATCGGTCTTCAGCATCCGCGCACGTTTGGCTGTTTCCCCCGGTTACTGGGGACGTACGTGCGTGAGCATCAGCTGCTCACGTGGGAAGAGGCCGTGCGCAAGGCGACCTCGCTGACGGCCCGGCAGTTCGGCCTGGCCGGGCGAGGCGTCCTGCTGCCCGGGGCGCACGCCGACATCACGGTGTTCGACCCCGAGCGAATCGGTCACGACGGTACCTATGTCAACCCCGGTGTGCCCGTCGAG
>NZ_ML142859.1:130061-136450 GCF_004138495.1 Phytoactinopolyspora endophytica
CGGTCGTGCTCGGCGGCCAGGTGGTGGTCGACGACGGGGCCTTTGCTGGAGTACGAGCGGGCCACGTGCTGAGGAGCTGAAGACGCATGCCAGAACGCGGGACCCGGACGGTGATCGGGGGAGGCGAAGTGTTCGACGGGTCAGGCGCCGCGCCTTCGGCCGCCGACGTCGTCGTGGAGAATGGCCGCATCGTCGAGGTCGGCACCGGCCTGGACGCCGACGTCGCCGTCGACGCGACCGGGCTGACCATCCTGCCCGGGCTGATGGACTGTCACGTGCACGTGATGCTGGACAGCGTCGATCTGATGGCGCACCTGCAGCGTCCGTTCTCGTACGGGTTCTACCTGGCCATCCGGAACCACGCGGCGACGCTCGACTGCGGCATCACCACCGTGCGCGACGCCGGAGGAGCCGATCTGGGTGTGAAGCAGGCGGTTGACGATGGGCTGGTCGAGGGTCCGCGGATGAAGACGGCCATCTCCATCCTGGGGCAGACCGGCGGCCATACCGACGGCTGGCAGCCCAGTGGAATCGACACCACGCTCTTCCCGCCGCACCCGGGTCGCCCGTCGGCGATCGTCGACGGTCCCGGTGAGATGCGCCGGAAGGTGCGCGAGCTCGTGCGGGCCGGTGCGGACGTGATCAAGATCTGTACCTCGGGCGGTGTGGTCTCGCCTCGTGACGATCCACGGCATCCGCACTTCGGCGCGGACGAGCTCGCCACCTGCGTGGCGGAGGCGTCGGTGGCGGGCATCTCGGTGATGGCCCACGCTCAGGGCGCCACGGGTATCAAGAACGCCGTTCGCGCCGGCATCCGCTCGATCGAGCACGGCATCTATCTCGACGACGAAGCCATCGACATGATGCTCGACGCCGGTACCTACCTGGTGCCTACGCTGTCCGCGCCGCAGGCGGTGATCGACGCGGCCGCGGCCGGGGCGGCCCTGCCCGACGTCGTCGTGGACAAGGCGCGTGAGGTGGTGTGGGCGCATCGGGAGTCGTTCGCCAAGGCTGTGACGGCTGGCGTACGTATCGCGATGGGGACCGATAGCGGCGTGGGCCGGCACGGGGACAACCTCTCGGAGCTCGCCCTGATGGGCGACGCCGGCATGAAGCCGGACGAAGTGCTGGTCGCGTCGACGCGCACCTCGGCTGAGCTGCTCGGCGTGGCCCAGGAGCTCGGCACGATCGAGCCGGGTAAGCGTGCGGATCTCGTCCTGGTGGGCGGGAGCCCTTACGAATTCGTCTCGCTGAAGTCGAACATCTCCGCGGTGTACAAGGACGGGCGGCGGCTGCGCTGACCCACGAACGACGGGAATGGATCACGACCGTGGTTGCCCGATCGGACGTGGTCGACCACCTGCGGGTGTGAGGCCGCCGGGTGTGGCCCGGCGGACCCGCAACTCGGCCGATCCGACAACTCGACTTGGTCCGAGTCGTCCGATCGACCAAAGACTCGGGGCGTGATCCAGGCCACGCTATCGGGAACGCCGGCTCGTGAAGGAGTTGTCATGCGCATAGGGCACAAGGCTGCCGGAGTCCTCGCGGCGCTCATGCTGCTCGTCGCGGCCTGTGGCTCGGACAGCGACAGCGGCGGCGAGGCCGCCGCCGGCGACGGCGCTGCCGCGGAACTCGCTGTGGACGGGACGTTCACGACGGCGATCGCCGCGGACCCGGGTAATCTGCATCCGCATCTGACGGTGCTCTCAGCGACCCGCACCGTCGACGCCTACATGTACGACCAGCTCGTCTACTTCAACCAGGACGGCGAAGAGCTGCCGTGGCTGGCCGAGTCGTGGGACGTCCAGCCCGACTCCGTGACCTATACCCTCGAGGAGGGCATAACCTGCTCCGACGGTTCGCCGCTGACGGCCGGCGACGTCGCGGCCAACTTCGAGTTCGTCACCGACGAGGCCAATGAGTCGCCGGTTCGCGGCGTCTTGGTTCCGGCGGAGATGGATATCTCCTTCGACGACGACGCCCGGACCGTGACGCTCGCCGTTGCGGAGCCCGACCCGTTCCTGTTGCACAGCACCGGCGCGCTCTTCATCGCCTGCCGCGCTGGCCTGGACGATCCGTCGCTCCTCGAACAGGACGGCATCGGCACTGGCATGTACGAGCTGACCGAGGCCGTCGCCGACGACCACTACACGTTCGAACGACGCGACGACTACGTCTGGGGTCCGGACGGGGCTACGGCCACCGAACCCGGCACGGCTAAGACGATCAGCCTGCGTGTGATCGCGAACGAGTCGACCGCCGCCAACCTGTTCCTGTCCGGCGAACTGGACGCCGTGGCGGTGGTCGGGCCGGACCGGCAGCGGCTGGAGGGTCAGTACGAGCAGGTCACCATCCGTGGAGTGGTGGGTGAACTGTTCTTCAATCAGGCAGACGGGCGGCCCGGGCAGGATCCCGGCATGCGCGCGGCGCTCGCCCAGGCACTGGACTTCACCGAGCTGATGTCGGTGATCACCGGTGGCTACGGTGAGATGTCGCGGATGGCCGCGGCGACACCACCGACCGCGTGTGACTTCGACTCGGTCGCTGACCACCTGCCCGCGGCGGACCCGGACGCGGCCGGCTGGACTGCGGGATCGGGCGGAACGCGCAGCAAGGACGGCACGGAGCTCGCCGTCAACCTGATCTATAACAGCACTCGCGGCGACTCCACCGCGGCGGCCGCGGAGCTGATCGCGCAGAAGTGGAACGAGATCGGCGTCGCCACCACCGCGCGGGGCATGCCACCGACCGAGTACAACGAGGTGGCCTTCAGCACCGGTGAATGGGACGCCGCACTGCTGCCGATCAACGTGCGGCTGCCCAACCAACTGGTGCCGTTCCTCTCTGGCGCCACGCCGGCCGAGGGCGGAGTCAACCTGGCCTATCTGCAGAACGAGGACTATGACGCCGCCGTCGCCGAGGCGATGGCGATCCCCGGTGCCGAGAGCTGTGAGAAGTGGCAGGAGGCCGAGGAGGCACTGCTCGCCGCGCACGACGTCACGATCTTCGCCGACGAGATCATCCCGACGTTCCTCAACGGCGTGACCGTCGAGCGTGGCTCCGACGGGCTGGTCGCCCCGACCATCAGATTGCAGGCTCAATGACGACGGCGTCCGCGCCGCTCGCCACGACGACGCCCGAAGCCGTCGGGGGTCACACCCGCTGGGCGCGCAACCCGTGGGTCGTCTTTCTCATCCGGAGGCTGGCTCGGCTGCTCGTGTCCTTGGCGGTCCTGGTCACGATCGCGTTCTTGATGATTCATCTGATTCCCGGCGACCCGGTCCGTGCGGCCCTGGGAATCAACGCACCGGCAGACCTGGTCGAAGCCAGGCGGGAAAGCCTCGGTCTGAACGACCCGATCGTCGTGCAGTACGTGAACTATGTCCAGGCCCTGTTCAGCGGAGATATGGGCGTGTCGATGACCTCGGGCGTCGCCGTCTCCGAGACGATCGGCCAGCGGCTGCCGGCCTCGGCGAGCCTGGCGGTCTGCGCGTTCGCGGTCGTCATGATCGTCTCGATTCCACTCGGCCTGTGCATGGCCGTGCTGACCCGGGGCGGCCGTAGGCGCGGTGCCGAGCTCGGGTTCACGTCCACGAGCGCGGTGGTCGCCGCCATCCCCGAGTTCCTGCTCGCGGTCGGGCTGGTCTTCGTCTTCGGTGTGACGCTCGACTGGTTCCCGGTGGCCGGGCGGGAGGGAGCGTCGTCATACGTGCTGCCGGTGATCGCGCTGTCGATCGGCCCGGCGTTGCTGATGGCGCGCATCGTCCGGGTCGAGGCGCTGAGCGTGCTCGGCCAGGACTTCGTCCGCACAGCGCGTGCCAAACGGCTGCCGCCGTGGCGGGTGTACTTCCGGCACGTCTTCCCGAACGCGCTCACCTCGACGCTGACTATCGGCGGGTTGCTGCTCAGCGCGATGATCGTGGGGACCGTTCTGGTGGAGAACGTCTTCGCCTGGCCGGGCATGGGGATGACCATCGTGCAGTCGATCCTGGCCAAGGACTATCCGCTGGTCCAGGGCATCGTCCTGGTCTACGGGGTGGCCGTGCTGCTGGTGAACCTGGTGGTGGATCTGATGCTCGCGGTCGTCGACCCCCGTTCGACCATCAGGGAGGCGTGACATGCGGCTGGAGCACTGGCGCAGCGCGTTGAAGAGCCCGGTGGGAGGGGTCGCCGCGACGCTGCTCGTGGCCTTCGCCGTGCTGGCGGTGATCGCGCCGATCATCTGGGGCGATGCCGCGGAGGAGACCGACCCGGCCGCGCTGTCCCTGGGGTCGAGCCCGGAGCATCTGCTCGGCACCGACGCGCTGGGTCGGGACATCGCACTGCGGGTACTTGTGGCCACCCGGTTCTCACTCGGGCTCGCACTGCTGGCCACCTCGATCTCGGTGACCATCGGCATCATCCTAGGCGTGCTGCCGGCCGTGCTCGGGCGGCGTGCCGGGCGTCTGGTGGTGGCCGTGGTCAACCTGGCGGTCGCCTTCCCAGCACTGCTGCTGGCGTTGTTCTTCGCTGTCGTGTTCGGCATCGGCTCGCATGGAGCGGTCCTGGCGATCGGCGCGGCCGGGGCGCCGTCGTTCGCCCGGCTCGTGCAGACCAATGTGGCGTCGGTGTCAGGACGGGACTACGTCTCGGCGGCGCGCGTCGCGGGTGTGAGCCGGATCCGGCTGGTCGTGCGGCACCTGTTGCCGAACATCGGCGAGCCGCTGGTGGTCAACGCCACGGTGATGGCGGGCACGGCCCTGCTGGCGTTCGCCGGCCTGTCCTTCCTCGGCCTCGGCGTTCAGCCGCCGTCGTACGACTGGGGCCGGCTGCTGGGCGAGGGGCTGGATCGGATCTATCTCAACCCCGCGGCTGCCCTCGCGCCCGGTGTCGCCGTCGTCTTGGCCGGTCTGGCGTTCACGCTGATGGGAGAGGCGATCGCGCAGGTGGTGGGGATCCGGACGGGAATCTTCCGGATCCCGCAACGCATGCCCGACCCGGCCGCGCAGGCAGAGTCCGGGCGTGACGACGATGCCGTGCTGGTCGTCGAGGACCTCCGGGTAGCTTTCCCGTCCGCCGATGGACAGACCGAACCGGTGGATGGGGTGAGCCTGACCATCCAGCGTGGCGAGACGGTGGGGATCGTCGGTGAGTCCGGCTCGGGCAAGAGCCTGACCGCACTCGCCCTGGCCAAACTCACACCGGAGAACGCTGCGGTGTCGGCGACCCGGCTGGATTTCACCGGGGAGTCGTTGCTCGGCCGTTCCGACGCGGAGGTCCGCCGGCTGCTCGGAACGTCGCTGGCGATGGTCTTCCAGGACCCGATGACCTCGTTCAACCCGTCGATGCGGGTGGGGTGGCAGATCGCCGAGGTCGCTCGTGCCCTTGAAGGGCGCGGCCGTCGCGAGGCGCTGGACCGAGCGGTGGACAGGCTGCGCAAGGTGCATATGCCGGTCCCAGAGCGACGCGCGCGCCAGTACCCGCACGAGTTCTCCGGCGGAATGCGTCAGCGGGCGATGATCGGCATGGGCCTGATGAGCACGCCCGCACTGATCATCGCCGACGAGCCGACCACCGCGCTGGATGTGACCGTGCAGCGGCAGGTGCTGCGGCTGCTCCGCGACGTGCAGCGTGACTCGGGCGCGGCGGTGGTGCTGATCTCGCATGACATCGCGGTGGTGTCGCAGATGTGCCAACGCATCGTCGTCATGTACGCCGGGCGGATCGTGGAGGAGCTTCCGGTCGACCGGCTGGCCTCGGCGGCGCATCCGTATACCCGTGCTCTGCTGGGATCGGTACCGGACATGACCACGGACCGGGAGCGGCCGCTGGCCACCATCCCGGGGCGGCCGCCGGACCCGGTCTCCCGGCCCACCGGCTGTGCGTTCGCGCCGAGATGCGAGTTCGCCGACGCGCAATGCGGCGACGTGCCGGTCCTCACCGCGGTCGGCGTGGAACATCAGCGGGCGGCGTGCTGGCACCCGCGGGAGGAACCGCTGCCCGTCGTGGCCGACGCGGAGATCGGAGGGCGGGTATGAGAGAGCTGGAGTTTCGCGGCGTCACCGTCCGGTTCGGTTCCGGTCACGGGGCCATCAACGCTGTCGACGGCGTTGACCTGGCAGTCCCGGCGGGGACCGTCGTCGGGCTGGTCGGCGAGTCCGGCTCTGGGAAGTCGACCCTGGCCAAGGCCGCGGTCGGTCTCGTCCCCACGGCCGGCGGTGAGATCCTGCTGGACGGCGCGACGATGAAGCGGGCGCGGGACCGCGGCCGGCTCCAGATGGTGTTCCAGGATCCGTACTCGTCGCTGGATCCGCGGATGAGCGTCGGCGACTCGATCGCCGAGGCGCTGCCGGGCCGTCGCGGTCGCGCCGCACGACGCTCCGAGGTGACGCGGCTGCTGGAGCTGGTCG
>NZ_ML142859.1:136496-139409 GCF_004138495.1 Phytoactinopolyspora endophytica
CCAGCCCGGGCCATTGAGCTGCCGTCCGGGCTGTCCGGCGGGCAGCGCCAGCGAGTGGCGCTGGCACGCGCGCTGGCGGCGGACCCGGAGGTGATCCTCGCCGACGAGATCACCTCCGCGCTCGACGTGTCCGTTCAGGGCGCGGTGTTGAACCTCGTCCGCGACCTGCAGCGCCGCTTGGGCCTGAGCATCCTGTTCATCTCTCACAATCTCGCCGTCGTGCGGTATGTGAGCGACGTGATCGCCGTGATGTACCTGGGGCGGATCGTGGAAGTGGGACCGGCGGCCGAGGTCCTGAACTCCCCGCAGCATCCGTACACCAGAACGCTGCTGGATGCCGCGCCGCGGCTGGGCACATCGCTCGACGACGCGGTCCCGGCCGATAACGAGGTCCTCGACGAGGAGCCACCGTCCCCGCACGACCCGCCGCCGGGCTGTCCGTTCCACCGGCGTTGTCCGATGGGACCGCTGATCGTCGTGGAGCGGACGATCTGTGCCGGGCAAGACCCGCACACGGACGCGGACTCCCGGCCGCACCGCGCGGCTTGTCACTTCGCCGGAGGCGAACATGTGAATGGTGCCGGAGGCGAAGATGTGAATGGTGCCGGAGGCGAAGATGTGAATGGTGCCGGAGGCGAATATGTGAATGGTGCCGGAGGCGAATATGTGAATGGTGCCGGCGGCGAACACGTGAATAGCACCGGGGTGAGCAGGTGAACAGCGCCGTGGAAGAGGTTCTGGAGGTGCCGGCACGATGACCCGTCGACTGACCGAGGACGACCTGTTCGGCCTGGAGGTTCCGGCGCAGCCGGTCATCTCGCCGGACGGCTCGAGCGTCGTGTATGTGCTCGACTCCGCTGACCGCGAGGCCGACGAGAACCGGTCGGCGCTGTGGCGGGCGCCGACAACAGGTGATGGCCCTGCGCGGGCGTTGACACACGGTGCGGCCGACTCATCCCCGGCGTGGTCGCCGGACGGCTCCCACCTGGCCTTCCTGCGCGTCGTGGACGGTCCGGCCCAGCTGTGGGTGCTGCCGCTGGACGGTGGCGAGGCCGAGCGGCTCACCTCGCTCCCGGCCGGTGCCGGCGAACCGGTGTGGAGCCCCGACGGCACCCGGATGGCTTTCGTCGCCGCGGTGGACATGCTGGCGGTCCCGGGCGAGGATGACGCCGCGCGGGCTCGCCGCGCCGTCGCCCCTATCGTCGTCGACCGGCTGGGCTACCAGGCCGACGGCGCCGGGCTGCTGCGCGGCATCCGCAAGCATGTGTTCGTCGTCGACACCGGGACGGGCGCAGTGCGGCAGGTGACCTCTGGCGACTGGCACGCGAACTCGCCGGCCTGGTCGCCGGACGGACAACGGTTGGCGTTCACTGCGGGGACGGCCCCGGATGCCGACCTGACTGGTGAGTCGGCCGTGTACGTCGTCGACCTCGACCAGCGCGAGGCCGAACCGGCCTGGCGTCCGGTGGGTGAACCGCACGGCATGGCCGGTCAGGTGGCCTGGTTCCCGGCGAACGACGCGCTGCTGGTGGTCGGCCGCCGCGACGTGAGCGTCGGGCACAACCGGCTGCTGAAGGTCCCGCTCGACGGCGGCGAGACCATCGACCTCCTCCCGGGTTTCGACCGCAACGTGATGCCAGGAGGCCCCGGCTACCCGGGCGGGCTGCCGCAGTTCACATCCGACGGCGGCCGCATCGTCTTCTGCGCCCGGGACCGCGGCTGCACCCACGTGTACGCCGTCGCTGTCTCCGGAGGCGAGCCGCGGCCGGTCGTGGCCGGATCGGATCGCGTGGTGTCTGGCCTGTCGGTGGCCGGTGACGCGGCGCGGGCGGCCGTCGTCGTGGCATCGCCGGACTCGTACGGCGACGTCGCGGTCGTCGACCTCGACAGCGGTCACGAGACCACGGTGGCCGGCTACCGGCTCGCCGACGTCGACTTGATCACCGCGCAGGAACGGGTGTTCACCGTGGCCGACGGCACCGATGTCCACGGCTGGCTGGTCCGCGACCCTGGCGCGCCGACACCGGCGCCGCTCCTGGTCGACGTCCATGGAGGGCCGCACAACGCGTGGAGCCCGGTGCCGGACCGCGGGCACGCCTACCACCAGATACTGGCCGCGCAGGGGTGGACGGTCCTGCTGCTCAATCCGCGCGGCAGTGACGGATACGGCGAGGAGTTCTACACCGGCGCCGTCGGCGCCTGGGGAGTGGCCGACGAGCACGACTTCCTGGAGCCCGTCGAGGCACTGGTGGCTGAGGGGACCGCCGACCCCGAACGGCTGGCGCTCTCCGGCTACAGCTACGGGGGCTACATGACCTGCTGGCTGACCGGGCGCACCGACCGGTTCGCGGCCGCCGTCGCCGGTGGCGTGGTGGCCGACCTGGCCAGCATGGCCGGTACCTCCGACATGGGCCACCTGCTGATCAAGCTGGAGACGGCCCTGCCGTTCGAGGACCCGGAACGATGCGCGGCGCAGTCGCCCTTCGCCAACGTCGCGAACGTGACATCTCCGACACTGATCCTGCATGGCCTGGCCGATGACCGCTGTCCCCGTGGCCAGGCCGAACAGTGGTACGGCGCGCTGCGTGCGCGGGGCGTCCCGGCCCGGCTCGTCTTCTACCCGGACGCTTCCCACCTGTTCATCCTCGAGGGCAAGCCGTCACATCGCGTCGACTACTCGCGGCGCATCGTCGACTGGGTCACGCACTACACCACGAAGGACACGACGAAGGAGCGCGCCATGACCACCGCGGCACTCGACAGGGAACACTGGCAGGGGCGGCTCGCCGAGCTGTCGGAGAAATACAACGTGCCCGGCGCCGCTCTGGGTATCGCCCGCGGAGGAGAGAACGTCGAGGTCGCCTACGGCGTCACCAACGTCGACACCGGCGTCGAGACGACCACCGACACGCT
>NZ_ML142859.1:139436-142863 GCF_004138495.1 Phytoactinopolyspora endophytica
GATCGGCTCGGTCACCAAGGTGTGGACGGCGACGGTGATCATGGCGCTCGTCGATGCCGGCAAGCTCGACCTCGATGAGCCAGTGGTGAGCTACCTGCCGGAGTTCACATTCGCCGACGACGAGGTGACACGCCGGGTCACCATGCGCCACCTGCTGACCCACACCAGCGGGATCGACGGCGACTTCTTCTACGACTCCGGGCGCGGCGACGAATGCCTTGAGCGCTATGTCGAGGCGCTCGCCGGCCTCCGGCTGAACCACCCGCTCGGCGCCACCTGGTCTTACTGCAACGCGGGGTTCACGACGGCGGGGCGGGTGATCGAGAAACTCACCGGCCAGGTGTGGGACGCCGCGATGAAGGACATGCTCTATACGCCGCTCGGGCTCGGCCACACTGTGACGCTGCCTGACGACGCCCTGCTCTACCGCACCGCCGTGGGCCACGTCCATGAGGGGCACGAAGCGCCACGCCGGGCGCCGGTGTGGGTGCTGCCGCGGTCCGCGGGCCCGGCCGGGCTGATCGCGTCGACCGTCGGCGACGTGCTCTCGTTCGCCCGGATGCATCTGGCCGGCGGGACCGGGCCGGACGGCACACGCCTGCTGTCGCAGAAGTCGGCCGCGGCGATGCAGGCCGAGGAGGTGCGGCTGCCCGACCCGTACACGCTCGCGGATTCCTGGGGACTCGGCTGGTTCCGGCTGGACTGGAACGGTACCCGGCTCATCGGTCACGACGGGAACACCATCGGCCAGTCGGCGTTCCTGCGGATCCTGCCCGAACAGGACATGGCCGTGACCCTGCTGACCAACGGGGGCCACACTCGCGACCTGTACGAGACTCTCATCCGCGAAGTGTTCCGGGAGACGGCCGGGGTGGAGATGGCGACGCCGCTGACCCCGCCGGACGCCGCCGTCGACGCCGACATCGCACCGCACGTGGGCACCTACGAGCGCACCGGGGCACGGATCGACGTCTGGCAGGCCGACACCGGCCCGCGGTTACGTCTGACCAGCACGCAAGAGGTGGCTGGGCTGGACCAGGAGGTCAAGGAGCTCGACCTGGTGCCGGTGCGGGAGAACCTGTACCTCGTGCGGCTCCCCGGCGCCGAGACCTGGACCCCCGTGACGTTCTACGCACTGTCCGACGGCTCGCCGTACATGCATCTCGGCGTCCGTGCCACGCCGAAGGTCGCATGAGCGGCAAGACGCCGAGCATGACCAGAGATGATGAGCCGGACGGAGGCAGATGAAGCTGTGGACATGAGCATCGACGCCATGGTCGCCGACCTCGGCGCCCTCGTCGGCTGCGAGTCGCCGTCGGCCGACCTGCGCGCCGTGGCGCGGGGTGCGGATGCCGTCGCCGAGCTGGGCCGACGGGTGACCGGCGCCCAGCCGGAGCGGCTGGAGCTGCACGGCTGCACCCATCTGCGGTGGCGGTTCGGCGACGGGGACCGGGTTCTGCTGCTCGGCCACCAGGACACGGTGTGGCCGATGGGAACGCTGGCGGAGCATCCGTGGCGGGTGCAGGACGGCGTCGCCTACGGGCCCGGCTGCTTCGACATGAAGGCCGGCCTGGTGCAGATGTTCCACGCGCTCGCCGCACTTCCATCGCTGGACGGGGTGACCGTGCTGGTCACCGGTGACGAGGAACTGGGCGCGCCGACGTCGCGAGCCCTGATCGAGGATGAGGCACGACGCGCGGGCGCGGCACTCGTGTTCGAGGGCAGCGCCGACGGCGGCGCGCTGAAGACGGCACGCAACGGCATCTCGCAGTACGAGCTGCGGGTCCACGGCCGGGCGGCGCACGCGGGGCTGGAGCCGTGGAACGGGGTCAACGCCTCGGTCGAGCTGGCGCACCAGGTTCTCGCGCTCGCCGCCCTGGACGCCGGGCCGGACGGCGCGACCGTGACTCCCACCGTTCTCGCGTCGGGCACGACGACCAATACTGTGCCGGCCGAGGCTTCGGTACGGGTGGACACGCGGGTTCCGACCGTGGCCGAGGGACGGCGCGTGGACGCCGCGATCCGAGCGTTGCCAGCGCACCTGACGGAGGCCCGGCTCGAGGTGATCGCCGGTCCCAGCCATCCGCCGTTGGAACCGGCCGCATCGGCCGACCTGTACCGGCTGGCGCAGGAGATCGCCGCCGCCCGGGATATCGGCCCGCTGGAAGGTGCGCACGTCGGCGGGGCCTCGGACGGCAACATCGCCGCCGGTGTCGGGACACCCACGCTCGACGGGCTGGGCGCCGTCGGTGGCGGAGCGCACGCACCCGGGGAACACGTGCTGGTCTCGCAGATGCCGGTGCGAGCGGCGCTGGCGGCGGATCTGGTCGCCAGATTGCTCAGCGGGCCGGCCAGTGCGACCGAACGTCAGCCGCAGGATCGGAGTACGCGACCATGACCGATGGACGACGGCCCGGCACCGTGGGCACCGCGGCACCGGATGCCGCCGCGCCGACGCGCTCACCGGGCGAGGCGGCGCGGATGGCCGCGGAACGGTCCGGGGTCGAGGTCCGGCTGCTGCACGACCTGACCGACCTGACCGGCGTCGTCGCGCTGTTCGATCGGATCTGGCGTCCCGACGGCAAGAGTCCGCTGGTGAACATCGAACAGTTGCGGGCGCTGACTCACGCCGGGAACTATCTGGCCGGTGCCTTCGACAGCGACGGCCGGCTGGTGGGGGCATGCGTCGGGTTCTTCGCGGCACCGCCCGGTGTCGGTCTGCACTCGCACATCGCCGGGGTCGACGGACAGGCGCAAGGACGCAGCGTGGGGTTCGCGCTCAAGCTGCACCAGCGAGTCTGGGCGCGGGAACGGGGACTGACAGAGATCACGTGGACCTTCGACCCGTTGATCCGTCGCAACGCCTACTTCAACTTCGTCAAGCTGGGCGCCCGTCCGCGGGAGTACCTGGTCGACTTCTACGGCGAGATCGACGACGCTATCAACGCCGGGCAGGGCACCGACCGGCTGCTCGTCGCATGGCAGCTGGCGTCGGACGCCGTCGCCGAGATCTGCGTGGGGAACCGGGTGGAGGCCGACGTGGAACTGATGCGGGCCGACGGCGCGGTCGTCGCGCTGGCCGAGGGTGCGTCCGGGCTGCCCGAGGTGGCATCCGCGGCGCTCCGGAATGACGCGCGCACGCTGCTGGTCCGGATACCGGCCGACGTAGAGGCGCTGCGCCGCAGCGACCCCGGGGCGGCGAAGCGGTGGCGGCTCGCCCTGCGTGACGTTCTCGGTGAACTGATCGACGACGGCGCGAGTGTCACCGGATTCTCCAGATCGGGCTGGTACACCGTAGAAAGACACAGACATCCCAGGAGGCAGTCGTGAAGCTGAACGGGTTCGAGCTCATCCGGGTGTCGATGCCCCTCGTCGCACCGTTCCGGACGTCGTTCGGCGTCGAGACCGAACGGGACGTCCTGTTGGT
>NZ_ML142859.1:142899-148555 GCF_004138495.1 Phytoactinopolyspora endophytica
CGGTTACACCGGGCGCCGAGGGCTGGGGCGAGTGCGTGGCGTTGAGCGAGCCGCTGTACTCGTCCGAGTATGTGGACGGCGCCGCCGACGTGATCCGCCGCTTCCTGGGGCCGCGGCTGCTGGCCGCCGGTGACCTGCGCCCGCACCAGGTGGCCGACCTGCTGGAGCCCGTGAAGGGGCACCGGATGGCCAAGGCCGCGATGGAGACGGCCGTGCTGGACGCGTGGCTGCGGGAACGTGGAGAGTCGTTCGGGGGCTATCTCGGTGCGGTGCGTGACCGGGTGCCGGCCGGGGTGTCGGTCGGGATCATGGACACGGTCCCACGGCTGCTGGACGCCGTCGACGGCTACCGTCAGCAGGGATACCTCCGGATCAAGCTGAAGATCGAGCCGGGCTGGGACGTGGAACCCGTGCGGGCGGTTCGGGAGCGGTTCGGCGACGAGCTCCTGCTACAGGTGGACGCCAACGCGGCCTACACGCTGGCGGACGCCGCCACGCTGGCGCGGCTGGATGCGTTCGAGCTGCTGCTCATCGAACAGCCGCTGGCCGAAGACGATCTGAGGCAGCACGCCGAGCTGGCCCGGCTGGTCCGCACCCCGATCTGTCTCGACGAGTCGATCGTGTCGGCGAAGGTGGCGGCCGACGCGATCGCGCTGCGTGCCACACGGGTGATCAACATCAAGCCGGGCCGTGTCGGCGGGTACCTGGAGGCTCGGCGGATCCACGACCTCTGCCAAGCGCACGGCCTGCCCGTCTGGTGTGGCGGCATGCTGGAGACAGGCCTGGGCCGGGCGGCGAACGTGGCCTTGGCCGCGCTCCCCGGGTTCAGTCTGCCCGGTGACACGTCGGCATCGGACAGGTACTACGAAACCGACATCACCGAGCCGTTCGTGCTGGAGGAGGGCCACGTCGCGGTCCCGGACGGGCCCGGGCTCGGCGTCGAGCCGCTGCCGGACGCGCTGCGCGAACGGACCACGAGCACGGAATGGCTGGGAGGAGACTCCCCGGGTTCGTAGGATGCTGAGAATGGTGCACCGGCCACGGGCCACGCTCAGCCGCGTCATGGACGACCTAGGGTCGACGTTGCTGGAAGTGGTGGCCGGCCGGGTCGACCCGGCCACCGAGGTAGGCGGCGTCGTCTTCCATGACCCGCTGGATCCACCGGACCTCACGGACAAGACGCTGGTGCTCGGCGTGGGTCTTGCCGGCGCCGACGAGATCACTACGGTGATCAGGGACATCGGCAAGGCCGGTGCGGCCGGCCTGGTGGTCCGGGTGCCGGTCGAGACGTCGCGTGCCGTCCAGGAGGCGGTCCGGGACTCCGATGTGGTGTTGTTCGGGCTCACCAGGGGAGCCTCCTGGGCCCAGGTGGCGGCGCTGTTGAGGTCGTTGCTGGCGGTGGACGATCTGGGCGGCGGAGACGGCGAGACCCTGGCCGGGGCGGCCGCGGGCGACCTGTTCGCGCTGGCGGGCGCGGTCTCCGAGCTGCTCGATGGGCCGGTCACCATCGAGGATCTCAACTCCCGGGTGCTGGCGTTCTCAGCCGACCAGGACCAAGCGGACGAGCCGCGCAAGGAGACCGTGCTCGGCCGGCGGGTGCCGGAGCGGTTCACCCGAGAGCTGGAACGCAGGGGTGTCTTCCGGGCGCTGTACGGATCAGACCAGCCGGTCTTCGTGACCGGCCTCACCGGCGTCGACCTGCCGCGGGTGGCGGTTCGTGTGCGCGCCGGCGACGAGGTGCTCGGGTCGATGTGGGCGGCCGTAACCGGCCCGCTGTCGGCCGAACGCGAGCAGGCGTTCGTCGACTCGGCCAAGCTGGTCGCGCTGCACATTCTCCGGCAGCGGGCGGGCGCGGACGTGGAGCGGAGGCTGCGTGCCGAGCTCGTCGCGACGTTGCTGGAGGGCGGCCCGAGCGCGGCCGAGGCGGCCGGGCGGTTGGGGGTCGCGGTGGGCCCGAGCTGCGTACTCGCGCTCACCGTGCGTGAGCACGGCGACGCCTCGCGTGTCGAAGCGGAGCTGCAGCGCGTGACCGGGGCGTTCGCGCTGCACCTGGCCGCCGTCCATCCGCGCTCGGCGGTCGCGCTGGTCGGTGGCGTCGTCTACGGCGTCATCCCGCTGGCGGAGCGTGACATCGCCGCGGACCGGCGAGCCGTTGCCGTGGCGCGAGAGTTCGTGGATCGGATCCGCGACCACGACGCCGTGGTCATCGGCATCGGCAGGATCGCCGACGACGCCTCGGAGCTGCCGCGTTCCCGGGCCGACGCGGACCGTGCACTGCGCGTACTGCGGAACGGGCGGGCACCGTCCCGGGTGGCGCGCGCCGAAGACGTCTGGGCGGCCTCCCTCCTGCTGGAGCTGGGCGACCTGATGGCGGCCGAACGCCAGGAACCGTCCGGCCCCGTGGGCAGGCTGGCCGACTACGACGCCAAACATCGTGGTGAGCTGGTGGAGACGCTTCGGGCCTGGCTGGACGCGTTCGGGGATGTCGGCAGGGCCGCCGCGACACTGCATGTGCATCCGAACACCTTCCGGTACCGGTTGCGGCGCATCGGTGAGATCGGCGGGATCGACCTGGACGACCCCGAGGCGAGGTTCGCCGCCATGCTGGAGCTCCGGCTGAGCCCGGGACACTAGAGGCTGAGAGGTCGCAGAGTGGGAGTCGCCTGACTCGTAGCCCTTCCGCATCCCGGCTGGCGGCGTCGTCGTCGAAGGGCTGGACCTGGGCGCGGTCCGATGTGCACGTCAGTGGCGGCGGCGGAACTTGCCTGTCGGCAGGTAAGTCTAGGATCGTTGAGTATGGCGATCATCGAACGGCGCCGGTGGGTGGATCCGCGCGCCGCTGCCGCACAACCGGTCAACGGTGCGAGCGCGGCGTTCTTCCGGATCGCGTTCGGCGTGGCGATGCTCGTCAACGTTCTGCTGTACCTGCCGACCCTGGTGCACGAGTACTACGTCGATACGTCGTTCCACTTCTCCTACGCGTGGTTCGACTTCATCAAGCCGCTTCCCGGCTTCGGCATACACGCCGTCTACGTCGTCGAAGGCCTACTGGCCATCCTGATCGCCCTCGGGCTCTGGTACCGGCGTGCCGTAGCCGGATTCTTCGTCCTGCACACCTATGTCTTCCTGATCGACTCCACGTACTTTCAGAACCATGAGTACCTGATCTCGCTCGTCTCGTTCTTCATGATCTTCATGCCGCTCGAGCGCAGATGGTCGCTCGACGCGCGGCGCCGGCCGGAGCTCGCGTCGTCGACGGTGCCCGCGTGGGTCGTATGGCTGCTCCGGTTCCAGTTCGGCATCGTGTACTTCTACGGCGGGGTGGCCAAGCTCAACCTCGATTGGCTGCAAGGCGAGCCGCTGCGGATGTGGCTGCACGCCCGCACCGACGTCCAGCTCATCGGGCCGCTGTTCGACTTCGAGCCCGTCGTGCTGGTGATGACGTACGGTTCGCTGCTGTTCGACCTGAGCATCGCCTTCTTCCTGCTGCACCGTCGCACCCAGGTGCCGGCCTTCGTCGTCGCGTGTTGCTTCCACCTGCTCAACGTGCGGTTGTTCGGGCTCTTCGTCTTCCCATGGCTGATGATCGCGGCGTCCACCATCTACTTCCGCCCGGACTGGCCGGAGCGGGTCTGGGCCTGGGCACGCAAGCGCCGCCGTCGTGGGGCCGAGCTCTCGGCTTCGGACGTGCCGGCACGGGCGCAGACCGGCTCGGCATCCGAGTCACGGTCGGTGCCCGAGCCACGATCCGTGCCCGAGCCACGCCCAGCTCCCGGACGCATATCGAAGACACTGGCGACCTTCCTGGTCGCTTGGGCTGTCGTGCAGGTCTTGGTGCCGTTGCGGCACTACCTGATACCCGGATCACCGAACTGGACGGAGGAGGCACATCGCTTCTCCTGGCACATGAAGCTGCGGGACAAACAGAGCACCGGCACCTTCTACGTCATACAGAACGGTACGACATTGGAGGTCACCGCCTCGGAGCATCTGAACCCGAAGCAAGAGTTCCGGATGTACGGTCATCCCGAGCGGGTGGTGCGGTTCGCCCACTATCTGTCCGACCTGCATGACGGGGCCGAGATACGCGCCGTGACGTCAGTCTCCTTGAACGGGCGCGAGCCGGCCCCCATCGTCGACCCGGGAGTCGACCTCGCCGACGTGCAGCTGGTCTGGTGGGGCCATGCGGACTGGATCCTTGCGTTGGAGGAGCCGCTGCGCTGATCGGCAGGGGCGGTAGATCGTACTCTTGGGGGTGCTGCCGACAATGGGGGTTTGACCTATGCGCTTTCTTCACGACCGTGTGCCTGAGCACGATCTCACCTACAGCGATGTCTACATGGTGCCGAGCCGCTCAGACGTGAGCTCACGGCTCGACGTGGACCTTCGCACCTTGGACGGCAGCGGCACCACGGTCCCGGTCATCGCCTCTAACATGACGGCGGTGTCCGGGCGGCGGATGGCCGAGACACTTGCCCGGTGTGGCGGCTTGGCGGTGATCCCACAGGACATCCCGGTGGATGTCGTCACCGATGTGATCGCGTGGACGAAGCAACGTCACGTCGTCTATGACACCCCGCTGCGGATGGAACCGACGGGCACGGTGGGTGAGGCGCTGAACCTGCTGCCCAAGCGGGCCCACGGCGCGGTCGTCGTCGTCGAGAACGGCCGGGCGGTCGGTGTGGTGGCCGAGGCCGACTGCGAGGGTGCCGACCGGTTCACCCAGGTGCGAAGTGTCATGTCGACAGATCTGCTCTCGCTGCCTGACGGCATCGGCGCCGAGGAGTCGTTCAACCGGTTGCATGGCGGCGGACACCGGCTGGCCCCGGTCGTGGACAGTGATGGTCGCATCGTCGGCGTGCTGACCCGCCAGCGCGCGCTCCGGTCCAGCCTGTACATGCCTTCCACCGACGCCGAGGGGCGGCTGCGGATCGCGGCGGCGATCGGTATCAGCGGAGACGTGGCAGCCAAGGCGAAGGCGTTGCTCGACGCGGGCGTCGACGTCCTGGTGATCGACACCGCCCATGGGCACCAGGAACGCATGATCGACGCGTTGCGTGCCGTACGCCGGATCGACCCCCAGGTGCCCGTCGCGGCCGGTAACGTGACGACGGCCGACGGCGTCACCGACCTGGTGGAGGCCGGAGCCGACATCGTCAAGGTCGGTGTCGGTCCCGGTGCCATGTGCACGACGCGGATGATGACCGGGGTGGGCCGGCCACAGTTCTCCGCGGTGCTGGAGTGTGCCACGCGGGCGCGTGAGCTGGGCAAGCATGTCTGGGCGGACGGCGGCGTGCGGCACCCGCGGGACGTCGCGCTCGCACTGGCCGCCGGCGCATCGAACGTGATGATCGGTTCGTGGTTCGCCGGCACGTATGAGTCTCCGGGCAACACCCTGCGTGACAACGAGGGCCGCCTGTACAAGGAGAGCTTCGGCATGGCCTCGGCGCGGGCTGTCCAGGCCCGGACCGCCGACGACACGCCGTTCGAGAGAGCCCGCAAGGGCCTGTTCGGCGAGGGCATCTCCAGGGCACGGATGTATCTGGATGCTGAGCGCCCGAGTGTCGAGGATGTCCTCGACGGGATCGTCGCGGGTGTGCGCAGTGCGTGCACGTATGCCGGTGCGAGCAACCTCGAAGCCTTCCACGCCCAGGCC
>NZ_ML142859.1:148620-149549 GCF_004138495.1 Phytoactinopolyspora endophytica
GTCGGATTGCAGACCGCGGCCGGATTCACCGAGGGGATGCCGGTCCCGACCAGCTGGTGAGGGCCGCACGTGTGTCGGCGCTCGGCTGCGTGGTGACTTCTTGAGTCTCAGTGCCGGATAGGCACGCCCTCAGGGCGGTGAGACGCCACTCACGCTCAAGAAGACGTAGGCCGCGGGAATTTCTCGTGTGTTTCGCTGTTCATTTATACCCGTACGGGGTATCAATGAACGCGGAGGTGCGACATGTCCGAGCACGATGCGCACGCACACGGCGCCGAGACGGCCGAGCACCGTCACGATGCGGCCGGCGATCGGGATGAGATCGCCCACGGCGGCCATGGCGCCGGTGGTGAGCACGACGCCGGCCACGGCCAGCACGGTGGTCACGGCGGACATGGTGGTCACGACAAACACGCCGGTCATTCGCCCGCGATGTTCCGGGACCGGTTCTGGCTGAGCCTGATCCTGTCCATCCCCGTGGTGTTCACCAGCCACATGATCATGGACTGGTTCGGCTATGAGCTGGACTTCGCCGGGATGGACTGGGTCGGGCCGGTGCTGGGCACCGTCATCTTCTTCTACGGCGGCTGGCCGTTCGTCGTCGGTGCCGTGGCTGAGGCGAGAAGCCGTCAGCCGGGCATGATGCTCCTGATCGGAATGGCGATCACTGTGGCGTTCGTGGCGAGCTGGACCGCCACCCTGGACTGGTTCGACGTCGAGGTGTGGTGGGAGCTGTCGCTGCTGATCGTCATCATGCTGCTCGGCCACTGGATGGAGATGCGTGCCATCGGCCAGGCGCAGGGCGCGCTGGCGGCGCTGGCGGAGCTGTTGCCGGACGAGGCCGACCGGGTCACCGACAGCGGTGATGTGGAGACAGTGAAGATCGCCGACCTCGCGGTCGGCGACGTGGTCCTGGTCCGGCCAGGAGC
>NZ_ML142859.1:149568-149795 GCF_004138495.1 Phytoactinopolyspora endophytica
ATGATCACCGGCGAGTCGAACCCGGTACCCAAGAGCCAGGGTGACCAGGTGGTCGCTGCCAGCGTCGCCGCTGATGGATCCATCCGGGTCCGGGTCGGCGCGGTCGGAGAGGATACGGCGCTGGCCGGCATCGAGCGGCTGGTGGCTGAGGCACAGGAGTCCAAGTCGCGCAGCCAGGTGCTCGCCGACCGGGCCGCTGCGCTGCTGTTCTACGTCGCTGTCGCGGC
>NZ_ML142859.1:149866-152165 GCF_004138495.1 Phytoactinopolyspora endophytica
ACCGTCGTCGTCTGGGCGCTGCTCGGTGACCCCGATTACGCCGTCACACAGTCCGTCACGGTCCTGATCATCGCCTGCCCGCACGCCCTCGGCCTGGCGATCCCGCTGGTGACATCGATCTCGACGTCCAAGTCTGCCCGGAACGGCATCCTGGTCAAGGACCGGCTGGCGCTGGAGCGCACCCGCAACGTCGACGCGGTGCTGTTCGACAAGACCGGCACTCTGACCAAGGGAGAGCACGCCGTCACCGGCGTCGCTGCCGTCGAACGCGACGGAGGCGGAGACGCCGAAACCGATGCGACCGACACCGTCCTGGCGCTGGCCGCGTCCGTCGAGGCGGACAGCGAGCATCCGCTGGCCCGGGCGATCGTCGCCGCGGCCCGCGAACGCTCGCTCGACATTCCGGCCGCGCAGGAGTTCCGATCCATGACCGGCCGGGGAGTCCAGGCCGACGTGGACGGGACGACCGTCGCGGTCGGCGGTCCGGCGATGCTCCGCGAGCAGGAGCTGACCATCCCGGACGCGCTCGCCGATGACGTCGACGGATGGCAACAGCGGGGTGCGGCGGTCCTGCACGTGATCCGCAAGGGCGCGGTGATCGGCTCACTGGCGCTCGAGGACCAGATTCGTCCGGAGTCCCGGGACGCCGTCGAGGAACTGCACCGGCTCGGGGTGAAGGTGGCGATGATCACCGGCGACGCCCAGCAGGTGGCCGACTCGGTGGCGAAGGAGATCGGGATCGATGAGGTGTTCGCCGAGGTTCTCCCCGAAGACAAGGACTCCGCCGTCGCCGATCTGCAGCGGCGTGGGCACACGGTGGCGATGGTCGGCGACGGGGTGAACGACGCTCCGGCACTCGCCCGTGCCGACGTCGGCATCGCGATCGGTGCCGGTACGGACGTCGCGATGGAGTCGGCGGGCATCGTGCTCGCCTCGGACGATCCGCGCGCCGTGGTGGCGGTCAAACGGCTCTCCGCGGCCAGCTACCGCAAGATGGTGCAGAACCTGTGGTGGGCCGCCGGCTACAACCTGGCCGCGATCCCACTCGCCGCCGGAGTGCTGGCGTGGGCCGGTTTCGTCATGCCGATGGCCCTGGGTGCGGTGCTGATGAGCTTGTCCACCATCGTCGTCGCGGCCAACGCCCAGCTCCTGCGCCGCGTCGACCTGCGGCAACCGGAGGACTCTGCACCGCAACCCGCCTAGGCGCGCGTGCCGGTCCTACGCGGCGTCCGTGGCGACGCCATCGAGCAGCGCGAGCTCGTCGCCGGTCAGCTGGAGGCTGCCGGCGGCGATGTTCTCCTCCAGGTGCGCCGGGCTACCGGTGCCAGGGATCGCGAGGACGTGCGGGCCACGGTGCAGGGTCCACGCGAGCCGAACTTGTGTCGGCGTGGCGTCGTGGGCCTCGGCGACGGCGGCGACCTCCGCCTGGCCCGTCTGATCCGCGCTGACGCCCGGTACCGCACCCGGCACGCCGGCGCCCATGGCGAAGAACGGCACGAACGCGATGCCATGCCGGCGGGTGAGCTCGACCAGGTCGTCGTCCTGCCGTTCGGTCACGCCGTACCGGTTCTGCACGCACACCACCGGGGCGATCGTCATCGCCTCGGTCAGCTGTTCGGCGCTGATGTTGGAGATGCCGAGGTGACGGATCAGACCCGCGTCGCGCAGCTCCGCGAGGGCACCGACGTGTTCCGCCACGGAGCCGGCCTCCTTCTCCAAGCCGGTGCCCCAGCGCAGGTTGACCACGTCGAGGTGGTCACGCCCGAGCTGGCGGATGTTCTCCTCGACCTGGCCGCGGAGCTGGTCGGGACGGGCCATCGGCTCGAACTCGCCATCGCGGGAACGGGCCGGTGCGACCTTCGTGGCGATGACCAGGTCATCGGGGTAGGGCTGAAGCGCGGTGCTGATCAGCTCGTTGGCCGAACGGGTCACGACGAAGTAGAACGCGGCGGTGTCGATGTGGTTGACGCCGAGTTCGATTGCGCGGCGCAGGACGGTGATCGCGTCCTCCCTGCTCCGTGGCTTCTCGTCCCAGGGCATGCCGCCCAGGCGCATCGCACCAAGGCCGATCCGGTTGACGGTGAGGTCGCCGAGCCGCCAGGTGCCGGCAGCGTTTGCGGCCGGGGTGCTCGTCGGGATGCTGTTCGTGGTGCTCTGTTCGGTGTTCATGCCATCAGCGTGGCGCGGCGGGCGCTGGAATTCCCGGGGTTGGCAGCTTGTTGCCAACCCCAGCGGGATCCGTAGGGTCAGGGAGAATAGAGCTATGCCGAGCACTGAGACCGCCACGGTCGTGCGCGGA
>NZ_ML142859.1:152191-157626 GCF_004138495.1 Phytoactinopolyspora endophytica
CATGAGGTGTTCCGCCGCACCGCGCACCTGTTCGCGAACGCGACCGACATCACGTGCGTCGCCAACAACCTCGCCACCTGGACGTGGACGCGCAGTCCGGACCACCCGGCCGCCGTGGACACGCGGCAGCGCCGCACCGACCTGCGCATCCGTAAGGTCTACCGCACCGGCATGCTGCTCGACCCGGCATGGGCACAGCGGATAGCGGTAGCCCGTGACCGGCACGGCGCACAGGTCCGCGTCTCCACCGAGGAGTTGAATGAGACGATCATCCTCGACGGGAAGCTGGTCATCCTGGCCGGCGATGTGCAGGCTGGTGAGCGTAGCTACAGCCTCATCACCCAGCGCGAGACGGTCCAGGGCGTGACCTCGCTGTTCGAAGCCGTCTGGCGGTCGGCCACCGACCTGGCCACCTATGACGCGCAGACCGCCGAGATCCGGGAGATCGCGCCGCAGGTGCTGGACCTGCTCGGCCAGGGCGTCAAGGACGAGGCAGCCGCCCGTGCCCTGGGACTCGGCGTGAGAACCTACCGCCGCCGGGTCGCCGAGCTCATGGCAGCGCTGGGCGCCGAGTCCCGATTTCAGGCCGGCGTGCGAGCCCGGGAGATCGGGCTCATCTGAGATCCAGCGAACTGGGGCGGGTGTGCTGGCGTGATCATTTAGGGGTTGGGGTGGGATCGCGGTGCAGAGAAGGGTGGGGAGTCCGTAGACTTTTGCGCCGTGACTGATCCCACGCGCTCTGCTGATTCGATCCATACGCACGACTCCATTGGTTCGGGCGGTTCGGAGGACGCGACCGGCCCGGACAACGGGGCCGGTCCGCCGTCCGAGGCGGCACTGCCCACCGCCTACGATCCCGCGGCGGTAGAAGCACCGATATACGAGCGGTGGGTGGAGCGCGGCTACTTCGAGGCGGACGACACCAGCGACAAACCCCCGTTCTGCATCGTCATCCCGCCGCCCAACGTCACCGGCAGCCTGCATCTCGGCCACGCCTTCGAGCACACCCTGATCGACGCGCTCATGCGGCGCCGGCGCATGCAGGGCTACGAGGCGCTGTGGATGCCCGGCATGGACCACGCCGGCATCGCCACCCAGAACGTGGTCGAGCGCGAGCTGGCCAAGGAGGGCATCTCCAGGCATGACCTGGGCCGCGAGGCGTTCGTCGAGAAGGTCTGGGAGTGGAAGGAACGCTCCGGTGGCATGATCCTCGGCCAGATGCGCCGTCTCGGGGACGGCGTGGCCTGGAGCCGGGAACGGTTCACCATGGACGACGGCCTGTCCCGGGCGGTCCAGACCATCTTCAAGAGGCTGTACGACGACGAGCTCATCTACCGTGCCGAGCGGATCATCAACTGGTGCGTGCGCTGTCACACGGCGCTCTCCGACATCGAGGTGGAGCACAGCGACGACGAGGGCACGCTCACCTCCATCCGGTACGGGGACGAGGTAATCGTGGCCACCACGCGGCCGGAGACGATGCTCGGCGACACCGCCGTCGCCGTCAACCCCGACGACGAGCGGTACCAGCATCTGATCGGCACCGAGGTCGAGCTCCCGCTCACCGGGCGCAAGATCCCGATCATCGCGGACGCACACGTCGATCCCGAGTTCGGTAGCGGGATGGTCAAGGTGACACCGGCGCACGACCCGAACGACTTCGAGATCGGCCGCCGCCACAACCTGCCGAACATGACTGTCATGGACGAGCAGGGCGCGATCACCACGCACGGTCCGTTCCAAGGGCTCGATCGGTTCGAGGCCCGTCCGGCGATCGTCGATGCGCTTCGCGAGCAGGGACGCATCGTCGAGGAGCGCCGGCATATGCGTCCGGTGGGACACTGCTCGCGGTGCAAGACCGTCGTCGAACCGCGGCTGTCTCTGCAGTGGTGGGTCCGGGTCGGTCCGCTGGCCGAGGCGGCCGGGGACGCGGTGCGCGACGAGCGGGTGGCCATCCACCCGAAATCGATGGAGTCGCGCTGGTTCGGCTGGGTGGACGACATGCATGACTGGTGCATCTCGCGGCAGCTGTGGTGGGGGCACCGCATCCCGGTCTGGTATGGGCCGGACGGTGAGGTGGTCTGCGTGGGACCCGACGACGAGCCGCCGAGCGGCGAGGGGTGGACCCAGGACGAGGACGTCCTCGACACCTGGTTCTCGTCGGCGCTGTGGCCGTTCTCCACGCTCGGGTGGCCGGATGACACCGACGCGCTGGCCAAGTTCTATCCGAACCAGGTCCTGGTGACCGGATACGACATCCTGTTCTTCTGGGTCGCCCGGATGATGATGTTCGGCCTGTACGCGAACGCCGGCAACGGCCCCGAGCGGGCGATTCCGTTTTCCACGATCGCCCTGCACGGCATGGTCCGCGACCAGCATGGCAAGAAGATGTCGAAGTCGTTCGGCAACGCCGTCGACCCGCTGGAGTGGATGGACACCTACGGCTCGGACGCGCTGCGGTTCACCCTGGCCCGGGGGGCGAACCCCGGTGTCGATGTACCGATCGGGGAGGACTGGGTCCAGGCCTCGCGGAACTTCTGCAACAAGCTGTGGAACGCGACCCGGTTCGCGCTGATGAGCGGTGCCAAGGTCGGTGAGCTACCCGGTAATGAACAATCGGACCGGCTGACAAGTCTTTCCATGCCGGACCGGTGGATCCTGTCCCGTCTGCACACGACGCTGGCCGAGGTGGACGCGTACTACGAGGACTACCAGTTCGCGAAGGCCTGTGACGCGCTCTACCACTTCGCGTGGGACGAGTTCTGCGACTGGTACGTGGAGCTCGCGAAGACCCCGTTGAACACCGGCGGTGATGCCGCGGAGCGTACCCGGCTGGTGCTGGGGCACGTGCTGGACCGGCTGCTGCGGATGCTTCATCCTGTGACGCCGTTTGTGACGGAGGTGCTCTGGACGACATTGACCGGCGCGGAGTCCGTGGTTGTCGCGCCCTGGCCGGCGGCGGAGACAGCCCGTACGGATGCCGCTGCCGAGTCGGGCGTCGTGGAGCTGCAGCGGCTGGTCACGGAGATCCGGCGGTTCCGCAGCGACCAAGGGTTGAAGCCGGGGCAGCGGGTGGCCGCGCGCCTCGACGGCGTGACCGGCGTCCTGGCCGGGCACGAGGCCGAGATCCGGTCGTTGACCAAGCTGAACATTCCCGACGACGGATTCATGTCGACGGCGTCGGTCACCGTCGGCGACGTGACGGTCGAGCTGGACCTGTCCGGCGCGGTCGACGTGGAGGCAGAGCGCAAGCGGCTGACCAAGGATCTCGGCGTGGAGCGTAAGGCGCTCGAGCAGTCGGAGCGCAAACTCGGCAACGAGCAGTTCCTGGCGAAGGCTCCGGAGACGGAGGTCGAGAAGGTCCGCGCCCGTAAGATCGCCGCCGAGTCCGAGATCGCCCGCCTGGAGGCTCAGCTGGAACGCCTTGCGCCGCGTTGACGGCGGTGTGAGAGATTGGTGAGTTGTGAGCACTCCTGAGTTCGAGGCTGTCCAGGACGCCCTGCGGGGGCGGTGGCCCGAGTCCAAGCTCGATCCGTCGCTGGAGCGGATCCGCGATCTCGTGGACGTCCTCGGCAACCCGCAGCAGGTGTTCTCCACGATCCACATCGCCGGGACGAACGGCAAGACGTCGACGGCGCGGATGGTGGAGGAGCTGCTGCGTGAGCTCAACCTGCGCACCGGACGGTTCACCAGCCCGCATCTGCAGTCGGTCACCGAACGCATCGGCATAGATGGATCACCGGTCAGCGAGGAGAAGTTCGCTGAGATCTATGCCGAGGTGGCGCCGTTCCTCGACATCGTCGACGCCAAGCATGACATCGCGTTGTCGTTCTTCGAGGTGCTGGTCGCGATGGCCTACGCGGCATTCGCCGATGCGCCGGTGGAGGTCGCCGTCGTGGAGGTGGGCATGGGCGGCTCGTGGGATGCGACCAACGTCGCCGATGGCCAGGTCAGCGTCGTCGCCCCGATCTCGTACGACCACATGGAGTATCTCGGTGACTCGATAGAGGACATCGCGGCTGAGAAAGCCGGAATCATCAAGCCGGGGTCGTTCGCGCTGCTGGCGGCTCAGTCACAGCCGGCGGCCGAGGCGCTGCTGCGCAGGGTCGCCGAGGTAGGCGCCACCGTGGCACGCGCTGGCGTGGAATTCGGTGTCCGGGACCGGGAGATGGCCGTCGGCGGGCAGATGCTGCAGCTGCAAGGGCTGGCAGGGCCGTATGACGACATCCTGCTCCCGCTGCACGGTGCGCACCAGGCGGACAACGCGGCGCTGGCGCTGGCCGCCGTGGAGGCGTTCGTCGGCGGCGGTAGCGAGGGAATCTCCCAGGAGGCGGTGCAGGCCGCGTTCTCCAGGGTGAGCTCACCCGGAAGGCTCGAGGTGCTCCGCCGCGGTCCGGTGGTGCTGGTCGACGCCGCCCACAACCAGGCCGGCGCGGCCGCCCTGGCCGGGGCGCTGTCCGAGGAGTTCGCGGCGACGCCCATGGTCGCCGTCGTCGCGATCCTGGCGGAGAAGGATGTCGAGGGCATCCTGTCGGCGTTGGAGCCGGTGGTGGAGTCGGTGGTGGTGACCGTGAACTCTTCGCCGCGCTGCCTGCCGCCGCAGGATGTCGTGCCGGTGGCCGTGGATGTCTTCGGCGAGGACCGGGTACATCAGGCATCGCCGCTGCCAGAGGCGATAGACGTCGGCCTGACTCTGGCCGAGCGAGCCGGATCGATCGGTGGGCACGGCGTGGTGATCACGGGCTCCGTGGTCACTGTCGGTGATGCGCGGGCGAGCTTCGGAGTGTCCTCGTGAACCGGATAGCGTCGTCGATCCTCGGTATCGAGATGATTGTGGTGCTGCTGGCGGTCCCGGTGGCGATCAATCTCTCGGACATTCCCACCACCGCGGGCTGGCTGTCGGCGGGTCTGGTGGCGCTGCTGTGCTTCGTCGGGGCAGCCACGGTGCGGCGCGGGCGGCCGGGTTATGTGATCGGTACCGCTGCGCAGGTCGGTGCGGTCGGCACCGGGTTCGTCATTCCGACGATGTTCATCCTCGGGGGCATCTTCGCGCTGATGTGGTTCATGCTGCTCCGGCTGGGGCCTGAAGTGGAACGGCGAAGCGCCGAGCGTGCGGAGTGAACGCGTGAGGGACGAGCGTGTTCGCGGAGTGAGTGAGAAGCTGAGCGTGACTGGGTTGGGTGGAACGGCGAAGCGCCGAGCGTGCGGAGTGAACGCGTGAGGGACGAGCGTGTTCGCGGAGTGGGTGAGAAGCTGAGCGTGACTGGGTTGGGTGGAACGGCGAAGCGCCGAGCGTGCGGAGTGAATCCGGGGTGGGCCACTACACAGCCGCTTGCGCATGAATTGCGTGGATACTCCACTCTCAGGGCGTGTGACCTGGATATTTACGCCCTGTTCATGGCAGGTTCGGCGCATCGTGGGAATCCGCGGCGACG
>NZ_ML142859.1:157698-158016 GCF_004138495.1 Phytoactinopolyspora endophytica
CGGTGCGATACTTGAAGGTCAACAATTCCCGGGGTAAGGTCACGTTCTTGCAAATAGGTGGAGACTCAGGGAGTTATGGCGATATCCACGACTCGAGCCGGTGACGACCCGACCGACCGTCAACGCGCCCGGGAAGAGCGCGGAGTACGGAGCGCGGCAGCGGTCGGGGTGGCGGACCGACTTCCCGCGCCTCCGCGGCAGCGGCGGCCGGCACTCGCCGCCTTGGCGGTCCTGCTCATCGTCGGCGGCGCGACGGTGGCTGCGATCCTGGCGATCCGAGCCGACGAACGTGTCGGGGTGTTGGTCGTCGACGAGCCG
>NZ_ML142859.1:158069-186774 GCF_004138495.1 Phytoactinopolyspora endophytica
GGCCGGGCAACAGATTACGGAAGCGCATCTGGGCACGACACAAGTGGCTTCGGAAGGCACCCGCCTGATCCCGGTGTCGCAGCTGGACCAGGTGGTGGGGAACTACACGACCGTCCGCATCGAGCAAGGTCAGCTGCTCGACACCTCAATGATCGGGGGAAGCGGGATGCTCACCGATGGCAACGTCGCCGTGGGCGCCACACTCGCCGCCGGCCGCTACCCGGCCAGCGGGCTGTTGCCCGGTGACGTGGTGAATCTCATCGGCGTGAGCTCCGACGGTTCGGGTGAGGTGATCGCGGAAGGCGTCCGGGTCAGCTCGGCCACCGGCACGGACGGTGATGTGATGTCGGGCCGCGGCATCGTGGCGACATTCATCGTGCCCAGCGAGGACGGGGCCACCGTTGCCGCCCGGGCGGCCGGCGAGAGCCTCGCCGTCGTTCTCGTTGAACGGGGCGCCTCCGTGAGCGACGACGCGGAGGAGTAACAGCGTGCTGATCGCTTTCGGCTCGGCCAAGGGTGCGCCGGGCGTGACGACCACGGTCAACGTGCTCGGCGACATCTGGCCGGGCGATGTCCTGGTGGCCGACCTCGATCCGGCCGGTGGTGACTTCGCGCTGCGTCACCGCGCTCCGGCCGGCGCACCGATCGATCCGGAACGCGGAGTGCTTTCGCTGGCGGCCGCCGCGCGGCGCGGAGTCACGCAGAGCGAGCTCGCCGCGCATGTGCAGACGATCGACGGCGGGCTGGATGTGATGGCCGGGGTGACACGGCCGGAGCAGATGACCGGGATCGGGTCGGCGTGGCCCGCGTTGGCGCACAGCCTGCGCAGCGCCGGCGCCGACGTGCTCGCCGATTGCGGTCGGCTCACACCCGGAACGCCCGTGATGCCCGTGCTCTCGGCGGCGGATGCGGTGGTGTTCGTGGTCCGGCCGTCGGTCGAGGCCTACGCGCACCTGCGGGAACGGCTGCAATGGCTGTCGGAGCCGCTCCAGATCGGACGGAGCGGCAGCGTACCCGTGGGCGTGATCCTGGTGACGTCGCCGTCGGATTCCACGGCGGAGCGCGACCTCGACCGATTGCTGCAGTATGCCCGCCTACAGGTCTCCGTGCTGGGCCGGCTGGCGTATGACCCGAAGGCGGTCGCCGCCTTGAGTGGTCGGTCCGGCCGGAGGATCGACCGCACACTTCTGATCCGGTCGGCGCGGCAGGTTGTGACGTCGGTGCGGGGGATCGCATCGGGCCGGACGACTGCGACGGCGGGGAACTAGATGCTCCAGGACCTGGTGCGGCGCCTGCGTGAAGAGGTAGCCGACACGCTGACTCGCCAGCGTCGCGACGACGCCGCCAACGGTGTCGCGCCGATGACGGCCGAGGACGAGCGGCAGTTCGCCCGCGCCGTCATCGGGCGGGTGATGGAAAGCCATGCCCGTGCCGAGATCGCCGCCGGCCGGACGCCTCCCAGCGCGGAGGAGGAAGAAGAGATCTCCTCCGGGATCCATGCCGCGCTGTTCGGCGTCGGGCGCCTGCAGCCGCTGCTCGACGATCCCGAAGTCGAGAACATCGACATCAACGGCTGCGACGACGTCTTCATCCAGTACGCCGACGGCCACGAGGCGACCGGCGCGCCCGTCGCCGAGACCGACGACGAGCTGGTCGAACTGGTGCAGGTTCTGGGCGCCTATTCGGGGCTCGCCAGCCGGCCGTTCGATTCCGCGAACCCACAGCTGGATCTGCGGCTGCCGGATGGCAGCAGGTTGTCCGCGGTGATGGACGTCTGCGCCCGCCCGGCAGTGTCGATTCGTCGATCGCGTCTGGCCAAAGTGCACCTGGACGATCTGCTCGCGTACGGCACAGTGACGCAGGAACTGGCGGCGTTCCTGTCGGCGGCGGTCGCCGCGCGGAAGAACATCATGATCGCCGGCGCCACGAACGCCGGGAAGACGACCATGCTGCGGGCGCTGGCGAACGAGATCTCGCCGTCCGAGCGGATCATCACCGTCGAGCGTGCCCTGGAGCTCGGGCTCGGGGAGTTTCCGGACCTGCACCCCAACGTCGTGGCGTTCGAGGAGAGGCTGCCGAACTCCGAGGGCATGGGCGCCATCACCATGGCCGAGCTGGTCCGGCGCAGCCTGCGGATGAACCCCAGCCGGGTGATCGTCGGCGAGGTGCTCGGTGACGAGATCGTCACGATGCTGAACGCAATGAGTCAGGGCAACGACGGCTCCCTGTCCACGATCCACGCCAACAGCTCCATCGAGGTGTTCAACCGCATCTCCACGTATGCGATCCAGTCCGCGGAGCGGCTCCCGGTGGATGCGACCATGATGCTCATCGCCGGAGCGATCGACTTCGTCGTCTTCGTCGAGAAGCGCAACGACTACGCGGACGGCGGACGGTTGCGCCGCTTCGTCTCGAGCGTGCGGGAGATCAACGGAGTGGACGGGCGGGTGCTCTCCAGCGAGATCTTCTCCCGTGGTCCAGAAGGCGTGGCCGTACCGGCCGCACCGGTCAGCTGTCTCGACGAGCTGGTAGCCGTCGGGTACCTGCCTGAGGCGGCGGTGGAATGGACCGGCTGACTCCGACGTTTCTGCTCATCGTCCTTCTCGGCATGGTGGCCGGGGGCGGCGTGCTGCTGCTGATCGTGGCGCTGCGCGGTACCGATCGGCGGCCGTCGTCGTCCCACAGGACCGGACGCCCGCTGCTGGAGCGCCTGGGGCGGCAGACCCTGCTCGGCGTCGGGACGGGCGTCGTCGTTCTGGTACTGAGCCGGTGGCCGGTCGCCGCGGTGGGCGCGGGCGGACTTGTCGCCGCGTGGCCACTGCTCTTCGGTGGAGCCAAGTCCGAGCGCGTGGCCATCTCCCGGCTGGAAGGACTGGCGTCCTGGAGCGAGTCGCTGCGAGACACTATCGCCGGCGCCGTCGGCCTGGAACAGGCCATCCCCGCCACCATCTACGCCGCGTCCCCCTCGATCCAGCCGCAGCTCCGGCTGCTCGCCGACCGGCTGCGGATCCGGATGCCGATGCCGGAAGCCCTACAGCGGTTCGCGGACGATTTGGACGATCCCAGCGCCGACCTCGTCGTCGCATCGCTGATCCTCAACTCCCGCCTGCGCGGTCCGGGCCTGCGTCATGTCCTGAGCTCCCTCGCCGACTCCGCCCGTGCTGAGCTGGACATGCGGCAGCGGGTCTTCGCCGGGCGGGCGAGCACCCGCAGGTCGGTGCAGATCGTGGTGGGCGTCAGCGTCGCCTTCATGGTCGGTCTGTCGGTGCTGAACCGGGACTACGTGGAGCCGTACGGCGACCCGATGGGCCAAGTGGTGCTCGCGGTCGTGGTGGCGATGTTCGCGCTCGGCTTCATGTGGATGCGCAGGCTCTCCGATATCGAGGTCCCCGGCCGCTTCCTGGTCACCTCTGCCCGGCAGCCGGACGGACAGGGGCAGACATGACCTGGATCTTGCTGGCAGGGGCGGCAGCCGGCCTCGGCATCCTGCTCCTCGGTCTGGTCTTCTTCCAGGCGAAGGCCAACCCTGCAGCGGAGCTTGTCCGCCTCGACCTGGAACGACGACGGGCGCGTCATGAGCGCATCACGGCGGCTTCGTTCGATCCGCGGCAGATCCGTGAGACGGAGGCGCTGCGGAAGTTCGGCGGCAGGCTGCGCGGGCTTCTCGACGGCGTTGGGCTCGACCTGAGCGTGCTGCGCGGCGACCTGTCGCTGTTGGGCCGCACCGTGGAAGCGCACCTGGCGGTCACCGTCCTGGCAGCCCTGGGCGGGTTCCTCGCGCCGGTGGTGCTGGACGTCGTGCTGGTGGTGCTCTCCGCGGGCTATGGCATGACCACGTCGCTCGGGGCCGGAATCTTGGCCGCCTTGATCGCTGCCACCGTGCCGACGCTGCACGTGCGGTCGAAGGCCGCGGAACGCCGGCGCGACTTCCGGCACGTGGTCGGATCGTTCCTCGACCTCGTCGCCATGAACCTGGCCGGTGGGCGGGGCGTCCCGGAGGCGCTGTCGCTGGCGTCCAGCCTGAGCGACAGCTGGGCGATGACCAGGATCCGGGACACGCTGCTGGCTGCGCGCCTGCACGGTGTGACGCCATGGGCCGCGCTGGGGGAGCTGGGCGAGGAGATTCGGATCGAGGAGCTCAGGGACCTCGCCGCTGCTCTGGCACTCGTAGCCGAGGACGGTGCCAAGGTCCGCGAGTCGCTCGCGGCCCGGGCGAGCTCTCTGCGGCGGCGCGAGCTGGCCGAGGTTGAGGGCAAGGCGGGCGAGCGTTCTCAGTCCATGCTGGTGGCGCAGCTCCTGCTGTGCTTGGGTTTCCTGATATTCCTCCTTTACCCTGCCCTGGTCGGTGTGCTGGAAGGAGCGTGACGAGCTATTCAGAACGTGTCACTGAGCCGATATCTTCGGGTAGCGGCCGCCCATGCGGTCATGACACCCCGACTTTTCAGGAGATTCTCTGCATGAGTACATACTTTCCCCCGTCCAGCCCGCAAGGCTGTGTGCTGCTGTTCTTGCAGGCCAGAATCGACCGAGTCCGTTCCTCTCCGCAGCGAGGCGCGTCGGCGATGGAGTTCGTGATCATCACGGCGGTTCTGGTAGCGCTCGCGGCCGCCGTCGGAGTGATCATCTACAACATGGTGACCGACAAGGCCGAGAACATCGAGATCCCGGATACGCCGGGCGGAGAGAACCCCTGATCCCCTCGATGAAGACCTGGTTCCGCTCGCAGCGTGGCGCCAGCGCCATCGAGATGGCGATCTACACGCCGGTCATGTTCTTCGTGATCTTCCTGACCGTCCAGTTCGCGCTGCACTACCACGGTGGTCAGGTGGCACATGCCGCCGCCCGCGAGGGTGCTCGGATCGCCCGCCAGTCCGGCGGGAGCGATCTGGCGGCAGCGGAGGCGCGTGCCACCACCTATGCCGCCGAGGTGGGCGGCGATCAGCTGACGGAGGTGGAGGTGAGCGTGGTCAACATCGACGGCACCCACGTGCGGGTGGAGGTCTGCGGTCGCGCGAAGGAGATCATCAAGAACATCACCCCACGGGTGTGCCGGCACGCCGAGGGTCCGATAGAGGAGTTCCGCCCTGATCTGTAAGAGCCTGCGCCGCCAGCGAGGATCGATGGCCGTCGAGGTCGTCCTCCTCGTGCCGGTGCTGGTTGCGCTCATACTGCTCATCGTCGGCTTCGGCCGGTATGTCGATCGGCAAGGCGACGTCGAGTCCGCGGCGCGAGAAGCTGCGCGGGCCGCGTCGTACGAGCGGGACTTCGGCTCGGCGCAGGCCGCGGCGCAGCAGGCGGCCACGCGTGCGCTCCCGTCCGGTCTCTCGTGTGCGGCCGTCGATCTGAGCGGGAGCGACTTCTCGGCCGAGGGACAGGTCAACGTGCGTGTCAGCTGTCAGGTCGACTTCTCCGAGCTCGGCTTCGTCGGTCTTCCCGGAAGCGCCACTCTCGACGGCAGCAGCGCAGCACCCATCGACCAGCACCGGAGGACATCGTGACGCGGCTTCGAAGAGGCCCGCACCGCCGGCAGGCCGAGCGGGGCGCCGTGAGCGCATTGGTGGTCGTGTTGATCGTCATGCTGTTCGCGGTAGCAGGGCTGGTCTACGACGGAGGCCGGGCGATCAATGCGCGCCAGCAGGCGTTCGATGACGCCGAGCAGGCCGCGCGCGCTGGTGCCGACCAGATCGACATAGATCTCTTCCGTGGCAGCGGCCTCGTCCGGGTCGTGCCTGAGCGGGCTGAGGCCGAGGCCCGAGACTTTCTCGCCGGCCTCCCAGGGCGGAGCTATGACACCATCGTGGTCCAGATGACAGGTGTGGCCGCGGTCCGTGTCGTGGTGGAGCGCACCGTCCCGACCGGGCTGCTGGGCCTGGTGTTCGTCGACAGCTTCGACGTGCGCGGTTCCGCTGTGGCTCAACCCGACGTGGGAATCCTTGGAGGAGGACCGTGAACCAGGTCGACGACCCACCCCCGCCGCCGCCACCACCCCCGCCGCCGGCCGGCATAGCCGCGGCCGAGCGCCGCGAGCGCGGGCCGCAACGCTTCCAGCGGGCCGATGCGCCGGTCACCGGCAGGCGGAACCTGCTTGCTTCGCTCGGCGCGGGCGTCGCGCTGGTGGCGCTCGTCGCCGGCGTGCCGGTCGCTCTGCTTCTGTTCGCCGGACCGCCGCCGGTTCCGACCTCCTGGCCATCGCGGGACGACCTGACGGCCGCCATCGGAGTCGACCAGCTCGTGGGCGTTCTGCTGTGGGTGGTCTTGCTGGCGTGGCTGCAGTTCGCGGTCTGTGTGCTGATCGAGCTCCGCAGCGCGCTGCGCGGGGTGGGAATGCCCGCCCGGGTCCCCATGTCGGGGGCGTCGCAGCGGATTGCGCGCCTGCTGGTGGGCACGGTCATGCTGGCGGTGACCGCGGTCGGCCAGGCCAGTGCGGCCGTACCGGCGACGCTGACCGAGGTGCCGTCGTCGTCCGTCGGGTCCGTGGCGACGTCGATCGACACGGCCGACGGCGACGCCGCCGATGCGTCGAGCGTGACCGCGACTGTCCACGCCGACGAGAACCGGCAGGAGGCGACTCAGGACCGCGACGGGCCGTCGGAGCGGGCCGTGTACCGGCTCGGGGACATGGTCCTGGACTCGGCTGACGGCAAGGAGCTGCTCGGGAAGAAGGTCTACGTGGTGCAGCCTCCCGAGGGGCGATACCACGACAACCTGTGGGACATCGCCGAGCGCACCCTGGGCGACGGACGTCGCTACGGGGAGATCTTCGAGCTGAACAAGGAACGTACCCAGCCAGACGGGCACGAGCTGTCTCTGGCACGGCTGATCTACCCGAACTGGCTGCTGATCCTTCCCGATGACGCGGTCGGTGCCGATACCGTGACGTTCGACGAGCCGGAGGCCGAGGACGCGGCGCCGGACGACGCACCTGCCCCGACGGAGCAGTCGCGCGGGACGGGCGGCGAGGCCGAGACGGGCGGGGTGGACGCCGACGACGCGGTGGCCGACGACGCGGAGGCCGACGACGCGGAGGCCGGCGACGAGAGCGGGGCACGAGCCGACGAGGGCTCAATCGGCGACACGATCTCCGGCGCGCAACGGCACCGCTCCCAGGATGCGCCGTCCGACGCCGGTCATGGCGTGCTCGCTCACCCGGAGCTGGTGGCCGGTGGGCTGCTTGCGGCCGGCCTGCTGGCCTCGATCGAGATCGTGCGACGCCGTCGCCGGACGCCCGAGCCGGGGGATGACGGAGTGGAAGCCGAGGTGGCGCTGAAGATCGGTGCGGACCCGGACCGGGCCAGGTGGCTCGACCACGCGTTGCGCTCTCTGGTCGTGGCGTGCCGGGACATCGGGCAGCCGCTGCCTGCGTCGTACGCCGCCGTGGTCGATGACGAGCATGTCGAGCTCCTGCTGGCGCCGGCCCGCGGGGCTGCCCCGGCGCCCTGGGCCGTCGAGGACGACGGCCGACGGTGGGTGCTCAGACGCGAGTCGGCCGCCCTCTCCGGCAGCGTGGACGCGCTGCACGAGGTGCCGGCTCCGTATCCGGGTCTCGTCTCGTTCGGCCGGGACGGAGACCGCGACGTGCTGGTCGACCTGGAGGCGGCCGGTGGACCGATCAGCATCGGCGGCGATCCGACCGCCGCCTTCGAGCTCGCGACGGCCATCGCCGTAGAACTGGCCACCAACCGCTGGTCGGACCGGCTACGTGTCACCACGGCGGGCCTGCCCGACGAGCTGACCGTCTTCGACCCCGAACGCCTGCGAGTGGTCGAGGACATCACACAGGCGCTGCCCGAGTTGCGAGCCGGACGGGTGGACGGGGCCGGGCCGGACGTGCTCTCCGGCCGGTTGCGGCCGAGCGACGGGAACGCGTGGATGGCGGAGTACGTCGTCTTGGGCGAGGCGCCGGACCACGACCTCCTGGTCCAGCTCGGTGAGCTGACCGACACCACCGCGCGTTCTCCGCTCGGCGTCGTGTGCGTGGGTGAGACCGCGGGCGCACGGTGGCGATTGTCCGTGGACTCCACCGGCACGCTGGACATACCCGTGCTCGGCCTGAGCCTGCGGGCCAACCGACTGTCGTGGCGGAGCATCGAGGCCATCTGTGAGTTGATGGCCCCAGGCACGAGTGACGACGACGGACCCGACGGCCCGCTCACGGACGCCACCTGGCTCCCTCACACGCGGCCTGAGATTCCCGTGCCGCCGATGGAGCTGGAGGTGGCCGACCTGGCGACGGCACCGGTCCGGGTCTTCATCCTCGGACCGGCCGAGGTACAGTCCGCGAGCCCGATCGCGGACGACCGGCGTGAGCTGGCCACGGAGATCGTCGTGTACCTGGCGCTGCACCCGGAGGGTGTCCATCCGACCGTGTTGTCCGCCGCGGTGTGGCCCCGCGGCGTCAGCGGTTCCGTGCTGGAGGCGACTCTCGACCGGGTCCGGCAGTGGTTGGGTACCGATCCGGATGGGTCGCCGTACCTTCTCCAGACACCCGAAGGCCGGCTCAAGCTCAGCGAGGGAGCCGTTCTGGACTGGGATGTGGTCTGCAGCCTGCTGCGGCGCACCCGGCAGGCGCGAACGGTGCGGGACGAGATCGACCTGTTGAGCAAGGCCCTACGGGTGGCACGTGGCCAGGTGTTGAGCGAGCGGCCGAGCGGCCGGTACTCCTGGCTCGCACGGGTGCGCATGGAACGGATCGCCTCCGACGTCCTGGTGGACGCGGCGCACCGGCTCTCGACGCTGTGCTGGGACGGCGGAGACCCCGGAACCGCGGCCGCGGCCGCGTCGGCAGGTATCCGGGTCAGGCCGGCCGAACAGCTGCTGTGGCGGGATTTGGTGCAGGCGCGACACGCCCTGGAAGGGCCGGCGGGCGTGAACGCGGCGGCCGAAGAGATGTGGGTGACGTTGAACGCGATCGGCGTCGCCGACCTGGCGCCGGAGACGGAAGCACTGTTGGAGGAGCTGTTGCCAGGATCGAGCCGAGCGGCTTCGGACCGGGAGAGCCGTGATTCCGCCTGACCTGGGGGATCCGGCGCCGATGTAGCCGAATTGTAGCCGGATGCCGTTCAAACCATTGCCGTGTCGTCGTTGACCGGTAAGCTCAGCGCTGTCACGTTCCGTCTGTCTGGACGTGACTGACTATCGATTGAGGGAGTTTCAAAACATGGCTGTAGGTGCAGAGCTACAGACGCTCCAGGAGCTCTACCGAACCTTCAACGCGAAGGCAGAGGACGCCCAGGGCATCAAGGACAACGTCGACGGCGGGATCGAGGCCACGGTGTGGGAGGGCACCTACGCAACCCAGTTCCGGGAGGCGTGGGAAGGTTACAAGTCCAACCTCGACACGCTGCGGCAGGCACTCGAGGATGCGGCTCAGGACGTGCTCACCAACCACAACAACATGGCTGAGGCGTTCGGCGAGCCGGACCGTCTCCCCTGAGGAGCCGTCCGACGTCGCTTGACACGGTGGCCCGCATCCTTTCTCCAGGGTGCGGGCCATCGCTTGTAGAGATCTTCAGGAGGCGGGGAGCGGGTACGTGCGGTTACTGCTGAGCGCCATCGCGTCGGCGGACGGGGAGGCTGTCGATCTCGCGGTCGACTGCGACGAGAATGCCACCGTCTCAGACGTCGCACGTCGTCTCGCGGCGCAGATCGCGCCGCCTGCGGCAGAGCCACAGATCGTCCGCGCGCTCGGCCATCTGGGTGTGGTCGGCGACGGTCCCGGCACCGACATAGTCGCACCTCCGGCGCTCTACCTGGGCGGCCGGCCGCTTGATCCGGACGTCCTCGTGCGCGAGTCCGCGTTGCACAACGGTGCTCTTGTCGGGCTCGGTCTACCGCTGTCGGACATGTTCGGTGAGCGCACCGGAGTGATGGAGCTCCGCACGGTCTCGGGCATCGGAGCCGGCCAGGTGGATAGCCTCGCGCCGGGTACGTACAGCGTCGGGACCGCACCGGCGTCGGCCGTCAAAGTGCACGACCCCAGCCTGCCGACCACCATCTTCAGCCTCGACGTCGGCCTTGACGGCACCGTGACCATCACCCCGGACCCCGCGGTCGTCGGCGAGGTGATCCAGCCGCCGGACCGTGAGCTCCGCCTGGACGGGCCGATCATCATCCCCAAGCAGGAGGACGAGAAGAAGACGAAGAGGAAGTCGCGGCGGAAGCGTCGGTACAAGAAGCTGATGAAGGAGCTCGACCGCCTCAAGAACCCGCATATGACCATTGCTCCCGAGGATGACCGGCCGTTCGCGCACCTCGACCGCGTCCCGCTGGAGGGGCCGACGGTCTGGAAGCCGGGCACGGCTCTTGTCGTGGGCGAGGCGATGTTCGAGCTGACCGTGCCCGCAGAGCCGGACGCCTCGCTGTCACCAAGCCCGGGCGGCGTCACGTTGGACTACAACCGGCCGCCTCGCCTGCTGCCACCGTCGCGACTCACCGACTTCCGGCTGCCGAGCGAACCGCAGAAACCACGGAAATCGCCCCTGCCGTGGGCCATGGCGCTCGGACCTGTGCTCATGGGCGGCACCATGTTCCTGTTGATCCGCTCCCCGTACAGCTTGATGATCATGCTGCTCGCGCCTCTGATGTTGATCGCTCGGCAGAGCAACAGTAAGAAGGAAAGGCGCGGCAGCTACGCGACGCAGATGGAGAACTACGTCGAGCGGCTGCAGCGCATCAGTGCCCAGGCCTATGACGCGCTGGTGCGTGAGCGTGGCGCGCGCAGGCGCGACATGCCCGATCCGGCGGCCCTGCTGCTCTTCGCCACCGGTCCGCGCGCCCGGCTGTGGGAGCGACGCCGGACCGATCCGGACTGGCTGCGGGTCCGCGTCGGCACCGCCGACATCCCCAGTGAGGTGAAGCTGACCGATCCGGCACGCGACGACCACGAGCGTGACTTGCGGTGGACGGCGCCCGACGTGCCGGTGGGTGTCGACATGGCCGCGGCGGGCGTCACCGGCGTCGCCGGAGCGGACGGTAGCCGCACGCTGGTGGCCGAGTGGATGGTCGCGCAGGCGGCGGCGCTGCACAGCCCGGCGGACCTCGGCATCGTCGTCCTCTCCGACCCTGACGGTGACCGAGCATGGAACTGGGTGCGGTGGTTGCCGCACGCACGAAGAGGCGACGACGCGGACGTCATCGCCGGCGTCGGCGTCGACGAAGAGACCACCAACCGCCGGGTGGCTGAGCTGATGGCCGTCGTGGAGGCACGCAAGGCAGCACGAGACGAGAAGGGTGGCGGCATCGGGGGCGGCGCCGCGGCCCGCGACGTCAGCTTCTCTCCGATGCTCGTGGTGCTCGACGGCGCGCGCCGCATCCGGCTGATCCCCGGCTTGGTCACGCTGCTGCGGGAGGGCCCGTCGGTGGGCTTGCTCTTCCTCTGTATCGACACCGAGGAGCAGCAGCTGCCGGAGGAATGCCAGGCAGTGGTCCGCGTCGGACCGGGCAACTCGTCCATGGTCCGGGTGACCCAGGCCGAGACGGTGGAAGGCGTCCGGGTGGATCTGGTGCCGGCAGGTTGGTGTGAACGGCTGGGTCGCGCGCTCGCCCCCATCAAAGATGTCAGCTCGGAGGATCTGTCCTCGACGTTGCCCGCCTCGAGCCGTCTTCTCGACGTGCTGCACATCGACCCCGCGACCCCGGAGGCGATCGAGCGCTGGTGGACCAACGTCGGCCGGGCCACCAGGGTGGTGATCGGCGAGAACGCCGACGGGCCGTTCTCCATCGACATCAAGGCCGACGGCCCGCACGGCCTGGTGGCGGGCACCACGGGTTCCGGTAAGTCGGAGCTCCTGCAGAGCATCATCGCCTCGCTGGCAGTGGCCAACAGGCCCGACGAGTTCACGTTCGTGCTCGTCGACTACAAGGGTGGAGCCGCGTTCAAGGACTGCAACCATCTGCCGCACACGGTCGGCATGGTCACCGACCTCGATGGCCATCTGACCACCCGGGCGCTGGCCAGTCTCGCGGCGGAGCTGCACCGTCGCGAGCACCAACTCGCCGGAGCCGGGGCGAAGGACATCGAAGACTACCTGGCCGGCAGGGGGCCCGATGACGAGCCGATGCCGAGGCTCATGATCGTCATCGACGAGTTCGCCGCGCTGGTCGCAGAGCTGCCGGAGTTCGTGAAGGGCCTGGTGGACATCGCCCGCCGGGGCCGCTCGCTCGGCGTCCACCTGATCCTCGCCACGCAGCGCCCGGCTGGCGTGGTCAGCTCGGAGATCAAGTCCAACACGAACCTGCGTATCGCACTGCGGGTCACGGACCGCACCGACAGCCAGGACGTCATCGAGTCCCCGGAGTCGGCGGAGATCCCCAAGTCTCTGCCGGGCCGCGGGTATGCGCGGCTCGGGCACTCGTCGCTGGTGCAGTTCCAGTCCTCGCGAGTCGGCGGCCGTCCCGCCGCGCCGGATGCCTCCGTCTCGATCGGCCTGCGCGAGCTCTCCTGGGAGAGCATCGGCCGGCCGGCCGCCTTCGAGGGCGCCGGTCAGGCCGAGGAGGACGTCAGCATACCCACCGATCTGGAGAGCCTGGTCAAGGCGATCAACGAGGCGTCGGACCGCACCGGTGTCAAGGCCCCGCCGCCTCCCTGGCTACCTCCGTTGGACGACATCATCACGCTCGAGGAGCTGTTCAGCGAGCAGAACGCCTCCGTCGGCTCGGGCGACAAGATCCAGCTGCCGTTCGGGATGGTCGACATTCCCAGCCAGCAACGCCGCAGCGTGGCGTACTACGACGTGTCCGACGGCGGGAACCTGTCGATCATCGGGGCACCCAGAAGCGGACGGTCCACGGTGCTTCGAGCCTTCGCCGGGGTGATCGGCCGCGAGGTCTCACCGGGCGACATCCATCTGTACGGCGTCGACTGCGGCAACAACGCGCTGCTCCCCATCGTCGGCCTGCCGCACACCGGTGCCGTCGTCAGCCGCGACCAGCCGGACCGGTTGGCGCGGCTGACCGCCCGTATACGCTCCGAGATCGGGCGCAGGCAACAGCTGTTGGCCGAGCAGGGCTTCGCCGACGTCGGCGAGCAGCGGGCGAACACGCCGCCCGAGAAGCGCCTGCCGTACATCGTCGTGCTGTTCGACCGGTGGGAGGGCTTCAAGCAGGCGTTCGAGAGCTATGACAACGGCAGACTGCTCGACATGTGGATGCAGATCATGCAAGAGGGCACCGGGGTGGGTGTGAAGATCATCATGTCGGCCGATCGAACTGGCCTGATCGGCCGGCTCAGCACACTGATGGACGACAAGCTCATACTGCGCATGACCGATCTGGCCGACTTCGCCTCGATCGGGATGCCCGGCAAAGAGGTCCCGGAGCACATGCCTCCCGGCCGGTGCTTCCGTGCTGACGGACTGCGTGAGACACATGTGGCGTTGCTGACCGACGACGACGCCGGCACGGCCCAGGTCGCCGCGCTGCAGGAGATCGGCCGGCAGGCGACTGAACGGTTCGCCGACGTGCCCCGCCGGATGCGGCCGTTCCGGGTGGATCCACTGCCCACGAAGATCACCCTGGCGGAGGCCACCAAGTTGCTGGAGAAGCCACTGGCCGATACCGAGATCCCCATCGCCGTGGGCGGCGACACCCTGACGCTGCGGACCCTGGACGCGATCGACCACGGTCCGGGCCTGCTGATCCTTGGACCACGTCGCTCCGGCCGCAGTGCCACACTGCTCACCATGACGATGTCCGTGCTGGAGCGCGGCTGGCGAGTCGCCCTCGTCACCCCTCGGCGCAGCCCGCTTCAGGAGCTTGGCACACGTGAGGGCGTGGAGGCGGTCATCAACCTCGAGTCGAAGAAGGAAGACGTCCTCGAGCTGCTGGAAGGGCTGGTTCCGGCGCAAGGAAAGGGCCGCACCGCATTGGTCATCGACGACGTCGAGCTGATCGGTGTGGACGGCTGGCTGGTGGATGGGATCACCAAACACCTGGGCAAGTTGCGCGACTCAGGTAGCGTCATCATCGCTGCCGGAACCACGGATGATCTGGGCAGCTCCTACCGCGGCCCGGTGGCGGCACTGAAGAAGTCGCGCTCGGGCCTGCTGCTGTCGCCCGCGGCAACCAGCGATGGCGACCATTTCGGCCTCAAGCTGCCGCGATCCCTCACCGGCGGTATGCCGCCCGGGCGTGGACTCTACGTTGCCGCCGGCCAGTGGCAGCTGGTTCAGGTGCCTGAGGTCACGTCAGCCGTGGGCTAGGTCGTTGCGCATTATGCGGGCGGTCTCCTCGGTTACTTCGGGGTCGAGCTCGCCCTGCCTGGTCTGCACGTCGTCGACAAGGTTGTTCAGTGCCGACCGGACAGGGTCGGCGTTGGGCGAGAGGTAGTCGTCGTGGATCTGGCGCGCCTTGGAGCCGGTCCAGGCCGGGCCCTCGCCGATGGATCCAGTGGGGTCGTCTATATTCGGGGTCTCCTCGACCGCGTTCTCGGTTCGCGTGATCAAGCTGCCCATGGCCGAGATCATCGGGTTCGACACCATGTCTTCTTCGTCGCCACTCATTCAGCACTCCGTCATCGCTCATATGTCGGGGATCGACGGACACGATCCTAAGCGATCCAGGGGGTCGCCGTGGGGCTCGTCAGGTGCCCATAGACTCTGCGTCATGCTGCGCCGATTTCTCACATGCGGTATCGCATCGACCGTTATCGCCCTGTCCGCCTGCACATCTGACTCGGAGTCATCTGATTCAGAGGCCGACTCTGAACGATTCGAGGTCACCCTGCTGGCCGGTGGCGGTGAACAGGCGGCGTCCGAGGACCCGGTCGCTGGCGGCGATGTCCGGCTCGACGGTGCCCTGACAAGCCTGGAGCCGGGCCCGGACGGTTCGGTGTGGGCCGTCGTCGACGGTGTGTCACTGATACGGGCCGACGAGGCCGGGCAGGTGTCTCAGTGGACGCCCGAGCTACCGGAGGGCGTTACGGAGATCAGCGACATAGCGCCGGCGCCGGACGGCGAGGTGTACCTCCTTCCGCAGCGGGCGCCGGGTGATCTGGCAGGCGAGGCGTCGGTGTACGTCTTCACCGAAGACGGCGGCATCGAGCCGGCGTTCGGCGTGCCCGCCGTCGGCGACCAGACCGTGGACGCGATGCCGGCGACGGCTGACGGAGAGCCTGCGGAAGACGCGAAGCTCGGAAGGATCGGAGACATCGCCGTCGACGACGACGGCAGCATCGTGTTCGTCGAAGAGATCGCGGGCGCCGGGTACGAGGTGGTCAACCTGGTTCGCCGGATTGAGGACGGTGCCCTGCGCACCATCGCGGGCCAGCCGGTCGACACTGACCCCTCCGACATCACCGAAGGCGAAGTCCACGGCGCCTCCTTCCCTGACGCCGACGTCGCTGGCACATCGGTTCCGGTGCTTGGGCAGACCCTGATCGCCGCAGGTTCTCAGGCGGAGGTCGTGCTTCAGGTCACGCGGAGCATCCTCGAGGTGGGCGAGGACGACGCGCTGAGTGTGCGGATGGGGTCGGAGGCGGGAACCGTCGCCGTGCCCAGAATCTCGGAGCAGGGACCGCTTACGGACCCGGTGCTCCCGGCCGAGGCCGAGTACCGATCCAACCTGCGCCACACCGTCGGTCCGGCGATCGCCGCGGATGGCGGGATCCTGGCTACCACGTTCGGCGGCCTTCCGGACGACGAGGACGGCCGCGAGCGCTACCTCTGGGAGATCGCCGACGGCTCGGACCGGGCGCAGGAGATCGCCGACGCGGCCGCCGAGAGCGTGGACCAGGACCTCGCCGGTGTCTACGTGTCCGGAGACGGACAAGCCGTGACGACGAGCGTGTTCGGCACCGGTACCACGATGCTCGATGACGGCACCGTCGTGGTGGCTGCGCAGGACGAGGGGTCGGGCGAGTCGATCATGGTCTCGTTCGCCGCCACCGTCTCGGACGATGAGTGATCGCCGACCACCCGGACAGACAACGTCAGAGCTGAGAGAGGTCGCGCGACTTCTTAGTTCGGCCCGTTCTCATCCTGGAAGAAGCCGTTGGTGGCGCGCTGCACGGCCGGGTCTTGGAGCCACGCGTTGTAGGCGGCCAGCGCGCCCGGGTCGTTGACGATCTCGTCGAACGGGAGGATGCTCCCGCTGCTGTCGGTGAATTCCCCGCCATAGCGCTCCTCGTAGAACTCCGGGTCGCCGTCCCAGGTGACCGTCCCGTCGTCGTACGGCTCGACCTCGGGATTGAGGTACGGAAGCTCGCTGTGCTCGATGCGCGCGTTGGCGTAGGTCCGCCACCGTTGGTGGTAGCCGAAGACGTCGGTCTCTAGTTCCTGGACCTCTTCCTCGTCCATATCCTCCAGCCAGCCGTTGACCAGGCCCCCGAGGATCTCTTGGGCCATCTCCTTGGGCATTCCGGTGATATCGTCGGCGGCACCCTTCGGGTCGAACCCGGCTCCGATCAGCCAGTCGACCATGCCTTCGCGGAAGGCGTCTCTCTCTTCCTCGCTGGCCTCGCGTTCGTTGAGGACATCGTTCCAGTTCGTCAGGAACATGTCGGACAACCGACCGGCGATGAAGCCGTCCCAGCCGCTGGCGTCGTGTGGTTCTTGCCGGCCGTTCTGGATATCCTGGACCTGGTTGTGAAAGAGCTCGAACGTGCGCGCCGAGCCCTCTTCGGATCGCATGCCCTCGGTGATGAACGCGTCCCAGACCTCGGGGTCGATCTGGTTGATCGGGGGCGTGCCGTCGTAGTCACCGACGCCGGCTGGGGACGAGAAGGCGTACATGAAGTCGTCCCAGTAGTGCTCCGTCATGTCGACGAAGACCCCGCGCATCTCGTCCGTGAAGGGGAAGGGCTCCTCTAGCGAGCCGACGTTGGTGATCCAGGTGGCGGCGTTCTCCTGGGCCAGGTTCGGCTGGTCCTCGTCATAGATCTGCAGACGTCCATAGACTGCGTCCGCATCGACTGTGCCGGCCTTGACGAAGGCCGTCCATGCCTCGTTCCACTCGTCGGTGTCGGTGACCGGGCCAATGACCTGCGCCTGGTCCCAGATCTCGTCCGGGTGCGCGTGCATGTACTCGGCCGCCGCGCGTGGGTTCTTGCCCATGGCCGCGAACAGCCATGTGGCGCCCTCGCCGGTCACGATGTCGCCGATGTCACCGTTGAGCGCATGGTCGGCGAACGCCACCATCGACTCGTAGTTCCAATGACCACCGTTGTCCATCACATACGCCATGCTGTCGAGCAGGTCGCTGTTAGGAATGTGGTATTCGTCCAGCGCCGAGTTCATCTCGTTCATGAACTCGGCGTCGTAGTCGATCCGGAAGCTGGCGGTGGCGAAGACGGTCGAGAGCGCATCGGTTGCGCCCTCGGGAAGGTCATCGCCCGTGGTGTTCGGTGTCATGAGCAGGAGGGCGCGGTCTTCGGCCGTGAGGTTGTTGACGAACGCCTCGGCGAAGTCGGGATCGTGCCCGTACTGCTCCAGCTGCTCCCAGACCTCATCGGGAATGTCGCCATCGGTCCCGTTGACCTGCTCCGCGAGCTCCCGGCCGGCCTCCTCGGCTTCCTCGACCGAGTCGAACAGGTCATTGAGGATGTCAGTGCCTTGCATCTCGAGCACACCGTCGGCGTCCCAGCCGCTGTTCTGGCGCTCGGCCAGCAGCTGAACCGCCAGGCTGTGCCGCCTGTGCATGTCCGGCATGATCTCCTCGAGGTCACTTTTTGCCTCGAGTAGCTTGTTCAAGTTGGACTTGTCGACGCCGAAGTAGCCGAAGTCGGACTCCAGGCCGGAAATGTGGTCGGTCAGCCCGGTCAGCGTCTTGTCGAGGTCATCGACGGCCTGCCCCAAGGCGTCGACGTCCATGGAACAATACTCGGGGCCGCTGCCGGCGCCTTCAGGGGTGTCTTCGTACGACATATCAATGACTCCTGGCCCGAAACAAGGACGTACTCAACCGAATGCGAAGTTTACGATGCGGACGGATGCCCGCTACCGGTGACCTCGGCCCACTGGTCTTCGAAACCTTCTTCCGGTGCCAGCTCCCCGGTGCCGCGGCGGGCGGTGCGTAGCGTCGTTTCGATCAGGTTGGCGAGCTGGTCGACTTGGGCCGGGTCGACGTCGTCCTGCGTTCTGGCGGCGTCGATGGCGGCTGTGACTGCTGCCGGGTCGGCCTCGCTGGTGAACGTGTGGGCGAAGTAGGGATCGTGCTGATTCCCATTGAGCTTGGCGATGAGCTCCTTCACGTCGTTGTGATCCGGACGCGAGGCGAACAGCGTGACCGCGGCCTGGCCGTGTTCCATGGACACATGGGGCGAGTGCTGCAGAACCCGCCCCTCGTCGTATCTGACCGGTTGGCGGGGAGAATGTGGTTGACGATCCGGGAGCGCGTGGAACCCGCCGTCCTCAATCTCCTGTGCCAGGGCGAGTCTGCGGCGCAAGCCGGGCAGTTCGTCTTCGAGCCAGGCCGTGACCTGGGAGAAGCGGGGAGCGTTGAGGGCGTCGACCTCGTCGAGCCCGACGTCGGTGAGGATCCCGCGCAGCTCCGTCTCGTACTCGGGGATCTGGTCGCGGGCGCGCTCCATGGCCGCGATCAGCATGGTCATGGCCTGGATGTCGATGGACACGACGCCCGGTTTGCGGTTACCGCCGTCGTCGTTCTGGCCGTCGTCGTTGCCATCGTTATCGCTGTCGCTGTCGCTGTCGCTGTCGCTGTCGCCGTTGTCGTTGTCCTCTGGCTCCGGGTCCTCGGACTCCGGTTCGTCGTCCTCGTCGCCATCGGAGGTTCCGTCGGAGTCGTCACTCTCCGCCTCACCGCGGAAGGTTGAGTCCGTGTCCGCGTCCGGGTCACTGTCGTCGTTCCCCAGGTCGGTGTCTTCGCCGCCGGCGTCGTCGTCCGCACTGGGCTCGTCGGCGTGGCTGTCTCCGCTCGTGTTGTCCGAGGAGCCACCGCCATAGCCGCCGGACGAGCTGTCGTCGTAGTCATAGGAGGAGCTCGTGTCGCCGGTGGAACTGGACGGCGACGTGTAGGCCGAGGGATCGGTCTCCGCGGCGTCGACGGCGTCGTCGGCCGGGTGGTCCAGGCTGCCGACCGTCTTGCCGCCCGATGGGCTGTCATCCAAGCCACCTGTGATCTTGCCGGCCATCTAGACACCCATCCCAGTGTCGGCGGGCATGAAGACTTTGGGCTCGACATCCCCCGTGCTGCGGCGTCGTTCCAGCTCGGCTTCGATGATCTCGACGACGCGTTCGGCGGATTCAGTGGCTATCCGCGCGTTGTCTTCGAGTGCCAACGAGAACTCGTCGCCGCTCCTGCTCACCCAGGCGCCGTCCTCCATGGCTTGGAGGGCGGGCTTGAGGATTGCCGCGCAGTCATCCGCGACGAGCTTCGCGCGTTCCAGCGCGAGCTCCAGCTCCTCCACGCTGACGCTGTCGTCCTCGGGGGGAACGATGTCGGGAGATGGCAAATCTGGAGGCGGGATGTCCGAGGGTGGCGTGCCAGGTTCGTCGAGGTTCAACCTCTTGGGTCCGGTCCAGAGGTCGCCGTGCTCGGGATCGGTGTACTGGTCTTCCCACCCGTCAGAGCCGTGATCACCGTCGGGGCCGGAAAGATCAGGCGTGTGGGCGTGATCCGGCCGAACATGCTGCTCAGTCGTCGGGCCATCTGGCACGGACATGTCACCCCTTCCCGGATGGACAAATCAACTTGTAGCGTACAAGTTCCCTCATGAATTCACCGACGCCACGTTCGTCTGGTTCTCGGCGACCGGGATGTCGAAGACCGCGCTGGTGGTCTGCGGGTCGAGCTCGCCGCGCGGCTCGGCGTTGGCGAACCACTCGATGGTCCACAGGCTCTGAGCTGTCACCGGGGTGACCTGGCCGGGCTGGTTGGCGCTGGACCGGTTGAACGTCAGCGAGCAGCCGCTCGCGGCCTCGGGTGACCACTCGACACCCGTTCCGGCACAGGTGACCGGATCCGCGGACGAGGCGGAGAAACTCATCGAGCTCAGCGCAGCTTCGGCGCGTGCGGTGTTGCCGCCGGCCTCGGCGTTGACCTCGAGCTGGACAGGCCCCTCGTCCAACCAGAGCCACGTGTCCACATTGACCAGGGTGGCACTGTCGCTCTCGCGCTGCGGGTTCCACGAGATCTCGGGATCTGGGAGCTCCATGTGGTCGTACGCGACGTCGACCAGGACCTCGGGTGGGACCGGCGGGACCGGAGGCTCCTCATCCACTTCGACGAAGACGGCGCCGTCGTAGTCGTCGAAGAACTCCTCGGTGTGGTCGAAGAACTCGTCGAGGTCTCCGTCGAAGTCGCCGCTGAAACATGCGCCGGCCCACCAGCGACCCTCGTCGTCATCCTTGTACTTCTCGTAGTCCTGGTACACCTCGTAGTCCTCGAACCCGTACTCGGGACGATCCCGCGGCGGCGGGTAGCCGCCCTCTTCGATCAGCTCGTAGTACTCCTTGCCGGTGAGGGTGGGGATGTAGCGGCAGGCCGGTAACACCCACACGGTCTCGGCTGGGATCTCGAACCGACCGTCCTCGCCGTCCGTCGTCCCGGAACCCCACACGGTGATGCTCACGCCGCCGTCCTCGGCGTCGGCGTCGCTGCCACCGCCGTCCGGCGACGAGCAGCCACCGCGGCCGCATGCCGGCGCCATCTCGGATCCGCTGGCCGGAGCCGTCCCGGCGAGGAACGGCAGGACGAGCAGCGCCGCGACAGATGCGGACCTCAGCACACTTCCTCCTCCGAGATCTCCTCATCTGTGACCTGCCAGCCCACCTCGGTCCGGTTGAGCTCGGCGGTGCCGATGGTCCTGGGAAGCTCCTCAACGCCGTCGGCGGGGCGCTCGCCGTCGTCGTCGATGATGATGAGCTCGGAGGCGTCGAGACAGAAGCCGATGGCGACGACGTTCTCCGACGCGCCCTCGACGTAGGGCTCGATGGTCACCTCGCCGCCATACGTGATGCCATTCTGCCGCTGATACTCGAGCGAGCCCTTGAGCCTGTCGATCCGCGGTTGCGCGGCGAGCCCACGAATCCTTTCGCTGAGCTCGACCTCGCGGAGAGACCAGTACCACTCCACGTTGTAGTTCGTGAACACGTCCAGCGCCTCGGCAGCGGCATTGCCCGCGATCTCTTCGGGCATAATCACGGTCACGCCGGCCTCGTCGAAGACGCGGACGTGCGGTCCCGGGGATTGGGCCGGGCTGTCTTCGGCCGTCGGCTCTGTAGAGGCACCGCCCTCGTCGGAGGTCGACTCCGAGCGAGGCGATGGTGACTCGCTGCTCGCCGGTGCGGATGTTGGTGTGTCTGGTTCGGTTTCGAGCCCTTGAGGTTCTTCACCGCCGGATGCGCAGGCAGAGAGAACTACCACCAGGGCAGCGCTGACCGCCCACATGCGCGCGTCCATCCGGCTCCTTGAGGTGAGGGATCCGTGTGACGTCGAGTCATGCTACCGGTGACTGGGGTCGTTTCACACCCGCCATTTGCGGCTCAGGAGAGCTCGGGGAACCAGAGCGCCAGCTCTCGCTTGGCCGAGTCGGGGGAGTCCGAGGCGTGGACCAGGTTCTCCGACTTGGACATCGACAGGTCACCGCGGATTGTGCCTGGTGAGGCCGCGCGGCTGTCAGTGGCGCCGTTCATCTGGCGGACCACGTCGATAGCCTGGTCACCTTCGAGAACGAGGGCGACCAGCGGCCCACCGGTGATGAACTCGCGGAGCCCTGGGTAGAACGGCTTGTCGACATGCTCGGCGTAGTGGGCATCCGACAACGCGGAATCGATGACGCGTCGCTGTAGCGCGACGATCGTCAGACCCTTGCGCTCGTAACGAGAGAGAATCTCTCCGACCAGGCCACGCCGCACGGCGTCGGGTTTGATCAGGACAAGCGAGCGCTCGGACACGGCTGCGACCCCCGGGGGACTGTGAGTGATGACGTACATGGCAACAGACGTATGAATCCTACCGGTGCCGGCCGACCGATCACGCGGCGGCCGCATCCTCTTCACCGGGAGCGGTGACGTACATATCTCGCTGTCGCGGAGTGCCCAGACGACGTTGTAACCCAAGCCGGTCCTTGCGACTGGTGGTGAGTCGTCCCGTCAACCGTCCCGTAGCATGGGAGGTTGTCCTCATCGTCCTTACGGAGTTGCACTTCTCATGTCCGTCGAATCGTTGTTTCCGCGGCTGGAGCCGCTGCTGTCCCAGGTCAGCAAGCCGATTCAATATGTGGGCGGCGAGCTCAACGCCGTTGTCAAGCCGTGGGATGAATCAGAGGTCCGTTGGGCGCTGATGTATCCGGACGCCTACGAGGTGGGTCTTCCGAACCAGGGTGTCCAGATTCTTTACGAGGTGCTGAACGAGCGCGAGGGCGTGCTCGCCGAGCGCACGTACTCGGTCTGGCCGGACCTTGAGGCGCTCATGCGGGAGCACGGCATCGGCCAGTTCACGGTCGACGCGCACCGTCCCGTCGTCGCGTTCGACCTGTTCGGGATCTCGTTCGCGACGGAGCTCGGTTACACGAACCTGCTGACGGCGCTGGATCTCGCCGGCATCCCGCTGGAAGCGTCGGACCGGGACGAACGGCATCCGGTGGTGATCGCGGGCGGCCATGCGGCGTTCAACCCGGAGCCGATCGCCGACTTCGTCGACGCGGCCGTGCTCGGCGACGGCGAGGAGGTGGCGCTGGCGATCACCGAGGTGGTCCGCGAATGGAAGGCGGAGGGCAGTCCCGGCGGACGGGACGAGCTGCTGTTCCGGCTCGCCGCCGGCGGTGGTGTCTACGTGCCGAAGTTCTACGACGTCAGCTACCTTCCGGACGGCCGGATCGACGCAGTGGTGCCGAATCGTGCTGACGTGCCGGGGCGGATCCACAAGCACACGGTGATGGACCTGGACAGCTGGCCGTACCCGCGTAAGCCGCTGGTTCCGCTGGCGGAGACGGTCCATGAGAGGTACAGCGTCGAGATCTTCCGCGGCTGCACCCGGGGCTGCCGGTTCTGCCAGGCGGGCATGATCACCCGGCCGGTCCGTGAGCGGTCCATCACCGCCATCGGGGACATGGTGAAGAGCGGGGTGGAGAACTCCGGCTTCGAGGAGGTCGGGCTGCTCTCCCTGTCCAGCGCGGACCACAGCGAGATCGGTGAGGTGGCGAAAGGGCTCGCGGACCGGTACGAGGGGACCAACACCTCGCTCTCGCTCCCGTCCACGCGAGTCGACGCCTTCAACGTGACACTCGCCGACGAGCTGTCCCGCAACGGCCGCCGCTCCGGGCTGACCTTCGCTCCGGAAGGCGGCACTGAGCGGATGCGTAAGGTCATCAACAAGATGGTCAGCGAGGACGATCTGATCAAGACAGTCGCCGCTGCATACGGCAGTGGCTGGCGCCAGGTCAAGCTCTACTTCATGTGCGGGCTGCCGACCGAGACCGACGACGACGTGCTGGCCATCGCCGACCTCGCGAAGAAGGTGATCGCCAAGGGACGCGAAGTCTCCGGTCGCAAGGACATCCGGTGCACGGTGTCGATCGGGGGGTTCGTCCCGAAGCCCCACACACCGTTCCAATGGGCCGGGCAGACTCCCCATGAGACCGTCGACTCGCGGCTGCTCAAGCTGCGGGACGCGATCCGGTCGGATCGTACGTACGGCAAGGCCATCGGGTTGCGCTACCACGAAGGCAAACCCAGCATGGTGGAAGGCCTGCTCTCCCGCGGCGATCGGCGAGTCGGGCGCGTGATCCGTGCCGCCTGGGAGGACGGTGCCCGGTTCGACGGCTGGACGGAGCACTTCTCCTTCGAACGCTGGGTCTCGTCCGCTCAGCGCGCGCTCGCCGGTGAGCCGGTCGATCTGGACTGGTACACCACACGTGAGCGCGGCCACGACGAGGTGCTTCCGTGGGACCATCTCGACTCCGGCCTTGACCGCGAATGGCTGTGGGAAGACTGGCAGGACGCGCTCGACGAGGTCGAGGTCGACGACTGCCGGTGGACCCCCTGCTTCGACTGCGGCGTCTGCCCGCAGATGGGCACGGAGATCCAGACCGGCCCGACGGGCCGGAAGCTTCTCCCGCTGACCGTCGCCTGACGCGCAGGACCGTGCCGTAGCGGACAAATTTGACGTCCTCCCATTGTGACGTCTCACCTGGTGCTTTCCTCGCCGCTGCCCGTCGGTGGCTCGCCCTGACGATGGCGATGCACACGGTATGGGCCGATCGTGTGCGATACTCGACAGTGGTTGGGCGGAACCTACCGCTCAATCCGGCGACGTTCTCGCCGACGTCCATGGGGCGCTCGGCACGGTGGCAACGAGCCGATGTTCAGCCGCGAGGCGGTGTGCCAACAGCGCAGACCGCCGGCGCGGCGACATTGTGGCGCGGCCTCCGACGCATATGCCGGTGAACGTGGTTGATTACAGGCTTCTCCGTCGGCGAGTGATGTTCGCATCAGGCCGGCGCCAGACAGAGCCCGTGCACGGTGGCAGCGCTCACGCGAACGTGCGGATGCCGCGCCGCCGGGCCCGGGGTTGACGGGAGTATACGTATATGCAGGACGAAGAGACCAGCTCGGCCGCACTATCGGCTGAGCCAGCAGAGGCTGCCCCTGCTCGGCGGACACCGCGGAGGCGGGCCGCCAGCCGCCAGGCGGGTCCGCCTCAGGAACCAAGTACCGCCGAGGCGCAAGCGTCGGAAGCCGCCCCATCGGCGGAAGCCGGCCCAGCGCCGGAATCCGCCACAGCGGCGGAAACGGGTCCGGCAGCGGAAACGGGCGGCACAAGTACCCGCAAGCCTGCGAAGCGGACGGCTGCGAAGAAGCCCGCCGCAAAGAAGTCGGCTGCTGCCAAGAAGTCCCCGGCCAAGGGCGGCGCCGCGGAGGCGAGCGCACAGCCCGAGGCGGCCGCAGATGCTGAAACGGGTGTGGTGACCAGCGAAGCGGCTGCCGAACCGGCGCCGAAGAAGCGAGCGACCAGGAGCCGTAAGAAGGCCGTGGCCGCAGCCGAACAAGCGGTCAGCGCCGACGCCGCACTCGCCGCCGGCGAACCAGCTCAGCCGGAGCCCTCGGCGTCGCCCGAGCCCTCGCCGTCGTCGAAGTCCTCGGCGTCGTCGAAGTCCTCGGCGTCGCCGGAAACCGCCGCATCCACGGTGCTTTTCCAACCGCCGACGTTCGACGCCACCCCTCTGTTCGAGGCGCCGGCTGTGGAGGAGAGCCGCAGCGAACGTGTCGCGGACCGGCGCGATGAAGGCGACCGGCCGTCGAAGGACGTGCCGGAGCCGGCCACGGAATCCCAGAGCGACGACGGGGACGACAGCGACGACGGCGAGGATGCCGCCTCGCGGCGCCGGCGTCGGCGGCGTGGCGGTCGCGGACGGCGCAAAAGGACCGACGAGGCCTCCGACGACAGTGGCCTGGACACCGACGATGAGGGCGCCGGCGAGCGTGACGGCGAGGTCGCCGAGCAGCCCGCCGAGGCAAGCACAGAAGCCGCGGAACCCTCGGAACCGGATGACGACGGCCATGCCGACGAAAGCTCCGACGACGGCTCGGACGGCGGAAGCCGGCGGCGCCGCCGGCGCCGGCGCCGCAAGAGCGAAGACGGCGAGGACACGCGCACCGACGACCCACCGAACACCGTGGTCCGGGTCCGGGATGCGAAGGAGCAGGACGACGAGGTCAGTGTCGTCAAGGGCTCGACTCGGCTGGAGGCGAAAAAGCAGCGCCGACGCGAGGGACGCGAGGCCGGTCGCCGCAGGCCACCGATCTTGAGCGAGTCTGAGTTCCTCGCTCGCCGCGAGGCGGTGGATCGCGTGATGGCGGTCCGGCAGGACGGCGACCTCACGCAGATCGCCGTTCTCGAGGACGACATCCTCGTCGAGCACTACGTCAGCCGCGCGTCGCAGCAATCCATGATCGGCAACGTCTACCTCGGCCGTGTTCAGAACGTGCTGCCGGCGATGGAAGCGGCGTTCATCGACATCGGTCGTGGCCGTAACGCCGTGGTGTACGCGGGTGAGGTGGACTGGGCAGGCCTCGGGCACGCTGACGGGCCGAAACGCATCGAGGATGTCCTTAAGTCTGGTCAGCCGACCCTGGTCCAGGTCACCAAGGATCCGGTCGGCCACAAGGGCGCCCGGCTCACCGGACAGATCAGCCTCCCGGGCCGGTATGTCGTGTATGTGCCCGGTGGCTCCATGAGCGGGATCAGCCGCAAGCTGCCCGACAACGAGCGCAACCGGCTGAAGAAGATCTTGAAGAAGGTCGTTCCGGAGGACGCCGGCGTCATCGTGCGGACCGCCGCCGAGGGCGCCTCCGAAGAGGAGCTGACCAACGACGTCGCACGCTTGAAGGCCGAGTGGGAGGCCATTCAGAAGAAGACCTCCGGCAGCGCTCCCGCGTTACTGCACGGCGAGCCGGACCTGGCCATCAAGGTGGTCCGGGACCTGTTCAACGAGGACTTCACCAGGCTGATCGTGGACGGCGACCAAGCCTGGGCGACGATCGACGAGTACGTCGGCGGCGTGGCATCGTCGTTGCGGGACCGGGTTGAGAAGTGGACCGGCAGGGACGACATCTTCGCCGCGCTGCGTGTCGACGAGCAGATCACCAAGGCACTCGACCGCAAGGTCTGGCTCCCCAGTGGCGGATCGCTCGTGATCGATCGCACCGAGGCGATGACCGTCATCGACGTCAACACCGGAAAGTTCACCGGATCGGGTGGAAACCTCGAAGAGACGGTCACCAAGAACAACCTGGAAGCCGCCGAAGAGATCGTCCGCCAGCTGCGCCTGCGCGACATCGGGGGCATCATCGTCGTCGACTTCATCGACATGGTGCTGGAGTCGAACCGGGACCTCGTGTTGCGCCGGCTCGTGGAGTGCCTCGGCCGGGACCGCACCAAGCACCAGGTCGCCGAGGTGACCTCGCTGGGCCTCGTCCAGATGACCCGTAAGCGGATCGGCACCGGTCTCGTCGAAGCGTTCAGCGAGCCGTGCTCGCACTGCAAGGGGCGCGGTGTTCACATCCACATGCATCCGGGCGACGCTGCGAAGACCTCCACCGCGGAGGAGACGTCGGGCAAGGCGGAACGGCGTGGCCGCCGCAAGCGCGGCGAGCAGCAGCAGCCGCCGGCGTCGACGCCGGAGAAGACGGAGGCGCAGCTCACTCCCAAGCTTGAGGCGCATGCCACCCCTGGGGAGGCGTCGCCGGCCGACCTCATGCCGGTGAGCGCGGCAGCGGCCGCGGCGAACGGCACCACGCCCGATCACGATGGAAGCCCCGACGACGGTGGACGGCCCGACGACGATCGACGGCCTGATACCGCCGCGAACGGTCACAGCATCGCAGCAGCGGAGGACAGGAAGCCGTACGCGGACGCGGAAGCACCGACAGGTGACACGCCGTCGTCGGCCACCGGCGACGAGGAGAGCTCGAAGCCGCGGGCTCGGCGCGGGCGACGGCGGGCACAGCGTCCCGCCGGCAGTCCCGACGAGCACGCGACCTCGCCCGCCTGACACCAGAGTGTGATCTCCAACGGCCGGATGCGGGACCCCGTCAGGAGGCGGGGTCCCGCATCCGACCGTGAGCCTGGGCGACGGCTCGGAGGATGCGTTTCTCGGAGACGGGCTGGGCTGTACGGAGCTCCTGGGCGAACAGGCTGACGGCGAGTTCCTCGATCATCCAGCGGATGGCGTCGTGCTCCGCGGTGGGCATCCGATCCGGCGGGATCGCGTCCAGGAGGTCGTTGTACGCATCCTGCACTCGGGCGATCGTCTCCATATGCTGGAGGTCACGGTGCGGGGACGCCCCGAACTTCTCCACCCGCCGCTCGAGCCCCTTGAGATAACGGACAAGATCGGGGAGCCGGCGACGTCCGGTGGACGTGACGAATCCTGGGTGGACCAGGTCACCGAGGTGGTGCCGGGCGTCGGCGACGGAGTCCGGGTTCGCGGTCCGTGGCGCCTGGCTGAGCTGGGTGCGCACACGATGGGCCACCGGCAGCGCGCGCTCGACGTCGGCCACGACGGAGAAGACCTCCTCGATGAGCGAGCCTCGGACCTTGTCGCGCAGGACGGCGAACTCGGCCTCGTTCCAGGCCGGACCCCCGGCGTCGGCGATCAGCGCGTCCGCGGCGCACGCGGTGCAGTCGTCGATCAGGTCGGCGACGCTGCCGTCCGGATTCTGGCTGAGTACCAGCTTCGTCGTGCTCGTCAGATGCCGCTGCACGAATGCCACGGGCGAGGGGATACCCAGCAGGAGCAGCCGCCTGACCCCTACCCAGTGTGCCGCCTCCTGCTCTGCCTGGGTGTGCAGGACCCGTACGGCGGCGCTCGTGCCTTCGTCGACCAGCGCCGGGTATCCGGTGACGAGGTGCCCGTCCTTGTCTTGTTCGAACGTCCGTGGCAGCGCGCCGAGGTTCCACTCGCGCAGCCCGGACCGCTCGATGCCGGCCGCCGCGGCGGCCACCGTCTGACGCATGTCGGCCTGAAGCTCCGTCTTCAGTGCGCTCAGGTCCTTGCCTTCGGCGGCGACGCGCCCTTTCTCGTCGAGCACCCTGAACGTGACCCGGAGATGGCCGGGCAGGCGTGAGACGTCGAAATCCTCCGGTGCCACTGGCACCGCACGAAGCCGCGTCAGCTCGTGCGCCAGGACGGCGGTGAGAGACCTGCCGGCTGAGCCCTGCGCGTGGTCGCTGTCGACCGGTTCCTGCCGGTCGAGCGCGGGAAGCACCTGCCGGGCGGTATCCGGTGCGGGGACGAAGGAACGACGCA
>NZ_ML142859.1:186791-193641 GCF_004138495.1 Phytoactinopolyspora endophytica
TGGGCAGCGACTTGATCAGCGCTATGACGAGTTCCTCGCGCATGCCCGGCACCTGCCAGTCGAACCCGCGCGGATCGACCTGGTTGAGCACGGGGAGCGGCACGTCGACCGTGACGCCGTCCGCACGACTACCGGGCTCAAACTGGTACGTGAGCGGCAGCTCGTGCTCTCCGTGCCGCCAGGCGTCGGGGTAGTGATCCGGCTGGACTCCGCCGGCAGCGTCGTTGATCAGCAGATCGGTGGAGAACGTCAGCAGCTCGGGGTCACTGTGGCGGGCTTTCTTCCACCAGGCGTCGAAGTGCCGTGCGGAGACCACGTCCGCCGGGAGCCGCTGGTCGTAGAAGTCGAACAGGGTCTCGTCGTCAACGAGGATGTCGCGCCGCCGGGCCCGGTGCTCCAGATCCTCGACATCCTCCAGCAGCTCACGGTTGTGGTGGAAGAAGCGATGCCGGGTCTCCCAGTCGCCTTCGACCAGCGCATGCCGGATGAACAGCTCCCGGCACAGCTCCGGGTCGACCTTCGAGTAGAGGACCCGCCGCGACGCGACGATCGGCACCCCGTACAGTGTGACCTTCTCGTGCGCCATGACGGCGCCTGACTTCTTCGACCAGTGCGGCTCGCTGTAGCTGCGCTTCACCAGATGGCCGGCGAGCGTCTCCGCCCACTCCGGGTCGATACGGGCGTTCATCCGTGCCCACAGCCGCGAGGTCTCCACCAGCTCGGCGGCCATGACGAACTTCGGTGGCTTCTTGAACAGCCCCGATCCAGGGAAGATGCCGAACTTGGTGCCGCGGGCGCCGAGATACTCGTTGCCCTGGCCCTCCTTGACGCCGATGTGCGAGAGCAACCCGGCCAGCAACGCGCGATGGATGTTGTCCGCGCCGCCGGGCCCGTCGTTCAGCTTCACACCCAGCGGCTTCACCAGGCTTCGCAGCTGTGCGTCCAGGTCCTGCCATTCGCGGACACGCAGGTAGTTGAGGAACTCCGTGCGGCACATCTTGCGGAACTGGTTCGACGTGCGGGCGCGCTTCTCGTCGCCCAGGTAGCGCCACAGATTCAGCAGCGTGGCGAAGTCGGACGTGGGGTCGCGGAACCGGGCGTGTTTCTCGTCCGCGGCCTGCTGGTGGTCGGCCGGACGCTCCCGGGGATCTTGAATGGACAGCGCCGCCGCGATGGTGATGACCTCGCGGGCGCAGCCTTGCCGATCGGCCTCGAGGATCATGCGGGCGATGCGGGGGTCGACCGGGAGCTGGGAGAGCCTCCGTCCCAGGTCGGTGAGCGACTTGCGCGGGTCCTTCGCCTGCGGATCGAGAGCGCCGAGCTCATGCAGCAGGTCGACCCCGGCCGAGACGCTGCGCCGGTCCGGCGGGTCCAGGAACGGGAACGCCGCGACATCTCCGAGCCCCAGGGCGGTCATCTGCAGGATCACCGACGCCAGGTTGGTCCGCAGGATCTCGGGGTCGGTGAACGCGGGCCGGGACTCGTAGTCGTCTTCGGAGTAGAGCCGGATGCAGACTCCGTCGGCGACGCGGCCGCATCGCCCGGCGCGCTGCCGTGCCGACGCCTGTGAGATCGGCTCGATCGGCAGCCGCTGCACCTTGGTGCGATGGCTGTACCTGGAGATCCGCGCCGTTCCAGGGTCCACGACGTACCGGATGCCCGGCACGGTCAGTGATGTCTCGGCCACGTTGGTGGCCAGGACGATGCGCCGTCCGTTGTGCGACTGGAAGACCCGATGCTGCTCTGCCGCGGAGAGCCTGGCGTAGAGGGGCAGCACCTCGGTGCCGGCTCCGCGGTGTGCGGTGCCGGCGAAGCGTTTGTTGAGCGCGTCGGCGGTGTCGCGGATCTCGCGTTCGCCGCTGAGAAAGACCAGGACGTCGCCGGGCGGTTCGAGCGCCAGCTCGTCGATGGCGGCGACGATCGCCTGTACCTGGTCGCGCGGCTCGCCGGACTCCTCGTCGGCCCCGCCGTCGTCGTTCTCCGCGCCGGTCGAGTTGTCGGCGACGAGCGGCCGGTACCGGATCTCGACCGGATACGTGCGCCCGGAGACCTCGATGATCGGTGCGCCGAAATGTGTGGCGAACCGTTCCGGGTCGATCGTGGCCGAGGTGATGATGACCTTCAGATCCGGGCGGCGGGGGAGAAGCTGCTTGAGGTAGCCGAGGATGAAATCGATATTGAGGCTGCGCTCGTGCGCCTCGTCGATGATCAGCGTGTCGTATCTGCGCAGCATCCGGTCCTGGCCGATCTCGGAGAGCAGGATGCCGTCTGTCATCAGCTTGACCAGCGTGTCGTCGTCGGCCTTGCGGGTGAACCGCACCTGGTAGCCGACGGCCTCGCCGAGCTCGGTCTTCGTCTCCTCGGCGATGCGTTCGGCGACGGTGCGGGCCGCGAGGCGTCGTGGCTGGGTGTGGCCGATGGCGCCGCGTACCCCGCGTCCCAGCTCCAGGCAGATCTTCGGCAGCTGCGTGGTCTTGCCGGATCCGGTCTCGCCCGCGACGATCACCACCTGGTGGTCGCGGATCGCGGCCGCGATGTCGTCTTTGCGCTGGCTGACCGGCAGCTGCTCGGGGTAGACGATGCGCGGTACGGATGAGACGCGCGACGCCACGCGTTTCTCAGCGGCTTCGACCTCGGCGGCAGCCTCGCGGAGGGCCGCCGACGCGTTCTCATCCCGCCGGCTCTTGCGGATGCCGTCCAGCCGCCGCCGGAGCCGGTGCTCGTCGCGGATCGAGAGTTCGGCCAACCGGGCGCGCAGATCGGCTACGGAGGGTCCAGACATACCAGAACAAGTTTACGGTGCCGACGGCCCGCGACTCACCTGATTATTGAGCCGGCCGGAGCTCGTGGCGGACGCGCCCATGATGAAACACTGCATGGCAGGTGTGCGAACGCTAGAGTTTTCTCGCCTGGCAGGAAACAGTGCGGCATGCCGTGTGCGTTCTTGTTCAGGAGAATCCTTCTTCATAACAGCGCGGCAGGTCGCGCCGGCGACCGGTGCCCGGGCGATCTTCGACAAGGTGGTGAGCGAGTGCTGGGGTTGCCCGAGAACGTCAGGGCCTGTCTGTTCGACTTGGACGGTGTCCTGACCCCTACGGCCAAGGTGCACAAGGCGGCATGGGAGGAGACGTTCAACGCGTTTCTCCGGCGGCGTGCGGAGGAGACCGGTGAGCAGTTCGTACCGTTCGACTCCGGCCGGGAATACAACGTGTACGTCGACGGCAAGGCACGTGCGGACGGTGTGCGCTCGTTCCTCGGCTCGCGGGGGATCACGTTGCCGGAAGGCGATCCCGACGACCCGGATAGCGCGGACACGGTCAACGGCGTCGGCAATCGGAAGAACACGATGCTGCTGGCCGTCCTGAGGGAGCGCGGCGTCGACCCGTACGAGGGCTCGGTGGCGTACCTGCGCGCGGTCGAACGGGCCGGAGTGCGCCGCGCCGTGGTCTCGGCGAGCGCGAACTGCGCCGAAGTCGTCAAGGCCGCCGGGATCGATCAGTTCCTCGAGGCCAGGGTGGACGGTGTGGTCGCCCGGCGTGAGGGGCTCCGCGGAAAACCGCATCCTGACACGTTCCTGGCCGCCGCCGATAAGCTGGGCGTCCAGCCTGGTGATGCGGCGGTGTTCGAGGACGCCTTGGCGGGCGTGGAGGCCGGTCGTGAAGGCGGCTTCGGGCTCGTGGTAGGAGTGGACCGCGTGGGCCAGTCTGAATCGCTTCACGAGCATGGCGCACACATTGTGGTCCGCGACTTGGCCGAGCTGTTGGATGGAGCATCCGAATGATCCGTGAGAAGGGGTACCCGGCTGAGCCGTGGCGCATCCGGGAGGCCCAGCTCGACCTGGATGTCCTTGCTCAGTCCGAGTCCGTGCTGGCGCTCTCCAACGGCCACATCGGCTTGCGTGCCAACCTGGACGAGGGCGAGCCGCACGGGCTCCCCGGCACGTATCTGAACTCGTTCTACGAGCTGCGCCCGCTGCCACACGCGGAGGCCGGTTACGGCTATCCGGAGGAAGGGCAGACGATCGTCAACGTCACCAACGGCAAGCTGATCCGGCTTCTCGTCGACGACGAGCCGTTCGACGTGCGGTATGGCGAGCTGCGGTCGCACGAGCGCGTACTGGACATGCGGGAGGGCACTCTCGAGCGCAAGGTGGAGTGGGTGTCGCCCGCCGGACGCGCCGTGCGGGTGCACTCCACCCGGCTGGTCTCGTTCACCCAACGCTCCGTCGCCGCGATCTGCTATGAGGTGGAACCGCTCGACGCCGAGACCCGGCTGGTCATCCAGTCCGGGCTGGTGGCGAACGAGGAAGTGCCGATCCGCAAGGGTGACCCCCGGGTCGCGGCCGTGCTGCGGGAACCGCTCCAGTCCGAGCAGCACATCGCCAACGGCGCCGGCGGCCTCTTGGTCCATCGCACCAAGGCCAGTGGCTTGCGGATGGCGGCCGCGACGACGCACCAGATCGACGGCCCGGACGAGACGATGGTGAACACAGAGGCGTTCCCGGACTGGGCACGCACCACCATCGCGTGCGTCCTCCAGCCTGGTCAACGGCTTCGCGTCGTCAAGCTGCTCGCCTACGGTTTCTCCAGCCAGCGGTCGCTGCCCGCGCTGCGGGACCAGGTCGGTGCCGCACTGGCCGCGGCACAGCTTTCCGGCTGGGACGGGCTCCGGCGAGACCAGCGGGAGTATCTGGACGACTATTGGGACGCCGCCGACGTGCGTGTCGACGGTGACCCGGAGGTTCAGCAAGCGGTCCGGTTCGGCATCTTCCATGTCCTGCAGGCCGGCGCCAGGAACGAGATGCGTCCCATCCCGGCGAAAGGGCTGACCGGCCCCGGGTACGACGGACATGTCTTCTGGGACACCGAGATGTTCGCGCTGCCGGTGCTGACCTACACGAAGCCGCTGGCGGCCGCGCAGGTGCTCAGGTGGCGGCACGCCACCCTCGATCTCGCACGTGAGCGCGCCCGCACCCTCGGGCTCAAGGGCGCGGCATTCCCGTGGCGGACCATCCGCGGCCAGGAGACGTCGGGTTACTGGCCGGCCGGCACCGCGGCGTTCCACATCGGGGCCGGCATCGCCGATGCCACCATGCGGTACATCCAGGCCACCGGCGACGAGACGTTCGAACGCGAGGTGGGTGTGGAACTGCTGGTGGAGACCGCTCGGCTGTGGCGGTCCCTGGGCCACCACGATCGGCACGGCGACTTCCACATCGATGGAGTGACCGGCCCGGACGAGTACTCCGCCATCGCCAACGACAACATCTACACCAACCTGATGGCGCAGCGGAACATGCTGGGAGCGGCCGAGGCGATCACTCGCTGGCCCGACGTCGCCGAAGCGCTCGGCGTGGACGAGGCCGAGGCGGCGTCGTGGAAGGAAGCGGCTCGCGCCATGGTCGTCCCGTACGACGAGGAGATCGGCGTGCACCAGCAGTCCGAGGGCTTCACCCGGTTCCAGGAGTGGAACTTCGCTGCGACGAAGCCCGATGACTACCCGCTGCTCCTCACCCATCCGTACTTTGACCTGTATCGGCGCCAGGTCTGCAAGCAGGGTGACCTCATTCTCGCCATGCACTGGCGCGGTGATGCGTTCACGCCGGAGGAGAAGGCCAACAACTTCCGGTACTACGAGGCCCGCACGGTGCGGGACTCGTCCCTGTCGTCGTGCACGCAGGCCGTGCTCGCCGCGGAGACCGGGCATCTGGAGCTGGCCCACGACTACCTGGGCGACGCCGCGCTGACCGATCTGCACGACACCCACGCGAACACCCGGGACGGCGTCCATCTGGCGGCCCTGGCCGGTTCGTGGCTGGCGCTGGTGGCGGGCTTCGGCGGCATGCGCGACCACGATGGTGCGCTCTCGTTCGCGCCCCGGCTGCCGAGCACGATCGAGCGGCTGGACTTCTCGCTGCTGTGGCACGGGCTCCGGTTGCGGGTCAGTGTCCGTCCGCAAGAGGTCACGTACTTCCTGCGCGAAGGTGACCACGAGGACGGGTCCCGTATCGAGTTCTTCCACCACGGCGAGTCGGTGGCGGTGGAGGTCGGGGCGCCGGTGAGCCTGCCGATCCCGGAGGCGCCACCGGCCGGTCCCGAGCCTGAGCAGCCGCCGAGCCGCGAGCCCGTGCGACGCGGCGCACCACGCCCGTACCCGTCGCCCTAGCGGGTGAGCTGCATCTCGTAGAACGCCGACCAGTTGCTGCCGGGATAGTCGAGGAACGGCCCTCGTGGCTTGAAACCGCTGCGTTCGTAGAGTTGTCGTGCGGCGGCGAAGCCCGGGGCCGTTCCGGTCTCAAGCATGAGCCAGGTCAGTCTCTCGCCACGCGCGCGTTCGACGATCGCAGCGAGCACCGTGGACCCTACGCGGGCACCGCGCGCCTTGGGCGCGGTGAACATGCGTTTGACCTCGCCCAGTCCGCCCTGATGGATCTTGAGCGCACCGCAACCCAGCGCGTGCCCGTTCTCGTCACGGGCTACGAACACCGTGGTGTCCGGCTCCGCCATCTCTTCGACAGTCATCTTGAACTGGAACTCGATCGGTGACAGAGGAAGCAGATGCTCGTTGAGCCCGGAGATGAGCATGCGCACATCGTCCTGCAGGGGAGACTCAGCTACGACGGTGACGGACATGAGCGGAGTGTCTCATGCCTGGCCAGGCCTAGGACGAACCCACCCGGGGAACGCGGACCGACCGATTTTTTTTGGGGGGGGTCGTACGACTTGAGGCTTACGCGGCGACGCAGGTCGTCGTCTTCGCGTACGAGAACGACGTCGTTAGACCCGGCGAGGTCTAGCGACGCCGCTGATCCTTCCTGACGTGCTGGTTACGTCTATGGTAATCATTAAAT
>NZ_ML142859.1:193729-203915 GCF_004138495.1 Phytoactinopolyspora endophytica
CTTCTCCACCCTCGTCATCATCGTCGTCACCAGGGTCGACCTCACGCCTGGAGTCGACGATGCGAGTGGCGGGTTCGCGCTCCTCTTCCTTGTATTTGTGCTCGCGGCCCTGACCAACGTCATGTCGAGACTGCCACGCGCATGGCGCGCGTTGAGAGCCCGCCGTCGAGTCCGTCGGCACGAGCCCATGCCGGTGAGCGTCTATTACGTCCGGCCGGAAGAACCAGAGCCCTCCATGCGGCGCCGGTACCACGAGTTTCGTGGCCAGCCTTTACTGCTTCTGGTGGACGGTGATCAACGGATGTGGGTCGCGACACCGGAGCGCACAACTTTCCATGAGCGTGATTCGGGTCCGGGTTCGCCGGTGGCATGGGAGTACTGGAACAACCCGTGGATCGCGCCGTTGAGGGTCATGACGCACGACGGTCTCCTGGTTCTCGATCGGGTCGCCGTGGATCAGTACCGGCCTGCGGTAGACCTGCGGGCACCGGGACAGCGGCGGGTGCGGGAAACGCTGGAGAGTATCAGGGAAGGCAACGAAAGCGATCCGCGGTTCGCGGGTGGCCCCGTCCCAGGTGAGCTGATCGCGCCTCTGAAGGGGCGTGATCAGCTGGGGCTGGTTCTGCACCGTCCAGCGAACGCGCCAGCACGATCATCTCCGTACTGGTCTCCGTTTGACCGGATCAACGGACACGAGTATTTGATCTTCGGAACCGACACGGGTACCTGTCGCGGCTTCTACCTGAAGGAGCTCACACCGCTTTAGCGTCGACCGCGAGGTGCGGATAGTGACGTTCATCCGGGCGAGGGCGTCAGGCGGCGCGACGACCGACGTGGACGCTTCGGGCGCTGAGGGAGTGTATGTCGTCCCGGTGCCCCAGCCACACGTCGTCGTCCCGGTCGAGCAGGCGAGCCCAGGCCGCGGCGTCATCGGCGTCGAGGTCCCCGCTCTCGCTGGCCCGCTCGACGCGGTGCGCCAGGTTGTCGAGGACCTTCGTCAACTCGGCGTGGGCCAGCGGTGCCGTTTGCTCGAACATCGTCGAGCGGGTCGTGACCTCGGTGAGCCCGGCCTTGCGCAGCGCGGTGGTCCAGCCGTAGGGCATCCGTACGGTGCCGGGCAGCGACTCCCGCATCCGGCCGAACCATCGATCCTCGGCACCGAGGAGACGGTTCTCCAGGCCCGGCTCGCCCACGCCGAGATCCCACGGCAGGTGGCGACCGCGGAGACCGCCCTCGGCCAGCGCCAGGCGTCCTCCCGGCGCGAGATGAGCGGCCAGCGCATCGATGGCTGACTGCTGGTCGGCGGCGTGGTGGATCGACGCCGATGCCCACATGATGTCCGCGTTCCGCGCTACCGCGGGAAGGGACCTGAGGTCGTGATCGAGGTCCGCGCGGATGAGCCAGACACGTGCGCCGTCGATCTGTGCGTCAGCGACGCGTCGCTGCGCGGCGGCCAGGACCTCGTCGTCGCCGTCCAGGCCGACGACGCTCGCGTCCGACGGAAGAGCGGCGCTCAGCGCCATCGCCATCCCGGCGCCGCCGCAGCCCACGTCTACGGCCAGCCCGTCGCCCGGCTCGACCAGATGCCGCGCCGTCTCCGCATACCATGCCGCGTCGTCATCGACGGCCGCGCTGAGACGTTCGGCATGCTCGGACCAGTCGATCACCACCGGCGGCTCGTCCGTCGTCATCGCTCGGCGCTCCTCTCTCGACTTCATCGCTCAGGCCTCAGCCTAGGCCAGAGCCGGAGAGGAAGGCGGCTGTGGTGCGGGAGGTGGGACTCGAACCCACATGTCCGAAGACACACGGACCTAAACCGTGCGCGTAAACCAAATTCCGCCACTCCCGCAAACTCGGTGCCTATCATAGGCCATGCAATCGTCTCGGGCCAAGCGGGCCCTCAAGCATCAATCCGGTGCTCGGCGATCTCGATCCGCTCAGGACAATTTCGAGCCTTGGTATAAGAGGATGTGAGCCGTCTAACTGGAAGGTCGAAAACCACAAGCGATTGAGGGCAGAAGGTGACCAGATCGCCGTCGGTCCAGACGTGATGTCCCTTGTGCCGGGAAGGCTGCAAGAATGTTTCATTCTTGCGATTCTTTTTCGCTCCTGCCCACGTTGGTGTTTGAGTGTGACAGTTCGGGCATAGGAATCTCAGGTTCTCTGCTCGGCAGTCATCGCAGTCACCGCTGATATGATCAACATGAAGCGTCAGGCGGTTGCCGTTCCAGGAATTGCCCAGACCACACGCTTCGCAGCGATATTGCCTGCCGGACTCGATGAGCGCTCTGCGGAGACGATGGGCCTCGGCCCTACGGCTCCCAAGTGGCCTGACGACAAGAATCTCGTGCCATGTGAGCCGATTGCGAGGCGGCCTTCCTTTGTTGTGCGCTTGCCCAGTAAAGTGAGTCGTGTCGATTCCGAGCTGCTTGATGCGTCGGCTTATATGTGCATGGCTTCCTCCGGACTGTCTCATGCCCAAGTGGCGCAGTACGCCGGCGACGCTTTTGGATGATTTGACGGCTTCAATGAGCATTTCTCGTGTGTATTTCATGATCCGACGTTATCGGCTGGGTCTGACAAAGTCGGGGGGTGAAGTGGCTCTTGAGTCGCCTGTTCACTGATGGCAAACTTCTAGGTGTTGTTCGCCGACCGGATGGCGGAGCCGATGATATGCGGCGATGTGGGGAGAGGAATGCGGCTCTCCGGGAAGGTGATGCGCTCCATCTGCTCGATGGTGAAGCCCGCGGCGGCGATGGCGGTAGCCGTGTCGCGGTGGGCATGGTCACCCCCGGTGAAGAACGGCCAGATGGTGGCGTCCAGAGTCCGCTGAACTCTGCGCAACCGAGGGCTCTCGGCGCGGACGTGCTCGTAGAAACGGAGTTCTCCACCAGGACGGACTACCCGGAACATCTCGCTCAATGCCGTTGGTGGGCTCCGTACCGAGCAGAGTACGAGCGACGCGACCGCGGCGTCGAAGGTGCCGTCGTCTGCCGCGAGTTCCTCGGCGACGCCGTCCACGACCTCGATCGGGCGCGAGCTCTGGTCGGCCGCCTGCTCCGCCAGGTTGCGCAGGTACGGCTCGGGTTCCACCGCCACGACGCCGGTGACCTCCGACGGATAGTGCGAGAAGTTCATCCCGTTGCCGGCGCCGACCTCGATCACCCGTCCACTCAGTCCTGCTAGCAACCGGTCGCGATGCTCACCGACCTCTCGCTCCATGGCCTGGCTGGCCTTCGCGTAGACCCTGGCGAAGATCGGGTGGTGGACGCAGGCGCGTGGCATGTCGCCGAGCGTACCGCCCCTGCCGGAGCGGAATACAGTCGTTCGGCCACGTCGCGATGAGTGATCAGCGATGTGCTCGCTCGATGAGAGGGGCCTTCACTCCTCTTCGGCATAGTCCATCGCGTAGGGCAGCATCGCCTCCCCGGAGACCGTAGCCGAGCCGTCGTCGTCCACCTCGACGACGAAGCTGACGCCGTGGGTGATGGTCATCTCCGTCAGGCGGGTATCGCCCGGAATGGTGCCGTAGCCGTCGCCGTCCAGCGTGATCGTGTAGTCCTCATCGAGCGTGACGTCCTGCGTGCAACTGACCGCGGCCAGGGCCATCGCTCCGGATTCGGAGGCCAGCCAGCGCACATCGTCGCCATGCAGGGAGCAGTCCCGCTCTGCGGTGACCCGGTCCTGCGGCCCTTCAGTGATCTCGATTCCCTGCTCCGGTAAGGAGGCCAGACCACCGCCCCCCGAGAGGTCGACGCCGTCCGGCTCCTCGCCGGTCTCGGCATACGCTACGACTGCCTCGAGGACCTCTTCACCGCGGGCGGCGGAGTCCTCGTCGGCGATCGCCGCCGTCCCATCGTCGATGACCGGCCGGACCGGCTCAGCGTCGTTCGGCGGGTAGACTGAGAGCTCCGCCTGCCAGGGTGAGGCAGCGTCCTCACGGGTGACGAGGTAGTACGCCGGGCCGGCCTCCTCGCTCTCGGGTTCGGCCAGAGCGACGAACCACATGGGGTAGGCGTCGAACTCCGGCCCTGCGATGTGCTGCGGCGCGACCGTGAACGGCTCGATCGGGTCGCGGTCCTGTGCCTGCTGGACCTGGTAGCTCATCTGGGACGACGTCAGCAGTGGTCCGGTCTCCACGGTGGCGATGAGCTCGGGATCCTGTTCGGCGTTGGCCGTGTTGTTCGTCTCGGTGTAGTACGCGAAGAAGTCGTCCGCCGCCTGCGGGGTGACGGCCGCGACGGCGGTGTGCGCCTCGCCGTCGGCGTCGCCGGGAAGCTCCGCACAGCCCGCGAGCACGAGCACGGAGCCTGTGCCGATCCCGGCCAGGAGGGACATCCGCGCGGATCTGCCGGGGGACTCCGGCGGTGGCGGCGGCCCGACGGTCTCGGCGTCGCCAGGGGCGTCGGCCGCCGGATCGGGCGGTTTCCCGGTACCCGTCGTACGGCGGCCCGCGCGTCGGTGACGGCGGGCGGTGCCGAGGAGGACGACACCACCGGCGACGAGGATGAGACCCAGACCCGTTGCCAGCAACGCAGTGGCGAACAGGCCGTCGATCTCGGCGTCGACCGTGAGGTCGACCGCGAGTGGCGCTTCCGGATCGGCGGCGGTGACGACCACCTGCGTCGGTTCGTCCGTCAGCTCCACACTCACCGTCTGTTCACCGGTGCCGACGCTTGACCCTCGCCACCAGTCGAGCTCTCCCGGAGACGTCGCCGGGACGTCCTCCTCACCGGCTGCAGACTCGTGCGCGAGATCCTCGCGCCAGCCGGCCGCGGTGATCCGCTCGACGGAGACGTCCTGAAGATAGGACTGGGCATGTACCGGATGGGCGACGCCGACGAACGTGCCCGCGTCACCCGCATCGGCGGAGACGTGCAGGGTAGGGCCGGAAATGTCCAGCACGGAAGGCGTCGAGGTGATGACCGCGGTGTCCGTCGAGATCTCTTCGTCGAGAACTCCGAACGTGTCGTCCGGACCCACATAGACCGCCATGACGACGCCGGCGGCGATGACCGGAACGCCGAGGACGAGGAGGACGACACCGAAGAACCTACGCATGGCTCAGCACCCGTTCCCCTCGAGCGTCAACGGCCTGATGGAATCCCGCCAGGGCCAGGCGGTCAACCGTCGATACCCAGGTCGCGGCGGAGCTTCGCGACATGCCCTGTCGCCTTGACGTTGTACATCGCCTTCTCGATCTTTCCGTCGGCGTCGATGACGAACGTCGAGCGGATGACGCCGGTGACGGACTTGCCGTAGAGCTTTCGCTCGCCGTATGCGCCGAAAGCCTTGGTCACCGCCAAGTCCTCGTCCGAGAGGAGCGGGAAGTTGAGGCTGTCTCGCTCCCGGAAGCCGGCCAGCTTGTCGGGCGTGTCCTTGGAGACGCCGACGACGTTGAGGCCGGCGGCCTGCAAAGACGAGAGGTTGTCGCGGAAGTCACACGCCTGCGTCGTGCAGCCGGGCGTCATGGCCGCTGGGTAGAAGTACAGGACGACACGCTGGCCGCGGTAGGACGTGATGTCCACCGGGCTGCCGTCGGCGTCGGGAAGCGTGAATGTGGGCGCGGGGTCACCGGGGGAGAGTCGTGTCTCGGTCACGGTCCTACGGTACGGCCACGGCCGGGATTTCTTCTATCGTGGCGGTGCACGAAATGGCGGCGAAGTGGCCCGCGCGCCGATACGGTTAGTGAGACAGCGAATCGGACATGGAGGTGCGCGTGAGTACTCCGGACGCCGTGCGGCCCGGGTCGCGGCAGCCTGTCTCGGCTTCGCCGGAGGCGGGAGACGAGTCCGAACCGCGCCCCAAACGCTCCGCCAAGGAGATCGAACAGGCGATGGCCGAGCGCAGTGAGCGCCTGGCGATGAACGTCGACGAGCTGGTGAGCCGGATGAGCCCCGGGCGCTTGGCCCGCGACAGCGCCGGTCGGGTCGGTTCGAAGCTGACCACACCCGAGGGAGGCCCCCGGCTGGAAGTGGTGGGCGCCGTCGCCGGTGCTCTGCTGGTGGGTGGCTTGCTGATCTGGCGCGCCCGTCGCCGTCGCCGTTGAGGCGCGTATCCTGAGGGACCGTGACCGAAGAGAGTGCTGTTGACTCGGACAAGCTGCCCATCCGCATGCTGCATGACCGCGTGCTGGTCTCGCTGGACGCTGAAGCCGGCGAACGGAAATCGTCCTCAGGCATCGTGATCCCCGCCACGGCGGCGATGGGGCGACGGCTGTCGTGGGCACAGGTTGTTGCCTTGGGATCCAACGTCCGCACGGTCGCCGTAGGCGATCGTGTCCTCTTCGACCCGGAGGACAAGGCAGAGGTGGAGGTCCGTAGCGAGACCTACATTCTCCTGCGTGAGCGTGATCTGCACGCCGTGGCGTCTGAGCGGATCGCGGACGGCCAGACCGGGCTTTACCTGTAGCCAAGCCGATCTCGGCTGCCGCACCCTTTACGGGACACTAGCCGAGGCAGATCAGGAGCTCGAGCAGGGAGAGGTCGAGGCCCAAGCAGTATTCTTCTCGCTCGTCCGGATCCGTGGGGGCCGGCTCAGGAAAATCGGTGTCCAGCGTCGGCGGAGGGGATTCCTCGGGGTCGTCCGGCTCCTCGGACTTCTCTGGCTTCTCAGGCTCATCGGGTTCGTCTGGCTCGTCGGACTCGTCCGGTTCCTCGGGCTCTTCGGGTGCGTCCGTGGGATCGCGGTCGTCGGGGTCCTGCGAAGAGCTGGGCGGCGGGGTATCGTCCTTGTCCTCGTCCGACGGTGTCGTGTCCCGTGAGTCGTCCTCTTTGGGTGCGTCGGCCGGCTCGTCCGGCGTGTCGTCGTTCCGGCCGGTGTCCCCGCCGGTGTCAGCGTCCGCCTCGTCGTCGGGCCCGGATTGGCGCGGCTCGTCGTCCTCGCCCTGCTCGGTCTGCGCACCGTCGGTCTCGGTGCGGCCTTCGTCGTCATCGGCGGACTCGCGCGGCGTGCCGGTTCCGGAAGGCGTTCGCGCGGTGGGTCCACCTGTCCAGCCTTCGGTGCTCGTGCTGGAGGGCTCGCTCGACGGCGTGCCCACGGTGTGTGTCGTGACGAGGTCAGCGTCGGCCGTCACGCGGTCACCGCCGGTCGGGACCACGAGGCTGCCAAGGGTGATACCGACGGTGGCTCCGACGATGCAGGCCACGAGCGACGGGTATGCCCGGCCTTTAGCAACAAACCATCCCATAACAGTCGCAAACAAGCCGTCTTTGCTATGCGAACCCGGTTCGGAACTTCGAGGCCGGGGCCTGTTCATGGGGTCGTGCTCTGGCGGGGTGATGGGTTGGGTCCTTTCTCATGCGGCGTAGAGCGGATGCACGCAAGGTCGTCCTACAGAGTAGTGACTCGGCGGGTCGACGGAAATAGGGCGATCGGTCGATTCTCGGACGCGTATATAGGGGCGAAATGGCCAAATCAGCGGAATTGGGACGTTCGAATGCGGCTATGCGAACAGGGGCCGGGAGGATCGCGGGCGGGAATGTCCTCCCCGCGAAGGATCACCCGATTCATGCAGCTGAAGGACGGCGGAACCACCCCAGGTCGATAGATTCGAGATATCGGCTCGACGGCCGTTCACGATCAGTAGGAGCGCAAGATGGCGGAGCTCACCGAATCCGGAGCCCGGACCGTGCGGCTGCGTCCGCCGCGGCACCGGATTGAGCGCAAGGCAGTCCTGTGGTGGATGGTCCAGGCGATCGCGTTTCCGGGCGTGTTGTTGGCGGCATCCGTGATCGTCTACGCATGGTGGGAAGACGCGCGTCCGTGGCTGGCCGTCGCGGTCATCGGGCTCGCTGTCGTCACGGTCCTCACAGCGTTCGTGGAGCCCTTCTGGCGCTATGCCGTCCACCGGTGGGAGGCGACGGATGAGGCGGTCTACGCGTTGACTGGTTGGGTGGTCCGCGAGTGGCGGGTGGCGCCGATCTCGCGGATCCAGACCGTCGACGCTGTGCGGGGGCCGATCGAACAGATGCTCGGCCTGTCCACGCTCCGGGTGACCACGGCGTCGTCGAAGGGTGCCATCAACATCGGCGGGCTGGACAAGGACGTGGCGGCCGACATCGCCGACAGGCTGACCGTCATCACGCAGCAGACGCCGGGCGACGCGACATGAGCGAATCGCTCCCTTCGTACCGTGATTACGAGCCGGACCCGGCGGAAAGCACGGAGACACCCTGGCGGCGGCTGCACAGCCGGGTGATCTGGGTCGACGTGGCCCAGACCCTGCTGTCTCTGACGCCCGCCGTATTGGCGCTGCTGGTGTTCGGCACTGAACCGTCCGCCGGGACTCTGTGGCCGGTCGTCGCTATTGGAGTGTTCGGCACGCTGGGCGCCGTCACCGATGGTGTGCGGTGGTTCTTCACCCGCTACCGGGTGACCGGGTCCTACGTCGAACGGCGCACGGGCGTGTTCGTCCGTCAGTACCGCTCCGTGCGGCGGGACCGCATCCGCAGCGTCGACGCCACGGCCAAGCTACGCCACCGGCTGGCAGGCCTGCGCGTGATCAACATCGGCGCCGGGCAGCAGTCGAGTGCGGGCGAGTCGGCATTGGTGCTGGACGCGATCCTCAAAGCCGACGCGGAGGAGCTCCGGCAAGACCTGCTCTGGGCGCGGCCGAACGGAACGCGCGGGCGGGACGGGACAGGCCAGGCGGAGGCCGTGCCCGCCGGTGTTCTGGCTGAGGCTCGGACCGAACCGGCCGTTGACGTCGCGACCGACGATGTGGATGAGCGGGTGTTCGCTCGGCTGCGGCCCTCATGGGTGGTCTACAACATGTTCAATGTGTGGGCTTACATCATGGCGATCGGCCTGTTGTGGGGCGGGTTCTGGCTTGCTTCGACCTTCGGCATCGACGTCGAGGGTTTCATCGATGGCCTGGCGGACTGGGACGAGCTCGGCTGGGGGTGGAGTATCGCGATCGGTCTCGCGGTGACCGGTGCCATCGGCGTGATCGGCTTGGCGGTGAACTTCTTCACCGAGAACTGGAACTTCCAGCTGGCACGGGTAGCCGGCGAGCACGGGACGCAGCTGCGGACCAGGAAAGGGCTGTTCACCACGCGCGAGGTCAACCGAGACGACAACCGCATGCGTGGCCTGCAGATCAGTGAGCCGCTGCTGTGGCGGTGGATGGGGATGGCCGATACGAACGTGGTCACCACCGGGCTGTCGCTGTGGTCGTCGTCGCAGCCGGCGACCATCCTGCCGCGTGGCCCTATCGCGGTGGCCCGCTCCGTCGCTGCCGATGTGCTAGACGTGCGTCCCAGTCCGTTGGACGCGCCGCTGGAGCGACACCCTCGTGCGGCCTTGCATCGCCGGATGTGGTGGGCGACGGCGATCACCGCGATCGCCGTCGGGGTGCTGGCGTGGCTGGCCGCGACCGGCGTCGTGCCGGGGTGGACGGTCTGGCTGGGCGCGACGTCGTGGCCGTTGACCCTGCTCGGCGCGTTGGTGGCCTACCGTGCGCTAGGGCACGCCGTCGTCGGCTCGTATGTGGTGGTCAGGTCGGGCCTGATGAGCAGATCCACGGTGGCGCTGCAACGCAAGGCGGTCAGCACGATCGCGCTGCGGGAGTCGGTGTTGCAGCGGCGGCTGGGCCTGAAGACGGTGTCCGCCATGACGGCGGCCGGGTGGGGTGCGTACGAGGCCAGCGACATGGAGGGGGACGCGGCCGTGGAGTTCGCGGCCGCTGCCGCGCCCGGTCTGCTCGAGCCGTTTCTGCTGAGAGAACCGGTGCATACGGTGCGGTAGTTCCGATTTGAGTCGATTTCGGCTAATGTTCCCCTCGCTGTTCCGGAAAGGGGGATCGGAGCCGGGATGAGAGGACGCCACGCACAACGTGGTCACGGACCGCGACGCTCGCCGGTCAAGCCTGTCGGTGTGATCTTGGTGGTACTCGGTCTGGTCGCGGGAGGCATCTACCTGGTCAACGAGCTTATGGGCGACGACGGTCGGGACCCGTTCAGCCAGGGGAACGAACAGGGCCAAGGAGAGTGCGATGACGCCCGGCAGGTGTCGATCGCGGCCGCGCCGACCATCGCCACGATGCTGGAAGATATAGCCGAGAACTATGTGTCTGATGCGAGCGGCTCGGCCGGCGAGATCTGCGTCACAGTGACGGCCGTCCCGTCGGCCGAAGCCGTCGAGAACCTGGGCGGGGACGACACACCTGACCTGTGGGTTCCGGAAA
>NZ_ML142859.1:203948-210896 GCF_004138495.1 Phytoactinopolyspora endophytica
ATGGATCCAGCGAGCCGCGGGACAAGACGTCGATCTCGGCGAGGCAACGTCGGTCGCAGTCTCGCCGCTGGTGATGGTCGCCTCGCAGCAGGCGGCGAGAGAAACGCTGGGCTGGCCGGACAACGCGGAGTTCTCCTGGGCGGATGTCATGTCCAGTGAGGCCCCTGCCACCATCATCGATCCCATGTCCACCAGCGAGGGTCTGGCGACTCTGCTCGCTGTCCAGGCCGTGGTCGGCGAGAGTAACGAAGCCCCGGCGGAGGTCGCCGAGGCCATGTCCGCGGTGTCGCGGTCGGCCGTCGCCGACATCGATGAGGCATACGAGCAGCTCAGATCGGAGCCGGCAGCCGCCCCGCTGTTCAACGCGAGCGAACAGTCGGTCGTCGCCCACAATCAGGCGAACCCGGAAGAGTCCGCGGTTGCTCTGTATCCGGCCGAGGGCACGCTCGCCTTCGACTATCCGGCCGTTCCGATCGAGACGCCCGAGTCGACGGAGTCGACGACTGAGGCGGTGCAGGATCTGGTCGAGGCATTCCGGACGGAAGCGGCCGTCACCGCGCTGCAGGATGCGGGCTTCCGCAGCCCGGACGGCGAGGCCGCCGACTCGGCCGGCGTCACCGACGGGATTCAGCGGAGCATGCCAGAGTTGATGCCCGATCCGGAACCCGAGGCCGTCGAGACGGCGTTGCGTCAATGGGCCGCGTTGTCGATCGACATGCGGATGCTCCCGGTCATCGACGTCTCCGGGTCGATGTGGGAGACCGAGGGCGACGAGCGGCCGGCGATCGAGGTGGTGCGTGACGCGAACCTGGCGGCGCTTGATCTGCTGCCGCCGACCAGCGAGCTGGGTCTATGGGTGTTCTCCACGGACGAGGACCCCCCGAACCACTGGCGCGAGCTCGTTGACATCGGTCCGCTCACGGAGGAGCTCGAAGGCGGTACCCGGCTGGACCTGTTGATCGAGGAATCGCAGGCGCTTCCGGAGTCCGAGGAGCAGGGTTGGACGGCACTGTACGACACCGCATGGGCGGCCTTCCAAGAAGTCAAGGAGAACTACGATCCGAACCGGGTGAACTCGGTGGTGCTGATGACCGACGGTTCGGACGAGCGGGCGCCGGAAATGGCGCCCGGCATGGACCTGGAGACGCTACTGACGCAGCTGCAGGCGCAACACGACCCCGCGCGGCCGGTCTTGCTCATCACCATCGGTATCGGCCCAGATGCCGACATGGACGCTCTTCGCGAGATCTCGTCAGCCACTGGGGCCTCCGCGTACGCGGCCGACGACCCGACAGACCTCCCGGAGATCTTCTTCCAGGCGATGGTGGAACGCCAATGCCGCCCCAACTGCTGAGCGGTGGGCCGTCCGGTCCGGGGATGCATGCTGACACTCAGGCATCCCGGCTATGGAGTACGGCGAAAGCCAGCGCGACCACGGCTGCCACGAAGGCCCACATCAGCCCGAAGCCGGTCCACGGCCAGGCCTTCCGAGCCGTTGAGAACGAGCTGGAGCCCGGCGTTGGTCGGCCAGTATGTAGCCATCGCGTCGGCCAAGCGCTCAGGCAACGCACCGGACATCGCCGGCACGATCAGCACACCGGCCACCAGGGCACCGAGCGCCCCTGCAGCCGACTACGAGGGCCACCGCAGCAACGGTTGCAGCCTTGGCCGCGAGAAGCCGTGACCGGCGTGGCACCGCCGCCAAGCTAGGGCCGATGGTGCCGGTGGCGTATTCGTTGGTCATCACCATGATCCCCAGGACCGCGATGGCGAACTGAGCGATGATGACGCCATACAGGGACACCCCGACGCACGAGAACGGACTGGGCCGCTCCGCTCTGCATGAAGTGTTCCGTGGCGATGTCGGCGATCAGCCTGCCCCTGCCGATGACGATGAGGTAGTCGGCGGTTTGTGCCATCTCGCCAAGCACGTGGCTGGAGACCAAGACCGTGCGTCCTTCGTGGGCCAGCCGGCGCACGAAGTTTCGGAACCAACGTATGCCCTCTGGGTCGAGGCCGTTGACCGGCTCGTCGAAGATGAGAACGCCTGGATCGCCAAGCATGGCAGCGGCGATCCCCAGGCGCTGTGCCATACCGAGAGAAAACGTGCCCGCACGCTTTCTCGCCACTTCCTCGAGTCCGACGAGGTCCAGTGCGGCGTCGACTCGATGGCGGCCGAGCCCGTTGCTGACCGCCAGGCAATGTAGGTGGTCGTAGGCGGTGCGGCGGGGATGGGCGGATCGGGCGTCGAGCATGGCGCCTACCTCGCGCATTGGAACGGGAAGGTCGACGTAGCGGCGGCCGGCGACGCGGACCGAGCCCGCACTCGGATGGTCGAGTCCCAGCATCATGCGCAAGGTCGTGGATTTGCCGGACCCATTCGGCCCGAGGAATCCGGTCACGCATCCGGGCTGGACTGTGAAGGTCAGATCATCTACGGCGCGCACCGCGCCGTAATACTTGGCGAGGTTCGCCGCCTCGATCATCGAATTCGTTCCCATGTCATGCAGGTCACGCTATGAATCGAGGAAGACCAGCACCATGAAGATGACCGTAGGCTCTGAGCAAGGAACCCCAGCGAGCGGGTGTGGAAAACCACACCGGGCACGGAGTCGTCGGGCTCCACCTCCATCGTCAAAGGGACCCGCGCGTCGCCGGTGAGTCGACGGGGTATGCACATGAGCTAACGTGAGATTCGCGAGGTTCGGATCGTTGCGTGGCTGGACGGGGACAGGCCTCCGGCATGACAGCGGACGGCGTTCCGGAGGCTACGGGACGACACGAGGAGGTCTCATGCGGGTTGCGTTGCATTCGATCTTGCATGCGGGAGCGGAGCCGCAGTACGAGCAGGAGCACCAGCGGATTCCCGGCGATCTGGCCGACTCGTTCGCGCGGGTGGGGATCACCAACTGGACTATCTGGCGCAGCGGCTCCGATCTGTTCCATCTCGTGGAGTGCGACGATTTCGACGCCGCGATGCGCGAGCTGGCGGACGATCCCGCGAACCTGAGATGGCAGGCGAGCATCGGCCGGTTCGTGGATAGGTTCGTCTCCGACGTCGGTGACGACGCCCCGCACCCGATCGGCCGGGTCTGGGAGCTCGCGACGCAAGATCGTCAGCCGTAGGTTGCGCTCTTGAGAGCGGCGCCAACGAGCATTGTGGTGTTCCGCCTCCGCGGACGACGGACAGGCTCACAGCCGGTGCCGCACCCACACATTCGGCTCCACGTAGACGGCATGGTTGTGCGCGGGTGCACAGTGAATGAGAGTGAGCGCGTGCGGGACCTCGACCGGGCCGTCCACATCGAACCGGAGTCCGGTCCACTCGCGCCAGTTCGCGAGCGAGGATCCGACGACCATGGAGGCGGGCGCGATCTTCTCGATGACGCCGCCAGCGCGGGCGTGGATCCGCAGCCACGGGTCTTCGGGTAGCCCATCCGCGCGGGTTCGATACGCGTACTCGCTCATCGGCGTGGCCGGCTCGAGGTGCTTGCCGCTAGGGCGGACTGGCGCGAGCAGGGTGTCGAATCCCCTGGCCCGTGCGGCGTCGCGCATCGCCATGAGGATCAGCGTTGACATGCCGCGCCCCTGCCAGCCGGGGTGCACGGAGATCTCCAGCGCGCTGGCGACGTCCGGCTCGACGCCTTTGCGGAGATCGGAGTTGACCCACATGAGCACCTGGTCCCAGCCAGTGTCGGGAAGCTCGCGTCGGCCCTCCAGATCCAGCCGGAAAGCGGTGGCCTGACCATGCGCAATGACCGACCCGTCGTCGTCGGTGGCGACCACCGTCAACTCGGGGTAGGCAGCTGTGGCGACACCGTAGAGCGACCAGGCGACAGGGTCATGGTCCATGAACGCGGGCCAGGTGTCGGGCATCTCCCAGATGTCAGACCCGAACTCGGGATTCTTAGCACGGGTGGTGATCAAGGGAGTCATGCGGCCGAGTGTAGCCATAGGAACGAGACCGCCACGACTGGTTTTACGGGCCGCCGACCAGCACTGACACAGATGACCTGCGGCAGCTGACATCCCCGATCCGTGTCGATGCGGCCTTCTAGCGGTGCCGTGTCGACCTGGTAACGGGGGATTGGGCACTTATCGTGGTGGGATGGCAGCGTCGCGGGTGCTGGAGGTTGCCGGGCGTGAGGTGACGGTCACGAACCCGGGCAAGGTGGTGTTTCCGAACCGAGGTACGACGAAGCTGGACCTGGTCCAGTACTACTTGGCTGTCGCCGACGGTGCGTTGCGTGGCATCGCCGGGCGGCCGATGATCCTGAAGCGGTTCGTCAAGGGGATCGACCAGGAGGCGTTCTTCCAGAAGCGTGCGCCGTCGAAGCGACCCGATTGGGTCGATGTTGTGACCCTGCGGTACTCCTCCGGCACGACGGCCGATGAGGTGGTGGTGCGCGACGCGGCGGCTCTGGCCTGGGTGGTGAACTTGGGCTGCATCGACTTGAACCCGCATCCGGTGCGGGCGGAGGATCTGGACCGGCCCGACGAGCTACGCATCGATCTCGATCCGAACCCGGGTATTGAGTGGAAGCAGATTCTCGACGTGGCGTTCGTTGCCAAGGAGGTGCTCGAGGATCACGGTCTGACTGCGTGGCCGAAGACGTCGGGGTCGCGCGGGTTCCACATCTACACGCGGATCGATCCCCAGTGGAAGTACCGTGACGTGCGCCTCGCCGCTGAGACCGTCGCCCGTGAGGTGGAGAACCGCGCCCCGCGCCTGGCGACCTCCAGATGGTGGAAGGAAGAGCGGGAGGGCGTGTTCGTGGACTTCAACCAGAATGCCAAGGACCGCACCATCGCGTCGGCCTACTCGGTGCGGCCCACCCCCGACGCGCGGGTATCGACGCCGTTGAGCTGGGAAGAAGCGGCTGAGAGCCGGCCAGAGGACTACACGATGACGACGGTGCTGGAGCGGTTCGCGGACGTCGGCGATCCGTGGGAGGGCATCGACGGCACCGGCGGGTCACTGGACGCCCTGCTGGAGCTTGCCGAGCGGCTCGGTCCGGCGGAGAAACCGCCGAAAGGGACTGGCCGCAGACAGTCGACGATGCCGCTGGTCGAGATCGCGCGGGCGAAGACCAAGCAGGAGGCGCTCGACGGGCTGGAGCGATGGAAGGAACGGCATCCATCGGTGGTTCCCCTCCTTGAGCCGGCCGACGTGCTGGTCGACGGGATGAGGGGCCGCAGCTCGCTGTGGTACCGGATCCGGATCAACCTTCAGCACGTCCCGGAGGGAGAGCGCCCGCCGCAGGAACCACTCGAGGTCGATTACGACCCGTGGGCGGGGACCCCGTTCGCCCGTGACGACCACTGATCATGATTCCTGCTCCTGAGTTCCTTCCGGGTCTTGAGCTGTCGCGGATCTTCTACGAAGAGGCGGTGGGGCCGATCCTCGCCGAGGCGTACCCCGCGCTTCGGTATTCTGCCGCGAGGATCGGTGCGGGATCTGAGGTGCTTGGTTTTGATACCGCGCGTTCAGCAGATCACGATTGGGGCCCGAGGCTGGATCTCTTCCTCGGGCCGAATGAGGCTGCGGACTACGGTGCCGACCTGCGCCAGCTGCTGGGGGAACGGGTTCCGAAGCATGTACGGGGCTGGCCTACGAACTTCCGTCACGATGACCCGGGTGACCCGGTCGGCGTCATGGAGCTGACGGACGGAGTGGTCAACCACCGAGTCTCGGTGAACGACGTCAGCGGGTGGCTTAAGGCTCAGCTCGGCATCGGTGTGGTGTCCGCCGAACCGACGGTCGACGATTGGCTGGCAATGCCTCAGCAGAAGCTCGCGGAGGTCACGGGTGGCATGGTGTTTCACGACGGGCTGGGCACACTCAAGGCGGTGCGGCGCCGGCTGGCGTGGTATCCGGATGACGTGTGGCGGTATCTGCTGGCCTGCCAGTGGCAGCGGATTTCTCAAGAAGAAGCGTTCGTCGGGCGCTGTGCTGAGGTTGGAGACGATCTCGGATCGGCCCTGGTCACAGGGCGGTTGGTGCGTGACCTCATGCGCTTGTGCTTGCTGCTGGGGCGGCGGTACACGCCCTACAGCAAGTGGTTAGGGAGTGCGTTCCGGCAATTGCCCGTGGCTGAGCGGCTGACGCCGTCGCTGTGTGGCGCCTTGACGGCGGTGGAGTACCAGGCGCGGGAGCAGCATCTGTGCGATGCCTACGAGATCGTGGCAGCTTCTCAGAACGAGATGGGGCTCGCGGAGAAGATGGATCCGACACGTCGGCAATATCACAGCCGACCATTCCGGGTGCTGCATGCTGGGCGTTTTGCGCAGGCTTTGGCGCGGACGATCATTGATCCCGCGCTACGTGCCCTGCCGCTATCTGGAAGCGTGGACCAGTGGGCGGATAACACGGACTTTCTTGGTCAGCACGGTCCTGTGCGTGCTGCGATCAACGCGCTCACGTGATGGGACGCTCAAGACCAAGAGGCCCTGAAGGCTCGTGCCATCAGCGTTGGGGACAAAAGAGACCCGATCCGGTCAGAGATGAGGACGTGTGGGCTCAGCCAACCGCTGGCGGCCCTACCGTTCTCCATTGTGCGTACTTGGGTTGCCGTCCGTCGCCGGAGGAACGCCCGGTGAGGCGCCTGCCGATCCACGGAAGGACGTACCGGCGGTAATAGGTGATGTTCTGCACCAGGTTCGGCGCGGCGGTCGCGCGGGGCAGCGACGTCATCCACTCCTCGGGATGTGGTTCCCCCATGGTCTGGAGCACCCGGGCGGCCACACGCCGATGGCCGGTGGCGTTCAGGTGCAGGCGATCCTCGCACCAGTAGGCTGCGTGCGTCAGCTCCGGGTCGTTCCAGTTGTTCGCGAAGAGCACGTCGTACTTTCTGGTCATCTCCCTGACCGCCGCCGTGAGCCGGTCGCCGGTGGGCCGCATCCTCCGTCCTAGCGGCAGGATTCCCGTCGGGTCGCCGCCACTGAGGA
>NZ_ML142859.1:210943-228507 GCF_004138495.1 Phytoactinopolyspora endophytica
CGGCTGCACTCCGGCGTCGAGACACCGGGTGATCACGTTCTCGGTCAAGGCCAGCATCTGGTCGAGGTTTGCGCGGTGCCGCACCATGTCGTTGCCGCCACCGTTGAACGTGAGGATCGTCGGCTCCAGCGCGAGCGCCGGCTCCAGTTGTTCCCGCACGATCGGTTCGATCAGCTTGCCGCGGATGGCGAGGTTGGCGTACTCGATCGGTACGCCCTGGCCGATAGCGAGGCCTGTGGCCACGAGATCGGCCCAGCCGCGGACCGTACCGTCGGCGAGCTCGTCGCCGACACCTTCCGTAAAGCTGTCTCCGATGGATACTAGGCGCACGACGTCCATTATCGACGCCACGGAGACCGGATCAAATGCGGCGTTTAAGGTCGGTAGTGTGACGACGATTTTGATCACGGGAGCGACGGACGGGCTCGGCCGGTACGTCGCCACGGAGTTGGTAAACGGCGGGCATCGGGTGATCGCGCACGGCCGGAACCCGTCGCGGCTGGCGGAGCTGCGCGAGGCGCTGGGCGTGGAGACCGTCCAGGCGGATCTCGCCGAGCTGCGGCAGGTGGACCGGCTCGCGGACGAGATTCTCCAGCGATACGACCGGCTGGATCTGCTGGTCAACAACGCCGGAATCGGCGGTGGCGCGGACCGTTCCCGCCGCGAGGAGAGCTCAGACGGCATCGAGCTTCGGTTCGCTGTCAATTACCTGGCCGGATACCACCTCACTCGTCGGCTGGTGTCGCTGGTAGCGGCGTCGGCGCCGTCGCGGATCGTGAACGTCGCGTCGATCGGCCAGCAGCCGATCGACTTCGCCGACCCGTTACTGACCTCGTCGTACGACGGTCTGCGCGCCTACCAGCAGAGCAAGCTCGCACAGATCATATTCACCTTCGAGCTCGCGGAGGAGCTCAGCGACCGGAACGTCACGGTGAACGCCTTGCATCCGGCCACGTTGATGCCGACCACCATGGTCGAGGAGGGCTGGCCGGGCGGCGCGATGAGCACGCTTGACGAGGGTGGTGCGGCCACACTGCGTCTCATCACCGATCCGGAGCTGGCCGACGTCACCGGTGCCTACTTCAACAGCAACGACCGGCGGCCCTCCCGGGCGAACCCCCAGGCTTACGACGCCGACGCCCGTACGGAGCTACGCGAGCTCAGCGACCGCCTGATTGCCGCCGCTCTCGGCGGGTGACCCGTGGTGTGCTACCCGACGAACGTGGTCATGGGGTTGATCAGATACGAGTTCAAGGCGTCATAGCGCCTTGAACTCGTATCTGATCAAGGAGGACGGCGAGTGTCACGGCCTTCGCGGCCAACATTAAGCGGTGCGCACGTCCTCGAGCGCGGCCTCGAGTGCTTCGATGCAGGTGTCGATCTGCGACGCGGACGTGATCAACGGCGGGCAGAAGGAGACCGTGGCGTCGCCAATGGCCCGAGCGATCACACCGTGCCGGAGCATGGCGTCCCGCACGGCGACGGCGCTTACCCGTGGGTGCATGCCAGCCGCCCACATGGCGCCGGCGCCGCGCGCCTCGGCTACCAGGCCGCGATCGGCCAGGTCCTGCAGGCCGGCAGAGAGCTGCTGGCCGATGACCGGTGCGCGGTCGGGCAGGTTCTCGTCCCGCATGATGCCGAGGGCGGCCAGCCCGGCGGCACAGGCGACGGGGTGGCCGCTATAGGTATGGCCGTGCCGGAGGATGAAGTCCGGGTCGGCCTCCAGCGGCTCCCGGATCGCCGGACCGACGAGCACCCCGCCGAGCGGGATGTAACCGGACGTGACGCCCTTGGCGAAGGTGACGAGGTCGGGTCGCACGCCGTAGTGCTCGGCCCCCCACCACCGGCCGAGCCTGCCGAAACCACAGATGACCTCGTCGAGAATGAGCAAGGATCCGTGCTCATCGCAGATCCGCCGCAGCTCGTTGAGGTAGCCAGGTGGCGGAGGGTAGACGCCGGCGGCGCCCACCACCGGCTCCGCGATCACCGCGGCGAGCTCTCCAGGACGCTCATGGGCGATCCTCTCCACGGCGTGGGCGTCGTCGTAGGGCACCTGGACGACGTCGTCCACGAGCGGGCCGAAGTGCTCCTGGTTCGCGGGGAGCCCGGTGGCGGAGAGCCCGCCGTACGTCACACCGTGATAAGAGGGCACCCTGCTGACGATCAGCCGCCGATCTGGATTTCCTGCTCGGGCATGCGCCGCACGGGCGAGCTTGATGGCGCTGTCCACCGACTCCGAGCCGGAGCCGGTGTAGAACACCCGGAAACCGTCGCCGGGAGCGAGTGCGCTCAACTCACGTGCCAGCTCCTCCGATGGTGCGTTGGTGAAGATGTCGAACGTGTGGAAGGCGTCCAGCACGCGCAGCTGCGCACCGACCGCGTCGATGATCTCCGTGCGGCCGTGCCCGACGTTGCAGTACCACAGGCTGGCCATCGCATCGATGTACTCGCGCCCGTCGGCGTCGCGAACGACCGCTCCATCGCCTTCCACGATCGTCAGGAACTCGCTGTTCGACGGCTTGGCGAAGGGGTGAAGGACGTCGGGCAGAACCATGGCCGGAAGCCTCCTCAATGACATGAGCACGTGTCAGCATGATGGCATTGCACGCCGCCCAGTGTGACGTCGATCGGCCGGCCGACGTATCCGAAGCCGCGCATGCTCGTGTCGGCGTTGACACGGTGACGTTCGTCGGAGAGGGTCAGCGACATGAGTACGGAACGCACGTTCGTGATCGTCGGTGGCGGCCTGACCGGCGCCAAGGCCGCGGAGACTCTACGTGAGCAAGGCTTCGACGGTTCCGTCGTGCTGCTCGCGGGCGAGAACGAACCACCCTATGAGAGGCCACCGCTGTCCAAGGGCTACCTGCTGGGCGACGACGAGCGGGAGAAGGCATTCGTCCATCCGTTGCCGTGGTACGCCGAGCAGGACATCGACCTGCGGCTCGGCTCACGTGTCGAGGCCCTGGAGCCGGCGGAGCACCGGGTGCGGGTTGCGGGTGGCGAGGAGATCACCTATGACAAGCTCTTGCTCGCCACCGGCTCGGAACCGCGGCGTCTCGACGTCCCGGGCGGTGACCTGGGCGACGTCCGTTACCTGCGCGAACTACCCGACGCGGACCGTCTGCTGGATGTCCTCGAGCCAGGACACCGGGTCGCGGTGATCGGAGGCGGCTGGATCGGCCTGGAGGTTGCCGCCGCCGCTCGCACGCATGGCGCCGAGGTGACGTTGATCGAGGTCGCCGAACTGCCGCTCCAAGGCGTCATGGGCAACGAGGTCGCCCGCGTTTTCGCCGGTCTGCACCGTGAGCACGGCGTCGACCTGCGCCTGGGGACTGAGGTACGTGAGGTCGTCGGTGCCGACGGCCGCGTCGTCGCCGTGCTGACCACCGGTGGCGACGAGATCATGGCCGACACCGTCGTGGTGGGCATCGGAGCCCGTCCCGCCGTCGGTCTGGCCGTCGCGGCCGGCCTGGAACTCGACCACGGCGTGGTGGTGAATGCGGCGCTGCAGACCTCGGACCCGGACATCTACGCTGCCGGGGACATCGCGAGTATTGATCACCCGCTGTTGGGTACCCGGCTGCGGGTCGAGCACTGGGCGAACGCTCTCGACGGCGGGCCGGCGGCGGCGCGCTCGATGCTCGGCCAGGATGTGAGCTACGACCGCCTGCCGTATTTCTTCACCGACCAGTACGACCTGGGTATGGAGTACATCGGGCACGCGCCGCCCGGCTCGTACGACGAAGTGGTGCTCCGCGGCGACGTCGAAGCACGAGCTTTCCACGCCTTCTGGGTGAAAGACAGCCGGGTGCGGGCGGGCATGCACGTCAACCTGTGGGACGACGGGATCGGCCCGGTCGAGGAGCTCGTGCGTTCCGGCCGGGAGGTCGACACAGCCCGCCTCGCCGACCCCGGAGTCCCATTGAGCGAAGTCTGAACGTCGGCCGAGTGCCGAGCCGAACCACCCATGGCGGCGTAGCGTGATGGTCATGGACGGTGAGCACCGGCGCGGCTTCTTCAGCGTGCCGGCCACGGTGGCGAAGACGTTGCGGTGGGGCGCGCGGATCTGGACGTCGGCCGTTCTCGTTGTCCTCGGCATTCTCTCTCTGACCAGGAGTTTTCCGCGCGACCTGGACAGCGACGGCATGCTCGGGACCATGGAACGGCCGGTCCAGCTGGGTCTGCTGGCCGTCGCACTCGCAGCTCTGCTGCTGGCGTGGCGCCTGGACGCCGTCGTCGCGGTGGCTCTGTTGCTTGCCGGATCCGGCTTCGGTGCCCTGTCCTGGTCGCTGCATCCGCCCGTCGTCGGTGTTCTCGTCACCGGTTCGTTCCTCCTGCCTGCTGCTGCCTTTTGGGTGCTGTGGCAGCGAGGCCGAGCACGACGGTCGAGCCTGAACCTCGCCCTGGCGACGGCCGGAGCGCTCGCGCTCGGTGTGGCCGGCACCGCCGTGCTCTACGGGCAGATGTTCGGCCCGACTCATCCGGAGTCGGCCGCCCCGGAGCTCCCGGTCGATCGGGTCGAATGGGTGTGGAGCGGCGCGGTGACCGAGACGTCGTTCCGGGTCAACGCCCGGATAGGCGACGGCGCCGTGGAACACGCCACGCTCGTCGTCGCGGAGGATGGATCACGCGCGGCGGCACCGCAGCACGACATCGGCCCGGTGGCGATCCCTGGCGGCGACGTCGTCACGTGGACGGTGACCGGCCTTCAGCCTGATACGTCGTACGAGTACACAGTGGTGGTCGATGGTCACGTGGACTCCTCGCGCGGTATGGGGACGGCCCGGACCTTCCCGGACGGCCCGGCCTCGTTCACCGTCGCGATCGGCGCGTGCGCCCGGACCGGTTCCGTCGGCGCGGTGTTCGACGCGATCCGGGAGAAGGAGCCGCTGCTGTATATCAACGACGGCGACCTCCACTACGGCAACGTCGACACGGACGACGTCGACATGTTCCGGGCCCGTTACGGCGACGTCCTCACATCGGCGGCGCAGAGCGCTCTGTACCGCTCGACGCCTACGGCGTACGTGTGGGACGACCACGACTACGGAGCCAACTCCGCGGTGGCTGACTCTGCCAGCCGGGACGCGGCCCGGTTCGCCTACCGCGAGAACGTGCCGCACTACCCACTCCCGGCGGGGGAGACCGATGCGGCGATCTATCAGGCGTTCACCGCGGGCCGGGTGAGGTTCATCCTGACCGACGTCCGATCCGAGCAGACGGATGACTCCCTGCTCGGTGAACGTCAGCTGCGTTGGCTGGAAGACGAGCTGGCGACAGCGAGCCGGGACCATGCCCTGGTGGTCTGGGTGAACCCGGTGCCCTGGATCGCCTCGTCCGCGGGGGACCACTGGGGCGGCTTCCCGGAGGAACGGCGGCTCATCGCCGAGCACATCGAGGACGAGGGGATCGAGAACCTGGTCATGCTCAGCGGCGACGCTCACATGCTGGCGATCGACGACGGCAGCAACAGCGGCTACGGCCCGTCGGGGGAGGGGTTCCCGGTGCTGCACGCGGCCGCGCTCGACCGGCCCGGCAGCTCCAAGGGTGGGCCCTACAGCCACGGCGCGGCCCCGGGCGGTGGCCAGTTCGGCACCATCACCGTGCACGATGACGGGAGCGGCCCGGTGACCGTCGACCTGGCCGGCTGGGACTGGACCGGTGACGAGCTGCTCTCGTACACATTCACCGTGCCGTAGGTGGATCCGTCTCGCGTGATGTGGCTCCCCAGTAGGGGGTGGAAGTTGGCTCCATGGAGTGATGAATGGCGACGGCCGCGTGCCTAGCATTCCAACCGTCGTCAATACACGCCTCAAGGAGCCCGCGATGCGGATGTCCGCCAGCACCGATGCGACCACTGCCGCTACACCCACGGCGGGACCGTGGCCGATCCGGCGGTCGCTTCGCTACGCAGCGCTGATCGCGCCGACGAGCATCGTCGGCGTCTTCGCCTCACTGCTGGGCGGCGATGCCGCCATACGGTGGCACCGCCGAGGCAGGGCCATACTCGGGCGCGCGCCGTCCGACAGCGGACACCGCCCGGGCCGGCTGCGGCTCATGTGCCATGCTCTCCTGGGTGTCCTGCTCGGTCTCGTCGCATGGTTGTTCCTCGGCCTGATCGGGCTGATGGTCGCGCGCGGCGCGTTGTACGGCTTCATTGACCAGGGCCCGTACGACGGCTCGTGGGGCGGCCCGTCGCGCGGGGGCGCGTGGCTGGTCCACTTCGCGATTTCCTTGCCCGTCGCGGCGCTCGGGCTGGTGGTGACCGCCGGTGTGGCGCGGCTGCATGACCTGCTGACCCGGCCGCTCGACGGGCGCCGGAGGCCGCGATGGGTTCTGCCGGTCGCCTTCGGCGCCTCCGCCGGTGCGGCGTTGTTCTTCGTCGCTTGGCTTCAGCAGCTCTGATGGCTCGCACGGGCCGATGCCCGCGTCGCACAATGGGACCATGCCGGTACGTGTCGGCACGTCTGGGTGGCAATACCGAGATTGGCGCGGCGTCCTGTACCCCGATGGGCTTGCGCAGCGTCGCTGGTTCGAGCGCTACGTGGGCGCATTCGCGACCGTAGAGAGCAACAGCGCGTTCTACCGGCTGCCGAAGCAGGAGACGTTCGCGTCGTGGTGCGCCCAGATGCCGGACGACTTCACCATGGCGGTCAAGGCCAGCCGGTTTCTGACACACATCAAGCGCCTGCAGGATCCGGAGGAGCCGGTGCGCCGGTTCCTCGCCGCCGCGACCGGTTTGGCCGACCATCTCGGGCCGGTGCTGCTCCAACTGCCGCCGACGCTCCAGGTCGAGCCCAAACGCCTGGCCGCGTGCCTCGGCCGGTTTCCTCAGGGCATACGAGTCGCGGTTGAGCCCCGGCACGACTCGTGGTGGACCGACGACGTCCGGGCCGTGTTGACCGACCACGGTGCCGCGCTGTGCTGGGCCGACGCCAAAGGGCGACCGCAGACGCCGTTGTGGCGCACCACATCGTGGGGGTATCTGCGGCTACACCAGGGCGCCGCCGAACCGTGGCCGCGCTACGGCGATCAAGCGCTGCGGACCTGGGCCCAGCGGCTGGCGGACACCTGGTCCGACGAGGACGACATGTACGTGTACTTCAACAATGACCCCGGCGGCGCGGCGGTGCGCAACGCCGTACGGTTCGCCGAGCTCGTCCGTGAGGCGGACTGCACCCCAACCCGCACCCCAGATCTGGCGTGACACGAGCCGCACCCCGGATCTGGCGTTCACAGAGCGGGGAGCCCTAGCTGCGCACGTAGGTCGGCGGCTTGACGTCGAGCGGACGCGGCGCGGTGCCGGTCGCCGTCATCGCAGCGTTCGTCCAGCGCACGTGCGAGCGCCAGCAGGCTGCGGGCCTGGAACGGCCGGGCGCGGATCCGCTCGTGCTGGGAGGCCGCCTGGTCCAGCCAGTCGACGGCCTGATCGGCGTCGCCGCAGGTGAGGGCGAGCAACCCCAACGCGTGTGAGACGGATCCCCGGCAGGCCGCGACCCGTCCGGCGACGGCGAGGTTGCCTGCGTACGGCTCCAGCGCCATGGCGAGCGGGCGGGCCACGTCGGCGTGGTCCAGCTCCGCGACCGTCTCAGCGAGCAGGCAACACCCGACAAGCCAGTGGTCGTCGGGCGGCGACTGGGCGAGCAACTCCTGACACAGTGCCTCCGCCTCGCGTGGCTCGACGTCGTTCAGCAAGGCGAGACAGCGCCAGACCAGCACCCGCGGGAAGCGTTCCACCATCTCGGCGAGCTTGGCCGCACGGTAGCGGCGCGCGACCGGGTGGAACTCGCGCAGGTCGGTGATCTCCTCGGCGAAGAGCAGGCCGATGGCAAGCTCAGGTGCGTGCTGTGAGGAGTCCTGGGCGGACAACGCCAGCTCGTCAGCATCCTCGAACCGTCCAGCCAGCAAGGCGCGCACATATCGGTAGACCGTGGCGTACCACTGGAACTCCGGGTGGTCACGTAGATCGGCGGCCTCGTTGAGGAGTTCGATCTCGGCGTCCATGTTGTCGACATCACCGGCGTGCAGTAGTCCCACCGCATGCGTCGCGCGCCCGGCCAGCTCCAACTGGGTCTCGCCGGATCGGCGAGCGAGGCCGGTGATCTGCCGGGCGAGCGCGATCTGCCGGTGCCAGGCACCCGGACCCCGGTTGACGTAGCACTGTGCGTAGAGTGCGTGCGCGCGGGCACCGGGGTCGTCGAGGTCGTCAGCGAGCTCCACGGCCTCGTCGGCGAGGCGGAGACTCTTGTCTCGGTCGGGTGACCAGTACAGTTCGGTCGACAGCCGCGCCAGCAGCCGCGCCCGAGTCGCACTGGGCTCGTCGCCGTGGGCGCCGAGTGCCTCTTCCAGCAACGCGACCCGCTTCGACTGAGCCACCCCGAACAGCATGCCCGCCATGGAGGCGCCCAGCGCGGCACGGGCCAGCTGGTCCGGGTCACGCGTGGCACGTGCCATCGACATGGCCTCCTCGTACGCACCTTGGGCGACGGTGAACGCCCCGCTGCGCGCGTGTAACCGAGCCAAGGCGAGCGCCAGCGTCAGCTGGTGGCCGGTCTCCTCGACGTTGTCCACGGTGGACGCCAGCGCCGCCCGGAGATCGCCGGTGACCAGAGTGAACTCGTCTCGCCATGGGCCGCCCGCGTCCAGCCGGTGGGTCAGCTCGGCCGCGGTGGAGCTGGCCCAGCGTAGATGGCGACGGCGAACGACACCTTCCTCGCCGCTCGCGGCGAGCTGCTCGCGTGCATAACTGCGCACCACGCCGAGCATCCGCCACCGGCTGCCCGCCGACGTGTGCACGTGAACGAGCAGGTGCTTGTCGGTCAACCTGCCCACCAGGTCCGCCACACCTGACCGGCTGGAGGCTGCCGCCCCTTCCTCACCGGCGACGGCCGTCGCCGCAGCGAGATCGAAGGTTCCAGCGAAGACACCCATCTGCTGGAACAGTGCCTGCTCCTCGCCGTGCAGAAGATCGTGGCCCCAATCCAGGACTGCCCGGAGCGAGCGGTGCCGTTCGGTGCGGCTGTGTGCTCCGACCAGGAGCCGAAGTCGATCGTCCAGGCCGGCGAGCAGCCCGTCGATCCCCAGCGACGCACACCGCGCCGCGGCCAGCTCGATGGCGAGCGGCAGGCCGTCACACCGGGTGCACACCTCACTGACCAGCGCGGGGTCGGCGTCGAACTCCGGCTCGACCGCACGCACTCGGTCCAGGAAGAGTGCTGACGCGTCGGACCCTTTGGCATCGCCGGTACCTGGGTCGAGCACAGGCAACGTCGGTACCGAGAACACCCGTTCGCCGTCGGCTCCGAGCCGCTCCCGGCTGGTCGAGAGCACCACGACCCGTGGGCACGCTGCAACCATGCGCTCGACGAATGGCCCGACGGCCGGTACGACGTGCTCGCAGTTGTCCAGCACCAGCAGGATTCGTGCCGCGCCGACGTGTTGGTGCAGGGCGTCTTCGATCGGGAGCTTGTGCTGCTCGACGATTCCCGCGGCTGAGGCCACGGTCTCGATCACGAACTCCGGCCCCACAGGGGCGAGATCGGCGAAGATCGAGCCCTGCGGGAATTCCGGCGCAGCGCTCTGTGCGGCTGCGATCGCAAGGCGGGTCTTGCCGACGCCACCTGGTCCGGCGACGGTGACGATGCGATGCTGATCCAGCAGGGTGGTGAGCCTCGCCAGCTCTTCGCGCCTGCCGACGAACGTCGTCGTCTGCGGGGCCGGAATGCCCGAGTGCCCGCCCGCCGCGGTCACTAGGTGCGCCTTGCCGGGCGGCGGCCGGCCTGCTTCGGCCCGTGGCGGTCGAAGTTCGAGCGACGTGTCGTGGGTCAGGATCGCCGTCTCGAGCCGGCGCAGCTCAGGGCTGGGTTCCACACCGAGCTCATCCGCGAGCACGTCCCGCGCGCGATGATACGCCCGCAGCGCGTCGCCTTGGCGGCCAGCGCGGAAGAACGCGAGACACAGCTGGCACCATCGCCGCTCCCGGAGCGGTGTGTCGGCGACGGCTGCTTCCAGCTCGCCGACGAGCTCGGCCGCGTGCCCGGATGACAGCAGTACGTCGACCCGGTCGTCGACCGCGGACTCGTGCGCTTCGATCCATCGCGTGACCTCTGCCCGTGCCCGAGGCGTCGCAGGCAGCTCCGGCGGGCCGCGCCAGAGGCCTAGTGCTTCGTCGAAATGCGCGATGGCCGCCTCGTGCGCTCCCTCCCGGGTGCAGTCGCGGGCCGTCTGGATGAGCCGGGTGAACGCCTCCGCGTCGGTGTCATCAGTGGCCAGAAGCCACCCGGTACCGCGGGTGAGCACGATGCCGTCGCCAAGCGTGCGTCGCAGCGTCGAGATGTGTGTCTGCAGGGCCTTGTGTGCAGTGGGTGGGAAGTCGTCTCCCCAGAGCATCGACTGCAGGACGTCACCGGGGAGCATCGTCCTGGGCTGGAGACCGAGCACGCTGAGCAGCACCCGCGGCTTGGCACCCGGAACCGTCAAACGTTCACCGGCGAGGTGTATATCCAGCGGCCCGAGTACACGGATATCGATCATCTGAGGAACGCTCATGCTCACCAGTCCCGGGTGGCGTTACGTTCAGGATGCTCTTTACCCGGCCTTGACCGGTTCTTGACCTCCTGCCGAGACAGTATCGCACGGGGGAATCGAGCTGGTGGCTGTGGCGACCGGCCGGTCCGAGCCAGGGGGGCCTCGACAGGCTCGACCGGTTCGCCACAGCCAACAGCCTCGGTGCGTTCTTCGGGCCCGTTTCGCCCGCCGTCCGGACTGGCATCGGCTGGTCATGCTGCGACCCGGTCATGGTGGACTCTTGCTCATCCGGTGTGTCCGGACAGGAAAACCCTCTCAAGGGGGCGCTCTATCACGCAGGAGTCGCTTATAAGTGAGTCACATGTAATAGAGTCATGTGTAGTAGAGTAAGTCTGTGATCCGCATCGTCGATCGTGAAGACGAACTCGCCGCCCTCGGTGCTGTGCTGAACGAGCGTCCAGCCCTTGTGGTGCTGCGCGGTCGCCGTCGTGTAGGCAAGAGCTTTCTGCTGTCCGCCGCGTTCGCTGGGCAGCGGGTACTTGGGCTCCAGGCGGACGAGCAAGATGAGCAGGGGCATCTCAGTCTCTTCGCGCAAGAGGCGGCGCGGATGCTTCCGGGGGAGCCGCCGCTGACGTTTCACACATGGGATGACGCGCTGCGCTTTGTGGATGCACAGGCGAGATCTGAGCCCCTGTGTCTCGTACTGGATGAGTTCCAGTGGCTATGCCGTGCGCAGCCGGCACTCCCATCGATCGTGCAACGTTACTGGGACTTATGGGAGCGTGAGCAGGTCCCCATCGTCGTCGCACTTGCCGGTAGCGCTCTGTCCTTCATGGAAGGGCTGCTCGACCATGACTCCCCGCTCTACGGGCGGGCAACCTACCGGCCGCTGTTGGAGCCGTTGGACTACCGGTGTGCGGCCGGGTTTACCACGAGCACCGAAGCCGAGTACCTCCTCAGGCGGTTCGCCATTGTGGGTGGCACGCCGCAGTACCAGATGTGGGCTATGGATCTGCCGCTGGAGGAACTCGTCTCAGGGCGGATCCTGACCCGTGGCCGCCCACTCTACGATGAGCCGCTGCACCTCCTCCGGGAAGGCGAGGGGATCCGCTCTCCTGGGAGCTACCTCTCCGTTCTCTGGTCGATCGCTCGTGGCGACACTCGGTTCAACCAGATCGCCAACCGCACCGGATCCAGCCCGGCAGGCCTGACGAGATTGCTCGAACGACTCGAGGAGCTCGGATACATCGAGATGCGTGTACCCAGCGACCCTAAGGAACAGCGCGGCCGCGGGACCTATCGGATCGCAGACCCGTACTTCCGGTTCTGGTACCGCTACGTGTTCCCGAACCGGAGCCGTCTCGAGTTCGGCAGGGTCGATGAGGTCGCGTCGGAGGTCACAGCCGACCTGGACAACCACATGGGTCATGTGTTCGAGGACTGCTGTCGCGTCTGGCTATCGCGATACGCGTCCGACGACGTGATGGGTGGGTTCGACGGCATCGGTGCCTGGTGGACCCGTGATGGCCAGACAGAGGTCGATATCGCAGTCCATCGCGCTCACCGTTACACGCTGCTGGGCTCGGTCAAGTGGAAAGCCATCGTCGACGAGCGCGTGCTGGACGGCCTCGAAGCCGCCCGGGAACAGTTGGGCCCGCGCGCTGCGCGTGCACGACTCATCCTGTTCGCCAGGCGAGGCTTCACCGAGCGGCTCCGAGAGCGGGCGGAACGTGAGGACGTCGCCCTGGTCACGGCTGCCGACTTGTTCGCCGACACCGCTGATACGGGAGACCGCCGCTCGGCCAAGTGACGGCCGTCCGGATTCAAACCGGTCTAGGCGGAAAGGTCACTGAGCCTCGGGACGGCCGGGGCACAGGCCTTCTCGATCCAAGCGGCGGGCTCGGAGTCCGGCGGGATCACGTTGATCTGCTGTACGCCGAGACGTGCGTACTGGGCGACCGCCTCTACGAAGCCGTCGACGTCTCCGTTGTCCAGGTGTGGACCCCGGTACACGGCCGTCTTCTTGATCTCCGCGTAGTCTCGGCCGACATCGTCGCAGTGCCTGCGGAGCACGTCGAGCTTGTGCGCGACGTCGGCCGGCGAGGACGCGAACAGGTTGCATGCGTCGGCGTACTGCGCGACCAGCCGCAGCGTCTTCTTCTCGCCCCCGCCTCCGATGAGGATCGGCGGGTGCGGCCGGCTGACCGGCTGCGGCGTGTTGATGGTCTCGGCCAGCTGGTAGTGCTTGCCGTCGTACGGCCCGTTGTTCTCCGGGTCCCACATCTGCCGACAGATCTGCAGCGTCTCTTCCAGCCGCTCGAACCGCTCGGCGACGGGTGGGAACGGCACGCCGAGGCCCTGATGTTCGCGTTCGTACCAGGCGGCGCCGATCCCGAAGATGGCACGGCCGGAGGACAGGACGTCGAGCGTGGCCGCGATCTTGGCGAGCAGCCCTGGGTGACGGTACGTGACACCGCCAACCAGCAGCCCGAGCTGGACGTCGGAGGTGTGCGCGGCCAGGTAGCCGAGCGTGGTGTACCCCTCGAGCATCCCGTCTTCGGCGACTCCGAGCGCCTCGAGCTGGAAGAAGTGGTCCATGACCGACAGCCAGGCTATGCCGGCCCGGTCGGCGGCCTCTCCAGCTCGGGCAAGCTCAGGAGCGAGCCCCACCGGTCCGTCTGGGTGGTCGAACCTAACGATGTGAACAGCGAGTTCCACTATGGGTGCTCCTCGTAATGGTGCGGTTCGGCGCCATGGACTACCTGCACGTGGGATGACGCATTCAAGCCTTCGGTGGGCATGGCAGCGCTCGGCCGTGGGCTTGTATGGCGGAACCGGCTTTCGGATCGAAAGGCCTGTGGTCGTATGACCACTGCTGACGACAGTACGAGTTCGAGCGCGCTCGAAGTCAAGCCACTGCGGCCTCAGTCGATACCGGAGTGCAGGAACGCGTCGGTCACCCGGCGTTGCATGAGCACGTAGCCGACGAGCAGGGGAGCGGCCACCAGCGTCGCCGCCGCCATCAGCGGCCCCCATGCCTGTCCTTGCTCGGTCTGGAAGACGCGCAGGCCCACTTGGACGGTGGCGCGGTCCATGCCGCTGGTCGCGAGCAGCGGCCAGAGGTATTCGTTCCAGGTCTGGATGAACACGACGATCCCCACCGCGGTCAGGATCGGTCGCAGGTTGGGCACGATGATCCGGAGCAGGATCATCCGGTCCGATGCTCCGGCGACGCGCGCGGACTCGATCAGCTCCCTTGGGAACGCCGCCATGTGCTGACGCAGCAGGAAGACGGCAAGAGCCAACGATGCGAGCTGTGGCAACACCAGGCCGGCGTAGGAGTCGAGCAGGCCGAGACGGGACACCATCAGGTAGTGCGGCACGATCAGCGCGGGCTGCGGCACGAGAGCCGTGCCGACCAGGACGGCGAACACGACTGGGCGGCCGCGGAATCGGTACAACGTGAGTCCGAACGCCGCCAGCGTGGCGAGCACCAGCTGTCCGATCGCGACCGCCGCGGAGACGACGACGGTGTTCAGGACGGTGCGCCCCACCGGCAATGCCGCTGTGGCGCTGCGATAGTGCTCGAGCGTCGGCGCGGCGGCGAACGGATCCAGGTCGTACAGAACCTGAGTCGGCTTGAACGACGTGGCGACCGCCCAGAGCACGGGGAACGCGATCGCGAGTGCGATCAGGAGCAGCGGAACGTGGGCCGCGGCGCGGTTGAGCCTGCGTCGACGGGTTACCCGGCGTATCCGCGGAGGCCGGCGAACGGCGCCGACCCGGCTCTCCGCATCGATGCGTCTCACCGCTGCTCCCCTCTGCTGGAGACTCTCATCTGAACGGCGACGACGGCGGCGAAGCCGACGGTGATCAGCACTGACAGAGCCGAGGCAGGGCCGCCGTCGAAGTAGCCGAAGCCGAGCTGGTACAGCAGGTAGTACACGTTCGATGTCGCGCCGGCCGGGCCGCCCTGAGTGAGCACGTCGATCACGCCGAACGTCCAGGGTCCGGCGAAGACGACCGTCGCGAACAGCACGACGGTGGTGACCGGCCGGAGCATCGGGAGCACGATGTGCCGAAGCAGTTGCCACTCGCCGGCCCGGTCCAGCCGCGCGGCGGCCATGAGATCGGCGTCGATCGACGTCAAGCCCGCGGTGAACAGGATGAAGCTGAGCCCGAACACCTTCCATCCGGCGACGATGGTGACCGCGATGAACGCGCTCGCCGGCTCGGTCAGCCAGCTGACCGGGCCGGCGCCGAGCAGATCCAGAGGCGCGCTGGTGATACCGAGGACCGGGTTGAAGATCCACTGCCACATCACCGCCCCGACCGCCGGTGGGATCAGCACCGGTAGGAAGAACACCGTGCGGTAGAAGCCGGTGAGGCGTCCGCCCAGCCGCCATACCGCGATCGCCGCCAGGCCCGGCGCGACCACGCTCAACGGGATGATCGCCACCATGTACGCGATGGTGTTCCGCAGCGCCGTACCCGCTTCTGGGCTGGACATGACGTCCCCGTAGTTGTCCGGCCCGGCCCACTGGGGCGCCTGGGTCGTGAGGTTGAAGTCGAAGAGACTGAGGGTGGTGACCGCGAGCAGCGGGCCGTACATCGTGAGCCCGACGGCGAGCAGCGCCGGTATCAGGTACGGCGCCGGGCCTCGCGCGGTACGGGCGAGTGCGGTGGTCGCCGGCGTCACTGGCCGAGCAGTTCTCGCACGCGCGCCGCGACGTCGGTCAGGGTGGAGTCCGGGTCTGCGCCGGAGATCATGATGGGTGCGACGGCGCTGTCCTGCATCAGCTCGAGAGCCTGCTGGCTGTTCTCGCCCGGGAGCACCTGGTAGGGCACGAGTGAGTCCAGCTGCTCGATGGTCGGCAGCAGCCGGTCGTCATCGGCGAAGAACTCACCCAGATACGCGGGATCGTCGATCAGCGCCGGTCGCAGCGGCAGGTAGCCGATCACCGACGCGAGGATGGTGAACCCGTCGTCGCCGGTGAGAAACCGGACGAACTCCCACGCCGCCTCCTGCTTGGCCGGGTCGTCGGCGAAGACGAACACGCCCGCGCCCGAGACCGTCGGAGCGATCTGTTGTCCATCGAACGCGGGCAGACCCGCGGTCTCCAGCTCGAACACGCCGTCCGTGGAAGCGGCGAACCCACCCAGCAACGCGGTGCTGGAGACGAGCATGCCGAGCTCGCCCGCCTCGAACATGGCGACCGCCTCGGACTCGCCGACGGGCGGCTGCGCGCCGCTGTCGGTCAGGTCACCGAGCATCGCGAGCGCCTCCACCGCGGGTGGCTCGTCCAGCTGCAGCGATCCGTCTTCGCCGACCAGCCGGCCACCGTTGGAGTTGATCAGCGTCTGGGTGAGGAAATCGGACTTGGCCTCGCCGGCGGCATCGACGTAGATGCCCTGGGCTCCGGTCTGCTCCACGATCGCGTGCGCGGCCTCCTCCGCGTCGGCCCACGTCGACGGCGGATCTTCCGGATCCAGGCCGGCCTCGATGAAGAGATCGGCGTTGACGAACATGGTCGGCGTCGACACCGAGTAGGCGAGCCCGGCGAGCCGGTCGTCGTGCATGCCGAGCTGGACGGCGGCCGGGTACATCCCGTCCAGGTGGGCTTCTAGTTCGTCGGCGGGCGCCACCTCGTCCAGCGGCACGTACGGCAGGTTCTCCAGGACGAATCCGAACTTGCTCCAGCCGATCTGGGCCACGTCGGGCGGGTTCCCGGCGGCGGCCTGAGCATGGACGCTGGTGTGGATCTCGCCTGCCGGGGTTCCGGCCGGCTCGATGCGGATGTTCGGATGGGTGGCCTCGAACTCGTCGATGAGTTGCTGGGTTCCCTCGCCGCCCACCCCTTCGGTGCCGTAGTTGTACGACTCGAATGTGAGGGTGACGACGTCGCCGTCGTCGTGACCAGCCTCCCCGGCGGCCGGCGACGACGAATCGGTGGTGCCGTCGTCACCGCAGGCCGCGACGGTCGCGAGGGTGACGGCCAGCGCGGCGGCGAATGTGACGCGGATCGTGCCGATGCGGTGCAGACACATGTCATGACTCCTGTGAGAGGTGGAAGGTGTGGTCCGGAACGGCGAGCTCGATGCGGCCGCCGAAGTGCTGCGCCGCCCGTTCGGCCTGGGCCGCGAGCCACCCGTGCCCGGTCCGGGCCCAGTGTGTGAGGACGAGGCCGCCCACGCCATGGCGGGCGGCGAGCTGACCGGCCTCGGCCGCGCTGAGGTGCCCATGCTCGGTCGTGTCCGGCTCAGTGAGCGTGGCCTCGGCGAGCAGCAGATCGGCGTCGCCCGCGAGCCGCTCGAACGCCGGCGTCACCGTGGTGTCGGCGCTGTACGCGAGAGTCTGCCCGTTCGACGAGACACGGAAGCCGCAGCACGGCAGCCGGTGCCGCATGCGGACCGGTTCGACCGTGGCGGTCCCGACCTCGATCGGCTCCCCGGGAATGTACTCGGTGACGTCGAAGACATCCCGGAACACGTGGTCCGTCGGATGTGTGCCTGGGCCCTCGGTGCCCAGCGGGAACAGCTCGTTCAGCCGGCGGAGGGTGGCCGTGGCCCCGGAAGGCGCGTAGACCGCCATCCGCGGCCGGTCCCCGGGCCGGTGAGCGAGCGCCTTGCCGAAAGTCAGCAGGTCGAGGCAGTGGTCGACGTGCATATGGCTGATGAAGATCGCCGCCAGCCCGTCCACGGTGGCGGCGGCTTTCGCGGCTACGCCGGGGCCGCAGTCGAGGAGAATCGCTCCTTCGGGCAGGTGCACGAGGTAGCCGGAGCTCGGCCATCCAGGCTCGGGCATGCCTGCCCGGCAGCCGAGAACCGTCAGACGCAGCCGGTGGTCGTCGGCGAGAGGCGGGACGTGTGCGGGGAGTGGATGGGGAATGGTCACGGCGACGACGCTAAGAACCCCAGGTGTGAACGATCTGTCGAGGTGGCGAGCGGGACCTGAACGATCGTGCCGGATTTGAGGTTGATCGTCCCGCACCTCAGCACGGTGGGTTTCCGGCGGCTAGAGTCTGATCGTGCCCGGC
>NZ_ML142859.1:228588-233690 GCF_004138495.1 Phytoactinopolyspora endophytica
GAGCTTGTCCGATGGATCCCAGGCTGAGCTGGCTGACCTCGTTCGTCACCGTCGCCGAAGAACTGCATTTCGGGCGGGCGGCGGAGCGGCTGCATCTGAGCACGTCGGCGGTGAGCAGGCATGTCAGGCTGCTCGAGGAGGCCATGAGCGTGCCGTTGTTCGAGCGGACGAGCCGCAGCGTGCTGCTGACGCCGCAGGGGCGGCGGGTCTATGGTGAGATCGCGGTGCCGGTCGCCACGATCGACGGTGCGCTGCGGCGTACCGGGATCGGCGCCGACGGTGGGACGATCAGTGTCGCCTATGTGAGCGCGCCAGGGGAGCGGATGATCCCGCGCGCCGCGGCCATGTTCGCCGGCGACCCGCTCGGTGTGGAGCTCAGGCTCCTGCCCGCCAGCTCGAGCGAGCAACGCTCCGGACTGCTCGAAGGCCGGGTGGACATCGGCGTGCAGTGGATGTTGCCCGGGGCTCCCGTGCCCAGCGGCCTGGAGATGACGCCCATCCGGGACGAACCGCTGGTGGTCGCTTTGCCGCCGGACCACCACTACGCGAACAGTCACGACCTGCGACTGGTGGACCTGGCCGGCGAGGATTGGTTGATGGCCGTCGACTCGTCCGACCTGGCCCTGCGGCAGGGATTCGTGGCAGCGTGCCAACGGGCCGGGTTCCTGCCGCGGATCCGTGGTGAGGCGACAGGCTTCAAGGCGCAGCTCAGCCTGGTAGCGGCGGGACGCGGGGTGTGTTTCGCGCCGGCCGCGGCACAGGAGACAGACGGCTTCGGGGTCTGCTTCGTCCGTATCCACGACCTGCACGTGAGCCTGGTCGCGATGACCCGGCCGGCACCCGGCCGGGCCATGCTTCGCTTCGTCGAGCTGCTGCGGGCGGCGGGCTAGGTGACCACATAGTCGACGACGAGCTTGAGCACGCCCTCGTCGAGCAGGATGCGGTGGTGGCCCAGGCCGTCCGTGGTGGCCAGCTCCGCTTCGGGCCAGGCCTCGGCGAGCGCGGCACCGTCGTCGTACGGGTTCCGCCGGTCCTGCCGGTCGTGGACCACGAGCGCCGGCGGGACGTCCTCGTCGGAGCTGATCCGCAGCGCGTTGAAGTCGTCGAGAGGGCGGCCGGCGAGCTGCCCGAGGCGAGCGAAGAGATGTCTGCGAGTCCGGCGTCCGTAGCCGAGCAGGTGCTCGAGGCGGTCGGTGGTGGCGACCGGGTCCGGCGCGGGCGCGATGAACGCGAGCCGCCTGGTCCGTGCGCCGTCGCGGACGGCGAGCGCCGTGGTGGCAGAGCCCAGGGAGTGCGCGACGATGCCGTCGGGCTCCCCGTGCCGTGCGACGACGGCGGTGATGGCGTCGATGAAGTCGACGGCGCTGGCCCGGCCGTCTCCGAGAGCGCTGGGATCCGAGTCGCCGTGGCTGGGTGCGTCGAATGCGATGACGCGACACCCGGCCGCGAGCAACGGATTCACGAAGGCTCCGAGCTGCCCTCGCCAACCTCCCCATCCGTGGGCGAGCAGAACGGTGCGTCCTGCAGAGTGTGGCCTCTGGCGCTCGTCGTGCCGGACGTCGGCGGACGTCGGCTCCCAGATCTCGACGGCGATACGCCGGCCGTCGGACAGGGCGACGTCGGAACGGACACCGTCGTGCGGACGGTTGTCATGCCGTCGTTCGGCTCCGCCCGGCAGCGTGCACCAGATCCGCAACGCCCACCTGCCTGCCACCCGGGGAGCGATGCGTTCCAGGATGGTGAACGCCGCCCGCATGGCCGTGATACGGCCATCTTTGGGACGAACGGTCGTGCTTTTTTCTGTCGATACTGCGATCGGCATGAGGAACCTCGCTTGGTCTAGGTCGTCGGCGGGTCGGGCGGGATGTCGTGGAGGGAAGGGTCTCGGTGGGTGGATCTTGGTGGGTGGGTCAGCGGATCGAGGGTGAGGTCGCGTCCCTCGGGTCGGGCCGGGCGGCTCCGGCGTCAGCGTCGGGCCGGTAGGTGTCCAGCAGGCGCTCGAAGGCGCGTCGCGCCCTGACCTCCGCGGACTCGTCGCGGAGGAGGCGATGTGAGTGGTAGAAACCGAGCATGATGCCGTCCAGCTCGGTGGCGAACTGGTCGGGATCCGCATCGTCGCGGAACCGGCCCTCCGCGATGCCGGTGCGGAACACGTGAGCCAGCGTGTCGAGCAGGTCCCTGTGGTCCTGAGCCAGCTGGTCCCGGACGGGTCCGTCATCCTCGTCCAGCTCGGTGGCGGCCTTGACGAACAGGCACCCGCCTGGCATCCGGTTCAGTCCACACTCGAGCCAGCGCTCGAACAGCTCGCGGACCCGCGGCTCGCCACGTGGAGCCGCCAGTGCCGGCCTGACGACCGTGTCGATGAACTCGGTGCGGGCTTCGTTGAGCACGGCGAGCTGAAGGCTCTCCTTGGACTGGAAATGAGCGAACAGTCCGCTCTTCGACATGTCGCTGACCATGGCCAGCTTGCCGATGGTCAGCCCGCGCAGCCCGACCTGGTAGGCCGTCGTGACGCCGTGCCGGACGATCTCGCGGCGAGTGTCGGCGCCTTTACTCATGGACCCAAAATAGCACGGACGTGCGGTAGATCGGCACCCTAGGCCGGCGGCGTTACCTCGCGGCGGCCGGTTGGCCCCGCCGGCGACGTGTGCTGGACGGCGAGACGATGCCGTATTCGATGAGGCTTTCGGCGGTATCGATGATGGTCTGCTGCACCGGGCGCATGGTCCAGCCCAGCTCTCGCTTGGCTCTGTCGGAGCTGACCAGTTCCTCGCGGCCGACCAATTGCAGGGCCAGGCGCATCGTCGGGTCGAAGCGGGCTACGATCCACACCAGCCAGGTCGGCACGCCCGCCGTGGGCACCCGGAATCCACGGGGGTTGAACTCCGTCGCGAGGACCTTGGCGATCTCTCTCATCCATATGTTGCCGCCGGCGCAGATGTAGCGGTTTCCAGCCGCCTGTGGGAGCTCCATGGCCAGCCGGTGTGCGACAGCAAGGTCCCGCACGTCCACCGTGGCGAATCCGATAGAGGGGGATCCGGGCTGCTCTCGGGCGAGCAGCATGCGGACCACATCCACCGATGTGTTCACACCCTCCGTCTGTACCGGGCCGAGCACCAGGCCGGGGTTGATCACGGCCAGCTCGAGGTGCTGATTCGCAGGCATAGCGGCTATGTAGTCCCAGGCTGCCCGCTCGGCGAGGGTTTTGCTCTTCTGGTAGGCGGGACTGCGCTCGACGACCGACCAGTCCTGCTCGGTGCGCAGAGTGGGGTGGTGCTCGTCGTGCCCGAACGAGACGGCGGCGATGGACGAGGTGAGCACCACGCGCTTCACGGTGCCACTCGCGGCGGCGGCCCGCAGCACCCGCAGCGTTCCGTCGACGGCGGGCCGGATGAGCTCGTCCTCGTTGTCCGGCGTTCCGCCGGGGAACGGTGAGGCCACGTGCATGACGTGGTCGCATCCGGCGACGGCGTCGGCCCACCCGGCGTCGGAGTCAAGGCCGGCGGCGACGAGCTCCAGGTCCGCGCCGTGCCGATCGGCGAGGCCTTGGAGGTGGGACACTTTCGCGGTGGCCGACAGGTCGCGTACGGTCCCGCGGACGGCGTACCCGCGCTCGAGCAGGTCGCGTATGCAGTAGCCGGCGATGAAGCCCGATGCGCCGGTGACGAGCACCCGTTCTGGCATGGTCGATCATTCCTCTCGGTCAGGTGTCCCGCGTTCCGGCACGGGATGGCTTCGTGCTCAGGCCCGGATCTCGATCTAATCAACGTTTAGTATCTAAATACTGTATAGATCCTATGCGTGTCGACTGTCAAGGTCCGAGCTGCATACGCTCACCCTGTGCCATCGAGCCGGACGAGCTACCACCACGGGGCGCTGCGCGAAGAGCTGCTGCAGGCCTGCCTGAATTTGATCGAGACCGAGGGTGTCGGCGCCGTGAGCTTGCGGCGCGTGGCTCGCGAGGCGGGTGTCAGTCCCGGCGCGCCCTACCACCATTTCGCCGACCGGGCGACGTTGCTCTCCGCTCTGTCTTCCCGGGGATACGATCTGATCGCCGAGCGGATGACGGCCGCCCGGGCGGCGGCCGGGGACCCGGTGCGGGCGCTTGCGGCGATCGCCGAGGAGTACGTGGCGTTCGCCCGGCGCGAGCCCGGATATTTCTGGGTCATGTTCCGGCCGGAGCTGTCGGCGTCGAAGAAGCATCCGGACGCGCGTCAGGCCGGTGATGCCGCCTTCCGCCTCCTCATCGACACGGTGGACGACTGCGTCCGTGCTGGCGTCGTGACCGAGAGCGACGCGGACGCCGTCGTCCTCGCGGTATGGGGGCTCGGCCACGGCCTGGCGTCGCTGTGGCTGGATGGACACATCGAGGGCGTCAGCGACAAGCTGAGCGGCCCGCCTGAGGAGGCCATGAGCCAGATCTCCCGGCTGGTCGAGTCGGTCATCGCGCGGTAACTCCGCCGTCGATGGGCTGCGACGCCGGGAGCACGTGCAGCTCACCGCCGGTCATGGTCGTGCCCCTGCTTCGACGGCCACCACGGTCTTGCCCTGCGCGTGACCCTCGCCTTGGCGGGCGAGGGCTTCCGCGATCTCGGCGAACTCGTAGGTGCGCTCGATGATGGGCCGCACCTCGCCGGACTCGATCATTTTCGCGAGTGCCGTGAGGTCGTCCGGGTTGGGCTTCGCCATGAACGCCTTCGTCTTGGGGCCGCCGAACCGGGGCGAGAGCGCGGCCCGGAGGAGATACGGGAGCGGGCCGAGGAGATTGCCGCCTGGCATGCCGGTGGCGGCGACGTAGACGCCGTCGCGGCGCAGGACCCGCCGGTAATCGGGTACCGCGTGGCTTCCGGCGAGGTCGAAGATGACGTCGTAGGGCTGCTCGCCCCGAGTGAAGTCCTCTCGGGTGTAGTCGACGACGTCGTCGGCGCCGATCGAGCGCACGAGGTCGAGGTGGCGCGTGCTGCACACACCGGTCACGTTAGCGCCGAGCGACTTGGCGACCTGTACCGCGAACGTGCCGACGCCGCCGGACGCGCCGTTGACCAGTACTCGGTGGTCGGCCCGGACGCCGCCGGCGTCGCGTATACCCTGCAGCGCCGTGA
>NZ_ML142859.1:233767-234096 GCF_004138495.1 Phytoactinopolyspora endophytica
CCCGCGAGCGGGACGGCCGCCGCCTCTGCAAAGCCGAGGTTGGCGGGCTTTGGTGCCAGGGTGTCCTCGGCGGCCACGGCGTATTCGGCGTAGGCACCGCCGGGGAGCTCGCCGTACACCTCGGCACCCGGGCGCAGTCGAGTGACCTTGGGGCCGACGACCTCGACCGTCCCGGCCACGTCCCTGCCCGGGACTTGGCGCCTCGGCCGGGTCAGGCCTGACGTGAGCCGCAGCACGTAGGGGCGGCCTACCAGCGAGAGCCAGTCGGCGGGGTTCACCGACGACGCGTGAACGCGCAGGAGGACCTCGTGGTCGCCAGGCTCGGGCTG
>NZ_ML142859.1:234156-236164 GCF_004138495.1 Phytoactinopolyspora endophytica
CGATGTCGCGGAGCTCCAGCACGTCGCCGGGGTTGCCGTAGCTGCGCTGCATGATCGCTTTCATGTCACTCCACCCTATGTTTACAATGTAAATATATACGCTGTAAGGTACGCTTCGTTCCGTCGATCGTCAAGAGAGGACGGATGCCGCCAGTGCCGACACCGAACGACTCGTCGACGGAACGCCGCACACGGCTGAACCGCGACCGGGTGCTCGATGCGGGCGCCGCCCTGGCCGACGCCGAGGGCATCGGTGCTTTGACGATGCGCCGGCTCGGGAAAGAGCTCGGCGTGGAGGCCATGGCGCTGTACAACCACGTCCACAACAAGGACGACCTGCTCCACGGCATGCTCGATCGGGTAGCCGGAGAGATCGAGCTGCCCGACAGCAGCCCGGACTGGCGGGATCACGTGCGCCGGCGGGCCATCTCGGCGCACGCCGTACTGATGCGCCACCCCTGGGCAGCCGGTCTGTGGACATCGAGCATCAACCTGGGGCCGGCGCGGATGCGCTATATGGACAGCGCGCTGCGGAGCCTGGACGAGGCGGGCTTCCCGCCGGACCTCCTCGATCGCGCCTTCCACACGATCGAGGACCACATCGTCGGCCATGCGCTGCAGGCGCTGGGATTCCCCCTCGACCACGACCAGATGATGGAGACGGGCGAGGAGTTCCTGCGCACGTTCCCGGTCGACGAATACCCCGACCTGGCCGCACACATCCGCCACCACCTCCAGGACGACGAGGACGGGGACGGATTCGAGTTCGGGCTGGACCTGATCCTCGACGGCCTTGAGCGGCGGCGCAGCCCTTCCTGAGCTCGACGGATCATGACGTCTCGCGGTGGCGAAAGACCCGCAGGTCCGCCTCACACGCGGCAAAGCCGTAAGATCAGCGCACTCGTGCGTGCAGAGTGTGTGCCACGGGCGACCGGCTGGAGGAATGATGATCACCTGTAGGACCTGCGCGGTGGAGTACGACGAGCCGGTACCCGACGTCTGCCCGATCTGCGCTGACGAACGCCAGTACGTGCCGGAGACCGGCCAAGCGTGGGCGAGCCTCGATGACCTGCGCGACGAGGGCGCGACCATCACCGTCCGGCAGCGCACACCGATCCTATGGGGACTGCGAGCCCCGGGTGTGGGCATCGGGCAGCAGATGCTGCTTCTGCGCACACCACAGGGCAACCTGCTCTGGGATCCCGTGGGGTACCTGGACGACGAGACAGTCACGTGGATACGCGAGCAAGGGCCGGTGCTGGCGATCGCGGCCAGCCATCCGCACATGTTCGGCGTCCAGGTCGAGTGGTCCCGTGCCCTCGGCGGCGCACCGATCCTGGTGAACGAGGCCGATGCGCACTGGCTAGGGCGCCGTGACGGCGCGATCACGCTGTGGTCGGATCAGTACGACGTGACGGCGGGACTGACGCTGCACCAGGTCGGTGGCCATTTCCCCGGCAGCGCGGTCGCCCACTGGTCGGGCGACGACGGCGGCGGAGTCCTGCTGGCCGGTGACACCATCATGGTCAATCCCGACCGGGTGACCACGAGCTTTCAACGCAGCTATCCCAACCGGTTGCCGCTGTCCGGCGCTGTCGTGGCGCGGATCGCCGAGCGGATCAAGCCGTTGCGCTTCGAACAGATCTGGAGCAACTTCGACAACGCGATTACTGCGGAGGCTGACCTGGCCGTGCAGCGTTCAGCCGAGCGGCATGTCGCGTGGGTGCGTGGGGATTTCGATCACCTGACGTGACCGGCGCGGTCGCCGCTCACCTCGTGTCCCGTCCGAACGGCTCGGTCGGCGCGTCCGTGCGGGTAGTCTCGGCGAACGTGGACTATCCGTGGAAACCGGCTGTAGCGACCGGTATGGGATCGCTGCCGTTCGAGGACAGAGACGAGGCGGCGCGCATCGTCGTCGGCGAGCTGCCTGATCTCCCGCATGTGCCTGAGCTCCCGGCGCGCGGCGCCGGGTCGGAGATGGTTGGGCGATCCGCCGCGTTCCTCGTCG
>NZ_ML142859.1:236194-239264 GCF_004138495.1 Phytoactinopolyspora endophytica
GCATGTTGACCTGCAGCCGTCCGGGTGGCGGCTGATCGACCGCCCGGGCGCCGATGAGCGTGCGGCACGCTCGACGCTGCGCGCCGACCTGGACGCGCTGGAGATCGCCGCGTACGGGTACACCGGACCGCTGAAGGTCCAGGTGGCCGGGCCGCTGACGCTGGCGGCGACCCTGCAGCTGACCCGCGGAGACCGTGCCGTCGCCGACCACGGAGCGCGGCGGGACCTGACGGCATCGCTGGCGGAAGGGCTGCGTGAGCACGTCGCCGAGGTTGCGAAGCGGGTGCCGGGAGCCTCCGTCGTCGTTCAGCTGGACGAGCCCAGCCTGCCTGCGGTCCTGGGCGGGGGAATACCGACCATCAGCGGCTTCGGGCGGCTCCGGTCGGTGAGCGTCGGCGAGGCGGAGACGCTGCTTCGAGAGGTGGTCGACGCCGTCGGCACGCCCGTCGTCGTACATTGCTGCGCACCGGAGGTGCCGTCGACCCTGCTGCACCGGGCGGGGGCCGTGGCGGTCGCGCTCGACGTCGCGCTGCTGGATCAGGAGTCGCTTGCCGACCTGGCCGTAGCCGTGGACGCCGGTTTCGGCGTATGGCCGGGTGTTGTGCCGTCGTCGGCGCCGAACACGCCGCCGGCCGACCGCGAGCTGGCCCAGCGCGTCGTTGGGCTGTGGCGACGGCTGGACCAAGATCCGGCCCAGATGGCCGAGCGGACCGTCATCACGCCTGTCTGTGGACTCGCCGGCGCCGATGCCGCCTGGGCGAGGCAGGCGTATGCGCTCGGGTCGGCGACTGCCCGTGCTTTCGCTGAGATGGTGCAGGGCTGAGCGGCACGGCACCCGGGGAGTGAGCGGACAAATGTCAGTCTCACGCAGTAGTTTCTGATACGTGACCACCGAACCTGTAGACCTCGCCGACGTTCCGAGCGACGCCCGTGATCGGCATGTCGCGCTCTCCGAGGAGATCGAGGGGCATCGGCACCGGTACTACGTCCTCGACACGCCCACCATCAGCGACGCCGAGTTCGACACGCTGGTGCGGGAGCTGGAGCGTATCGAGGAGCAGTACCCGGTGTTGCGCACCCCGGACTCGCCCACCCAGAAGGTGGGTGCGCCGGTGGCCGAGCCTGGTGTCGTCGAAGGATCCTGGCCGCCCATCGACCACCTGGAGCGGATGCTCAGCCTGGACAACGCGTTCAACTTCGACGAGCTCACCGAATGGGCGGCGCGAGTCGAACGCGAAGTGGGCGAAGGCGCACGGTACCTGTGTGAGCCGAAGGTCGACGGCCTGGCCGTGGACATCGTCTACCGGGACGGTCAGCTCGCCACGCTGGCCACCAGAGGCGATGGCCGCACCGGTGAGAACGTCACCTACAACGCGCAGTTCGCCGACGCGATACCCAAGGAGCTCGCCGGCTCCGATGAGTACCCGGTGCCGGAGGTGGTGGAGATCCGCGGCGAGATGGTGTTCCCCTCAGAGGCGTTCGAGGCGATCAATGCCGAGCGCGGTGAGCTGGGTCTGCCGTTGTTCGCCAACGCTCGCAACTCCGGCGCCGGCGTGCTCCGGCAGCGGCTGGATCGCCGCAAGGAGAAGATCGACGCCGCGCACGAGCGGGCACGAGCCGCCGGTGGTGAAGGTCGGGCGCAGCTGGCGCTGGAGCGGCTGGAGGCCGAATACGATCGTGCCCGGCGGATGCTCTCCTCGCTGATCCTGATCTGTCACGGCCTCGGCCAGCGCAGCGGGTTCGAGGTCCAGTACCAGTCGGAGGCATATGACGCGCTCAAGGCCTGGGGACTGCCGGTCAGCGAGCGGGTGCGCGTCGTTCCAGACCTGCCGGCGGTGCGTGACTATATCGGCTACTACGACGAGCACCGGCACGACGTCGAGTATGAGATCGACGGCGCAGTGGTCAAGGTCGATCAGGCAGCGTTGCAGCGTCGGCTCGGATCCACGTCCCGGGCGCCCCGCTGGGCCATCGCCTACAAGTACCCGCCGGAGGAGGTCACGACCAAGCTGCTGGACATCAAGGTCAGCGTGGGCCGCACCGGCCGGGTCACCCCGTACGGTGTGATGGAGCCGGTGAAGGTGGCCGGGTCGACGGTGGAGAACGCCACGCTGCACAACTCATCCGAGGTGGAGCGGAAAGGTGTGCTCATCGGAGACACTGTCGTGCTCCGCAAGGCCGGGGACGTCATCCCGGAGATCCTCGGGCCGGTGCGGGATCTGCGAGATGGCAGCGAGCACGCGTTCGTCATGCCCACGGAGTGCCCGTCGTGCGGCACTACGTTGGCGCCGGCGAAAGAGAGCGACGTCGACATCCGTTGTCCGAACACCCGGTCCTGCCCTGCACAGCTGGTGGAGCGCATCTTCTACCTGGCCGGGCGGGGCGGGTTCGACATCGAGGCGCTGGGTTACGAAGGTGCGCAGGCCCTGACCGCGCCGGACGCCCCAGAACAGCCTCCGGTCACCGACGAAGGTGACCTCTTCGGGCTGCGGATCGAGGACCTTCGCGACGTGATGATCCGGCGCCAGACGCGTCGCAAGGGTGCCGAGTCCGGGGAGACCGAGCTGGTGCCGTACTTCTACACGAAGCCGGACGATGCTAAAGAGTCGGTGCCCACGAAGAACACAGAGCGCCTCTTCGAGCAGCTGGAGAAGGCCAAAGAGCAGCCGCTGTGGCGGGTTCTCGTGTCGTTGTCGATCCGGCACGTCGGCCCGACGGCGGCACGGGCACTGGCCACGGCGCTGGGTTCGATGGACAGGATCGAGAACGCCACGGAGGAGGAGCTGGCCGCCGTCGACGGCGTCGGCCCCACCATCGCCGCCTCCATCATCGAATGGTTCGGCGTCGACTGGCATCGCGACGTGGTCCGCAAGTGGCGCGAGGCTGGCGTGCGGATGGAGGACGAGCGGGACGAGTCGACGCCGCGAACCCTGGAAGGGCTCACCATCGTGGTCACTGGTTCGCTGGAGGGATTCTCCCGGGACGAGGCGAAGGAGGCGATCCTTGCCCGCGGCGGCAAGGCGTCCGGATCGGTGTCGAAGAAGACGTCGTATGTGGTGGCCGGGGAGAG
>NZ_ML142859.1:239286-243608 GCF_004138495.1 Phytoactinopolyspora endophytica
TGGCTCGAAGTATGAGAAGGCGGTGCAGCTCGGCGTCCCGGTTCTGCGTGAGGAAGGCTTCCGCGCTCTCCTCGACGGCGGCCCGGACGCCGCCCAGGAGCACGTCACGACTGAGGGGGGCGAGGTTTGACGAGCCCGAGATCTAATACCTCGATCTCGTCGACGCCCTGGTCGATCGGCGCGCCGGCCGGCTCGGCCCGGCGGTCCCTGCGCAGGATCGCGTCCCGGAGGCGCGTCCACACGCTGCGGTTCTGAGCCGGATGCCCCTCCTCGGGGGCCGTAGCGGCATCGGCACGGATCCGCGTGACGAGCTCCTGCCCGCCGTAGGATTCGGCGATCACCAGAGCGGCGCGGAAGGCGCTCGGGCCTGACGAGCAGGTGATGATCGGCCCGTCGACCACCACGGGCTGGTGCGATGGATGGGCGCCGTAGCGTTCGAGGAGGTGCCCGGCGAGCCAGTGGCCGGAGGCGGTGGCGTCCTGCAGGCGGCCCGACGCGGCCAGCAACGCTGAGCCGGTGGAGCTTGCCAATAGCCATCTCGGTGAGACGTGGCGCAGCCACGAGGCGATCTCCGCGTGCAGGTGCGAGCCGATGCCGCCCGGTACCGCGACGACGGCCGGACGCCTGATCTCGTCGAGGGAGGCGTCGGCGGTGACCACGCCGCCGATCCCGGTCACCCGTCCTGGCGCCGGGCCCGCGGTGACCGTTCTCAGATCCGGAATCCGCGAGAGCACGAAGCGCACGATCTCTACCTCGTCTACCAGTACCCCGTGGTAGACGATGATCACAGCGGCCCGGGTGATCTGCATGGCACCTCATCGCCTACTCAAGAGGCTACCCCGGCGAAGCTGGATGATACGGGTTAGAACCAACGCGTGGGTGATGGATCAGAACCAACGCGTCTACTGTGGATGCGTGAGCGACGGTACGGTCAAGCTGTCTCTCTGCGGCGACGTGATGCTGGGACGCGGAGTCGACCAGATCCTGGCCAACGCGGGTGACCCGCAGCTGTCCGAGCCGTTCATGCGGGACGCACGGGCCTACGTGGACCTGGCCGAGAAGACGAATGGTCCGGTTCCACGTCCGGTCGGCTTCGACTGGCCGTGGGGCGACGCTCTGGCGACGCTCGATGAGTTGGGGCCCGACGTTCGCATCCTCAACCTGGAGACGAGCGTCACCAGGAGTGGGGAGTTCGCTTCGGGCAAGTCCGTGCACTACCGGATGAGCCCGGGCAACGTCGCGGCACTGGCCGCCGGCCGGCCGGATGTGTGCGGGTTGGCGAACAACCACACGTTGGACTTCGGACGCTCCGGGCTGTCCGAGACGCTCGACACGTTGCACGTGTCCGGACTCCGTACGGCCGGAGCCGGCCGGGACACCGACGAGGCCACGCGGCCCGCCGTCGTCCAGATCGGTGACGTCGGCAGTGATGACGACGTCGGTAACGGTCGGCGATCGCGTCCGAGTGACGCGGGCAGCACTCGGGTACTGGTGTACTCGGTCGGCACGGCGTCGTCCGGTGTCCCGCTGGACTGGCGGGCGCGTGCTGACCGTGCGGGCATCGCGATGGCCGCGCTGCGCCGCCGCGATGCTGAGTCGCTGGCGGTGCGGGCCGACGCCGCCAGGCGAGTAGGGGACGTCGTCGTGGTGTCGATCCATTGGGGGTCCAACTGGGGGTATGGAGTCCCGCGGGAGCAGACGGAGTTCGCTCACCAACTGATCGACGCCGGCGTGGATGTGGTGCACGGGCACTCCTCGCACCACCCACGTCCGATCGAGGTATATCGAGGCAAACTCATCCTGTACGGCTGCGGCGACTTCATCAACGATTACGAGGGCATCGCCGGCTATGACGAGTACCGGGACGACGTGCGGCTGGTATACGTCGCGGACGTCGACCCGGCCGACGGGGCGCTGGCGGCATTGCGGATGGTGCCGATGCGCGCTCGGCGGATGCGCCTGGAACACGCCCCAGAGAGCGACACAGCCTGGCTGGCGTCGACACTCGACGAGGTCAGCGCCGACTTCGGCGTCCGTATCGCATCGACCGAGGTCTCCGGTTCCACCGGTCCGATGCGCGTCCTCGAGGTTCGTGGTCTTGCGTAACCAGGAGGACATTCCCGATCTTAAGCCCCGAATCCTTCCTGGTCTTGCGTAATGTTTGGCGCGGCGAGACGCGGCTGAACACTACCTAAGACTATGACATCGTTACCCAGGTAAACGTAGGTTCACGCCCGTCAACACCATTCGCCGAACGTGAACGGACGGATTGCCGGTCAAAGAATGTCTGCGCGGCGGGGTATTGTCGTCGAGACAGGTGCTGGTGACGGAGGGAGCCCCATGGACCTGAAAGACGAGGCAGAGGCCCTGCTGCGCCGCTTGGTCGGCAGTGAGGACGCGGCCTTCCGGGACGGGCAGTGGGATGCGGTGCACGACCTGGTCGAGCACCGGCGCCGGGTCCTCGTCGTCCAGCGCACCGGATGGGGTAAGTCGGCGGTGTACTTCGTCGCCACCGGGCTCCTGCGAGCCCGTGGACTCGGCCCGACCATCATCGTCTCGCCGCTGCTGGCCCTGATGCGGGACCAGGTCGCCGCGGCCGAGCGGGCCGGCATCCGGGCGGTCACCATCAACTCGGCCAACGCGGACGAGTGGGGTGAGGTGGCCCAGGCGCTCGCGGACAACGCCGTGGATGTGCTCTTGGTCAGCCCTGAGCGGCTGAACAACCCTCGGTTCCGCGAGGAGCAGCTGCCCACACTCACCACGAACGCGGGACTGATCGTGGTGGACGAGGCGCATTGCGTCTCCGACTGGGGGCATGATTTCCGGCCCGACTACCGCCGGATCCGTGACCTGCTCGACTCGCTGCCGCCGGGTACACCTGTGCTCGCGACGACGGCCACCGCGAACGCCCGGGTGGTCGCCGATGTCGCCGAGCAGCTGGGAAGCGGGGGCGCGGACGTGCGGACCCAGCGTGGATCGCTGGCCCGCAACAGCCTGCGGCTCGGCGTGCTGCGCCTGCGCTCGTCCGAGGAACGCCTGGGCTGGCTCGCCGCTCACTTGGGCGAGTTGCCGGGAAGCGGGATCATCTACTCATTGACCGTGTCCGGTGCCGAGGACACCGCCGAGTTGCTCCGTGACGCCGGATACGACGTGCGCGCCTACACCGGCCGTACCGACCCCGCCGACAGGGTCGACGCCGAGCAGGCTCTGCTGCACAACAAGGTCAAGGCCCTGGTCGCCACGAGCGCGCTGGGCATGGGGTTCGACAAGCCGGATCTGGGTTTTGTCATCCATGTCGGCGCGCCGTCGTCCCCGGTGGCGTACTACCAGCAGGTGGGCCGCGCAGGCCGGGCCACCGAGCGCGCCGACGTGCTGTTGCTCCCGGCAGCGGAGGATATCGACATCTGGCACTACTTCGCGACGGTCTCGATGCCGAAGCCGGAGCAGGCGGAGTCGGTGATCGGGGCTCTGGCCGAGTCCGGTCAGCCGATGTCCACGGCCGCTCTGGAGACGGTCGCCGACGTCCGCCGCACCCGGCTCGAGCTGTTGCTGAAAGTGCTCGATGTCGAGGGCGCCGTCCGCCGGGTTCGCGGTGGCTGGGAGGCGACCGGGCAGCCGTGGATCTACGACGCCGAGCGCTATGAGCGCGTCGCACAGACGCGCGCCGCGGAGGCAGATCTGATGCGGACCTACCAGCGGGGCGAGCAGTGCCGGATGGCATTCCTGCAGCAGGTGCTGGACGATCCGACGGCCGCGGACTGCGGCAGGTGTGATGTCTGCGCCGGACCTTGGTACCCGGGTACGGTTCCCGAGCAGGCGCTCGCCGGTGCGCGCAACATTCTCGGCAGGGCCGGCGTGCCGGTGGAGCCGCGTGCCCAGTGGCCGTCCGGGATGCCGCGGCTGGGGATCGAGGTGCGCGGCAAGATCGCCGAGCCGGAACGAGTCCAGCCAGGCCGGGCCATCGCACGTCTCACCGATCTCGGTTGGGGGCAACGCGTGCGGGCATTGCTGGCCGATGGCGACGCCCCTGCCACGGATGCCCTGCTGGCCGCCTGCGTGGACGTTCTGCGTGAGTGGCCGTGGGAGCAGCGTCCGCAGGCAGTGGCGTGGATACCGTCATCCCGCCGGTCACAGCTGATCCGCTCCGTCGCCGAGCATGTGGCAACCGTCGGCCGGCTGAGCAGCCTCGGGCCCTTGGAGTCCATCGGCGACGTGCCAGCGGGTGAGCCGGGTGGCAACAGCGCGTTCAGGTTGGCGACGGTCTGGGATCGCTGGCGCATCGGCGAGGAGATGCGGTCCTCACTCGCCGGTTTGGGGGCCGA
>NZ_ML142859.1:243620-246818 GCF_004138495.1 Phytoactinopolyspora endophytica
TGTCGTGCTGCTCGTCGATGACCTCGTCGATTCGCGCTGGACCGTCACCGTTGCCGGGAGGGCGCTCCGTCAGGCCGGCGCCGCTCAGGTCCTGCCGTTCGCGCTGGCTACCGTCGGCTGAGTGACGGCCGTCGTCGGGCTTGAGCTCGGGAAGGCCGTCAGTGATGCCGGTGCTGTTCTGTATCACCGCAGCCAGGGCGGCGAGGTGGGTGAGGCGTGCGTGTTCGGAGTCGAGAATGCGCGGCCCGCCGTCACGGCCGAAGACGATGGCGCGCTCGGGTGAGTCCAGAGGCGCGCCGATCGCCAGGACATCCTGCCATGAGTCGGGTGCCCAGCCGTCGTCGGCGACGATGCGGACCGGGTGCGACATCGGCAGCCACGGCACCGCATAGCCGTCCGCGGCGGGTGCGCCGCCGGCGGCTCGCTCCACGGTCACGCGCCCGTCGGTGGATGAGACCACCAGCGCCCATCCGGATCGGAAGACGCCGGGAAGGAGGTCGACGAGGATGTCCGTGGCGTGCTGCGGGTCGCCCGTCATCGCCTCGACGGCCTCGAGATCACGGTGCAGGTGAGCCCCGGGGCTGTAATGGCCGACGAACTCGACCGTGACTCCGTCGATCGACTGACACGCGCTGACCAGGGTGTCCGGAAGCTTGCCGGAAGGGAGATCGACCAGGATGTCGTCCACAGCCCGGCCGTCGGGGCGGTGCTCGACCACATCCACGCCGACGATGTCACCCCCGGCCTCACCGATCGCAGAGGCGACGCCTCCGAGTGAACCCGGCCGGTCAGGCAGGATCACCCTCAGCAGATACGACATCAGTAGATCCTGGCACGTAACGACGCGCGCGTACGTTAACCGGTCGTTTCCGTCGTGTCGCTGAGGTTGAGATCCCCCTGTTCTACGCAGCCCCTTGCAGCCACGCCAGGACCGCCATCACCCGGCGATGCTCGTCCTCGGACGGGTAAAGGTCGAGCTTGGTGAGTATTGACGAGATGTGCTTCTCCACCGCGCCCTCGGTCACGACGAGCGTGCGAGCGATGGCCGAGTTGGTGCGGCCCTCTGCGATCAGCTTGAGCACGTCGCGCTCGCGAGGGCTGAGCTTCTCCAGCGGGTCGCGCTGCCGCTGGGCGAACAGCTGCGCCACCACCTCGGGATCGAGCACCGTGCCGCCGGACGCCACCCGCTCCAATGCGTCCGACAACTGATCGAGGTTGGAGACCCGGTCCTTGAGCAGGTATCCGACGCCGCCGTTCCCATCGGCCAGGAGGTCGGAGGCGTAGGACTCCTCGACGTACTGAGAGAGGACCAGTACCGCCGTCGCCGGGACCTGCTTGCGGGCCTCGATGGCGGCACGCAGTCCCTCATCGGTGAAGCTCGGGGGCATCCTGACGTCCACGATCGCGACGTCGGGCTTGTGCTCGACGACGGCGCGCACCAGCTCCTCGCCGTCCCCGACGGCATCGACGACGTTGGCTCCGGCCTCGCCCAGCAGTCGAACGAGTCCCTCACGCAGCAGCATGGAATCTTCAGCGAGTACAACGCGCACGGCCCAAGTGTCCCATGATCTACGAACGGCGGCCCCTGGCCGGGTACAAAATCTTCTACTCGGCGGCGGGTGCCAGCTCCGGGAGGCCGAGCGTGCGGCAGGTCGACGAACCCCCTGGGAAGACACCGATGACGCCGTCCTTCAGAACGCACGCCGCGAGCCGCGGAACCGGGAAGTTGTTCTCATTAGGATCGGAGTCGCCAAGGTCCGCGGGCTCGTCCGCCCCTTCGACGAGCATGCCGGTGCGCCAGGCAGTGGCGCACCCGTCGATCGCGTTCTCGAATACGGCCTCCTCCTCCGTGCCGGGCGTGGTCGCCCGGCCCATGGTGACGCCGGGGAAGTCGTCGCCACGGCCCAGCTCAGCCTTGCTGTAGCAGCGGAGCTGGTCGGATGGCGGGACGTGCTTGGAGTCGATGTATGTCGCGGCGGCTGCGGTGCCGAGCGCAAGCACAGTGGCGGCGCCCACCGCGACGGACTGCGGCCGCTTGTACAGCGGCCGGTGTTGCTCAGCGGAGAACTGCCGGAGCATGCTTCGCCGCAGGGCGGCGTGCCGGTCTGCGCTGAGCTGCCGGTGCTCCGGGATGGTTCCGATGTCGTTGCTCATGATTTACCCTCCGTGGTCTCGGAAGCCAAGGCGATGGATGTGTCGGCGATGGATGCGTCGGCAATGGGTATCTGGGTTTGGCGGAGCCGCTTGCGGGCGTTGGAGAGCCGGGATCGGACAGTCCCGATGGGGATGCCGAGGACGGTCGCCGCGTCCGCGTACGCCATCCCACCCAGCACGCAGAGCTCTATCACCTCCCTTTCCTTCCGTGGAATCTGCTCGAGCTCGTCGAGGACGCGGCGCATCGTCCGTTCGTCGTCCACGCGCGAGGCGACGTCCTCGGCGTGATCCGGCGTGGGAGCCTCCTCCGCGAGCTTGGCGAGCAGCGCTCGGTGTCGCCTGCGGGAGCGATGAGCATTGCCGACCACCTTGTTGGCGACCGCGAGCAGCCAAGGCAGCAGGTCGTCGCCCTGTGGCCGGATGTCTCGCCGCCGGCGCCAGGCCTGCATGAAGACGACGGATGTGAGGTCCTCTGCCGCGCTCCAGGAGCCGATGCGGCGGAAACAGAAGTTGTAGACGGCCGAGGCATGTCGGTCGAACAGGAGGCCGAACGCATCGGCGTCTCCGCCGGCCGCATGTCTCCACAGCTCGGCGTCGCTGGCTTCTCGGCTCTCTTCTCTCATGCCCGATAAGTGTCCGGCAAAGGGCATCGGGTTCAGAATCGGCCGTCTCTCATGCACGGCCTGATCCGCAACGTGCTTTCGACCCTGTGCTTACGGCAGCGGGATGGTGGCGGCGATGGTGGTGCCGGCGCCGGGTGGGCTGTCGATGGCGAGTTGGCCGTCGACGCCGGCGAGGCGGTCGGCGAGTCCGGTGAGGCCGTGTCCTTTGCCGAGGTGGGCACCGCCGCGGCCGTCGTCGCTGACCCGGACGGCCAGAACGGCGGCGCCTGCCGAGGGGCGGTCACGACCGCCCTCCCCGTCGTCCGACGGCCCACCCGACACGCCGGCGGGCAACTCGAGGGTGACGGTGACGTTGCAGTGGGTGGCGTCGGAGTGTTTGGCGGCGTTGGTGAGTGATTCGGTGGCGACGAAGTAGGCGGCG
>NZ_ML142860.1:0-2818 GCF_004138495.1 Phytoactinopolyspora endophytica
CATGCCCACGGCCGGGTGACGGGTTACATGAGGTGAGGACCTACCCTGGACAGGGAGCGTTGCTAAGAGACGGACTCAGCGCGACCTACATGTGTCCGGCAGGTAGTGAGGTTCGCATGTGTCCGACGTATGGTGAGGAGCCATTTGTGGCAGGCGGAGCGGATCGGCAGGAAGGCGGCGACTCGGGCCGAGGGGATGGCCCGAATCGGAGCTCGAGCGGGCGTGGCCGAGGGGGCGGTGATGGTCCGTCGCGACGCTGGAGTTCTGAGGGTGGTTCATCGCGACCTGACGGGCCGTCCGGTCGTGATGGTCGAGACGGGCGTGGGCGGCGGAGCTCTGATGCCGGGCAAGGACGCGGAAGCAGGAGCGGCGGCGGAGGCCAAGGCCAGGAAGGCCGGCGGAGCTTCAGGGACGACGAGGCCAGGGGCGGAAGGCGCGATCCGAGAGCCGGTGGCGGCCCCGATCGGCAGTCTGCTGCACGGGGTGAATCACCCTCGGATCGGCCGCGCCGGGAGGATGATCCGGCTATCGACGATGACGTGACCGGCAGTGAGCTCGACCGGGAGGTCAAAGACCAGCTTAGCGGTATCGGCGGCGCTGCAAAGGCAGTGGCTCAGCATCTTGTCATGGCTGGGCGATTGCTGGACGAGGACCCTGAGAAGGCCCGCGAGCATGCATGGGCAGCGCGCAGACGGGCGAGCAGAGTCGGCATCGTACGGGAGGCGGCAGGAATCGCGTCGTACCGCGCCGGTCGATATGCTGAAGCGCTCGCGGAGCTCCGCGCCGCTCGGCGGATGACGGGATCCGCGGAATACCTTCCCGTCATGGCGGACTGTGAGCGCGGCCTCGGGCGGCCTGAGCGTGCATTGGACCTTGCGTCCGATCCAGCGGTCAAAGGCCTGGGCACAGCGGATCGAATCGAGATGCTGATCGTGGCTGCTGGCGCACGTCGCGATATGGGGCAGCACTCGGCAGCCGCAGCGATGCTGCAGGTCCCAGAGTTGAGATCGGAGACGGACGACGAATGGGCGGCGCGTCTTCGCTACGCATATGCGGATGCGCTGGCAGCGGCGGGTCGTGGGAACGAAGCACAGCGCTGGTTCACTCGGGTCGCCGAGGCCGACATTGACGGTATGACCGATGCGGCGGAGCGGGCAGTCGAACTGAGTTAGTTGGTTCCCTTAGTGGCCAGAGCCGAACGGTTCCCTGCGAGGATGGCAGTGTGAACATGCCTGCACCTTCCGCGCACGATGTTGATGGCCGGACACTCGCCGAAGCCTACGACGTCGCACTGCTCGACCTTGACGGCGTTGTCTACATCGGCTCCACGCCGGTCGAGCATGCGGCCGAAGCGTTGAAGCGTGTGCGGGCGGGCGGAATGGGCCTTGCCTTCGTGACGAACAATGCGTCCCGGCCGCCCGCCGCTGTGGCTGCTCACTTGACTGACATCGGCGTGACCGCCTTCGAGACAGAGGTGATCACCTCCGCGCAGGCAGCCGCTCGCCTGCTGGCCGAGGACCTGCCGGCCGGCGCGAAGGTGCTGGTGGTAGGTGGCGAGGGACTCAACGTAGCGCTGCGTGAGCAGGGGCTGACCCCGGTGGGCTCCCTCGATGAGGATCCCGTGGCTGTGGTGCAGGGGTTCGCCCCTGGCGTGGACTGGCGCGCCCTCGCTGAGGCCGCCTACGCAGTACAGCGCGGCTTGCCGTGGGTGGCAAGCAACCTGGATCGGACCATTCCGACGGCATGCGGTCTGGCGCCCGGCAATGGAATGCTCGTGGAGGCCGTCCAAGTTGCGGTCGGAAGGGCACCCGTGGCGGCGGGGAAGCCCGAGCCGCCCATGCATCGTGAGGCGGTGCTGCGATCCGGCGCCTCCCGGCCTCTCGTGGTCGGTGACCGTCTGGACACGGACATCGAAGGTGCCTTCCGCGCGGGCGTGGACAGCCTCTTGGTGCTCACCGGCGTCACCGGACCCGAAGAGCTAGTGTTCGCTCCTGCGGAGCACCGCCCGACCTATGTCGGATATGACCTTCGCTCGTTGCATGAACGCCCCGGTGCTCTGGACGTGGCCGCCGGACAGCGCACATGCGGAGAGTGGTCGGCAGCGGTCGAGTCCAACCGGCTGGTGATGTGGCACGAGCAGAGCAAGGGTGGACATCCTGACGGCCTGGACGCCCTTCGCGCGGCGTGTGGCGCGGTATGGTCAGCCGGCCCGGACGGGTTGGATCGGCAGTCCGTGGTGGATGCGCTGAGCGCCGCACAACCCCTGAACTGTTCCTAGTCGCGGCCCGAGACGCAGCGGATGGATGAACCGGTGCCGGTTCAGCTCGGCATGGTGGCGTTGAGCACTCAGCTCGGCATGGTGGCGTTGAGCAGTATCGTCTGCGGCGCTTGGTCCGGGTCGGCGAGTTTGTCCAGCAGTAGCGTGCCCGCGGCGTGGCCGACAGCGTAGGCCGGCTGCCGGACGACGGAGATCGACGGCGATAGCAGACGTGTCCAGGGAGCGTCGTCGAAAGCGACGATATCGATGTCTGTGCCGATTGCCAGCCCTCGGTCCTTGGCCTCTTCCAGCACGCCGACGGCCATCAGGCTGTTGGCGACGAAGATCGCGTCGACGCTCCCCGAGCCGAGCACCGCGTGAGCCGCGTCGCGCCCGCCGGCCTGCTTGAAATCGGCATAGTGGACAAGACCGGCGTCGACCGGCACCCGCGCCGTGTCCAGCGCATCCCGGAAGCCCTGTGTACGCTCTTCGGCCGTGAAGACGTGGCGTGGACCCGTGATGCAGGCGATCCGCCGATGTCCCCGGGCTAATAGCCGCTCC
>NZ_ML142860.1:2840-6672 GCF_004138495.1 Phytoactinopolyspora endophytica
CGCCATGCGCGCGGCACCACGTGAGTCGACCAGCACGGCATCGACCGACGGGTCACCCGGGACCGGCCGGTCCAGCGCGACCACCGGCACCTTCCGGCTGTGCAGGGGGTGGAGGTCGATCACGGGTGAAGTAGGTGTGATCAGTACGCCCGTCACTCGGCTCTGCTCGGCGATGTCGAGGTAGTGCCGTTCCTTGTCGGCGTCCTCGTCGCTGTTGCACAACAGGACCGAGTAGCCGTTGGTCTGCGCGACGTCCTCGACGCCTCGTGTCACGCCGGTGAGGAACGGGTTCTCGATGTCGGCGATAATCAGGGCCCACAGGGCGGAACGCTGCCGCCGCAGGCTGCGGCCCACCGAGTTCGGGACGTACTTGAGCTCGAGTACGGCATCGCGCACTCGCTGGGCGGTGTGTGCCCGGACATGGTGATCGTCGTTCAGGACACGCGAGACCGTTGCCGTCGAGACTTCCGCGTGTGCCGCCACGTCGCGGATGGTCACCACGGCGATGGCCCCATCTGCCGCCACGCATCCCTCATATGGATCACAAGCGTGAGCTTAACGTTTACATGGTCCATGTGCCCCGGGCTTAGTTGTGTCTGACGGACAAACAAGGACGTCAAACACCTGCACCATGCGGACCCCTGAGTGAGCGAGCCGGTGGTTCGTTGACGCGAAGATGGTGTCTCGTCTAGATTCTCAGCAATCGTTTACATCGCTCCAGGGAGAACGGCACCATGGCTGAGACGACGGACCTGCTGCTGGGCATCGACATCGGGACTGCCAGCAGCAAGGCTGTCCTTGCCTCGCCGGACGGCGCGGTCGTCGCGGATGCCGCCGTGGAGCATGGAACGTCGCGCCCGCGGCCGGGCTGGGTCGAACAGGATGCCGAACAGGTCTGGTGGCACGACGTTGTCTACCTGACCCGGCATCTGCTGGCAGAGCGCGATGCCGGGAGAGTGCGGGCGATCTGCGTCAGCGGTATCGGCCCGGTGGTTCTGCCCGCCGACGGCCATGGGACGCCGCTGCGCTCCGCAATCCTCTACGGTGTCGACACCCGAGCCGTCGAGCTCGCCGCGGAGCTGGAGGCGCGGCTGGGAGCGGACGCCGTGTTAGAGCGTTGTGGCTCGCGGCTGTCCTCGCAATCGGCGGGACCGAAGGTGGCATGGCTCGCCCGGAACGAGCCCGAGCTCTACGCGCGAACTCGTCATCTCTTCATGGCCAGCTCGTACGCCGTCTACCGGCTGACCGGCGCCTACGTGCTCGACCATCACTCGGCGAGTCAATGCCCGCCGCTCTACGATCGGCATCGGCAGACGTGGATCGACGAGTGGGCGGAAATCGTCGCCCCTGGACTCCCACTGCCGGAGTTGAGGTGGCCGGCAGAGATCGCCGGTGCTGTGACTCCGGCGGCGGCGGAGCAGACCGGTCTGCACCCAGGCACCCCGGTCGCGGTCGGCACGATCGATGCCTGGGCTGAGGCCGAGAGCGTCGACGTGCGGGAACCCGGAGACGTCATGATCATGTACGGGTCGACGATGTTCTTCATCGCCGTCACCGATGAGCCGGTGACCCACGAGCACCTCTGGGGCACCGTCGGACAGCATGCGGGGATGCACACGCTCGCCGGTGGAATGGCCAGCTCCGGCTCGATCACCGGATGGTTCCGCGAGATCGCGGGTGGCCGGCCCTTCGAGGACTTGGTCGCCGCTGCTGACCAGGTGGTTCCCGGTTCGGATGGGCTGCTGGCACTGCCGTATTTCGACGGCGAGCGCACGCCGTTCGCCGACCCGCACGCGCGTGGTGTGCTCGCTGGACTGACACTGCGTCACGGCAGCGGGCACATCTACCGGTCGCTGCTGGAGGCCACGGCTTTCGGCGCCCGGCACAACCTGGAGGAGTTCGCCTCCGTGGGGGTCCCGTTGCGCCGGGTCGTCGCTGTGGGAGGCGGGACCAAAGCGGACCTGTGGCCACGCATCGTCAGTGACGTCACCGGCCGGCCACAGGAGGTTCCGACGACGATGGTGGGGGCCGCGTACGGCGACACCAAGCTTGCCGCCGTGGCCACCGGGCTCGCGGGCCGCGGCGACAGGTGGAACGACGTCCGCGACGTCGTCCGCCCTGGTCAGTCGTCATCGGTCTACGAGGAGCTCTACACCTTGTATCGTCGCCTGCACCACAGCACGAGCGAGGTGCAGCACGCCTTGGCCCGGCTGTCTGAAGGGCCGTGCAGGATGGAAGTCGCCTGACTCATGCCTTACCGGCGCCCTGTTCGCGCGGCCCCATGGATATCAGCGGGTCGGCCATCCGGCGGACTCGTGTCCGCCTCGCCGCTGACAGGCGAGCACACATTTTCTGGCCTCGGTCTTGAGACCCATTGAGAGATCGTGCCCCTCTTAAGGATGAAACCGTCGTCGTCGTACTAGCGTTGCCCTCATGCAGGAGGAGCCAGGCACGAACGGACACTCACCATTCGACCCTGCGGGCGCCGCCGGAACGGCTGGGCCGGATGGGTTTGAGGTGACAGGGGACACCTCCGTGGACGAGGCACTGAGGACGTTGGAGCGACTGGAGACGCAGCCGGTGCACGAACACCCCGCGGTCTTCGAACAGGTTCACCGCGCGTTGCAGGATCGTCTCGCCGACGAGTCGGCGAACGACTCTGCCGAAGGTCAGGAGTGATCGGGTGGCTCCACGTCGGCGGCTCGACGCCGAGCTGGTCCGCCGTAAGCTTGCACGCTCGCGGGAGCACGCCGCGTCGCTGATCGCCGACGGACGTGTCCGCGTCGGCGGCTTGACCGCCAGCAAACCGGCGACGTCGGTGGATCCGGCTGCGCCGGTGCTGGTCATCGAGGAACCCGTAGGCGAGGAGTACGTCTCCCGTGGCGGGCACAAACTAGCCGGCGCACTGGACTCCTTCTCCGAAGACGGGCTCACGGTCGCCGGCCGACGATGTCTGGACGCGGGCGCATCCACCGGCGGCTTCACGGATGTCCTGCTGCGACGGGGCGCGCAGAGCGTCGTGGCGGTCGACGTGGGGTACGGGCAGCTCGCGTGGTCATTGCGGTCGGACGAACGGGTCGAGGTGCATGACCGGACCAACGTCCGCGACCTCTCTCTGGACAAGGTCGGGCAGCCGGTGGAGGTGGTCGTGGGTGACCTGTCGTTCATCTCGTTGCGACTCGTGCTCCAGACCCTGGTGTCAGTGGCCACGCCTGAGGCCGACCTCGTGCTCATGGTCAAGCCACAGTTCGAGGTCGGCAAGGAACGAGTCGGCAAGGGCGGCGTGGTGCGTGATCCGGAGCTTCGTGCCGCGGCGGTGCTGTCGGTGGCTGAAGCTGCCGGTGACTCCGGCCTGGGCGTCGCCGGTGTGGCGGCCAGCCCATTGCCCGGCCCGTCGGGCAACGTCGAGTATTTTCTCTGGCTGCGCTCCGGTGCTCCTGCGGCGGACCCGTCGGCCGTGGAGCGAGCCGTCGAGGAAGGACCGGCATAGGTATGGACGTGGTCTCTGGAGGCGGTGCAGACGGTCCCGCGGAGCGGGGTGGTTCGGGTTCGGAGCGGTCCTCGAAGCGGACTGTGCTCGTCGTGGCCCATCCGCGACGGGACGAAGCCAGACAGGTCGCTAACGAAGCGGTGCGGCGCTTCACCGACCAGGGGATCAACGTGCGGATGCTCGAGGAGGAATCCGCCGAGCTGCTCGGCGGACCGCTCGACCTGGTCGAGGTGGTCAAGCCTGGAGCGGACGCGGCGGACAACTGCGAGCTGGTCGTGGTGCTGGGCGGCGACGGCACCATCCTGCGTGGCGCCGAAGTGGCGCGGCCGGCTGGCGCACCGA
>NZ_ML142860.1:6737-12995 GCF_004138495.1 Phytoactinopolyspora endophytica
CGGCGTGAACCTCGGCCACATCGGTTTCCTTGCCGAGGCTGAGCGTGACGCCCTCAGCTTCACTGTGGATCACGTGGTGGCGCGCGACTATGTGGTCGAGGAACGAATGACGATCGATGTCACGGTCAGGCTTGACGGAGCCGTGCTTGCGCGGGGCTGGGCGCTGAACGAGGTCAGTGTCGAGAAGGGCAGCCGGGAACGGATGCTCGACCTGGTGGCGGAGATCGACGGTCGCGCGCTGTCGAGGTGGGGATGCGACGGCGTGGTCATGGCGACGCCGACGGGGTCCACTGCCTATGCGTTCAGCGCGGGTGGGCCGATCGTCTGGCCGGAACTGGAGGCCCTGCTGATGGTGCCGATCAGTGCGCACGCCTTGTTCGCCCGGCCGCTGGTGGCGTCGCCGTTGTCGGAGTTGTCAGTGACACTGCAGCCACGCACCGCCGGGGCGGTGCTCTGGTGCGATGGCCGACGCTCCGTCGACCTGCCGCCCGGGGCACGGATCGAGGTGCACCGTGGCGAGTGGCCGGTGCGGCTCGCGCGGCTGCACGAGGCGCCGTTCACAGACCGGCTAGTGGCAAAGTTCGCGTTGCCTGTCGAAGGCTGGCGCGGTCGGCGCGCGTGACTTCCCACGGTGTTATGTTGTGGCACGGCGCGCCCGGATGGCAACGGGGGAATGACAGAGAAGTGGGCTAGGCTCGAGAGTTGTGCTGCAGGAAATCCGGATTCGTGGGCTTGGCGTGATCGACGACGCCCAGCTGGAGCTTGGGACCGGATTGACCGTCGTCACGGGCGAGACCGGCGCTGGCAAGACCATGGTGCTGACCGGGCTCGGCCTGCTGATGGGTGGCCGCGCCGATGGCGGAGCGGTCCGGGCTGGAGCCGAGCGCGCAGTAGTTGAAGGGCGGCTGCGGGTCGATCCGGAGAGCCCCGTGGTGCTGCGCGCGTTGGACGCGGGCGCCGAACTCGACGACGGCGATCTGTTGGTCGGCAGGACCGTGATGGCCGGGGGACGCTCCCGGGCCCACGTCGGTGGCCGGGGAGCGCCGGCTGCACTGCTGGTGGAGCTCGCCGAGGAGCTGGTGGCGGTGCACGGCCAAAGCGACCAGCAGCGCTTGCTGCGTGCGTCTCGGCAGCGGACCGCGCTCGATCGGTTCGCCGGGTCGTCGGTGTCGGAGCCGCTGGCCAAGTACGTCGACCGTTACGAACGGCTGCATGTGGTCGAGACCGAGCTGACCAAGGTGACGACGCGTGCCCGGGAACGCGCCCAAGAGGCGGACATGCTCCGGTTCGGTCTCGAGGAGATCGAACGTGCGGATCCGCAGCCCGGCGAGGATGTGGCGCTCCGCAGCGAGGAGGAGCGGCTGGCTTACGCGGACTCGTTGCGTACCGCCGCCGAAGCCGCGCATGCATACCTGTCCGCAGACGAGGTCGGCCCGGAACAGGCCGATATCCTGACGTTGCTCGGGTCGGCTCGGCAGGCTCTGGAATCCGAACGAGCACACGACCAGCAGCTGGCGGCACTGGCGGACCGGCTCGCCGAGGCCGCATACCTGCTCGGTGACGTGGCCGCGGATCTGGCCTCGTACGCCAGCGGCCTGGAGACCGACCCGGCCCGGCTCTCCGAGGCGCAAGACCGTCGTGCCGTCCTGGGTGACCTGGTGCGTAAGTACGGTGACTCGGACACACCGGGGCGTGGCGATGATCCAGGGGCCGCAGTCGGAGACGCCCAGGGGGAGATCGACGCTGTGCTGGCGTGGGCCGAGCGAGGATCGCGGCGCCTGCTCGAACTGGACGGCGACGACGAGCGGGTGGCTGCGCTGCGGGACGAACGGGACGGTCTGACCGCGGAACTACACGAGCTCGCCGCGGTGATCAGCCAGGCTCGGACCGAGGCGGCGGAGAGGTTCAGCGAGGCGGTGAGCGTCGAACTGACGGCGCTGGCAATGCCGCATGCGCAGGTCACGATCGACGTCCGCCGTCGCGACGAGCTCGGCCCGCACGGGGCCGACGAGGTGGAGTTCCTGTTCAGTGCCCACAACGGCGCGCAGCCGCGACCCCTGGACAAGGGCGCCTCCGGCGGCGAGTTGTCCCGCCTGATGCTGGCCATCGAGGTCGTCTTCGCCGGTGCGGACCCGGTTCCGACGTTCGTGTTCGATGAGGTCGATGCCGGGGTGGGTGGCAAGGCGGCCGTCGAGGTCGGCCGTCGGCTGGCGGCGCTCGCCGAGCATGCACAAGTCCTCGTCGTGACTCATCTTCCGCAAGTGGCCGCCTTCGCGGACCGGCACCTGACGGTCGTGAAGTCCGACGATGGGAGCGTTACCAGCAGCGATGTCCAGACTTTGGACGAAAACGCGCGGGTGCGTGAGTTATCGCGCATGCTGGCTGGGCAGGAGGACTCTGCGTCGGCTCAGGCGCATGCGGAAGAGTTGTTGGCGGCTGCCGCGGCGAGCAAAGCCGGCCACGGACGATTGGGAGCTGCGAGGCGATGAAGATGCCCATGTTACGCCGGCGAAGGTCGGAGGACCTGCCAGGCTTGTCGGGCGTCGCACGTCTCGACCACAGGACGAAGAACCTCACCAAACGGGTCAAGCCCGGCGAGATCGCCATCATCGACCATCTCGACATCGACCGGGTCAGTGCCGAGGCGCTGGTGGCGTGCGAGGTGGCCGCGGTGGTCAACGTCCGCCCATCGGTCAGCGGACGTTATCCGAACCTCGGGCCGGACATCATCGTGGCGGCCGGAATTCCGCTTCTGGACGACATCGGGCCGGATCTGTTCAGCGAAGTACATGAGGGCGAGACGCTGCGGATCGACGGCAACACGATCTTCCGTGACGGGGCGGACAAACCCGTGGGTCACGGCATCCTGCACACGTCCGAGAGCCTGGCGAAGCTCATGGACAGCGCGCGGGAAGGGCTGTCGACGCAGCTTGAGGCGTTCGCCGCGAACACGATGGAGTTCCTCAAGCGCGAGCGGGAGCTGCTACTCGATGGCGTGGGCGTGCCCGAGGTGCGGACCGACTTCGAGGGCCGCCATGTCCTCATCGTTGTCCGCGGGTACGACTACAAGGAGGATCTGGTCGCGCTCAACCCCTACATCCGGGAGTACCGACCGCTGCTGATCGGTGTCGACGGCGGAGCCGATGCGTTACTCGAGGTCGGCCTCACACCGGACATGATCGTCGGCGACATGGATTCGGTCTCCGACGATGCGTTGGTCAGCGGAGCCGAGCTGGTGGTGCACGCGTATCGCGACGGACGGGCGCCAGGCTCGGGCCGGTTGGACCGGATGGGGCTGTCCGGCGTCCCGTTCCCCGCGGCGGGCACAAGCGAGGACATCGCCATGTTGCTGGCCGACGACAAGGGCGCACAAGTGATCGTCGCGGTGGGCACGCATGCGACCCTCGTCGAGTTCCTTGACAAGGGCCGCGCCGGAATGGCCAGCACATTCCTGACGCGCCTGCGGGTCGGTGGCAAACTGGTCGACGCGAAGGGCGTCAGCCGGCTCTACCGCAGCAGGGTGTCGAACTGGATGCTCTGGCTGCTGGTGCTGGCCGGTGTGGGGGCGGTAGTCTCCGCGATGTTCGCGACCCCCACCGGACAGGCTTATCTCGACATCTTCGGTTCCTGGTGGGACCGTTTCTACTTCTGGCTGCAAGGACTGTTTTCGTGATCGATTTCCGATATCATCTCGTCTCGATCATCGCGATCTTCTTCGCACTGGCGACCGGCATTGTGCTGGGTGCCGGCCCGTTGAGCGACACCATCGACGACACGCTCACCGATCAGACTGCCGACCTGCGCGAGGAGAACCGCGGCTTGCGCGATGAGCTGGAATCCGCGGGCGAAGAACAGGCCTATCAGGAGGCGTTCGTCGACGAGGTGATGCCGCGCCTGGTCTCCGGCCAGCTTCAGGACCAGCGCGTCGCGATCATCCCACTTCCCGGCGCGGAAGAGGAGACCGTCGAGCAGGTTCAAGAGACGCTCGAGCGCGCTGGGGCCCAATCCGAGCTGATCGTCCGTATCGAGCCGACATGGACCGACCCTGACTCCGAGCCCGTGCTGGACGAGCTGGCCACGGAGCTGGTGAGCTCGGGCGTCGAGCTCGGATCCGGGAACGGCTTCGACCGAGGTTCGACCGTGCTGGCGTCTGCGCTGCTGAGCCAGCAGGTGGAGACCAGCCCGGGCGTCGAGGACGCGGCCCAGACCGTGGACACCACGGTCGTCAGCGCATACGAAGAAGCCGGGATGCTCCGCCTCGAGCAGGACACCTCCACCGCTCCGACGCTCGCGGTGGCCGTCGCCGGCCCGGTCTCGGGGGAGGACGCCGAAGAGCGGCTCGACCGTCTGGTGACTCTGCTGGCGGAGCTGGACTCGGCCGGCAACGGGGTCGTGGTGGCCGGGCCGTCGTTCGCCGCGGAAGGCGGCGTGCTGACTGCCGTGCGGGGCAGCGACGCGGCCGAAGACGTCTCCACGGTGGATGTCGCGGACCTGCCGACCGGGCGCGCCGCGGTCATCTTCGCCCTGACCGAGCAGCAGCGTGGCAACACCGGCCATTACGGTGTCATCGGTGAGGTCGACGGCGCGCTGCCTCCGGTGCCAGAGGAGAACGGCACGGAGCCGGAGGACGGCGGCGACGATGAGTCCGGCGAAGGTGAGAACGGATCGGACGACTCGGATGACGAGGGCGGCGACCAGTGATGGGGCTGGGCCGGGTTGTCCGGGTGGCCGCGTGCGCAGCGATCGCGGGGGCCGCCACGTGGGGGTTCACTCAGCGGTGGATGCGGCGCCCTCCGCCGGTCGTCGTCGAGATGTCTCCTGCGGCCACGGCGGATGCCACTCGCTCCGGTGCGGACGAACCGCTGGGAGAACGGGATCCCTTCAGCGAGCAGAGCCAGTACGCACACCGGCAACCAGGTGACGAGCAGGACCAGCCGGCATCGGCCTGGCTGCGTAAGAACTTCCACGGCGAGACGGTGTCTCTTGTGGCGGGACCCGCACTGGCGACCGGCGCCGCCGTCGGCGTGGCGCTGGCGCCGGGGCTGAACCGCTGCGCTCGTACCGCGGGTGTCGGCACAGCGTTGTTGGTGGGAGCCGTCGGGCTGTACGACGACCTCACCGGTGACAGCTCGAGTAAAGGGCTCGGCGGGCATCTGGCTGCGCTTCGGGAAGGGCAGGTCACCACCGGCACGGTCAAAGTGGGAGTGATCGGCCTCACCGGCCTGACCGGAGCGGCCCTGGTCAGTGAGAACCTTTTCGATGCCGTGGTGGGCGGTGCCGCTGTCGCGGGGCATGCCAACGTGATGAATCTGCTGGATCTTCGCCCGGGGCGGGCGGGCAAGACCGCCTTGCTGCACGCGCCTCTGGTGCTCACCGGCACCGGGGCCCCGATCGGCGCGGCCACCCTGGGAGCGGTGGTCGCCACGCTTCCGGATGACCTGGGCGAGCGGACGATGCTCGGCGATGCGGGCGCGAACGCGCTGGGAGCTCTGCTCGGGTTGGCGATGGTAGCTCGGGAGGGTAGCCGCAGCCGGTTGCTGCACCTCGCGGTCGTCACCGCCTTGACGCTGGCCAGCGAGAAAGTGAGCTTCACCAAGGTCATCGAGGGCACACCCGTGCTCCGCCAGCTTGACCAGCTGGGCCGCCGCCCCTAGAAGTGGCCAAAATGATCATGTTTGGTAGGTTCTCTCGTGCCGTACCATGCCTGCAGACATGGTCGCGCACGAAGAAACCTACCAAACATGATCATTTAGGCGTGTGGTGTGGTGGGGTGGCCGGGGGCATCATCGGCCTGGGTGACGGCGGATGAGCGCGCGGCGTGTTGCGGCTGGTACGGCCGCGGGTATCGCCGGTGGTGCGGCGCTCATCGCGGCCATCAGCGTGGTCGCGCGGATCGTGGGGTTCGGCCGGCAGCTCGTGTTCCAGTACACGGTCGGTCAGACGGTCCTGGGTGAGATCTATGCGACGATCAACGCGCTCCCGAACGTCGTCTTCGAGATCGTGGCAGGAGGAGCGCTCGCGAGCGTCGTCGTTCCGCTGATCGCGACGGCGGCGAGCCAGGGTGACACCGAGCGCGTCCGCCGAACCGTGTCCGCATTGCTCGGATGGACTCTGATCGTGCTGGTGCCGGTGGCGATCTTAGGGGTACTGCTGGCCGGACCGATCGCTGAACTGATGCTGCGGGGCAGGGGCGGCGCCGACGGTGCCGACGTGGGCCGCACCATGCTGCTGATCTTCCTGCCGCAGGTTCCGTTGTAC
>NZ_ML142860.1:13040-14608 GCF_004138495.1 Phytoactinopolyspora endophytica
TCGCCGTTGTCACGGCCGGTGTGTTGCAGGCACATCGCCGGTTTCTGGCCGCCGCTCTGGCGCCGATCGTCTCCAGCGTGGTGGTGGCGGTGACGTTCGTCGCCTTCGCCTACGTCTTCCGAGGCGGGGACCGCAATGATCTGGACGCTCTCGACCGGCGCTCGGAACTGGTGCTGGCCGGTGGGACGACGCTCGGCGTGATGTTGCTGGCTCTCACCACGTTCGTGCCGATGCTGATGCGCGCGACCGGCCTGCGCCCGACGCTGAGCTTCCCACCTGGAGTGGCCCGACGGGCGGCGGGCCTCGCCGGCGCCGGCGTCGCCACGCTGGCGGCGCAGCAGCTCGCGATGCTGATGTCATTCGTGATGTCGAACGAGCACGCCGGCACTGGGGGAGCGGTGACCTACCAGAACAGTTGGATGGTCTATCTGCTGCCCTATGCGGTGCTCGCCGTGCCCATCGCGACTGCCGCCTTCCCGCGGCTGAGCACCTATGCCGAGAGCGATCCCCAGGCATACGCGCGCACGCTGGCTACGTCGACCAGGGCGGTACTGACGGCCTCGGCGTTCGGCGCCGCCGTCCTGATCGCGACGGCATGGCCGGTCGCGCGCTTCTTCGCCCTGTTGGATCGAGGCGACGTCGGCATCGAGCGGATGGCGTGGGCGTTGATCGCATTCGCTCCAGGGCTGCTCGGCTACGGCCTGGTGGCGCACCTCGGACGTGCGCTCTACGCACGCGGCCGCGGCCGGATCGCGGCTACGGCGATGGCCAGCGGATGGCTGCTCGTCGTCGTCCTGGTTGCGGCGCTGGCCGCTGTCGTCGCGGAGGAACGGGTGACCGCGGCGCTCGGCGCCGCCCATTCGATCGGAATGACCTTGGCCGGGATCCTCCTCCTGCGTGCCATCGCGGCCGACTCTGGCCGGACCGCGCTTCAGGGGATCGGACGGGCACTGGCCAGCGTGGTCACCGGGGCTGCATCTGGGGGAGCGGTCGGTTGGTGGCTGTCGACATTACTACCTGATAAAGGAACCGGAGCGGTCGTCCTCTCTGGCGTACTATCGGCACTTGCGGCTGTGGTCGTGGCGGCAGGCGTCATCGTGATGACTGACCGCAAAGCTTTGGTCGCTGTGCTGAGAAGATGATGAGTGGGACTCATCGGATGCGGCGTTACACGACTATCGTGAGGGGTCACGTTGCGACGGGTCATGAGGGGTATGTGGGTGGAAGAACGACGGGTCGGAGGTCCCGGTGACAACAAGGGTGCCGGTGAAGCGAGCGAGACATCCCTGCCTGGCTCGCGCAGCGCAGGACGGAGGCGCACCGCAGAGTGCGCGTCGACCGGCGGCACCAGTGTGGTCCCTGATGCAAAGGCCCGCACGTTGATTGTGACCGGGCTTCTCACGAAGCGGGAACAGCAGAGGTGGCTCCGATGCGTGTGACATTGGTGCTGTCGACGAGTAGCGGAGGCGTCGGCAGGCACGTCCGCTCGGTCGTCGATCGTCTGCCGGCGCTCGGCGTCCATCCGCACGTGATCGCGCCGGCCGCGACGGGCGAGAACTTCGGGTTCT
>NZ_ML142860.1:14658-19911 GCF_004138495.1 Phytoactinopolyspora endophytica
ACGAGCCGGAAGCGTGGGCGCCGCGGCGGGCACGGCGCGGGACACACCGCAGCCTCACGAGGTGACCGTCATCGACCCACGGGAGGCCGTCTTCACCCCGGTGGAGATCTACACACGCCCCCGCCCACGGCAAGACCTCGCCGCGTTGATGCAGCTGCGCAAGCTGCTGGTGGGAGCCGACGTAGTGCACGCACATGGCTTCCGGGCCGCCGCCTTGACCGGCCTTGCACTGGGCCGTCGCCGGGAGGGTCGAACGCCTCTCGTGGCCACGTGGCATAACGCCGTCCTCGGGAGCACGTCGCGTCGATTGTTGTTGACCGGACTGGAACGCCTCGCGGCCCGGCGAGCGGACGTGACACTGGGTGCGTCATCCGACCTGGTCGGGCGTGCTCATGCGCTCGGTGCGCAGGATGCGCGGTTGGCCCCGGTCGCGGCACCGGCCATGCCACCGCCCGAGAAGGGCCGAGAGCAGATGCGCGCCGAACTGGGCGTCGGTGACCGGCCCGTCGTGCTGGCGATCGGCCGTCTGGCGCCGCAGAAGGACTATGACACGTTGCTCGCCGCAGTCGCTCGCTGGGGACGGCGGGCGCCGCAACCGGTGGTGCTTGTGGCGGGCGACGGTCCTGAGCTGGATCGGCTTCGGCGAGACGCCGACAATGCCCGGATCGAGGTGCGCTTCCTCGGACGTCGTGAAGACGTCGCCGACTTGCTGGCCGCCGCGGACGTCTATGTCATCACATCGCAATGGGAGGCGCGCGCGCTGGTCGTTCAGGAGGCCATGCGTGCCGGCGTCCCGGTGGTCGCCAGCGCCGTGGGCGGGCTCCCAGAGCTGGTGGACGACGATGGGATCCTCGTGCCGGCGGGGAACGCCGCCGCGGTCTCTGATGCCGTGGTCGCTCTTCTCGATGATGCCGAGCTGCGGGCCGAACTGGGCGAGCGTGGGCGGCGACGAGCGGAGCACTGGCCGGACGAGGATGCGACCGCCGAGCAGCTGGCGGGGATCTACGCGGATCTGGCCGGCGTCAAAGCGCGGTAGCGCCGCCACAACCGACAGCGATTCCGGTCAAGGAAGGCTTCATCTGCTTCGTTCTTCACCATCTGCCATCTGTTCGGCCCGTTTGCCTGCACCGACACCTGAGATCGATGGAATAAGCGCTGGACAGAGATAAGACATGGCTATCTTGATCAAATCTGAGTAGTCTGTGCTCATGTATGAAAAACTGCTCACCCTCGAAGAGGTTCGTGAGGTATTGAACACTTCCTCGGCGCAGGTCTACGCACTCGTCCGCAGTGGGGCGCTACCGGCCATGAAAATGGGTGGTCGTGGTCAGTGGCGGGTGGAGAAGAGCCGGCTCGACGAATACATCGAACGTGCGCACACAGAAACCGCAACGTGGGTCAAGAAGAACCCGATGGCTCGGGCTGACACTGAGGTGGACGCGTAGCCGCTGTCGCGGCCTGCCAGCGGGCCCGTGGTGATCTTGGCGATCCGCAGTCTGAGGATGAGCCGATGGTTCGGCCGATTCTCAGGCATACGTATCCCAAGATCACCACTGCGGCTTGCCCATCCCCAGTGCAATGCAAAGAACGGTAGACCCTTCCGGGGGAATCATCAACGTGGAAACTGATCGAATCGTCCGGCAGTCACCCGGCAGTTGAGCTTCGACTGCCGCCGTCGCACGTAGCTGCGCCCAGACGCCAGTTGTCGATGGACTCGGTCGACACTTCCTGGTACGGACAAGTCGGCTGCGGAAGAGGGGATGTCGGGGCGCATTTGTCTGTTTGGCTGATTCTGTAGCAGATTGCGGTAGATGCCCTAAGTGCGGTTGCGGTGCTGCTGCTCGAGAGGTGCGATGAAGTTCCCCTTGGCCGGCAGCGTGACCACGAGTTTACGTTCGCGGAGCTCGTCGGTGGCACGCCGGACCGTACCGATGGAGACGTCGTACTGCTCCGCAAAGTCACGTTCGCCGGGCAGACGTGAGTTCGGTTTGAGGTGCTGGGCCTCGATCAGCTCTGCAAGGAAATCCGCAAGCTTCAAGTACAGGTAGCCAGGGCCGCCGGCGTTGGGGTCGAACTCCGGAACACTCATGGCATGCAACTTAGAGGTCGGCATGGCCGGGATCTGCGTTCCAGGACGGCGGTGTACGCCGAGCCGCGGCGGAACGCTGTGTTCTGTGGTCGTGGTGTTCGGGTCAGCCCTTGGGTGTCCTCCATTCGGAGTGTGAGCGTGGGATGAGTCCAGATCCAACGCGGCCTTTTCCGGCATGTCGTGACGCGCCGCACCGCGGGACTGTTAGGCTGGAGGCCCGTGGGAAATGAGCCAGCAAAACACGTCTTCGTCACTGGAGGCGTCGCCTCCTCCCTCGGCAAGGGGCTAACGGCCTCTTCTTTGGGCAATCTGCTTACGGCGCGCGGTCTGCGGGTCACGATGCAGAAATTGGACCCCTATCTCAATGTCGATCCCGGAACGATGAATCCGTTCCAGCACGGCGAGGTCTTCGTCACTGATGACGGCGCCGAGACTGATCTGGACATCGGGCACTACGAACGCTTCCTCGACCGCGACCTCACCCGCTATGCCAATGTCACCACCGGCCAGGTGTACTCCGATGTGATCGCCAAGGAGCGGCGCGGAGAGTACCTGGGGGACACGGTGCAGGTCATCCCGCACATCACCAATGAGATCAAGGAGCGCATGCTCGCCATGGGCGATGCGCGCGTGGACGTGGTCATCCACGAGGTCGGTGGCACCGTGGGAGACATCGAGTCGTTGCCGTTCCTGGAGGCGGCCCGGCAGGTGCGCCATGACGTCGGACGGGACAGGTGCTTCTTCCTGCACGTGTCGCTCGTGCCTTACCTGGCTCCGTCGGGTGAGTTGAAGACCAAGCCGACTCAGCATTCGGTCGCGGCGTTGCGGCAGGTCGGAATCACGCCGGACGCGATCGTCTGCCGTTCCGATCGGCCGATTCCCGCCGGTGTGAAGAACAAGATCTCGCTGATGTGCGACGTCGACGCCGAAGCCGTGGTGGCGGCGGTCGACTCGCCGTCCATCTACGACATCCCCAAGGTTCTGCACTCCGAGGGCTTGGATGCCTATCTCGTGCGGCGGCTCGGGCTTGCCTTCCGCGATGTCGACTGGACTGCGTGGGAGAACCTGCTGCGCCGGGTGCACCATCCCAAGCATGAGGTGACCGTCGCGCTGGTAGGCAAGTACGTCGACCTGCCGGACGCGTACCTGTCGGTGACCGAGGCGCTGCGTGCGGGTGGGTTCGCCGAAGACGCACGCGTGACGATCCGCTGGGTGCCGTCGGACGAGTGCGAGACGCCGGCGGGAGCGGCAGCCAGGTTGTCCGACGCCGACGCGGTCTGCATACCGGGCGGGTTCGGTATCCGCGGGATCGAGGGCAAGGTGGGCGCGAGCCTCTACGCCAGAGAGAACGGGATTCCGACACTCGGGCTGTGCCTGGGCCTGCAGTGCATGGTCATCGACCATTCGCGGCATGTGGCCGGGCTTGACAAAGCCAGCTCGGCTGAGTTCGACCCGAAGACCCCGGCTGCGGTCATCGCCACGATGGAAGACCAGAAGGAGATCGTCGCCGGTGGGGGTGATCTCGGGGGCACGATGCGGCTGGGGTCGTATCCAGCAATTTTGGAGCCGGGAAGCATCGTGGGCGAGCTCTATGGGAGTGAACGGGTCTCCGAACGGCATCGTCACCGCTATGAGGTCAACAATGAGTACCGGGAGAAGCTCACCGGTGCGGGTTTGGTGGTCTCAGGGACGTCACCCGACGGCAGGCTGGTGGAGTTCATCGAGCTGCCCCGTGACGTGCACCCGTATTTCGTGGCGACCCAAGCGCACCCGGAGCTGAAGTCGCGCCCGACGCGGCCGCATCCCCTGTTCCGTGGCCTGATTGCCGCTGCGGTGGAACGCCAGCAGGAGACTCAGCTGCCGGTGGATGTCGAGCCGGTCGCCTGAGCGGGGCGGCCGCGTCCGAACAGGCCGGGGTTGCGTCCGGTGGGAGGGAGAGAGTCCCCTCCTCGCCCGCGGCGAGATCGTCGCGGGGCTCCTCACACGCCGATGCCCGAGCCTTCCCTGGAGGGGACTCTCTCCCTCCCACCTCGCCTTGAGCGTTCGGCTTACGGACGGGCCTGGTGGGCGAGGCGTTCGGCGATCGCGGCATGAGTTTCGGCGTTGGGGAGCGGCAGGTCCGCCAGGGCGCGCAGATAGAGGCCGTCGCCGGCGAGTAGCACGATCTGAGCCATGACGGGGTCGGGGATCTTGCGGTGCAGGATCTCCGACCAACGCTTGAAGAAACCCGCGACGAGCTGGCGGGCTTCGGCGGTCGCCACGTCGTTGGTGCGTAGGGATGCCACCAGGGACCACATCAGTGCGGCGTCCGAGCTGCCGGGTACCGAGGCGCGCAGGTAGAACTGGACGATGTCCTCGGCCTGCTCGGCCTCGGCGAACTCTGCCTCCGCGGTCTCGCACATCCGTTCCACGAAGGCGTCGAGCAAGGTCTCCTTGTTCGGGAAGTGGTAGAGCAGCCCGCCTTTCGAGACGCCGGCGGCCTCGGCCACCGACTCGAGAGTCACCGCGTACAGGCCTTCTTTCGTGAGGATCTCCTGCAGAGCATCCAGGATCCGGTCACGGGAGGATGGTCGCGCCATGCGTGTTAGTATACCGTCCGGACGGTATTACTACGCCGTCTGGACGGTGAAGTAATCGGCCGCGCAATCACACTGGGCCGACGTCTTGCAGGACCGCGACGATTTCGCGCACAGCCCGCCTCGGCGAGTGGAGCCGGGTCGGGATGCGCGTGTGGTGGTGTGGCGAGGACGGTCGACGGGTGAGCGCGAAGCCTCGGGTGAGTGGAGTTACGGTGTCGGTCGGGCATGTCGAGGAGGCTGCTCCGCGAGCGGGGCGGCGTGAATGGGGTGCGCTCAGCGTCCTCCTGCTCCCGGTCTTGTTGATCTCCGTTGACGCCACCGTGCTGAGTTTCGCGGTCCCGCACCTCAGCGAGGGCCTGGCTCCGAGTGGTAACCAGTTGCTGTGGATCGTCGACGTCTACTCGTTCATGCTCGGTGGCCTGCTGGTGACGATGGGCACGCTGGGGGACCGGATCGGCCGGCGGCGCTTGCTGATGTTCGGCGCGCTTGGGTTCGGTGTCGCCTCGGCGCTGGCCGCGTACTCGACCTCGCCGGAGATGCTGATCATTGCGCGAGCGTTGCTGGGTGTGGCCGGCGCCACGTTGA
>NZ_ML142860.1:19921-21669 GCF_004138495.1 Phytoactinopolyspora endophytica
CGACACTCTCGTTGCTGCGCAACATCTTCCATGATCAGCGGCAGCGGACGCTGGCCATCGCGGTCTGGGCCACGATGTTCTCCGTCGGCTCGGCTATGGGGCCTGTCATCGGCGGCTGGCTGCTAGAACACTTCTGGTGGGGCTCAGTCTTTCTGATCAACCTGCCGGTGATGGTGGGGCTCCTCGTCCTGACGCCGTTGCTGGTACCGGAGTCGCGGAATCCGAGCCCGGGTCGATATGACCTGCGCAGTGCCGGGCTCTCCCTGGTGGCCATGCTCTCGGCCGTATACGGCATGAAGACGCTGGCCTCGCATGGTGTGGGCGTGCCCGGCGTGGCCGCACTGATGGCCGGGTTCGCCTTCGGTGTGGTGTTCGTCCGCAGACAGCGGAAGCTGGCGGAGCCATTGCTCGACCTTCGGCTGTTCAACAACCGAGGGTTCAGCACATCGGTAGCGACGAACCTCTTGGCGACGATGGCGTTCATCGGGGCGCTGTTCTTCATCACCCAGTATCTGCAGATCGTTATCGGCCTCAGCCCGCTGCGGGCCGCTCTCGTGCTGGTGCCCGGATTGACGCTGGCGATCTTCGCCGGGCTGTTCACCGTGCGGCTGATGCGCCGCGCCGGCATCGGGACGCTCTTGTTCGCCATGTTGCTGATGGCTGCTGTCGGATACTCGCTGATGACGCAACTTCCAGGCGGTTCGACCTCGGGGGCGTGGCTGCTGGCGGTTGGCTTCACGCTGGTGGCTGCCGGATTCGGCGCGGCCAACACGGTGACCAACAACACCATCATGGCAGTGGTGGCGCCGGAGAAGGCGGGAGCCGCGTCGGCGATCTCGGAGACCGCCTACGAAGTGGGCGCGGCGATGGGGACCGCCGTCCTCGGCACGGTGGTGACCGCCGTCTACGCGGCGAAACTGCAGTCCGTGCCCGGAGTGCCGGAGGCGATGATGCAAGAGGCTCGGCAGACGCTGGGCGGAGCCACCCACGTCGCCGAGGATCTGGGTGGCGACGCCGGTGCCGCGCTCCGGGTCGCCGCGGATGCTTCGTTCACGAGCGCGGTCAACGTGACCAGCGTGATCGGGGTCGCACTTGTGCTGTACGCGGCGATTCAGGCGTATGCCGTCCTTCGTCGTCGTAGCGCACGGTGAGCCTCGGCACGATGACGAGCCCAAGACGGATCTGACGGCGGCGACACCTACCAGTTTCAGCGCAACCAGGCACGTTGCGTGAGCAACTCCGCCAGGCGGTCTGCGAGTTCGTTGAGCCGCTCCGATCGTGGTCCACTGCCGGCAATACCGAACCCGTGACGACGGCCCCAGAACGCGGCCTGAACGGCATGGAACTTGGGCCCAACGCTGGACGCGTTCGCGATCGAGTTCCGCTGCCTCGGCAAAGATGTCCAACGCGCGGTACAGGGCCTTGCGCACGTCGTCTGCTTCGAAGAGCGTCAGTGCGCGCGACTTCAGTAGCGTGCCGACTTCGTAAGCGGGGTCTCCTGCGTGTCCCTTGGGGTCGATGGCCAGCCATGGCTCACGGTGAGCGCGCAGGATGTTTCTGGCGTGGAGATCACCGTGAATGAGGGTGTCCGGCTGGACACGGCCCAGCTCGCGCACGGTCGCCACAGCGGTGTCGACCGCGGAATGCGAAAGCGTGTGCGTCAGCTTCTGGGCATCAGTGCGCAGCCGCTCCTCCCAGACGTCCGCCTGCTCCCGCAGCCGGGGCAGATCCGGCGGCGCAGGGATCGC
>NZ_ML142860.1:21734-26973 GCF_004138495.1 Phytoactinopolyspora endophytica
GGCTGATCCGTCCCGCGATCGTCACGACCTCGTCGCCATCGTCGACCTCCGCCAGGGTCAATGTCTGCGCTCGTTCCAGCAGCATCGCGAAACGCTCGTCATCGTGCTTGTGCAGCAGGACAGATCCGCGTCCGTCCCACGCCGCGAACGCATCGGGCTCGTGGACGTTGCCGGGGTGCGGAAACGACACCTTCAGCACAGCGTTCGTCTCAGCCCGCCATTTCACCGGGACGATAACCCCGACACCCCCGTGCATGACTTCTCCGTCCGGCACGCACTCCCAGCGCCCCAGCAGTTCGTCGAGGATCCTGGGCAGCTCGGCGATCCACGCCGCTCCGGACTCTCCTTCACGCTCGATGGTGCCCCGCGCAAACGCCTCCGGTATGCCAATCACCCAGACACCTTAGGCACCAGCCCGACACCGCCACTTCCGCCGCCGACAAGTTCTCCGAGATCACCGGCGGTGAGCGTGGCATGTGCAGCGTAGGCTTAGCCCACGTGACGAATGAGGAGTTGCGGGACCAGCCGGAGAGCTGGCCAGTCGAGACATCGGACATCGTTTTCGAGGGCAAGGTGATCTCGGTCCGAAAGGACGTGGTCCGGTCGCCGGTCGACGGCACCACGTTTGCCCGCGACGTCGTGACCCATCCTGGAGCGGTGGCCATCGTCGCCCTCGACGAGAACGATCGCGTGCTGGTGGTGTCGCAATACCGGCACCCGGTCGGCCATCGGCTCATCGAGCTGCCGGCAGGGCTGCGCGACGTCGACGGCGAGCCGCCGGTGGAGACGGCCAAGCGAGAGCTCTACGAAGAGGGACATGTCCGCGCCGAGGACTGGCGTGTGCTGACCGATGTGCTCAGCTCGCCCGGAATGTGCGACGAGGCGGTCCGGGTCTTCCTGGCGCGAGGCATCACGGACGTGCCGGACGCGGACCGGCACAACGGTGTGCATGAGGAGGCCGACATGCCGGTCTCCTGGATGCCGCTGGCCGACATCGTCCGGGCGGCGCTGGCCGGGAAGGTGCAGAACGCGCTGCTGTGTGTGGGCGCGCTCTCGGCATGGGCGGCGAGCCACGACGGCGGCTACGAGTCGCTGCGACCCCCGGAGGCCCCCTGGACCGCAGCGGAGCGCCGTCGTCGTCCATAGGCAGCGTCGTCCGGGCCGGCACGTCGCTGATACGACCTCTCAAGCCGGGCTGCCGCAGACATCGATGATCTTGTTATGCTCGATGCGTCCGCATCCCGAGACGTCGTCGGGGCAGCTGATCTAGACTTCGCGCGTAGCCTCCATGCGGCGCGCTCGGGTTATGGGCCATCTGTCCGAGCACGAGCACCGTCGATGTGGTGGTGACACCGCGGCTGGAACGGCGAAGGGGACGTTGGTGCTGGTCGGCATTCCTACCGAGATCAAGAACAACGAGTACCGGGTGGCTATCACGCCGCCAGGGGTGCATGAGCTGGTCCGGCACGGCCACGAGGTGGTCGTACAGGCCGGCGCCGGCGTGGGCTCCTCCATCCGCGACGAGGAGTATACGGCGGCGGGTGCGCGGACAGCGGCCTCCGCGGACGATGTGTGGGGCGAGGCTGACCTGGTCTGCAAGGTCAAGGAGCCCGTGCCGGAGGAGTATCACCGGATGCGTGCAGGGCAGGTGCTGTTCACCTACCTTCACCTGGCCGCGTCCCGGGAGTGCACTCAGGCGTTGCTGAATGCCGGGGTGACGGCGATCGCCTACGAGACCGTGCAAGCCGATGACGGACATCTGCCGCTGCTGGCGCCGATGAGCGAGGTCGCCGGGCGGATGGCGACCCAGGTGGGTGCACACGTGCTGGAGCGGGCACAGGGCGGGCGTGGGATCCTCCTGGGTGGCGTGCCGGGCACCCAGTCCGCCAAAGTGGTGGTGATCGGTGCCGGCGTGGCCGGAATGAACGCCGCCGTCATCGCCGTCGGCATGCAGGCTGAGGTGTGGGTGTTGGACAAGAATGTCGCCCGCCTGCGTGAGGTGGATGAGCTGTACGGAGGACGGGTACAGACGGTCGCGTCGAACCTCTTCGAGGTTCAGAGTGCGGTGCTCGACGCGGACCTGGTCATCGGGGCCGTGCTCGTACCCGGGGCCAAGGCGCCGACCCTCGTCTCTGATGACCTGGTGGCCCGGATGCGTCCTGGCACGGTCCTCGTCGACATCGCCATCGACCAGGGCGGCTGCTTCGAGAGCTCGCGCCCGACCACCCACGCCAGCCCGACTTTCCGCGTGCACGAATCGGTCTTCTACTGCGTGGCGAACATGCCTGGGGCCGTCCCACACACCTCAACCTATGCATTGACCAACGTCACGCTGCCATACGTGGTGGAGTTGGCGGATCACGGCTGGAGGGCGGCGCTACGATCGGATGCGGCGCTGGCGCGCGGGCTGAACACGCACGACGGTCGCGTCGTGTACGCGCCCGTCGCTGAGGCGCATGAACTGGCGGCAACCGACCTGAACGAGGTGCTCAACTGAGCGGTGACAGCGGGCTCGACAAGGCGGCCAGGGCATATCTGGACCACCTGGCCGTGGAACGCGGCCTGGCCGCGAACACACTTGCGTCCTACCGTCGTGACCTCAGGCGATATGTGGACTTTCTGGTCAACCAGGGGCGAGTGGAGCCGACAGATGTGGTCGAGGCCGATGTGACCGCGTTCCTGCGCAGCCTCCGAGAAGGTGACGAGATCTTTCCTGCGCTGGGAGCGAGCTCGGCGGCGCGGACCGTGGTCGCGGTCCGCGGGTGGCATCGGTTCCTGTGCCGCGAGGGCATCACCGACGTCGATCCCGCCGGAGCCGTCCGGCCGCCGACGCCGCCTCGCAGGTTGCCGAAGGCGATTCCGTTGGACCAGGTGGAGCGGCTGCTTGCGGCCGCATCCACAGGGGACGGGCCACGCGTGCTGCGCGACCGCGCACTGCTGGAGCTTCTCTACGGCTGCGGTGCGCGGATCTCTGAGGCTGTGGGGCTGGATCGGGACGACGTAGACCTGGAGACCGGCACGGTGGTGCTGCGTGGCAAAGGCGGCAAGACCCGGCTCGTGCCGGTCGGATCGTACGCGCGCGACGCCATGGAGGCGTACACGGTGCGTGGACGTCCCGCGCTGCTGGAAGCGGGCCGGGGAACACCGGCGCTGTTCCTGAATGCCCGGGGCGGCCGGCTGTCGCGTCAGAGTGCGTGGACGGTCCTGCGCACTGCGGCCGAACGTGCCGGGCTGGGCGCGACGGTCTCGCCGCATACGCTGCGGCACTCGTTCGCCACGCACCTGCTCGATGGCGGTGCCGACGTCCGCGTCGTGCAGGAGCTTCTCGGCCACGCATCGGTGACCACGACACAGGTCTACACTCTGGTGACCGTCGAGCACCTCCGCGAGGTCTATGCGGCCGCCCACCCCCGCGCGCAGGGGTAACCATGATCATGAACTCAAACCGTTGAAATAGCACGGTAAGTGTTCATGATCATGGTTACCCCAGGGCCGCGACGACCTCGCCGTTCGCGACGGCGTTATTAGCGTCGACGCGCTCGTGCAGGAGCTCGAGGATCCGCAGGGCCGCTGGGTTTCGCCGCAGCGACTCGCGGACACGCACGGAGATGCGTCGCATCGGCACCGGGTCGACGACGGGCACTGCGACGAGACCCGGCGGCAACGTGCCGACGCCGAGATGGGGGAGCACGGTGATCCCGACGCCGGCGGCGACGAACGAGATGGCCGTCGGGTAGTCGTGTGTCTCCACGTGGAAGCCCGGGTTGATGCCGACGGACGAGCAGGCGTCCAGGAGCGCCTGCCGGCAGGGTCCACGAGAGAAGTCGTTGTCCACCCACGGCTCGTCGGCGAGCTCGCGCAGCGGGATGGACTCCTGTCCGGCCAACGAGTGTGTCTTCGGCAGGACGGCCACGTACGGCTCCTCGAGGAGCGGATAGACGTCGTACCCCTCCGTGGGGCTGGACTCCGCGCTCTCGACGAAGACCTCGACGTCGGGAGCCGATTGCCGCTCGTTGGCGAGTTCGATGAGGCGCAGGTCGATCCGCAGTTCGGGGAACTCGCGGGTGAGTGCCGCCACTACCGGTGGAATCCACGCGGCGCCGGCTGAGGCGAAGTAGCTGATGGACAGCGTGCCCACCCGGCCCTCTCGTAGGTCCGCCACCACGGCATCCAGCTCAGCGAGCCGCTCGAGCGCGGGGACGGCCTCGTCGGCCAGCATTCGTCCGGTGGCCGTGGGTTCGATTCCCCGGCCGTTGCGTTCCACCAGTCGCAGGCCGGTCTCCCGTTGGAGCGCGGTGAGTTGCTGACTGATGGCCGACGGGGTGTAGCCGAGGTTCGCCGCGGCCTGATGTACCGAGCCCGTCGCGACGACGGCTCGGAACACGCGGAGACGGTGCGGATCCAGCATGGAAGGAATTGTACAGCTGAACTGAATGATGATGCAGAAACATTCGCTTGTGCTGATGCATTGCCAGGCCGGACCATGAGTGGCGTGACGACAACTATCGCGCCGGCCCCAGGTTCGGCGCCGGCACAGCACCGCGGCACCGTACTCGCCGCCGCCGTGACCGTAGTCCTGTGGGCGTCGGCGTTCGTCGGTATACGGATGATCGGTGATAGCTACTCGCCGGGAGCGCTCGCGTTCGGACGGATCACCGTCGGAGCGCTGGTGCTCGGCGCTATCGCGTGGCGCTACCGGCGGCTGACGCTTCCGACGGGGCGCGACCGGTGGCTGGTCCTCGCGTACGGCGCGCTGTGGTTCGCGGCGTACACGGCGGTGCTCAACCTGGCCGAGCGCCACCTTGACGCGGGAACAGCGGCGCTGCTGGTCAACGTCGCGCCGATCCTGGTGGCGGTGTTCGCGGGTGTGTTCTTCGCCGAAGGGTTCCCACGGCCGCTCGTCGTCGGAATCGCGGTCGCGTTCACCGGTGTCGTGTTGATCGCGACCGGTGGTTCGGGCGGCGGTTCCGTGAACGACGCGATGGGGATCTGGCTGGGCCTGCTGACCGCGCTGCTCTACGCCAGCGGTGTGCTCATGCAGAAGGTTGTGCTGCGCAGCGTCGACACCGTGACCGCCACATTCTTCGGATGTGCCGCCGGGGCTGTGGTGTTGGTGCCGTTCGCGCCCGAGTTCGTCGAGCAGAGCATGACGGCGTCGGGCGGAGCGATCGCGGGCGTCGTCTACCTCGGTGTGTTTCCCACCGCGATCGCGTTCAGCACCTGGGCATACGCCCTGGCA
>NZ_ML142860.1:27029-33064 GCF_004138495.1 Phytoactinopolyspora endophytica
GCCGGTCGGATGACCGCGACGACGTTGACTGTGCCCGCCATCGCGATCCTGCTGTCGTGGCTGCTTCTCGGCGAGCTCCCGACGGTTCTCGGCATGATCGGCGGGTCGTTGTGCCTGCTCGGCGTCGCCATTAGCCGCCGCCGTCCGAAATGATCAGCCCGTGTGGTGGGCGTGATCGTTTCCACCCAGGCAGCGTCCCCGGGCTGGCATCGGCACACCGCGGTCCCAGCCGGGGTGAACGTGGTCATTCATACGTGGCGGAAGGACGCATTCCGAAGACGAATCTGATGAAGCCCCAGCGCCGTACGAGCAACTCGTATGCGGCGAAGGTCAGCGTGAGAGATGCGGCCACGATCGCCAGGTACTTGACGGCGATGGGCGCCTCCCACTGAACCACCCAGTACGCCACGCCGACGACGACCGGCTGGTGCAGGATGTACAGGGGTAGCAGGGCGGCGGCGAGGTAGCGGTACGTGCGGCGTCTCCGATCGGTGGGCTTTGCACTCACCGGAACCTTCGGCTCTGCGCCAGCCGTGCACTCCCTCGCTCTCGCAGCCACTGTGGTGGCGACGGTGCCCGCCCGTCGCTGCCGCCGGCGGTCGAGCAGGCCCAGGATCGCGACCACCCAGCACCAACCGGCCGCGCCGTACGCCGCACGGGTCGCTATGGCCAGCGGTGTCATGTCCGTGAACGGGTCGTCGGCGATCAGCATCCCGGGCGATACGGTCATGAAGAGAACGCCGCCGAGGACGGCCGCGTCCCAGGCGTCGGTGCGCATGGCGGTGCGGACGCGGTCATCCGCGGCGAGTGCGAAGCCGAGCAGGAAGAACATCAGGTAAGCCCAGCGGCTCCACCCGGCGTAGTCTTCGTCCATCCCAGCCAGGGCAGTGAGTGCGGCGAATGCCAGCGCGGGCAGAAGTACGCCGCCACGCCGTCGAGTGAGCTGGGCGACTCGCTCGCCGATCCATCGCTTCGCACCGACCGGTAGCCAGCAGACTGCCGCCGCGAGCATCAGTGAGAACGTGAGAAGCAGCACGACGAACCACAGGTGCCCGGACTCGAAATACCTGCCCTGAAGAATGAACGGGAACTCGGATAGGTCCAGCCGCACCTCGAAGAACCGGGGCAAGAACTCAAGATAGGACTCGTCAGGCCCAGATTCCGCCTTGCGTCGCACCCACGGCGCGATCGGCAGCAAGGCGACGAAGGCGAAGAGTAGGGGCACGCCGAGCCGCAGCAGCCGTTCCCGGGCGAACCCGCCCGGGCTACGTCGTCGGATCGAGTGCCACGCGCCGAGTCCGGAGATGAGAAACAGCGCCGGCATGGCCCACACCACCGCGAATCCGGCAGCGATCATGATCGCCTCGGTGGTGTCGGCGTTCTTCACATAGAAATCGTCGTTCGAGTCGAATACCAGTGCTGAGTGGAAGAAGACCAACCCGACGACCACGAGTGCGCGGATGGCGTCCAGCTCTGACCGCCGGGCGGGTACCCCGGACGTCGATTGGTCGCCGCGCCCGTTGGTCATGGCGGGTTGCGATGCCGGTCAGGGTCTTTACGCATCAGCCGCACCCCCGGGTGTTGGGGATACCCTACCGGCCATCTTGGCTCCGGGAGAGGGGTCGGGTCGCCAGGACGATGGGGGTTCCTGGCCTCATGTAACGGATAGAGCTGGTTTCAGCCGGACAAGCGTTACGTGAGGCAAGGAACCCCCGGTTGTCGGCCCGGCGGGGATTCATTTTGCGCCGGTCAGGAACGTGAGAGAAGGATCCAACCGTTGCTCATACGAAAATGTGGATGATTGAGACGCGCGCGGAGCGGCTACGCTGTGCATGGTCCAACTGAGAGTAGGCTCGGCAAGCGAGGATCGGTACGCCTATGACAGCGAGGAGCTCTGAAACCGTGCCACCGTCGAATGCAGACGCCGCGGCCGGGGTGCTGCCGCTCGAAGGCGTCGGTGCGGCTTCCCAAGGCACATCTGAGGAAGCTGAACACGACCTGGGGCCCACCCAGCGTCCACGCGTCGAGTTCCCCACGCCCGCACAGCTGGACAGACACGGACCCGCGCGGATCGTGGCGATGTGCAACCAGAAGGGCGGCGTCGGCAAGACCACCAGCACCATCAATCTGGGTGCGGCACTCGCCGATTATGGTCGTCAGGTACTTCTCGTCGACTTCGACCCGCAGGGTGCGTTGTCGGTGGGCTTGGGACTGAACCCGCATGACCTTGAGACGTCCATCTACAGCGTCCTGATGGACAACACGCTCAACGTCGAGGAGATCCTGCAGAAGACCCCGGTCAACGGGATGGATCTGCTACCGGCCAACATCGACCTGTCCGCGGCGGAGATCCAGCTGGTCACTGAGGTCGGACGCGAGCAGGCGCTGTTCAGGATCCTGCGGCCACTGATTCCGCATTACGACGTAATCCTCATCGATTGCCAGCCGTCCCTCGGTCTGCTGACGGTCAACGCCCTGTGCGCATCGGACGGCGTGATCGTTCCGCTGGAATGCGAGTACTTCGCACTGCGCGGGGTGGCGCTGCTGCAGGAGACGATCGAGAAGGTCCGCGACCGGCTCAACCCCCGGCTGGAAATCGAGGGCTTGCTGGCCACCATGTACGACTCCCGCACGGTGCACGGCAGAGAAGTGCTGACGCGACTGATCGAGGCGTTCGACAACCGCGTCTTCCACACCGTCGTCGGCCGCACGGTGCGGTTCCCGGAGACCACTGTGGCGGGTCAGCCGATCACGAGCTTTGCACCGTCGTCGCCGGGTGCTAAGGCGTACAAGCAGCTTGCGCGGGAGGTTCTGGCTCGGTGGGAGTGACCAGCGAGACGGAGCCGGCGCTGCTGCTTGACGTCGAGCTCGACGAACCGGCGCTGGAGAGCGCGGCCGAGGAGTCCAGTTCGGGGTTCGAGGTCCACTTGGACAACTTCGAAGGCCCGTTCGACCTCCTGCTCACGTTGATCGCCAAACATAAGCTCGACGTGACCGAGCTCGCACTGCACCAGGTGACGGACGAGTTCATCGCCTACATCAAGGATGCAGAGTGGGACCTTGACGAGGCCAGCCAGTTCCTGCTCGTCGCGGCGACCCTGCTGGATCTCAAAGCCGCCCGGCTGCTGCCCAGTGGTGAAGTCGAGGACGAGGACGACCTGGCCTTGCTGGAGGCTCGGGACCTGCTCTTCGCGCGGCTGCTGCAGTACAAGGCGTTCAAGGAGCTCTCGGGCATCTTCGCCGCCCGGCTGGCCGAGGAAGCGCTGCGTTTCCCGCGCGCTGTCGGTATGGAAGAGCGCTACGCCGATCTGCTGCCAGAGGTGGTCGTCGGCCTGGGACCGGAGGAACTGGCCCAGCTCGCGGCGCGGGTCCTCACGCCCAAACCGGTGCCTACGGTCGGCCTGGCACACCTGCACGAGCCTCGGGTCAGCGTCCGCGAGCAGGCGGCCTTCGTCGTCGACTGGCTGCGCCGATCTCGGCAGGTCACGTTCCGGGCGCTGGCCATGGACTCCCCGTCGACCACGCATGTGGTGGCGCGATTCCTGGCCCTGCTGGAGCTGTACCGTGAGCGGGCAGTGGCATTTGAACAGGTCACCCCGCTCGGCGATCTGACGATCCGGTGGACCGGCGACGATGACGACGAGACCCCTATCGGGATCGGCGACGAGTTCGACGAGCCCGGCGCGAGCGTCCCTGCAGAGGCGTAACATGTGCGCTCGACCGCCGTGCGGGAGACTGCGCGCGGCCTGAAGCAGACCCAGACAACCCATGCGGACTACAGGAGGATCACGCCGGTGAGTGACGACGAGAGCCGTAACGGCGATCATCGGGCACTGGGCGATACGGTCACGGCCGATTCGGGGGAGCCGTCGTTGTCCGCCTCGATCGAGGCGATCTTGGTGGTGGTGGACGAACCGATCGACGAGGTGACGCTCGCTCAGGTCCTGGAGGTGCCGCGGGAGGAGATCGCGACGACGCTGCGGCGGCTTGCGCAGGAGTACACCGACGGCGGCCGAGGTTTCGAGCTGCGGAGTGTGGCCGGCGGCTGGCGGCTGTACACGCGGGCCGAGTGTGCACCCGTGGTGGAACGTTTCGTCCTGGATGGGCAGCAGGCGAGGCTGACCCAGGCCGCCCTGGAGACCCTGGCCGTGGTCGCGTACCGGCAGCCGGTCAGCCGCGCCCGTATCTCGGCCATCCGGGGCGTGAACTGCGACGGCGTGATGCGTACCCTGACCACGCGTGGCCTGGTCGAGGAGGCCGGCATCGACCATGAGTCGGGCGCGACCCTGTTCCGCACCTCTTCCTACTTCCTGGAGCGACTCGGGATGACATCCCTCGAAGACCTGCCGCCGCTGGCGCAGTACCTGCCGGACATCGACGATCTGGAGGGCGAGGGCGAAAGTACCGGGAGTTCTCGCGGAGCCAGGAACGCCGGGGATCTCGGGAACGCTGAGGACCTCGAGAACGCGGTGGATCTCGGGAGCGCCGGGGATCTCGGAGACGCTGAGGACCTCGTAAGCGCCGGGGAGAACGTTGACGACGGCCGCTCGATGGGTATTCGAGCCCAGGATGACTGAGTCTGACGAGGGCATCCGGCTGCAGAAGGTCCTGGCTGGCGCCGGGATCGGGAGCCGCCGCGCCTGCGAGGAGCTGATCGACGCCGGCCGGGTGGAGGTAGACGGCCGGACGGTGCGAACGCAGGGTGTCCGGGTGGATCCGGCGAAGGCGGTCATCAAGGTCGACGGCATGCGGGTGACCACGGCCGAGGCCGGGCTGGTCTACCTCGCCCTGAACAAGCCGCGTGGTGTGGTCAGCACCATGACCGATCCGCAGGGCCGTCCGAGCATCGGCGACTATGTCGAGAACCGCCGGGAACGGCTCTTCCACGTGGGGCGCCTCGACGTCGACACGGAAGGGCTGATTCTGCTCACCAACGACGGCGAGCTCGCGCACCGGCTGGCGCACCCGAGCTACGGCGTGCTGAAGACCTACGTCGCCGAGGTGAACGGGCCGGTGGCGCGGGACGTCGGCCGCACCTTGCGCGACGGCGTCGAGCTGGACGACGGCCCGGTGAAAGCGGACTCGTTCCGGGTGGTGGACCGTGCAGGTGGCCGGGTCATGCTCGAGATCGTGCTGCACGAGGGACGCAAGCACATCGTGCGGCGCATGCTCGAGGCCGTCGGGTATCCGGTGCAGCGGCTGAGCCGGACGTATGTGGGACCGGTAGGACTCGGCGATCTTCGGCCCGGCACGACACGAAAGCTCACCCGGGAAGAAGTCGGCAAACTCTACCGCGACGTCGGACTCTGAGCAGGGGCACGCGAGCCGGGCGACTCGGATTCCGCGCAACCTCTGAGAAGGTAAAGTGCGCCCGGCAGGCACTACAGTGAACGTCGCGGCGCAGGGGATGGCGAGCGTGCGTCGTCTGTGCGGCAAACGAGAAGCGGAGCGCGAACGGGGACATGGTGAGAGTGCGAGCGGTGCGGGGTGCGACCCAACTCGACGCGGACGAGTCCGAGCACCTGTTGGAACGTACGGCTGAGCTGATGCAGGCCGTGCTCAAACGCAATGACCTCACGGCAGACGATGTCATCAGCATCTTCCTGACCGCGACGCCGGACGTACGCTCCGCCTTCCCGGCGGCAGCCGTCCGAGGACTGGGGATCACCGACGTCCCGCTGATGTGCGCCCAGGAGCTGGACGTGCAGGGTGCGATGCCCCGTGTGGTGCGGTTGATGGCGCACGTGGAGACGCCGCGCTCGCGAGACGACATCCGTCATGTCTACCTGCACGGGACGACCGTGCTCCGCGATGACCTGGCCAAGGACGACGAATGAGCGACGAGGCGTCCGCCATCGGCCATGAGCCGACCCGGGGCGAGGCGTCGGCCGGTAATTCACCGGCCATGAGCGAGCCGCCGGTCTCCAGACGAGCGGGGCTGGACAATGGCCGGGCCGCGTTGAGCGGCGGAGTCCTGATCGTCGGTACCGGGCTTCTCGGTACCTCCATGGGTATGGCATTGACCCGAGCCGGCA
>NZ_ML142860.1:33113-36159 GCF_004138495.1 Phytoactinopolyspora endophytica
GCGGCTGCGCGACACCAAGGCCGAGATCCTGGCCGAGGCGGTGCGGCTGGGAGCCGGCCGCGCTAGCGAACCGGGCGATGCTCCGGCTTCGCTCGGCGTTGTCGCGGTCCCGCCGGAGGCGGTCAGCGACGTCGTGGCCGAGCTCCTGGAACGCGATGAAGCCGAGTACGTCACCGATGTGGCGAGCGTCAAGGCGCTACCGGCGGCGCAGGTCCGTGCACGCAGCGGGCCCGCCGCGCGATACGTCGGGAGTCATCCCATGGCCGGACGGGAGGTCTCCGGCCCGGGTGCCGCCCTGCCAGACCTGTTCGAAGGCCGGCCATGGGTGATCTGCCCGGATGAACACACCGACCAGCAGGCTGTGACCCGCGCCCTCGCGGTGGCCCGGCTGGTCGGGGCGGCGCCGGTGACGATGACGATCGCCGACCATGACGCGGCGGTGGCGCTGGTCTCGCATGCTCCGCACCTGGTGTCCGTGCTGATGGCGGCACGGCTGGTGGACGCTGAAGACCACGAGATACGGCTGGCCGGGCCAGGCGTTGCCGACGTCACGCGCATCGCGGGCGGTGACCCCGGGATGTGGACGGAGATCCTCAGTGCCAACGCACAGGCGGTCCACGGGGTACTCAGCGACCTACGCGACGACCTAGACCGTACGCTGTCCGCACTGGCAGCTCCGGACACCGCGCGGGCGGCTCTGTACCAGCTGATGCGTACCGGTGTCGACGGCCGTGTCCGGCTGCCGGGCAAGCATGGCGCGGCCCACGCGGAGTTCGTGACGGTGGCGGTCATGGTCGATGACCGTCCCGGACAGCTTGCCCGGCTCTTCGCCGACGTCGACGCCGCCGGAGCCAACGTGGAAGACGTGCGTATCGACCACAGCCCAGGTCAGCCGGTCGGTCTCGTGGAGATCGATGTCCGGCCGGGGACCGACGCCGAGCTGCGTAGGGCGCTCACCGAGCATGGCTGGAATGTGCCTCGCTGATCATCGACCTCGGCACCGCGCGCGGCGTGGCCGAAGCTCGACGGACATCGGCTAGGCGTGGCCATGCAGCCGAATTCGGCCGGACAGATTACCCTTCTGGTCGTGTCTTCGCATTCCGCATACTCCGCGTCCGACCTCGTGGTCGCCATTGACGGTCCGTCGGGCTCGGGCAAATCGAGCGTCGCTAAGCGCGTCGCTCGTGCGCTCGAGCTCCGTTATCTCGACACCGGTGCGATGTACCGCGCCGTCACATGGTGGCTGCTGGACCAAGGTATAGAGCTCTCCGACACGGATCGAGCCGCAGACCTCGCCCGCCACATGCCGTTGCGGATGGGATTGGACCCTCGGCGGCCCACGATCCATGTCGGGGATGTCGACGTGGCCGTACAGATTCGGGAAAGCAGGATCTCCGCGGCGGTAAGCGCTGTCGCGACGAACTTGGCGATCCGGGCGGAGCTGGTGGCCCAGCAACAGGCGATCGCGGCTGAGCGCGGCGTCGTCATCGAGGGCCGGGACATCACGACGGTCGTGGCGCCCGATGCGCCGGTGCGCGTGTTGCTGACGGCGACCGAGCAGGCCCGGCTGGCACGCCGTGCGAGCGAGCTGCACGGCGAGTCGACGGCGTCGGCGGTCGAGGCCACCAAGGACGAGGTGCTGCGGCGGGATTCGGACGACTCCACGGTGGCGCGGTTTCTGGACGCCGCCGAGGGGGTGGACGTGGTCGACTCGTCGCACATGACGTTGGATGAGACGGTGCGTGCTGTGCTTGAGCTGGTGGAGAAGCGGACCGGGATCACACCGTGACCGCCGTACGGACCCCGGGCAAGCGGGGCGCGGCCGTCGGACGCTGGCTGGCCGCTGTTCTGGCTCGGTTGTTGTGGTCCGTGCGACGCCACGGGCCGGAAAATGTCCCGTCGTCGGGGCCGGTGATCATCGCTCCGCACCACACCGGCTTCCTGGACGCGCCACTACTGATGGCGACCTGCCCACGGTCGGTGCACACGCTGGCGAAACGGGAGCTGTTCCGCGGTCCGATGGGCTGGGTGCTGCGAGGTGTCGGGCAGATCCCGCTGGACCGTGACGAGCCCGGGCGGGACTTGCTCGAGGCAGGAATGGGCGTGCTGGCCGACGGGCGAATTCTGGTGGTCTTCCCGGAAGGAACGCGCGGTGCGGGGGACTTCGCGGAGATGCGGCCGGGCCTTGCCTGGTTCGCGATCCGGTCGGGTGCGCCCGTGGTTCCGGTCGTCTTTAGCGGAACCGGGACCCGAGGCCGTACCCTTGCAGGGCTGCCCCGGTTGCGAGCACGACTGGACGTGGTCTTCGGCGAACCGGTGACATTGCCCGCTGGAGGTCCCCGGACCAGGTCCGCTCTGGAGGCGGCGACCGAGCAGTTGCGCGAGGAGCTCGTCTCCCACCGCAAGGCTGCTCTCGAGATACTGAGAGATGACTCCTCGTGATCGTCGATGCCCGGCCATGACACGTCGTGGCCGCCGTCGGTCATCATGAGGAATGTGATGAGGAGAGCGTGTGAGTGAGCCAGTCGAGACTGTCGAGGCTGAGGCCGGGCAGCCGCCGTTACCCGTGGTGGCGGTCGTGGGCCGGCCGAACGTCGGCAAGTCCACGCTGGTCAACCGTATCCTGGGGCGCCGGGAAGCCGTGGTGGAGGACGTTCCGGGGGTGACCCGTGACCGCGTCGCCTACGACGCGGAGTGGGCGGGGCAGACGTTCACGCTGCTCGACACCGGTGGCTGGGATCCCGAAGGCGAGGGCATGGCCGCGCGGATCACCGCACAGGCCGAGGTAGCGGTGGTCGCCGCCGACGTCGTCGTGTTCGTCGTCGACAGCACTGTCGGCGCTACCGACGCGGACGAGGCCGTCGTCCGTGTGCTGCGACGCGCAGCCAAACCTGTGGTGCTCGCGGCGAACAAGGTGGACAACGCGGCGAGCGAGGCAGAGGCGGCGGCGTTGTGGAACTTGGGGCTCGGTGAGCCGCACCCGGTGTCCGCACTGCACGGCCGGGGGAGCGGCGATCTGCTCGACGCGGTGCTCGAGGCGTTGCCG
>NZ_ML142860.1:36201-37719 GCF_004138495.1 Phytoactinopolyspora endophytica
CCGCGGAGAACTTCGACGAGGTCGAGGGGCCTCGGCGGGTGGCTCTGGTCGGCAAGCCCAACGTCGGCAAGTCCAGCTTGTTGAACAAGCTTGCCAAAGAGGACCGGGTCGTCGTCGATCCGGTGGCCGGTACCACAGTGGACCCGGTCGACGAGCTGATCACGCTCGGCGAGCGGGAATGGCGGTTCATCGACACCGCCGGCATCCGGCGGAAGGTCCGGGAAGCCACCGGCGCGGAGTACTATGCGTCGCTGCGGACGGCTTCGGCGTTGGAACGCGCTGAGGTCGGCGTAGTACTGATCGACGCCAGCGACCCGCTGGCCGAGCAGGACCTGCGGATCATCTCGATGGTCGCCGACGCCGGGCGGGCGATGGTGGTGGCCTACAACAAATGGGACCTGCTGGACGACGAGCGCCGCGAGATGCTGGAGCGCGAGATCGACCGTCAGCTGATTCAGGTGCCGTGGGCGCTGCGGGTGAACGTCTCGGCGCTCACCGGTTGGCACGTGGACCGGCTGGTGCGCGCGATGGACACCGCCCTGGAGGGATGGTCGACCCGGGTACCGACAGGAAAGCTGAACGCCTTCCTCGGCGAGGTAGTGTCGGCGCATCCGCACCCCGTCCGGGGTGGCAAGCAACCGCGGATCATGTTCGCCACCCAGGCCGACACCAAGCCACCGCGGTTCGTCCTGTTCACCAGCGGGTTTCTGGAGGCGTCGTACCGTCGCTTCCTGGAGCGGCGGCTGCGTGAGGCATTCGGCTTCGAGGGCACCCCGATCGAGCTTTCGATGCGTGTGCGGGAGCGCCGTTCCCGCTCCTGAAGCACGCTATCCTCGCGACCTCGATACCGCCAGGTGCGCTCAGAGGCCGGTTTGGCTCCCGGAGCGCATCTGGTGGTATCACAGTCAGCGGGTCAAGAGCTCGCGGTACCAGTCGATCGTCTCGCCCAGCGCCTGGAGCAGGGGAGTGGGCTGCACACCGAAGGCGTCCTGGAAAGCGGCGGACACCATGTTCTGCGGGATGCGGTGCTGGTAGAACATCTCCGCGTACTCCCGCATGACCTGCTCATCGAACGGGCCATGGGGCTTGGGCTCGGTGAGGAGGTCGACGTTGACGGGTCGTCCGAGGAGCTGTCCGACGAGGCTGTGGATCTCGGCCGTGCTGACGGCTGGAACGGTCGGTAGGTGCCAGACCCGGCCGTCGCCATGGTCGGTGGTGCCCAGAGTGGCCATGCCCCGCGCGACATCACGGATGTAGGTGTAGCTGTGCGGCAGCTGGATATCGCCCAGCGCGAGCGCCGGCTCGCCGGTGAGCGCCGCGGGGAAGAATGCTCCGCCAAGCGTGGAATTGAGGACGCCGGGTCCGAAGAAGTCAGCGGATCGGCCCAGCACGGTGCGGACGACGCCGGACTCGTGCGCGTCGAGGTAGCGGCGGTCGAGATCGGCGCGGAGCCGGCCTTTCCGGGTGGTGGCCGCCCAGGGCGTCGCCTCGGTGATGTGCCCGCCTTCGGCCTCGCCG
>NZ_ML142860.1:37779-38283 GCF_004138495.1 Phytoactinopolyspora endophytica
GATAAAGCGTGTCGAGTACGACGAGCTTGGCGCTGTGCCGCTCGGCGGCGGCAAGGACGGACTCCGCGATCCCCGGCAGGAGGTCGACCTGCAGATGGTAGGCGACGTTGACCGCGTGGTAGATGACGGTAGCGCCGTCGGTCGCCGCGATCGCGGCCTCGGAGGTGGACAGGTCGGCTTTGTGGGTCTCGACGCCGTCAGGGGCGCCGTTGATCGGGCTGCGGGCGACGTGCCGGACACGAAGGCCGCGGCCGGCGAGCTCGGCGGCGATGGACGTGCCGGCCGGTCCGGCTCCGAGGACGACGTGCAGGTCGGTGTTGGTGCTGGTCATGATTATTCTCCTGTGCTCGATGAGGTTTGTGCGGTGAACGCCGCCGATCGCTGTGGCTATCACTCCAGCGATCGGCGGCGACGACCGGGCCGGAACGTCAGTTCCAGGCGCCGAGCATGATGACGGCGGCGAGTATCAGGACCGTCAGGGTGATCCACCACGCGATGCGCTCG
>NZ_ML142860.1:38374-38577 GCF_004138495.1 Phytoactinopolyspora endophytica
GTGACGGTGGTCGGTGGGTGTCTGGGACATGGCTTGCTCCTATCTGTGAGTGACTGATCAATCACCCGTCAGGGCCGAAGAGAACCCCGCTGTCGGGCGCGGGGTGGGACGTCAGCCGGGTGGCGAGTATGAAGACCTGGTCTAGGGGTGGGTGAGGGCTTGGTCTGGATGGGCGCGAGGGCTCGGTCTGGAGGTGGTGAGTG
>NZ_ML142860.1:38655-40803 GCF_004138495.1 Phytoactinopolyspora endophytica
TGGGTTCACCTCCTTCCGGGGCGTGGTGGCGGATGCCTTCGGTCAGGGCTGCGGCCCAGGGCTCCTCACTGCCGAACACGTCGAGCGTGGTGAGCAGGTGGCAGAGCTGCCCGAAGGCGATGAACTGCTGAACCTCGGTAGCGGTTCCACCGGAGCGGCTGGAGGCGAACGAGGTGACGCGTGCGATGCCGCGCCGGACGGCCTCGGCGATCTCCGGCACGTCGGTGGCGGCCTGGGCGTGGACCTGCAACATCATGAGGTCGCGGTCCGCGATCAGCGCGGCGTACGACGCGCCCATGGAATGCAGTACGTCCGCCGGGACCTGCGTCTCGGCCTGGGTGGCGCCCTTCTCCAAGGCGTCGACGATCTGCTCGTAGCACCGATCGAGCGCCGCGACGAAGAGCGCGACCTTGGCGGGGAAAAGCTTGAAGACATACGCGGGGGAGATCTTCGCGTGTTCGGCTACGGCTGCGATCGGTGTGCTGGCGTAGCCGGACTGTGCGAACACCGCAACAGCGCTCGTGACGACCGCCTCGCGGCGCGCATCCGCAGTGGAGAGCTGTGTCTTCCGAGTTGTCATGTGAGTGACTGTACACTCACTCGCGACATCCGCACAACTCGCCTGGTAGAGGCGGTGCCCTGATGTACGAGTGGTCTTGCGGTCCTTGTGCCCCGAAGACCGCTCAATGACCGCGGAACGCCTCCTCCAGCCACCATGCCCCTTGCGGCGCGGCGATCTTGGCATCGATGAGCAGAGGACGTTCACGTGGACCCCGGACCCATCGCTCGACGGGTTCGAGGTCGGCGAGGGAATGCACGGTCACCGCGTCGAAGCCGTAGCCGGCACCGATGGCGGCGATGTCGGTATCCGGGAACGTGACCGTGTCGAGCGGCTCCCCGTCGCGGAAGTGGTGGACCTCGGCACCGTACGCGTCATCGTTGTACACCACGACGACCATGGGCAGACCGAGGCGCCGCACGGTGTCGAGCTCGGCGGCGGCCATCAGCGCTCCGCCGTCGCCAAGGGCGGCGACCGGCAGCCGATCCGGCCGGGCCAGCGCGGCGCCGACCGCCGTTGCCAGGCCGAGTCCGATCGACTGGAAGGACTGGGTGAAGCAGAAGCCGTTCTCGTCGGGCACCGACAGGTACGCGCTGGGATAACCCATGAAGTTGCCGGAATCGACCGCGACGATGCGCTGGTGGGGCAAGATGTCGTCGAGCGCGATGGTCAATGTGCGCGGGTCGATGCGGGCCTGTTCGCCGACCCCGTCGCCCCAGTCGTCGTAGGGCAGATCACGCCATCGCAACTCGTCGCGGAGTCTCTGCTGGATCGCGTGGTCCCGGTATCCGGGCGGTGCCTCGGGCAGCTCCCACAGCGCCTGTGCGGCGGCGGCCGCCGTGAGGGCACTGTCACCGACGATGCCGTGCTCGACCGGTCGGTGCGCACCGATGGCGCCCGGGTCGAGGTCGACCTGTACGAGCGTGGCCTCCGTGCCGATGAGCCGTCCGTGCCGAGTGGTCCACATGTTCAACGCACAGCCGAACCCCACGATGACGTCGGCGTCCGCGATGAGCTCCGCGGCGACCGGGGAGGCGAAGCCGCCGGAGACGTCGAGGGACCAGGGATTTGGGTTGAACAGCCCTTTGGCCACGGCCGACGTCGCGAGTAGGGCGCCGCAGGCGTCGCCGAGGTCGGCCAGCTCGGCTCCGGCGTGCCGGGCGCCCCGGCCGGCGATGATGACCGGGCGTTCGGCCGCGGCCAGCAGCTGAACGAGAGCTGCGACGTCGGCCGTCGTGGGCTGGCCGGATGGCAGGGGAGAGGCCGATGAATCCGGTGAGCGGTGCTGACCTCCCGACCCGGATGCGGGTGGCCGCTCAGTGTCGGATGGCGCCGGCGCGGACTGAATCTCAAGCGGAAGGTTGAGCACGACGGTTCTTCTGTCATCTCTGGCCAGCGCGTAGGCGCCGGCGGCGTCCGCGGCCGCGCTGTCCGGCGATGTCACCCGGATGCTGTGCGCGCCGACTCCGGCTGCGAGCCCCGGCTGGTCGACGTAGAAGTTGGAATGCTCGGCGGTGGTCTCGGCGGCCAGCACCAGCAGGGGTGTGCGACTCTTAGCCGCCTCGGTGATCCCCGTGAGTGCGTTGGTC
>NZ_ML142860.1:40850-42347 GCF_004138495.1 Phytoactinopolyspora endophytica
GGCCACAACCCTGGTGCAGCGTGACGGCCGAGACCTCGCCGCTCATCCGGGCATAGGCATCAGCCATGGTCGCCGCACCGGCCTCATGCCGGGCGGCGACGTACCGAGCGCCTGCTGCGACCAGCGCATTGGTGACGTGGAAATTGCCGCTGCCGACCACCCCGAACACCTGGCGGATTCCCAGTCCGGCCAGCGTCCGGCCGACCGATTCCGCGACGTTCATCGTTCCACCATGGCCAGGACGCGGGCTGGGCTGCCCGATCCACCCACGATCGGCAGCGGCGCTGCGATGACGAGCGCACCCGTAGCCGGAAGACGCTCGAGGTTCTGCAGCTGGGTGAGTCCATACTTGCCGGCGCCGAGCAGGAATGCATGACACGGGAACGGCGGCTCGAACGAGTGGGCGCTGCCCGCGTCGGTGCCGACAGTCTCCACGCCGAGACCGGTGATGGGTGCCTCCTCGGCCAGCCACGTGGCGCACTGCACGCTCACCCCAGGCGTATGCGGGCCGGTGGCATCGGTGTTGAGGAACTCATCCTGGCTGCCGCTGCGCGCGTCCCACCCGGTGCGGAGTAAGAGCCAGCCGCCGGCAGGCAGCGGTCCGTGCTCTGCTTCCCACGCCTTGATGTGGTCGACCTCCAGCAGAAAGTCCGGGTCGTCCTGTGCCTGCGCGCTCACGTCGATCACCGCGGCCGGTGCGACGAGCCGGGTGAGCGGCAGCTGCGACACATCGTCCCCGTCCCGGCCGGTGATCCAGTGGTTGGGTGCGTCGAGGTGGGTTCCGGTGTGCTCGCCTGTCTTGATGTTGTTCCAGTACCAGGCGGGGCCACGGTCGTCATACCGGCTGATCTCCTCGAGCTGGAAGGTGGCCGTCTGGCCGAACGGCTCCGGGAGCACCAGCACGGGCGTGGACGGCCGCAGCGGCGCGGTCAGGTCGATCGTCTCGATCTTCCCGCTGGCCATGGCCTGTGCGAGGTCGTTGAGGACGGACATGTAGGTCAGACTCCTTGCAGGCTCGGGTGCTGCGTCGGCCCGTCCGGTTCTCGTGGCCGGCGCGCTGTGTCCCGCCGGCCGTGTCGGCGTCGCGGGAAACGGGTCGCTGATCATCCTCCTGCCTTCGGTCCCGGGAGTCCAGGGTCAGGGCGAGGGTGTGGATAACTGAACTGGCGTGAGAGGTTAGTTGGTGCTACGGTTCATTAGTCAAGTAATGAACCTATGAACCAACGAACCGCGGGGAGGTGCCATGTTCGACGATCGGAGCCCGATCTATTACCAGATCGCGGAGGCGATCAAGAACGAGATCCTCAGCGGTGAGCTAGGAGCGGACGAGCAGGTCATGTCCACCAATCAGTACGCGGCCTTCTACCGGATCAACCCGGCGACCGCGGCTAAGGGCTTCGCCCAGCTGGTCGACGAAGGTGTGCTCTACAAACGGCGAGGGATCGGAATGTTCGTCAGCCCGGACGCGCGCACGCGCCTGCTCAAGGAGCGCCGGGA
>NZ_ML142860.1:42416-53583 GCF_004138495.1 Phytoactinopolyspora endophytica
CTTCGCCGAGGTCGTCGACCCCATGGTGAGTGAGGCGCGGGTCCTCGGCGTCTCGCTGGAGGACATCGTGACCCGAGTCCGGGCCGGCGAACCGGGCCACGACGAGGAACTTTTTGGAGGTGACGGGCGATGACTCTGGGAATAGACCTCCGGAACGTCACGGTGCGTTTCGGAGATGTCGTCGCTCTCGACGACGTCTCGTTCAGCCTGGAGGGCGGCAAGATCTACGGGCTGCTGGGACGTAACGGCTCGGGCAAGACCACGCTGCTGTCCCTGCTGGCCGCGTTCCGGCCGGTCCGGGAAGGGAAGGTGCTCGTCGGCGGGGCCGAGCCGTTCGAGAACGGTGCTGTCACCGAGCAGGTCTGTCTGATCCGCGAGAGCGGGATCGCCGTCGAGGGCTCGACGGTGAAGGACCTCCTCGACGACGCAGCGGCGTTCCGGCCACGGTGGGATGCGCAGTATGCGGCCCGGCTGAGCGAGATGTTCCAGCTGCCGCGGAAGAAGACGGTGTCGAAGCTCTCCCGTGGCCAGCAGTCGGCGCTCGGCATCACCATCGGCCTGGCCTCCCGGGCCCCGCTGACGATCTTCGACGAGTCTTACCTGGGTCTCGATGTGCCCTCGCGCTACATGTTCTACGACGAGCTGCTGCGGGACTACATGGAGCAGCCACGGACGGTGATTCTCTCCAGTCATCTCATCGAAGAGATCGGACGGCTGTTCGAGGAGGTGCTGATTCTCGACCGGGGCCGGCTGATCTCGCACGAGGAGACCGAGACGCTGCTCATGTCCGGCGCCGCCGTGACCGGGCCCGCCCATCTGGTGGACAAGGTCACCGAGGGGTTGACCGTCCTCGGGCAGCAGCAGCTGGGCGGGACGAAATCGACGACGGTCTTCGGCGAGATCTCCGATGACACGCGGGCCCGGGCTCGCGCGGCCGGGCTCGAACTGGGTCCTGTCGGCCTGCAGGACCTGTTCGTTCACCTCACCCGCGACGACGAAAGAGGGCCGGCATGAGTGCGTTCGTGAATACGGCACCTCGGACCTGGCGACGCGGACTGCGGTGCGGGCGCCAGCTGGGGTTGCTGATGGCCCGCGTCGGAGGTCTGTGGTTCCTGCCGATCGTCGTGGTTGTCTTCTTCGCCCTCGGAATCATCCAAGCCGGAGTGGGGGGCTTCGAAGACGGGTCCTGGCGGAGCGTGTGGGAGGACAGCCTGCAGCCGATGCGGTACTTCCCGCTGGCCATGTCTGTCATCGTGGGAGCCGGCCTGATGCCGAACTACGTCTCCCTCGGTCTGACTCGTCGTGAGTTCTCGGTCGGCGCGGCGCTGATGGTGTTCGCAAGCTCCGTGGGGTTCGCCGTCGCAGGCACGCTCGGGCACCAGATCGAGCGTGCCGTCTTCGGATGGTTCGACGAGGTGCCGACGTTGAATGCGCCGCATCTGTTCAGTGACTCCGGTGACGTGCTGGCGGTCTTCGGCGAGTACTCGATTCTGACCGGCGTACATATGGCCGCTGGGCTGCTGATCGGCGCGACCTACTACCGCTTCGGCGGGTTGATCGGGACCGCCCTCCTGCCGTTCACCGTGGCGCCGATATTAGCGGTTGAGCTACTGCTTTCGGCCTCGTACTTCGGGAACGTGGCCATCGATGGTTTCGGCTGGGAACGGCAGCCGTTGCCGTTGGTGATTCCCGCATGTCTCGGGATCATCGCCGTGACGCTATGGGGCCATTACCTGTTCATCCGGCGACAAGCGATCAAGCCTTAGCGCCTTTGGCCCGTGCCCGGCCGGACCCTAGCCGACGACCGGCGCGTCGACCGGGAGTGAGAAGCAGAAAGGAAAACCCATGGACGTCATCGAGGTTCAGAACCTCCATAAGCGGTACGGCGAGACGGTCGCCGTGGAAGATGTCTCGTTCACGGTCGAGAAGGGTGAGATCTTCGGGATTCTCGGGCCGAACGGCGCGGGCAAGACCACGACGGTCGAATGCGTCGAAGGACTACGACGGCCCGACGCCGGCTCGGTCTCCGTTCTGGGCATGGAGCCCGCGCGGGACCGGACGGCGCTGACTCAGCGCCTGGGTGTGCAGCTGCAGGAGGGCGCGCTGCAGGAGAAGCTGAAGGTCCGCGAGGCGATGGAGCTGTATGCGTCGTTCTATCCGGAACCCGCCGACGGCGACGAGCTGCTTGAGCTGCTCGGCCTGGCCGGCAAACGCAACACTTACTACAAGAAACTGTCCGGCGGGCAGAAACAGCGGCTCTCGATTGCGCTGGCCCTGATCGGTAACCCGGAGATCGCCGTGCTCGACGAGCTGACCACCGGCCTCGACCCGCAGGCGCGGCGCGACACCTGGACCTTAGTCGAGAGCGTGCGGGATCGCGGCGTGACGATCGTGCTCGTCACGCATTTCATGGACGAGGCGGAGCGGTTGTGCGACCGGCTGGCCCTGATCGATGAGGGGCGTGTCGCCGCCGTCGACACGCCGGCAGGCCTGGTGGACCGCGCGGGCGGCGAGCAGCGGGTGCGGTTCCGCCCGTCGGCCGAGCCCGACGGTGAGCTGCTGGCGGCCGTGCCGGAGGTGAGCAGTGTCAGCAGGGAAGGCGACCACGTGGTGGTGTCCGGCACCGGCAACCTCGTTCCCCTGGTGGTGAACGCGCTGAGCAGTGCCCAGATCGTGCCCATTGACATGCGTGTGGAGCAGGCCAACCTGGAGGACGCCTTCGTCATGCTGACCGGCAAAGCGTTGGAGTTCGACACGGCGGTCGAGCCGGCCGGGGCGCCACACCAGAAGAGCTTGAGGTGATCACCATGTCCACGATGAGCCCTGCTCGCCCACGCGGCACCGACACCCGGCTGGCCACGCTGGGCAGACTGACGACGGTCGAGCTGAAGATCGTCGTCCGCGACGTCGTAGCAATCATATTCGCCCTGCTCTTTCCCGCTGCGCTGTTCATCGTCCTGGGTGCGGCCCAGCCGGGGTTCCGCGACCCGGAGGAGGCATTCGGCGGGCTGCGGCCGCTGGACGTCTACGGGCCGGTGGTGATCGGCCTGGCGATAGCCACGGCCGCGTTCTCCATGCTCCCGGGTTACCTCGCCCAGTATCGCGAGAACGGCGTTCTCCGGCGGCTGGCTACCACGCCGGCGTCGCCGTCGTCCCTGCTCGGTGCCCAGCTGATCGTGCACACCGGGCTGACGACGGGTGGCTCCGTGCTGGCGCTGTTCTCCGCCACGGTCATCTTCGACGTTCGGTGGCCGGGCAACATGCCGGGGCTGGTGGTGGCGTTCGTGCTCAGTGCCGTGGCATGTTTCCTCCTTGGCCTTGTCGTGGCCGCGGTGGCCAAGAACGCGAGGGTCGCGAACGCGCTCGGCATGGTGGTGTACTTCCCGATGCTGTTCTTCGCCGGCGTGTGGACACCGGGTGACGCGATGCCCGACGGGCTTCGAGCGGTGGCCGACTTCACGCCGCTGGGGGCCGCGACCGAGGCGATGTCGGACGCCTGGGTCCACGGCGACTGGCCGAGTGCGCTGCACCTTCTCGTGCTGGCCGGCTGGGCCGTCGTCGGGAGCGTCGCCGCCGCCAGACTCTTCCGCTGGGAGTGATGAGGTTGGCAGGGGCGAGAACCGTCAGTTGGTTCCGGTTGCAGAGCTACGGGCCGAAACGTTGCAGACGCTCGTGCCCAAGCCGCTTGGGCGAAACGGTCTGGACTGGTGTAGAGTTCTCGATGGTTCCGACGATGAATCGGACCGCGGGCTGTGGCGTAATTTGGTAGCGCGTCCGGCTGGGGGCCGGAAGGTTGCCAGTTCAAATCTGGCCAGCCCGACGTATTTCGCCTCGCTGACACGAAACCTGTGTCAGCGAGGCTTTTTGTTGCCAACCGGCCGGTGACCTCCAGTAAGCGGATCTTGTCGGTGCCTCCCGCTAGAGTCCATCGCATGGAGCCCACAAACAGAAACATTCGCAGCTGGACTGATGAACAGCTCCGCGAAGCGGTGGCTTCAGCCGCCAACTGGGGAGAGGTGGCTCGAACGCTCGGGCTCGCGTCAAGCTCGACCGGCGCGATCCGACGCCATACACGGCGCATGGGCCTGGACACGTCGCATTTTCGTGGCAAGCGGCAATGGTCCGACCGCGACCTGCAAAGGGCCATGGCAGAGGCAGCGTCGTGGGCGGACGTATTGCGCCGTCTAGGCGTCAGCGACACAAGTGAGGCGAGAACCCGCGTGAAGGGGCAGGCCACCCGACTCGGCCTGGATCTCTCGCACCTGAGCGTGCGGCAGGGGGACTCTATCGACCTGGCGGGGATGCTCTCGGAGCCTGTGGATCTCTTACGCCTTCGAGCGGCGGCCGAGCCGATCGCGATCGCGTGGTTTGCCGTGCGTGGGATGCCCGTCGCAATCCCCGCTGAGGCTTGTGAATACGACTTGCTCGTGACCTTTCCTGACGGCATCAAGCGCGTTCAGGTGAAGAGCACCACACAGCGTTCGTCGAACGGACGGTGGCAGGTCGGCATCGGCCGGCGTCCGTATTCCCTGGACAAGACTGCACGCAAGGCGCCGTACGATCCGGAGCTGCTCGACTACTTTCTGGTGATCAACGGGGCAGGGGAGATCTACCTCATCCCGAGCGTTGTCGTGGCAGGCCGGCTGGGAATCGTGGTCGACAACTATCCGGAATACAAGGTAGGAACGGCTGCCAGCCTCTTCGCTCAGGCGGCGTGATCGATGAGTACGGCAGGCTCCGGACACAGACGCTGGACCGATGAACAGCTGCGCGATGCGGTCGCGTCCGCGCATTCGTGGCGTGGCGTGATGCGGGCACTCGGCATCACTGTGACGGCGGCAGGCTCACTCAAATGCGCGCGACAGCGCGCGGCCGAACTGGGCCTCGATACATCGCATTTCAGGGGGCAGCGCCGATGGTCTGACGTTCAGCTCAGGCAGGCGGTTCAGGAGGCGAGTTCGTGGGCCGAGGCGCTGGAGCGGCTCGGGGTCACAGACCACGGTGAGTATCGGTCAACCGTGAAACGCCATGCGGCGCGGCTGGGCCTTGATGTCTCTCACTTGTCACCGTCCTCGGGCGACCGACCGTCGACCATTGAGATGTTCGCCGTGGCGCCGGATCCGGCGGCATTGGGGAAGGCCGCCCGGACGATAGCGGTCACATGGTTCACCCTTCGAGGCATGTCCGTCGCGTCGTCGGCGATCCGTCGAAGCCAATCCGACGACCTACTCGTCGCGACGTCAGGCGGTCGCCAACGAGTGCAGGTCAGGAGCGCTATCAAGCGCGACGTCACGTGCTCATGGCCTGTTGAGGCCGAACATCGGGAGCGCTCGGATGAAACCGTCGGCGCCGCGCCGTCCGAGGGCGGTGGCCCTGATCTCTACTTCATCGTCGCCCAAGACGGTGGGCTGTTTCTATTTCCCGGGAGCGCGCGGATTCCGTGGGAGGACTCCGGCACCGAGCCCCGTGTTGATTGTCCGGTCGGGGATGCGTCGAGCCTGCTGAGCGGTCCTTCGTCAGCGGAAGCCGATCAAGGTGAGAGGTCGGAGGCGGACCGTGCCTACGACGACGCGCCCCGGCCCACGCCGTGAAAACGGGACGAGATCATGCGGCGCCTTCTGGCACGATAATCTCCATGGCGCGCCTGCGTGACGTGGTGTTCGATTGCCGGAGCCCGGCGTCGCTAGCCCGCTTCTGGGCCGCGGCACTGGATGGTTACCGCGTCGCGCCGTACGACGACGAGGAGCTGGCACGCCTGCGGAGCATCGGCATCGATGACCCGGAAGATGATCCCTCCGTGCTGGTCGAGCCGGTGTCGGGTGACGGTCCCCGTGTGTGGTGCAACCTCGTTCCGGAGTCGAAGGTGGTTAAGAACCGCGTACACCTCGACCTCGCGGCCGACGATGCGGAGGCGGAACTGAGACGCCTCCTCGACCTCGGCGCCTCCGTCGTGTCGCGGGATGAGCAGGGGTGGATCGTCATGACCGACCCGGAAGGCAACGAGTTCTGCCTGATGTCCTGAACGAGGCGGCCGTCGGGGCGCCCGTCCACCGAGACCGGGGCCCCGAGGTGACGTCATAGATGCTCCCAACGCACTGCCGGAATCCCTGGCCTTACGAGTCGAGAGCGGGCGGAATGTTGTGGTTCAGCCGGAAGAGGTTGGACGGGTCGTACACACCCTTGAGAACGGAAAGGCGCTGATAGTCCGTCGGTTCGTATGCCGCCCGGATCTCATCCCGCGTTGCGTGCTCTCCGGCCAGGAAGTTGACATAGCGGCCCACAGTCCACGGCTGCAGAAGCTTCAGCACATGCCCGTGGACATCGCGTGCGACCTTCACGTCCGTGCCGGTGAGCGGTGTGATGACGCCGACGAGGTACTGAGCGTCGCGGTGCCCGACGGCGTTCGGAACGGCCGGTGGCCGGCTCAACGCCCCACCAAGGTGACGTATGTCGAGGATGCAGGGCACCGTGGCGTCCCCTCGGCTGACATCGCGCAGGGCGGCGATGGGCGCGTCGTCCAAGTCGCTCAGCATGGCGTTCACCATCGTGCTTGCCTGAGGGTCGGTCGGATCGTTGCAGATCGACTCCGACTCCGTGTATGACATCTCCGTGACCATATCGATCAACCGCGGCCCTGCGTCGCGTAGTGGTGCGATCAGCCGTTCTCCGTCGGCCATGTCACCCACATAAGCGATGCGAACCTGTACGACGTTGCGGCCGGGAATGACCGCGACCGACGACGTCATCTCGTCCGGCACTGTGGTGGTCCAGTCCCGCCAGACCCGCAGCACGTCCGGGACGTCGTCGGCGTCGAAGTACAGCCCTCCGCCGAAGATCCGCGAAACCTGGACCAGCTCGATCTCCATACCGGTCACAACGCCGAAGTTGCTTCGTCCGCCGCGCAGGGCCCAGAACAGGTCTGGCTCGGACTCTTCGGTTACGTGCCGCAACCGGCCGTCGGCGGTAACGACGTCGATGCGGCGCACGTAGTCGGCGGCGTAACCGAACGTGCGGCCGAGCAGCCCAATTCCGCCTCCAAGCGTGTACGAGACCGCGCCGACATGTGGAGAGGAACCGCTGATCGGCGCCAGGCCGAACGGCGCAGCGGCCTCGATCACCTGCTGCCACCGTACGCCGGCCTCGATCCAGGCGCTGCCGGCCTCCGGCTTGACCTCCACACCGGCCATACGGCCGGTGGTGATCAGCATGCCTGCGGTGGCGGGCTCCGGCGCGCCGTGACCTGTCGCCTGCACGGCGACGGGAAGGCCATTGCGACGCGCATAGGCGACGGCGGCCTGCACGTCGGCCGGGCCGGCGGCACCGACGATGATGTCGGGCCGGTGCTGGGCGGCAAGGCTGAAGCCGCTGCGCTCGTCGTCGTAACCGTCCTGGCCAGGAGTGAGGACGGGACCCTGGAGCATGCGTGCCAGATCGTCGATCCCGCTCGATCCGTCCGGACCCTCGGCGCCGAACAGTGTGCGGATGTCCGTGTCGTCCATGAGAGAAGCTCCTTCTGATCGATGGGTGCCGGGTGTGCCCGGGGGAGTCCGCGGTTGGACCCGTTGCCGGGCATAGTGACGACCGTAGACGGCGTTGAGGACATAACTTGTCCGCAAGGTATGCCAGAGTGGGTGTGATGAGGAACATGCCTGCCCGCATGCTGCAGATGCTGTCGCTCATGCAGAGCCGGCGTGAATGGTCAGGCGGCGAGCTGGCCGAGCGGCTCGGCGTGACGGAGCGCACCATCCGCCGCGATGTCGCGCGTCTGCGCGAGCTCGGCTACCCCGTCCAAGGGACGACCGGGACGGTCGGCGGCTACCGTCTGGAGTCCGGCACCCGTGTTCCGCCGCTTCTCCTCGACGATGACGAGGCGGTCGCCATCGCCGTCGCCCTGAAGACTGCCGCGGCGGGGGTGAACGGGATCGAGGAGACGGCGGTCCGGGCCCTGGTCAAGCTGGAACAGGTCCTCCCGGCGCGGCTGCGAGCGCAGGTGGCCACGGTGGGCGACGCGATCGTCTCGGCGCAGCGTCCCGACGGCCCCCGGGCCGACCCTGACGTGCTGGGAGTGGTCGCGACGGCGTGCCGGGACAACGACGTGCTCACCTTCCGCCATCAGCGCCGCGGCGACGGTGCCGACGCTGCGAGACGTGTCGAACCGTACAGCCTGGTCATGTCCTACGACCGGTGGTATCTGCTCGCGTACGACCTGCACCGCGACGATTGGCGCACCTTCCGGGTCGACCGGATCAACGACGCAACGCTCACCGGGAGACGGTTCGACCCCCGGGAGCTGCCGGCGGAAAGTGCAGCGGCGTATGTGGCACTCACCATCGCGAAGGCACCGTACCGCTACACCCTCGACGTAGTCGTCGCGGCGCCGGCCGAGGCCGTGACGTCGCGCCTGCGTGCGCTGGTGACAGAGCGGGTCGAGCCGAATGGTGACGGCACCTGCACCGTGCGACTCGGCGCTGACCGGCCCGAGATCCTCGCGCAGCGGCTGGTCGCGCTGGACGCCGATTTCTCCGTCGAGGGTCCGTCCGACGTGCTCGAGTACCTGCGATCCGTGGGGCATCGGCTGATCGCGGCCACGCGTGCCGGGGACCAGGGCGGCTGAGCCCGGGCACGCTGCGACGGCCTAAGTGTCAGATCGTCGGCATGGCCTCGGGGCGCGGACCTCGCCAGGCGTCGCGCAGCGACCCGGCGGAAGCAGCGGACGTGCTGTCCAACGGGAAATGGCACGCGACCTGGTGACCGTTCCCCGCATCGGTGAGCTTCGGCTCGACCTCCGCGCACCTCGCCTCGGCCCGCGGGCACCGCGTGCGGAACCGGCAACCGCTCGGCGGATGTAGCGGCGACGGCGGCTCGCCGGACAGCGGCACGGGCCGGCGTGCGACCCCTGTCTCCAGGTCGAGCACGGGCACCGAATCGAGCAGTGCCCGCGTATACGGGTGACGGGGTGAGTCGTACAGCTCCTCGGCCGGACCGATCTCGGCCAGCTGCCCGAGGTGCATGACGGCGACACGGTCGCTGACCTGCTTGACGGTCGCCAGATCGTGCGCGATGAACAGGTACGCCAGCCCGAGCTCGGCGCGCAGCTTCTCGAAGAGGTTGAGCACCTGCGCCTGGATGAGCACGTCCAGCGACGATATCGCCTCGTCGCAGATGACGAGTGCCGGGTTGAGCGCGATCGCGCGGGCGATCGCCACCCGCTGGGCCTGACCGCCTGACAGCTCCATCGGCCGTCCCCGGCGATAGGTACCGGGGTTGAGCCCGACCAGATCGAGCAACTCACCGACTCGTTCGCTGCGCTGCTGGCGCGTCATGTCGGTGTGTCCGAGCAGCGGCTCGGCCACGACGTCCTCGATGCGCCACCGCGGGTTCAGCGACCCGAACGGATCCTGGTACACCATCTGCATGTTGGCGCGCACAGCCGTGATGTCGCGCTTCTTCATCCCGTTCAGCTCGCGTCCCTGAAACCGCACCGTCCCCGACTTCGGACGCTCCACCTGGATGATCGCGCGCGCGAGCGTCGACTTGCCCGACCCCGTCTCGCCGACGACGCCGAGCGTCTCCCCGGACGTGAGGTCGAACGAGACGTCCGAGACAGCGTGGACGACACCAGTCTTCACGCCGCCCGGTCCACGCGTCGTGTACTCCTGCACGAGGTTGCGTACCTGTAACAACGGCGCGGTGGAGTCCTCGCCCCCGAGACCGCCGGCCGTCGCCGTGCCCGTTCCCTCCCGGATCTCGGTCACGATTCCTCCCTGCCCATGCCGGTCGGATTCCAACATGCGTAACGATGTCCTGGCTCGTGCATCTCGAGCGAGGGTTGGACGGCGCATTCCTCAGTCGCACGAGGGCACCGCTCGCGGAACGCGCAGCCTTCTCCGAGCGCACTGAGGTCTGGCGGCTGGCCCCCGACCACCGCGAGCAGCGCGTGCGCCGGCGTCGTGAGCTGCGGGATGGCGCCGAGCAGTGCCTGGGTGTACGGCATCCGCACGTTGCCGAACAGCGTCGTCGTCTCGGCGTGCTCGACAGCCCGGCCCGCGTACATCACGAGCACCTCGTGTGCGTAGCTCGCGGCGAGGCCGATGTCGTGACTGATCATGATGATGGCGGTGCCCAGCCGCTCCTGCAGGTCGACGAGGAGCTCCATGATCTGCGCCTGCGTCGTCACGTCGAGCGCGGTGGTCGCTTCGTCGGCGATGAGGACCTCCGGATCGGCCGCAAGCGCGATCGCGATCAACACGCGCTGCCGCATGCCGCCCGACAGCTGGTGCGGGTATTCGTGGAACCGGCGCTCCGGCGCGGGCAGCCGCACGAGCTTCAGCAGCTCGACGGCCCGGTCCGCGGCCTCCTTGCGAGTCGTCTTCCGGTGCGTGCGGATCGCCTCGACGACCTGCGCGCCCGCGCTCATCGTGGGGTTGAGGGACCGCGCCGGATCCTGGAACACCATCGCGACGTGGTCGCCTCGAATCCGGCGCATCGACCTCTCGTCTCGCCCTATCAGCTCGGTGTCACCGAGCTTGGCCGAGCCCGTCACGAAGGCGCTCGGTGGCAGCAGACCCATGAGCGCGCGCACGCTCACCGACTTGCCCGAGCCGGACTCGCCGATGATGGCGAGTATGCGACCCGTGCGGACGCGGTAGGAGAGCCCGTTCACGGCATGGACGAGGCGGCCTCCTCGCGAGAACGTGACACGCAGGTCCTCGACCGTGAGGACGGTCTCCGGCTCGCCCGCCGCGACGGACGGGGCGTCGATCGTCGTCTTCCCGAGTATCGTCATCGACCGCTCATCTCGTCTCGAACGTTCTCGCCCAACAGGTTGAAGGCCAGCACCGTCACCAGCAGTGCGAGGCTGGGCCACAGCACGAGCAGCGGCGTGGCCGACAACGACTGCTGCCCCTCGAAGATCATGTTCCCCCAGCTCGGATCGGGGGCCGGCACACCGAGACCGAGAAAACTCAGCGCGCCCTCCGTGACGATCACGATGCCCATGCCGAGCAACGCGAAGTTCAGCATCTGCGGCGTGATGTTGGGCGCGATATGGCGCAGCAGGATGCGCCACCACGGGCTGCCGCTGAGCTCGGCGGCCTGCACGAAGGGCATGCTCGTCACGCGCAGCGTCGCCGATCGCGCGACGCGCGCCACAGCGGGGATGCTGAAC
>NZ_ML142860.1:53645-53965 GCF_004138495.1 Phytoactinopolyspora endophytica
GCTGAGCGCGAAGATCGTGTTCCGCAGGCTGGGCCCGAGCGCCTGCGCGATCGCGATGGTGAGCACGAGCGACGGGAACGCGATGAGCACGTCGAGCCCGCGCATGATGAGCATGTCGGCCTTCCCACCCAGGTAGGCCGACAGAGCACCGGTCGTCCCGCCGATCGTGAAGCCGATCACGGTGACCGCGACCGCGATGGTGAGGGATGCCTGGCCGCCGTGCAGCAGGCGGGACAGCACGTCGTTGCCGTTGACGTCGGTGCCGAGCGGGTGCCCGGGACTCCCGGGGGACAGAGCGCTTTCGAGCACGTTGCCGCCGG
>NZ_ML142860.1:54019-54565 GCF_004138495.1 Phytoactinopolyspora endophytica
CCGGGAGCGAAAGTACGAGCGGCCCGGCGAAGCACGCGAGCACCAGGAAGGCCACGAAGCCCGCGGGAACCCAGACCAGCAGGCGACGCCGGATCTTCGCCCAACGGATGCTCCGCTCAGTCGTCTCGACAGGCGTCAGCAGCGCCGCGGTGGATGTGTCAGTGACCGCCATAGCGAATCCTCGGGTCGAGTACGGCGTACATGACGTCGACGAACAGGTTCGCGAAGACCGCGACCGCGGCGAAGATGAAGACGCAGACCTGCACGACCGCGACGTCGCTGGAGAGCACGCCGTCGAGCATGAGCATGCCGAGCCCCGGCATCGCGAAGATTCGCTCGATGATGACGGTGCCGCCGATGAGCGTCCCGATGTTCAGACCGACGATGGTCAGCAGCCCGAACGACGAGTTGCGAAAGGCGTGCCGCCAGAGCACGCGCCACGGGCCGACGCCTTTGGCGCGGGCCGTGTCGATGTAGTCGGCGGAGTTGATCTGCTCGACGAGATCGCCGCGCAGGAAGCGGGTGTAGAAGCATGCGAGCGGAGTC
>NZ_ML142860.1:54575-59586 GCF_004138495.1 Phytoactinopolyspora endophytica
GAGCACCGGCATGATGACGGACCGCAGGTTGGGCCAGAGGCCATCCCCGATCGGCGCGAACCCGATCGATGGAAGCATCCGAAGCGACACGGCGAACACGAGGACGAGCAGCAGCGCGAGCACATAGTTCGGGATGGCGAGCATCGTCATCGCGCCGACCATGACGATGCGGTCGAAGAGGCCGCCTGGCTTGCGGGCCGCGAGGATCGCCATCGGCAGAGCGATGCCGATCGACACGACGAACGCGAGGAAGACGAGCTCGAGGCTGACGGGCAGACGCTCGGCCAGCAGCGACGTGACGGGCTGGCCGTTCACCGATGACCGGCCCAGGTCGCCCGTGACCGCGCCGGACAGCCAATCGAGATACCGCTCGTGCGCGGGCCGGTCGAGCCCCATCGTCTGGCGGACGGCCTCGACCTCCTCCTCGGTCGCGTCCATGCCCGCCTGGTTGCGCGCGGGGTCGGCGGGCATGACCTCGAGCAACACGAAGACCAGCACGCTGATCGCGAACAGCAGCGGGATCGCGACCAGCACGCGCTTGGCGATCAGCCGGAGAAGGGGCGAGCCGGACACTCGCCCGAGGAGGCCACCGTGCCCCTCAGCGCGGGTGTCGGAATCGGCCGGCGCGGTGGTCGTCACTGCTCGACCCACACCCTGTCGTAGAGGACACCGGTGTTCACCGCGAGCGCCGGGATCGGCATCGTCAGGCCGGGTCCGTGCACACCGTCGCGCACGACTTGCGCCGGCGAGAACGCCATGCCGAACGGCCCGTACGCCTCGTCGGAGATGTACTCGGCGATCTCCTGATAGGCAGCCTCGCGCTCGTCCGGATCGATGGTCGCGATCGCACCGTCGAGCAGGTCGTCGAGCGGCGTCGCCAGGTCGTTCGCGATCGCCTCATCCGCGTTGGACGCGCCCTCGGGGAACGGCGTGCCGCTGAACGGCGAGGTCGAACCGAACCGCACCTGCACGCCGATTCCGCTGGCGGGATCCCACGCGCCTGCGGTCTGCAGCATCGACTCCCAGTCGCCGCTCGTGAATTGTGTGATGACGTCGCCGAGCGGCTTGGAATCGATCGTGACGTCGATGCCGGCCTCGCGCCACTGCGTCTGCAGGGCGGTCGTGACCGAGCGCGCCGTCGAGAGGTCGGTGGTGCCGAGCTCCACCTCGAGACCTCCGAGCTCGTCCACGAGCTGCTGGGCCTGGTCGGGGTCGTACTCCCGATACCCTTCGACGTCGGGCTGGTGGAACAGGCCGCCCGACGCGGTGAACGACTGGCTCATCTCGCCGTCACCACCGAACAGACCCTGTTGGATCGTCTCGAAGTCGGTCGCGTAGTAGATCGCCTCGCGCGCCCTCCTGTCGTCGAACGGCGGCTGGCGTGTGTTGAGCTGGATGACGTACGGCGACGTCGGGACCCCGAGGTGCACGTCGACCTCCGGGTTGTTCTGCGCCTCGTTGATGAGCGTCACGTCGCTCATACCCTCGATCACATCGCCCTGCCCGGCCTGGAGCGTCTGGTAGAGCACCTGGTCGCCCGCGACCGACTGGAAGGTGAGCGCGTCGAGATACGGCAGCCCGTCCTTGAAGTAGTCCGGATTGCGCTCGAGCTGGAGGCGCTCGTTCTGCCTGTTGTCGACGACCGTGAAGGGACCGGCGGCGACGGGTTCGACGCTGAACGCCTCGGCGCCCATCTCGGCGTACGCCGTCGGCGAGCCGATGAGATTCATGTTCGTGCCGGGGAAGCCGTTCAGGAGCGCCCCGTTCACCGTGTTGAAGTTCAGCTCGAGCGTCAGGTCGTCGACGACGCGGATGGCACCCAGCCGTTGCATGACGACGTCGCGGTCGACGTCCTCGGGGAGCGCGTCCCAGAGGCTGTCCATGAACTCGTCGCTGAGCTCGGGTGGGTCCATGCTCAGGTTGAGGTCGATGATGGGTGCACCGGTGCTGCCGGAGCTCAGCTCGCGGATCCAGTTCCACAGCACCGCCTCGGCATCGAACGGCGTGCCGTCGCTGAACTCGATGCCGTCGTGCAGCGTCACCGTGAGGGTGAGGCCGTCCTGCGACCATTCGAAGCTCTCGGCCTGGTTCGGCTCGATCCGGGCGTTCGATCCGTCCTCATCCGCCTCGAGCGTGAACAGTCCGCCGAAGATCGCGGCGTTCTGTGGCAGATTGGCGCCGGTCGAGTTGCTCGTCGCCGGGTCGAGACCCGTCGCCCAGCCGCCGGCGAAGCCGGAGTCGAGCAGCACCGTGAGCTCGCCGCCCGATTGTGGCTCGCCGACCTCACCGCCGGCGTCGGAGCCGGCCTCGCCGGTGCCTCCGCCACTGTCTCCGCCGCAGGCGGTGATCACGAGGCCAAGGCCCATGACAAGCGCGAGTGCCCGGGGGATACGTCCGCCGGTGAAGTTGCCCTTCGCTTTCCTTCTCATGACATGCTCCCCTGTGAGCTGTTGCCGATGGTGCAGCCCTGTGGCCGATCCGGGGCCGGCTAGGAGGCGACCTGTTGTGTTCGGCAGTCTGTCCGATCGCGAGGTAGGCGATCCATGGGACTTCCGTCGGGCGGGAGAAACCGGCTCAAGCCGTTACGGCAACGCCGTACGCACGTCAGCGCGCAGCGATGACGGCGGGTACCTCGGCCTCGCGCCCGAGCCAGCGGAACGCGTTGCGCCAGCTGATGTCGTTCCACTCGTCGCCGGGCAGGTCCATCGACCGCAGCGTCTTCGCGGCCGGATCCTCGCGCGGCATCGCCGGGAAGTCCGAGCCGACGAGCAGGCGATCCGCCCCGAGCAGGTCGATGAGATACCGGATCGCCCGGCGGTCGAACACCATCGAGTCGTAGTAGAACCGCCGGGCGTACTCGAACGGCGACGGACCGTCGTCGGGCATGACGGCGCGCTCCGGATCGCGTGGCTCCTCGTTCCAGGATCCGCCCCAGAAGTAGCCGGCCCGCGGCAGCGACATCGCAAAACCGCCGGCGGCGTGGCTGAACGAGACGCGCAGGTCCGGGCATGCCGCCGCGGTGCCGCCGAGAATGAGCGACGCGGCAGCGTACATCCCCTCGATGCCGACGACGTACGTGCCCATCGCCGACGCCGGCAGCCGATCGGTCGGCGATGGCATCGCGTGCACGAAGATCGACAGGCCGAGGCGCTCGGCCTCGGAGAAGAACGGCAGGAACTTCTCATCGCCGATGGAGCTGCCCAGGATGTTCGACGCGATCTCGACGCCGGCGAGGCCACGCTCGGCGATCGCCGACAGCTCGCCCGCGGCGGCGTCGGGATCCTGCAAGGGCACCATACCGAGGCCGATGAGCCGGCGCGGGTCATACGCGGTCAGTTCCGCGGCGAAGTCGTTGACGTGCCGCGCGAGCGCCAGCCCGTCGGCCGCGGGGAGGTCGTAGCGCAGCAGCGGCGGCATGGGGCTGACGATCTCGACCTCGACCTCAGAGGCGTCCTGCGCCTCGATGCGGCGCTCGGCGGCGAAGAAGACCTCTTTCGCCGGGAACCGCGTCTTGCCGAAGACCAGCAGCCGGTCGCCGCTGCCCTCGATCGGCTCCATGCGAGGGAAGCACCCCGGGGCGTCATCGGGGTAGTCGCTCGGCAGGAAATGGGCGTGTGCGTCGACGATCATCGCTGCTCCTCATGGATCGGGATGGGGTTCGGACTGCTTCGCTCCATTGCGGTCTCCAGGCGGCCGGGGCGTTTCCCCCGCGTCGTCCCGTCGTGGCCCCTCAGCGACCGGAGTCCGGGTGGACCGAGACGTGGATCGCCGACCCGTCACCGGCATCGCCGCCGAGTGTGTCGATGGCCAGACCCACCTCGCAGAGACCGAAGGTGTGCGTGTGGAGCTTCTCGAGTGGGAACCGGCCCGACTCGAGCAGGGAGATCGCCTTTTCGTTCGCGGTGGCGTCGACACCGAAGGCGCCCTTAACGGTCAGCCCCCGGTTGATGAGAATGTCGGTGACGAGCGGTATCTCTCGGTGCCCCTTGAGACCGGCAAGCACCACCCGGCCGCCGTGGCGCACCGACGTGAGGGCGTCGGTGATCGGTTGCGCCGCCATGGGCGTCACCTCGAGGGCGACGTCGGCCATCCGGCCGTCGGTGATCTCGGTGACCGCCTCGACGACGTCGCGGCCCTCGTCGCCGTCGACGACGATCGTGTGGTCCGCCCCGAGCTCCCGTGCGACCTCGAGCTTGTGCCGGTCGCGCTCGAGTCCGGTGATGATGGCCGTCTTCGCGCCGGCCGCCTTCGCGGCGATGACCGCGGCGATGCCACGCTGGCCGGCGCCGAGCACCAGCAGGGTGTCGCCGAGACCTACCTCGCCCAGGTCCACGGCCCACCGCACGCCCGCACCGAGCGGGTTGTACATGGCGGCGATCTCAGCCGGCAGGTTCTTGTCGATCTTGTGCATCACAGACGTAGGCGAGAGGTACATGTAGTCGGCGAAGCCGCCCCAGATGCTCGGTGCCACGTCGACGCCCGTGACACCGTGTCCGTACTTGCGGGACCGGCACGCCTGATAGCGCCCGGTGAGACAGTCCTCGCACGCGCGGCAGGGCACGATCACCTCCAGGGCGACACGATCGCCGACCTCGACGCCCCAGCGCTCTGCCGCACGTTCGCCCAGCTCCTCGATGATGCCGAGCGGTTCGTGCCCAGGGATGAACGGATCGCGGGCCTTGCCCATGTGGCCGCGGTAGATCTCCACGTCGCTGCCGCAGATCCCGTTCGCCTCGACCCGCAACAGCCCGTCGTCGGGGCCGACCGCGGGACGCGGGAACTCCCGCATCTCGATCTGCCGGGGGCCGGTCTGCACCGCGGCGCGTACCATCTGGGTCATCAGTGATCCTCTTGTCTCTCGGTAGCGTTCTGTCGTTTCGACTCAGGCGCTGCGTGGAGGTCAGCGGGCGGCATGCGCCAACCCGGCCGGGACGCCGACGGGCACAGCGGTGCCCGACCAGTCCGCGAAGTTGCGCACGACCATCGAGATGCCCGCGTTCCGCGCGCCGGC
>NZ_ML142860.1:59621-71887 GCF_004138495.1 Phytoactinopolyspora endophytica
CCGCCGGGCGCGATCGTGGGCTGGAAGGCGCCGGGATCGCCGTCCTTTCCCGGAAAGCGCACGCCGCGGTCGTCGGCGTGGTCCTTGCCCGCACCAGCGAGCTGCTCGGTGGTGCGCCCCGCGTGTTCCACCAGCCACGCGGCGACGTCGGCGCGGCGGTAACCGGCGCCGGCCAGCAGCTGCGCGTGCTCGGGGCAGAACACGACCCCGGCCAGGGCATGCTTGAAGATCCACGCCCCGGACCGGCCGATCGTGTCCGCGAAATCCCCGAGCAGCTGCTCGGCGCTCGAGGTGTGCCGGTTGTCGACGTACTCGCACGTGCGCAGCAGCGTGGCCGACACGGCGTCTCCGGTGATCCCCAGCTCCCCGGCGAGCGGCGCCCAGGGGCTCTCCTCCTCGTTCTCCCCGAAGCAGATCGACCACCGCCCGGGTACACCCTGGGTGGCCTGTTCAAGCTCGTGCGGCCGTACGCCGAAGGCGTTGCGCACGATGAGTCCCACCGCGCGTGAGATCGTCGCGTTGGCCCGGAACCCGGGACCGAACGCCCCTCCCGCGCTGTTCAAGCCGAGCGTGTTCCGGATCTCTCCGTTGACGACGATGAGAGGCGCCGGGCCGCTCGTGGACTGCCATCCGCCGCCACGTGTCGCCCGTTCCCGCATGAGCGCCTCCCACGCCGCGAGGACGACGGGGAAGTACTCGGGCAGGCAACCTGCCATCGCCGCATTGATCGCCGCGGTCTGCACCGTGACGGTGCGGCTCGTCTGCGGCATGTCTCCGATGACCTCATCGGCAGCGCGGTCCGTCGTCGCGAGGAAGCGATCGAGCAGCGGGCGGCTCACGGGTACCAGCGGCAGCCCGTCCGACCAGCCCTGCTCGTAGCAGTACTCGATGGCCTCCTGGGCGATGTCCGGATCCGGCTGCGTCATCGCACGCTCTCGGTCAGGCTGCGCGTGATCTCGGGCAGCAGCCGGCGCGCGCGTTCGTGCACCTGTTCGGGCTCGAGCACGGCCACCGGATGCTCGGTCGTGATCCACGCGTAGTCCGGGTCGCCCTGCATCGTGGCCATCATCTTCCCGGTCGTCGCGAACGCGTCGGTGAGCACAACCGCGGCGGGAAGACCCGCACGTTCGAAGTTGATCCCGTCGGCCACGGCGGCCGCGCTGCACGAGCCGCAGTCGCCGACGCCGGTGACGACGATGTCCGCGACCCCTCGGTAGCGCTCGACGATCTCCTCGTCCACGGGAACCGAGAAGCTCTTCTTCGTCTCCACGATGCTCACCTCGGCGGCGCCGTGCTCGGAGACGAGCAGCCGTCCCACCTCTTGCAGGAAGAGCATCGCGTTGTGCTTCGTGTTGTCGAGCAGGCCGACGCGCAGGCCCGCGAGATCGCCACGCCGGGGAGCGAGTTCGCCCGCCGGGGACGAGACCTCCTCCGCGCGCCCGGTCGGGTCGAGGATGGCGTTCGGCATCGGATTCCTCCTTGCGGATTGCGGTGCGCGGCGCCGCTGGCGCACGCCGCGCCCGGCGTCACTGTTCGTGCAGGATCACGCTGCGGATGTTCTTGCCCTCGTTGAGGTCGCGGTACGCGTCGTTGACCTGGTCGAGCCCGTAGGTGCGCGTGATGAGCTCCTTGATCTTGAGATCGCCGGTCCGGTACAGCCCCAGCAGCTTGGGGATGTCGTACAGCGGGTTGCAGTCGCCGAAGAGCGCGCCACGGATCTGGCGCTGGTAGCCGATGAGCATTCCGGCGTGCACGTGCACGGCCTTCTCGCCGAGGTGGCCGACCGCGGTGATCGTGACCTTGCCGCCCTTGCCGGTCATGAGCACGGCCCGGTTCACCATCTCCTCGGTGACGGCGTCCGGGGTCATGATGACGTGGTCGGCGAGCTGTCCCCAGGTCTCGGCGACGACGAAGTCGTGAGCCTCCTGGGCGTCGGCGAACGCGTGCGTCGCGCCGAGCTCGAGGGCGTTGTCGCGCTTGAACTCGACCGGGTCGACGACGACGAGGGTCTTGGCACCCGCGTAGCGCGCGCCCTGCACGGCGTTGCTCCCCACGCCGCCCGCGCCGAAGATCACGACGGCATCGCCGGGCTTCACGCCCGCGGCATAGACGGCCGATCCCCATCCGGTCGGTACACCGCATCCCACCAGGGAGGCGACCTCGAACGAGATATCGTCGGGGATCGGTACGACCGCCCACTCGGACACGACCGCGTACTCCGAGAAGGTGCCGAGCGAGCAGAACCCGCCGTAGTCGTCGTCGTCACTGTGGAACCGGAACGTGCCATCGAGGAACATTCCCGTGCCCGCGTTGAGCCCTTTGACGCACATGTTCTGGTGACCGAGTGAGCAGGGCCGGCAGGCGCCGCACGCGGGAATGTACGAGCACACAACGCGGTCACCGGGCTTCACTCGCCGCACGTTCTCCCCGACGGACTCGACGACGCCGGCTCCCTCGTGACCGCCCACGATAGGGAACCGCACGGGGGCGTCGCCGCCGGTGATGTGGTCGTCGGAGTGGCACAGGCCCGAGGCGACGAACCTGACGCGCACCTCGTGTTCCTTCGGGTCGTCGAGCTGCAGGTCGGTGAGCTGCCAGCCCTCGTGTGGGCGGTGCGCGACGGCGGCACGTGTCGTGATGGTTGCCATTGGCTTTCGCTCCTCGCTCAGCCGCGCGGAATCGGCGCGCCCTGCATCGATACGGTCTTGACCTGGGTCCAATCGAGCACCGAGTCGGCGCCCATCGTGCGGCCGAAGCCGCTGTTCTTGTAGCCGCCGAACGGCCCGCCGATGACGGTGCCCGCCCCGATCGGTGTGTTGACGCCCACCTGACCGGCCTGCAGGGCGCGACTCGCCCGCACCGCCGTGCCGATGTCCCGGGTCCACACAGAGGCGACCAGACCGTAGTCGACACCGTTGGCGACCTCGATCGCTTCGGCCTCGTCGTCGACGGGGATCACCGACAGCACGGGGCCGAAGATCTCCTCCTGGGCGATCCGCATGCCGGGTGAGACCTTGTCGAAGAGGGTCGGCTCGACGAAGAAGCCGTCGCCGAACTCCTCGCCCTGCGGCCGGCCGCCGCCTGTGACGAGCTCGGCACCCTGCTCTTTGCCGATCTCGATGTAGCTGAGCACGCGCTCATGCTGCTTCTGGTTGATCAACGGCCCCATCGCGACCTGCTGGTGCCACGGGCCGACGGTGACCTTCCGCATCTGTGCCGCGAGCCGCTCGACGACCTCGGCGTGGATGCTGCGGTGCACGACGACGCGCGAGCCCGCGGCGCATACCTGCCCGGTGTTGAGGGTGATGCCCATCGTCATGGCGGGGATCGCGGCGTCGAGATCGGCGTCGGGGAACACGACCTGCGGCGATTTCCCGCCCAGCTCGAGGTGGAGCGGAGTGAGGTTGCGGGCGCAGGACTCCATGATCGCGCGGCCCGTCTGTGGGGATCCGGTGAATCCCATGCGGCGGATGCGGGGATCCGCCGGGATCGCGGCGCCCGCCTCGTGACCGTAGCCGGTGACGACGTTGATGACTCCCGCGGGGATACCCGCCTCAAGCGCCAGCTTCGCGAGCGCGAGCGGGGTGAGCGGTGCGTCCTCCGCCGGCTTCATCACCATCGTGTTGCCGGCGGCGATCGCCGGCCCGACCTCGTTGGCGAACATCGGCCCGGGCGCGTTCCAGGGGATGACCCCTCCGACGACGCCGTACGGTTCGCGAAGCGTGAGCCCGAGCGATCCGGTCGAACGGGTGGGCAGCGACACACCCTGCACCTTGTCGGCCTGGCCGGCGATGAACCGGATCTGGTTCGCCATGGGGGGCGGGCCCCAGCTGGGACGCCCGACCTCCTGCGATTCGAGGCTGTCGAGCTCGGCGTTGTGCTCCTCGATCAGGTCGGCCCAGCGGAACAGCAGGCGCGCGCGGCTCGACGCGTCGAGATCGCGCCAGGCGGGGAACGCCTTCTCCGCCGCCTTGATGGCGAGGTCCACGTCATCGGCGTCGCTGCGCGGCACCCGCGCGATGACCTCGCGGTTGGCCGGGTTGACGACGTCGATGGTGCGCCCCGTGCCCGAGGTGACCCATTCGCCGCCGATGAGCTGGACGCCGTCGACGCGCAGCGCGCTGTCAATCGTTGCCTGGTGGTCGGTGGTGATGGTCATGACAGTGTCCTTCGCTCGGGAGTCAGTGCTCGATCTCGATGACGCCGCGGATGTTCTTGCCGTCCAACATGTCTTGGTAGCCCTGGTTGACTTCGTCGAGCCGGTAGCGGCGGGTGATGAGCTCGTCGAGTTTGAGGTGGCCGGAGGTGTAGAGGCTCAGCAGGCGTGGCACGTCGTACAGCGGGTTGCAGGCACCGAAGATGGCGCCCTGGACACGGCGTTGGAAGCCGATGAGCATGCCGGGGTTCTCGTCGATCCAGCCGTTGCCGACGGCCGTGATCGTGACCTGGCCCGTCTTGCCGACGACGCTGATCGCGTCGTGGATGACCTCGTCGTTCAGGATGCCGACGGTGATGATGGCGTGATCGGCGAGCTCACCCCACGTCGACTCGACGACGAACTCGGTCGCCTCCTTCGCCGTCGCGAACGTGTGCGTCGCACCGAAGACCTTGGCCATGTCGCGCTTGAACTCGACCGGGTCGACGACGATGACGCGCTGGGCACCCGCGAGGGCGGCACCCTGCACGGCGTTGCTGCCGACACCGCCCGAGCCGAAGATGACGACGGTCTGCCCGGCCCGTACTCCGGCAGCGTGGACGGCCGAGCCCCATCCCGTGGGCACACCACAGCCGACGAGCGAGGCGACGTCGAAGGGGATGTGCTCGGGGATCGGGATGACCGAGTACTCGGAGACGACGGCGTACTGCGAGAACGTCCCGAGCACGCACAGGCCACCGAAGTCCTCGCCGTTCTGGTGGAATCGGAACGTGCCGTCCGCGAACTGGCCCGTCGCGGCGTTCTTCCCCTCGTCGCACAGATTCTGGCGGCCGGTGGAACAGTAGCGGCACTTACCGCACGCGGGGATGAACGAGCACACGACGTGATCGCCGGCTGCGACGCGCGTGACCCCCTCGCCGACGGCGTCGATCACGCCGGCGCCCTCATGCCCGCCGACGACGGGCATGCGCATGGGGGCGTCGCCCTTCTGGATGTGGTCGTCGGAGTGACACATCCCTGCGGCGTGGAACTTGATCCGCACCTCATTGGCCTTGGGCGGGTCGAGCTCGAGCTCGGTGATCTCCCACGGCTGACCGGGCGCACGGCACACGGCCGCACGCGTCGTCATGCTGTCCGGGATGTCTTCCGCCATCGACGGCGCGGTGGCGCTTGCGGCAATGCTCATGTGTCCTCTTTCCCGCCGGATGGCTCGAGAGCGACAGAGCACGTCGCCATGCTCTGATGCCCGGCCGGCACAGCTGAGTGTGAGTGCTGTCTCTACGGTGCTGGGTACACGCCTGGCGAGCCAGGCCGTTTCTGCCGCACGGAAGGGAAACTCCCTTCCCGCGGAGGCCGGGCCGTTTACGCGTTCCAGGGGGAGCGGCCTTCGGCGACGCGGAAAGCTTCTGTGACGCGGAAAGCTTCTGTGACGCGGAAAGCGCCCTGCCCGCAGCAAGGCCCGCGGTGTGAGATGGCCTTTATGGAGGACGTAGAGAACAAGGTCGCCGTCATCACGGGCGGGTCGAGCGGCATCGGCCGCGGGATCGCGCTCGCCTTCGCCCGCGCCGGGATGCGCGTCGTCGTCACGGGGCGTCGCGAAGCTCACCTGCTCCAGACCGAGGAGGTGTTCGCCGGGCAGGGCCTTGCGGTCGACGCGCTGCAGGTCGACGTCACCGACTCCGACGCGATGCACGCCGCCGCCGATGAGATCGAACGCGACCACGGCCGGGTCGACGTGCTCGTCAACAACGCCGGGATCGGCCTGACCGGGCCGGTCGCGGACGCGTCGCCAAGCGACTGGGACTGGCTCATCGATGTCAACATCCGGGGCGTCGGTCACGGCATCCAGGCGTTCTTACCGAAGATCCGCGCGCACGGCGACGGCGGGCACATCGTCAACACGTCGTCGATGGGCGGGCTCATGCCGATCGTCGCGGGCCTGTACTCCATGACGAAGGCGGCGATCATCGCATTGAGCGAGGCGATGCACATCGAGCTGATGCCCGAGCGGATCGGCGTGTCGGTGTACTGTCCCGGGCCGACCCACAGCAACATCGGCGCGGGAGCGGCCGACCGCCCGGCGAAGTATGCGGAGTCGGGTTTTCCGACGCCCGACGTGTCACGTCCCAAGGCCGATCTGCAGATGCCGTACATGTCGGCCGAGGAGGCCGGGGAACGCGTACTACAGGGGATGCGCCGCGGCGATATGTTCATCCTGACCCACCCCGAGTTCAAATCGGGGCTTCAGGATCGGCACGAGACGATCGAGACGGCGTTCCCCGACGAGCCGATCGACTCCGAACGCGCGGCGGTGATCCCCTTTCTCACGGCCTCGGCGGTCTACTCGCCCGAGAATCGCCTCGCTCCGCCGCAGCCCCCGGCCTCGGTCCGCTGACGTGTGCAGGCGACAGCACTCAGCCGGACGCGTCGGGCATGGGGGTGTTGTCGAGCCCGATGAGCGGCAGCGGGCCGGCGAGCTCGTCGGGCCCGGCAGGGATGTAGGCGAAGTTCTTCGCGCGTGCGCCGCCGTCGACGACGATATCTGTACCGGTGATGAGCCGCGCGTAGTCGGAGCACAGCCATGAGACGGCATGTCCGATGTCGGTCGGGGTGCCGGTCGTTCCCATCGGCACCATCGGCTGGCGCTCTCCGGTCCACCGTGCCGGTCGCCGCCAAGGCTCGTCTCCACCCTCGGCGCCGAGGCCTTTCCGGACATGCTGTGGTGGCGCCTGCAGTGCCCCTTTCGCCCCGGCCGCGAGCAGCTCGGGGTTGTCGGGCGTCGGCGCGGTAGGTGTGAAGCTGTTCACCCGGATTCCATACGGCGCGAGGTCCATCGCGGCGGCGCGGACGAAGTTGTTCACGCCGCCCTTGTGGAACGCGTACGCGATGACGCCGGCAGAGCCGTTCCATCCGTTCGACGACGACACGCACACGATCGACCCTCGGATGCCACGTTCGGCCATGGCGCGCCCGGCGTGCTTGGTATTGAGGAAATAGCCGAGTGCCGCGACGCGCACCGCCCGCTCGAAGTCCTCGACGGTCTCGTCGAGCACGCCCCGGCCCCCGAGGATCGCGGCGTTGTTGACCAGGATGTCGATGCGCCCCCACTGCTCGATCACATTGTCGATGTAGCCCTTCACCTGGGATTCGTCGGTCACATCGCCCGGCACGGCCAGAGCCTCGCCGCCATTGCGCTCGATGCGCTGCGTGCATGCGTCGATCGCATCCTTCGACACGTCGTTGCACGCGACCTTCGCGCCGTAGCGCGACAGGGCGAGCGCGATCCCGCTGCCGATGTTCGGGCCGCACCCCGTGACGAGGGCGACCTTGTCCTCAAGACTGATCTCCACGGGCTCACTCTCCGTCGGTGTGGACGTCGACCGGATAGGTCATCTCGATGCGATCGGCGTCCACTCCGAGAATCGGCGCGAGCATGCTCCGCATGAGGTCCTTCGGAACGAGGCACTCGGCGCACGCGTCGGGTCCTGCGGTGATGGTCGCGACCGCGGTGTCGTCCGACACCTGAACGTCGAGGTGATAGTCGTCGGCCTCCAGCGAACTTCGCAGCGCGTGGATCTGGGCCTGGTCGATGCTCATATGGCACGCCTTCCTACGTTGGACTCGGCAACGCTGTGCTGGCGACGATAGGCGCGGCTCACGCGCGTGGGGAGGGACGTTCCCACGTGGCGGAAGGTCCGTAGAAGCAGGCCTTCGACGTCCTTTTGCGGATCCGGACGCAACATATATGGTGCACTCACACGCCGGTGGTGTGCTGTGATCACATCGGAGGTCAGTCAACGATGACCCTCAGCGAAGTTGTTCCTGCACGTTCTGCCCGCATGACGGCCGCGCAGCGCGTTCTTGCGGTCCTCGAGGTGTTCGACCAGGATCACCTCCTGCTCACCCTCAGCGAGATCAGCCGCCGGGCCGGGCTGAGTCTCAGCACGGCGCACCGCTTGGTCGGCGAGCTGCGCCAGTGGGGAGCGCTCGAACGCACCGCCGACGGGCGCTACTCGATCGGCATGCGCATCCTTGAGCTGGGCTCGCTCGAGCCGCAGGGCCTGCACCTGCGAGACGTCGCGCTGCCGTATCTCGGCGACCTGCACGCGGCGACCGGCGCCGACGTGAATCTGTCGGTGCGCGACGGCACCGACGTCGTATACGTCGAGTCGCTGCGTGCTCGCAACGGTGCCCCCGTGTTGACGCGCCTCGGCGGGAGGTGGCCCCTGCACGCGACGGGCACCGGCCAGGTGCTGCTCGCGCACGCGCCGCCCGAGTTCCAGGAGGAGATCCTCGCGGGGCCGCTCAAGCGCTATACGTCCAAGACCGTCACCGACCCCGCACAGCTGCGTCGTTCATTGGCGGAGGTGCGCCGTACAGGCTTCGCCGTTCTGGAGGAGTCGATCACGGCCGACGCCGTCGCGATCGCGGCGCCCGTGCGTGGACCACGCGACCGGCTCATCGCCGCGCTCGGCGTGACGATCCGCCGCGGCACGGCCGCGCCGCAGTCATTGCTGCCGGCGCTGTCGACGACCGCTCGCGCGGTCTCGCGTGTACTCGGCGCCCCGCAGCGTGACCCGGCGCCGGGCGGCGACCACAGCTGGCTCACATGGTCGGGGTGGCTTCCGGACGCGCTCCCCGCCAGGCCTGGCGGAGGAGCCCTTCGACGCCGGAGCTCGTGAGAGCCCGAGGATTGGGGTACGCCGTGGCGGTCGCGAGCTGCGCGGCCTTCGGCAGGTCGTCCTCGGCCATGCCGAGCTCGCGCAGGGATACAGGGCCGCCGGTGGTCGCGATGAGGTCGTACACGAGTGCCGGCACATCTCGGCCCAGGTCCGAGCCGGCGGAAGACGGCCGGTTCGCGGTGAACCTGCCGCCGTCCTGCAAGGCGCCCGCGATGCGTGCCATGACGTCAGGAACGGCCGGCGCGTTGTACGCCAGGGAGTGCGGGAGGACGACGGTGTGGGTGTCCGCGTGTGGCAGGTCGAACGAGCCGCCGAGCGTGTGACAGAGCTTGTGATGCAGTCCCATACTCACGGACCCGAGGCAGGTCCCTGCCATCCAGGCACCCTCGAGCATGTCGGTGCGAGCGTCTCGGTCGGAAGGGTCCGTGCCGACTCGTGGCAGGGCGGAGGCGATCCGGGAAATGGCATGCGAAGCCAGCACGTCGGCAACCGGGCTGGCCTCAGCCGAGTAGAGAGCCTCGACCGCGTGTGCCATCGCGTTGAAGCCGCTGGTCACCGAGATGTGCACCGGCAGCGTCAGGGTGAGATCGACGTCATAGAGCACAGTCTCTGGCAGAACCGCGGGAGATGACCTGGTCGTCTTCACCCCGTCCGCGGTCTCTCCGAGCACGGGCGTGACCTCGGAACCCGAGTAGGTCGTCGGAATGATGATCTGATCGACTCCGGTGCGCCATGCGAGCGCCTTGGCCAGCCCGGTGGTCGATCCGCCACCGACGGCTACGACACAGTCGGCGGCGCGCTCTCGTAGCAGAACGAGCGCATCATCGGTGACCTCGACCGGTGTGTGCATGGCCGCCCCATCGAAGCGACCGACGGCGACCGGCCCCAGGAGGTCGACGACCTGCCCGGCGACGGGAGCGGCCGCGTGGCCGGCCAGGAGAAGCGCACGTGAGCGGTCCAGCCGCTCGACCTCGTCGCGTATCCGCTCGACCGTGCCCGCACCGAACACTGTGCGCGCTGGATGAGCCGTGTGGATCCAGGTCCGCACGTGTGCCTTCCCGCCGTCGATGGTCCGTGTGTCCTCAGGCGACCTTGGCGATCAGCTGGCGCGTGGCCGTGATCGCGTCGTCGTTCACGAAGTGCTCGCGGTCGTCGTAGATCCTCAGGTCGACTTGGGCGTCCATGGCGTGAAGCAGGGTCGCCGTCTCCTCGACGCGGGAGAGAGGCACCCACGCGTCGTGACGGCTGCTCCCCATGAACACCGGAGTGCCTGACAGCGACCCCGACGGTTCCCGCGGCGGACCTGGTGGGCCGATGTAACCCCCGGTCAGCAACGCGACGCCGGCGTACGGGCGCGGGTTGCGGACGATGTACTCCGACAGCAGGCAGGCACCCTGGGAGAATCCGATCAAGACCGTGTGTTCGGGATCGATGCCATGCTCGCCGACGGTCCGCACGGCGGAGTCACAGGCTTGGAGCGCGCGACCCAGATGGGGCTCGTTGACCTCGAGAGGTTCGATGAACCGTGCCGGATACCAGCTGTGTCCCGCGGCGCGGGGGAGTACGTAGGCGACCTGTGGCAGGTCGATACGGTCGACTACCGCGGCGACCATGAACTGGGGGTCCTGGCCTCGCCCATGCACGACAACGGCTCCTACGTCCGCTTCATCGAGGCTGGAGCCGGCATGTATGAACGGCTGGGCGAGATGCTCGTTGGTCATCTAGGGCCTTTCCGGCGGACCGTCGATTAGGATCATCGCGGTCATCGTAACGAATGGCGTTCAAAAGGTACGGACATCGACGACGTTGTAGCGGGATAGCGTGATTCGTGATGATGTGACTAAGAGGTGTGCGACGTCTAGAAAAGGGCCGGGCGGCAGGGTTGGCTTTGGAGCCGGCTGGGTCGTATATGGAATGGCGGTGTACCGTCAGTGGTGCGGTTAAGCGCGGTAGGAGGGCGGCCCGCGTGGAAGTCCAGAACACGGAGGTGCAGACCACCAGGGTCTTCACCATCCCGAACGTGCTCTCATTTCTCCGGCTCCTCGGGGTGCCACTGTTCCTGTGGCTGATCTTGGTCGAGGAGGCCGACCTGTGGGCGCTGGCTGTGCTCGCCTTCTCGGGCTTCAGCGACTATCTCGACGGTAAGCTCGCGCGCCGCTGGAATCAGATCAGCAAGGTCGGGGAGGTGCTGGATCCGCTCGCCGATCGGCTCTACATCTTCAGCACAATAGTGGCGTTCACGATACGAGACATCATCCCGCTGTGGTTCGCGATCTTGTTGGTGGCACGCGACGTGTTCTTGTTGGCTCTGGTCCCGCTGCTGAGGAAACGCGGGCTGGTGAAGCTTCCGGTACATTTCCTCGGCAAGGCCGCGACGTTCTGTCTGCTGTACGCTTTCCCACTCTTGCTGTTGGGTATCGGAGACGGTACGCTTGCCATGTTGGCACAAGTGTTCGGATGGGCGTTCGCCGTGTGGGGCGTCGCGCTGTACTGGTGGGCGGGAATTCTCTATGCCGAACAGGTTCGCCGAGTGCTACGTGACAATCCGGCAGAGTCCGCGTAGGTACACGGTGTGCTATAGGTCTGGGTAGGCGTGCAACGATATGACGGTGACGAGCAAGAAGGCAACGGTAACGCGTCCTCGTGACGCGTCGATGTCGCTGCTCAACAACGTTTTCGCCAATCCGCTCGACCCCGACTACGAGCACGTGGCCGCTAAGCGGGGGGCCGATGGAGAGGCAGGGGCGCAAGCACCGTCGAAGAAGCCTCGCATGTCGATGGCGCTCATCATGGGCATGCTCGCCCTGGGGTTGCTCATCTCCGTCGCGATATTGCAGAAGGAAGGCAGCGCGGGGGTGGCGTCAGCGGAACGAGAGGGCCTCGCGGACCGTATCCGCAGTCAGGAAGAGCAGACCGAGCGCCTGCAGGCCACTGTGAACTCTCTGCAGTCGGAGATCGCCGAGCTCGAGGACGACCAGCTGCAGGACAGTGCGGGCGGCCAGCAGGTGCGCGAGGCGCTCCAGCGGCTGCAGGGCAGTGCGGGGACCGCGGCACTGTCCGGTCCGGGGATCTCCGTCGAGCTGAACGACGCAGAGCATCCAGATCAGACTGACGACCCTAATTTGGCCGTCGTGCTCGACTTTGATCTTCAACAAGTGGTGAACGGACTTTGGTTCGCAGGTGCGGAGGCGATCAGCATCAACGAGCAGCGCATTACGTCGCTGACCCCTATACGGACGGCGAACGACTTGATCAATGTCAACGGGGTGCCCTTGAGTCCACCGTATGAGGTGTTGGCGCTCGGTGACTCCCGCACCTTGGCGAGCCGGTTCAGTGAAGGTCCTGGCGGCAGTGTTCTGCGGGAGGCGGGGAACGACGGGATTCAGTACACCGTGCGCGTAGAGGAATCCCTGGACCTGCCCGCCGCG
>NZ_ML142860.1:71921-73360 GCF_004138495.1 Phytoactinopolyspora endophytica
CTCTGGAGTACGCGGCCGCGAACGGGGGAGTCTCGTGATCCCCGCACTGGGTCTCCTGGTGGGGATCGTCGCCGGCCTCCTCTTCGACGTGTCCGTGCCGCTGGACTTGCAGCCTTACGTCCCGATCGCGATCGTGGCGGCGCTGGACGCAGTGTTCGGTGGGATCCGCGCGGTGATGGAGGGCATCTTCGACGACAAGGTGTTCGTGGTCTCGTTCGTCGCCAACGTGCTGATCGCGGCGTTGATCGTGTACCTCGGGGACCAGCTCGGCGTCGGCGCGCAGCTGTCCACCGCGGTGATCGTCGTTCTCGGCATACGTATCTTCACCAACGCCGCGACCATCAGGCGACATCTCTTCCGGGCGTGAGGCGGTCATGACCGAGGAGAAGGACCGCAAAGAATCCGAGAAGGCCGAGAAGAAGCCGGCATCGGGGGAGTCGGATGTTCCTCGTTTCCGGCCGATCGTGCCTTCGGGAGGTAAACGCTTCTGGCGGGCGATGACCAAGCGTCCGCAAGCCAGCCACCTGTGGGTGGGCGTGTTGCTGGCGCTACTGGGGTTCGGTGCTGTACTGCAGGTTCGCGGGGATGAAGAGGATGCGCTCAGCCATGCACGCCGGGACGAGCTGCTCCAGATCTACGACGGCCTCACCAGGGAAGCCGATCGTCTGGAAGACGAGATCCAGGAACTTCGGCGGGACCGGGACGACCTCGCCTCCAGCGCGGGCGATGAGAGCGTCGCGCTCGAACAGGCCCGGGAACGGCTGCGGCAGGCCGAGATCATCGCCGGCACGGTCGAAGTCAGCGGGCCGGGGATCCAGCTGACCATCAGCGACCCGGACAACCAAGTGTCGGACACCACGCTCTACAACGCGATCTACGAGCTGCGTTCGGCCGGGGCTGAAGCGATCCAGATCGAGGGGCAAGGCAACGACACGGCCGTGCGCATCGTGGCGGCGTCTTACTTCCTGCCCGCCGACGGCGGTGTGGAAGTCTCGGGCGTGGAGCTGGAGCCGCCGTATGTGATCACCGCGATCGGCAACCAGGAGAACCTCGAAGAGTCGATGCGCTTCCCCCAGGGAGTTATGAGCAAGGTCGAGCTGGCCGATGGCGAGGCGACGGTGACCCAGTTCAGCGAACTGACCGTGGATACGTTGCACGAGGTCACGGAGCCGGAACATGCTCGTCCCGCACCGGAGGGCGAGTGACACAGGTGCACGTGTGATGATGTGGCGTGCGAATGCGAGTGATGACATCGTCGAAGGAGGCGGGTTCCAACCCATGTACCCCGAGGACCTGAAGTACACGGCCGAGCACGAGTGGGTGCGTAGCCCTGGAGAGGCCGATGGCAGCGTCCGGGTCGGCATTACCGACTTCGCCCAGGAGCAGCTGGGCGATATCGTCTACGTGCAGCTGCCGAACGTCGGCGACGACATCACCGG
>NZ_ML142860.1:73381-74301 GCF_004138495.1 Phytoactinopolyspora endophytica
GAGGCGTGCGGTGAGCTGGAATCGACCAAGAGCGTGAGTGATCTCTACGCGCCGCTGACGGGTCGTGTGGTGGCTCGTAACGACGCTCTGGACTCCGCGCCGGAGCAGGTGAACTCCGACCCGTACGGTGCCGGCTGGATGTTCGAGGTTGTGCCGGTGAACCCGGCGGCCGTGGACGAGTTGCTCGGAGCCGACGAGTACCGCGCCCAAGTCGAGGGCTGAGCCGGTCGGGGGACTTCGACGAAGATCGAGTCTCGAAGTTGACCCTGGGCTATAGACAGCCATAGGTTTCCACTAACTTTTCAACCCTGGAGGCGTGAGGTCGAATGTCTGGCATAGACTCTCGACGCGCCGAAGATGTCGAGCCGCGGACACCAGCGGCGGGAGGCCGAGCTGATGCCGTTCTGTACCCAGTGTGGGCATGAGAATCCGAGCGATGCCAGGTTCTGCTCGCAGTGTGGAACCAGGATCGTGACGTCCGTGTCGCAGGCTGAGTCCGGTGACGTGACGAGCACCATGATGATTCCGCGCGAAGATGCGGAACGAGAAGAGGGGCGAGACCTCGGCCCGAATGATCAGGCTGCGGTCGACGCGTTGCCGCAAGGCAGCGCTCTGCTGGTGGTCCTGCGAGGTCCCAACGCGGGCAGCCGGTTCCTCCTGGATACCGATGTGGTCAGCGTCGGGCGCCATCCGGACTCGGACATCTTTCTCGATGACGTCACAGTCTCCCGGCGACATGCCGAGTTCCGCCGGTTCGACGGCGGCTTCGTCGTCTCGGACGTCGGCAGCCTGAACGGCACTTATGTGAACCGTGACCGTGTCGACGAGGTCAGGCTCGCGAACGGCGACGAGGTCCAGGTGGGCAAGTATCGCCTGGTCTACTACTCCAGCCAGCACGGGTTCGGAGGCGGACCGAGGTG
>NZ_ML142860.1:74412-76614 GCF_004138495.1 Phytoactinopolyspora endophytica
ACGATGTGGCACGGCTCCGGTATGTCCTGACTGTGCAGCGCGACCACTACCTGCCGCTGCGGGTGATCAAGGAACAGCTGGAGCAGCTGGACCGCGGGATCGAGCTCGTGGCGGACGGGGAGCTCACAGTGACGCCGTACACGTCGGCGTCGGCGAAGAGCGCCGGTGAGGATGAGGTCGCCCTGACCGAGACCTCCTTGATCGAGGCGGCCGGGATCACCACCGAACTGCTCGCCGAGCTGGAGTCGTACTCTCTGGTGCAGGTGGGCAAGGGCGGCGTGTACGACGCGCACGCCCTGTTCGTCGCACGTACGGCCGGTGAACTGGCGAAGTACGGCCTGGAACCGCGGCATCTGCGCTCGATCCGCAGCGCTGCGGAACGTGAGGTTGACCTCGTCGAGCAGGTGCTGACGCCGATGCTGCGGCAGCGCAGCGTCGATGCGGCCGGACGGGCAGAGGAGACCGCGGCCGAGATCGCGCGTCTGACGACGCGCCTGCATGCGGCGTTCGTGGACGCCGGTGTGCGGCGCCTGCGTACCCGCTGACCCCCTGCGGCGCGGTGTGGCGTGAGCCGGTCGTGTCGATCGTGACAGATTCTCGTTTCACCGCCACTGGATCATTGGCCCTGCCGGGGTAGTCTGGACTTGTGCGCGAACTCGACGTTGTCGGCGTCCGGGTAGAGATGCCGTCCAACAATCCGATTGTGCTGCTGCGCGAGGTAGGCGGCAGTCGTTACCTGCCGATCTGGATCGGTGCGGTAGAGGCGACCGCTATTGCCTTCGCTCAGCAGGGTGTGGTGCCGCCCCGGCCGCTGACTCATGACCTGTTCAAGAACGTCCTGGAGGCGATGGGAACGTCTCTGGAACAGGTCCGCATCACCGAGGTCCGGGACGGCACCTACTACGCGGAGCTTGTGTTCTCCGGCGGCGTAGAGGTCAGCTCGCGGCCTTCGGACTCCATAGCCCTCGCATTGCGGACCGGAACGCCCATCTATGCCACGGAGCCGCTCCTCGACGAAGCGGGCATCCTCATGGCGGAGGGCCTGGAGGAGGCAGACTCAGGTGAGGTCTCCGAAGACGAAGTGGCCAGGTTCCGGGAGTTCCTGGACCAGGTGTCACCAGAGGATTTCCATGGCCAGCCGCCGGAGCGCTGAGACTTGGGGCCTGTTCCGGAACCCTGACGCAGACCCCGAGGCTGAAGTTGAGCTTGAGACTTACCCGCGTGTTGCGTTGACCGTGATCGCAGGGGCGCCTAACGTCACTCCTGTCACACCAATAACGAAGGGGACGGCGTGAGCGCAGACAGCACTTCCGGCACGGGCCGGGCAGGTCGTGTCGTTGATTCCGTAGTGCCGACCGGTGCTGCCCAGGGGCAGCTGTTCGAGCCGGTGGTCAATGCTGTTCCCGAGGACATGGGTTATCGCGGCCCGACTGCCTGCAACGCCGCCGGCATCACGTACCGGCAGCTGGACTACTGGGCGCGTACCGGCCTGGTCGAGCCCACGGTCCGCTCCGCGACGGGCTCGGGCAGCCAGCGGCTGTACTCCTTCCGGGACATCTTGGTTCTCAAGATCGTCAAGCGTCTGTTGGACACTGGCGTGTCACTTCAGCAGATCCGCCAGGCCGTCAAGCATCTGCGGGAACGCGGAGTCCAGGACTTGGCCGGGATCACGCTGATGAGTGACGGTGCGAGCGTCTACGAGTGCACGTCGGCCGATGAAGTGGTCGACTTGGTGCAAGGTGGTCAAGGCGTGTTCGGGATCGCCGTCGGCCGGGTGTGGCGCGAGGTTGAGGCGACCCTCGTCGAGCTGCCGGCCGAGCGGCCGGACGAGGAAGGCGTGGAACACCCCGGAGACCAGCTCGCGGCCCGCCGTAAGGCGCGCGCCGCCAAACCCGCCTAAGCCTGTTGGTCGCCTTGGGAGGCCGGAGAATTCTTTTGCCTCTCACGCGGTCGGCGGACAGTCTTTCGGGCCGGTAGCGTCAGCCTGCCGCTGACCGAAGATCGGCAAAAGAGCTTCCCCGGCCCTCTCTGCGTCCTCAGTCTGGTCTCGACTGCGGCGCCCCTTTTGTTTGGTCATAGCGTGACGAGGCCCCGGTGCCGGCGGCTGCTGGCGCTGCCGCCCCGAGACCAGGTTGAACGCTCGAATGGGTCGGAGAGCTTCTTCGACCGATCTTCGATCGGCGGCAGACGGCGCAACCAGCG
>NZ_ML142860.1:76624-77329 GCF_004138495.1 Phytoactinopolyspora endophytica
AGGGAGAAGAAACCTCCGGCCCTTTCCGCGCCTTTGAGGCTCTCTCGCGTCCCGGCTATCATTCCCCACCCTGGCCCTGCCCTCGCCTCGTCCTCGGCCCCGCCCGTCCGGCGCCACCAATACCGGCAGCCGGAGCGCAGCCTAGGCCGGAGCGCATCTCACGCGACCGAGTGGACTGGACATCGCATCGATCGCCACGCAGCCAACGGATGTGACCCATCGCTCAACCTGGCACCGATCGCAGCGTGAACGCGGTTGTGGGTCTGATCGTGTGACTGACGGCCGCTGGGTGCCGCTGTGGGCGTAGCCGTGGGGATCTGAGCCGCCTGGCGCGGTCAGAAGTGGCACGGCTATCGGCGCGACCGCCGATATGACCCGTGATGCGGCCTGAACGCACACGACAGATCACATGGTAGAGGCCCGAGCGGGTCTTTGGTACACGGCAGGTCGCACGACGGCGGCCCGAGCGGCTGGTTGGTACACGACTGATTGCACGACCAGCTAGGAGGTGGCTGGTTGGTACCCGCACGCCGCGCACGACGCGCTGGGGCGTCACGCATCGGACCCTTGTGTGGTCATAGCGTGACGAGGCACCCGGCGCCGGCGGCTGCTGGCGCCGCCGCCCCGAGACCAGGTTGAACGCTCGAATGGGTCGGAGAGCTTCTTCGACCGATCTTCGATCGGCGGCAGACGGCGCAACCAGCG
>NZ_ML142860.1:77339-78447 GCF_004138495.1 Phytoactinopolyspora endophytica
CGGGAGAAGAAATCTCCGACCCACCCAACGGCAACCACCACGGGGCGGCCACGCCAGCTGGAGGCGAACGTGGGGACGACGTCGCGGCGTCAGGATGCTTCGGAGAAGCGTTCGGTATCGCCGACGAGTCCGGAGGCGATGACCGTATCGCCAGGCCGGATGATGGTGTCGGCCGTGGCATAGGTGAATCCCTCACCGGGGCGCTTGATCGCGACGATCGTCACGTTGTACTCCTGCCGGACCTTGGAGTCGCCGAGCCGCAGGCCGACGATGTGCGCCGGGGGAGTGGTCTTGACCATGGCGAAGCCGTCTTCGAACTCGATGTAGTCCATCATCCGGCCGCGTACCAGGTGCGCGACCCGGGCACCCATGTCATGCTCGGGCCTGGTCACGTGGTGAACGCCGATCTGGGTGAGGATCCGGGCGTGTGAGTTGCTGATCGCCTTGGCCCAGATGTTGGGCACCCCGATCTCGACGAGAGAAGACGCGGTGAGAATGCTCGACTCGATGTCGGACCCGATTCCGACGACTGCGCGGCTGTACTCATGCACGGACAGTTGCTGGAGCACCTCGATCTTGGTGGTGTCCGCGACGACGGCGTGAGTCAGCCGGCCAGAGACAGACTGGACCTTGTCTTGGTCGGCGTCGATACCCAGCACCTCGGTGTTCGCCTTCATCAGCTCGAGTGCCAGTGACTTGCCGAACCGGCCGAGCCCGCATACGACGACCACATTGCTGTCGCGCTGTTTCTTACCCAATGATCGGTCTCCCTTCAGGAAGCTCGTACAGACGAGTGCGATGACGCAGCGCGAGGGCGGTGCCCAGTGTGATGGGGCCCAGACGGCCGATGAACATCAGCACGACGAGAAGTCCTTGAATGCCTGCGGGAAGATCTGCGGTGATCCCGGTCGATAGCCCAACTGTACAGGCCGCGGAGATTACCTCGAAGAGAACTCGGTCGAGCTTGAACTCGTCGGTGACGAAGAGTGTGATCACGGTCGGCACGACCACCAGCGCGACCGTGAGCAAGGCGACGGTGAGGGCTTGCCGCTGGACTCGGGGCCCGACCTGACGGTCGAAGATGTTGACGCGTGGCTCGCCACGCAGT
>NZ_ML142860.1:78494-85440 GCF_004138495.1 Phytoactinopolyspora endophytica
CGGCGTAGATGACGAAGAAGAGCAGTGCGAACGTCGTGACCTTGATCCCGCCACCGGTGCCGGCGCTCCCGGCGCCGATGAACATGAGCACATCGTTGCCGAGCCAGGTGGCTTCGTTCATGCTTTCGACGTCGAGGGTGTTGAACCCGGTGGACCGGGGCATCACGCCGTGGAAGAAGCCGGCGAGGATCTTGCCGGGCAGACTGAGCGGTGCCAGCGTGTCCTCGTTGCCCCACTCGCTGGCCATGATGAAGGACGATCCCAGCACGAGCAGCAGCACGCTCATCGAGACGGTGAGTTTGGTGTGCAGGCTCCATGACCCAGGGCGCATGAACTGCCGGCGCACCTCGATGAGCACGGGAAAGCCGATGCCACCGCAGAACGCCGCGACGGCGACCGGTATGCAGACCCACGGGTCGGTGACGAACCGCGTCAGGCTGTCGTTGTAGAGCGAGAATCCGGCGTTGTTGAATGCGGAGACGGCATGGAAGACACCGTCGTAGAGCGCCCGGCCCCACGGCTCGTCGTAGGTGAGCTTGAAACGGATGAACAGGATCGCGGCGACGACCACTTCGAAGCTGATGCTGAGCTTCGCGACACCCAGGACGACCCGGCGGACGTCGCCCAGGCCCAGGCTCTTGGTCTCCGCCGCGGCGGTCAACCGGGAACGGAGGTTCATCCGCCGGGAGATGAGGACCACTAGCAGTGAGCTCATGGTCATGATCCCGAAGCCGCCGACCTGGAACATGCCCATGATGGCGACCTCGCCGAAGGTGGACCAGTAGTCCGGTGTGTCGACGATGATCAACCCGACGATGCACACCGCGGACGTGGCGGTGAACAGCGCTTCGAGGAACGTTGCCGAGTCAGGACCATCGGTCGCGACCGGCAGCATCAGAATTGCGGTGCCGCACGCGACCATGAAGGCGAAACCAGCGACGACGAACTGTGCGGGGTGCGTGAAGTGAGGCCGGTGCTTTGCTGCACTGGCCAACCATCGCGCGACGAGCGCCCCGTAGTCCCTGCGCACTCGCGCGACACTACACGGCACCGAGCACTCCGCAACCGAGGAGGTGCCAGGTCGTCGCGCCGTGTCGCGCCCGCAATTGTGCACACAGGGCGACGCCCACCTCCGCGGGCAATGAGTCAGCCGATGATCGGCCGGCCCTCCGGGAGGTCGTACAGCCGCTCCTCGTGGCGCAACGCGAGGGCGCTGGCGAATGTGATCGGGCCGAGCCGCCCGACGAACATCAGCAGGACCAGCATGGCCTGCTCGGCAGAGGCCAGCTCGGCCGTGATGCCCGTGGACAACCCGACCGTCGAGAACGCCGAGACGACCTCGAACATGGCGCGATCGGTGGAGATGTCCGGTGTGGCCTCGGCGATGATGATCGTGGGGACGACGACCGCGGCGACACTCAACAGGGCGACGGTCAGCGCCTGCCGCTGAACTCGCGGACCCACCTGACGGTCGAAGACATTCACACTGCGCTGACCGCGGATCTCGGCGTAGATGACGAAGAAGAGCAGGAAGAAGGTCGTCACCTTGATACCGCCCGCGGTGCTGGCACTGCCACCCCCGATGAACATCAGAACGTCGGTGCCGAGCCAGGTACCCTCGGTCATCTCTCCCACGTCGAGGCTGTTGAAGCCCGCGGTCCGCGGCATGACGGCGTGGAAGAAACCGTTCATCAGCTTCGTGGGCAGGTTCATCGGGGCGAGCGTCTCGTCGTTCTGCCATTCGCTGAACGTCACGAACGCGGATCCGCCGACGAGCAACAGGATGGTCGCGGAGACTGTGATCTTGGTGTGCAGGCTCCACCGTCGTGGCTGGCGGAACTCGCGACGCAGCTCCAGCAGCACCGGGAAACCGAGGCCTCCGCAGATCACGGCCACCGCGATGGGCAGCAGGACCCACGGATCTCCGGAGAACCGCATCAGAGAATCGCTGTACAGCGAGAAGCCGGCGTTGTTGAACGCGGAGATGGCGTGGAACACGCCGAGGTAGCCGGCCCGGCCGAACGACTCGTCGTACCCGATCATCAACCGTGCCGTCAGCGCGATGGCGGTGGCCGCCTCGAACAGCAGGCTGACCTTCGCGACGCCGACGACGACCCTTCGCACGTCGCCCAGCCCCAGGCTCTTCGTCTCAGCCGCCGCGGTGAGGCGGGATCGCAGTCCGATCCGGCGCGAGACCAGGAGTACCAACAACGACGCCATGGTCATCAGGCCGAAGCCGCCGACCTGGATGAGACCGAGGATGACGATCTCACCGAAGGTGGACCAGTACTCGGGGGTATCGACGACGATCAGTCCAGTGACGCAGACGCCCGACGTGGCGGTGAACAAGGCTTCCAGGAAGGTCGCCGAGTCTGGCCCTTCACGGGCAACCGGCAGGGAGAGCAGCACCGTCCCGACGGTGATCGCTGACGCGAAGCCGGCCACCACGAACTGGGCGGGATGCCGGAAATGAGGCAACCGGCGCGCCGCCTTGCGTGTCAGGCGGCGCATGCGGAGCCCCCGGTTCTCCTCAGGCACTTGCTTGACATTACACCTGTGGCGGGCCACGGTCGCGGAATCCGGCGTGCCTGTGGAGAAGGGGTGGGCTGAGCTGCGTATCTGCCGATTCGGTCGGCGGTGGCGCGACGCGTGCCTCGGCGCCTGAAGTGGCGCGACCGCCGGAGTTGGTTATGCTGAGCGATAGAAGCCGTCGACTCCGGCCGGGAGAGTCTTCGCGTCCATGGTGTCGCGGAGCGCCGAAGGGGCAACATCCCCGTCAACCTCTCAGGCAACAGGGACCGGTCGGGACAGGCAGCTCTGGAGTACCGAGATGTCACGCCGCTGTGCGTTCGGTCCGACAGAGGGGGAGCGCTCGATACCCGCATACGCGCCCGAGGAGCTCCAGCGATGTCTTCTTCGCAGCTGAATCCCCGTCCGCTGTCCGAGGTCTCTGCCGACGCACCGTTCGTCGGGAGACATATCGGCCCTCGCGACCATGAGATCTCCACCATGCTGGCCACCGTCGGCTATGACTCGCTCGACGCGTTGACCGAGGCCGCCGTGCCCGAAGCCATCCGTACGATGGACACGCTCGACCTGCCCGAAGCCAGCACCGAGCTGGAGGCGCTGGATGAACTGCGCCAGCTGTCGCGGCGGAACAAGCGCCAGGTCCAGATGATCGGTCTCGGCTACTCCGACACGGTCACCCCTCCGGTGGTCGTCCGTCGGGTCCTGGAGAGTCCGGCCTGGTACACGGCCTACACGCCGTACCAGCCGGAGATCTCTCAAGGGCGGCTGGAGGCCCTGCTGAACTTCCAGACCATGGTGGCCGACCTGTCCGGGTTGCCCACCGCGAACTCCAGCCTGCTCGACGAGTCCACGGCCGCCGCGGAGGCCATGACGTTGATGCGCCGCTCCGTCCGTGGCGGCCCCGATCGCTTCCTCGTGGACGCCGACTGCCTGCCGCAGACCATCGCGGTGGTGCAGACCCGCGCGGAACCGCTCGGCATCCAGGTGGAGGTCGCCGATCTCAGCGACGGGCTGCCGGACGGTGAGTTCTTCGGCGTCCTGCTGCAGTATCCGGGTGCGTCCGGCCAGGCGCGTGACCTCAGGGCGACGATCACGCAGGCACATGACCGCGGAGCCCTGGTGACCGCCGCCGCTGACTTGCTGGCGCTCACCCTGCTGGTTCCGCCGGGAGAGATGGGCGCCGACGTGGTGGTCGGCAGTTCCCAGCGGTTCGGCGTGCCGCTCGGCTACGGTGGCCCGCACGCTGGCTACATCGCGGTGCGCCCCGGCCTGGAACGTGGATTGCCTGGACGTCTTGTGGGCGTCTCAGTTGACGCCGACGGGGCGCAGGCCTACCGGTTGGCGCTTCAGACCCGCGAGCAGCACATCCGGCGCGAACGCGCCACGTCCAACATCTGCACCGCGCAGGTGCTGCTCGCGGTGGTGGCCTCGATGTACGCCGTGTGGCACGGGCCGGACGGTCTACGCGAGATCGCGCAGCGGACCCATGCGCAGGCGGCGACCATCGCCGGGCAGTTGCGCGCCGGCGGCGTCGAGGTCGTGCATGACGCGTTCTTCGATACCGTGCTGGCCCGGGTGCCCGGACGAGCGGAGGCGATCGTCGCCGAGGCGGCCGAGCTCGGGATCAACCTGGGTCTCGACGGCGCGGACCGGGTCCGCATCGCCTGTGACGAAGCGACCACCGACGCCGACATCGCCGTAGTGCTCAAGGTCTTCGGAGCCGGCGTCGAGTCGAGCCAGCGGGTGCGCGAGGCGATTCCGGACGCCCTCCAGCGCACCAGCGACTTCCTCACCCACCCGGTGTTCAACGTCCACCGGTCCGAGACCGCCATGCTGCGCTACCTGCGGCGGCTGGCGGACAAGGACTATGCGCTGGACCGTGGGATGATCCCACTCGGCTCGTGCACGATGAAGCTCAACGCGACGACCGAGATGGAGCCGATCACGTGGCCGAGCTTCGCCGGGATCCATCCGTTCGTGCCTGTGGAGCAGGCCGAGGGCTACGTCGAGTTGATCCGCCAGCTCGAATCGTGGCTGGCGACGATCACGGGATACGCCGCCGTCTCCGTGCAGCCCAACGCCGGATCGCAAGGGGAGCTCGCCGGCCTGTTGGCGATCCGGGCCTACCACCGCTCGCGGGATGACTCCCAGCGCGATGTCTGTCTGATCCCGTCCAGCGCACACGGCACCAATGCGGCGTCCGCGGTGATGGCCGGGATGCGGGTCGTCGTCGTGACGGCGTATGAGGACGGGACCGTGGACCTCGACGATCTGCGGACGAAGATCGCCGAACACGGCGATCGGCTGGCCGCCATCATGGTCACGTACCCGTCCACGCACGGGGTGTACGAGGAGGGCATCTCCGAGATCGCGCACCTGGTGCACGCGGCGGGCGGGCAAGTCTACGTCGACGGAGCGAACCTGAACGCCCTGGTCGGACTGGCGAAGCCGGGGGAGTTCGGGGCCGACGTGAGCCACCTGAACCTGCACAAGACGTTCTGCATTCCGCATGGCGGCGGTGGGCCGGGCGTGGGTCCCATCGGCGTACGGGAACATCTCGCGCCGTTCCTGCCGAACCACCCCTTGCTGCCGGAGGCCGGGCCGGCCACGGGCGTCGGGCCGGTGTCAGCTGCGCCGTTCGGGTCGGCATCGATCCTGCCGATCTCATGGGCCTACATCCGCATGATGGGGCCGGACGGGCTGAAGCTCGCCACGCAGACCGCGGTTCTTGCGGCGAACTACGTGGCCGCACGGCTGGGCGAGCACTACCCGGTGCTGTACACCGGCCGGGGCGGGCTGGTCGCGCACGAGTGCATCGTCGACCTCCGGCCGCTGACCAAGGCGACCGGAGTAACGGTGGACGACGTGGCCAAGCGGCTGATCGACTACGGCTTCCACGCACCCACGATGTCGTTCCCGGTGGCCGGCACGTTGATGATCGAGCCGACCGAGTCGGAGGACCTGGCGGAGCTGGATCGGTTCTGCGACGCCATGATCGCCATCCGTGCCGAGGCGGATCGGGTCGAGTCGGGCGAGTGGCCGGGCGAGGACAATCCGTTGCGCAATGCCCCGCACACGGCGGCGTCGCTGGTCGGGGAGTGGAACCACCCGTATTCGCGGGAGCTGGCCGTGTACCCGTCGTCGACGTCTCGGGAGGACAAGTACTGGCCACCGGTGCGGCGCATCGACGGCGCCTACGGTGACCGGAACCTGGTCTGCTCCTGCCCCGCGCCGGAGGCATACGCGACCTGACGCCCGACTTCCCGCCATTGACGGGTGGGACTGGCCCCGTTCACGGCGGGGAGGGAGAAGATCCCCTCCTCGCCCGCGGCGAGGTCGTCGCGGGGCTCCTCCCACGCCGATGCCCGAGCCTTCCCTGGAGGGGATCTTCTCCCTCCCCACCTGCTGTGGTCACCACAGGCTGAGGGCGGCCCACCACGCCGGCATGGCGGGCTCCCACGTGGTGAGAGTGGGCGGCAGCGTGCTTCCACACACGTGGTGAGAGTGGGAGCTCTGGGCTTGTGGGGTGGTCCTGAGCGGCCAATGGGCGGTAGGTGTCCGGAGGGTGAGCGACGATGGTCGGGGAGAACCCCTCCGGGTGAACGAGAGTAAAGGTCCGTCCCAGGTCGCATGTCCTGCGCGCCGGTTGTAGGTAGCGTCGTGAAAGGATAGAGGAAGACGCTCACCGAAGGCGCCCGCTCACATAGGGTGCCTTGGACGGTGTAGGACACGGATCCAGGGATGAGGGTAATGCTCGAGGCGTTGAGCGAGTTCGGCGATACGATCTTGGAGTACGCCGAGGACGCGATGTCGTCGCCGTGGATCTACGCGCTCATTTTCGCGCTGGCGCTCCTCGACGCGTTCTTTCCTGTCGTGCCGGGGGAGACACTGGTCATCACCGCCGGCGTGTTCGCCGCGAGCGGCGAGCCCTCGCTGCTGCTGGTGATCGTGGCGGCAGCCTTGGGGGCATTCCTAGGAGACCACACGTCGTATGCCATCGGACGGACGGCGGGGGCACGCCTCCGGAGCCGTTTCCTCGGAGGTAAACGGGCAGAAGCGGCGTTCACGTGGGCGTCCGAAGCGCTGATCCGCCGGGGCGGGCTGATACTCGTCGTGGCCCGTTACATCCCCGGCGGACGGACGGCCGTGACTCTGACCTGCGGTACCGTCGGCTACCCATTGCGGAAGTTCAGCTTCTTCGACATGATCGCGGCGCTGTCCTGGGGCATCTACTCGGGCTTGATCGGTTACTTCGGCGGCATGGCCTTCGAGGACGACCCGCTCAGGGGGCTCATCCTGGGGCTCGGCATCGCGCTCGGCATCACGGCGATCGTCGAGATCGTGCGGCACGTTGTCAACCGGCGCAGACGTGCTAACGGCTCGGTCGTTGAGACAGCCCCCGGTGTCGACGACGCCG
>NZ_ML142860.1:85452-89240 GCF_004138495.1 Phytoactinopolyspora endophytica
GACGCCGGCGAAGAGACCGTCGGCGAGGAAACTGTCGAGCTCGTCGAGGACACCACCGACCCTCGTTAGCGGGTATTGGAAGACGCTCGGGGTTGGGAACGCCGGATAAGGGTTCTCCCGGCTCAAGCCCAACCGGGCCACGGATCCACTGAGCCCGAGAGCGCCCACGTAACCCGGTGCCGGGAGAACCCTTATCCGGCGTCCCCGACCCTCACCAGGTTCAGCCAACCTCGTCAGGTTCAGGCCAACCTCACGAGGTTCAGGCCAACCTCACGAGGCCTGGCTGACCGATGACATGTTGAAGTCGGGGACACGCAGCGCCGGCATCGCGGTGCGCGGGAAGTAGTCGCCCCATTCACGGCTGAACGTCGCAACGGTCTCGCCGGCGTGGCTGAACCTGTCGAGCAGCGCCACCGGGCTCTCGTTGAACCGGAAGTTGTTGACCGCGCCGGTCACCTCACCGTTCTCCACCAGGTACACGCCGTCTCGGGTCAAGCCGGTGAGCAGCAACGTCTGTGGGTCGACGGCGCGGATGTACCACAGGCAGGTCAGCAACAGTCCGTGCTGCACGCCGCCGACGAGGTCGTCGGTGCTGCCGTTCGCCCCGTCGACGGTGAGGCCGAGGTTGTCGACTGCCGGGGTCACCGGGAGGCCGGTCAGGTCGGCCGAGTGCCGGGTCTGGAGCAGGGCCGCGAGCTGACCATCCTGGATCCACGTGGTGCGGCCCAGGGGCAGCCCGTTGTCGAAGACGCTCTGTTCCGCTGTCGACGCCCGTGCAAGCGCCACGGGCGCGCATTCCAGGCCGGGGGACGCCGGGTCGGACCACAACGTGACCGGCTGGGAGGACAGCTTCTCGCCCACCCGGGTACCACTTCCGGGCCGCGCATAGACGCTGCGGCCGTCGTGCGCGTCCCGGGCGCCCATCATCCAGTACGCGTAGATCATGAGGTCGGCGACGGCGGTGGGCGGGAGGAGGGTGTCGTAACGGCCGGCCGGGAGATCCACGCTGCGGCGCGCCCAGTCCAGCCGCCGTTCCAGTTCAGCGTCGAGCGCGGCGACGTCGATGTCGGCCAGATCGCGGCACGACTGGCCGACCCAGGCCGAGCCGGCGTGGGCCGCGGCAGCGGCGGTGCCCGGCCGGGTTGACTTACCGGTGATGCCGATGTGCCCGGTCGGCTGCTCGTGGCGGAGGCGCAGACCGGTGGAACTTCCCAGGTAGGTGGTGCGCACCTCGTGCTCGAGGTAGCCGTAGAGCAGGCGTTGTTGCTCGTCGTTCTTGGCGAACGCGTCGCCGAGCGCGGGTGCCAGCGTCCTGAACGCGTCCGCTGAGGTGCGCCCTGGCTCGTCGAACCAGTCCGCCGCAGCGTCGCCGGTCACCAGAGGCTGGGCATCCTCTGCGGGGCCGTTGTCATCCGCGGCCTGCTCCGCGGCGCGGACCAGCGGTTTGAGCGCGTCTGTGGTGACCGCGCTGCGCGTGATGACGCCTGAGGCGGTGCCCGTGCTGCCGTCCAGGGTGGCGATCACGGTGACAAGTCGCTCCTGCATGACGCCGTTGGTCGTGAGCGCGTTGTTGGCCCAGCGCAGATTGGCCGTGGAGGTCTCGTCCACCAGGACGAGCATGCCATCGGTCCTGGACAGCTCGAGGCAGCGCTCGACGATCTCCTGAGGGGTCATCACGCCGGTCACTGCCCGCCCTCCTGAGCCGTGTTGAGGATGTTGATGTTGCGGAAGAGCACGGATGGACAGCCGTGTGACACCGGCGCCAGCTGACCGGGCTGCGCCTTGCCGCAATTGAACGCGCCACCCATCTGGTAGGTCTCCGGGCCGCCGACGGCGTCGAGCGACCCCCAGAAGTCGGTGGTGGTCGCCTGATAGGCGACGTCGCGCAGTTGCCCGGCCAGCCTGCCATTCTGGATCCGGTAGAAGCGCTGGCCGGTGAACTGGAAGTTGTACCGCTGCATGTCGATCGACCAGGATTTGTCTCCGACGACGTAGATGCCGTCGTCGACCTGCGAGATGAGATCGTCCGTCGATGGGCCGCCGGCGGCCGGCTGCAGGGACACGTTGGCCATCCGCTGCACCGGGACCCGGCCGGCGGAGTTGGCGAACGCGCAGCCGTTCGAGCGGCTGGTCCCCAGGACGTCGGCGTTGCTGCTGGCCATCGCCCGGTCCAGCTGGTAGCCCACGAGGACGCCGTCGCGGACGATATCCCAACGCTGCGTCTGCACGCCCTCGTCGTCGTACCCGATCGTGGCAAGGCCGTGCCGTGCCGTGCGGTCACCGGTGACGTGCATGGCCGGCGAGCCATAGCGCAGGGCGCCCAGCTTGTCGAGGGTGGCGAACGACGTTCCGGCGTAGTTGGCTTCGTAGCCGAGCGCTCGGTCCAGCTCGGTGGCGTGCCCGATGGACTCGTGAATGGTCAGCCACAGATTCGTCGGATCGACGATCAGGTCGTATCGCCCGGCTTCGACCGTCGGCGCGGCGAGCTTCTCCGCCAGCAGTGGCCCGAGCTCGTCGAGCGCGTCCTCCCAGGCGACGACTCCGTCGGCACCGGTGACGTACTCCCAGCCCCGTCCGGCGGGCGCGGCGAGCGTCTCCATGGTCTCGAACCGGCCGCTGTCCGCGTCGACCGCGAGGGCTTCGAAGACGGGCTGGACCCGGACCCGCTGCTGGGTGGTGACAGTGCCCGCGGTGTCGGCGTAGAACTTGTTCTCCAGCACCTGGTCCAGCCTGGCGGTGACGTGGTCCACCGCCGGCTGGTCGAGCGCCCGCAAGGACCGGGCGGCCAGCAGCTCGATCTTCTCCGTGTCCGGGACGCCGAATGGGTCGATTTCGTAGTCGGAGACCCACGCGACGTCGGCGTAGACCGGCTCATGCGCGATCTCGACGCGAGCGCGGCTGAGGTTCCGTGCCACCTTGGCCAGCTCGACGGCCTGTTCCGCGACGCGGACCGCGTGCTCAGGCGTCAGGTCGACGGCCGCTGCGAAGCCCCACGTGCCGTCGTGCAGCACACGCACGCTGAAGCCGACGTCTTCGCCGTCGCTGCTGCCTTGAAGCTTGCCGTCGCGCAGCGACAAGCCTTGTGAGCGGATGCGTTCAAATCGGAAGTCCGCGTGCTCGACGCCCAGGTCACGGGCGCGCTGGAGGGCGGCGTCGGCGAGCAGGCGCATCGGATAGGCGCTGAACGCCGGATCGATCTCATGTGCCACGGCGTCGAGCGTATCTCAGATACCGGGCACGCGATGGGGAGGGCACGGTGCGGAATGGCGGGTGTCGGCGTGGGAAGATGTTCGTCATGCTCAGATGGCTCACTGCGGGGGAATCGCATGGCCCCGCGCTCGTCGCAACTCTTGAGGGACTTCCCGCCGACGTGGAGATCACCACGGAGGACGTGGCGGCGGCGCTGGCACGACGCCGGCTCGGATACGGTCGCGGAGCGCGGATGTCCTTCGAGGCCGACAAGGTCGCCTTTCTCGGCGGGGTGCGGCATGGCCGTACGCTGGGCGGGCCGCTCGCCGTGCAGGTGGACAACACCGAGTGGCCGAAGTGGGAGAAGGTCATGGCACCCGACCCGGTCGACCCGGCCGAGTTGGAGGGTTTGGCGCGCAATGCGCCGCTGACCCGCCCACGGCCAGGACACGCGGATCTGGCCGGCATGCAGAAGTACGGCTTCGACGAGGCGCGTCCCGTGCTTGAACGCGCCAGCGCCAGGGAGACGGCGGCACGGGTAGCGCTGGGGTCGGTAGCGGCGGCGTTCCTGCGCCAGGCGTGCGGGATCCGTCTGGTGA
>NZ_ML142860.1:89258-89770 GCF_004138495.1 Phytoactinopolyspora endophytica
CACGGTCGAGCTCGGAACCGTCGCCGTTCCCACGGGCTCGCCGTTGCCGCACGCCGACGACGTCGAGGCGCTCGACGCCGACCCGCTCCGCTGCTTCCACTCCGGGACGAGCGCGGCGATGGTGACCGAGGTCGACGAGACCCGCAAAGCCGGCGACACGCTTGGCGGAGTGGTCGAGGTGGTCGGATACGGCCTGCCTCCCGGGCTGGGCAGCTACGTGCACGGTGACCGCCGGCTGGACGCGCGTCTGGCGGGTGCCCTGATGGGCATCCAGGCGATCAAGGGGGTGGAGGTCGGGGAGGGCTTCGAGCTGGCGCGGACCCGAGGCTCCGCGGCCCAGGACGAGATCGAACCGGTGGCGGGTGGCGGCGTGCACCGGACGTCCGGTCGGTCCGGCGGCATCGAGGGCGGTATGTCCACCGGGGAGGTCATGCGCGTGCGAGCGGCGATGAAGCCGATCTCGACGGTGCCCAGGGCGCTTCGCACAATCGACACCAGTACCGGTGAGGAGA
>NZ_ML142860.1:89823-91427 GCF_004138495.1 Phytoactinopolyspora endophytica
GCGCACCATCAGCGCTCGGACGTCTGCGCGGTGCCGGCCGCCGGAGTGGTCGCCGAAGCCATGGTCGCGCTGATCCTCGCCCAGGCGGCGCTGGAGAAGTTCGGCGGGGACTCGGTGCCGGAGACGGCGCGGAACTGCCAGGCCTTCCTGGAGGCCATTCCGGAGAGGCTGGCGATCCGATGAGCCCGCGAGTAGTTCTGGTCGGGCCTCCCGGCGCGGGGAAGTCGAGCGTGGGACGGAAGGTGGCCGAGTATCTCGACGTGACCTTCCGGGACACCGACACGGACGTCGAACGCGTGGCAGGCAAGCCGATCGCGGAGATCTTCGTCGAGGACGGCGAGGCCGCGTTCCGAGAGCTTGAGCAGACCGCCATCACGGCGGCGCTCGACGAGCACGACGGTGTCCTGGCGCTGGGCGGGGGAGCCGTGGGCAACCCCGGGACCAGGTCGCAGCTGACGAACCACATGGTGATCTTCCTCGACGTCGGGCTGGCGGACGCCGTGTCGCGGGTCGGGCTGAACCGGGACCGGCCGCTGCTGCTGGAGAGCCCGCGGGCGCAGCTGAAGAAACTTCTCGACGCCAGGCGGCCGCTGTATGAGGAAGTCGCCTCCGTCACCGTCGTCACCAGCGGCCGCGGGATCGATGACGTGGCCGAGGAGGTGATCCGCCATGTCTGACGGGCGAGCGCCGTTGGCGGAGGGCGGACACGCCATGACGGACCACAGCGGGCGAGCCGAGCCGGCGGGCGAGCCGAGCCGTATCGGCGTCGGTGGTGAGTCGCCCTATGACGTCGTGGTGGGGACAGGCCTGCTGGGTGAGCTGCCCGGCCTGCTGGGCGACGGCGTCCAGCGGGTGGCTATCATCCACCCGGGCGCACTGCGTACCACCGCGGACGCGGTACGTGACGATCTGAACGGGCAAGGTCTCGAGGCACACGCGATCGAGGTTCCGGACGCCGAGGACGCCAAGACCGCGGAGGTCGCCGCGTACTGCTGGTCGGTGCTGGGCCGGATCGGCATGACCCGCTCGGACGCGATCGTCGGGGTCGGCGGCGGTGCCAGCACCGACCTCGCCGGGTTCGTCGCGGCCAGCTGGCTGCGCGGTGTGCGCTGGATTCCGATCCCGACGACGGTGCTCGGCATGGTCGACGCGGCCATCGGCGGAAAGACCGGCATCAACACGGCCGAGGGTAAGAACCTGGTCGGCGCGTTCCACCCGCCCGCCGCGGTGCTGTGTGACCTGGCGGCGCTGCGTTCCTTGCCGGCCAACGAGTACGTGGCCGGGCTCGCCGAGGTGGTCAAAGCCGGATTCATCGCCGATCCGCGGATCCTGGAGATCATCGAGGCGGATCCGGACGGCGCCGCGCGTCCGGATGGTCCCTACGTCCGCGAGCTGGTCGAGCGGTCGGTCAAGGTCAAGGCGGACGTGGTCTCCGCGGACCTACGTGAGTCCGGGCTCCGGGAGTTCCTCAACTACGGGCACACGCTCGGGCACGCAATCGAGAAGGTGGAGCGATACCGGTGGCGGCACGGAGCCGCCGTCGCGGTGGGACTGGTCTTCGCCGCGGAACTGGGCCGGCTGGCGGGCCGCCTCGACGACGCCAC
>NZ_ML142860.1:91455-93146 GCF_004138495.1 Phytoactinopolyspora endophytica
GCATCGGTCGGTGTTGCAGGCTCTGGGGCTTCCGACGTCGTACGGCGGGGACGCTTGGCCACGCCTTATGGATGCAATGCGCGTGGACAAGAAGAGCCGCGGCGACCGGCTGCGGTTCGTCGTTCTCGACGGTCTCGCCCGGCCCGGCATGCTCGAGGGCCCAGACCCGCAGCTGCTGGCGGCGGCCTTCACCGAGGTGGCGGAGTAAGGGGAGTCAGAGGCCGGCACTACCCGAGGGGTCGGTTCATTCGGTGAAGCGCTTGCGGGCTTCGCGGAGTTGCTCGATGACGGTCTGGGCCGGGACGACGCCCTCATCCTCCGGGGCGTCCGGCCCGCCGGGCTGGTCCGGCGTGTCGACCACGCGGATCTCGTTGTGCAGACGCTCCATCGTCTCGTCGAGATGGGAGGCGGTCTGCGCGGCCGCGGCGAGGTCCTCGAGGAGCTCCCGCGGCACCTCCCGCTGGTACTTGTAGTAGATCTTGTGCTCAAGGCTCGCCCAGAAGTCCATCGCGATGGTGCGTAGCTGGACCTCGACGATGACGGGTACGACACCGTCGGAGAGGAACACCGGGATCTCGACGATCGCGTGCAGGCTGCGGTAGCCGTTCGGCTTCGGGTCCTTGATGTAGTCCTTGACCTCGATGACCCGGAGGTCCTGCTGGTGAGCCAGCATGTCGAACACACGGTAGGTGTCGGAGACGAAACTGCACGTCACCCGGACGCCGGCGATGTCGGTGAGGGTCTCCCGGATCGCCTCGAACGACGGGTAGCACCCTTTGCGCTGGATCTTCTCAATGATGCTCTCGGGCGACTTCAGGCGCGATGAAACGTGCTCGATCGGGTTGTAGTCATGCAGGTGACTGAACTCTTCGCGCAGGATCGAGATCTTCGTGGTGATCTCTTCCATGCCGAACTTGTACTGCATCATGAAGCGGGTGAAGTCGTCGCGCAGCTGCCGCAGCTCTTTGATGGCGACCGGGTCATCCACGGACGCATCCTTCGCCGATCGGGCGACGGCGCTTGCGAGAGCGGCGGGGATGGAGGGCTCGCGCTCCTGACCCGCCGACGATGTCGAACTCCTCACCTGTCCACTGTATGTGCATCGGGGCTGCCGACGGCGGTGAACCCTGCGGTGCGGGCTGGGTGATCCGTCACGTTCATCGCGTCACCTTGTACAACCTGACGTTGTACAACGTCAGGTTGTAAGGTCAGGTGCGATGAAGAAGGTGCTGGTGTTGAACGGTCCGAATCTCGGCCGGCTCGGCTCGCGGGAGCCCGACGTGTACGGCGACACGTCGTACGACGGTCTCGCCAAACGCTGCGAGCGGACGGGCCTCGATCTCGGACTGGACGTCGAAGTGCGGCAGACCGACGACGAGGCCGAGCTGGTCGGCTGGTTGCATGCCGCTGCGGACGACAGGACGCCGGTGGTCCTGAACCCGGCGGCCTTCACGCACTACTCGTATGCGCTCCGCGATGCCTGCGCACAGCTGACGGCGCCGCTGATCGAGGTGCACATCTCGAATCCGGCTGCCCGTGAGGTGTTCCGGCACACGAGCGTGGTCGCGGGTGTCGCGACCGGCACCATCGCCGGCTTCGGCATGAACTCGTACGACCTGGCACTGCAGGCCCTGCACAGCCTCGAGAGCCGCTGATTCGGTGGACCGGACCGGCGGGCGGGGTCCTGCCGG
>NZ_ML142860.1:93202-94420 GCF_004138495.1 Phytoactinopolyspora endophytica
CGGTGCAGATCCAGCTCAGCCGGTCGGCGGTGGTGGCGGCGACGACGAAGGTAGCGGTACGAAGCCGAGTGCCGTGGCGGCTTTGCGTTGGGGTTCGCTCTGCGTGGCGAATCCCACCTGTTCGCCCGGCTCGGCGAGGGGACGAGCGGCGATGTCGGCGACCGCCAGGTGCATCGCCTCGGTGGCATGGACGGTGTAGTGCCGGACGATCGTCAGGGCTGCGCTTTCGGTGGCCGCCGGGTCTGGGCGGGTGAGGTTGATCGGGCCGTCCGGGGAGACCTCTTCGTAGAGTTTCTCGATCAGCACGTCGACATCGGTGAGACGTTTGGCCTTACCAGCGCGGTGCAGCGTCGACACGACCTCGACCAGCGTGAACGTGGCGGTCAGTAGAAGTCTGTGCCCCTCGATCAAGGCCCGTGCGGCCTCGTGCCCGGGCTCGTCGGCGAGATAGGAACGGACCAGTACCGACGAGTCGACGTAGACGAGCGTCGTGTCGATCATCTAGCGTCCGTCCGACCAGAGCTCGTCCACCACCGGGCCGATTCCTTCGGTCTCCTCGAGCGCGGTGGTGAAGCGCTGCGGCGTGACCGGCGGAGCCTGGGCCTCGACCAGGATGCCCATCTCGCGAGCCTTCTCCTTCAGGCGATAGCGGCGTGTGGTCATGCCGTTGGACGGGCTTTCGGGAGGCGCAGCCGTCTGCAGAGCTTCATTGGCGAGCGCATTGACCGAGACGCCTTCGCGTTTGGCCTTCGCCGTCAGGCGCGCGTGCAGGTCATCGGGAATACGTAGGAGAAGCTGCCGCATAGCGATCATGATAGCTGATATCTGCTATCGCGTGCTAGCTATTGCTTGATATCTTCTCAAAGAGCGTCGATGAAACGCTTGGCATCCCGCACACCCATGCCGGTGTGGTCCCTCAGTAGCTGGATCGCGGCGGTGCGCTTGAATGGGTCTTGGGCCACCAGAATGTGCAGCCGATTCAGCAGGTCGTCATCGATGACAGCGCTGGGTCCACCGGACTCGGTGGCGCCGCCCTCGGCCTGTGGGAAGACACGACCCACCATCAGCTCCTGCACGACGAGCGTCGCCTCGTGGGGTGCGAGCTTCGTCTGCTTGCGCAGTAGCTTGATCGCCTCCTCCGTGTGCCCTTGCCACGCGAGAGAGCGCAACTCCTCCTGAAACTCGGAGTTGAGCTGTATCTCCGAGAGCACTGTGTTC
>NZ_ML142860.1:94473-95080 GCF_004138495.1 Phytoactinopolyspora endophytica
TTGCCGCTGCGGTCGGGACCGCGCCTGATGATCACAAGGCTCACCGCGATCGCCAGTGTGACCACCATAATCAAGCCCAACTCGACCATGATCAAAATGGTAACCGATGCGTCGCGGTCTTGTGGACGTTCCCATTAGAGTCGGATGCATGCCTGAACTCCACGCCGCCCGCCGAGAGCGCTTCGCGGCCCACCTCGCCGAGCATGAGATCCCCGCCGCGCTCCTGACCCGGCTCGTGAACGTCCAGTATCTGACCGGACTCAGTAGCAGCAACGCTGCTGTACTGGTGACGGCCGACGGAACGGCCACATTGGCGACAGACGGCCGGTATGCGACGGCGGCCGCAACGGTGGCGCCGGATGTCGAGCTCGTGGTGATTCGAGGGGTGGCCGTCGAGCTGGCCAAGCGAGCGGCGGAGCGTGGCTTCGGCCGGCTGGCGGTCGAGGAGCATGACGTGACGATGGAGCTGTCTGCGACTATCCGCTCCGAGCTGGATGATGCGTCGCTCGCCCTTGAGCTGGTCCGGCTCGGGCGGGCAGTGGAAGACCTGCGGGCGGTCAAGGACGAGTCGGAGATCGATAGCCTCCGCAGCGCCTGCGCGATCTCG
>NZ_ML142860.1:95112-98031 GCF_004138495.1 Phytoactinopolyspora endophytica
GACGACCTGCTGTCGGCGGGTTCCGTCCTGGGTCGCTCCGAGAAAGCGATCGCGCGTGACCTCGAATGGCGGATGTACGACGGGGGAGCGGACGCGATCGCATTCGAGACGATCGTCGCGTCCGGCCCTCACAGTGCGGTACCGCACCATCGCCCGACCGACCGTGTCGTCGAGCGCGGGGACTTCCTCAAGATCGATTTCGGTGCCGCGTACCGTGGGTACCACGCGGACTGTACTCGGACGTGTGTCGTCGGCGCGGAGCCGGCCGACTGGCAGCGAGAGATCTACGACATCGTTGCGGCGGCGCAGCGAGCCGGCTGCGAGGCGCTCCTGCCAGGCGCCGAACGGATCGGTGTGGACAAGGCCTCCCGCGCTGTCATCGACGAGGCGGGTTACAAGGAGCAGTTCGGTCACGGTACCGGCCACGGCGTTGGCCTGGAGGTACATGAGGCGCCGACGCTCGGGTACTCGGCAACAGGTACACTTGCCGGGCGCATGACAGTGACGGTAGAGCCCGGGATATACCTGCCAGGCCGCGGCGGCGTTCGGATCGAGGACACGCTCGTGGTCCGGGCTGACGGTCCGGAGCTGCTCACACCATTGACCAAGGAGCTGCTTGTTCTCGACGCCTAGCGTGTGAGACCGAGCACGATGACGACGAAGAGGCACTACTGACGTGGCGACCACCAACGACTTGAAGAACGGCCTGGTGCTCAACCTTGACGGCCAGCTGTGGACCGTCATCGACTTTCAGCATGTCAAGCCGGGCAAGGGCGGTGCGTTCGTGCGCACCAAACTGAAGAACGTGCTGTCGGGCAAGGTCGTGGACAAGACCTTCAACGCCGGCGTCAAGGTAGAGACCGCCAGCGTGGACCGTCGCGAGATGACCTACCTGTACCGTGACGGCGACGCGTTCGTCTTCATGGACACCCAGTCTTACGATCAGATCCACGTCCCCGCCGCCACCGTCGGCGAAGGGCAGAACTACCTGTTGGAGAACCAGGACGCGGTGATCGGTCTGTACAACGACAACCCGCTGTTCGTTGAGCTACCCGCCTCGGTGGTGCTGGCCATCGAGTACACCGAGCCGGGCATGCAAGGTGACCGCTCCACCGGCGGCACCAAGCCGGCGCGGCTGGAGACCGGGCACGAGATCGCCGTGCCGCTGTTCATCACCACGGGGGAAAAGGTCAAGGTCGACACCCGCGACGGCTCGTACCTCGGCCGCGCGTCCTGATCGGGCGACGGCATGCCAGCCCGCACTCGTGCCCGCAAGCGGGCGTTGGACATCCTGTTCGAGTCCGAGCAACAAGGGCTCGCGCTCGGTGCGACCCTGTCCCGCCGGATGGCGACAGCGGACCAGCCGTTGAACGAGTACACGATCACTCTCGTCGAGGGCGTGAACGTGCACCAGGAGCGGATCGACGAGCTGCTCTCCACCTACGCCGAAGGCTGGACCCTGGACCGGATGCCGGCGGTCGACCGCAACGTCCTACGGATGGGAGCGTTCGAGATCCTGTACCGGGACGACGTTCCCGATCCGGTCGCCGTCAGCGAAGCGGTCAACCTGGTGCGGGACCTGTCCACCGACGAGTCACCGACCTTCGTCAACGGCCTGCTCGCTCGTCTCATCACGATCAAACCGACGCTCAGCGTCTAAGAGGTTGACTCCCATCCGCCTAGGCCGAGCGGGAGGCGGATGATCGAGGATTTCCGGCAGCGGCGCGACGTAACGTGACCCACGACGGAGACCGCCGCCGGAGGCCCAGCCGCCGAGGAATCCTCGATCACCCGACTTTCCAACGTAATCACAGACGTCAGCCGTTGGAGCGGCCGCGGTTGAAGACGCTGTCGAAGATCTTGCCGCTGGCATCCTGCGCCCCACCCGCGACGTCACGGAGGACCTTGATCAGCGGATCGGCCGAGCGGCTCCACGCCTCTTGGTAAGACTTGGCCGCGTTCTTGGCTTCCTGGCTGATCGAGGCGTCCGCGTCCTCTCCGCGCCGTGGATAGTCGCCGGCGAGGATGCGGCTGTACTCGCCGGATCTCGCCCAGTGGTCCAGCTCAGCGAGCCGTACCACCGCGTGCGGGTGGGTGCGCCCCATCAGACTCAGCAGCTTGAGCAGGCCGTCCCGGGCGTCCTCGGCGGCGTCGTACTCGCGCGCCTGCTCCAGGAACGCGTCGACGTCCATCTCCGCGAGCCGGGAACCGCCGGCGAGCTTCATCAGCGTCCGGTTGGCGGCGTCGGGGTTCTGCAACGTCAGCAGACCGGCCCGGTCCGCGGACAGCTCGGACTTGCGATGCCACTCCTCGAGAGCGAGCACGATGGCACGCAGGCCGAAGTAACCGAGCGGCAGCCAGGCCACCCTCAGCGCCAGGTTGGTCAGGGCGAGCAGGAGCGTGCGGTAGACGGCGTGGCCGGACAGGATATGGCCCACCTCATGCCCGACCACGAACCGTCGCTCCTCGGCGTCGAGTAAGTCGAACAGCCCGGAGCTGACCACGATGAATGGTTTGTCCTTGCCGATCGCCATGGCACGCGGCACCGGATCGAGGATGACATAGAGGTCGGGAACCTCCTTCAGGTCCAGGATGTGGGCGGCGTCGACGACGTCCTGATGGACGTCGGCGAACTGGGTCTCACCCACACGTACGGCACCGGACAGGAAGTGCAACCGGAGCGATCGTTCGCTGAACAGCCCGGCCATCTTGCGAAGGACGGTGTCGAAGCCGCGCAGCGAACGCAACGCCACGAGCGCACCGCGGTCAGCTGGATGCTCGTAGGCGCGGGAGCTGATGTCTGGGAAACGGGTGCGGGTGCGGTCGGGCGTCGTAGACATGAGGACATCGTATGCATAACCCTCGACATTCAGTCGATGGCGATGACGGTACGGAGATCGGAACCTTCGTACGTGACGG
>NZ_ML142860.1:98063-98717 GCF_004138495.1 Phytoactinopolyspora endophytica
GTACGGAACTCCCTCGTCGAGGCCGTCGTATTCCACGGTGACGGGTACGGACCGGCCCGTCTCCCCAGCGATGGTCTCCGGAGACACCGACGCGTTTCCGGCCGATTCGTCGCCCACCGCGAAGTTGCGCACTGTGAAGTCGGCCGGCTCACCGTCCGCGGTGGAGTAGAGATGTACCAAGACCCAGTGGGTTCCGGCGTCTGGGTCGGGGAGATCGACCCGTTCGCTGGAGCCGGGGGTGGCCGCCTCGACCGGCAGCTCCTGGCCGTCGGGGCCGAACAAGTACATGTCGAAGTCGGCGGTCGGCGCGCCGGAGACGAGGTCGAACCGGGCCAGACTCGTGCCGTCCGGCACGTCGAACTGGAGCAGGTGGGAGGAGGCGTTGCCGTCTACCTTGGGCGCTTCACCGGCCTCCAGTGAACCATCGGTGACCTCACCGGGGGTGAGGCCCTGGATCGCGACGGAGGTCTCGCCGTCGCGCCCGGGGACGACGTCGAACTCGGCTTGACCCGAGGGTCCTGTTGCGCTCACCTCGTCCGGCACATCCAGGGCGACCGGGTTGACAACGACGGGGCTGCGCACGGTGGCGCCGGCACCACTCCAGGTCAGGGCGCCCTGGGCGTACTCGTCGAGGTCGGCGTCATCCCGAGTCAG
>NZ_ML142860.1:98803-105650 GCF_004138495.1 Phytoactinopolyspora endophytica
ACGCACCACCTGCTGCTTGCCCGGCAGCGCTCCGACTGAGATCGACGGATAGTTGAGGTTGGACGGGTCGATCGGCTCCACCCCGGGGATCCCGAGGTCTTCGCCGGTCCCGGCCAGGAAGGACAGCCAGTCGTCCGCGGTGGCCTCATAGACCAGGCCGGGGGAGAGCGCCCCGGCGGGGTCCACGTGTCCCGAGCCCGAGCCGAAGCGGTCGTGATCCTCCGAACCGTCGGCGTCGACCAGATCGTCGGAGGACGTCATCAGAGCCGACTTGACGGCGGCAGGTGACCATTCGGGGTTCTCCCCGCGCAGCAGCGCGCCGAGGCCCGCGATGTGCGGGGACGCCATCGAGGTACCGGAGATGAGACCGTACTGCTCGTCGCCCTGCTCTGCGTTGTAGCCGGGCGTCACCGGGGCTAGCACGTTGACACCTGGACCGGTGATGTCGGGCTTGAGCAGGTCGCCTCCGTTGGCCAGAGCCGGGCCGCGAGAGGAGAAGCCGGCCAGGACCGGCGACGGTGTGGGCGCGAGGTCGGTCTGGTCTCCGGGAAGCAGCGCCGCGGTCGCGCCGGAGGACTCGGCCTCCTTGGCCTCGTACTCGGGCTCGCTCTCATCGGCGATGTACTCGCGTACCTCGGCCGCATCAGCGGAGCTTAGATGGGTGGTGGGAACGGCGTGGCTGTCCGCGTCCAGGGTCTCTTCCGGTTCGATGTTGCCGATGATCATCCCGGCGCCACCGGCCCGGGCGACCTCGTCGGACTTGTCGGTGCGCGGAATCGCTCCGCGATCGCACAGCACGATCGTGCCTTCGGCCTGCTTCTCGTCGAGGCTTGCATCGGCACAGAGTGCGGCATCCTCGGGCGCCGCGCCGTCGGCGGCGATATCACCGGCCCACACCAGGGGTGTCTGTTCTCCGACGCCATCGGGGTTGAGCATGGCGCCGCGGAAGAGCCGTGAGTCCCCGAGCTCCACTGTGCCCTCGTACGCCACGTAGGTGCTCGCCGCGACGGTGGTGACCCACGGGTTGTTGTGAGCGACGGTGGAGGCGTCCGGTCCGTTGTTCCCGCCGGAGGCGGCGACGAAGATGTCCGCGGACGCGGCGGAGAGGAAGGACAGCGAGATCACGTCCATGGCGGTGTCCTGGAAACCGCCGACCGAGAGGTTGATGACGTCGACGTTGTCGACCACGGCCTGGTCGATCGCGGCGACGATGTCCGACAGGAAGCAGCCGCCGTCGTCGGGGTTTCCCGTGGCCCAGCAGACCTTGTACGAGGCGATCTTCGCCGCCGGCGCCATGCCGGAGCCTTCGCCGAACTCCTGGCCGTCGACGGACATCTCCACTCCGTGGTTGCCGGCCGCGGTGCCGGCGACGTGGCTACCGTGGCCCTGGCCGTCGCGTGGGGAGAGGAACTCGTCCTCGCTGCGCTCCTCCGGCGGCACGCTTCCGGCGAACCCGTCTGAGAAGTAGCGGGCCGAGACCACCTTGTCGTTGCAGTGTTCCGTGCTCCACTCCTCGCCGGTCTCGCACTCGCCGGTGAAGAGATCCCCGTTCGCCTTCGCCATCGCGGTCTCGGTGTCCGACGTCCAGTACGGCGCACCGACCTCGTCTGACGGGCCCGTGGGCAGCGCAGAGCCCGCGAAGGACGGGTTCTCCGGCCAGATTCCGGAGTCGATGACGCCGACGACGACGCCGTCACCGGCGGCGTCGACGCCTCCGAGCCCATCCCACACGCCGCCGTTACCGGACAATCCGAGATACTCCGGTGACTCGACCGTGTCCAGCGGATGCGCGGTGTCCTCGACCAGGGCGAGTACGCGTGGGTCCTGTTGAAGACCGGCAGCCTGGGAAGCGTCGAGCTCGGCCGCGAAGGCATTGACAGCGACGGTGTATTGCTGGGTCGGGGAGACGTCGACGGCTGCCGCGACGTCCGCCTGCAGCTGGTGCAGATGGTCGCGGTAGCGCCGGGCCTCCGCGGAGCCCGCCTGGAAGCCCTGCCCGTCGTCCGGTGTGGTCGCCGCCAGGTCGTCGACACCGTCGGCATAGGTCGCGGCCGGGGGATCGGCGAGAACGACCACGTAACGGCCATTCCCGTCGAACGCGCCGGGGGAGAGGAGACCGTCCTTCAGGACGTCGCCGAGGACGCCGTGGGCCTCGGAAGTATCGCGCCCACCGGGGTCTGCGAGATCCGGCGAGGTGGACTCGTGTCCCGGAGCGGCCAGGGCATACCCGCCCGCCGCGAGCGCCGTGACCGCCACGAGTCCCGTGACGGACGTCATCGTGGCGAGCCTGGACATGTTGCGCCGCGTGCGCGCTGTGCTCGACACGTGCCGTCCTCCGTGAGAAGTCGTTAACGCCCGAAAAGTGAAGCTTGTCCGTACTGAGGTGCTGGCCAGAGCTTCGGGAAGAACATTATCGGAAATCAGGGATGACGTCTCGCATGTCTCGTGCGAGCCGAATCATGCTGTCCGCATACCTGACGGGACCCCTCCTGTCCGGCTGACGATCAGCGTGTGACGGGCAGGGACGCGAGGCCTCGGCTGCGGTGGGAGGGGCGCCAGCGCAGCTCGGATTCGTCAACGGCCAGTCGCATCCGCGGCAACCGCCGTAGCAGGGTGCCGAAAGCCACTTCGATCTCCAGCCGCGCCAACGAGGCTCCCGGACAGAAATGTGGACCATGCCCGAAGGTCAGGTGGGCCACGTCCTGTCGGGAGATGTCGAACCGGTCAGGCTCGGAGAACGCCGCGCCATCCCGGTTGGCGGCGGCGACGGAGAGCAGCACAGTGTCGCCGGCCTCCACGGCCTGCCCAGCCAGCTCGACGTCGTGCAGGGCGAATCGGCGGATGGCGAACTGCAACGGAGGGTCGTAACGCAGGACCTCGTCGGCGGCGGCCGGCAGCAGGCTCTCGTCCGCGTGTAGCATCGCGCGCTGATCGTCGTGCCGAAGTAGGGCCAGTAGACCGTTGCCGATGGCATGCACGCTGTTCTCGAAGCCCGCGAAGAACAGTAGGAACACAAGCGAGATGAGCTCTTCCTCGCTGAGCTGGTCGCCGTCCTCCCGTGCCGTTGTCAGTGCCGAGAGCAGGTCATCGGTGGGTCGCTCCCGGCGCGCGGCGATGAGCTCGGTCAGGAACCGGACCATGGCGGCCACACTGTCCTTGGCGGCGGTCGGGTTGCCGGGGTCCGGGGCCAGTAGGGTCTCCATCCACTGCCGGAACATCCCGGTGTCTTGATCGCTCACACCCAGCAGATCGCAGATCACCAGCACCGGGAACGGGGCGGTGAACGCGTCGACGAGGTCCACTGTCGGCTGGTCGGGGAATGCGTCCACCAACGCGTCCGCGGTGGCCTGCACGCGGGGACGCAAGCCGGCCACCCGGCGCGGAGTGAACGCGGCGGACACCAGTTCCCGCAGCCTCGTGTGGTCGGGCGGATCCATGTTCAGCAGGTTGGCGTCCAACATGGGTGGTAGCCGGAGGCCGGTGTAGCCGGTCCGTGCGTTCTTCTTGTTCAACGAGAGATTCGGATCGGCCAGTCCGGAGTGCACTCGGTGATGATCGAGGACAACCCACGCTGTCGAATGGTCGGGCAGCTCCACGTGCTGCACGGGGCACTGTCGCCGAAGCGCCGCGAGCGTGGAGTACGGGTCCTCGAGATAATCCTGGTCGAAGGGGTTTGGCGGCGTCATCGAACGTCAAGGACGCACAGGTATCCGTTGATGCCCTCGCGCTCGTGGTACGGGCTGTCAGTGGCCTCGCGGAGATGGATGGCGCCCTGTCCGACCATGCGATCCAGATGTGCGCGGTATCCACCTGTCTCCCACACGGTGCCCTGTACGGTGACGACGACGTATCCACCTGGGCGGACGACACGGACCATCTCGTCCAATGCCGCGGGCCCGACATGGCCACCGGTCAGCGTCCCGACACAGATGACGGCGTCGTAGCTGCCGTCGACGAGGTCCAGTGGCTTGGTGAGATCCGCGGTGGAGAGGTGACGATACACGCCGAGCTGCCCGGCCTTGGCCAGCATCCCGGCGGACAGGTCGATGCCGTCGATAGTCAGCTGGGTACGCTTCGCCAGCTCGGCCCCGGCCAGGCCGGTACCGCAACCGGCGTCGAGCACGACGGCCGGCTCTGCGACGAGCTCGGCCAGGCGTTGCGCTGCCAGGCGCGGCGCGACGTATCCCATGCCGTCGACGGTGTCCGTGTCATAGGTCTCCGCCCACTCGTCGTAGACCTGCTCCGCCTCCTCCGGGCCGCTGAGCGAATACGCACGTGCCAGTAGAGGATTCGTCGGGTCGTTCACTTGGGCGGCCTTCCTTCTCTTCACGGATCAGTACAGGCCATCGTCACACGGGCCGGTTCGGGGACGTGCGCTGCCTCTCAACCGTGGTGTACGACGACGTCCTCGCGAGTGGCGGCGTAGTGGCACGCCGCATCGTGATCGGTGCCGGGACGCGTGATCAGTGCGGGCTCTTCCTCGGCACACTTCTCAGTGGCCTTCCAGCATCGGGTACGGAACCGGCAGCCGCTGGGCGGGTCGGCCGGGCTCGGCGGGTCGCCGGCGAGGATGATCTGCTGCCGCCGGCCACGTACGGACGGATCCGGCACCGGCACGGCGGAGAGCAGAGCCTGCGTGTAGGGGTGGGCCGGATGCTCGTAGATCTGCTCGTCGCTGCCGATCTCCACGACCTTCCCCAGGTACATGACCGCGACCCGGTCCGAGATGTGCCGCACGACGGAGAGGTCGTGAGCGATGAAGATGTAGGAGAGGCCGAACTCCTTCTGGAGACTGGCGAGCAGGTTCATCACCTGTGCCTGAACCGAGACGTCCAGGGCCGAGACCGGCTCGTCGCAGATGATCACCTCTGGGCGCAACGCCAGGCCACGGGCGATACCGATACGCTGCCGCTGCCCGCCGGAGAACTGGTGCGGATAGCGGTTGATGTGCTCCGGGTTCAGGCCCACGACCTCGAGCAGCTCCTGAACGCGGCGGCGCCGCCCGCTCTTCGGTACTACCTCCGGGTGCAGATCGAACGGCTCGCCGACGATGTCGCCGACCGTCATGCGCGGATCCAGCGACGAGTACGGGTCCTGGAAGACCATCTGTACGTTGCGTCGCAACGCCCGCAGCGCTTTCCCATTGAGGTCGTAGATGTTCCGGCCGTTCAGCCGGACCTCGCCACGGGTCGGCTCTTCGAGCCGCATCAGCAGCTTGGCCAGGGTCGACTTGCCGCAGCCGGACTCTCCGACGACGCCGAGCGTCTCGCCCTTGCGCAGGTCGAACGAGACGCCGTCGACGGCCTGGACCTGGCCGGCGCGCCGCCTGAACACGGCTCCGCTGGTCAGCGGGAAGTGCTTGGCGAGGTCGCGGACCTCGAGCAGGGGCTGGCCAGTGGGCGACGCCGGAGCAGCGTCGCCGGAGTTCTGGCCGGCGGGGCCGATGTCAGCGGGCACCGCTGAGCACCTCCTCGGAGAAGTGGCACGCACTCGTCCGTCCCGGGGCGACCTCGTGCAGCGGCGGGCGTTCCACCCGGCAGACGTCCTCGGCATAACGGCAACGCGGGTGGAAGGCGCAGCCTTGCGGGATCCGGGTGAGGGTGGGCGGGAGCCCGTGGATGGCCGACAGATCATGGCCTTTGAGGTCGACTCGGGGGATCGACTCCAGCAGACCCTTCGTGTACGGGTGCGCCGGGGCGGCGTAGATGTCGCCGACAGATGCTTGCTCGACGATCCTGCCGGCGTACATCACCGCGATCCGGTCGGCGACGTCGGCCACGACGCCGAGATCGTGGGTGATGAGGATCAGGCCCATCCCACTGTCGTCCTGCAGCTCGCGTAGCAGCGTCATGATCTGCGCCTGCACGGTCACGTCCAGTGCGGTGGTCGGCTCGTCGGCGATGAGCACCGCGGGATCCAGAGCGATCGCCGTGGCGATCATGATGCGCTGCCGCATCCCGCCGGAGAACTGGTGTGGGTAGTCGCGGACCCGGTCCCGTGCGGCCGGGATGTGGACCCGGTCCATCAACTCGATCGCCTGCTTGCGTGCCGCGGACCTGGACATCCCGCGGTGGACCCGGAACATCTCGGCGATCTGCCAGCCGACTGGGAAGACCGGATTCAGGGCGGACAGCGCATCCTGGAAGATCATGGCGATGCTGCTGCCCCGGACCGACTTGCGTTCGCTTTCGGGCAGAGAGAGCAGATCACGGCCACGGAAGCGGACCGAGCCACCGGTCACGAACCCAGGCGGACTGTCGATGATCCCCATGATCGCCTGCGCGGTGACACTTTTGCCGGATCCGGACTCGCCGAGCACCGCGAGCGTCTCACCCTCGTCAACCGTGTAGGAGACACCGTTGACGGCCTGTGCCACACCCTCCCGGGTCCGGAACTCCACGTGCAGGTCGTCGACCTCGAGAAGCGGCGTCTGGCCGGAGCCGGAGACGTCAGGCGGAGCCGACGGATCGGTGCTGGTCGCCAAGGTGAATCTCCTCCCTGATGCCCCGAGCCGGCGGCTCGGCGGGCGCCTGTGGACACGACGGCTCACGCGGGCCGTGACAGCTACGGGCGCCCGTCTCCGGTCGCGGGCTGACGTCCTCGTCGCCAGCGTGGCCGTGAAGTCCCGCAGGCCGTCACGCGTCGCGTGAGGCGTCGCGTTGTCGCTTGTGTTCCTCCCACGCCTTGAGCATCTCGCCGTGGTGGTAGTCGTACAGCCAGGCGCTGTAATCGCGCATGTTCTCCAGGCGCATGCGCGGGCCGGTCTCGCTCTCGCCGAGAGAGTTCAGGATCTCCTCGATCCCTCTTGCCCGCCGCAGGAGGTATTGGTGCTCGGTGGCCAGGAACG
>NZ_ML142860.1:105895-106348 GCF_004138495.1 Phytoactinopolyspora endophytica
GCGTCGGCGGGGGACTCGCCGGCGTGGTCGTTGTGCGATGGCGCCATCGGTCTCCCTTCGGAGGTTGTAGAGAACATCGTCGGACATCCGACTGCGGAAGAGCCAGCCGGTGACGTTACAAGTAAGTTTCAATATATACTGAAACTTCCGATAGTTAGATTACTACAGTATGTTCGGACCTCATCAGATCGGCGCAGCCACCCGGGCAAGGTTCAGTGTCGTTTCCACCGGGTGGTTCATGTCGCGACAAAGGGAGCAGTCATGAGCGCTAGCCGCCTCGGTCCCAGCCCACGTGGCGTGGGCCACTTCGGTACCCGCGTAGGAGGGAGGCTTCTGGCTGGCACCGTTGGTGCCTTGTTGGTCTTGAGTGGCTGTGGTTCGGACGACAGCGGTAACTCAGGATCCGATGACGGCGACGGATCGGCGGACGCCACCGGCGGTACCTTCTCGGTG
>NZ_ML142860.1:106384-111830 GCF_004138495.1 Phytoactinopolyspora endophytica
GGACGAGCCGGATCACCTGACGCCGCACCGGATGACCGGCGCCTTCAATGAGGTCGAGGCGCTGTTCTCGCCTTTGGTGAAGTTCGGCGACGGCACCGAGCCGACACTGTTGCAGGCCGAGTCAGTCGAGACCGACGACAACGTGGTGTGGACCATCACCATCGAGGACGGCTGGACCTGGCACAACGGTGAGCCCGTGGTGGCGCAGAACTACGTGGACGCGTGGAATGCGACCGCGTACGGCCCGAACGGATGGGAGAACAACGCTCAGTTATCCAACGTCGAGGGGTACGACGAGCTGAACCCGGAAGACGGCGAGCCGAGCACGGATACGCTCTCGGGTCTCGAAGTCATCGACGACACCACGTTCCAGGTCACGCTGAGCACCCCGGACAGTCAGTTCATTTACAAGCTCAAACTTCCGGGCTTCTACGCCCTGCCCGAGGTGGCCTTCGAGGACCTTGACGCGTTCGACGAGGCGCCCGTCGGCAACGGCCCGTTCCAGATAGACGGCACCTGGGAGCACGACGTCCAGATCAGCATGGTCAGGTACGAGGACTACCAAGGGCCTGCGGCGAACGCGGACGGCCTCGTCTTCAAGATCTACAGTGACATGGAGACCTCGTACACGGATGCCGCGGCCGGAGAGGTCGACATCATCTCCGTGCCCCAGACCCGGTTCCAACAGGTCGAGCAGGACTTCGGAGACCGCTTCATCTCGTTCCAGGCCGTCCGCCTGGACTTCCTGGGTTTCCCGCTGTGGGACGAGCGCTTCCAAGACGAGCGGCTCCGACAGGCCATCTCGATGGCGATCGACCGGGACGAGGTCAACGACGCGATCTTCGCCGGTGTCTACCAGCCGGCGTCGTCGTTGCACGGACAGAACGTCGATGGCGGCGGAACCGAAGGGCTCTGCGGGGAGTACTGCGAGTTCAACCCGGAGCGCGCGAACGAGTTACTCGACGAGTCCGGTTGGGATGAACCCATCCTGGAGCTGTGGTACCCGGGCGGTGTCGGTTACGACCAGACCTTCGAGGCGCTCGCCAACCAGATCCGGCAGAACCTGGACGCCATCGACGACGTCGCCCTGGAGACACAGCCCGGTTTCCCGGCGTTCATCGAGGATCTCGATGAGCAGACAGTCACCGGCATGTTCCGGGGTGGCTGGGGCTCGCTCTATCCGAGCATGCAGAACCAACTCACCGAGGTCTGGAGCTCGATGGGCTCTGGGCGTGCGGGCGCCGGAAGCTACGAGAATCCCGAGGTCGACCAGCTGATCCTGGACGCCGACGGCGCGAATACTCCAGAGGAGGCCGCCGAGCTGTACCAGGAGGCCGAGGCGCTGATCATGGAGGACTTCCCGGCTATCCCGCTGTTCTACGCGACGTACAACTTCGCGCACAGCGAGAACGTGTCCAACGTGACCATCGGATTCGATGAGATCGAGCTGACCGAGGTCGTCGTCAATAACTAGGAGAGGGAACACCGTGACCATGACTCCGGCCCGCGCCGGCCAGGAAGCGCTGCAGCGGATTCCTGAGTTCGCCGCCATCCCCAGTGTGGACGAGCTCAACCGTGACTTCGCCGAGATCGCCGAGAGCGCCGGAACCGCGCTCCGCAGGATCGGGACGTCGCGTCTCGGGGAACCGCTCTGGGCGCTGACCGTCGGCGACGGGCCGGCCCAAGCCGTCGTCTTCGGCGGGGTCCACCCGAACGAGCCGATCGGGGCGCTGACCGCGACTCACCTGGCAAGGACTCTCGTCGACGACGCAGATCTGCGAGAACGCCTCGGCTACACGTGGCACGTCGTGCCGTGCATCGACCCGGATGGGGCTCGCCTCAACGAAGGCTGGTTCGCCGGGCCGTACACACGCGGCCACTATGCCCGCCATTTCTACCGTCCGGCACCCGACGAGCAGGTCGAGTGGACCTTCCCGTTCTCCTACAAGCGTGCCTACTTCGACCGGATGATCCCGGAGACCGTGGCGCTCATGCGGCTCATCGACGACACCAAACCCGCATTCATGTGCTCGCTGCACAACGGAGAGCACGGCGGGATCTACTACTACGTCTCCCGGGAGACCCCAGGGCTGTACGAGCATCTGCAGGCCATCCCGGACTCTCTGGGATTGCCGCTGGACACTGGCGAACCGGAGGTCCCGTACGTCCCACGGCTGGCGGACGCGATCTTCCGGACGAGTGGCAGCGAGGCTGAGTACGACTTCGCCGAGGCGGCCGGGCTGGACCCGGCCGAGCGCGACGCGGGGACGGCCAGCTGGGCGTATGCCGAGAAATACGACACGTTGACCTTGGTGACTGAGGTGCCCTACTGGTCGCATCCGGACGCGAACGACGTCAGTCTCGCTGACGAGATGTACGCGGACGTGCTGAAGATGCGTGCCGAAGGGCTCGATGAGCTGGCTACCGTGCTGCAGGACACGTTGCGGGCGGCAGAGCCGGACCTGTCCGTGGCGTCGCCGTTCCTCCGTGCCTCGCGCGCGTTCATCCCCGCCTTCGTGCGTGGCGCTCAGCAAGAGCACTACCGTGCCGGGCAACCGGAGGCCGCTCGTCCGGCGACGAAAGCGGAACGGTTCGGGTGCCTCGACCTGGTGCACATGTTCCGGCTGCGCTACGGCGGAATGCTGCTGCGGGCACTCGACGGTGAGCTGGCCATCGGGAACGGCACGCCGGTCATCCGGGAGCAGCACGCAGCGCTGTCCAGCATCTACGATGCCTGGGTGAGCGAGGCCGAGGCCGAAACGTCGTCCGAGCCGATCCCGCTCGGGAAGCTGGCCGCCGTCCAATATGCCGCCATCCTGGCGACCAGCGTGTATGCGACGACTTCGTCGCCGTCCTGATCGGAACCGATAGTGGGCCGATATATCGTCTCCCGGCTGGCTCAGCTGGTCATCGTCTTCTTCGGAGTCACGCTGCTGATCTATCTGGCGGTGTGGGCGCTTCCCGGCGACCCGATCCGGGCGATGGCCGGTGATCGGCCGCTCTCGGAGAGCGTCATCAACGCGATGCGAGAAGAGCACAACCTGAACGACCCGGTGCTGGTGCAGTACCTGAAGTACATGGGTGACCTGCTGACGGGAGACTTCGGAACCGACTTCAACGGCAGATCGGTGTCGGACCAGATGGTTCAGCGCTGGCCGGTGACACTCCGGCTGGCGGTGACCGCGTGGTTGATCGAGATCGTCGTCGGGATCGGGCTCGGCGTCATCGCTGCCCTGCGGCGGGGCCGGTGGCCGGACTACACCATCCTGCTCTTCAGCATCGCCGTCATCTCGATCCCGATCTTCGTGCTCGGCTACACCGCCCAGCTGGTCCTCGGTGTCAACGCCGGTATCTTCCCGGTCTCCGGCGTCGCAGACGGCTGGCCTGCGAGTTACATCCTGCCGGCGGTGATTCTCTCCGCGTTCGGACTGGCGTCGGTGGCGCGACTGGTGCGGGCGAGCGTGCTGGAGAACCTGCGCGCCGACTACGTGCGTGCGGCCGTCGCCAAGGGGATGTCCCGACGTCGCGTGGTGTCCGTGCACGTGCTGAGGAACTCGCTCATCGCGGCGGTGACCTTTCTCGGCGTCGAGCTCGGCTTCCTGCTGGGCGGGACTGTCGTCGTGGAGGGCATCTTCAATGTGCCGGGCGTAGGGCAGCTGCTGTTCCGATCGCTGCAGACGCAGGAAGGTGCGGTGGTGGTGGGGGTCGCCACGGCATTGGTGCTGATCTTCTTGCTGGCCAATCTGGTCGTCGATCTGCTGTACGGCGTACTCGACCCTAGGATCCGCCATGACTGAACGCGAGATCAGCCCGGGCGCGGGGCCGACGGGCTCCGCTCGGCCAGGTGGGCCGGCGGACATGGAGCCTGCGGGCGACGGTTCTCAGGCACCCGGCGGAGCAGCGGCACAACCGGACCGGGGCGCGACGCTGCTCGGGGACGCCTGGCAAGACCTGCGCCGGAACCCAGTCTTCTTGATCAGCGGCTTCTTCGTACTGCTCATGGTCGTGATGGCCGTCTTCCCCGGGCTGTTCGCCGGCTGGTTCGGCAACGGCAGCCCGCGCGTGTGCGACCTGAGTCGCAGCGGCGACGGCCCGACGAGCGGCCATCCGTTCGGCTTCGACAAGCAGGGCTGCGATGTCTACGCCAACGTGATCCACGGCGCGCGGGCATCGATCAGCGTCGGTCTGTTAGTCACCGTGTTCTCGCTGGTGATCGCCGTGGTGCTCGGCGCCGTCGCCGGGTATCACGGCCGGTGGCTGGACGCCCTGGTCTCCCGGATCACCGACGTGTTCTTCGGCTTCCCATTCATCCTGGGTGCCCTTGTCGTCCTCAACAGCATGAACAACCGCAACATCTGGACGGTCTCGCTGGTCCTCGCCCTGTTCGGCTGGCCCACCATGACCCGGGTGATGCGTTCGTCGGTGCTATCGGTGAAACAGCTCGACTATGTCCAGGCCGCCCGAGGGCTGGGTGCGGGCAGCTGGTGGTTGTTGCGTCGGCACATCCTGCCGAACTCGATCGCTCCGGTGATGGTGATGGCCACCATTGCCGTCGGGACGGCGATCGTCGCTGAAGCGGTGCTGACCTTCCTGGGCGTCGGGTTGCAGGCTCCGGCGATCTCCTGGGGGCTTCAGCTGTCGAATGCGCAGACCGACTTCCAGATCGCGCCGCACCTGCTGATCTACCCGTCGATCTTTCTGAGCGTCACCGTACTGAGCTTCATCGTGCTCGGCGACGTGATCCGCGACGCGTTCGACCCGCGCCTGCGATAAGGCGACTGGCGACACGAACTGGGCTGTGCCGGGCGACCCGTCATGGCTTGCCCGACGCGGCGGTCCTATCCGGTCCTGCGGAGGGCTGTAGGGCGCGGTACAGGGCGCCTTGACGTGCGTCAACACGAGCTGTCTGTGCTGGTCAAAGCCACATTGTGAGCGTGGGTGAGGGCTGGGAGCGAGCCTGTGGATATCCATTTTGACAACAGTGCGCGGAGCGCTACTCTGATGATCAACAGTGAGGCGCCTCACTCAAACCGACGTTGATCTATGGAAAGTGAGGAAGCTTGACCACGATCGAGGATTTGGACCGTCGTGTGCACGTTGTCGAAGGCAAAGTTAAGAAGTTGAGTGAAGATTCCAGAAGCTGGAAGAAGGAGAGAGCCAGGGTCCTCGAGCAAAGCGCGGACGCGCTGACGCTGGCAAAGAGCGCTGCCAGCGACGCTGCTGGCTTCGAGCAGAGGCGGTGGGGGATGAGGAAGACGCTGAAGGAGATGCGGAAGACACAGCTCGAGCACGGGGAAACCTTGCGCTTGCTTGTCACCGGGCAGCATAGGCATGAGCGGATACTCGATGAGCATGGCGCGAAGCTCGATCAGCACACGGTGAAGCTGGACGAGCACAGTGCGAAGCTGGACGAGCACACGGTGAAGCTCGATCAGCACACGGTGAA
>NZ_ML142860.1:111946-112166 GCF_004138495.1 Phytoactinopolyspora endophytica
TCACTGTTGGGCAGGCACAGATACGTGAGGAGCTCACCACGGGCCTTGGCGCTATCAAGCGCCACCTCGGGATCGAGGATGGCGAGCCCGCCGACAGGCGTGACAGGTGAGAAGAGCGGCAGTACACGGCTCCTCATGGTGCCGGTGGTGACGATGCGCACATCGTCACCACCGGCACGTTCGTTTCGTCGCCTGGTACCCTCATGGTGACCGGCGTCCT
>NZ_ML142860.1:112220-112927 GCF_004138495.1 Phytoactinopolyspora endophytica
CAACCGGGCGTTGGCCCGGATGGCCCACGAGGTCGTGGAGCGCAACAAGGGCGCATCCGACCTCGTCGTGTTAGGCATCCCATCCCGCGGTGTCCCGCTTGCCCACCGGCTCGCTGCCCGTATCTCCAGTGTCGACGACGTCGACGTACCGGTCGGTGCGCTCGACGTGACGATGTACCGCGACGACCTACGGCTGCGTCCTGCCCGAGCGCTAGAACACACCGACATTCCCACCGGCGGCGTCGACGGCAAGGTGGTTGTGTTCGTCGACGACGTGCTGTTCTCGGGCCGTACGATCCGCGCCGCGTTGACCGCGCTCGACGACGTCGGGCGGCCGCGAGCGGTCCGGCTCGCGGTACTGGTGGATCGGGGGCATCGTGAGCTTCCCATCCGGGCGGACCACGTCGGAAAGAATCTGCCGACGTCGCTACAGGAGAGTGTGAGAGTGCTGTTGGCCGAGACCGACGCGCAGGACGCCGTCCTGGTGGGCGCCGCGGAGGACACGGTCCATCGCGCTGATATGGAGGAGTCCCGATGATCCGTCACCTGCTCTCCGCCGGCGATCTCTCCCGCGAAGATGCCACGCTCATCCTGGACACCACCGAGGAGATGGCGCGGCTCACCGAGGGACGGGCAGTGAAGAAACTGCCGACGCTGCGCGGGCGCACCGTCGTGAACCTCTTCTTCGAAGACTCGACGCGAACCCG
>NZ_ML142860.1:112968-118665 GCF_004138495.1 Phytoactinopolyspora endophytica
TCGTTCGAGCTGGCCGCAAAGCGGCTTTCCGCGGACGTCATCAACTTCTCAGCGAAAGGCTCCAGCGTCTCCAAGGGAGAGAGCCTCAAAGACACCGCGCTGACGCTGGCGGCGATGGGTGCTGACGGCGTGGTCGTCCGGCACTCGGCCAGCGGGGCGCCGTACCGCCTGGCGGCGTCGGGGTGGATCGAAGCCCGGGTGCTCAACGCCGGCGACGGCACCCATGAGCATCCCACCCAGGCGCTGCTTGACGCGTTCACCATGCGCAGGCACCTCGGAGACCTGCAGGGGCGGAAGGTGGTCATCGTCGGCGACGTGCTGCACGGGCGCGTCGCTCGCAGCAACGTGCTGTTACTCGCCACGCTCGGCGCGAAGGTGACGCTCGTCGCACCACCGACGTTGCTACCGCTCGGGGTGGAGAACTGGCCCTGTGACGTCTCCTACCACCTCGATCCCGTACTGCCCGGTTCTGACGCCGTGATGATGCTTCGAGTACAGCGGGAACGGATGAATGCCGCGTTCTTCCCGTCGGCACGCGAGTACAGCCGGAGGTACGGGCTGGACTCGCGGAGGTTCACGCTCCTGCCCGATGACGCGATCGTCCTGCATCCAGGGCCGATGAACCGCGGTATGGAGATCACGGCCGACGTCGCCGACGACGAGCGCTCGGTGATCGTCGAGCAGGTGTCGAACGGCGTCTATGTCCGGATGGCAGCGCTGTACCTGATGCTCGCGGGAGCGGATGAGACCGCAGCCGATGTTCAGGAAGGTGCCGCATGAGCGAGCAGACGATGATGATCAAGGGCGCCCGCGTCCTCGGCGGCGACCAAGCGGACATCCTGCTTCGCGACGGCGTGATCGCCGAGGTGGGCACCGGCGTGGATGCGACCGGTGCCAGGATGGTGGACGCCGACGGCTTGGTGGCGCTGCCGGGTCTGGTGGATCTGCACACCCACCTGCGTGAGCCTGGCCGAGAGGACGCGGAGACCGTTGCCACCGGCACGCAGGCGGCGGCGCTCGGCGGGTTCACCGCGGTGCACTCGATGGCCAACACTGACCCGGTGGCCGATACCGCGGGTGTCGTTGAGCAGGTGTGGCGTCTCGGCCGAGAAGCGGGGTATGCCGATGTGCGGCCCGTGGGCGCGGTCACTGTCGGGCTCGGCGGTGAGCGGCTGGCTGAGCTGGGGGCGATGGCAGATTCCGCGGCGGGCGTCCGGGTCTTCTCGGACGACGGCCATTGCGTCTCCGACGCGGTGCTGATGCGTCGCGCGCTGGAGTACGTGAAGGCGTTCGACGGCGTGGTCGCCCAGCACGCACAGGAGCCCCGGCTGACCGAGGGGGCGCAGATGAACGAAAGCGAGCTCTCCGGCCGACTCGGGCTACGCGGCTGGCCGTGTGTGGCAGAGGAAGCCGTCATCGCCCGCGATGTCCTGCTCGCTGCCCATGTCGGTTCCCGGCTGCACGTCTGTCACCTGTCCACCAGGGGTTCGGTCGAGATCATCCGGCTGGCCAAGGAACGCGGGCTCCCGGTCACCGCGGAGGTGACGCCGCATCACCTGTTGCTCACCGAAGAGCTGGTCGCCACGTACGACGCGCGCTACAAGGTCAACCCTCCGCTGCGCACGGCCGACGACGTCGCGGCCGTGCGGGCAGGGCTGGCCGACGGCACCATCGACATCGTGGCGACCGACCATGCTCCGCACCCGGTGGAGGACAAGGAATGTGAGTGGGACGCCGCCGCCTTCGGGATGCTGGGGCTGGAGACGGCGCTCTCCGTCGTGCAGCACACCATGGTCGACACCCGGCTGCTGGACTGGGCAGGTGTGGCGGAGCGGATGTCGTTCGCGCCGGCGCGGATCGGGCGCTGCGACACACCGGAGTCCGGCCACGGCCGGAGGTTGGCTGTCGGTGAGCCCGCCAATGTCACGCTGGTCGATCCGTCGGCGGCCCGCACCATCGACCCTGCGGCCTCAGCGTCGCTCTCCAGGAACAGCCCGTATGAGGGAATGAAGCTTCCGGGCGCCGTCGTGGCCACCTTCTTACGAGGCCGCCCCACAGTGCAGGACGGGGCGCTCACGTGAGAAAGGCCATGTGCCGAGCAACGTGGCCACAGGCACACATCACGCGGGACGTCACGACGGGAGACAGGGGAGTGACATGGATCTGAGGACTGGTGTCGCCGTCGCGATCCTGGGGCTGGTGCTGGTTGGTTCCTACCTGCTGATGTGGCGGGGCTGGCGTCGCCGTGCGGGCACGCAGGTCAATCTGCCGCCGCTGCCACCCGTGAGTACGGACTCGGCCGCGGGGAGGTCCGATTTTCCTCTCCTCTCACGCGGTCGGCGGGCGGCTCGGGTGGCTGGTTGCGTGGATCCGCCGCCGACCGAAGATCGTCGAAGAAAATCGGACCTCCCCGACTCCCGCGACGAAACCACGCTCGGACCGGTCGACACTGTCTATGCCGGGACCACTATGGCCGGAGACTGGATGGAACGCGTTCTGGCACACGGGCTCGGCCGGCGTAGCTCCGCCTCCGTGACGATCACGCCGCAGGGCATCCTGCTGGAGCGTGGCCCGGAGCCGAGCTTCGTCATACCGGGCGAATCGGTCCGTGCGGTGCGGACGGACCGTGCTGGGGCCGGCCGTGCGGTACGGCGTGCCGAGTACGTGATCATCACGTGGGAACACGGAGAGGTGGTCCTGGACACTTCGTTGCGACCGCGACGCCGGGAGGATCGGGCTCGGATCGAGGAGGCCGTCACCGCCGTCATGACGCATGAGGCATCCCGATGACGGCCACTCGGGAAACGGGCTTGGAGACATCGATCAGTGCCGCTGTGGCGTGCACCGGTCCGCGACGTTGTGGATCGGCACGTGGGACAGGGCGGAAGAAAGTGAGCTTGAGATGACGACGCGTGCACCGGCGCTGCTGGTTCTGGAAGATGGTCGGACGTTTCGTGGTGAGTCGTATGGGGCTGGTGGGGAGACGTTTGGTGAGGCGGTGTTCGCTACTGGGATGACGGGTTACCAGGAGACACTGACGGATCCGTCGTATCACCGGCAGGTCGTGGTGCAGACGGCGCCGCATATCGGTAATACGGGTGTGAATGACGAGGATGCGGAGTCCGGCCGGATCTGGGTGGCTGGATACGTGGTGCGTGATCCGGCGCGGCGGGTGTCGTCGTGGCGGGCGCGGCGGAGCTTGGAGGACGAGCTGGCGGCGCAGGGTGTCGTCGGAATCTGTGGGATCGACACCAGGGCGCTCACCCGGCATCTGCGGGAGCGTGGCGCGATGCGGGTGGGGATCTCGTCGACCGAGTCTGACGCGGACGCGTTGCGTGAGCGGGTGCTGGGCAGCCCTGCGATGACGGGTGCGGAGCTGGCGGGTGAGGTGTCCACGCGTGAGGCGTATGTGGTGCCGGCTGTGGGGGAGCGGCGGTTCCGTGTGGCTGCGCTCGACCTCGGCATCAAGACGATGACACCGCGTCGGATGGCTGAGCGGGGGATCGAGGTTCATGTGTTGCCGGCCTGGTCGTCCATTGACGATGTGCTCGCTGTTGCTCCGGACGGGTTGTTCCTGTCCAACGGTCCTGGTGACCCGGCGACGGCCGACGGGCCGGCGGAGGTGTTGCGTGCAGCGTTGGAGCGTGGGTTGCCGTTCTTCGGGATTTGTTTCGGTAATCAGGTGTTCGGGCGGGCGTTGGGCTTCACAACGTTCAAGCTCGGCTACGGCCACCGTGGGATCAACCAGCCGGTGCAGGACCTCGGTACTGAGAAGGTGGAGGTCACGGCGCACAATCACGGGTTCGCCGTCAAATGGAGTACGGACGGCCCGAGGTATGAGGCTGTCGACACGCCATATGGGAAGGCGGAGGTCAGTCATGTGTGTCTCAACGATGATGTCGTTGAGGGCCTCGCTCTTCGCGGCACGGATGGGGCGTTGAGGGCGTTCTCGGTGCAGTATCACCCGGAGGCGGCTGCCGGGCCGCATGACGCGGCGTATCTGTTCGACCGTTTCGTGGAATTGATGGAGCGCGACCGTGATCATCAACGGGTGGCTACATCATGACCGGGCGCAGGGTTGATGATCATCGGGTTGTGAATGTGTTGAAGGGCGAGTTGTAGATGCCGCGTCGTACGGATATTTCGAGTGTGTTGGTGATTGGTTCGGGTCCGATTGTGATCGGGCAGGCGTGTGAGTTCGATTATTCGGGGACGCAGGCGTGTCGGGTGTTGCGGGCTGAGGGTTTGCGGGTGGTGTTGGTGAACAGCAACCCGGCGACGATCATGACGGATCCGGATATTGCGGATGCGACGTATGTGGAGCCGATCACGGCAGGGTTTGTGGAGAAGGTGATCGCGGCTGAGCGCCCGGATGCGTTGTTGGCGACGTTGGGTGGTCAGACGGCGTTGAATGCGGCGGTGGCGTTGCATGAGTCGGGTGTGCTTGAGCGCTACGGCGTGGAGTTGATCGGTGCGTCGATCGAGGCGATCGGTCGGGGCGAGAACCGGGAGACGTTCAAGCAGATTGTGGCCGAGATCGGTGGTGAGACGGCGCGTTCGGCGATCTGTCACTCGATGGATGAGTGCCTCAAAGCCGTGGAGGATCTGGGCTATCCGGTGGTGGTGCGGCCGTCGTTCACCATGGGTGGTGCCGGGTCGGGGATGGCGTTCGATGCCGACGACCTGTATCGGATCGCGGGGTCTGGGCTGGCGTTGTCCCCGACCACTGAGGTGTTGCTGGAGGAGTCGATCCTCGGGTGGAAGGAATACGAGCTCGAGGTGATGCGTGATGGGGCGGACAATGTGGTGATTGTCTGCTCGATCGAGAATGTGGATCCGATGGGTGTGCATACCGGGGATTCGGTGACGGTGGCGCCGGCGTTGACGCTGACTGATCGCGAGTATCAGGTGATGCGGGACCTGGCTATTGATGTGATCCGTGCGGTGGGGGTGGATACCGGTGGCTGCAATATCCAGTTCGCGGTGAATCCGGATACCGGGCGGATTGTGATTATTGAGATGAATCCGCGGGTGTCGCGGTCGTCGGCGTTGGCCAGTAAGGCGACGGGGTTTCCGATCGCGAAGATCGCGGCGAAGGTCGCGTTGGGTTACACGTTGGATGAGATCCCGAATGACATCACCCAACAGACGCCGGCGTCGTTCGAGCCGACACTGGATTATGTGGTGGTGAAGGTGCCGCGGTTCGCGTTCGAGAAGTTCCCCGCGGCTGACACCACGCTCACGACGCATATGAAGAGCGTGGGTGAGGCGATGGCGATCGGGCGGTCGTTTACTGAGGCGTTGCAGAAGGCGATGCGCTCGGCGGAGAAAGCCGGGAGTGAGTTGGACTTCGCCAGCGAGGCTGGAGATGTGGCCGAGCTGTTGGCGCGGGTGTCGCGGGGGTATGACGGGCGCCTGGGTGATGTGGTGGCCGCGTTGCGGGCCGGAGCCACGGTGGAGCAGCTGTGTGAGGCGACGCGGATTGATCCGTGGTTTGTGGATCAGTTGTTGTTGCTGTGTGAGGTCGCCGAAGAGGTTCGCGGTGTGGAGCATGTGACGCCGCAGGTGCTGCGCAGAGCGAAGCGGCATGGGTTCTCGGATTCCCAGATCGCGGCGTTGCGTCATAGCTCGGCTGAGGTGATCCGCGGGGTGCGCCAGACGTTGGGTATCCGGCCGGTGTTCAAGACGGTGGATACG
>NZ_ML142860.1:118713-123154 GCF_004138495.1 Phytoactinopolyspora endophytica
CGGCGGAGTTCGCCGCTGCGACGCCGTATCACTACTCGTCGTATGACGAGGAGAGCGAGGTCGCCACTCGGGACAGGCCTGCGGTGATCATTCTCGGCAGTGGCCCTAATCGGATCGGTCAGGGGATCGAGTTCGACTACTCCTGTGTGCACGCGGCGATGGCGCTGCATGAGGCCGGATACGAGACCGTCATGGTCAACTGCAACCCGGAGACCGTGTCCACTGACTATGACACGGCGGACCGGCTGTACTTCGAGCCGTTGACGCTGGAGGACGTCCTTGAGGTGGTGCACGCCGAGTCGGCGGCCGGGCCGGTGGCTGGGGTGATCGTTCAGCTGGGCGGGCAGACCCCGCTCGGCCTCGCTAAAGCACTCGAGGGGGCGGGTGTGCCGATTGTGGGTACCTCGCCGGCCGCGATCGATCTGGCCGAGGAACGTGGCGCGTTCGGCCGGGTGTTGCACGCGGCCGGGTTGCCCGCCCCGAAGCACGGTCTGGCGGCCTCGTTCGACGAAGCCCGCGAGGTGGCGGCTGATATCGGGTACCCGGTGCTGGTGCGCCCGTCGTATGTGCTCGGCGGGCGGGGGATGGAGATCGTCTACGACGAGGGCTCCCTGGCTGACTACATCACCCGGGCCACTGAAGCCTCACCGCAGCATCCGGTCCTGGTCGACCGGTTCCTCGATGACGCCGTCGAAATTGATGTCGACGCCCTGTTCGACGGGGCCGAGTTGTATCTGGGCGGGGTGATGGAACACATCGAGGAAGCCGGGATCCATTCCGGTGACTCCGCCTGTGCGCTGCCGCCCACCACACTCGGACGGGATGAGCTCCTGCGCATCCGAGCGTCCACGGAGGCGATCGCCAAAGGTGTCGGCGTCAAGGGCCTGTTGAACGTGCAGTACGCCCTGGCCGGTGACGTGCTCTACGTGCTGGAGGCCAACCCGCGCGCGTCGCGCACGGTGCCGTTCGTGTCCAAGGCCACCGCCGTGCCGCTGGCGAAAGCCGCCGCACGTGTGATGCTCGGCGCGAGCATCGACCAACTCCGCCAAGAGGGCATTCTCCCCGCACAGGGTGATTGTGTCGATCTACCCGACGACGCCCCCGTGGCCGTGAAAGAGGCCGTGATGCCGTTCAACCGGTTCCGCAGCCCGGACGGGCGCTCCGTGGACACGCTGCTCGGCCCCGAGATGCGCTCGACCGGCGAAGTCATGGGCATCGACCAGCACTTCGGCACCGCCTTCGCCAAATCCCAGGTCGCCGCGTTCGGCCCGCTCCCCACACAAGGCACGATCTTCGTCTCATTGGCCAACCGCGACAAACGACACATGATCTTCCCCGTCAAACGCCTCGCCGACCTCGGCTTCAACATCCTCGCCACCGCCGGCACCGCAGAGGTACTACGACGCAACGGCGTCACCGCCGAAGTCGTGCGCAAACGCTGGACCGGCCACGAACCCGACGGCACCCCCACCATCATCGGACGCATCCTCAACCAAGACGTCGACCTCATCATCAACACCCCCAGCGGCACCACCACCGCAGGCAACCCACGCGCCGACGGCTACGAAATCCGCACCGCCGCCATCCAAGCCAACGTCCCCTGCGTCACCACGGTGCAGGGCCTCGCCGCCGCCGTCCACGGCATCGAATCGCTACGCGCGGGCACCGAGAGCGTCCGATCGCTGCAGTCCTGGGCTGCGACGGGGTCGCTGAGCGCCGCCGGTCCGGCTCGGGACGGTGTGAATGACGAGCGCACGGGCGCGCCGGCATGATGCTGTACCGGAGGCTGTTCGACTCCGCGCTGACCCGGGTGGATCCGGAGGCCGCGCATCATCTGGCGATGACGGCGATGCGGGCGGCTGCTGTGCTGCCGGGCGCGCGGCGCGTTGCCTGGCGCAGAATGTCGCCGAGGGACCCGGAATTGGCGGTCGACGCCCTTGGCCTCCGATTCCCCGGTCCTGTCGGGGTGGCGGCCGGGTTCGATAAGAACGCCGTCGCCATCGACGCACTGGGCGCGCTCGGGTTCGCGTTCGTGGAGGTCGGCACCGTGACCGGGCGCGCGCAGTCCGGCAACCCGAAGCCGCGCCTGCACCGGCTCGTCTCGGATCGGGCCATCGTCAACCGGATGGGGTTCAACAACGACGGCGCTGCGGCGGTGGCGGCCCGGCTTGCCAGACGTCGTCGACGGCGGTCGGCGTTACCCGTCGTCGTGGGGGTGAACATCGGCAAGACCAAGGTCGTGCCGGAGAGCGAGGCTATCGCCGACTATGAAGCGAGCGCCCGGTTGCTGGCGCCCTATGCGGACTACCTCGTAGTGAACGTCAGCTCTCCCAACACGCCGGGCCTGCGCGATCTGCAGGCGGTGGACCATCTCCGCCCGCTGCTGAGCGCAGTGCGGCGCCAGGCGGACGCCGTCACGGTGAATCGTGCCGAGAGCAGCGTGGGCGGTCCTGGCCGCGCTCCGACGAGGCGGGTCCCGCTCCTGGTGAAGATCGCTCCGGACCTCAGCGACGACGATGTGCTGGCGGTGGCCGACCTGGCGCTCGAACTGGGGCTGGACGGGATCATCGCGACCAATACGACGATCTCGCGCGACGGTCTCTCGTCGACGCCGGGCGATGTCGAGAGAGCCGGCGCCGGCGGGCTCTCGGGGGCGCCGCTCGCGAAACGCGCGCTGGAGGTCCTGCTGCTGCTCAGCACTCGTCTCGATGAGAAGGCCCCGGCCACGGGCGAAGGACACCGCCCGACGCTGATCGCCGCCGGCGGCATCGAGAACGCGCACGACGTGCTGGAACGGCTCCGGGCCGGAGCGACGCTGGTCCAGGCTTATACAGCCTTCGTCTATGGCGGTCCGGCCTGGCCGATGCGGATCCACCGCGAGCTCGCCGAGCTAGGGCGTGTCTGATGGATCCATGGCCTACTGCCGAGATCCATCAGACACGCCCTAGTGAACGCCCGTCGTGACACTGACGGACGTCGCACGCAGGCTGGTCGGTCGGGCTCGTGCGACATGCGGCCCGAAGGCGGGCGATGGCCGTGCGCCGGCGATGAGAACGTGTCCGGTGTGAGGAGGCAACGGTGACGGAACAGAGAGGCGACGGGGTGACGTTCGGATCCCGCTTGTTCGAGGCAATGCGCGACCGAGGGCCCCTGTGCGTGGGGATCGATCCGCACGCGAGTTTGCTCAGGGAGTGGGGCCTCGGCGACGACGTGGCCGGCCTGGAACGGTTCTGCCGGACCGTGGTGGACGCTCTGGCCGGGGACGTGGCGATCTTCAAACCACAGTCGGCCTTCTTCGAGCGGCACGGTTCACGGGGGATAGCCGTCCTGGAGCGCCTGCTGACCGAGCTGCGGTCGGCAGGAGCCTTGGTGTTGATGGATGCGAAACGAGGCGATATCGGCTCCACGGTGCAGGCTTACGCTGACGCGTACCTCGACCCGTCGTCGTCGTTGTGCGCGGACGCGGTCACTGCCTCCCCATACTTGGGGTTCGGCTCGCTGCAGCCGTTGATCGACACGGCGCTCGCACACGGCAACGGAGTGTTCGTGCTCGCGAGAACCTCAAACCCGGAAGGCGGGGAGGTGCAACATGCGTGTGGCCCGGACGGCCGGACTGTCGCCGAGACCATCTTCGACCATGTGCGGAGGGTCAACGCCGGGGAGCGACCGTTTGGCAGCATCGGATGTGTTGTCGGCGCGACCGGCGGTCGCGCGGGAACAGACGGTGTAGATGGGGAGAAACTGCGCGTCAACGGCCCGCTCCTGGCTCCAGGGATCGGTGCGCAGGGCGCACAGGTAAGCGACCTGAAGGGCGTCTTCGGGCCTGTTCTGTCGTGCGTTCTGCCATCCGTGTCGCGAGAAATTCTGCGCTGCGGTCCAGATTCCGCCGCGCTCAGTGCCAGCGCGTTTGCATTGAACGCCCAGGTCAAAGAGATGTTGATCGAGAAGTGAAGAATCCACGTCAAGACGTGACGCGACACGTGACAAGAAAATCGGGTGTCGGTGCGTGCGCTCCTGTCGAGTAGGGGTACCGTGGTCACGTTGCTGACCTGGTGGTTCACCCGCTAGGTTCCAGTTTGTTGATACTGTCCGCTATCCGATCGACACAACAGAGGTGACCCGCTCGTGGCGCTCCCAAACTTGACTCCAGAACAGCGCGCGGCCGCTCTCGAGAAGGCTGCTGAGGCCCGCAGGGAGCGGGCAGAGGTCAAGAACCGGCTCAAGAATGCCGGTGCCAAGCTCAGTGACATCCTGAAGGAGGGAGAGACCAACGAGGTCATCGGCAAGATGAAGGTCTCCGCCCTGCTCGAGTCACTGCCGGGTGTGGGCAAGGTCCGCGCCAAGCAGATTATGGAAGAGATCGGCATCGCAGAGACACGTCGTGTGCGTGGACTGGGTGCCAATCAGCAGGCTGCGCTCATCGAGCGTTTCAGCGGTTGAG
>NZ_ML142860.1:123176-129134 GCF_004138495.1 Phytoactinopolyspora endophytica
ACTTGCCACGGCCGCCTTTGGCGGTCCCGAAGAACAACCCGCGAGCGATTGTTCTATCGGGGCCGTCGGCGGTCGGCAAGACGACTGTTATGCGGCAGCTTCGGGCCGAACATCCCGAGCTGTCGATAGCGCCCACAGTGACGACGCGGCCGATGCGGCCGGGCGAGGTGGACGGCGCGCCGTACTACTTCGTCGATGGACCCACGTTCGATCGCAAGATCGAACAAGGTGAGTTCCTCGAGTGGGCTGTGGTACATGGGACGTTCAAGTACGGCACCCCTCGTTCGGAGGTCGATCAGGCTCGGGCCGCTGGGCGGTCTGTGCTCATCGAGGTCGACCTGCAAGGTGCCCGCCAGATCCGGTCCACCATGCCGGATGCGTTTTTCGTCTTCCTCGCCCCTCCCAGTTGGGAGGAGCTGGTCCGCCGGCTCGTCGGGCGGGGAACTGAGGACGAGAAGGAACGAGCCCGCAGGCTGCAGACCGCCCGTGACGAGCTCGCGGCCGAGGCTGAGTTCGACGTGACCGTGGTCAACACGGACGTCGGCAGCGTCTGCCGTGAGCTGGTAGTATTAATGGGTTCATCCCCTTAGATCAGCCCGGAGGCAAACAGCGTGTCTGGAACCCGAGGCGTCGCGGAGGGTATTACCAGCCCTCCCATTGACGACCTGCTCTCCAAGACCGACTCGAAGTATGGCTTGGTCATCTACGCCGCCAAGCGGGCTCGTCAGATCAATGCCTACTATTCGCAGCTCGGCGAGGGCCTGCTCGAGTATGTCGGCCCACTGGTCGAGACTCGTGTGCAGGAGAAGCCGCTGTCCATAGCGTTGCGAGAGATCGACGCGGGACTGCTCACGGCTGAGGAGGTGGATCCGGCCGAGCTGGTCACGGAGACACCTCAGGCGGAGATCACCGCCGCGGACGTGACGCCCGAGGACATCGCGGCGGCCGGTCAGCCCGAACAAGAATGACCCCTGCGTCTGGCGACCCGGGCAGGACCCGGTATCGGGTTCTCCTGGGCGTCAGCGGAGGAATCGCTGCCTACAAGGCTTGCGAAGTATTGCGAGGCCTCGCTGAGGCAGGACATGACGTCCGGGTGCTGCCGACGGAATCGGCACTGCGTTTCGTCGGTGAGGCGACGTGGGCGGCGCTGTCCGGCCATCCGGTGAGCACCAGTGTCTTCGATGACGTGCATGAGGTGCCTCACGTCGCACTGGGGCAGGAAGCTGACTTGGTACTGGTGGTGCCCGCCACCGCCGACCTGCTGGCTCGTGCCGCTTCCGGTAGGGCCGATGACCTGCTGACCTCAACGTTGTTGACCACGCGGAGTCCGGTGGTGTTCGCCCCGGCGATGCACACCGAGATGTGGGAACATGCCGCCACCGTCGCGAACGTGGCGACGTTGCGATCCCGGGGTTGTGTGGTCATCGAGCCGGCCGTCGGGAGGCTGACCGGCGCCGACTCTGGCAAAGGCCGGCTCCCGGAGCCGGAGGCGATCGTCGGGCAAGCCCTCGACACGGTACATGCCGCCACATCGACGGATTTGGCCGGATACCACGTGGTGGTCTCGGCCGGTGGGACGCGCGAGTACATCGACCCGGTCCGGTACATCGGCAACCGCTCGTCGGGGCGGCAAGGTTACGCGCTTGCGCAGGCCGCGGTGAGCCGTGGGGCGCGAGTGACGCTCGTCGCAGCGAACGTCGGCCTGACCGACGTCGCGGGAGCTGACATCGTCCGTGTCGAATCCGTCGCCGATCTGCGCGAAGCCATGTTGAAGGCGGCCTCGACGGCCGACGCCGTGGTGATGGCCGCCGCGGTCTCGGACTTCCGCCCGCGGTCGTTTCACGACGCGAAGATCAAGAAGACCGCGGGGACCGACGACGCGCCGGCGATCGAGCTTGAGCGCACCGAGGACATTCTGGCTGAGCTGTCCCGTTCGCGGCGCCGGCCGGACCAAGTCGTCGTAGGGTTCGCGGCCGAGACGGGGGACAGCGATGGCGGTGTCCTGGAGCATGGACGAGCCAAGCTCGCGGCCAAGGGCTGCGACCTGCTCGTGGTGAACGAGGTGGGACGCGACCGCGGCTTCGAGTCGGAGGAGAACGAGGCGGTCATCCTAGGCCAGGACGGAACGTCGGTCGAAGTGCCGTACGGTCCGAAGTCCGCGTTGGCGCACACCGTCTGGGACCGCGTCGCCGGGCGGCTCACAGGGCCGACGTCGCCGTAAGGTTTTGCTGGTCCCAGGCGCCGCCTGCACTCGACGACCGGTATACGCTTCGCCTGGTTTCGACTCGCCAAATTGTGGTCGCCCGGGGCGGGACCGCGGAATTCTTTGCCCTCTCACGCCTCCGGCGGGTGGCCTTTCGTGCTGGTTGCGTGATCTGCGCCTCCGGAAGATCGGGCAAAGAGCTTCCCCGGCCCCTTCTGGGTCTCACTCTGGTCTTGTGTTGGGCGCCGCCTTTCACGCTTTCGGTGGGGTGGCTCGTCGTGCGTGCGTCCGCTCGTCCTGAAGTCAGGATCGGAAGGCCCGCGGTCCGGGCGGGCGGCCGATGCGGAGGCGTACGGGTGGGGTGGCTTCGTGTGGGCTGGTTTCGGAGTGAAACGGGTCAGTGTCGGAGGCCGCTGGATAGCCCTAGACTGGCGGTGCCAGAAGGAGGGCTCTATGGCCGTACGGTTGTTCACGTCTGAGTCAGTCACCGAGGGGCACCCGGACAAGATCTGTGATCAGATCAGCGACGCGATCCTGGACGCCATGCTGGCGGAGGATCCGGCGAGCCGGGTAGCGGTCGAGACGTTGGTCACCACGGGGCAGGTGCACGTAGCGGGCGAGGTGACCACGAGTACTTACGCGGATATTCCCGGCATAGTGCGCGAAACTGTGCTGGACATCGGCTACGACTCCTCGGCAAAGGGCTTCGATGGTGCTTCATGCGGCGTGAACGTCGCGCTGGGGGCTCAATCGGCGGACATCGCGCAAGGGGTCGATACGGCCTACGAAAGCCGCGTAGAGGGCGATGAGGACCCGCTGGACCGGCAAGGAGCGGGCGACCAGGGTCTGATGTTCGGCTATGCCTGCGACGAGACTCCCGAGCTGATGCCGCTGCCGATCACCTTGGCTCACCGGCTCGCTCAGCGGCTCGCGCAGGTCCGGAAGTCGGGCTCGGTACCGTACCTGCGGCCGGACGGGAAGACGCAGGTCACCATCGAGTACGACGGTGACCGGCCGTCTCGACTCGAGACGGTGGTGATCTCGACGCAGCATGCGTCGAAGGTCGACCTGACCAACCTGCTCACCCCTGATCTGATCAGCTATGTGGTGAACCCGGTGCTGGAGCAGTTCTCACTGGACTCCGGATCGATGCGGCTGCTGGTCAATCCGACAGGCCGGTTCGAGGTCGGCGGGCCGATGGGCGACGCGGGACTGACCGGGCGCAAGATCATCATCGACACCTACGGTGGGATGGCACGCCACGGTGGCGGAGCGTTCAGCGGCAAGGACCCGTCGAAGGTGGACCGGTCTGCCGCCTACGCGATGCGATGGGTGGCGAAGAACGTGGTAGCGGCCGGGTTGGCCCGTCGGTGCGAGATCCAGGTCGCCTACGCGATCGGCAAGGCTGAGCCGGTGGGGTTGTTCGTCGAATGCTTCGGCACCGAGCGAGTGCCGACAGAGCGGATCGAGCGGGCGGTGACGGAGGTGTTCGACCTCCGCCCGGCGGCCGTCATCCGTGATCTGGACCTGTTGCGGCCGATCTACCGAAACACAGCCGCCTATGGTCATTTCGGCCGGGAACTGCCCGACTTCACCTGGGAGCGTACGGATCGGGCCGAGGCGCTCAAAGCGGCCGTGGGCTGAAGGGCGGGCGCGGACAACGGCACGGCATGGGGTAGAAACGTCGGGTGAGTGATAGTGGCGATGCCGACCAGCTTGCCCTGGCCGGTGCGCCCGCACCGAAGCGGCCGAAGCCGCAACGGTCCCGGCCGGTGGCTGCCGAGCATCCGATCGCACGCGTACTGGTAGATCTCGGTCTCCCGCATTTGGACCGGCCGTTCGACTACGTCGTGCCTGCGTCGATGGCTGAGCAGGCAGTCGCGGGTGCCCGGGTCCGAGTGCGGTTCGCCGGAGCGGATCATGACGGGTTCATCGTCGAGAGAGCCGAGACCAGCGAGCACACCGGGCGGCTGTCCCCGCTGCGCCGGGTCGTATCGCCCGAGCCTGTCCTGACACCGCATCTGAGCCGGCTGGCCAGGTCGGTGGCCGACCGCTATGCGGGCACTGTCGCCGATGTTCTGCGGCTCGCGATCCCACCGCGTCATGCCGCGACTGAGAAGGAGCCGAGTTCCGCCGAGGTCGCGCCCCCTGCGCGGCCCGACGCCGGAATGTGGACGGAGCACATCAATGGGCAGGCACTGCTTGACGCGGTGGCCCGGCCTGCCGAGCCAGACCCGGGCGAGGATGACCGAACGGGTGTGGCGCCGCCTCGGGCAGTCTGGTCTCCTGCCCCGGCCGCGGACTGGTCGGAGCTTCTGGCCCGGCTGGTCGCGACTGCGCTGTCCGCGGGACGCGGCGTGGTGGTCGTGCTTCCTGACGGCCGCGATGTCGCCCGGCTCGATGCGGCGATCCGGCGGCTGATAGGGGAGGGCCAGCACGTGGTGCTGGGCGCCGAGGTGGGCCCAGCGCAACGATACCGGCGGTGGCTGAAGGTGCTGCGTGGATCCGTGCGGGCCGCGATCGGCACCCGATCGGCCGCGTTCGCGCCTGTGCACGGTCTCGGTCTCGTCGTCATCTGGGACGACGGCGACGACCTGCACGCCGAACCGAGGTCGCCGTACCCGCACATGCGCGAGGTGCTGCTGCTCAGGGCACATCTGGCTGGTGCGGCTGCCGTCGTCGGCGGGTTCGCCCGTACTGCCGAAGGTCAGTTGCTGCTGGACACGGGCTGGGCACAGCCGGTGGAGCCGGACCGCTCGGTGACCAGGGCGCGAGCTCCGCAGATCCACACCAGTGGCGATGCGTACGAGCAGGGCCGCGACCAGGCGGCCCGCAGTGCACGGCTGCCGTCGCTGGCGTGGCGGGTGGCTCGTGCCGGCTTGGAACGCGGGCCGGTCCTGGTTCAGGTGGCGCGTGCCGGGTACGTGCCGTCCCTGGCGTGTGCACGGTGCCGGGCACCGGCGCTGTGCGCCGCTTGTGGCGGCGTTCTCCGGCTGATCCGGGCGGACGGAGTGCCGCAGTGCGAGGCGTGCGGGAGCGCGGCGCCTGGCTGGCGTTGTGCGGACTGTGGACACGACCGTCTGCGCGCCGGCGCCGTCGGGGTTCGGCGTACCGCTGAAGAGCTGGGACGGGCATTTCCGGGCGTGCCAGTGGTGCTGTCCCGAGGCGGCGGGCGGAAGGCCGCGGAGCCGGGACATGACAAGCCCGACCGGGCCCCCGGCGAAGAAGCTGCTGAACGGGGCAACGAAGAAGCGGTCCGCGATGAGGTCGGGGCCGAGCCGACGCTGGTGGTGGCGACGCACGGCGCGGAGCCGGTCGCCGACGGCGGGTACGCGGCGGCGCTGCTGTTGGATGGGACGTCGATGCTGAACCGGCCAGGTCTGCGGGCAGCCGAGGAGGCGTTGCGGCGCTGGATGCGGGCTGCGGCGCTGGTACGGCCTCGTTCCGAGAGCGGCGAGGTGGTGGTCGTCGCTGAGCCGTCGGCGGCGGCCGTACAGGCGCTGGTGCGATGGGATCCAGGCGGGTTCGCCAGCCGAGAACTGGCCGAGCGCGGTCACCTGCACTTTCCGCCGGCGGCGCGGATCGCCGAGCTGCGGGGGGCGCACGGAGACATCGAGGAGATGCTGTCGCTGGCCGAGCTGCCGCCGGTCGCCGAGGTTCTCGGCCCGTCACCGGTCGACGACGAGACGGCGCAGGTCATCGTCCGGGTACCGCGGACGTCGGGCGCAGCGTTGTCTGCGGCGCTTCGGGAGGCG
>NZ_ML142860.1:129162-130880 GCF_004138495.1 Phytoactinopolyspora endophytica
GGCGTGCGTTCGGCTCGCCGTTCCGGCAAGCCGGTCAGGGTCAGGATCGACCCGGTCGACGTTGGGGAGGGCGTCCTTTAGCACCGAGAAAGCTTCTGTGGGCGACCGGTTGCCTCTTTTAGCGTGAGGTGGGCCGCGCAACCGGTTCCGACAGCGTCACGCTACGCCGCCCGTATACCGTCACCGTCGTTCCGCAGGCATTGGTGACGGGCTAGCGTCAGGCGGCCAGCTCGCGGTAGTGGTCGACGGCGGCGGCCGGCGGACCGTCGAACACGACGCTGCCCTGGTCGAAGACGAGCGCCCGTTCGAAGTCTCGGATGGCCTCGAGATCATGTGTGACAAGAATCACTTGCTGGGGCAGCGTTGCCAGTAACTCCGACACCCGCCGGGAGTTGCGAAGGTCCAGCAACGTGGTCGGTTCGTCGCAGATAAGCACTTTAGGCTCGGTGACCAGGATGGAGCACAGGGCCAGCAGCTGCTTCTGCCCGCCGGAGAGCAAGTGCGCCGGATGATCCGCGTGCTCGTCCAGGCCGAACATGGCCAGCTGTTCGGCGACCAGCCGGTCTGACTCTGAACGGCCGAGTTTCTGCCTGCGCAGGCTGAACGCGACATCCTCCGCCACCGTGGGCATGACGATCTGGGCATCCGGGTCGGTGAAGACGAAGCCCACCCGCTGACGCACCGCCGCGCCGTCGGAGCGGGTGTCGAGACCGTCGACGCGCACCCGTCCCTGATCGGGGATGACGAGCCCGTTGAGCAGGCGAGCGAAGGTCGATTTGCCGGAGCCGTTGGCTCCGATGACGGCGATCCGGTGTTCGGGGAGTCCGACGTCGACACCGCGCAGCACCTGCCGATCGCCGTACGCGTGGCTGACGCCTTCGACCTCGATCACGTGCTCAACTGTAAACTTGGTGCGGCCCGACGTCATGGCCGGGAATCCACGCCGGTCGGCCACGCCCCGGAAACTCAGTGTCGATCTTGGGCGGGGACGCGTTGAATGGGCCGGGTCACGGGATCGTCCCGTGAAGTGCACGCAGATTCAGGAATGGGATCGGCCGGCGCGAGCGCACGCTTCGCTTCCGGCGCGGTCTCCGCCTGTCATGATCCGACGGAGACGATTCTGACATGATCACCGCCCACGAGGTCGAGGTGCGTGCCGGGTCGCAGATCCTGCTCGCCGACGCCACCTTCCGCATCGCACCCGGCGACAAGGTGGGCCTAGTCGGCCGCAACGGCGCGGGCAAGACCACGCTCACCCGAATCCTGGCCGGAGAAGGGCAGCAGTTCGCCGGCGAGGTCACCCGCTCCGGCGACGTCGGCTATCTGCCGCAGGACCCGCGTACGGGTGACACGGAGGTTCTGGCTCGCGACCGCATCCTCGGGGCGCGGGGACTGGACACGATCGTCACTCAGCTTCGCCGTGCCGAGCAGCAGATCGCATCCGACAAGGACGCCGAACACGAACGGGGGATGCGCCGCTATGCGCGTCTGGAGGCCGAGTTCCTCTCCCTCGGCGGATACGCGAGCGAGAGCGAGGCGGCGACCATCGCTGCCAGCCTCGGTCTGCCTGAGCGGGTACTGGGCCAGCCGTTGCACACCCTCTCGGGTGGCCAGCGGCGCCGGATCGAGCTGGCGCGGATCCTCTTCTCCGACGCCGAGACGATGCTGCTGGACGAGCCGACCAACCACCTCGACGCGGACTCCGTGGTGTGGCTGCG
>NZ_ML142860.1:130917-136066 GCF_004138495.1 Phytoactinopolyspora endophytica
TTCCTCCGGGCTTACAAGGGCGGCCTCGTGGTGATCAGCCACGACGTCGCGCTGCTCGACCAGACCGTGAACCGAGTCTTCCACCTCGACGCCACCAGGGCTGTGCTCGACCTCTACAACGTCGGCTGGTCGACGTATCTGGAGCAGCGCGAGACTGACGAACGTCGGCGTCGCCGGGAACGGACCAATGCGGAGAAGAAGGCCACGGCTCTGAAGGCGCAGGCGGACCGGATGCGCTACAAGGCGACGAAGGCGACTGCGGCGCAGAACATGGACCGGCGGGCGGAGCGCCTGATGTCCGGCCTGGAGGACGAACGTCGCTCGGAGAAGGTCGCGAAGCTGCGCTTCCCGCAGCCCGCCCCTTGTGGCAAGACACCGCTCACCGCCACGGGGCTGTCGAAATCCTATGGGTCGCTGGAAGTGTTCACCGACGTCGATCTCGCCATCGACCGGGGGAGCCGAGTCGTCGTACTGGGCCTCAACGGTGCCGGAAAGACGACGCTTCTACGCCTCTTGGGCGGTATAGAGGTACCGGATACGGGCGCGGTACATGCAGGACACGGCCTGCGACTCGGGTATTACGCCCAGGAGCACGAGACGCTGGACACATCTCGGACGGTGCTGGAAAATATGCGCAGCGCGGCGCCGGATCTCGCTGATGTGGAGGTACGGCGGGTTCTGGGATCTTTTCTCTTCTCCGGCGACGCGGTGGACAAGCCCGCCTCGGTCCTTTCGGGTGGGGAGAAGACACGGCTGGCTCTCGCCGCATTGGTGGTGTCGAGCGCTAATGTGCTCCTGCTCGACGAGCCGACCAACAACTTGGACCCTGCGTCCCGGGAGGAGGTGCTAGGGGCGCTGCGCTCCTTCGAAGGCGCGATTGTGCTTGTCACGCACGACGAGGGAGCAGTTGAGGCGCTTGCGCCGGAACGGGTTCTGCTGTTGCCTGACGGCGCCGAAGACCTCTGGAATGCTGAGTATAGAGATCTTGTCACGTTAGCCTAAGACTGCTACCTAGCAGGCGATTTCCTTCAGGAGTGGGATTGATCTTGCGTTCGGGTGGCGAAAAACCGTAATGGGACAGATCATGGTCCTCTGTCATGGAGGACAAACGAAAACGGGGAGGACGCGTGGCCGACAAGTTGGTAAAAGGCGCGCGGATCAGTGGAGGAGTACGCGACAAGCTCGCCACTGACCTGAAGAAGCAGTACGAGAGCGGCAAGAGCATCCGCGAGCTGGCATCGGAGACGGGCCGTTCCTACGGCTTCATTCACCGGCTACTTTCTGAGGCTGGTGTGACACTACGTGGACGTGGTGGTGCCACCCGAGGTAAGGCTCGGAAGAAGGCGTAACCACCTTGGCAGGGCGCTGAGGAAACTCCGCGCTGACGGCACCGCTCGCTGACGCGGGCGGTGCCAGAGCCGGAGTCCTTCGGCGCCATGCCGGTGCGTCACGGCCTGCCCACGGGCCTTCTGGGGCCGGTCGCTGTTTCGGCGTGCAGGAAGAGTGCAGCTCGCCGCCGTGTTGTCCGGTCTGGGACGATGCTGTCCCGGTATCCGGATGTGCACGATAGGCGAGGAGGTCCTTCACGGTGTCGATGGGCGGCCCTATGGGCAGCGGGTGGATGGCATCGAGGTCGTTCTCCCGGGATCGCAGCGTGACCGAGCGTCGCCTGGCCCGTGGGACGACGCGACGGATCCTCGGCTACGCCAGACCTTACCGTCGCCAGATCGCGATCTTCTTGGCCACCGCGGTGGCGTCGGCCGCATCCGCGGCCGCCGTGCCGTTGTTGCTGAAGGTTGTGATCGACGACGGCGTGGTTCCGGCTGACCGCGGCGTCGTCGTCTGGGGAGCCGTTGCTGTTGCCTCGCTCGCCGTGCTGGACGCCGGTCTCAGTTTGCTGGGCCGATGGATGTCCGCCCGGGTCGGGGAGGGACTCATCTTCGACCTGCGACGCCAGGTCTTCGACCACGTGCAGCGCCAGCCGATCGCCTTCTTCACGCGGACCCAGACCGGGTCGCTGGTGTCACGGCTCAACTCTGACGTGGTCGGGGCGCAGCAGGCGTTCACAGGAACGCTGTCGCAGGTGGTCAGCAACTTCGTCACGCTCGTGCTGTCGCTGGGCGCGATGGTGATCCTGTCCTGGCAGATCACGATCGTGGTCCTGGTGCTGGTCCCGTTGTTCCTGTTGCCCGCGAGGTTCATCGGCCGCAGGCTGGCCGACATCTCTCGGGAGTCGATGCAGCTCAACGCCGAGTTGAGCCAGACCATGACGGAGCGGTTCAACGTCTCCGGTGCGCTACTGGTGAAGATCTTCGGCCGTTATCAGCGCGAGAACGAGGGCTTCGGCGAGGGTGCCGCCCGGGTCCGGGACATCGGTGTGGTGCAGGCCCTCTATGCCCGGTACTTCTTCATCGGCCTGAGCTTCCTGGCGTCGTTCGCAACAGCTGTGGTGTACGGCATCGGCGGCTGGCTGGCCGTGGACGGCACGCTGCAGGTGGGGACACTGGTCGCGCTGGCGGCGTTGCTCACCCGTCTCTACGGCCCGCTGACGGCGCTGTCGAACGTCCAGGTCGACATCATGACGGCGCTGGTGAGCTTCGAGCGGGTCTTCGAGGTCCTCGATCTCAAGCCGATCGTGCGTGACGCTCCGGACGCCCGGCCGCTTCAGGGCGGTGCGGCGACCGGCCGCCCAGGTGAACCGGACAGTACCGGGGATGTCCAGCTGTCGGTCGAGCTCGACGACGTCTGGTTCCGCTACCCGTCAGCCGAGGATGTCTCACTCGCCTCGCTGGAGTCTGCAGCCCGCGCGAACAGCGAGGGCTCCGACGAAGATGTGCTGCGGGGTGTCTCTTTCCGCATCGAACCCGGTCAGATGGTGGCGCTCGTGGGGCCGTCCGGGGCCGGGAAGACCACGATCACCGGCCTGGTCGCGCGCCTTTACGACCCCACCAGGGGAGTCGTGCGAGTCGGCGGCCGCGACGTCCGGCGGTCGACGCTGGAGTCCTTGCACGACGCCGTCGGCGTGGTGACCCAGGATGCGCACATGTTCCACGACACGATTCGGTTCAATCTTGCCTACGCGCGCCCAGAGGCCACGGACGAGGAGTTGCTCGCCGCGGCCGACGCCGCTCAGATCGGGGATCTGCTGCGCTCGCTCCCGGACGGGCTCGACACGCTCGTCGGGGATCGGGGTTACCGGCTCTCCGGAGGGGAGAAGCAGCGGATGGCGATCGCGAGGCTGCTGCTGAAGGCGCCGCGAGTCGTCGTCTTGGACGAGGCGACTGCGCATCTGGACTCCGAGTCCGAGGTGGCCGTCCAACGAGCGTTGAAGACCGCCTTGACCGGGCGGACGTCGCTGGTCATCGCACATCGGCTGTCGACGGTGCGGGACGCGGACACGATTCTCGTGGTGGACGACGGACGGATCGTGGAGCGTGGCACGCACGAGGAGCTGCTTCTGCACGGCGGGTTGTATGCGGAGCTGTATCGGACCCAGTTCGCTACTCAAGCTCAGACTGCCGGGTAGGACGCGGGCCTGCCGAGGCGAGATTCGTCCCGGCGTCCGCATCGTTTGTATCGTGGGCTCATGCACCACGTAGACGGCCGGGCGTGCCGCATTCGTCGTTTGTGGACCGGTGGCTCGCCGTCTCAGCTCGACGGTGCGGCGCGCCGGGTTCTGCCGACGGTGATGGTGGTCATCGGTCTCACGGTCGCCGCGTGCGGCTCCGACAACGGCGACGCCGCTGACGACGCGGTCGCCGAGCGCAGTGATGGCGACGACGGCGGTGAGTCGGTGGATGGACAGGACCCCGCGAACGGCGAGACAGAGGATCCCGGGCAGGCCGACGGCGACGAATCCGGCGGCGAGGACACCGGCGACGAGCACGCTGACGGAGAGCCCGAGAACGCCGAGGCCGGCGGGGAAGGCGACCGGACCGCGCCGCAGGACGAACCGGTGGACGACGGTACGGACGACGGCGAGGACGAGTCGCCGGACAGCCCTGCGGCGAGCAATGTCCCGGACGAGTGCCCGGAGGAGGTGCGGGAGGTCGGGGACCGCATCACCGGCGACTTCGAATACGTCGAGGTGCCTCCGACGGAGGACGTCGCCATACTCACCTGCGATTGGCGAGACTCGGGTAAGTCGATCGCGAGCATCGAGGTCAGCTTCTCGCAAGAGCTGATCGGCACCGACCTGGCCGACGTGGAGGGTGCCGAGGACACCTCCGTAGGCGATGTCGACGGGTACGTGATGCGAGCCGCGCACGACAAGGCGCAAGCGAACATGTTCCAGTTCCACGTCGCCGGCGTGTATGTCACCGGCGGCTCCATCGAGGTCGAGGACGTCGATCAGGGCGACGTGCTGGAGCTCGCCGAGGCTGCGGTCGACGCGCTCGCGGAGGCGTCCGGCTGACGCGTATGCACCGCATCCCGCACGCTGTCGTGCCGTGGCGTGTGCCGGCAGACCAGCGTAGCCCTGAGCGGAGTTAACGAAACCGTCACGAACCGTTGACATCTCGGCGTCCTATCTATCATGCTGATTTGCACGTTCAAATTTGCACGTTCAAATCACTGGCCTGAGGATCAATAGTGGACTCCACCAGCGCAGACTCCGTTCCCAGCCGTGCCGACGGTGCCACGTTGAACGACGTCGCCCGGCGCGCACAGGTGTCGCGGCAGACGGTGTCCAACGTCCTCAACGCCCCGGACAGGGTCCGTCCCGACACTGCCGAGCGCGTCCGCCAGGCGATCGAGCAGCTCGGTTACCGGCCGCACCGGCTGGCGCGCAATCTCAAGACTCGCGCCTCGCGGATGATCGGCTACGAGATCACCCGCTCGCGCCTCGGCGTGCTCAACCCGGTCCTCGATCGCTTCGTCCATGCGCTCGTCGAGGCTGCGGAGAACGACGGCTACCACGTCCTGCTCTTCACCCCGGACGAGGACGGGTTGGTGACCGCTTACGACGAGCTTGTCGGCACTCGCACCGTCGACGGTTTCGTCCTGTCCGACATCGACTACGGCGATCCGCGTGCCGTCGCCCTCGCCGAACGGGGCGTGCCCTTCGTCACGTTCGGCCGCCCGGAGATCACCTCACCGCACTCCTGGGTCGACGTGGACGGCGCGGCCGGCATGGCTGCCGCGGTACGAC
>NZ_ML142860.1:136106-136802 GCF_004138495.1 Phytoactinopolyspora endophytica
GAGCTCGGTCACGAGCGCATCGCGTTCCTCGGATCTCCGTCGGGCTCGGCCACAGGTGACCGGCGCGCCGAGGGCTTCTTCCGCGCGGCGCAGGAACTTGGGCTCGCCGCTGACGACGCCCTCGATGTGCGGGCGGACGATGACACCGCGCACAGTGGCGAGGCGCTCGATCAGCTGCTGAGTCTCGTTCGACCACCGACGGCGATCGTGTGCATCAGCGATGTCCATGCTGTCGGTATCCTGCGTGCGGCCGCCGCGCGCGGGCTGGCCGTGGGCCGCGACCTCGCGGTGACCGGCTTCGACGATTCCCCTATTGCCCCGCTGCTTACCTCATCGCTGACGTCGGTGCGCCAGCCGCTCGAAGCGGTGGCGCACCGGATAGTACGGAACCTCACCACCACGCTCGCCGAGCCGGCCACCGGGCCCGCCGGCGAACTCCTCGCGCCGGAGCTGATCATCCGTGCGAGCACTCGACTCGACTGACCACACCATCGAAGGAGCGTGCGAACATGCGCACCCGACCACGACGCCTCTTTCAGCTACTGGTTCTCCTGACAGGCGGTGCCCTTCTGGCCGCGGCCTGCGGAGGGTCCGACTTCGCCGACGACGGGGACGAGCAGGCCGGCAGCGAGGCACCGGCGGACGGCGAGAGCCCGGACGGCGACGACGGCTCGTCACTGACCTTGATGGGGTTCT
>NZ_ML142860.1:136860-137976 GCF_004138495.1 Phytoactinopolyspora endophytica
CAGCCCCGCCGAGGACGACGCGCTGAACTCCATCATCGACAGCTACAACGAGCAGTCGACCAACACCGCACGGTTCAACCCGGTACCGGAGTACGACGCGGCTCTGCAGGCCGCGCTCGCGGGCGGATCCCCGCCGGACGTCATCTACGTCGACTCCAACCGTCTTCCCGACCTGGTCGAGGCCGGGGCGCTTGCGCCCGCGGACGGCCGGTTGGAGAACGAGGACGATTTCTACGACTCGCTGCGCGACGCCTTCACCTACGATGGCACGTTCTGGTGCCCGCCCAAGGACTTCTCGACGCTGGCGCTGGTCTACAACGTGGACATGTTCGAAGAGGCGGGCGTCGAGCCGCCCACCGACTGGGAGGAGCTGGCGGCGGCGGCCGAGGCCCTGACCGACGGCGACCGCGCCGGGCTGGCGCTGGGACCCGAGTATCCCCGCTGGGGCTCGTTCATGTTCCAAGCCGGGGGAGCGGTCACCGACGACGCAGTCACGGAGATGACCATCGACTCCGACGCCAACCGGGAGGCGTTCGAGTACCTGCGCCAGTTCTACGCCGACGGCTATGCCGCCACACCGACGGATCTCGACGCCGGCTGGGCCGGCGAGGCGTTCGGCCAGGGGCGTGCGGCGATGACGATCGAGGGTAACTGGACCGTCGCCGCGATGAACAACGACTTCCCGGACGTCAACTGGGCCGTGGCCGAGCTGCCCGTCGGGCCGGGCGGGCCCGGAACGTTCGCCTTCACCGTCTGCTACGCCGTGCCGTCGGCCAGCGAGAACCCGGACGCGGCGTGGAACCTGGTCAACTACCTCGTCAGCGACGACGTGCTGCTGGAGTTCACCGAGCAGTTCCCGGTGGTGCCTGGCCGGGAGTCGCTTGCCGACGAGTGGACCGATGCCCACCCGGAGCTGGGGGCGTTCGTCGACGGCGCCGAGTACGCGCGCCCGTTCCAGTTCGTGCCGGGTTTCGCGGGCGTCGTCGACACGCTCGACGACGGCATCCAGGGCATCGCTGCCGGTAATCGTGAGGTGGGCGAGGTCATCCAACAGGTCGACGAGTCCGGCCGGGCCGCCCTGGGCGGCTAGGCGACGTCCCGGAATCCACGGTGGCG
>NZ_ML142860.1:138011-138346 GCF_004138495.1 Phytoactinopolyspora endophytica
GGCGGCCACGGCGCGACACCTGGTCGCCCCGCACCCACCCGGCAGGAAGAAGGCAGTGTGCGAACACTCAGGCAGCGGGCGGCGACGAACGAGAAGGTCGCGGGCTGGATCTTCGTCATTCCGGTGCTCATCGGCATCGGGACGTTCCTGGTCGTGCCGATCGGGATGGCGTTGTGGATCAGCTTTACCGACTGGAACGGCCTGAGCCCGCCGGAGCAGGCCGGGTTCGTGGGCCTGGACAACTACCGCGAACTGGTCGCGGAGCCGGGCGACGCTCGTCGCGACTTCGCCATGGCTATCCGGAACAACCTCTACTACGTGCTGGGCGTGGTTCC
>NZ_ML142860.1:138379-144252 GCF_004138495.1 Phytoactinopolyspora endophytica
AGACGGCGATCGCCTTCGTCCTGGCGGTGATCGTCAACCAAAAGTTCCTGCGCGGCAAGGGCTTCTTCCGTACGGCATACTACTTCCCGTCCATCACCTCGACGATCGCCGTCTCGCTGGTCTTCCTCTTCCTGTTCCAGCGCAGCGGCGCCATCAACCAGTTGATCAGCGCGCTGCTCCCGGGTGCGGACGTCAGGATGAACTGGCTCGACAACGCCGACGGGGTGCTGCACAACTTCCTCGGCCTGGTCGGCATCGACTCGTCGCCCGCGTTCCTTGCGGATACATCGGTGATGGGTCTGAGCCTGTGGCAGTGGCTCTCGGGGCCGAGCGTCACCCTGTTCGCCATCATGATCCTGGTGACGTGGACCACCACCGGCACGATGATGCTGATCTTCCTGGCCGGGCTGCAGAACATCCCGTCCGACATCGAGGAAGCCAGCCGGGTGGACGGTGCCACCGCATTGCAGCGCTTCCGGCTGGTGACGATCCCGATGATGAGACAGCCGCTCTTCTTCGTGCTGACCATCGGGCTGATCGGTACCTGGCAGGTCTTCGACCAGATCTTCGTGATCTCGGCCGGCGGCCCGCAGAAGACCACGCTGACCCCGGCCTACCTCATCTACCGGGAAGGGTTCCAGAACTTCTCGATGGGACGTGCCACCGCTGTCGCGTTCTTGCTGTTCACTCTCATCATCGTCTTCACCCTCGTCCAGCGCCGCATCCTCAAGCCGGATCGGACGTGACACATGGAGGCCGCACCGACATGACTGCGCAACTACAGCAGCGGCGTGCGCCGCTGGAAGGCCGCGCTTCCGTCCACGGGCAGTCCACGGGGTATCGGATCGCCAAGCGGGTCCTCGGCTACGGGATCCTGATCTTCTTCGCCGCCCTGTTCATCGCGCCGTTTGCGCTCGCTCTGGCGAACTCGATCAAGTCGCGGCCGGAGGCGCTCGCGTCGCCGCTATCACTGATTCCCGCCGATCCCACCCTGCGCGCCTACGAGGAGATGGCCGGCACCGACATCGCACGGTGGACGATGAACTCCGTCGTGGTCACGGTGATGGTCACGCTCGGCCGGCTCGTTCTCGATTCGCTCGCCGGCTACGCCCTGGCCAGGTTGCGGTTCCCCGGCCGGGCCGCCATCTTCGCGCTGGTGGTGGCCGTACTGGCGGTGCCGCCGATCGTGCTGGCGATCCCGCGCTATCTGGTGCTCGGGCAGCTAGGCATGCTCGATACCTACGCGGGGCTCATCCTTCCGTTGGCCGTCGACGCGTTCGGTATCTTCCTCATGAAGACGTTCTTCGAGTCGATACCCCGGGAGATGGAAGAGGCCGCCCGCATCGACGGGGCGACGATCTTCCAGACCTACTGGCGGATCATCATGCCGCTGGCCGCGCCTGGGTTGATCGCCTTGACGATCCTCTCCTTCCAGGGGTCGTGGAACGAGTTCTTGCACCCGCTCATCGCCGCCCCCAGCGACCCGGATCTGCGCACTCTGCCGGTAGGGCTCGCCCTGCTGCGGGGGGCGGAGGGCCAGTCCCAGGACTTCCCGCTGCTGCTGGGTGCATCGGTGCTGATCACGATCCCGGTTGCCATCGTCTTCTTCACGTTCCAGCGCCATTTCATCCAAGGAGTCACCGCGTCCGCGGTGAAAGGATAAAGAAAGCAATATGACGTCTCACGACACCGCACTCACGCTCGTCAACGGCACTACGTTCACCGTCTCCGACTCCCGCGGCGACATCGACCCGTCCGGGTATCACGGCGTCTACCACCGTGACATCCGGGTCGTGTCGTCCCTGCGGCTGGAGGTGGACGGCGCCCGCCCGCAGCTGCTCGCCGCGGATCGCACCGGCGCGGGGGAGGGACACTGGGTGTACGTGCTGGCCAGCGACGAGCACGGCAGCCCCACGGCCGTTCTGACCCGCCACCGGTACGTCGGCGAGGGAGTACGCGAACGCCTGATCGCGCATGCGTACGGCCGGCCGTTGCCTGCGCGCATCCTCACCGTCGAGATCGCAGCGGACTTCGCCGATCTGCTCGAGCTCAAGGGCGATCCGGGCCGGCGTCCCCCCGTGGAACTCGTCGAGGACCACGGCGGTGTATCTGCCGGCACCGACCGGATCCGCGTCGAGCTCGCCGCCGACGGCCCGGGGGTCACGCTTACCGGCGCCGGCCTGCGCTGGGATCTCCGCCTCGACGCCGGCACGTCCCGCACCGCGGAGATGGAGATCCGGCCCCGCGTCTCCGGCCACGACCAGCCGGTCCGTAAGGCTACGGTCCTCACGGAGGAACCGGCGGCCACGCTGCGCGTGAGCGGAGGTGCCGACCGGTGGACGCGCAGCGTCGCGTCGGCCCTCGATGACCTCGGCGGCCTCCGGGTGGATATCCCGTCGATGGATCTGCGCTACCTGGGCGCGGGCGCGCCGTGGTTCATGGCACTCTTCGGCCGCGACACCCTGCTCACGGGCTGGGAGAGCCTGGTGGCCGGACCACGGTTGGCCCTAGATGTTCTCCAGGCTCTCGCGTCACGGCAGGGCCAGCGCGTCGACCAGCGCACCGGCGAGGAGCCGGGCAAGATCCTGCACGAGATGCGGACCGGACTGATGCCGGTCTTCGGCGTGGAGCCGGGCGTCCCGTACTACGGCACGGCTGACGCCACGCCGCTGTTCGTCATGCTGCTGGCCGAGGTGTACCGCTGGGGCGCGCCCGACGACGACGTCCGGGCACTCCTTCCCGCCGCCCGCGCCGCGATGGAATGGTGCCAGGTCCACGGTGACGTCGACGGCGACGGCCTGGTGGAGTACGTCGGTGACGCGCACGGTCTGGCCAACCAGGGGTGGAAGGACTCCGCCGACTCCATGGTGCACTCCGACGGCACACTTGCCACCGACCCGATCGCACTCGCGGAGGTTCAGGCCTACGTCTACGCCGCCTATGGGGCGCTGGCCGAGCTCGAGGAACGGCTCGGCGAGCCGGATGCGGCACCGGAGCTACGCGCCCGCGCCGACCGTATCCAGGCCACTGTCGCCGAGACGTTCTGGCTACCCGAGCGGCGGCTCGTGGCCATGGCCCTCGACGGCGACAAGAAACCGCTCGCTGTATCGTCGTCGAACATCGGCCATTGCCTGTGGGCGGGAGTGCTGGAAGGCGACGTCGCCGACGCCGCGGTGGAGCAGCTGATCCGGTCCGATCTGGCCACCACCTGGGGGCTGCGCACGCTCGCCTCCGGAGAGGTCGCATACAACCCGTTGGGCTACCACGTGGGATCCATCTGGCCGCATGACACCGCCATCGGCGTCGCCGGACTGGTGCGGCACGGCACCGTGAAGCAAGCGCGCCGCCTGGTGGACGGACTGCTCGCCACAGCCGAGGCGTTCGGCTGGCGGCTGCCCGAACTCCTCGGCGGAATGAGCGCCGACGAGATATCCCAGCCCGTGCCTTATCCCGTCGCGTGCAGCCCGCAGGCATGGAGCGCCGCCGCACCGCTCCTGCTGTTGCGGGCGATGCTTCGCCTGGAGCCCGACGTGCCCGCGGGTACCGTCCGGATAGCGCCGGTGTTGCCCGAGGACGAGGAGATCGTCGTGCGCGGCATCCCGCTCGGTACCGGCACGCTCAGCGTGCGCGCCCGGGGAACCGACGTGGAGGTGCTGGAAGCACCGTCGGGTATGACCGTGAACTGACCGGATCCCAGCGCAATGACAGGTCACGTCACCACATGTCAGCTGTCGGCCTGGTGGCCCTTCGGCCGGCGTGCGCGCGCTCCCTGGCTCGGCTGGCTGAACGCCTTGTCGGTGACGTTGTTGATCGCCGATTCGACCCCGCCGACCTGGTCCGCGAGCAGACCGAGTGCTCCCACCGCACGGCTCATCGGGTCGTCCCCGTCGCCGCCCAGCGCCTGGGACTTGACGAACCCGGCCTTGACCTCGGCCCAGCGTTCCGACTCCTCCGATGTCATCCGCCCACGCAACTCGGCGAGCTTGAGCAGGTTCGCCTCCGCACCCGAGGTGAGCGTCTGGGCCTCTCCGACGTAGTGGTCGTCGATCATCGCCTCGAGCTCGTCTTCGTTCATCACCGGCACCACCCGAGACGCCATGGCGATCATGTTCCGGTACGAGCCTTGCAACTGGAACGGCGGCTCAGTCCGGGACGCGTCGGCCTGAGCGGCGGAAGCGATGTAGGCCTGGTTATTGGCCAGCACCACCTGCTGGATCCGTCGAAGCTTGCGCAAGACCGAGAGAATCTGCTCGAGCTCGGTGGGGGAGTACGGGTGCGTGAGCTGGTCCGCCTGGGCGGTCTCGTCGCCGCGGGCCAGCCGCACCAGTATGTCCACGTCCGCGCGATCGCGGGTGGAGACCGGGGCCAGAATCGGGTTGGAGGTCAAGGCGTTCTCGATGTAGCTGAGCGAGAACAGCTCTTCCCTCCCGGACAGGACGTCACCGAGGTTCCACACATCCGCCCGGTTGGCGAGCATGTCCGGTACCCGGAACCGCTTGCCCTCCTCGGTGTAGGGGTTACCGGCCATGCAGACCGCAAACCTCTTGCCCCGCAGGTCATAGGTCTGGGTCCGCCCGTTCCAGACGCCCTCCATCCGGCGCTGCGCGTCACACATGGAGATGAACTTCTGCAGCAGCTCTGGGTTGGTGTGCTGGATGTCGTCGAGGTACAGAAGAACGTTGTTGCCCATCTCGAGCGCGAGGTTGATCTTCTCCACCTCTTGCCGAGCCGTGGCGTTGGGCGCCTCCGCCGGGTCCACCGACGTGACGGCATGCCCGAGCGCAGGGCCGTTCACCTTGACGAACACCAGCCCGAGCCGGCTGGCGACGTACTCCATCAAGGTCGTCTTGCCGTAACCGGGCGGTGAGATGAGCAGCAGCAGCCCGCTCTGGTTGACCTGCCGGGAGTCCCCGGTGGTGCCGAGCTGCTTGGCCAGGTTGTCACCGATCAGCGGCAGGTACACCTCGTCCAGCAGCCGGTTCCGGACGAAGGCGCTCATCACCTGTGGTTTGTACTCGTCGAGCCGGAGCGACGAGCGCTGCCGTTCCACCAGCTCCGTGCGCTGACGCTGGTAGGCGCGGTAGGCGGGAACCCGCTCGGTGCGGAACCGGCGGGTGCGCGCCAGCACCTCGTCGAGGCGGAAGCGCAGCGTCCGGTCGTGGATCCTCGAGTGCGTGCCGAGCAGGCCGCCGACGCTGGCCGTCAGCGACGCGGACGAATCGTGCCGGGGCAGCGACGTGCCACACAGCTCGAGGGCGACCGCCTCCGGGAGGTCGCCGGCCGGATCTCCGCGCTCATCCTGATGCTCGCTCTGCCCCCGCCCCTTGTCCGTCTCCGTGGCGCTGACGAACGACGTGAGCCAGGCGTGCACGAGCTGGTGACGCGCGGCGAGGTCCGAATCGAGCTTGCGGAGGTCGTCGGCGAACGCCTGACGCGATCCGGCACCGGAGCGGCGGCTCAGCGCGCGGTGGAACCTGTCGATGAGCTTCTTCGCGCCGGCACTGGTGACGAACCCGGAGGACGCATCGGCGAGCTCCTCGAAGAGGTACTCACCGGCCCATCCGCGCTCGCTCTCCTGCATAGCGGGGAGACCGGACTCGTCGAGGAATGCGGTGACCGCGTCGTCCAGTTCGGCGCAGAGCGCATCCACGGCCTCGGAACGGTGGAAGTGGAAGGTCTGGCGTGCCTTATGCAGGGAAGAAGCCCGTGTGGTCCAGCTGGACCGGGCCTGCTCGCTCGAACCGAATGCCCAGAACAGCTGCGCGGCCGCGCGGGCGGCCGGGGGATAGCGCAGGAGACCGGCGGCCGAGTGAAGTCGCAGCAATGCCTCCAGGATGGTGGCGGCGTCGTGGTCGTGGACACCACGCTCGTAC
>NZ_ML142860.1:144263-146656 GCF_004138495.1 Phytoactinopolyspora endophytica
CCTGCTCTCCGCCACTTCGCGGACCAGTCTCAGCAGGCCGCCCTCGGCGACGGCGGCCTCGCGGAGCTTCTCCATGGTCAGGCTCGACCCGGATGACTCCGACTCGGCAGAGTCCAGGATCGAGGCGGCGAGATGCTCGGCGCGGTAGACCTCGGGCGACTCGGAGACCAGCAACTGGTCCCAGAACTGCCTGGTCTGCTCGAACTCCGGATCCGTCACGGGCATGTGGAAGTCCGTGCCAGTGACCGAGAACGTCATCTGGCCGTCGTGCGGTACCAGTGTGAGATCGATGGGCTGGGTGTTGACCGCAAACTTGTGCTGGCCCAGCCTGATCGTCTCGCCGCCGTCGTCGTACAGGTCGAGACGGTCCCGCAGCGACCGGCCGGCCTCCTGCTGGGCCGCCTTGATCCGGCCGTCGAGCTCCTCGGCCCGCACCTGGTCCCCGAGCTCGCGCAGCTCACCGGCGACACTACGCAGCCGGGCGACCATGGAATCGGACGCGAAGTAGGTATTGACCTCATCGACCGATCCGAGCGAGGCGACCCGGCGGCGGACATTGGTCAGGATGCGTTCGGCGGAGTCGGCCAGGCGGTCCGCACGTTTGGTCCGCTCGTCCAGCAGGGACTGCTTACGGGAGGAGAACGCCTCGTAGACGTCCTCCCGTTTGGTCTCGAGCTCGGCGAGGAAATCGTCGAAGTCGGTGAAGCGCGCTTCGAGGTTCTCCAGTTGCAGCATGATCCGGCCGAGCTGCTCGTCGCAGGACTCCGGGGTGCTGGCCACCGCCAGCCCGCTGGTGATCGCCTGCCCGAGGAGCGCGAACTCGGCGGCGAACTCCGCCCGGCCCTCGGTGGCGAGCAGATCGCGGCGGCGGCCCTGCAGGGTGGCGCGGGCCCGGTTCAGCCCGCCGAGCACCTCCCCGATGCGCTCCAGGATCGCGGTACGCATCGTGGCGTCGGCGATGTCCAGCGAGCCGATGACCTCGGTGACGGTCTCCAACGCCTGGGACTGCTCGGCGAGCCGCTCGCCCACCTCGGTCGCGTCGGCGACCGTCGGAAGCGACTCGGCCTGTTCGAACAGCTGCTGGATCTCTTCGTGGTAGCTGGTGAAGGCGTCGTCGCCCTGCAGAAACTCCACCGCCCGCTCGGCGGCGGAGGCGAGCTCGTCGTCGAGTGTGGCGTCGAGCCGGTCGATGCGGTCGGCATCGGCGTAGCGCATATCGCGCAGCGTGACCAGGTGCCCTTTTGACCGCCGCAGGTCGGCGAGCTGGGTCACCCATGCTTGCGCGCTGCGCGGGGCTTCACCCCGTACCCGGCGGACGAGTGAGGCGGTGTCGGCCTCGGCCTGGTCGACGGCGGCCTTGGCTTGGCCGGTCAGCGCCTGCACATTCTCGAACTCGTCGAGCACTTGCTCCGCGGTGGCGCGGATCTCCGTCAACGGGGTGCGCAGGTCCGTAAGCCCGGCCTCCCCGAGCCAGTGGTACGAGTCGAAGGCCCGAGCGCAGGCGGCGATGATCGCCTCGAACACGGCCGCCGACGGCGCCATCTCACCGATCATCCTGGTGATCGACAGGCAGTCCGAGATCCCCCGGACCAGCTCGGCGTTGCCGACCCGTTCCAGCGGTCCGGTGCCGACGGGCTGCGCGGCGGCATAGGTGTCCGACTGGAACGGCGTCTGCCAGACCTGAAGCGGGTGCACCCGGGTCGGTTCCGCGGAGGTCGCGCGCAGAATGACGAGCGTGCCGTCGTCGAACAGCGAGTACCCGTGGCACGGGATGGGGGTGGAGACCTCTTTGCGGATCACGTTGTACGGCAGCAGCAGCGAGCGGCCCTCTTCCCGAGCGTGGAAGACGTAGAGCGCGTCTTCGCCGTTGGGGGAGCGGATGGTTCGCTTGTACTCCAGGTCGGCGACATCAGCGTCGAACGTCTTGTACTCGCCGGTCGTCAGGTAGTACCCACCCGGGAAGATGATGCCGTGGTCCTCCGGCAGCTGCCGGCAGGCCTGGCCGATCCCGTCCAGCCGGACGACGCCCTTGGTGCGGCGGTTGAAGACCAGGTGACGCCAGGTGCTTTCGTTGTACGGCCGGATGCGGAGCAGGACCAGGGCGCCGAGCCTGGCGTAGTAGACGTCGGCGTCGGCCAGGCTCTGCAGCGGATCCTCGACCGGCTCGCTGTAGATGCCTTCGCCGCTCTCCGTGTTGTTCTCCACCTTGAGCGTCAGCTCGCCGCCGGTGGTCTCGACGAACACGACGTCCTCGATCGAGATGTGCGGATGCCGGCCGGTGACGTGGTTGTCGCGGGTGGTCTCGATCCACTCGAAGTCGTGCGAAGCCGGGAAAGTGTGGTCGCGCTCGCCCCGGTTGTCCTGGTAGCTGATCGTGCCGTCCACGGTCGCCT
>NZ_ML142860.1:147014-147909 GCF_004138495.1 Phytoactinopolyspora endophytica
CCTGAACGCGCCCGCGGCGCCGTCGTCGCCGGCCGCGCCTCCGCGGGCGAACTGGTGCACCGAGAAGACGTCTGCGACCGTGGTCTCCTGGCGCATGCCGACGAACACGTTGTAGCCGAAGAGCATCAGCCCGCCGTGCTCGTCGCTGTTGAGCGAGACGATGTCCCGCGGCACGCAGTTGTTCTCGGTACGGATCCGCTCCGTCCCGATCAGTTCCAGCTGCGTGCCGCCGAAGACCTCGATCCGGCTGGCGTTGAGCGACTCGGCTCGTGAGGTGAGCTCCGCCGCGCGCTCGCGCAGCCGGGACCGTAGTACTTCATAGGTCCCGGCGTCGAGCCCACTGTGCTGCTCGTCCTCCGTCGACGTCCCGGTCTGAGTGGGTGTCTCGGTTGCGGTCTCGGACACGGGGACTTACTGCTTCGACCCGGTCAGAGCGGCCACGGGCTGGTCGGCGAAGCCGAGGTTCTGCGCCGTCTCGAGCAGCTGCTCCAGCTTTCCGCGGTTCGGTCCGCCCTTGTTGATCAGCTGCATCAGCAGGGCGGAGACCGTGAGGTTCTTCAGGTCATCGGTGTCGACCGAGCCGAGCAGTCCGGCGATGTCGTCGAAGAAGCTCGACGAGCCGTTCAGCCACGGCTCGGCGATGGTGCTCGCCACGTCGGAGTGGTTGACGAACCCGTCCACGCCCTTGCCCAGCGAGATCGCGCCGATCAGGCGATCGAAGAAGACGCTCTCACCGCCGACGATGTTGATGTCGGCGTGCTCCAGCCCGGTGGACAGGACCTTCGCCTGCGCCTCGGCGACGTCACGCTGCACGTTGAGCGAGGCCATCCGGACGTCCTTCTCCATCTCCAGCCGCAGACGGTACTCCTCGTGCTCCCGGCTGGCCTCGTCCAGG
>NZ_ML142860.1:147935-154750 GCF_004138495.1 Phytoactinopolyspora endophytica
CCATGGCGGCGGCCTTCTCGGTGAGACCTTCGGACTCGCCCTTCAGCTTCTCGCGGATCGCTTCGGCCTCCACCAGCGCCTTCTCCCGCGCTGCGGCAGCCTCGGCGCGGCCGGTCTTCTCGATGACCTCGGCGTCGCGGTCGCGGACCTCGACGTCGGCCAGCCCGGCCGCGGCGGCCTCGGCCTGGGTCGCTTCGGCAAGACGTACCTTGGCCTGCGCGTCGAGCTCGGCGGCCTGCTGGCGGGCTTCGGCGAGGGTGAGCTCCTCCTGGGCGCGGTGCTTGGCCGCCTGCTCGGCGGCCTCGGCGGCCTTGATGTCCTTGACCAGGTTCTCCTGCGCATCGGCCTCGGCGGCGATGACCTTCGCCTCGCGCTCGCGCTCGGCCTCTTCGACCGTGCGCACCCGCTTGATGTTCTCTTCCTGCTCGGCGACGGTCTTGTCCACCGCGACCCGCTCACGGACCACCTCGGCCACCGACCGCTTCTCGGTCTCGACCTCTTTCTGCATGTCGATGGTGGCGAGCTCGGTCTCCCGGTCCCGCGCGACGACCTCGAGCTGGCGGTCCTTCTCGATCTTCTCGGTCTCGACGGCGACGACGCGCTGCCGGTTCAGCTCCGCGACGGCGATCTCGCGCTGCTTGTTCTCGCTCTGCACGCCGACCTGCTCGTCGGTGCGGATGTTCGCGGACTCCGACTTGAGCCGCTCCTCGGCCCGGACCCGGGCGGTCTCGGCCTCCTCGCGAGCGCGGAGCGTGTCGACCTCGCGCTGCTGGGTGGCCTCGGCGTCGGCCTGACGCCGCTCGAGCTCGAGGATCGTCTCCCGGGCTTCGACGTTCTGCCGGGTGATCTCCTTCTCCCGGCCACGCTCGTAGTCGTTGGTGCTGACGTGCTCTTTGGCGGTGAGCTCGGTGATCTTGCGGATACCCTGCGCGTCCAGGATGTTCTGCTTGTCGAGCTGCGCCATCGGCGTCTGCTCGAGGTAGTCGATGGCCGCGTCTTCCAGGCTGTAGCCGTTCAGATCGGTGCCGATGACCCGCATGATCTGGTCTCGGAACTCCTCGCGCTTGGTGTAGAGGTCGACGAAATCCATGTGCTTGCCGACGGTCTTCAGCGCCTCGGAGAACTTGGCGTTGAACAGTACTTGCAGGGTGTCCTGGTCGCTGGCGCGCTCGGTGCCGATCGCCTGTGCGACCTTGATGACGTCCTCGGTGGTCTTGTTCACCCGGACGAAGAACGTGATCCGGATGTCGGCACGGATGTTGTCCTTGCAGATCAGACCCTCATGAGCGGTCCGTTCGATGTCGATGGTCTTGACCGAGATGTCCATGAACTCGGCCTTGTGGATGATCGGCATCACGACGGCACCGGTGAACGTGACGTCCACGTTGCGTACCTTCGAGATGATCAGCGCATAGCCCTGTTCGACCTTGCGGAAGAGTCGCGTGACCACGAAGACCACGGCGAGTAGAACGACCAGGAGTATGGCCAGTAGCACTCCCAGTCCGGTACCAAGGGTGTCCATCACAGCATCCTTCGAGTCATCTTGGATCTCACCTTTACAGGGCAGTTCGACAACATATATCCAGTACCTATAGGGACGCTTTCATGCCGCTTTCCCGTCCACATCACGTGGCTACAGCTCGCGGCCCGGGTCGAGCTCGGCCGCGAACGGCGAGACCCAGAAGACCTCGTCGTCGGGGTCGTAGTCGAAGATCAACGCGGTGCTGCCGGAGCCGAACTCGTCCTGGCCGGTCTGCCGGACATGGATGAGCGCACTGGAGCCGTCGTCGGCGGTGACCTCGGCTTGCCCGGTGCCGTCGCCGATCGGGGCGGTGCGGATGATGCACAGCTTTCCGACGAAGTCGCTGCGGGACGACTCTTTGACCTTGGGAAGCGTCCGGCGGGCGAACATGACGATGAACGACGTGATGACCCACCCGACGACGACCGCCAGTACCAGCGCGACCACGCCGAGACCCACGGCCGCGGGGCTGGAGAGGTCCAGTGTGTCGATCACCACCGTGCCGGTGAGCGCGGCGAACCAACTGAACGCGATCAGCGACGAGAGCGCGACCGTGACCGGCACGCCGCCAAGCCCGACGCTCGCGAGCATGCCGGTTCCGCCGTCGCCCGCGTCGCCGTCGAACAGATCAAGGCCCAGGCCTCCCAGCAGCACGACGATCCAGTAGGCCATGAGCACCACCAACATGAAGCTGAAGACGACCACGGGGAACGTCAACGCGGTCTCGATGAAGTCGGTCACCGACCGCCCCTTTCCCCCTCGAACCACGCCGGCGGCGCTGGCGCTACGACCCGGCCCCGACAGGGCACGACGTCGCCATGACCCTCGGGAGTATAACCATGCGGTATGTGGGCTCGTAACCCGGCTTCCCAGGGTGGTGTGGCCGCTAGTCCGCCCGTTCAGGCGGTGGTGTGCGTGAACTGACCTGCACCCGATCCGGGTGGGAGGCGTCGTCGGTCTCCGCCCTCTGATCTGTTGTTCCGGGCGTGCCGTTGACCGCATCTCCGGCGGGCGGCGGCGCAGAAGTCTGCGTATCGCCTGGCATCTGCGCATCGTCCGGCGTCCGCGCATCCTCCGGCGTCCGACCAGCGTCCAGATCGGAAGGTGGGCTCCGTCGGCCCTTGGCCTCTGCCCGGACCAACAGCACGTATCCGGTGACGCCGACCACGGCGAAGATGAACCACTGGAACGCATACGACAGATGTGGACCGGTATCGACGTCAGGAGCCGGCAAAGCGACCAGGTCCTCGCCGATCGGCTCGATCGCCTCGGCCCACGCCGGGGTCAGTGGATACGGCAGGGCGTCGGCGATCTGCTCGACGTTGACGTAGCGGATCCGTCCGCCGGCCGCATCGCCCGCTTCACGCTGGTCCTCCGACTCACGCAGTCGTGCGGTGACCGTGACTTCTCCGGAAGGCGCCGAGGGAACCTCGGGCTCGGTCTCGTCCGACGGGTAGAAACCGCGATCGACGAGGATCGCCGTGCCGTCCTCGGTCACCAAGGGTGTCACCACGTGGAAACCGCGGGTACCGTTGAGCGGCCGCAACCGCAGCAGAAGCTCGTGGTCAGCGTCGTACCGGCCGGTGACCTCGACATGCCGCCACTGCTCGGACTCGTCAAGGGTGCCGGACGCCGGATCCGGGCCCAGCACGTCCTCCAGCTGGGCGGGCGGAGCGTCCTCGTTGGCTTCGATGATCTCGTTGCGCTCGGATCGCTCCTCGTCGCGGTCGAGCTGCCACATGCCCAGCCGCACGCATGCGAGAACGAGCAGGATGCCGGCGAAGGTCCGTACCAGCCAGCGTCTGCTCACGAGGAACCTGTACACAGCTCGACCGTAGACCATAGCCTGGAGGGCATGCTTATCGACCGGTATGGGCGAATTGCCACAGACCTTCGCGTGTCCTTGACCGACCGCTGTAACCTCCGTTGCACGTACTGTATGCCGGAGGAAGGCCTCGCCTGGCTGCCCAAGCCGGAACTCCTCACGGACGACGAGGTCGTGCGCCTGGTCCGTATCGGGGTGGAGAGACTCGGCATCCGCGAGGTCCGGTTCACCGGCGGGGAGCCGCTGTTGCGGCGCGGGCTGGTTGACATCGTCTCCGGATGTGCGCAACTGTCGCCGCGCCCCGAGCTGTCGCTGACGACGAACGCGGTAGGCCTGGCACGGATGGCCGGCACTCTGGCCGACGCCGGACTGGACCGGGTCAACGGTTCCCTGGACACGCTCAAAGCGGAACGGTTCGAGAGTCTCACGCACCGCCGGCGGCTTCAGGACGTCCTCGACGGTCTGGCCGCCGCGGATGCGGCAGGTCTGTCCCCGGTGAAGGTGAACGCCGTACTGATGCGCGATGTGAACGACGACGAGGCGCCGGAACTACTCGGGTGGGCCCTGGAGAATGGCTACGAATTGCGCTTCATCGAGCAGATGCCGCTGGACGCACAGCACGGCTGGCAGCGCGACGAGATGGTCACCGCGGGTGACATTCTGGCTTCACTGCAGCGCCTCTACGAGCTGACGCCTGAGCATCCCGAGGAGCGGGGGAGCGCGCCGGCCGAGAAGTGGCTGGTGAACGGTGGGCCCGATCGGGTGGGCATCATCGCTTCGGTCACCCGGCCGTTCTGCGGAACGTGCGACCGCACCAGGCTCACCGCCGACGGCCAGGTCAGGACCTGCCTGTTCGCTCGCGAAGAGTCGGATCTGCGCGGCGCGATGCGAGACGGCGCGAGCGACGAGGAGATCGCCCAGCGGTGGCGGGTGGCGATGGCAGGCAAGGCCGCCGGCCATGGCATCGATGACCCCGGTTTCCTGCAGCCGGGCCGCCCGATGTCTGCGATCGGCGGCTGACCACCCGGAATACGGCGACGCCGGGCAGCCACGGGGGAAGCCGCCCGACGTCGTCGTTACGCAGCGCACCGACGGGGGAATGCGGAACGTGCGCGTTGGGGAGTATTGCACGTCTAGGGAGCTGACCGGAAGGCCTCCGAGCGGTGTTTTTGATCATTTGGATCATCGTCTCGCGTCGCAGGGGGTAACTCCGGGCGCTGGACCGGCGGAAAGGTTTCTATGGTTCCGTGGGTGGGACGGCTCGCGGCGTTGACGATGACGACGGCGATGTACGGCAGTACCACGGCACCGATGATGAAGATCCATCGGACCCAGCCGGTCGTGAGGACGGCCAGCGGTAGGCAGGCGACCCGGATGCCCATCATCCACAGATAACGACGCTGGCGGGAGCGCAGATCGTGGCTGCGACCGGGGGCGGCCGTCGTCACCGACTGAACGGGCTCATCATGCCGCGGCGAGTGACGATGGATCTGGTTCACCCTTAACACGCTACGACCTGATCGCCTGTGAGGGCTATAGCAGATTCCGCAACGCGGCGTCGGTTGTGCGGTTCGCACATCACAGCCCGGTCCGGTGTTGGCAGGCCCGCCCAGGGTGCCGCGCTGACGGCATCAGGTAGCGTCATCAGGGCTGAATGAGAGGAGCACCTAACGTGAGTCGGTCTGTTCTGGTCACCGGTGGGAACCGCGGTATCGGCCTGGCTATCGCTCGTGCGTTCGCCGAGGCCGGCGACGCGGTCACCATCACGCATCGGTCAGGGGAGCCACCGGAGGGATTGTCCGGCGTCGTCTGCGACGTGACCGACGCGGCCTCCGTCGACGCCGCCTTCGACAAGGTGGAGGCCGAGCAGGGGCCGGTCGAGGTGCTGGTCGCGAACGCCGGGATCACCCGCGACATGTTGCTGCTGCGGATGGGAGAGGACGACTTCGCTGATGTTCTCGACACCAACCTCACTGGCGCATTCCGGGTCGCCAAACGCGCCTCGAAGAGCATGTTGCGCGCGCGCAAGGGCCGCATGGTCTTCATCTCCAGCGTGGTGGGCCTGCTGGGCTCGCCCGGCCAGGTGAACTACGCCGCCAGCAAGGCTGGACTGGTCGGTATGGCGCGTTCCATCGCACGCGAGCTCGGCAGCAGGTCTATCACCGCCAATGTGGTGGCGCCGGGATTCGTCGAGTCGGACATGACCGCCGAGTTGTCGGACGAGCGACGCGACGAGATCCTCGGCGGCATCCCATTGGGCCGGTACGCGTCGGCTGAAGAGGTCGCTCGTGTGGTCCGCTGGGTGGCGAGCGAAGAGGCGGCGTACGTGACCGGCGCGGTGATACCGGTCGACGGTGGATTGGGAATGGGGCACTGAGCCATGGGAATTCTTGACGGCAAACGCATTCTGGTGACGGGTGTCCTGACCGACTCGTCGTTCGGGTTCCACGTCGCCAAACTGGCGCAGCAGGAAGGCGCCACGGTGGTGCTGACCGGTTTCGGCAGGATGACTCTGGTCGAGCGGATCGCTGGCAGGCTTCCATCGCCGGCTCCGGTGATCGAGCTCGACGTCCAGAACGACGAGCATCTGAGCACGCTGGCAGAGCGCGTCTCCGAGCACGTCGACGGCCTTGACGGCGTCGTGCACTCGGTCGCCTTCGCGCCGCAGACGGCGCTCGGGGGTAGCTTCCTGGAGACCTCCTACGATGACGTGTCCACCGCGGTCCACGTCTCCGCGTACTCACTCAAGTCGCTGACCATGGCGACCCTGCCGTTGATGCCGGACGGCGGTTCCGTGGTGGGCATGGATTTCGACGCGCAGGTAGCGTGGCCGGGTTACGACTGGATGGGTGTGGCGAAAGCAGGGCTCGAGGCGACGTCGCGGTACCTCGCGAAGTACCTCGGCGAGCGTGGTGTCCGGGTCAATCTCATCTCGGCCGGGCCGGTGAAGACGATGGCTGCACGGTCGATCCCGGGCTTCGAGGAGTTCGAGGGCGTGTGGGACAAGCGGGCTCCGCTGGGGTGGGACCTCAGTGACCCCGAGCCGGGCGCACGGGGTGTGGTCGCTCTGCTGTCCGACTGGTTCCCCAAGACGACCGGCGAGGTCATCCACGTCGACGGTGGAGTGCACGCGGTCGGCGCTTGACGCCTCCGTTCGCAGTGGTGAGGTTGTTCTCGGGGCTTCTGCCGGACGATGGGGCGGGGAACTTCTTCTCACTCTCACGCGATCGGCGAGCGGCTTTGGTTGCTGATACGTGATCCGTCGCCGATCGAAGATCGCTCGAAGAAGTTCCCCGCCCCATCTGTGTGCTTGCGTTTCGTACGACGCGTTGAACCGGGTTAACCGTCACTCCAGCCGGGTAGATCACCGGCGGTGATCTTCGTCCACCTATCTGGTGCGGGTGGTCGCGAGGGCGATCAAGGCGGTCAGGGCGGCCCGGCCGTCGTCGGTCGTCTTCATGTCGGCGA
>NZ_ML142860.1:155090-160470 GCF_004138495.1 Phytoactinopolyspora endophytica
TCGTAGGTCGTCGCCGGCGGGCTTGCCGGTCTGTTCCGGGTCCCCGAAGACGCCGAGGATATCGTCGCGGAGCTGGAAGGCCTCGCCCAAGGCCGCGCCGTACGATCGGTAGCCGTCGATCAGTTCGTCCGGTGCGCCGGCGATCTTGCCGCCGAGTTCGAGCGGGTGCTGCACGGAGTAGCGGGCAGACTTGTGCTGGATGACCCGCGTGGCGCGCTCCACCTGTGCGGCCGGAGCGATGGCCGTGTTCGCCTGGGCCAGGATGTCCAGGTACTGGCCCGCCCCGACCTCCGTGCGCATCAGCTCGAACACAGGGCGCGCCCGCTGCAAGGCACCCGGGTCGAGCCCGGCCTGAGAGAGCAACTCGTCGCTCCAGCCGAGCAGCAGGTCTCCGAGGAGGATCGCGGCGGCGGCGCCGAAGTCGGTGGCGGCTCCATGCCAGCCCGCGTCATGGTGCCGCGCGGCGAAGCGGCGATGCACGGACGGCTTCCCGCGACGGGTGTCCGAGCCGTCGATCAGATCATCGTGAACCAGCGCCGCGGCCTGGAAGAGCTCGAGTGCGGAAGCCGCCGCGATGACCGCATCCTCGTCGGTGGCGCTCGCGGTCCTGTGACCACCGCCGCTCACGTCACCGGCCGCAGATCGCCAGCCCCAGTAGCAGAACGCCGGCCGGAGCCGCTTCCCGCCGCTGAGTAAGTCGGCCGCCGCTTCGGCCAGCGGCACCAGGTCATCGCTGATCCGCTGGAGGTGTGCCTGCTGCCGGCTGAGGAATTCCTCGAGCACGGTCTGTATGTGTGGACGAAGCGGACCGACCGGGTCCACGGGGGAGGACGTCACGTCTGCCAGGATAGAGGCCGCACTCCTCGCCAGGTCCCGCCCTCCATGGAATCCGCACGAGCCGGAATGGCGACCGGGTGGCGACTCCCGTAGTCTGTGGGATCGTCGCAGGTGAGAGGGGCAGGAGTCCCACAGCCTGAGATCTGGTGTTCGGATCGCGGACGCAAACCGATATCGTGGCGATATGTCTCAAGGATTGCCGACGACCACACAAGGAAGCACGACGACTATCCGCGAGCTGTTGGCCGCTGGGGAGCGGTCGTACTCGTTCGAGTTCTTCGCGCCCAAGACACAGGAGGCAGATGAACTCTTCTGGCGGACGATGCGGGAGCTGGAGTGTCTGCGGCCCACGTTCATCTCCGTCACCTATGGTGCGGGCGGAACCTCCAGAGAATACACCGTCCGGGTCACCGGGCAGGTCGCCATGGACACCACGCTGACCGCGATGGGGCACCTGACCGCCGTGAACCACTCCGTCGCGGAGATCAGGCACGTCATCGGGGAGTATGCGGATGCCGGCATCCGCAACATCCTCGCGCTGCGGGGCGACCCGCCAGGGGATCCGCAGGCTGAGTGGGTACCGCATCCGGAGGGCCTGAACTACTCCGAGGAGCTCGTCCGGCTGATCAAGTCCGTGGGAGACTTCTGCGTGGGAGTCGCCGCGTTCCCGGAGAAGCACCCGCGCTCGCCAGACACAGCGACCGACGTGCGGTTCCTGGTGAACAAGTTCAAGGCCGGCGCCGACTTCGCCATCACGCAGATGTTCTTCAACGTCGACGACTATCTCCGGTTGCGGGACCGGGTGGTGGCTGCCGGTGGCGACAAGCCGATCATCCCGGGCATCATGCCCGTCACCAACGTCAAGCAGATCGAGCGGTTCGCCCAGCTCTCCGGCGCGAAGTTCCCGTCGGCGCTGGCTGAGCGGTTGCGGGCGGTCGAGGACGACCGCCAGGCCGTGCGCGCCATCGGTGTCGAGGTCGCCACCGAGATGTGTGAACGGCTGATCGCCGAGGATGCGCCGGGCTTGCACTTCATCACGCTCAACAGGTCGACGGCGACCCGGGAGATCTACGAGAACCTCGGCCTGGGCGCCACCCTGGTACCCGCCTGATCCAAAGACCACCGACTCAGTCATCAAGAGGCCCTGGCGATTCGCCGGGGCCTCTTGATGTACCCGGGGCCTCTTGGCGTACGCGGTGAGCGGGAGTCCCGTCTCGCTAGGGCGTCTGAGGTGAGTCGAGAAGGCCCGCCCCTGACCGCAGCGTTGAACGCAACGGAAGTCCTCGCCTCACGCGTGCCCGATCATGTCCGCGACGAGCGTGGCCGACATCGCCACCATGGGCAGGCCCGGTCCAGGGTGAGCGCTCGCGCCGGCGAAGTACAGACCGTGCACGGGGGAGCGGTTGGGCAGCCTGCGCCGGATCGAGCTCCCTCCGTGCCACGGGATCCCATAGACGCGCCCGCCCGGTGCGCCGACCTGCTGTTCGAGGTCGTACGGCGAGCGGATACGGGTATCGACGATGTGTCGTTTCAGATCCACCCCGCGTGAAGCGGCCAGCCCCAGGAGCTGCTGTGCGTGTCTGTCGGCCGTGTCCTCCGCGGTCCAGTCGGTCGAACCGGCGTCGTCTCCCTGCGCAGCGCAGTCGGCGTGCAACGTCGCGGTGCACGGCCGATCGGGGTCCAGGCTCGGGCGGTGGGTGAGAGTGACGTTCGGGCCGTCGTCGGTCAGCAGGACGGTCCGCTCCGGGAACGAGGGCTGTCTTCTCAATGAGAGGAACAGTGTGAAGACGGAGCGGCCCTCCGCCGGCGCAGAGGTCCAGCGCGACTTGCGATGCCCGTCCAGCTCGATGCGTCCGGGCGTCACGGTGGAGACGACTATGTCGGCCGGGATGCGCTCTCCGTCGACGAGCTGGACACCGTTGACGCACCCGCTTCCGGCGGTGATGCGGGCCACGGGAGAGCCGAAGCGAAAACTGCCACCGCGGTCGCCGAGCCGCCGCTGGATCGCGTCGATCAGTACCTGCATTCCGCCACGGACACTCCAGGTGCCGAAAGTCTGGTCGAGGTAGGCGAACACCGCGAGCGCGGCCGGGGCCCGGTCAGGTACACCGCCGAGGGAGGTGGCGTACGAATCCAGGATCAGGCGCAGATGCGGATCCGGGAGGTAGCGCAGACCGAGTTCGCGCAGGCTCATGCCGCGGTGGAGCACCTGTCTGGCGCGGGGATGGGCGGCGAGCCATATCACGTCGCGTGCGGACGGGCAGTGGTCGAGCAGCCGTGGCCGGAGCAGCTGCCACATCTGCTCGGAGACCTGGACGAGTTCGTCCCACTGGGCCGCGGTCCCGTGGCCAAGGGTGTCGTCGAGCGCGACCGCGGTCTCCGCGCGGCTGGCGCCCGGCATGTCCAGGTGGGTGCCGTCCGGGAAGACGTAGCGGGGGGAAGGTGTGACCGGCACCAGATCCACCTCACGCTCGAGCGGGCGCCCGGTTTTGCGGAACAGATCACGGAAGACCGCCGGCAGCGTGAACGCCGTCGCACCGGTGTCGACGTCCAAGCCGTCGATCTTTCCGGTGCCGACTTGACCGCCGGCCGTGGGCCCACGTTCGACGACGGTCACATCATGTCCGAAGTCGGCGAGCCTGACCGCGGCCGTAAGCCCGGCCACTCCCGCTCCGACGACTACTACTCGTGCCACGATGGGTGAGCTTAAACCTCGCCGCGGACGGGGCCTTCGGGTGGGTGGGGTGTGTCCCGCTGGACCGGCGCTGCTCGCTCTTGACGTGTTGTCAGTGGCCGGTGCTACTCTCTGAACTTAGTCGAACATTCGTTCGATCGACATCGAGGAGGGAACCCATGAACACCCGATATGGCCAGCTCAACAGCGTGCGCACGGTGCGTTCGGACGCCGTGCGGAAGGTCCGTCCGCCGATGGGGCATGCCACGCTGGATCTGGTCGACCAGGCGCGTTCGTGCCTGGCGGAAGCCGCGACGGCCAGGACGGCGAACGAGCGCTTCGCGGCGGCACACCTAGGGGCACTCCGGGCGGCGGCGGCCGTCCTCGCGGCGCGGGCGCATCCGGTCTCCAGACGTTCACGTTCCGGCGGTGGCAGGAGGCGAGGGCACGGTCCCCGCAATGTCTGGGAGCTGTTGCCCACGGTGGCGCCGGAGATGACGGAGTGGGCGGAGTTCTTCTCCGCGAATGCAGGCAAACGAGCGGCCGCGCAGGCCGGGTTGAGGGGAGCTGCGACCGCGCGTGAGGCCGATGATCTCGTGCGGGACGCGGATGCGTTCCTCGCTGTGGTCTGTGTGTTGCTGGGACTGCCGTACCAGGAACCGATCGACGGGTTCGCGTCGAGCCTGTGAGAGGCGCACATCGAAGTGCGGGAAGTTGTACGTGACTGGTGTTGTTATGGAAGGCGAACCATGTAGACATGCCAGAACAGATCGTTATCGATTTGAGGAAGTGGCCTGATGCCGGACACCATGTACGAGCTCGCAGACGACGTGCCGGAACTTGAGTCGCCGGTCCTGCTCTACTGCCTCAACGGGTTCATGGACGCCGGCCACGCGGGCGGCGGGATCGTGGAGCACTTGCTTTCCACGCTCGAGCATCGGGAGCTGGCACGCTTCGATGTGGACCGGTTGATCGACTACCGAGCACGGCGCCCGGAGATGCACTTCAACAACGGAACCTTTGATGACTATGCCGCTCCGGAGCTCAAGCTCTACCTGCTCCATGACGACGTCGGGGCGCCGTTCCTCCTGTTGGCCGGGATGGAGCCGGACTTCAGGTGGGAGGCGTTCACGGCCGCGGTGATCGAGCTGATCGAGCGGTTCGGAGTGCGTATGTCCGTCGGCTTCCACGGAACTCCCGCGGCAACACCGCACACGAGGCCGATCGGTATCAGTGGACATGGGACACGAGACGGCCTGGTGCCCGAGGAGCAGGTGCTAGGGATGGAGCTGCGTATCCCGAGCAGTGCCGGGCTGCTGCTGCAGTACCGGCTGGGAGAGGCCGGTCGAGACGCGGTCGGTCTGGTGGCTCGCGTTCCGCATTACCTGTCCGAGTCGGAGTATCCGCAGTCGTCGCTGAGCCTGTTGCGCTCGCTGAGCTCGGCCACGGGCCTGCTGCTGCCGACGGAATCGCTCGTCGAGGCCTCGGAACAGGCCGAGCGGCTGGTACACGAGCAGGTGGAGGGGAACGAGAAGGTCGCCAGGGTCGTCGAGGCACTGGAGACCCAGTACGACGCATTCGCCGGAGGCGACGCGCGCGGCAACCTGGTCGCGGAGCTGAAGACGATGCCGACTGCGGAGGAGATCGGCGCCGAATTCGAGCGGTTCCTCTCCGACCTCGAGCCGCCGGACGAGTCGTCCTGATCCACGCAAACAGCGAAGACGGAAGACACCGGCCCGCGTTGGCGCAGGACGTACCCGCGGGCGGGAAGCGCGACCACCCGCGCCGCGGCCGCGGCGCGCACGTTAGGCTCGGCTTTGTGCAACGCGACGCATTGCCGTTCTATCGAGTGATGGCTTACGTCACAGG
>NZ_ML142860.1:160509-166044 GCF_004138495.1 Phytoactinopolyspora endophytica
GTCTTTCTGATCGTCCTGTGCGTGGCCATGTTCGTTCGTTATGGACCGCCGGATGACCCGAGCATGAGCGAGGTCGTCTCACCGATCCACGGGTGGCTCTACGTGATCTATCTGGCGGCGACCGGCTGGCTCGTCTACCAGCGCGGCTGGAAGGGAACACGGGCGGTTCTGATCGCTCTTGCCGGCACGGTCCCGTTCGCGTCGTTCGCCGCCGAACGGTATGTGGTCAAGAACGCGCGTGAGGAGCAGCGGGTTCGCTGACGGAGGCTTCTTCCGTACTGTCCGCGTCGACGCCCTCCGTGCCCGCGCCCGCAGACTCGTCGGAGTCGCCATCTGTGCTGGTGGCACGGCTGCGCGACCGGATTCCGGAACGCACCACCGAGGCCCAGAACACCACCGCCGCCGCGCCGAATACCCACCACTGGGCCCAGTAGGACAGGTTCTGCCAAGGACTGACGTCACGTACCGGCGCCACCTCGTCGATGTCGACGATGGCTATGTCATCAGGGGCGGGCTCCTCGGACGTCAGCAGCAGGTATCCGTCCAGCATGGCCGACTCCGATATACCCGTGGCATCGGAGAGTGTGTCAGGCGCGATGTAGGCGATCTCCTCATCGTCAAGTATTTGGCCGCTGCGCACCGTGGCGTGTTCGGACGTTTCTGGAAGGACCAGATGGCCGATGGTGCTGACGGGCTGGTCAGGTAACGTGGCAGGAGCGACGGGTTCATCGACCCACCCGCGCAGTACCGGAACGATCACCCCGTCAGTGGTCTCTAGTGGGACCAGCACGAACCACCCCAGGACACCGTCATGAATACGCCCGGGAACGTTGAGCGCGTGCTCGGTGAGATATCTCCCTTCCATCGTGACTGGCCTGTCGGCGGCGTCTGCGATATTTTCGCCCGGCTGGACGAGTTCGCTTACCGGCACAGCCGGGCGGTCACGGTCATCATGCCGGGACTGGCTGTCCTGGTAGATGCCGAACTGCCACCATCCGGCGACAACGCAGAAAATGATCGCCAATGTGAAGGCAACGTGCGCTGCAAGCCAGCGGGGTGTGAACAAGAAGCGAGGCACATACCAACGGTAATGGCACCGCGCTGTGGGGCATTCCGTCAGGTTGCGCCAAGGAGCCGGGAACGACGAGTAGGCTTCGTTCCGTCACTAGTGGGGGTCGCTTGAGATATCGACGGCGGATATGACATGAGGGAGACGAGAACTCTGATGACTCGACCACACCCGTTGACGGCGATGAGAGAGCGGGAGTGGTCCGAAGCATGGGAGGAACAGCAACGCATAGTCGATGAGCAGCTCAACTCACAGCGAGGCAGTTGGCTGCCGAACGTGGTCGAGGTGCGCCGCTGGGGTGCGATGCGATGGACATCGGGACGCCCCGGACACGCGGCGACCTCCGGGCGGGCTGTTGCCGAGACATACGTGGTGCTCCGTCCGGACATGCCAGCCGACACGACCGACCAAGTCATGGACGTGCTCAAGGAGCCACCCCCCATGGTCCGGCTGATCGGTTTCGGCCTGCAACGGCACCACGTGATCGGTGCGGTATCGGGTGCCCTCGCCCTCGGCGTCGTCGCCGCCGTGGCCGGAATAGCGCTCGGGACGGGTGTCGTCGGCATCGTTCTCGGTCTGCTCCTCGGAGCCGCTGCGGGGGCCATAGTCGGAGGCCTCGCTGCGCGCTACGCCGTGGAACGGCAACGAGCAGGTGTGCTCGGTGACGAAGACCACATGCGGGTGATCGTCGGGCGTTATGCTCCGAAGTCCTGGTCCAGGTTGGTGGAAGCGGCGGCCGCGCTAGAGGCGGCCCTGCCGGCCGGAGCCGGCACGAATCTCGAGGATCCGGATGCCCAGGCCGTGGAGGCCATGCACATTGCGATGTGGGAGGCTGCAGCGGTGCTGGTGGGGTCCTCCGACCACACCGGCGTGGAGGTGCTGGCCGAGCGGATGGAGGGGCTGGAACGGGCGTACCGGGGCGCTGCCTCGTAAAGGGTGCGTAGCCGCAGGCTTCGCCGAGCAGCACGTCCGGGAGCGACTGACCCGTGGGTCCAGGAGTCCTAGCCGTGGCTCCATAGCTGCCGGACCGCGGCGACGGTGTCGGCTTCGGACGCCGGCTTGTCCGACCGGTGACGCAGGACCCGTGCGAACCGCAAGGCTATCCCCGCCGGATACCGCGGTGAGCCTTGGACGCCATCGAAGGCGATCTCCACCAGCAGCTCGGGCCGTACCGGTACCACCCACTGGTCGGACGGACCCTGAGCGATCTCCATCAACCGATCGGTCTGCCACGTCAGCATCTCGTCGGTCAGGCCCTTGAAAGTCTTGCCGAGCATCACGAAGCCACCGGCGGGACCGTACTCGCCGTCCGGGTCCCGTGCGCCCAGGTGGAGGTTGGACAGCCAGCCTTTTCGCCGTCCGTGCCCCCACTCGGCGGCGAGGACGACCAGGTCCAGGGTGTGGCGCGGTTTGACCTTCAGCCAGCTCGCGCCGCGCCGGCCGGCCTCGTATGGCGCGTCGACAGACTTCGCGATGACACCTTCGTGTCCCTGCCGGACCGCGTCGGCGAAGAACGAGGCCGCTGACTCTGGCCCATCGGCCACGATACGGGGGACCCGGTGTCTCTGCGGAAGGATGTCCGCCAACGCAGCCCAGCGTCGCACTGCGGGCTCACCGATCAGGTCGTGGCCGTTGAGGTGCAGGCAGTCGAAGAAGTAGACAGAGAGCGGGACCTGCTCGCGTGCGCGGGTGACGTCGGCGCGCCGGCCGATCCGGGAGGACGTCCGTTGGAACGGCGACGGGCGGCCGGCGGGATCCAGTGCGATGGCCTCGCCGTCCAGTACGACGGAGTCGACCGGTAGCTCGAGAACGGCTTCCACGATCTCGGGGACGCGGGACGTGACATCGTCCAGGGTGCGGGTGAAGACCCGGACCTCCTGGCCGTCACGGTGGACCTGCACCCGGACCCCGTCGAGCTTCCACTCCACCGACGCCTCGCCGAGCTGGCCGACTGCGTCGGCGATACCTGGAGAAGGTGAGGCCAGCATGGGCCGGATCGGCGAGCCGACGGCCAGGCGAAACCGCTCCATTCCGGCGGCGCCCTCGGCCAGCACCGCCGCCGCGACGGGCACGAGAGCACCGGCGACCATGACCGCCCGCCGTATCTCGGCTGCGGGCAGCTCCGCCGCCGCGGCGACGGCCTCCGTGAGCACACCGTCCAGCGCGCCCTGCCGAACCTCTGAAGTCACCAGCCCGGCCAGCAACTGCTGCTCCGCCTGGGTGGCGCGGGCGAGCAGACCGGTGAGCGCCGTGCGTTTCGCCGCGGTGGAGCCCTTGCCGGACATCTCCGCGATCCTGGCGAACTCGGTGTCGACCTCGGCGACGGTCAGGCTGGCACGTTGGGCCGGCTCGGGCATCTCCCGCAGCGCGGCGTAGCCCAGGCCCGTCCGGCGTTGACGGAGCTCTCCGGCGAGGTAGCTGGCCGTCGCCTGGGCCTCGGCAGCATCAGAACGTCGCAGACAGCCTGCCAGCAGCCGGATCTTCTCCAGCCGGCTGCTGGTGTTGCGCACGGCAAGCGACGTCTCAGCCAGATCAGCGAAAAGCATGCACCAAGTCTGCCGCGCCGCACTGACAGATGTCCTGGGCCGGGAAGCTCGCGGCAGTATCCGGCGCAGAACGCCAAGACGGCGCCCCGGGGTGGTAGTCGCCCGGGACGCCGTCGAGGGGAGCGGTGGCCGCTCAGGTCATCTCGGCGTCGCTGCCGAGGGTGAGGTCCACGGTCTGCTCTTCGCCGTCCCGCAGGTAGGTCAGCGTCACCTCGTCTCCTGGCCGGTAGGAACGGGTGGCGGCGATGAGTGAGACGGCGTCGGTGGTCAGCTTGTCGTTGACCGCCGTGATGACGTCGCCTTCGGCAAGACCGGCCTCGTCGGCGCTGCTGTTCGGCTCGACGCTGGCGACGAGGGCTCCCGGCGTGCCGTCCTGTACATCTCCGACTTCGATACCGAGGCGCGCATGGGTGGCCCTGCCGTTCTCCAGAAGCTCCTCGGCGATCGGGCTCGCCTGGTCGATCGGGATGGCGAACCCGAGTCCGATCGAGCCGGTGTCCATGCCGTTGGTGGCGATGGCGCTGTTGATGCCGATCACCTCGCCGGCCATGTTGACCAACGGGCCGCCCGAATTGCCCTGGTTGATCGGTGCGTCGGTCTGGACCGCCTGGTGGTACGTCTGGGAGCTCTGCTGCTCGCCGGCGACGATCGGCCGGTCGAGGGCGGAGACGATGCCGGTGGTCACGGTGCTGTCCAGCCCCAGCGGCGAGCCGATCGCGACCACCTGCTCGCCGACCGCCAGGTCGCCGGAGGACCCGAGAGTGGCAGGCGTGAGGTCGGAGACGTCCTGGGCCTGGATGACCGCGAGATCGGTCTCCGGATCGGTGCCGACCACCTCGGCGTCGGCCGTGGTGCCGTCACTGAACGTCACCTGAAGGTTTCCTTGTCCTCCGGCGGCCTCGACGACGTGGTTGTTGGTCAGGATCTCGCCGTCGGAGGAGATGATCACACCGGTCCCGGTGCCCGACTGGCCGAACGGCCCACCACCGACGTTGATCGTGACCACGCTCGGCGTCACCTGGTCGGCCACGGCTTCCACACTCTCCAGGGAGGCGGCGGGCTGCTCATCGGAGGTGTTCTCAGTGTTCTGCTCGAGGCTGCTCTCCACCGGCTCGTCGCTGGACGAGTCGTCCAGCCATACGGCCACGCCGGCGCCGGTGCCGCCACCGAGTATCGCGCCGATGGCGAGTCCGGCGAGGAGCATCCGTCCTCGCCCCCTTCGCTGCGTGGACGTCGTGTCCGCGGGAGCCGAGAATGCCGTGGTGTCAGGGCCTCCGGGACCGCCGCGACCGTGTCCGCCCACCGCCGCGCCGAATGGCCCGGTGGTGCCAGGCGAAGCCGGACCGGCATGCGAGTGCTCGGACTGCGGCGGCGACGGGGGAAGAGACGTCCCGGGCGCTGTATCCGGCCGAGCCGCACCGGCCTGCCACGGCGACGCATTGCCTTGGTTGGCGGCGGAGCTTGACCAGCCTGACCCCGGGGGAGCAGCGGGCGGGCCGGGCGACGGTGGCGAGGTCGGCAGCTGGCGGGTGGGAGAGGCATCCGGCTGCGGTTGCTCGGACGAACCGTGCCCGCCCGGCTGCGCGGACGAGCTCTCCTCGGAGGGCTGACGCTGCGGGTTCTGGTCGGGCCGCTGTTCTGGCCCACCGTGGCTTGTCTCGTTCATAGTCTTACTCTTCCCGTTGACTCTGAGAACATCCTGAAATTCACGCTAAGGAACCCGAAGAAGACGCCGGATCGTCCGGGGAAGATCCGGGAAGGTGCATGGTGAGCCGGGCACCACCGGACGGCGCGCGTCCGGCAGTGACGCTCCCGTCGTGCCGCTCGGCGATGGTCCGCACAATGGCGAGGCCGAGCCCGGAGCCGGGCCGGGCCCGCGCCTCCGACGAGCGATAGAAGCGTTCGAAGACGTGCGGAAGA
>NZ_ML142860.1:166100-184690 GCF_004138495.1 Phytoactinopolyspora endophytica
GTCGGCGATCCCCGGCCCTTCGTCGTCGACCTCGAGCGTACCGGCGCGGAGCGTGATCCTGACCGTGCCGTTCCGAGGGCTGTATTTGGCAGCGTTGTCCAGCAGATTGGTGATCGCGCGGCCCAGCATCTGCGGGTCGCCGTGCACCGTCCACGGTTTCAGGTCTGCGGAGAACGTCACGCCCAGGGCCCGCCGACGGACCCGGGTCAGGGCGTCCCTGACCACGTCGGCGAGGTCGAGATGCTCGCGGGACTCTCTCGGAGGGTCCTCCCGGGAGAGCTCCACCAGGTCGCCCATCAGCTGTGAGAGCTCCTCCGCCTGCGCCCGGACGTCGTCGATGATCTGGCTTCGATCTTCGGGAGGCAGCCCGCCACCCTCCCGGTCGCTCTGGGCGAGTAGATCGAGGTTGGTGCGCATGCTGGTGAGGGGCGTGCGCAGCTCGTGCCCGGCGTCGGCGACAAGCTGCGCCTGGCGGGCACGAGCCTCGTTGAGCGCCGACAACATCTCGTTGAACGAGTACGCCAACCGCGCGATCTCGTCGCTGCCTTCAACCTCGATCGGGTCTAGCCGCTGTGTGCGTGCGATGTGCTCGGCGGCCTCCGTGAGACGCCGGACGGGACGCAACCCGGCACGGGCGACGGACAGGCCGGCCCAGGTGGCGATGACGATGCCGAACCCGCCTACGAGGAGAGAGACCACCCGCACCCGGTCGAGGATCCACTCGGTCTGGGCCATCGACTGGCCTACCACCAACGCCAGGCCATCGCCCGCCGGAACCGCGACGACTCGATAGGTCTTGCCGTCGAGCTCGGCCGTTCGGACATTGGTCTCCGCCTCACCTCGCGCGACTGTGACCTCCGGATCGCCGAGCGGTGGGGCGCTCTCCTCGCCCCGGGCGCTCCATGCCTCTCGTCCGTTCTCGCTGAGGTAGGCGATCCGCATCTCGCTGGCGAGGAAGGCGTCGGACGGGATCTGCACCAGAGAAGAAGGGCCGAGGCTGGACTGCAGCGTATCGGCGGCGCGCCGATACAGGCTGTCGTCGACGCTGCGTACCAGCTGCGTGGAGACGGTCAAGTAGACAGCCAGCGCGGTCAGGGCGACTGCCAAGCCGACGCTGAGAGCGGCAAGTGCACCCACCCGGGTCCGTAGCGACAGGCGGCTGCGGACACGGCGCGCGAATCCGGATGTCTGTGGCGCAGCACTCTGTGTGCCGCCGACCCCATCCGTGTCCGGCTCGCCGCCGGTATCGGAGTCGCCGGTGTCGGAGTCGCTCGTTCCGGAATCGCTGGTACCGAACCGGTCGGTGCCAGGTGTGGGTGGCGGCGGTGGTCCATACCGCCCGGCGTCGGACCGAGGCGGCGGGGGCGGACTTCCCGCTTCGGGTCTCTCGCCGCCTCCACTGGTGGTTTCGCTTGTCACGGCGGATCCTCCCGGGCGACGTAGCCGACGCCGCGCACCGTGTGGATCAGCCGGGGTTCACCTGACGTCTCGGTCTTGCGCCGTAGGTACCCCACGTATACCTCGAGCGAGTTCGCGGTGGTGGGGAAGTCGTAGCCCCAGACGTCCTCGAGAATCCGTTCCCGGGTGAGTACCTGCCGCGGGTGGCGCAGGAGCAGCTCGAGCAAGGCGAACTCGGTTCGGGTGAGCCTGAGCGGCCGGTCGCCCCGGGTGACATCGCGGGTCACTGGATCCAGCCTCAGGTCGCCGAGTTGAAGGGCGGCGGATTCTGGTGCGCCCGCGGGTGTCGAGCGGCGCAACAGCGCACGGACCCGAGCCAGCAACTCCTCCAGAGCGAACGGCTTGGGAAGGTAGTCATCGGCGCCCGCGTCCAGCCCGGACACCCGGTCGGAGATGTCGTCGCGCGCGGTGAGCATGAGGATCGGCACGTCGTTGCCGGCCGCCCGGAGGGCGCGGCAGGTGGCGAGGCCATCCAGGCCCGGCATCATGACGTCGAGGATGACCGCGTCCGGCTGCTGGTTGCTGACATAGCGCAATGCGGACTCGCCGTCCTCGGCGAGCTGGACCTGATAGCCGTTGAACGCCAGCGACCTCCGCAGCGACTCGCGGACTGCGCGGTCGTCGTCGACGACAAGTACATTCATAGTGTTCAGTGTGCCTCGCCGACGTGAGAAACACCTGAGAGTTCGGGGTCATCGGCGGCGAAGGTACGGACCGGACCAGGCGGGGTGTCGGCGGTCTCGAAGCGCACCGTGACCCGGCCGAGCCCGCTGCCCCAAACCCAGCCTGGACCGTACCGGGTATGAACGACATCCAGCCCTGGCACCCAGCGCACGCCGGAGTGGACGGCCAGGTCGAGTTCGGTGTTGTGGTCGGCGGGCGGCTGTTCCGGTTGCTCATCGGCGGCGAAGAGATCGTCTTGGACCCAGTCGGAGAGTCCGGACACACCCACTCCGAGCAACCTGATGCCGCCCGCCGTCTCGATCTCATCGAGGAGTTGCCCGGCGAGTCGTCTGATCGATCGCGCGTCGTCGGTGGGCCCGGGGAGAGTGGCCGAGCGGGACAGGGTGGTGAAGTCGTGCAGCCGGACCTTGAGGGTGATGGTGCGAGCGGAATGGCCGGAACGGACGAGCCGTTCGGTGACCTGGTCCGCCAGGCGATGAACGAGTGCGGCGAGCAGTGCCGGATCGGTGACGTCGCGGTCGAAGGTGTCTTCCACGCTGATCGACTTCGACGCTCTCTCGGAGCTGACCTTGCGATCGTCGTACCCGTGCGCGAGCCGGAACAGGGATCTTCCGTGTGCCTCTCCGAGGAGGTCGACGAGCTCGGTCTCGGAGATCCGGGCAAGGTCGCCGATGACCTTCACGCCCAGTCTCGCCACCCGGGCCGCCGTCGCGGGACCGACACCCGGCAACGCCCGGACCGGCAGTGGATGCAGCACGTCGAGTTCTGTACCTGGATCCACCACGACGAGACCGTCCGGCTTCGCCTGCTCCGACGCCACCTTCGCCAGCGTCTTCGACGTCGCCGCCCCTACACTGCCGGTGATGCCGGTCTTGGCGCGGATGGTGGTTCTCAGCCGTTCTCCGATGGCCCGCACGCCCGCGGGGGAGAGATCTGAGTGCCGGCCGGCCGCCAGGTCGACGAACGCCTCTTCCAGGGACAGCGGCTCGACGAGGTCGGAGAGCGCCCGGAGCTGGTCCATGACGATCTTGCTGACCATACGATAGGCCGTGAAACGGCCCGTGAGAAAGGCCGCGTGGCGGCACCGCGCACGCGCCTCCGACATGGGCATCGCGGAACGGACGCCGAACGCCCGGGCTTCGTAGGAGGCGGTGGAGACGACCCCGCGCGGGCCGAGACCGCCCACGATGACCGGCCGGCCCCGCAACGACGGTTTGTCTCGCTGCTCGACGGCGGCGAAGAATGCGTCCAGGTCGAGGTGGAGCACGCTGGGTTCCGCCCGGACGGTCACCTGAGCGCACCAGCAGAGGCCACAGGCACGCTTTCAGGATGCCATGGAAGGCCCGTGCGTGTGCGCCTCCCTCCTCGGCCTTGCAGCTCGGGCGCGGATGCCTCGCTCGTTTCACCGGCGCCCCTATTCGCGCGGCCTCTAAGCCGCGCTAGGCTCGGTCGCACCTAGCGGGCCACGGTAGGTTCGCTGGAGTCCGTTCGAGGGGCCTCGAAGCCAGCGTCGACTCAGGGGAAGGCGAGACACGATGAGCGCCATCGTTGTGGGCTACGTTCCGAAGCCCGAGGGCCGGGCCGCATTGCGGCGTGCCGCGGAAGAGGCGAAACTGCGGGGCGTGCGACTCGTCGTGGTCCATTCCGAGCATACGGGTGCTGGCGCCGACGGACCTGAGCAGCCGAACGCCGAGCTTGACCTCGTGCGAAAGCAGCTCGGCGATGCCGGAATCGATGCCGAGGTCCGTCCATCGGCGCCTGATGTCGACGTCGCCGAGGACCTGATCGCGGCGGCGGAGAACTCGGGTGCGGACTTCATCGTGATCGGGCTCAGACGGCGCAGTCCGGTCGGCAAACTCATCCTCGGCAGCAACGCGCAGCGTATCCTGCTTGATGCGCCCTGTCCGGTCTTGGCCGTGAAAGCGGAGGACGCCGATGACAGGGTGGGCGAGGTGGCCAGAGAGAACAGAGGGGGCACCACCTGATGACCGACATCTATCTGTCCGGGGACCCGGCCGCTGACGAGCTGCTTGCCCGTGATCCCTTCGCACTGCTGGTGGGTATGCTGCTCGATCAGCAGGTTCCCATGGAATGGGCCTTCGCCGGCCCGGCGACGATCGCCGGCCGGCTGGGTGTCGACTCACTCGACCCGGCGGCGATCGCGGACCACGATGCTGAGAAGTTCGCGGAGCTCATGTCCCAGAAGCCTGCGGTGCACCGTTTCCCGGGATCGATGGCGGGCCGCGTCCAGGCGCTGGCGGCTCATGTCGCCACCAGCTGGGAGGGCGACGCGGGGACGATCTGGCGGGATGTGGACACCGGCGCGGAGCTGCTCGCCCGGCTGAAGGCCTTGCCAGGCTATGGTGACCAAAAGGCACGTATCCTCCTCGCCCTCCTCGGCAAGCAGTTCGGGGTGCGGCCGACGGGCTGGCGTGAGGCGGCGGGTCCGTACGGGGAGGATGGCTCTACTCGGTCCATCGCCGACGTCGTCGATGCAGACTCGCTGACCCAGGTACGTGCATTCAAACGAGAAGCCAAACGTAGAGCGAAGGGGTAGGCCGTGCGGCCAGCGGATGCCCAGCGGCTGCTGGGCGTACTGGCAGGTGCCGATGCACCCGTTGGTTTCGCCGTCTTCGACGAACAGAACCGCTACCTCGCCGTCAACGCGTTCCTCGCGGAACGGGCCGGTAAGGCGATCGCCGAGCACCTTGGCAGGCGCCCTTCCGAGGTGCTGCCGCCCGAGCTGGCTGCGCATACCGAGGCGATGATCGATCGGGTACTGCGTACCGGAGAGACTCTGAAGACCGACGAGCCGGCCACGCCGGTGGCCGGGAGCGTCACCTATCTGCGCTCAACCTGGTATCTGGTCGACGAGGGCGAGCGCCGCGAGGTGGCGATGTTCGTCGTCGACGACACCTCTCAGCGCAGTGCGCTGTCGGCGCTGCGTCATAGCAGGGCAAGGAACGCACGCCTGCTGGAGGTGGCCGAAGAGCTCGCCGAGGCGGTCACCGTGCAGGAGGTGGCGACTGCAGTGTCGGTGATCGGTCGTGCGACGATCGGCGCGTCCTGGACCGCCATCACGCTGATCGGGGAGCGCAACCGAGCGGTCGAGCTGGAAGGTCCGTACGCGTCCGACTGGCCGGAGGGCGCTGAGACACCGGTGATGGAAGTGGTGCGGACGGGGTGGCCGGTCTTTCTCGGGTCGATGGAGCAGGCTCGCCAGGAGTACCCCGATGAGAGGTTCCTGGACTTCCTCGACCACACCGAGGAGCGGTCGTGGGCGGTGTTGCCGCTGTCGACCGATACCGGTCGGCTCGGCGTGGTCCGATTCGCCTTCGACCACGAGCAGCCCTTCGAATCCGAAGTGTGCCGATTCCTGCGCGCGGTCGCTCAGCAGTGCTCGGTCGCCTTCGAACGCGCGAAGCTGTTCGAGCAGGAGCGGACCGCCACCGCATCGCTGACGGAGAGCCTTATGCCGCAGGTTCTTCCCGGCATCGAGGGCTTGGAGCTGGAAGCCCGCAGTGTTCCTGGTTCCGCCGACGCGGTCGGTGGCGACTGGTACGACGCGTTCGAGCTGCCGGACGGAACCGCCTCCGTGGTGGTCGGCGATGTGATGGGGCATGGGCTGACCGCCGCTTCAGGAATGGGGCAGGTCCGTGCCGCGCTGCGGGCTCTCGCGCTGGCCGACCCGGACCCCGCCGCGGTGCTGGCCGGTCTCGACCGCCTGGTCGAGGGGGGCGGCTCGGTCGAGATGGCGACCGTCGTGTATCTGGTGGTCGATCTCGCCGTCGGTGTGGTGCATCTCGGGGACGCCGGACACCTGCCGCTCGTCCGCATACCGCCGACGGGTGAGATCGAGCTGGTCGACAGCGGCGTGGACACCACGCCCATCGGTGTGCCGGAGCCCCGGCTCACCCGCAGCATCCAGCTTCAGCCCGGTGAGATATTGCTGGCGTTCACCGATGGACTGGTGGAGAGCCGGAACCGTGGTTTGGAGGAGGGCGTCGGTGAGCTGCTCGCTTGCCTGGAAGAGCAGCGGGCGGCCGCGTTGGATACGATGCTCGACAGCGTGGTGGAACGGTTACGTACGGCGGGTGCATCCGACGATCTCACGATTCTCGCGCTACGGTGGGAAGCATCTGTGAGCTACGCCACTGGCCGCCCCAGCCAACTTTAGGGAGAACGGGAAGTACGTTCGTCATGTCAGAATGATGTGTTGCCCTGCTCCACACCACATGCCAGCCGCCTGAACGAGAGGTTGTTCGTGTCGTCTAGCCCGTCCCGTTCCAAGCACGCCCGGATCCTCGAGCTGCCCCCTGTACAAGAGCTTGTGACACGAGGCCAGGAGTCTGGCTCGGTGAACGCGCAGGACGTGCGCGAGGCGTGCGAGGCTGCCGAGCTGGCGATGAAGGAAAGCCGCATCGTTGTCGAGCATTTGAAGTCGACAGGTATTACTGTCGAGGTTGCGGCCGCGGACTCGCGGAGGAGTTCTGGCAAGCGTGTCGTGGCCGCGACGTCGCGTCGTACCTCGGCGACGGCGACCGCACCAGCGGACAAAGGCGGGACGCCGGTGAAGGCCACGACATCCAAGAAAAAGGGTAAGCAGGCAGCGGAGAAGAGCGAGGGATCTGTGAAGACTGCGGTGAAGAAAACTCCAGCGGCAGCAGTTCGAGACGAGCCCTCCGACGCGGCGGCTGTGACGGCGCCTACGCCGGCCGACGCCGGAGCGACAACGGCGCGTCAAGGGGCCGGGCAAGCGGATACCGCTGTCGCCGAGCCCGACGACGCCGTGACCGAGATCGACGTGCCCGAGGCTGACGTGGCCGAGGTTGACGTGGCCGTGACCGAGGCTGATGTGGCTGTCACGGAGGCTGACGTGGCCGAGCCTGCCGCAGGGGACCTGCCCGTGGCCGTGGCCGGTGACGAGCCGGAGCTGAGCGAGCTGACGGAAGAGGGCTTCGTTCTCTCCGAGGACGACGACACCGATGAGCCCGAGCAGCAGGTCGTCGTCGCGGGAGCCACCGCGGACCCGGTCAAGGACTACCTCAAGCAGATCGGCAAGGTCCCGCTCCTCAACGCCGAGCAGGAGGTCGAGCTCGCGAAGCGGATCGAGGCGGGGCTCTTCGCTGAGGAGAAGCTGGCCACCGAGTCCGAGGACATGGACCCGAAGCTCGTGAACGAGCTGAGCTGGATCGCCGAGGACGGCCGCCGGGCGAAGAACCACCTGCTCGAAGCCAACCTGCGTCTCGTCGTGTCGCTCGCGAAGCGCTATACCGGCCGCGGCATGCTGTTCCTGGATCTCATCCAGGAGGGCAACCTCGGTCTCATCCGCGCCGTTGAGAAGTTCGACTACACCAAGGGCTACAAGTTCTCCACCTACGCCACCTGGTGGATCCGGCAGGCCATCACCCGCGCTATGGCGGACCAGGCACGCACCATCCGGATTCCCGTGCACATGGTGGAAGTCATCAACAAGCTCGCACGGGTCCAGCGGCAGATGCTGCAGGATCTCGGCCGGGAACCGACGCCGGAAGAGCTCGCCAAGGAACTGGACATGACGCCGGAGAAGGTCGTCGAGGTCCAGAAGTACGGCCGTGAGCCGATTTCGCTGCACACACCGCTCGGTGAAGACGGCGACAGCGAGTTCGGTGACCTCATCGAGGACTCGGAGGCCATCGTCCCGGCTGAGGCCGTGTCGTTCACGCTGCTCCAGGAGCAGCTGCATGCGGTGCTGGATACGCTGTCGGAGCGTGAAGCCGGCGTCGTCTCGATGCGTTTCGGCCTGACCGACGGGCAGCCGAAGACGTTGGACGAGATCGGCAAGGTCTACGGTGTCACGCGTGAGCGGATCCGGCAGATCGAGAGCAAGACGATGAGCAAGCTCCGGCACCCGTCGCGTTCTCAGGTCCTGCGGGACTACCTGGACTGACCCTGAGCGGGCGGCCACTCGGACGTCTCCCGCGGCGGCGCGGGTCGCGTGGGGTGTCGGTCTCGGTCGGCCTGGGCCCGGTTGGGCTAGAGCCGGGGAGACCCTTATCCCACCTCCCGAAGACCGTCGGCGGGTCCGATGGACGACGGGTTGGGCGTGGCGTGTACATCAGCGTTGAGCGCACATAAGGTGGTAGATGTGAGTTCGCCTGGCCAGATCGAAAGACGGGGCACGCCGTCCCCGCTGGTGGCCTTGATCCCCGTGGTAGGGATACTGGCCTTGATGTGGGCGCAGGAGATCGTCGATCTACTGCCCGGCGTGGATCTCGACCAGTACGGCATCAGACCACGCAGCGCCGAAGGGCTGGTCGGTGTCGTGACGGCGCCGTTCCTGCATGGTGGCTTCGACCACTTGATCGCCAACAGCGGCGCGTTCTTGATACTGGGCAGCCTGGTCGCGCTGACGACCAAGAAATTCTGGCCGGTGACCGTCGGTGTGGCACTGCTCGGCGGGTTGGGAACGTGGCTCGTAGCGGGTGCCAACACCAACCACATCGGCGCCAGTGGCCTCGTCTACGGTTTCGCGGCCTTCCTCGTCGCGTGGGGTGTACTCACGCGCAAGGTGCTGAGCATTCTGGTCTCAGTTGTCGTGGTGCTGATGTACGGAGGATTCGTCGTCGGCGTCTTGCCGGGCCAGACAGGCATCTCATGGCAAGGGCATCTCTTCGGCGCGCTCGCCGGACTGCTGATGGCATTCGTGCTACGACGAGACCGGGCCCCGGCGCGCGGGTAGCGCGAACGGCGAAGCCGCCGGGCTGGCGTGCCCGGGCAACCTGGCTGGCGGCGTTGTCGTGTTCTCGACGCACCGACCTCGGTGCGCTTGACTCCTCTGCCTTGCCCTCCAGGCGCCCGGACCCGCTCATTCCTCCGACGGCCCCAGTTCTGTGCGACCTGCTCTGTGCCGGGCTCCCATGAATCGGAGTCGGTACGTCTGAGACAGGTCGCCTTCGGTTGAGTCTCGCTCAGCTCTCCGAGGGCTGCTCGGTGAGTCGAGAGGTCTCGTCGTGCCACTCCAGCGCCTTGGGGCGGAGCTTAGCCTCGAACTTGCGGCCGTGGTGGCCACAGAAGAGGAGTTCTCCCTGATCGAGCACTGCGCGGATATAAGCCTGTGCACTGCAACTGTCGCAGCGGTCGGCAGCGTTCAACGGCTTGGTCGCGAGAGTAGCTGTCACGGTCGCGCACCTTCCTAATCGGCGGGCCACTCCGGGGTACGGGTGGTCATGTCATGCATCCGTACCAACATGAAATCACCTAAAGAAGTTCCCTGTACCGCGCCACGGGATGGTTCGCTCTACGCGTACAGATCTGTGCGTGATACTCACCACACGTGATGGGTGGCGAACTTCCACGGCCCCGTTGCCGTGTCCATATAATGACATGATTTGTCTCAAAATGCATCCATCGGCCGTTCCCGCTGTGTGGTGACGGTCCCGGTCGGCCGTCTGGGGCGATGTCCGTCTCCGACGCCAGGACCTTCGGCAGCGTGGCAGTCAGGAGTTGACTGGGTCCGGGACTATGCTGGCAACGGCCGGCGTTGATCGTGCGCCGGACGAGCGACGTAAGGAGGATCGCGCCGTGACCGGGCAGACCGCAGCGACCGGCCGAGGCAGTGACTACACCGCGCGCCATCTCTCGGTGCTCGAAGGACTTGAAGCGGTCCGCAAACGGCCTGGCATGTACATCGGCTCCACTGACGCTCGTGGGTTGATGCACTGCCTGTGGGAGATCATCGACAACGCGGTCGACGAGGCACTCGGCGGTTACTGTGACCGCGTCGACGTGGTGCTTCGTGCCGATGGTTCGGCTGAGATACGCGACAACGGCCGTGGCATTCCGGTCGACATGCACAGCAAGTCCGGTCTATCGGGTGTCGAGGTCGTCTTCACCAAGCTGCACGCGGGCGGGAAGTTCGGCGGTGGCTCCTACGCGGCGACGGGTGGCTTGCACGGCGTCGGCGCCAGCGTCGTGAATGCGCTGTCGCAACGCATCGATGTCGAGGTCGACCGAGATGGTCGTACGCATGCGATGTCGTTCCGCCGGGGCGAGCCGGGGGAGTACTCGGGTGAGGGACCCGACGCACCGTTCCGGCCGTTCACCGACCACTCGGAGCTGCGCATCGCCGGGAAGGTGGCCAAGCGCATCACCGGCACGCGCGTGCGGTTCTGGGCGGACAAGCAGATCTTCCTCCGGGACGCTGACTACGAATGGGACGACATCGTCTCGCGTGCGCGGCAGACGTCGTATCTGATCCCGGGTCTCGAGCTGGTGGTGCGCGACGAGCGCGGAGACACGCCGGTAGAGGAGAAGTTCCGCCACGACGGAGGGATCAGCGAGTTCGTCGAGTACCTGAGCCCGGGCGCCTCGGTCACCGACGTGCTCCGGCTGACCGGTCGCGACGTGTTCCGCGAGACGGTACCGGTTCTCGACGACGATGGTCAGCTGGTCTCCAAGGACACGGAGCGCACCTGCGAGGTGGATGTCGCATTGCGCTGGGACACCGGCTACGACACCGTCTCTCGCTCGTTCGTGAACGTCATCGCCACACCCAAGGGCGGCACGCACGTCGCGGGCTTCGAGCAGGGCCTGATCAAGGTGCTGCGGGACCAGGTCAAGGCGAATGCGCGACGTCTGAAGGCCGGGAACGACAAGATCGAGAAGGACGACGTCCTCGAAGGTCTGACCTCGGTGGTCACGGTTCGGCTGGATGAGCCGCAGTTCGAAGGGCAGACCAAAGAGGTCCTAGGAACGTCCGCGGTGCGTTCGATCGTCGCGGGTGTGGTGGAGCGCGAGATGAAGGCGTTCCTGACCTCGACCAAGCGGAACGAGAAGCCGCAGGCCGCGGCGGTGCTGGAGAAAGTGGTCTCCGCGGCTAAGGCCCGGGTGGCCGCGCGGCTGCACAAGGAGACCGTCCGGCGCAAGAACGCGCTGGAGACCAGCACGCTGCCGACCAAGCTGGTGGACTGTCGTTCGACCAGCCTTGACCGTTCCGAGTTGTTCATCGTCGAGGGAGATTCGGCGCTGGGCACCGGTCGTTCCGCTCGTGACGCCGAGTTCCAGGCACTCTTGCCGATCCGCGGCAAAATCCTGAACGTGCAGAAGGCGTCCGTCGGCGACATGCTGAAGAACGCCGAGTGCGCGGCGATCATCCAGGTGCTGGGCGCGGGCAGCGGCCGTACATTCGCCTTGGAGCAAGCGCGCTACGGCAAGGTGATCATCCTGGCCGACGCCGACGTGGACGGCGCGCACATCCGGACTCTGCTCATCACGCTGTTCTTCCGCTATATGCGTCCGTACGTGGAGGCCGGGCGGCTGTTCGCCGCGGTGCCACCGTTGCACCGGTTCGAGCTGATCAACCCCAAGAAGGGGCAGGACAAGTACATCTACACCTATACCGACGCCGAGATGCAGCGGGTGACTCTCGACCTGCAGCGCAAGGGTGTCCGGTTCAAGGAGCCGCCACAGCGTTACAAGGGCCTGGGTGAGATGGACGCCGATCAGCTCGCCGAGACCACGATGGATCCGCGCCAGCGTCGGCTGCGGCGGATCACCGCGGCCGACGCTGAAGCCGCGGAGCGTGTCTTCGAACTGCTCATGGGCAACGAGGTCGCGCCCCGCAAGGAGTTCATCGTCGCGGGTGCGGCGGAGCTGGACCGCGAGCGCATCGACACCTGAGCGATCTGCTTCGTCTGGCACACTGAGAGCCGATGTCACAACAGATCAGTCTGTGGTCCATAGGACCGTCGGTGTACCTGCCGTCGCTGTTGTTCGGCATCGGTCAAGGCGCCATCGCCCCCGTCATCGCGCTCTCAGCCCGCGATCTCGGCGCCTCGGTGCCCACCGCCAGCCTGGTCGTCGCGATGCTGGGGATCGGCCAGATCGCCGGCGACCTGCCGGCCGGCATGCTGGCGGTACGGGTGGGCGAGCGCCGGGCGATGCTCCTGGCGACCGCTGTGTCCGCGGGCGCACTGGTGATGTGCATCGTCGCGACGACGGTCTGGGTGCTGGCCCTGGCGATCGCCATCCTCGGCATGGCAGCGTCGGTCTGGGGCTTGGCACGGCACGCGTACCTGACCGAGGTCGTGCCGTTCCCGTTGCGTGCCCGGGCGTTGTCCACCCTAGGCGGTACGCAACGGATCGGGATGTTCATCGGGCCGTTCGCCGGCGCAGGGGTCATGAGCTGGACAGGCACCGACGGCGCCTATTGGGTGCACCTGGTCGCCGCCGCCTTGGCCGCCGGTCTGCTGCTGGCACTGCCCGCACCGCCGGCTCCGGCGTCGACGACGCCGGTCGGCCTCGACAGCACCGCTGAGATCATCCGGCGGCACCTCCCGGTGCTGCGGACGCTCGGAGTGGGAGCGCTGATGGTGGGAGCCGTCCGGGCGTCGCGACAGGTCGTCGTGCCGCTGTGGGCTGATCACATCGGTCTGGATCCCGCGACCACCAGCGTGATCTTCGGCCTGTCCGGCGCAGTGGACATGCTGCTGTTCTATCCGGCCGGGATGGCCATGGACCGGCTCGGCCGCCGCTGGGTCGTGGTGCCGTCGATGCTGGTACTGGGGCTGGCGCACCTGGTCCTACCGCTAGCCCACAGCACGGCCGCCCTGACTGCGGTCGCGCTGGGGATGGGGTTGGGCAACGGCATGGGCAGCGGCATCATCATGACCATCGGTTCCGACGTCTCGCCGACGGCGAGCCGTGCCACGTTCCTGGGGGCCTGGCGCCTCTGCGCCGACATGGGCAACGGAGCAGGACCGTTGGTGATCAGCGCGATCACGGCGGCTGCGGCGTTGGCTCCGGCAGTGCTGGCGATGGGCGGCGTCGCCGGTCTGGCAGCGCTGGCCATGGGCTACTGGATCCCCCGCTACGGGAACCGGGCGTGAGCCGGTGAGGTCACGCTCGGGGGCGACATCAGATATGACTCCGAGCATGAGTGCCGGCGGCGAGACGCACTAGCCGGCCGGGCGGACTACAGTAGCGTGCCGACGGCGAGCGGATCCGCGGCCCTTCCCACGCTGTCTTTTCTGACGACATAATGACGCCCAACGAAGATCGACATGGCGGAGGCCGGCTATGGGGTTGCGGCGACGATGGTTAGCCCTCGGCATCGCCGTCGTGACCGTAGCGGTTGGGGCGTTCATAATCGTCGCGGTGGGGCAGAGGTCAGATGACGAGACTCCGTCGGACGCTCGTCAGCCAAGCCCTCATGAGGCGGTGACACCAGAGTCGACCCCTCATGAGGTGATGACGCCAGGACCGACGGCCACCGGCTCGGCGTGGCCCCAGCGGACGGTATCCGACGAGCCGACGGCGTGGGACGCGTTGCACGAGCGACGGCTGGACGAGGGCGTGACCACGCAGCTGGCGCTGGATGCCTTCGCCACGTTGATCGCACCGATTCCGGGCGGGACCGCCGCCGAAACGGGTGACATCGGCACGGTGTCGGGTACACCCGCTGTGGTCTGGATGCTAGGCCAGTGGGACGAGCTGACCGAGGCGCAGCAGGACGCTTTCCATCTCGAGGTGTACGGACAAGAGCGCGGGGCCGGTACTCGACGGCCGCTGGGAGGTGCGGCACCCGTGCGAGCCGCGCCTGTAGGCGACCTCGACGATACGGACCGCGACGTGGATCTTGAGGACGAGCTGCGGCCGATCGTCGAGGCCATTGAGAATGACTTTGCGGAACGGTCCGGCATCCTGATGCCGGACGAGCTGACGGTTCGGGTCAGCGCCGTTGCGAAATCTGAGAATCCTAGAGCGGCGGCAGCGGCAGCGGCAGCGCCTGGGGCTCCCGGTGACCCAGAACGGGCGTCGGCGTGTGTGGTCACCTTCTACCCGCTCGGCACTGACCTTCGCTTGTCAGGGGACGAACACGAGTTTCGCCAGTTCATCAGCATCGTCGCGCACGAGCTGTACCACTGCCACCAGTTCGGCGTCGCTGAACGGCGCGCTGGCGGGGATGTCATCGGTGCGCGGCATTTGAGGGCCGGTGTCCCGAGCTGGATCTCGGAAGGCACCGCCCAGTGGGCCGGGAACTGGTACGCGCAGCAGCGATTCGAAGACCTCCTCACCGAGGACACCTGGTGGGTGACCTACCTCGATTGGTCCGAGAAAGACAGCGCAGCGGCTCCCACCACGAGGTCGCTGTACGAGCTCAGCTACGACGCGGTCGGTTTCTACTCCCACATCGCGGAGCGCGCAGACGCAAGCAGGATCTGGGGCGTGCTCGACGATGCCTACCTCGCGAGCGCGATCGACGACGATGACGCCTTCACCATCCTGGTGGATCGTAGCGATCCGTCTTTGTTGAGCACGTGGGCGGCGAGTTTCTTCCACGACTCGTCGATGGGGGAGATCTGGCAGGTGAGGGGGCCTGGCCTGCCAGATCTCGACCCGCCGCCGGTGCCCCAGCTCGGAGACATATCGGCAGGTGGGGGCCCAGAGCTGACCCGCGACGGGGATCGGACGCCGGGAGTGGTCCGCGGGCGCCTGGTAGTCACGGACTCGTCAGCGGAAGTCTTCACGGTAACGGCCCGCGGACATGGCGCCGTTCAATGGAACGGAAGCGGTAAGAACCGCTCGCAGCAGTTCACCGCGCCCGGCGTCGACCCGGGCGACGCCCCTTTCGAACAGTGGTATTGCTCCGCGGAGGACTGTCAATGTGTCCGGGACGGAGCGGCCGACCGATCGACGCCGGTCAGCGTGGAAGAGCTTGAATCTGCGAAGTCGGTCGCCGTCGCATTGGCCAATGACGCAGGAGAAGACGTATGGATTCAGTTTTCGGGCGACACGATCGACGACTTCTGCAACCGGCTCGAAGATCCAGGCGGGAGACCACGGGACGATATCGACGATGACAGCGGGGAGGCCGTCTCGTTGGACTGTGACACGGTTCGCGACGTGGTCAGCGAGGTCGTCGAGCCGCGCAAGGGCAGACCGATCGTGCCTGGCACGCCAGAAGATGCTGACGCTGTCGGGAAATCGAGATCGGTCTTCAGCAGTTGCCAGGTCGCGAGCAACTTCCGCATCGAGGTATCGACCGGTGATCTGGTCGCAGCGAATTTCACTGCGCGGCCGGCGAAGGAGCGCGACTGTGACGTCGAGGACGACGCGACGAATACCACCGACGAGGGAGTGTGCTCCTGGGCCGCAGACGTCATGGGCGGCATGTATCGGAATGTCGGCGTGACCGGGCAAGGGCTGACGCTCACCATGGTCCGCGCCGGCACGAATGAGAGCTTGGACGATGACGCCATCGACCTGCTCGCAGAGGTGCACAGCGAGCTCTCATGAAGCTGCTCCGGCCGATCATCCGGGCAGGCGCCCGAGCCCATCAACAGCAGGGATGGCCGCCAGCAGGCGCTGGGTGTAGGCGGCTTCCGGGTGCTCCCAGACGCGTTGTACCCGGCCTTGCTCCACGATCTCGCCGGCGTTCATCACTGCCACCTCGTCGGCGATGACCCGTACCACCGAAAGGTCGTGGCTGATGAAGAGCAGGCCGGCACCGGTTGCGAGTGCGAGTTTGCGCATGAGCAGGGCCACCCTGGCCTGTAAAGAAGCGTCGAGAGAGGCGATCGGCTCATCGCCGATGAGCACGTCGGGGCCGGACGCGATGGCTCGCGCGATGGCGATGCGCTGGCGCTGACCGCCGGACAGTTGGTGCGGATAGCGCGAAGCCCAGGCCGGCTCGAGCTCGACCTCCTCCAGCAGGCTCGCAACGCTCCATGCGGCCTGGTCGGGGTTCACCCGGAGCCCGTCCTCGATCTGCCTGCCGACGGTGCGGCGCGGATTGAGCGAGGCGTACGGATTCTGGAAGACCATCTGGATGCGCATGGCGTGCGGATCTCGGCGGCGCAGCCCGAGGCGGCGCACCGGCTCCCCACGGAAGGTGATCGACCCGTCGTCGATGGGCACGAGGCCGCACACCGCTTTCGCGATCGTCGACTTGCCGCACCCGGACTCGCCGACGAGGCCGAGCACGGTCCCGGCACCGAGGCTCAGGCTCACACCCCGCACCGCCTGGATACGCCCGCGGCCGGGTTGCCGGTAAGACACACGGACGTCGTCGAGTTCGAGCAGGACGTTCACGGGGTCGCCTCCGGTCCTGTCGTCTGTGTTGCAGGGAGGGCATCGATAAGCGAGCGCGTGTAGGGGTCCGTAGGCGCTGTGATCACTTGGTACCGGTCGCCGGCCTCAACGATCTCGCCGTTCCTCATGACGGCGATGCGGTCGGCGAGCGATGACATGACGCCGAGGTCGTGTGTCACCAGCAGGATGGCGAGCCCGAGGTCGTCGCAGAGTCGCCGCAGCAGGCGCAGCAGCCCGGCCTGTACAGTGACGTCGAGCGCGGTGGTGGGTTCGTCGGCGATGAGCACCGATGGTGAACACATGAGCGCCGAGGCGATCGCGATGCGCTGTAGTTGCCCGCCGGAGAACTGGTGCGGGTACTTGCGCAACGCGATCTCGGGGTCGGGAACCTGAACCTTCTCGAGCACCTCGAGCGCATGCTTCCGGGCCGCCGCCTTCGAGACTTTGGTGTGGGACCGGTAATGGTCGGTGAGCTGTCCCTCGATGCTCAGCATGGGATGCAGGCTCGCCGTCGGGTCTTGGAAAACCATGGCGATACGGGAGCCCCGGTAGGCGTTCAGCCGTGCGGGACTCAACTCCAGCAGGTCGGTGCCCTCGAACAGGATCTGCCCGCTGACCCGCGCGGCGGCGGGTAACAAGCCCATGACGGACATGCCGGTCATGGTCTTGCCCGAGCCCGACTCACCGGCAAGGCCGGTGACCTGACCGGCGGGAACCTCGAGGTCGATACCGCGCAGGATGTCGTTCTCGGCATCGTCGCGGCCAATGGTCACGCGCAGCGAACGAATGCGGAGTCCACTGTCGTCCGCGGTCACAGGGCCCGTCCCTTCACTGTTTCGGCGGTGTGCGGGTCGAGCGAGTCACGCAGCACGTCTCCCAGGAGGTTGAAGGCCAGGACGATGCTCATGATGGCCAAGCCCGGAAAACCGGCGATCCACCACGACGAGAACTGCTGCACGCCGTCGGAGACCATGGCGCCCCACTCAGGCGTCGGCGGGACCGCGCCGAGTCCGAGGAAGGACAACCCGGAGAGCAACAGGATCGCCGTACCGACGTCCAGCGTTGCGAGCACCACGACCGGCGCGGCCACGTTGGGAAGCACGTCTTTGGAGAGCGAGGTGAACGGGCCGTTGCCCAGCAGGCGACCGGCGATCACGTATTCCGCCTGCCGTGCGCTCAGCACGAGGGACCTGGTGACACGGGCGTAAGGCGGCCACGAGACGACGAGAATCGCGATGACCGCGTTGGAGAGGCTCGGGCCGAGGACTGCCGCGACGACCATGGCCAGGATGATCGTGGGGAAGGCGAACACGAGATCCGCCACCCGCATGATCACCTCGTCGGCCACGCGGCCGAAGTAGCCGGCGATCGCTCCGAGTATCGAGCCGATTACCAGCGACGCCACGACCAGCATGGCCGCCACTGGGATGGACACGCGGGCGCCGTGCAGGACCCTGGAGAGCACATCACGCCCGACCTGGTCGGTGCCGAACCAGTGCTCGGCACTCGGAGCGGTGAGCCGGTCGAACGACTGCGCGTTGGGCCCGGCGGGGCTGAGCACCGGAGCCAGAACGATGACGGCGACCCAGGCGACGATGATCGCGAGCGAGACCACGGCCACCGGCGTGCGCAGAGCGGCGGGCACGCGCAGGCGGCGTCTGCGCACGGCGTCGAGCGCGGTCACGAGACTCTCACCCGCGGGTCGATGAGGCCGTAGAGCACGTCGACCAGGAAGTTGAGGGTGATGTAGACCACTCCGACGAGAAGGCCGACGCCCATGATGGCGGGCAGATCGAGGCGGGTGGCGGCGGCATAGGAATACTGCCCGATGCCGTTCCACGAGTAGATGATCTCGACGAGCACGGTGCCCGAAAGGAGGGAACCGAAGGCGATACCGAGCACGGTGATGATGGGCACGAGTGAGCCGCGCAGCACGTAGCGGGTTACGACTGTGCGGGCGGGCAAGCCCTTCGCCCGGGCGGCGCGGACATAGTCGTGGTCGAGCACTTCGAGTACGGCCGAACGGGCGAAACGGGTGAGGAGCCCGATCGTATACAGCCCGAGCACGGAAGCCGGGAGAACCAGATGGCTCAGCGCGTCTGAGAAGGCGTTGAGGTCGCCCGCGAGCAGGGAGTCGACCGTATAGAGGCCGGTGACGTCCGGCGGTGGAGTCAGGGTCGGTGAGAGCCGGCCAGAGCCTGGGAAGATGCCGAGCTGGAAGAAGAAGACGTAGTAGACCAGGAGTGCCATCCAGAACAAGGGCACCGAGATGCCGACGGTGCTGACCAGACGGATGATCTGGTCGACAACCGTGCGTCGTTTGAGTGCCGCCCAGAGGCCGAGTCCGACACCGAACAATGCCGAGACGACGATCG
>NZ_ML142860.1:184730-185090 GCF_004138495.1 Phytoactinopolyspora endophytica
CGAGCTCGATGGTGGCCGGTGCGGCGTCGCCGAGCTCCTCCGCCACCGGTTGGCGGGTCTGCTGCGAGGCGCCCAGGTCGCCTTGCACGAGGTTGCCGAGATAGGTGAGGTACTGCACCGGAAGGGGTTCGTCGAGCCCAGCGCGCTCACGGAAGGCCGCCACGATCTCGGGGTCGGCCGCAGCCTGATCGCCGAGCACAGCTTGGACCGGATCTGCTGGGATGAGATTCGTGAGGGTGAAGGTGGTGAGCGTCACCCCGAACAGCAGCAGCACGGTGATCCCCGCTCGGACAACGAGGTACCGCGCCAGGGGGTGCATACCTCCCGGCGCGGCCTGCGTTGTCGTACTCGTGCTAATCG
>NZ_ML142860.1:185118-189453 GCF_004138495.1 Phytoactinopolyspora endophytica
GGTCGATCGTCCACACCGGGTTGAGCTGGACCGACGTGATCGACGGCGCGGTGGCCACGTTCTGCGCCGGCTGCAGCAGCGGGATGAACGGTCCGCTCGCGTTCTGGGCGATCTGCAGCTCCTCGTATGCCGAGGCGCGATCTTGATCGCCCACGGCATCCCGCGCCGTCTCGGCCAGGTCGGCGACGGCGGGGTCGTCGTCAACCGTCCAGCCGGCGCGTAGGCCGACCAACTCGCCCGGCGTAAAGGCCAGGTAGTTCGAGGGATCCGGGAAGTCCGGACCCCAGTACCACAGGCCGATCTCTTCGAGGCCGTCGCGGTAGGCGTCGAGCTCGGTGGCCACCGGAGCAGGGGCGAGCGTGACCGTGACACCGATCTCGGCGAGCTGGGCCTGTACGGACTCGGCGATACTCTGCAGCGAGAGACCTTGCACGGTGATGTCGTTCGGGAAGCTCAATGTCACTTCTTCGCCGTCGTAACCTGAGGCGTCGAGAGCGCTCTGAGCCGCCTGAACATCGCGTTGGTTGCCGTCCTCGGCGCCGAGAGAGCCGTTGAAGAGTGAGGGGATGAACCCGCCGGGCCGCACCGAACCCTCGCCGGCGAGGGCGACGATGGTGTCGTAGTCGATGGCGAGCTTGACGGCCTCGAGGAAGTCCGGGTCGCTCGTGACCTGGCTGATCTCGTCGTCCTGGTTCAGCAGCAGAAAGATCACGTAGCGAGAGGCGCTGGAGACGACGTTCACGGACTCGGTGTCGAGTTCGGCCACCTGGTCGGGGTTGAGATCGAGAGCGATCTGCGACTCACCGGCCTGCACATTGAGCCTCTGGGTCTCACCCTCGACGTTGCGCAGCACGACGCGGCCGTAGGCGGGGGCGTCGCCGGAATACTCAGGGTTGGCGGTGAAGACCACTTCCGAGGCCGCGTCGAAGGACTCGAGTATGTACGGTCCTGAACCCGCGGACTCGTCATTGAGGAACGATTCGGCGGCGTCGTTCTCGTCCGTACTGCCGCCGTTCTCCTCGAGCACCTCCTGGTTGACCACGCCGAGAGCGGGGTTCGGCAGGATGAACGGCAGAGCGGGGTTCGGCTCCTCCGAGGTGAGCGTCAGGGTGGTCTCTGAGGTCTTCTCCACTGTCACCCCGTCCAGGAGAAACGACGGGTTGCCCAAGATGCCCTGCACACGCTGCAGCGAGAAGACGGCGTCGTCGACGGTCACCTCGGAGCCGTCGGAGAAGGTGTGGCCATCCTCCATGGTGAGCGTGAGGACGCGGTCGTCGTCCGACATCTCATAGCTGGCGAGCCCGTCGACCGGCTGGGTCACGTCATCGCCGTCGAATGTCAGCAGCGTGTCGTAGAGGGCCTTGGCCACGATGGACCCGGTGGTCTCGTACTGGCGGTTCGGGTCGGCGGTCTGCAGATCGAACGACGCGTCGACGACGAGGGTCTGGTCGTCACCCGTGTCATCGTCGTTCGAAGAGTCGGCGCAGCCGGTGACGACGAGCGCGACGGCCAGGCCCAAGGCGGAAGCCGCTGAGACGTGGCGGATGAACTGTGACACGGGAGGTGCTCCTTCGGGCGCGGGAACGGGTCAGCACTGAATTAAGCCATTTTCACTGGGCAGTTTTCAACTTTCCGCGCCGAATGAGGAACAAATGTCCAGTACGTTACTGGGTGTCGACGAAATCTCTCCTCTGACGGTCGCGCGGATGGGGAACTCTGGACAGTTAGGGACTGGTATGCGGCTCGACGAAACACATCTACGGATGCTCGAAGCACTTCGCGAGGACGGACGCACCTCGATGGCGGCCCTTGCCGAGAGACTCAACATCTCGCGCTCGAACGCCTACACCCGTTACGACAGCCTCGTTGCGGCGGGCGCGATCCGGGGAGTACACGCCGTCGTCGATCCAGCCGCAGTCGGCCTGGGTGTCGCGGCGATGGTCTTCGTCACGTTGCATCAGACGGAGTGGGCCGACTTCCGCGCACGTCTGCCGCAGCTCGAGGAGCTCGAGTACTTCGCCGTGACCACCGGCGAGCACGACGCGATGCTGCTGGTCAGGGCTCCGGACGTCTCGGCCATCCACGACCTCGTCGTCGCACGGCTGGCACAATGGCCGTCGATCAAGGCAACCGAGACGGTATTCCTCATGGACGAAGACCACTTCTCGGTCTCCCTGCGGCCGCGCGGCTCCGACGCAGGCGCTTCGGAGAGTGCGGGAGAGCGCTACGGAATGACCCGATTCGTACGCACAAGCGATGATCGCTCACTGCGAGTTTCTCCGCGTGGGCGTCCATGACCGGGTCAGGAAGCCGGGGCGACGACCGTGGGCAGCTCCCGGCAGACGCTCACGTGAGAGGCGCCGTCGGCCCCGGTGAAGTCCTCGGTGAGCCGAAGCAGCCCGTCGTCGTCGCGCTCGATGCGTGAGCTCGCGCCGCCGCGGACGACGTCACCGGCACGGTCCCGGTGCACGAAAGTGAGCTCGATGAGGTCGTGTGTCCGGGCGCCACAGAACTTTCCCAGCTCGACCGTGTCGCCCGTGTAGTCGCCCCAGAGCATGCCGTCGGATTCGTAGTAGACGAAGCGAGTGGGGTGGACCGGGTCGACGCGGCTCGACGTCGACGACACCATCTCGAAGACGCGTTCGTGGAGGTTGAAGTCGTCGGGCGCCGCGGAGGGGACGTGGCCGTCGGGACCGGTCGTGTGGTCGTCCGGACTGGTCATAAGGTTAGGCATCCATATCTCTTGGAGAGGGCGGGTGGAAGACGCGGACTGACACCAAGACCGCGCGGATGACGGACGGGGTCCTCACGCGTCCAGTCGTGGTGGACGGTATCGAACCGTAGGGCGGGGGCGGTCGCTGGGTCCGCGTCGTCGGTGACGGACGACTGTCCGGGGACCGGGACGTCCCGGAATGAACCAGGCTCACGTCGAGTTGCCGATGGACATGACGATCGACGTTGGACGTGTGGGTGTCTGGACAAGATCAGACATCTGGCCGAGAGACAGGAATGAGCTCAGCGAAGCGGCATCGGAACTCGAGGAACTCGGGTACTCAGCTGCCTGGTTCGGGCTGGCGCGTGGCGACTTGGGCCTTCAGGAGGACGTTCTGACCGCTACGTCGAACCTGGTAGCGGCCACCGGCATCATCAATGTGTGGACGGAGCCGGCGGCGGAAGCCGCTGCCTCGTTCCATAGAGTGAGCTCCGCGCATCCGGACCGCCTGCTGCTCGGGATCGGTGCGGGCCACGCCCCGTTGGTCGAACGGACCGGGCAGCGGTACACGCGCCCCTACAGCAAAGTCGTGGCGTATCTGGACGAGCTCGACGACGCGGACGTCCCGGTGAAGGGCCGCGCGGTCGCGGCGCTCGGACCGAGGACCGTGACTCTGGCCGGAGAGCGGTCGGCAGGCGCACACCCCTACCTCGTCACGCCAGAGCACACCCGGACAGCGCGAGAGCTGCTGGGCGACGGCCCGCTGCTCGCGCCGGAGCAGAAGGTGATCCTCGAGACGGACCGTGAGCGTGCGCGCGAGATCGGAGCCGGTGTGCTCGATCTCTACCTGGGGCTGCCGAACTACACCAACAACCTCCGACGGATCGGGTTCAGCGAGGAGGACTTGAACGCCGGTGGCTGGAGCGACCGGCTGTTCGACAGCCTGATCGCGTGGGGAGACCTTGACACGGTCACCAGGCGCATCGCGGAACACCACAAGGCGGGCGCGGACCATGTCTGCGTCCAGGTCCTGACGGGAGACGAGGGCCTGCCGCGCGCACAGTGGCGGGAGCTGGCTCCGGCATTGCTCCGCTGAGGCGGGCCCCGAACGACGGCATCCGGCGTCCGGCGGACACGGCACGACGTCGCCGCGACACGGAGCGTCCGGGTGATCCGCCGATGGTCAGCCGTATGTGTCTAATGTTGCGACGTGGACGTCGTGTCGATATTGATGCTGGCGGCGGGATTCGTGCTGCTGATCGCGGGCGGGGAAGCCCTGGTGCGCCGGCTCGCTCGCCCGGACGGTGGGCATGTCGTCACTGGTCGTGGGGTTGACTGTGGTGTCGTTCGCGACGTCGGCGCCGGAGCTGGCGGTGAGCGCGGGCGCTGCTCTCGATGGTTCGCCCGGTTTGGCGATCGGCAACGTGGTGGGCAGCAATATCACGAACATCCTGCTCATTCTCGGTCTGTCGGCGCTGGTGATGCCGCTGATCGTCAAGTCACAGCTGGTGCGCGCCGACATCCCGGTGATGATCGTCATGTCCGCCCTGATGCTGGTCTTGGCGCTCGACGGACGTATCGGCCGGCTCGACGGCCTGATCCTGCTGCTCGGCCTCGGCTTC
>NZ_ML142860.1:189470-194237 GCF_004138495.1 Phytoactinopolyspora endophytica
TGTGGCCGCGACAGTGCTGGTCGCGCGTAGACAGCGGCCCGACGAGGCGACCCGTAGAACAGTGGCGGCCGGGCCCGCCACGAGGCCGGTCCGGCAGGACGTCCTGCTGGTGGCCGCCGGCGTCGGGCTGCTGATCGTCGGAGCTCAGCTCCTGGTCAACGGCGCCACCGACGTGGCCGACGCCCTCGGCGTGAGCGAGCTGATCATCGGGCTGACGGTCGTCGCACTCGGGACGTCGTTGCCGGAACTGGCCACCAGTGTGATCGCCGTGATCCGAGGGGAGCGTGACCTCGCCGTCGGCAACATCGTGGGAAGCAACATCTTCAACATCGGCTCGGTTCTCGGCGTGACCGCCATCGTGGCGCCGGACGGCGTCGAGGTCGCATCGGCAGCCGTCCGGTTCGACATCCCGATCATGATCGCGGCCGCGCTGGTGTTGGTGCCGGTGGCCTTCACCGCCCAGGCGGTGGCGAGATGGGAAGGTGCCTTGCTGGTCGCGCTGTTCGGCGCCTACGTCACGTACCTGTTCTTGGAGGCGACGGACCACGCGGCGGTCGAGGCGTTCAGCGCGGCGATGCTGTGGTTCGTCGTTCCGGTCACCGCGCTCTGGCTGACCGTCCTCGTCGCCTACGAGCTGGGACTGCGACGCGGGCGGCGGGAGAGAAGCGCGGCGGCGGAGGAGTTCGAATCCGCCGGCGAGTAGATCCCTGCGGGTGGATCCGTGGCTCGCCGTTTTCTACACGGCGTTCGTGAGGGCTCCTACACCGCGTGTGTGACGCGCCCGGTGTCCACGTCGTAGATGAAACCGCCGATGGCGACGTCCGCCGGGAGGAACGGCCAGGAACGGATCTTCTGCACGTCGATGCCCAGTGTCTCGTGCTGGTCGGCGATGAGCTGGAAGTCGAGGCTGCGCACGTCGATGCCGGAGGCCACCTCGACGATGTCGATCACTTCTTCTCGGCTGGCGCTGGCCATCTTGCAGTTGGTGTGAGCGACGACCATGATCCTGTCGACCCCGAGAAGATGAGTCGCCAGGGCGAGCGTGCGCAGGACATCCTCTGTGACGCGCGCGCCCGCGTTCCGGATGATCTTCGCGTCGCCGGGGCTCAGGCCGAGCATGTCCAAGGGTTCGATACGAGAGTCCATGCAGGTCACGATCGCCAACCCACGTGCGGCGCGGGGTAATAGCCCGGCCAGCTCGAAATTCTTGGCATATGTGTCATTGGCCGCCAGTACGTCGGCGAAGTCGGTGAGATCGTCGGTCACGGTGTCCTCCTCGCGGATCAGCATCGCACGATCCGTTGTGCGGCGGTGGGGCTGGGCACGATACGAGACGGTTGCGTATCGATATAACGGCGGTACGCGGCGGCGTCGGCGTCGCCGCGGACGACCTCTAAGAGGGCATCGAGGTGGTCGCGGCCTCCACGACCGGGCGGAATCGTCGGGGCCGGAGGAACAGCGCGGCGCCCACAGCGGCCAGCGCCGCGCATACCGTGGCACCGGTGAACGTCGCCTGGAGCTGCGCGACGACCGCCTCCCTGACCGCGTCGTCGTAGGGCTGGCAATCGGTCGGAGTCTCCGGGCAGGTGGTCGCGGGCGAGTCGATATCGGCCTGAGCGCTGTACAGGCGGCGGAGCCCGATGGCCGTCAGAGCGGACAGGCCGGCGAGCATGCCGACCATCCGGGCGACGACGAGCAAGGCACTCGCCACGCCATGCGTGGACCGGGGAGTGGCGGCGAGCAGCGCCGCATTCACCGGGGCTATCGCCAGCCCGAACCCGAGACCCGCGGCCGCCAGGACAGCATCGTCGACGATGCCGTCGAGCGAGCCCACGCCCCATCTGGACATGATCGCCAAGCCGACGGTCGCGACGGTCATACCGGCCGCGGCCACGACGGCCGGGGGCACGTGGCGGATGACCCAGCCGCCCAGCACCGCTCCGAGCGGCAGCGCGACCAGGAACCGCAACAGGACGAGCGCGGCATCGAGCTGGTCGGCGCCGCTCACCACGGTCCGGGCGAGGACCGGCACATCCACCACCACGGCCACCAGGGCGGCGCCCACGAACAAGCTGACCAGCAGGGCGCCCCAGGCCGGCCGGGGGCGCACCGATTCGACCGGTACCAGTGGATCCCGGGCCCTACGCTGCCGCCAGGCGAATGCCAGAAGAGCGAGGGTCGACCCCAGCAGGAGCCACGGCCCGGAAGGCGCGATGAACTCCTCGGCGGGATCGGCGACGGCGAATGCGAGGACGATACCTCCGAGCGACGCGCCGAGGAACACCGCGCCGGGCAGGTCGGACGCCTTCAGAACGGACGGCGTCCGGCGCAGGTCGATCAGCGGGCGCCGCGCGGTCAGCTCGCGGACGATGAAACCGGCAGAGAGGACGATCCCAGCCAGGGCCAGCGGGTTCGTCCAGCCCTGTTCCTCGACGACAGGAACCAGGAGCTCGCCCCAGGCCACGCTCTGCTCGAGAGAGCTCGGACGGACCACGGCCAGGCCTCCGGCGATCACCGCGCCCACGGCGAGCAACCCTCCGGCGACGTCGGGCCATCCGGTCGACGTCGTGGCAGCCCCATCAGCGGCGGCTGAGCGGCGGCGGAGAAGTGTCCCGGCCACCAGCACCGCACCGACGCCGAAGTTGATCCAGAAGATGGCTCGCCAGTCCGCCACGGCCAGTACGGCGGCGCCGAACAGTGGGCCCAGGACTGAGCCGAGCTCTTGCACGGCGCCGACCAGACCGAGTGGCATGCCCCGCCGCTCGGGAGGCCAGAGATCGGCGACTAGCGCCAGCGTCACGGGCACCAGGGCGCCGCCGCCGGCACCCTGCAGGAAGCGCCCGAGGACAGCGTCGCCCAAGCCGTCGGCCGCGGCGGTCAGCAGTGATCCGGCCCCGAAGACCAGCAGCGCGCCTTGCAGGACCGGAAACCTGCCCACCACGTCGGAGATGCGACCGACCAATGGCAGCACGACGACGTAGCCCAGCAGGAACATGGAGACCAGCGGTGCCGCCCGCTGTAGCTGGTCGGCGTCGAGACCGACGCCGACCATCATGTCCGGCAGAGCCAGGACGATGACGTAGGTATCCGCCGCGGCGAGGAGCACACCGATCGCACAGAGGATCAGCACGCTGCGACCGGCTCGGTGCTGACGTGTGCTCACTGACCGCCCGACCTCCCTGGCAGCCTCGTCAGGCGGAGACTCGTCCGGCCCACGGCTCACTCGTCGCTCCCTGCCGACGTCCGTCGCGAACCGTGCACATTCCGTGTCCGCGGTCGCCGCTCAGCCAGTCGGTGCACTGATCTCTGCGGGGTCGTCGTAGTCGTCGAGGCTGACGACGTACGTCTGCTCGCCGCCTTCGTAGAAGGGACCGGTCAGCGCGGCCTGACGCAGCTGCCCGGTGTCGGGATCGAGCGACCACGTCGCCTGGACGTCGGCATCAGGGTCGGAGATCGCCAGGATCGCGTCGACCAGTTCGCCGGGGATGACTGACTCGATCTGGTCGTACACCTCGCCGTCGACGCGTACCTGGTCGGCGGAGGTGACCTCGGCACCCGACCGCAGCAGGAGAGAGACGCCCTCGTCGGGGTCGATGAGCTTGCCGGGGTCACCGAAGTCGAGACTCTCCGCGTCCATCTCCTCGTAACCATCGGTCATCGGGAGCTGCGCCCAGAGCTGGCCGTCGATCGAGACAACGTCCACCGTGCTGGACAGGGCGCCGGACTTGACCCGCACGCCGCCTTCGAAGGACCCGGGTGGGACCGCGATGCCCTCCGCTCCTACGACGATGGTGCCCGAGTCCGGCAGGTCCTGGCCTTCGACCGTGAAACGGACGCTTTCGGCCTCGGTCAGAAGCTGTCCGGCAGCCTCGAGGGCGGCTTGGGGATCGTCGCCCGCGCCGCCGCTCTCGCCGCTGTCGTCACCGCTGCAGGCCACGAGGGACAGCGTCGCGACGGCTGCCACCGGCAGGAGCTGGCGGAGAGCCCGAACATGGCCTCCAGAGGCTGGACTGGCGATCGTATCCTCCTGCATGGTCATCGAGACCGGTGATCTCTCGGTGCTGGGTAAGCCCACGTTACCCACCTTCCGGCTACGCTTCACTGATACCGCTGTGAGCACGCTGAGAACTAGGACACGCGTGTCTTAACTCTCATCCTCGACGAGCAGAGGCTGCGTCACGGCGGTCTCGTTCTCAGCGAGATGCGGACCGACGGCGGCGATCGGTTGCGGGGCGGGGGCGCCGGAGCCGTCCCGGCGGCCGACGTCGTCCGGCAGCTCGATCGGAACGCCGCTGGCGGCGGATGCACGTGCCGGTGCCGGCCCGACCCAGGCGAGTAGCAACGTGTCCTCGCCCTTCAAGAACCGGTGGCAGCGGACGCCCCCGGTGGCCCGGCCTTTCGCCGGGTACTCGGAGTACGGGGTCACCTTGACAGTACCGGCCTGTGTGCCAGGCAACGCCGACGACGAACCCGCCACGGTCACCACGGTGGCGTCACGGCCCGGTGGCACCGCACCGAAGAACGTGATGTGCGCCCCGGAGCCGAGCTTGACTCCGGTGACGCCGCCCCCGGACCGTCCCTGAGGACGCACGACGCCGGCCGAGAAATGCAGGAGCTGGGCGTCGGAGGTGACGAAGACCAGATCCTCCTCACCGGTGCGCAGCTGCACCGCCCCGACGACCTGATCGTCGTCCTCGAGCCGGATGACGTCCCACGAATCCTTGTTGGACGGATAGTCCGGAACAACCCGTTTGACCACGCCCTGCC
>NZ_ML142860.1:194290-199054 GCF_004138495.1 Phytoactinopolyspora endophytica
AGCAAGGCCGGGGGAGTCGGGGTCGAACCTGGTCAGGCAGAGTACGCGCTCCTCCGGCTCCAGTTCGATGAACTCCTTGACCGGTGCACCGCCGGCCAGCGTCGGCGAGGCCGACGGTGGCAGCGCTGGCAGGTCGAGTACTGAGAGGCGGATGACCCGCCCGGCGGTGGTGACGGCGCCGATCTCCCCGCGAGCGGTGGCCGACACATGTGACACGATCAAGTCGTGCTTGGCTCGCTTGTCGGCAGGCACCAGCGGCTCGTCGCCGGCGGTCCGTGCGAGCAGTCCGGTGGACGAGAGCATGACCTGGCACGGGTCGTCGGCGATCTCCAGTGCAGATGTCGGCAGGCCGCGCGCGGCGGTTCTCGGCGTGCCCGCGTCTTCGAGCAGGACGGTCCGACGTGGCGTGCCGTGGGCGGCGGCGACCTCGGCCAGCTCGTCGGAGATGGCCTGCCGCAGCAGCGACTCGTCCTCGAGCAGTGCGGTGAGCTCGCTGATGGTACGGCGAAGCTGCTCGGCCTCCTTGTCCAGCTCGAGCCGGTCGTACTTGGTCAGCCTCCGCAAAGGGGTGTCCAGGATGTAGCGGGCCTGGATCTCGGAGAGGTCGAAGACCTGCATCAGGCGGTCGCGCGCCGCGGCGGCGTCGTCGGAGGACCGGATCACGGCGATGACCTCGTCGATGTCCAGCAGCGCGACCAGCAGGCCATCCACCAGGTGCAGCCGGTCTTCTGCCTTCTTCCGGCGGAACTCACTGCGCCGGCGGACCACGTCGAGCCGGTGCTTGACGAAGACCTCGAGAAGTTCCTTCAGGCCGAGCGTGCGTGGCTGCCCGTCGACCAGGGCCACGTTGTTGATGGAGAACGAGTCCTCCAGCGGGGTCAGGCGGTAGAGCTCTTCCAGCACGGCCTCCGGCACGAACCCGCTCTTGAGCTCGATGACCAGCCGTAGGCTGGTGTTCCGGTCCGTGTAGTCGACCACGTCGGCGACACCGTTGAGCTTCTTGTTCTTGACCAGGTCGACGATGCGCTCACGCACCCGCTCCGGGCCCACCATGTAGGGCAGTTCGGTGATGACGATGCCCTTGCGGCGGGCGGTGATGTTCTCCACCCTGGCGGTGGCGCGGGTCTTGAACGCGCCGCGCCCGGTCTCGTACGCGTCGCGGACGCCGTCCAAGCCGACGATCCGTCCGCCGCTGGGCAGGTCTGGGCCGGGGACGTACCGCATCAGGTCGTCCAGAGTCGCGTCCGGGTTCGCGATCAGATAGCGGGTCGCCTCGATGACCTCGCCGAGGTTGTGCGGCGCCATGTTCGTCGCCATCCCGACCGCGATCCCGCTGGAACCGTTGACCAGGAGGTTCGGGAACGTCGCCGGGAGGACTTCGGGCTGCTCGAACTGCCCGTCGTAGTTCGCCACCATGTCGACGACGTCTTCGTCGAGCGACCCGGTGAGCAGCGTCGCCGGCTCCGCCATCCGGCATTCGGTGTAACGGTAGGCTGCCGGGCCAGCGTCCAGAGATCCAAAGTTCCCATGGCCGTCGACCAGCGGGACCCGCATCGCCCAGGACTGTGCCATCCGGACCAGCGTGTCGTAGATGGCGCCGTCGCCGTGCGGGTGGAGCTTGCCCATGACATCGCCGACGACGCGGCCGCACTTGACGTGGGCACGGTCGGGGCGCAGGCCCATCTCCTGCATCTGGAACAGGATCCGCCGCTGCACCGGCTTCAGCCCATCCCGCGCATCGGGGATGGCCCTGGAATAGATGACGGAGTAGGCATATTCGAGGAAGCTGCCGCGCATCTCCTCGGAGACGTCAACGTCGATGATCGTCTCTTCGAAATCCTCAGGTGGGGGAGTCTTGGTTCCGCGAGCCATGCCGCCTATTGTTGCGCCTCGCGGCCGCGATGTGACGCACCGACCCACGCCGACGTGCGATGAACCAGGCTCAGACACTGCATCGGTCGGGCTCTCTCACGCCTGGCCTGCCCCGCCTCGCGCCGGCAGGCGGACGATGAAGCACGCGCCGTAGTCGCGGTCCTCCACGGTGACATCCCCGCCGTGCGACAGGGCGATCTGCTTGACGATGGCCAGCCCCAGGCCGGTGCCGCCCGCGTCCCGGCTACGGGCGTTGTCGAGCCGGGTGAAGCGTTCGAAGATGCGTTCGCGGTGCCGGCGGGGTATGGGCGGCCCATCGTTGCTCACCCGCACCTCCACCAGGTGCCCGGCGGCGCTCACCTCGACCGTCACGCTGGTGGCCGCGTGCCGGATGGCGTTGTTGACCAGGTTGTGTATCAACCTGGAGAGCGCTTCGGGGCTGCCGTGAACCGGTGCCGCCGTCCCCGTCTCGACGGTGATCGGCACCCGGGGCTCACGCAGACCCCGCACGGTGGTCTCCGCGAGCTCTCCCATGTCGACCAGCCAGGTCGACGCGGGACGGCCCTCCTCCAAGCGGGCCAGGACCAGGAGATCGTCGACCAGCCGTCCCATCCGCTCCACCTCGTGAAGAGCATCCCGGGTGGTCTCCTGCGGATCGACGGCGTCCGGGTGCGCCTGCGCCACCTCAAGCTCGGTGCGCAACGCCGCGATCGGGCTGCGCAGCTCATGGGCCGCATCGGCGACGAAGGCCCGTTGCCGGGCGGAGGCGTCCTCCAGCCGGCGCAACATGTCGTTGAGCGTCGTGGCCAGCCGGTGGAGCTCGTCGCGCGCCGCCGGCACGGGGAGCAGCCGCTGCTCGCCGGTTCCGGTGATCTCTGCTGCTCCACGGCGCAGTTCCTCCACCGGGCGCAGCGTCCGCCCGGTGATGTACCAGCTCAGAGCCCCGACGGCGAGGGCGATGGCGAGCCCGGCACCGAAGGTGACGAACCGGAACAGCTGGGCGGTCCGTCGCTGCTCGGCAAGCGAGACAGCGACGAGGACGATATGCGGCTCGCCTTCCAGCTCAGCTGGGACACCGACGACGCGGTACGGGTCCGGCTGGCCGAGCCGGGTGCCGTCCAGATCGACTGCGCTGCCCCCGCGGACCGCGTCGAGGCTGTCGCCGGCGACGATCGGCACCAGCAGGTCCCCGCCGGGTGTGGACGCGACCACCCGGTCCTCCGCGTCGACGACCTGGGCGATCGCCGCGCCCGCACCTGGCAGCGGATTCGTGACGCGGTCGTTCTCGACGAGGACGGCGGTGTCCTGACCGTAGCTACGCGCGGCGTCGTCGAGCGCTCCGACCAGAGCCCGTTCGATCAGCAGCACCGTGATACCGCTCGCCGCCGCGATACCGACCATCGCGACGACTGTGACCGCGAAGGTGAGCCGGGCACGAAGCGAATGCTTCGGACTACGGACGGAATCACTCATGTCTCACTGCGCCGCGGCGTCGTCGATCAACCGGTATCCGGCCCCGCGGACGGTCCGGAGGCTGTTCCGGCCGAACGGTGTGTCGATCTTCCGCCGCACATACCCGACATAGACCTCGACCACGTTCGGATCGCCGTCGTAGTGCGGATCCCAGACATGCTCGAGGAGGTCCAGCTTGGACACGGCTTCGTCCTTGCGGTACATGAGGTACTGCAGCAGGCCGAACTCCCGCGGGGTGAGCTCGATCGGCTCGTCGCCCCTGCGCACGGTGCGGGTGGCCGGGTCGAGGGAGAGGTCGCCCACGGCCAGGATGGCCGGCCGCTCCGGCGTGCCCCGCCTGATCAGCGCCCTCAGCTTGGCGACCAGGACGACGTAGGAGAACGGCTTGGTCAAGTAATCGTCGGCCCCGAGGTCGAGCCCGTCGGCCTGGTCGTACTCGCCGTCCTTCGCCGACAGCATGAGGATCGGCACCCAGTTGTTCTCCTTCCGCAGGGCCTGGCAGATCCGGTATCCGGAGAGCGAAGGCAGCATGATGTCGAGCACGATCGCGTCGTACTGATACTCACGCGCCAGGTGGAGGCCCTCCATGCCGTCGTGGGCCAGCTCCACTGAGAAGCCTTCCGCGGACAGGCCGCGTTGCAGGGCGCGCGACAGCCCGCGTTCATCTTCGATTACCAGAATCCGCATGTAGTCAGTGTCTCGTCGTTCGTGTCATGGTGGCTATGAACCTCTCAGTGTCCTCACAGGCCGTCAGGCGCACAGTGAATTGCATGATGGCTGATGAAGGAGAACATAGATGAGCACCACAGCGGACCGCCTGCAGATGTTCAGGCTATCGAAGCGGCCGTGGGCTGTCCCGGCGATCGTCACGGCGGCAGTGGTCACCGCCGCCGTGGCGGTTCCGGTGATCGCCGACGCGGACTCGGACCTTCCGGAGCGCAATGCTACGGAGGTGCTGGCGAGCATGGCGGACGCCTACCAGGTGCCGTTCGCCGGTACGGTCGTCCACTCGGCCGACATGGGATTCCCCGAGCTGCCGGTCTCCGGCGGAGACGACTCTCCGCTGAGCCTGCTGGCCGGAGCCACGACGGCGCGGCTCTGGTACACCGACCCGTCGACGTTCCGGATCGCGCTGCACGGCGAGCTGTCCGAGACCGACGTGATCCGCGACGACGACGAGCTCTGGTACTGGAACAGCGAGCAGAACATCGTGCGTCATCACGAGGGCCCGCTCTGGCCGACGCCGGACGAGGAGTCCGCAGGGTCCGGGTTCGACAACCCGGGTGCCGCGCTGTCCAACGAGGCCATGGCCGGACTGTTCCTCGCCTGGCTGACACCGACGAGCGACGTCTCGGTGGACGGTACCGCCTCGGTGGCTGGACGCTCCGCGTACGAGCTGGTGATCCGGCCCGACGACGA
>NZ_ML142860.1:199104-208863 GCF_004138495.1 Phytoactinopolyspora endophytica
TCCCGGGTGGACTCGGTCCGGCTCGCCGTCGATGGTGAGCATGGTGTGCCGCTGCGTATTCAGGTGCTGGCGACCGACGGCGGCGATCCGGCGCTGGAGATCGGGTTCACCTCGGTCACCTTCTCCGAGCCCGAGCCATCGGTCTACGACTTCACACCGCCTGCCGACTCCACTGTCGAGGAGTTCGACTTCCAGGATCTGATGGCGGACAAGCACGGGGCTGAGTCCGAGCACGGCGATGCGCCCGGCGGGAGCGAATTCCCCGGTGCGGACGACGTCGACGTCGAGATGTCCGACGACGGATGGGCCTCGGTCCTCACCGTCACTGGGATCGAGATGGAGGACGTGGCCGGGCAGCTGGAAGAGCTGACCGGAGAAGCCGAAGGTGAAATGGGAGACTTGACCGGAATCCTCGACGCGCTCCTCGATGACATGGAGCCGGTCGAGGGTCCGTATGGCAGCGGTGTCGGGTTCACCAGCAGGCTGTTCTCCGCCCTCTGGCTCGACGACGGACGGCTACTGATCGGCGCCGTCGACCTCGACGTCCTAGAAGAAGCGGCCGCGTGACTTCGGCGATCGCGACCACCGGTCTCACCAAGCGTTTCGGCAAGCGGACCGCTGTTGACGCGATCGACCTCGACGTCCCGGACGGCTCCGTCTACGGCTTCCTCGGTCCGAACGGCTCAGGGAAGACCACCACCATCCGGATCCTGCTCGGGCTGGCGGCCGCGACCGCCGGCTCGGTCCAGGTGCTGGGCGAGCGGATACCGGACGGTGCGGGGACCGTCCTGCCGCGAGTGGGGGCTCTGGTCGACGGCCCCGCCTTCCATCCGTATCTGAGCGGCCGCGACAACCTGGTCAGGCTCGACGCTGCCGACCGCACCGCCTCTCCGGCCGACCGGCGACATCGGATCGACGTCGCGCTGGAGCGCGTGGGGCTGGCCGCGGCCGCCGGCAAGAACTACCGGGCGTACTCGCAAGGGATGCGGCAGCGGCTGGGCCTCGCGGCCGCCCTGCTGCGTCCCCGCGAACTGCTGGTGCTCGACGAGCCGACCAACGGCCTGGACCCTCAGGGCACCCGCGAGGTGCGGAACCTGGTGTCCGAGGTGGCGACGGCTGGGACGACGGTCTTCCTCTCGTCGCATCTGCTGTCCGAGGTCGACCAGATCTGTACGCACGCCGGCATCATGCGGTCCGGCTCCCTGGTGGCGCAGGGCAGCATCGGCTCGCTACGGGCCGCGCTCACGACGCGGCTCCGGATCGACACCAGGGCCCGAGAGGACGCCGTCGACGTGCTGCGCAGGATGGGACTGGGCGACGCAGTGGCGGATCACCAGGGCGTGGTCGGCGAGCTGGGCAGCGCGGCCGCTGAAGACGTCGTCGAGGAGCTGGTCAAGTCCGGGATACCGGTGCGGCAGGCGATCGTGGAACGCCCAGGGCTGGAAGAGCTGTTCGTCGCACTGACCGGGGAGGGCTTCGATGTCGACGAGTGACCTGGCCCAGGCAGCCGTCCCCGCGGAACCCGTGGATCGGACGAGATTCGCCGTGCCCGGGAGGTTCCTGGCCTCCGAGCTTGCCTTGCTTCTTCGTCGGCGCCGCAACCTGGCGATGCTGTGCGTTCTGGCGGCGGCGCCGGTCATCGTAGGGCTGGCGCTACGAGCGTCGTCGTCGTCGGATGACAGCGGCGCGCCGGCGTTCCTGGGGCAGGTGACCGATAACGGGCTCTTCCTCGGGTTCTCCGGTCTGATGCTGCTGATGCCGTTCTTCCTGCCGCTGTCGATGTCGGTGGTGTCCGGTGACTCGGTAGCGGGGGAGGCGGGCTCGGGCACTCTGCGTTACTTGCTGATCGTCCCGGTGTCCAGAGGCCGGCTGCTGGCCGTGAAATACGCATCCTGCGTCCTCTTCGGCCTGATCGCGACCGTGTTGGTGGTGACCTCCGGCATGGTGGCCGGAGCGGTGATGTTCTCGACCGGTGACGTGACGCTGCTGTCGGGAACGAGCATCGGCTTCGGCGAGACGTTGTGGCGTGCGCTGCTCATGGCCGGATACGCAGCTGTGCTCCTCGCAGGGCTCGCGGCGATCGGCGTGTTCGTCTCCACCTTGACCGAGGTGCCGGTCGCGGCGATGGCGAGCGTGGCGTCGATCCCGGTGCTGTCGCAGATCCTCGGGATGATCCCGCAGCTCTCCTGGCTGCACCCGTGGCTGTTGACCGACACCTGGAGGGTGTTCGACGACTTCCTCCGCGAGCCGATGATGACGGACACGATCGGCCGCGGCCTGCTGACGCACGTCGGATACGCCGCGGTCTTCTTCTCCCTTGCCTGGGCACGGCTTACGTCGCGGGACGTGACAAACTAAAGTCGGCGCGCTGCGGTCACCGCCACTGCTGTTGGCCACCTCCGACGCTGGTCACCGCCGCTGATGCTGGTCACCGCGGCTGCTGCTGGTCACCACCAAGGGGACCGGGTCGGCTTGGGTGGGCCGGAGATTTCTTCTCCTTCTCACGCGGCCGGCGGACGGCTGGCCGCCCTTGTTGCGTGGGTCTGCCGCCGGCCGAAGATCAGTCGAAGAAGCTCTCCGGCCCTCCGTGAGCGCTCGGCTTGGTCTCATCGGCGGTGACACATCGCGTGTCGGATGACACGTTCTGTACCGGATGCTGCTTTCTGTACCGCGAAGGGTCCGATTCACGGTTCTTCACGACACAAAATGCAGCATCCGGTACAGGATGCAGCATCCGGTACGGAATGCAGCGCCACGGCTAGACGTCCGATCTGGGTGGTAGCGGGATCAACGTGCCCGTCTGGGTGGTAGTAGGACGACGTCGGATCCACGGGATGGTGCGCGGGCGCGGCCTTCCGCCGGCGAATGGCCGGCGACCGCACGGGATGGTCGACGAGAAAGCTTCGCGCCAGTTCATCGCGGACGCCTTGCGGGCGGGCCCTCAGCGCCGGGTCGTGCAATAGCAGTGGCCCCGGCACTCAGGAGCCCGAACACGTCGGGCGGTTCCCTCGTACCGGGGCCGCTCCGTTCCAGGCGTCCTGACGACCGTCAAGAGTTCCAGAAAGGACTTGTACTACTGGTGGATCACTCGAAGGCGGGGCCGGCTTCCTCGGCCGCGTCCTCGGCGTCGTCGGCGCGGTCCTCGATCTCCGTGAGAACCTCGGTCTTGCGCGACTCGACCTTCTCGGCGGCGCTGCCGATAGAGCCGCTGCGAGCGCTGAACGCGGACGCCGCGGCCGTGTCGCAGTTCTCCTCGCCCCGGACCCGGTTGTCGGTGAGTACCGGAGCGGGATCGTTGTCGGTACAGGTCAGGTCGCCACGGATGACGTTGCCGGTGACGCCCGCGTCTGCGGTGTTGCCGGTCAGGGTGACGTCGCCCCCGAATACGTTGTATCCGCAGTCGCTCACCGGGTCCTGGCCGCCGAACTGCAGCAGCCCGGCGTTGCCGGTGTATGTGGCGTCGCCGTCCACCTCAGAGAAGCAGACCACGCTGCCCAGCTCGGTCCCTGAGACGGACAGGCTGCCTTCGACCACGGTGTCGTACAGGTCGGTCAGCAGGCCACCCTCGGAGTTGACCCCTCTGCTCACCTGGCCGCTTTCCAGGAAGACCTCGACGTTCGTCGAGTTGACGTTGCGGCTGTGCGACGAGCCGAGGCTGTAGAAGAAGTCCGAGTCGGCGGCGACGACGTTGCGGTCGTGCGAGCTGTCCTCGGAGTACACGCCGTAAGCCTCGTTGAGGCGGGTCGCGCCTTGGACCTCGGTCTCCACCGTGCTGGCGAAGCCGTTGTTGTTGACCCGGAGCGCACCCTCGACGGTGGATCCCTCCAGGGTGAGGTTGGCGTCGGCGCGCACTGTTGCGTTCCCGGTGATGACCACGTTGGTCAGGTCACAGGAGTCGCCGGCACGGACCACCAGGTCGCCGGGGACCGTGACGTCCTCGGCGACTCCGTCGCAGAACGTCGTGAGGCCGGCCTGGGACGGAGCGGCGAGTCCGACCAGGACCAGGCCGCCACCGGCTGCGGCGAGAGCGAGTCTTTTCAAGCGCATGGTTGTTCCCCTTGTGTCGCTTGGCTACTGGATGCTCGCTCAGCTGCGTCGACGGCCGGTCCGTCCGGGTCGCGGACGGGTATCCGGCGCCACGACACACCGTGAGCGGCGCGCACACCGGGGCCCGCTACCCCCGATGGCGCTCACGGTCAGTGAGCAACCATGCACAACGCAACGCGACCCCTCCTCGTCCCCCGATTTACAGAGGGACAAACCGTGCAGTTGGACTCTTTCGGGAATGCGCGAGCCTGTCAAGATCTTGGACGGCTTCTGGATGATCCGACAGGAAAGCGTTAACCGCCGGACCCGATTTGGTCACCGGAACGTCGCCTAGTGTCCCGTCATGCCGGTTGCTTGACACCGCTGTGGTGCTCCAGGTGGATGCCTCGCAAGGCGCGGAAGAGGCGAAGCTCGTACGTCGGACGACGACGGCGAGGCGCCGCGCGGGCGCCACAGACGTCAAGAGACCGGCTTACGGGGCACTTGTGTCCCGATCACGGATACTGATCCGGATCTCGCATCCCGTCGAAGATCACGACGCGATGGCCGCGCCGCGGCCGTCCGGCTGGGGATTTCCGGCAGGGAACACTGAAACTCAAGACACAAACATGAGTTCTCGCGGCCAAGGGCGACTAGCCTGTCGATTGTGTCGCCTGACCCCGCATACCCGGCCCACTGGGAGGCCGACGTCGTGCTCTCCGACGGCGGAACGGCGCACGTGCGCCCCATCCGCCCCGAGGATGCCGACCGCCTCGTCGAGTTCTACTCCCGGGTGAGCGACGAGTCGAAGTACTACCGCTTCTTCGCGCCGTATCCGAAGCTGAGTGAGCGCGACGTGAGCCATTTCACCCATGTCGACCACGACGGCCGTGTCGCGCTGATCATGCAGGTCGGTGAGGAGATGATCGCCGTCGGCCGGTACGACCGGGTGGCCGCTGGCGAGGCCGAGGTCTCCTTCCTCGTCGAGGACGGCCACCAAGGTCGTGGCGTGGGCACGGTCCTGCTGGAGCACCTTGCTCAGGCCGCCCGGGAACGTGGTCTGCACCGCTTCGTCGCCGATGTGTTGCCCGCCAACCGCAGGATGGCCACGGTCTTCGCTGAAGCCGGGTACACAGTCGACGACCACTTCGAGGACGGTGTGGTCCGGGTCGAGTTCGAGATCGTGCCGACCGACCACTCGCTGCAGGTGATGGCGGCGCGCGAGCACCGGGCCGAGGCACGTTCGATCGAACGGCTGCTGACACCTCGCTCGGTGGCCGTGGTCGGCGCCAGCCGCTCGGTCGGAAAAGCCGGCCAGACGCTGATCCGCAACATCATGGAGAACCGGTTCGCCGGCGCGGTGTACGCGGTGAACCCCGAGGCGAGCGCGGTCGCCGGAGTGGCGGCGTATCCCCGCGTCCAGGATGTCCCGGGTGAGGTCGACCTGGCGGTGGTCGCGGTGCCGGCCGAGGCGGTCGAGGATGTCGTCTTGGACTGCGCGGCTAAAGGGGTCAAAGGGCTGGTCGTGGTATCGGCCGGATTCGCCGAGCTCGGTGATGACGAGGGCCATGCCCGGCAAGCGGGCCTGGTCCGGGTGGCACGGATGAACGGGATGCGCGTCGTCGGCCCGAACTGCCTGGGGATCGTCAACACCGACCCCGAGTACGCGCTGAACGCCTCACTGGCTCCGGTGCTGCCGGCTCCGGGCCGCGTCGGCCTGTTCGCCCAGTCTGGAGCGCTCGGAACGGCGATCCTCAGCGACGGCGCCGCACGTGGGCTGGGACTGTCCACGTTCGTCTCCGCGGGCAACCGCGCCGACGTCTCCGGCAATGACCTCCTGCAGTACTGGCGCGATGACCCTGCCACCGAGGTCGTGTTGCTGTACCTGGAGTCCCTGGGGAACCCGCGCAAGTTCTCCCGGATCTCGCGCAGGGTCGCCGAGGTCAAGCCCGTGGTCGCGGTGAAGGGGGGACGTTCCACCCAGGGCGTCCCGTTGGGCCATACCGTACAACCGATCGAGGTGCCCCAGGCCGCACTCGACGCGATGTTCCGTCAGTCGGGCGTGATCCTGGTGAGCACCATCTCAGAGATGTTCGACGTGGCACAGGTCCTGGCCTATCAGCCGCTGCCTGAAGGGGGCCGGGTCGGCGTCGTGGGCAATTCCAGCGCGCTATGCATGCTGGCCTACGACGCAGTGATCGGTGCCGGCCTGGAGATGGGTTGCGAACCGGTGGATCTCGGTGTCTCGGCGACGGCGGACGGGTACGCCGCGGCGTTGGCGGATCTGGCGGCACGCCCGGAGGTCGACTCGTTGCTGGTGGTCTTCACCCCGGCGGTGGACGCTTCCAGCAGTGAGGAGGTGGCGCGCGTGCTTGCCGGCGCGTCATCGGCCGGCCGTAAACCGATCGTGACGACGTTCCTCGGCAGTCGCGGGGTCCCGGAGCAGATGCGCATGCTGGACGAGCACGGCGTGGCGCGACGTGGCTCGGTGCCGTCGTACCCGTCCGTGGAGGAAGCGGCACGGGCCTTGGCCCGCGTCACGTCGTACGGTGTGTGGCGCCGCCGGCGGCACGGCCATGTCCCGGAGACGGCCGGGATCGAGGCGGGACCCGCGCGCCGGCGGGCGGAGGCGGTTCTGGCCTCCGTCGTGGAGGACACTGTCGAGCTCGCTCCGGCACAGATCGCCGAACTGCTGAGCGACTACGGAATCGACATACTGCCGATGTCTCCGGCGCCGGATCTTGAGTCGGCGCTGGCGGCGCTGGAGGAGTTCGACGCCGAGGTGGTGCTCAAGGCGACCGCGACACACCTGCGGCACCGTCCGGACCTCGCCGACGTGTGGCGCAACATCGACACGCCGGATGAGATGCGCGACGCCTGGCAGACGATGTCCAGCACTCTGGCCGATCCGGCGGACGCCAGGTTCGTGGTCCAGCCGATGGCGCCCGGTGGCGTCCCGATCGTCGTCCGGGCCCGGGAAGACCGGATGTTCGGTCCCATGGTCTCGTTCGGCATCTCTGGGGTCACCACAGAGCTGCTCGGTGACCGCTCCTACCGGATCCCGCCGCTCACGGACGTCGACGCCGCGGAGATGGTTCGGGAGGTTAAAGCGGCTCCAGTGCTGTTCGGCTACCGCGGTGGCATCATGGCTGACGTAGCTGCGATCGAAGACCTGTTGCACCGCGTGTCGCGGATGTCGGATGATCTCCCCGAGCTGGCGTCGCTGGAGCTGAACCCGGTGCTCGTCGGCGAGAACGGACTGTCAGTGGTGAATGCGGCCGCGCGGTTGTCCCGACCGGCCCCACGGCCGGAGTGGTACGCGCGCCGGTTGGCGTGAAGCGTGCAAGGATAGGGCTATGGCGGACATAGGGACGCACGAAGGGCTTCGGATCGCGATCCAGCAAGCGGGCTACTACCCGGATCTTGTGATAGACACACTCGAGACGGCGTTGGCCGGTGAGCCGGTCGAGTCGTTCGTGGTCCATCACGAGCCTCATTTCGACCGTGATGAGCTCCGACGGCACGTCAGTGTGCTGGTGATGACGCCGACACGGCTGATCGTCGGCCACTCCGACGAGTACCCCTCAGACGACACGCACGCCGCGCCGTATGCGACGACGTCCACGGAGGCGGTGCCGCTGGACCGAGTGTCATCCGTCGTGGTGAGCCGGACAGTCCCGTCGCCGGCGTCGCATCAGGTGGGCGATCGGCCGCTCGACGTCGTGGTCACGATCGGTTGGGGTGCGATGGCCCGCATCGATCTCGAGCCGGCGACGTGTGGCGATCCGGAGTGCGAGGCCGATCACGGCTACACCGGAGCGCTCACCTCGGACGACTTCACGCTGCGCGTCAGCGAGGCGGGCGACGGCCTGATGCGGGTCGACGACATGCTCGCGTTCGCCCGCGCGCTGTCGGCGGCTACTGTCCGGGTGCGGTGACGCGTTTTGACGCTGTTGCCCCGTTACGGCGAGGGCTCGCTCTCCGACATCGTGCCGTCGGTGCTGGGCGCGCTTGGCATCGCCGGGGAGCAGAACACGCTGGGCCTGCCGCCCGCGTCACGGTACTGCCTGCTGCTCGTGGACGGCTTGGGCTGGAACCTGCTCCGCAGGCACCCGGTGCAGACGCCCTTCCTGTCGTCGTTGACGGGCCAGGCGATCACCTGTGGCGTGCCGAGCACGACCGCGACGAGCCTGACCAGCCTGGGCACCGGCCTGCCGCCAGGACGGCATGGGGTGCTCGGGTATACCACGCGGGTGCCCGGTGGCAAGGGCATCTTCAACGCGCTGAAGTGGGAGCCGGCCATCGATCCGGTCACCTATCAACCGCACCCTGGCCTGTTCGAACGGGCGCAGCGCTCCGGGGTGGCCGCCAGCGTGCTGGGGGAGCGGCGCTTCCGGGAGTCGGGCCTGACCAAGGCGGCCTTGCGTGGGCCGTTCCGGGCGGCGAAGACGTACGGTGAGCGGGTCGCCACCGCCGTAGAAGCGGTGAACGAGGCCGGACCGGCACTCGTGTACGTGTACGAGGAAGCCCTGGACCACACGGGCCACCAGGCGGGCTGCGAGTCAGCTGCGTGGCGGCACCAGCTGGTGATGGTGGACCGGTTCGTGGAGGAGTTGTACGAGTCGCTGCCGGCTGGAACGGTGCTGCTCGTCACAGGCGACCACGGGATGGTGGACGTGCCTCGGGAGTACCGCGTCGACGTGGACGATCACCCGGCGTTGCGCGACGGTGTGGATCTCATCGCCGGTGAGGCCCGGTTCCGGCACGTCTACGTGGCCGACGGCGCCGCAGCCGACGTGCAGGCCTCCTGGAAGGGCGTGCTCGGCGACTCCCGTGCATCGGTGCTGAGCCGGGAGGAGGCCGTGGCGGCCGGGTGGTTCGGTGCCGTCGAGAGCCGCGTCCTGGATCGGATCGGCGACGTGGTGGTCAACGTCCACGGCCGGTGTGCGGTGGAACGACGCAGCGTGTTCCCGGTGGAGACGAAGCTGGTCGGTTTCCACGGCGCCACCAGTGAAGATGAGCTTCTGGTCCCGCTGCTGGCCGGGCGGGCGTAGCTCGTCAGGGGGTGCCCTCCGAGGAAGTCGTGGTGAGACTGCCTCTCCACCCGGTGGCTATCAGTCGTTCTTGCGGCGGCCGAACATGATCTCGTCCCAGCTCGGAACGGTCGGGCGACGGGAACGCGACGACCCGCGAGGCTTGGCGGGCGGCGGCGGCTCCTGCGCGGTGGGCGCGAGGTCCTGCGTCTCGTCGTCCGTGTCTTCGGGACCTTCGACCTCGACATGGCTGGCGATGTCGCTGAGCCGTAGCCGGTCGGTAGAGGCGTCGTCGACCTCTTCCGGCTCCTGCTCGTCCGCCCACAGCTCGGTGTCCCGCCGACGGCGTTCCGGACGCCCGTACCGTCCGGCTCGGCGAGGCCGGCGCGTGACCGGTTCGATCGGCGAGGTGTGCTCAGCTGCCGGTTCGTCGTCCTCGTGGTCCTGTTCGGAGTCGTCCTGTTCGGGCTCGGCAGGCCGGACCAAGGCGGCGACCGGTTCGGCCCGTTGGGGCTCGCCCAGCCCGAGGGGGTGGGAGACATCCGGCGCCGCGCCGAGGTCGTCATCGTCCACGTCATCGTCGTCGTCATCGGCGTCGAGGTCCTGCTCGCTGACGACGGAGAGCCGGGGTGGCCCGGCCGGGGGCGCCTCCTCAACCGGGACCGGCTCAGGTTCGGGCTCGGGTTCGGGCTTGGGCTCG
>NZ_ML142860.1:208895-214185 GCF_004138495.1 Phytoactinopolyspora endophytica
GTGCCGTCGCGTCCTGGGGAACGGCCGACCGTCCGGACGGGTCGAATGAGAACAGCGCCGTGGCATCGTCATCTCCGCCCGTGCCGGCCTCAGCGCCGTCGAGCGGGCTCCACCTGCAGCTGACCCGCCAGCGGCCGTCCTCGCCCCGCCACGCGTCCCAGACGAGCGCGTCGGGCTGGGCGCCGACTGAGGCGGCATAGTCCGCAGCGGCCGACTCCAGGGTGCGGACCGGTCCTTCTCCCGCGAGCCGCTTCAGGTGAGCCTGGCGGGCCCGTTCAGCGATATGCTCACGCTCCGCCAGTACCGGCCCGGCGAAGCGCCTGACCTTCTCCAGCGGCATAGTAGCGGCCGCGGCGACGGACTCAACCGACTCGCCGGCCCTGATCCGGGCCTGTATGTCCCGCGGACGCAGTTGGCTTTCGAGCTGAATCTCCAACTGTCCCAACCTCGCTCGGTCGCCTCGGATCGCGGCGTGCAAGCGCTCGTCGGCCCGCAGCGCGAATTGCTCGTCACCGTCAGAGAGGATCAGATACGCGCAGTCCTCGCTGACCGCCGTCAGCCGAAGCTCGCGCACCGTACACCTCCCCAGCCTGGCTGTCTTCCATCGTCGCTTGTGGGGGCCTTTGTACCAAGCCGCCACGCCGCGCCGGCGGGCCGTGTTTCCTTAAGAATCTCCGAGAACCCTGTGAGCGTATCCGAGGTTTGTCCACGTTGGACAGCCTGTGGGCCACGCGCCGTCGTCGAATTGCCTGCGCTGGCACGTGAGAGGTCGCGCAACGAATTCTCCGCATCCGCTGCGCGACTCTATTCGCTCCGGACGTCGAACCCTCTCTCGTAACGGCTCGAGTGTTCCTCCGTCACCTGCGTCCCGTCCTCCTTCTCCACCTGGTGGACCGATTCGCCGGTGATTTCGGTGCTGGAGAAGGCGGGCAGTGGGAATTCAAGGTCGCCGGTGCTGGTGGTGCTGGAAGTCCTGGAACCGCTCACCAATTCGGTGGTCTCACCGTCCTCCTCGACCACTTCCGGCGCATACTCGTCGACCCAGTCGATCTGGACCTCGTACGAGTCGCCGTCGAGCGCGACCAGCGTGTACTCGGTGTGCCAGCACTGCTCGACGCCGTTCGCCCCGGTGGAAGCACGCGTCGACCACTCGGCGCCGACGCCGACGGGCTCTTCGGGGAACGGCACGGCCATCTCGGTCAGCTGCCATTCGAGGTCACCGAAGACCAGAGGCGCCTCGTGGCCGGCGCCCTCATTGGAGGTGGGACGTCCGGCGATCTCCGCGTCGAGGACGGCACCGGTGCGGGTCGTCGTGATGTTGCCGTCGAACCCGGCCACGTCGCGGACCGCATCCTCCATCGCGACGTGCGATCCGCTGCCAGGCGCGGCCTCGTCGAAGACGAACGACATGGTGATCCGGTCATCGCTGACATCCTCGACGGTGACCACCATGCCGAAGAACATGTCCGGCGGCGAGACCATGTTCTGCTCTTCCCCGTCGACCACCAGCTCGTCGTCGTACGTCAGATAGGTCTCAAGCTCCATGCTGTCCCCGACAGTGGGGGAGAGCTCCATCGCCTGGCGAGGCTCGGCGCCCGGATCGTCGAGGTCGACCTGGGCCGTGTCCGGGCAGTCACCGTCTGCCGTAGCGGCTTGGTCGCCGGCGGCGTCATCGCCGCTGCCGTCGCCGCCGCTCCCGTTCCCGTCGTCGCTACATGCGCAGAGCGTCAGCACGAGAACGGCACTGGACAGGTACGTGATGATCCGGGACACTCCAACTCCCTGATTCTCTGGACGACGGCCGCACGCAGCGTCCGAGATCGACGGCGCCCAGGTGCCTCCCGCGTCGCCGCCCTCGGCGCGGTGTACGAGCCTGCCATGCCCGCTCTTCCACGGAGGGCTCGGGGTCACGACGGCAGTCCGGTGGGGGATGTCGACGACCCTGGGTACAGATGCTCGACGCGCTCTTGGGAGGATCGGGGGGTGAGTAGTTCGGATTCTGCGGATCCTCGTCTGGAACCGTACGATGCGTTGCTGGTCCTTTCATTCGGTGGGCCGGAGGGCCAGGACGACGTCATCCCGTTTCTGGAGAACGTCACCAGAGGCAAGGGGATACCCCGTGAGCGGCTGGAAGAAGTCGGCGAACACTACCGCGCCTTCGGCGGGAAAAGCCCGATCAACGACCAGAACCGGGCGCTGATCGCCGGTCTTGAACACGAGCTGGCAGAGGCCGGCCTGTCCATCCCCGTGTACTGGGGTAACCGGAACTGGCATCCGTACCTGGTCGATGAGCTGCGGCGGATGGCGAACGACGGCATCACCAGAGTGGCCGCCTTCATCACCAGCGCATATGACTCGTATTCCGGTTGCCGCCAGTACCGCGAGAACCTGGCCGACGCCGTAGCCGAGGTCGGGCCTGATGCGCCGAAGATCGACCGGCTGCGGCACTGCTTCGATCACCCGGGGTTCATCTCGGCGAACGCCGACGGTGTGGTCGGTGCGCTCGGAGATCTCTCGCGTGCCGGTGCCGAACGGGCCCGGCTGGTGTTCGTCACACATTCCATCCCGGTGGCCATGGCGGAGACGTCGGGTCCGCACGGCGGTGCGTACGTCGCCCAGCACGAGGCGGTGGCCCGTGCCGTGGCGGCCCAGGTGGCCGAGCGGACTGGTGTGTCGTACGAGTACGACCTGGTCTACTGCTCGAGGAGCGGTCCGCCCCAGATGCCCTGGCTGGAGCCGGACGTCAATGACCATCTGCAGGCTCTTGCCTCGGCGGGCGTGCGTTCTGTGGTGATGGCTCCGATCGGCTTCCTCTCCGACCACATGGAGGTCGCTTACGACCTGGATACCGAGGCGATGACGACTGCCAAGTCGCTGGGCATAGAGGCGGCCAGGGCGGCGACGGCGGGCACACACCCCGACTTCGTCTCGGCCGTGGTCGACCTGCTGCTCGAGCGTGCGGCTGTGGAACGCGGGGAGGACGTGAGCAGGGCCAGCGTCGGCCCGCCTGGTCCGGCCCCGGATGTGTGCCCTGCCGGCTGCTGCCCGAACCCGCGAGGTGAGCGGCCGGCGCTGTGCGGCGAAGACGAACCGAGTTACCCGCACGTTGGCACAAAATGATCATGTTTGGCAGGAAGCCTACTGCACATGATCATTTCGGATGAGGAGAACCTGTGCAGGACATCGATGTGAAGAGTCTGGTCGATCTCGCGGTCAGCGCGGCCCACGAGGCCGGTGCGCTGGCACGGGACCGCCGTCGAGCGGTGGAGCGGATGGCGGTCGCCGCCACCAAATCCACCCCCACCGACGTGGTCACCGAATCGGACACCGCGGCCGAACAGCTGATCCGTGACCGCCTGCTGGCCGTGCGGCCGGGCGACGCGATCCACGGCGAGGAAGGCGGGCACAGCGCCGGCGACTCCGACGTCGTCTGGGTGGTCGACCCGATCGACGGCACCGTGAACTACCTGTACGGGATCCCGCAGTACGCCGTGTCCATCGCCGCGCAGGTTGACGCGACGGTTGAGGCGGGCGTGGTGTACAACCCGGCCAGCGACGAGACATGGACCGCTGTCCGTGGCTCGGGTGCCCTGCTCAACGGCGAGCCGATCGCGGTAACCGGCTGCGCCGACCTGTCGCTGGCGCTGGTCGGCACCGGCTTCGGGTACGACGCGGGGCGGCGGGCTCGGCAGGCCGCGGTCCTAGCCGAGCTGGTGCCCGTGGTCCGGGACATCCGGCGTGCCGGGTCCGCGGCGCTGGACCTGTGCGCCGTGGCCAGCGGCCGGCTCGACGCCTACTACGAGCGCGGCCTCAACCCTTGGGATCGTGCGGCAGGCGGGCTCATCGCGGCGGAGGCGGGAGCGGTCGTCAGCGGGCTGTACGGTCAGCCCCCGGCCGAGGCGATGACGTTCGCGGCCACGCCGGGGATCGCGGAGGATCTGCGGGCACTGCTGGAGCGGCTCGGCGCGGACCGCGTTTAAGAGATCTCGGCTCTCGGATGCCGTAGTCCAGGGTGTTCGGGCGGGAGCGAGCGCTGAATCACCCACCACGAGACGGCAAGGCACAGGGCGATCAGGGGCCAGCTCAACGCGACGCGCGCCCCGCCGAGCGCGAGCGCCTCGTCGGCCCACCACAGCGGAGCGAAGACGGCGACCCTGATCACGTACTGGAGCACCCATATCCAGCTGCCACGGCTGTAGGCGCGGAGCAGGGCGGGGTCGCGTCGCCACCGGGTCTTCTGGCCGAGGACGGCTCCGACGACGACGCCGAGCAGCGGCCAGCGGACGATGATGCTGACCGCCCAGGCGAGAGCGCTCGCCGCATTGGACGCCAGCTGGAGTACGAAGAAGTCTGCCGCCCGGCCGGTGCGCAGCACGATCAACGCGGCGACGGCCACCGTGAGCATGCCGACCATTGCGGCCCTGGGACGGGCGCCGCGCCGCAATCGCCACCCGGCCACGGCAGCGGCGGCGAGGAGCGCGGCGATCACCCCAGCGGTGACCGACTCGCCGGCTGCAAGCCAGACGGCGACGAACACCACCGGCGGGATGGTCGCGTCGATCGCACCGGTACGTCCGCCGAGCAGTGCGGCCAACGACTCAGGCTGGCGCGCGCCGGCCGCCTCGGGAAGACCGGAGTCACTCTCAGGTACGCCCGAGCTGCCGTTGACAGACCACTTGGGCTGCTGGTCATCGGAGTGCGGCCGCACGGATCTTTCCTCGCGTCGTGATACGCCCCAGTCTATCCGTTGCCGGACGCCCCTGAACCGCCCTGGTTCGGTCGAGAAGCGTTGTCATGTGCCACTAGAGGCCCTCATCGGGGCCCAAAACGGCACATGAAGCCGGCCTTACTTGATCGCGCCCATCGACAGCCCGCGGACGAGCTGCTTCTGGGCCGCCCAGCCCGCCAGCACCACCGGCAGCGAGGCCAGGGTCGCCGCGGCCGCCATCTGTGCCCAGAACAGACCCTCGCTGGTCATGAAACCGACCAGGAAGAGCGGGACGGTAGCCGACGTCGAGGCTGTCAGGTTCACCGAGAAGAAGAACTCGTTCCAGGAGAAGATCACGCAGATCAACGCGGTGGCGGCGAGACCGGGAGCCACCATCGGCAGCAGCACCTGAACCATGGTCTGGCGCAGTGTGGCGCCGTCCACCTGGGACGCCTCGAGGACCTCCCGAGGAATCTCCTGCAGGAACGAACGCATCATCCATACCGCGATGGGCAGGTTCATCGCCGTGTAGAGAAGGATCAGCGTCCACACGTTGTCCAACATGCTGATCTGGCCCGCGAT
>NZ_ML142860.1:214207-218757 GCF_004138495.1 Phytoactinopolyspora endophytica
TAGATGGGCACGATGACGGCGACGACCGGCAGCATCTTGGTGGAGATGAAGAAGAACAGCACGTCCTGGGTCCTCTTCACCGGGCGGATCGACAGCGCGTAGGCGGCGGGCACGGCCAATCCGAGCACCAAGAGCGTGGAGATCCCGGTCGCCATGAGTGAGTTCAGGAAGTACGGTCCGGCGCCGGCGTCGAACAGCGCGCGGAACTGATCGAGCGTGGGCTCGAAGAACAGACGAGGCGGGTCGGTGGTCGCGTCGGACTCCTGCTTGAACGCGGTGATGACCATCCACAGGACGGGGAAGAAGAAGAGCAGTCCGACGAGCCAGGTGGCGGCGGTGAGCAGCCCAGCTCCGCGCCGGCGCGGAGCGACGGTGGCGATCTCTACGGTAGCCATCAGTTCTCCTCGCTGAAGGTGCGGAACAGCAGCCGCAGCGCCAGGGTGGCGACGACGATCGTGCCGATGACGACGACCACGCCCATGGCCGCGGCCTGGCCGACGTCGAACCCGAGGAAGGCGCGTTGGTAGATGTAGAAGGGCAGGTTGGAGCTGGCCGTGCCGGGTCCGCCCTGCGTCATGATGTAGATCTGGTCGAACGTGTTCACCACGTAGATGGCGCCGAGCAGGACGCCCAGTTCGATGTAGCGCCGCAGATGCGGAAGGGTGATCGAGCGGAACATGCGCAGTGGCCCGGCCCCGTCCACCTGCCCCGCCTCCAGCACGTCGCGTCCCTGGCTCTGCAGGCCGGCCAGCACCAGCAGCGTCATGAACGGCGTCCACTGCCACACCAGCGCGGTGACGACGGCGAACACGGGTGCGGAGCTGGCCCAGTCGTAGGTGTCCACCCCGAACGGCGACAGCACGAAGTTGACCAGGCCGAACAGCGGATCGAACATCGTCGTCTTCCACAGCAGGGCGCCGGCTACCGGCATGATGAGGAAGGGCGTGATGATGAGTGTGCGCACCACCGAACGGCCGAGGAACTGGCGGTCGAGCAGCATGGCGAGCGCGATGCCCAGCAGCATCGAGACGATCACGCAGCTGCCGGTGATGACGATCGTGTTCAGCGCGGCCTCGCGGAACACCCGGTCGGCGAAGACATCGGCGTAGTTGGACAGCCCGACGAACCGCTCGGACCCGGGATTGACCAGGTTCCAGGAGTTCATCGAATACCAGACGGTGACCAGGAACGGGATCTGGGTGACGATGATCGCGAAGATCAGGGCCGGCAGAAGCGGAGCGCGACGCCTCCATCCCTCCCGGCGGGCGAGCTTGGCGGCCTGGCGGGATGCCTGGCCCGGCGGAGCGGCGGTGACCGGTGTCGCGACGTCGGTACTCATCAGCCTGCCTCCTGGTAGGACTCGCCGACCGTCTCGGCATAGCGCTGGGACTGGTCGAGGGCTTCGTCGACGGTGATCTGCCCGGCCACGGCGGCCGAAATCTGCTGGCCCACCCGGGTGCCCAGGTCCTGGAACTCCGGAATGGCGAGGAACTGGATGCCGTCGTACGGAACCGGCCGGGCCATCACGTTGTCCTGGTGTGCGGCCTCCATCGACTCCAGCGTGGGATCGGCGAAGGCGGATGCCACCTCGGCATACTCGGGAATCTCGTAGGTGGAGACTCGGCTGCCCGGTGGGACCCGTTCCCAGCCGAGCTCCTCTCCGACCAGATGTGGATAGTCCCGGTCGGTCATCCAGGCGACGAACTCCCATGCCTCGTCCGGATGTTCGGACGACTCCGGGATGCCCAGCGACCAGGTGTACAGCCAGCCGCTCGATTCGGTTTCGACCACGGGTGCCGGAGCGTAGCCGTTGAGTCCTGCGGTGACCGAGTCGTCGGGGCTTTCCACGACGTTGACCATCGAGGTGGCGTCGTACCACATCGCCGCCTGGCCTTGGCCGTATCGGGTGGCGCAGTCGGCGAAGCCGCTCGTGGCGGCGCCTGCCTGCCCGTGGTCGCGGACCAGGTCGACGTAGAACTGGACGGCCTCGCGTACCTCGGGCGAGGTCAGGTGGGCGTCCCACTGCTCGTCGAACCACTGTCCGCCGAAGGTGTTGATGACCGTGTTCAGCGGAGCCAGGTTCTCGCCCCAGCCGGCCAGCCCACGCAGGCAGATCCCGTTCATGCCGGGTTCGGACTCCTCGACGGCCGCCGCGAGTTCCCGGACGTCGGACCAGGTGGGCTGCTCCGGCATGGTCAGGCCGGCCTCGTCGAAGATGTCCTGCCGATAGACCAGGAACGACGACTCGCCGTAGAACGGCACCGAGTACATGTCGCCCTCATAGGACAGTGACTCCCGCACGGGCGCGATGAAGTCCTCGGTGTCGTAGCGGTCGGTCGCGTCGGCGTACGGCTGGAGGTTGACCAGCCAGTCGTTCTCCGCCCACATCGCCGTCTCGTAGTTGCTGACCATGACCACGTCGAACTCGCCGCCACCGGTGGCGACGGAGGCCGTGATCTTGGCCCGGGACTCGTTCTCGGGCAGCGAGACGAACTGGACGTCGATGTCGGGATGTTCTTCCCGGAAGTCATCGGCCAGCGCGATGGCGTCGGTCATCTGTGGGTTGGAGACCACGGCCACGACGATCGACGTCCCGCCCGACGAGCCGGATGTCCCACCGAACCCGGCGCAGGCTGTGGTTGCCGCGAGCACTCCGGCCAGCGTCGCGGCCTTCCATGCGCGGCGGGTGGTCATGGCGTCGCTCCCGCTGCCGGGGCGATCTGCGCCTTGACGGTCTGGCCGGTGCGGACGAGGTCGAGCGCGTGCGGGAAGTCGGCGAGCCCGAACGTGTGGGAGACGAGCGAGGCGACGTCTACCTGGTGATCGGCCACGAGTTCCAGTGCCGCCCCATAGCTGTGAAGTACCGCCATGGAGCCGACGACGGTGATCTCGTCGTTGTAGATCCGGAACGGTGACAGCCGCACGACGGCGTCCTCGGCGGCGACACCGAAGATCTCGATCCGCCCGCCCCGGTCGAGCGAACGGACGGCGTCCTCGATCGCCGGTGGAGCGCCGGTGACGTCGACGGCGGCATCGAAGGCCCGGCGCGGAAGCTCGTCGACGCTGGTGGCCACCGCGACCGCTCCGAACCGTTCGGCCATCGGCAGCTTCTCAGCGACCCGGTCGACGACGCTGACCCGGGCGCCGCCGGCGACCAGGAGCTGCAGCATGATCAGGCCCATCGTGCCCGCTCCGAGGACTAGAATCCGCTCGCCGGCTTCGACGCCGAGCCGTCGCACGCCGTGCACGGCGCACGACACCGGCTCGACGAGGGCGCCCTCGGCGAAGCTGAGCTGCTCGGGCAGGGGATAGCAGGTAGACGCGGGTACGGCCACCCGCTCCGCGAAGGCGCCGTCGACGGTGTCGCCGGTGGCGCCCCAGTTCTCGCAGAGGTTGCCACGGCCGCGGCGGCACTGGCGGCAGTGACCGCAGAACAGCGACGGATCGACGGCCACCCTGTCTCCCACGGCGATGCCCGTGGTGACGGAGTCGCCGACCGCGCTCACGGTGCCGGCGAACTCGTGCCCCGGCACCAGCGGATATGGGCTCGGCGGGAACTCCCCGTCGGCGATGTGGAGGTCGGTTCCGCAGATGCCGCAGGCGCCGACGTCGACGACGACGTCGGCCGGGCCCGGGACGGGCTCGGGGACATCCTGGACAGACAGCGATCCGGGCTTCTCGATGACGACCGCCCTCATGGAGCCTCCAGAATAGTAGGTGCGATGCACGTATGAGCGAATTAGAAGCTCATATGTGTTCTATACTTGTAACTCGTCACGAGTCAGCCGTCAAGGGGTGGGCGGAACCGGAGACCCGTCTGATGTGCGAGGATCGGGCCGATAAGGAACGGGGAGGCGCTGTGGCGCAACGGGGAAGGCCACCGAAACAGGGCAGGCAGCAAGGGCCGTCTGAGCTAGTGCTCGCTGGGGCGGTCGCCCGTCGTCACTACGTGGACGGACGGTCGAAGGTGGAGATCGCCGAGGAGTTCGGCCTGTCCCGCTTCCAGGTCGCCAGGATCCTCACCGATGCCCGCAGCCAGGGGTGGGTTCGGGTGGAGATCGTGCTCCCCGGGCACATCGACGATGCCGCGTCGCTCGCCGTCCAGGAGTCGCTGCAGATCAGGCGAGCCATCGTGGTGAACGTGCCCGAGGCGTCCGACGCCGCCGTCCGGGAGGAGATGGGCGCCGTGGTGGCCGGTGTGCTTATGGAGCAGGTGAAACCACAGCAGGTCATCGGCCTGACCTGGAGCCGAACCATCGCGGCCATGGTGGAGCAGCTGGACCGGCTGGTGCCGTGCACCGTGGTGCAGCTGGCGGGCTCGCTCTCCGTGCAGGGCTCATCGTCCGGCACGGTCGAGGTCGTACGTTCGGTGGCCGCGGCCGCCGGGGGTGATTCGTACCCGATCTACGCACCCCTCGTCGTCGAGGACGCGGCGACGGCCAGCGCGCTGCGTCGCCAGCCGGAGATCGCTCGCGCCCTGGACCGCGCCGACCGGCTGGACCTGGCCGTCGTGTCGATCGGTGCGTGGGCGGAAGGTCTGTCGACGGTCT
>NZ_ML142860.1:218807-221437 GCF_004138495.1 Phytoactinopolyspora endophytica
TCGATGCCGATGGTCGCGACGTTCCCGGGGAGTTCGATGACCGGGTGGTCGGTGTCACGCTAGACCAGCTGCGTGCCGTGCCCGAGGTGATCGCCACCGCGTATGGCAAGGAACGGGCACCGGCGGTCCGCGCGGCCGTACGGGGAGGTCTGGTGGGGACTCTGGTGATCGACACCTCGCTCGCCAGGAGCTTGCTGGCGTAAGAGGACGAGAGGCCCGTCCGAATTGTCAGGGTATTGTCAGGGCGTTGTCGCTTGGCCGATGGAGCAAGATCGGCAACGCTAGGTGCGCCACTTGGTCGGTCGCGCCCATCCGGGGGGCGTGGGCGCGACCGGCCAGGCGGTACTCACCGCATCCGCGACATCATAGGTCGCCAGATGCCTGGGCGCGCTCGGACCATATGCGCCAGTCCGGCTCGAGCCCGCGTAACCGGCAGTAGGTGGCCACAGTCCCAGCCAGCCTGGTCGCGTCGGTCCGGCGCTGCCAGATGACCGCGCGTCGCCAGGCGGCGCGCAGGTTGCCGATGTCGGCGCCGACCGCGGCCAGCCACGGCTCCCCTCCCGCTCGGTCCATCTCTGCCGCGGCGTTGACAGCCAGCCGCACGTAGTACGTGAGATGGCGGTGCTCGATGTCCTTCTGATGGCCGGCTCGCTCGAGCTTGGCCTCGGCGAACTCGCGGACGGCCTGGAACATGCCGTATCGGGCGGCCGCGCCGTCCCGCCGGACGGTGATCAATGACTTGTCGACAAGGCTGCCGGTCATGTCCACCGCCCGGGAGGACGCGGAGCGCGGGAACAGTCCGTGGCACAACGCCTGCGCGGCCGGCATGGTCCAGCCGTCGGAGAACACGGAGACCGCCGCGAGGAAACTCTGCTCGTCGGCAGTGAGGAGGTCGTAACTCCATTGAATCGTGGCGTCGAGGCTCTGCTGACGTTGCGGCGCGGTTCGGCTGCCCGCGCTCAGGATGCGGAACGACGTGGCGATCTCCGTGGCGAGTTCCTCCACGGTCAGCACGTTGACCCGGGCTGCGGCCAACTCGATGGCCAGCGGGATTCCGTCCAGCCTGTGGCACAGCCGATCGATGTGGTCCATGTCTCTCGGTGCCGGGCGGATGCCGTGGGACTCGGCCAGACCGATGAACAACCGAGCCGATTCCGCCTCCGACAACGGCCGCACCGCCCTGACCGTCTCACCCGGTACCCGCAGCACTTCTCGGCTGGTGGCGAGGATGGCGAGCCGCGGACAGCTCCGGAGCAATGTGGCGCAGAGCTTGACCGCCGCCGATATCACGTGTTCGCAGCTGTCGAGAACGAGCAGGACCGCACGGTCGCCGAGATACTCCGCGAGCAACTCGGGACCACGGTCGGCGGGAAGGCTTAAGCCCAATGCATTGGCCACAGACGCGTACAGAGTGGACGCGTCTGTGCACGCTCCTGCCGTCACCCAACGCACGCCGTGGGTGAAGGCATGCGTGGCGCCCGCGGAGACCTCCATGGCCAGTCGGGTCTTACCGATGCCGCCGGGACCGGTGAGCGTGAGCAGCCGCGTTCCGGCATCGGTGAGGAGCTGGATGCTCGTGGCCAGTTCGCCATCCCGGCCGACCAGGCCGGCGGTATACACCGGTGCCGGCTGGATCGGTTCCCGGGCGGGAGGCTGCTGGCCGTGTGCTGCTGCGATGAAGATGGCACGCTCGTCGTCGCTCAGTTCGAGCGCCTCGGTGAGCAACCGGACCGTGAGCGGTCGCGGGTTTCGCCGCCGGCCTCGTTCGAGCGCGGCCACGGCGTCGCCGCTGAGCCCTGCCTGCCGGGCGAGCTCCTCCTGCGAAAGGCCGGCCGCAAGGCGGTGCTGCCGGAGCAGGGCGGCGAAATTGAGCATTTAGTCATCTAATGGGTTGTGTGCACATCTTGTCCAGGGCGTGCCTGGTGGATCTGGGCGTCGCACAGTAGGCCACGGATCCATCAGACACGCCCTGGATCCGAGTTGATCATTCGCGAAGCCTCGGCCTCGTCCAGCCCCGTATGCTGTGCGTGTCATGACAGAACGGGTGATGAGCCGGGTGTGGCCGCCGCGGGGACGGGTCGCCGATGCGGCGTTGACCGTCGCGATCGCCCTGGTCGTGATGGTCCCACCCCCGGTCTCCGCCGGTGCGGATAAGATATCGCCGGTCGGCTGGTTGATCATGGCGGTGACGTCCGGCGCGGTCTACTTCCGTCGGGACTATCCGCTGACGGTCACGTTGATCACCCTGGCGGGCACGGTCTCGTACCTCCTGCTGCCCGACGCCGACGGCGCGATCGTGCTGGCGTTCGCCGTCGGCGTGTACACACTGATGGCGCAAGGGCGGTTGGCCGCCGGAATCATGATCGGTGCGGTCGCCGTCGTGGCGACGTTCTACGGTGAGTACAGCACAGATGCGGAGAACCTCGGTGACGTCGGGGTTCTGTTCTTCGCTGGATGGCTGATCACGGTCATGGCCGTCGGCGGCGCGGTGTATAACCGGCGCGAGTATCTGCTCGAGGTCGAGCGCCGGATGGCCGAGTCCGAACGTAACCGGGAGGAGGAGCTGCGCAGGCGCACCATTGAGGAACGCCTGCGGATCGCCCGGGAGCTGCACGACGTGCTCGGTCATA
>NZ_ML142860.1:221476-222570 GCF_004138495.1 Phytoactinopolyspora endophytica
GTTGATCAATGTCCAGGCGGGTGCCGCGCTGCATCGGATGGAGAAGGATCCGGCACGGGCGGGGGAGGCGCTGACGACGATCAAGGAGAGCAGCCAGGAGGCTCTGCAAGAATTGCGCACCACGCTGGGGGTGCTACGGCAGGTGGACGAGGAGGCTCCGACGGCTCCGGCGCCGGGTCTGTCCAGGGTGCGGGAGCTGGTGAGCCGCTCGGAGACATCGGATCTGACGGTCCGGGCGGAGATCGGCTCGGAGCCGAGCGTGCCGTTGTCGCCTGCCGTGGACCTGGCCGCCTACCGGATCGTGCAGGAGGCGCTGACCAATGTGGCACGGCATTCGGGCGCGACGTCGGCTATGGTTCGGATCCGGTACTCCGACGACGACGTCGTCCTGGAGATCGAGGACGACGGGCATGGTGGGGCGGAGACGATGGCGCAGGGCAGCGGCATTCTGGGCATGAAGGAGCGGGCGGCTTCCGTCGGCGGAGAGCTGCACGCCGCGCCGGCTCCCGGCGGCGGGTTCGAAGTTCGTGCACGGCTGCCACTGAGGGAGACACGATGATCCGGGTGCTGCTCGCGGACGATCAACGGTTGGTCCGGGCCGGTTTCGGGTCGATCCTCGAGGGCGAGGACGACATCACCGTGGTCGGGGAGGCCTCCGATGGTGCCGGGGCCGTACGGCTCACCCGGGAGCTGCGGCCCGACGTCGTCCTGATGGACATCCGGATGCCGGACGTCGACGGCTTGGAGGCGACCAAACAGATCGTCGCCTCGGAGGAGCTCGCGGAGGTGAAGGTCGTTATCCTGACCACCTTCGACCTCGACGACTACGTATACGGCGCACTGCGGGCCGGCGCCAGCGGATTCATGGTGAAGGACACTGAGCCGTTGGAGCTGATCCACGCGGTGCGCGTGGTCGCACGAGGGGATGCGCTGATCGCACCGTCGGTGACGCGGCGCCTGATCTCCGAGATCGCGGGGCGCAGAGAGGCGCCGGTGGCGGATCCACGGCTGAACGACCTGACCGAACGTGAACGCGAAGTGATGGTCCTGGTGGCCAGCGGACTGTCGAACGACGAGGTCGCCGAACAGCTGGT
>NZ_ML142860.1:222599-228658 GCF_004138495.1 Phytoactinopolyspora endophytica
AGTCCGGCGACGGCCAAGACCCACGTGAGCCGCATCATGACCAAGCTGGGGGTACGTGACCGCGCGCAGCTGGTGGTTCAGGCATACGAGTCCGGCATGATCACGCCGGGCTGGCTGGACTGAGCGCCGCGGCCGCCGGAACCACCGGTGTGCTCTGGGCTGGCTCATACCCGTGTGGCTACCCTGCGCCGCCCGACCCATGCGATCTGACGCACCTCGCGATGGACACCGCGGCGGCGCGAGAGCCGGGTGGATCTACCGACAGAATCTGACTCATAGCTCGGATGATGTCGGTAGATCCGCTCCGGCGGTGACGTCAGCAGTACGGGGGAGCCGAGCCGACATTGGAGACGTAGCGGGCGGAGACCCACTGGCCGCCGCTGTCGCCGGTCAGCTGGTACCAGCGCGGGTTGCCGTCGATCGACTGGCTGTTGACCTTGCACACCAGAGCCAGCTCTTGGCCGCGCGGCGCGGAGCTGACTCTGGCGTTTGCGGTGTTGGGGCCGCTTCGGACGGCGAGCGACGTCCGCGACACGACCGTGCCTGTGTACTCCTGGCCGGAGCCGCAGAAGCGGGGCGCGGACCCGACGTTCGAGACGTAGCGGGCGGTCACCCAGTTTCCGTTGCCCAGCTTGTACCAGAGGGAGTTGCCACTGACCGACGGGCCGAAGACCTTGCATTGGATCCTGACCGTGGTGCCGTGGCTGAGCGAGCCGACCTTGCTGGACGCGCCCGTCGGTGCGCTTCGGACGTTGAGGGACGACGCGGTGACCTTGCCTTCGTAGGGCGCGTGCGATGCCTGCGCGGGTGCGGCCGCAGCGATCAGGCCCAAGGGAATGACGGTAGCGGTACCGATCGCCAGAGCGATCTTGCGAGCGTGGCGCCTGATGACCATGAGTGTCCTCCTGACCTTGCCGGCCAACGGATGCAGCCGGCTCATCGGCTTCTTAACCAGGAACACGCCTGAGGCGGTTGTTCGGTTGCACCTGGGATCGACGAGCGCCTTCTGATTTGATGTGTGACATGTCCGAGCATGCAGATGAGCAGGGACTGACGATCCGGGTCGGCCGCGAGGAGTTGATCATTCGCCAGCGGTACGAAGCCGCGAGCATCGTCAACGACATCCTGATCGCGCTGTGGTTCATCGTCGGTAGCGTCATGTTCTTCTCAGACGACTGGACCACCGCCGGGACCTGGTGCTTCCTGGCCGGGAGCGTCGAACTGCTGATCCGCCCGCTGATCCGGCTGGGCCGGCAGGTCCACCTGCGACGAATCGGCGGGCACCAGCCGCGGGAAGCGGGACACGACTTCTGAGACGCGCCGCCCGTCGTGCGTGCTGCGAACGCTACGACGTCTCGGCCGTGATCATCGTCGAGATGCCGTAGCGTCCGGCAGCCAGACCCGCATCGCCGACGGACCTCGTTCCGCCCACTGGTGATAGGGCCGGAGTATCAGTTCGACGGCGCTGCCGGCACCCTCACGTGGCCGGCCGCCGGCCGCATACGGCCAGCCACTGCCGGTGGCGATCTGGGGCGCGACCAGTCCGCGTGCCAGCACGGCTTGGTCCCGTACGGTCAGCGGCGCATCGGCGTCGATCTGGACGTCGTCAAGTTCGATACCTTCCGGCAGATCTACGGACTCCACGCACATCACCAGTGGACCCCGCTCCACCGCTACACAGCCGCGGACCGCGTCGACGCGCCGGTCGGGCCAGGTGAACCGCGGCTGGATCGGCAGTCGCAGGCGGATCTCCTCGCCGCTCGTCAGCTGACGATCCACGACCGCCAGACCGGGTTCGACCCGGCCCAGCCGCCCGCCCTCCTCGAGCACCGCTCCATCGGCCCAGGAGGGGACACGCAGGCGCAGCGCCACCGCGCCCGCGGGAGCGTGCACCACCCGCACCGTCACGACGCCGTCCTGAGGGTAGGCCGTCTCGAGGTCGACGCGGATCGCCCGTCCGTCGCCGAGCTCGGCATCGATGCTCATGCCCGCGTACTGCAGCAGTGTCAAGTCCCGTTCACCGACGGTACAGGCGTAGGCCTGCCAGGTCGCGAGGGTACGTGCGACGTTGGTCGGGCAGCAGGACACGTCGAACCACGCGGCGCGTGCCCCGCTCTCCGCCCGCGGGCTCACCGCGTCGTCGTCCGGAGCGCCGCCCGCAGTCCGCTGGTGCAGCGGGTTCGCGTAGAAGAAGGCCCGGCCGTCCGCACGCGGCGACACCGCGATCACGTTGAAGAGCGTGCGCTCGATGAGGTCGGCGTAGCGGACGCGACCGGTGGCGAGGTAGAGCCGCCACGCCACCATGACCGAGGCGATGCCGGCGCAGGTCTCGCTGTAGGCCCGGTCCGGCGGAAGCTCCCAGTCGTCGCCGAACCCCTCGTCCTGATGGCGAGATCCCATCCCGCCGGTGATGTACGTCCGCCGTGCCACGGCGTTCTCCCATTGGCGCTCGATGGCCGCAAGCAGTTCGTCGTCGCCCTGCTCGACGGCGACGTCCACAGCCGCGGCGGTCAGGTAGAGCGCGCGGACCGCATGGCCACGCCACGTTTCGGCGTCCCGGATCGGAACGTCGTCCTGGAAGTAGGCGCGGCCCAGCGGAGTCTCCTGGAGAGCGCCGTGCCCACGGCGGTCGAGGAAGAGCCGTGCCTGCGCGAGGTAGCGCTCCTCTTCGAGGGCGCGCCCGAGCTCCGCCAGGCCCACCTCGATCTCCGGATGACCGCAGAGCCCCTGGTTTCCTTCCGCGCCGAAGATCTCGCATACGTGGTCGGCGGCCCGCCGGGCGATCTGGACCAGTTCGTCCGCACCCGCGGTGCGCAGCCGGGCGACGGCTGCTTGGAGCAGGTGTCCGACGCAGTACAGCTCGTGCCCCATCTCCAGGTCGCTGTACCGCGGATCCTGGCCGGCGTGTCCGTAATAGGTGTTGAGGTAACCGTCAGGGTCCTGGGCACGTCCCACACGTGCGGTAAGCCGGCGCACGCCGTCGTCCAGGGCGCGGTCGCCTGTCCGGGCGTACTCCCACGACATCGCCTCGATGAGCTTGTAGACCTCGGAGTCGGAGAAGGACCAGCCGGGCCGGTCAGGCCCGGTCGCGCCGTCGGCGACGCGATCGAAGTTGGCCAGCCAACCGAGCCTTTCCATCCACCGTTCGCAGTGTTCGAACGTCGCCGCGCAATTGATCGCCTGCAGCCGCGCCCAGAACCCGTCGAGGAGCGATACCTCGCCGAGTCCGAGCGGACGCCTGTCGCCCCGGGATGGAATGACGGGGCGTCCACCCTGTGGGTCGATGCCGATCGCCGTCTCGTGCACGGTCACGTTTGCTCCTTCGAGGTCGAGGTCAGACGAGCTCGGCATCGGTAGCCGGTGCCGAGAAGAGCGGGGCAGGGGTGCCGGTGCGCGCTCAATCCTTGACTGCGCCCGCCGTGACACCACCGGCGACGTAACGCTGCGCGACGACGAGCAGGGCAGCGGCGGGGATGGAGGCGACGACGGCGGTCGCCATGATCGAGTTCCATTGGGTGGTGTTGTTGCCGATGTAGTTGTAGATCCCGAGGGTGATCGGGATCATGTCGCCGTTGCGGTCGAGGGTGGAGGCGAAGATGAAGTCGGACCAGGCCCAAAGAAACGCGAACAGTGAGACGGTCAGCACCGAGTTGCGGCTGACCGGCAGTACCACCGAGCGAAAGGTCCGCCAGGTGCCGGCGCCGTCGACCTTGGCCGCGTGCATGAGCTCCTGCGGGATGCCGGACATGAACGCGGTGAACAGCAACACGCCGAACGGGACGGCGATGGTCGAGTCGGCGATGATGAGTCCCCACACGCTGTTGAGCCAGCCGAGCCGGACGTAGATCGCATAGAACCCCATCGCCATCACCACGCTGGGAATCATCTGCGCGACCAGCAGCAGGAAGCTGATCCCGTTCGCCCCTCGTGGGCGGAGCTTGGCGAGTGAGTAACCGGCAGGCGCCGCGATGACGAGAGTGAGCAGCACGCAGCCCAGCCCGACGATGAGACTCGTCATCAGGTTGGGCAACTGCTGGTCGAAGACGTCCGCGTAGCCCTCGAACGTGGGGTTCCAGGGGAACCAGTTCGGCGGGTCCGCACGCATGTCGCTGGTCTGCGTGAGGGAGACATTGAACATCCAGTAGACCGGGAAGAGCATCAGCGCGGTGAAGAACACGCCCAGTGCGGTCTTCCACCAGGTGCGGCGACGGGTCATGACCGCTCCTGCCTGCGTTGGAGGTACAGATAGACGAAACCGGCGACCAGCGCGATCCCGATGAGCAGATTGCCGATCGCGGCGGCGGGGGAGAAGTCGGGCTGACCGGTGCCGAACGCCTCGCGGTAGGACCAGATCGCCAGCGTGGTAGAAGCGTTGCCCGGGCCGCCAGTGGTCATGACCCAGATGACGTCCACAACCTTGAGCGTGTAGATCAGTCCGAGCAACAGCGTGACCGCCGACACCGGACGCAGCAGCGGAAAGGTGATCCGCCAGAACTGCTGCCAGGCGTTCGCCCCGTCCAGCGCAGCGGCCTCGTACAGGTCATCGGGGATGTTCTGCAGGCCGGCGTACAGAATGACCAGGTTGAACGGGATGCCAAGCCAGATGTTGGCGATAATCACCGAGGTCAGCGCCCACTCCGGCGATGTCAGCCAGTTGATCTGGCCGATCCCGAACGCGCCCAGGAACGAGTTGACGATCCCGTTCTCGCTGTTCAGCATCCACGACCACGTGGATGCCGAGACGATCAGGGGCAACAGCCATGGAATGAGGAACATCCCACGTAGCACCCCGGACAGCCGGAAATGGTTCCGGAAGAACACGGCGAGTGCCAGGCCGATGGTGTACTGGAAACCGATCGACACGAGCGTGAAGATGGCGGTGTTCCGCAACGCCAGCCCAAAGGCGTTCGATGAAATCACATCCGCGAAATTGTCGAACCCGACGAAATCCGGATTGCCCTGCACGAACGCCCGCGGCGTGTAGTCATGCAAGCTGAGGTCGATGTTCCGATACAGCGGATACGCGTAGAAGACCACCAGGTAAACGACCAGCGGAGCAATAAACGCCAACGCCGCCCACCTGGTGGACCGGACGCGCCTGCGGCCGGGCGGCGTAGCGAGCGACGTGTCATCGCTCGCTACGCCCACGCGCCCCGGCGCCGTACGGCTCATCGGGGTGGATCTCATGATTCTTCCTCGTCCTTACCTAGTACCGGGCTTAGGGGCGGCGGACGGAGCGAGAATTCTCGGCCCGAACGCGACTCAAGCGCGAAGGTGGGGAGAGAGAATCCCAGCCAGGGTAGGCTCGGGCGTCGGCGTGGGAGGAGCCCCGCGACGACCTCGCCGCGGGCGAGGCTGGGATTCTCTCCCCACCGGACGCCAGACCAAACGAGGGCCGAAATTCTCGCCCCGTCCGCCAGAGCCCCGTAGCCCGGGATCACTCGGTTGCCGCCTCGGCTTCGGTCTGCGCCGTGCCCAGCGCCTCGTCGGCGCTCATCGACCCGCTGAGCGCGTTCTGCACAGCGGTCCAGAGCGCTTCGGAGATCAACGGGTAGTCGGTCCCGAGGTCGTCGCTGGTACGCCCCTTGGCGCTGCGGACCGCATCCACCCACGGCTCTAGCTCCGCGTTCTCCTCCAGGAGCGCGTCCTGACCTTCCAGCGTCGGCGGTATGTAGTAGGCGAACGTCGTGGCCGTCTCGACCAAGCCTTCGGGCGTGGTCATGCACTCCACGATCTGCGTGGTGATGTTGTAGCGACCGTCGTCGTCCTGGACCGGCGCGGTGATGAACTCACCGCCGGTGGGCGCGGGTGCGGCGCCGCCGTCCCGGCCCGGAATGGAGATGACGCCGGTGGGGAAGGCGGCCTCGCCCGCGCTGTTGACCTGCCATGTGCCGTTCACACCGAAGGCGAACGTTCCGGTGAGAAACTCTTCCCACGTGGTGTTCTGCGAGTTGGTGATCACCGAGTTGGGCGCGTATCCGGCCTCGAGCCAGCCGGTCCACAGCTCCAGTGCCTCGATCGCTTCAGGCGAGTCGAGGTCCCGCAGGTCCGCTCCGGAA
>NZ_ML142860.1:228692-230309 GCF_004138495.1 Phytoactinopolyspora endophytica
CCAGGGCAGGAACTGGAACGAGCCTTCCTCAGTGCCGATGGCGGCGAAGGTGATGCCGTTCTCACCGCTGGCATCGACCTGCTCCAGCGCCTCGGTCAGGGACTCCCAGTCCGTGATCGAGGCCGGATCGACGCCTGCGGCGTCGAGGATGTCCCGGTTGTAGTAGATCGCGAGCGTGTTGGCGCCGATCGGGATCCCGTAGGCGTCGCCGTCGACGACGCCGGCCGCGAGCAGGTTCTCGTCGAACTCCGACGTGTCCAGGCCGAACTCGTCCATCGTGGTCAGCATCCCGGTGTCGGCGAGGGTGGAGACAGCCGGATTGTCGAGGAGGATAACGTCCGGGGCAGTTCCCTCCTGCGCGGCGAGCAGGGCCTGGTTAGTCAGCGCAGTCGTATCGTACGGCGTGCGTTCGATGGTGACGCCCGCCTCGTCGCCGCACGCGTCGACGCGCTGTGCCCAGTCGGAGGAGTCGTCGTGCTGCGGATACGGGTCCCACCAGGTGTAGGGGCCGTCGCTGGTGGTTCCGGTGTCGCCGTCGTCGGACGACGAGCAGGCGGACGCGGCGAGCACCGTTATCGCGGCGACTCCGGCCATGGCCAGAGTGCGTGTGGATCTCGATCGACGTATCACTGTATTCCTCCTTGAATCGGTGAGTGAGCTGGGAAGTGTGCCGGCCGGCGGAGTGCGTCTAGCCGGTGCCGACGGATTTCGGTGCGCCCGTGCTTCCGCGGTCGACCAGCTCCGGCGAGACGAACCGGACGACGTACGGCGCTTCGCGTCCTTCAACTGACTCGATACGGCGCACCAGCTGGCGCACCGCCATGCGCCCGAGCCGGTCGGGGGCGCTCTCGATCGACGAAAACGGTAGCGAGAACAGACGTGCGAACTCGTCGGAGTAGCGGCCGATCACAGAGAGATCGGTGGGAGTGACGAGTCCGCGGGTGTGCAGCACGGAGGGGAGCGCCGCGGCGGCCGCCTCGTTGTTGAGCAGGAGGCCGGTCGCGTCCGGGTGAGCGTCGAACAGCGCGTTGAGGGTCTGGCCGACCTCGGGCTGCCTGGACTCACCGTAGACAGCGTGCAGCCGGACCCCGTGGATGCGTGCCTGCTGAAGGGCGGCGTCTTGCAGACGCCAGACGTAGGCACCGCCGCGCTTCACGACATGCTCGGGCTGGGATACCAAGATCAGCTCCCGGTGACCCAGCCTGTACATGTGGTTGACCATGATCCGCCCGGCTTCCTCGAAGTCCAGGTCGAACACGTCCAGTCCGGAGCAGTCACCGGGCAGGCCCACCAGGGCACCCGGCTGCGACGCACTGCGGAGTACGGGGAGCCGCGGGTCGTGCTCGGCGACGTTGAGCAACACGACACCGTCGACCATCCGGGAGTCGGTGATCCGGCCCAGAGCCCGTGTGCCGTCGGCCTCGGTGGCGAGCAGGATGTCGTAGCCGAGCTCGCGCGCCGTGTCCGACACTCCGAGCATGTACTGCAGCATCGCCGGTGCGAACTCGTCCTCGAGGAACTGAGCGAGCAGCCCGATCACCTTCGTCTCCGACGTGGCGAGCGCACGTGCGCCGGCGTTCGCCGTGTACCCCAGTTCGCGGACTGCGTCGTTGACCC
>NZ_ML142861.1:0-3072 GCF_004138495.1 Phytoactinopolyspora endophytica
CTGGCAATTCAGCGAATGGACCGGCGACGCCACCAGCACCCAACCCACCATCGACATCACGATGGACACCAACAAAACCATCACCGCCACCTTCACCGAGGTTCCCGCTGATCCGCCGGTGATCGACGTCTGGTACGGCGATGACCAGAGCTTCGGTTCGCGTGGCCAACCCCAGACATGGGTGAACATACTTGGCAACGTCTCTCACACCGACGGAGTGGAGAGCGCGAGTTACCGGCTGAACGGAGGCCCGGCGAAGGCCCTGTCGCTCGGACCCAACCTGCGCCGGCTTTACGGGGACGGCGACTTCAACGTCGAGATCCCATTCGCCGACCTCAATGCCGGCGCCAACACAGTCACCATCACGGCTGTCAGCACCACCGGTGCTTCCGCGGCCGAGACCGTCACAGTGCGCAAGGAGAGCGGCAGCGCGGCGCTGCCCCACGATGTCGACTGGACTAAGTCCACCAACGTCAATGACATCGCCCAGGCCGTGGATGGCACATGGGCGACCGGTTCCGACGGGGTCACCGTCGTCGATATGGGTTACGACCGCACGATCGCTGTCGGGGACATAGGTTGGACCGACTACGAGGTCACCGTCCCGGTGACCGTTCGGGACATCGGCCCGGGCGCGGGGACTCCACAGAGCGGCGCGGCCTTGGTCGGTTTAGGCCTGCACTGGAACGGCCACACCACCGTGGACACGGAAGAGCCCGCGCAGGGATGGTATCCGACCGGAGCCTTTGCCTGGCATCGTTGGCAGCAGGGCGGTCGATTCGAGCTCATCGGGAATGACGGCTCACCTCTCAACCGAGATAGCGTCGCTTGGGACTTCGCAACGACATACATCATGAAAGCGCGAGTCGAGACAGTCGCGGGCGGCGTCGAGTACAGCTACAAGTGGTGGCCAGAAGGTACCGCGGAGCCCAGTACCTGGGAGCTGACGATCGTCGAGGACGACGGGCCCGAGCAAGGCTCCATCCTGCTCATCGCCCACCATGTCGACGCGACGTTCGGGAACGTCACTGTGTCGCCCCTGTGAGCACCGCTATGCGACCAGGCTACGCCCCAGCCCACAAGGCAATCCGGAGCCGTCCCGGGTTCCTCCGGACGCTCGCGTGGGCATTCACCATGGACGGCGGCGGCCAGATCCTCACTCTGGTCGTGTCCTTCATTCTGGCAGGCCTGCTGGGTCCGCGCACGTACGGCGTCGTGGCGATGGCTTTGGTGTACATCGCCTTCGTCCAGATGATCCAACGTCAGGGAATGGGCTCGGCGATCATTCAGCGCAAGGAGCTGACCGGCCGGCATCTCGATACCGCGTTCTGGCTTGTGCTCGTCGTCAGCGCGGTATTGACAAGCGTAAGCGTCGTATTCGCGGGATGGTGGGCAGGTGTCAACGATCTCCCAGAGCTCAAGCCAATCATCATCGCTCTATCCATCCTGATTGTCATCGAGGCGCTCACGACCGTGCAGCAGGCCCTGCTCACCCGCCACATGAAGTTCCGCGGCCTCGCGGCGCGACGCCTGATCGGGGTTGGCGCCGGCGGCGCCCTCGGAATTGTTGGCGCGCTCATCGGCTGGGGTGCGTGGGCCATCGTCGCGCAACAATTGACCACCGCGACTGTCTCGCTCGTCGTCCTCTGGGCAGTAAGTGGCTGGCGTCCGCGCCTACGCTTCTCACGGTCGGCAGCGCGTGACCTACTGGGGTTCTCAACCGGTTCGTTCCTATCAAGCGTGGCGATCTTTGCGAATAACCGCGCCGATGTGCTGCTCGTGGGGCTCTTCTTCGGCCCTCTCGTTGTAGGCGTCTATCAGCTTGCCTCGCGACTCATCGACATGGTGGTAACAATCGCCTCGCGGCCTATCCAGACCGTTGCCCTTCCTGAATTGTCGCCCTATCAGGATGACCCAGCAGAATTCGCGCGTCGTCTTCGTCGGCTCATGCGCGTGAGCGCGATCGTAGCGTTGCCGGTCCTCGGCATCGTGGCTGCCTGTGCAGACCCTTTGATCGGGCTCTTGGGCAACGAATGGAACGACGCGGTGGTTGTGCTTCAGGTCCTGAGCATTGTCGGAGTGATCCGGATCGTCATCGTCATCGACGGTCCGCTCCTCCAGGCTCTGGGGCGGCCGTTCGTCCAGGCCGGGATCACCTGGATCACAGCCGGGGTCAGCGTCGGAACATTCACGGTCGCGGGACTCGTCCTAGCCAACATGTCAGAAGATCGTCAGGCTCTGTTCATAGCCATCTCACGCGCCACAATCTACGGTCTGCTCATCGTCGCCATCCATGTCGCTTTGGTCCGCCGGTACACGTCATTGACAATCCGCGACAGCCTGTCCCCATATCTCGTCCCGCTGGCCGCAGGCGCACTGGGAATCGCCACCGGAACTGCCGCGCTCGCATTGATCAATTCGACACACGCCCTTCTCCAACTCACCGTTGCCGGCACCGCAAGCGCGATGACGGCACTCGCCACCCTTCTGATCTTTCAATCTGACCTACGCTCCTCACTGAACGGTGCGTTGAGGAAAAACACGGACCGGGCACCGGCACGGACCCTCGCCGGCGTTGCCAATGGATCATTAAAAACAGCTATTGACCACGACTTAAGCACCAAATCAAAATCCGAGATCAAATAGCGTGTGGGGGATTCTTGCTTTATCAAACATTTCCGGGACTTGCCATACCAAAGATCATCTGGTTCAGTTGGTCCGGATAACGAACTGATCACGTCGGGATAAATTCTCGGCCTAGCAACCTTCGGGGGGCAAAACCGTGCGACTTAAGCACCGCGCCAGGTACCGCCGATCTGAGCAACAGAGCGGCCGCAAGCGCTCGACGATCATTGTCACCATTGCAGCCACGCTTATGATCGGAGGTGTGGCTGTAGCCACCGATCCTGGCTTGTCCGATAGCTCATCAACGGCATCCGACACCACTCAAACGGCCTCCGCGTCGCATAAGTCGAAGAGCCACTCCTCGAATCGCCCACCGTCGCCACCGGGGAGGCCAGACTCTCCCCCCGGCCGCGGCGGACGGTGGCGCACCGAGCCCGAGCCTCCGGC
>NZ_ML142861.1:3142-14465 GCF_004138495.1 Phytoactinopolyspora endophytica
AACCGCCACAGTGGCTCCCCCGACACCCGATCCTTCTCCGAGCACGTCGGCACCATCTGAGTCCCCGACCGAGAGTCCGGAAGCGTCCCCGTCCGAGACACCAGATGCCTCCCCGTCCGAGACGCCGGACGCGCCTCCGTCCGAGGCGCCGGAGTCTCCCGAAACCGAAGCCCCTGACAGTCCCAAGCCAACACCGGAACCTGACGAACCCGACGACAACTACACCGAGGGTTTCCCTGACGAGAACACGACCGGCGTTCCCGACGGTGTAGATCTCGAGCCGTCTGGAAGCATCACGGTGACCAAGGACAACACGGTCATCGATGCGGTACATGTTGAAGGCACGATCAAGGTCGAGGCCCACAATGTCACGATCAAGCGGTCCAAGATCACGAGCACGGGCAAGTACGCCATTCATGTTGAGCCGGGATACAAGAACCTCGTGGTCGAGGACACTGAAATAGACGGAAACGGCACGTCAAAGATCGCGATTCTCTTTCGCGAATACACACTGCGCCGCGTCAACATTCATAACTTCTTCGACGGGATACGAATTGAAGGCGACAACGTCCTGATCGAGGACAGCTACGTTCATCATCTGTATCGCGTAGAAGGCGGCCACCACGACACGATCCAAATGCGTCAGGGATCGAACGTGGTCATCCGCAACAATAACCTGCAACCCTACAACCCCGACACTGACGATCCCATGAACGCGGCCATACAATTCGGCAGTCTCTTGGGCCCAATTGACGACGTCCTTGTCGAGGGAAACCTCATGAACGGTGGAAACGTGACCGTCAACGCTGGAAAACTAGGAGGCGGTTCAGTCGTCTTCCGCGATAACCGTTTCGGACGCGATTACCGGTATGGCGTACTCTCGCGAGGACCAGGCTTAGTCTGGGAGTCCTCGAACGTCTACGACGACACAAGCAAGTCTGCCCCCTGACCCAAGGGATTGGTAATCAACCCACGGAGCGTGCGTATGGGCGTCCACGGAAAGCGTGGACGCCCATACCGACGGCGGCCTCCCGTGTCTGCTGCACGGCGGGAGGCTGTCGTTCAAGGCCTAACCACTGCCTGCCGCACGGGTGGCGACCGATCCAGAAGCATCGCCGACTGAGGCGTAGCCCCGCTTCCAACGCTCACGGCGACGCCACACTTCACGCCAGTTCGTGCCCCTGTCCACGCCAAGCCGCTCGAGCGCCGCTCGCACCGCGACTCCGGCGACAATGAGCGCCGCGCCCACCCGGCCTCGCCACCCACCGAGGTGACTCCGGACCAGGGCAATCCGGCCATTGAGCAACAATTCATGCTTATCCGGTTGATTGTTCGATGAGGCACTCACCGCGTGCACCATCACCGCATCCGGCGTTATTGCACACTTCCGACCAGTCTGGGCGGTGGCACGCAGACAGAGATCGGCATCTTCGCCGTAGACGAAGTAGCGTTCGTCGAACCCATCGAGTTCTTGCCAGTCTGCCCGGGCGATCAAAAACAGACACCCAGATACGATATCTACGGCGCGCGCACAGTCGCGGCCGAAGTGGCCCATGGCCTCAGGATCGAAAAGACGAGAGCCTGGCCGCATAGTGGACAACAGCACTGCGCTGCTGGCCAGGCTCCACAGCGTCGGGGCGGCCCAACACGAGCGCGGATCGGACTCTCCGGCAGGTGTGACCGTTCGACCACCACAGATGACGTACTGGGGATTTCTACGTGCGAAATCCACCAACGCATCAATGGCACCCGGTTCAACGTGACCGTCGGGGTTGACCAGCAGGATGTATTCACCGCTGGCTACGTCCGCGCCCTGGTTGACGGCCCGGCCGAACCCACGATTTCGATGGTTTCGGATCAGCCGGACGTCTGGAAAACCGTCGCTTACCGCCTCGGCGGAGCCATCGGCCGAGGCATTGTCGACGACGATCACTTCCAGGGTCTGGTTCATCGCCGCCGCAGGTAACGCCTCGAGGCACTTTCCTAGCCACTCACGCGTGTTGTACGAGACGACGATCACGCTCACCTGTGTCTTGCTTCCCGTGGATCCGCTCACCACATGCTCTCCAGAAGAATCCGCGCGCGTCACCATCTGGCCGGCTTCCCTGTCAGCCTCCGTAGGTAATACCGCCCGCGTCGCGCCTTGCGCCTCCACCAGGTCCAATCACGTGGATCCGGTGAAGTCTCCTGCAGAACGACGGCACTCCGCCTGAGCTGTTCCACCCAATCATCCACCGTCCGGACGCCGTTCGCCTTGGCCGAAAGGGGCATACGCAAACGCAAGTCCTCGTCGGTGCGGATCAAGGTATGGGGTGACCGTGGATCATCCATATGATCTTCCGGTATAAACGGATAGTAGAAGCCGTTCACCGCGCCGCTTCGGGCGGACCGAATGCAGTAGCGAGGAAATGACTCGTCGGCGCGGAGGAGTCCTTGCCGCTCAACGATCCTACGCTTCATCATGTAGCCGCTGCCCTGCACCCACATGTTGCGCATCAATTGGTGTCCACCGCGAAATGTCGCTATCTTGCGGGTGGCAAGGTCAGGGCGGAAATCGTCCTCAGGATGCCGCCAACTTCCAACGACGCCAAATTCGGGGTTGGCTTCGTGAGCTTCGGCGAGCGTATCAATCCAACCGGGAGCCACAATGCAGTCATCATCGACCTTGGACAGCAGCGGTGCGTCCGACTCGCTCCATAGCCAGGATGTCGGTTCACGAAGCATCACGTTCTCCCGGCTATGCTGATAGCGGTGAACCCTCGTGTCTTTCCGGTAAGGCCGCAGGGCCTCAATCGTCTCCTCATCGTCACCGTTGTGCCACAGCCAGACGCGATCGCCTTCGCCGCAGCTATCAAGCAGACGAGGAAGGCTCAGATGGAGATATCCAGCGCTGCGATACGTAATCATGATGATGTCTGCGCGGCGATCCATCAGCGGACCTCCTGACGGGCGATAGCTTCTTGGTGCCGGGAGGACTCGGGTTCCCGCAAGCGCCGACGTCTGATCCGCTTCAGCGTGCCGATCACCGACGAGGCCTTCGCTCGGATACTAAGCCTGAGCCAGGCCCGAACCGAGGGAAGCCCCACAAAGCTCGGTGTCTTCAAGCCCGCGAGCCGCATGGTCAACACCCTTGCCCACACCGCCCCTCGCGTATGGGCCAATTGAGGCTGCGACTGCGGCAGTCGTTCGAGCGGGATCGTGTCCCCCTCCAGCGCGCCGTCGCGCAACGCAGAGTGCAGCGCGGCTCTGCCCGCCTCCGTGCGAATGACCACGAGTGACCGCCCGGGCTCGCCGTCGCGGATCTGTCGATACCACGGGTCTCCGACGGAGATATCCGCAAACTCACCGGTATGGTCCGGGCAGATCATGCATCTCCACTGCCGATGCTTCTGAAGCGTCTGCCCCCACGACTCCTCGTAGCTTAAGGACTTCGTCTCGCCTTGTTTGGTACGAATCCGGAATCGGCCGGGCCAGCCATAACCCCGATAGTCAAGACGCTGGACATCTGACGGCTCCACGCTCAGTTGCCTAATGGCCTCCTCAGTACCACGCGTCGAGGGGGTTCCCGCACAGAAAATGCCGATCTTGAGCCCGACCTTCTCACCGAGCTCCGGCCGTATCCTCGATGCGTTGACTGTGGCGGCCACGTCACATGGTTTGCCTACGACGACAGACTGTCCCTCTGCCGATTCAACGAGATCGAGACGCTCGCACGGACTTGCCGGCGAGTAGCGTGAACCCGCGGCAGCGACGATGTCCTCGTACGTCCGGTTGAGCACCGTCTCGTTCTCCAGCGGTGCATCAGCTCGCGCCTGAACTTGGAGGGCGCCCACAGCGGAGCCAGAGCTCACTGCATGTGCCGCCAAAGCAGTTACCACACCACCTGAAGATCCTTTTCGCCGAACCGCAGGATCCGTTGACCAGCACTCGTAGAGTTCGAGAACGGGTCCCCACTCCCCATGGAAGGGCGCTTCCCGAAGCGCTCGCTTCTCGTGTTCGAGACCACGCCCCGGGCACACAGCAACCGGCGCGCTGCCTGGCCGCCCGTTCACAGCGGCAATCGGCAACGGTCTGCGCCCCACATCAGGAACATCGCCCATCCGAAGACCGCTCGGGTCAAGATAAGCACAAGCGCCGCACCCGGTGCACAAATGAGCGTCGACGACATCCTGAATCGTGTCTGGGTTTCGCCTCGTCATGCGATCTGGTCCCCGCGCATGCCGACAGAAGGCAACAGCCCGAAATCACGTCGCCAGGTCTCCACCTCGGCCACGATGTCGCGGAGTTGTCCGCGTGCCTGATCCACGACAGCGGGAACGCGCGCAGCGAGTTGGCGCCCGGTGGGCTCGCGTGCCTTGAAGGAGGCGAAGATCGCCTCGACTGCCTCGTCCCCGCCGAAGTGTCGAGCGTCGACCACATGATCGCCCATGCCAACCGTCTCAAAGACCCCGAGCGTCTTGTCGCTGTAGGCGTAGCCACACGCTGGCACGCCGGACGACAACGCTGCGATGGTGGAGTGCATCCGGCTACCAACGAACCAGGAACACTGCGCGATGCACCACTTCAGCTCGGCGGCATCAAGTTCGGACGGGATGACGGTCACCCGCGACCGGACCGTTTCCGGCAACAACGCAAGAACCGCGTCAATCGCAGCGATGTCGCTCTCGCCCTCGCCCCCAGGAATATGAACATGGGGAATGAGCAGCACCCGAGTCCCCGCATCGACCAACCCAGTCACCAGGTTCGCCATGGTGGACACGTAGTCGCCCACCAGCCCGAACTGATCGTGTCCGGCCGAACCGCGCAGGAGGCCGCTGATGTTCACGCCCGCAATGCACTCGCCTTCGATCGCGTCGATGTGGTCAGCGATCTCCTCTCGTGGCCTGCGAGCCGTGAGCGCGAAGGCCACGTCCACGCCGCAGCGCAAGCAGCTCGGGTTGCTGGCTGTGCCTGCAAGTTCGAGGAGCCGCTCGTAGCTGGCGCTATCCCTCGCGTACGCCAGAGACGCCGAACGAACAAGCCCTTCTGCCACGCGCCTGCCATTGACCGTTGAGAAGGGTCCATACGTCTGCGGCAGCAACACCAGGGGACGACCCGCCCGGATGGCCGCCTCCTTGGGCGCCGCTATCTTCCGCAGGCGGGCCTCGCCGTAGATGTCGGTGAAGCTGTCACCCCCGCTAATGTCCAAGACCGCTGCTGAACGGGCAATCCTGCTCGCCACTGGATTGCCAAAACCGCCCAGCATCTGAGCGACCCGGATCTGCGCCCAGCTTTCCGGCCGATGCCACCGGCGTGAAAGCCTCGCTCCGAGGTGCTCGACGTCGATTGACTCATAGCGTCCGGAATTGTCAGCTCGCACGCCCCAGCCATCGTCCAGGACGCCGACGCTCGCACCGGGCACCACCGAATCCAAGACGTCGAGCACAGAACGCCCAAGCGCCTCGACACCACGGTTGCCATTGCTGACAGAAGCGCCAGCAAGGCACAAGTATGTTCCCCCCATAAGTCGTAGTATGCCGCATAGGCAAGTTGAAGCGCGAGACGTGGCCGCACGCCGGTTTTCGCATCACCGGACCGTGGATCGCTCGCCACAAGATCTTCATCGTGAATGTCTTGACAATCGCGCAAGTTCACACCGACGCTGTTCGGAGCGGCCCACGCGGGTGGTGCGCGTATGCTTGGCCTACCAGGGGGAGTGCCAAGACGTCGTGGTGAAGAACATCGTAGCCAGCCACGACCGCGAGGCAGCATGGGCGTACAGGGGGGCAAGCATGCAGACAGATCCGATCATCGTCGTGGGCGCGTCACGTTCAGGGACGTCGCTCATTCGTTCCTGCCTCAATCAGCACTCAAACATACATTTGGCGGGCGAAACCCATTACTTCGATGACCTGCGCTTGCGGATGCGCGAGGGGGCCATGGACCCCCTGTCCTCGGACCAACGAAGGGTAGCGGAAGACTACTTCCTTTCCTTGGCGCATCGACCGTACGGCCACGGTGGCGATCCCGAGAAGAGTCCCGTGTCGCGCGGGGAGTTGAAAGCGCGAGCGGAGACCTTGGGAGTAGGACCCGACGCCTACTTCGAAGCCTTTTGCCATATCATGGCCGACAAGAATGGCAAGCCGGAAGGCCGATGGGGCGAGAAGACACCTCGCCATGTCTTTCGTATCCCGGAGATCTTGCAGCGCTATCCCGGCGCGCAGATCATCTGTGCCGTTCGTGATCCGCGTGCAGTGGTCTCGTCCTACCGGGATTGGCGGCACCAGGGCGGGTTTGACCTGGATGGAGATCCCGACCACAAGACCGCACTCGAAGCAGAGGAAGTGCGCACGGGGCGATCGTATGATTTGCGGTTAGCAACACTCCTGTGGCGCAGCACCATCGGCGCAGCCACAGCAGCCCGAGCACAATTTGGGGACGAGCGAATTCTGGTCCAGCGATATGAGGACATGGTGCTCCGACCGGAGGAGTCCATGCGTGAAATGGCTGCGTGGCTGGGGCTGGAGTTCGAGCCTGAAATGATGGACGTGCCGATCCACAACAGCTCCTTTTCGCGGTTCGACGCCCATGGTGGAGTGTCGAGTGAGCCGTTGCGACGCTGGGAGTCGAAACTGACCGGTTCGGAGGTGGCCACCATCCAGTTCCTCGGCGGGAAGGCCATGCAGTCTCAAGGGTATGAGGCACTAGACGTCCCCGCGTCGAAGTTGTCGATCGCCGCTGGCCTGGTGACGTTGCCGGTTGCCGCCGCAAGGGCGGCGACCGCGAATCGGCAGCGTATCGGAAGCCTTCCAGGCTACGTCTGGCGACGCGCACGCACCGTGGTGTCGTCCCGAATCTGAGCAGCGGGGAGGTAGCACCATGAAGAAGACGGCAGTTCTGGGCCTCGGAGTCATCGTGGTCGCCATCGTTGCCATCCTGTTCGCTGCGGGGCGGATCGGGCCGTCATCAAATCCGTCAGACTCGTCGCCCACAACGCCCGCGGACGCGTCGCAACCAGCCTCAACAACCGAGCCAGCAGACGAGTGGCCGTCGGATGGCGCCAAGCAAGGAGTTATTGACGCAGCTGGGCTGTCCGATCCATCCGCCGTCCCTGAGGAGCCGGAAACCGATCTGACCGTGAAGGAAGATGGTACGGTCATTGAGAATCGACACCTCACATCGCTGCAGATCCGTGCTGCCAACGTGACCGTGCGGAACGTCAAGATCACATACCGTGGGTCGACGTGGGCTATCCGTGCAGATCACGAGCGTGTCGATAACCTGGTCATCGAAAACGTAGAACTCGATCTCGGATCGACCGACTCATGCGCTGGAATCTGGCAGGGCGCCAAACCCATAACCGTGCGCGACACCGAGATCACCGGCTACAACTGTGACGCAGTCAAGGCCGGCGGCGGTGGCAGCCTGTACGAGGGCGTATACATCCACTCCATGCGTCGAGAGGACTCCGATATCCATCTCGATGGCTTTCAGCCACAGGGAGTCGATGGCCTGACGATCCGCAACAGCGTGGTCGAAATGGACACCGACGCTGGGGCAAATTCTGCGTTCATCGCTACCCCCGGGAAGGACGACGAACCCGTCCGCAACGTACTCATACAAGAGGTCTGGTTCTCGGGTGGCAACTTCATCGTCGCTTCCACCGTCAACAAGGCCGCCGACGCTTGTCACCAGGTAACCATCGACGGCATCGCCTTCAGCCGCGAGTACCGCTACGGCCCGCTGAGCAAGAACACCGGCGGATTCCCGGACTGTGGCACGGTCTCGCGAGCGATCTTTGAAGACACCCATGCTCCCATCGATTAAGACGGTCACCGAACGCACGTCGGTCTCCCGAAGCGCACAGACCGCGCCGGGCGAGTCCAGCCCGTCCGGCAGGCCTTCCAGACGCGTGGTTCTGGTCGGCGGCAGTTCTACAGTGCACACCCGGTCACCCGACATGAGCGAGGCTGTCTGCAGATTCGCGCGAGCCCAATGTGGGCATACAACGCGAGGTCCCAGGTCCCAAGGACGCGAGATGTGTGGATCACGCGGTAAGTCCGATTGGCGGATTCGCTCATAGCGCCTACCATGAGCATTGGTCACGTGCCGTTGTCCGGTGACGTGTCGCAAGTCGTCGCAGGGGGGCCTGCGGGCGGTTTTCTGCCCTGGGGAGGGACGAGTGGACGTCTGGCGCATCACCATAGCCGCCTTGCGCAGGTGGTACATTCTCTTGCCGCTGCTCGCGGTAACCGGTGTGCTCGTCAGCATGGCTGGTAAACAGACCAACCCGGAGTATGAGGCACAGAGCGTAGCCATGGTCGCGCCTGAACGTGTGCCTGCAGAGCTCTACAACCCATTCAGCAATACCGTCGGCGCACAACAGGCCCTAGGCATCATCCTGAACAGTACTGATACAGCCCGTCAGCTGGCGGGCGACGGATTGTCGGCCAGTTACGAGATCGGCGCGGACGCCCGGAGCAACATACTCCAGATCGTGACCCGCGCCGACTCGCCCGGCGTCGCTCAAGATGCCGCCGGGGCGCTTCTGGACATCGCCATCACCGAGCTGGAGACCAGGCAGAACGAGGCCGACATTCCAGAACGATCTCAGTACACGCTCGATGTGCTGGCCCAGCCGGAGGTCGTGGGAGTCGTTGAGACCAGCCAGCTGAGGACGCAGGCGGTGGTAGGGGCGCTCGGCGCCGGACTGGCTGTGCTCATATCCGTGCTGTTCGACGACGCCCTCGGACTCTTCGTCCGAGCTCGCGCGAGACGGCGACGGCGTAAGGAAGACAAGCACGCTGCGGCCATCGACGATGAGAATCGCGATCAGCTCACGTTGGACGACATTCCAATCGTGGACGATGAGACGGCGGCCCTTGACGGTCCAGTCCCTTTGACCGTCGGTGCGAGCGGCGAGAAACCACGTCAAGGCCGCGGTGCTGACAGCTGGTCCCCGCCTCTTCGCCGCCCGAATGCCGCAGGCGGACCGAGGTCACACGTGTCGCTTCTCTCGGAAGTTGAGGCAGAGCGCCCGCCATCGGGCTCCGCCTCCAATTCAAGTTCGGCGTCCCGAGCACAATCCGACTCCGCGTCCAGTTCCAATTTGAACGCACGACAAGAGCGCGCTACGGAGGCGGACGTCGAAGACGACGACAACCCGGGCAATACTGCTCACGGGAATCACCCGCAGGCACACGCGGAGTCCGTCGCCGTGAGCACGAGCCATGAGGAAGCACCACAGCGCGGTCCGACGCGTTAGGGTGATCGTAGCCATGACCCTCCTCAGGGCAGGCCACGCCGCCATAGCCCGACGCGGGCGCTATACGACCACGCGTGTCAGGGAAGGCCGCTTCTCACGCTGGGAGCCGGCGCTTCTGAGGCTGCCCAAGGGCCCGGCAACCGTCCTGCGCAGCCCGTGGCAACCTTTGGTTTTTCGGAGGAGAGAACTGACGGCGCTGGCCCTTCTCGGCGTCTTTCTGGCGTTGCAGTTTCTCATCCCGGCGCGATTGGTCATCGGTGGAATGGGAGCGGTGGGCAGGCCGGCTGTCGCAGTCGGGCTGCTCCTGCTGTTCCTCTGGCTGCTCGCATTGCTCACCAGACGCGGGTTACCTGGTGGCTTTCAACCAGTCCGATGGATTATCGGTGGCTTCGTCGCCTTGCAGTTCTTCTTCTATGCGGTCGGATTCGATCGAGGGTTGCCAGCTATTGAGGCCAGTCAGGCTGACCGCTGGATGATATTCGTGGGCTCGATGGCGGGGATCGCTCTCGCGACTGCCGACGGGATCGCCACGCGCCGCCAGTTGAACCGGCTCCTGATATTGCTCGTATATCTCGGTGCCGTCATGGGCATCATCGGTGCGCTGCAGTTCACCGAGATCATCAACATCGTCGAATACATCCGGATCCCGGGCCTCCAGCTGCAGAACACTCTGGTCGGCGTCGGCGAGCGCGGTGGTGGCGGCGCAGGTTTTCCCCGCGTAGCGTCTACGGCCAGTCATTTCATCGAGTTCGGCGTCGTGCTGGCCATGTTGCTCCCTCTCGCTCTACATTTCGCGTTCTTTGCTGCCACGACTCGACAGCGCACATGGAGGTGGCTCGCCGCCGCCCTGATCGCGGTGGGGATCCCGTTCTCTATTTCCCGGTCAGCGACACTTGCCATCGGTCTAGCCCTCATCTTGATGTTCGCCGTCTGGCCGTGGCGCCAGCGGTACAACGGACTCATCATCGGCGGCTTCGCCGTCATCGGTTTCTCTGCAGTCCAACCTGGCGTCCTGGGAACCATTCGAGGGCTCTTCATTCACGCGGGCACCGATCCAAGCGTCCAAGACCGCATTGCCCGCACCGCATACGTGATGGACCTGTGGTCAGAGCGCCCATGGCTGGGCCGCGGCGCCGGCAGCTACGTCCTCGAGCGATACACCCTCCTGGACAATCAGCTGTACGTGACCCTCCTCGAGACAGGCGCCATCGGGCTCGCAGGCACTATCGCAGTGCTGTTCGCCGCGCCATACTTCGCTGGACGCAGCCTCCGGCTACGTGGCGCTGATCAGGAGACACGGCACTTGGCACAAGCCCTCGCCTGCATCCCTCCGGTCGCGCTACTTTCCAGCGGCACGTTCGACTCGTTCTACTACGGCACGTTCATGAGCGTGTTGTTCATCGCGGTCGGAGCCATTGGAGCCTTATGGCGGCTAGACGGCGGAGGGGGCGGGCGTCGGCCGCTTCAAGCCGCTGCTCCTGGCGACAAGTTCGTCGCAACCCCCTGGATGACCGACTGGAAAGGTGGGCGAGCGCGCCGCCGCACGGCCGACATCTAGCAGTCACGCTCGAACAGCAGAGCCTTGAGCATGGCCCCGTTCTCGTAGATCACCCGGGACACCTGCTCGAAGACGCCGTTCTCCCGGACTGTGACGAACTCCATGTCGCCGTCGTAGCAACGACCGAGCCGCAACCGAGCACGGACGCTCTGGCTTGCGGTCGACACCACAATCAATTGATCCCACCCGCGTTCGCTCGCAAGCTTGGCGAACGCCCGCGATTCCCCCCTCGTGGTAGCGGGATCGGGCGTCAAGCAGTACTCCTCCAGGTCTCGCTTCCAGGGTTCACACTTGCCCGTGTCGTCAATCGAGATCACCACGATAGGTGCGACATGCTCGTTCTCGGCAAGATCCCACGCATGCGCATTACGATCACCTGGACCGTCGAAGACCACAATGGCATCCGCCCGAGTCACAGAGTCTGCAGGCGGGAACACGAAAACCCGTCCTTCTATCAGCAGAAAAAGCAGCAACACGACGACGACCGCAATGCGACGCCATCTCCCCCCGAGCCAGCGCAT
>NZ_ML142861.1:14477-18521 GCF_004138495.1 Phytoactinopolyspora endophytica
CGCAGCCTACAGTGATGCTGTTGCCAAGGAAGAACGGTTGACTATCCAGCGGTGGAATATCTGTCTATCATGAAGGATCCGGCCAAATTGTGGGGTTCGGCTAGGATGACGCCAGGGGGGCAGATGGCGAGTTCTGAGGGAAACTCGACTAATGGCCGGGTCGCACAGTCATCGCGTTCCGGCAGGGCGGAATCGGCGGCGCTCGTCGACGTGTGCATGCTCAAACGTCCGATGCTGGCGCATGGCACCTCCGACGCGCACGCATTCATCGAGGCGGTCCGCCGCCATCGCGTCGCGCCTTTGGCACATGTGGCGCTGCGTTCGGCCGAGCCGGAAGTCGCAGCCGCGCTCAAGCCGGACCGAGACGAAGCCATGACCCGGCACCTGAGCGCCGGAATCGTGTTGAGTGCCCTGTCCGAGCTGCTCGACGGCCTGCCGTGGGCGGTCTTCAAGGGACCTGTGCTCTCCGAGCATGCGCACCCGGCGCCGGGGCTGCGTTCGTACCACGACGTCGACGTAGTCGTCTCCCCCAGCCAGCTACGCGAGGTCGCGTCCAGGCTCGCGTCCGCTGGATGGGACGTCATCGACTACACGGACATGCTCACCAACCCGGATCCCCCGGGCGAGATGCACTGGGTCAGCCCGACCGGAATCCTGGTCGACCTGCACTGGTCGATGATCAACATGGCGACGACCCGGCAGCTGTTCTCCGTCCCCACCGACGAACTCCTCGAACGCCGCGTTCAGGGTTCCATCGGGCTGTCCTCCGCGTGGATGCTCGACCCGGTCGACGCCGTCGTCCATACGTGCCTGCACGCCGCCCTGACCGGCGCCGACCGTATGCTCCTGCTTCTCGACGCCGACCAGCTCGCCCGCCGCGTCACCGACTGGGACGACGTCGTCACCCGCGCGCGCACCTGGAACGCGGCACCCGCGCTGGCCATCGTGCTGGCACGAGCGCGTTCGCTGCTCGGTACTCCACTGCCCGATGACCTCGACCGGGAACTGGGCAGTTCCGCTGGGTTCCGGCTCGTCACCGGAACCGTCGACCGCCTGATGCCGGTCTCGTCACTCCGCCGGGACGCGTCGTTCCCCCGCCTCGTCGCCCGCTCCGCCCACCCGAGCAGCGGACGCACCCTCGCCGCTGTCGGCCGCCGGAGTCTGCGAGGCGTGACCCAGCGGCTCGGTGTGACACGTGTGCCTTCCCCGCCTGCGCATAGGCAACCCGCCGACGCCAGAGCGCTGGAGAAGTATCTGCGTGCGGTCGAGTCACAGGCGGGCACGCCGGCATGAGCGGGAACGGGCACGGCGGCCCTTCCAGCGCGGCGGCGAGGCGCGGTGGCCCGGATAGACCGGGACGCCATGCAGCAAAGGCCCATCCGGATCCGCCGGACGATACAGACTCGCCGGACAACCACGACTACGTGGATCTCGCTGCCTCGGCCCGGAAACAGCCCAAATCGCTGCGACGGCTTCGCACTCTGGTCGTGGACAGCGTCAAGCTCTCCTGGTCGGCCGACCCACGGACGTTCGGGATCACGTCCGCCCTGCAGCTGCTCGGCGCGTTAGTCATCGCCGCTCAAGTCCTGATCGTCAAGGAGGTCCTCGAAGCGATCCTCGCGGTCACCGACGACGACGCCGGAGCAGGCCGGGTAGTGCTGCCCGTCATGCTGCTCGCCGCGGTCACGGCGCTCGTCTCCATCTCGGCCGCCGTCCAGGTCAACCAGCAGAAGTTGCTGTCCGAACTGGTGATGCGGACCACCTGGCGCAAGATGCTCGACGTCGCCGGTGCTGTCGGCCTTCGCTCATTCGAGTCCCCCGACTTCTACAACCGGCTGCAACGAGTGGAGACCAACGCACTCACCCGGCCGTTCCAGCTCACCCAGGGCACCATCGGGCTGATCGGCGGCGTAGCGGGCAGCGTCGGGCTGTCTGTCGCGATCGTCAGCCTGGAACCGGTGCTGCTCCCGCTACTCCTGCTGGCCGGGGTTCCGCTGTACTTCACCAGCCGCCGGGAGAGCCGCCTGGAGTTCGAGTTCGCCGTCGCTCAGACACCTCGCCTGCGCATGCGCCAGTACCTCGGCACGATCCAGACCGGCCGGGACGAGGCCAAGGAGGTGCGCGCCTACGGACTGGTCGGGGCGCTGCGCGAGCGGTTCGACCACGTTTACGATGCCTTCACCGCGGACCTACGCACACACCTGCGCCGCCGCACTCATCTGGCGGTGGCCGGCAACGCCGCCTCGGCGGTGTTCCTGGCGCTCACCCTGCTCGTGCTGGTCTGGCTGGTCAGCCGCGGCCGGGTCGGGCTGGCTGAGGCGGGTGCCGCGATCGTCGCCATCCGGATCCTGGCCCAGCAGGTGAACATGCTGCTCAAGAGCGTTCAGAACATCTTCGAGTCCGGGCTGTTCCTCAACGATCTCGACGAGTTCGTCGCCATGCAGCCGGCCGCGGAGCGGGCAGAGGCGGGAACCACCGCCCCGGCCAGGTTCACCTCGCTCACCGCCGATGGTCTGAGCTTCACCTACCCGGGAAGCACGGAACCGGTCCTTCGTGATGTCTCGCTGCACATGGACGCCGGTGAGGTGGTGGCGCTGGTCGGCGAGAACGGATCCGGCAAAACCACCCTGGCCAAGCTTCTCGCGGCACTCTACGAGCCGGATGCGGGAGCCATCCAGTGGGATGGAAGAGACATCTCGACGTACTCGCGCGCGGGTGTGCGGTCGTCCATAGCGGTGGTCTTCCAGGACTTCGTCCGCTACTTCCTGTCCGGCCGGGAGAACATCGGCCTCGGCCGGGCCGAGCGGCTCGACGACGAGGCGGCCATTGTGGCGGCGGCACGACGCGCCGGCATCGAGGACGCGTTGAACGCCCTTCCCGACGGGCTGAACACTCCCCTGTCCAAGATGTTCAAGGGCGGCCGCGACCTCTCCGGTGGGCAGTGGCAGCGCGTCGCTCTGGCCCGTGCCTTCTTCCGCGACGCGCCGTTCGTGATTCTCGACGAGCCGTCGGCGTCGCTCGATGCGAGAGCCGAGCACGCGCTCTTCCAGTCTCTGCGGGACCTGCTGGGTGGGCGCACGGTGCTGTTCATCTCGCACCGGTTCTCCACCGTGCGCACCGCTGATCGGATCTATGTTCTGCACGACGGCGAGGTGATCGAACACGGTGCGCATGAGGAGCTGATGGCGCTGAACGGCCACTACGCCGAACTGTTCCGTATGCAGGCCGCCGCGTATCTGACCGCGGCCGAGTCCTGAACGGTTTGGGTCCGGACGCCCTGGAACTGGTAGTCGTCTCAGATCAACGCTTCAACCCGGACCGACGGGTGACGCTTGGCGAAGGCGCCATCAAGAGTGGCAAGCGTAAACTGCCCAGCCTGTGCGAACGCGGCGAGATAGTCATCTGTCCAGAGCTTGTGGCTATTGTCGTCGCGAGCCGACATAGTCCGCCAGATGGACTCGATGTGTGAGGGCTCGTCCGCCCATGCCACGCGCTTGTCAGACTGAAGGGCGTCGATGACGCCCCAGGCGGCGGCACGGTTGATGACGTCCGTGCCCAGGACCGCCGGATTGGACAGGAGCCGCAGCAAGCTCATCTGTGTGACACGGCAGAGAACAAATGACTGCGCCTGCTGGTCGAACCACGCCTTGACGGCAGGATGATGAACGTGTCTGGCCCAGACGGCGGCTAGCCAGACGCCGACATCCAACAGATACATCAGCGCCCGTACCTTTCGGCGTCCTCTGCGGCGAGGGCGGCTTCGATGTCGGCGTTGGTCACATCCACGCTTGGGCCACCAGCGCCGCCGACGAGGGGAAGTGACACACTGCCACCTTCACGTTGGCTTGCTGGGGTTCTGACTTCACGGGAAAGCACACGCGTGAACAGCTCCTTGAGACTTTCCCCGCGCTCGGCTGCCCGTGCCTTGGCAGCGCGGATGAGGTCATCGGGAAGATCCACCGTTGTGCGCATAAAAGCATATTAGCATACGAGCCCTATGAGATCAGGTCCTTGTTGAGCCCTACCGCGTCGGCGACGGCGGGC
>NZ_ML142861.1:18543-28144 GCF_004138495.1 Phytoactinopolyspora endophytica
CTCCGCCGAGAAGGGCGGCCCCCACGGGATACGCGCCAGGTACACCGGCGCCCGGTCGACGATGTCGCCGGCGTCCCTGAACTGCCGGTCGAGGACGGCCCGGTCTGTCCAGCCGAGCAGCCGCGGATACCGCAGCAGCGTGATCAACCCTTCCATCTGCGGCAGCCGCTCGATCTGTGTCGATGAGATGTCTCGGTCCGGGACAGGGACGACGACGGCGGCCAGCGGCAGACCGTCGTCAGTCGACTCCACCATCCGCAACGCGTCGCGTGCGTCGCTGGTGACGCGCGCCGGAGGCCGATCGGAGAACCGCTCCGCCAGCTCGGAGGCGGCCTTGCGCAGCCGCAACTCGGTCGCGCCGAGCCGGCAGTGCGCCACGTCGTCGGTGAGGTCGACCCGCAGCACGTCGTCGGTGATCAGCCGCGCGCCGTCCGCACACATCAACGCGGCCATGGTGGACTTACCCATCCCCGAGTAGCCGACGAACGCCAGTGCGGCGTCGCCGACCTGGACGGCGCTGGCATGCAGCACCACATGACGCCGCATCGCCAGCACGAACGACAGTGCCGCCCCGGCGGCCAGCACACCGGCCACCCCCGGGTCCGCGCCCTGCATCACATGCAGAGTCACCACCCGTAGTTCCGGATCGATGACGAAGTCGCAGGTCCGGTAGAACCGCAGCGTGTAACCACCGGCGTCGGTGACGGTGAAGGTGTAATAGGGCTGGTCGGTCTCCATGTGGGCCAGCTCCCGGCCGGGCGGACGCCCGTCGTTCCTCGGGATCGTCTCGCCTTGCCGGATCTCGACGTCGGGCTCGGCACCGACGGGCGCGGGCCGGTCCTGGTACAGCGGGACCTCGGAAGTGACATGCAGTCCGTAGAGCTGATGCACGCCCCGCGCCTGATCGGTCATGCGTCTTTACCGCCCAGCAACGACTCGAACGACAGGTGCACTGCCGATCCGGCAGGGTCGAGGCTGGTTCCACCGATCTCCAGCCAGGCGTGGGCCTGGATGTTGCCGTCGACTCTGGCGACGCCCACCCGCAGCTCGGGGTTCAGGCGACGCAGCCTTTGCCCGCTGACCAAGGCGACGCGCAAGCAGGTGTCGCCGAACGGCCAATGCCGCATCACCCGCCGGGCTGCGCGTAGCCTCCGCATCGATGACGGCGCCAGCAGGATCGGCGTCTTCCCCGGTGACGTGCCGGCCTCACCTTCCAGGCGAAGCGGCGCCCCGAGCAGGCGCGCGAGGCGAGGCAGTGTGGTCACGCGTAGCCCCACCTCGACCACCAGGGCTACCGTCGCTGCCGCCAGCACAGCCGGTATCTCCCGCGCCGGTACCCGACGGGCGAGAGTCAGCGGTGACCTCATGTCTCGATCCTTTCCGTGGCGACAGGCTGTGCCGCCAGCCACGCGGACTGCAGAAGCAGGCCGCTCATCGTCGATGGCCGGTCCGAGCACCAGGCGGCTCGCAGAGCTTCCGGATCCACCAGCTCGGTGTTGACCCCGGAGCCGTCCCAGGAGCGAGCGAACTCACGGGTGGCCTCCCCCATGAACGCCCGGTCGAAGCCCGCCTTGCTCGACCGGCGCAGCACCTCGTCCGGCAGGAGGTCGGAGAAGAGCATCCGCATCATGGCCGTCCTGCCCGGATAGCCCCACCCGCCCCCGGCGCGTGCGAGCGATGCGAGAAACGTTGCGTCGGCGAACGGATGGTGCGCCACGACGCCGTATTCGGCCGCCAACGCGGCATAGTTGTCGAACAGGACCGATGAGGCACGCTGGCGGCGCAACCACCACGTGGCCCGATCCCAGCGCAGCGGCTCGGCGGCCTCGTCCGCGGCCGCACGCCGCACGTGTTCCCGCCGCACCGCCGGCCTCAGCCAGGTCCTGTCGTCGTCGGTGGACATGGCCCTTCGCTCCCGCGCGCGACGCAACGCAGCGGGTGCCAGCGCCCACGCCGCCGCACCGAGCAGGCGCCGGGACCAGGGCCGCCGCTTTCTGACGAGCAGTGTGACCGGCGTGATGCGGCGCGCGGTGAGGGCTTCGTCACCGCCTTCGCCGGTCAACAACGAGCCTCCGGACACCTCGCCCATCAGGCGGTCCTTGACCTGGAAGACGGCTGGCCAGACCAGCCCGCGACGGAGCAGGCCTGCGCGGGCCGACTCACCCAGCAGATCGTTCTCACCGTGGACCTGAACCCGAACCCAATCGGTCAGGCCGAGGTGCTCGACGACCAGCTGCTGCCACTCGGACTCGTCCGCCTCGTCGACGCCCGGATAGATCTCGGTGACCGGGACCGGCTCGGACAGTCCTTCCCGCCGTGCCAGGGCCGTCGCCACGGCGAGTACGGCAGACGAGTCCCGCCCGCCGGAAAAGGCGACAAAGCACGGCTCCCGCGCCAATGCGGGCATGATGGCGCGCTCGAAAGCCTCGCGGGGCGAAATAGCCACCTCGGGAATGGGCGAGAAAGGCAGTGTCCCGTGCACCCACGAGGTTGCCAGTTCAAAGGCGGAAGGCCGATGAAATTCAGGTCCCCTGAGCACAATGTTTTCTGTTCTGCGCATAGGCTCGGCCCACTTCATCGGTCAACAGAACGCGCATAGGTATCACGAGCCGCGAGAAATGCAGACCCGTGATACCCGTGCGCTCCGCCTCGTGAAACGAAAGCGGGTCGAGATCAGGACAAGCCGCCGTCGTCGCCCTTGCGCCAGACGTAGTAATCCGACTTGCCGTGATTCTTTCCGCTCAGCGTCAGCTCCCGAACGGAACCGACTTCCTCGAGTACGGGCGGCTGATATGTCATAGCCGCACCCCCCTTCCCCTTCTTTCGCCCTGTTCAGAGCTGGAGGCGCAAGACAACTGAGGTGCCCTGTCACCCCGTGCACCGAAGCGTATCGCTCAAACTCTCACCTGGGAAGTAGTGGCGACGAAAATCCTTGCTTTACGAACGAACAGCGGAGTTTCCAGCGCGCGATCGAATCTCCGATGCCGTCATTCTCACTATTCGGCTGCCACCCGGCCAATCGGCACAGTCAGTCGACGACCTCGAGAAGGTCTCGCTCACGTAGCATCCCGACGAACGCGCCGGCGTCCTTCGCCGCGTCTTCCTCGGATATCCCGTAGGCATCCATCAAGCCGTCTACCAGATCGCCCAACGACCGGTCTTCAGCGAGCAATCGCATCAGTGTCGATCCGGCCTGGTTAGTCTTCAGATAGGTCGACGACGACAGGTCGAGAATGACCATCTCTCCGTCGATCTCACGCCAGGTGACGCTCTCCGTGCGTAGCCTCATCGCCTTCCCCCCAAGCACGTTCCGTCCCGCTCCGTCCCACCGGAGCGACCTCTAAGACGCCGTGCGTGCACGTCACAGTACACCCGCCGACGGCGATGGTCACCTGTTCAGCGCACCCAGCCGGCAGGATCCCGCAGCCTCGGCGGAAGGCGCTGCTCAGTCACCCAGCTGCGCACCGTGACGCTGAAGAGCTCAGGCGCCTCGCCGTTCCATCTGGCGCCCACATTCGGCGCGTACCGCGCCTCACCACGCGAGAACGCACCAGCCAGCACCGGCAGGGACCGCATCACCAGCTCGCTCTCCCGTTCACCGGCCACGGCCAGCACCGGGCAGCCGGCCTCCGCCGCACCGTCCGGAACGGTGAAACCGAGGATCTCCGTTCCCATCCGGATCAACGTCTGACGTGAGCCGAACCGGTGAGCCTTGCGGAACCCGGCCATGTCCTCCTCCGGAACCCCATACGCCTCCCCAGCCGCCCGCACCGCCGGACCGACCGTCGAGTACTGCATCAACAGCTGGCTACGCCGCCACATCCGCTTCGACATCGACCCGGGGAACACGCTGATACCCGAGACGACAGCGGCGGTGACCAGCTCCGGACGCGCCGCTGCCAGCCGCGCCGCCACGTAGCCGCCGAGGGAGTACCCCACAATGCCGGCACGGCCACCGGCACGGCTCTCGATGATCTCCGCCACGTGCTTGGCCGTCTCGTCCAGCGACTCCCACGCGACCTCGGCGCTGTCTCCGTGCCCGGGCAGATCGACCACGAGGCATCGCATAGCGCCGCGCAGATCGTGCACCTGGCGCCGCCACATCCACCCGGTCGTCGCGACACCGTGCAGAAAGACCACCGAATCTGCGTCCGGCGGTCCGTCTTCTGCCACATGTATGCCCACGTCATCAAAGAGTAGCGATCAACGGCGCAAGTCAATACCCCCTCGGTTCGCCGACCTGAACCGGCGCCCGGAGCGAACGAGGCCGGCAGACCACCTGTGACAGGGTGGTTGTCCGTTCGACGGACTCGTCAGAAGATTCTTCAAAAAAGTTCGGCGCGGCTGTCGAGAACCGACGTCCGGCTCCGATGTCTCAGTAGAAGGCGCCCGATGGGAAGGCGAACTCCCGGGAGACCGGCGCACGTGCATACAGAGAAAGGAACCGTCATGTCCCAGAAGATCACTCCGTGCCTGTGGTTCGAGGACAACGCCGAGGAGGCCCTGGAGTTCTACACCAAGGCCTTCAACGATGCTCGCATCACGTCGACCAGCCGCTACGGCGAAGGCGGACCGTTCCCCGCCGGCACGCTCCTGACCGCGACCATCGAGCTCGCCGGGCAGGAGTTCATGGTGCTCAACGGCGGACCACACGACAAATTCAACGACGCCGTGTCCTTCTACATCAACTGCGAGACACAGCAAGAGGTCGACCGCTACTGGGACGCGCTGCTCGCCGACGGCGGCAGCCCCACCCAGTGCGGATGGCTGAAGGACCGGTTCGGAGTCTCCTGGCAGGTCGTCCCGGACGCGCTGTCCCGGTACCTCAACGACCCCGATCCAGAGAAGGCGCAGCGCGTCATGGACGCGATGCTGAAGATGGTGAAGATCGACATCGCCGAGCTCGACGCCGCATACCAGGGACGGTAGGGATACACGCGGGCCCGACAGCCCGGCACACACCACGACGACGGCGCGACATCCTCACGGTGTCGCGCCGTCGTCTGTCGCGCCACTGCGACCAGGGATCCTTACCTCATGTAGCGCTTGAAGCCGTCACCACCGACCCAAGCGTTACACCAGTCAAGGAACCTCCTCCACAAGACCACGTGACGCGGCGGTGGAGCGGCTCAGCTGGCGCCAGTGATCATCCCGGCGCCGACGGTACGGTTGGTGGATTCGTCGACCAGGATGAACCCGCCCGTGATCCGGTTGCGCCGGTATTCGTCGGCCAGCAGCGGTGCCGTGGTGCGCAGGCGGACCCGGCCGACGTCGTTGAGGCCCAGCTCGCCCGCGCCCTCATCGCGGTGCAGGCTGTTCACGTCGAGCCGGTACTGCACGTCCTTGACCACGGTCCGGGCGGAGCGGGTCGTGTGCTTGATGGCCAGCTTCTGCCCGGGAACCAGAGGCGCATCGGTCATCCAGCAGACCATCGCGTCGATGTCCTGAGCCACGCAGGGCTGGTTGTGCGGACGGCAGATCATGTCCCCGCGGGACACGTCGAGCTCATCCTCCAGCCGGACGGTGACCGACATCGGCGCGTATGCCTCGGCCACTGGGCCGTCCGCGGTCTCGATGCCGGCGATGCGGGTGGTGAGCCCGCTCGGTAGGACCATCACCTCGTCGCCCTTCTTCAGCACGCCGCCGGCGACCTGGCCGGCGTAGCCGCGGTAGTCGGCGTGCTGGGTCGACTGCGGCCGGATCACGTACTGCACCGGGAACCGGACATCGACCAGGTTGCGATCGCTGGCGTGGTGCACGTGCTCCAGGTGATGCAGCAGCGACGGGCCGTCGTACCAGGGCATGTTCTCCGAACGGCTGACGATGTTGTCACCGAGCAGGGCCGAGATCGGGACGGCTGTGAGGTCGGGGATGTCGAGCTTGCTCGCGAAGTTCGTGAAGTCGTGCGAGATCTGCTCGAACACCTCCTCCGACCAGTCCACCAGGTCCATCTTGTTCACCGCGAGCACCAGGTGCGGCACTCGCAGCAGCGAGACGATGAACGCGTGCCGACGGCTCTGCTCGACCAGGCCCTTGCGGGCGTCGACCAGCACGATCGCCAGGTCGGCCGTGGACGCCCCGGTCACCATGTTGCGGGTGTACTGGATGTGCCCCGGGGTGTCGGCGATGATGAACTTGCGCCGCGGCGTGGCGAAGTAGCGGTACGCCACGTCGATCGTGATGCCCTGCTCACGTTCGGCGCGCAGGCCGTCGGTCAGCAGCGCCAGGTTCGTGTACTCGTCGCCACGCTCCTGGCTGGTGCGCTCGACGCTCTCCAGCTGATCGGTGAAGATCGACTTGGAGTCGAACAGCAGACGCCCGATGAGCGTGCTCTTGCCGTCGTCGACCGAGCCGGCGGTGGCGAACCGCAGCAGGTCCATGTTCGCCGACGGTTCCACCAGCGTGGTCTCAGGTGCTGCCGTCATCTAGAAGTACCCCTCCTTCTTCCGGTCCTCCATGGCCGCTTCGCTGACGCGATCATCGCCGCGGGTGGCGCCTCGCTCCGTCAGCCGGGTGGCGGCGACTTCCTCGATGATCTTCTCGATCGTGTCGGCATCGGAGCCCACGGCAGCGGTCAGTGTGGCGTCACCGACCGTGCGGTATCGGACCTTCCCGATGAAGGTGTCCTCGCCGTCCCGGGGGCGGCAGAACTCGTTGTTGGCGAAGAGCATGCCGTCGCGAGAGAACACCTCACGCTCATGCGCGTAGTAGATCGACGGCACCTCGATGCGCTCCCGCGCGATGTACTGCCACACGTCCAGCTCGGTCCAGTTGGACAGCGGGAAGATCCGGATGCTCTCACCCAGATGGATCCGGCCGTTGTAGAGATTCCACAATTCCGGACGCTGATCCTTCGGGTCCCACTGCCCGAACTCGTCACGGAACGAGAAGACGCGCTCCTTGGCCCGAGCCTTCTCCTCGTCTCGCCGGGCGCCGCCGAACAGCGCGGTGAACCGGTTCTTCTCCACGGCCTCCAGCAGCACCGGCGTCTGGATCCGGTTCCGCGAACCGTTCGGCTCCTCGCGCACCACCCCACGGTCGATCGCATCCTGAACCGAGGCGACGACGAGGTTGACGCCGAGCTCGGCCACCCGCCGGTCACGGAAGTCAAGTACCTCGGGGAAGTTGTGGCCGGTGTCCACGTGCATCACCGGGAACGGGATGGGCGCCGGCCAGAACGCCTTCTCCGCCAGCCGGAGCATGACGATGGAGTCCTTGCCACCGGAGAACAACAGCGCCGGGCGTTCAAGCTCGGCGGTGACCTCACGGATGATATGGATCGACTCAGACTCGAGGATGTCGATCTGGGTCAGTTGGTAGTCATGGAACGTCATGTGTGTGACCTCGGTACGGCAGCGGCCGCGTCGGAGCAGGCCGCCAGGAGCGCGTCGGCGACCTCCGGGCGGGCGACCAGCAGATCGGGCAGGTATCTGTCAACGTCGTTATAGCGTAACGGGGACCCGTCCAGCCGGGTGGCGTGCAGCCCCGCAGCCTGTGCCACGGCCACCGGTGCGGCCGAGTCCCACTGATACTGGCCACCCGCGTGCACGTAGGCGTCGACCTCGCCCAGCACCACCGAAGCGACCTTGTAGCCGGCCGAGCCCATCGGCACGAGCTCGGCTCCGAGCGCCGTCGCCGCGCGTTCGGCGACCTCGGGCGCTCGGCTGCGACTCACCGCTATCCGCCAGGGACGGCTCGCTCCCGGCGAGCCTGGGAGCGGAGACGGCGGCTCTGGAGGCTGGACCGAGTCGGATGACAGCGTCGTGGCCCGGCCCGGAAGCGCCACGGCACCCGCGACGAGGTTACCTAGGGGCGCGTTCACAGCCGACGCAGCGTCGGTCGACGCCGCCGTGGTCGACACCGGGCCGACTCCGTCACGCGTCCAGAGCGCCACGTGCACGGCCCAGTCGGATCGGCCCTCGGCGTACTCTTTGGTCCCGTCCAGCGGATCGATGATCCACACGCGGTCAGCGGTCAGCCGGCGCCGGTCGTCGTCGGCTTCCTCGCTCAGCACGGCGTCGTCCGGGCGGGCGCCGGCGAGCTCCTTGGCGAGATACTCCTGGGCAGCCCGGTCGCCCGCTCTCCGCAGCTCTCGCTGGTCAGTGGTCTGCGTCGACGAGCCGTGCCGGTCGCGCAGCTCAAGCAGCAACGTGCCCGCCTCCTCCGCGAGGCGGGCGGCGAGTGCCGCATCGGTCATTCTCACGAGGCCCCCAGCGTTGTGGGATCGGGTGCGCCAGCGTTCAAGCCTAAGCGCCAGTCCGTGACTGATCGCCCTCGGCTCAGAATGCGAGACGCGCGTCCATATTCTGAACCGGACCCGACGCTGCGCCTCGGCCGACGTTCGAAGGATACGCCGAAGAACGCCGTCGCCGGCATGCCGCTGTGCGCGGGATTACCCACGCGAAGGTCCTAGTACGCCCCGGTGCGCCGCACGACAGCCCCGGCGGTACGTCCCAGCAGGCGGAGATCGCCGCTCATGGTCCAGTTGTCGACGTAGCGCAGGTCGAGCCGGACCGTCTCCTCCCAGGTCAGGTTCGACCGACCGCTGACCTGCCACAGCCCGGTCATCCCCGGCGTCACCAACAGCCGCCGCGACTCGATCTGGTTGTACCTGGCCACCTCCTCCGGCAGCGGCGGTCTCGGCCCCACCAATGACATGTCTCCGCGCAGGACGTTGAACAACTGCGGGAGTTCGTCGAGCGAGTAACGCCGCAGAACACGGCCGACCCGGGTGATCCGGGGATCGTCGTACATCTTGAACATCGGCCCGTCCACCTGCACCGAGGCCAGCAGGGCCTCGCGTTGCACGTCCGCGTCCGTGTACATGCTGCGGAACTTCAGCATGGTGAACGGCGTGCCGCCACGACTGATCCGGGTCTGCCGATAGATGACCGGCCCTTTGCTCGACAACTTCACCGCAGCCGCCAATGCCAGCAGCACGGGCGTGAGAACCACGATGAGCAATCCCGCCACCAGCCGGTCGAGCACCGACTTCAACGCACGGCTCGGCCCAGCGAACGGCGCCTGCCGCACGTGAAGCAGCGTCGAGGCGCCGACGCGCCGCATGCTCAGCCGATGAGGCGCGATGTCGTTCATCCCGAGGTCCGCCACCAAGCCGATGTTGCGATCGCTCAGCGCCCAGCTCAGCGCCCGCAGCCGGTCACCGGTGAACTGCGACCCCGGTGTGATGCACACCGTGCTGGCACCCACGCTCTCCACGGCGGAGAGCACCCTGCTCACCACGAGATCGTCGCCGGCTTTGCCGTCGTCTCTGGCCGGCCACGGCAGCCGCTCCACCTGCGGCACATCCTCGACCAGGCCCTTCTCGCCTTCAACGCACGCGCCGACGACGACATACGGGTGCTCTGTGTCCGCTGAGAACCGATCCATCACGGCGGTGATCTGCGCACCGGGACCGACGGCAAGCGTGCGGCAGACGGCAAGCCCGTGTTGTCGCATCACCCGAAGCCGGTGCCACGCCACCCGCCGCACGACGAGCGCGGCCGTCAACACGACCACCGACGTCGCGATGAACCACAGGTACCGGACCGGATCACCGCTCGGCCGCACCGCGGCGTCGATCAGCAGTTGCAGGCCCAGG
>NZ_ML142861.1:28154-32106 GCF_004138495.1 Phytoactinopolyspora endophytica
CGGCAGCGTCGCTCGCCTGGCCGAGTCACCGCGGCCGTCGGAGTTGCCTCTCCTGTGCCTTGTCCTAACACGCCGGTACCCGCGCAATCGGGTACCGATCGGCGAAACGCCGACCGTAGCCATGGCCCCCCCAAGGCTGTAAGTCCGCCCACCGGCCCCCCTTATCAATGAACCGGTGTAGCTGATGCGTGACTATACGCGTTGTGACCATAGCGGCGCTAGTCCACACAAGTGCCCCACATCCGAGCGCTGATCTACGTCAACGTCGCGTAACGCCCCGGACACACGCCGGAGGCGTCCGCCGCGGACGACAGGGAAGGGGCAGGAGGCTAGCTGTTGTACGTGTTCTGCGCGTACGTGAGGCCGTCGACGACAACCGCCTCGACCGCGTCGGCGACCCGCTCCACCTCGACATCCACGTCCCGACGGTCCGCCGCCGATATGGGCTTCAGCACATACGCGGCCGGGTCCATCCGGCCAGGGGGCCGACCGATCCCGAACCGCACGCGGACGTAATCGCCGGTGCCGATGGAAGCACGCACGGAGCGAAGGCCGTTGTGGCCGTTGTCACCGCCGCCCTGCTTGATGCGTACGCCGCCGAGCGGCAGGTCGAGCTCGTCATGGATGACGACGAGGCGTTCCGGAGCCGTTTTGTAGAAAGCGCACAAACTCGCGACCGGCCCACCCGACTCGTTCATGTACGAGTGAGGGCGGGCCAGCACCGTCCGAACGCCCGGCGGGTCGCCCAACCGGGCCTCGGCCACATCCGCGCGCCGACGCCGGTTCGCCTTGAACGACGCGCCGACGCGTCCGGCCAGTAGCTCGACCACCATGGCGCCCACGTTGTGGCGGGTGTCCGCATACTTCGGCCCGGGGTTGCCGAGCCCGACGACAAGCCAGGACTCGCTGGATGTCACCTCTGTCTCCCGGTCACGCTGGCCCTTGAGAAACGGTATGGATACCCAGCTTCGACCAGCGCGGCCAGCAGGCATCTCGAGGGACTAATCGGACTCGGAGCCGCCCTCGGCCGCAGCGGCCTCGGCGGACTCGCTCTCGGCCGCGGCCTCGACTTCTTCCGCCGTCGGCTCCGCCGCTGTCTCCGCGGTGATGTTGACGACGAGGAGGTCCTCATCGGCGGCAAGGGCCGAGCCCTTCGGAAGCTGAAGGTCCTTGGCGTGGATCTGAGCGCCGATGTCCAGGCCCTCAATGGACACGTGGACACTCTCCGGAAGGTGCGTGGCCTCGGCCTCAAGAGAGATGGTCGGGTGCTCCAGGCTGACCATGGACCCGGAGATGGCGTCGCCGTCCACGACGATCGGGATGTCGACGACGACCTTCTCCCCACGCTTCACCAGAACGAAGTCCACGTGCTCGATGAAGCCCTTCAGCGGGTCACGCTGGATGTGCTTCGGCAGCGCCATCTCGTGGCCGCCGTCGACGATGTCGAGAGTGACCAGCGCGTTCGGGTTCTTCAGCGCGAGCATGGTGTCATGCCCGGGAAGCGCAAGGTGGATCGGGTCGGTGCCGTGGCCGTAGAGGACCGCAGGCACCTTGGCGGCGCGACGCAGCCGCCGGGCGGCACCCTTGCCGAATTCGGTGCGAAGCTCGGCGGCAATCTTGACATCGGACACGGTGAAACTCCTCCAGGGCGATATGCGATCGTAAGCATCAAGGTGGCGTCCGGCGACGAGCGCGCGCCAATAGCGCACCGCGTCGATCACGGTGCCCAACTGAATGGGCGCCCTCGCCGAGGCAACCACGCGATTCTACCTGCCCTTGACACCCACATGCGAACTGGGTCGGTTCGCATACGGCGCCGGGGAGATGCAGCGCGACGAATCAGGCGTTGCCGTTGAAGAGGCTCGTGACGGAGCCGTCCTCGAAGACCTCCCGGATCGCACGCGCCAACAGCGGGGCTATCGACAACACCGTCAGCGAGTCGAACCGTCGCTCCTCGGGAATGGGCAGCGTGTTGGTGACGACGAGTTCGCGGATGCCGGAGTTCTTCAGCCGATCCACAGCTGGTCCGGACAACACCGCGTGCGTGGCCGCAACCACCACGTTCCGCGCACCCTTGGCGATCAGTGCATCGGCAGCCTGAGTGATCGTGCCGGCCGTGTCGATCATGTCATCGACCAGGAGGCAAGTGCGGCCGGCGACGTCGCCGACCACCTCATGCACCTTGACCTGGTTGGCGACGTTCGGGTCACGACGCTTGTGGATGATCGCCAGCGGCGTTCCGAGGCGATCCGCCCACAGGTCCGCCACCCGGACCCGACCGGCATCCGGCGAGACGACCGTCATGTTCCCGGAGTCGTAATGCTTGTCGATATAGCCGGCCAGGAGCGGAAGCGCCCACAGATGGTCCACCGGGCCGTCGAAGAAGCCCTGGATCTGCGCAGTATGCAAATCCACCGCCATCAGCCGGTTCGCGCCGGCGGTCTTGAACATGTCGGCGATCAGCCGGGCCGAGATGGGCTCCCGGCCCTGGTGCTTCTTGTCCTGGCGGGCGTAACCGTAGAACGGCACGACTACCGTGATCCGCTTTGCCGACGCCCGTTTGAGCGCGTCGACCATGATCATCTGCTCCATGATCCACTCGTTGATCGGATCGGTGTGACTCTGGAGCACGAATGCGTCACAGCCGCGCACGCTCTCATCGAAGCGGACGTAGATCTCCCCGTTGGCGAACTCGAGTGCCTTCATCGGAACGAGATCGACGCCGAGGCGCTCCGCGACTTCCGTATTGAGTTCCGGGTGCGACCGGCCCCCGAAAAGCATCAGGGTCTTGGTACCACTTGCTCGCAGGCCGTTCACTGGTCGCTCCCCTCGCCGACGCCGTCATCTTCAGTTTGCCTTGCGTTTGCGCGTCGTGCAGCTTCGTCCGTGGGTGTGCCCGGCCGCTTGCGCTCGACCCAGCCGGGGATGTTGTGCTGACGTGCACGGGCGACCGCGAGCTCACCCGGTTCCGTGCCGGATGTCACAGTCGAGCCGGCGGCCACGTAGCAGCCGTCGGCGAGTTCGACCGGGGCCACGAGCACCGAGTCGCTCCCGACGAACGTGTGGTCCCCGACCGTGGTGTGGTGTTTGTCGACGCCGTCGTAGTTCGCGACGATCGTACCGGCGCCGATGTTGACTCCGTCGCCGATGGTCGCGTCTCCCACGTAGGAGAGGTGCGGCACCTTCGAGCCGTCGCCGATCTCCGCCTTCTTGGTCTCGACGAAGCCGCCGATCTTGCCCTTCTCACCGAGGCGCGTTCCAGGCCTGAGGTACGAGAACGGGCCGACGGTGGCGCGGGCGCCGATCTCGGCTCCGATCGCATGCGTGCGAAAAACCTCGGCATTCGGGCCGACGACCGTGTCCCGCAGGGTGCAGTCCGGGCCGACCTGTGCCCCTTCGCCGACGGTGGTGGAGCCGTGGAGTTGGACGCCCGGTCGGATGGTCACGTCCCGGCCCAGAGTGACAGTCACGTCGATCCAGGTGGTCGAGGGATCGACGATGGTGACACCGGCCCGCATCCAGCGCGTGGTGACCCGGCGGTTGAGCTCACCGTGCAGGGCTGCGAGCTGTACCCGGTCGTTGACGCCTTCGGTCTGCCAGACGTCGTCGGTCACGAGCGCGCCGACCCGGCGCCCGTCGTCGTGCGCGAAACCGAGCACGTCCGTGAGGTAAAGCTCGCCCTGGGCGTTGTCGGTGGTGATCCGGTCGAGCCCGGCGCGGAGCACGTCAGCGTCGAAAGCGTAGATGCCCGAGTTGATCTCGGTGATGCGCAGCGTCGTATCGTCGGCGTCCTTGTGCTCGACGATGCTGCGGACCGCACCGTCGCCGCTACGGACGATCCGTCCGTAACCGGATGGGTCGTCAAGCTCGGCCGTGAGCACAGTCGCCCCGTTGCCGTCGGCGACGTGCCGGTCGACCAGGTCCCGCAACGTATCGGCGGAAAGCAATGGGA
>NZ_ML142861.1:32140-39475 GCF_004138495.1 Phytoactinopolyspora endophytica
CGCCATAGGTGACGACGACGACACCATGCAACTCGGGCAGTGTCTCTAACGCACATTGCACAGCGTGCCCGGTGCCGAGCTGCTCTTCCTGGACGGCCGTAGTGACGTCGGGCGCGACGCCGGCGATATGCGCGCTTACCTGATCTCGCCCGTGTCCGACGACGACGGTGAGATGGTCAGGTTCTAAGGACTGCGCCGCGACGACCGCGTGGCCGACGAGACTCCGGCCGGCCAGCTCATGCAACACCTTCGGGATGGACGACTTCATACGAGTGCCCTCGCCCGCGGCGAGGACGACGACGGCTGCGGGACGTTGAGTCACGCGGGCTCGCTCCTGAGCTTCGATGGGCGGGAACGCTCCTGACGATACTCCCCCGATCGCGTGCCACACGAACCCCCGACATGAAATGTGCTCGCCACCCACACGGACCAAGGCACGCCATCAGCAAGGCAGCGCGCCTGCGGGAATCAAAACGAACCTAAGTTCGATCTAAGCTCCGCTGCCAGGACTTGAACCTGGAATTTAGCATTCAAAGTGCCATGTGTTGCCGATTACACCACAGCGGATCGATTGTCAAGTCGTTTCCGACTTCAACCATCATTGCCGATGAGCCAAGACCCAGAATACCGCCCAGGGATACATGCGGAGGCGGCGGCCGGTCACTCCCGCGAGTCACCACCTCCACGCACAGCCCGGTTTCAGTTTGATACTGACGTGCGCCTCACGATGGCACGACATATCCCCTGCCACACTGCATTCATGGTCCGATACTCGCTGGAACTCCTTCGAACGCCAACGATCAAACAGCCCTTGTAGCTGTCTCCCACGTTTTTCCGCACCGTCTTCGGGTTGTGTTTCTTCAACGTGGTCCGCTGAAAGCTCTCGACTGGGACGCCCACCAGGTCCGACCAGAAGCGCTCAGCAGCGGCCACATCGGCACGCTCATGGATGTGGACCCTGAATTTCAATCGATCAGGGCGCACTCCGAGATGCCGCAACCACTCAAGATACATGCGGATCACATCCGGGTCGCTGTTGATGAACTGGAGCACTTCCGTCGAGTTCCAGGGCTTCCTCTTCGCCCCTTCAGCCCAGTACATGGTGGCGCCGATCAGCAAGAGCTCGCGGTCACTCAGATCGCCGACTTCGTCGGCCATCTCATTGATGATCCGCTCGCGCTCCTTCTCCCGTCGCTCGTTGTAACGATGCCACCGCATACGCGCCGCCTGCTTGGCGCGCGCCTTTCGGTCCGGAGTCGGTTGCCAGGCAATGTCCTTCGTGATCAGCGACGCCGTACTCCTGGCGAGACCAAGCTCCTCGGCTATCTCCGGCACGGACCATCCATCTTGCCGGAGCGCTCGAGCACGCCCACGGACCTCGTCCGAGACTCTGGGCTTGACACGCCCTTTGCCATAGACGCCGAGGATCCGGCTGATGGTACTGGCGCCGATGTGGAGCTCGGCCTTGATCTGGGCGTAAGAAGCCCCAGATTCACGCATCGCGCGAACCTTGTCGGCAAGTTCGTCATCATCGACCAAACGTGTGGTTGTCATAGACAGATTCTACAAGCATAACGAGCTAAATACAAACACTTGTTCGATACATGACGAGCCGACGCCCACGCGGACGATGATCGAATGCGACGCGATTTAGCTGGCACTTGATGAGCGCTACCGACATCTATCGGGACGGACTGGATACTTCTACGCGCCGTTGCGACTGCGAGAGGCACAGACTCCGACTGACCGGCATGGCACGCACCGCCCGGAGGCGGCGATCGCCGGGGCGAGTACTCACAACTCGGACAGATTTCAGTACCTACGGCGTCGTAGGTTACGGTTGCGTAGGAAAGGTATCCCTAAGATCCGGAGGAACCGCCATGGCTCCCACCGACACCGCCGCTCGCGGGAAGACACCGTCGTCCGAGCCTGACGTTTCCGCCACCGCCGGGCATGACGTATCCGCCACGGCCGAGCCCGAGGCCAACGCCTTCGGCGCGTTCGACGGTGACACTCCGACGACGGGCCGGCGCATCGCGCTGGCTCTCTTCATCGGCTTGCCGTTCCTCGCATTGATCGCAGCGGTCCCGCTGGCCTGGATGGGCGGCTGGCTGGGCTGGCTCGACATCGTCCTCTTAGTCGTCATGTACGCCATCGCCGGCCACGGCATCACCGTCGGTTTCCACCGCCACTTCACACACCGGGCTTTCAAGGCAAACCGGGGCTTGAAGATCGCGTTGGCCATCGCGGGCAGCCTCGCCATCGAGATGCCCGTCAATCGCTGGGTCGCCGACCACCGCCGGCATCACAAGTACTCCGACAAGGAGGGCGATCCGCACTCTCCGTGGCGCTACGGCCACAGTGTTCCCGCCCTCGTCAAAGGCATGTTCTTCGCCCACATGGGATGGATGTTCGACGTCGAGCGGACCGACCAGCGCAAGTACGTGCCGGATCTGCTCAAGGACAAGGACATCACCCGGATCAGCAAGGCCTTCCCACTGCTGGTGGCCTTCTCGCTGCTCTTCCCGCCGCTCGTCGGTGGCCTGGTCACCTGGTCCTGGCATGGCGCGCTGACCGCCTTCTTCTGGGCGACGCTCGTCCGCATCGGCCTGCTGCACCACGTCACCTGGTCGATCAACTCGATCTGCCACGCCGTCGGCGACCGGCCGTTCTACAGCCGTGACAAGTCGGGCAACGTCTGGTGGCTGGCGTTCCTCTCCATGGGTGAGTCTTGGCACAACCTGCACCACGCCGACCCCACCAGCGCCCGGCACGGCGTTCTGAAGGGGCAGATCGACTCCAGCGCCCGGCTCATCTGGCTCTTCGAGAAGTTCGGCTGGGCCCGGGACGCCCGCTGGCCGAGCCCAGAGCGCGTCGAAGGCAAGCGAGTCGACGACTACGGCGGCGAGCAGACCTTGATCGCCCCCTGAGCCGATTTCGCCCACTTCGATACCGTCAGGTTCGCTCAGGGGCCCATCCGGCTCGTGAAGCGCACTTGGCGGTATCGAAGTCGCGAGATCTCGTCAGAGGCCGAGGATGGCGCGAGCGGTCATGAAGTAGATGATCAGCCCGGTCGCGTCGACGAGCGTCGCCACCATCGGCGTCGACACCACCGCCGGGTCGATACCCAGCTTCTTCGCGAGCAACGGCATGCAGCCGCCGACGATCGCGGCCCATGTGCACACGGCGAGCAACGAGATCGCGATGACGATCGCCAGCTCGAAGTCGGCGAAGAGCAGGCCGATCCCGATCCCCCCGATCGCGAGTGTGATCCCAAGCAGCGCGCCCACGCGCGCCTCCCGCCACAGCACGGCCGGCAGGTCCCTCGGACGCACGTCGTTCAGTGCCAGCGCGCGCACCACCGACGTCGCCGCCTGCGCGCCGGTGTTCCCGCCCGCCCCGGTGATCATCGGGATGAACAGGGCGAGCGCCGTGACCTCGGCCAGGTTGCCCTCGAAGACGTCGAGCACGTTGATCGTCAGGATGGCCGCCACGAACAAGAGGAGAAGCCACGGCGCGCGTCGAGTCGCGAGCGTTCTGATCCCAGCCAGCAGGTACGCGCCCGCGAGCGGCTCCGAACCGGACTGCCGGTAGGCATCCTCGGTGTCCGCGGCCTCCACCACTTCCATGGCGTCGTCGATGGTCAGAAAGCCGAGCACCCGGTCTTCGCTGTCCACGATCGGCAAGTCCAGCAGGTTGGCGTCCCGCATCAGGCGTGCGGCGTACTCGGCGTCGTCGGTGGCACGAACCGAGACGTAGTCCTTCTCGGCCAGCTCGTCCACCAGCTGGCCGGTATCCGCCGTGACGAGATCCCGCAGCGACGCGACCCCTACCAGCTGCCGCCCGTCGTCGACGACCGGCAGCGTGTAGACGGTCTCCGCATTGGCGCCCTTGGTCCGCACGACGTCGAGAGCCTGCGCCGCCGTCAGGTTGCGATGGATCGCCACCACCTCGGGCGTCATCATCCGGCCGACGGAGTCTTCGGGGTAGCCGAGCAGGGCGGCGGTCATCTGCCGCTCGTAAGGGCTCAGCCCGGCCAGGACACGCCGGGCCACCTTGGCCGGAATCTCGCCGATCAGCCGGGCCCGGTCGTCGGGGTCCATCTCTTCGACGAGCTCGCGGAAGGCGCGATCCCGCAGCCCCGACAGGATCTCCTGCTGGTCGGACGGATCGAGCTCCTCGAAGACCGCGAGCGCCTTACCCTTGTCGAGCAGGCGGAACACCAAGGCCATACCCGCGGCGTCGACGCGTACCAGCTCGGCGGCGATCGTGTGCGGCGGCTGTGTGCTGAGCCAGTCCTTCAGGTACGGAAGGTCCTGGTCCTTCAGCAAGTCCAGAAAGTCTTCACTCACGAGTCACACCGCCCGAAATCGATCAAGGTGCGCACGCACACCGCGCACAACGGTGTCATCTCGTACAGTGCTGTGTCAGCCGGTTGACACAGCACGGGCAGGGCATCTGTACCAACGCGCATGGGTGCGCTCCTTCACGTCAAAGGTCACACCGCACACCCGGCGCCCGTCAGAGCATGCACGCCCCTGCTGAACAGGCGGTGTACACGGCGACGCGCTCGGATGAGGATGAAATGAGGACAGCGTCAATGCGTCTGAGGAACCAGCGACTATGGCATGGCTCCGCATCGGTCACAGATGATCGACTTCGCATCGCCCCCACCTCCTTCGCAACGCGCGTCATCGAACGGACATACCGCGAGGGGAGGCGTGAACCCACGACAGGGCAGCCTGGCACATCGACCAGCGCATCCCTACGTCAGAGCTTCAGCACTGCACGTCTAGGCAACCTCTCGGCCGCCGGTCTGCGTTAAGCCGGACCTTGATTCGGCCGCGGCCTGTTCAGCCCATTGGAATCTCTCGATTTTTCTGGGCAGCAGACGCATACACGCCAGACGCCTCACCTAACGGGATACCCGTTGGCAGCAAAACCTTCATAAGGTTACCCGCAGTGACGCGGGACGGTCAAAGATTCCGGTTGTGGGGTGCATGATGGACCAGTGGACACGGACGGTGCGATAGAAACCCAGGCAGCGGGCGGTCGAGTGCGGATGACCGGCAAGCAACGACGGGAGCAGCTACTCGATATCGGCCGCGCTCTGTTCGCCGAACGAGGCTTCGACGGCACGTCGATCGAGGAGATCGCCACCCGTGCGAAGGTCTCCAAGCCGGTCGTCTACGAACATTTCGGCGGCAAGGAGGGCCTCTACGCCGTCGTGGTGGACCGAGAGATGGAAGGTCTGCTGAACAGCATCACCACGGCGCTGAACTCCGACAGCCATCCACGGGTCCTGCTCGAACGTGCGGCGCTGGCACTGCTGGACTACATCGAGACCTCGACCGACGGTTTCCGCATTCTGGTGCGGGACTCGCCCGTCGCGCAATCCACCGGCGGGTTCGCCAGCCTGATCTCCGACGCGGCAAGTCAGGTGGAGTACCTGCTCGCCGCGGAGTTCACCTCACGCGGGTTCGATGCCCGGTACGCCCCGATGTACTCACAGATGTTGGTCGGCATGGTCGCGCTCACGGGGCAGTGGTGGCTCGACGTACGCCATCCGGATAAGACCGCGGTCGCCGCACATCTGGTCAACCTTTGCTGGAACGGCCTGACGGGTCTGGAGCAGGCCCCCGCCCTCAACGGCTCCGCCGACGCTACCCTGCCGTGATCATCAACGGTGAGACCGGTCATGGCGCGGCCAGCGGTTGATGATCACGGCAGGGGGCGCTGGGTGACGGCGAAGATCCGGCGGTAGGGCAGGATGCTCCCGTGCCGGCCGGCGGGATACGCGCGGCGCAGCCGGTCCCGGAACAGTTCGACGAACTCCGCTGATTCCGCGTCGTCGAGTTGCGCCAGAACGGGCCGCAGCGCACTGCCCCGCAGCCACTCCAGCACGTCGTCCGGGCCGTCCAGCAGGTGGTGGTACGTGGACTCCCACACCTCGGCCGTGAGACCGGCGTCGAGCACCGCGTTCAGGTATTCGGCGGGCGTGTGCGCGAACGGCCAGGTCACATCGAGCCGTTCCGACCACGGGGGCAACGCGGCCAGGTCGCGCAGCTCGGTGTGCGACGGCTCGGAGAAGTTGCCCGGGATCTGGAAGGCGAACCAACCACCCGGAGCGACGAACGAGGCGAGTCGCGGCAGCAACGCCAGGTGACCGGGCACCCATTGCAGGGTGGCATTGCTGAGCAGGACGTCCACGGGGCCATCGGGCGCCCAGGTGCGCAGGTCGGCGTGGACGAACTCCACCCGCTCGTGTCCCTGTTCGGCTGCGCGCGCCTGCTGAATCATCTCCGGCGACGAGTCGACGCCGACGATGCGGGCCTCCGGCCAGCGCCGAGCCAGCCCGGCCGTCAAGCCGCCCGGGCCGCAGCCCAGATCGACCACGCTCGCTGGCCGCTGCGCCCCGACTCGCGCCACCAGGTCATGGAACGGCCGGGCGCGCTGGTCACCATAGATCAGGTATTGCTGCGGATCCCACATGCGCGTTTCCTCTCCTCACCCCGCAGATGCCAGACACCACCGCCGGCCACCAGCCGATATCGCCACACCCATAGCCACATCGGCACCGTCCGCGGCCCGCTGACAGCCCGCACCTCCGAATTTATCTTGACGTCAAGATACATACTCGCGGACTAACTTCCTTGAAGTCAAGATTCTTGGCCCGTAAAGTCCAAGGCGTGTCCACAGATGAGGTCGACCGGCTGGTCCAGGCATGGCGACGAGAGCGGCCCGACCTGGACATCCGCCCGATGGAGGTGCTCTCCCGGGTCAGCCGCCTCGCGCGCCACCTCGACCGGGCCAGACGCACGGCTTTCGCCGCCCACGGGCTGGAACCATGGGAGTTCGACGTCCTCGCCGCCTTGCGCCGCGCCGGCCCGCCGTACGAGCTCTCACCCGGAACCCTGCTCGCCCAGACACTGGTCACCAGCGGCACCATGACGACGCGCGTGGACAAGCTCACCGCACGTGGCCTCGTCACCCGCCGTCGTGACGAGCAGGATCGCCGCGCCGTCCAGGTCGCGCTGACCGACATGGGGCGCACCGCCGTGGACGCTGCCCTGGACAGCCTGCTGGCCCACGAGCGCGAGATCCTCGCCGACATCGACGACACTGACCAAACCGCGCTGGCCCGCTTGCTCCGCACTCTCGTGCTGCCGTTCGACGACGTCGAAGACTAAGAGGTCGCACGGAGTGGGACTCCGTTGAAGCGAGCGAGGCATCCGGTCGCGGTGTCTACCGACGTTATCAAAGCTATAGCCTCGATAACGTCGGTAGTTCGAGGGTGCGCCAGACTCCCATCACTGATCGTCGTCGTCAGGCGTC
>NZ_ML142861.1:39486-59588 GCF_004138495.1 Phytoactinopolyspora endophytica
CGGTCGTCGCGTCCTGGGCGGAGAGCTGACCGCAGCGTCCGGGCCGCGCGTCCGGTGAGAATCGCCAGCCCTGTTCCAGCGGCTCCAAGGACCGCCCCCGCCGCGAGTCCGACACCACGCGCCTGCCGTGCGGACGGGCTCACTACCACCGCCGGGCCACGTGCCCCGCGCGCGGGACGAGCGCCCTCGTCGCGGGCACCTTCGCGAGCGGCATCACGTCGACGACCGGCGTCGTCGCGACCAGCGTCACCTCGACGGCCGGCGTCTTGGCGACGGCCGTCGGCGCCTGGCCGGGCCGCATCCGCTCCTGCTTCACCGGCGCCGCCCTGACGAGTGAAACTGGCTGTCACCCGCTCGCGCTCAGCAGGACCGACGGTCGAGCTTCCGCCCTTGGCCATCTCCGCGTGTTCCGCCAGGATCCGTTCCCGCTCCTCCGCGTCGAGATGGTCGATGGCGCTCTCCGCCGTCACCGCGGCAAGCACCATGAGCAGCCTGGTGACGATGTAGATCCAGCCGATCACGATCAGCGGCGTGGCGAACGCCCCGTACGACTCGCTCCCCGGTCCCGCGACGTACTCCACCAGGAACGTCTTCAGGATCTCGAAGACGACGGCGCCGATCAGGGCGGTCACGGCCTGTTCGCGCGGCGGTACCAGGATCCTCGGCAGCCCGGCCAGCAAGTAGGCGAACAGCAACGTGTTGACGCCCACCGACAGGATCCAACTGATGGACTGCAGGGTAGCCGCCGCGCCGCTTCCCCCGAAGTCCAGCCAGTCAAGCAGGTCGGCGGCCATGCGGCGGACGATGACGCTGGTCCCCCAGGACAGCGCGAGAAGCATGCCGAGACCGAGCAACGACGCGGCGTCGAGCAGTTTCCGGGTCACGATGTTCCCCGGCTGGTCGTCCATCCCCCACATGGAGCGCACAGCAGCCCGCATCGCATCGACCCACCGCAGACCCGCGTACATCAGCAGGACGGCGCCCACAGCACCGACGGCGCCGGCATTGCGCCGGAACGCGGCGACGTTCAGACCCATCTCCGGGAAGTTGTCGTCGACCAGATTCTGCACGGTCTCGACACCCGAGCTTCCAGCCACCGCGCTTGCGATCGCGGCGGACAGGGCCAGCAGCGGAAACAGGGAGCTGAACCCGTAGAAGCTCGCGGCGCCGGCCAGCCGGTCCCCGCGGAGGTCGCCGTAGCGATTCCAGGCCCGGACCGGGAGGGTGGGCTGCAGCCGTCTCCATAGCGCTTGAGCGCGGGCGATGACGGACTTGACGCCAGCGACACCCGTTCGGATCCAGGCGATCAACGCGACTGCCCCTTCGGCGGGGCCGTGTCACCGCCTGTCAGGCGCTGAACGGCCTTCAGCCGCGACTCTCCGCCGCGGCGTACTGCGGCCACCTCCCCTTCGGCGGTCAGGTTGAAGTCGCGTTCGCGCCGCCAGTAACCGTCCTCGCCGTGCTCGTACAGGCTGAACGCGTGCACGTCGAATACGGCCTCGTAGCCGGCGAGCGTCTTGAAGGCGGTCGTCATCGCCTCCTCCGGGAGATAGTGCGCCACCGTCACGTGCGGGTGGTACGGGAATGAGAGCTCGAGCGCCAGCGGCCCGGTACGGATCGACATCGACAGCCGTTCACACGCCGAGATCCCTTCGGACAGCGCAACGAACACCACTGGCGACACCGGCATGAAGGTCGCTGTTCCTCGCAGGCGCACCCGGAACGGCGGGAAGCTCGCACCTACCTGTTCAAGGTGATCTCGGACCTCGGCGTACTGCCCGCCCTCCCCATCCTTGACCTCCGTTGGCGGTATCAAGGTGATATGTGAAGGGATGGCGTCGGCGAGCGGGTCGCCGAACGAGCGGCGCCAGTCCTGCAGCTCGCTGCCGTATGGCTCGGGCACCGGCACGGCGACGCCGATGGTGCGGCTATGGTCATCCCCTTGTGGCGTCACTACCTTCTCACCGCGCCGTCATGGGCTCGAGAAATCCGACACGGTCATAGACGCGCGTGAGGGTGGCAGAGGCAACCTCCTGTGCCTTCGCGGCGCCGGTCGCGAGAAGCGCATCGAGCTCGGCAGGGTCGTCGAGCAATTCGCGCACGCGCTTCTGAAACGGGATCACGGTGTCCAGCACGGCCGACGCAACCTCCTTCTTCAGGTCTCCGTATCCCCGGCCTTCGAAATCCTGCACGATCTGGTCCACGGGGCGCATGGTGAGCGCGGAAAGAATAGTAATGAGATTTGTGACGCCTGGCTTGTTCTCCGCGTCAATCGCTATCTCCCGGCCGGAATCGGTGACGGCGCTCTTGACCCGCTTCTCGATCACCTTCGGGTCGTCGAGTAGCTCGATCAGGCCGGCGCCACCGATGCTCTTGCTCATCTTGACCGTGGGGTCCTGCAAGTCCTGAATCTTGGCAGTGGCCTCCGGGATGAAGGCCTTGGGCAGCACGAACGTCTCGCCGAAACGCGAGTTGAACCGCCCACCGATGTCCCTGGTCAGCTCGACGTGCTGGCGCTGATCCTCGCCGACGGGGACCATGTCGGCGTCATACAGCAGGATGTCGGCGGCCTGCAGGACCGGGTAGGTGAAGAGCCCGACCGTCGTCGCTTCTGTGCCCTGCCGCGCCGACTTGTCCTTGAACTGCGTCATCCGGCTCGCCTCGCCGAAGCCCGTGATGCAACTGAGCACCCAGGCAAGCTGAGGGTGCTGGGGCACGTGGCTCTGCACGAAGAGGGTGCTGCGTTCTGGGTCGACGCCCCCGGCGATGTACTGAGCGGCCGTGACCCTGGTGCGCTCGCGCAGCTGCGCCGGCTCATGCCCAGCCGTGATGGCGTGCAGATCGACGACACAGTAGAAGGCGTCGTAGTCGGCTTGCATAGCCGCCCACTGCCGCAATGCCCCCAGGTAGTTACCGAGATGCAGGGACGCGTTGGTTGGCTGCATACCTGACAGCACGCGGGGACGACGCGAGGCATTGGTGGTCATGACACCTATTCTGGCAGCAACCCTCGACCGCCGAGTGCTGAGACCGCTCATTGCGTGTGTCGATCACGGTACCGGCACCCCACTCCTCCCACGTGTCGGCGTCCCGGGGCGTGGCAAGCTTGCTCGGAGAAGCGTCAGTGCGTCGTGTCGAAGGAGTCCCCATGCCAGAGCATCCACGTGCGGGCCAACCGGCCGAGCCGGCCGACCTCGTCGACATCGCGCGCCTGGTCACGGCCTATTACACGCAGCATCCCGACGCCACTGAAGCGGCCCAGCAGGTCGCCTTCGGGACCTCCGGCCACCGCGGTTCCGCGTTCAACACGGCTTTCAACGATGACCACATCGCCGCCACATCGCAGGCGATCTGCGACTACCGGCGAGAGAACGGCATCGACGGCCCGCTTTTCCTCGGCAAGGACACGCACGCCCTGTCCGAGCCGGCCTGGGCGACGGCCGTCGAGGTCTTCGCGGCCAACGGCGTGCTGCTGCTCGTGGACGCAGCCGACCGGTACACGCCCACCCCGGCTGTCTCGCACGCCATCCTGCGGCACAACTCCGGCGCCGGTGGCGCGGTCAGCGCCTCGATGGTGGCCGCCGCGAGCGCCGCCGGAGTTCCGGTCGCCGCAGGTCAGGGTGCGACGCATTACGCCGACGGCGTCGTGGTCACCCCGTCGCACAATCCGCCGGGAGACGGCGGCTTCAAGTACAACCCGCCGGACGGCGGCCCCGCCGGCTCGGACATCACCGGCTGGATCCAGTCCGCCGCGAACCGTTATATCGAGGCCGGCCTGGACGGCGTCCAGCGGATTCCGCTGGCCCGCGCGCTCGGCGCCGACACGACCTCCACCTACGACTTCCTCGGTCACTACGTCGACGACCTCCCTGCTGTCGTGGACATCGAGGCGATCCGATCCTCCGGTGTGCGGATCGGGGCCGACCCGCTGGGCGGCGCCTCGGTGGACTACTGGGGCGCCATCGCCGAGCGGCACCGGCTGGACTTGACCGTCGTCAATCCGCTCACCGACCCGACCTGGCGCTTCATGACGCTGGACTGGGACGGGAAGATCCGGATGGACTGCTCGTCGCCGTCGGCGATGGCGTCGCTGATCGGCCGCATGCGTCGTGACGACGACGCGTCCCCCACCGCCCACGTGCAGGGCGGCGCGGCACGCGGTGTCGCCGCACACGGTGTCGAGGCGCACGGCGCACCGTTCGACGTCGCCACCGGCAACGATGCCGATTCCGACCGGCACGGGATCGTCACCCCGGATCACGGCCTGATGAATCCGAACCATTTCCTGGCCGTCGCCATCGGATACCTCTTCGATCGCCGGGACGGCTGGCCAGCGGGCGCCGGCGTGGGCAAGACCCTCGTGAGCTCATCCATGATCGACCGGGTCGCGGCGTCGCTGGGCCGGCCTCTGGTGGAAGTCCCGGTCGGATTCAAATGGTTCGTACCAGGACTGCTGGATGGTTCGGTCGGATTCGGCGGCGAGGAGTCCGCGGGTGCGTCGTTCCTGCGGCGGGACGGCGGTACATGGAGCACCGACAAGGACGGGATCATTGCCTGCCTGCTCGCCGCCGAGATCATCGCCACCACGGGGAAGACGCCCAGCCAGCATTACGGCCTGCTGACCGATCGGCATGGCGAGCCGGTGTACGCACGGGTCGATGCACCCGCCTCGCGTGAGCAGAAGGCCGCCTTGTCCGGGCTCTCCGCCGAGCAGGTCACCGCCACCGAGCTGGCCGGCGAGCCGATCACCGCCAAGCTGACGAGGGCACCCGGCAACGACGCCCCGCTCGGTGGCCTGAAGGTGGTGACCGAGTCCGGTTGGTTCGCCGCTCGTCCGTCCGGGACTGAGGACGTGTACAAGATTTACGCCGAGAGCTTCCGAGGCGAAGACCACCTGGCGCAGATCCAGACCGAAGCCCGCGCCGTCGTCGATTCCGTCCTGGACGGCTGAACCGACTCTCACCCACGAGCCCCGCCACGCCCAGGGCTCAAGAAGCAGGCTTGTTCGAACCTGTGCGATAATGTGGGTTGTTGAGAGGAGGCATGTTCGGTGTTGGCGGAAGAACGACGTACCCGGATCATGCGAGAGGTCACACAGAACGGCGCGGCCCGCGTGGCGGATCTGGCCGATCTCTTCGACGTCTCCGAGATGACCATCCGGCGTGACCTGGACGCGCTGGCGGAGCGTGGCGCTCTGGACAAGGTCCACGGTGGCGCCACCACCCGGGCCCGGATGACCGAAGAACCGGGCTTCGCCGCCAAGTCCGTCCGGCAGCAGGCAGAGAAGGACGCCATTGCCCACGCGGCGATGGACCTGGTCTCGCCAGGTTCGTCGGTCGCGATCTCGGCGGGCACCACGACCTGGACATTCGCTCGTGCGCTCGCCGGAGCGCCCAACCTCACCGTGGTCACCAACTCGATACAGATCGCCGACGTGTTCCACGCCACGCCCGCCCCGGACACCTCGGTCGTGCTGACCGGCGGCGTCCGTACCCCGTCGGACGCGCTCGTAGGTCCGGTCGCCGTCGCCGCACTCAGCCAGCTCCATGTGGATGTCGTCTTCCTCGGTGTCCACGGCATCGATCCTGGCGCCGGCTTCACAACTCCGAACATCCTCGAAGCGGAGACCGACCGCGCCATGGTCGCCGCGGCGCGACGCCTCGTCGTGCTCGCCGACCACACGAAATGGCGGACCATCGGCCTGAGCACCATCGCCCACCTCGACAGGGCGGACACCCTCATTACCGACGACGCCCTCCCCGGCGAGGCCCGAGAGGCTCTGCGCGGACACATCGACGACATCGTCTTCGCGCCGGTCAGCGGCCGAGCTCGTCACACTGAGCCGAACAACATCGAACACGCCAGCAAGGGAGCCTTGTGAAACGCACCCAGGCCAGACTCGCGGACGGCCGCGAGATCATCTACTTCGACCTCGACGACGACGCTGTCCGCGATCTCGACGATCCACGCGATCTGCCACCGGTCAGCACCGCGTCGCAGATACGCCACGACCCCTTGCTTGACGAGTGGGTGGCGATGGCCTCGCACCGGCAGACCCGGACCTTCCTGCCGCCTGCCGACCTCTGTCCGCTCTGCCCATCGCGCGACGGCAAGCAGACCGAGGTGCCGTCCCCCGACTACGACGTCGTCGTCTTCGAGAACCGCTTCCCGAGCCTGTCGATGGGGGCCGCGGATCCGGATCCAGCCGAGCACATCGGTTCCGCCGTCGGCGTCGCTCGCGCCGGTACCGGCCGGTGCGAGGTGGTCTGCTTCAGCAGCGATCACGGTGCGTCGTTCGGCACGCTGAGCCAGGAGCGCGCTCGGCTGGTGGTGGACGCCTGGGCCGACCGCACGGCCGAGCTCTGCGCACTGCCCGGCGTCGAGCAGGTGTTCTGCTTCGAGAACCGCGGCGAGGAGATCGGGGTCACACTCTCCCATCCGCACGGGCAGATCTACGCTTACCCGTACGTCACGCCGCGCACATCGCGGATGCTGGAGACCGCACGCCGGTACAGCGACACGCACGGGCGGAACCTGTTCGCGGATGTGCTCGCCGAGGAACGCTCCGCGGAGCGGGTCATCGTCAGCTCCGCACACTGGACGGCGTTCGTGCCGGCCGCGGCGCGCTGGCCGGTCGAAGTCCATATCTTCCCGCACCGGCAGGTGCCGGACATCCCGTCGCTCACCGACGACGAGCGGGACGACTTCGTCGCCGTCTACCTGGACGTACTCCGCCGGTTCGACGCCCTGTACGACGCGCCGCTGCCCTACATCGCGGCGTGGCAGCAGGCACCGGTCCACGCCGACCGGGACCTGGCCTACCTGCACCTTCAGGTGTTCTCGGTCAAGCGGGCGGCGGACAAGCTGAAATACCTGGCCGGTTCGGAATCGGCCATGGGGGCGTTCATCACCGATGTGCTCCCCGAGGATGTCGCCGCGCGGTTGAGGAGGAACGCATGAAGGTTCTGGTCACCGGCGGGGCCGGATACATCGGCTCCGTCGTCGGCGCCCAGCTCGTGCAGGCGGGGCACGACGTCGTCGTCCTGGACAACCTGTCCACCGGCCATGCCGACGCCGTGCCCGACGGCGCGGCGTTCGTCGAGGGCGACATCAACGACGCGGCCCAGGTTCTCGACTCGTCATTCGACGCCGTCCTGCATTTCGCGGCGAAGTCGCTGGTGGCCGAGTCCGTCGCGAAGCCTGAGCTGTACTGGTGGAACAACGTCGTCGGCACGCTGCGGCTGCTGGAGGCGATGCGCGTGCACGGTGTGCGCAGGCTGGTCTTCTCGTCGACGGCGGCCACATACGGCGAGCCGGAGACCACCCCGATCCGCGAGGACGCGCCCGCCGTGCCGATCAACCCGTATGGGCACAGCAAGCTCGCCGTGGACCACGCGCTGGCGGGTGAAGCGTCCGCGCACGGCCTGGCCGCGGTGAGCCTGCGCTACTTCAACGTCGGTGGCGCCTTCGACCGCTACGGCGAGCGGCACGACCCGGAGAGCCATCTCATCCCGAACGTGCTCGCGGTGCCTGCCGGCCGGCGGGACGCCATCGACGTCTTCGGCATCGACTACCCCACCCGCGACGGGACAGCGGTGCGCGACTACCTCCACGTGGAGGACCTCGGCCGGGCACACCTGCTGGCTCTGGACTGGACTGCGCGGGCCGAGACCGCCGGAACCCACCGCGTCTACAACCTCGGAAGCGGCACCGGGTTCACGGTCCATGAGGTGGTCGACGCGGTGCGCCGGGTCACCGGACATCCGGTTCCCGCACGGGACAAGGAGCGGCGTGCCGGCGACCCACCAGCGCTGGTCGCCTCCGCCGACCGCATCGCCGCCGACCTCGGCTGGCAACCAGAACACGACCTCGACCGCATCGTCGCCGACGCCTGGACCTTCATGAGCAAGGGAGAGAATCCATGACAGACATCGACGCAGTGGGCTCCGCGCCCGGCCGGGTGAACCTGATCGGGGAACACACCGACTACAACGGCGGCTTCGCCCTTCCGCTGGCGCTTCCGCATCGCGCCACCGCGACGCTGAGGCGCCGCGACGACCGGAACGTGACGGTGCTGTCAGACGGGCGGGAAGCCGTGCCGGTCGAGTTCGACGTCGAGACGAAGCCTGGTGACGTGGAAGGCTGGGCCGCCTACATCGCCGGCTTGTTCTGGGCGCTGCGCGAGGCCGGGCACGAGGTGCCGGGTGCCGACATCCGGATCAGCAGCGATGTGCCGAGCGGTGCCGGACTGTCTTCGTCGGCGGCGCTGGAATGCTCGGTGCTGACCGGACTCGACGCGCTCGCCGGGCTGGGGCTCGATCCGACGACGATGGCGCTGCTCGCGCAGCGGACGGAGAACCACTACGTGGGTGCACCCACGGGTCTGATGGACCAGATGGCCTCGATGCACGGGCGCGAGGGGCACGTCGTGCTGTTCGACGCGGCAGCCGTCACCGCCGAGCCGATCCCGTGCGACCTCGCGGCCGCCGGGCTGTCACTGCTGATCGTCAACACGCGGGTGCACCACCAGCACGCGGACGGCGAGTACGGCGAGCGCCGTCGCACCTGCGAGGACGCGGCGCGACGTCTCGGCGTCGAGTCGCTGCGAGACGTCCAGGACCACGCCGTCGAGCAGGTGCTCGCCCGCCTCGACGACGGATCCGATGCCGGCGCCGGCGATGTGATGCGGCGACGCGTGCGGCACGTGCTGACGGAGAATCAGCGTGTCGAGGAAACCGTGGAACTGCTGCGCTCGGGCCGCCTGCGGGAGATCGGGCCGCTGCTCACCGCGTCGCATGTCTCGCTCCGCGACGACTACGAGGTGACGGTTCAAGAGCTCGATGTCGCGGTCGACGCCGCCCTGGAGGCGGGCGCACTCGGTGCCCGGATGACCGGCGGCGGCTTCGGCGGGTCCATCATCGCGCTGGTGGACGACGGCCAGGCCACCGCCGTCGCCGAAGCCGTGCGCGACGCGTTCGCCGGTAACGGGTTCACCGCCCCGGACACGTTCGTCGCCGTGCCGTCGGCGGGCGCCGGAGTCGTCTCATCGTCGTAGGCCCGAAACGGCCTGCCTCCTGGCCTGATGTTTCGCTTGAGCTATTGGGAAGCGGCATAAGCGCAACTACAGGCCAGGAGGTAGGGTCGGTTCCCGCTATCGACGAATAGAATGGCAGCCGCACCCGGAGCCCGGCTGCGGCCTACTGGGCGCGAGTCCTCGTGCGCCGGCCCTTCTTGACCGGGCCTGACCTGTGAGTTGCGACATCAGAGCGGCGGCTTGCCCGGCCGATGAAGTCGACGAGATCGTCGACGGAGACAACCCGGTCGTCGCTGTCGTCATATTCACGGATGCCGGAATCGATCCAGCGGCGCAAAAGAGCAGACGTCGTGGTGTCGGATTCCGCGGCGATCTCGCGGACCCGATGAAGGACCGGCACTGGCAGACGAATGGCAAACGTCGTCATCCGCGCCGACGGTCGCGTGTCGGCTGGCTCGTGGACCGCCTTCTCTAGATCTACCGAAGTGTCGGTGTTGTCGTAGTACTCACGGAGTTCGTCGGCTCTGCCCATCCGCGCTCAGCGTCCCTTCTGACGGAACAGTCGTGCCTCGGCGTCGGTCATGTCTCGCGCGGTCACCACATACCATCTCCCGTCGAACGCCTCGACCAGGACGACGAGCAGCGTGCGCCCTGCGGCATCTTGGCCGTAGACCACGGTCGACTCATCACGACCTTTGGTCACATAGTGCGGACGCGCGTTAACGACCTCCTCTACCTCGTCAGGTGTGACGTGGTGCTTGGCTATGTGCGCCTCGTTGTCCTCGTTCCAGTACAGCTCGCGCCACACCTTCTATCACCATACCCACCTTCGTATTGCATGTGCAATACGCGTACGAGTTGCCGCTAGTGGCAGCGCTGTCATGTCGGCTCCTCCCGCGTGTGGGGATCACCGCGACAAGAGCGTGATCGATCTTCGACGGGGTCTTCAATGCTCATCCCAGGAATGTGGATATCTCGGCCATCAGCCTCGAGCCTGTGGACAACTGCCCGCCCTGCAGACCCAGGGGCTATTGCGTTCTCGTTGTACTGGTCACGGCGTCGATGAGGTCGTTGGGGCGGCGGCCGGGCGCGCAGCCAGCCGGTCAGCACCGCCAGCAACACGGTGGCGTCGAGGCGGATCGGGCACCGCAGCAAGGGCATGCACCAGATCCCGCTGCTGCTTTGTGCCCAGACATGCGGGCACGTCCAGGTCGGCAGGTAGGTGGGTGCGCACAGCTTCGATCAGCGAAGATGACATCGGCGGGTGGGGTCCTTCGGGAGTCGTGGTTTCTCAGCAACTCCATGATCACCACAGGGCGACACCTGCCTCACACCACCGTGGGCATCCACATTGCCGCAGATCAACCGCCTACCCAGCGGCTTGCAATGGCCCTGAGTGGTAGTGTGCCTCGATGCCGCTGCCGTTCCTGCCCGGTTACGACGCGTCTGTCGTACCAGCAGCCGACGACCTGCTGGTCGCGGCAACCATCGACGGACGCGTCGTGGTCTTGCCTGACGGCACCCTTCCGACCGTCGCCGCGATGCCGGAACTGGCGGTACGCCACCTCGGCACACTGCGCTGCCGCCCAGTCTGGGCAGGGGAGCTGGCGACGGTATCCGATGGTACGGCGCTGCGCTCGTGGCTGACGCTGACGGCCGAGCTGCCGGCGCCGGTCGCCGCGGTCGTCGCGCGCGGCTACTACCAGGTGCGCTGGCGGCACACGAATCGCCACTGCGGCGAATGCGGCGAGGAGCTGCAGGACATTGGTGGCTTCACGACCCGACGCTGTCCACAGTGCACGACGCTGCCGTACGTGCCTAACGCGATGTCACCTGTCGTGGTCCTCGCCGTCGAGTACGACGACCGGCTCCTGCTGGTGCGTCAAACGTACGGGCCTTACCAGCACGAATGGGACCTCGTCGCCGGGTTCGTCGAGCCCGGAGAGACCCTCGAAGGGGCGGCCGTCCGGGAGCTGTGGGAGGAGACCGGCTTGGTACCTACCCAGCTGGCCTACACCGACAGCCACCCGTGGTCCTTCAGCGGCCCAGCGGTGCTGCTGGCCGGCTTCACCGCCACGATCAGCGATCCGACCCTGCGGCTGGATCCAGGCGAGATCGCCCAGGCGCGGTGGTTCAGCCGGGCGGAGCTTCGCGCGCTGCCACCGGCTGAGTTGCCGACGTTCGCGTACACGATGTCGTTGATCCACCGGTTTCTCGAAGCCTGACGACCCGCAGGCCCTGTGGCCCGTCACCAGGTATGTCGAAGAACGTCATGATCGTGCCGGTAGGCTGGCTAGCGGCCTTGGGGTTGCGGCGATGGGGCGGGGCGGCCCAAGCGAAACACTGGGCCACGAGGCCGGCGTGGCTGATCGGAGACGTCGGCGTCAGCCGGAATTCAAGGGCGGCCGGCGGTGCTCTCCCGGATCACTAGGTTGAAGTCGATGTGTAGCTCCCGCGGCGGGGCGTTGCGCCCCGCCGAGATACGCTGCATCAGCGCGTCGACGGCCACATTCGCCAGTTGTTCCTTGTCCGGGGCGATCGTCGTCAGGCTCGGCACGCTGTATCGGCCCTCCGCGATGTCGTCGAACCCGATCACCGCGACATCCTCCGGCACCGACACCCCCCGCTCGGCCAGCGTCCGGAGAGCTCCGATCGCGAGCACATCGTTCATGCAGAACACCGAGTCGGGCGGCTCGCGCATGTCGAGCAGGTGGGCCATCGCCTGCGCCCCGTCGGGCCGGTCGAACCGTTCGGTGGGGATCAGCAGGCGCGAGTCGACCGCGAGCCCAGCCTCGCGGTGCGCCTGCCTGAATCCCTTCAGCCGGGGCGCTGCGGTCCGGGCACGGCGCGCTCGCCGCGCCCCTATCACCGCGATCCGGCTGCGACCCAACTCGATCAGATGCGCCGTCGCCGCCCGCGCCGCCGCTACGTTGTCGAGCGATACGTGATCCGCGTAACCGGTCGCGGGCACGTGCTCACCCAGCAGGACGAAGGGCACCTCCGCCGACGCCACCTCTAACTCGGTCGCCTCGAGAGCCAGCGGGCTGAACAGAATCCCATCGATGAACTGGGGTTGGATGCCGGAGACGACGGCGCCTTCCCGCTCCCGCCGCCCCTCGGTGTTGTCGACCAGCACGGTGTACCCGTGCCGATCGGCCGCATGCATGACCTGATCGGCCAGCTCGGCGAAGTAGGGCTCCCCGAGCCGCGGGACCGCCAGCGCGATGATGTTCGTCCGCCCTGTTCGCAGGCTGCGGGCCGACAGGTTGGGCCGGTAGCCGAGCTGGTCGATCGCCGTCTGGACCTTGAGCCGGGTCTCGTCGGTGACGTGGATATGGCCGTGCACCACGTTCGAGACCGTCTTGATCGACACACCCGCGTGCTCGGCCACGTCCTTGAGCCTGACTGTCACAACTCCTCCCACCGCTACCCGCGCATCCCACGTGACGCGGACATCTTACAGCGTTGTACTTAACGTTTAGCCACCAAAATCCCGCGGGCCGGACCAAGCGGTGTCACGCGGCAGCGTTGGACCTGACCGAGCCCAAGGCGTCGCGCCGAAGCTGGTCAGCTGTGATCAGTAGGACGGCGGGCTCGGAATCCACGGGTCCTCCGGGTGCTCAGAGCGTTGTACTACGTTGTAGATGTCGTTGTATCAGATACCTGTCCAGACGACTTCTGGAGGTTCACGTGCCGGACGAGGAGCGCGCAGGCCATCGGACCGTGCGGCTGGCACGGGCGACCACTCCTCCCTAGGCTGTCTGGATGATCACCCCGGTCGAACTCGTCATTTTCGACTGCGACGGCGTGCTCGTCGACAGTGAACGCATAGCCGTGCGCATCCACGTTGCCGTGGGCGCCGAGCTGGGCTGGCCGCTGACCGAAGCCGAGGTAGTCGAAAAATTCATCGGCCGGTCGATAGTCACCAACAGTGAACAAATCGCCGCCCGACTAGGGCCGAACCGGGCCTTGCTCTGGCAGGAGAGATTCGAGCAACTCCACCGCACGGCCGTCAACGCCGAACTCACCCCGGTCGATGGCATCTTCGAAGTCCTCGACACCCTCACGCTTCCCAGCTGCGTCGCCTCTGGCGGCAGCCACGACACGATGCGCCACACCCTGGGCCACACCGGGATCTACCCATACTTCGAAGGCCGCATTTTCAGTGCCAGCGAGGTCGCCCACGGCAAACCGGCCCCCGACCTGTTCCTGCACGCCGCCAGGCAAATGGGCATCCCACCCTCGGCCTGCATCGTCGTCGAGGACAGCAAATACGGGATCCAGGCAGCCCGCGCAGCTGGCATGCGAGCCCTTGGCTACGCCGGCGGCCTCACACCCGCGCAATGGCTCGAAGGACCGAACACAACGGTCTTCGACGACATGCGCAAACTCCCGGGACTCCTCGCAGGAGCCTGATGCGCAGTGAAGGAACGCTATAACGTTGAGCTGCAGCCGAGGTGGTGTGGGTAGGAGTGACGATGTGATGAACGCGACGATCAAGGACGTCGCCAAGCTGGCCGGTGTCTCGATCAAGACGGTGTCCAATGTCCTCAACGGATACCCGTACTTGACCGACGAGACGAAGGCAAAGGTCGAGAAGGCACTGGTCGAGCTCGACTATCGGCCCAACATCGCCGCGCGCAACCTCAGGCGCGGACGTACAGGCGTGATTGCCCTGGCGCTACCGAACCTCAGTAGCCCGTATTTCGCCGAGATCGCACAGCTGATCGTCAGCGAGGCCGGCGCGCGTGACCTCACCGTCCTGGTGGACGCCACCGATGGTGATCTCGAACGCGAGAAGCTAGTGGCCGAGGGGTTCCGCAGCCAGCGTTGCATCGGCTGCCTTTGATGTGCCGTTCGACCCGAAGACTACGTGGCGTGCCAGTTGTGCGGTGCGCGCTTCGGCGTGTAGGCGGCGACTGGCAGATCGTCCACGACGCGGGTCGACCACCGCAGCAGCCTCTCCACCAGCTCGGCGCGGACCTGCGCGGCCGCCGGCTCGGCGGCCAGATTGGTCAGCTCCATCGGGTCCGCCTCAAGGTCGTACAGCTCGACGTCGCCAGTGACGTGATAGACGAGCTTCCAGCGATCGTGCCGGAGCATCCTCGACATGCCGCTCTGCGTCACACTGTTGAGCTCGTCGTACACCTCGCCGTCGTAGGGGAAATGCAGCTCCGGGCGTTCCTCGGAGTCGTACGGCAGGCCGCCGTAGCCTCGCTCGGCATAGATGCTGTCGAACTCGGCCGCCGGGTACGTCTCGCCGGTCAGTGTGGGCCACAGGCTCCGGCCCTGGACGCCATACGGGATCGGCTTGCCGACGGCCTCGCACAGCGTCGGAAAGATGTCGGCCAGAGAGACGAAGTCGTCGCGGTTGTCGCCTGCCACAACCCCGGGCCCGGTGATCATGAACGGAATCCGCATGAGCAACTCCGGCATCCCGGCGCCCTTGCGCTGCAGCCCGTATTCGCCCACGTAGTCGCCGTGGTCAGAGATGAACACGACGATGGTGTCCTGCAGTGCGCCGTCCTCCTCGAGGTACGAGGTCAGGCGCCGGAGCTGGTCGTCGATCAGACGCAGCATCCCACAGTAGCTCGCCCGGTAACGTCGCCAGCCGTCGTCGTATCCGGGTCTCTTCTCCTCGACGAGCTCACGCAGCCATCGCCACGCTCCACCCTTGGCCACGGCGGCCTCCGGACCACAGGCCCGGTCCGGGAGGTCCGCCTCCGGAAATAGGGAGAAATACGGGTCCGGCGCTTGGTACGGGTTGTGCGGCTCGGGCAGTGAGACCCAGGAGAAGAACGGCTTGCTCCGATCGCGCGCCTCCAGCGAGGCGATCATGTCGGAGACGATCCGATATGGGTACTGCACATGCAGCGGGAACGGCGTGGGCTCCGACGTCGGGCCGTGATCGATCGAACGCAGCCAGGCGCTGAACCGCTCCTCCTCGTCCGTCCGGTCTGGCGCTTGCACATGCCAGTACGGCCCGGAGAACGAGTCATAGTCGTCCTCGCTGTTGCGGTAGACGTGGGTCTTGCCGGCAAAATGCAGGCCGTAGCCCGCGTCGCGAAGGACGTCGAGAAGGTCTTCGCCACGTAGCACCTCGGGCACCGCAGAGTTCTGCCGCACCCGGTGAGCCGACGGGAACCGCCCGGTGACCAGGCTCGTGCGCGCGGGCACGCAGGCCGGCGCGGTGGTGTATCCGCGGCGGAACCTGGTTCCCGACGCCGCCAGCTCATCCAGGTACGGCATCGTGTCCAGTGGGTATCCCTCAGCGGCCGTCAGGTCGGCGCGGTGCTGGTCCGTCATCACCAGCAGAATGTTCGGTGTGCTCATGCGGCACCACCTCCCTCGGCCGTCCGGCGGGCATGACGACGGTGCGCATCGGTCAACTCCTCGAAGGTGCGGTCGAACACGCCATCTGGCGATTCGAACCACCTTTGTTCGACGCCTCGGCCGGCATCGTCGAAGGCGAATCGCCAGGTCCCGCTCAGATCGGTCCATCGCGGACGGCGCAGTAACGGCCTCGGGTGCGGTGTCGTCTCGGTCACGGCAGCTGCTCAAGTCCCAGAGTCTTCTAACGTTGTGTACAACGTAGTAAAGCACGCAACCTCATGCCCTCTCAATCACGGCCTCAAGAGGTGCTCGGTCAGGCCGTACAGACGTCGCGCGTCGTCCGCGTCCAACGTGGACAGCGACAAGGAGACCGGCTTCCCGCTGTCGGAGGCGATCAGCGGCCGATCGGGCGGATTATCCATCAGCTCGATGACGGGCCGGATGCTCTTCTCAACCGGCCGGGCGAAGAACCGCGCAAGGGTCTTGATGAACGCCTTCGCCGGCTGCTTCAAGGTCGCCGTGCCACTGTCGGTGAACCCCGGATGGTAGAGAACGTAACGTGTCCGCCCGCCGGGGTGATGGTCCGCATACCCCACGCCAAGAAGGTCGGTCGCCCGGCCGCCCTGAAGCATCGCGCGCACGCTGCCGTAACGCTTACCCAGCGTGAGGTCCTCCCAGTGGACACGCCCCTTAGTGATGCCGATCCCGCAGATGTTCACGATCACCGGCGCGCCGCCCTTCTCGAGTAGCTCGGTGAGACCGTAACTGAGCAGGAACCGGCTGACGTAGTAGAGGGCGAAGGTGCTCTCGAACCCATCGACGGTCTCCTCCCGCCGGTGGAAGTGCCGGATCGCGGTGAGCACGAGACCGTCGAGTGAGTCGTTCCGGGCCTTGATCTCCTTGATAACGCGTCTGTTCTCGGCCACCGAGATCAAGTCCGCTCGGATGAACTCCGCCCGATCGGCAGCGCCGATCTCCGCCGCTTCGTCAAGGAACGCCCGCCCCCGTCCGGAGTCGCTGCCGATGACGGTCACACGACCGCCGGCTCGGAGGTAGTGCATGGCGACGCCGCGACCCATGCCGGTTGTACCACCGGCCACAACGATGTTCTTCATCGACCCTCACTAAGTCATCGAATGGTGACTTCGCACGATAGCGGGCGACCGGATATGATGTCAACGAGCGATGACTTAGCTCTACAGCTCACGGAAGGGAAGTTCGGTGACAGAGAAGCGACGGCGAGACAAGCCGGCCACCAAGGCGGCCCTACTGGAGTCGGCCCGGCTGCGATTCGCCCGCGACGGTTACGACGCGACGAGCGTCCGCGACGTGGCCCGAGACGCGGGCGTCGACCCCACCCTGATCTTTCGTTATTTCGGCTCGAAGAAGCAGTTGTTCGACGAGGCCACGACCACACCTGCCGAAGAGGCGGACTTGCTCGACGGGCCGCCGGAAGAGATGGTCGCCCGGATGGTCAGCTCGGTCGTCTTCCATGACTGGTCTCGCTACGGCGGCGAACACCCGCTCGTGGCGATGCTGCGATCATCCGCACTTCCCGACGTGCGAGAGCGCATCCGCGACGAGGTGTGTCACGAGTACGTTGACGCGTTCGAGAAGCTGGTCGACGGCCCGGATGCGGCCTTGCGCGCCGAGTTGCTCAGCGCGTGGCTCGTCGGCATGGGCATCCTCCGGTCCGTCGTCCGCACTCCCGCCATGAGCGACGCACAGGCGACAGATCTAGCCCCATACGTCGAGGCCGTCGCCACCAGCCTGCTCGGCCGCCCGATGACTGGCGTGGCGACGACTGACTGATGGGCAACTCACCTCGGCACACCGTTCACACGGGCTGATCAACCACACCGACACCTGGATGCCGTTGCGAATCTCAGCGTGTACGTTTAGGCTCGCCTAAGTTAGCCTTGCCTATGCTGAACATATGAGCCTCACACGGGGAATACGATGACGATCACCGCCGCCGATACGAACGATGGTGCGCTGAGCACCGCCGAGAAGACCGACACCAGCACGCTGCCCTGGCGCCCGTTCCGGGTCACCGTCGCGCGACTGCAACGGCTCAGCCCGTCGTTCCTGCGAATCACCTTCACCGGCGACGACCTCGACCAGTTCGGGTACGACGGTCCGGACCAGCGGATCAAGCTCTACATCCCGCGCCTGGGCCAAGGGTTGCCCGATTTCTCCTTCACCGACTGGTACACGCAGTACCGCAACTTCGATCCAGCGACGCGGGGCTTCGTCCGCACCTACACCATCCGCGCCGTCCGACCGGAGCGCCGCGAGCTCGACGTCGACTTCGTCATGCACGGCCACCCCGCACCGACGGCCCCGGTCAGCACGGAAGCGGCGTGCCCGGCGGCGACGTGGGCGACAGACGCCTCGCCCGGGGACGAAGTCGTCCTGATCGGGCCCAACCGCGTGTGCCCAGGTGACAGCGGCGGCCACGAATGGAACCCGCCGGCCGGCGCACGCGACATCGTCCTCGCCGGCGACGAGACCGCGGTCCCGGCCATCGCCGGTATCTTGGAGTCGCTATGCGACGACGGCCTCAACGGTTCGACGCCGAACGGCACCGCGCCGGAGCATGGAGTACTGCCGTCCGCGGACGCGCGGATCCGGGTCTTCCTCGAGATACCGGAACCGGCCGACGCGTTGGACCTGCAGGCACCCGACAACGTCGAGATCACCTGGTTGCCACGACGGCGCGACGACGGCACGTCGGCACCCAACGGTGAGCCCTTGGTCAGCGCAGTCACGGCCGTCACCTTCGACGCGCCGCAGTCGTCCGCCGACGACGCCTCGATGGTCGACACGGTGGACATCGACCTCGAGGTCCTCTGGGAGGTCGCGGCCGGAGCCACGAGCAGTGTCTATGTCTGGGTGGCCGGCGAAGCCGGTGCCGTCAAGGCCATCCGCCGGCACCTGGTCCGCGAGCGCGGCATCGACAAGGGTGCCGTCACCTTCATGGGCTACTGGCGCCTCGGCCGCGCCCTCGACTGAGGCTCGTGCGGGCAGTGCTCGGCGAACCACTTCTCAGCGGAGCATCGCGTCGGGATAGTCGACGTCAACCTCTTCGATGACGACGTCGAACCCCTCGCCGTCGGCGTCGCCGCCCACGTCGTGAATGCTCACGCAGATCCCGGTCTGCCGGTCCAGCGCCACGCGGTGCGCATCGGCGAACTTCGGCAACGGATCTGGGAGCGGTCCGCCTTCTTCCCGCAGGATGGCGACCGTGACGTCGTTGAACAACAACGGACAGCACGAGCAGCGAGGATCGTAGGCGGATGCCGGACGGACCGTCGCGATGAGCGTGGGCCGTCCCAGCCGATCGGCTTCCTGCAGCTCCAGGATCTCGACGCCAGTCGGCCGCTCTCCGGTCGCCGGCGGTTCGTCGTCCAGATCCGCCCCGTCGGCCAGCTCGACCGGGTCCAGCATGGCCACCCAGTAATAGTTCTGGTGCATCGGATCGTCGTCATCGCCGATGGAGTCATCCGGGCGACGCTCCACCAGTCCGTCCGGGCGCCGCAAGGGCTGCGGAGCCTGCCGATCCCGCGGATCCGGGAACTCCGCTTGTGGTGCCCCCGGATCCAGCGACGCCGGAAACTCGGCCGGCTGCGGCAGACCCGAACCCTGCGGGGCCTCCTGTTCCGGCTGTGGCAAAGGAACGTACCTCCCGATCTCCTCGCCGCGGCGAGGAGCGACGCCGGGGACTGCGCCGGGATCGGGGACGGCCTCCGGGTCGAGCACCACGCTCATCGCTGCTCGGCCACGGCGGAGGTCGTCGCGCTCGTCGACCACGTACGGCGGCCTGCTCGACGGCTCGATGTACTCCACACGCATCAGGCCCGGACGCCGGATCCACGCCCGCACCCGCTCGCCGTCGTCGCGCCCCACCATGGTCCGGGTCAGCCGCACCGAAGACCACAGCCACGGCGACGAGCGCGCCAACGCCCGGAACGTCTCGACATCAACCACAGCTCAGACGGTACCCGCGGGCGTGCCTGCGTGCGACGCCGTTTTTCGACGGCGGGATCCGACGCTCGAACATCGAGTTGAGACGATGAACCATCGCACGTCTCGTCAGAATCGCTTTGACTGGAACATGTCCGTTGAGCACCAATGAAAGGCCCACACCGACATGTCCATGGCCATGACCGCAGAAGCCCGCGAGCAGTTCCTCGCCGAGACCCGGATCGGCATCTTCACCGTCGCCCGGCCCGAACCCGGGCGCGCGCCACTCTCCGTACCGGTCTGGTACGGGTACACACCCGGCGGCGATGTCGAAGTCTTCATGGACGCAGGTTCGGTGAAGGACAGGCTGTTACGCCAGGCGGAGCGGTTCAGTCTCAGCGTGCACACCGAGGACGTCCCGTACCGCTACGTCACGGTCGAAGGGCCGGCCTCGTGGGAGGAGTCTCCGACGACGGAGCAGCTCCACACGGTCGCCGCGCGCTACCTCGATCCCGACGACGCCGACAACTACGTCAAGACCCAGGTGAACAGTCCGACGCTCCTCGTCCGCATGCGCCCCGAGCGGTGGTTGAGCAACGACCAGACCGACGTGTGGGCGCAGCTCCGCGCCGAATGGTACGGCACCTCACGCGCCTGATCCGACGGCGCAGTCACGACCCCACGCCCAGCCACGCAGCAACGTCCTGCGGACCGAGCGCTATAGCCCTCGGTCCGCAGGACGTTGTGAAGGAGACTCAGACGGCGAGGC
>NZ_ML142861.1:59615-64593 GCF_004138495.1 Phytoactinopolyspora endophytica
GCGAGGTTCTCATCGAGCGCGCCGAGGAACTCCTCGGTGCTCTTCCATTCCTGGTCCTTGCTGACCAGAAGCGCGAGGTCCTTGGTCATGATCCCGGACTCGACGGTCTTCACCACGACGTCCTCGAGGGCCTCGGCGAAGCCGGTGACCTCGGGGCTGTTGTCCAGCTTGCCGCGGTGCCTCAGGCCACCCGTCCACGCGAAGATCGAGGCGATCGGGTTGGTGGAGGTCGGCTTGCCCTGCTGATGCTGACGGTAGTGCCGGGTGACCGTGCCGTGAGCCGCCTCGGCCTCGACGGTCTTACCGTCCGGCGTCATCAGCACCGACGTCATCAGGCCCAGCGAGCCGAAGCCCTGCGCCACGGTGTCGGACTGGACGTCGCCGTCGTAGTTCTTGCACGCCCAGACGTAGCCGCCCTCCCATTTCAGCGCGGCGGCGACCATGTCGTCGATCAGCCGGTGCTCGTAGGTGAGGCCGGCCGCCTCGAAGTCAGCCTTGAACTCACGCTCGAAGACGTCGGCGAAGATGTCCTTGAAGGCGCCGTCGTAGGCCTTCAAGATCGTGTTCTTCGTCGACATGTAGACCGGGTAACCGCGCTGCAGACCATAGGAGAACGACGCACGGGCGAAGTCCTCGATCGACTTGGTGAAGTTGTACATACCCATGACGACGCCGCCGTCGTCGGGCATCTTCACGACCTCGTGCTCGATCGGCTTCGAGCCGTCGTCGGGCGTGTAGGTGATGGTGACCGTGCCCGGGCCGGGCACCTTGAAGTTGGTGGCCCGGTACTGGTCACCGTGCGCGTGACGACCGATGATGATCGGCTTGGTCCAGCCCGGCACCAGCCGCGGGATGTTCGAGATGATGATCGGCTCGCGGAAGACGACACCACCGAGGATGTTCCGGATGGTGCCGTTGGGCGAGAGCCACATCTTCTTCAGGCCGAACTCCTCGACCCGTGCCTCGTCCGGCGTGATGGTGGCGCACTTCACACCGGCGCCGTGCTCCTTGATCGCTCTCGCTGCGTCGACCGTGACCTGGTCGTCCGTCGCGTCGCGGTTCTGGATCGACAGGTCGTAGTAGCGCAGGTCCACGTCGAGGTACGGGTGGATCAGCCTCTCTTTGATGAAGGACCAGATGATCCGCGTCATCTCGTCGCCGTCGATCTCGACGACGGGGCCGGCTACCTTGATCTTCGCCATGGGTCAACGCTCCTGGTTTCACGAATTCTCTCGACGTCAAGATATCAGAGCCGCAGCGGCCACAGCATGCCGCGGGACCCAACCTCTAGATGAGGCCGAGCGAGGTGACGGCGTCGCGTTCCTCCACCAGTTCCCGCACCGACGCGTCAATCCGCTGCTGGGAGAACTCGTTGATCTCCAGCCCCTGCACGATCTCCCAGCTGCCGTTCCGGGACACCACCGGGAACGACGAGACCAGTCCCTCTGGTACCCCGTACGAGCCGTCGGACACCAAGCCCGCCGATGTCCAATCGCCCTCCGGTGTCCCGAGCACCCAGTCGTGGACATGGTCGATCGCCGCATTCGCCGCCGACGCCGCCGACGACGCCCCGCGCGCCTCGATGATGGCCGCGCCCCGCTTGGCGACCGTCGGGATGAACTCGTCGGCCAGCCACGCCTCGTCGTTCACGACCTCCGCGGCGTTCTTCCCGGCGATCTCGGCGTGGAAGATGTCCGGGTACTGCGTGGCGGAGTGGTTGCCCCAGATCGTCAGCTTGGTGATGTCGCTGACGCCCGCGCCCGTCTTGGCGGCAAGCTGCGAGAGCGCGCGATTGTGGTCCAGGCGCGTCATCGCGGTGAACCGGTCCGGCGGCACGTCCGGCGCGTGCGCCTTCGCGATCAGCGCGTTCGTGTTCGCCGGGTTCCCGACGACGAGCACCCGCACGTCGTCCGCGGCGCCCGCGTTGATCGCCTGACCCTGCGGGCCGAAGATGCCGCCGTTGGCCTCCAGCAGGTCGCCACGCTCCATGCCCTGAGACCGCGGACGCGCGCCGACCAGCAGCGCGACGTTGACGCCGTCGAACGCCGTGCCCGCGTCGTCGGTGATCTCGATCCCCTTGAGCAGGTCGAACGCGCAGTCATCCAGCTCCATGGCGGTGCCCTCAGCCGCCTTCAGCGCCTGCGGTATCTCCAGAAGCCGCAGCTTAACGGGTGTATCCGGCCCCAGCAGCTGACCCGAGGCGACGCGGAAGAGCAGCGCGTAGCCGATCTGGCCGGCGGCGCCGGTGACCGTCACAGTGACAGGGGCTTGAACCATGGCAGTTCTCCTACAAACTAGCTCGGAGGCGGAACGATAAGGGCGGCAATGAGCGTACCTCCGCCCAGAAACGCGAGCGTGAGGACGTCCAGAAAGCGCGAGCGCACCAGTAACAGACCCGCTCGGGAGTTCGGTATGACCAGCCGCAGGAACGCCGCCGCGCAGATGCCCGCAGCGATGATCACTGTGCCCCGTTTGAAGTGGTCGTTCGCGACGACGATCACTCCGGCGACGACGATCGACAGCGCGGCCAGGAACGGCCACTGCCGGAACACGGCGCGGAACCAACTCGCCGGGGTCATGCGCCGCTCCGCCGCCACGGCCCATCGGCTGCGCTTCGGAGCGGGTGCGTGGCTCATGGTCACCGCTGCGAGATCTCTACCCAGCGCTGGTCACGTGGACCGGTGTACTCGCTGGCCGGACGGATCAGGCGGTTGTCCTCGTGCTGCTCGATCACGTGTGCGGTCCATCCGCTCATCCGGGAGATCGCGAAGACCGGCGTGAACAGGTCGGTAGGGATACCGAGCGCGTAGTAGACGCTGGCCGCGTAGAAATCGACGTTGGGATAGAGACCCTTGGAGTCGAACACGACCTGCTCCATGCGGCGGGAGAAGTCGTAGTAGCGCCGGTTACCCGTGAGCTCGGCCAGCTCCTCGCTCATCTTCCGCAGGTGGGTGGCCCGGGGATCCTCGGTCTTGTACACGCGATGCCCGAAGCCCATCAGCTTCCGGCCGGCGTCCAGCTCGGCGCGGACGAAGCCGTCGACTTCGTCGACCCCGCCCTCGATCGAGCTGAGTGTCTTCATCACCGCCTCGTTGGCGCCCCCATGCAACGGTCCGCGCAGTGCGCCCATGGCGCCGGTGATCGCCGAATGGATGTCGGACAAGGTCGCCGCGATCACTCGGGCGGTGAACGTGGACGCGTTCATCGTGTGATCGGCGTGGAGCACCAGACAGGCGTCGAAGATCTCGACGGCGCGTTCGGCCGGCCGTTCCCCGGTGATCTGCTGCAGAAAGTTACCGGCGATTCCTAGCTCGGGATGGAGCCCGGCGACATCCCGGCCGTTCCGCGCCGCCTCGTAACGCGCCACCAGGATCGGCATCTGCGCGACCAGCCGAGTCGCCTTACGCCGGTCCGCCTCGATGGACGAGTCAGCGGCGTCGGCGTCATCCACCGACAGCGACGAGACCAGCGTGCGCAGTGCCTCCATCGGCGCCCCGCTACGGATCACGTGCGGGAGCAGCGCCTCGGTAGTGGCCCCGATGCGCCGATCCTCGGCCAGATCCGCCGTCAGGCCGTCCAGCTCCTGCCTGGTCGGCAGAGTCCCGCGCTGTAACAGGTGGACGCATTCCTCGAAAGAGATGCGCTGGGCGATGTCATGGATGTCGTAGCCGCGGTAGAAGAGACGGCCTTGTTCGCCGTCGATGTCAGAGATCGACGTGGTAGCCGCAACGACGTCGGCGAGACCTCGCGAAGACTTTTCGGCCATAAGGTATGGGACCTCCTCATCTGTGGAGCCGTCGCCACCCTACCGAAGCGTAAGCCTCATTCGATCGCCCGGCCCACCGTTGCTCCACGGATGCCGTCCCGGCCCGGTCCCGCGACGTGTGCGCTGTCGCCTTACTGTTGTCGTGGCGACACGTCAGGCGGCACCCATCCGTCGGCCATGAGCAGGGCTAGGAGAGGAGTCGAGATCCGAATCGCGGTAACCGGTTCGTCCGGAAGTCTGGGTGGCCAGGTTGTGCGGCTCCTGGCCGCCGACGGACGGCATCAGGTCGTGGCGCTGGCTCGCCGAACGGTGACCCATGAACCGGACGACCTCGTCACGTCGCGGTATGCCGAGTACACCGACCTGGACTCGCTGCGATCGGCGTTACGCGGCGTCGACGTCCTGGTCTTCGTGTCAAGCGACGGTGACGCCGCCAAGATGATGATCCATCACCAGAACGTCGTCCGGGCCGCAGCGGACAGCGAAGTGGCGCACATCGTGTATCTGAGCGGCATCGACGCCGACACGGCATCGCCGTTCTGCTACGCCTACACCAACGGCTACACCGAAGGGCTCATCGCCTCGAGCGGGTGCGCCTTCTCGATCGCGCGGGCGTCGATCTACACCGAGTTCTTCGCGTCGTTTCTCCGTTCCGCGCGGGAGTCCGGCGAGGTTCGCGTGCCCGCCGCCGACGGGCGCCTTTCGCTGGTATCGCGTGCGGACGTCGGACGCTGCCTCGCCGCACTCGCTACCGCTCCCCCGACCGGACGCCACCACGACATCACTGGGCCGGTCTCTCTCGATGTGCGCACCATCACCGGGCTCGCGGCACAGGCGTGGGGGCTCCCGCTCCGCTTCGCCGACGTCTCGCCTGACACGTTCAGCGCGGAGCTGGCGAATGCCGGCCAGGAGCCCTGGTGGGTGTACGCATTCTCGACGATGTTCGCCTCCGTGCGAGAGCAGCGCTGGGACGCGGTCTCCGACGAGGTCCGTTGCCTGACCGGAAGCGATCCGCTGAACGTCGCCGATGTTCTGGGCCGCCCCTGACCAGACGTTGCGTCCTGCCGACCGAGCGCGATGACGCTCGATCAGCAGGACGCTAGAAGGTCGCGCAGACCTTCAAGACCGCTCGGCACTCATGGTCGCGCTCCTCGACTCATTCCCTCCGCGGGCGGCCTAGCCAGATCTGACAGTTACGCTGTGCGTTACAGG
>NZ_ML142861.1:64695-67729 GCF_004138495.1 Phytoactinopolyspora endophytica
GGCCTCGACGACGTTGGAGAGGAGCATGGCGCGGGTCATCGGGCCGACGCCGCCGGGGTTCGGGGACACCCACCCGGCTACCTCGTAGACGTCAGGGTCGACGTCGCCGACGATCCGCGACTTCTGGCTCTCCGGGTCCGGCACCCGGCTGACCCCGACGTCGAGAACGACGGCCCCCGGTTTCACAGCGTCCGCGGTGACGATCCCGGGGACGCCCGCGGCCGCGACGATCACGTCCGCCCTGCGCAGGTGGGCGTTCAGATCGGCGGTGCCGGTGTGGGTCAGCGTCGCGGTCGCGTTCACGGCCCGGCGGGTCAGCAGCAGCGGCAGCGACCGCCCGACAGTCACGCCGCGCCCCACGATGACGACGTCCCGTCCGGCCAGTTCGATACCGTGACGCGTCATCAGCTCGATGATCCCGCGGGGGGTGCACGGCAGAGACGAGGTGATCTCCTTGTTCACGCTCAGTGCCAGCCGCCCCAGGTTGGTCGGGTGCAGACCGTCGATGTCCTTGTTGGCGTCGACGCGCTCCAGGATCGCCTCGGTGTCGAGATGCTTGGGCAGCGGCAGCTGCACCAGGTAGCCAGTGCACGCAGGGTCGGCGTTGAGCTCGTCGACCACGGCTTCGAGCTCGTCCTGAGTGATGCTGTCCGGTAGGTCGCGCCGGATCGAGTTGATCCCGACTTCGGCGCAGTCGCGGTGTTTGCCGTTGACGTACCACTGCGAGCCCGGGTCGTCGCCGACCAGAACCGTGCCGAGCCCGGGTGTCCGGCCGGCCGCGGTGAGCTTGGCGACCCGTTCGGTCAGCTCCGCTTTGATCGCCGCTGCTGTCGCCTTGCCGTCGAGAATCTTCGCCGTCATCTTCTCTCCAACGTCGTCGTGGGAATCGTCTGATGTGGGTACCCGGTAGCCGTCTCCAGGGAACCGATGTCATGGAGGCCGTCGTGGAAGTCGTTCCTACGCGAGCCGTTGTCAGGACTATGGCGCGTGGAACGCCCACCGCTCACGCGCCATTTGTCCCGTCTTCTCAAGCCATTCGCGCACCGTGCCCAGAATGCACCTGGCGGAGCGGGAGCCAGAGCCTAGTGGAAGAAGTGCCGGGAGCCGGTCAGGTACATGGTGACGCCGGCATCGCGAGCGGCCGCGACCACGTCCTCGTCGCGGACCGACCCGCCGGGCTGGACGACGGCGCGCACGCCGGCATCGATCAGCACTTGCAGGCCGTCCGGGAACGGGAAGAACGCGTCCGACGACGCCACCGAGCCGGCTGCCCGCTCACCGGCCCGCGACACCGCCAGCCGTGCCGAGTCGACCCGGTTGACCTGCCCCATCCCGACGCCGACAGCAGCACGGTCCGATGCCAGCAGGATCGCGTTCGATTTCACCGACCGCACCGCGCGCCAGGCGAACGCCAGGTCGGCGAGGGTCGCGTCGTCCGCCGGGTCGCCGGTGGCCAGCGTCCACGACGACGGGTCGTCGCCGGGTGCGTCCACTCGATCGGCCTGCTGCATCAGCAGCCCACCGGAGATCGCCCGGGTCTCCACCGGCGCACGCTCGTCGCCGGCTACCCGCAGCAGCCGGACGTTCTTCTTCTGGGTCAGGACCTCCAGCGCGTCGTCGTCGAACGCCGGCGCGACGACGACCTCGGTGAACACCTCGGCGATCTGCTCCGCCGCCGCTCTGCTGAGGGGACGGTTCACCGCGATCACGCCGCCGAACGCGGACACCGGGTCGGTGGCGTGCGCCTTGCGGTGCGCCTCCGCGACGTCGGCACCCTCCGCGATCCCGCACGGGTTGGCGTGCTTGATCACCGCGACGGCGGGTCCGGAGAAGTCGAATGCCGACCTCCAGGCCGCATCGGCGTCGACATAGTTGTTGTACGACATCTCCTTGCCGTGCAGCTGCTCGGCACCGGCGAGGCCACCCGCGCCGTGCCCGGACCGGTACAGCGCAGCGCTCTGGTGCGGGTTCTCCCCGTAGCGGAGCACGGCCGCACGCTCCCAGGTGGCGCCGGCCCAGGCCGGAAAACCGCTGCCGCCCGAGCTGTCGGTCAGCACGTTGCCCATCCAGGACGCGACGGCGACATCGTAGGTAGCGGTGTGTACGAACGCGTCGGCGGCGAGCCGCTGCCGTTCGGCCACCGTGAACCCGCCGGCCCGGACCGCCGCGAGTACCTCGCCGTAGCGGGACGGATCGACCACGACGGCAACGTTCGCATGGTTCTTCGCAGCCGCGCGCACCATCGACGGTCCGCCGATGTCGATCTGCTCGATCACCTCGTCCGGCGCGGCGCCCGAGGCGACCGTGTCCGCGAACGGGTACAGGTTGCTCACGACCAGGTTGAACGGTTCGATGTTCAGCTCGTCGAGCTGGTCGCGGTGGGTGTCCAGGCGCAGGTCCGCCAGCAGGCCCGCGTGCACCCGGGGGTGCAACGTCTTGACCCGCCCGTCGAGGCACTCGGGGAACCCGGTCAGCTCCTCGACGCGGGTGACCGGCACGCCGGCGTCGGCGATCCGGGTGGCAGTGGAACCGGTTGAGACGATCGCGACTCCCGCGTCGGACAAGCCGCGGGCGAGCTCCTCAAGCCCGGTCTTGTCGTAGACGCTGATCAGCGCGCGGGTCACGGGAATCTGTGTGTCGGGGCTTAATGGGTCGGAGGTGGCGCTCATCTCTCTCCTCAGCGAGCAGCGGCCCACGCGAGGTCAGCCGCGGACGATCCTTCGACCCAGGCCCAGGCGTCCGACCTGAAGTCTGCTGCTGGTGTGTCGCTCCCCGGTGGTCATCCACCCAGCGCCAGTCACGACGCCGCCAACTGTAGCACTCGTTGCGTCCTGCAGAGGGTGCGCTCCGGCGCTCGCGTTTGCAGGATGCAGGGTGGCGACGGTCGGGTTTCCGATCATTCTCACGTTCCGTCCCGACCCGCACTATTCAAGGCAGGGTCAATTCATGGTCGGTAGCGGTTCAGACGGAGGTCCACTCCCGTAGAGAGCATTGGCGAGGTCCGGCCGAACCTGCCGGGAGGCAGCCCACCGAT
>NZ_ML142861.1:67808-69854 GCF_004138495.1 Phytoactinopolyspora endophytica
TGCGTGCGGAGGCCAAGCCGGACACCGCCCACGGCAGGCACAGGCGCGGCCGGTATGTCTGGCTCGTCGGCGACCACCACATGCACAGCCAGTACAGCAACGACGCGATGTATCGCATCGACGACCAGGCCGCCCGAGCCCTCGACGGCGGCCTGGACTGGATCGTGATCACTGACCACGGCAACGAGCCCTTCGCCACCCACAGCATCACGCCCCAGCGCGCCGATATCGTCGCGGCCCGCGAGCGCTACGGTGAGGACCTGCTGATCTTCAACGGCCTGGAATGGAACATCCCCGCCGGAGAACACACGACGTTCATGATGGCGCCCGGCCGGTTTGAGGCCGAGGTCCTGCAGGACTTCGTCAACGCCTACGACGCCCGCGTGGTCGACGCACGCGACGGCACTGCCGCGAACGAGGCGCTCGCGATCGAGGCGATCCAGTTCGTCCAGAGCATGGTCGACTCCCGCCGGCTGTCGGATGCGCTCATCCTGCCGAACCACCCCTCCCGCAAGGGCATCGATTCCCCGGCCGAGCTTCGCGCCTGGCAAGACGCTGCGCCCGACATCGTCATCGGCTTCGAAGGAGCACCCGGCCATCAGGCCGCCGGGCTACCCGCGCCTGGCATGGCGCGCGGCCGCGGCCTCTATGACAGCGGCCCCGGTGGCGAATCCTTCCCGGGCTACCCCGAGGAGAGCTATCGCACCTGGGGAGGCCATGACTGGATGACCGCGACCGTCGGCGGCCTATGGGACAGCCTCCTGTCCGAAGGCCGCAAGTGGTGGATCACCACCACCTCGGATGGGCACCAGGGCTGCGGTGACTGGGTCAAGAACCCGGTCGACCCGCTCAACCAAACCGGCTATGACGGAATCCCTTACAACGACGACGGCGACACGTTCAACACCACCGGCGTCTACCCGCCGCCAGTCGGCGTCGGTCGACCCGTCACCGAGTACAGCTCGTTCCCGCCCGGCGCCTACAACAAGACCTGGGTCGGCGCCACCGACTTCGGCCACGAGGCCGTCATGGAGGCGATGCGTGCCGGACGCATGTGGACCTGCTTCGGCGATCTGATCAGCGGACTCGAAGTGCAGTTGCGATCCAGCAGGCATCGGGGCCGCGGGCGCGAGGTGACACTCGGCGAGAACCTGTCGGTTCGGGCCGGCACCGAAGTTGAGCTGACTATCGCCATCGACCTGGCCGACCGGGTCAACTATGCCGGGCTCCTACCCGAACTCGCCCGAGTCGATCTCATCATCGGCAGAGTGACCGGCCCCGCCGACGACCATGACACGCTCTACGCGCCCGACACCAGAGTGGTGAAGTCTTGGGACACCAGCGGCAATACCGGATCGATCGAGCTGGTCTACGTTGTCGAGGTCGAACACGACATGTATCTGCGCGTCCGCGGCACCGACGGCAAGCGCAGTCAGCCCGGCTTCCTGGGCGCCGACATCGACCCGGCCGGACCTGCGATCGACATCCCTGGCGAAGTGAACCCCTGGGAGGATCTCTGGTTCTACACCAACCCGATCTTCGCCAGCGTCAGATAACCGGCACGACCGGCACTTTGCGTACGGGCTCAGGCATCCGACCCGAAATCTGCTGCTGGTGTCGGTCCCCGGTGGTCATCCACCCAGCGCCAGTCGTGACGCCGCCAGCTGTAGCATGCCGGGCCCTCGAATATCCGTCAGCGCAGGAACCCGGTCAGTGTCCGCACGAACCATTCCGGACCGTCGAGCCAGGGAGAATGTCCGCCTCCCGGCTGCACGGCCAGCTCGGCCTGAGGGAACAGGCTGGCGTACTCGGCGGCGCACTTCGGTGGAAGCGCGACGTCGTACTCGCCCGCGACGAGAAGTACCTGCGCCCCCAGCCGTGCTAGCGCGGATCTCGTGGCCTCTGGGGCCAAAGCACCGGCCGAGTAATAGGCGGCCGCCGCGTCCGCGTTCCGCTGGTCCGCCTCCTGGGCGACGTGGGCCTGGCTGACGGCGTCCCATCGTCCGTAGGTGAACGGTGTGATCGCCTCCCAATCGGCCTCCGTGG
>NZ_ML142861.1:69886-88905 GCF_004138495.1 Phytoactinopolyspora endophytica
CCTGACCAGATCCGTTCGAACGCGGCGAAGGCCTCCGGGAACCAGGCCTCTCCCCGGCGCAGCTCCGCGACCTCCCGACGATCCGAGTCGGTGATATCCAGGCCCACCACCCGGGGACTGGGCGTGACCAGAACGAGGCGGCCGATGCGGTCCGGGTAGCGCGCGGCGTACAACACCGCAAGCGTGCCACCGGCCGAATGTCCCAGCAGGTCGACCCGTTCCAGGCCGAGATGCTCGCGCAGCGCCTCGACATCGTCGACCAGCCGGTCACACCGGTAACTCGCCGGATCCGCCGGTACCTCCGATTCCCCGGTTCCGCGCAGGTCGAGCAGGACCAGCGAGCGGTGTGCGGGCAACCCGCCCATGTCACCGAGATACGCAGAGGCCCGCATGGGGCCGCCGGGCAGACAGACCAGCGGCGGGTCACCCTCGCCGGCCTGGTGGTACGCCAGCCGTGTGCCGTCGGCCGCGTAGAAGATCGTCATTCAGAGATCCTACGGACGGCGGGTGCCGGATGTCACTCAATATATGGTGCGCCCGTACGCGTCGGGCACGCCCGACTTCCGGTAGAAGTACGTGCACAGCTGGTCACGCCATTCACGAGCGGAACGCAGCTGTTCCTGGAGGCGATCGGTGACGCGGTCGAAGACGTCGCTGGGAACCCGGCCTTCGAGCGTCGACCACGATGCGACCATCCCCTCGACCGCTTCGACGCCGGCGAAATGGGTGTCGTAGATGTGCTGGATCACCGTGGAGCCGGACCGCAACACGTGCGAGTACGGCACGTGGTGGAAGAAGAGCAGCAACTCGTCGGGGCAGTCCGCGCGCGACTCGTAGATGTCCCGCCAGGGAGCCGGGTACTGGCCGATGAAACCGGTGCCGGTAGCGCGGGTGCGGTCCACGCCGATGCCGTCGCGGTCGGCGAAGTGGTAGGTGCCCCACGGCGTGTACTCGTAGCCGTCCACATCGGGTCCGTAGTGGTGCCCCGGCCGCACCATGAACCCGACGCCAAGTGGAGCCGTGTAGTTCTCGTACGTGCGCCACGAGTGGTCCATCACGCTGTGCAGAGTGGTTCGCACATCACCGCCGGCACGGAAGGTCAGCCCGATCCATTCGTCGAGGATCGCCGCCGGGTCCAGCGTGGCGTCCCACGCCAGCCTCCCGAAGGCGTACAGGTTGGCCTGCGCCAGCGGATGCCCGGTCCAGAACCGGTCGTCGCCGACGTTGGAGACAGCCGTCAAGCCTCCGTCCGCGATGTCCGACACGGTAGTGCCCGACGGTGCCTGGCCCGTGGTGTCACCTGTGCCGGCTTTCACGCCGTCGGGTGCGGCTCCCCAGGGCTGGAAGCTCAGGATCTCGCTCCAGCACGGCGCCAGGTAGCACACGTGCTTCTGCTGCCCGGTGTACTCCTGCGTCACCTGCAGCTCCACCGCAAGCCGGGTCCGCGGCATCGCCGCAACCACCGGTGACACCGGCTCTCGCGTCTGGAAGTCCATCGGTCCGTGCTTGACCTGCACGATCACGTTATCGTCGAACCGGCCGTCGAGCGGCGCGAAATGGTCGTACGCGGCACGGGCACGATCCGTGGAACGGTCGCGCCAGTCCTGACGATGGTTGTAGACGAACGCTCGCCAGCGCACGATTCCGTCGAACGGAGCAAGCGCGCGGGCCAGCAGGTTCGCGCCGTCGGCGTGGTCGCGGCCGTACGCGAACGGCCCCGGTTGCCCCTCGGAGTCCGCCTTGACCAGGTAGCCGCCGAAGTCCGGGATGGTCTCGTACACCCGGGCCGTGGCGTCGTTCCACCAAGCCTGCACATCCGGGTCGAGCGGATCCGACGTTTCCAGTCCGCCCAGCACGATCGGCGAGGCGAAGTTCACCGACAGGTGCACCCGGATTCCCCACGGCCGGAACACCTCGGCGATCCGTGCCACCTCGCCCAGGTCCTCGGTCAGCAGCCGCGCCTCCCGAGCGTGGACGTTGACGTTGTTGACGGCGACCCGGTTGACCCCGATGGCCGCGAGCAGCCTGGCGTACCGCTCGACGCGCGAGAGGTCGGCACGGACCCCGCCGCCGGCATAGAAGATCGAGCCACCGGCATAGCCGCGCTCGACCTGCCCCATCACTGGATGGACGTCGACGTTGTCCCAGTGGTCGAGCATGCGCAGCGCATGTGCCGGCTCGTGTCGCTCAGCCGGCCGGTCCGGCCCGGTGAGCGTGTCACCGTCACGCAGCAGATGGAACATGCCGTACAGCAGCCCGGGGCCGTCGCCGGCGACGACGGCAGTCACACCTTCCCGACGGGCGACGACGTAGCCCTGAGCGCCGAGCGGAGCACCCGTCGCGATTGCCATGGCCTCGCGAAGCACAGCACCAGCTGCGCCCTCGACGTCCGCGTGTACACCGCCACCCGAGTCGTCGCCTCCGGGACCATCGCCGTCCGGCCTACCGAAGCCACGGCCACCGCTCGAGTTGTCATCGCTCAGGCCCGCGATGGTGGCGAGCACAACGGCGACGTCGCCGTCTCCTTCGCCGTCCCGGCCCGTGCCAAGTTGCCCGCGGTGCGCCGCTGCCGCCCGGCGGACCTCCCCTCGGACGGTCTCGACCAACGGCCCATCGCCGACGACGAGCGTCCGTCCCGTGCCCAGCACCTTGAACGCGGCGTCCGGCAGCCATGCAGAGTGCTCGCGATGCTCGAAAGGGGGTCCGTTCATTCCACTCCTCGGTAACGTGTCACCCGGCTTCGTTGATCAAGTACGAGTTCGTGGCGCTATAGGCCACCAAAGTCGTATCTGATCAAGGAGAGTCCGCATGCTCGCGGAGGATCAGGACGTCGGTCGGCTCCATGCGCACGGTCTGGCCGTGCGCATACTCCTCGCCGGTCAGCAGGTCGGTGCCGGTCGCGTGCAGGGCGACGTCGACCGCCTCGCGACCGTGGTGAAGCAGGAACGCGGTCCGGGTGCCGTCATTTCCCTCGCGGACCGCCAGCTCGAGGTCCTCGACGTCCGCGTAGGGTCCTACCAGCCCGTGTCGACGCAGGATCCGGCCGACCACCCAACCGACGCCGTCGTCGTCCAGGGAGGTCGCCACGTACCAGGCTTCGCCGCCGTCGCCGACGCGGTTCCTGGTCACAGCCGGTGTCCCCGCGTAGAAGTCGGCGCCGTACGTGCCCATCACCTCGGCGCCCTGCGGGATCACCACCTCGAAGATCAGCCGCCCTTCAGACACCACGGACTCGTCCGGGTCTCCCAGCCGGACCGGGTTGACGACGTCCGGCGGCTGAGCGTCGGTCTCCTCCACGCGCAGCCCGAACATGCCGGCCAGCGGGCCCGGGACGTCGGCGAGGAAGGCGTTGTCGTGCTCGTCCACGCGTCCGGACAGGAACGTGGACAGCACCGACCCACTCCGAGCGACGACCCGCTCCAACCGCTGGGCGAGGTCCCCCTTGAGCATGTGCAGCAGCGGGGCCACCACCACGTCGTAGCCGGAGAGGTCCGCAGTGACCGGGATGACGTCGAGGGCGACGTTGGCCTGCCACAGCGCCCGGTGGTAGGCCATCACCACTTCCTGGTAGCGCACGTGCCGGTTCGGCCCGTCGGAGATCTCCGCCGCCCACCAGCTGTCCCAGTCGAAGAGCAGCGCGACGCGCGCCGGAGTCCGTGCCCCCAGGACGGCGTCGCCGAGCCGGTCCAGCTCCTCACCCAGTTTCGCCACCTCGCGGAAGCTTCGGTTGTCCGTCCGGCCGGCATGGTCGAGCACCGCTCCGTGGTACTTCTCGCATGCGCCGCGCGACTGCCGCATCTGGAAGAACAGGACCGCGTCCGCGCCGTGCGCGACCGACTGCCACGACCACAGCCGCATGACCCCGGGCCGCTTCACAGGGTTCACGTCCCGGCTGGCGGTCATCGTCGGGGTCTGCTCCATCAGCCAGAACGGAGCACCGTCTTTCAGGCCGCGCATCAGGTCGTGGGTGAGCGCCATCCGGGCATGCGAGCGCTCGTCCGGCGGGTAGTTGTCCCACGAGGCGAAGTCCAGGTGTTCAGCCCACCGGTGGTAGTCGATCGGCCGGTACATGCCCATGAAGTTGGTCGTCACCGGTGTCGTCGCGTCGTGCCGGCGGATGGCCGCCTTCTCGTCGACGAAGTTCGCCAGCATGGCGTCAGACGTGAAGCGCATGTAGTCGAGGGTGATGCCCTGGAATGCGGTGTGGTTCGGCCCGCGCCAGTGCTCGCTGAGCGCGTTCGGCGGGACGATCTGTTCCCAGTCGGTGAACCGGTGCGACCAGAAGGTCGTGTTCCACGCATGGTTGAGCGCGTCCAGCGAGCCATGGTGCTCGCGAAGCCACAGCCGGAACGCCGCCGCGCAGTGGTCGCAGTAGCAGGCGCCGCCGTACTCGTTCCCGACGTGCCAGGCCACCAGCGACGAGTGACCGGCGTACCGTTGCGCGATACGGTCGGCGAGCGCAGCGGACAGCCGCCGGAAGGCCGGTGAGCTGGGGCAGGCGTTGTGCCGCTGCCCGTAGACGTGCCGCCGTCCTTCGAAGTCAGTACGGCAGACCTCGGGGTACTGGTGCGCGAGCCATGGCGGCATAGCGCCGGTCGCGGTGGCGATCACCAGCCGCTTGCCGGCCGACGTCGTCGTCTGGACGACCTCATCGAGCAGGGAGAAGTCGTAGGTCTGTTCATCCGGCTGCAGCAGCGACCAGTCGAAGACGCCGACGGTGAGCGTGTCGATGTGGGCGAGCTTGAAGGCGGTGAGGTCGTCGTCCCAGACGGTCCGTGGCCACTGCTCGGGGTTGTAGTCCCCGCCGTAGAGGATCTTGTCGTGAACGCGGTCGCCCAGATGCGGAGCGGCGGAACTCATACGGTGAAGTTCTCCTCGATATCTCTGATGATCGCTTTGGCGTTGTGGAACAGGATCAGGGCGAAGAGCGATCCGAACACGGCCGGCACCCAGTCCGAGGTCATGACCGTGAGGCCCAGCCCCAGCACGGTAATGGAGAGCGCACCGAGGGTGACCCACGGGAACCGTCCGGCATGGTGCAGAGCGAGCTTCAGCGCATCGCGAGTGCGCAGCTCGAACAGCGAGGTCACCACCAGTGCGTGCAGCATGATGACGACCACCACGATGGCCACCAGGACGAGGATCATGCCCAGTACGACGCGCGCGCCGCCGTTCAGGGATCCGATCGCGTCCAGATGCGCCAGGTCGATGCCGAGCACCGCGAGCACCGCCAGCGCCGGCACCCACCAGCGCAGGATGCCGACCGCGTTGAGCCGGTATCCGCGCACGAAATGCCGTGCCGGCTCCAGGCCGCCCTGGCTCAACGCCGCGCGCCATGCGAAGATCGTCGCGGACAGGGCTGGCCCGCACGGCACCAGGGCGAGCGCGACGAGCGGGATGTTCGACGGCTCGGGTGCCAGTGAGAAGAGCAGGATCAGGCCGGGCGACGCCGACAGGATCAGCAGGAACTCGAGCACCAGGACGTGGTATACGGCCGCGGCACCCCGTGCCATGGGACCGTCGCCGAACTCGCGTTGGCTTTGCACGGCACTCATCCTTGCGCACCTCCTTCGCCGAACGGGGTGTGACCGAGCAGCCGTCCGTCGTCGATGCCGGCAACGTCGTTCAACCCTGGCGAGCCGGAGCCGTCAGGCTCACCAGGGGCAGCGGTGGGGTTCTCAGCCGAGCCGTTCGCCGGCCCGGCCGGCAGCAGGTCCACGAGGGTGACCTCGTGCCGGGTGAGGATGAGGTCGAGCGCCACCCGGCCATCGTTTCCGGTGGTCAGCGAGGAGTGCCGCACAGTCGGCCGGGAGGCCTCGTGCAGCAGGTCGAGCTGGCGGTGGCTGGGGTGCCGAGGGCTGCCGAGCTCGCGCCACAGCGTCCACGCATTGCCCGATTCCTCGTCCACGCTGCGGCGGATCATCGCGACGGACGTGCCCGGGGCTGCACCGACGGGGACATCGAGTCGCAGCTCGTGCCGCTCGGGGGCGCTACCGTACGGCCCGTCGTCGGACCCGCCGACCGGTTGCCAGGCGAGCACGGTGACACGGCCGTCGTCGTGCCTGGTGACAAGGTGATCCGCGCCTCTCGCGAGGATGTGCCGCCCGGCGCGGGCCATGAACACGTACAGGTGGAACGTCGGCTTCGGGAGCCCCCGGTGGCTCACCAGCCCGAACCCACCGTGGAACAAGGACGTGGGCACGCCGACCTCTTCGAAGACGTCGCAGAACGTCCAGTAGGAGAAGGAGTCGACCAGGTCACCGCCGCCCGCCACGACCGGGGCCAGATACGCAGCGTTGTAGGCGGTGTCGTGGATCGGGTTGTCCGGCCGGTAAGAGGTGTTGAACTCGGTGATGTGCACCGGCAGGTCCGCCAGAGGTGTGCCGGCCAGGTGGCGCCGCGGCGCCGCGAACTGATCGAGCAGCGACGACGGCGGCGCAAGCGTCTGGTAGACGCCGAACGGGACCGGCTGCGCCTGCCCGGACGAGTACCCGTGCCGGCTGACGAAGTCGATCGGCGCGTCTTTCGCCGTGACGAACTCGGCGAACGGCTCCCACCAGTCATCCGAGCCCGGCGAGATCGCCGGGCCACCCACCTGCAGCTCGGCGTCGACGTCCTTGACCGCCTTCGCCGTCACTTCGTACAGGCGGTGGTACTCGTTCTGGCTGGCGTCCTGCCAGAACTGGGTCAGGTCCGGCTCGTTCCACACTTCGATCGGCCAGCGACGCACCTCCTCAACCCCATACCGGTCGACAAGATGCCGCAACGTCGCCGAAACCAGCTCGCTCCACTCGGCATACGACTTCGGCGGCGTCACGTTGCCCTGCCACCAGAACACGGTCTGGTCGCCTGACGCCAGCTCACCCGGCATGAAGCCGAGCTCCAGGAACGGCCGGATGCCATGCCGCAGCCACCCGTCGACCACCTGGTCCACGTGCGTGAACGAATGCCGCACCGCGCGTCCCGCGGCGCCGTCGTACGCCCGGTACACCGCCATCCCGTCGCTGAACAGGCCGTGCCCGCGCACGTACCGGAAGCCGATCGCGTCCTGCACGAGCGCGAGCGACTCGAGGTAGTCCGCCCGCAACGCCAGATCAACGCGGCCCGTGCCGACGCACTCGCGCCACGCCCCACTCAGCACCCCAACCGGCTCCGCCGGCACGTCAACGCGCATTTCTCGCTCTCTCCTTCTTCCAACCGAACACTGCGAGGCGAACTACTGAGCTCCGGCAGGTGGAGACCTCTCCGCCGCAGCGGACCACGAGGTGGGAGGGGAGGAGTTCCCCTCCAGGGTAGGCGCGGGCGTCGGCGTGGGAGGAGCCCCGCGACGACCTCGCCGCGGGCGAGGAGGGGAACTCCTCCCCTCCCACCGGACCCGCAACCAAAGTCTCCACCTGCCGGAGCGGTCCGAGACGGCCTAGCCGTGCTCAGACTCGAACCGCTCGTATGCTTCGTTGACGACGTCGATGTACTGCGACATCCCCTTGGCCTCCAGCTCGGCGACGTAGGCGTCCCACTCGGAGAGGTCACGCTGCCCGAGGATGAACTGGAGCGTCGCCTGGTCGGTGTGGTCCCGCAACGGGGTCTCCCAGAGCGTGACCTGCTCGCGCTCTTCCTCGGTGAACGGATGCGGCGGCGGCAGCGGAAGAAGGTCCTTCTCTGCCATCGTCTCCTGGAACTCCTGCTCCTCCTCGGAGAACGTGGAGTGCAGGAGCTCCGTGCTGCCGCCGTAGGCGAACATGCCGTTGGAGAACCCGAAGTCCTCCTGCAGGTGTTTGTCAGCGTCCGGGTTGAGACTGACGAAGTCGACGTCGTCCGCCAGTTGGTAGTCGCCCTCGCCGCCCGTGGTGTAGGTGACGTCTTCGACGCCCCATTTGGCGAACTCCTGGCCCTCGTCGGAGTACCAGAGCCAGTCGATGAACTGCATCATCGCCACGAAGTTCTCGCTCTCGGCGGCGTCGGCGCTGAACATAATCCCGTTCTCAAGCTGGGACGCGGCGTTGATCACGTTGCCGGCGGGACCGGCCGGGAGCGGGATCTTCCCGATCTCCGCGTCGGGGTTCTTGTCCTCGAACGCTGGACGATAGTCGTTGACGAGGGTCTGCGCGTTGGTCCCGATCGCGAACGACCTTCCGTTGGCGAACTTCTGGATCGCTGGGTCGTCATCCTGGGTGAAGCTCTCCGGGTCCATCAGGCCGTCGTCGACGAGGCCGCGCAGGTACTCCACCATGGCCCGGTATTCGTCGGTAGCGCCCGTGTAAACGAACTCACCGGCCTCTTCGTCCCACTGCTCATGGTTGAAGCCCCACCCGGCCGACGTCCCGAATGTCATTCCGAGGATGTTCAGCATGCTGCCACCGGGCGTGGGGACGTTCCATCGGCCGGAGAAGGGGTAGTCGTCCGGATACTCCTCCTTGATCGCCTCGAGCACGTCCCTGAACTCATCCCAGGTGGTCGGCGCTTCGAGTCCTAGATCGTCGAGGACGTCCAGGCGCATCGCGATGGTGTAGTCCTGCCACGGTGCCTCGTGCAGGCCGGGCAGCACGTAGAACTTGCCGTCCTGCTGCCGCAGTGTGTCGAGGTTGTCCTCCAGGCCCCACTGTTCGACCTTGGCCTGGAAGTTCGGCATCAGGTCCACGTAATCGCTGATCGGCAGGATCGCGCGGGAGGACACGAACGGCTCCTCCGAGCCGGGGTACGTCTTCGGCATGATCGTGGGTGCGTCGCCGGAACCGATCAGCAGGCTGCGCTTGTCGTCGTAGTCGCTGAGCGGGACGACGGTCAGATCCAGCGTGACGTTGGTGCGCTCCTCGAGCTCTTCGAAGAACAGCCAATCGTCCTTCAACGGGTAGTTGGGGTGCTCGTTGTAGAGAGTGGAGAAGTTCAGCGGTTCGGTGGCGGTGAACTGGACGCCGATGTCGTAGTCGTCCATCGCGCCGACATCCTTGCCTTCAAGGTCGACGCCCTCACCCTCGTCGCTGCCGCCGCCCCCGTCGTCGCCGCCTCCGCAGGCCGCGAGGACCAATGCGGATGTCGTGACCATCACCGAGGCTGTCAGTTTCGCCCTGTGTCTCACCATGGCTGTTCCTTTCGCTCGAACGTCGTTGTCGAGTTGTGGCTCTCGCGGGCACCCATGCCGGGCCCTGCGAGGGATCTATTGCTTGACCGAGCCGAGCATCACGCCCGACACGAAATACCGCTGGATGAAGGGGTAGACGCAGAGGATCGGCAGGACCGTCAGGACCATCGTCACCGCCTGAATGTTCGAGGCGACCTGCGCGAGATCGCTGCTTTCGAGCCCCGCGCCCGCCGAGTTTGCGCCCGCGATCAGGTTGCGCAGGTAGATGGTGATCGGGAAGAGCTCCGCCCGATCCATGTACAGGAACGCCTGGAACCAGGAATTCCAGTAGGCGACCGAGTAGAACAAGATCATCGTCGCCACCACCGCCTTGGACAGCGGCAGCACGACATACCAGAGGGTCTTGTACGTGTTGAGTCCGTCGATCTTGGCCGCCTCTTCGAGCTCGGTCGGCAGATTCTCGAAGAAGGACTTCATGACCAGCAGGTTGAAGACGGAGATCGCGTTCGGCAGCACGATCGCCCATAACGTGTTCTTCAACCCCAGACTGGTGACGAGCACATAGTTCGGGATGAGACCGCCGTTGAAGAACATCGTGAACACGGCGACACCGATGAGGAACGTGCGGCCGCGAAGGTTCCGCTTCGACAGCACGTAGGCGTAGCACGTGGTCAACACCATGGCGATGAGCGTCGCCACCACCGTGTAGACGACGGTGTTCCGGTAGTTGATCCAGAACATGGAGTCGCTCATGACGAGCTCGTAGGTGGTGACGTTGAAACCTCTCGGGATGAGGTTGACGTCACCGGCTCGGATGTGGGACTCACCGCTGAGGGACTGAGCGATGATGTTGACGAACGGATACAACGTGACCACCACGACGCCGAGCAGCGCCACGGTGTTGAACACCTGGAAGACGCGATAGCCACGTGAGTCTTGAATGCCGCTCGTCGTCGGGCGTGCGATCCTGTCGGCCACCTTGGTCGGATCGACGGTCACCATAGGCTCGTCCCTACTGCTCGACGCGAGATCGCGTTCGCGGACAAGATCAGCGTCAGCCCGATGATCGCCTCGAAGAGGCCGATCGCCGCGGCATAGCTGAAGTTGTTCGACTCCAGGCCGATTCGATACAGGTACGTCGCGATGACGTCCGCCGTCGGATAGGTCAGCGGGTTGTAGATCAGCAGGATCTTCTCGAAGCCCAGCGCCATGAACGTCCCGATGTTCAGGATCATCAGGACGATCATGGTGGGCCGGATGCCAGGAAGCGTGACGTACCACGTCTGCTTCCACCGGTTGGCACCGTCGATCCGCGCGGCCTCGTAGAGCTGCGGGTCGATTGTGGTGAGTGCCGCGAGGTACAGGATGGTGCCCCATCCCACGGTCTGCCAGACCTCCGAGGACACATAGACGGCGCGGAACCACTCCGGCTGCTGGAGGAATGGGATCGCGTCGCCGCCCAGCGCACCCACGATCTGGTTGACCGTTCCTTCCAGCGACAGCAGCTGCATCAGCATGCCGGCGATGATCACGATCGAGAGGAAGTGCGGCAGGTAGGAGACCGTCTGCACGAACCGCTTGAAGTACCGGACGCGTACCTCGTTGAGGAGCAGCGCCAGGATGATCGGCATGGGAAAGACGACCGCGAGGGTGAGCGTGCCGAGGATGATCGTGTTCCAGAAGACGTTCCAGAACGTCGGGTCGTTCAGGAACATCTCGATGTAGCGCAGCCCCACCCATTCTTCGCCGAATATCGAGCCGCCGGGCCGGAACGTGCGGAACGCAATGACGTTGCCGATCATCGGCAGGTACCGGAAGATCAGGAAGAACAGCAGCGGCAACACGGCCAGCGAGTACAGCTGCCAGTCCCGGCGCAGCACGACCCGCCAGGGTTGCTTCCCTGAACGGGTGCGTGGCCGCGCCGGGGGATCTGGCGGCTGCACCGTCGACGGCGGTGGTTCGACCGCCGTTCCTTGCGTACTCATCCCACGCTCACCTCCATCTATCGAGTCGTCGTGACGCGGACGCTGGAACTGCTCATGAGCTCACGGTCAGGGCCGACCTCACGCACGGGGCCGACCAGACGCAGCGGAAGAGCTGCGTGCACATCAGAGCTGGACCGCGCGAGCCGCAGCTGGACATCCCCGGGTTCGACGACGCGTATGCCGGCCAGACCGGTGAACGCCGTGAGGTCCGCAGGCACCGTGATCGTCACGTCGGCTTGCTCACCCGGTTCGAGGGCGACGCGTGCGTACCCGATCAGTCGCACGACGGGGCGGGTCACCTGGACGAACGGCTGGTGCAGATACAGCTGGACGACGTCCGCTCCGGGCACGTCACCGACGTTGCGGACCGTGACTTCGACCTGCACCTCGCCGTCGACGGGCCACTCGGTCGCGTCGTCCACGACCCCCGCGCCGTCCCACTCGAGGGTCGCGTAGCCCAGGCCGTGGCCGAACGGGAAGGCCGGGGTCGGGTCGATGTTGGACACGCGCGATCGATGGCCGAGAGGTGCGGAGAGGTAGGTGGCAGGCTGACTGCCCGGGTCCCGGGGCACACTGACCGGAAGCCGGCCCGACGGGGAGATCGCCCCGGTCAAGGCCTCGGCGACGGCGTGACCGCCACGTTGTCCCGGGAAGAACGCCTGGACGATCGCCGCTGCCGAGTCGACGAACTCGCCGAGTGCGTAGGGACGGCCGGTGAGCAGCACGATCACCACCGGAGTCCCGGTCTCGATCAGAGCGTGCAGCAGTTCACTCTGAACTCCGGGCAGGGAGAGGTCCGCGACGTCGCAGCCCTCGCCGGACGTGCCGCGGCCGAACATTCCGGCTCTGTCCCCCACCACGGCGACGCAGACCTCCGCTTCGGCGGCAGCAGCCACAGCTTCGTCGAACCCGGAGCGATCCGGATCCGTCACGTCGCAGCCACGAGCGTGGCTCACCGCGCCGTGCGCGACGTAAAGCGCTTGCCGCACCGACGTAATGTCGATCCCGATCGGATGATCGGGATGCTGTACTCCGACATGGGCCGGGAACGAATAGCAGCCGAGCATGGCCATCGGCTCGTCCGAAAGCGGTCCTACCAAGGCGACTCGCGCATCTGATGTGAGCGGCAACACCCCGGCTGGGTTGCTCAGCAGGACAACTGATTCTCGGGCCAGTCGCAGCGCCACCTCCTGGTTGGTCGGATCGTCGAGCACGAGCTGGTCGATACCGGCCGGTTTCGGATCCCAGTCCGCGTCGAGCAGGCCGAGCTCAGCCTTCTGTGCCAAGACACGGTGCAGGGCCCGGTCCACCAGCGCTTCCTCCACCTCCCCGGACCTGACGGCCTCCAACAGCGGGGCGCCGAAGGCGTCGATCGTCGGCAGCTCGACGTCCACGCCAGCCTCGAGCGCACGCGCGGCGGCCTGCGCCGGGCCGTCCGCCACCCGATGCAGCGTCTCCAGGAACCGCACGCCGAAGTAGTCCGCCACGACCGTCCCCTCGAACCCCCAGCGTTCGCGGAGGAGCTCGGTGAGCAGGCCACGATCGGCGGCCGCAGGTACGCCGTCGATCTCCGCGTACGAGTGCATGACAGAGCGCGCGTTTCCGAGCCGCAGGACGGTCTCGAACGGGGCGAGGACGATGTCCGCGAGCTCACGCGGCCCCATCGAGACCGGCGCGAGGTTCCGCCCCGCGCGGGACGCCGAGTAGCCGGCGAAGTGTTTGAGCGTCGCCACGACGCCCGCGTTCTCGAGCCCCCGTACGTAAGCCGTCCCGACCGTCGCCACCAGGTAGGGATCCTCTGAGATCGTCTCCTCAGTGCGGCCCCACCGGTAGTCGCGGGTCACGTCCAGCACAGGCGCCAGCCCCTGGTGGACTCCGGCACGGCGCATCGACGTGCCGATTCTTCCGGCCATCTCCTCGACCAGCTCCGAGTCGAAGGACGCACCCCAGGACAACGGAATCGGATACGCCGTCGCCTGCCAGGCCGCGAAGCCGGCGAGACATTCCTCGTGCACGAGCGCCGGGATCCCGAAGCGGCTCGCCGCGACGATCTCGGCCTGGGAGCTCGCCAGCGACCGTGCACCGGCCGCCGGCTCGACCGGACGAGTGCCGAACGGGCGGGTCAGCTGCCCGAGTCCGTTCCGGATGACCTGCTGCCAGTCGACGGGATCCTTGGTCATGTCGGACTGATGCGGAGCCACTCCCTCGCCGTCGGCCTCGGCGCCGACCCAGACACCGACCAGTTGCGCCAGCTTCTCCTCGAGGGTCATCCGGCCGATGAGGTCGTCGGCGCGCTCGACGGGCGAGTGCCGAGGATCCCGCCAGGGCGGCGTGGTCGTGTTCGAGTCGCTCTGGGCGGCACTCGTGTCCGTGGTCATGAAACTCCTTTGTTTCCAGCCCCGACGTCTGTCGACCGTTGAGTCCGCGACACCGTGGCTCGAAACTTTCGTCAACTCTTCCGACATCCAACTTTGTCAGGGAGGCTAGGGGCTGTTGGGTCGGCCGTCAACCCCCTCGAATGGCCAAACACCAGGGGACGCGTTCCTCCTCTACGCCAACCGAGGGCACCCGCAGTCGAGGTCATAGCTTCGGCAAACCAGGAAAAACACCGGTCTTGTGCTACGTTGTCCCGATAGTTGCGAAACCGTCGGAGTAGGATCGACTAGGATCACTTGCCCGGCCCGACGAGGACATGTGGGAGATGACTACGGATCCGCCATCGAACGGTTTACGCTCCAACCCCGCAGTGACGATCTCTTCGATCGCCGAGGAGACCGGCGTCTCGGTGCCGACCGTCTCGAAGGTCCTCAACGGCAGGTCGGACGTCGCCGCGGACACTCGCGCCAAGATCGAAGCAGCCCTCGAACGTCACCAGTACCGGCGGCGCAACCGTGGCCCCGCCACGGTTGGCCCAGCCTTGATCGACCTGGCATTTCACGAGCTGGACTCGGCGTGGTCTATTCAGATCATCCGAGGCGTCGAAGTGGCTGCCGCCGAGGCTGAGATGAGCGTCGTCCTTTCCGAGCTCGGTGGACGGCACCGTCCGGAGCAGAAGTGGCTCGACGCGGTCCTCGCGCGTCGTCCGATGGGTGTCATCTTGGTGCTCTCGACACTCGGGAAAGCCCAACGGCACCAGCTCGAAAGCCGGTCGATACCGTTCGTCGTGCTCGATACCGACGGTGAGCCGCCTGATGGCGTACCCACGGTGGGCTCGAACAACTGGAACGGAGGGCTCTCCGCGACACGGCATCTTCTCGGGCTCGGCCACGAACGGATCGCTGTGATCTCCGGGCCCCCGGATGTGCTGTGCTCACGCGCCCGGGTCGACGGGTTCCGCAGCGCGCTCGAGGAAGCCGGGCTGACGGTGGAGCCTTCCTTCATCCGCTACGGCGACTTCTACGTCGAAGGGGGCTATCAGCACGGCAAAGAACTCCTGACTCGCCCCGACCGGCCCACGGCGATCTTCGCCGGTTCTGACATGCAGGCCCTGGGGGTGTTGCGTGCGGCACGTGAGCTCGGCCTGGACGTCCCACGTGACCTGTCCGTGGTCGGCTACGACAACCTGCCCGTCAGCGGTTGGGTCGGTCCGGCCCTGACCACGGTCAACCAGCCGCTTCAAGCCATGGCCGTGACCGCGACCAACCTGCTCATCGACCTGGCCCGAGGCAATAGCCCACAGCTACAGCAGGTGGATCTGGCGACCGAGCTGATCGTGCGGGAGAGCACGGCTCCGCCGATGACCTCAGATCCCTCGTAGTACGGCCTCGACCTCGTAGTAAGGCCTCGACCTCATAGCGCGGCCTCGACACCGGGCCTATGGGATGGTGACCCTCCGGCCGCTGAGCGTCCAGCCGTCGCGGGCCAGCCGGCCGACACACTCGACCAGCTGGGCCCGTTCAGCGACCTTGATTCGTTCGGTGAGCGTCTCGACGTCGTCGTCCTGGTGTACCGGAACTGCCGCTTGAGCGAGGATCGGGCCGGAGTCCATGCCGGCGTCGACGAAGAACAGCGTCGCTCCAGTGATCTTGACGCCGTACTCCAGCGCCTCTCGTGGACCGTCCATGCCCGGGAACGCCGGCAGCAGCGTGTTGTGCGTGTTGATGTATCTGCCTTCGAACCGGTCGAGGAAGACGGGGCCGACCAGCTTGAGGAAACCGGCCGAGATGACGAGATCCGGCCCGTGTTCCGCCACGTGTTCGGTCAGCGCGAGATCCCAGGCGTCGCGTGTCGGATACTCCTTGACCCGGTCGACGAACGTCGCAACGCCCGCGTCAGAGGCGAGCTTCAGGCCACCGGCGCTCTCCCGGTCCGCGCCGACGGCCACGACCGTCGCACCGTAGGCCGGATCGGTGCACGCATCCAGCAGCGCGGCGAGGTTGCTCCCGGTTCCGGAGATGAGCACGACCAACCGGCAGGGACGTCCGGCAGCTGGGGCGTAGCGCAACGCGGTTCTCCTAGCTTCACAGGCAAGCGAATCGGGCGGCGGCGTGCTGGCCCTCCCGAGGGGACCGGCACCATACAAACTACAGACCCGCGCCGCCCGGCTCCGCGGCAGCATGCGCCTCAGCGGAGGTCATCGAGCGAGTGTGCCGCCACATCAGCAGCGCCACGGTCACCATGGCTGGGACGCCCACCGTGAGGAACGTCATCGCGGCTACCTCCCACGCGACCGGGCCGATCACGGACAGCCGCACCGCCCCGACGGAGCCACCCGACAGGGCGGCCAGCGCGGACATTCCCAGGGAAGCGGCCGCACCAGACCCGCCGGCCGCGAGCATGATGATCGACAACGGCTCTTCGGAGAGTGCCAGCCTGCGGTACACCAGCATCCCCGCCGCCACTCCCGATGCGATCGGGCCCAGCAGGACCAGCCACACCCACGGGCTCGGCACGTCCGACGGCAACGCTCCCAATGCGGGAACGGCCGGCATCATGCCGTGCTGGACACCGTCGGGCGCGATGATGGTCTCAGTCCCGACGGCGAAGCCGGGCCCCAAGGAGAAGCTCGTGGCCCAGATCACCGCGTTCGGCACGATCACGGCACCGCCGACCGCCAGCACCGCGTTCCCCATGGCGCCGGCGTCCAGAGCTTCGGCGAGCATCCCTATCTGTCCCGCGTTGGCGACGGTGCTGACGACCACCAGAACGACGCCGCAGAGCACCAGCCCGGCCATGGCCACCCCGCTGCCGGCCAGCGCTGCACGGACTTCTGGGGCCACCCGGTCCAGCCACTCCTCGTCGAAGCCGGTCTCGTGCAGGACACCGGCGGAGAAGCCCACGAGCGCCCACAGCGCGGCGATGCCGGCTGCGGCCAACGGCGAGACCGACACGTCGCCCGCGCTGGCGAAGGCCGCCAGCAGACCCGCTCCGAGAGCGTAGAGCACCACCGAGGGCACGATGACCGCGATCATCCCCTTGGGGGTGGCGGTACCGGCCTGGTGCGCCGCCCAGCGGGCGGAGCGGTGCATGAGCAGCACGACGAGCATCGTCAAGCCCAGCGGTGCGAAGGCGAAGTCCACACCGGCGACGTCCAACCCGACGCGATGCGCGGACAGCCAGATCCACGTTCCGAAGCGCCCTGGGTCCACCACCGGAGAACCCGCCCCGTCGGTGATCCAGACCGCGATCGCGGGCAGCACGCTCAGCGCCAACGCGGCGATGAGGACCCACCCGGAAGCAAGCACCGATGCCAGCCACGGAACCCGCGACCCCCACGCCGGCTCCTCGCGGCGGAGCAGTGGGCGGGTCAGCAGATCAGGCACCCTCTCATGGTCGCTCGTCCGTCCCCTTATCGGCCGCATCCCACGCCGACGGGAGGCGTGAGATACGCCCCCGGTGGGAGTTCAGGCCGTGACTGTCGGGTTTGCCAGAGCGTGGCTGTCGTGCTTGCCCGGCCTCGCGCAACTTAGGAGAAACGCCACCGGGTAGGCATGAACGTGCCCTCGGCAGGGAACCCGAACCCCTTCTTCGGCGTGATCTCATAGACCCGATACGGCGGGCCACCCGAGGTGGGCGCACCGTACGGGGCGTCTAGCTCCTCGCCGCTGACCGTGGTCGGCCAGCCGTAGGCCGTCTCGAACGCGCCCGAGACACGCTCCAGCGTCTCGTGATCGCGCACCCGGCGGGCCTCGCCTTCCAGGATCAAGTGAGCATCCGAGGCCTCGGTGGTGATGACGCAGCGCCCATCCGAGTCCAGGTTCCGGCTCTTACGCGCAGAGTCCTTCGAAACGACGTACATCGCCGACGCCGACCACACTGCGAACACCGGCATGACGTGCGGGCTGCCGTCCGGGCGCACGGTCGCCAACCAGTACCGGCCACCACGACTCAACCGCTCCGTGACCTTAGCCCAGTCAAGCGTCGTCTCCACACCGCCGTCGACCTCCGTGCCTCGGCCGCGTGGCGGCATCGCTTCCGCAACTGGTTCCGTTCGCATGGCAACCTCCATGACAACTGCTTGTGTTTTGCAAGTGCTTGTAAGATTAGGGCAGAGAGTTCAGTTGTGCAACCGGTACGGAAGGGAACTCAGTGGCTGGGACGCCTCGATCGCACTGCCCGATCAACCTCTCGCTGGAGGTCTTCGGGGACCGGTGGACACTGCTCGTGCTGCGCGACATCATCTTCGCCGGCAAGCGGCGCTACCGTGAGCTGCTCTCCTCCGACGAGGGCATCTCGACGAACATCCTCGCCGACCGATTGAAGGTACTGACCGAATGCGGCTTGCTCACCAGGAGCGATGATCCGGGCCACAAGCAGAAGGTGGTCTACAGCCTCACCGAGCCGGCCATCGCGCTGGTCCCGCTGCTGGTGCAGATCGGCGCCTGGGGCAGCCGGTACCTCCCGGCGAGCGAGGAGCTGAGTCTCTACGCCCACGTGCTGGACAACGGTGGCCCGGCGATGCGCGAAACGTTCATGGACGAGCTGCGAGCCACCCACCTCGGACCGTCGGCACGCCGCCACCCGACGCCGCCGGGCCCATCCTTCGAGCAGGCCGTCGCGGAAGCCCGCGCGGCGCTCGCCGCTTCCGCCGTCTCTTGACGCCCCGGCAGTCGACCCCTCGGACAGGCATATCCCGATCGGATGACGAAGGACGACATCGGCATGCAACCACCGTGCGCACTCACGAGTCTTGACGGGTAGAGACGGGCCCAGCGGACGCCCTGGGCGATCACCGATACGAACCGAGAGGATGACATGAGCGGGGAGGCAGAGTTCGATGCGTTCTACAACGCGTCGAATCGCCGCGTCCTGCACCAGATGTACGCGATGACCGGCAACCTCGCCGACGCCCAGGAATGCACCCAAGAAGCCTTCGCCCGGGCCTGGCAACGCTGGAAGACCGTCAGCGAAGCCAACAGCCCCGAAGCCTGGGTCCGCACCGTCGCCTGGCGCATCGCCGCCAGCCGCTGGCGCAAAGCAAAAAACGCCGTCACCGCCATGGCCCGCCACGGCGCCCCCGAAGACACCGCACCACCCAACCCCGACCACGTCGCACTAGTCAACGCACTCCGCCATATCCCCGAAGCACAACGACGCGCCATCGTCCTGCACCACCTCGTCGGCATGACCGTCGACGAGATCTCCACCGAAGTCGGAGCACCCACCGGCACCATCAAAGCCCGCCTCTCCCGAGGCCGGGCGGCCCTGGCCGAACTGCTCACCGACGACACGAACGTTGCGACGGGAGGTGACGGCCGTGACCAATAACTTCGACGACGAGCTACGGCAACAGCTCGATGCCCTCAACACGGACGTCACCGGGATCGACATGCCCGGCCCCAGCGCCGCACGACACCGCGCCGCACAACGCACCCGCAACCAGATCACCACCGGCGTCCTCGCCGGCATCGCCGCCATTGCCATCGGCCTCATCGGCATCACCCAAGACGAGCTGTTCACCGCACCCGAACCCGCCCACCCCACCAACACCGAAACCCCCACCGTCTCCCCCACCA
>NZ_ML142861.1:88915-90959 GCF_004138495.1 Phytoactinopolyspora endophytica
CGACCCGTCGCCTCCCGACGGCGACAACGGCGGAAACATCCCCGACGACGCCCTGATAACCGCCGACGACATCACACCGGAAGGGCAGCCGGGCGACGTCTTGCCGGAGTGGACTGAGAGGGACGCGGCCCAGACCCCATTCGAGTGCGCCCCCGCGGCGCCGCCCGAGGCCGCTCACGTCTACTACGAGAACACCCAGGACGGCCAAGGCGGTCATTTCCTGCAGTTCATCGAGGAGACGGACGATCCAGTAGGGCGCTTCTCGCAGATCCGCGCCGATCTGGAGCGCTGTGTCCGGGACCTGGAGCTGAGCGAGGAGGACACCCTTACGCAGATCAGCCAGGTGTGGAACGTCGACGGGCTCGGCGACGAGGCGTGGATGGCCAACTACTTCGAAGCGATGGAAGAGCCGATCAACTTCGTCGAGACGAACCTGGTCTCGGTCCGGATGATGCGGACCGGCGACTACGTGAACGTGGTGATCCAGGGTCACAACAACCAGGAGGACAACGCCAACATGGACACGGAAGATTCCGTGCTCTCCGGCGAGCGGCTCTGCGCCGCGTTCGGGACTGAGTGCGTCGGCGAGGTAACCGCCGAACGGACCGACAAGGAGCCCATCGGCGACATCGACGGCTGGCTGACCGTGGACGACGTCGTAGAGGCGACCGGCCTGGAGAAGATCGTCGACGGCACCGAGCCCGTGCCGGGTAACGAGGCCGGTGATCCATCGGGCTGGGCCCTCACATATCTGCCACTCGACCCGGAAGCCGACGGCGGCGCCACCTGGTTCCAGCGCCGGTTCTACCAGCAGAGCGACCCCACCGAAGCGATCTACCTCAGCGTCGACCAGGAGATCGCGGCATTCCCGGACGCCGAATCCGCACGGTCACATTACGAGGACCTGGTCGCGGCCGCGGAGTCCTACGACGACGACGGGCGCAACGTGGTGAATACCGCCTCGGCCGATGACGGGAACCGGACGATCTCGACCTGGCGCGAGGAATACGAAGAGTACGGCATCACCTTCGTCTTCGGCATCGCCCTGCAGGACAACCTCGTGACCGTCGTCAACCACAACATCGACAGCGCCAGTGACCACGACATCACGGCCGATCAGATGACGGACCTGCTCAATCGCGCCGCCGACCGCCTATCCGAATAGCTGCACAACGTCACAGTCGGGGGGTCTGTCGTCAGTACCGCCCAGCCGCATCGCGCGTTCATGATCATGTTCCGTTTTGAGCCCCTATAGGGGCCTAAGCGGGAACATGATCATGAACACAGGGACTGCGGACACCCAACAGGAGCAGACCAGAGCCGCGATCAGCTGTTCTGGACGATCTCGCGCATGATCCGCGCGGCCTCCGAAGGAGTCTTGCCGACCTTGACACCCGCGGCTTCCAGCGCCTCCGCCTTCGCCGCCGCCGTGCCGGACGAACCGGAGACGATGGCTCCGGCGTGCCCCATGGTCTTGCCCTCGGGAGCAGTGAACCCGGCGACGTAGCCGACGACGGGCTTGGTCACGTTCTCCCTGATGTAGGCCGCGGCCCGCTCCTCGGCGTCGCCACCGATCTCGCCGATCATGACGATCGCCTTGGTGTCCGGGTCGGCCTCGAATGCCTCGAGCGCGTCGATGTGCGTCGTCCCGATCACCGGGTCACCGCCGATGCCGACACAGGTGGAGAAGCCGATGTCACGCAGCTCGTACATCATCTGGTACGTCAGCGTGCCGGACTTGCTGACCAGCCCGATCGGCCCGGAGTCGGTGATGTCCGACGGGATGATGCCGGCGTTGGACTTGCCGGGACTGATCACGCCGGGGCAGTTCGGGCCGACGATACGGGTCTTGTTGCCGTTGTTCTGCGCGTACGCCCAGAACTCCGCCGTGTCGTGCACCGGGATTCCCTCGGTGATGACGACGAGCAGCTCGATGCCGGCGTCGACGGCCTCGATGACGGCGTCCTTCGTGAACTTCGGCGGCACGAAGGCGACCGACACATTGGCGCCCGTCTTCTCCATCGCCTCGGCGACCGAGCCGTAT
>NZ_ML142861.1:91004-91319 GCF_004138495.1 Phytoactinopolyspora endophytica
CAGCACCGCATCCGGGTCGAACTCGGTGAAGTCCAGCTCCTGGCCGGCCTTGCGGGCGTTCACGCCGCCGACGACATTCGCGCCGGACTTGAGCATCCGCTGCGTGTGCTTGGTGCCCTCGGCGCCGGTGATGCCCTGGACGATGATCCTGCTGTTCTCGTTGAGGAAGATAGCCATTGGTCTCCGCCGTCCTTACTTCGCCGCCGCGAGCTCGGCCGCGCGGCGCGCGGCACCATCCATGGTGTCGACCTGTTCGATCGCCCCATCTTTCCCCGACGAGGCGAACTCCGAGAGGATCCGACGGCCTTCCTCGGC
>NZ_ML142861.1:91381-95692 GCF_004138495.1 Phytoactinopolyspora endophytica
TTACCGTCCAGCCGGACCACAAGCGGCTTGGTCACTTCATCGCCGCGCTTCTCAAGCAGATCGAAGGCGTGCACGATCCCGTTGGCCACCGCGTCACATGCGGTGATGCCGCCGAAGACGTTGACGAACACGCTCTTCACGTCCGGGTCGGAAAGGATGATCTCCAGACCGTTCGCCATCACCTCGGCCGAGGCGCCACCGCCGATGTCCAGGAAGTTCGCGGGACGAACCGGAGCCGAACCCGAGTCCAGCTCTTGGCCGGCGTAGGCGACGACGTCGAGCGTCGACATGACCAGGCCGGCGCCGTTGCCGATGATGCCGACCTCGCCCTCGAGCTTGACGTAGTTGAGGTTCTTCTCCTTGGCCCGGGCTTCCAGCGGGTCAGCGGCTTCCTTGTCCTCGAACGCCGCGTGGTCGGCGTGCCGGAACTCGGCGTTCTCGTCCAGGCTGACCTTGCCGTCGAGCGCAAGGATCGTCCCGTCCGGTGTCTTCACCAGCGGGTTGACCTCGACCAGTGTGGCGTCCTCCGCGGTGAAAGCGGTCCACAGCTTCTGCAGGACGTCGATCACCTGGTCGCGGACGGCAGGCTCGAACCCGGCCGCGTCGGCGATCTCCGCGGCTTTGGCCGCGTCGACGCCGGACAGCGGGTCCACTGGGATTCTCGCCAGCGCCTCCGGGCGCTCCACCGCGAGCTGCTCGATCTCGACGCCGCCCTCGACGCTGGCCATCGCCAGGTAGGTGCGGTTGGACCGGTCGAGCAGGAAGGACACGTAGTACTCCTGCGCGATGTCGCTGGCCTGCGTCACCAGCACGCGATGAACCGTGTGACCCTTGATGTCCATGCCGAGGATGGCCTCGGCCTTCTCCTGCGCCTCAGCCGCGTTCTCAGCCAGCTTCACGCCGCCGGCCTTGCCACGCCCACCGGTCTTGACCTGGGCCTTGACCACGACCGCGGTACCGATCTCGTCTGCGACGGTGCGCGCGCGGTCAGCTGTCTCGGCTACTTTTCCCGGCAGCACCGGGACTCCATGCTTGGCGAAGAGGTCCTTCGCTTGATACTCCATCAGATCCACGCGGGGTACATCCTTGTCGTGTGTGTCGCGGTCCGTCTGTAGTTACTCATGGCCACGCGAGGTGGTGCCGCCGCGCGGCTAGGCGAGCCTGCTCCCGGCACGTCACTCTGCCGGAATTTGGCCCTATTCCACCAGTAAGGCCAAGTGAAGACTATCGGTGCGCGGCCGTCGGCGGGAATCCGACCCCAGAGTGAAAGCGAACCACGTCGCTCGTCAGGTTGCCGCGTACGTGAGGCGAGTCGGAAGGTGGGCGGTCGAGGATTTCTGGCAGCGGCGCTTTGTCCGACGGCGCGGCGCAACGCAACCATCCACAGAGCTACCGCCGGAGGACCAGCCGCAGAAGAAAACTCGACCGCCCACCCACCCAACCAGGCGCCAGCGTTTCCCACGCAGAAGGAACGACATCGTGGTCGCTCGGGCGACCACGATGTCGTTCATTGCCGGCCGGAGGCGGCCTCTACCTGGGTGCTACCTGGATCCTTTCGGTGTCGGTCTCGCCGTTGACCGTGACCGACAGCTGGGTGGCGCCGGGCCGAAGGGCAGTCAGCGTGCGCGTCGACGGGTCGAGCGCGACGACGTCGCCCCGGCCCGCGTCATCCGGGTCGCCGACGTGCACACCACGTCCGGACCACTCGGCGCTCACGGGCCACTGAACCGGCACCGTCCGCGCGCCCTCGTCCTGCTCCAACTCAGCCGAGACCTGTGCTGTCTCGCCGGCGGGCAGCCGTCCGGGCACGTCCAGTGTCAAGGTGTCCACCCGGGGCAGGACCTCCGCGGCCAGCCATCCGGCACCGGAGCCGTCCGCATTGTCTGCTGCAGCGAGGTCCGGCTCTATGCCGAGCATCGTCCAGCCGGTGAAGCCGCCGTTGTCCGGAGTGCTGGCCGGGCCCTTGCCGGAGTTGCCGACCACCAGGTACGGCACACCGTCCACCGACGACGCGTCGAAAACTCCGGCGTGACCGCCCACGTACGCCGTCTGCTTGCCCGACTCCGCCTCGAAGTCGGCCAGCCACTGTTCGAGCATCTCCGCCTCCATGCGATCGGCCAGCTGGCTGTTCGCCGTCGGCAGCGGATCGTTCGGCGGGTGGTGCCCGGCGACGACGACGCCCGTGATGGACGGGTCCTCGGCCGCATCGTCCAGCGCTTCCCGCAGCGCGAGGATCTGGTCGAACTCCTCACCACCGGCACGCAGCGTGCCGTAGGCCGTGTTCAGGGTGACCACCCTGGTTCCTTCGACGTCGAAGACGTGCTGGGTGTCGCCGAACTCGTCGATGAAGTTCTCGATCGGACCGCCTTGGATCTCGTGGTTGCCCGGCACGTAGTACCAGGGGAACGCCGCGTCTCCCAGTTCCTCGTCGAGGATTCGGCGAGCCAGATCGAAGTCCTCCGGCGATGCCTCGTCGACGAAGTCGCCATTGATGATGAGGACGTCGGGGTCAGCGACGACGATCTCCCGCAGCGTCCGGCGGGCTGCCTGGACGGCATCGCTGTCGGGGTCTCGTGCGACGAACTGCGCGTCGTTCATCACAGCGATCCGCTGCGTAGCGTCGTCGTTGGTCCCGTTGGCGATCACCACCGGATCCGGGAACCTGCTCTGGGCGGGCAAGTCGACGTCCGGCGCCACTTCGACGGTGATGTCGCTGAACGACGTCTCGCCGTCGTACCGGGCGTCACCGCTCGGCTCCACCGCGTAGATGTCGCGGAGGGTCAGCGGGTACTGGGTGCCTTCCGGCACCTCGAACCGCAGCTGCTGCCAATCGTCGAACGTCGTGTACCCACCGTTGAGGGTGATCAGCGTCCCCTGGGCGTCGTACAGACGCATCCGGATCCACGTGCCGTTGCCGTCGCCCTTCACCCAGGCGTTCACCGCCTGCGGCTGGCCTGGAAACTCGAGCCGCTCGGGCGGCGCGGCGTACGCGGCTCGGGTGTTGGGGCCGGTGAAGTCGTAGGTCATCCGGACGCCGGACTGTCCGTCGGGCCCTTCGGCCGGCTCGATGTCACCGCTGGCGCGTGCGAAGCTGACGGTCCACCCATCGGCGTCGGAGAAATCGGCGACCGTCTCCTCCACCAGCCCGATGGTCACGGCGACCTGCGTCTCGACCCCAGCCGCGTTGAAGGTAAGCAGCGTAGAGCCTTCGTCGGTGAGCGGTTCGACGGTGAAGCCGGCGGCGTCCGGCACCAGCTCGACCACCCCGTCTCCGCCGCTGACCTCGACGTCGGCCGGCTCGACCGGCGCGCGGTAGCCGGCGTCGTCGTAGCCGGTCAACTCGATCCGCCCAGAGGCGTCAGCATCGGCCAGCGGCACCAGGACCGCGTTCGAGTCGAGCCAGGCGATCTCGTCGAGCACGGTGATCGCCAGCTCGCCGCCGGCGTCGCCCTCGGACGCGACGACAGTCGCCTCCCCGGGCTCTACCCCGGTCACGGTGGCCGTGGACCCGTCACCCGCTACTTCGGCGGCATCGCCTTCCGCCGACCAGGCAGGCGACGAGTCGACCGGGTCCTGCGCCTCGTCGTGCCCGAGCGCCGTGACCGTCCGGGACAGCCCGGGGAAGACGCGTTCGCTGCCGGCCTCCGTCGACAGCCGGAACCCGCTCAGCGTGCCGGAACCCTGGCCCGCGAAGATGGCCAGCCCGTTAGAGACCTGGCGCTCCTCGCCGTCGGACGGGCTGTTGACGACGTCGTGGTCGGGGGTGGCCGGGTCGCGGACCACCATGGTCGACGACCCGCCGCCGTCGAGGTTCAGCGCGTCATGAGCGCCCAGCTCGTGCATGAACTCACCGAGCTCTTCCAGGCTCATCCCGCGAGCGTGCGCCTGCCGGCCGTCGATCACGGCCATGAAGACCTCGCTGCCGTCCTCGCTGATCCCCAGCGCGGTACGCGGGTGGACCGCGGTATCGGAGAACGTCTGCGGCACTCCGTCCTCGACCAGGACCTGGTTGCCGCCCACGGCCGCCGCGATCTCCTCGACGTCGGAGCGCGGCGCGTACGTCACGTCGACACTCATGCCGGGCTCAAGCTCGAGCAGGGCCTCCGCGCCGGTGTCGCGTCCCACCAGGATCTGTGTGTCCTCGGCGATCTCGCCACCACCGATCTCCGTGCCTACATCGGTGACCACTCCGTCGACGACCGTGACCTCCGCCGTGTCTGGCGCGCCGCCGACCGACGGCGCCCTGGCGTAGTCACCCCACAGCGAGGTGAAGACGCCGATCCCGTCGGCCGGAAGCCTATATGTATTGAC
>NZ_ML142861.1:95736-96197 GCF_004138495.1 Phytoactinopolyspora endophytica
TGGAACGCGGGCTCGCCGTCGACGGCGACCTCACCTTCCAGGAAGATCTGCGCCAGCTCGAGAGCACCGCTCTCGGTCACGGCGACGGCCTGGTTCCGTCCCGGGGACGGCCCGTTGACGACACCGTGTTCCCGGCTGATGCCGGCGCCGAGCGGTGCGTAGGAGTTGTTGATGTCGAAGAAGTCACCGTTGATCGCGGCCGTGGCGCCGTCCCGCTCCGCGCCCGCCCGCACGGTCTGCTGCTCGGTGACCGTGCCAGAGAACTGGTAGTCGAAGGTCACATCGGAGTCGACGTCGACCGTGAGTACCGAGCCCGACGTCCAGCCGTCGGCTTCCAGGCTGGAGAAGGTGGTCAGCCCCATCCCCGGGGCGATGGCGATCTCCTCGCTCCCTGCCGGGACAGACTCGCCCGGGACATCGATGAGAGGCTCCGCCGTCACGTCGGCCGGCTCCACGCTCAG
>NZ_ML142861.1:96267-97852 GCF_004138495.1 Phytoactinopolyspora endophytica
GGCGCCGGCGACGGGCACGACGATCAACCCGGCCGCCGCGACAGTCGCGGCGGCAAGCGTTCCTCGCCGCCTACGCACGTCACTGCGCGCCGGCCTCCGGGCCGAGATCGGCAACGCTGACGCATGCTGCCTGTGCTGTGCCGGAAATGTCTGTTCAGACACCAAATCACCCCACTTGCATAGAAGGTGGGGCTATTACATCGGATAGGTCTAGACCTCTGATAGACCTCGCGCCGACGAATCGGTGAACGGCAGCAAAATCTCCGGCACCCGCGGCACGGCGGATACATCATTCACGTCAGCAGCGGCGCTCGCTGAGTGTCAGCGACGTCTTATGGGGTACTGGCAGGCCACGAACGTCACTGACATTCAACAAGCAATCAGGAGGTGGGCTGCACGACGGACTCGGGCACGCCGATGCACGCGAACTCTCAACTCGGCTGGTGCGTGCGGAGCGTGTTCACCCATTCGACGATGTCCTGGGTACTGGCGCCAGGTGTGAAGATGCGGGCGACTCCCATCTCTTCCAGGAGAGTGATGTCCGCACCCGGGATGATTCCGCCGCCGAAGACGACGATGTCCGTGGCGTCCCGCTCCTCCAGCAACTCCAGCACTCGCTTGAACAGGGTCATGTGCGCGCCAGAGAGGATCGACAAGCCGATGGCCTGGGCGTCTTCCTGAATCGCGGCCTCGACCACTTGCTCTGGCGTCTGGTGCAGTCCCGTGTAGACGACCTCGACGCCGGCGTCGCGCAACGCACGCGCCACCACCTTCGCGCCGCGGTCGTGTCCATCCAGTCCCGGCTTGGCCACTACCACCCGTAATGAGTGCACATGCGTCATCCGATCCTCCACACAAGCAGGCTACCTGCGCGAGCGTCGATTCCTCTACATCTGAGCGCCGAGATCGCCCGCCCGATGTGACGAAGGTCACACCTTGTTGACGCAACTTCGCAAATGTGACGACCCTCACAGGCCTCGGCGTGTCGTCGCAGGTCACAGCATGGTTACGAAATGTGATCTCCACCCTCCCGCACACACGGCCCGCATAAGTCCCGACCGAACACCGCCGAGTCATTTGTGGTGGGGTCCGTGGACCGGCTATGGTCCCGGAGTCCGCAGTTCCCGTCGGAAGGTTCATAGGGGTGTCGAGTCGCTCAGGTAGCGCCGGCCACGGTCGACATCGTCGACGTAGGCACGTCACCGTCCCCTCCGTCGTGGGATCCGTAGCAATGGCGGCAGCAGCCTCTGGCGCGCTCGTCATGCCCCACGCATCAGGTTCGAGTGGTTCGGATACCGAAACCATCGACGCCGTTCCCGAACGGCCGATGACCTCCGTATCCAACGCAGGCGCTCTGGATTCAATCTCCGACGCCGGTAAATCACTCACCTCGGAAGCCAGCGAGACAGCGTCGGAAGCCCATGACGGTATCGTCAGGCAACAGCGAGAAGAAGCCGCCGAGGCGGCCGCTCGCGCCGAGCGGGAGGCAAAGCGCTGGGTGACCCCGGTGACTGCCAGCTACCGCATCTCGGCCGGTTTCGGTTCCTCTGGTCAGATGTGGTCCGGCACCCACACGGGTGTCGAT
>NZ_ML142861.1:97862-100823 GCF_004138495.1 Phytoactinopolyspora endophytica
GCCGCACACGGAGCCGAGGTCGTCGCAGTCTCCAGCGGGGAGATCATCTCCGCCGGTTGGGACGGCTCGTACGGTCAGAAGATCGCGATCCGTCACTGGGACGGCACGGTGAGCTGGTACGGCCACCTGTCGCGCATCGTCAAGGACTCCGGCACAGTCGAGCCCGGCACGGTGATTGGAAGAGTGGGTTCCACCGGCAACAGCACCGGGCCGCACCTGCACCTGGAGATCCGGCCCAACGACGGCGACCCGGTCAACCCACAGGCGTGGCTGGCGGAGAACGGTCTCTCCCTTTAGAGCGCTGAGGCTCCGCGCCTAGCCGACTTCCTCGGCTAGGTCCATCCACCGCGCTTCAAGCGCCTCGCGCTCCTCATTGACCTTCCGCAGCGTCGCGTCCAGTTCGGCCACCTTCTCGTGGTCGGTGGCGTGCTGCGCCAGCTCCGCATGGAGCTTCTCCGCACGCTGCGTCAGCTTCTCTACCTCGCGCTCGACTCTCGTCAGTTCCTTCCGGGCGGCCCGTGTGTCACCGCGTTTCTCCCGGCGCGCGTCGCCGCGCCCCAGCCCGGCACCCGCACCGACGCTGGTACCACCAGAGTCGCCCGAACCGGCCGGTGTGCCCGCTCCCGTGCCAACTGCGCCTGTTGGGCTTCCTACCGTCCCAGCCTCCGATGCGCCCACGCCCGAGGCTGGGGCAACGGATGCGGCGCGGCGACGTTCCAGGTACTCGTCGACGCCACCCGGAAGGTGCACCAGACGGCCGTCGCCCAGCAGCGCCCAGATCGAGTCCGTCGCCCGCTCCAGGAACCAACGGTCGTGGCTGACGACCACGAGCGTTCCCGGCCACCGGTCGAGCACGTCCTCGAGAACGTTGAGCGTCTCCACGTCCAGGTCGTTGGTCGGCTCGTCGAGCAGCAGGACGTTCGGCTCGCCCATCAGCAGGCGCAGCAACTGCAGCCGCCGGCGCTCACCACCGGACAGGTCGCCCACGGGAGTCCACTGCCGCTGACCGGTGAAGCCGAACCGCTCCAGCATCTGCCCAGCCGTGGCCTCACCACCGGCCCCCAGCTGGACCTCCTTCTTGACCTCCTCCACCGCCTGCAGCACCCGCGTCGCCGGGTCGAGCTCGGAGATCTCCTGGGACAGGTGCGCGCAGACCACGGTCTTGCCGATCTTCACGTGACCCGCAGACGGCGGCAGGCTTCCGTCGAGCAAACGCAGCAAGGTGGTCTTTCCGGATCCGTTCACCCCGACCACACCGACCCGGTCTCCCGGGCCCAGCCGCCATGTCAGGTCGTCCAACAGGGTCTTGCCGCCCAGCTCGACAGTGGCGTTCTCGACGTCGTAGACGCTCTTGCCGAGCCTGGTGGTCGCCAACCGCGCCAGCTCGTACGGATCCCGCGGCGGCGGCTCGTTCTCGATCAGCGTGTTGGCGGCGTCGATCCGGAACTTCGGCTTCGACGTCCGGGCAGGCGGGCCACGTCGCAGCCACGCCAGTTCCTTGCGCAGCAGGTTCTGCCGGCGGGCCTCGTCGGACGCGGCGATCCGGGAGCGCTCGGCGCGGGCCAGGACGTAGGTCGAGTAGCCGCCGTCGTACGCGTGGACCGTGCCGTCCACGACCTCCCAGGTGGTCTCGCAGACCGAGTCGAGCAGCCACCGATCGTGGGTGACGACGACGAGCGCCCGGCCGGTCGCGGCCAGGTGCGTCGTCAGCCAGTCGATCGCCTCGACGTCCAGGTGGTTGGTGGGCTCGTCGAGCAACAGCAGGTCGGACTCGGCGATCAGTGTCCGCGCGAGCGCGACGCGTCGTCGTTCCCCGCCCGAGAGCGGGCCGATCCGTGCGTCCAGGGCGATCTCGGGCAGCAGGTGAGCGACGACCTCGCGGACCCGTGCGTCGCCGGCCCACTCGTGGTCCGCGAGCTCCCCCACGACGCTCTGCCGGACCGTCGACTCCGGATCGAGCTCGTCGCGCTGCCCGACGTAGCCGATCCTCAGCCCACCGGTGTGCGTGACCCGGCCGGAGTCGGGTCGCTCGGCGCCGGACAGCAACCGGAGCAGCGACGACTTGCCGCCACCGTTCCTGCCGACAACGCCGATGCGCTCACCGGTGCCTATACCGATCGAGAGTGCGTCGAAGATCTGCTGAGTCCCATAGGCGAGGGACACTGACTCGAGATTGATGAGATTACGTGGCGCCATGACACCGTCGAGTTTCCCATGCCGACCGCCGAACGTCCTACTCACGCCGCTCGGCTGGCCATCTCCCTCTTTCGATCTCGGAGTCGACCGGTGATCAGCAACGGCGTGGTGACGATCGCAGCGGTGATGAGGATTCCGAGGGCGACGGTCAGTGCTGTGGTGTAGCCATGCACTGAGGCCTCGCCCGGATCCGACGGTCCCGCGGTGGACACGTATGCCGCCGTGGCGCTGGTCGCGATGGTGTTGAGCAGAGCAATGCCGAGCGCCGCCCCAAGCTGCTGAGCAGCGTTGTATGTCGCGGACGCGGCCCCGATGTCGTGCCCTCTCATTCCCGCCGTGGCGAGGCCGGCGGTCGGCGGGATCACACAACCCAGCCCGAGCCCGGTGAGCAGCATCGCGGGCACCAGGTACACCGGCAGTACGTTCGCACTCTGCGCCGTCAAACCGGTCAGGATGAGCATTCCGGCCGCCGCGGCGATCAGGCCGGGCACGATCAGTGCCGCGGGCGCGACACGTCCGTGCAGCTTCCCGGCTATCAACATCGACCCGATCAAGGCGGCTAGGGCGTTGATGATCAGGGTCATGCCCGCCTGGACGGGTGAATAGCCGAGGATCGCTTGTGTGTAGTAACTCATGAACAGGTAGAAGCCGAACATCGCCATGAACATCAGCGTGATCGAGAGAAACGCGGCGGCACGGGCACGGTCGAGCAGGATCCGCATCGACAGCAACGGCTGAGGTGCCCGCATCTCGACAGCAACGAAG
>NZ_ML142861.1:100878-106251 GCF_004138495.1 Phytoactinopolyspora endophytica
GAAGCACGACGCCGGCGGCCAGCAGACCCAGTACCTCCGGTGAACCCCAGCCGTGTGGTTCGGCCTGGTTGAACGCGTAGACCACCGCGATCAAGCCAGAAGCGCTCAGCAACACGCCCAGGACGTCCGGCCGCTCGCCACCGCGGACGGGAATATCCTTCGGCACGAACACCGTGCCGAGGAGCGCGAGCAGCGCGATGGGCACATTGATGTACAGGCACCACCGCCAACTGGCGTACTCGGTCAGCAATCCACCCGCGATCAGACCGATAGCCGATCCAGCCGCGCCGATCGCCGCGAACACCCCGAACGCACGGCCACGTTCGCGTGCCTCGGTGAAGGTGGTCGTCAGCAACGACAACGCGGCTGGAGCCAAGAGCGCAGCGAAAACCCCCTGCAAGGCTCGTGCCCCTATCAGCGTTCCCGCCTGGGCGGCCAACCCGCCCAGCGCGGATGCGCCGGCGAAGCCCACCAGGCCGATGGCGAACGCGCGCCGATGGCCGAGTGCACCGCTTACCCGGCCGCCGATCAGCAACAGCCCGCCGAACGCCAGCAGGTATGCGGTGATCACCCAGTGTCGTGCCGCATCGGAGATACCGAGCGCGTCCTGCGCCGAAGGCAGGGCGATGTTCACAATCGTCCCGTCCAGGACCACGAGAAGCTGCGCCGCGGCAACGACGGGCAGCGTCCACCACCGCCTTGTAGGAGCCTTCGCTAACTCATCTGTCACAGCCACATCTGTCACAAGCACACCTCTATCTACGCCGGTTCGATATCCCCTAACAATGTTAGAGACCTCGATCACCGTACTACACTCGCCATACCGGTCCGGCGATCCGGGACGTCAGCCGATGTGGAGGAAGTGTGGGTAGCCAAATGAAGAACGATGGAGTGCGTAGCGTCTGGTTGCGCCCCCGACGCGCTTCCAGAGGTGAGCCACCGCTATCGCTCTCGCGCATCGTCGACGCGGCAGTGGCCGTCCTCGATGAGGAGGGAATCGAGCGGCTCACCATGCGACGGCTGGCTGAGCGGCTCGGAGTCGTCGCCCCGTCGCTCTACTGGCATGTCGAGACGAAGCACGACGTCGTCGATCTCGCCGTCGACGCGATCTTCGGCGATCTCACGCTCGAAGCGGAGCGCACGTCGCACTGGCGCAAGGACGTCACCGCAGTGCTGTACGGGTGGCGATCAGTGCTGCTACGCCACCCATGGGCCGCCGCGGTCCCCGCACGGCAGCGGCCGAGCGTCGGGCCGAACTTCCTCGCCCAGATGGAGATCCTGCAGGCGACACTCGCCCGCGCAGGGTTCACCGGGACGGCCCTTTCCGCCGCGACTTGGGCGCTCTACAACCACGTCATGGGGTCGGCATCGACCGAAACAGCACTGCACATCACCGACGAGGAACGCCGAGTGGGCCAGGAGAAGCTACGTTCCGAGAGCGACCGCTACCCTACGCTAGCCGCACAAGGCTATCTCTACGATGACGACTGGGACGGTGCCTTCGCCACGGGCTTGGACTACCTGCTCGACGGACTGGAGGCGCAGCTGACGCGGCCCTAGTGATCAGACCCCGGGCTCTCTGGCACCAGCGACGCGGTGCTGTGCTCCTCCGCCTCGACGATCAGTTCCTCGGACCAGAGCCGTCGCATCTCCGGGCTGGTGCTCAGCAACTCGTCCAGGGATCCGCTGCCCACGACCTGCCCTCGGTCCAGGACGACGATCTGGTCCGCTCGTTCCAGCGCGGCCCGGCGGTGCGAGACCACCAGCACCGTCGACGGCCCGCCGCCGTCCCCAGCGGCTTCCGAGATCCGGTCCCAGAGACGTTGCTCGGTCTCGACGTCCAGCGCCGACGACAGGTCGTCGACGACCAGCAGATCCGGCGAACGCACCAGTGCGCGTGCGGCCGTCGAACGCTGCACCTGCCCACCGGACAGGCGGACACCGCGCGACCCGACCACAGTCTCGAGCCCTTCAGGCATGTCCGCGACGTCCTCCTCCAGGGCGGCGAGCTCGATCGCCGCCCTGAGCTTGCCGTCTTCCACTGGCCAGCCCAGCTGGAGATTCTCCCGCAATGACTCGGAGAACAGCCGCGGAACCTGCCCCGCGTAGGCGGCGCGGCCCGGCACCAGGAACGTACCCGGGTCGTCGACCGGCTGCCCGTTCCAGCTCACCGTGCCGCGTTCGAGCGGCAGCATGCCGAGCAGCGCCCGGACCAACGTCGTCTTGCCCGCCCCGACAGCGCCCGTGACGACTGTGAACGATCCTCGCTCGATCCGGATGTCGACCCCGGCCACACCGTGACCGGCGTCGTCGTGGAGCACGGTGATGTCACGGGCCTCGAAGACATCGAGCGGATCGGTCCGCGGCGGGACCTGGGTCAGGGCCGGCGGCGGGTCCTGCCTGAAATGCACCCCGCTGAGCCGGGACAGATGGTCAGCGTCCTCATGGTGTGCCATCAACCGGCTGAGACGTTCGGTCGCCACAGCTCCCTGCGGAATCCGGTACAGCATCCGCCCCAGGATGCGCGGCAGCATCGTCAGCCATCCGACGTAACTGGTGAACAGCGCGAAGTCGCCCACCGTGAAGTCGCCGCTGCGCATGGCCGGCGTGGCGAGCAACAGGACCAGACCGATGCTGATCTCGACTGTCGCGGAGTTCGCGGTGTCGAGCATGTCCATGACCAGCCGGTCCTTGACCGCCGCGTGTCGGCGGCGCCGGTTGTGCTCGCGCAGACGCTCCAGCACCGCACCCTCGGCACCGGCGGTCTTGATCGCGAGGACGCCGGCGAAGGTCTCCCCGATGAACGCCGTCACGACGGCGCCGAGCTGCCGGGCCTGCCGGTGGACCCGCGTGATCACACCACGTAGGAGCCGGTTCAGCACCGCGATGATGGTGAGCGGAAGCACCAGGACGACGGTGATGACCGGATCGATGGTGGCCATGATCGCGAACGCGCCGGCGGCGAAGAGCGCGGCACCGATGAGGTCGACGATGTTGTCGGTCGCCACCACCAGGTCTTCGACGTCATCCCGGAACCGTGCCACCGCCTCACCGGAGGAATGCGGCAGCCGGCTGGCCGCCGGCCCGCGCGCGGTGAGGATCGAGCGCAACGTATTCGCGCGCAACGTCGTCCCGGCACCGATCCACCAGTAGGGCCAGACGGACAACGCGATCCAGAACACCCCACCACGGACTGCCTCGACGGCGACGAACGCGGCGCACAACCACAGCGCCGACTCCAGCGAGACCTCACGCTGGCCGCTGATCGCGTCGAACACGCCCTGTAGGACGAGCCCGGTGACCAGCGGGATCACAAAGAACGCCACCCACAGCAGCCCGCCGCCGACGTAGCGTCGCAGGTTGACCCGGCTCAGACGCCCGATCACCAGCCAGACCGCACGGTGCCGGCCACGCCCCGACACCGCCTGCGTACCTCGCCCCTTCATCGCCGGACCCCCGCGGCGTCGAGCAGGTGACCGAACCAGCTGGCCGGATCCGCGGCCAGCTCCTCTCGACGTCCGTACTCCACGACCCGTCCCTCGTCGACGACGGCGATCTTGTCCACGCGCGACAGCGAGGACAGACGGTGCGCGATCAGGATGCCGGTCCGGTCGGCGAGCAACCGGTCGATGGCGACATCGATACGCGCCTCGGTCGCGGGATCGAGCCGGCTGGACGCCTCGTCGAGCACGACCACCCCGGCGTCGGTGAGGAACGCCCGCGCGAAAGCCAGCAGCTGCGCCTCACCAGCGGAGACCCCACCACCTTGCGGACCGAGCACGGTGTCCAGGCCGTCCGGCAGGGTATCGAGCCACTCGCCCAGGCCGACATCGACGAGCACCCTCCGCAACCGCTCGTCGTCGAGGCCCGGACGGAACAGGGTCAGGTTGTCCCGAACGGTCGCGGCGAACAGCTGGACGTCCTGGGTGACGATGCAGACCCGGCGATGCACCGATTCGAGTCCCGCCTCTCGCAGATCCACACCGCCGACGCGGACAGTGCCCTCGGTCGGGTCGTACAGCCTGAGCACCATCCGGGCGATCGTGGTCTTGCCGCTTCCGGTACGCCCCACCAGACCCAGCGTCTCCCCGGGCGCCAGGTGCAGGTCGACTTCCGAGAGCACCCGCTCCTCGTCGTCAGGATAGGCGAACGCCACACTGTCCATGTCGACGCTCAGCGGGCCGGCGGGTGGGAGGGGCCGTGGGTGCTCGGGCTCCGGCAGGGTCCGCCGCTCGGCGAGCAGACCACCGATCCGGGCCACCCCGGCCAACGCCTTCTGGTACTGCTGCAGCTGGTCGATGAGCCGCTCGAACGGCGCACGCACCATCTGTGTGTACTGGAAGAGCAGGACGGCCGTACCGACGGTGAGTGCGCCCTCCCGTTGGCTCCACGCCGCGAGGCCGAGTATCAACGCCGTGCCGAGCGCGAAGGCCAGCGTCGTGCCGGCGAATATCCCGCCGGCGATCGTCTGCGCGCGCGTGTCCGCCCGGTACAGCTCCGCGCTGACCCGATGGAAGCGGTTCACCACGTGCTCCCCGGCGCCGTTCGCACGGATGTCCTCGGCGCCGACGAGGCGCTCCTCAAGGTTGCCGAAGAGCGCGGCCGACCGCTCCCGCGCCTTCGTCGCGGCGGGGACCGCCACCCGCTGCGCGCGCACCATCCCGAAGGCCAGCAGACCGCAGAATCCGAGCAGAACGCCGCCGATGCGGACGTCCACCGAGAACACGATGACGATCACGCCGAGCAGAAGCAGCAGGCTGGCCACGACATCGAGCAGAAAGGCGACCACGAACTGCGCCAGCGCCACCACGTCTCCGTCGACGCGCTCGATCATCTCGCCTGGAGTGCGCTTTCCGTGGTACGCCATGTCCAGGCCCAGCGCGTGCTCAGCCAGCAGTTCCCGCAGCCGGTTCGTGCCATCCCAGGCGAGCCGGCTGGCCAGCCACGCGGTCACCATCCGCGCCAGTTGGCCGGAGACCGCGAGCCCCAGGTAGCCGAAGGCGATCAGGACGAGCTGCTGGGTACTGTCGCCGGCGATCGCGCCGTCGACGAAGCGCCGCGTGAGCTGAGGTGCCAGTAGCGGGAGAACGGTTGCCGCGATGACGGTCAGGGACAACGCGAACGCCCCCCGGCGCCCTGGCCAGAGACTGCTCAGCACAAGGCGACGCGGGCTGAGAGTACCGGGAGCACGGGGGTCACTGGGCGAGCCAGCAGAGCTGGTGGAGATAGTCATGGCAGGCTCACGACGCTACGTTCCGCGGTGTCGCCCGGCAACCGAATTTCTAGGCAGCCGGTGCTCGTGTCAGCCTGTGTATTGGATGTACGAGCTCGCGGTAGGCCCGTCCGCCTACGGCACGCTCAGCCGTGCGTCGG
>NZ_ML142861.1:106344-108180 GCF_004138495.1 Phytoactinopolyspora endophytica
ACCGGCCCGACGACGGCCTGCGCCGTGCGGCACGTCCCGGAGGCCGTCAACGCCTGAACGACGGCGGCTGCGTGCGTTCCGTTGCGGGCCAGGAAGACACACGTGGGACCGGACCCCGAGACAATGCCGCCCAACGCTCCGGCATCGCGCCCAGCGGCCAGGGTCTCGCTCAAGCCTGGCCGGAGGTCCAGCGCGGCCGCCTGCATGTCGTTCACCATCAGGGAACCGACGGCTTGCGCGTCGCCGCGTTCGACGGCCGCGACCAGACGTGGATCCATCGCGGGTGGTTCGACCGCCGACGACGAACGGGCGGACGGGCCGGGTTGCCCACGCAACTCGTCCAGACGGCGGTATACGGCCGGGGTAGACAGCTCACCGTCCGCGACGGCCAGCACCCAGTGCAGCTCACGCTCCGCGCGCACCGGCTCCAGCCGCTCGCCACGCCCCGTTCCCAAGGCGGTGCCTCCCACGACGGAGAACGGCACGTCACTGCCGAGGGCCGCTGCGACCTGTGACAGGCGCTCCACAGGCCACCCGAGACCCCAGAGCGTGTTGCAGGCCAGCAGCGCGCCGGCCGCGTCGGCGCTGCCTCCGGCCAGACCGCCGGCCACCGGTATGCCTTTGCGCACCCGCAGCGCCGCACGTCCCGGGACTCCAGCTTCCTCCGCCAAGGCACGCACGGCCCGCACCGCCAGGTTCGACCCGTCCGCTGGAACGCCGCTGCTGTACGGACCTTCGAGCTCGAGCGTCACCTCGTGCGGTATCGCCGGAGAGGATGCGCCGAGGGCCTGATAGCCGTTGGCGCCTCGGAGCGACGCCCCCGCGTCACCGTCCGCCTGGCGAACGCTGTCGTCGTCGCACACCGTCAGCTCGTCGTACATCGAGACGGCATGGAACAGGGTCGCCAGATCGTGGAAGCCGTCCGCCCTCGGCGGCCCCACCCGGAGCGCGATGTTGATCTTCGCGGGTACGCGGACAGTGACCTGCATGCTGGCGACCATATCGGAGCCGGGCTCAGGCCTTCGCCGCCGCGATGCGGGCGAAGTCCTCGATCCTCAGCTGTTCACCACGTGACGACGGGTCCACGCCGGCCAGCCGCAACGCCTCTTCCGCCGCCGACGACGATCCGGCCCACCCCTTCAAAGCCGCCCGCAGGGTCTTGCGCCGCTGCGCGAACGCCGCGTCGATCACGGCGAACACCGCCCGCCGAGGCGCACCGGCCGTCGACGTGTTCCACGGCTCGGCGTGGCGCTCGAGCAGGACGAGCCCCGAGTCCACGTTCGGCATCGGCCAGAACACCGACCGCCCTATCGAACCCGCGTGGCTGACCTTCGCGTACCACGCCGCCTTCACCGACGGCACGCCGTACACACGCGAGCCGGGTTCTGCGGCCAGCCGGTCGGCGACTTCCTTCTGCACCATGACCAGCACTCGTCGCAGGCTGGGAAAGTTCTCCAGCATGTGCAACAGGACCGGGACCGCCACGTTGTACGGCAGATTCGCCACCAGCGCTGTCGGCGGCGGACCGGGCAGATCGGCCACTTTTAGCGCATCGGCCCGCACCACATCCAGCCTGTCGGCCAACGCGGGGGCATGCTCGGCCACCGTGGCCGGCAGGATGCCCGCGAGCGACGGGTCGACCTCGACGGCCACCACGCGGGCGGCCTCGGGAAGCAACGCCAGGGTCAGCGAGCCCAGCCCGGGCCCCACCTCGACGACGACATCGTCGGCGTGCACATCGGCGACGCGGACGATTCGCCGCACCGTATTGGGGTCGATGACGAAGTTCTGACCCAACGTCTTGGTCGGTCGCAGACCGAGCGACGCCGCCAAACG
>NZ_ML142861.1:108244-113614 GCF_004138495.1 Phytoactinopolyspora endophytica
CTCGCGGGCGGATTCACCCGCGATACGAGCAGCGACTAGCTCAGGCCCAGCTTGGCGGAACAGGCCGGCCAGGCGCCGTAGCCGCCACGGTCGTCACGGACCCTCTCAGCGATGCGGATCTGCTCGGACTTGCTGTTCTCGTGCGGGTATCCGGAGCCACCGTAGGCCTGCCATGTCTGCAGATTGAACTGAAGGCCGCCGTAGTAGCCGTTGCCGGTGTTGATCGACCAGTCACCGCCGGACTCGCACTCTGCCAGCCGGTCCCAGACGCCGCCGTCGACGTTGTCACCGCCGCCGCCATCGCCGCCGTCGCTGTCACCGTCGCCGCTGTCGTCGCTGTCGTCGCTGCCCTCATCGTCGTCATCCTCGGCCGGTGGGTCCGGCTCCGGGTCCGGCTCGGGCTCGGGCTCCATAGTGCCGACCAGGATGACCTCGTCGACCGGCTCGTCGATGACTTCCTCGGACAGCTTCTCCGTGTCGTCGAGTTCCCCGTCGATGTAGGTCTTCTCGAGCTCACGCTCCAGCAGGCCCTTCTGACCCTCGGTCTCTACCGACGTGGTGCCAACTTCGAGGGAGTCGTCTTCCTTCTCGACGGTCTCGAAGTCGATCTCTTTCTCGACGGTGTCCTTCTCCACGGTCACTCGCTTGACGACGACCTCCGCCTCGCCGCGCAGTTTGGCGTCCAGCGAAGGCTCGACGATGTCCCGGTCTCCCAGCTCCACGTCGACGTCCGCGAGGGCTTCACGGACCGTCAGGGCCGTCGTGGTGACCTGGTCCTCGTCGCCGTCGGCGACAAGCGTGATCTCCTTGGGGGTGCGGACTTCGAAGTCCAGCCCGCTGCGATCGATGTCGAGCGAGCGGGCCACCGAGACATCCGCTCCCTCGTCACGGATACCGAGCTCCGAGAGGGCCTCGTCGACCGAGAGTGCCGTCGTCCACACGGACCGTTCAGTGCCGTCGACGGTCACCGTGAGTTCACGACCGTAGCGGACGTTGATCTCAGTGCCGTCTTCGACCGTGCTGTCCAGAGACGGAACGACGTCGTCGTTGGGCCCGATCTCGATACCTTGACCGTCGAGCACGTCACCGACATTGCCGGAGAACGTGTGCACGGTCTCGGTTTCACCGTCAACAGTGAGGCTGACGGCGTTATCGAACGTCATGTACGCGACGCCACCGGCCACAAGGGCCGTGACGACGCTCGCGTTGATCGCGATCGTCTTGACCGACGGACGCAACAAAGCTCCTGATGTAGTACCTCCCGGGCACGGAGCAGACGGCATGTACCACTCGCCACCCATTCCGGCCCAGATCCTACGCCGAACCGGCGCGGCTCGGGCCGAAAGCGCATGGTCCGCTGACTAGCCATCCGGAGCTTCCCCGACCCCGGCTAACAATCACGAAACGGTAACGCACTTGAGCAGGATGTCAAGCCCAACATCCGACTTTCTGTGGAAAACCTTGTGGAAAACCGGCCATGAGGCCTTTGAGGTGATGAGGATCACCATGAACCGAATGCCCGACTCGTGCTGGTTTGGATCATTGAACAGGTCTCCTCAAGATCTCTCCCGAGGACCTCCGCGACGGATCGCACAGTCAGCGGGACCAGGTACGACGCGTTCGGTCTACCCCGGAACGGATGCGGCGTCAGGAAGGGAGCGTCGGTCTCCACCAAGACCTGCTCCAGCGGAACCTCCCGCAAGGCGGAACGTAAAGATTCTGCGTTCTTGAACGTCACCGGCCCCGCGAAGGACAGGAACCACCCGCGCTCGGCACAATGCCGGGCCATGGCCGCGTCACCGGAGAAGCAATGGAAGACCACCCTGTCCGGAAGCTGCGTATCGTCCAGGACACGGAGTATGTCGTCGTGAGCGTCCCGGTCATGGATCACCAAGGCCAGGCCACGCCGCCGCGCGATCTCGATGTGTGCCCGGAACGACTCCTCCTGAGCCGCATGACCCTCCGGCGTCGTGCGGAAATGATCCAGACCGGTCTCTCCGACGCCGCGCACCCGTTCGCTGACGCCCGCCATCCGGTCGATCTCCGACAGGGCGTCATCGAGCGTTCCGGTTGCGGCTAGCCGGGGCGCCTCGTTGGGGTGCAGCGCCACCGTCGCGACGACGTTCGGATAGCGCTGCGCCGCCTGCACCGCCCACTGAGACCCAGCGATATCGCAGCCGACCTGCACCACCCGGTCGACGCCGACCTTGGCCGCCGCAGCGAGCGCCTCTTCCGGACTGAACGCCTCATCGTCATCGCCGTCGGCGATATCCATGTGGCAATGGGTGTCCGTTACCGGCGACGGCAGCGGCTCCGGCATCGGCGGACGCGAGCGGTCTCGCCGGCGCCCGTCCTCTCCGGTCGCCGACCGCTTGATCCGGCTCATACGTTTCCTTTTCCCTTTCTCACCTGCTGTCCTTCAACGGCCGGGCACACGGTATGGCAGTTGATGGATGGTCACGACCAACCGATCAGTCGAGCTCTAGCCGCGGGAACAGCGCGTCGCCTTTGGTGACCCGCGTCCCGGCGCTGAGCCGCCCCCATTCGCCCGCCTCGGCGATCGGCTGGTCGGCAAGGGCACCGAGAGTCTCCGCTGCCCCCAGCGCGTCCCACAGCCGCGCAGACGCCTTCGGCATCGCGGGGTTGAGCAGGACAGCGAGGGTGCGCAACGCTTCCGCGGAGGTGCAGAGGATGGTGGCCAGCCGTTCCCGCTGCGCCTCGTCTTTGGCCACCGCCCACGGTTGCTGCTCGGTGATGTAGCCGTTCACGGCTTCCACCAGAGTCCACACAGCGGCCAGTGCCTCGTGCGGCGCTACCCGGTCAACGGCGGCGTCGGCATCGGCGGCCGCCCGCCGAGCGACAGTCGCGAGCGCTTCCTCCGCCTCCGTGAAGGCGCCGGTCTGCGGCAGCACTGAGTCGAAGTACTTGCCGACCATGGCCGTGACCCGGGACGCGAGGTTACCCAGGCCGTTGGCGAGCTCCGCCTGATAGCGAGCGGCGATATCCTCCCAGGAGAACGAGCCGTCGTTGCCGAACGCGATGGCCCGCAGAAAGTAGTAACGGAACGCGTCCGATCCGAACGTATCGGTGATCTGGTTCGGCGAAATGCCGGTCAGCTTGGACTTGCTCATCTTCTCGCCGCCGACCAGCAGCCACCCGTGCGCGAAGACCTTCTTCGGCAACGGCACGCCGGCGGCCATCAGCATGGCCGGCCAGATCACCGCGTGGAAGCGCAGGATGTCCTTGCCGACGAAATGGATGTCCGCCGGCCAGGTGCGGGCGAACTTCTCCTCGTCCGCGCCGTAGCCCACGGCCGTCGCGTAGTTCAGCAGAGCGTCGATCCATACGTAGATGACGTGGGACTCGTTCCACGGGACCGTGACACCCCAGTCGAACGTCGACCGGGAGATGGACAGATCCTGCAGTCCCTGCTTGACGAAGCTGTAGACCTCGTTCCGTGCGCTTTCGGGCTGGATGAAATCGGGATTCTCGTCGTAGAAGGCGAGCAACCGGTCCGTGTAGTCCGACATCCGGAAGAAGTAGTTCTTCTCCGAGAGGATCTCCACCGGCCGGGTATGGATCGGGCACAGCTGCTGCCCGGCATACTCTCCGGTGCCCTCGATCAGATCACCCGGCTGCTTGTACTCCTCACAGGCCACGCAGTACGCACCCTCGTACGTGCCCTCGTAGATCTCACCCGCGTCATGCAGGCCCTGCATGAACTCCTTGACTCGCTCGACATGCCGCGACTCGGTGGTCCTGATGAAGTCGTCGTTCGATGCGTCGATGGTCTCCAGAACCGGCTTCCACGCGCTGTCCACCAAGCGGTCGGCCCAGGTACGGGCGTCGACCCCGTTGGCCTCGGCAGTGCGGAGCACTTTCTGGCCGTGTTCGTCGGTCCCCGTGAGGAACCACACGGGTTCCTGCCGCTGCCGATGCCAGCGAGCGATGAAGTCAGTGACGACCGTGGTGTAGGCGTGCCCGATGTGGGGCGCGTCGTTGACGTAGTAGATGGGCGTGGTGACATAAAACGCCTTGGAAGGAGCGTCGGGCATGGGGACGATCGTAGCTCCACCTCCGCCCTCGCCTCACATGGATTACGCCACGCCATCTCGCCATGATCATCAACCGGTGGACGCCCTATGGTGCGGCCCACCGTTGATGATCATGAGAGAAGGCGGAAGTCGGCGAAGTCGAAGCCAGGCGAAACCACACAGGAGACGAGGACCTCCTGGTCGGTGGCCGGCTGCGCCGCCTGCCACACCCCGGGAGGAACGATCGCCTGCGGGGACTCTCCGGCCGCGATGCGCCTACCCAAGGTCACAGTCTCAGGCTGCAGATCCGGCGTCTCGCCGGCGCCGCCGAGCTTCAGCAGCAGCGGCCCGCCGCTGTGCCAGAACCACAGCTCCGCGGACCTCACCGTGTGCCACTTGGACTCCTCACCCGGCGCCAGCAGGAAGTAGATGCAGGTCGCGCTCGCGCGCTCCCCGTCATAGCCGGGTGGCCGCAACGTCACATCCGAGCGCCAGGTCTCCCGGAACCACCCGCCTTCGGGATGGGGTTCGAGGCCCAGGGCGTCAGCAAGCTGCGGTCGTCGTCGTTCTCCAGACATGATCGCCAGACTACGGGGAGACCGGGAGACTGTCGTGCAGGTCGCCGGATCGAGCCGTCTCGTCGCCGGCCGCCGATCAGCCGATGACGCCGCGGACGAGCTGGTCCAGTCCCGCGTTGAGGCGTTCCACAGTCATTTCCAAGCCCGCGCGCTGATGCAGGTAGAGCCGCGCTGACAGGACCGCTAGCAACGCGTCGGCGAGATACCCGCCGTCCCGCTCCGGATCGATCTGTGTGATCAGCATCGCCAGATGCTGGCGCTGAAGGTTATAGGCGCCGCTCCGGTATCGAGCGTCACCGTTCTCAGCCGTCGCCATCAACTCGGCCTGCTCGGTGAGCCGGTCAACGTAACGACGCAGGAATGCGCAGAGCCGCTCCTGTGGTGGTGCACCCGGCCCCAGCGGCGGGGGGCCGGAGATGAACGCGGCCTGAAACTCGCGTTCCTGGTCGTCGATGAGCGCATAGGCAAGCCCTTGGAGGTCGCCGAACCGCCGGTACACGGTCCCGATCCCCACACCGGCCTCCGCCGCCACCGCATCCATCGACAGCGCGTCGATGCCCTTGTCCCGGAGAATTCGCCCGGCCGCCTCCAGGAGGATCTGGCGGTTCCGGGCGGCGTCGGCACGCTCACGCTTGACCCCGTCCCGCGAGGACAGGGTCAGCGGTGACAACAGGTCATGATCGCCGGGCATGCACACCTCCGAATAGCCAGCTTAGAACGTCCGACGGACATCTCGACGGCCCGGCCAGAAGGGATCG
>NZ_ML142861.1:113629-115399 GCF_004138495.1 Phytoactinopolyspora endophytica
GCGCCATTGGACGCATGGACCGGAATCGCTACTCCGCAGGCCCTCAGACGGCAGGGCGGGCCGGATACATCGATCTGTCACCTTCGATCGACACATTGAAACTGGAAACTTTTCCGCTTAGTATAACCGGAGAAGTTTCCGGTTTCTTGGTCAGCTACCCGCTGCCCACCACCGAACCACCGCTATCAACAGGGAGAGACCACATGTCCGATCCGAGGATCACGATCGTCTACTACAGCTCCACGGGCACCATTCATGCGCTCGCCGCCGCGGTAGCCGAAGGAGCCGAGAAGGCGGGCGCGGAAACCCGGCTACGCCGAGTCCCCGAACTGGCGCCGGACGAGGTCGTCCAGAGTGTCTCCGCATGGCACGAACACCTGGAGTCCACCCGCGACGTCCCGGTGGCCACCCACGACGACCTCGAATGGGCAGACGGGTTCCTCTTCGGAACGCCGACCCGCTTCGGCAATGTCTCAGCCCAGCTGCGGCAGTTCATCGACACCCTCAGCCCTGCCTGGCAAGCCGGCGACCTCACGGACAAGGCCGCGAGCGGGTTCACCGCGGCCATTTCGCCACACGGCGGGCATGAGTCGACCTTGATCAGCCTGTATCAGACGTTCATGCACTGGGGCGCGATCATCGTCTCCCCCGGCTATATCGACGACGGCGCGAGCACGCACGTCGGCAATCCCTACGGGACCAGCGTGGTCGCGGGCGAGAACAGCCCTTCCGAGGGAGAGTTGGAAGCCGCGCGATTCCAGGGCCGGCGGGTCGCCGAGGTCGCCCGCGCGCTATCGGCATTGCGCCAGCCCGCGGCAGCGTGACCGGGACACACCTGCGGCTCCCATCCCGGATCTATCCCGGCGACGAGAGATTCTGCAGGCCCACCACCTTGAGCAGCGCAAGCGCCTGGTGCGACGGAGAGCCCGGGACAGCTGTGTAGAGCACCAGGCGCTGGTCCCGATCGGGGATGTACAAGGTTTCGCAGTCCAGATTCATCTCGCCCACCACCGGGTGGTCGATGTGCTTGGACGTGCTCCGCTGCACATTGATCTCGTGCTTCTTCCAGAGCTCACCGAAGAGCACGCTACTGGTGGACAGGTCGCTGATCAGCCGACGGATCTCGACGTCGTCGGGGTAACGGGCGGCCGCGGCACGCAGGTCGGCGACGACCTGCCGTCCGAACTCGACGTGTTCCGCTGCGAACGCCGCAGCCTCGGGCGCGAAGAAGCCTCGTAGCGAATTCAGCCGCGCGGGAGGCACTCCCGAGGGATCCGGCGACATCAGAGCGGCCCACATCGGGTTCCACGCAAGCACGTCGTACTTGGCGTCGACGACGACAGCCGGCGAGTCGTCCAACCGATCAAGGAGGTGAAGAATGCCGGCCGGCACGTCCGAGCGTGGCCCTGCACCGGGACGCGGCGCGCTACCGGCCAGATGGAACAGATGAGAGCGCTCGGCAGCGGAAAGCCGCAGAGCCTGGGACAGCGATTCCAGCACTTGCGGAGACGGGTGTGGTCCACGGGCTTGCTCAAGCCGGACGTAGTAGTCGACGGAGATCCTCGCCAGCTGGGCGACCTCTTCCCGGCGCAGTCCGGGTGTCCTGCGGTTTCCGCCGCTCGGCAGCCCGACGTCCTCCGGACGCACCCGGCCTCGCCTGCTCCGCAGGAAGGCAGCGAGCTCAGGACGGTCCATCGTTCCAGTATCGCCTTACGGCCCAGGCCGCGCCGTCGGCCATGGTGGTACCGCTGATCCCAGGTTCACGCGTGC
>NZ_ML142861.1:115419-123259 GCF_004138495.1 Phytoactinopolyspora endophytica
GCATGCCGGCGACGCACGATGAAGGCATGAACGAGACAATGACCGCCCTGGTGACCGGGGCGAACAAGGGAATCGGCAAGGAGATCGCCCGGCAACTCGGGCAGCTCGGGCACACCGTTCTGCTCGGAGCACGCGACGTCGAGCGTGGACGCTCCGCCGCCGCCGAGCTCGTCGTGGAAGGCCTCGATGTGCGGTTCGTACAGCTCGACGTCACGGACCAAGCGTCCGTCGCGGCTGCGGCCAAGACGATCGACGACGAGCACGGAGTCCTCGACAGCCTGGTGAACAACGCCGGGCTCACCCACGGGATGAGCCTGCCGAGCGAGGCTTCGGTGGAGGACGTGGCCGCGACGTACGCTACGAACGTTTTCGGGGTGATAGCCGTGACCAACGCCGTGCTGCCGCTGCTACGTCGTTCCACGGCGGGCCGGATCGTCAACGTCTCCAGCGACCTCGGTTCGTTGACCAGACAGCAGGATCCTGCGACGCCGTACTATGGCCAGCCGCCGCTACTGGCGTACTCATCGTCGAAGACCGCGCTGAACGGCGTCACGGTCGCCTACGCGCAAGAACTCGAAACGACGGGCGTCAAGGTCAACGCCGTGAACCCTGGCTACTGCGCCACGGATCTGAACGATCACGCCGGTCATCTCCCTGCCGCCGAGGGCGCCAAGGTCATCGTCCAAGCCGCGGTCGTGCCCGACGACGGTCCGCACGGAGCGTTCTTCACTGACGGCGGGACCCTGCCCTGGTAAGCGGCTGACCCGTGATCATCAACGAGTAGCCCCATCATGGTGGGACCAACGGTTGATGATCACGGAAGATAGGCGCTCAGCTGTGACAGCCAGGGGGCGGCCACCGTGAGGGTCGGCACGACGACGAGCGCCGTGGCCGCCACGTAGGTGGCCGTGGCCAGGACACGATATGAAGGCGCCGGCGGCTCCGCCAGCCGTTGAATTCGCGCCAACGCTGACACGCCTCCCGCGCCGAGCGCCTCGGCCGGCACCGGGGTTCCCGCCAGCCTGGTCAACGCACGCCCGAGCGGAAGCGCCCCAGCCCGGCGACGGGCGGCGTCGTCGGCCAGCAGCTCGACCAACGCCGCGACGGAGTCGAAGGCGGCCCGACTGCGCACCAGCCGAGGAAAAGCATTGCGCAACGCGGCGAAGCCCTCGAGGACCAGGTCATGCCGTGCCCGGGCGTGTGCGCGCTCGTGCTCCAGGACCGCACGGATCTCGTCGTCGGTCAAGGTCTCCAGCGCCGACGACGAGACGACCAGCCGCGTGTGCACGCCCGGCACGCAGTACGCGAACGCAGGGCTGGCATCGAGGACGTGAGCGCCCGGAGCGCGGCCATCGATGCGTCCCAGAATGTCGATCAGCTCACGGTGCCGCCGACGACGAGCCCGCAGGCTGTAGCCGAGCGTGTGGGCTGACCACAGCAGGCGCGCCAGCACGGTCAGGGTGACGGCGAGCGCCGCACCGTAGAGAACGAGTACTCCGGCGTTGGGACGTTCCTCCAGCACCGCGAGCGTGGCGACCGACAGCCCTGCACCGAGCGCGGCCAGCAACGCCGCGAGCGCCAATGCCTGCCACAACACCAGCGCGGCGCGCGGGACCCGCCGTGGCCAGTGCGCCCGCGCCAGCCACGCAGGGGCCGGCCCAGCCAGCACCAGCGCCAGCCCGGCCAGCACCACCGGCGTCGCCACGTTCGGAACGAACCCGTTCATGCCGAACCGGCTCCGTTCAACAGGCCGCGAGTCAGGCGACTCCCTATTTGCGCGATCTCAAAGCCCTGCGCACCGCCGCAGTCGTGGCGGACCACGCTGATCCGGAGCGATCTGCGGATCATGATCCGCTCCGCTCCTCGAGCTCCGAGAGAGCCGTCCGCAGCGCGGCGGCGTCGTCCGGGGAAGCGGTGTCGATGAAGCGGACCAGTGCGGAGGCGCGATCCGCTCCGTCGACCGTGCCGAGGGCCTCGTGCATCAGCTCAGCGGTGAGCTCGTCCCGGGTCACGGCCGGACGGTACAGATACGCGCGGCCGTCGCGCAGCTGCTCCACCGCGCCCTTCTTCGCCAGCCGATCCAGAACCGTCATGACGGTGGTGTAGGCGATCTCACGGGAGCCGCTCAGCGCGTCGTGTACCTGACGGACCGTAGCGGCGGGGACACCATTGCGGGCCCCGGATATCGAAGCGTCGTCCGTATGTACCGAGCCGTCGTTCATGTGTGTCGCTGACCACAGATACTCCATGACGGCTCGCTCAAGCTCGCCCAGGTGGGTGCGTCGTCCTTCTGCCACACCGGCAGCATACCTACCTCGCGTAGTACGACGCATCGTCGTAGTTAATTACGACGACGTGTAGTATCTACGACGAGGCGTAGTAATTGATGTCTGGAGGTACGGATGGACGTCATCGACCTGGCGCGATGGCAGTTCGGGATCACGACGGTCGTGCACTACTTCTTCGTGCCGTTCACCATCTCGATGGCGTTCCTCGTCGCGATCATGCAGACGAAGTGGATGCGCAGCGGCGACGAGCGCTGGCTGAAGCTGACCAAATTCTTCGGCAAGCTTCTGCTGGTCAACCTCGCCGTCGGCGTCGTCACCGGCCTGGTGCAGGAGTTCCAGTTCGGGCTGAACTGGAGCGACTTCAGCCGCTTCGTGGGCGACATCTTCGGCGCCCCACTGGCCATGGAGGCACTGCTCGCCTTCTACCTGGAGTCCGTCTTCGTCGGGGTGTGGATCTTCGGCTGGGGCCGCATCCCACCCAAGATCCATCTCGCGACGATCTGGGTGACCGCCTGTGCCACCCTGCTGTCCGCCTACTTCATCCTGGCCGCCAACTCGTTCATGCAGAACCCGGTCGGCTACGAGATCAACGAGGAAGCCGGCCGGGCCGAGCTCACCGACATCTGGGCCGTGCTGACCAACAAGGTGGCGCTCATCACCTTCCCGCACACGATCATGGCGGCACTCATGGTCGGTGGCGCCGTCGTCGCCGCCGTCGCCATGTGGCATCTGGTCAAGGGCCGCCGGGATCCCTCCCTCGCGGAACCCGGTGCCACCAGCGACGCGGGACCATTCCGCAACGCGCTGCGGATCGGCGCCGTCGCCGTCCTGTTGGGCGGAGTGGGTACGGCCATCACCGGCGACATTCAGGGCAAGATCATGACCGAGGTCCAGCCGATGAAGATGGCCGCCGCGGAGGCACTCTACGAGACCGAGGAGCCGGCGCCGTTCTCGCTTTTCACCGTCGGGACGTTGGACGGCAGCGAGGCCCTGTACTCGATCGAGATCCCGCAGCTGCTCTCCTTCCTGTCCACCGGCTCGTTCGACGGCGAGGTCCAGGGCATCAACGACATCCAGGAGGAGTACGAGGAGCTCTACGGGCCGGGCGACTACTCGCCGAACATCCCCGTCACGTACTGGACGTTCCGCTTTATGGTCGGTGCGGGCGGGCTAGCGGCGGCGATCGCCGCGTGGCTGCTGTGGTCGACGCGGCGCGGCCGGGTGCCCACGTCGCGCTGGGCACTGCGGGTGACGGCGGTGCTGCCAGTTCTGCCGTTGGCCGCCAACACCTTCGGCTGGATCTTCACCGAGATGGGACGCCAGCCGTGGCTCGTCTTCGGCTTGATGCCGACCGCTTCCGGGATCACGCCCGGCTCGACCGCCGGCAGCGTCCTCGCCACGTTGAGCGTCTTCACCGTCCTCTACGCAGGCCTGACCTGGCTATGGATCTGGCTGCTGGTCAAGCACGCGCGGCCCGGCCTGCCGGACGTCAGCGCCGAGGCCCGCTGGGGTCGTCGTTCGGGCGATGACGGGGTGGCCCACGGCGGTGACGACGGAGCGGATGGCGACGGCGACGGCGGCAGGGCCGGCGTGGACGGCCAACCCGACGAGGAGGACCGACCGCTGACCTTCGCGTACTGACAGGAGTGTGAGAGATATGGATTTGGCGACCTTCTGGTTCGTCCTCGTCGCCGTGCTGTGGATCGGATACCTGGCGCTGGAGGGCTTCGACTTCGGCGTCGGAATGCTGACCCGGCGCTTCGCCCGTGACGACCGCGAGCGCCGGGTGCTGATCAACACCATCGGCCCGGTGTGGGACGGCAACGAGGTGTGGATGGTCACAGCCGTCGGTGCCACGTTCGCGGCGTTCCCCGAGTGGTATGCGACAGCGTGGTCGGCGTACTACCTGCCGCTTGTTGCCATCCTGGTCGCCCTGATCCTGCGCGGCCTGGCGTTTGAGTACCGGGCCAAGCACGACACCGACGGGTGGCGGCGCTGGTGGGATGGGGTGATCTTCTGGGGCTCGGCCGTACCGGCGTTCCTGTGGGGCGTGCTGCTCGCCGGGTTCGCCCAGGGCCTGCCGTTGGACGCCCGGCACGACTTCACCGGGAGCCTGGCCGATATCTTCACGCCGTACACCCTGCTCGGTGGCGTCGTGGCTCTCGCGATCTCGCTGCTGCACGGTGCGCACTACGTCGCGCTGAAGACCGTGGGTGACGTGCGGGCGCGGGCACGCTCGCTGGCGGCGCGGCTGCCGATACCGGCGGGTTTGGCCATCGCCGGCTTCGCGATCTGGACCGTGAACATGCGCGGCGACGGCTCGGTCACCTGGATAGCGTGGCTCGCGGGAGCGGTCGCAGTCGGGCTCGTCGTCGGTGGCCAGCGGATGATCCGCGATGGCCGGGAGGGATGGGCGTTCATCGCGACGTTCGGCGCGGTCGTCGCCGTCGGCGCGGTGCTCTTCGGTGCGTTGTACCCAGACGTGCTGCCGTCCACGGTCGATACCGCCGACAGCTTGACCGTCGCCAACGCATCGTCGACCGGCTACACCCTGACGGTGATGACCTGGGTCGCGGTGCCGTTCGTCCCGGTTGTCCTGGCCTACCAGAGCTGGGTGTACTGGACCTTCCGGCGGCGCATCGGCGTCCAGCACATCCCGTGACCGCCCACGTCCCATGATCATCGAGGATCCAGGGCGTCATCACACGCCACATCCTCGATGATCATGGGCACGCGGCACAGCCAGAGCCGCACGTGTGCATGCTGCCCGCCCAGCCTCGCTTCTTCAGGACGCGTGCCTGTTCTGCCGCGACACCGCAAGGATCACCGAATACGTCGGCATGACCGTAACGTAAGGTCGCGCGGCCGTGGACCGTGGACCGATTGTCGCGCCGGCGATCACGGAACTGACCCTCCTCGACGTGACCCACTCGACCGTCCAGTTCGACGCGGAGTGTGTGCTCGTCATAGTCGACGTCGACCCATATGACCCGGTTGCCGCCGACCCGCCGCTGGCGTGTGCCGCGTGGGAGCCCATGAGCCCGTTCGACGCGCTGGAGATGGCGCAGCTCGAGCGGTGACTCGGCGCCGACGGTCACGTCGGCGAGCATGCTCTCCAGCATCGGGCGCCAGCGGATCTTCTTACGCAGGCCGAGTGCGGCAGCGATCCTCTCCGGCGTGGTTCGTCGTCGTTGACAAGCACGGGTCACCCATGTCTCGACCTCGGACGCATTGTGGGTGACGTCCACGAGGTCGAGCACGGTCTCCTCCACCCGGGTCCGCGGAGGGAGCCGGGTGGGGTGGCGCGTACGGCCCAACCGGTGAGCATAGTGGACGCGAACTCCCTCAACGCGAGCGCAGATGTGCCGGTCTGCCGGCACCGTCACATGGATGGTCGGTCCGGCGTCGTCGCATAGGCCGTCGAGAAATGCGGCGGTTTGATGACTGGCCACCGCGCCTCGGCCCGCCCGCAGGATCGCCGCCCACACCTGTGCCTCGAAGGACAACGAACCGGTGAACGCCGCGTAGACGCCCGCATGGACTCGACGCCAGCGCCCCGACCGCACTAGCCATCTGAGCTGGTCAGGCGTGATGCCGCAGGCACACGCTTGCGCCCGGCTGAGCACACCGTGCTGGACGGCCAGAAGCTCCTCCAGCTTGGCTCGAAAGGTCACCGTGTCCGGTGCGAACGGTACGGCCCGCTCACGGCGCTCGGGAGGGTTCATACCTCGACCCTGCTACGCCAGCAGAATGCTTCACAGCACGCGGCGCACAATGTGGATAGCACTCCGCAATGCGCGCACGTGTCCACAGCCTGTTCCTCATGATCATCGAGGATCCAGGGCGTCATCACACGCCACATCCTCGATGATCATGGGTGAAGCGCCACGGAACCGGGACGATCTGCCCCAGAGCGCCTGCAGGGCGGTCAGCCCTGATCACCTCGCGTGACCGTCTGCGGCTTCGGGCCGTCCAGGCACGGAGCGATATCGTAGCGGCAGACGAGTTGGAGGAAACGCTTTCCATGGATAGTGAAACAGTCAGGTTCGCAGTCGTTGGCGTCGATCACGGCCACATCGACGGCATGGTCCAAGGCCTGCGGAGCGCAGGTGCGGAGTGCGTGGGCGCGTTCGGGGGCGACGACGATCGGCGGTGTGCGGCATTCGCGGAGGCGTTTCCGGACATGCCGACCGTCGACGACCCGCGAAAGCTCTACGCCGACGCCAGCATCGACGTCATCGCCACCGCCGCGGTACCGGCCGACAGGGCAGGCATAGCTATCGAGGCGATGCGAGCCGGCAAGGACGTTCTTGTCGACAAGCCGGCGGCCACCACTCTGGAACAGATCGCGGAGCTGCGTGCCACGGTCAGTCAGACCGGACGGATCTGGGCCGCCTATTTCGGCGAGCGTTTCAACAGCCAGGCGACCAACAAGGCTGCGGAGCTCGTCCGCGCGGGCGCCATCGGCGACGTCGTACAGACCATTGGGCTCGGGCCGCACCGGCTGAATCGACCGACCCGTCCGCCGTGGTTCTTCCAGCGCGATCGTTACGGCGGCATCATCACCGACATCGCTTCCCACCAGGTGGATCAGTTCCTCTATCTCACCGGCTCCACGTCTGCCGAGATCGTCGCAGCGACCGTCGGTAACCACGCCAACCCCGATGACCCCGGATTGCAGGACTTCGGCGAGGTCCTCCTGCGGAGTCCGCACGCGCATGGCTACATCCGGGTCGACTGGTACACGCCCGATGGGCTCTCGAGCTGGGGTGACGGGCGGATCACGATATTGGGCACCGACGGATACATCGAGCTGCGCAAGAACGTCGATCCAGCCGGCCGCCCGGGCGGTGAGCACCTGTTCCTCGTCGACAAGAAGGGCGAGCACTATATCGACTGCGCTGAGCTCCCGACCTCGTTCTTCCCACGGTTCGTGGACGATGTGCGCAACCGTACCGAGACTGCGAACTCGCAGGAGATGTACTTCACCGCCATGGAGCTGACCATCACTGCCCAGCTCAAGGCGGACGCGCACCAGTAGTCACCGAACGCGGCTCATCCACACCGAACACAACAGAGCTGGACGCTCACGTCGCTCCCCGGCACGTGTCAACCCTTCGGCACATGAGGCAGAGCGGCCGGGCGGGCCGTGTCACGTACGGGCGCCCGGGGTTGATCCTGCGGCAACGTACGCAACGCCACGGAGCATCCGGCGAGACATGTGTCCGGCGATACACCTGGATCATCTCGATGACTCGGCACGCCAGACCACAGTCTGGGCACGGCCGGCCCGCGACATACGCGTGCCATAGCTCATCCGAGGCGAGGTCACAGCCAGGACAGATCATCACGGCGCTCCCTAAGTCTCTGGCGACAACCGAGGCGTGTTGGCGATTCGCTCAGCGTCGTGTGTAATTCCGGTGGTCTGTGGGCGGGCCAGAGCCTGGCCCGCCCACAGGTCCGATACCGACCGGCGGAACTGCACGCCGGGCAGAGCGATGCATCGCACCGACGCGCTCCCACGTGGAAGAGCAGGCCACACCATGGAAGAC
>NZ_ML142861.1:123325-125450 GCF_004138495.1 Phytoactinopolyspora endophytica
TAGAAGAACGACGCCCCATCGAGAACGAGCCCCACCATCGAAGCGCGTCCCTCTTCCCGTAGAAGTAAGGCGCGGTTGTGCATCGAAGCACGAACTCTTCTCAGCTCGCGCGGACCCGGCGGGAGGAGGGAGGGGGCACGTCCTCCCGCCGGGAGCTCATATCGAGCGCTGCGGCTCATTTCCAGGATCTGACGGCGCGACGGCTCCCGGTGCCGGTCGAGTGGTGGTCCCGGCAAGAGAGGGGCACCACTTCACCTCTCTTGCCGGGAGCTCTCGTGGCGCGCTGGTCATTCGAACTCCGTTCCTCCGATTCGGGTCAGGTACGCGGTGGAGACGAACTTCGCGATCGCTCTCCCGCCGGTCAGCGACGATCGCCGTTCGTCCCCAGGACGCACAACCAGACCCTCACGGAGGTGCAACGCCTCTCCGCTGACCGTCTCGTAGCCCTCTGCCAACTCGCGCAACGTGGCCTCGTCATACCTGCCGTCGAACAGACGCGGTGCCGTGCGCAGCGGATCGCCAAGCTTGCGGATGACGTCGATCAACTCATCGGGGTCGAGCCACCACTGCTGTAAAGCCGCTTCGACGCGAATATCGAAGACCACGTACCCAGGCTTGCCACTCAAGGCATCCGCACCGTAGGTGAGATCTTGAACTCCCTTACCGTATATCTCACCGAATACGCCCACACGGTCCGCATTCATCATGGCCGATATCTCCTGCGCGATCCGCGGAATCCCGTATGCGTTCACCACACGCCAATACAGGTTTCTGTCATCACGCACAAGCCCCAGACGTCGCTTTCCATATCCCTTTGACGACACGTACTCGCGGCCATGCGATAACGTATACAGGCATGCCGTTCCATGGATCTTCTCGGTCGCCACAATTCGTTCACCAGGGCTGAACATCTTCCGGCATCGTTTGATGTCCTCGACGTCACCCCACACCACCAATTCCGGCGCGGGTCTCACCTCACCGGACAGATGGATGGGTATCGGCGGAACCCATGCCGTGATGCGCAGTGCATCCGCGAAGTTGTGCCCATCGGAGTGTGCGGTCTTCAGGTCAACGCTGGACAGCACCTTCGGACGGCACACCAGGCCCTGAGAGAGCTGTCCGTAACGCCGGATCGGCCGCAGGCGGCTGTGAGTCGGCCCAGCGAGCTGACCGGCACGCCCGAGCTCCTCGACAAGGCCATCCGGCAATACCGCGCCGTCCGGAATGTAGACAGCCCATTCCCCCGTCTGAAACACACCGCGAGGGATAACCGAACGATAGAGACCGATTTCCGCAACCTCAAGGAAATCGACATGAGGGTGCGGGTGGACTATGAGTTGTTCTGCAGTAACGCGCATGGATGTCATAGATCAAGAATGCCAATAGCGATAGCCGCGCTGCTAGATTCAAGGCACCCTAGACTTAAATATTCTAGCCCACTCTTGACTTTATGATAATCAAGGTCGCTCCCACATCAGGTGAATTAGGTCGAATATCAATCCACCTCAGGCGCTTTACCGTACGTAGGTAAGCGTCAAGCCCGCCCTTGAGACTCACATACTGTGACCCGGTCTCCCACGGACCAGGCGGGCCTGCTGGACGACTGCGCTTCTCCGGCATTCCGCGCATGCTTGCTGACTGCGGCCCCCGCTACGCGAGCGGAACTGCACCAGGCGGCTTGGCCCACGGCAAGCCGAGCTCCGAGAAGAGAGCAAGCTTCTCACCGGCCGCCGAGACCGCTGAGTTGATACCCCGCAGCACTACCCGTCGAGTCCCATTCTCCGGCCGCTCGTCGAGGAACTCCGGAAGCACCCGCTGCGGGTCTGTGGAGTTCAGCATTCCTTCCAGATAGGCGGTGAACGCCAATGTGCGTTCGAGGGACACCTTCAGCGGTACGCCATCAGGGTCGCGACGGTGCGCCAGCAGGTTGTCCAAGGGCTTGCCCCGCTCCGCGGAGACATCTTCCCGGACGCCGTCGATCTCAAGTGTGGATCCGGTCTGGCCCAGCCGGGCCAAGGCGCCGGTGGCGTGAACCATGACGACGGGAGCCACGATCTCCTCAGCGCACAGGGTGAGCGCGATGTGAATGCGCTTTCCATTATCGAGATGGACGCGCGCGCTCAAG
>NZ_ML142861.1:125473-127119 GCF_004138495.1 Phytoactinopolyspora endophytica
GTCCGTAGCGATGTCTCGGCACCGGTAGCTCTCGACCTCCAGCGTCACGGGCTTCGCGGCTGGATCGTCCGCCTGAGCCACAGCCAAGGCGTTCATCACCGGGTGCGCGAATGGGTTGGTCGAAGCCCCGTCTGCCACGACTACGCCGTCCAACACCCGATGCCCAGCCCATCCAGAACGCCCGTAGTACTCGTCGAGACGGATCCATTGGCCCGTCACGGCGATGTCCGTCACTTCTCCGATCTCGCCACGAGCCACAATTCCGAGCAACCGTTGCATCGGCTCGCCTGCCATTGCCTGGAAGCCGACCTGGCACAGCCTCCCACTGCGGCGGCAGGCAGCCAGCAATTGCTGATGCTGGGTCACCGAGACGACAGGCGGCTTCTCCAGCAGCACATCGCTTCCGGCACCGACCGCGTCCATGGCCAGCTGAAAATGCGTATGCGGTGGAGTCGCCACGATGGTGACCTCGGGGCGGCAGTCCTCCAACATCGCTCGATGGTCCGTGTAGAACGCCGTATCGCCGGGAAGATCGGCACCGGAATCCGGATTGAGGTCACAACCGCCGACGAACCGTACCTCTCCCTTCGCAGCCAGCCTGTTCAGTGGCTCGAGATAGGTACGCCCGAAACCCCGTACACCGATCAGTGCCACTTTGGCAGTTGCGTCACTTGTCTGTGCCAACCCCATCACCTTCATCAGTTCCAGACAGACCCATTATCGACCTGCCGCCGGGCCTGCCACCTGGCCGAGGATCTCCGTGACGATCGCGGTGGTGCTGACCTGCGTCGTCCACGCCTCGGGCGTGAGCGTCAGCCGGTGCGCCAACGCGGGGACGGCGACCTCTTTGACATCCTCTGGCACGACGTAGTCGCGGCCGTCCAGTACGGCCAATGCCCTTGCAGTCAGCAGCAGCGCTTGGGACCCGCGTGGCGAGGCGCCGACCTCGACCGCGCGATGCCTTCTCGTCGCCGTGGCCAGGTCGACACAGTAGGAGATGATGGAGGAGTCCACGTCCACCGTCTCGACACCCGCCTGGAGCGTCAGTACCGTCTCGGCGTCGACCACGGCCGCTACCTCGGTCTCCTCCCGTCGGCGAGCCACCCGCCGGGCAAGGACATCCGCTTCCCGCGCCGGTTCGAGGTAGCCGGCGGACAGCCTGAGCATGAAGCGGTCGAGCTGCGCCTCGGGCAGCGGGTACGTGCCTTCGTACTCGACCGGGTTCGATGTCGCCAGCACGTGAAACGGCCGCTCTAGCGAGAACGTCGTCCCTTCTACCGTGATCTGTTTCTCCGCCATCGCTTCGAGCAGAGCCGATTGCGTCTTCGGAGGCGTCCGGTTGATCTCGTCGGCCAGCAACAGCCCGGCGAAGAGCGGCCCCGGCCGGAAGGAGAAGTCTCGCGGGCCGGGGTCCCACACGTACGAACCCGTGACGTCGCCCGGCAGCAGGTCGGGTGTGCATTGCAGCCGCCGGAACTCCAGGCCGAGTGCACCGGAGAGACTCCGGGCGGCCAGCGTCTTCCCGAGACCGGGCACATCTTCGAAGAGCACATGGCCGCCGGCGAGAATCGCAGCCAACGCCATCCGCAGTGTGTGTTCCATACCCACCACGGCGTTGCCGACCTCCTTCAACACCGCCGCACCGA
>NZ_ML142861.1:127129-139816 GCF_004138495.1 Phytoactinopolyspora endophytica
GACCCCAGACACAGACACCGGTGATGGCGCTTCTCCCGCTGGCTCTTGCTCGCGTACGGCGTCCGGCGTCATAGGCAGATCTCCTCACAGTGGTGAGTCACCACGATATCGGCGGCCGTTCGGCCTGGCCGATCGGCCGTCACGTATGCCGTGCTTCGTCGTTTCCACTCAGGCAGCCACCGAGCTCCCGTCGCTGATGACGGCGCGACTGATGAGCTCACGCTGGACTCTTCGAGCCATCGCCCGAATCTCGCGTGGGTTGACCTGCGCATCCAGCAGTGCGTCAAGCAGACGTGCCATCTGGTACTCCGGCGCGCAGCGCAGCACACGTTCCAGGGCAACGGACGCGAGAGCTCCATGTCCTTGCTGGTAGCCCACCGCCGCGACGACGGTGCAGATGGCCGCGCACCCTTCATCAACGGCGTACTGTGCGAGGGCGATGAGAAAAGCAAGCACTTCTTCTCCGCGCTCGTCCAAACCCCACGTGATCAGGGCGTCGCGGACCCATTTGTCCTCAAGACCTGCCAACACACGGACGACGGCGGCATCGTCCAGGTCGCGTTCCCCGCTCAGGTACCTCTCCCGCATGGCGTTCAGGGCCGTCAACGTGTCCTGGCGCACAGCTCCGGCCCCTCGCCTGGTCAACTCGTCGACAAGCTGTTCACACGCTTCTTCGAACCGTTGACGGAGAACAACCACCCTCGGCGCGACGGGCCCTCCGACACTTTCAGCCAACGCCTCACGTCCGGGGAGCACGGCCACACCATGCAGCACACGTTGCGCTTCGAGGCCGTAGACATCGCCACCCGGCATGACGGGAATGGGCGTGCCCTCACTCGGACAGCACGGCTTGGAGCAGGTATAGGACCACCATCGGCCCCCTCGCACCAGCAGTGCGGCCTCCCATCCGATGTCCCGGAGAAACAGCTCGTCCAGCACCTGGTCGATCAGATGCCGCCTGGCAAGTTCACCACCTGTATCGGCATCCTCCGTGTAGCAGACGACGACGGTGGCATCGGCGTTCTCCCGGCCGATCCGGCTTGCCATCTCGACGGCGAATGCTTCGGCATCATCCGGGTGAGGGAGATCTACCCGCATGGCGAGGCCGGCGCGCCCCGCAGCACCGTGCAAGCAGACGACAACCAGGCTTTCACGCGCATGGAAGCCGAGCAGACCGGGTATGGCGCCGACGATCTCCGTAGGAGATTGGAGGCTTACGGTAGCTTGGTACTCGTTAGGTTTCATGGAGTTAGATTGTTCATGCTCCTGTTATCTCATGTACAGCGCCGGATGGCGATTGTGGATAAGTCTCGCAACTCCTGAGGCCCCTGTGGACAGCCCGTGGCCACCCCCAAAGGCTGAGCCCATGGCCTCTATTGCCGGGAAGGTCCGGGAAGTCTGAAGACATCCCCGGTACGGTCGATCCACACCCGCAGAGCGTCCTCAAGAGCCGCGCGTTTGGTGTGGAAGGCCGGGTCGTGGGCATGGTTGGCCTGCTCGTAGGGGTCCTCGGCGAGGTCGAACATCAGCCACGGCTGTCCCTCAAAGCACACGTACTTCCAGTTGTCCCGGCTGACGACACCCCGCCACGGCCGGTCGACGCTGCTGGGGTGACCGGTGGGTTCCGGCAGGCTCAGGTACGCGGTCTCTGGCACGTTTTCGGGCGCCGATGGACCGCCGGCTCCGTCGATGAGGCGGCTGTAGTCCGTACCCTCCATCTCATCCGGCACTGGTAGCCCACACAGCCCCAGTGAGGTCGGAGCGATGTCGACGTGGTTGATCGGCACGTCCGGCCGGTTAGCGTTCTGGTGCTCGCGACTGGGTCCGCCGACCACGAAGGGGATACGGACCGACTCCTCCCACGGCGCGGTCTTACGCCACTGCCCATGTGAACCGTGCAGGTCGCCGTGGTCGGAGAAGAACACAACATACGTGTCGTCGGCTAGTCCGAGGTCCACTAATGACGACCGGATCCGGCCGACGTTGGCGTCGATCTGCTCGATCCCGGCGTAGTAGCCTGCTAAATCGCGCTGCGCTCGCTCACGCAGGCGTGACACCTGGGGGACGTTCGGCCGCAGATCGATGTCACCAGGGCTATGCCTAGCCATGGCCTCCGCCGGAGCGGTGTACGGATTGTGCGGTGGCTGCATCGACAGCACGGCGAAGAACGGCTGCTCTGGCCGTTCGCGCGCCTGTTCACCGAGCCAATCCAGCATGATGTCGGTCAGCCCGTCGGCTTCGTAGCCAGGAACCCGGAACTGTTCCATGGAGTCCTTGGAACGCAGCACGTCGACGCCCTTCGGAGTCCGTCCCTGGTCCGTGTGGAGCAGACAGTCGAACGGACGGTTATTGTTCTCATACGCCCACCAGTCCTCGAACCCGCCGCGGCGCTTTCGAGGGATCATCCGGATCCGGTGATGCTGGTCTCCGTCTCCGTCCACCGCGTCGCCGAACTCGGCCCGGTCACCGTCCAGGTGCCACTTGCCGACGTAGCAGGTCCGGTACCCGGCGTCGCGGAAGGCGTGCGCGACGGTCGGTGTTCCGTCCGGCATCGGCACGCGATGACCGGTCACGCCGTTGTTGTGCGGATACTGCCCGGTCACCATCGCGCCGCGGAACGGGCAGCACAACGGGGAACCCGCCACCGCCCTCGTGAAGTTGGCCCCTTCGGCTGCCAACCGGTCGAGGTTCGGGGTGGACACGTTCGGATCGCCGGCATATCCGGTCGCCTGCGCCCGCATCTGGTCGGTCACCACCCAGATCACGTTCATCCGGCGTTGCGTTTCGTCGTGCATCCCGCCACTCCTTAACCGGCAGCCGAGGTGATCGGCTCATTGTCACTGATATCCGTTCTCACGCGTTCCAGCTCGTCCGGCAGTTCCTTGGTGATCTGGCGATAGCCGGGCTGGTTGTGCTCCCAGGTCCGGCAACGGAACCGCCGTCGGTGGACACAACGGCCTCGCCACACAAACGTGCTCAAGAAGCCGCCGGCGCGGCTGGTGCGGGTCACGAGGAGTGCCGCCGCGGGGTTGGCGGCGGCCCTACCGGCCCTTCCAGCAAGGGGTCGCGCAACTCCTTCATCGACCGCGCGAGTTCGTCGGCCAGCTCGTCCCGGATCTGTGCCCAGCCGGGATCGCCGGCCAGATTGACCTGCTCCCAAGGATCGGTATCGAGGACGTACAGTTCTTCATCGGCACGCGCGGACAGATGTGCGTTGCCCATACCTCTTCTGGTCAGGCTCTCTTCAAGATCCTTGCTCAGCATCAGTTGAGGACCGGAGACGAAGTTCCGGATGTACTTGTACCGCGCCATCCGTACGGCACGGATCGGGTCGTAGCGGTCGTGGTACGTCTTCTGCAGGAACAGTGCCCGCCCAGAATCCGACGACGCTCCGCGCAGCTCGGGCACGAGGCTGCGGCCCTCCAGGCCACCGGGCTGTGCGTGCTCACCGGCCGGCCCCGCGGGCTCTCCCGCACCGCCCAGTTCCAGCACAGTGGGCACTACGTCCAGGTGACTGACCAGTGACGACACTCGGCCCGGCGAGACATCCCAGGAGCGTGGCGGGCGCGCGATCATGGCCACTTTCACGCCCGGGTCATACAGGGTCCCCTTCGCACGCGGAAACGCAGCGCCGTGGTCAGTGGTGAAGAGCACCAGCGTGTTCTCCGGGTCGCCGTGCGCCTCGATCGCATCGAGAACCATCCCGACCGCCGAGTCGATCTGTTGGATCGATCCATACATCCCCGCGATCTCCTCACGGGTGTACTCGTTGTCCGGCAGGTACAGTGGCACGTCGACCTCGTCCAACGGGAACCGCCCGTAGTCTTCCGCCGGCCACGGGCGGTGCGCCTCCCACGTGCCGATAGTCACGAAGTACGGCGTGCCACTGCGGCCGTTCTCGGCGAACCACGCGGCCGCCTCCTCACCTACCTGCAATGCACGCGGCAGGAAACCGAGGCCGAGTACCTCGTCGAAGCCCAGCACGCACGGATCGGGGTCCTCGTGCTGCAATCCGATCAGTGCTGTGTGATACCCCCGGTCCCGCGCGAGCTCCGGGAGAGTCCGTACCCCATCGGCGTAGCGCCAGCCATGGTGGGTCAATCCCTGCAGGCCATTGCGGTGTGGAGACATCCCGGTGAACAACGCCGAGCGGGCCGGCGTACATAGCGGGGAGGCGGCGAACGCCGCGTCGAAGACTACCGCTTCGTCGGCCAGCGCCTGCAGGTTCGGCGTCGGCGCGTGCGGCGCGTCGTAACAGCTCAGCCACGTTCCCAGATCATGGCAGTGGATGAGGACAATGTGCGGACTCTGCATGCTTGTGCTATCAACCTTTCACTGCGCCGCGGGTCAATCCAGCGACGATCTGGCGGTTGGCGACGATGACCAGCAAGATGATCGGCACGGCGGTGATAGCGCCGACCGCGGCCATCGGGCCGAACTTGATCTCCTGAGGCTGGATGAGGGTGGCGATCCCGACTGTGATCGGCGCTTCGTCGCCGCCGGTGGTGAAGACCAAGCCCATCAGGAACTCGTTCCACACCTGGATCGCGGTGAAGATGCCGACCGCCGCGATGCCCGGCGCCGCCAGCGGCGCCATCACTCGGGCGAACGTCTTCATCTCACTCGCACCGTCCATCGCCGCTGACTCGCGCAGCTCCCCCGGAACGGTGTCGAAGTAGAACTTCATCATGATGGTGGCGAATGGAAGGTTGAACACGGTGTTCGCGAGTATCAGGCCCTGCAGATTGCCGAGTAGACCATACTCGGACATCACCACGTAGAGCCCGGGAACCAGCGTCATCGGCGGGATCAGCTGCAAGACCGCGGCCCCGGCTAGAACCCCCAGGGTCACCCGCTTGGACCAACCCAGATGACTCAGACTGTAAGCGGCGAACCCGCCGATGACCAGGCACAGCAGTGTCGCCCCGACCACGATCAGGACACTGTTGATCACCTGCTGTCCGTAGACGGCATCTGGTCCGAACAGTGACTGGAAGCTGTGCAGCGACGGCTCGAACCCCCAGTCCGGCGAGATGATCTGACGAGGCGTCTGAATCGAGATAACGATCATCCACGCCAACGGCACGATCGTGATCACCAGCGAGGCGATCAGCAGCAACTTGACGAGAGCTCGGCTGGTCATGTCGACCGCCCCTTCCGTGTGATCCGGCGCACGCCCAGAGCGACGGCGAAGACGGCCAGCACCAGCATGACCACGGTGACACTCAGTGCGGCGCCATACCCGAAGTTGAAGTCCTCGAAGAAGACATCGCGGATGTAGATGCTGATGACCGTCGTAGCGGTGCCAGGCCCACCGAAGGTCAACAAGTACATCTCGTCGAAGACCTTGACGCCCATGATGATGCGGATCACGGCCGCGCCGACGATCGCCGGCGTGAGGATCGGGAAGATGATCGAGCGCAGCGTCTGCCAGTACGTCGCGCCGTCGACCAGCGCGGCCTCCAGCACGCTCGAATCGATTGCCCGCAGCGCGGTGTAGACCAAGAGGAACACGATGGGCGTCCAGTGCCACACGTCGACCGCGATCACGCTGGCCATCGCACCGAACGGCTGCCCGAGCCAGCCTTGTTCAGGCAGGCCGAGCGAATCCAGGATCCGGTTCAACAAGCCGATCTGTGGGCTGAGGATCAACAGCCAGACGACGCTGACCACCACCGGAGCGACGATCGCCGGCCAGATCAGGATGTTCTGGGCCACCCGCTGCAGCCGCCCGGCCGCGCGGTCCACCACCAGCGCCAGCGCTATACCGAAGACCAGCGTCAGGACGACCGTCGCTACGATGAAGACGGCCGAATTCTTCAGCGACGTGAGAAACAGTTCGTCGCGGAAGACCCGGGAGAAGTTGTCGAACCCCGCGAACTCCCACAAGAACTGTCCCTGCTCTAGCCGCACCCTGCCGAGGGAGGTCTTGATCAGCTCGAAGACGGGGTACCCGACGAATGCGACGAGCAAGACCACAAGCGGCGCCACGGACAAGTACTTGAACCACGGCACGGGTCGGCTACGACGCCACGCTCCGCGGCGAGGCGGCGTGCGTACCCGAGTGGTCTCGGCCGTCATGGTCACGAATCCAGGCCTTCCTCCTCGACGATCTGGACCAGATCCTTCTCGATGGCGGCCAAAGCGTCCGGGACACTCATCGACTTGGCCACCGCCTGGCCGAGGTACCGCTCCGCCGCCTGCTCGGCTTGGGCCTGGAACGGGTAACGCATGGGGGCACGGATCAAGGTATCGGACTCGACCATCGCCACCAGCTCGGGACGTTCCCCCGCGACGTCGTCGCTGAGTACGTCGGTGCGGGTCGGCACGCCGCCATACCCAGTCCATGCCTGCATCGCCTCTTGGCCGGTGAGCCAGGCGATGAAGTCGTACGCCGCCCGGGCCCGTTCCTCTGGAAGGCCGGCGGGCACGCCGAGCGTCCACGTCCCCGAGACCGGCGTCTGGCCGGCCGGGCCGCCAGGTACGACGGCATATCCCAGGTTGCCCGCCGTCAGCGAGGCGTTCTCATCCTCCAGGGGCGCGGCGGCGGCCACCACCAGGCATGCCTGCAGGCACTCCCCGGACTGCATGACGGAGACGGCCTCGGCTTGCGCGACTGTCTGCGGTTCCGACGGACCGAGCTCAGCCAGCCGGACGAACATGTCCAGTGCTGCTTCCGCCTCGGGCGAAGTGATGGTAGGTGTCCAGTCTCCGTCGCCAGCGAACCAGTCGGCGCCGTAGGAGAAGAGAACAGACTGGAAGTCAAACGTGGGTGTCTTCCCACGCAGGACGTATCCTTGCTCGATTGCGCCGGCGTCCATCGCCTCCCGACCGTTAGCGACCACGTCTTCCCAGGTCTGCGGGACAGCCAGGCCCAACTCATCGTAGAGGTCCTTGCGGTAGACGAACAGCAGGATGTTCCCGTTCATCGGCAGCGCCATCACCTCACCGTCCGGGGAGGTTGTGCCCATTTCCGCGTCCCACTGTCCGACGCCGTCGAAGCTCATCAGACCGGCGTCCCAGCTGAGGTCTGGATCGATCTCGGCGAGCGGCTGAACCCAGCCGTTCGCGTAAAACTGTCCGACCGCGCCCTCGTTGAGCTGGAACACGTCGAACGCGTTGGACTGCTGTTGGATGGCGTTCGCCTGCTGGGTGCGCAAGCCGTCGAACGGGAAGGTCTTCAGGGTGACCTTGATGCCAGACTGTTCCTCGTAGTCTGAAACGATCTTGCGGTAACTCTCCAGCCAGGGCGTCTCGGCCGTCGGCACGATCAGTTCCGTCACCCCACCCCCGCCACCGCCCGAGCCGCCAGTGCCGAGGCTGCCGCCTCCATCGTCACCGCAGGCGGACAGCCCTCCGAGTACAGGCACCGACAGACCGGCGCCCGCCACCGTCCGGAGGAATCCACGCCGGTTCATCTTCGAACGTTCGGACGTCATCACGCCTCCCTTTAGATCGATCTAAATCGTCTGGACACTGCACCACAACGAAGCGTGACTGTCAACAGTAAGTAACACGATCGAGATCTGCCGGTCCGCCGTGTTCCCCGCAGCGGACGCGTCGTTAGCGTCCTGCGCAGGGCACTAACCTCATCTCACAGGACGCAAACGAAAGGCGAGCCCCTCGGGCCGGTTCAGCCCGGAGGCGAAACAGTGCAGCCACACGACTCGCGCACGACGAGTGACGGACGCAGCACGAGCGACTCGTCCGGCGCCGCACCGCGTGTTTCGATACGTTCGACCAGCATCCGCGCGGCCCGCCGGCCCATGGTGCGGGCGGCGACAGAGACCGATGTCAACGAAGGTGACCACGCCTGAGCATGCTCGATGTCGTCGTAACCGATGACCCTGCACGCCGAGCCGATCTCGACGTCGGCGTCGCGCAGCGCACGCATGAGACCGAACGCAATGGCATCGCTGTGGCAGATGACGGCCTCAGGGGGCGGATGCCGTTTCAGCAGCTTGCTCGCCAGCGCGTATCCCTCCGAGCTGCTGACTCTGGACGGAACCGTCCAGGTCAGCTCCGGTTCGAGCGTGTTCTCCTCCAACAGCGCCGCCATCCCCGCAACCCGGTCGATCCGGGCGACGCCGTGCTCCGGCCCACCGAAGTAGGCGATCTGCCGCGCACCGTGGTCCAGCAGGTGCTGGGTTGCTAGCCGTGCGCCGGCGTCGTCGTCCGGCCCGACGTAGCTCCCCTCAACTCCACGGATACGCCGGGTGGCCAGCATATGTGGCACGCCCATGTCGCGCAGCGGCGCGACGAAGTCGCTCTCACTGTCCACCGCGGCGACGATCAGCAGGCCATCGATCTGATGCTCCATCATCGACCGGATCAGAGTGTCCTGGTGAACGGGATCATCGAACGTGTTGGCCAGCAGCACGACGTAACCGGCGGGACGTAGCTCTTCTTCGACGCCTTCGGTCAGGTCGGCGAAGAACGGGTTAGCCAGCCCGGAGATGACCAGGCCGACCGTGTTCGTCCTGCGCATCCGCAAGCTGGCGGCGCCACGGTTGTACACGTAGCCCAGTGCTTCCACCGAGGCCAGCACGCGTTGCCGGGTATTCTCGGCCACCAGCGGGCTCTCCCGGAGCACCAGCGACGCCGTAGCTCTCGACACACTCGCGTGCGCGGCCACGTCCGTCAACGTCACCCGACGCCGCCGCGCACCAGACGTTGCCAATAGACCGATCCAATCCCTGCATCGCACTGCCTGACCAGCAAGGGTACGCGACTCCTGCCCACGGCGCACGCCGCCGAACCCCATATCCGGCGCGATGGTCTGCGCAGAGGGACGGTATGCCATCATCGACGCACCATGCATGATGCCGTGATCTCCTGGTATGCGACTCAATCCCGCGACCTGCCGTGGCGGGCACCGGACCGCACCCCGTGGGGTGTCCTGGTCAGCGAGATCATGCTGCAGCAGACTCCGGTCGCGCGGGTGGAGCCGGTGTGGCACCAGTGGATGCAGCGCTGGCCAGAGCCTGCCAACCTGGCAAAGGAAGAGCCCGGCGAGGCGATACGTGCCTGGGGCCGGCTCGGCTATCCGCGACGCGCGCTGCGGCTGCACGCGGCCGCCCAGACCATCGTCGACCGTCACCGTGGGATCGTGCCGTCGTCCTACGACGAGCTGATCGACCTGCCTGGCATCGGCGAGTACACCGCTGCCGCAGTGGCGTCGTTCGCGTTCGGCCAACGGCACGCCGTGCTGGACACCAACGTGCGGCGCGTCCTGGTCCGTGCCGTCGGCGGGGAGCAATACCCGCCGAACGCCGCGACCGTCGCGGAGCGCCGATTGGCCGAACAGCTGCTGCCCGAGGAAGGGGCACCGCTCTGGTCGGTCGCCGTGATGGAGCTCGGTGCACTGGTGTGCACGGCGCGTTCGCCCCGCTGCGCCGTGTGTCCGGTGGCGACCACCTGCGCATGGCGACTGGAGGGTTTCCCGGAGTACGACGGCCCGCCCCGCCGCGGTCAGGCATGGGCAGGCACCGACCGGCAGGTCCGTGGGCGGCTCATGGCGGTACTCCGCGAAGACCAAGGGCCGGTCCCGAAGGCCCGGCTCGACGCCGCATGGGCCGACAGCGTGCAGCGTGAGCGCGCGCTCGACGGCTTGGTCGCCGACGGGCTCGTGGAGCCACTCGACGACGCCCGCTACCGGCTGCCCGGCCGGTCCGGATGAAACGCCGCATGAGATTCTTCTCAGGGATGAATCGGAGGCCGGGATGCAGCGCACACTAGGACGAGCCCTCGTGAGCGGGCTGACCTTGCTGCTCGCCTCGGGGCTGCCACACGGTCTTGCCCACGGGGCGACGGGCCCGGCAGCGCGGCCAGACTCGGATGCGTCTCCCCACCAGATCAGCGCCAAGATCGTCTCATCGTCGGACCGTTCCGGAGATCCGCTCTCCGAGCTTGACGGGTCCACAGGGCAGGCGACGAGCGGCACCTACATCGACGAGGTCGGCTGGATCCCGGACCAGAACGGGCAGCGGCTGGCGGTATACCCCACGGACCACGGCCGCTATGAGGCGCCCGCCTCGGAATGGCCGGACGCCTGGGACGAGGTCGTGCGCATGGAGCCGGATGCCGACCACCCGCATATGCGGGACCAGTTCCGGTGCCATGTCGAGTTCGCCCGGATCGCCGAGGTGGACAAGCCGAGCTGGAACCTCGAGCTATGGCGTCCCGACGTCGGGTATCTCGCTACGGTGCTCGCATCGTGCAATCCCGAGTGAGCGTCTGCCCTCAGCACATGGTCGGTGTCGCGGGGAGGCCGCGATGGTCATGCTCGATCTTGCCGATAGATCAGAAACCGGTGGCTGACATCAGGTAACGTGCTCGGCGGCTTGTCTCAACGCACAGCAACAAGGACGGTAATGACTACTCTGAAACGCTTCGCCAGCCTCGCCGGTACCGCGGCCCTGACACTGTCCCTCACCGCCTGCGGTGGAGACGACAATGACTACTGCGGCTTGATCGAGGACGCCGAAGAGGAGTTCTCCGGCGCCTCTGACGCGGAGGCGGACCCGGACATGCTGCAGGACCTCTCGGACTCGTACCGGGAGATCGCAGACGCCGCCCCCAGCGAGATCGAAGGCGACTGGCGGACGGTCGCCGACGCCATGGAGAACTACGCCGAGGTCGACTGGTCCGACATGGAAGCTCTTGAAGAACTCGAGAATGACGAGGAGTTCACAGAACTCATGGACAGCAGCCAGGCGGCGTTCTCGAACATCGAGGCAAACGTGCAGGCAGAGTGCGACATCGACTTCACCGACGGCACCGAGTCAGGTGAGGTCGATCCGGACGATGGCGCGGAGCCCGACGACGGCACCGAGCCCGAGCAGGGCGCCGACGAGGGCACGGACGAGTCCGGAGAGACAGAGACGGACAGCTGAACGACACGACCGCTGCCGGCTACAGCTGACGGCGGTCCGCTCTAACAGCGGGCCGCGATCCGCCACCGTGCGGGCCGTTAAACCAGCTCGATGAGATCCGCAACCGATTCGACGACGTGATTCGGCCGGTACGGGTAACGCTCGATCTCTTCGCGCCGGGTGGACCCTGTCAACACAAGCCATGTGGTCAAGCCGGCTTCTATCCCGGCCACGACATCGGTGTCCATCCGGTCCCCGACCATGGCCGTCGTCTCCGAGTGTGCCTCGATACGGTTCAAAGCGCTGCGGAACATCATCGGGTTCGGCTTGCCGACGTAATAGGGTTCCAGCCGAGTGGCGCGGCTGATCAAGGCCGCCACCGCCCCGGTCGCCGGCAGCGGGCCCTCTTGGGACGGACCGGTGGCATCCGGGTTGGTGCAGATGAACCGTGCGCCGCCGTCGATCAGCCGAATCGCCCTTGTGATCGCCTCGAACGAATAGGTCCGCGTCTCGCCGAGCACCACATAGTCCGGTTTCGTGTCCGTCATGACGTAGCCGATCTCGTGCAGCGCCGTCGTCAAGCCGGCCTCACCGATCACATAGGCACTGCCACGTGGATGCTGATCGGCCAGGAACTGCGCTGTAGCGAGCGCTGAGGTCCAGATCGATTCCTCAGGTATGTCCAGGCCGGTGGCGGCCAGCCGCGCGGCCAGGTCACGCGGGGTGAAGATCGAGTTGTTCGTCAGGACCAGGAACCGCCGCTCGCGCGCGACCAATCGCTGAAGGAACTCCGCCGCCCCCGGGATCGCCTGCCCCTCATGGACCAGAACGCCGTCCATGTCCGTCAGCCAGCACTCAATCTCGTGTTCGCTCACCAACGCCACTTTACGTGGTGTGGTGACGTATTGCGGAATCGCTCGTGAACATCAGGTCACATTCGCGACGTCGTCACAGCCCTCAAGCACAGCGACAGGATGCGTACCCGGATCGTCGTCGTCACCTGAAACCATTCGACGCAAGGCAGCGTCTTATACAGTGCCGGTGATACCAACAACTGATATGAACAACACGACAATCCGACATGGGATGATCATGACAACCCTGAGGCAAAGCATCATGCTCGCCGGCGGCACCGTCCTGGCGCTGGCCCTCACCGCCTGCGGCGACGACGAAAGCGCCGCTGGCGGCGACTATTGCGACCTCATCCAAGAGATGGACGAGAGCGACAGCCTGTCTTCCGGCGACATGCAGGACGGGGCCACCGACGTGTTCCACGACATCGCCGACGCCGCTCCTGATGACATCGCCGATGACTGGCAAACGGTGATCGAATGGGCAGAAGCGTTCTCCGAGGTCGACATCGACGCCGACGACCCTGAGTCGTTAGCGGAGGTCCAGAACGACGAGGAGCTCACACAGCTCAGAGCAGACGCGGAACCCGCGCTCGTCAACGTCACTCAGCACATGGAAACTGAGTGTGACATCAGTCTCACCGAATGACCGCAGGCGCCGCGAACCCGCGGTTCACCCCATGTCAGGGCTCCGTCTGACGACCGTCCAAGGCGTCATGTAAGGTGCTCTGCGGCCTGCTCACAACAACCAGAATGACAAGGGACACGTATGACCACGTTTAAGCGATTCGCTGCTATTGCCGGCACCGCCGTGCTGGCTCTCCCGCTCGCTGCCTGCGGAGGTGACGAGGACTACTGCGAGCTGGTCGAGGATATGCGCGACGAGTTCACCGCTTTTGAGGAGGCACCCACCGGCGACGACATGGATAATGCGCTCGACACGTTCCGGGACATCGCCGATG
>NZ_ML142861.1:139839-143870 GCF_004138495.1 Phytoactinopolyspora endophytica
CGAGCGATGTCGAGGAGGACTGGAACACGATGGTCGAGGGGATGGAGGTGTACGCCGACATCGATATGAACGACATGGAGGCCGTCGCGGAGCTTCAAGAGGACGAGGAGACGGTCGAGCTGATGACCAACATGGACTCAGCTTCCACCAACATCGAGGCCAGTGTGCAGGAAGAGTGCGACATCGACCTACAGGATGACGGCAGCTAAGACGACGCCGAGGACGTGCCGGCCGAGGGACGCAGAGTCCGACAGCTGACCCTCAGTAACAAACGGCGGGGCCCCTACCTTCTACGTGAAGGTAGGGGCCCCGCCGTTCTGTCAGGCGACCGGCAGGACCGGCCAGCCCCTAGCTCGTCTGCTCACCCGCCGACGACGACTCGCCTGCCGCCGAACCGGAGCTCGGAGCCGCGGCGCCGGCTTCCACCGGAGCGAGGTCGGGCAGATCGGACTTCTCGGTCCCTGTGAAGGTGAACTGAGCCTCGCGGCCCTCACCCTCGACGTCGACCACCACGATCTCGCCGGACTTGAGCTCGCCGAAGAGGATCTTCTCGGAAAGCGTGTCCTCGATCTCGCGCTGGATGGTGCGGCGCAGTGGCCGTGCCCCCAGCACCGGGTCGAAGCCGTGCTTGGCCAGCAGCTCCTTGGCGGCCGTGGTCAGCTCCAGGCCCATGTCCTTGTCCCGCAGCCGCTCATCCAGGCCGGTCATCATCAGATCGACGATCCGGATGATCTCCTGCGGCGTGAGCTGGTGGAAGACGATGATGTCATCCACACGGTTGAGGAACTCAGGCCGGAAGTGCTGCTTGAGCTCTTCCGTGACCTTGACCTTCATCCGGTCGTAGCTGGCTTCCTCGTCGTTGGCGGCCGAGAAGCCCAGGTTGACACCCTTGGCGATGTCTCTGGTGCCAAGGTTGGTGGTCATGATGATGATGGTGTTCTTGAAGTCCACCACCCGGCCTTGGGCATCGGTGAGCCGACCGTCTTCGAGCACCTGTAGCAGCGAGTTGAAGATCTCCGGGTGCGCCTTCTCGACCTCGTCGAACAGCACCACCGAGAACGGACGCCGGCGGACCTTCTCGGTCAGCTGGCCGCCCTCCTCGTAGCCGACATAACCCGGAGGCGAACCGAACAGCCGCGAGACCGTGTGCTTCTCGGAGTACTCGCTCATGTCCAGCTGGATCAGCGATTCCTCGTCGCCGAAGAGGAACTCGGACAGCGCCTTGGACAGCTCGGTCTTACCGACACCGGAAGGACCGGCGAAGATGAACGAACCGCCCGGACGCTTCGGGTCCTTCAACCCGGCACGAGTACGCCGGATCGACTTGGACAGCGCCGAGATGGCGTCCTCCTGGCCGATGATCCGCTTGTGCAGCTCATCTTCCATGTGGAGCAGCCTGGAGGTCTCCTCTTCGGTCAGCTTGAAGACCGGGATGCCGGTGGCGAACGCCAGCACCTCGGCGATCAGCTCATCATCGACCTCTGCGACCACGTCGAGGTCACCGGCCTTCCATTGCTTCTCGCGCTCGATCTTCTGCGCGATCAGCTGCTTCTCCTTGTCCCGCAACGACGCCGCCTTCTCGAAGTCCTGCGAGTCGATCGCAGCTTCCTTCTCGCGACGCACGTCGGCGATGCGGTCGTCGAACTCACGCAGGTCCGGCGGCGCGGTCATCCGGCGGATACGCAGCCGGGCGCCGGCCTCGTCGATCAGGTCGATCGCCTTGTCCGGCAGGTACCGGTCGGAGATGTAGCGGTCGGCCAGCTGGGCCGCCGCCACCAATGCTCCGTCGGTGACCGAGACCCGGTGGTGAGCCTCATAGCGGTCCCGGAGGCCCTTGAGGATCTCGATGGTGTGCGCCAGGGTCGGCTCCTGCACCTGGATCGGCTGGAACCGGCGCTCGAGCGCCGCGTCCTTCTCGACGTACTTGCGGTACTCGTCGAGCGTGGTGGCACCGATGGTCTGCAGCTCGCCGCGGGCAAGCATCGGCTTGAGGATGCTGGCGGCATCGATCGCGCCCTCGGCGGCTCCGGCGCCGACCAAGGTGTGGATCTCATCGATGAACAGGACGATGTCGCCTCGAGTGCGGATCTCCTTGAGAACCTTCTTCAGCCGTTCCTCGAAGTCACCGCGGTACCGGGAACCCGCCACCAGGGCGCCGAGGTCCAGCGTGTACACGTGCCGGTCCTTCAGCGTCTCCGGCACCTCGCCCTTGACGATGGCCTGCGAGAGTCCTTCGACGACGGCGGTCTTACCGACACCGGGCTCACCGATCAGCACCGGGTTGTTCTTGGTGCGGCGGGACAGCACCTGCATGACCCGCTCGATCTCCTTCTCACGACCGATCACCGGGTCGAGCTTGCCTTCCCGGGCAGCCTGAGTGAGGTTACGGCCGAACTGGTCGAGCACGAGCGAACTCGACGGCGCCTCGCCCTGTGGGCCGGCACCCGCTGTGGCGGCCTCCTTGCCCCCCTGGTAGCCAGAGAGCAGCTGGATCACCTGCTGGCGGACCCGGTTGAGGTCGGCACCGAGCTTGACCAGCACCTGCGCGGCCACGCCCTCGCCCTCGCGGATCAGCCCGAGGAGGATGTGCTCGGTGCCGATGTAGCTGTGGCCGAGCTGCAGTGCCTCACGCAGGCTCAGTTCCAGCACCTTCTTGGCGCGCGGAGTGAACGGGATGTGCCCGCTCGGCGCCTGCTGGCCCTGACCGATGATTTCTTCGACCTGCTGGCGCACAGCTTCAAGCGAGATGCCTAAACTCTCGAGCGCCTTGGCCGCGACACCCTCACCCTCATGGATGAGCCCGAGGAGGATGTGTTCGGTGCCGATGTAATTGTGGTTGAGCATCCTGGCTTCTTCTTGTGCCAGGACGACGACGCGCCTTGCGCGGTCTGTAAACCTCTCGAACATCAGTGGCGCTCCCTTGCCGAGTGGCCGGCTGTGGAGGGCTTGCCCCCAGCTAACCCCTCGATGTTATCTCCGTCTACCCCCAGAACCCTCGGCTGTTCACCGAGAGTGAGCGGGCTGTGATTCCGATCTGTTCTACCAGTCTGCTGGTCTTGTGCTTCAAGAACACCACGCATGGTCCTCGATGTTCCACTCCAGGACCCACTTGATGCGTACGTTCGCTGCGGGCGAAGCACCATGCAACTGTGCGTGACGACTCGTCACTACCAAGAGCCGTAAGGACCGTCGCTGGAGGAACCACGCCGGCCACCGCCCATGGCACGCACGGCGGGCCGCACATCTACCAGGTACACCGCGGCACCGACCGTGCCGAGCAAGTTACCGAAGAACAGCGGGCTGGGGAAGACCGCAAGCTCGATGACGAGTGCCACCACGAGGATGGCCAGCCAGATCGGCTTGGTGAGCTTGCCGGCAGCTGGGAAAGCGGCGGTGGGCACGCGCACCGCGTCGATCAGCGCGTACGTCTTCATCCCCAACGCCACAACCGCCAGCCCGGCAAGGAGCAGAGACTGGAAGTCACCGAACAAGTCCACGAGACCACTCTACGCGTTACAAGAGATCACGCCAGATCGGCCGTCCGCCGCGTGGGACGGCGGTGGACCCAGCCCCCGCCGCCTCGGTACGGACCGGTGGCGGCGGAGGCTACTGACCGTGGGCCGGCCTACTGGTCTCGGTCCTGCACTTCGTCGATCTGCTGACGGTCCTTCAGGTCGTCGGCGACCTTGTCGGCCGCATCGGCAACGTCGTCGGCGGCGTCCGCCACCCGGCCGCGGATCGCGACCACCCGGTCACCCAGGGTGTTCTCGTACTCGTCACGCAGCTTTGCGACGACGCTCTCGCCGCGACCGGCGAAGTCGTCATAGGTTCTCGAGGTCTGCTGCACCGCCTGGTTGGCGACGTCGCGAACCCTGGCGGGAATCTCGGTCATCAACTCGTGCCGACGTTCCCAGGTGAACGCGTCGCGGGCCCGGTCAGGCAGCCCAGCGGCCCTCTCCGGGAGCTCCTTGAAGAACACCGGAAGCTCCGCACGCCACGTTCTCGCCTCCGCTGGGAGGTCGGCAACGCGA
>NZ_ML142861.1:143891-144317 GCF_004138495.1 Phytoactinopolyspora endophytica
GCAGGTCCTCGCGCAGCTTCTCGTCCGCGACGGCGGACGAGACCCGTCCGGTCAGCCCGGAGACACGCTCACGGACGTCGGCCCGGAACTGCTCGTCCGAGATCGCATCGGCGACGCGCGTGGAGAAGTCGCGGATACCGTTGGCCGCTGCGTCGGCCGCACCGGCCAGGGCACGCACCGGCTTGGAATCGAGTGTGGAGTCGGCGGACATGGTCATCACCTCTCGTCGTCGTGGTCGTTCGTTGGTATGTTCTCGCTGCCGTCCCCGGCACCATCGGCCTCGCCGACGACGTCGCCGGTGCCGCCACTGTCCGGCTGGGGGAACGCCCCCGCACCGTTCGACGGCGCCCGGGCGTCGCCATCGTCGGCGCCGACGTTGGCCGCCCGGAAGGACAGGTAGACCTCAAGCAGCGCTCTCTTCTGCTG
>NZ_ML142861.1:144412-144720 GCF_004138495.1 Phytoactinopolyspora endophytica
GCGACGCGTCCGCCAGGATGGCGTCACTGACGCCGTGCGAGCCGATCGGCTCGTCCAAGAGACCGGCGCGGACGTAGAGCGCCTCGGATGAGATCCGCAGCGCCTTGGCGATCTGCTGGAGCACATCGGCCGAGGGCTTGCGCAGCCCTCGCTCGATCTGGCTCAGGTAAGGGTTGCTCACCCCGGCCATGTCGGCGAGCTGCCGCAACGAGAGCTGCGCCGTACGCCGCTGCTCCTTGAGGAACTCTCCGATACTCGCTTTCGCCATACCCACCACTATAGCTAACAATTGCAAGCATTTTGCAAAC
>NZ_ML142861.1:144770-147496 GCF_004138495.1 Phytoactinopolyspora endophytica
CACAATGCCGGAGCGGGCGAAGTCCCGCGGCGTCCGGCGATCGCCACGAGATCCCGCTGTGCCGGTCGCATGGTGATGCACGAGATGATGACGGCGTGAGCCAACCCGACTCCCGCCTGTCCCGCCGGCTCGGCACCGCCGACGCCGTCGTCATCGGCGTCGGCGCCATGATCGGGACCGGCGTCTTCGTCGTGTGGCAACCGGCGGCAGAGCAAGCCGGCTCGTGGCTTCTCCTCGGCCTCGGCATCGCCGCGGTCGTGGCGTTCTGCAACGCGACGTCGACGGCCCAGCTCGCCGCGGTCCATCCCAAGGCCGGCGGCGCTTACCACTACGGCCGTGAACGGCTAGGGCCGCACTGGGGCGCCCTGGCCGGTTACGCCTTCGTCGTCGGCAAGACCGCGTCGTGCGCTACGGCGGCTCTGGCCGTGGGCACCTACCTCTGGCCCGAGCACGCGACACTCATCGCCCTGGCCGCCGTCGTACTGCTGACCGGGATCAACCTCGCCGGAGTGCATAAGACCGCGCGGATGACCCGCATCATCCTCGTCGGCGTGGCCGCCGTCCTGCTGACCACGGTGGTGACCGGTCTGGCCGGAGCCGGCAACGAGCCGGAGACGACCGTCGCACTGGATAGTGCCGGGCCGCTGGGCGTCCTGGGCTCGGCGGCCGTCCTGTTCTATGCCTTCGCCGGCTACGCCCGGATCGCGACCCTCGGCGAGGAGGTGCGCGATCCGGCATCGATCCCCCGTGCCGTGACGATCGGGCTGCTCATCGTGCTCGGCGTCTACGCCGCCGTCGGTGTCACAGTCCTCGTCGCTCTCGGACCGGAGGGCACGGCGGCCACCGACCAGCCGTTGCGGACCCTGGTAGAGACAGCCGGTGCAGACTGGCTCGTTCCCGTGGTCACCGTCGGCGCGGGTGTCGCAGCCCTGGGCGCTTTGCTCTCCCTCCTGGCCGGTGTCGGACGGACGTCGTTCGCGATGGCCGCCGAGCGCGATCTCCCGCGCCTCTTCGCCGCCGTACACCCGACACGCAAGGTCCCACACCTGGCCGAGATCGGCGCCGGCCTCGTCACGGCGGCAGCCGTGCTCTCCGGTGATCTCGTCCAGACACTGTCCATCAGCGCGTTCGCCGTCCTCGTCTACTACGCAGTGGCGAACCTCTCCGCTCTCCGTCTGACCCCGGAGGAACGTCGCTGGCCACGCTGGCTGGCCGGGCTCGGGCTGGTGCTGTGTGCCGGGCTGGCGCTCTCGCTGCCGCCGAGGATGGTGCTGCTGGGTGCGGCGACTCTGGCCGTCCTGCTCGCGCTGCGCGCCCTCACGCTGAGGCTCCGTTCATAGGTAGCGCCTCCGCGCGTCATTCGGCCAGCCGGCCCAGCAGGTCAGCCGACGGACGGATCTCACCGACCCGTCGCGCCCAGCCGAGCACCGGCGTGCTCATCAACTCGTCCAGAACCGGGGCATCGACGCCCATCCCTCGCAGCGCCGCGGCCATCACCACCGGACGGGCCCGCCCGCCACCGTCGTCGATCTTCACCGCGACCGCACGTCCGTCGTCGAAGGCCACCGCGTACACCGCCTCGGCGCCACCCTTGCCGAACAGACCGGGTATGGCGCGGATGAGCTTCGCCTCGTCCCGGATGGTGCCGCTAACATACTCCGGGTACCGCTGAATCGCCTGGACGACACGTCGCTCCGCGGACCCCGTATCGGCCAGCGCCATCGCCCGGAACATTCTCGCCAGGCCGGTGAGCGTCAACGCGAACAGGGGCGCGCCGCACCCGTCCACGCCGGTGTGAGAGATCGGCTCCCCGGCCAGTTCACCCACCGTCTCGGCGATCGCCTGCTGAAGGGGATGCACGGGGTCCAGGTAGTCGTCGGTGGACCAACCGTTCAGCACGCATGTCGCCAGCATGGCGGCATGCTTGCCGGAACAGTTGGCGGTGATCGACGACGGCTCGTCACCGCGCCGGATAGCGGCATGGCGACTCTGCTCGTCCAATGGCCAATCCGGCGTGTTCTGCAGCATCGCCTCGTCGAGCCCCGCCCCCGCGATGATGCGGCGGACGTCCTTGAGGTGGAAGTCCTCGCCCGAGTGGCTGGCGGCGGCCAAGGCCAGCAACTTGTCATCGAGCTGAAGGCCGAAGCGCGCCATCGCGGCGGCCTGCGCGGGCTTGTTCGCCGACCGAGGGAACATCAGCTCATCGGTGCGGCCGGCCTCGAAGGCGACCGTACCGTCCGATCGCAGCGCCACCACCGAACCATGGTGCCTCGACTCGACCAGGCCCGATCTGACGACCTCGGCGACGATCACGTCATCTCTCGACATGGTTGTGATCGTCGCACGGACCCAGTGACCGGTCCGCTTCAGACTGTGAAGCCGCCGTCCACCGCGATCGACGCCCCCGTGACGTAAGCGCCCTCGGCACTGGCGAGATGAGCGACGGTCGCCGCGATCTCGGACGGTTCGGCGTAACGGCCGAGGGCGGTGAAGCCCTTGATGGTCTCGGAGAGCGGGCCGTCGGCGGGGTTGAGGTCGGTATCGGTGGGACCCGGATGCACGACGTTCACCGTGATGCCGCGCGGGCCGAGATCGCGGGCCAGCCCTTTGGTGAGGCCGGTGAGCGCGGTCTTGCTCAGCGAGTACAGCCCCAGGCCGGGAAACGGCAGACGTTCGGCGACATTGCTGCCGATGCTGATGATGCGTCCACCCTCGGTCATGTGGCC
>NZ_ML142861.1:147539-153284 GCF_004138495.1 Phytoactinopolyspora endophytica
GCCGCGGCGGACACGGCGAACGGTGTGCGGACGTTGACCGCGATCGTCTGGTCGAAGTCGTCGAGCCCGGTCTCGGTCACCGGACCCATCGGATACAGCGCCGCGTTGTTGACGAGCACATCGAGTCGCCCGAAGGTCGCCGTCGCGCTGTTCATCGCCTCGATCACGGCCTCGGCGTCGGCGCTGTCGACCCGGAAGGCCAGGCCTCGCCGGCCGTGTTCCTTGATGGCCTCTACCACCGAGGCCGAGCTGTCGTCGTCGTTGAGGTAGGTGAAGCCGACGTCGGCGCCCTCAGCGGCCAGCCGCAGAGCCACGGCTGCGCCGATCCCCCTGCTGCCACCCGTGATGAACGCCGCCTTGCCGTCGAGCTTGTTGTTGAGAATGTTGTCCATGACTTCGATGCTGCCCGCCGCCGTCGCGCTGGTCCGGCGGAAATCAGCCTTGGCATTCACCACGACTCCGACGGAGAGATCATCGAGTATTTGCGGGGTCATCACCCCACCGATCCTCGATGATCAGGGTGTGGGCTGGCAGGATCGGGTGTGTGCGAGCAGTAGTACAGCGAGTGAGTTCGGCATCAGTCCGGGTTGACGACGAGGTCGTCGGCGCCATAGATCCGGGTGGGACGGCCGTCGGCACCATCGATGCAGGTAAGGACGGAGACGACGTCAAGGCGAGTGTCGGCCAGGGGCTGCTGGTGCTGCTCGGCGTCACACATGACGACGACGAGGAGACCGCGGCCAGGCTGGCGCGGAAGGTGTGGGAGCTGCGAATCCTGGACGGGGAACGGTCGGCTTCCGACGTCGGTGCGCCGATCCTCGTCGTCAGCCAGTTCACCCTGTATGCGGACACCCGTAAGGGCAGGCGGCCGTCGTGGAACGCGGCCGCCCCAGGGCCGGTGTCGGAACCGTTGGTCGAGGCGTTCGCTGTGGCCTTGCATAAGCTCGGCGCGCAGGTCGAGACCGGGGTGTTCGGCGCGCAGATGCAGGTCAGCCTGGTCAACGACGGTCCTGTCACACTCATCCTTGAAGTCTGATCCGCCGACGGCGTTCGCCGCCGACACCATGAGGGCTGCACGTACCGACGTCACGGGTCGGCTGAGCGGACGTTATGTTGAGAGCGATACCGGTTTCTCATACCCGCCCCGCGTCCACTCCTGGGAGACGACATGATCATCGTGACTGGAGGCAGCGGCAAGGCCGGCCGTGCCTGCGTGGAGGACCTGGCCGCGCACGGATACGACGTCGTGTCGGTCGACCTGGTCCGGCCCGCCGATTCAACCGTGCGGCACACAGTGGCGGACTTGACCGACTTCGGCCAGACGATGGCCGCGCTCGCCGGGGTCGACGAACGGACCAAGGACGTGACCGGCATCGTTCACCTGGCCGCCATCCCGGCGCCAGGGCTCGCACCGAACCACGTCACCTTCGCGACCAACACGGTCAGCACCTACAACGTGTTCGAATCGGCACGGCAGCTCGGCATCAAGAACGTGGTGTGGGCGTCGAGCGAGACGGTGCTGGGCCTGCCCTTCGATGTACCACCGCCGTACGCGCCGGTCGACGAGGACTACCGGGGCCGTCCGGAGAGCGCCTACTCGCTCTCCAAGCTCGTCGGCGAGGACATCGCGGAGCAGTTCTGCCGGTGGGAACCCGAGATGAAGATCATCGGCCTGCGGCTGTCCAACGTCATGGCTCCCGGAGACTACGAGCGCTTCCCCGGGTTCCAGGACGACCCGATGCTTCGCAAATGGAACCTGTGGGGCTACATCGACGCGCGCGACGCGGCACAGGCTATGCGTCTGGCGCTCGAGTCGGACATCACCGGCGCCGAGGTCTTCGTGATCGCCAACGCCGACACGGTGATGCAGACCCCGAACGACAAGCTTCTCGACGCGGTCTACCCTGATGTCCCGCGCCGACGCGAGATCGGCGCACATGAGACTCTGCTCGGCATCGACAAGGCACGCCGCATGCTCGGCTACAACCCCCAGTACAGCTGGCGGGACCACCGCCCGGACACACCGTGACCGACACGTGGTCATCGACGGCCGATGAAGCTCCTAGCGGAGCTTCGGACGGACGTGCAGACCGGCCTCGGGATCGACGACGACCTCCTGCGAGGCCGCGACACCGCCGGCGGTCAGCGGCACGTCGGTCGGGACGTTGCGCTTGACCACGGCAAGGGCGATCGGCCCCAGCTCATGATGCCGTGCGGACGATCCCACGAAGCCGACCGTCCGGCCGTCGGCCACGACGTCCTCGCCGTGCTCCGGCAGATAGTCGACCGAGCCGTCGAGGTGGAGCATGACCATCCGGCGGGGAGGCCGGCCGAGCGTGTGCACCCGGGCAACGGTCTCCTGGCCGCGGTAGCAACCCTTGTCGAGGTGGACCGCGGCACCGATCCAGCCCACCTCGTGCGGGATGGTTCGCTCGTCGGTCTCGCGTCCGTGCCGGGCCTCGTGCGCCTCGATCCGCAGCGCCTCGTATGCCCAGATCCCGGCCAACGACCCGACGCTGTCCACATAGGACCGTAGTTCGGCCCGCCGGACGAAGACGTCACGGCCGCGCTCGGTGACGCGCGCCACGATGACCGCCGGACCGCCCTCGTCGCCGGTGACCGATCCGGTCGGCTCCCAGACGACGCAGACCTCTCCGGTGACATCGGCCACTTCGACCTGAGACCAGAACTTCATCGAGTCCAAGTACTGGACCAGCGGCGCCGCGCTCCCGGGCTCCATGTGGAACCAGATCGTCTCGCCGTCGTCGACGCCGTACAGAGCATGCTCGACGCGGCCGTTCGGGTCGAGGACCAGCGCCGACGTCGCCTCTCCTGCCGGCAACCGTTCGAAGTGCTGGGTGGTGAGCTGGTGCAGCCAAGTCAACCGGTCCGGCCCGCTGACGCGCACGACATCCCGGTGCGAGAGGTCGACGACACCTGTCCCGGCGACGAGTTGACGCTGCTCCCGGTGCGGGTCGCCGTAGTGGGCGGCCACACCGGTGTCTGGCTCCGCTGCCTCCACGGCACCCGGAACGTCGAGAAAGGGGCTGCGATACGTCGGATTCACACTCACGACCATATGCAACGCCGACGCCGGTGCGGACCATCCCGGCGGCACAAATCAGTCGGCATCCAGGCACTTCGCCAGCGCGTGCGCCGCCTCGCACGCGTTTGGCGCGCACCACCCTTGTGCTCGACGCTCGAGCAGTGCCAGGCTGATCAGCATCCTGAGGGGGCAACATGGGGGATCCGACGGGAGTCATCCCGGCCAGTGGTACGTCCGCCGGCCACCTCGAGTCATCCCTGGTAGGCGAGCTCATCCGTCCTTCCGATCCGGACTACGACCGTCACCGGCGAGTATGGAACGGCTCGATCGATCGCCGTCCGTCACTGATCGCACGTTGTGCGGGCACCGCCGACGTCGCCGCCACCGTCCGTTTCGCGCGCGAGCACGAACTTCTGACCGCGGTCCGCAGCGGCGGGCACAGCTTTCCCGGGCTGTCGGTGTGTGACGGCGGCATCGTCGTCGACCTGAGCATGATGAAGGGTGTGCGTGTCGACCCGGAGAGACGGACGGTCCGGGTGCAGGCTGGGGTGCTGATCGGTGAGCTCGACCGAGAGACCCAGGCCTTCGGCCTCGCGGTACCGGCTGGGATCGTCACGCATACCGGGGTGGCGGGGCTCACGCTCGGCGGCGGCATCGGCTGGATCATGCGCAAGTACGGACTCACCATCGACCAGCTTCTCTCGGTCGACGTCGTCACGGCGGACGGCGAGTCCGTCACGGCGAGCGAGGATACGAACGCGGACCTGTTCTGGGGTGTGCGGGGCGGCGGCGGGAACTTCGGCGTCGTGACCGAGTTCGAGTTCAGGCTGAGCCCGATCGGCCCGCACGTCATGGCCGGCCCCGTGTTCTGGCCGATCGAGCAGGCTACGAAGGTCCTCCGCTTCTACCGGGACTGGATCATGGACTGCCCGGACGAGGTCATGACCATCGCCGTCCTGCGGCGAGCACCTGATCTTCCGGCGGTTCCGCCGGAGTGGGTCGGACGGCATCTCGTCGGCATCGCTGCGTGTTACGCCGGCCCCGTCGAGGAGGGCGCCGCCGTGCTTGCTCCGCTCAAGTCGTTCGGCTCACCGGTCCTCGATCTCTGCGTTCCCAAGCCGTACACCGCCCACCAGGCGACGTTCGACCCGTCCTTCCGGCACGGCTGCTGGTACTACGTCCGGTCATGCGACGTCGACCAGCTCAACGACGACGTCATCGACATCACAGCGGAGTTCGGCCGCCGGATCGTCTCTCCCGTCACGAGCCTCGCCCTCTGGCAGCTGGGCGGGGCCGTCGCCCGGGTCGGCGACGACGAGACGGCGTTCAACGGACGCGCGGCCGGGCACACGTTCAACATCAACGGAAACTCAGAGACGACGGACGGGTTCGACGCCGAGCGGGAATGGGCACGTTCCTTCTGGAAAGCATTGGAGCCGTACCACACCAGCGTCTACGTGAACTTCCTCATGGACGAGGGTGAGGCCCGGATCGAACAGGCCTACGGCCCGGACAAGTACAGGCGGCTCAAAGAGCTCAAGCGGACGTACGACCCGACCAACCTCTTCCGCCTGAACCAGAACATCCGGCCCGGCTGATCGCGTATCGCAGCATGACCGCGGGGCTACCTACTAGTCCGAGGCCTCGGTGGCGTCCGCCACTCGCTTCAGCTCGGCGGACAGATGCGGCTGCAGGTCTTGCCCCATAGCCGCCATCTCGTACACATACATCAGGTTGCCGTTGACCAGCCCGTACAGGCGATGCCCGCTGCGGTAGTCCTTCGCCGTCTCCGTCTTCAGCACACCACGGGTGGCCAGCTCCACCTTCGCCGGCTCGACCTGGCCGAGATAGATCTCCACGAAGCCGGTCGGATGCGTCAGCAAGACCTCGACCTCGTCGTCCGCCTGCGGCCGCCAGTACCCGGTCTCCCGGGCGGCCGGACGGACGAGGTTCCCGTCCTCGTCGAGGATCCAGCTCCGGCTCGTGTAGGACAGGAAGGGCTTGCCCGGCACGTAACTGAACTCCACCTCCTGGCCGAAGCGGAAGGCTTCGATGGTCGGGTAGTCACCCAGACCGGCGCCTTCCCAGCGTCCCAGCAGCCAGGCCAGCGGCACGCAGTCGGAGTGGAGGTCACTGGGGATCTCGATCACGGTGAACGGCCTCTATCGACAGGTGGGCAGCGCGGACTGGGTCAGGCCTGGCCCTTGAAGAGCTTGAGCACGACGAGCAGTGCCATCAGGCCCGACGCAACGGCAACCAGCACCATCAGCGAGGTGAAGACAATTTCCAGCACACCGCGAGTGTAGCGGTAGGGTCAGCCGTTCCGTCACATCGCCTCTCTGTGGCGGCCTGCCCCGCTTCCTCGCCGCGGCGGTCCTCAGCGGCAGCGCCTCTTAGTCTTGAGCCCATGGCTCACACCCTCGTAGTCAAAGTCACGGCCGGAGCGGACGCTCCGGAGCGGTGCTCGCAGGCGTTCACAGTCGCCACCACCGCGCTGGCCAACGGCGCTACGGTGTCGCTCTGGCTGACCGGCGAGTCCGCCTGGTTCGCGCTGCCCGGACGAGCGGCGGAGTTCGAACTGCCGCATGCCGCCCCGCTGCCCGACCTGCTGGACGCGCTGCTGGCGGGTGGCAGTGTGACTTTGTGCACGCAATGCGCGGCACGCCGCGAGATCGGTTCCGATGACATCATCCCGGGCG
>NZ_ML142861.1:153301-170689 GCF_004138495.1 Phytoactinopolyspora endophytica
GCGGGCTCGGCTACGTTCGTCGAAGAGATCCTCGCCGACGGAGTGCAGGCGCTGGTGTACTGACACGGCGCAGCCGGTGTGCCGGCCCGATACTCCCCCGGACGCGGTTCCGCATCACAGCTCGCGGGGATCCGGTCAGACGGCCGTCGGGGCGATGGGCGGGTTCACGCGGGCAAAGCCTTCCTGACGGTAGTAGGGGAAATACGGGTACGGGGCCGTCCTGGCGCTCGCCGCGTCGAGCCTTGCGACCTGGTCATCGGTGAGGGACCAGCCTGCCGCCCCGAGGTTCTGGCGGAGCTGCTGCTCGTTCCGGGCACCGATGATCACCGATGAGACCGTCGGGCGCCGCAGCAACCAGTTGATGGCGACCTGCGCAACGGCCTTGCCTGTCTCCGTCGCCACGTCGTCCAACACATCGACCACATCGAAGAGGTATTCGTCGTCCACCGGTGGCCCGAAGTCCGCCGTCTCATGCAGCCTGCTGCCGGACGGAATCGGCTGGCCACGACGGACCTTGCCGGTGAGCCGTCCCCAGCCGAGTGGGCTCCAGACGATCGCGCCGACGCCTTGGTCCGCCCCCAGCGGCATGAGCTCCCACTCGTAGTCGCGGCCGACCAGCGAGTAGTACACCTGATGCGCGGCATAGCGCGCGTAGCCGTGCCGATCGGCGACAGCGAGCGACTTCATCAGCTGCCAGCCGGAGAAGTTCGAGACGCCGACGTAGCGGACCTTTCCGGCTCGCACAAGATCATCGAGCGTCGCCACAACCTCCTCCACGGGCGTACCGGCGTCGAACGCGTGTAGCTGGAACAGGTCGATGTACTCGGTGCCGAGCCGTCGCAGCGCGTTCTCGCAAGCCGTGATCAGCCGCGACCGCGACGATCCCGCGTCCTGAGGACCGTCGCCCATCGGCAGGGTCGTCTTGGTGGACAGGATTACCTGGTCTCGACGACCTCGGATCGCTTCCCCGAGCACTTCCTCCGACGCGCCGTCCGAGTAGACGTCAGCCGTATCGAACATCGTGACCCCGGCTTCCAGGCATATGTCCACCAGCCTGCGCGCCTCTGTCGCATCCGTGTTGCCCCACGCTCCGAAGAGCGGTCCACTGCCGGCGAACGTCCCCGCCCCGAAACTCAACGCGGGCACCTTGAGTCCCGACTCACCTAGTCTTCGGTATTCCATCAGCATTCTCCTAACGGGCTTGAAGTTCCGTTAAGGTGGACTGTAGCAGCAGTAGACGCTTAACGGAACTGGAGACCCGTTTTGAACATGGAGGTGAGTCCCGGACATGTACGACCCGGCGGCCGCACGGCGCGCGTACGTGAGGCAGTTCTGGCGGCGGCCGGGGATGCACTGGCGGAGCAGGGCTTCGACCATCTCGATCTCGCCGACATCGCGCGACGGGCGCAGGTCGGCAAGACGACGGTCTACCGTCGTTGGGGCAGCATCACCAACCTGGTCGCAGACCTCTTGGCGGACATGGCCGAGCAGTCGCTGCCGCGCACGGAGACCGGGTCGCTGCTGGGCGACCTGCAGGCCAACGCCCGCCTGGTGCAGCGCACACTGAGCGACCAACGCCAGGGGCGGCTGTTCACCGCGGTGATCGCCGCGGCCACCTGCGATCCGCGCACGGCAGAGGCGCTGCGCCACTTCTACGAGACTCGCATCGACGAGTGGGCGCCCTGCGTGCAAGCGGCGATCGAACGTGGCGAGCTACCCGCGGACACCGACTGCCGTGAGGTCATCCGCGCCGTGTCCGCCCCGCTCTACTACCGGCTCCTGACCGTCGGACACGCTCCGGACGAAGCCGATGCGGACCAGGCCGCCGAGGCAGCCATCGCGGCCGCACGCGCCGGCGCTTACGTGAAATCGTGGCAGCAGTCGTGATGGTCTGGCCGCTCAGAGCGGTCCAGAATCCCACAACTAACTACACGGCCCAGCAGAGCGGCTGCGAGTCACACAACCGCCACCACGAGACCGTGCAGGACAGCGAAGGCCCCACGACGTTCAGCACACCTATGCCGTGCTGAACGTCGTGGGGCCCACAGCCGCTCACGCTCCGGATGACCGGAGAAACAGTCCCAGCTCACGCGCCGCGAGGTCGCCTCGGCGCAAGCCGTGCGGCGCCTGGCGGCTCCGCTGAAGGGACGGGGTCAGGCGACGGTGACGTCGACGGTGTTGACCGCGCCCTTCGTCGCCACGACCGAGCGGTCGACTGTCTCGGCGCCCGGCGCAAGCGTCCGAACCGTCCACTGCCCCGGGGCAGCGAAGAACCGGAACTGGCCGGTCGTGCTCGTCGGTACCTCGGCCGTGAACTCACCCGTGGAGTCGAGCAGCCGCACGTACGCGCCCGAGAGCGGCGCGTCGTCACGCGATACCACTCCCTGGATCACGGTCTCCTTCGCCAGGTCGACGCCGTCCAACGACGCGCCGCCGGTAGTCGCTCCGCACATGTGCTCAGGCCTCCCCTGGCTCGTCGCCGACCGCGACCGGCACGCCGACCAGCGAGCCGTACTCGGTCCACGAGCCGTCGTAGTTCTTCACGTTCTCCACACCGAGGATCTCCCGCAGCACGAACCAGGTGTGCGACGAGCGCTCACCGATGCGGCAGTAGGCGATGGTGTCCTTGTCGAGCTCGACACCCTGGTCGGCGTACAGCTCACGCAGCTCGTCGTCGGAGCGGAACGTGCCGTCGTCGTTGGCCGCCTTGCTCCACGGGATGTTCGCGGCGGTCGGGATGTGTCCCGGCACCTGCGACACCTCCTGAGGCAAGTGAGCCGGGGCGAGCAGCCGGCCGGCGTACTCGTCTGGGGAACGGACGTCGACGAGGTTCTGCGCGCCGATCGCGTTGACCACTTCGTCGCGGAAGGCGCGGATGGAGTTGTCCGCCTCCTGCGCCGTGTACTGGGTCGGGGTGCGCTCCGGCACGTCCTCGGCCAGGTCACGGGCGTCGAGCTCCCACTTCTTGCGCCCCCCGTCGAGCAGCCGGACGTCGGCGTGCTTGAAGAGCTTGAACTGCCAATACGCGTAGGCGGCGAACCAGTTGTTGTTGCCGCCGTAGAGGATTACGGTGTCGTCGCTGGAGATGCCGAGGCGCGAGAGCAACGCCTCGAACTGCTCCTTGTTGACCAGGTCGCGGCGGACGGGGTCCTTCAGATCCTGGTTCCAGTTGACCTTGACGGCACCACGGATGTGGTTCTTGTCGTAGGCGGTGGTGTCTTCATCGACCTCGACGAGGACCACTTTGGGGTCATCGAGATGCTGTTCGACCCAATCGGCCGAGACGAGCGCGGACTCGCGGCTCATGGAGTGACCTCCGGTGTGTTGTTGGAGCGGGCGGAAACGATGCGGCGGTAAGCCAGATAAACCTCGCAGCCGAGACAGAAGCCGAATGCAGCGTTGAGGAACGCCGCAGCCAGCGCCGCGCCGACTGCGACATACGCGATGGCCGTCACGCCGGACAGATAGCCGGCGAGACCGATGACACTGAATCCCAGACCGACCGCTTGGGCGAACCGGGGCGGCATGGGATCTTCGAGCTCAGCGGGCGGCTTCAGACGAGGCCTGACCAGCTTGATGTAGAGGTATCCGTACGGCGACCGGGACGGGCCACGGAGCACCGCCACGGCGAAGACGACTGCCTGCAACGCCAGCAGCCAGGCACTGCCCGTGATGAGAACGGCCGCCAAGACGACGGTGGTGACCACCGCGGCAAGCCGGGGACCTCGTGGGTCGATCATGGTGGGGAGCTCCTGACGCGGACGAGTGGGGCAAAGGCGCACACGTGGGGGAACAGGCGCTAAGGCGCCGCGCTATGCGGCACGACGACAGCGGTTCCCGTCAGGACATTCGACAGAGCATGGTAGCGACGCGCCGGTAATCGATGGCGCGTCTGCGAGTCAGCTCTGTGCGGAACACGTTTACGAGACTAAGTCCGATCGGCTCCGTCGTCACGCCTCGTATCAAATATTGAGACCATTGTCTCAACTCGCGGGCTGTCAAAGTGCGTTCAAGGCTGCGTGCACGTCCGCCGACCGAGGCACACCACTCGCCCGGCCGACCACCCGGCCCGAGCCGTCGACGACGAGCGTGGTCGGCGTGCGGGATATCCCCAGCCGACGGACCAGATCGAGCCGGGACTCGGCGTCGACCTCGATATGCTCCACGCCGTCGGCCGTCCCGGCGACGTTCGCCAAGACCCCACGAGTAGCCCGGCACGGCTGGCAGAACGCTGACGAGAACTGGACGAGCGTGGCGCGGGCGCCGAGAACCTGTCCGAGCTCGTCACTGTCGACCACCAGCTCGTCCGAGGTCGCCTCCGGCATCGCTCGCACCTTTCCATCCCGCTGGCGCCGCCACAGCCCGAACGCTGCGGCCAGCGCCAAGACGATGACAACGACGAGAAGACCGATCACACCCTGGACAACATCTCCACCGTGCCCGGTTGTTCCGCGCCGGCCAAACCAGCGTGCCGGACGGGCATTCAGCTGACGAGCAGCTGCCCGAGAACGTATGCCGCCGGGGCGGCGGCGACGAACGGCGCGGCGATACGCAGTGGCACCAACGACTCCTGCCCGACCCGCGGCTCGGTTCCCACTCGCGCTTCGGTTCCGGATTCCGTATCGACCGGCGACTCCACGTCCTGGGCGAGCCCGGCCGAGGTATCGCCCGCCTCCACCGACGATGTCCGGTTGACCATGGGGACCAGCACAGATTCGCGCACCGGACTGGCGTCCCCGGCCAGCCTGTCCTCAATGGCAAAGGCTACGGCGGCCATGACCCCGGCGAAGGCCGACAGCACCACAGCGCTCACCGCGGGCACAGCCTCGTCGATGCTCTCCACCGCGACCACGAGCACTGCCGCCGACGTGCTGGCGAGCAGGACGCCGAGGACGCGGCGGATCGCACGGGAAATCGGCAGCGCCTCGGCCAACCCGACGGCGCCGACCCCGAGCAGCGCCAGACCCACGACGTGCACACCTTCCGGCGTCGCTCGCAAGGATAGCCACATCACCGGCAGCACGCTCAGCACGCAGGCAGCGACCACCAGGCTCAACGCGGCGTTGAGCCTGGCCCGACCGTCGCGCCGCAGCAGCTGGATGACGAATGCGGCCAGCATGGCAGGGCCCAGAACGGCCGCGACCGGTGTCAGATCAGAGGTGTCGTCATACAGCACCCACGCCAGTACGCCGATCCCGACGGCCAGCCCCAACCACGCCGCCGGACGCGCCGACGCCACGCCGGAAGAACGGATGGCTCCCAGCGCGAAAACCACCTGAACAATCGCGATCCCCCCGGCCAAGAGCAGCGCGTCAGACGCCGACGCCAACGCCAGCACGCCCGCCAGGGCAGCGGCGGCTAACGAGAACGGGGAGGAAGGCACTCGTCAATACTTACAGACCCGCGCCGCAGACTTCCGCCGGTTAGACAACAACTCGGCAACAGTCCGGTCACTCCAGCGGACCAGGGGTGACGCAGGCCACACACCGATACCCGACCGAGAACATCAACCGCCTGCGTAGGGCGGTAGCAGCTCAATGACCGAGCCGTCACGCAACGCGACCTGTGACGGGTCGGCCTTGCCGGCCGGAGTCTCGTCGACGACGATCGCACAGATGCCGAGGACCGTCGCGAATCGCGAACTCGCCCCATGCGCGGCGCGGGCCGCACGCAACGCGTCGTCGAGCGTCGCGGCATCGAATGTCTCCTCACTCACGCCCGCGGCGGCTCGGAGGGCAGCCCAGTAGCGCAGGGTCACTTTGGGCATGTCGCCACCCGCTGTGTGAACAGCATCAGACCAATGTACTCATCCCTGGTTTCCTGAAGTTCACCGCTGTCCGCTACTCTTAACGCCAAGTTGGGCCTGGGCGATGATGCTCCCGGGCCCTTTCGCGTTTGTAGGGATGGCGGCGAAGGAGATCTCGACATGGCAACCATCGTCCTGCTCACCCCGGTACATCAGCCACCCGAAGAGGTACTTCCAGCGTTGGGACTACTTCTCCACGATGTCCGGGTCATGCCAGCTGAAGGCTCCGCGCTCGTCGACGCCCCTACCGGGGACGTCGTTATGGTCGACGCGCGGCGCGACCTGTCCCAGGCGCGAAGCCTCACCCGACTTCTCCACACCACCGGTGTGGACGCACCGCTGCTCGCCATCGTCACCGAGGGCGGCCTGGCCGCCGTGACCGCCGAGTGGGGCGTCGACGACGTGCTGCTCGACACGGCGGGCCCGGCCGAGGTAGAGGCCAGGCTCCGGCTCGCCCAGGGCAAGCTCGCCGCCACCACCAGCGACGAACCGCACGAGATCCGCTCCGGCGACCTGCTGATCGATGAAGCCACCTACACGGCACGGGTCGGCCGCCGCACGCTTGAGCTCACGTACAAGGAATTCGAGCTACTCAAGTTCCTTGCCCAGCACCAGGGCCGGGTGTTCACCCGAGCGCAGCTGCTACAAGAGGTGTGGGGGTACGACTACTTCGGAGGCACCCGTACGGTCGACGTCCACGTCAGGCGGCTACGAGCCAAGCTGGGCGCCGAGCACGAGGCCCTAATCGGCACCGTGCGCAACGTGGGATACCGGTTCGTCCCGCCGCAGCAGCGCGGCTCCCGGCAGGCGGGGGCGGCACCGGCGCCGGTCGACCTCCCGGATGACACCCATTCACAGGACTTCCGCGTCCCTGCCGATTCTCCGTCCTCGCTCGACGCTATCCGTATCGACGTCTAGAGGTCGCACAGAAGGCGCCCCGAGTGTCGTCGCCGGCTCCGTGTCGGCGATGATTCCGGGGTGGAGATCTCTCACGCGACGGCTCTGACCAGCGCCCAGTCGGAACAGCTGCATGTGCTCGCGGAGCGTGCTCGCCGCGCCGACGGGTCAGATCCGTTCTCCGATGACCTCTGGCGCCGAGCCGTCTCAGGCGAGACCGATGTCGCGGTGGCGCTGACCGCGGACTCCGGGGAGCTGCGTGGCGTCGCCTTCGCCGCTCCCCAAGGGGTTCGGCGGGCTGCGGAGCTGCTGGTCGACCCCGAGTATCGCGCCCAGGGTCACGGCGCTGCACTGCTGGCCACGCTGCTGGACTCCGTCGACGGCGAGTTGTGGGTATGGGCGCACGGGGATCACCCGGCCGCACGCATTCTCGCTGCCCGGACCGGGTTGGACCGGGCCAGGGAGCTGTTCCAGCTACGCCGGCCGGCCGGGGCGCCGGTGCCGCGGACGCAGCCACCGCCGGGCGTCACGGTCCGCAGCTTCGTTCCAGGGCAGGATGAGCAGGCCTGGGTGGACGTCAATGCCGCCGCCTTCTCCTGGCATCCCGAGCAGGGCGCCCAGACCGTGGACGACCTCCTGACGGCCGAAGGCGAGCCGTGGTTCGACCCGGACGGGTTCTTCCTCGCGACCGGCCCGGACGGCGAGCTGCTCGGTTTCCACTGGACCAAGATCCACCAGCTCGATGACGAGGACCAGGGTCCGGCGGCCATCGGCGAGGTATACGTGCTCGGCGTCGCACCATACGCCCAAGGCGACCGGCTATGGACGCATCTCGGCGTACCGAAGCCCTCATCCGCCCACGGCCTCGGCACCCATCTCACCGCCGTCGGCCTGGACTACCTGGCCGCGCAGCCAGGCGTCGAACAGATCATGCTCTACGTCGAGGGGGACAACCCGGCAGCTCTCAAGGTCTACGAGCGGCTGGGCTTCACCCGCCACACCATCGACGTCGCCTACCGCCGTTGACCGACTCGCTCGTCGCCGCTCATCCGGCAACTTTCATCTACCCGCAGTTCACATCGGCGTGACACCATTGGGTGTATGGCTGGCGAACAGACGACTCCTGAGGAAAGATACCTCGATCGAGAGCTGTCCTGGCTGGCGTTCAATACGCGGGTCCTCGAGCTGGCCGAGGATCCAGATCTGCCACTGCTCGAGCGGACGCGGTTCCTCTCAATCTTCTCCAGCAACCTCGACGAGTTCTACATGGTCCGGGTCGCCGGCCTGAAGCGCCGCATAGCCGCCGGAGTCGCCGTCCCGGCGGCCAGCGGGCGACTTCCACGAGATGTTCTGGAACAGACGCTCGAACGCTCGCAAGAGCTGATGACCCGCCAGACCCAGTGCTTCCGTAACGAGGTGCTGCCGGCGCTGCACAAGGAGGACATCGAGCTGGTCCGGTGGGACGACCTCGACGATTCCGAGCATCTACAGCTACGCACGCTGTTCCGGGAACGGATCTTCCCCGTCCTCACCCCGCTGGCCGTGGACCCCGCCCACCCGTTTCCCTATATCTCCGGGCTGTCGCTCAACCTCGCCGTGATGGTACGCAATCCGCGCAACGGCACCGAGCACTTCGCACGGGTGAAGGTGCCGCCGAACTTCGCACGCTTCCTGCCGGTGGCCGAACAGCGCTTCGTCCCGCTCGAGGACATCATCGCCGCCCATCTGTCGCTGTTGTTCCCCGGCATGGAGGTCCAGCAGCACCACACCTTCCGGGTCACGCGCAATGAGGATGTCGAGGTCGAAGAGGACGATGCCGAGAATCTGCTGACGGCGATGGAGCGCGAGCTGATGCGCCGCCGGTTCGGGCCCGCCGTCCGGCTCGAGGTGGAAGAGACGGTCGACCCGCACGTGCTGGACCTCCTCCAGCGCGAGCTCGGAGTCAGCCACACCGAGACGTTCTCGCTACCCGGCCCGTTGGATCTCACCGGTCTGAGCGGCATCGCCGACCTGGACCGTGCCGAACTGAAGTACCGCCCGTTCCTCCCGGCCACCCACCGCGACCTGCCCGACGTGGAGTCCGCGGCTCCGGCCGACATGTTCGCCGCGATCTCCAAGGGTGACGTGCTCGTCCACCACCCGTACGACTCGTTCTCGACGAGCGTGCAGCGGTTCATCGAGCAGGCCGCCGCCGATCCGCGAGTGCTGGCCATCAAGCAGACCCTGTACCGCACCAGCGGCGACTCCCCGATCATCGACGCGCTGGTCGACGCCGCCGAGGCCGGCAAGCAGGTACTCGCCCTGGTCGAGATCAAGGCCCGGTTCGACGAGCAGGCCAACATCACCTGGGCCCGCAAGCTCGAACAAGCCGGCGTACACGTCGTCTACGGCTTGGTGGGGCTGAAGACGCACTGCAAGCTCTGCCTCGTCGTCCGGGACGAGAGCACCGGCATCCAGCGTTACACGCACATCGGTACCGGCAACTACCATCCGAAGACCGCCCGTCTCTACGAAGACCTCGGCCTGCTCACCGCCGATGCCAACGTGGCCGAAGACGTCAACCTGCTGTTCAACACCCTGTCCGGCTACTCCATCGAATCGGACTACCAGCGGCTCCTGGTCGCGCCGCACGCACTGCGCTCCGGGATCACCGAACGGATCGAGCGAGAGGTCGAGCATCACGCCGCCGGGCGACCAGCCCGGATCCGGCTCAAGCTGAACTCTCTGGTCGACGAGGCCACCATCGATGCGCTCTACGCGGCGTCCCAGGCAGGTGTCCCGGTCGACGTCTGGATCAGGGGCATCTGCAGCCTGAAGGCCGGGGTTCCCGGGCTCTCGGAGAACATCCGCGCCGTCAGCATCCTCGGCCGTTTCCTGGAGCACTCCCGGATCCTGGGCTTCGAGAACGGCGGGCAACCGGAGTATTGGATCGGCTCCGCGGATCTCATGCATCGCAACCTCGACCGGCGCGTCGAAGCCCTCGTCCAGCTGAGCCGACCAGAACACCTCCGTGAGCTCGAAGCCATGTTCGAGTTCGCCTTCGACCCGTGTACGTCCCGGTGGCAGCTGCAGCCGGACGGCGACTGGGAACGTCTGCACCTCGACACCGAGGGCGAGCCGCTGGCCGACATGCAACATGAGCTGATCGACCGCAAACGACGTCGAAAGACCACCACGTGAACTGCGCGGAGCCGGTGACTCAGCCTCCCGTCGAGCACCAGGCTGAACAGAAGTTCCGCGTTCATGGGCTTTTCCGCGTACCCGACCTGCACAACGTCGAAGGTGTCGGCAGCGTGGACGATCTCGGCTCGGTGGAGCTGGAGTCCGCGTACTTCGACACCGACGACCTCAGGCTCACCCGCGAGGGTGTCACGCTCCGGCGGCGTACCGGCGACGACGAGGGTTGGCACCTCAAACTGCCGGCCGACCTTTCGACACCGGATGTCCGCGACGAGGTCAGGCTCCCGCTCACCACCGGCGAGGACGCTGCTCCAGATGAGCTGGCCCAGATCGTGCGCGTCATCGTCCGCGGATCGGCGGTCACTCGTGTGTCGACGTTGCGGACGTATCGCCGGCGGCTGCGGCTCCATGACGCCGCGGGTGGGGCGATCGCGGACCTGGTGGACGACACAGTGCACGTCGTCGGTGAGGACGGCACCGTGACGGCGCGGTTCCGCGAGCTGGAACTCGAAGAGCGTGCCGGCGGCGACGCACTCGCCGTGGTGGCAGCCGCGTTGAACAGCGCCGGCGCGGTCGGCGGAGAGTTCGTCGCCAAGGTGGTGCGGGCGCTCGGCCCCGCCGCCACGAGCCCACCGGAGATCCACGTGCCACGGTCGCTCTGGCACCACGACGCGACGGGTCCCGGCGACCCCTCGCGGCTCGCCCTTCTTGTTCACGCGATGCGCTCAGCGGACCTGACGTATCGCTTGGACAGCGAGGCGGCGTCGGATGCGTTAGGTCGGCTGGCCGACACCGCGGACCAGCTTCTCGACAGAATCTCCGAGCCACAGGAGTTCATCCCTGCGGACCAGGTGAAGGCCCTGCAGGCCGAACTCAGCTGGCTCACCGGGGAATTGAAGGCGACCGCGGAACCCGCCGGCGCCCCCACGCGTGCTCCGCGCGCGCTCGACTCTCAACGGTATCTCGCCCTGCATGAGGCCCTTGTCTCGGCCGTCGGCGCGGAACACCGCTGGCTCACGACTGTTTGAGAGCTATCTGCTCCACGATGTTGGCGACCCGCTCGAAGCCGTCCACAGCGGACTCCAGGGTCTCGATGACGTCCTTCAGCTTGTGCACCGTGAGTGCGTCGTACTCACCGGAGAAGATCCGTGCGAGAAGCCGGCGGTAGGTCTGGTCGGCCTCGTTCTCCAGGCGGTTGATCTCGATCCAGTACTTGGTCAAGTCGTTCGCCACCCGCAGCCGGGGCATCGCCTCCGCTGTCAGGTCCGCCGCGCGATCCAGCACATCGATCATGGCTGCGACGCCGGTGGGGAGCTCTCGGATGCGATACAGCACCATGAGGTCCAATGCCGCCTCGACATCGTCGAGCACGTCGTCCAACGCACCGGCCAGCCGGTAGATGTCGTCACGGTGGAACGGCGGCTTGAGGCCTGAGTTCACCCGGCGGACGATGTCGTGCGTGTGCTCGTCGCCGGTGTGTTCGATGTCCTTCAACGTGGGGACGAGAGCCGACCGGTCGGCATCCGGTACCAGCGCCTCCGACAACACTCGCACCCCGTCGCGCAGATTCTGCGCGGACGCTGTGAAGAGGTCGTAGAAGATGCTGTCACCCGGTGAGAGGCGCATGCGCAATCGCACGAGTTTCTCCCTCACTGTGCGGTCACCTGGATAAAGAAGCAGCTGGGTATCAGGCTGCCACAAACTGCCGGACTTCGTCGTCCCTCACAGCAGTCCGGGCGAGCAAGCCGTAGGCCCTCTCGCCCGTTGGTCGCATGCTAGAGGTTCGAGGTGAACACTAGCGCAGCGGTTCGTGCGCGAAGGCCGCCATTCCCTCGGTGAAGCCGACCTGCGCACGAAAACCGAGCACGTCGGCGGCAAGTTCCGGTGAAGCGATCACGTGACGGACATCACCCAGCCGAAACTCGCCCGTAACCTCCGCAGCGGCCACGTGCGCCCGGGCTCCGTGTGGCCGCGCGGCTCCGTCTCCGAGCGCTTGTGCCATGTCCAGGATGCTGTGCGGCTGCCCGCTGGCGACGTTGCACGCGCCCTGCCACTCCGCTTCGAGGGCGAGGACGTTGGCCCGAGCCACGTCGTGCACGTGCACGAAGTCGCGCATCTGGCGGCCGTCCTCGAAGACCCGCGGAGCCCGGCCTGCCTCATACGCGCTGCGGAAGATGCTGGCCACACCGGCGTAGGGGGTGTCGCGAGGCATCCGCGGCCCGTAGACGTTGTGATAGCGCAGAGCGCAGACCGTGCTTCCGGTCTCCCGGCCGTAGACGGACGCGAGATGCTCCGTGTGCAGCTTCGTCGCCGCGTAGACGTTGCGGGGGTCCAGTGGGGCGTCCTCCCGGACCGCGGCCCACGCGAGCTCCCGCCCACAACGCCCGCATTTGGGCTCGAACCTGCCCGCTCGCAGGTCCTCGGCGCGTCTCGGCTCGGCGCGGACGTCGCCGTGCTCCGCACACTGGTAGCGGCCCTCCCCGTAGACCACCATCGACGACGCGACGACGAGCCGGCCCTCGAAGGACCGGCGCCACAGGGCCCTCAGGAGGGCGGCCGTCCCGGCGTCGTTGTCGCGGACGTAAGCGGTGACGTCGTCGAAGTCGATCCCGAGGCCCACCCGGGCGGCCTGGTGGCAGACAGCGTCCACGCCGTCAACCGCCGCCGCCACTGCGCGCTCGTCCGACAGGTCGGCGACGCGTAGGTCAACGGTGGACGGCAGGTACGCGGGGACCTCGTCGTGCGCCGCCAGCGAGTCGAAGACCACCACGTCAGCACCCCGCTCGACCAGCTGCTCCACCACGTGGCTGCCGATGAACCCGGCCCCACCCGTCACCAATACCCGCATGCTCCCTCTTTCCCTTCCCGGCGGATTCACCATGGCACCTTCAGCGCCGCCACCAGCAGCACGGTGGTCGCCAGCTGCAACGTCAACCATCCCCGCACCGCACCCCCTACCGCGGCCAGTGCACACCCCGCCGCGAGCACGAGGGGCATGAAGGGCTGCCAGATCCGCTCGGTCTCCCCGGACGACATGCCGGAGAGGTCCGCCAGGAGGACGACCGCGAGACCGGAGCCGACGACGAGCCACACCCGGCGGTCCCGCAGCCGGGCCAGCGCGACGGCGATGGCCGGACCAAGCGCCAGCGCGAACACACCCAGGTTCGCCAGGACGAAGTACCCGTAGCCGCGTGCGCTCGCCACCCCCGCGTAGTACCGCTCACGGGTCACCTGCAGACCTTCCAACCACCAGTAGCCCCATGCCAGCGGCGCCAGCACCACGAGGGCCGCCACGGCACCGCCTCCGAGCACCGCCCACCACGGCTCAAGCGCCGCCCGGGGCTTCGAACCGCAGGCCGGCCCGTTCCTGCTCCGAAGTACCGCTACCACCAGGACCGGCACCACGAGCAGCGCGACACCGAAGGTGAGCATCAGCGCCGCACCGAACGACAGCCCGCCGGCCAGCGTCAGCGCCACCCACCGCCGACGGTTTCTCGCCGGGTTCGTCGCCAGAATCAGGCAGGCCACACCGGACAGCGCCGCCCCGCCGAAGATGATGTCGGCGTTCGTGTGCCACACGGCGGCCGGCGCGACCACCAGGAACGGCGCCGCCCGTCGTGCCCACCGCTCCCCGGCGACATCGCGCAGCACCGCCAGTACGGCCACTATCGCCGCCGCGGCTCCCAGCATCGCGACAGCGTTCGCGAACCACGGACCGGACAGCCCGACCTGAGCCGCCGCCCAGAACAGCAGCACCAGGCCCGGCGGGTGTCCCTGCAGGTGCACCGGATAGGCCGGCTGACGTTCGGTGTAATCCCTCAGGAACGCGCCGGGACCCTGCTCTTCGACGAAGCCCGCTTGCCGCGCGTACGAGTCGTCGATGTTCGTCCACACGTCGGGATGCGCCTGCGCCACGGCGAGCGAGAGGCTGAGCAGCACGCCACCGGCGGCCACAACGGTCAGCACCGCATGCCACGTCCAGCGACACGAAGCCCACGGAAGGACGGCGACGACCAGCGCGCCGACGACGGCCGGCAGCAGCAACCACCAGCCGGCCTCCCACGCCCACCGCCCGAACAACGGGATCGCCCGGAGCTTGAGGTTCTCGTCCCGGGTCGCGACGACGTGCAACCCCCACAACCGCACCCCGACGAGCAGGACCACCCAAGCGGCAAGCGCAAGGACGGTTCGCCGGCCCGGGAGACTCCTGGCCCGTGCAGCCCGTACCACCGTGGCCGGGGCGTGCGAACGCGAAGCGGTCACGGACCAGCACCCTGGGGAAGGTGGATCGTGAACTCGCAACCGCCGGCATGGTTCGCGACGGACACCGTTCCGGCATGTGCCTCCACCAGGCCGCGGGCGATCGCCAGTCCAAGGCCACCGCCACCATCACCGCGGCCGCGAGCGTTGTCGCCTCGGAAGGCGACGTCGAACACGCGCGGCAGGTCGGGCTCGGGAATTCCGCCGCACTCGTCTAAGACCCGGAGCACGGCGGCGCCCTCGACGCTCGCGGCCTCCACCACGACCTTTCCACCAGCGGGCGTGTGCCGGATGGCGTTGTCGAGGAGGTTGTCCAGGGCCCGGCAGAACTCACGCGCGGAGACCTCGACATCCGGAAGGCGGCTCAGCCGCTCGACCAGCTCGACCCCTTCGACCTCGGCGTGGGCGCTGGCACCGGCGAGCGCATCCGCGACCGCGTCGGCCAGCCCGACCCTCTCATCACCCAGGCGCATGACGCCGCTGTTGATCCGAGAGAGCTCGAAGAGGTCGTCGACCAGGCCGGTGAGCCGTTCGGCGTCGTTTCGGATCTGGCGGTGGTAGCGGGCGACGGCCGCGTAGTCCTCGACCACGTCGTCGTCGAGCGCCTCCGCCATGGCACGGATGGTCGCCAGCGGCGCTCGCAGGTCATGCGAGACCCAGGCGATCAGCTCCCGCCGCGACGCGTCCAGGGCGCGCTCGCGCCGTTGCGATTCCTCCAACCGCCGGGACACGCTCGCCAGTTCACCCGCCAGCGCCGACAACTCGCCCGGTCCGGTCACGTCCGGAACGCGTCCCGTGGCCAGAGCTCCGTCGGTGTCCACCATCGACCTGGCGAAGTCGCCCACCTGACGGGCGCCGGAGTCGATGTCGTCGCCGAGCTGGACCGCCGCCCCGATCGCCACCGCGGCGGCCACCACAAGGACGATGAACAGTGCGGTGAGGTCGTGCGTGGAGATGAACATGGCGATCGCGGCCGCCACCACACCGGCCACGGTGACCAGCACAGACGCCAGCGCAACGACCAGTACCTGAGCACGGATCGGCCGGCCGCGGAAGCGGCGCGCCATCATCGCGCCCACCACGCTGGCGGCCACGGAACCGAGCAGCGCGTAGCCCAGCAAGATCGCTGTCTCATCGACGGGAACGCCGTTGAACAGGGCTGCGGCGCCCGCTGTCACCAAGGCGACCAGCAGGATCGCCGCGATGGTCGGCCAGCGTTGCCTCGTCATGCCTCGAACCTGTATCCCACGCCGCGCACGGTGAGCAGGTACTTCGGCTCGGACGGGTCCTCCTCGATCTTCTCGCGCAGCCGCCGCACGTGGACCGTGACGGTGGAGACGTCGCCGAAACGCCATCCCCACACCTCCTCCAGCAGTTCTTCTCTCCGGAACGCCCGCCCCGGGTTGGCCAGGAAGTGCACCAGCAGGTCGAACTCCTTCGCCGTCAGCTGGACTTCGGCTCCATGACGGCGAGCCTGATGACCGACGACGTCGATCTCGACACCGCCGCCGGAGAGCGTCCGGACCGACGTGGCAGAAACTCCGCCCGCAGACCTACGCAGTACCGCGCGGACTCTGGCGGCCAGCTCGCGCGGTGAGAACGGCTTGGTGACATAGTCGTCGGCACCGATCTCCAGCCCGGCGATACGGTCGCTCTCCTCCCCCAGCGCGGTCAGCATCACAATCGGGATCGGCGCGACCTGGCGCAGCCGTCGGCAGACCTCCAAGCCGTCCATACCCGGCAGCATGAGGTCGAGGACCACCAGATCCGGCAGCGTGGCCAGCGCCTGTTTCAGGCCGTCGATGCCGTCCGTGGCGAACGACACCTCGAAGCCGTCCCGGCGTAGGTAGCGCCCGACGACATCGGCCAGCGCGGGATCGTCGTCGACGACCAGCACGCGCGAGCCGGCCTCAGTGCTCATCTGAGCGGCCGAGGACGCTGGGATGTCGTGCTCGGGACTTTCATGGACACAACGATGACTGATCCGAGCGCGCGCCGTCGCCTCCAGCGGAAAGACTTTCGCGCTTCGTAATGATTGACCAGGGCTTTTCGTGACTACTCTCACGGCATGCCGATCATGTCAGGGGAGCACGTGCTGGTGCTGGCCAAGGCGCCGGCGCCCGGGCGATCGAAGACCAGGCTCAGCCCTGTGTTCGGCCCCGTCCAGGCCGCCGCCATCGCCGAGGCCGCGCTCGCCGACACCCTGGATGCGGTCGCACGGTGCAACGTCGAGCGGAAGATCATTGCGTTGGATGGGGAGCCAGGACTGTGGCTGCCGCCCGGTTTCGACGTCGTCCCGCAGGTCTCCGGCACGCTCAACGAACGGCTCGCCGCGGCCTGGGCCTACGCGGACGGGCCCGGTCTGCAGATCGGCATGGACACCCCTCAGGTCACCCCGGAGCTCCTGGAACGCTCGCTCGCCGCCGTCGACGGCCATGGCGCTGACGCCGCCCTCGGCCTGGCGAAGGACGGCGGATGGTGGGCGATCGCGCTCCGCGGCCCCCATCCGGAGGCGTTCCGTGACGTGCCGATGAGCCGGCCGGACACCGGGCGGCGTCAACACGCCCGGCTTCGCTCGCTCGGTCTCGACGTCGCTCTCCTCCCCATGCTGCAGGACCTCGACGACGCAGACGACGCGCGGGCCGTCACGGAGCTCATCCCCGGATCCCGTACAGCGTCCGCGGTACGAGATGCCTACTCATCGCTCCGAGCGTCGTCCACCACCACTGGAATGAGCTGACCGTGGTGATCGACGTGGTGCTGCCAGTGCTCAACGAGCGCGAGGCGATCCCCTGGGTGCTCGAACGGATGCCGCCCGGCTACCGGCCGATCGTGGTCGACAACGGCTCGGACGACGGCTCCGCGGAGGTTGCCACGGCAGCGGGCGCGCGCGCCGTCGCCGAGCCACGGCGCGGGTTTGGAGCGGCCTGCTATGCCGGTCTGACCGCCGCGACAGCACCGGTCGTGTGTTTCATGGATTGCGACGCGTCGCTGGATCCGGGTGAGCTGCCCCGGCTCGTGGAACCGGTGCTGAACGAGACCGTCGACTTGGTGCTGGGAGCGCGGCGCCCTGACGACGGCGCGCTTGGGGTACACAACCGGCTGGCCAACCGCTATCTGGCGCGCCAGGTTCGACGCTGCTGCGGTGCGCGGATCAGCGACATCGGCCCGATGCGGGTGGCTCGCCGTGAGCCGCTGCTGGCGCTCGGCATCACCGACCGGAGGTCGGGCTGGCCACTGGAGAT
>NZ_ML142861.1:170750-171107 GCF_004138495.1 Phytoactinopolyspora endophytica
GTTGCGCGCCGCTGCGGCCGGGTGGGTCGTCGCGGAACGCCCGGTCCGGTACCGACGCCGGATCGGCAGAAGTAAGGTCACCGGTACGGTCGGTGGTACTGCCCGTGCCGTGATGGACATGCGGGCACAGCTGGTGCGGGCACGCGCGGCCACGCGTGCGACGGACGAGGAGGAGACTGCGTGAGCGAGACGACGCCCGTGCCGCGTGACCCGGAGAGCCAGAACGCCGGTGAGGTGACCGGGGAAGCCTTGACAGCCGATGTCGGCATCTTCGGGGGCTCCGGCTTCTACACGTTTCTCGAAGGCGCCGTGACCATCGACATGAAGACGGCATGGGGACCCCCGTCCGGCCCGGTG
>NZ_ML142861.1:171118-171735 GCF_004138495.1 Phytoactinopolyspora endophytica
GGGCGGCTGAGCCGGCCCAGCGAGAGCCCTGGTCACTCGGGGCGTTCGGCGGGGGTGGCTTTCCTGCCGCGGCACGGGCCTGATCATCGCTACCCGCCGCACCGGGTGAACTACCGGGCCAACGTCGACGCGATGCGGCAGCTGGGCGTCCGGGCGCTGATCTCCCCGTTCGCGGCCGGATCGCTGCGTGCGGAGATCAAGCCGGGTGACTTCGTCGTCGTGGACCAGTTCGTCGACCGCACGTCCGGCCGGTCGGACACCTTCTACGACCACTTCGACGACGGTCCGCACCATGCCTCACTGGCGGAACCCTATGATCCGAAGCTCCGCCGGGTCCTGCTCGATGCGGCCATGGCGTCCGGCGTCACAGCGCACGACGGCGGCACCGTCGTCGTCACCAACGGCCCGCGGTTCTCCACCCGTGCGGAATCCGCCTGGTACCGCGGGGCCGGCTGGCACGTGGTGAACATGACGCAGTACCCCGAGGCCGCGCTGGCGCGCGAGGCCGGTATACCGTTCGCGGGCATCGCACTCGTCACCGACTACGATGCCGGCCTGGACGAGGAGCCGACGGTGGAACCGGTCACGCAGGAGGCCGTCTTCAAGGTCTTCGAGGA
>NZ_ML142861.1:171760-172066 GCF_004138495.1 Phytoactinopolyspora endophytica
CACCGCGTGCGCGAGTTGCTGCTCGCCGCGATCCCGGTGCTGGCGGACGAGTAGGCGCCGAATCCGCGCGACCCCGCCCATCACCGGTAACGATGGCGTAACATAGGTACCTGGACATCCCCGGCCGCACAGAGCAGTGCGGTCCGGTTCCGGCCCAGCAGACCTCTCGATCAAGAAAGCATGAGCTTGTCCGCGCTTTCCTCGCTGTCCCGCCCGTCCTCATATCGCCCTTCGTCGTACCGCAAGCCGGATAGCTTCTACGGCTGGCACATCGTCGTCTACTCGACGATCGCGCTCGCGGCGACA
>NZ_ML142861.1:172085-190829 GCF_004138495.1 Phytoactinopolyspora endophytica
TGTTCATCGACCCGATGATCGCTGACCTCGGGATCTCCCGGTCCGCGATGTCCACGGCATACCTGATCGGCACGCTTGCGGGCGCCCTCGCCATGCCGTGGGTGGGCCGCGCGGTCGACCGCTACGGCGTACGACGCACCATGGCTGTGATCGGTGCCGCCTTCGGCTCCGTGTTGATCGCGCTCGCGGCAGCGACCGAGATCGTCGGTCTCACGGCTGGGTTCGCGGGCATCCGAATGGCCGGTCAAGGCGCGCTCGGCCTGACCGCGACCACCGCGACGGCGCTCTGGTTCACCAAGAAGCGCGGAGTCGCCACCGGCATCGTCTCCGCCATCGGCGCCATCGGGATATCGATGACGCCGCTGGTCATGGAGGGCTTCATCGCCGAGCATGGCTGGCGTACGGCGTGGCTGGTCGAAGGGCTCGCGATCTGGCTTGTGGTCATCCCGATCGCCTTGCTCGGGATGCGCGACCGCCCGGCACATCTGGGCCAGATCCCGGACGGCGTCCGCAAGAGCGACGACGACGGCCGCGACCACGTCGAGTGGGGCGCGACCCTGGCGCAGACCATCCGCTCACCATATTTCTGGGTGGTCACGGCCGGCGTCGCCGCCTGCGGTCTGCTCTCCACCGCGGTCAACTTCCACCAGATCAGCTTGCTTGGCGAACGCGGGCTCACGCCCGGCGAGGCGGCCGGAAACTTCCTCTGGCAGACGATCGCGATGCTCCTGGCCACCCTGGCCACCGGCGCCCTTGTCGACCGGATCCGGCCACGCTGGCTGATCGTCGTCGCCATGGCGCTGCTGGCCGGAGGTCTGGTGCTGGGCGCGCGGGTCACACCCGGCCTGCTGGCTGTAGCCTTCGGTGCGCTGCTGGGGGCCGCCGGCGGCTCCATGCGAGTGCTGGAAGCCTCGACGTTCCCCCGCTACTTCGGCACCGCTCACCTGGGCACGATCCGCGGTGTGGTGGTGTCCGTCTCCGTGGGGTCCACGGCATTCGGCCCGCTGATCTACGCCACTGCCCATGACTGGACCGGATCGTACACCGACGTGCTCCTCGCGACCGCTCCGATCCCCGTCCTCATCGCTATCGCGGCCCTCATCGTCAAGCCCCCGCGGGTTCCGGCCGTCCACCACGTGGAGGGCTGACGGGAACCGTCGTGACGCGCTAGCCGGTGCTCTAGAGTGAGTCGGCATGAGCGACGCACGACCCCTGCACGAGTTGGTGGATCCGGGCTGGGCGCGGGCCCTGTCGCCGGTCACCGGGCAGATCACCGCCATGGGCGAGTTCCTCCGCGCGGAGGTCGCCGCCGGGCGGACGTATCTTCCGGCAGGAGAGCACATCCTGCGGGCCTTCACTACGCCGTTCGACGACGTACGGGTACTCATCGTCGGCCAGGACCCCTACCCGACGCCGGGCCATGCGGTGGGTCTGAGCTTCTCGGTCGCGCCGGACGTCCGCCCGCTACCGCCGAGCCTGGTCAACATCTTCCGGGAGTACGGCACTGATCTCGGCTATCCCGCTCCCACCAGCGGAGATCTGTCGCGCTGGGCGGAGAACGGTGTGCTGCTGCTCAACCGCGCTCTGACGGTCGCCCCGCGCCGGCCGGCGTCGCACCGCGGGAAGGGTTGGGAGGCGGTGACCGAACAGGCGATTCGCGCGCTTGCCGCCCGGGAGAAACCTTTCGTTGCCATCCTCTGGGGCCGGGACGCACGCAATCTGGCACCACTACTCGGCGACACGCCACGTGTCGAGTCAGCTCATCCGAGCCCGATGTCCGCTCACAACGGCTTCTTCGGCTCACGGCCCTTTAGTCGCGCTAATCAGCTCTTGAGTGGTCTCGGCGTGGATCCCGTCGACTGGAAACTACCGTAGCGGGCGCTGCATACCCCCGTTCATACGCACCCGTCGATGCTCACGGTTCGGAAGGACCCTTTGACAAATAGAGCGAACATCGTATGCTGCGGGTCGCGGGCACAAGGTGGTACTGTTTCCGCGGTTGCAGTAACAGTTCCTCGCACGTCCTTGACCGCCCGTGGATTGTTATAGCGGGCGTTTTTCGCTTCTCTGTGCCTAGCACGGTAGCGGGAGACGGCAGCAGCAGCCGGAGTCGCAAGGTGCGGCTCCAACCACCGTCCCCTAGGAGGACAAAGCACATGGCACAGGGAACCGTCAAGTGGTTCAACGCCGAGAAGGGTTTCGGCTTCATTGCGCAGGACAACGGCGACGCCGATGTCTTCGTGCACTACTCGGCCATCCAGGTCGACGGCTACCGCACGCTGGACGAGAACCAGCGCGTGGAGTTCGAGATCACTCAGGGCCCGAAGGGGCCGCAGGCCGACCAGGTTCGCCCGATCTGAGGTCTCGGCTTGAATCCAGTCGGCCTTCTCAAACTCGACTGGCCTGCTTGGACTCGCGGGCAGCTCAGTCGGACGCGGTAGCCGGCTAAGCACTCGACGGAACGCCCCCTCTGCTGAGCGAGGGGGCGTTCCCTTTCTCTTGAAGCGGCTCAGCGCCCTAGGGCGCGCCAAGTGAGGCCTCGCTCAGAAAGGCCTACAGGGCTTCTTGTATCGGCATTCGGACACCGTTTCGCAACCGATACTATTCTGTTACGCAAATGAACATATTCCGGGACAGAGACGGAAATCTTCCGCCCGGCCGCGTTGCCCGTGCAACATTTCCGGTTGAATGCCTGCGATTTCCGGCGCACAGATCGATAAAGTCGCGAGGAGATGCACAGCATCCATATGGCCATGCCCCTCCCGGTCCGGTCGGAGCGCAACACGGAAATCTACCCGTGCGTAATATCTGACAGTGCCCTCGCGCGTTCAGCTCACGCGTACGCGTCAAGAAGGCATTGGGTGAAACTTTTCAAGTTGATCATCTTGGTCACATGATCTCACCCGGCACCGAGAGGCCACTGAAGGAAGAGACTCACGAGAGCCGTCCCGGCATTGCCCTTTGCCGCACACGTAGCGTCATAATGAACGCACGACGGCGCGAGGACAAGGAGCCGAGCAACTCTCATGACCTGGCATGGCGACCCCAAGGACAGCCCCGACGGTCGGCAGCTGCTGACCGTCGCCCACCGCGCGGCCAACGACGTCGCCACCCTCAGTGCCGCACTCAGCGCAAACGTCGACCTGGTCGAGGCAGATGTCCGTTTCTTCAAGGGAACGCCCGAGATACGCCACACCAAGACGCTCGGTTCCAAGCTGCTCTGGGAGCCGGGCGAGTTGATCCGGCGTGAGGGCCTGGCGATCCCCACCCTCACCGAGGTGCTCACATCGCTGCCGAACGATCGCCACCGGCTGATGCTCGACCTGAAGGGGTTCCGGCCGGGCTTGGGTCCGGCAGTCGCCGCGGTCCTGAAACAACACGCGCCGGATCTCCCGGTGACGGTGTGCACCCCACACTGGTGGATGTTCAAGGCCTTCGCCGACACGCCGCACATCCGGACCGTCCTCTCGGCGGGCAGCTGGCCGATGGTGGAGCGGCTTCGGGCGCTGCTCAACAAGGGGCAGGCCGAATGGCCGAATCAGCGACCGATCTTCGGATGCTCGGTCCATCGCACGCTCCTGACACCGGAGATCGTGGCGGAGTTACGTCGTCACGTCGAACACGTCATCACCTGGCCGGTCGACACCGCGAACGACGTGGCCGACGCGCGACGTCTCGGCGTCACCGGTGTGACCGGCAAGGATCTGGCGCTGCTGCAGTCGCTGCACAGCAACCACTGAGCGGCCGCCACACACGCGAGGTTGCCCGAGGGGCTCTGAGCAAAGTCCTGACCGGACTCGCTTGACATCAGCGACTCCGCGGCTAATACTCGACTTCAAGTAATTGATTCCGAGTAATCGGGGGAGAGTATGGCGGCGGGGCGTCCGACCAACCCGCTGGCGCTGGCCGTACTGACCCTGCTCGTCGAGCGGCCCATGCATCCGTATGAGATGTCCAGCACGCTCAAGGAACGCAGCAAGCAGGAGAGCATCAAGCTCAACTTCGGCTCCCTCTACTCAGTCATCGATTCCTTGGCCAAGCGCGGACTGATCGAGGTGCACGAGACCACGCGCGAGGGCAAACGGCCGGAACGGACGGTCTACACCGTCACGGATGCCGGCCGTACCACCATGGTCGATTGGCTCAGCGAACTGCTCAGAACGCCCGCCAAGGAGTTCCCGCAGTTCGAGGCGGGCCTGTCGCTGATGCCGGCGTTGGGCGTGGACGACGTCATATCGCTGCTCCAGCGACGCCTGGAACAGCTACGCCGCGAGCAAGAGGTCGGTCGGCGCATGCTCCAGCAGGCGGACGAGATGGGGCTGCCCCGTCTCTTCGTCATCGAGCACGAATACGAACTTGCCCTTCAATCGGCAGAGATCGAGTTCGTCGCCCGGTTCCTCGACGAGCTGACCTCCGGCACGTTCCCCGGCATCGGCATCTGGCGACGGATGGACGAGCTACGCACCGCCGGTGTGCCCACGGATCAGATCGACACCACGATCCAGGAAGAGTTCAAGGAGGACTTCCCGTGGCTGAATAAGCAATGACGACGATGGCGCACGCCGCCATCACACGAAAGAAGACCCCTCGCCGGGTGCGCCAACACCACGGCGAGGGGACATTGAGAATCCCAGGAGACCGAACCCGACACGCGGGACCAGCCCGAGGGGCCCTTCAACCACTCAGGATAGGTCACGCGCGTCAGCCACCGACAGCCGTCGTCCCTCCACCTGCTCGACGGCGGTCCACATGGCGGCGCAACCTCGGCTCCTTCTTCCTCCCGGCCGTCACCCGGCCGGGTCAAGCCAGGAGAGGACCCATGCCTGTATCCAGCATCACCCACGCCACGGCGGGCCCACCCGCACGCACGGAAGCCGCGATCGAGGCTTCTGAGCTGACCAAGACCTACGGGAGCGGGGCCACAGCGGTTCCAGCGCTCAGCGGCGTGAGCTTCTCCGTCCCGGCCGGCACGGTCTTCGGCCTGCTAGGACCGAACGGCGCCGGCAAATCCACCACCACGAAGATCCTGACCACGCTCTCCGGCGCCGACTCAGGCACAGCCACCGTCGCCGGCTACGACGTCGCTCGGCAGGGTGCTCAGGTCCGGCACGCCATCGGGTACGTCCCGCAGAAGCCATGCTTCGACCCCACGGCGACCGGTCACGAGAACTTGACCTTGCAGGGCCGTATCTACGGGATACCGATACGCGAGATCCGACGCCGTGCGGGCGAGCTATTGGCGCAATTCGGCCTGGCCGATGCCGCCGGCCGGGTCGCCAAGACCTGGTCCGGAGGCATGCAGCGCAAGCTCGACGTCGCGCTCGCGCTGATCCACCGCCCGCAGGTCTTGTTCCTGGACGAGCCCACCACCGGCCTGGACCCCGAGGCGAGGGCCGACATGTGGGCGGAGATCTCCGAGCTCACCGATGCCGACGGGCTCACGGTCCTGTTGACCACGCACTATCTCGAAGAAGCCGACAACCTCGCCGACCGACTGGTCATCGTCGACCGCGGGCGCGTCGTCGCCACCGGAACCCCGGAGGAGCTCAAGGCAGAGCTCGCCGGCGACACGGTCCACGTGCAGCTGGCAGATCCCGCTGACCGCGAGCGGGCGCTCGGGGCATTCGAGTCGGTCGAAGGCGTCCACCAGGTCACAGCCGAGGAGTCGACGCTCAACGCACGCGTCGGCAACGGCGCCGCCGTTCTGCCCAAGGCCCTTGCTGCCCTCGACGCCCGCGACGTGCTGCTCGCCTCAGTCACCGTCGCCCGCCCGTCGCTCGACGACGTCTACCTCCGCCATGCCGGCCGGTCCTTCCGTACCGCCGACCAGATCGACAGCATGGAGGCCGCGCGATGACCACCGCCATGATGCACTCGCTGTACTTGACCGGCAGGTCGCTGCGGATCCTGCGCCGGGAGCCGGCTTACCTCGCCTTCACCCTGATTCAGCCGATGGTCTGGCTGCTGCTGTTCAGCCAGCTGTTCGAGAGTGTCACCGAGATTCCGGGCTTCGGCGACACCTCCTACATCACCTATCTCACACCCGGTGTGATCGTCATGAACGCGATCATGACCGCCAACTGGGCGGGGACCAGCTTCATCGACGACATGAACCGCGGTGTGATGGACCGCAACCTCACCTCGCCGCTGAGCCGGGGCGCCCTGATCAACGGCATCCTGTCCTACCAGGCGGTGGTCACGGTCGCACAGTCGTTGATCATCTTCGGTATCGGCCTGCTGATGGGCGCCCGCTACGACGGCGGAGTGGCCGGGGTTCTGGTCGTGCTCGTGGCCTCGACTCTGCTCGCGATCTTCTTCGCCGCGCTCTCGTGCGCGATGGCCTTGCTGGTGCGGTCGCAGGAGTCACTGATCGGAATGTCGATGTTCCTGGCGCTGCCGCTGACCTTCCTGTCGTCTGTACTGATGGCCCCCGAGCTCGTGCCGGGCTGGGTGGACACCGTGGCGTCCTTCAACCCGGTGGACTGGGCGGCGACAGCGAGCAGGGAGGCGCTGGCCGGTGCTACGGACTGGGGCGTCGTCGCTGGACAGACCGGCTTCCTCGTCGCTCTGGCGCTGCTGATGGGCTGGCTCGCCACCCGCGCGTTCCGTGCCTACCAGCGCACCGTCTGAAACAGCACGCTACGCATGGCCGGTGCTGCCTGCGGTGCCCGGGTCACGAACTCGTCGTGGTGCATGGTCAGATCCCCGTTCTCACATGAAGGCGGTCGCCGTCCGCTCGGGATGGTCAGGATGCAGCGGCTCGGTCGGGGCCCCGGCACCGTCGGCCAGCCCATCGAGCATCTCGCGCAGGGCTTCTCGCCCCGAGTACCGCGGTTCCCAGCCGAGCTCCCGGCGGGCTCGTGCAGCATCGAGTGTCGGCAGCTGAAGCATGAGGTTCAGCAACGCGTCGTCAGCCCGTGCCAGCCGCAGCCGCCACGCTCCCCCGACCGCAACGCGGGCGGCCACGGCTGGCACGGAGACCTTTCTCGCACCCAGAAGATCCGCAAGTTCGGATGCGTCGATGACCGGGTCAGCGGCGATGTTGAACGGGCCTCGCACATCGCCCAGCACCGCCCGGCGGTACGCGTCGGCGGCGTCCGACGTGTGCACGGCCTGGAACCTCAACCCGGCCGGCAGCGGCACGACCGGCAGCCGCCCCGGCCGCAGTAGCGTTCTGGGTAGGAACGGCCCGCCGAAGATTCGGCGTTGCTCGCTTCCTGACTCTCGCTTGAAGATGAAGCAAGGCCGTATGCGCGCGACGCGGACTTCGGGATGACGCAACTCAAACGCGTCCAGGCAGCGCTCCACGTAGGCCTTCTCCCTCCCGTACGCGGCGGTCGGAAGGCTGTGGGTGGGCCAGCTCTCATCGACATGCTTGCCCGGTCCAGGCGAGTACGCACCTACGGAGGACGCGTACACGAGAGCACCGACGCCGGCCTCGGCTGCGGCCTCGAAGACCCGGATGCTGCCCATGACGTTGACGTCCCAGGTCTTGATGGGCCCGTGCGTGGGCTGGAATGCCCATGCCAGGTGGACGACGGCCGTCGCTGAACGGCAGTGGTCGACCATCTCGTCGGATCGCACGTCGGCCTGGACGAACGTCACCTTGGACGGCTTCCAATCCGTCGGTGCCCGCCGTGCCACGGCGACGATCTCCTCGACGTCCGGGTCATCGGACAATGCCTGGACGAGACTGGTGCCGACGTTGCCGGTCGCCCCAGTGACTAGCACTCGCATGCTTCGGCGGCTACCCAGTAGGCCGAACGTGAAACGTGCGGGACCCCATGGGCACGTCCCGGTCATCCCATCCGCTCGGGCGTTTGCCGCCGGCCGCACGGGGGTAGCGGCGTGTACGTGAAGTCTTTCGAGGTAGACGTGATGGGACAGGGAGGCGCGCCCGGAGACCTGGCCGTTCCCGACGGTGCGACGGCCGTGGTGCTCTTCGCGCACGGCAGCGGAAGCGGGCGGCACAGCCCGCGCAACCAGGCAGTCGCGGCCGCGCTGAACCAGCACGGCCTGGCCACCATGCTCACCGACCTGCTCACCGAGCCCGAGGAACAGGCCGAAGCCCATACCCGCCATCTGCGGTTCGACATCGATCTGCTGACGGAACGACTCCAGACGGCGAGCGCCTGGCTGGAACGTGATCCCTCGACGTCGCATCTGCCGCTGTGCTACTTCGGCGCGAGCACCGGCGCCGCCGCCGCGCTCGCCGCCGCGGCAACCACACCAGAACGGGTTCGCGCTGTGGTGTCACGTGGCGGTCGGCCCGACCTCGCACACGCGGCGCTCGCCTCGGTGCGTGCGCCGACACTGCTCATCGTCGGCAGCCTCGACACCACCGTTCTCGCTTTGAACCGGGCTGCGCTGGATGAACTGCAGTGTGAACGAGACATGGCCGTCGTCGAGGGCGCGACCCATCTGTTCGAGGAGCCGGGCGCGCTCGATGAGGTGGCTCGGCTGGCCGGTGACTGGTTCGAGCGACACGTGCGTACGTGATCGCGCAGGCTTTATGGACCCTGCGACGCAGATCCACCAGGTGCGTGCCTCTGGGCGGCTCTACACTCCGTGACCTCCTCGTCACCTGGAAGGTGTGCATTCTGCCGGTGGTCGGTGGGATACTAGCTGCTGAGCACTAGAGAACGAGTTGAGAGCTGTTCTCATATACCGTAAAGTTTGACGCCCGCGAGACGCAACGCGCACCCCCGAATCAGAACAGGACCAAGGATGGCGAGTAGGAAACCAATCAAGCCGGAGAAGCGGACCTCCTCCCGTAAGCGCAAGAACCCACTGGATGCCGCGAAGATCACCTACGTCGACTACAAAGACGTGAACCTGCTGCGGACATTCATCTCCGACCGTGGGAAGATCCGCTCCCGCCGCGTCACCGGCCTGACCCCGCAGCAACAGCGAGAGGTCGCACGCGCTATCAAGAACGCACGCGAAATGGCGCTGCTGCCATACGCGGAAGGCGCGCGCGGCTCGCACTGACGGTCCTGGGACGGTGCGTCCTGCAACGTGTGTGCAGGGGGCATCGTTCCGCAGGACCCCAGGTCACGCCGCCCGACGGGCGAGCCGACGCTCGACCATCAGCACGGCCACTACCACCGCGAAGCCGAGAGCGGCCAAGCCGAGTGCCGCGCCGACGTGCTCGTCCGGCGCCTGAAGTGTGCGGTCATCGTCCTGCCACGGCCACAGGGCCCGCAGGCATCCCACCATCACGCCGGTCAGCACCACCAGAGCGACTCGCCGGTGATTCTCCAGCAACCACTGCAGCAGCTTGACGAACGATGCGAGCCCGACTGCGGCGCCAACGGCGAAGACCGCCAGATACTCGAGGTCGCGCTCGTTGACCGCGGATAGCGTCTCCTCGTACATGCCGAAGGTCAACAGAATGAACGACCCGGACAGCCCGGGCAGCACCAGCGCTGACACCGCGATGGCGGCGGCCAGCATGATCACCGGCTTGGTGGGTTCCACGCTTCCGGGAGGGATGCTGACAGCGACGAAGGCGAGTACCGCCGCGACCGCGGCGATGGCGACGTCCCGCCCCGTCCACCGGGCATCACCCAGGCGCCCCACGGCGGTGGGCTCATCGGACTCATCGTCCGGAAACGTCCGGCTCGCCTTGGCTGCCAGGGAGAACGGGACCCACAGCGAGGCCAGCACCAACCCGAAGAAGAGCGCCTTGCTCTGAACCGGGTTGTCCTCGACGAAGTCTTCGATCAGCCGGGCCATCAGCACCAGCGCGACAAGCATCCCGATCAGCAGCGGGACGATCACCCGCCAGTTCACATTCTGAAACTCGGCGGCGGCACGGCCCGTACCGCGGCCTCGCGGAACATCGACGACCACTCGGCGCACACCCGACAGGAGGTGTCCGGCCGAGGTGATCAGCGTCTCGTAGACGCCCACCACAAGCGCGACGGTGCCGCCGCTGACACCGGGCACCGTCTCGACGGTGCCGATCAGCGCACCGCGCACCATGCTGGCGCCGTGCGCCCGCCACGCCGTCGTTTCGGACGGACGTCGATGGCGGGCGCCGGTGCCCACGGGTCGCTCCTGTCGGCCGGGCTCGCCGTCGTCGTCACTCACGGGGTGACTCGCCGCTCCAACGTCATGGGACACTGGGGCACCTTATCTCTTCGATCGATGCCGCGGCGCTGTGGACTCCTCTGCTCAGTAATCGAGGGAACGACGGCGAGACCGGCCGGTCAGCCGCCGGCGCTGCGAGTCGTCGAGCATCAGGTACGCCCCTACCGGGACCCCGATCAGGACCAGCAGGATCAGCCAGGTCGGCAGCAGCGCCCACGCTAGGACGATTCCACCCGCTCCGATGAGGAGCTTTTTGCCTGTGGACATCTTGACCTCTCTCTCATTGCCGGACACCTCTCATTGTCGTCCCGGAGATACCCGCATTACCTCAGGGAACGCCCTGATCTCACCCCGGATATGACTACCGATGATCATCAACCCTTGACCTGGTGATGATGTGGCCAGACGTTGATGATCATGGGATGCGTCAACTGGCCCATTCCAGCAACGGCTCGTGCCGGGCGGGGTCGCGCAGCTCGGCGATCGCCTGCTTCTCCAGCTGACGGACACGTTCCTTGGTCAGGCCGACCCGTTCCCCGACCTCTTGCAGCGAATGCTGCCGGCCGTCGTTCAGGCCGTACCGGAGGCTGATGATCATCGCTTCCCTAGGCGCCAGGGTTCCGACCAGAGAGCGCAGCTCCTCGCCCAGCGCCCGGAACTCCGCGACCTCGGAGGCCACCAGCACCTCAGTGTCCTCGATGAGGTCACCGACGTTGGCGCTGCCGTCCTCACCGATGGGGGTATCGAGACTGATCACGTCACGGGACAGCTGCCGCAGCCCATGGACGCGCTCGACCGTCATCTCCGCCTCGGCCGCGACTTCCTCCGCAGTCGGGGCCCGGCCCAGGCTGAGCTGTAGTTTCCGGTCCGCGCGCGCCAGCTTCGTCAGACTCTCCACCTGGTATGCGGGCAGCCGGATGGTCCGTGCTTTCTCGGTCTTGCCCCGATCGATCGCCTGCCGGATCCACCACATCGCATAGGTGGAGAACTTGTAGCCCTTCGCGTAGTCGAACTTCTCCACCGCGCGGATCAGCCCAAGATTGCCGTCCTGCACGACATCCAGGAAAGACATGCCCGAGTTGCGGTAGAACTTCCGCGCAGCAGAGACGACGAGCCGCAGGTTGGCGCGGATCATGTGATCCTTGGCGTCCTCGCCGTCCCGGGCGATCGCGTCCAACTCCACGCGCGCACGCCCCGGATCGCCGCCGGCGTCCGCCTGCTCGAGAAGCTGGCGGGCATAGACGCCGGCCTCGATCCGCTTGGCGAGATCAACCTCGTCCTCTGCGCTGAGCAGCGGCGTCGAGCCGATCTGCTTCAAGTACTGGCCGACGAGATCGTAGTCGGCCTCGGCCTCCCGGGGCTCACTACGCCGGGCTGCCTCGCTATTGCCGTGTCCGTTCACCAAAGTCATTGATTCAACCCCTCTCTCACTCCTATTACCCGATTCCGCGCGCATGACGAACCTCCACGAGGGTAAGTCGTGTTCTGATAACTGTTACTTCCTCACAAAGGCAGGTGACCAGCCTGATGGCTGAGCGCATCTCCCCGGAGGTGGACGAGCTCTGGGAACACTTTCACCAGGTGGTGAACATGACATCCCGGGAACTGCTGGACTGGCTCGGCGTCGAGCCGGATCTGAGCCACGGACCGGGTCCCGCCAGGCGGGCACCGCTCGGCATTGCCGTCGCCAACATCCTTGCCAAACGGCGGACCGACCTCACCGTAGAGGATCTGGCGGTCATGCAGAAGGTTGTGGACATCGTCGATGAGGAAACGTCTGAGGTACCGCGAGAATTCCTGATCGACGACGAACACAGGCGGCACCGCCTGATGAACATCGGCCACGATCCAGTCCGAGATGAGCAATACCAGCGGTAAGGGTCGCCGCACGCGTACCCCGGATCCAGGCGAACGACCCGCCCCGGTGCCGGAGAACGCGTCCCCGGCGCAGCTGAGCGCCGCGGCGGACGGCTGCCAGGCATGCGGCCTGTTCCGGGACGCCACCCGCACCGTCTTCGGGTCGGGCGCCTCGGATGCGCACGTCGTCATGGTGGGAGAGCAACCGGGCGATGTCGAGGACCGGGAAGGCGATCCTTTCGTCGGCCCGGCGGGCCGTTTACTCGACCGCGCGCTGGACGACGTGGGCCTGCGCCGGTCCGATGTCTACCTGACGAACGCCGTCAAACACTTCAAGTTCCGCCGTGCCGCCGGCGGCAAACGGCGAATCCACCAGAAGCCGGACGCTGGAGAACTCGCCGCTTGCCGTCCGTGGCTGCAGGCGGAGCTCGCGTCGATCAGGCCGGGAGTCATCGTGGTGCTCGGAGCCACCGCCGCCACCACCATGCTGGGCCGGGCGTTCCGGGTAACCCGGGAGCGTGGCCAGCCGCGCTTGTGGGCCGAGCTCCGCGACCGTTCGCCACTCGTGTCGGGACGTACCGGCGACGACGAGCCTGGCCCCGTGGATGCGGACGCCGTGGTCGTGGCGACGGTGCACCCGTCGTCGGTCCTGCGTGCCCGCGACTCCGACGAACGAGCGAGCGCTTACGCGGACTTCGTGGCAGATCTCCGTGTGGTGGCGGGCTTATAGACCTTCAGCGATGGTCGGCGATCAGGTGACTGGCCATGGCCTGCGCGCGATGCGCCGCCTCCCGATCCCCCTCGGCGGCCGAGATGATCGACCCTTTCATCAGGATGTGCCATGACCGGGCGAATTCGTCCGGATCGCGCAGTCCCGCTCGCTCGGCGCGCTCGCGGACGATGCTGCGGACGTTCTCCAGGTAACGGATGCAGGCCTCGCCCGACGAATGCCCGGCGCCCATCTCCAGCAGCACGTTGATAAAAGAACAGCCCTCGAAGTCGTCACGCTGGAACCATTCGTGGAAGATGTCGAAGATCGCCAGCAGCTGCTCCTCGGACGTCCGGCCGCGCCGCTCGGACTCCGCCTGCACCAGGTCGATGGTCCAGGCGTACTCTCGCCGTTCGAGAAACGCGAGAGCGAGGTCGTCCTTGGCCGGGAAGTGCCGGTAGAACGTCGCTTTGGCCACCTGAGCCCGCGCGATGACCTCGTCCACGCCGACGGCCCGAATACCCCGTTGCGAAAAGAGAGCGTAGGCCGTAGCCAGGATGCGCTCACGCGCGGTGAAGCGAACGTTCGTGACGGTCGAACCTTCCATCACCTATCAGGCTACCGCTTTCCCACGATTCACGGAATCCCGTGCTTGACAGACAGTTCTGTCTACGTTATAAAAATGAGATAAAGACAGGAGCGCCTGTCCCTATTCGTAAGGTTCCACCGTGAACGACTCGCTACCGGACCGACTAGCTGCCTTCGCCAGGGAGCTCCATGACGAGCAGGAGGTCACGGAGACAGCGCAGACCATGCTCAGGCACGCTTCCCGGCTCACAGACTGCCCGCAAGCGAGCATCACGCTCTACAACGCACCGTCGTCGATCGACACCACGTGCGCGACAGCCCCGCAGGCGCACAAGGCAACGCTTGCCCAAGTCGACCTGGGCGAAGGGCCGAACGTCACTGCGTTGTCCTCGGATGAGCCCGTCGTGGCCGACGACATCCCAGCCGACACGCGCTGGCGACGGTGGGCGCCGATCGTCGCCGAGCTCGGATTCAACGGCGTGGTCTCGATCCGGCTGGGCACCCAGAGTACGACCCTGGGCACACTTAGTCTGTACTCCACGTTTGCCAAGCGGTTCGACGACGGCCACGTCACGACGCTGAACCTCTACGCGCAGCACGCATCCGCGGCCGTCGTCGCCGCACAGCGACGCTCCAAGCTGCGACATGCGATCGACAGCCGAAACCTGATCGGCCAAGCGCAGGGAATTCTCCTCGAACGCCACGCGCTCGACGCCGAGGGCGCATACGCCATGCTGCAACGATACGCGCGGGACAACCGCGTCAACCTCGTGAAAGGCGCCGGCGACATCGTCGCCGGCCGCCGGCACACCGTGAACTGATCACAGATTGAGCGGAGACGCTGGAATCTCGTCAACGGTCCGCAGCCCTGGCGGTGCCGTTCGGACCCGTCCGAGCGAGTTGACGACGACGGCGGCGGTCGCCGAGTCACCATGCAGGCCTCTCGTCACCGTTTCCAGTCCAGGCTCGCCGTCGAGGGCGACTACATCACGGGGATCGGCGAGACCCACCGCCATCTGCAGGTGCAGGCGGATGACCGTGGCGCCGTCCCGCTTTCCCAGCACCAGCTGATCGATACCGAGCACGCGTCCGGGCTCGATCGTTCCGTCGCCGAGCGGCACCGGCACCTCAGCCACCACGGGATCGATGGTCTCTACGACGTCCGTGCAGCCCAGGTTCAAGGCCCGATCGATGAGCCATGCGGACTCGCCAAGCCCCATATGCCGGATCGTCCCCTCGTGGACGCGCTGGGTGAACTCGTCGACCGTGATTCCCGCACCCACCTTTCGCTGCAACGGCAGCCGGCGCAGCCCGGCATCCTGGACCCGGTGGACATTGACCGCGCGCACCGACCGCTGCGAGGCCGCCAGCACGACCGGAAGGTAGTCCATCGAGTATCCCGGATTGACGCCGGTGCCCAAGACGACGACGTCTGCGGCCCGAGCCGCGGCGTCCAGCTCGGCCGCGAGCTTCGGCTGCGTCCGCCACGGGTCGGACAGTTCCTCACACGTCGAGACGGTGTGAAAGCCGGCCTCGATGAGCGCCCGCAGCGACGGCGCGACCCGTTCGAGCGACGAACCGGCACAGTGCACGGCGACCGCCCCCGGCTTGGCCTGGCCGAGCTCCTCGATGGTCTCCACCACCCGGGCGTCGTCGGCGACGACCCGCTCGCCCAGGATCTCGTTCAACGGCAGACCGACCAACGCGGGGTTGATGTCCGCCCCTCCTGCGCTGCGGTAACGCTCACGACCTGACATAAAAGCGAGCACCTGACGGCCGATGGGCCCCAGACCCACATGAACGACGTCGATGGGTTCAGGATCGTTGAAAGTCGCGGGCGCCTGGGCGGTCGGAGAGTTCATGAAGGTCCTTCACAGTGAGACGTCCACAGCCGATTATCCGGCCGCGTTGTCGCCGAACCGTACAGAACCCGATGCACTTACGCCAAGTATTGGTCTAGTCCACCTTCGCGGCGTGCACCGACGACACCCCCGGTCTTCCTCCAACCGCGCGCACCAGGGCCCTCAGCCGCCCTTGGGAGCGCGTCGTCCGCTCTGCGTCTGCGGCAGGAGACCGAACACGACCATTCCAATCGCAAGGCCGAGATGCAGCCAGTTGTCGGCGTCGTTCAATGGGATGAAGTCCGCGTCGTCGCCGTGGTCGACGACCATTCCATAGATGAACAGCGCCAGGTAGACCAGCCCACCGGCGAACAGGTATGTCCGGGCGAGCCGTACCGTGCGGGCCATGATGAGCCCGATGATGCCGAACAACAGATGGACGAGGTTGTGCAGCACGGATACGGCGAAGACGCCGAACAGCATCGCCTCGGAATCGGGTCCGGAGAACTCCATCAGGTCGTAGTCGGAGGTGACACCGGGGACGAAGCCGAGCACGCCCACCAGCAGGAAGACCACCGCCACCAGGTATGTAGCTGTTCGGACTGGGCTACTCACCGGGGTAGGACCATCGGGAACATTCGGTGCAGGTGTCATGATGCCCTCCGGCATCGGGCCGACGTTCCGTTCACTGTCGATCTACCCGCTACTCAACGACGCAAACAACGGTTCACACCGCCCTCTATCGGGTACCCGGCATATAGACGCCACCACGCACCGGAGGTAGATCATGACGTTGACCTTGAGCCACGGACCGCTGTCCGCCAAGCCACCGGACTCGACCAACTACAGCGTCGACGGCCCGCAGCATCGGCTCCTGTTCGACGACTTCCCACGCCGCGCGCGGGCCGTCTTCGGCGGCGAGGTCGTCTTGGACAGCCGGCGCGGCAAGCTCCTGCACGAGACCGGGTATCTGCCACAGCTGTACGTACCCGAGGACGATCTTCGCACCGACCTGATGGAGCGGACGGACCACCGCACCACCTGTCCATTCAAGGGCGAGGCCCGGTACTGGGCGTTCCGGGTCGGAGACCGCGCCGCGGAGAACGCCGTCTGGGGTTACGACGACTCGACTGAGGCGGCGACGTGGTTGCGTGGCTACCGATGCGTGGACTTCCAGGCGATGGACGCGTGGTTCGACGAGGATGAGGAGATCGAGGGACACCTGCGAGATCCGTACCATCGCGTGGACGTGCGCGAGTCGAGCCGGCATGTACGCGTCACGGCGGGCGACGAGGTTCTCGCCGAGACCCGACGCCCGATGCTGCTCTCCGAGACAGGCCTGCCCAACCGCTACTACATCCACCCCGAAGACGTCCGCCGCGACCGTCTCGAGCCCAGCGCCACGCACACTGTCTGCCCCTATAAGGGCACCGCCTCGTACTACACCGTGCGCACGGGTGATCGGCGAATCCAGGACGCTGCCTGGGCCTACCCGGCTCCGTTGGAGGAGACGTCGAAGGCCGGCGGCTACACCTGCTTCCTGGCCGACGGCATCGAGACCACCGTCGACGGCGAGCGTCTCGCCTGACCCGGGTATTTGCGAATGCCCACCCGACAAGCACCGTCTCCGCCCCAGAAGGTGAGATCGGCAACCTCCGTGGGCAGCACATCCGGGTGGTCCCCGAGATGTCCCTGAGCCGACCCTGGAGTGTCCCTCGAGAGCCTTAACCTGCGGCTTTGTGGGCTCTAGCGTGTGTGGTGAACGCGGCACCACGACAGGTGCCGGAGGACGACACCACCATCGATGACATCGAGGGGCTCCATGATCACCGCACAAGGACTCACCAAACGTTACGGAGACACGACAGCGGTCGACTCGATCGACTTCACCGTCCGGCCAGGCGCGGTGACCGGCTTCCTCGGCCCGAACGGCGCCGGCAAGTCCACCACCATGCGCATGGTGATGGGCCTGGACCGGCCGTCCAGCGGCTCGGTCACGGTGAACGGGCGGGCCTACCGGGACCATGCCGCACCGCTGCACGAGGTCGGTGCGCTGCTCGAAGCGAAGGCCATCCACGGCGGCCGCACCGCATACAACCACCTGCTCTGGATGGCAAAGAGCAACGGTATCCCACAACGTCGCGTCGACGAGGTCATCGAGATCGTCGGCCTGGGCGACGTCGCTCGCAAGCGCTCCGGCGGATTCTCACTCGGCATGGGGCAGCGACTCGGGATCGCCGCGGCGCTGCTCGGCGACCCGGCGGTGCTTCTGTTCGACGAGCCGGTCAACGGCCTCGACCCGGACGGCATCCGCTGGATCCGCACGCTGATCCGCAGTCTCGCCGCCGAGGGTCGCACCGTCTTCGTCTCCAGCCACCTCATGTCGGAGATGGCGCTCACCGCCGACCACCTGATCGTCATCGGACGCGGGCAGATCATCGCGGACACCGACATGAACGACTTCATCGCCCGCAACTCGACGGCACACGTCCAGGTACGCTCCCCGCACGGCTCGGAACTGGCGGAACGACTTGTCGCCAAGGGCTGGCAGGTCGAGGCCACGGACGACGGTGCGCTTGCTGTCTTCGGGACAACGCCCGAGCAGGTCGGCGACATCGCCGGCGCGTCCGGCCTCTACCTGCACGAGCTGTACAACGTCCAGGCCTCGCTCGAGGACGCCTTCATGCGTCTGACCGCCGACAGCGTCGAGTACCACGCGGGCGTCCCCACACCGGCATCCGAGCAGACCAGTGGATCCGCCGCCGAGTTCACCACCGCCGGTGTCTGAAGCCGGCGTCGAGAACCTTTTGACCATCGGTCTCGGCCGCGTAGGACCGAGACCCCAGCGAAACATCGGTGATGAGAGATGACAACAGCAGTTCTTGACCGAGATCCCGACGTCCAGCCCGACGGCGTGGCCCTGACGGGGCCACGACTCACCTTCGGCCGGATCCTCGACGCGGAGTGGACCAAGATTCGCACCGTGCGCTCCACGGTGTGGAACCTGATAGCCCTGGTCACGATCAGCGTCGGGGGTACAGCCCTGGTGTGCTGGGGCGTGGCCAGTGAGCTCGCGAACGGTGACACCGACGAACCCGCGGGCGCCTTCCTCACCTGGGGCCTGTTGTTCGGCCAGATCGCGGCCCTGGTGCTGGGCGTCCTCGTGGCGTCCTCCGAATATTCGAGCGGCATGATCCGCACCACCCTCGCGGCTGTGCCGCGCCGGGGCTCGGTTCTGGCGGCCAAAGCCATGGTCCTCGGAGTGATACTCCTGGTCCTGGGCGTCATCACCTCGTTCGCGAGCTACCTCGCCGGCAACTTCTTCCTGGACCGTGAAGGCGTAGGGCTTGCCCTGGGCGACCCCGGCGTGCTGCGGACCATCGTCGGAGGCGGGCTCTACCTGGCGGTACTCGGCATCTTCGGGCTCAGCCTCGGGTTGCTGATGCGGCACACGGCAGGCGCCGTCACGGTCGGCATCGCCTTGATCTTCGTCGTCGGCAACCTGATCGGCCTCGTGCCCGGCGTCGTCGGTGAATGGATGGAGAAGCTGATGCCCGGGAACGCGGGCGGCCAGATCGCCACCATCGAGTCGTTCAACCCGAACCTGCTCGACCCGTGGGTCGGCTTCGCCGTCTTCGCTGGGGAGACGGCGTT
>NZ_ML142861.1:190840-195079 GCF_004138495.1 Phytoactinopolyspora endophytica
CGGCTCTGCTCTTCAGCCGCCGCGACGCGTAACAGGGCCCGGCCACATGGACACACCCGTTGCACCGCCCACGAGTTAGGTCAAGCACCGTGTCTGTCATCACGACCGAAGGGCTGACCAAGCGCTACCCGAGCGTGACCGCCTTGGATCAGCTCACCGTACAGATCGAGCCCGGAATCGTCGGTCTCGTCGGTGCCAACGGCGCCGGCAAGTCCACGTTGATCAAGATCCTGCTCGGCCTCAACGACGCGACGTCGGGACGGAGCACCATGCTCGGTCTCGACGTCGCCGACAACGGAGGAGAACTACGCGGCCGGGTCGGCTACATGCCCGAGCACGACTGCCTGCCGGCCGACGTCTCCGCCACCGAGTTCGTCGTCCACATGGCGCGGATGTCCGGTCTGCCGGCGGATGCCGCCCGCGAGCGAACCGCCGACACCTTGCGGCACGTCGGCCTCTACGAGGAGCGTTACCGCGGGATCGGCGGTTACTCCACCGGAATGAAGCAGCGCGTCAAGCTCGCCCAGGCGTTGGTGCACGATCCCGAACTGGTCCTGCTGGACGAACCGACCAACGGCCTCGACCCCGTGGGCCGGGACGAGATGCTCGCATTGATACGCCGGATCCGCACCGACTTCGGCATCTCCGTCCTCGTGACATCACACATGCTCGGCGAGCTGGAGCGGATCTGCGATCACGTCGTCATCATCGATGCGGGCGTACTGCTCCGATCGTCGTCGACGGCCGAGTTCACCCGTGCCAGTGAGCAGCTGGCGGTCGAAGTCACCGCCGACACCGAGGCTGTCGCCGACGCCTTCGCCGAAGCCGGCCTGCAGGTAGGCCGGGCCGGCAACGTCCTGCTGGTCGAGCTCGCGGGCGAGGCCACCTACGACGTCGTGCGCGACACTGTCGCCCAACTGGGACAGGGCTTGGTTCGGCTGGAACCCCGGCGGCACCGGATCGCCGAAGTCTTCGAGGAGGGCGCACACGATGCAGCCACGGTCTGACCAGGCACCGTCGCCGACGGCAGACACAGCCGGAGCGGCCACCGACCCGGGGCCGGAACAGGCCTCGGGCGGCGTCATCCACGACATCGGATACCGCGGCTACGACGGTGACCGGTTAGGGCGCCGCGCCGTCGCACGAGCACTGTTCGTTCACAGCCTCCGCGGTGTCTACGGGGTCGGCCGCTCCCCCAAATCTAAAGTGCTGCCCGTCGGGCTGTCGGTCATCATGTGCCTTCCGGCGCTGGTCCTGGCCGTCGTCACCGTCGTCGGGGTGGGGCAGGGGATCGTCGACGACGTGCCGCTGGACTACTCTCGCTACGCCATCGTGCTTCAGGCCGCCCTGGCGATCTTCCTGGCCACTCAGGCTCCGCAGACCGTCTCGCTGGACCTGCGTTTCAACACCCTGCCGCTGTACCTGTCCCGCCCGCTGGAACGGGTCGACTACGTCGTCGCCAAGTACGCGTCGTTGTCGATCGGGATCTTCATCCTGCTCGCCGTACCGTTGCTGATCATGTACGTCGGGGCGCTGCTTGCCGAGCTCCCGATTGGAAGCGAGACCGCCGACGTGATGTCCGCCCTGGTCGGCGCCGCGCTCTACGCTCTCGTCCTGTCCGGGATCGCCCTTGTGATCGCGTCTGTGACGTCGCGCCGCGGGCTCGGCGTGGCCGGCATCATCACCGTGCTGATGATGAGCTACGTGGTCGTCACGGCGTTGCAGGGGGTGGTCGGCATCGACAACGACGACAAGAGCACGGCCGGCTGGTTCGGATTGCTCTCCCCGATGACCCTGGTCGACGGGGTGCAGGTGTGGGCCCTGGGCGCTGATCCGTCCACCCCGGCGGGACCACCGAACAACGCCGCCGGGGTCGTCTTCGTTCTGGTCACGCTGGCCCTCATAGCCGGGTGCCTGGGGCTGCTGGTGTCCCGCTATCGGAGGGTGAGGCTGTGATGACCACGCTGACGCTGAAGGATGTGTCGAGGTGGTTCGGCAACGTCGTCGCCGTGAACGACGTGACCATGTCGATCGGACCGGGCATCACCGGCCTGCTGGGACCGAACGGTGCGGGCAAGTCGACGGTCATCAACATGCTGGGCGGTTTCCTCCCGCCGTCCACCGGGTCCGTGGAGCTCGACGGCGCGGCGGTGTGGAAGAACCCGGACGTCTACCGGGCCATCGGGCTGGTACCGGAACGCGAGGCGGTCTACGACTTCCTCACCGGCTGGGAGTTCGTGCTGCTCAACGCCGAGTTGCACGGCCTGCCCGATCCCGGGGAGGCCACTCGGCGGGCGCTGGCGACCGTGGAGATGGAGTACGCGCAGCAGCGCAAGGTCGGCGACTACTCCAAGGGAATGAAGCAGCGAGTCAAGATGGCGTCGGCGCTTGTCCACGACCCGGCCGTGCTGCTGCTCGACGAGCCGTTCAACGGCATGGACCCGCGGCAGCGGCTGCACTTGATGGAGCTGCTGCGGCGGATGGGCGCCGACGGCCGGACCGTCCTGTTCAGCTCCCACATCCTCGAAGAGGTCGAGCAACTGGCCAGCCAGATCGAGGTGATCGTCGCCGGCCGGCACGCGGCATCCGGCGACTACCGTGAGATCCGCCGGCTGATGACCGACCGGCCGCACCAGTACACGATCTCCTCCAGCGACGACCGCGCGCTGGCGGCGGCTCTGATCGCGGATGGGTGCACGGCGAGCGTCTCGCTCGATTCCAAAGAGCAGGTACTGCGGCTCGAGGCGAGTCAGTTCCTCAACTTCGCCGAGTTGCTTCCCCGGGTGTCCCGGGACGCCGGTATCCGGCTCTACCAGGTGACGCCGGCCGACGAGTCCCTGGAGAGTGTCTTCTCCTACCTGGTCCAAGCATGATCATCAACCGATGGCCGCAGCATGACCGGTTTGATCGTTGATGATCATGAGAACGTTCGAGGGAGCTCTACCGTGAACAACACGATCATCAGGCTCACCGCCCGCGCGATGCTGGGCGGCCGGCGGCTGTACCTGCTGCTGGGGCTGGCCTTGCTGTTCCTCGCGCTGGCCACGTTGCTGCGTCTGTTCGCCGAGTTCGGCACCTCTGATGCGACCGAGTTCATCCAGGCCGTCTCGCTCGGCGCGCTACTGCCACTGTTCGGCCTGATCGTCGGCACCGGTGCCATCGCTCCCGAGATCGACGACGGTTCGGTGGTCTACCTACTGGCCAAGCCGGTGTCCCGGCATACGATCGTGCGCAGCAAGCTCGTCGTCGCCGTGATCACGACGGTGACATTCGCGGCCGTCCCGACCTTCTTGGCCTCCGTGATCATGGTCGGTGGGTCGTCCGGCATCGCGCTGGGCTTCGGGGCCGGGGCGCTCGTAGCCGGTGCGGTGTACAGCGCGGTGTTCCTGTTGCTGGCGATCGCCACCAGGCAGGCGGTGATCTTCGGTCTCGTGTACGCCCTGCTCTGGGAGAGCGTCGTGGGAGGCTTCGTCCCGGGTGCGCAGGTGCTCAGCGTGCAGCAGTGGGCGCTGTCGGTGACCGAGTCCATCGCGTCGCCCGGCGCCGTATCGGCCAACGTCAGCCTGGGCGCGGCGCTGGTGCTGATCGTCGCGGTGTTCGCTGCGGCCACCTGGTACGCGGGTGAACGCCTACGTGTGCTGACCCTCGCCGGCGAGGAGTAGGAGCGCACCTCCGACGACACCAAGCTTCCACACGGCCCGACCATCACTGCACCTAGCTTCCACACAGTCGCCCCAACGACACCAAGCTTCCACGATGTTGGCTGCGTGCCCGGGCTCTCATGACCGCCGTGTGAACGATCCGTATCGCGGTCAATGACCCCTAGGCAGGGGGATCAGTCGGTGCTAGCTTTTCTGTTCAGTCACATCGGCGTCACGAAGTCCGGCGTGTACGGGGGACAACCGAATATCTCCGCCTCGGGAGGACCCCCGCATGGTCAGACGCGTCACCGTCGCTCTCATGTCCCTCGCCCTGATGGCCGGCGGCACCACCCTCGTCGCCGCGCAAGAGTCCGAGCCAGACCGGCCGCTTCCGGAGCACCTGGCCGACCTCAAGCTCGACGAGCCCTCGACGGCGACCCACACCGAGGTGGCGGCGAAGCTCGACCCCGAGCTCCTCGACGCCGACGGGACTCAGCTGGTCAGCATCGAGCTGAGCGAGGACCCGGTGGCGACCGCCGCGGCCGGCGGGGCCGGCGGCGCTGAGCAGGAAGCGCAGCAGGCCAGGGTCGAGCAGCAG
>NZ_ML142861.1:195133-199063 GCF_004138495.1 Phytoactinopolyspora endophytica
ACGTCCTCGACGGAATACTCCAGCGTGACCGCGCGGCCGCCGAGGTCGCCACGGTGTCCGGCGCGTTGAACGCCATCATGGTCGAGGCCGACGCGGACGCCCTCGCTGAGCTGGCCGAAGACGATCGCGTGGTGTCCATAGCCAAGGTCTTCGACTACGAGATGGACCTCGACGAGACCGTGCCGCACATCGGTGCCGACACGGTTCAGGACGCGGGCTACGACGGCCGCGGCATACGGGTGGCGGTGCTCGACTCCGGCATCGACTACACGCACGCCAACCTCGGTGGTGCAGGCACCACCGAGGCGTACGAGTCCGCGTACGGCACAGACCCCGACGATGCGCGCAGCGCCCAGCGCGACGGCCTGTTTCCCACCGGCAAGGTCGTGGAAGGCTACGACTTCGTCGGAGAGCAATGGGTGGGCGGAGACCCGGCGTCCACGCTCGACCCCAACCCCGATCCGATCGACTACGGCGGTCACGGCACCCACGTCGCGGACATCATCGGCGGCGCGAGCGGCGTCGCTCCCGGCGCCGAGCTCTATGCGGCGAAGGTCTGCGCGTCACAGGACTCCGCCTGCTCCGGCATCGCGTTGATGCAGGCCATGGACTGGGTGCTCGACCCAGACGGCACCGGAGAGGCTGACCCCGTGGACATCGTCAACATGTCGCTGGGCGCCAACTACGGCCAGCACTTCGACAACCAGCTATCCCAGGCGGTGGAGAACATCTCCAGGCTGGACGTGCTCGTCGTCGCTTCGGCCGGGAATGCCTCCGACAAGCCGTTCGTGTCCGGCACACCGGCCGCCGCCCCGTCCGCGCTCTCGGTGGCGCAGACCCACGTGCCGTCGGATGTGCTGGCGGTGCTCGAGGTGGTGCGGCCGGACGCCATCGCCGGTGAGTACGGCGCGGTCTTCCAGCCCTGGTCCGCTCCCCTCGACACCGTGATCGAGGGCCCTTTGCAGTACGGCGACGGTGCCGGCGGCAACCTGCTGGGCTGCGAGCCGTTCGAGCCGGGCAGCTTGGACGGCCTCGTCGTCCTGGTCGACCGCGGCGACTGCAACTTCTCGGCCAAGATCAGCCACGTCAGCCAGGCCGGTGGGCTCGCCGGCATCATCGGTCTGGTCACCCCCGAGGCGCCGTTCACCGGTGGCGACGGCGGCGAACGCCCGATCGACGTCCCCGGCTTCATGGTCGGCTTCGACGAGAACACATCCCTGAAGGAGCACGTGGACGACGGCGTGACCGTACGGTTCGACCCGGAGCAGGGCGTGCCGCTCGTCGGCCACATGGTGGGATCGTCATCCCGCGGTCCGACCATGCTGACGAACATCATCAAGCCGGAGATCGGCGCGCCCGGCGCGTCTGTCTCGGCGATCGCGGGCGGTGGCACCGAGGTGGGGCCCTTCGGAGGCACCTCTGGTGCGGCGCCGATGGTGAGCGGGTCGGCGGCGCTGCTGATGCAGGCCCAGCCGGAGCGAGACTCCATGCAGATCAAGGCCAGCCTGATGAACACCGGGGAGACTGAGATCCAGAACGCGCCGGAGCTGCTCGGCGGAGGGCTGGCACCCATCGCCAGGATCGGTGGAGGCGAGGTCCGGGTGGACCGGGCGCTGAACGCCGAGGCGACAGCGTGGGTGCCGGAGCAGAACAGCGCGGCGTTGTCGTTCGGTTTCCACGAGGTGCACCGGCGCATGACGACACTGACCGGCAAGGTCCAGGTGACGAACGTCTCGGACCGTCGCATCAGCTACGACATCACACCGTCGTTCCGGTTCTCCGACGACGAGGCCGACGGCGCCGTTTCGGTAACCGCTCCAGCACAGGTCACCGTTCCCGCCGGGAAATCCCGGAACGTCACCGTCACGGTCCAGATCGACGGCACCGCTCTGCGCGACTGGGACCTCGACTCCGGTGGGCTCGGAGCCGACGGCGAGGCGATCACCGCCCTGGAATACGACGGCTACCTCACTTTCAGTGAGGCTGGCCACGAACACAACACGCTCAACGTGCCGTGGCACGTGCTGCCGCGCCAGGCCGGTGACGTCCGTGAAACCAAGATCCGGGACGCCTACCGGCTCACCAACACCGGAGTGGGCGATGCACCGGTGGAGGCGTACTCATTGGTCGCCACCAGCGAGCCGCTGGAGCGAGGGGGCCCGGGTGAGGAGAACCCCACCCCCGATTTCCGCTACATCGGCGTCGCCACCTCCCCTGCCCCGGAAGGGTTCTGCTCCGATGAGGAATCGTTCGTCATGACCCTCGCGGTCAACACATGGGAGCGGCAGACGCATGCCAACGCGCCGGCATCGTTCGAGTTCTGGCTCGATACGGACCAGGACGGCACCGACGACTACGTCGTGGTCAACAGAGACCTGTCGTTCAGCGCGCTCGACGACGGGCGCAATGCGACCTTCGCCGTCGATCTCGCTACCGGCGACGCGGAGGCGTGGTTCCTGACCGACCACGACACGAACAGCGCCAACACCGTGCTGCCGTTCTGCGGTGAACAGATCGGGTTGGACGCGGCCGACGCCGGCGATCCGATGGATGTCACAGCGGTGGCGACCGACTTCTACTTCGAGGGCCAGGGCGACCAGGTCGACGGATTCACGATCGCACCGTTCGGTGAACGGTTCGCCGGTGTGTTCAGCGATGGGACGGCCGGATTCGGCACGGTGCCAGCGCGGGGCCAGGAAACTCTCGAATACTCCGACGCCGGTGCAGGGCCGAATTCGACCGAGACGGGTCTGCTGCTGCTCTACCGGGAAGGTGCACCAGAGCTGGGCGAGGCAAGCGTGCTGGAACGGACGAGAGAGTGACGACGTCTCAATGATATGAAGGCAGGCGCTGTCGTTGTCGGCGCTGCGCTGGCTGTGGTCTTGGCCGGGTGCGGCTCGGACGACGACGGCCTCGCGACGGTGCCGGACGAGTCCGCCGCAACGGAAGATCATTCGCCGGAGTCCGCCACGCCGGAAGCCACGCCCACGCCGGAGGTGACCGTGCCCGACGACGACGCGTCGCCGCCCGGGGAGGAGCAGACACCGCAACGGCCGCTGCCGGAAAGCCTGACGCCCGCGCCGTCGCCGGACGAGTCGCCCCCGGCCACCGGCGAGGTCCCGGACGAGTACATGGATCCTGTCATCGCGGACGCGGTCGAGCGGGCTAGCGCGACGGCGGAGGACGTCGTCGTGGTCCGCGCACAAGCGGTGACATGGTCCGACGGTTCCCTCGGTTGTCCCGAGCCGGGGATGATGTACACCCAGGCGCTGGTGGACGGCTACTGGGTGGAGCTGGAGGTCGACGACGAGCATTTCGACTACCGGCTCGGCAAAGGCGGTTCGTTCCGGCTATGCACGTCGCCGTCGCTGAAGCCACCTACCACCGAACGCCCGGCGTTCTGACGTCGCAACGCCCCGGGCGGGGACTCTCAGCCGCCTGTGGAGGCCCGGAGCATGAGGGTGAAATCCGTGAGGACCTCGGCTGGGACGCGCTTGCCGGCCGGTGAGCCGAGCTGGTCCGTCAAGAGCTTGACGGCGGTGCTCGCGATCTCATCCCGCCTAGGGGACACCGAGGACAGCGTCGGGATGGAGTAATGCGCGTCCTCGGTGTCATCGAAACCGAACACCGCGATCTCGTCGGGAACTGCTATTCGGCGCTCGTGCAGAACGTGCAGGACGCCCATGGCCAATGCGTCGTTGAGCGCGAAGACGGCGTCGACCGGCGTCCCCGAGTCCAGCAGCCGGTCCATCGCCGCAGCCCCTCCGGGACGGTTCCAAGGACCTTGCTCGATGACGAGCGCGGGGTCGACTTCGAGACCGGCCGCAGCCAGTCCCTGGAGGTAGCCGTCGAGGCGCAGCTTCGCGCTCCCCATCACCTCACCCGTGTGGGCGCCGATCACCGCGATCCGACGGCGGCCGAGGCCGGCGA
>NZ_ML142861.1:199116-199619 GCF_004138495.1 Phytoactinopolyspora endophytica
TCCGTCGCCGCTTTCGCGCCCTCGGTGTTCCGCATCGTCACGTGGTCACACCCGCTGTTGAAGATCCGTTCGCCGAGCAGCACCATGGGGATCTCGGTGTCGAAGATCTCCCGGTCCTCTTCGCCGAGCGCGAGCGGCGAGAATATGACGCCGTCGGTGAGATGCCTGCGGCGACCTGCCAGGACCTCCAACTCGCGTGCACGGTCGCCGTTGGTCTGCTCGATGAGTACATCGAGGTTCGCGGCCTCGGCGGCGCCGATGACCGAACCAGCCAGCTCCGCGAAGTAGGGCAAGCGCAGTTCCGGCACCGCGAGGGCGATCATGGCGGTGCGGCCGGATCGGAGGTTCCGAGCTGTGACGTTGAGCCGGTAGTCGAGCTGCTCGATGGCGTCGAGGACGCGGGTTCGGGTGTTGTCCCGGATGTAGGGGTAGCCGTTGATGACGTTCGAGACGGTCTTCACCGAGACGCCGGCCAGCTTCGCCACGTCGTACATCGTTGCAGG
>NZ_ML142861.1:199764-199976 GCF_004138495.1 Phytoactinopolyspora endophytica
TGGCACATGTGAGGTACGAAGATCGCCGTGCGGAGCGCTCCGGCTGACAACGACGACAGCACGGCTGAGACCGACGGAGGACCAGATGCGCAGGACGACGGCAACAGTCACGGCGACGCTGGCGGCGAGCATCCTGCTGCTCGCGGCGTGCGGCGGCGGCGACGATAGCGACAACGGCAACGACGACGGTGGTGGAAGCCCGACAGGGGCTC
>NZ_ML142861.1:200090-204629 GCF_004138495.1 Phytoactinopolyspora endophytica
CACGAGCAAGACGGCGGTGAGCCCGTCGTCACCAAGGTGCTCACTGCCATCCGTGGCGGCAGCGGTGCGCCGGACCTCATGCAGGCCGAGTTCCAGGCGCTGCCGACGCTGATCGCCGGCGAGGCCCTCACGGACATCTCCGGCGAGGTTGACCCAAGCATCGCCGACGAGTTCCCAGAGGGGCTTTGGTCCCAGGTCACCCTCGACACGGAGGCCGTGTACGCGATCCCGCAGGACTCCGGACCGATGATGTTCTATTACCGCGAGGACGTCTTCGACGAGCACGATCTCGAGGTGCCGACCACCTGGGACGAGTATGCCGACGTGGCACGCGAGCTGCAGGAGAAGGATCCGTCGGCCTACCTCGGCACATTCTCGTCCGGCGACCCAGGATGGTTCGCCGGGCTGAGCCAGCAAGCCGGTGCGTCCTGGTGGGGCATCGAGGGCGACGCCTGGGCGGTCAACGTCGACGACGAGCCGACGCAACGGGTGGCAGAGTTCTGGGGCGGCCTGGTCGAGGAGGGCGTCATCGACAACAAACCGATGTACACGCCCGAGTGGAACGCGGCCCTCAACGACGGCACGCAGGTCGGCTGGGTCGGCGCGGTCTGGGCACCGGGCGTGCTGGAGGGAAATGCCGGCGACACCGAGGGGTTGTGGCAGATGGCACCACTCCCTCAGTGGGACCCCGACGCCCCCGCCACCGGCACGTGGGGCGGATCGACGACGGCGGTTACCAGTCAATCCGAGAACGTCGCCGCTGCCGTCGAGTTCGCCACCTGGCTGAACACCAGCGAAGAGGCGGTCAAGGCGCTGGTGACCGAGAGCGCCATCTACCCGGCGAACGTCACTCACCAAGCCGAAGCGCTGGCCGAGCCGCCGTCGTTCTTCAGCGAGCAGGCAGACTTCTACGAGCTGGCCGGGGAGATCGCCCAGACAGTCAACGGTTTCTCCTACGGCCCCAACGTCAACGTCGCGTACAGCGAGTATACGGACGAGTTCGCCGACGCCGCCGAGGCGCGCTCACAGCAGGCCTTCGTCGACGCCGTCACTGCGATCGACGAGACCACGTACGGCGACCTGGCAGACAGCGGCTACAACGTCGTCGAGAGATAGGACGTGAGGTTCCGGCGCATGGTTCAGACCGGCGCGGCCGTGCCGCAGGCGCCGGAGCCTCTCACGGCGCGCCCCTGCGTGCCCATCCCCACAACCATGCTCGCTACTCAGCACACTCACTGGAGATTCGATGGCTGCGACGACGACTGCGCCGCCGATCATCCATGATCAGCGAAGAAGGAGGCGCCGACGGGCAGCCGTGCCCTACGGCTTCCTCGCGCCCGCGATAACACTGTTCCTGCTGTTCCTCGCCTTGCCGATCGGCTACGCCCTCTACCTGAGCTTCCGATCGGTCGAGATGAGCGGGCTGGGCCTCGGCCCCGCGTCGCGGGCCGAAGTCTGGGCGGGCCTGTCCAACTACAGCGCCGCCCTCGACGATCCGGAGTTCCTCGGCAGCGTGGGCCGGATCCTGCTGTACGGCACCATCCTGGTGCCGACCATGATCGGGCTCGCGCTGATGTTCGCACTCATGCTGGACTCGCGCCGGTCCCGGGCGAAGAGTTTCTCCCGGATCTCGATCTTCCTGCCGTACGCGGTGCCGTCGGTCATCGCGTCACTGCTCTGGGGGTTCCTCTATCTGCCGGCTGTCAGCCCGTTCCACTTCGCCGCTGACAAGCTGGGCGTCGGGCTCCCAGACATCCTCTCCGCGAGAGGCGTGATCTTCGCCGTCGCGAACATCGCGCTCTGGGGCGGCGTCGGGTTCAACATGGTGGTTCTCTACACGGCTCTGAAGGCCATCCCAACTGAGCTGTACGAGGCAGCACGGCTGGACGGCTGCGGTGAGATCCAGATCGCTCGCCGGATCAAGATCCCGACGATCATGCCCGCGGTCATCATGACGACGCTGTTCTCGATGATCGCCACATTGCAGGTGTTCGCCGAGCCGACGACGCTACGGCCACTCACCAACACGATCTCCACGACGTGGACCCCGCTGATGAAGGTCTACCGCGACGCCTTCACCCGCGACGACATCTACTCGGCCGCGGCGACATCGGTCATCCTCGCGGTCGCGACGTTCGTGGTCTCGTTCGGGTTTCTCAGGTTGGTCCAACGTCGTGCGTTCGAGCAGGAGAGGTGACCGGTGATGTCCACGATCGCGACCGCGTCGGCGTCGGCCACGCCCACGACCGGGCCGTCCCGAACCGCGCGCCGCGGAGCGGGAGAACGGCCGAGCTGGCTGGCCACCGGGCTCCTCATGCTCGGCGCGCTGTACTGCCTTACGCCGGTGGCGTGGGTGCTCGTCGCCTCCACCAAGAGCGGCGCGGAGCTCTTCTCCACGTTCACGTTCACTCCGAGCACGCACCTGTTCGACAACATCGCCGAGCTCTCCGGGTACCGGGACGGGCTGTTCTGGCGCTGGATGCTGAACACGGCGCTGTACGCCGGTGTCGGAGCGCTGGCGTCGACGCTCGTCTCCGCGCTGGCAGGTTTCGCCCTGGCCAAGTACTGGTTCCCGGGCAAGCGCGTCGTCTTCAACCTGCTTCTCGCGGGCGTGCTGGTGCCCGGGGTCGTCCTGGCCGTCCCGCAGTACCTGCTTTTGGCACAGGTCGAGTTGACGAACACGTACTGGTCGGTGCTGCTGCCGAGCATCCTTAGTCCGTACGGCATCTACCTGGCCAGGATCTACACGGCAGCCGCCGTCCCGGACGACGTGATAGAGATGGCGCGCACAGAAGGCGCGCACGATCTGCGCATCTTCCGCGTCGTGGCCATGCCCATGATGCTGCCAGGGCTGGTGACGATCTTCCTCTTCCAGTTCGTCGCCATCTGGAACAACTTCCTGCTCCCGTTCATCATGCTCGGCGACGACCGGCTGTTCCCGCTGACGGTCGGACTGTCCGGACTGCTCAATCAGGGCGCATCCCAGCCGGCGTTGTACACCCTCGTGGTCACCGGTGCGCTGCTGTCTATCATTCCGCTGATCGCGCTCTTCCTGACATTGCAGCGCTACTGGCGGGTCGACCTGGCCGCGGGCGCGACCAAGAACTGACGCTCTATGCTGGCCGACACCGTATCCTCCCTGATGTGGGCAAAAGCGTGAACAGGTTGCGACGTCCCACCATCCGTGACGTCGCTGCGGCCGCCGGTGTCTCTCGCGGCACGGTCTCGCGAGTGCTCAACGGCGGCCATTGGGTGAGCCCGGCCGCGCTGGCCGCCGTCAACCGGGCGATCAAGGAGACGGGCTACTCGGTTAACCAGCATGCCCGCAGTCTCACCACGCGCCGGTCGAACTCGGTCGCCTTCCTGCTCACCGAGCCGCAGCACCTGCTGTTCGAGGACCCCAACTTCTCCGTGCTGCTGCGCGGTGCAACGCAGGCGCTGGCCGATCGGGAGATGACCCTGGTCCTGATGATCGCCGGCACGCCCGCGGAACGGCGTCGGGTGCAGGATTACCTGGCGGCCGGACACGTCGACGGCGTGCTGCTGGTCTCGACTCACTCCGGCAACCCACTGGTGGACAACCTGCTGCGGGCGGGTGTGCCCACCGTGGCGTGCGGTCGGCCGCTCGGGTTCGAGGGCCGGGTAGCCTACGTCGCCGCCGACGACCGCGACGGTGGCCGCCAGATGACCCGGCACCTGCTCGAACGAGGCCGACGCACGATCGCCACCATCACTGGTCCGATGGACACGCCCGGTGGGGTAGAACGGCTGGCCGGATATCGCGACGTCGTCGGTGACGACTACGACGAGACGCTGGTGGCGCACGGCGACTACGGCCGGGGTAGTGGGTACCTAGCCATGACGAGCCTGCTCGAACGCCGCCCTGACCTGGACGCCGTGTTCGTCGCGTCCGACCTCATGGCCGCCGGAGCACTCGGTGCGCTGGCGGAGCAGGGGCGGTCGGTGCCCGGTGATGTGTCCGTCGGCGGATTCGACGACACCGGCATGGCGGAGAATCTGTACCCGCGGCTGACCACCATGCGCCAGCCGTACGATCGGATCAGCTCGGAGATGGTCCGGCTTCTGCTCACCGTCATCGACGGCGAGAGTCCGGCCGCGATCACCGTTCCGACCACGCTGATCACCCGCCAGTCGACCTGATCGCTCGCCCGTTGGCTCGACCCTCACAGACGGCAAGGAACGGGTCATCCCAGGTTCATCGGTGTGGCGTCACCCGCCACTTACCCGCAGGCTGACCGACTCATGAGCACCAGCGCGCAACATACGGCAGTCATGACTCCTCACGCGCTCGTCATTACTCCTACGCGGACGACACGGTCGACGCCAGCTGCTGAGCGCTTGGCAGTTGCGTGCGAACCTCCTCCGGAGAAGGAACCGTGCAAGGTGGATCAGGAGCCTGCCCTCGAGATCTCTCTCCTTGAGTCCCTCGTCGCCTTCAAGGAACTCGAGCATGTAGGGATCACGTACCAGCTCCTGGACGGCTTCCCTCTCCTCCAGGGGCACCGTCCGCTCGAACGT
>NZ_ML142861.1:204672-205668 GCF_004138495.1 Phytoactinopolyspora endophytica
GTGCGACTCCGACCCGCTCATGCAGCCGGTTCCTGATCTGATGCATGAGTACGTTCCGCGACCAGCCCTCGACGACAACCCGGCTGGCGTAGAACTCACGGGCCGCTCGATCATCAAGCTGATCGAGCAACACCTTGATGTGCCCCCAGGGCAATTGTCCCCCAAGCTGGGGGAAAATTGAGGGCCACGCTCGCGCAAACGCCCGCATGTAGGCGAGGTTTGTCTTCGAGAAGCCCCTAACCTGCGGATATTCCGTCTTGAGATCCACAGCGAGCTTGCCAACTACCTTGGCACCCCAACCTTCTTCATGTTGACGCGTCAGGATCAGCTGGCCGATGCGCCAATAGAGCTTCACCATCTCCGTGTTGACCGCCAGGGCGGTCCGGAGTCTGGCGCCCTTGATCTCTTGCTTGATGTCCTCAAGCAGCTCTCCATAGCCAGCGGGAAGACCCCACTCGTCCGATTCCTCTTTCGATTCCTGATGCGACATGCTGCTGGATACTAACAAGCACACTTGAGAGTTTCCAGAGGCTAACGTGTCTAGTCGGAGTAGAAATGCTGCCAAACTGGGCATACGCCATCAGCTATCTGTAAATCAGGCCTCTGTCGCCCCGTCGCACACGTCGAGCCCCGAACGGATAAACCGGCCATGGTGCACCAACAACGCAGTGGCGACCCAGAGGTGGTGGGGTTCTGACACGTCGGCAATGCGGCTGTCATCTGTGGCGAACGGCGGTGCAACGGGCTATGAGAAGGTAAAGGGCGATGGATGGGTACTGGTTCGCTGCGCTGCTCCCCGTCCTGACCCTTTTTCTGCTCGTCCTGCTTGGCCGCGTGAAGACCACGTGGTCGGCCGCGATCACCTTGGTTCTTGCGCTCGTACTGTCGCTGGCGGTGTTCGAGTCACCCGTCGAGACCGTCCTGACAGGAGCAGCCAAGGGATTGTGGCTGGGCACCTGGATCCTGTGCGTCGTCGTTCCCGCCTTGCTGCTCTAC
>NZ_ML142861.1:205678-207125 GCF_004138495.1 Phytoactinopolyspora endophytica
GGCCCACGCCGCCGGGATGGACCGGCTCGGCGAGACGTTCGCGCGTTTCCTTCCCAGGCGGACGGATCGGTTGCTGCTGCTGGCATGGATCTTCCCGAGCTTCGTCCAAGGCGTGGCGGGATTCGGAACTCCGATCGCGGTCTGCGCACCGCTGCTGCTCATGCTCGGATACGACAAGGTCCGCGCCGTGGTGCTCCCGCTGGTGGGCTACCACTGGTCGGTGACGTTCGGGTCGATGGGCTCGTCGTTCTACATGGCATCGCTGACCGCCGGATTCGGCGGTTCCTCGCAGGACACGCTGGCATTCGCGGCAGCCACCATGCTCGCGGTCAGCGCCGTCGTCGCCGGGCTGCTGGTGCTGCTGATCGACAACGGGCTCCGCGGACTGCGCCAAGGGTGGGTCCTACTGATCATCGCGGGGCCGGCTATGGGCGGCACACTCGTCATCGCGGCGACGGCCGTACCGGCGATCGCGTCCCTGGCCGCCGGGACCGCCGGTCTTCTCACGCTCACCGCGAAACGTCTCGTCGAGGCGAGAGTGGCACGACGGACAGGCCGGCCCCCCGGCGGGGAGGACGCGTCGGACAGCGACGACGAGCTCGCGTCGTCCCCCGACGGAGCACTCGCACCAGATCCGGCGGCAGACACCATGCAGGCGCGACCGGTCACTGTGCTCGCCCCATACGGCTTCCTGCTCCTCGTCGTGCTGCCGGTCTTCCTCATCCCGCCTTCCCGCGACTTCGTCAGAGAACGGTTCGAGCTGGCGCCGTCCTTCGGGCGCACCGCCACCGACCGCGGATGGGTCAACGAGCCGGTCGACCAGTACCTGCCCATCCCGCTGCTCGGCCACCCCGGGTTCTACATCCTGCTGGCGTGCGTGCTCGGGTGGATCACGTACCGGCTTGTCGGGCTATGGCGCGGCGTCGACAGCAAGCGCGTGGCGCGCTCATGGCTGTCCGCCGTGGCAGGCTCCGCCCCGACGACGCTGCTGCTCGGCGCCCTGGCCATGGTGCTCGTCGACAGCGGCATGGTCACCACACTCGCGGACGGGATCGCCGACGCCGCCGGATCGGCATATCCCGCGCTCTCTCCTGTGGTCGGCGCGATCGGCTCGTTCATGACCGGCTCCAGCACCTCGTCCAACGCCCTGTTCGCGGCTCTTCAGGCCGAAGTCGCCGGCCGGGTGGACGTCGATCCCGAGCTTCTGGTGGCGGCCCAGGCCACCGGCGCCAACGTCGGTAACAGCATCGCGCCGGTCATCGTCCTGATCGGAGCGACGGCGGTGGGGGCGCTGGACCGGGTGGGGGACATCACGCGGCGTGCGCTGCTGCCGATGGCGGTCCTGCTCGTCGTCGCCATCGGTGGCGTCCTCGTCCGCGGCAGCCTCCTGTGACCAGCCCGGCGACGGCTACGAGATCCGCATCCGTTCGCCGAGCGGCGCGTCGCA
>NZ_ML142861.1:207163-218953 GCF_004138495.1 Phytoactinopolyspora endophytica
TGGCGCCCAGCCGGTTCAGCAACGAGTCGCCGGCGAAGTCCGGCTCGCCGTGCTCCGCGATGAGCTTCTCCGCGTAGGTCTCCGCATCATCCTGTGGGACGTACCCGATCGCCTCGCCCTCGGCCAGCGAGAGCCAACGGCGCGTGTTGCGGCTGATCCCCCACACGATGCGGAATCCGGGCGACGGCACGCTCAGTGAGGCCTCGACCAGCCGCGCACCGTCGCCAGGTGAGAGCCACAGAGCCAGCTCCCGCAGCGAGCGCGGGGTCTCGCGCCAGCCGCCGATCCGGAGACAGATCACATCCATGCCGAACCGGTCGGCATAGAGCCGGCCGGTTGCCTCGGATGCGACCTTGCTCCAGCCGTAGAACGTGTCCGGCCGGGCCGGCGCGTCCACGGGCAGCCCGGCGGGCGGATGCTCACCGTGACGGTAGAAGCCTGCCGTATGGTGCGAGGACGCCAGCACGACACGGGAGACGCCGGCTCGACGCGCCGCCTCCAGCGCACAGTACGTTCCGTAGATGTTGAGCTGCATGACGTCGTCGATGGTCGACTCCGCGGCCTGTCCGGCCAGATGGACGACCGCGTCGACTCCCTGGCAGGCCTCGACCATGAGATCCAGATCGGTGATCGAACCGACGACAACCTCCTCGCCGCCGGCGAGCAGCTCCGGATCCGGCTCGCGCAGATCAAGCAGGCGGAGCGAGCGCCCGGCGCGGACCAACCGCGGTGCGAGGAGAACGCCACATCGCCCGGCAGCACCGGTCAGGAGTATGCGCTGATTATTCACGGCTTCATAACCGTCCGTCTGTGCCGCCTGACCCGCCGAGCTCATCGGATTCCCGCGCGCCGCAACGTGGCGGCGAGCCGATCGGTATGCCGCACCACGGCCTCGGCGACCCGTTCGACCTCGTCCGGTTCGGCCAGTTTCGCCGGCATCGAGCAGCTCACGGCGTCGGTCGCGGGGATGCGGTACGCCACAGTGGTCGCGATGCAGGCGATCCCCGCGGTGCCCTGCTCCCGTTCGAACGCCCAGCCGGCGGAGCGGACGGCGTCGAGCTGGTCACGCATCGCGGCGCGGTCGGTGAGGGTGTGCTCGGTGTAGCTCTCGAGCTGGTCCGGCAGGATTTCGTCTACCTCGGCGGCGGTCAGGTCGGCGAGCATGGCGTGCCCCAGCGCGGTCAGGTGGATGGGTAGCCGGCGCCCCACCCGTGGGATGACCCGCACGGCATCCCGCGCCTCTCTGCTGGCCAGGTAGAGCACGTGTGCGTCGTCTCGTCGCGCGTAGTGGATCGTGTACCCGAGTTCGGCGCGCAGGTCTTCCAAGGTCTGGTAAGCATGCGGCAGCGCGGGATCCCGGTCCAGGTAGGACGTTCCGGCCAGCAGCGCATGCGGCCCGACGGTGAACGCCGACGCCGCGTCGTCCGCGTCGAGCCATTTGAGATCCCGCAGCGTGCGGACGAGCGCGTGCAGGCTGGAGCGCGGGTACCCGGTGCGTTCCTGGAGCTCGGATACGGTCAGCCGGCCTGGAGACGCCGCCAGCAGCTCCAGGATCCGAACGGTCCGCTCCGCTGACTTGACCAGTGAGGTGTCCGGCGCCACCGACATCTCCACACCGCCCCACCGCCATTGACCAGATACGGATTTCCCGGCTAGCGTATCGCCACAGGGTGACACATACAAGTACGTTGTCCACATATATGGATGGAGTCTGATTGATGCAGCTCTCCGGCGTCCTCGCGTTTCCGCTCACCCCGTTCGCCCCGGACGACACCCTTGACCGCGACGTCCTCGCCCGGCATCTCTCGGAGCAGCTCGAGGCCAGGCGGGACGTCAACGGCAGCGGAACCGCGAGTCCGTCCGCCTGGTTCGTCGCCTGCGGAACCGGTGAGTTCAGCGCCCTGTCCAGGGATGAGTACCGCGACGTTCTCCGCACGGCGGTCGACGTCGTCGGTGGACAGGCTCCGGTCTACGCGGGAACCGGTGGTGGTCCGCGCATAGCGCGAGAGTTCGCCGGCACAGCCGAGGAATGCGGCGCCGACGGGCTCCTACTGCTTCCCCCGTACTTGGTGGCCACCACCCCCGCCGGCATGGTCAACCACATCCGCTACGTCGCGTCGGCCACCGCACTCCCCGTCGTCGTGTATCAGCGGGCCAACGCCATGCTGGATCCGGCGTCGGCGGTCGCACTCCTGGATATCCCGAACGTCGTCGGGGTCAAAGACGGCATCGGCGACGTCGATGCGATGTCCAGGATCGTCGGCGCCGTGCGCACCAGTGGACATCCACGGGCGGCAGAGTTCGGATTCCTCAACGGGCTGCCCACCGCCGAGCTGTCCGCGCCCGCCTATCAGGCGATCGGCGTGCACAGCTACTCCTCGGCGGTGCTGGCCTTCGCGCCGCAGATCGCCGTCGCCTACTACGAGGCGCTTACCACGGGTGACGCGGTGACCCGCGATGCCCTGCTGCGCCGGTTCTACCTGCCATTGACCGAGCTTCGGAACCGGGTCCCGGGCTACGCGGTCGCACTGGTCAAGGCAGGCGCACGTCTCTCGGGCCTCCCGGTCGGCCCGGTACGCCCCCCTCTCGTCGAGCCCACGGCTGAACACATCGAACAGCTCGGCCAGATCATCGACCAGGGCAGCGCCGTTCTGGCCGAAGCCGCTCTCGCCCAAGCCCCGGAGGCGATCTCATGACAGGCACGCAGATCACCAAGGTCACCGTCACACCAATCGCGTTTCCCGATCCTCCGTTGCTGAACGCCGTCGGCGTGCACCAGCCATGGGCGTTGCGCACGATCGTCGAGGTCCATACCGGCGACGGGTTCGTCGGGCTCGGCGAGAGTTACGGCGACGCTGCGCACCTGGAGCTTCTCCGCCGGGCCGCGGCGGAGATCGTCGGGCTCGACCCGTTCGGCCTCGCCGAGCTCAGGCAGCGGATAGCAGGCGCCATCGGAACCGTCGACGCGGCCGACCAGCACGGGCTCACCGGCGCATCCAGCCAGGCCAAGACCCTGCTACGGGTGTACTCCCCGTTCGAGGTGGCCTTCCTGGACCTTCAAGGGCAGATGATCGGGCGCCCGGTGTACGACCTGCTCGGCGGGAAGGTCCGCGACAGCGTGCCGTTCTCCGCATATCTGTTCTACAAGTGGGGGGCGCATCCCGGCGCCGAGCCCGATGAGTGGGGCGAGGCGCTCGACCCCGACGGCGTCGTCGCCCAGGCGCGCGCCATGATCTCCCGCTATGGCTTCGGCTCGATCAAGCTCAAGGGCGGAGTCTTCCATCCCGACCAGGAGATCGAGGCGATTCAGGCGCTGCGCGACGCCTTCGGAGAGTACCCGCTACGGCTCGACCCGAACTGCAACTGGAGTGTCGGCACGTCGGTGAAGGTGGCGGAGAAGACCGACGGCCTGCTCGAGTATCTCGAAGACCCGACCGCCTCCATTCCCGGCATGGCCGAGGTCGCCGCACAGGCATCGATGCCGCTGGCGACGAACATGTGCGTGGTCGAGTTCGGCCACCTTCCGGAGGCCTTCGCCACCAGGGCCGTCGGCGTGGTCCTCTCCGACCATCACTACTGGGGTGGGCTCACACTGTCGATGCACCTGGCGACGGTCTGCCAGACGTGGGGTGTCGGCGTCTCCATGCATTCCAACAGCCATCTCGGCATCAGCCTCGCGGCGATGACTCACCTGGGGGCAGCGATGCCGCAATTGTCCTACGCCGCCGACACGCACACACCGTGGCAGCTGGGCGTCGACGTCCTCGAACGCCCCCTGATATTCGTCGACGGGTCGGTACCCGTGCCGGACGCGCCCGGCCTCGGTGTGACACTCGACCGGGACGCGCTCGCCCGCCTGCACGAGAACTATGTGTCGTGCGGAATCACCGAACGCGACGACACCGGATACATGAGGTCCATCGAACCCTCGTACCAGGCGCGGACACCGCGCTGGTAACGCCGGCCCCAGCCCGGCTTTCTGCCAACGGCAGAGATCTTTCGCCCGGAGCGATCACCCCTTCCGCCCCGGCCGCGGGTGCGAAAGCGTAGCGGAATGCACGATTTCAGGTTCGGATTCAACACGTCCGGTCTCCGGTCGGCGCGAGAGCTCGCTGAGCGCTGCCGCGACGGCGAGGAGCGAGGGTATGACATCGTCCTTGGCACCGATCATCTAACGAACGGTTCGCCCTTCCTGCCCCTCGTGGTCGCTTCCCAGGCCACGGAGCGAATGCGGGTCGGCACGCTGACCACCAACAACGAGTTCTGGAACCCGGCGCTGCTCGCCCGGGAGGCAATCACGGTCGATTACCTCACCGAAGGCAGGCTGGAGCTCGGCCTCGGTGCGGGCCATATGAAGTGGGAACTCGACGCTGCGGGCATCCCGTGGCGTCGCATCGGAGAGCGGGTGGACCGCCTCACCGAGGCCGTCAAGGAGCTGCGACGGTTGTTCGCCGAGGGTGTGGACGAGCCGGAGTCAGGGGTCGCCACCCGGGAGGCGTTCGGCCGCTCCGAGCTCAAGCCGGTCCAGCGGCACGGCTTCGGCGGATCGGGACCACCGCTGCTGATCGGGGGCACCGGGGACCGAGTACTCCGCTTGGCGGCGGAGAACGCGGACATCATCGGCCTCGGCGGGCTCTACCAGATCAAGGGAGAGCCGCCCGGCACGTTCCAGATGACGACGGCCGCCGAGGCGCGGGAACGCGTCGCATACATCAGGGGGTGCGCCGGCGAGCGCGCCGACCAGCTCGAGATCAATGCGCTCGTCCAGCTCGTCGCCATCACCGATGACCGGCGCGGCCTGGCTGAGAACCTGGTCGCCCAGCAGGCGCCGTACTTCACCGTCGACGAGGCGCTGGAGACGCCGTTCGCCCTGATCGGCACGGTGGAACAGATCGCCGAGCAGCTGCGAGAGAACCGTGAGCGGCTCGGAATCTCGTACATCACCGTGCACGAGCCGTACATGCGTGAGTTCGCCCCGGTGATCGAGAAGCTCCGCGGCTAGCGTCCCGGTGCGCGACGCCGGCGTTCGACGGCCTGGCAGGCAGCGGATGGATCGGCTCGCGGGCCGTCGTCGCGGGGTGTTGTCTACGAGTTCTCCAGAACAGCGATGAGTTTCATGTCGATCCCTGGTCTGAGTATTCGACGCGTCAACGAGAACGAGCACAACGCTGACGATGAGAGGACTCGACGTGAATACGAACACCGTGGACGAATCCGGCATCCGCGCCGGACGCAAGGAGTGGATCGGGCTGGCTGTCCTGGCCCTGCCGACGCTCTTGCTGTCCCTGGACATGAGCGTGCTGTACCTGGCGCTGCCGCATCTCTCCGCGGACCTCGCACCGAGCAGCAGCCAGATGCTGTGGATCATGGACATCTACGGCTTCATGGTGGCGGGTTTCCTGATCACCATGGGGACGCTGGGCGACCGGATCGGCCGCCGACGGCTGCTGCTGGCGGGCGCGACGGCCTTCAGCGCCGCCTCGGTTCTCGCCGCCTACTCGAACAGCGCCGAGATGCTGATCGCGACCCGCACCCTCATGGGGATCGCCGGCGCCACCCTGATGCCGTCCACCTTGGCGCTGATCAGCAACATGTTCAAGAATCCCAGGCAGCGCGGCACCGCCATCGCGGTGTGGATCAGCTGCTTCATGGGCGGGACGGCCATCGGTCCGGTCGTCGGCGGTGTCATGCTGGAGTGGTTCTGGTGGGGTTCGGTGTTCCTGCTTGGTGTCCCCGTCATGCTCCTCCTGCTGGTCACCGGCCCGGCGCTGCTCCCCGAGTTCCGTGACGAGACCGCCGGGCGACTCGACCTTGCCAGCGTCGGGCTCTCCCTGGCGACCATCCTGCCGATCATCTACGGGCTCAAGGAGCTCGCCAAGGACGGCGGAGCGGCCATGCCGTTCCTCACCATCGGCGTGGGCGTCGCCTTCGGTGCGGTGTTCGTCCGCCGCCAGCTCCGGCTCTCGGATCCGCTGCTCGACCTGCGGCTGTTCGCGAACCGGACGTTCACCACCGCTCTTGGCACCATGCTCGTCGGCGCGTTCTTCATGGGCGGGATGTTCCTGTTCATCAGCCAGTACCTGCAACTCGTCAACGGGCTGTCGCCGCTCGGCGCCGGGCTCTGGTTGGTGCCACCGGCCATCGGGATGATCGCCGGCAGCATGCTCGCGCCGGCTCTGGCGCAACGCGTAGGTACCTGGCAGGTCATCGGCGGCGGCATGCTCGTGACGGCAGCCGGGTTCGCGATCCTGACCCAGGTCAGCGCCGCCGGCGGGCCAGGCCTCCTGGTCATCGGCATGGCATTGGCCACGGTGGGGCTTGGACCGGGTGCTGCACTGGTCACTGACATCGTCGTCGGATCGGCCCCGCCGGAGAAGGCCGGGTCCGCTTCCTCCATGTCCGAGACCAGCGGCGAGTTCGGCATCGCGACGGGCGTCGCCGTGCTGGGCAGCCTCGGCACCGCCCTGTACCGAGGCCGGGTGGATGTGCCCGACGGCACGCCGGCCGAGGTCGCTGAGGCGACCCGTGACGCTCTGGCCGGCGCCGTAGCCACGGCCGACGAGTTGCCCGCCGACATGGCCGGCCCACTGCTCGATTCCGCACGCGAAGCGTTCACCGGTGGACTCAACATGGTCGCCGGGATGGGCGGCGCCGCCATCGCAGTCTTCGGCGTCGCCGTTCTCGTCTTCAGCCGCCGCCAACGCGCCGTTGCCCAACAAGAGACCGCCGACGACGGACAGCCCACCGACGATCTCCAGGCCCTCGAGCCGGTCTGCGCGGTTGAAACGTAAGGCACCCCGTCGGCGGTCGTGCCAGCCGGTAGCCCTCTCCCGAGAAGTTTGTCCTGGGCCACCTCCCTTCCCCTGACCGAGTGCTTCGGCTCCTCGTATACGCCCGGGGACGTATACGAGGAGTCGATCTCGGCCGTACACGGCGGCCCCAGAATGCGGCCATGGTGATGCGGAGATATCCGCATCACCGAGGTGCGTGCACCCCGGCGCCGACGGCACCGGCGCCGCTGTGCATCGATGCCGCTGGACAACAGGGGGTAAGACGATGACAGATCGGACGATCGTCCCCGGCCCTGCCACACACGGGCCGTGGACACTGACGCGACGCGCCGTCCTGGGTGGCGCCGCCGGCGTATCGGTCTTCGCCGGGCTGCCGCGCATCGCCGGTGCCGATCCGGTCGGCGACGCGGCCGAGTCGAGCCGGACGGATCAGGGCGGCGGCGGGCATGCGATGCGCCCGGTGCGGTTGACCACCGAGTACATGCAGAACCCGCTCGGAGTCGGGGCCGCGGAGCCCCGGTTCGGATGGCAGCTCACGGCGAACGGGCGGAATCGCGCACAGAGCGCGTACCGGATCCTCGTCTCCAGCACGACCGATGGGCTGCACGGGGGACAGCCCGACGTGTGGGACAGCGGACGTGTGGAGTCCACACGCCAGTCGGCGATCCTCTACGACGGCCCGCCACTGGAGTCCAGGACCTGCTACTTCTGGGCGGTGCGCGTCTGGGACGAGGCCGGACGGCAAGGCCCGCTGAGCGACGTCGCGTGGTTCGAAACCGCGATGCTCTCCGACGACGAGTGGACCGCCGGCTGGATCGGGAGCGGTGTCGTCCTTTCCCGGCCGCCCCGTGTGGTGGGCCCGACGTTCACTGAGAACATTCCGCTTGAGCCTGGGCACACCCTCGGCCAGAGCTTCCTCTCCGAGGCCCGGCTCGCCGCCGTCGCCGTCAACCTCGTCGCCGGAGACGAGCCGGCCAGTTGTGTCATGACGCTGCGCCGCGCCGGCCCCGCGGGTGAACTCCTCGCGGAGGAGACGCTGGAGAACCTCACCGGGGAGGCGCAGGGCCGGCTCGACTTCGACGAACCGGTCGACGGCGGGCAGCTCTACGTCGAGCTGTCCGAGCCACACGGACTGGTCCAGTGGGTGACCGCCCCGGACCACACCTATGACGACGGCTCGGCGTACGCGGACGGCGAAGAGACCGGGGACAGCCAGGCGCGCTACCTCGACGGCATCCCGCCGGACCCGCCGCCGGACCCCGTGCTGCGGACGGAATTCGAGCTGCCCGCGGAGCGCGGCGACGTGCGCTCGGCCCGCCTCTACATCGCCGGCCTGGGGCATGCCGTGACCTGGATCAACGGCGAGCGGGTCGGGGACGCCGAGCTGGATCCACCGTGCACGGACTTCGACCTGAGGGTCCTGTACACGACGCACGATGTGACGTCGCTCATCCGGCACGGCGGCAACGCGATCGGGGTCGCGCTCGGCCGCGGGTTCTTCGGCACCCGGGCTGTCGACTCGGACGGTGCTCACCTGTCGTCGTGGATCGCCGAGCCGCAGGTCAAGGCGGAGCTGGAGGTCGCGTTCGCGGACGGCAGCAGGGAGACGATCGGCACCGGCACCGGCTGGCGCCTCGCCGAGGGTCCCACCGTCTACGACGGCGTATACACAGGTGAGACGTACGACGCGCGGCGCGCTGAGGAGATCGAAGGTTGGTCCGAGCCCGGGTTCGACGACGGTGACTGGCAGCCGGCCGTCTCCGTCGAGGATCCCGGTGGCGTACTCGAGGCGTACGTCCACGAACCTACCCGGGCCGATGAACCGGTCGAACCGGTCGAGGTCACCCGGCTCGACGACGGCACCAGGCTCTACGACTTCGGTGTGGTCCTCGCGGGCTGGGTCAAGCTGCGAGGAGACCTGCCCACCAGCACGACGGTCCGGATGCTGCACGCCGAGAAACTGGGTCCGAGCGGCCGGATCGAGGTGGGGACGCCCGGCGGGACCCAGAACCATTCCGTGGTCGGGCGCCTCCAGCTGGACGAGTACATCGCCGCGGGCGGTCGCGAGGAGAGCTGGCACCCGTCGTTCACCTACAAGGGCTTCCGCTATCTGGAGGTGAGCGGCACCGACCGCCCGCTCGACATCGTGGCCGTGCCCGTGTTCAGCGACGTGCCGCACGCCGCTGAACTCGATCTGGAGCAGCCGGAGCTGCGATGGATCGTGGAGGCGTTCTTCCGGACCGCCGGCAACGCTCTGCACGGTCTGCCCGACCCTTCGCCCGCGGGAACCAAGTTCGGCTGGACCGGCAACGCGCACTTCGCCAGTCAGCCCATGCTGTACGCGTTCGGCATGGCCGGCTTGTTCGGCAAGTGGCTGGACGATATCCGGCTGAGCCAGGCGGAGGACGGCCAGATCCCGACCGTCACCCCGGTGGGCCGGCACTGGCCGAAAGGGCTTTCGCCGACGTGGACCGGCGTGTACCCGCATCTGGTCTACCGCTATTGGCTGGCATACGGCGACAAGACCGTGCCCGCGAAACACTTCGACGCCGTCGCGCAGTACGTGGAGTGGGTCTCCGCCGTCGCCGACGAGGACTACTTCGACGACAACTTCGGCGACTGGCTACCGCCGGGACGGATCCGTCCCGGCGGTGATGGGAACCGTCTCGTGGGCATGGCCTACGTGATCAAAAGTCTCCGGGAGGGGACGGCGCTGGCCGAGCTCCTTGGCTACGACGAGGAGGCGGCCGCCTGGCGAGAGCGGACCGACCGGCTCATCGCCCGGTTCAACGACGAGTTCCTCGACGCCGGGGCCGGGCTCTATCACGCCGAGATGGATGAGGAAGGCTACCAGCAGACCAGCAACGCCATACCGCTGGCATTCGGCTTCGTCCCGCCTGAGCACATCGACGCCGTCGCCGCGAACCTGGCGGCCGCCGTGGAACAGGCCGGACGGCTCGACACCGGATGCGCTGGGATCGCCGCGCTCCCCTATGCGCTGACCGACCAGGCCGGCCGTCCGGACCTGACTCACCTCGTGCTCACGCAGACCGAGTATCCGTCCTACGGATATCTTCGCGACCTCGGCGCGACCACGTTCTGGGAGTCGTGGGAGCCGGATTCGCGCGGTCACCACGACACGTTGTGGAGCTCACCCGTCCAGTGGCTAGTGGAACGCGTGTTCGGCGTCGAGACCGTTGAACCAGGGTGGGCGCGGTTCCGTGTGGCGCCGCGCGCGTCCGGCACGCTACCGGGCGCCGAGCTCACGCTGGACACCGTCCGCGGACGGATCGGCGTCACGTGGCAGCGCGACGGTGACACCGCGGTCCTGAGAATCCGTGTGCCGGTCAACACGGTCGCCGAGGTGGAGCTGCCGAACGGCGAACAACACGAGCTGGGCTCGGGCCGCCACCGGCTCCCCATGCCCCTCACGATCACCACGTCATGAAACGCAGCACCCGTACGGCGTTGCCGTCTCTGTGCTGGTCTATCGAATCCGCTCCCTCAATCGGGGAGGATCGGGACGGGCTGGCCCATTCGGCGCCCGACCGCCGACGCCCGGGTCACCGCGGCGCTGCCGTACCGGTCCCGCAGCGTGTCCAGGGCAGCGTCGAGGGTGGCGTCGGGCCGTCGCTCCAGCGGCAACGCCAGCTGGACCGCGTCAGCGTCGTCCAAGTTGCTCACCGCCACACCGAGCAGGGTCAGCCCGTTGCGTTCGATCAACGGATCGGCGTTGACCAGCAGGCGGCGCGCCGCGGCGAGAATGAGCCGGGTCTCGTCGGTCGCTTCCGACAGGGTGTGGGACCGCGTGGCCCGGGTGAAGTCGCCGAAGCGCAGCCGGATGGTCACTGTATGACACACGCGCCGCCCCGTTCGCAGCCGACGGCTGATCCGGTCGACGAGGGTGGCCAGGATCGCCTCCCGCTCGTCGCGAGCGCGTGGCCGGCGGCCCAGTGCGCATTGCGAGCCGATCGATCGCCGCCGTCGGCCGACCTCCACCGGACGCGGGTCGAGGCCGTGGGCCAGCGCGTACAAGTGGTATCCGGCCGCCCGCCCCACCATCGCGACCAGCGCCCGCTGGGGCAGCTCGGCCACGTCGCCGACGGTCAACACGCCTTTGGTGCGGAGTTTGCCGGCGGTGACCGGCCCGACTCCCCAGAGCCGCTCCACGGGTAGGGGATGCAGGAACGCCAGCTCCTCGTCAGGCGGGACCACGAGCAGACCGTCCGGCTTGGCGACGCCGCTGGCCACCTTGGCGAGGAACTTCGTCCGTGCCACGCCGACGGTGATCGGCAAGCCGACCCGCTCGCTGACGTCCTGACGCAGCCGCCGCGCGATGTCTACCGGAGGACCGGAGATACGCCGAAGCCCACCCACGCCGAGAAACGCCTCGTCGATGGAGAGCCCTTCCACAACAGGCGTGGTCTGCCGGAAGATCTCGAAGACCGCCCGGCTCGCCTCGGTGTAGGCCGACATGCGGGGCTCGACCACCGCGACGTCAGGACACAGCCGGCGAGCCTGGCCGCCAGTCATCGCGGTGCGCACGCCGTAGGCCTTCGCCTCGTAGCTCGCCGCGAGCACGACACCCCCACCGACGATGACCGGCCGTCCGCGCAGGCGCGCGTCGTCCCGCTGCTCCACCGACGCGTAGAACGCGTCGAGATCGGCATGCAGGATATCGGCATCGCTCACGAACATATGTTCCCATGCATCCCGTCCGATTACCAGAGAGCAACCCGGGTCGAATGAGCCACCACAGCTGTCTGGTCCGGGTGGATCTTGGGCAGTGTGGCGGTTCTGGCCTGGGTTGTGTCCTCGGGTTGAAGGGGGCGCGTTCTGGCGCGGTTCAGGATGGCGTGAGCCGCTGTCAGTACGGGAAGGGCTCTCTCCGCTCGGTAACGGTCGACAGGGCGTGACGGTCTCCCGTGGCTGGTTCTGGGTGGGGCCGCTGGTGCGTGCCGCAGTCTCATGCAGGCGGGGTCATCTGGACGGGAACTCA
>NZ_ML142862.1:0-1591 GCF_004138495.1 Phytoactinopolyspora endophytica
TCCGCATCGACATCCGCGTCAGCATCCGCATCGACATCGGCGTCGGCATCCGCATCCGCATCCGCATCCGCGTCAGCGTCAACATCGGCATCCGCATCCGCGTCCGCGTCAACATCGGCATCCGCATCCGCGTCCGCGTCAACATCGGCATCCGCATCCGCATCCGCATCCGCATCGACATCCGCGTCGGCATCCGCATCCGCATCGACATCCGCGTCAGCGTCAGCGTCCGCATCCGCGTCAGCGTCCGCATCCGCATCCGCGTCGGCATCCGCGTCAGCGTCCTCCTCAGTCTCTTCCTCCGGGTAGATCCCGCCCTCGGGGACCTCAACGTAGACGTCCGGGAAGCTCATGATGTAGCCGCCCACGTTCGCGATCTCGGTGTCGGGCAGCGGCCCTGTACCCGGGATCTGGATCGTGGCGTCGATCGAGACTCCACCAAAGTTGAACCACGCCGACGTGCCGTCCTCAGCGACCTCCTCGTCGATGATCTCGGCGCCGCCCACGCTCAGCTCGACGACCGGGTTGTCCTCCGAGGGCAGCGAGATCGTCTCGGCCACGCCGAGGTCAAGCTCGATGCCGCAGTCACCCTCGTCGCCGATCTCGGGGAACACACCGAGGTCACACGGAACGAAAAGAGCCAGCAGCGGCACGTCCGGCTCGGTGCCGACCTCGCCGCCGTCGATCGCGGCGCCGCCAGGCTCCCCGTCGGCGTAGGCACGAATGTTCGCAACGTGTTCCTCACCGCTGCCCGGCACGATGCCGATCGAGACACCGCCGTTGTCGACACCGCCGAACAGATCCACCGCGGCGAACTCACCCGAGATCTCGGAGTACGCAGCCAGGCTGCCGTCCTCCTTCACCTCGGTGCCCGCCTCAGTGAAGATCTGACCGCCCTGAGCCTGAATCAGGTTCCCATCCAGCAGACCAGGCACTGGAACCGGCAGCAGGCCTCCGCCGAGCGTGTCCCCAAGATTCAGGAACTCGACGTCAGCAATCACATCGTCGACCCAGGCCAGCTCGCCGCTGACACCCGGGGCGAGGAACTCGTCGTCCCAGTTCGCCTTGCTCAGGCCATGAAAGCCCCGCGCAGACCCGATTCCTCCGAGATCGGCGTCAATACCCGGGCTTTCCGCCGGCTCGTCCACCTGCGGGAGGGCCTGCTGCTCAGTGGTGTAAATGTCAAGCGGCCCCACACCGAGGCCCTCAATCTGCGCCAGCGCGGAATGCGCATGGCTGTAGACCTCGTCACCGAGCTCGAGGCCATCGGAGTCCACCTCGGTCAAGACGGGACCAAGTTCGGCCGTACCGTTGAGAAGGTCGCCGAGACCCGGCAAACCTCCCAGCGCACTGAGGTGGAGGTTGATGTACCCGCCGTCCGCACCGGCACGGAAACTTCCCATGCCTTCGGTGTCCGGAACTGCAGCAGGCTGCGGCTCAGCCGCAACGTGCGCCAGCGACACGCCGAACGCACACGCCGAGGCAACACCAACGGACACCATGGCCCGTACAGCGCGCCTCCGCGGCTTTGTTTCAGCCATTTCTATTTCTCCCCTAGAGAGTTCATGACTCCCATCACTTACAAGATCAC
>NZ_ML142862.1:1601-2561 GCF_004138495.1 Phytoactinopolyspora endophytica
TCATAGAGTCAAGATCACCTACAAGCACGGGAATCCATCGACGAATGCCAGAGACCGAAGCTACCGCCTCAAGCACCCGCTGGCACCCCATGCACACAAACTCAGGGGCAGGAATTTCCACAACTAAATACAACAAGGCCCACTTAATGTGGCCGCCTCACCCTGTATCAGTATTTACACTGAAGAATCGGGCAAAATGCCACCCCCGCGTAATACTTAAATCGCCCAAATCACACCGCTGAGTCCACTACCTGATCACATGTGGGCAACGCAAGAGTTACCGACTTGTGATTGCCTACGGCGCGCCCGAACGGCTTCTCACGACGTCTAACGACTGGATCGTCACGTCGGTTCCGCCCAGTCGACTCGCACCCACATGCCGGTCTTCTTCACACCGCCCGATACGGGAACGTCCTGATCATCAGCGTTACGAGCCTTGATCACCCGCGCCGGCACACCGCCCGCCACCATGCAATCGTCCAGTGCACCACGGACGACAGCGTGTGCCGCGACCACGCATCCGGAACCTATCTCCGAACCACGCAACACGGAGACCTTGACTCCAAGCCAACTGTCCGGTCCCACCCGAACCGGTGACTTCGCTATCCCCTGATCCTTGATCGGCGTATCCAGGTCATCGAAGCGGTGGTCGAAATCGGTGATGTGCACCAAATCGGCCACGAGCGTCCGCGATCCTATTTCCACGTCCAGGTAGCAGTTGACGGTCGCATGCCGGCCAAACACCGCCTTGTCTCCTACCCGCAACGTCCCCTCGTGTGCGCGCAGCTGGGTCTCGTCGCCCACATGCACCCAACGGCCAAGGACGACGCGGCCGAAGCCGCGCCGTCCATAGACCCTGGTCCGACGGCCGAGAAAGACAAGACCCTCGGTGACCACTTCCGGATGGAGTAGCCGAAGCCGGAGCAGGCGTGCATATCGAATCAGGTAAAAGGGTGTCCA
>NZ_ML142862.1:2586-2901 GCF_004138495.1 Phytoactinopolyspora endophytica
TTTCTGATTACCCAGCGCAGGCTCGCACACGTCAGGTATCGCACCTGTCGAGGATCGCGTCTCCTGCGGAACACCCCACGACCGTAGAGCGCCTGCTAGGTCAACTCAACTTCACCATCCTCGTCACCGTCTTCAGTCCCGTCCTCGGTGCCATCCTCGGTCCCGTCCTCGGTCCCATCCTCGGTCCCGTCCTCGGTCCCGTCCTCGGTGCCATCCTCGTCACCGTCTTCAGTCCCGTCCTCGGTGCCATCCTCGTCACCGTCTTCAGTCCCGTCCTCGGTGCCATCCTCGTCACCGTCTTCAGTCCCGTCCTCG
>NZ_ML142862.1:2990-4777 GCF_004138495.1 Phytoactinopolyspora endophytica
TCCTCGTCACCGTCTTCAGTCCCGTCCTCGGTCCCGTCCTCGTCACCGTCTTCAGTCCCGTCCTCGGTGCCATCCTCGTCACCGTCCTCAGTCCCGTCCTCGGTGCCATCCTCGTCACCGTCTTCGTCACCATCGGAGGACTGATTGGGTCCGACTGCCGACTGCGCGAGCGTCAGTGAGATACCGCCTTCGGCGGGCAACAGATCGATCTCCAGCGCCGCGACGCTGTGCGCGCCGTCCTCGTCCGCCTGTGCGTTCACCTGTACCGCTATCAGCTCCGTCAGCACATCTCCGACCGGAGCGAGGCTCTCAGCCAGGGTGTCCACGAGCGGTGCCACGGTCTCGCCCACGGTGCCGGCCACACCGCCGTCGCCGAACAGCGTGTCCTCGACCAACCCGCCGATGACGTCGACGATCTGGCTGACCAGCTCCGCCACGAGCGGCCCGACGACGCCGACCACGACTCCCGTGCTGTTGTCCTCCAGCTCTGCTTCACCATTGACCAAGGCACCCAACGTGGTGTCCATGCTCAGGTCCAGCACGTCGTTCACGACGAGCGCGCTCACCTCGGCGTAGATATCGATGCCGAGCTCCACGGCCTGGAGTGCTTCGGTGACCGCCTCAACGATCTGGTCCGTCAGCCCTTCCAGGAGAGCGGTCACCTGCTCGGTCAGACCGTCGATGACTTCAGGACTCAACAGGTCCGTGTTGGGCTCTTGCCCGTTGAGGCCACCGTCGACCAGCTGGTCGAGATCGACGACGAGCGAGGCGTTGGCGAGGTCGAGCTCGACACCGGTGCCCTCGCCCAACGGCGTGGCCAGGATCTCGTCAAGCGCCTCGGACAGGTTCGCCTCGAGTTCGACCGTGATGTCGGGCCCCGTGACGTCGACGAGCGGCAGCGCCGCCAGCCCGTCCAGAAGCTCGCCGACCGCGTCCAGCGACTCCAGCGCACCGGCGATGGCGCCGTCCGGCCCGGCGAGTTCGTTGACCGTGTCCTCGACAGTCACCACCGCGTCGTCGATACCTGCCAGCAGGTCGGCGACCGCAGGAACCTCAAGAATCAGGCTGCCGCCTGCGATCTCGTACGCGCGCTCGACGTCGGGCTCACCGGCGGAAGCTTGCAGGTGAGCTTCCGAGGAGATCGCGCCCAGCTCCAGTTCGACGCCAGCGATGGCTTCCGCCATGCCCTCACCGAGGAGATCGGTGAGGTTCAGGGTGGCGTTTCCCGGGAAGTCGTCACCTCCCGTGCCTACTCCGCCGCCGTCGGCCACCGCGCCCGCAGCCGACTGTGAGGCGCCGCCCGGTTCCGACGACGCCCACTGGTTCACGGCTCCCAGTTCGATGATGTCGCTCAACGGCAACTCGACTCCGCCCAGGTCGATGGGGAGAGTCTCCAGCACGGTGAGGTCGAGCGGATCGGAAGCGGTGACGGCCTCATCCTCGCCGATGTTCTCCGTCTCCGCGCCGACGAGCTCGGCCACGCTGTCCAGATCGAGATCGAGAACTTGCCCGGAGAGGAACCGTGCCGACGCACGCGACTCGTCTCCGTCTTCCGCAGACGCTGGAATGAGCGACCCGCCGACTGCGAAAGCCGGAATCAGTGCCGCTGTCCCCAGCGCTCTCGTTGTTCGTGTCCGATTCGGTGTCGATGCTGTCATGGACATTTCTCCTCCCCCGTGGGGTTGCCCGCCGATCACTGGGACGACGTGCCGAAATCAATACATGACAGGAAAACTAACTGAGAGTTTATTGCTATGACAATAAGTTCATTGAAAGTCGCGGCCCTG
>NZ_ML142862.1:4805-11502 GCF_004138495.1 Phytoactinopolyspora endophytica
TGTCCGATATTGTCCTACAGAGTCATGAAAATCGGATCCATTCCGTCGGCTAGTCCACCAACGCATGACAGGCCGCCCATCCCATCCCCAGGCGTCGCAAAACCACCCGACGCCGCACCCACCGGGACACAACGGCAACAGCCCGCTCCTGGCCCCACCCAGCCCGTGGGAGACAGTAGGTAAGGCTATCCTTGCATCATCGACGGCGTCCTGCCTATCCTGCGCACGGCTCCAGTGCCGAAGCCTGACCTTCGTTCTCGCACAGACAGGAAGTTCCATGTCGTTTCGTGCTCGCCGCCCGCACAGGGCACACCTCACCCGGATCGCCATCGCGGCGTCAGCCACGGTACTGGTCGCCTGTTCCAGCGGAGGATCGGACAGCTCAGGATCGTCCGAGACCACATCGTCCGAAACCACACAGGCGAGTACACGTGAAGTCGATCATTCTCGAGGCGTCAGCGACGTAGCCGAGAAGCCTGAGCGGGTCGTCGTTCTGGAACCGGTGCAACTCGACACGGCCGTGGCGCTGGACGTGGTGCCGGTCGGCACAACGGTATTGAGCGAGGAGACCGGTGTTCCCGAGTATCTGGGCGAAGATGCCGCCGACATCGAGACGGTCGGCACCGTTCCGGAACCGAACATCGAGCAGATCGCATCGCTGCAGCCGGATCTCATCATCGGCACTGAGACGAGGCACTCCACCCTGTATGACCAGCTGTCCGACATCGCGCCGACCGTGTTCATGGCATCTCAGGCCGACCCGTGGCCGGACAACGTACGCCTCGTCGGTGAGGCGCTGAACAGGTCCGACGAGGCCGAAACCGTGCTCGACGAGTACCAGCGGCGGTGTGACGAGATAGCGGAGGGGTTCGATATCGCGGGCAGCACCGCCCAGCTGATCCGCCCACGCGATGGCATCCTGACGCTCTATGGTCCGACCTCCTTCGCGGGCAGCACGCTGGAATGCACGGGGTTCACGACGCCGGAGCATGACTGGGAGGACATCTCCGTGGACGTGTCTCCGGAACGAGTACTGGATGCGACTGCCGATCTGGTCCTCGTCACCGCCGTCGACCCGGACGATCCGAACGCGATCCCAGAGGCGGTGGCAAGCAACGAGGAGTCCTTTCCGAACCTGCACGTGGTCGACCAGTCGTTCTGGATCACCGGCGTCGGGCCACTCGGCGGACAGACCGTTCTCGACGACCTCGAGCGCATCCTGACCGAAGCACGAGCATGACCCCCACGTCGCCCGTCGTGGACGCGCCGGGCGCGGTCCGGGCGTACCCACGGGGGCGGCGCGCCCGGCTTGGAACGTTCGTAGCCCTGATCGCGGTGCTCCTGGCAGCGATCGCGCTGTCGATCACCGTCGGCGCGAATCCGATCGGCCCTGGCACGGTGCTCGACACGATCACCGGTGGCGGCGACGACGAGTCTCGGTTCATCGTGTGGGAGCAGCGCGTTCCTCGAACGGCGGTGGGAGCCGTCGTCGGTATTGCGCTCGGCATCGCGGGTGCGCTCATCCAAGCATTCACCCGCAACCCGCTCGCTGACCCCGGGATCCTCGGGGTCAACTCCGGCGCGGCTTTCGCAGTCGCCGTCGGCATCGTGTTCTTCGGCGTCACAGACATCTCTGGCTATGTCTGGTTCGCCTGCGCGGGAGCATTGATCGTGACATTCGGCGTGTACGCGATCGGCGCGACCGGACGGGGCGCCGCTTCGCCGATCCGTCTCACCCTCGCCGGGATCGCGGTCGGCGCCGTCCTCTCGGGTGCCACAACCGGTCTCACCCTGACACACCCGGACGCGTTCGACCGGATGCGCGGCTGGAATGCCGGCAGCTTGCTGGAGCGTGGCTACGACGTGTTGACCCCTGTGGTGCCGCTGCTGGTCATCGGCCTGGTGCTGGCGTTCGGCGTCTCGTCGGCGATGAACTCGATGGCCCTGGGCGAGGACACGGCCCGCGCCCAGGGTGTGAACGTGGCCCGAACACGGGTGCTGGTCCTGGTCGCTGTCACCCTGCTCGCCGGTACGGCCACTGCCGTCGCCGGGCCGATCGGGTTCGTCGGCTTGATGGTCCCGCATGTGGTCCGATGGACCTTCGGGCCCGACCAACGACGCATCGTGGCCGGCTCGTTTCTCCTGTCCCCCATTCTGGTCTTGCTCTCCGACGTCGTCGGCCGGATCGTGGTGCTTCCCAGTGAGATGCCCGTCGGCATCGTCACCGCATTCGTGGGGGCGCCTGTACTGATCGTCCTGGTACGCCGCCGGAACGCCAGCGCGCTGTGAGAGTACGTCGCAACGGAACGCAACGAGACGGACGATGCCAGAGGTCAGAGGTCAGCCAGGGCCGGCCTCGTCAGCGTTGCGAGACTCCCCCGCGGACGGCCGTGACAGAGACGTTGTAGTACAGCTCGGCCGGGACGACGCGGGCCAGAGCCCGGTCGAGCGCGGAGAGCCGCTGCCAGCTCCGATAGGCGAACATCGCCCACCGCCACCCGAGCCGGTCCGGGTTGACCGCGTACTCGAGCGTGCGGACCGGCCAGCCGAACCAGGCCGCCGTCAGCTCCTCGGTCACGGTCCGCACCTGCTCGCCGCCCGCCCGCCGGACCGTCGCGGTGAGCTCACCCGGATCGAACGTGTGCAGGTCGACCACGGCCTCCAGCGCCGCCGCCCGGGAGGACTCGTCGAGCTCCTGCTCTGGCCTCGCCCACCGAGGAGCTAAGGGCGGCAACCGTGTGACGCGGGTGGCCGTCCACCATGTCGCACGCGACAGCGCCCGCGCGATCCGATCGCCGTACCTGGTCGGCTCTCCACAGATCACGATCCGCCCACCCGGCCGGAGGACCCTGACCACCTCCCGGAACGCCAGCTCGACGTCGGGGATGTGGTGGATCACGGCGTGGCCGACCACGACGTCGAATGTCGCGTCGTCGTACGGCAGTCGTTCCGCGTCAGCCACCCGCCCTTCGATCTCGAACCCGAGCGACCTGGCGTTGCGCTGCGCCGCCCGCACCATGCCCGGGGAGAGGTCGGTGATGTGCACCTCGTCGAGCACGCCCGCCTGCCGCAGGTTGAGTGAGAAGAATCCCGTCCCGGCCCCGATCTCCAGGGCTTTGCGGTACGGCCAGCCATCGGTGCCGGCGACGGCCGCGAAACGATCCCGCGCGTACGAGACGCACCGCTCGTCGAACGAGATCGACCACTTGTCGTCGTAGGTATCGGACTCCCAGTCGTGATACAAGACCTGCGCCAGCTTGGTGTCATGCCATGCCCGTTCCAGGTCCGCCGCGGATACCGTCGACTCGCTCATCGGGGCAGCTTATTGGGCTGCTGGGCGTATTGCTGGCAAAATGCTCCAGTGAGCGACGTGACGATGCCCCGACCGAGCCAGTCCATCCCGTGGCCCGGACGCTGGAGCCCGCTGGGTGCCACGCACCACGACGGCGCCACCAACTTCGCACTGTGGGCGCCCGACGCCGAGCAGGTCGAGCTGTGCTTCTTCGACGATGAGGACAACGAGACCCGGATACCGTTGCTGAACCGGACCTTCGACGTCTGGCACGGCCGGTTTCCCGGCGTCCGCCCCGGCCAGCGATACGGATACCGTGTCCACGGACCATGGGCACCGGACAAGGGTCTACGGTTCAACCCGACGAAGCTGCTCATGGATCCCTACGCGAGGGCCATCGACGGCGACTACATCCACGTCGACCCCGAGAGTGGTCCTGACGACCCGGACGAGCGGGATTCCGCGCCGTTCGTGCCACGTTCCGTGGTGGTCGGCGACGACGATTTCGACTGGGGAGACGACTCGCCGGCGCGGATCCCATGGGACAACACGGTCATCTACGAACTACACGCGCGCGGCTACACCATGCGCCACCCCGACGTGCCGGAAGATCTCCGCGGCACGTACGCCGGGCTCGCGCACCCAGCCGTGCTGGAACACCTGACCGGGCTGGGCGTGACGGCCGTCGAGCTGCTGCCCGTCCACGAGTTCATCAGCGAGCCGCACCTGCTGGACCAGGGCAGTGCCAACTACTGGGGCTACAACACGCTCGGCTTCTTCGCCCCGCACGCCGACTACAGCGTCGGAGGCGCTGGCGGCGAGCAGGTCATCGAGTTCAAGGCCATGGTCAAGGCGATGCACGAGGCCGGCCTCGAAGTCATCCTCGATGTCGTCTACAACCACACGGCTGAACAGGGCGCGGGTGGTCCGACCCTCTGCTTCCGCGGTATCGACAACTGGGCCTACTACCGGTTGGACTCCCACGACCCGTCGAATTACCTCGACTACACCGGCACGGGCAACACCTTCAACGCCAGCCATCCGCACGCGCTCCGGCTGGTGATGGACTCGTTGCGGTACTGGGTCACCGAGATGCACGTGGACGGCTTCCGGTTCGACCTCGCGTCCGCGCTGGCCCGCTCGATGCACGATGTCGACATGCTCAGCTCGTTCATGACCGTGATCGAACAGGACCCGGTGCTGCGCGAGGTCAAGCTCATCGCCGAACCGTGGGACGTCGGTCCCGGCGGGTACCAGGTGGGCGAGTTTCCGCACCTGTGGACCGAGTGGAACGACAAGTTCCGCGGTACGGTCCGGGACCACTGGCGCGGCATGGCAGGTGGGGTGCACGACCTGGCGTTCCGGCTCTCCGGCTCGTCAGATCTCTACGCCGACGACGGCCGTCGCCCCTTCGCCTCGATCAACTTCATCACGGCCCACGACGGCTTCACCCTGCGCGACCTCGTCTCTTACAACGAGAAGCACAACGACGCCAACGGTGAGGAGAACCGGGACGGCACCGATGACAACCGTTCCTGGAACCACGGTGTGGAGGGCGTCGAGGGAGACTCGGACGCCGGGCCGGTCCCGCCGTCGGTGACCCGGTTGCGCCACCGCCAGTTGCGTAACCTCATGACCACGCTGCTGCTGTCCACAGGTGTCCCGATGATGACCGCGGGCGACGAGATGGGCCGCACCCAGTTCGGCAATAACAACGCCTACTGCCAGGACAACGAGACGACCTGGGTGGACTGGTCGCTGCGCGACGAGTTCACGGACCTGCACGGCCTGGTACAACGTCTGCTCGCGTTACGCGCCCGGCACCCTGTATTCCGCCAGCGGCGGTTCTTCGAGGGGCGCCCGATCCGTCCGGGCGGCCGCAAGGACATCGGCTGGTTCGCCCCCAGTGGCGAGGAGATGGACGAAGCCGACTGGCACGACGAGTCCCGCCGCACGCTCGGCATGTTCCTCAGCGGCGACGGCATCCGCTCCCGAGGCGAGCATGGCGAACGGATCACCGACGACTCGTTCCTGTTGTGGCTGCATTCCGGGGCGGACGACATCGACGTCGTTCTCCCCGGGTCGCCCTGGGCCACACGCTACGACGTGGTCATCGACACGACCGACGACGGATCCGGCCACGACGCTTCCACGATCCGCGCCAACACGACGTACCCGGCCGGAGCCACCGTGGCTCTACCCAGCCGCAGCTGCCTGCTGCTGCGCGCTACCTGAACTCGGTGCACACACGGTCTGGGGCACAGCGCACAGTCTCGATGCCACAATCCGTCACGGATGCTGCATCCCGTGTCGCAACAGGGCCCTGAATCGGCTCAACGCGACACAGATTGCAGCATCCGTCACGGAATGCAGCGTCGGCGGCGCCGTCGGGTACCGCCCTCAGGAGGCCAGCGTCGCGAGCCCGAGTTCGGCACCGCCGGCGAGCAGGTCGTGCCGGGGAACGATCCGCACCGTGTAGCCGAACGCGCCAGTGTGGTCGAGGAGCACTACGCCCTCGAATCGGTGCCGCCCCGGCTCGTAGCTCTCGGCGACCGCCAGCGACGTCACCGCCGGTTCCCGCAGCTCGTCGGACTCGCCCACCCGGCCGTGCACCACCTGGACGTCGACGTCGTCCGGCGTCAGCTCCCCGAGGGACACGAAGGCGCGCAGCCGTAGCCGCTCACCCATCTCGAACACGTCGGCCGTCGCGCTCTCCACATGTTCGATCACGACATCGTCCCATGCGCCGCGCACCCGGCGCTTCCACTGCGCCAGCGCAACCGCGCCGTCGTAGTCGGAGTTCAGCGCGCGTCCGGACAGGGCTGCCGGCCGGTAAAGATCCTCCACATAGTTCCGTACCATCCGCGTGGCCTGAACCTTCGGCCCGAGCGAGGTCAACGTGTGTCGCATCAGCTCGACCCACCGAGTCGGAACGCCGTTCCCGCTCAGATCGTAGAAGCGTGGCGTCACCTCCTCCTCGATCAGGTCATAGAGGGCGGCCGCCTCGAGGTCGTCGCGGTGGTCGGTGTCCTCGACGCCCTGGGCCGACGGAATGTCCCAGCCGTTCTCGCCGTCAGACCACTCATCCCACCAGCCGTCCCGGATCGACAGGTTGAGCCCGCCGTTCAGGGCGGCCTTCATTCCCGACGTCCCGCACGCCTCATACGGGCGCAGCGGATTGTTCAGCCACACGTCGCAGCCGGGATACAGCGGAAACGCCATTCCCATGTCGTAGTTCGGGAGGAACACGATGCGGTGCCGGACCTCCGGGTCATCGGCGAAGCGCACCATCTCCTGGATCAGCCGTTTGCCGCCGTCGTCGGCCGGGTGCGATTTCCCGGCGATGACGATCTGGATCGGTCGCTCGGGATGCAGGAGCAACGACTTCAGCCGCTCGGGGTCGCG
>NZ_ML142862.1:11542-14847 GCF_004138495.1 Phytoactinopolyspora endophytica
GACGCTTGTACGACGGCACCCGGCGCGCGAAGCCGATGGTGAGAACGTCCGGGTCCAGCGCGTCGTCCACCCAGCCGATCTCCGCCTCGCTGGCACCGCGCTGCTGCCACGACGCGCGCAGCCGCCGCCGGGCATCGGTCACCAACCGCTCCCGGAGGATTCGCTTGATCGACCAGATGTGCTCGTCCGAGAGCGCGGCGATCGCGCTCTCCCAGTCGCCGGCGTCCCGGATCTCGACGTTCTCTTCCCGCAGCTTCATGATCTCCGGTGCCACCCAGGTCGGCCAATGGACGCCGTTGGTGATCGAGCCGATCGGCACCTCGTTCTCGTCGAACGCCGGCCAGAGACCGCTGAACATTCCCCGGCTGACCTGCCCGTGCAGCCGGCTCACGCCGTTCGCCCGCTGCCCCAGGCGCAGCCCCATGACCGCCATGTTGAACACGCTGGGGTCGCCGCCTTCGTAGTCCTCCGTGCCCAACGCCAGGATCCGATCGACAGGGACGCCGGTGGTGGCGTTGTCGCCGCCGAAGTACTGCTGGACGAGTTCTCTCGGGAAGCGGTCGATCCCGGCCGCGACCGGGGTATGCGTGGTGAACACGGTGCCCGCGCGGGCGGCCTCCAGGGCGGCGTCGAACTCGATGCCCTCGCCTTCGGTCAGTTCTCTGATCCGTTCCAGCCCGAGGAAACCCGCGTGTCCCTCGTTCGTGTGGAACACCTCGGGCGCGGCGGACCCGGTGATTCTGCTGTACGCCCGCAGGGCGCGCACGCCGCCGATGCCGAGCAGCATCTCCTGCACAAGCCGGTGTTCGCCGGTGCCGCCGTAGAGCCGGTCCGTGACGTCCCGTTCGGACTGCCCGTTCTCCTCCACGTTGGAGTCGAGCATCAGCAGCGGCGCGCGGCCCACCTGTGCCACCCAGATGGCGGCGGCCAGGGTCCGCCCGCCCGGCAGGTCGATCCTGACGCGGGCCGCGGTGCCGTCGGTGTCCCGCAACAGAGTGAGCGGGAGGTTGTCCGGGTCGACCACGGGGTAGCGCTCTTGCTGCCAGCCCTCGCGCGACAACGACTGGACGAAGTACCCGTGCCGGTAGAGCAGACCGACGCCGACGATCGGAACTCCGAGGTCGCTGGCCGCCTTCAGGTGGTCACCGGCGAGGATACCGAGGCCTCCGGAGTACTGCGGCAGCACATCGGTGATCCCGAACTCGGGCGAGAAATAGGCGATTGCGGCCGGGTTGTCGCCGTCGTTGTTCTGGTACCAGCGATCCTCGGTCAGGTAGCGCTGCAGATCGTCGTGGGCTGCTTGGACACGACCGAGGAACACCGGGTCCTCCGCCAGCTCTCGCAGCCGCGCGGGCGGCACCTCGCCCAGCAGCCTGACCGGGTCATGCCGTACCGACTCCCAGATGAGCGGGTCGACCTCGGCGAATAGCTCCTGGGTGGGAAGATGCCATGACCAGCGAAGGTTGGTCACCAGCTCGCCCAGGGGAGCCAGCGGCTCAGGCAGGACAGTCCGGACGGTCAGTCGTCGAATGGCTCGCACGACCGGTAACGTTAGTCGCATCTAGCGCCAAGACAAACGGCAGTGTCGTCAGTGTGAGACGCGCCACGTCACCGGACGGCCGGGCGGGCCCACCGTCGATCCGACGGAGGGCCGCAGCCTCACCATGAAGTCAGCGCAACGGCCACACCTTCTTCGGGGAGACACGACTCCGGGATTTCGGTGTACGTCGCATCCCCCGGATCTATCTCGCCGCCTCCGCCCTCGACGTACTCGCCGATTCGCACGGTCGGCCCGTCTCGCCCAATCTCGATGGCCTGCCCGTCATCCGCGAGTGTTGATCCTTCCGGCCAGATCACCGGCCTCACCACGAGACCGTCATCCAGAGCGAGACAGTCACCAGGGCCCACCACCAGTTCGCCCACCACCTCGGCGTCCATGCCGCTGTCGGTTCTGGTGTCGACCAGGGCCGTCACGCCAGCCTTCGTGACGATCTCCGGCCGTTCGGCCGGGTCCTGCGGTTCTGTACCGCCGGAACAGCCCGCCAGCGTCACCGCCGCTATCAAAATAGCCGCAAAGTATCGCAATTCATGCCCCAACCTCAGCCTAGCTTGACTGATACATTCAGACGCTGCGAAGCGGTCCGCACCTTTGTGAACATGTCTCTGTTGAATGGGAAGTAGTATTTATACCCTGAATGGATCCATATCCCGCATTTCCCGAATACCAAGGCCCACCGCTATCGCCGCCTTCAGCCTTCCGCCGACTGGTGACGCTTGGATGGCTGAGGCGGGGTCCCACGACCGGTCACACAAGACCACTGCCCCGGTCAGAATCACCACGACACGTCACGCGGGTGCCTTCAGGATGACTCATCACGGCACCGAGCTACGATGAAGGACAGCTGACCCGCACCAAGCTTCTTTGGAGCAAGCCGCGAGCCACGCCAGGGGAGGATCACCGGGCCGGGCCTCAACGTCTGAGGTGGGGCGCGTCCCTGGGTAGCAGCGACGGGCTCACACTCTGCCTATCCCGCGTCCAGGCGCATCTTGCGGCCCTAGATCGAGCCCAGTTCGCAGACCCTGGCCAGGGCTGTGGCGAGGCGGTAATGTCCCAGTGCATACCGCGATTCAGGACGTCGCGGACAAGTCGCTCCGCCGCAACATCAAATCCGCACAGTGGGTACCGTTATCCCCGATGACTGGACGAATCCCGATCCTCGATGTCGCCCCCTCGATCGAATGTGGGCGCTACCCCGCCAAGGCCGTCGTGGGTGAGACGTTCGAGGTCTCCGCAACGGTCTTCCGGGAGGGGCACGACGCCGTGGCCGCCTCCGCCGTGCTCCACGATCCCAGAGGGCGGGTCCGCCGGCGTACTCACATGTCCCGGACGGGTCCCGCGCACCTCGACCGCTGGCGCACCGAGTTCGCCGCGGATGCGCCAGGTGACTGGTCGTTCACCGTGGAGGGATGGGCGGATCCGGTCGCCACATGGCAGCATGACGCGCAGATCAAGATCGAGGCCGGCATCGATGTCGAGCTCATGCTGACCGAAGGCGCGCTGCTGCTGGAACGAGCCGCGAAGAACCTGCCGCGCGGCACCACGGAGGAACGCAAGCGGCTGCGCACCGCGGCCAAGGCCGTCCGTGACGGGACCCGGCCAGCCGAGGTCCGGCTGGCGGCCGCGCTCGACCACGCGGTCAGCGCGATCCTCGCCATGCACCCGCTGCGCGACCTGGTCACCGAGAACGGACCGTACCCGCTGCTGATCGAGCGAGAACGGGCGCTCTACGGTTCGTGGTACGAGT
>NZ_ML142862.1:14861-19375 GCF_004138495.1 Phytoactinopolyspora endophytica
TCCCCAGATCCGAGGGAGCTGTCCGGCACGACGACGGTTCCTGGACCTCGGGGACGTTCACCACGGCGGCCAAGCGGCTTCCGGCGATCGCCGGCATGGGGTTCGATGTGGTCTACCTGCCGCCGATCCACCCCATCGGCACAACCTTCCGCAAGGGTCCGAACAACACGCTCACCGCCGGCCCGAACGACCCCGGTGTGCCGTGGGCGATCGGCTCGCCGGACGGCGGGCACGACGCCGTCCACCCGGACCTCGGCACTCTCGAGGACTTCGACCAGTTCGTCCAGAGCGCCCGCGAGCTGGGCCTCGAGGTCGCGCTCGATCTGGCGTTGCAGTCATCGCCGGACCACCCGTGGGTCACCGAACATCCGGAGTGGTTCACCACGCGCGCGGACGGCAGCGTCGCGTACGCGGAGAACCCGCCCAAGAAGTACCAGGACATCTACCCGCTGAACTTCGACAACGACCCGGACGGCATCTACGCCGAGATCCGCCGTACGGTCCGGCACTGGATGGCGCACGGCGTACGGATCTTCCGGGTGGACAACCCGCACACCAAGCCGGTGAGCTTCTGGCACCGGCTGCTGGCCGACATCCACCGGACCGACCCCGACGTGATCTTCCTGGCCGAGGCGTTCACCCGCCACGACATGATGCACACCCTGGCCAAGATCGGATTCCAGCAGTCTTACACCTACTTCACCTGGAAGAACAGCAAGGACGAGCTCGCCGAGTACATGGTCGAGCTGCGTGACGCGGCGACCTACATGCGGCCCAACCTGTTCGTCAACACTCCGGACATCCTCCACGCCTATCTGCAATACGGCGGTCCTGCCGCGTTCAAGGTGCGTGCCACGCTCGCCGCCTTGCTCGCGCCCACCTGGGGCGTCTACTCCGGCTTCGAGCTCTACGAGCACGTCGCCGTGCGTCCCGGAAGCGAGGAGTACCTCGACTCGGAGAAGTACCAGTACCGTCCCCGTGACTGGTCCGCCTACGAGCCGGGAGGCCCGCGGGCGGGGCAGTCGCTCGCGCCGTACCTGACCCGACTGAACGAGATCCGGCGGGCGCATCCTGCTCTGCAGCAGCTACGCGACCTGCATTTCCACTCCGTCGACAATCCTGACGTGCTGTGTTTCTCCAAACGACGGGCTGCCGACGCGATCACCACCGACGACACCGAAGAGGACGCCGTGATCACCGTCGTGAATCTCGACCCCCACACGCCCCGCGAGGCGACGGTCACTCTGAACATGCCCGAGCTGGGCATGGACTGGCACGAGAGGTTCGCAGCGCATGACGAGCTCACCGGCGAGACGTTCAACTGGGGCGAGCACAACTATGTCCGGCTCGACCCCGCGGTGGAGTCCGCCCACGTGCTCACCGTCAGGCGGTGGCGGTCATGAGCGGCGCCACATACGACGAGCCTGCCCTGCCCGCACGCGGTACCGATCCGGAGTGGTTCAAACGCGCGGTCTTCTACGAGGTCCTGGTCCGCTCGTTCAAGGATTCCGACGGCGACGGCGTGGGTGACCTGTGTGGCCTGATGGAGAAGCTGGACTATCTGGAGTGGCTCGGAGTCGACTGCCTGTGGCTGCCGCCGTTCTTCCCGTCGCCGTTGCGCGACGGCGGCTACGACGTCTCGGACTACAAGAACGTGCTGCCGGAGTTCGGCACCCTGGACGACTTCGTCGAGGTGGTCGACAAGGCGCATCAGCGCGGCATCCGGGTCATCATCGACTTCGTCATGAACCACACCAGCGACCAGCACCCGTGGTTCCAGTCGTCCCGGGAAGACCCGGACGGCCCATACGGCGACTTCTATGTCTGGGCGGACGACGACTCCGCCTATCCGGACGCCCGCATCATCTTCGTCGACACCGAACCGTCGAACTGGACCTTCGACCCGGTGCGCAAGCAGTACTTCTGGCACCGGTTCTTCAGCCACCAGCCGGACCTGAACTTCGAGAACCCGGCCGTGCAGGAGGCGATCCTGGACGCGCTGCGGTTCTGGCTCAACCTCGGGGTCGACGGGTTCCGGCTCGACGCCGTGCCTTACCTGTACGAGGCGCCCGGCACCAACGGCGAGAACCTGCCCGAGACGCACGCCTTTCTCAAGCAGGTCCGCAAGATCGTCGACGACGAGTACCCGGATACGGTGCTGCTCTCCGAGGCCAACCAGTGGCCGACGGATGTGGTGGAGTACTTCGGGGACCCCAGTGTCGGCGGCGACGAGTGCCACATGGCGTTCCACTTCCCGGTGATGCCGCGGATCTTCATGGCCGTGCGTCGCGAATCTCGCTACCCGGTGAGCGAGATCATGGCCCAGACGCCGAGCATCCCGTCCGGCTGCCAGTGGGGCGTTTTCCTGCGCAACCACGACGAGCTCACGCTCGAGATGGTCAGCGACGAGGAACGCGACTACATGTGGAACGAGTACGCCAAGGACCCGCGGATGAAGGCCAACATCGGGATCCGCAGGCGGCTGGCTCCGCTCCTGGAGAACGACACGAACCAGACGGAACTGTTCACCGCGATGCTGCTGTCCCTACCCGGCTCGCCGGTGCTGTACTACGGTGACGAGATCGGTATGGGCGACAACATCTGGCTGGGTGACCGCGACGGCGTCCGCACCCCGATGCAGTGGACGCCCGACCGCAATGCGGGCTTCTCCACATCTGATCCGGGCCGTCTCACGCTACCGGTCATCATGGACGCCGTTTACGGGTACCAGGTCACCAACGTGGAAGCGCAGATGACCAACTCGTCGTCGTTGTTGCATTGGATCCGAAGGATGATCGAGGTACGCAAGCAGAACCCCGCGTTCGGCCTGGGCGACTTCACGGATCTAGGCGGATCCAACCCGACTGTCCTGTCCTATGTGCGTGAGTTCGGCGACGACATCGTCCTCTGCGTCAACAACCTCTCCCGTTTTCCGCAGCCGGTCGAACTGGACCTGCGGCGCTACGAGAGGATGCAGCCTGTCGAGCTCCTCGGCGGTGTCCGGTTCCCGGCCATCGGCGAACTCCCGTACCTGCTGACCATCGGGTCGCACGGCTTCTACTGGTTCCGGCTCCAGGCCGTGCCGGAGGAAGGTACGCCGTGAGCATGGGAGACCCACACGACGCCGGAAGGCCACGCGAGCACGGCCCAGCCGACGACGCGTCAGGCATCGCGGAGGTGGACCGGGCCGTCTCCTTGCTTACGGACTGGCTGCCGCACCAGCGCTGGTTCAGCGGACGGTCGTCGGCGGACCATGTGCGCGCGGTGTCGGCGACGCTCCTGCGCGATAGCGAGCCGAGGGTCTGGCACGTCCTCGTCGAGACGAGCCGGGACGGCCAGCTCGACATCTACCAGGTCCCGCTGTCCATCCGCAGCGAGCTCGTCGAACGGCTCGAGTACGTGCACATCGGGCATACCGACGACGGCCACGTCTACGACGCCCTGCACGACAAGGACGCCACCACCGCACTCTTGGAGCATTTCGCCGACGGCGGAGCCCGCGTCGATGGCCTCACCTTCCATGCCGAGGCCGACGCCGAGCTCCCGGCCGGGGAGAGCGCGCTCGCGTTGCCTGTCGAGCAGAGCAACACGTCCCTGGCGTACGGCGACGTCGCGCTGCTGAAGGTCTTCCGGCGGATCCAGCCAGGGCTGAATCCCGACGTCGAGGTGCATGCGGCGCTCACCCGGGACGGCAGCTCCTACGTCGCTCCGCTGCTGGGCTGGATCGACGGACGGTGGGCGAGTGCGGACGGCGCGGTCCACGAGGCCAGCCTGGCCATGCTCCAGGCCTACCTGACCACGGCCTCGGACGGCTGGGCGCTCGCCGCAGCCAGCGTACGTGACCTGTATGCCGAGGGTGACCTGCACGCCGACGAGGTGGGCGGAGACTTCGCCGCGGAGTCCCACCGGCTGGGCGAGGCGACCGCGCACGTACACCAGTCGATGGCGAGGGTGCTGCCCACCGGCAGGCTGGACGCGCAGGACCTGGCGGCGCGAACCGATCGCTTGGTCGAGCGACTCAACGTGGCGGTCGGCGTGGTCCCCGAGCTGGAGCCGTACCTGCCCAGTCTGCACGAGCAGGTGAACGCGTTGCGCGAGCTGGAGCAGCCAGTGATTACCCAGCGAGTGCACGGAGACTTCCACCTGGGGCAGGTCCTGCGCACCGCCGTCGGCTGGAAGATCGTCGACTTCGAAGGAGAACCCGCGAAACCGCTGGCCGAACGGACGGCGCTGGACTCGCCTATCCGGGATGTCGCCGGGATGATGCGCTCGTTCGACTACGCCGCCCGGTACCTGCTCATCACCGACTACGACCACGAACACCCGGCGTACGACCAGATCAGCTACCGCGCCAACGAGTGGGCCAAGCGGAACCGGGACGCCTTCTGCGACGGTTATGCCAAGGCCGGCGCCGGGGATCCGCGTGACATGCCGGCCCTGCTGAACGCATACGAGATCGACAAGGCGGTGTACGAGGTGGTCTACGAGGCCCGCTACCGGCCCGCCTGGCTCCC
>NZ_ML142862.1:19426-23944 GCF_004138495.1 Phytoactinopolyspora endophytica
CCCTCGCCGCCGTCGAACGTCTCGCCACGGCGAGCTCCTAAATGATCATGTTAAGCAGGTTTTCTGGTGCGCGACCTCTAGGAGGTCCGCAGACATGGTGACGCAAGAAGAAGAACTGTTACGGCTCCGACGTGAGGATTTCCAATGATCGGTGACGTTGACCTGCATCTCATCGGCGAAGGGCGCCACGAGCGGCTGTGGGAGGTGCTCGGAGCCCACGTCACCACGGAAGACGGGACGGACGGAACGTCGTTCGCGGTGTGGGCCCCGAACGCCGCCGAGATCCGCGTCGCCGGAGACTTCAACCATTGGGACGGGCTCACCACACCCCTGCGTCACATCAGCGGCGGCGTGTGGTGGGGGTTCGTGCCCGGCATCGGCGCCGGCACCCTCTACAAATACCAGATCCTCGGCGCCGACGGAGTCTGGCAGGAGAAGGCCGACCCGATGGCGCAACGGACCGAAGTGCCGCCGTCGAACGCATCCGTCGTGCACCAGTCCCACTACACCTGGAACGACGACGGGTGGATGCGGACCCGCGAGGGGCGCACGGCACACGACCATCCCATGTCCGTCTACGAGGTGCACCTGGGGTCATGGCGGCAGGGACGCTCGTACCGCGATCTGGCGCACGAGCTCACCGGCTACGTCAGCGAGCTCGGGTTCACCCACGTTGAGTTTCTCCCGGTCGCCGAGCACCCGTTCGGTGGCTCGTGGGGCTACCAGGTGACGTCGTACTACGCCCCCACCGCGCGGTTCGGCACCCCGGACGACTTCAAACACCTGGTGGACACGCTGCACCAGGCCGGCATCGGCGTGATCGTCGACTGGGTTCCGGCACATTTCCCGAAGGACGCCTGGGCGCTGGCCAAGTTCGACGGCACGGCCCTCTACGAGCACGAGGATCCGCGCCGGGGCGAGCAACCGGACTGGGGCACTCTGGTCTTCAACTACGGCCGCAGCGAGGTGCGTAACTTCCTGGTCGCGAACGCGCTGTTCTGGCTTTCCGAGTACCACGTCGACGGGCTGCGGGTCGACGCCGTCGCGTCGATGCTGTATCTCGACTACTCCCGCAGCGAGGGCGCGTGGCTACCCAACGTGCACGGCGGCCGGGAGAACATCGACGCCATCACTCTCCTGCAGGAGACGAACGCCACCGCGTACAAGTCCACGCCCGGGATCGTCACCATCGCGGAAGAGTCCACCGCCTGGCCGGGTGTCAGCCAGCCGACCCACGTCGGCGGGCTCGGATTCGGGATGAAGTGGAACATGGGCTGGATGCACGACTCCCTGCAGTACCTCTCCCACGAGACAGTCCATCGGCAGTACCACCATCACCAGATGACGTTCTCGATGATGTACGCCTTCAGCGAGAACTACGTGCTGCCGCTCTCGCACGATGAGGTGGTGCACGGCAAGGGCTCGCTGCTGCGCAAGATGCCCGGTGACCGCTGGCAGCAGCTGGCCAACCTGCGGGCCTTCTACGGCTACATGTGGGCGCACCCGGGCAAACAGCTGCTGTTCATGGGTGGCGAGTTCGGCCAGGAGTCGGAATGGGCCGAGTCTCAGGAGCTGGAATGGCCGCTGCTGGACTCCGCCGGTCATTCCGGGCTGAAGCAGCTGGTCGGCGACCTCAACCGGATCTACCGGGACACCCCCGCTCTCTGGTCGCAGGACGCGGATCCGCACGGTTTCCAGTGGATCGATGCCAGTGACGCGCCCGGAAACGTGTTCTCCTTCCTGCGGTACGGATCGGACGGCTCGGTGCTGGCGTGCGTCACGAACTTCTCCCCGGTCCCGCATGAGCAATACCGGCTGGGGCTGCCGAGCTCCGGCAGCTGGGACGAGGTCCTCAACACCGACGCCGAGCTGTACACCGGTTCCGGAGTCGGCAACATGGGCCGCGTCGACGCCCTCGACGAGTCATGGCATGGCCGTCGTGCCTCCGCCACGCTCCGCGTTCCTCCGCTGGCGACCCTCTGGCTACGCCCTGCCGAAGCCTGACGGTTCGGCTGCACGTCACGCAATCTTGGCCCATCCGTCATCCCGACCATGGCTGGCCGCATTCCGGTCCGGGCAGTCTCATGCCATCGATGTCGATCAGAGAGGACACGAACATGGCACGACGTCTGGCAATCGGGCTCATGGCCGGGATCACGGCGCTGGCCATGCCGGTCACGGCGACGGCAGTCAACCAGCCCAACCTGAACCAGCCCGTCGAGAACCGGTTCGATCTGCAGGCACACCGCGGAGGGCTGGGACTCGTCGTGGAGAGCACCATTCCCGCCTTCGAGAACGCACTGCAACTCGGCGTCAGCACGCTGGAGCTCGACATCCAGATCACCAAGGACGGTGAGGCCGTCGTCACCCATGACCGGCGGATCCACGACACCAAGTGTCAGGACACCGAGCCCGCGTTCGCGGACGACCCACAGTATCCGTACGTCGGCAAGTACATCAAAGACCTGACTCTGGAGCAGGTCCTGACCCTGGACTGCGGCACCCAGACCCTGCCCGACTATCCCGGGCAGCGTCCCTCTCCCGGCGAAAAGATGCCGCTGCTGAGCGAGGTCTTCGACCTCGTCCACGAATACCGGGCCTACGGTGTGATGCTGAACATCGAGACCAAGGTCGAAGCGGGCGCACCGCACGAAACGGCGCCCCGTGAAGAGTTCGTGCAGGTCGTGGTGGAGGAGATCCGCGACGCGAGGATGCTGAACCAGGTGACGATCCAGAGTTTCGACTGGGGCGCCTTGATGCGTGTACGAGAGGTCGAGCCGAAGCTGCCGATCGTCGCGCTGACCAACTACAACTTCCTCGAGATCGACGAGCCCGGCGCTTCGGACTGGCTGGGCGGCATCGACATCGACGACTTCGACGGTAACCCGCTGCTGGCGATCGACTCGTTCGGCGCCGACGCCTTCTCTCCGGTGCACGGCTGGGGCAGCGCGCAGAACGCGGATTACGAGCCGTACGTGACCAAGGAGATGGTCGACGAGGCCCACGAGCTCGGCATTCCGGTGGTCCCATGGACCGTCGACGACGAGGCGACCATGCGCAAGCTCATCGACGACGGCGTCGACGGCATCATCACGAACTACCCGGACCGCCTGCGCGATGTCATGACCGAGTACGACTACAAGCTGCCCAGGGCCTACCGCACCCCACGCGGCCAGGCCTGACAGCCACCGGCGCCGTACCTGGGATACGACTTACCCCAGGTACGGCAGCCATCCGCCGTAGTGGGAGATGTCTTCGCCGGCCGGGTCGGAGCAGCCGAAGCCGGTCACCCAGCGGCCGTCGGAGAGCTCCACCTTCCCCAGCGTCATCGGCTCCGGCAGATCTGCCAGGAACGCGCCAAGACCGGTCGGCGGCAGCAGCCAGAGCTCACCGGCCAAGCTCACGCCGTCACCTGCCGAGACCCTGACGACGCCGGGTTTCGGCACCGCGCCGGGCAACGCGAACATCCGGTAGCTGGAGCTGGTGGCGATCGGCCCGGCCAACCGGGCGCCGGCCTGCACCAGCTGGTGGTTCAACGGCTGGCCGGACAGGTGAGCGCCGAACACCGCCAGCGGCACTCCGCCACCCGGATACGGCTTGTCCAGCGTCTCTCCGGTGAGCAGCCCGGCGATGTCGAGCGCCACCTGGTCCTCGAACGCGCGCACCACGATGCTGACCCCGAACAGGCCGCCGTCCGCCTCGCCCGCCGGTACCGCCACCGCGGCCATGTCGAGGATGTTCAAGAAGTTCGTGTACGTGCCGAGGAACGAGTTGACCCGCACCGGCTCAGCTTGGACCTCGGCAATGGTGGGATGCGACGGCGCAGTCGGCAGCACCATGGCGTCGAACCCGGCGAGCAGATCCAGCGTCCGGCGCCGGAAGACGCGCAGCTTCTGCTGGTCGCGTGCCAGTTCGGCGGCGCCGACGTCACGTGCTCCGAGCGTGATCCCGGCGACGGTCGGGTCCGCCGAGTCCGGGTTCTTCTCCACGAACTCGCCGAACGCGGCATAGCGCTCGGCCACCACCGCACCGTCGTACAGGATGGCCGCAGCGTCCAGGAACGGCCGCAGATCGATACGGTCGACACTCGCGCCGGCTGCCCGCAACATCGACACCGACTCGTCGAAACGGTCCCGTGCCTGAGCCGACAACACGCTGAGATCCTCGTCGCGCGGTACCGCCAGACGTGGCACGGCCGGCGCCGCGAGCCGTACATCCGCAGGCCACGACCGTGACATCGGATCAAGCGACGACGGGCCGGTCATCACCCCCATCACCGTGCTGGCCGAGGCAAGGTCGTTCGCGAATGCGGTCACGCAGTCATACGGCGCGCAGGCGGGGACGACGCCGTCAACGGGCACCAGCCCGATGCTCGCCTTGACCCCGACGATGCCGTTCAGCGCCGCCGGGACCCGGCCAGACCCTGCGGTGTCGGTGCCTATGGCGAAGTCGGCGATGCCCAGGGCTACCACCACCGCCGAACCCGCGCTCGACCCGCCGGAGATCCGCTCCGGATCC
>NZ_ML142862.1:23970-33604 GCF_004138495.1 Phytoactinopolyspora endophytica
GCCGCGGACCGCGCCGTACGGGCTGCGGGTGCCCACCAGCCCGGTCGCGAACTGGTCCAGGTTGGTCTTCCCGAGCAGCAGGGCTCCCGCGTCGAGCAGCCTCTGGACAGCAGTGGCAGTGCGCTCCGGCTGGTAAGCGAAGTCCGGGCAGCCCGCCGTCGTCGGCAGCCCGGCGACGTCGATGTTGTCCTTGACGGCGAACACGGCACCGGCCAGCGGCAAGTCCGTGTCTTCCCGCACCGCCGCATCGACCCGCTCAGCCTCGCCCAGCACGTCGTCCATCGGGCGCAACGTGATCCACGCCTCCGGCCGGTCGACCTCGGCGATCCTGTCGTACGCCCGCCGCACCCGCCCCCGCGCCGTCCACCTGCTATCGCTCATCATCTCCTCTTTCCTCGCCGTACCCCATGATCCACGGAACACTGGCCTGTTGCCTGGAACCCGACGCAGACTTCAGTCTCAATATCGAGGGTTCCGTCGCCTGGCGAGCATGAGCGGAACCGGAAGGTAGAGAAGGGCCGGAGCGCTTCTTCGACTGATCTTCGGGCGGCGGCAAGCCCACTCGACCGGCCCACCAAACCACCCGCCGGCCGCGTGAGAAGGAGAAGAAATCTCCGGCCCCACCCAAACGCAACCACTACGTGCTCGCCAATACGACGAGGGGTGCCCCTCCCGGTACCTGGTCGCCTGGCGCGGCAAGTGTCCGCACGACGCGGCCCGCCATCGGCGCGGTCACCGGAACCTCGAGCTTCATCGCCTCCAGCGTCGCCACCGGCTGACCCGCCTCCACGAGCTGACCGGCCTCGACCTCCATTCGCCAGACCGTCGCGGCCATCGGAGCCTCCACCATGCTCTCACCGTCGGCCAAAGCGACGTCCCGCCGCGACCCGAAATCGACGACGCCGGCACCGTCGTCCCGGTCGAACTCGCCGGCGGCCTCCCATGCCTGCCGCTCCGCCTCGAACGCGGCTGACTGGCGGGAGGCGAACGCGGAGATCGACTCAGCGTTGTCGGCCAGCAACCGCTGGTAGTCGGCGTACGCAAACGATCCCGCGCGCACATCGAGCTCGTGCCGGCCGGAGAGGAAGTCCGGCCGGATCTGCGCCAGCTCTTCCGAGCTCACCGGCTCCCAGACGATCCGGTCGAAGAAGCGCAGCAGCCACGGTACGCCCGGCTCGTAGAGGCCGTGCTGGCGCAGCCCGGACCAGATCGGCACCGTCCGGCCGACCAGCTGATACCCGCCCGGGCTCGCCATCCCGTACACACACATGTACGAGCCGCCGATCCCCACAGTGGCGTCGGCCGTCCAGGTGCGCGCCGGGTTGTACTTGGTGGTCACCAGGCGGTGCCGCGGGTCGATCGGCACCGCCATCGGCGCGCCGAGGTAGACGTCGCCCAGCCCCAGCACCAGGTACTGCGCGTCGAAGACGATCCGGCGCACGTCGTCCACCGTGCCCAGTCCGTTGATCCGTCGGATGAACTCGATGTTGGACGGGTTGAACAGCGCGTCGTCGCGCACGTTCGTGGTGTAGCGGGCGATCGCCTCGTCCACCACCGGGTCGTTCCAGGACAGCGGCAGGTGGATCTCCCGGCTCGGCACCACCAGTTCGTCGGTGGCCGGAAGCTCACGTTCGATCTCCTGGAGCATCCCGGTCAACCGGGGCACGCTGAGCACGTCAGGATCAGTGTGCAGGTGCAGCGACCGCACGCCTGGGGTGACGTCGACCAGACCGGGTACTTTCCGTGCGTGCAGCTCGGACGCCAGTGCGTGGACCCGCATGCGCAGCCCGAGGTCAAGGGTCATGGGGCCGTACTCGACAAGGATGTTGTCGTCGCCGCCACGCCGATAGGTGACGACCGGCCGATCGCCGCCTCCGTCGATCTGCGTTAAGACCCCGTCATCGCGAGCGGCGTCGGCCGGCGTCACTCCATGATCATGAACAGTTTCCGTGCTATTTGAACGGTTACTGTTCATGATCATGGCTGGATCGACGGGCCGGAAGGTCACGCGGTCGTCGGGCCGCAGCTGGCCGAGCTTCCACCGGTCGGCGCTGATGACGGTGATGGGGCAGGCGAACCCGCCGAGGCTCGGGCCGTCCGGGCCGAGCAGCGCCGGGGTGTCGCCGGTGAAGTTGACGCTACCGACCGAGTAGGCGTTGTCGTGCAGGTTCGACGGGTGCAGCCCTGCCTCCCCGCCGTCGCTGCGTGACCATTTCGGACGTGGCCCGGTGAGCCTGACGCCGGATCGCCCCGCGTGCACCTGCACGGTCCAGGTGGCCTGGTAGATCGTGGTCATGTCCTGGACGGTGAAGTAGTCGGGCGCGGGCTGCGGTCCGGGCGTGACGGCCACGGTCCAGTCGTGCGCGATCTGTGGGCGCCGGCCGGCGGGCACCGGGCGGGGCGACGGCGCGTCCGTCGGAACCGCCGCGGGGACCAGCACGTCGCCGGTGCGCAGCTCCCGCCCGGTGTACCCGCCGACGCCTCCCTGCGCGAACGTCGCCGCGCTACCGAGGTAGAGCGGCACGTCGAGCCCGCCCTGGAAGAGAACGTAGCTGCGCACACCGGGTCCGTCGGCCTTTCCGACGGCCAGCTCCGCCCCCGCCGGCACCAGAATCGGCTCCCACTGCGGCACCGGGCGGCCGTCCACCGCGACGCGCGCCTCGGCTCCCGTGACACACACCGTCCAGTCGGTGGAGAACCGCAGCACCGGACCATCGAACGTGCATTCCAGGCCTGAGGCGCCCTCGGCATTGCCGAGCGCTGCGTTCCCCAGCCGGAAGGACAGGTCGTCCATCGGCCCGGACGGCGGGACGCCCACCTCCCAGTACCCGACGCGGCCCGGCCAGTCCTGCACCGTCGTCTGCACACCTGGCCGCACGACGTCGATCCTCGGTTCGGAGACGGTCACCGAGGCCAGCGTCCGCGTCGTATGCTCCACGGCGACGACGGCCGGGTCGGCACACACCGAGCGCAGCAGACCGAGGTTGGTGTGTACACCTTCGACCCGGGTGGCCCGCAGCGCGCCGCCCAGCCCATTCAGCGCGGCGTCCCTGGTATCCGCATGGACGAGAACCTTCGCCAGCATCGGGTCGTACACCGGCGGGACGTCGACGCCGGGTTCGATCCAGGTATCCACGCGCACCTCCCGGCCGTCTGCGCGACCGGTCGCCGGCAAGGTGACGTGCGTCAGCGTTCCGGCGCTGGGCAGGTAGTCACGGTGCGGGTCCTCGGCGTAGACGCGGGCCTCGACGGCGTGGCCGTGGCGGTCCGGCCCGGTCTCACCAAGCCCATCCAGCATCGTGCGATCGCCCTGGGCGAGCCGGATCATCCACTCCACGAGATCGACGCCGGTGATCAGTTCGGTGACGCCGTGTTCCACTTGCAGCCGGGTGTTGACCTCGAGGAAGGACGCCTGCTCACGCTGCGGGTCGTAGATGAACTCGACCGTTCCGGCGGATCGGTAGCTCAACGACGACGCCAGCCGCCGGGCTCCGAGATCCAGCTGCTCGCGGACGGCATCGGGCAGCGCGGGCGCGGGTGCCTCCTCGATCACCTTCTGGTTGCGACGCTGCAGCGAGCAGTCCCGGTCCCCCAGACTCACAACGTGCCCGGTCCCGTCACCGAAGACCTGGACCTCCACGTGGCGGGCGTGCTCGACGAATCGCTCCAGGAAGACGGTCGAGTCGCCGAAGTTCTCCGCCGCCAGCCTGGACACCGTTGCGAAGGCGGAACGTAGCTGGTCGGGCGAGTGGACCGCCTGCATGCCGATGCCTCCACCGCCGCCGGAGGCCTTCAGCATCACCGGATAGCCGATCTCTTCGGCGGCGGCGACCGCCTCGTCCACGGTGAACAGCTCCGCCGAGCCCGGCACCATCGGCACCCCGGCAGCCTGTGCCGCTTTGCGGGCGCGTGCCTTGTCTCCGAAGGTCTCCAGCTGGTCGGGGGTAGGCCCGACGAACGTCAGACCGGCGTCGGCGACGGCGCGGGCGAACGCCGCGTCCTCCGACAGGAACCCGTACCCGGGGTGGATCGCGCCCGCGCCGCTCTCACGTGCGGCAGCGAGGACGGCCTTGGCGTTGCGGTAGCTCTCCGCCGGTGCCGCCGAACCGATCATCACGGCGGTGTCGGCCAGCCTGACGTGCGCCGAGGCTTGATCGGCGTCCGAGTAGACCGCGACGGTGCGCAGCCCCATGCGCTTCGCGGTGGCGATGATGCGGCAGGCGATCTCGCCACGGTTGGCGATGAGGATCGAGTCGAACATGGTGTCTCCCAACTACGGTTGCAGCGCCGCGACCATGCGAGCCGCGGAGACGGCCTGGGCCGCCCGGTCGATGACGACCTCCCGCGATTCATCGATGTGCTTCTTGAGCGCGTCGTACGCGGCGTCCAGCCGCCCGTCGAGGACGAACTCGGCGATGGCGACGTGCTCGGCGATAGTCGCGTCCATCCGGTCCGGAGTGAGGTAGTCGTACATGCGCACAGGCCGGATCTTGCTGTTGACGTTGTGCAGTGCCGCCACGAAGGCCGGGTTCCCGGAGGAGGCCAGCAGCGTCGTGTGGAATCCCTCGTCACGTTCGACGAACCCCGCGTCCGGTGCCGGCGGGCTGTCCCGCAGGCCATGCCAGGAGTCGAGCTCCGGACCGAGGACGTCCCGGTCGTGCCGGGGCGCGGCCCCCTGCATGATCCGCTCGATGCCGCGCAGCTCGAGCGTGAACCGGAGCTCATAGAGCCCGGCCAGTTCCTCGAACCGGGCCCGGTACGGGAAGAGGCCGCCATCGCCGCGCTGGACCAGGCCGTCGGAGACCAGGCGGGCCAAAGCCTCCCGCACCGGTGTGCGGGAGACCTTGTACCGGGTGGCGAGCTTCTCCTCTCCGAGACGTTCCGTCGGCGCGTACGTGCCCGCCATCAGATCGGCCCGCAGCGCGAGATAGACCCGCTCACCCAGTGGAAGGTCGGGCTCCGTCATAAGGTCGGGCTCCGTCATATCGTCTGAAGTCGTCATATCGCCATCGCCTCCCGGACGGCGTGCTCGGCCGCCGCACCGCCGTCACCTTCGGAGGTGATCCGGCCGGACTCCAGGACGTAGTACCGGCCGCAGGCGCGCAGCGCGAACCCGATGTGCTGCTCGACCAACAGCACGCCGAGCCCGCCGCGCCGGGTCAGGTCGAGGATGGTCTGCTCGATCTCCGCCACCACGGAAGGCTGGATCCCTTCGGTCGGCTCGTCGAGGATGAGCATGCGCGGCTCGGTGAGCAGCGCGCGGGCGATCGCCAGCTGCTGGCGCTGACCGCCGGACAACAGTCCTGCCCGCCTGCCCAGCAGGCCCGTCAACGCGGGGAACAAGTCCAGCGACTGAGCCACCAGCTCCCGCCCACGCCGCTTGCCATCCACCACGACTTGCAGATTCTCCAGGGTTGTGAGCTGCGGAAAGCACTGCTGTCCCTGCGGGACGTACGCCAGGCCCCGCTTGACCCGGGCGTTCGGACGCAGGCCGGTGATCTCCTCGCCGTCGAAGGTCACCGTGCCACGGGACACCTTCAGCAGGCCGACGGCCGCCCGCAGCAGGGTTGTCTTCCCGGCTCCGTTATGGCCCATGACCGCCGCGACGCCGTCGGCCGGAACGCGCAGGCTCGCGCCGTGCACCACAGTGGCGCGCCCGTAGCCGGTGTGAACAGCGTCGAGCTCAAGCATGCTGCACCTCCCCGGCGGCCGTGCCGAGATAGACCTCCTGCACCCGGGGGTCGGCCTGCACGTCGGCGATGCTGCCCTCGCTGAGCACTCGCCCCGCGTGCAGCACCGTGACGGAGTCCGCGAACGCCCGCATGAAGTCCATGTCGTGCTCGACGACGAGCACCACCCGGTCCGCGCTGATACGGCGCAGCAGATTCCCGGTGGCCTCCCGCTCCTCCTGGCTCATCCCGGCGACCGGTTCGTCCAGCAGTAGCACCGACGCGTCCTGCACCAGCAGCATGCCGATCTCGAGCCACTGTTTCTGTCCGTGCGCCAGGGTGCCCGCCGGCCGATCCCACAGGTGAGCCAGGCCGATCGTGACCAGGACCTCGTCGAGTCTTGGGGGTACGGCCTTACGCCGCCGCAGCAAGGTCCGCCACGAGCGGCCGGAGCCGGCCGCGATGTCCAGGTTCTGGACCACCGTCAGCTGTTCGAAGACGCTCGCGGTCTGGAAGGTGCGGCCGACGCCCAGCCGGGCGATGGTGTGCACTTTGCGGCCCAGCAGCTCGGTGTCGTCGTCGTGAGCTCCGGACACCCGCCGCCGGACCGAGCCGGTGGCAGGCACCAGACCGGTGACCGCGTCCACCAGAGTTGTCTTGCCGGCACCGTTCGGCCCGATCAGGAACCTCAGGTCGCCCTGCTCCGCAGTCATGCTCACGCCATCGACGGCGGTGAACCCGTCGAAGACGACCGACACGCCCTCGATCACAAGACGCTCGCCGTGCATGTTCTTCGCCGCGTTCGGCTCGCTCATACCGCCACTTCCCTCTGCTCGGGGACCGATTGCCGCCCGCCGTCGCCGGAGCGACGACGCAACGCGCGCACCGCCGTCACAGATGCGAGACCTCGCGGCAGGAATCCGATGATCAGGACGAACATCGCTCCGAGCGCGTAGGTCCACGCCGACGGGAACTGCTCGGAGAAGCTGGACTCGGCCCACGCGACGCCGATGGCGCCCAGTACCGGACCCAACAGCGTCGCGCGGCCGCCGATGGCCACGCCGATCAGGAACGAGATCGACGGGAGGATGCCGATGTCCGCCGGTGAGATGATCCCGACGATCGGCACGAACAACGCTCCGGCGATCCCGGCGAACGCCGCGGCGACCGCGTAGGCCACGACCTTCACGGTGGCCGGGTCGTAGCCGAGGAAGCGGACGCGCTCCTCCTGGTCCCGCACCGCCACCAGCAGCTCGCCGTACCGGCTGTACATCAGCTGCCGGACGATGGCGACGACCGCCAGCAGGGTGCCGGAGGCGATGAAGAACAGCATGGTCCGATTGACCGGATCGTTCAGCGTGAACCCGAAGAACGTGCGGAACCGGTTCAAGCCGTTGCTGCCGCCCAGCTCCTGCCGGCTGACCAGGTAGATGGCGAGCGCCGCGGCGAGCGCCTGGCTGAGGATGGCGAAGTAGGCACCCTTGACCCGCCGTCTGAACACCGCCAGCCCGAGCACCACGGCTACCGCGGCCGGTAGCAGGAGGATGGCGGCGATGGTGAAGACCGGGGACGCGAACGGCGCCCACCATCCGGGAAGCTCCCGGACTCCGGCGATCTCCATGAAGTCCGGCACTGAGCCCGGCCCGCCATAGAGCTCGGCGTCCGCGAGCTTCAGGTGCATGGCCATCATGTAGGCGCCGAGGCCGAAGAAGACTCCCTGCCCGAGGGTGAGCATGCCGCCCCGCCCCCACGCCAGCCCGATGCCGACGGCGACGATCGCGAAGCACAGGAACTTCGCCAGCAGGCCGAGCCGGAAGTCGCTGAGCACTGTCGGCGCCACGGCGAAGAGCAGTACGGCAGCGACCGCGAAGCCGCCCATGGTCCGCCACCGGCCGCCCGGTGCCGCTCGTCGCACGTCGCTCGTCGTGTCGCCACTCATGCCAGGCTCCTTGCTCGGACGCTGAACAGACCCTGCGGACGCAGCTGGAGAAAGCCCACGATCACGACGAACGCGACGACTTTCGCCATGCTCGCCGTGGTGGAGTACTCGACCGCCGACTGCAGGACACCCAGCGCGAAGGCGGCGATGACGGCGCCCCTGAGCTGGCCCAGGCCGCCCGCCACGACAACAAGGAAGGCGTCGACGAGGTAGCTTTGCCCGATGGTCGGGCTCGTGGAACCGATCAGGGTGAGGGCGACGCCCGCCACCCCGGCCAGCCCCGATCCGACGAAGAACGTCATCCGGTCGGTCTGCCGGCTGGAGATCCCGCTGCTCTCGGCGAGGTCGCGGTTCTGCACGACGGCGCGGATACGCCGGCCGGCCGGCAGGTACTTGAGCGCGGCGGCGAGCCCGGCGACGCACGCGGCGGCGAGCAGCAGGATGAAGATCCGCGTCTTCGGCACCACTGCCCCGAAGATCTCGACCCCGCCGGAGAGCCATCCCGGCGCCACCACGTTCACCGCCGGCGCCCCGAAGATGTCCCTGGCCAGCTGCTGGAGGATGAGCCCGACACCGAAGGTGACCAGGAGCGTGTCCAACGGCCGGTGATACAACCGGCGCAGCAGCGTCGCCTCCAAGATCACGCCCATCGCGCCACCCACCACGAACCCCACGGCCAATGAGATGAGCAGCGACGCACCGGTGGCGGAGACCACCTGCTGCACGACGTACGCGGTATAGCAGCCGGCCATGATGAACTCGCCGTGCGCCATGTTGATGACGCCCATCTGCCCGAACGTGAGCGCCAGTCCCAGGGCGGCGAGCAACAGGATGGACCCTGTGCTCATCCCGGTGAAGAGCTGCCCGATCACCACGTCCATCGATCGTGGCCCTCAGCCTTCGGCGTCGTCGACGGACAGACCATCGGCCCAGGAGTACGTCTGAAGGAAGGGATCGGGCTCGATGGCACCATCCGACTCCCAGACCGTGTGGATCAGGCCGTCGTCGCGGATCTCACCGATCCTGGCCGTCTTGACGAGGTGGTTGTTCTCCCCGTCGACGGTCACTGTGCCTTCGGGAGCGTCGACGGCGACCCCGCCGGCGGCCTCCTGGACGTCGGCCACGTCGAACGACTCCGCCGCCTCGACGGACTCCTTCCAGACGTACACCGAGGTGTAGGCCGCCTCCATCGCGTCCGAGGTCACCCGCTCGTCGCCGTACTCATCCTTGAAAGCGCCCACGAACGTCGTGTTCTGGTCCGAGTCGAGGGTCTGGTAGTAGTTCCACGCCGTCAGCTGGCCCTCGATGTTCTCCACGCCGATGCCGCCGACCTCTTCCTCCGCGATCGACACCGACATGACGGGCATGTCGTCGGCGGTAAGGCCGACGTTGGTGTACTCCCGGAAGAAGGCCACGTTCGAGTCGCCGTTCAGGGTGTTGAAGACGGCATCCGCGTCTTCGGTGCGCACCTTGTTGACAATGGTGGAGAAGTCGGTCGAGCCGAGGGGCACGTAGTCCTCGCCCTTGATCTCGATGCCGTGGGCGTCCGCGTAGGCGGTGATGATCGCGTTAGCAGTCCGCGGGAAGACGTAGTCGCTGCCGACCAGGTAGAGGGACTCCACACCTTCCTCGGCCAGGTAGTCGAGGGCGGGGATGATCTGCTGATTGGTGGTCGCGCCCGAGTAGAAGATGTTCGGGGATGCCTCAAGGCCCTCGTACTGCACGGGGTAGTAGAGCAGGGCATCGTGGTTCTCGAAGACCGGGAGCATCGCCTTGCGGCTGGCCGAGGTCCAGCCGCCGAACACCGCGGCCACGCAGTCGTCGCGGATGAGCTTCTCCGCCTTCTCCGCGAACACGGCCGGTTCGGAGGCGCCGTCCTCGGCGACGATCTCGATCTCCTTGCCGAGGACACCGCCGTCGGCGTTGATCTCGTCGACGGCCAGCTTGATGGCATCGCGCACCGTCGTCTCGCTGATGGCCATGGTGCCGGAGAGCGAGTTCAGCGAGCCGACCTCGATCGCTTCGC
>NZ_ML142862.1:33647-34922 GCF_004138495.1 Phytoactinopolyspora endophytica
GTGTCAACACAGCTGTCCGAGCTGGCCGTGTCGGTGTCGTCGGCGCGGCTGCCACAAGCGGTGAGTACGAGGGCGACGGCAGCGAGCGCCGCCGGCGCCTTGAGCATGCGCGTGGACGACGTCCGGGTGGGCGAGGTCCGCGTCGAATGGGTCCATCTGGACAACGTCATGGTGCGAGGCCTCCTACGCCGATGGGCTCGACTACTCTCCAGGGCCGGGCTGGATGTGCTGGTCACCCGGCATCCACAGTGCGTATACAGCGCTGTATCCGTTGCCGTATCCGAATGGACAGTGACGCTACGGACGCCATGTTTCGCCTCAGATGACGGGAAGTTCCATGCCGATCAACGCCGATGTCCAGCGCGTAACGAAGTCCTCACCGCGGGTCTCGTGCAACGTTGAGCCGGATGGGGTGCACCGAGAGAAGGTCTTCTCACCGCGCCGGTTGCCGGAGCATCGCTGATCTATCCACAAGCTTCTGTTAGAGTCTAGACTTATCCACATAGCCCCAGTTGCCTCTTGTAGCCTTGCTTTAGATCGGGCAAGATCCTTCGCGTATCATCCTCAACACGAAGGAGACTCGCCGTGAACGACGCACAGACGTGGACCTTGATCGCCGGCTTCCTCGCCGTCGTCGGAATGCTGGGCAATGCCCTGCTCCGCACCGTCGGCGCCAAGATCGAGAGCCTTGGGAACAAGTTCGAGTCGAAGTTCGAGTCGATGGACGCACGGTTCGAGGCGATGGACTCGAAGTTCGAGGCACGGTTCGAGGCGATGGATTCGAAGTTCGATTCGATGCGAGCCGAGATGAACACCCGCTTCGACGCGGTGGACCGGCGGGTGGATCATCTCGACGGCCGGGTCGGCCGTCTCGAACAGCGGGTCGGCAGCCTCGACCAGGACGTCCAGGCGCTCACCCGCGAGGTCTTCCGCCGGCACGAGGATCACTGAGGAGACTCGACGTCAGGGACGGGTATAGAACCCTTCGCCCGAGGTTATCCACGCTCAGCTGTGCGGATTCGTGCGCTCGTGCAGTGCCAGGACGCGTTGGGCCTGCTCCACCATCGCGACGTCCAAGAAGCTGCCGTCCGGCAGCATCGAGGTCCCGTCTCCGCGGGCCTGTGCGCCGTCGACGCTCGCGACCACCTCGCGGGCCCGCTCCACCTCGTCCGGGCAGGGCGCGAACGCCGCCTCGATGACCGGGAGCTGCCGCGGATGGATCGCCGCGCGTCCCAGGAAGCCCCAGCGACGCGCCTGCCGGGTCGACTCGGCCAG
>NZ_ML142862.1:34945-35663 GCF_004138495.1 Phytoactinopolyspora endophytica
CGTCCAGGTCACGGACGTTCGTGTACACGGCTGCCGCCGGCGCCGGGAGCCCGGCAGCCCGCGCGGCCACCACGACACGTTGCCGGCACCACATCAAGGCGCCGTCGTCGCTCACCCCCAGGTCTGACGCCAAGTCCGCCTCCCCCAAACCCAGCGATGCGACGCCGGGCGCCACAGCGATCTCGGCGGCCGCCTCGATGCCGGACGCGGTCTCCAGCAGGGCGTGCACCGGGCGTTCCCCCACGACGCCGACCGCTGCCGCGACATCCTCCGGGGACGTGACCATCGGGAGCCGCACGTCGACATGTCGCGGCAGCCTCGCCACCATGGCCAGATCACCGTGCCCCCACGGGGTGCCCGGCGCGTTGACGCGCACCTGAACGGGCCGTTGCGGAAACTCGTCGATCAGCTCGCCGATACCCGCCCGTGCCGCCTCCTTGTTCGGCGGCGCCACCGCGTCCTCCAGGTCCAGGATGACCACGTCGGCATCGCCCGCGAGCGCCTTGCGCGCCCGGTCCGGCCGGTCCGCCGGCACGTACAGCTGCGTCAACACGATGCTCATCGAGTCAGCCTCTCGCATGGATGCCACATTTCGCCAGTCAACACCGTCCTTCAAACCTTGTTCCGGGACTCCCGGGAGTGGGGTCTGGAGGCTCAAGCCCAGCCGGGCCACAGACCGACCGGGCTGGCCCACCTACGTAACCCGTCGCCTCCAGAC
>NZ_ML142862.1:35679-36874 GCF_004138495.1 Phytoactinopolyspora endophytica
CCCGGGAGTTCCGGAACAGCATCAGACAACACCCGCCTGGCGCAGTGTGTGGACGCCTGCCTCGTCGTATCCCAGCTCGTGCAGCACCTCAGCGGTGTCCGCACCATGGCCACGGCCGCTGAACCGGACCCGGCCGGGCGTCTCGGACATCCTGAACAGCACATTCTGCATTGCCAGCTCGCCCAGGTCGGGATCGTCGACGCGCAACACCGTCCCGAGCGCCTCGAACTGCGGATCGGCGGCGATGTCGGACGCGTCGTAGATCGGGGCCACAGCGGCCTCGGCCTTCTCGAACTCCGCGACCACCTCGTCCCTGGTCCGCTCCGCCACCCACGCCGCCACCGCGCCGTCGAGCTCGTCGGCGTGCTCTACCCGTCCCGTGCCCGTCGCGAACCACGGCTCGTCGACGACGTCCGGCCGGCCCACCAGCCGTAGCACTCGCTCGGCGATGTTCTGCGAACTGGTCGAGACGGCCACCCACCGGCCGTCCGCGCACTGATACGTGTTGCGGGGAGCGTTGTTCACCGAGCGGTTCCCAGTCCGCGGCTGCACCGTGCCGAGCTGGTCCCACTGGGTCAGCTGCGGGCCGAGCATCGCCAGGATCGGCTCGACGATGGCCAGGTCTATCACCTGCCCGCGGCCGGTCGCGTGCCGGGCGTGCAGCGCCGTCATGACGGCGTACGAGGCGGCCAGCGACGCGATCCCGTCGGCCAGCCCGAACGGCGGCAGCGTGGGCGGGCCGTCCGGTTCGCCCGTCATCGCCGCGAATCCGCTCATCGCCTCAGCCAGCGTGCCGAACCCGGGCCGGCGCCGGTACGGCCCGGTCTGCCCGAACCCGGTCAGCCTGGCCAGCACCAGGCCCGGGTTGTCCGCGCTCAGCCGCTCGTAGCCCAGGTCCCACCGTTCCAGCGTGTCCGGCCGGAAGTTCTCGACGACGACGTCGGCGCCCGCTGCCAGCTTCCGGAACACCGCCTGCCCATCCGCCGACGACAGGTCCAGCGTCATCGCCCGTTTGTTCCGCCCGAGCGTCTTCGACCATAGGTTGTGTCCGTCCTTCGCGGCTCCATGACCTCGAGCCGGATCGGGACGGCGCGGATGCTCGACCTTCACCACGTCCGCGCCCATGTCGCCCAGGTGCATCGCCGTCAGCGGCCCGGCGAACAACGTCGACGCGTCGACCACGCGCAGACCGTCC
>NZ_ML142862.1:36904-40731 GCF_004138495.1 Phytoactinopolyspora endophytica
GGCCCCCGCACGCCCGGCTCGCTCTTCATCCCGCTCTCCTCTCCTTTACGTTCTGCACACTGTGGCCCGCAGCGCTCGGGGTGCGGGACGCAACAATGTCGACGACGCAGCGGAAGCCGACCGACGGCGAACGGTCCAGGCCAGCGCCGCTACGCAGATACTTCGCGGAGAATTCGGGGCCGCGCACGTCCCCGTCGAAGTACCAGTCCGATCCTTCAGCGCACCAATCCGATCCACCCTTGAGAATGTAGAACCGGGTCCTGCCGTCGGTGTGCTCGCTCTCGGTCAGGTTCCACACCACCGGGAGTCCCCGCTCGAGCACACCCGCCTCGCCGGCGACCTGCCACTCGTCCTCGGTCGGCAGCCGCATCCCCACCCACCGGGCGTAGGCGCGGGCGTCGTCCAGGTCGACGTAACTCACCGGCTCGTCTTCCCGCCCTGCCGGGGGCATGCCGTCGACGAAGTGTGCGAGGAACCGTTCCGCCCGCACCGGGCGATACCCGGTGGCCTGGACGAAAGCCGCGTACTCGGCGTTGGTCACGTCGGTCCGCGCGATCGCGAACTCCCCCAGGGTCACGACGCGGTGCAGCGTCCCGGTGTGGTGCAGCCGCGGCGGGAGCGGCTTCCATTCGTCGACATAGGGAGCCTCGCCGTACAGCCCGGTCTCCCGCACCCGGTACCGGACGACGAGGGCCTGCCGGCCGCCACCGACCTCGACCATCCCGTCCGGCACGTCGTCCGCCGGAGCCGCCGGAGCCATCGGAGGCATCCGGGCCGGCACCCGCACGGCAGCGCGTCGAGGGAACGACACGTCCCCCGCCGACGAGGCCGTCGTCTCCGGCCCCACCTGCTCGGAGGCGTCGCCGGTCACGACGGCGGCGATCCCACCGGCCGGCAGCCGCCCGCCGATGACCGTGCGGCCGTCGGCGTCCGTCGACACGTTGAGCGACGCCCCGGTGGCCACCTCGGTGAAGCCGGTCCCGCTCGGCAGGTCCGTCACCAGCCAGGGGCCGTCGTAGTCGTCGCCCTGGTTGACCACGGTCCAGAGCACGACGCCTTCATGTGCCCAGCGGGAGGCGTAGACCGGCACGTCGCCACCGGGATGGCCGGCCAGCGGAGTCCACTCCTCGCTCTGCAACCACGCGCGGTATCCGGCCTGCACCCGCCGCATCGCCCGCAGCACCGACCGGTCCCGCTCGCTCCAGCCGACCCAGACGCCGAAGACGTTCTCCCACACCAGCATCCCGGAACCGTTGAGCCACGCGGAATGCAGCTCCTCGATGTGGCTGCGGTGCCAGCGACGGGTGTGGTGCAGGATGTGCCGCCGTTCGAACCACTTAGCCCGGAGTACGCCGGGCACCGGCGAGTCGGCGAACCATTGCGCCCAGGACATCGCATGGTCGTGCACCCGGGCCAGCGGCAGCCTCGACTCGCCCTCCATCGACAGTCCTGGGCTCACCTCGTCCAGAACCCTCCGGATCTCGAGGCTGCCTTCCTTGGAGCTGTCCAGGAAGACACCGTCAGCGCCGGTGGACGTGACGAGCTCGCCGACTCGCTCGGGCTCGCTCGCCTCCCACGGATAATAGGCCAGGTAGACCCGGACATCTCGGTCCCGGAACGCCGCCACGACGTCCGCCAGCTCCGGCACGTCTGTGTAGTAGTCGAACTGGTCGCGGTCGTCGATCCCCTGGTTCGGGTAGGCGTGCCAGAGGACCACCCCATCGAACCCCCCGAAGTCCCGCTCGGCCGCGGCGACGAACGCCTCGACGGTGAACACGCCGGCGTCATGGTCGTAGAGCAGCTCGTCCCACAACCACGTGAGGCACACGACGAACGCGTCCGCCGGCTCGTCGTCGTAACGCGAGCCGTCGTAGCCGATCCGGGCACGGGCCTCGACACGCCAGCGGGCGAGCTGTTCCCGCCAGGCCGGCCAGTCGGCGGGATCGGACGGGGCGGCCAGGATCTTCGCCTCGTCCAGCACCGTGAGGTCGGCCGCCGGGTCGAGCGGCACCTCGGCGTACATGTCGATCGGGCGGGGCACGTAGGGGTTGAGCACGTCACTCCACTTTCGCCAGGAAGGTCTCGATCTCGTCGCGAGTGGGCATCGACGACGACGCGCCGAACCGCTGGACCGAGAGCGCCGCCGCGGCGGACGCCCGGCGCAGCGCCGTCTCCGGGGCCAGGCCCTCGGCCAGGCCGACCGAGAACACGCCGACGAACGTATCGCCGGCGGCCGTGGTGTCCACCGCGTCGACGTTGAACGCCGGCACGCGCACCGGCGCGGCGTCGGTGGCGAGGTAGATCGCGCCACGAGCACCCAGGGTCACGGACACCGCGCGCGATCTCTTCGTCAGCCCTCGTGCCAGCGATTCCGCATTTCCCGATTCCTCATCGTCCGTCGTCCCTGTTCCGTCGCCGACCGTGGACGAAGGCGCTCCAGCGACCAGGATCGCCGCTTCGTGCTCGTTGGGCACCAACAGGTCGATGTCGGCGAGTAGCTCGTCCGGGAGCGGGATGGCCGGCGCCGGCGTCAGGACCGTCCGTACCCCGACGGAACGTGCGTAGGCCGCGGCCTCGGAGACGACGCTCAGCGGCAGCTCGAGCTGGAGCAGCAGCATGCCGGCCGAGTCGATCGCCGCACGGTGGGCATCGGTCAGCGCCGTCACCGTGCCGTTGGCGCCCGGGACCACGACGATCGAGTTGTCCCCATCGCCGTCGACGACGATGTGCGCTGTGCCGGTGGGCGCTTCGGCGGTCATCAGACCGGCGGTGTCGATCCCGTCGCCGGTGAAGACGTCGCGGATCTGCCGGCCGAAGTCGTCGTCGCCCACAGCGCCCAGAAAACGCACCGATCCCCCGGCCCGGGCGGCGGCGACCGCCTGGTTGGCGCCCTTGCCGCCGGGGATCGTCCGGAACGTCTGCCCGGTCACCGTCTCGCCGCGGCCGGGCGCGCGCTCCGTGGTCACCACCAGGTCCATGTTCGCGCTGCCGAGCACCGCGATACCCGTTCCGCTCATAGCCTCTCGTCTCCTTCGCTGCCCCGTGCGTGCCACCCATGCGCATTTCTGCACCCGGCCAAGCCGGGCTCGTGGCCTGACGTAACGCTCGCAGGTCCCCCATGTGCCCTCACGCGTTACCTCAGGCCATGAACCCAGGCTTCACGAGCTTCTCGGCGACGTCGAGCGTCCGCCGCGCCAATGTGTCGAACCCGATGCCGTCGAAGCCGCTCAGCGTGGAGGACACCCGGTTACGCATCGGTGCGGTCCAGTATTCCGGCAACGACGACGCGCCCAGCAGCCCACCCATCAGCGAGCCGACCGTCGCACCGTTGGAGTCGGTGTCCCAGCCGCCGCTCACCACCATCGTGATGGCCCGGCTGAACGCCTCGCCGCCACGCGACCAACCATCGGCCGGCTCGCTACCCAGGGGTTCACCACTCGCCGGCTCACGACGCACCGCACCTGCACCTGTCGGTGCGACCGCGTACACGAGCGCGGCGACCGTGAGCGCCGTGTTGTTCAGCACGTGCACCCAGTGCAGGTCCCCGTAGCGTTGCTCGATCGCGTCCACGGCGTCCTCGAAGCCGGGATGCTCGTCCGGCAGAGCGCGGGCGAACCGGACCGCGTCCGCGTACCGCGACGCCGGCGGGACGACGGACAGGCCCGCGTCGAGCACGTCGTCGACGGTCTCCGCCACCAATGCCGCGGAGCACGCGGCGGCCACGAACATCTCCCCGTAGACACCGTTCCGGGTGTGGCTCAGGACTGCGTCCCGCCACGCCAGCTCAGCCGCCCGGGCGGGCTCACCGGGATACACCCACCCGAAGA
>NZ_ML142862.1:40757-45943 GCF_004138495.1 Phytoactinopolyspora endophytica
TCGCCGCGGATCTGCGCACCGATCCAGTCCCGGAACGGGTTACGCACCAGCGACGTGCGCCCCGGCGTGACCCCGAGCAGAAGGTTGCGATAGGCGACCCGCTCGGCGGTGAACACCCGGCCCGCGGGAAGCTCCGCCAGCCAGGCCACTGCCACGTCCTCGGTGTCGAGCGCGGCACCGTGAGCCTCCAGCAGGGAGAGATTCAGCATCGGGAAGTTGAGGTCGTCGTCCTCCGGCATGCCGTCGATGTTCTCGGCCAGACTGGTCACGGCGCTCCGCCGGTTCCACGGCCAGCGCGCCGCGACGTCGTCCGGCAGACCATCCTCGGTGAACCAGCCGTTCAGCGGCCAGCGCCCGGTCGCCTCCAGAATCTCGCGGATCCCACGTCTCGGGATCTTCTCGACCGGCTTGCCGAGCAGGCAGCCGGCAGCCCTGCCCATCCAGGCGCCGTGCATCCGCTCGACGATCCGATCGGATGCCCTCGATCCGGCGGTGCCGGCATTCCCCGGATCGACCGCCTTCCCCGTCCAGGCCGGTGCTACCACCTGGATGTCCGCCAGGTCCGTGGGTTCGTCGGCGTCGAACGGCGACGGCCGCATATCGATCTCGTCCAGAACCTCGACCGCGAGCGCTCGCAGTGAATCGGGCGCCGGCGCGTCAGACGCGCCCGAATGCAGCGGCGCGGGGTCGCCGCCGGCGTCCACCCACCGGGCACGCAGATCGTCCACGTCGACACGGTCCTGGTCGGCCTGGTGCAGCGCGTGCCCCACCAAGTCTTCTGGCTGTATCCAGGTCAGGCGCATATCTCGTCAACCTACTCCTCGGCCAGGCCCCGGAACGCCGCGTCGACGGCGTCTCGCTGCTTGCGGTCGGCGGACCGGATCTCGGTGGTCACCTCGGCCAGGCGCACTCCCGGCGTCACCAGGTCAGTCCGGCTCGCCTCGGCCACGGCGTCCGACAGGTCCGCCGGGACGACGTCGCGTCCACCCAGCGTGCCGGCGATCGCACCGGCCATGGAGGCGATGGAGTCGGAATCGCGGCCGTAGTTCACCCCGCCGAGCACCGCATCTCGCCAATTCCCGCCGCTGATCACCAGCATCGCGAGCGCGATCGGCAGCTCCTCGATGCTGTGCAACCGGCTCGGCCGGCGGGCACCCAGACCCTGGTCCCGGTAGTCCTCGCCTACCGTGTCATGTGGCCGCATCGCCTTGCGCAACTGGCCGGACTCGACCGCGTCGGTCCAGTGCCGCGCGCCGGAGGCCGCCTCGACGACGGCATCGATCGCCGCCCGGGTGCCGTCCTTCGCCAGCCGCAGCGCCACCGCGATGACATCGTCCACGGTCGCGCCCGGGCGAGCCGCCTCGGCCACGCACGCGGCCATCACGCCGGCGGCTTCCCTGCCGTACGACGATTGATGCGCACCGGTCACGTCGAGCGCCTCCGCGTAGGCGGCGTCGGGGTCGGCCGCGTTGACGATGCCGACCGGGGCGATGTACATCGCAGCACCGCAGTTCACCGCATTACCGACGCCGGCTTCGCGCGGGTCCGCATGCCCCCAGTGCAGCCGTAGGGCGATGTACTTCTCGGCGAGGAACACCCGCTGCAGCGGCAATGCCTCGGTTTCGAGCTCGGGAATCCAGACCTGCTTCCCGAGCATCAGCGGCACCAGCCGCTCGGCTACGTCATACGCCGTCAGGTGTGACCTCGCCTGGTCGTAGACATCGACCATGAGGTGCGTCATCAGGGTGTCATCGGTGATGTGCCCATCGCCCTTGTGGTAAGGCGCGATCGGGCGGGCGGTCCGCCAGTCCGGGAAGTACGGCGGGACAATGCCTTCGACCCAGCCGCCCCATCGTTCCCGGATCTGCGCGGGCGACCACCCTTCGGTGGCGCCGCCGAGAGCATCGCCGACCGCCGCCCCGAGGAGGCATCCCACGGCTCGGCTGGTCAGCCCAGTATCACTGCTCACCCATGTTCCCTTTCATCAGTTCTAACAGGTCGACGCCGGCCAGGGCAGGCGCGCAGCAACCCACGAGCACCCGGCACCGCCGCACCCAGCTGTCCGGGAACGACGACGCGCCGTGTGCCGCACCGACCAGGGCTCCGGTCAGGGCCGGTGCGCTGTCCGCCAGCGACGGCAGGCAGGCAGCCGCCGTTACGGCGTCGATCGAGGGTGCGCCTGCGCGGACCGCGACCACGGCCATGGCCGACGCCACCGCGACGGTCTGTGCGGCGGCCGTACCGTAGGAGTACACCCGGTCGACTACGTCGTCGAGCAGCGGGACCGCTTCTGCTGGTGATGCTGTGCCGGCGACGGCGTCGAGTGCCGCCCGCGTGGTGCGCCCGATCAACGTGTTCTCCGGCAGCTCGCGCAACAGATTCTCATGCAGCGCGCCGCCACGCTCAACTTGCGCAGGGAGCGAGGGGAGATTTCCCTCCCCGCCCAGCGGCTCCTCCTCGCTAGAGCTCGTCGTCGCCGATGCCCGCCACACCATGGAGCGAATTCTCCCCTCGCTCCCCTCGTCTTCCGCTGGCGTCGCACGTTCGTCTGTGGTTACGCTGAGCAGCCTCGACGACGCGATGGCTCGGGCGATGGCGCGGGCGGCGTACAGGCCGTCGCCGGCATTGGTCACCTCGGCGTCCCACTCGGCGACGTCGGCGGCCAGGTCAGGAGAGTCGAGCATGGAGCCGATCGCGACGGCCCTGATGGCGGCGGCGTCGTCGAAGTGGTGCGGGTTGTCATAGCCGGACCGGGGTGGGCGGACGCCTTTGCGGAGCGAGTCGGCTGCCGTCGCCACGCTGATCCGGCCTCTAGGTACCGTGTCTGTCTCAACCGCGTCGAGCCAGATGGAATGAACCTGTTCTCTTGACCACGTCGGGGCGTCTGCCTGCTGGTCCGCCGCGCCTAGCCGGAGGAGCCAGGTGAGGGTCCAGGCAGACCACTCGGCGTCGTCGCTGGGTCCGAACCGCAGGGGTTCAGGGTCCTGATTCAGCGCGAACGGCACCGGCAGGGACGTGACGTCTTGTGTCTCGGCGAACACGTCCAGCTCCCGCCGCAGCCGCCGCGTCCAAGCGGGCAGCCGGTGCGAACGGTGCTGGCGCGCCGGCCACCCCGCGGCGTCGCCGATGGCGAGCCCGAGGATCGCGCCGGCCGCACGATCGGCCCCTGTGTAGCGTCCCGCGAAGCGAGCGTCGGAGGCCTCGTTGTGCGGGACGTTGTGGTCCTCACTCGGCATCGTGCACCTCCACGAGTCGCTCGGCCAGGTCGGACAGCATCAGGCCGCGGACGACATCGCCGAGGCAGCGGCCGGTGACCGGCCCGATCTCCACCCACTCTGGCGGGATCGAGCCGTGTCCACACAGTGCCCCGGCCAGCGCACCGGAGATCGCGGCCGTCGTGTCGGCGTCCCGGCCCATCGAGACAGCTCGGGGAACGACCGTGTCGAACCGGCCGTCGCCGGCGATGAAGGCGGCGAACGCCAGTCCCACGGCCTCCGGGCCAAGGTCGGTCCAGGGGTAGCGGCGGGTCACCAGGGCTTCGAGCAGGGCGGGAACGTCGAGCGAGCGGCCGGAACGTACCGCGTTCTCGACGCAGACCCGGGCCTGGATCAGCGCCTGAGCGGTCCAGCTGTCGGCGGGGACCACCTGGACCGCGGCGTCGACGATCGTCTCGACATCGGCACCGGACATCGCCGTCGCCACCGCGGCGGCGACGGCCTGTCCGGCGTAGACGCCCTCGCCGGAGTGACTGACCGCACCATCGACAGCGGCGAGCCGGGCCGCTTCCGCCGGATCTGAAGCGGCGAACACCCCATGCACCGCTGCTCGCATGGCCAGCCCGTCGCTCCACGAGTGCACGTGCTCGCCGCTGGCCGGCGGGCGTAGCCCTGCCCGCAGGTTCTCGACCGTGCCCAGCTCGCTGAAACCCGCTCCGGGGAAGCCACCGGTACGGCCGGCGAGGTGCTCGACCCAGGCGTCGGCGACGTGCTCGCTGGTCAACGCGGACCCATGCTCGAGCAGGAGTAGCGCGCTGAACGCCGCGTACTCGGTGTCGTCTGTGCCGGATCGGGCATCGGTGAGGAATCCGGTCACCTCACCCCAGCGGGCGGCGATCGCCTCGGCCGTCATGTTCTCGGCCGGGGCGCCCATCGCATCGCCGATGGCCAGCCCCACGAGGCAGCCCCGGGCACGGTCGGTCTGGTTCACCTGCGGTACCGCTCCAGGATCTCGTTGCCTTCACCGGTCAGCCTCTCGCCGAGTTCCTCCAGCGAGATCTCGTCGGCGAAGAACTCCTGCAGACTCGGCTCGGAGACCTTGGCTTTCCACTCTTCGAACCCTTTGACCTGCTGGAACGGTGCGATCTCCAGCTGGTCGGCAGTGGCGGTCGCCACGTCCCACCCGGTCTCGGCGTCGTTTAGCTCGGGCGATTCCGCGGCCTCCTGGCTGGTCGGCAGCAGCCAGTCGCCGGCCGCCAGCTCGACCTGGTTCTCCGCGTTCAGGAAGTACTCGATGAACTGCACCGCGTACTCCGGGTACTCCGTGTCGGCCGAGACCGAGATCGTCTGAGCCACCGCGCCCTGTTGCTGGCTGTCTCCGACCAGCGCAGGCAGCGTGACCCACTCGAAGTCGTCCGGCGCCTGCTCCATGAGCTGCTGGCGCAGCCAGATCGCCCCCGGCAGCATGGCGTACTGCCCGTCGAAAAACGCCGGCAGCGCATCCGTCGAGGACATGCCCAGCCCGTCCGGAGCGGCGATCTCCTCGCTGTAGATCATGTCGTGGATCCGGCTGAGCACCTCGCCCTCCGCATCACCGAAGACGGCCGACGCTTCGCCGGCCGGGTCGGAGAAGAAGTCCGCGCCGTAGTTGCGGGACAGGTTGAGGATCCGGTTGGTCGGCGACTTCAGCGGGTACACCGCGCCGTACCGGTCGTCGGTGGTGAGCTCGGCTGCCACGTCGGCGAACTCGTCCCACGTCCACGGGTCGTCCGCCGTGGGCAGCTCGATGCCTTCCTCCTCCAGGATCGTGGCGTTGGCGAAGATCACCTGTGACTCCTGCAGGAAGGGCACGCCGTAGACGGCGTCGTCGTAGGTGACCGTGTCCCACGCGCCCTCGCGGATGTCTCCCCGGATCTCGTCGGAGAGGTACCCGGACAAGTCGAGGACGTTGCCCCGGTCCCCGAACTCCTG
>NZ_ML142862.1:46038-46318 GCF_004138495.1 Phytoactinopolyspora endophytica
TCGTGGACTCGTAGTGGAAGATGTCCGGCGCCGTTCCACCCTCGAACGCGGTCAGCAGCTGGTCGTTGACGTTGTTCCAGTCCCCTTGCAGGAGGTTCACCTGCACGTTCGGGTTCTCTTCGTTCCATGCGTCGACGATCGCCTCGTTGGCCTCCATCGAGGCGGTCTGCCAGGCGAGGGTCTGGAACTCCAGGCTGATCGGCTCGTCCGGCTCCTCCGGCTCGGCCGCGCCTTCCTGCCCGTCCGCGCCGTTCGACTCGGTCGAGCTGTCCGAATCGTC
>NZ_ML142862.1:46361-48503 GCF_004138495.1 Phytoactinopolyspora endophytica
GAGATGGTCATGTTCATCCTCCTTTGGTTTGAACTCACGACTTGACGGCTCCGCCCAGCAACCCGCCGGTCAGGCGTCGTTGCATGAAAGCGAAGAAGATCAGGCTCGGGATGGTCGCTACCAGCGACGCCGCAGCAAGCGGCCCGAGGCGTGCCACACCCTCCGCGCCGATGAACTTCACCAGCGTCAGCGAGATCGTCTGCAGATCCGGGTCCCGGATCAGGACCAGCGCGAACAGGAACTCGTTCCACGCGGACACGAAAGCGAACAGGCCGGCGGCCACCACTCCCGGAGCGAGCAACGGGGCGATGACGCTGCGCAGCGCCCGCACCTTGGTGGCACCGTCCATCGCCGCCGCCTCCTCCAGCTCGTACGGGATGCTTGCGACGTAGCTGCGGAGCATCCACAGCGCGAACGGCATGCTCCAGACGACGTAGACGATGATCAGACCGAGATGACTGTCGTACAGCCCGGCATCGCGGAGCAGCAAGAACAGCGGGATGATCACCAGAACCCACGGGAAGATCTGGCTGAGCAGCACCCAGACGATCACCGCCCGGCTCACCACGGACCGATATCTGGCCATCACGTAGGCCGCCGGGATCGACAGGAAGACGGTCAGCACCGCGGACACACTGGACACGAACGCGGTGTTCACCAGGGACCGGGCGATCGGCTGCTCATCGAACGCCGCCCGGAAGTTCTCGAACGTGATGTCGTTCGGGATGATCGTCGGGTTGATCTGCGCGATCTCCTGCGGTGTCTTCAACGCCGTCGACAGCAGCCAGAACAGCGGGAAGGCGAGGAACACCAGGTACGCACCCAACGCCAGGTACTTCAGCGTCGTGGCGACGGCCGGGGTCGAACGTTCCATCAATTCTTCGCCTCCTTGAACCGCTGCCGGAGGTAGAAGGCGACGAACACGGCGATGATCAGCACCATCGCGTTACCGAGCGCTGCGGCATACCCGTAGTTGCCGTACCGGAACGCTTCCTCGTAGGCGAACAGCATCGGCAGCCGGGTCGCCCCGCCGGGCCCGCCTTCGGTCAGCACATAGACCAGACCGAACTGGTTGAAGTTCCAGATGAAGTCCAGCGTGGTGATCGCAGTGACCACCGGGGCTATCGCCGGCCAGGTCACGTTCCGGAACCGCTGCCAGGCGCCGGCACCGTCCATCGACGCGGCCTCGTTCAGCTCCCTGGAGACGCTCTGCAGGCCGGCGAGCAAGACCACCGTGGTCTGCGGCATCCCGGTCCAGACTCCGACCACGATGATGGCCGGCAACGCGAGGGAGAACGACGAGAGCCAGTCGATGTTGCTGTCGATGATCCGCAGGTCCATCAGGACGTCGTTGAGCAGGCCCGCGTTCGGGTGGTAGACCAGCCGCCACATGATGCCGATCACCACCGGCGGCATGGCCCACGGAACGAGCGACAACGTCCGGGCCAGCCACCGGAGCCGGATCCTCTGGTTGAGCAGCAGCGCGAGGCCGAGGCTGGCGACGAACTGCAGGATGGTCACAGAGAACGCCCAGATCAGCCCGATCCGGAACGACTCCCAGAAGTAGCTGTCGCCCAGCAGGTCACCGTAGTTCTCGAGCCCGGTGAACGTGGTCTCTGTCGCCCTGCCTGCCTGGGCGTCGGTGAACCCCAGGTAGATCCCGCGGAGCAGCGGGTAGAGGCTGAACGCGAAGACCGGGATCAGCGCCGGAATCGCCAGCATCATGCCGTCGCGGTCAAGGCCGAGGAACCTGCGCCGTGCCCGCGGTGGCTGCTGCTTCTTCGGCCGCCCGCGGGGCGGGGCGAGCACACCACTCATGCTTGCTGGTCGCGCTCGACTTCTCACTCGCTCCGCGGACGGCTGCGCTCGTTCCTCGCTACGCCGGCCACTCCACTCGCTCGGCGTCTCGCCGCTCATGCTTCGATCTCCCTGGTGCTCTCACGTACGGTCAATGAGGGCGCGACAGTCATCCGCCGAGCAGGCCCGGTCTCACCCTGAAGCCGGGCCAGCAGCATCTCGGCCGCGATCCCGCCCCGCTCGCGCGAGCCCAGCGAGACGCTGGTGAGGGGCGGGAAGCTGGTCTCCGCCAGGGTGGTGTCGTCCATACCGACGACTTGGACGTCGTCGGGGATCGAGCGACCC
>NZ_ML142862.1:48515-50378 GCF_004138495.1 Phytoactinopolyspora endophytica
AGCGGATCGCGTGCATCGCCCCGAGCGCGATGAGGTCGTTCGCGGCGAAGATCGCGTCCGGTTCGGCCCGCTCCAGCAACCGTTCCGCTGCCTCGCGCCCCGCGGAAACCTGGAAGTCGCCGAACTCCACCAGGTCCTCATCGGACGCGATCCCACAAGCCTGCAGGCCGTCTTGGTACCCGGCATGCCGCGACTTCCCGGGAACTGTGTCCGCGGGGCCGTTGATGAACCCAATCCTGCGGGCGCCCGCCGCGTGCAGGTGCTCCACAGCGACCCGTGCGCCCTGCCTGGAGTCGGTCCGGACGTTGTCGACGCCGGCCTCCTCCGGTAACTGGCCGATGACCACGACAGGCACGTCGGGTGACCGCAGCGCCTCGATGTGCCGTTCGGTCACCCGGATCGGGCAGAGGATCAGGCCGTCGACGTACTTCTGCGCCAGGCTCTCCAGGACTTCGATCTCATCCTGGACGTCGGCGCCCGTCGCATGCAGCAACAGCCGGTAACCGACCTCGCGAAGCCGGGGCTGGATCTCACGCACCATCGCCAGGTATGCCGCGTTCCCGATGTCCTCCATCGCGAACGCGATCTGCCCGGTCTGCTGTGTCTTCAGCGACTGCGCAACCGCGCTGGGCACATACCCCACCTGCTTGACCGCGGCCTTCACCTTGGCCACCATCTCCGGGTTGGACGTGTTGCCGTTCAGCGCACGTGACACCGACGAGATCGACACGCCGGCGGATTTCGCCACCTCGTGGATCGTCGGTCTGGACGACGCGGCCATGGACACCTCCGAACGGCTGGAATCGTTTCCGAGCAACTTCCGACTCCCACGCGGGAAACGTTTCCGGGAGTCACCCCATTGGAATGCGTCGGACACGTAGCTGTCAAGCGAACGTCACCAAGCCGTAATCAGCCACCCACACGGGAACCGGCCTGGCAGCGGGAGCCCTCTTGACACGGCAGAGACACCCGTGCTGAAGTACATCCCACTTCCAGCCGCTGGCTGCTTCATATGGTGGCGGTGGCGGAAACGTTTCCGACCGTCGCTGGCTCACGCTCCTCCCATCCCCCGCAGCAACAGTCGGGAACGCTTCCTGCCAGCGGCGCCGCACCCAGTCCCCGACGATGCCCATTTCCGGGCGCACCGCCGACAATCACGGCAGGTATCGGCGACTCACGCCGTGGAGAGCGACCTATTCCAGACCTGAGAACGACGCCGTCGCGCGATCGGGATATCGACGGCACTGAGCTGTTCTCGCGCCGCCGCCATCGCAATAACGTGACCGTGTTGGTCGGAACGGACCCACCAGGCACGTCCGTTCACGTAGACCTCTTGAATCAGCATCGGAGTCCTCCTCCGCCTGCGCCGGCGTCGACCGACTAATAAAGCGAATGTTCGTTCTTTTTTATCACGATTCAGGCACCTACGCCATCCCTCATCAAGGACGGTATCCGTGACACCGATCACGTCGGGAGGAACGATGAGCCACGCAACGCCATGGACGGGGCACCCGGCCGAAGGGATCCGACCACTGGCCTGAGCGGGCACTGCTCACAGGACCCGGCCGGGTGCCCCGCAATCACCACAGCACCACGGCAACCACAAGAAAGGCTGTAAGCAACCTAAGATTCGTCTGAGAACCGAGCCGGCGTGGCGCGCCTCAACCAGTCGCCCGCCGGCGTCGCGTTTCCCCGCTGAGCCGGCTCAGCAGCTCAGAACAGGGCGCTGGCGAGGGCCGCGCGGGCCTTCACCACACGCGGGTCCGAAGGGCCGATGATCTCGAAGAGCTCGACCAGCCGGGTGCGCACCCGCTCGCGCTCGTCCCCAGCCGAGAGTCGGACCGTCTCGACGAGGCGATGGAA
>NZ_ML142862.1:50426-50871 GCF_004138495.1 Phytoactinopolyspora endophytica
CCTCGGCCTGACCCTGTGCGAGCTCGAGATCAGCGGCGACGAGCTGCGCGTCGACATCAGCCGGGTTGGCCTCCGCGGCCGCACGCGCGCTGGCCGGGTCGACGCCGCTGGTACGGCGGAGCAGCTCTACCCGGGCCAGTCCGGCCTTGGCGTCCGCATCAGCCGGCGACTCGTTCAGCACCGTCTGGTAAGCCGCAGCCGCGGCGTCGAGGTCTCCAGCGTTGAGCGCCTCGTAGGCGGCGTCGAACCGAGGGTCCGACACTTCCTCCTCGACCGCCTCGGAGTCATCGCCCTGGGCCGGCTCGGCCCGACCGGCCACACCGTTCTGGGTCGCGACCTTCAACAGCTCGTCGATCACCCGGCGCACGTCGGCTTCCGGCAACGCACCCTGGAAGAGCGGGACGGCCTGCCCCTTGACCACGCCCAGCACCGTCGGGATGCTCTG
>NZ_ML142862.1:50898-57819 GCF_004138495.1 Phytoactinopolyspora endophytica
CCGATGCCGCGATCTGCTGGTTAGCGTCGACATCGATCTTCGCCAGGACGAACCGCCCGCCGTACTCGGCCGCGAGCTTCTCCAAGATCGGAGACAGCTGCTTGCACGGCTCACACCATGTGGCCCAGAAGTCGATGACGACCGGGACCGACGCGGACCGGTTGATCACCTCGGACTGGAAGGTGGCCTCGGTGACATCGATGACATAGCCGCTACCGGGTGATGTTCCGGCAGGGCCGCCAGCGGCCGCACCGGCGCCCGCAGGGCCACCCTGCGGTGCGTTTTTCAGCGACGACAAGTCCACAGCGCCAGGACGGCTGAAGCTCTTCGAGTTCATACCCCCCATCCTCTACGAACAGCGCTCAGGATGCGAAGCGGGTCCCCCGGGGCTAGAACACGTGGGCGAGAACTCGTGGCCTAGAACCTGGCGGGTTCGGTGTAGCCGCCCCATTCGGCACGGAGCGCATCGCAGATCTCCCCCAGGGTCGCTTCGGCCCGTGCCGCCTCCAGCATCGCGGGAATCATGTTTCCGTCCGTCCGCGCAACGTCCACCATCGTGGCGAGCGCGCCTCGGACCGCGCTGTCGTCTCGTCCGGCCCGACGCTCGGCGAGGACCCGCCGCTGCTCATGCTCGACCTCATGCGAGACGCGCAGGATGTCCAACTCGCCGGAGACCGTGTCTTTATGGGCGTTGACACCGACGATCCGTTTCTCGCCCTTCTCCAGCTTCTGCTGGTATTCGAAAGCCGAATCAGCGATCTCCGACATGAACCAGCCGTCCTCGATGCCGCGCAGGATCCCCGCTGTCATCGGACCATACGCGCTCTGCCAACGAGTGTCCCGCTCCCCCATGGCGCGGATACGCTCGAACGTCTTCTCCGCTTCCGCCTCCATCCGGTCGGTCAGCGCCTCCACATACCAGGATCCGCCCAAGGGGTCGGCTACGTTGGCCGCACCGGTCTCTTCGTTGATGACCTGCTGCGTTCGCAGCGCGATCTCCGCCGCGTGCTCCGACGGCAGCGCCAGCACCTCATCCAGAGCGTTCGTGTGCAGCGAGTTGGTCCCGCCGAGCACCGCCGCCATCGCCTCGACGGCAGTGCGCACCACGTTGTTGTAAGGCTGTTGTCCGGTCAGTGAGACTCCGGCTGTCTGGGTGTGGAATCGCAGCCACTGCGCTCGCTCGGTGGTCGCGCCGTACACGTCGCGCATCCAGCGCGCCCAGATCCGCCGGGCAGCGCGGAACTTGGCGATCTCCTCGAAGAAGTCGATGTGAGCGTCGAAGAAGAACGACAACCCGGGCGCGAAGACGTCCACATCCAAGCCCCGTGAGAGCCCCAGCTCCACATAACCGAACCCGTCCGCCAGCGTGAACGCCAGCTCCTGCGCCGCCGTGGATCCGGCTTCGCGGATGTGGTAACCGGAGACGGACAGCGGCTTGTAGTCGGCGATGTTGTCCACGCAGTACTGCATCAGGTCACCGATGAGACGCAGGTGCGGCTCGGGGCCGAAGAGCCACTCTTTCTGCGCGATGTACTCCTTGAAGATGTCCGTCTGCAAGGTCCCGTTGAGCACGCCGGGGTCGACGCCCTGACGTTCCGCCGCGACCACGTACATGCAGAAGATCGGCACCGCGGGCCCGCTGATGGTCATCGAGGTGGTGACGTCGCCGAGCGGGATGCCCTCGAACAGGATCTCCATGTCCGCCGCGGAGTCGATCGCCACCCCGCAGTGCCCCACCTCGCCGATGCTGCGCGGGTCGTCCGAATCCCGGCCCATCAGCGTCGGCATGTCGAACGCGACCGACAGGCCTCCGCCTCCCGAACGCAGGATCATCTTGTAGCGCTCATTCGTCTGCTGGGCATTGCCGAAGCCGGCGAACTGGCGCATGGTCCAGCTCCGGCCGCGATATCCCGTCGTATGCAGACCTCGGGTATACGGGAACTCGCCCGGCCAGCCGATGCGCTCGAACCGCGGATCGTCGACGCCGGGCTCGGGCCCGTAGACAGGATCCACCTCGAGCCCAGACAGTGTGGTGAAGTCGGCGTCCCGCACGTGCCCCTTCTCAACGGCTGCGCGCATCCGCTCCTGCCAGCGTCGACGGCCGCCTTCGACGTCATCTGCGTGCACAGCTGCCTCCTGTTGGGGTCGCCAACATGTACGAGGACGTCCGATTGTTTGACGTCCTAGTAAGTATGACAGCCGAGACGGACGCTGTGCACGTCGCTCACGTCATCCGTGGCCACGTCCTCACGTCGTCCGTCGGCTCGTCGCTCACGTCGTCCCTGGCCCGTCACTCATGCAGACCACGGCCTCGCTCGTCGGGCACCGGCCGAGGCGGGTCAGCGCCCGAACTGGGTAGTAGACGATGTGATGCCGGCAACCGGTCACTTCTCGCCATACGGCCTGTCTCATCTGGCCGTGCTGGCGCTGTTACTCGTCGCAACCTGGTGGCTGGTGCGACGGGGCCGTGCCGTGCGCGAAAGCCCTGTCGCCGCACGGCTCAGCACGGTGTTCGCGCTGATCTTCTTGTCCCTGACACTGCCGTTGCAGATCTGGTTCCTGACCCCTCCCCGATTCAACATCGACCAAGCGCTGCCGATCCAGCTTTCCGACCTGGCATGGATGACCGCCGTGTACGCATTGTTCACGCGCCATCGCTGGGCCGTCGCACTGACGTACTACTGGGGACTGACGCTGACGACTCAGGCGATCTTCACCCCCAGCCTCGAGCTCGACTTTCCTGCTCTGTCGTTCATCCTGTACTGGGCGATGCACGGATTGACGGTGGCAGCCGCGATCTACCTGACATGGGGACTTGGGATCGCCCCAGACTGGCGCAGCTACCGCATCGCGGTGGCGGCGACGGCTCTGTGGGCGGTCAGCGTGTTCACGTTCAACTCGTTGGCCGACACCAACTACGGATTCCTGAACGCCAAGCCGCAGACCGCGTCGCTTCTCGACTGGTTCGGCCCGTGGCCATGGTATGTCCTGGTCGAGATCGTGATCGTCGCCTCGGTGTGGGCTCTGATCACCTGGCCGTGGGTCACCCGAGCGGCGCAGCGGCGACGGGCTTGAGACCAGCGTGCTCCTGGGGTGACAAGTAACGCACGGCCGGCAGGACGCAACGCCGCGCCTTGTGCACCTGCGGGCGCACGATCGGTGGCAGTATCTACATGTGCATGTGACCGCCCGAGCCGACTACGCCGTCCGAGCTGTGATCGAGCTGGCATCGCTGCGCCCGGTCTCCGCCACCCGCCAGCAGCTGGCTGAAGCACAGAACATCCCGGGCAAGTTCCTCGAGACCATCCTCGGCGACCTGCGCCGCGCTGGGATCATCGAAGCCCAGCGCGGCGCATCGGGTGGATATCGACTGACCAGGGACCCGGAGAAGCTCACCCTCGCCGAGATCGTCCGCGCGGCGGAAGGGCCGCTCGCCGCCGTCCGCGGCATGCCACCCGAGGACACCCTGTACCCCGGCAGCGCCGCACCGCTTACCCAGATCTGGGTCGCGGTGCGCGCGAGCCTGCGGGACGTGCTCGAGGCCACCACGGTCTCCGACATTCTCAGCGGTGACCTGCCCGAGCAGGTCACGAGCCTGCTGGCACGGCCTGACTCGTGGACGCGACGGTGACCCGCTCCCGCTTCGCCCAGCCGAGCGCGGCAAGCACTACTCCGAGCACCACCCATGCGGTCAGCACCAGGATCGGTCCGCCCGCGGCCGCACCGTCGAAGAACGCCGACGATCGGAGCAGGCTGCCTCCGGCGCCCGGCGGGAGCAGTTGGCCAAGGGTGCCCCAGCCAGTCGGCAACATCTCCGGCGCCGTGGTGACACCGGACAACGGGTTGCCGAGCAACAGCATGACCAGCGCCCCGATTCCCAGACCGGCCGGACCCAACAGCGACCCCAGGCCGATGATCGTCAGCGAGATCGCCGCTATGGCCAGCGCGAGCACCCCCGCGTTCGCCAGGTAGTTGCCATCCAGCACCCCCAGCCACGGCTGCACGACCAGCGCTCCGACCAGACCACCCGCCGTCGCGCCTACCAACGCGCCGGTGACCCGTCGCCACACCCCGACGATGATGAGCGACATCGAGTACCCCACGGCCATGCCACCGATCACCATCGGCAGTGCCGCAGAGGAGAAGCCCGAGCCGCGTGCGTCGTCGTCGGGATGTCCCACCACATCTTCTACCTGAACCGCCGGGGCCCCGGTCATCTCCTGGGTCATCCGGTCGGCTATACCCTGGATGACCTGCGCCACCACTGGGCTCGCCGCCGATGCGGTCAGCACCTGCGGCGGCCCGTCCGGGCTGATCGCGATCGCGCCGTAGACGTCTCGATCCTCGATGAGCTCCCGGGCGGCATCGAGATCAGCCGCCGGCTCCACCTCGAAGCCATCCGGCATCGCCGCGTCGAGCTGCCCTTGCACCTGCACCGCCGCCTCCTGCCCTCCGACGACCGCGATCGGCACGTCGCGCGGCGTAACCTCAGAGCTCGGCCATGCGAACGCGGTCAGCAGGACGCCGATGAACATCGCCATACCGATGCCGATCCTGATCACCTTGTGCCAATCGGACGGCGGGGAGCCCGTTCGCCCGTTACCCACACTCGCGGCCTGCTCCGGCTCTCTACCCGTCTCCGTCACACGCTCGTGGTTCATCTCTATCCTCCAAAAACGAATGTCCGTTCTCTTTACAATGCCACACACCACGCCGACGGCGCAATACCTGGGAACGCGCCTCAGCCACTATGGTGACCACGTGCCACGTGTATCCGAAGCCCATCTCGTCGCCCGCCGGCAGCAGATCCTCGAAGCCGCATGGCGATGCTTTGCCCGCAACGGCTTTCACGCGACATCGATGCAGGACATCTTCGCCGAGTCCGGCATGTCCGCGGGAGCGGTTTACCGATACTTCCCCAGCAAGCTCGAGCTCATCAAGGCCACCGCAGGCACCATCACCGAGGGCGTGGGTGAGGTCTTCGGGACCATCGCCCAGACGGAACCGGTCCCCTCACCCGCCGAGGCGATGGAGATGGTGATCAACACCGTCAGCCAGCTGCTGACAAGAAAGGACGTCGATCTGAGCAAGATCGCCATGCATGTGTGGTCCGAGGCGTTGCGCGAGCCGGAGGTCGGCGCGGTGGTCAAGGAACTGGCGCTGCACGTCCGTCAGGGCTGGATCGACGTCCTGATCCGCTGGAAAGAGGCAGGCCACGTGCGGCTGGACGCCGATCCGGACAGCGTCGCCGCGTTCCTCTACGGCACCATGGTCGGATACGTCGCCCAGCGCAACCTGGTCGGCGACGTCACCGCCGACCAGTACATCGCCGGCTTCGCCAACCTGTTCGCCGCCGCCCATGATCATGAACGGTGACCGTGTGAGGTGACCGTGTTACATGCCCGGTCAGCGCTCGCGTTCATGAGTCGTCGCGGAAGTCGCCGGCGGCGAGCCGGATCCCCCGCAGCAGCTCGAACACGGCAAGCCGCTGCTCGTCGTCGAGGGCCCGCAGCCCGAACTCTGCGTCCATCAGCTCGGACGTCACTTTCTTGACGGCGTCTCGCCCTGAATCGGTGATGCGCGCCAGCGTCCCGCGCCCGTCCCGGGGATTGGGCTCCCTCACCACGAATCCCGCGGTCTCCAGCCGCTGGATCGTGTTGGTCACGCTCGTAGGGTGGACCATCAGCCGTTCGCCGATCTTCGCCATCGGCAACGCGCCCGTCCGGCTGAAGCTCAACAGCACCAGCGCCTCGTAACGGGCGAAGGTGAGCCCGTACGGGCGGCAGACCCGGTCGTATTCACCAAGGAGCAGCTGCTGCACACGCATGATCGAGGTCGCCGCCAGCATCGCTTCGGACGAGCCGAAGCGCTCGCGCCAGATGAGCCCCGCCCGCTCAATGGGGTCGAAGTTCAGATCAAGGGGTTCCGGCATGTACTGCTCCCTCACCGCCGACGCGCTGTCACCGGGCGGTTCGTCGCCGGATGGTCAGGTCGCCGCGGGTTGGCCTTCTTCTTCTCTGGCGTCTTCGGACCGGCTCCGGTCATCTCCCGCCGGCGCTTGTGGATCAGCCGAGCGATGTCCTCCGGACGCGGCACATACTGGATCTCCCGGATGCCTTGCTGCTGTGCGGCGTTCTCCAGCACCAGGTGGCCGGAACTGAACGGGCGCAGATACCACGGGCGAAGCACCGTGACGTCCAGCAGCCGCACGACCTCCATCTCGGCCTCTCGCAGGGAGAACAGCCCCCAGACGCGGAACACGCGGGTGTCGGTGAGGACGAACCGGTCTCTGGACCAGTACAGCGACCTGAAGAACCCGTAGCCGATGAGCCCGGCGACCACGGCGATGGCGAACCAGGCGATACGAGCGGAGACGAACGGCACCCACACGATGGCCAGGACGACGCCCAGCAAGGCGATCGCAACCGGAAGGACATGCACGATCCAGCTGTGCGCGACCTCGATGATGATCCGCTCTCCGGAGACCAGCTTCCGGGCGACCATGCGATGCCCGAACCAGGACCTGACGCGCCACCAGAGCATCCGGATGAGGCCGTCTTCCGCGACACGGTCCAGCCACCGGACAAAACGGTCGGTCAGACCGTCGAGCATCTCCTTAGGCGTGCGCACGCGACACGTCCTAGAACAGTTCTTCGAAGAATGTGATGATTGCGTCGAAGAGATCGCCGAAGAAATCGAAGATGGTGGTGAAGACGTCGGCCATCCCGTCAGGTTCGGCCAGCAGGAAGTACACCACGAAGGCAATAAGTAGGACGATCAGAGCCTTCTTCATCGTCGGCCTCCTTTCCGCTGGCCCATCGCGCTCATGTCTATCTTCCGGTATATCTCGGGGTCACAGGACCGCCATCCTTGTATTTCTACCTCATGATCCACGCGCGACGAGAGCGCCACGCCGATCAT
>NZ_ML142862.1:57842-62221 GCF_004138495.1 Phytoactinopolyspora endophytica
ACCTCTCGATCATGACACAGCGGCCACCACTTCTTCAGCAGCAGAGTACGGGTCGACCTCGCCGAGGAGAACCCTGGCGGCCAGCATGTCGAGCCGATCGTCGCCATGCAGATCCGCGAAACGCTCACGCAACGCCCCCAGCGCGATGGCTTCGATCTCGTCACGCACCCGTCTCCGGCGACGACGCTCCAGCTCACCGCTGTCCACCAGCCAGGCCCGATGCTTGTCCACCGATTCGACCAGCTCGTCGATGCCCTCGCCTCGTGAGGCCACCGTGGCGACGATCGGCTGCCGCCAGTCACCAGGATCGCGTTCCACCATCCGTGTCATGGCCTTGAGGTCACGGATCACATGGTCCGCGCCGTCGTGGTCGGCCTTGTTCACCGCGAACACGTCGCCCACTTCGAGGATGCCGGCCTTGGCGGCCTGAACCCCGTCGCCCATCCCCGGCGCCATCAGCACGATCGTGGTGTCCGCCAGGGCCGCCACCTCGACCTCCGACTGGCCCACCCCGACAGTCTCGATCAGCACGACATCACATCCCGCCGCGTCCAGGACCCGAGCCGCTTGCGGCGTCGCGGCGGACAGCCCGCCGAGGTGACCACGGGCCGCCATCGAGCGGATGTAGACCTCGCCGTCGGTCGCATGCTCCTGCATCCGCACCCGGTCACCCAGCAGGGCTCCGCCCGTGAACGGCGACGACGGGTCCACGGCTAGCACACCGACCCGCTTGCCCTGCGCACGGAACGCCGCCACCAGCGCAGACGTCGTCGTTGACTTCCCGACGCCGGGGGAGCCTGTGATGCCCACGACCGCCGCCGAGCCAGCATGCGGTACGAGCCCGGCCATCACCTCGCGCAACTGCGGCGAGTGGTTCTCCACCAGCGAGATCAGCCGCGCGACGGCGCGCGGGTCGCCCGCCCTGGCATGCTCGACCAGCGCGTCGACGGAGCTCACAGCGGTTGGGGAGCCCAATGTCACGCCCGGATCAGCAACGCATCACCTTGGCCGCCACCACCGCACAAGGCGGCGGCACCGACACCACCCCCACGACGGCGCAGCTCGAGCGCGAGGTGAAGGACGAGACGAGCACCGGACATGCCGATCGGATGCCCGAGCGCGATAGCGCCGCCGTTGACGTTGACCAGATCCGGATCCAGCCCGAGCTCCCTGGTGGAGGCCAGACCGACGGCTGCGAAGGCCTCGTTGATCTCGACCAGATCCAGCTCGCTCGGTTCCAGGCCCGCACGGCGGCACGCGGCCCGGACCGCCGTCGCGGGTTGGCTCTGCAGGGTCGAGTCGGGCCCGGCCACGACGCCGTGCGAGCCGATCGAGGCCAGCGGCCGCAGCCCCAGGTCCTCGGCCTTGGCCTCGCTCATCACGACAACCGCGCAGCCGCCGTCGGAGATCTGCGACGATGAACCCGCCGTGATGGTCCCTTCCCGGTCGAATGCCGGGCGCAGCCTGGACAGAGACTCGGCCGTGGTGTCCGCACGGATGCCCTCGTCCTGCCGGAACACCACCGGCTCCCCTTTGCGCTGCGGGATCTCGACCGGCACCACCTCGTCGTCGAACAGCCCGTTCTTCCATGCCTGTGCGGCGCGCCGGTGCGAACGCGCGGAGAACTCATCCTGTTCGTCCCGGGTCAGGCCGAGGCCGGATGTGTTGCAGGACTCGGTCAGCGCGCCCATGGCTTGGTCGGTGAAGACGTCGTACAGCCCGTCGTATGCCAGATGATCGACCAGGGCGGCGTCGCCGTACTTGTAGCCATCCCGCGATCCCGGCAGCAGGTGCGGCGCCGTGCTCATCGACTCCATGCCGCCGGCCACGACCACATCGAACTCCCCGGCGCGGATCAGCTGATCGGCGAGGGCGATGGCGTCGATGCCCGAGAGGCAGACCTTGTTCACTGTCAGTGCCGGCACGGTCATCGGAATGCCGGCCTTGGCCGCCGCCTGACGGGCCGGTATCTGGCCGCAGCCGGCGGTCAGCACCTGGCCCATGATCACATATTCGACGGCGCCCGGTTCGATCTCCGAACGCTCCAGCGCGCCGCGGATCGCCATCCCGCCCAAGTCCATAGCCGTGAACCCGGACAGCGATCCGAGCAGCTTTCCGATCGGAGTACGCGCTCCGCCCACAATGACCGCCATGCGAATCAGGGTAGCTCGGCAGCGGCCGGTTGCTGCACCAGCTCGACCAGTACACCCCCGGCGTCCTTGGGATGCACGAAGTTGACCAGCGAACCTCCGGTCCCGGTGCGCGGCTCGTCGTACAGCAGGCGCATCCCCCGGGCACGCAGCGTGGCCGCGGCCGACCTCACGTCGTCGACCCGGTAGGCCACCTGCTGCACTCCCGGTCCGGAGCGGTCCAGGAAGCGGGCGATCGCCGAATCCGGCCGCAGCGGCGCGAGCAGCTGGATCTGTGCGCCTTCGTCCCCGGGCGACACCTTCATCATCGCCTCGCGCACGCCCTGATCCTCATTGGCCTCCTCGTGCACGAGGACCATGCCGAAGTTCTCCCGGTACCAGGCCACGGCTTCGTCCAGATCGGGGACGGCGATGCCGAGGTGGTCGATCGTCGAGAATACAGACATGGCACCATGATCCCTCAAGCTATCGTGGGGCCCCGGAATGCGTGAGATATTTACATATCTATCCCGTCAGGGGTGGTGGGCAGCGTACACGGGACACTACGGTAGGCGAGTACTGTTGCCCTGGGCGGCGAGGCGACGAGCGACGGGGGCTCCCGGGTAGCACAGGAGATCAACACACACGTCGATCAGTAACTACGTGCGATGCCGCACTCGAGGCCGCACGCCCGACGAGGGAGACCATGAGCGAGGTACAGGAAGCAGCCATCAGCGAGACAGGTTCGGACGGCCTGTCTATCTTTGACGGATCGCCCACGGGCGGGTTCACCATCGCGATGCGTGGCTACGATCGTATCCAGGTTGAGCAGCACGTCCGGCAGCTCGAAGCGACTATGGCACAGGTACGCAGCCGAGCGTCCGACCTCGACAAGCAGGTCGTCCGGTTGCGTCAGGAGCTGGCCGAGGCCACCACGGAGCTGCGAGAGGTGGAGCGGCCGTCCTATTCGGGCCTGGGCGCTCGTATCGAGCAGTTGCTCAGGCTGGCAGAAGAGCAGGCGAGCGAGCTCGTTGCGCAGGCCGACGCGGAGGCCGCGGAGATGCGGGCGCAGGCGCAGGCCGAGGCCGGCGAGATGCGTGCGGCCGCGGAGAGCGACTCCTCCGAGCTCCGGGTGAACGCCCGGCGCACGGCCGAGGAGCTCGTCGACGACGCCCGCGTGGAAGCCGAAGAGCTGCGTTCGAGTGCCACCAGGGAATCCGAGGACCTCGTCGAGAGCGCCAAGCGCGAAGCGTCCAAGATCCGTTCCCAGGTCGAGCACGAGGCCAGCGAGCGCAAGGCCAACGCCGAGCGTGAGCTGAACCGGGTCCGGGCCGCCGGCGAGCGCGAGGTCGCCGAGCTACGGGCGACGGCGAAGCGCGAGGCCGAGGAGTTGCGGGCCAGCACCAAGCGCGACGTCGAAGAGCTCCGCAAGACCACGCACCAAGAAGTGGAGGAGATGAAGGCCGACGCGCAGAGCAGGCTCGACGATGCCCGCGCCCGTGCCGACAAGGAGCTCACCGACCTCGAGCTCACGCTGGTCGCCAAGCGCGAGCAGCTCGAGCGCGAGATCAGCGAACGTCATGAGACCGCGGTCGCCGAGACCCAGAAGCTGGTGGCCGACTCCGAGTCGCGTGCCGGGGAAGCCGAAGAGCGCGCCAAGTCCGCTCAGGAGCGTGCCGAGAAGGTCCGGCGCGACGCCGATGAGCAGGCGAAGGCTCTCCTCGCCAGCGCTCGCCGTAATGCCGACAACCTCATCGCCGATGCGAAGCACCAGGCCGAGAAGCTGCTCTCCGAGGCCAAGACCGAGGCCAACCAGAGCGTGACCACGGCCAAGCGCGAGGTGGCCGAGCTGACCCGTCAGCGCGACGGCATCAGCTCGCACCTGAACCAGCTGCGCAGCCTGCTCGGCGGAGTGGGCGGTTCGGCCGGCCTCGATGCGGTACCGGCCGCCGTCGAGTCGGGCCAGAACGACGACGTCGTCGACGCGGAACTGGTCGACGAGGACAAGTAAGACATCACCATCCAGCAAGCGCCGGGCACCCGAAGTGGTGCCCGGCGCTTGTTGAGTGTCAGTGTCGTTTAAGGGCCATCAAGACCGCCGCATACGCAACTGACGCTCAAGAAGGGCGAGAGTTGCCGCATCCGCGCGGTGAACTCACCGCCGTCGGCGGCGGTTGCGCGATTTCCAGCAGCCACTGTGCCAGTGCCGGCGCTCGTCGACCCCTTGGCCGGTGAAGGTCGTGCTCTCGG
>NZ_ML142862.1:62300-63697 GCF_004138495.1 Phytoactinopolyspora endophytica
AGGCCACGACGTGCGGTGTGGCCGGCTGGATCAGCTGGTCACAGCCTGGACATCGGTAGGGCTTGGTCGATGAACTGCCCGTGATGCGGCGGACGACCCATTCGCCGTCAGGCCACGACTCAACCGTCTCGTGCACATGGATATCGTCTCTCATATGTTCGATCGCTGGGGCAGCGCGGTGGCGCGGCGTCATTGGATCGTGCTCGTCGCGGCGCTGCTGGCGGCCGTCATCAGCGGAAGCTACGGGATCGGCGTCGGGAGCAATGATGGTTGAGGCATCGCATGTCGTGACAGGAGGCGGGCGTGGCGTCGGGCGGGCCGTCGTGGAACGGGTCCTCGGCGCCGGCGGTCATGCCGTCATCGTGGAGCTCGATCCGAATCTTCTCGACTGGATCGACGACCATCCGGCCAAGGACCGTATCGAGCCGGTCATCGGCAGCGCCGACGACGAGGCCGTCTGCGCTCACGCCGCCGAACGCGCACGCTCACGCGCGCCTCTGGCCGGCTGGGTGAACAACGCAGCGGTCCTCCGGGATGCGTCGCTTCACACGGAGCAGATCAGCGCGGTACTCGACTCGATCGGCGTCAACCTCCGAATGGCCGTCACCGGCTGTGCGGCCGCCGTCCGGTCGTTCCTGTCCGCCGGAATCGGGGGGTCCATCGTCAACGTCTCCTCACACCAGGCGCAACGGCCGGTGCCGGGCTGCCTGCCCTACGCCACTGCGAAAGCCGGCATCGAAGGGCTCACCCGGGCCGTCGCCGTCGACTACGGCCAGTACGGAATCCGCGCCAACGCCGTCGCGCTGGGGACGATCGCCGTCGAGCGGTATGTCAACGACATCGCACAGCTCGGTCCGGCACGCGGCGCAACGTGGGCTCGGGAAACGGAGCGGCTGCACGCACTCGAACGGGTCGGCCAACCGGACGAGGCCGCCGCCACTATCGCGTACCTGCTCTCCGACCAGGCCAGTTTCATCAGCGGAGCGGTCATCCCGGTCGACGGCGGCCGAGCCGCGCTGGCCCGCGAACCGGCAGCCGGGCCAGAGCATGGCGGCGAGGTCTGAGAGCTTCCACAGGGCGCCAACGAGCCGCCCTACTGACTGACCCCCCGTGAGGGCTGTCATCCCTCACGACGGCGACGAGAGAACCTTCGCCACCATCGACCACGCTGGTCCGACGAGCTCGGCGTCGGAGCCGGCGTGGACTCGGCCTGAGTGGCGGGTTCACCGGCGTCCGCAGCGGCCAGGTCCGCTGCCCGCCACGCTCGCCATTGGTCGACGATCTCGTCCGCGTTGGCGAGTGGCACCGCGATCTGAGGGCCGGACGGCGAGCGCAGATGATCCTTGACCCGCTCGTTGAGGGCGATCACCACGTCCCGCACTGCCCGCTCCGTCGGC
>NZ_ML142862.1:63722-66119 GCF_004138495.1 Phytoactinopolyspora endophytica
CACGCACCGTCTCGGGCAGCCGGCTGATCTCTTTACGCAACCGCAACGGTGTGGGGAGGGCGTCCTCGGCGGACAGCCCTTCATCCTCGATCTTCCGCCTGATCCACCACATCTCGTCGTTGCTTCGGCCGAGATTGGTGAGCGGCTTACCCGCACCCGGCAGGTCCTTGAACTCGCCACGTTCCTCCGCCTCGCGGATCTGCTTGTCGATCCACGACTCGAAGCTCATGCCCCCGGGCTTGCGCTCGGTCATGATCTTATTGTGCACGCCCCCATTGCCGGATCGCACGACCAGGTCTACGGTCCTGTTGCGCGGCGGCCGGTGTGCGCCAGCAAGGCGACGTGCAACGAGGTGATCGACTCGGCGTCGGACAGGTCGACTCCGAGAACGCGTTCGATGCGAGCCAACCGCTCGTAGAACGCGGGCCGGGACAGGTGCATCGCCCCGGCAGCTGCGCTCTTCCGCCCGCCGTGTTCGACGTAGGCGCGTAGCACGGCGGTCAGCTCCGTTCCCCGCTCGTCGTCGTGGGTGAACAGCGGCCTGAGCTCCCGTTCGGCGAAGGCGAGTACCCGCTCGTCGTCGTTCAGCAACTGCAGCAGCCCGCGAAGGCGCACGTTCTCGAGCCGGTGACAGGCGACGTCCGTGCGCGTGGACGTACGGGCGGCCGCAGCGGCGACCTGCCGGGCTTCGTTGAGCGTTCGCCGCGCGGCATGGACCGACGCAACCGTGGTTCCGGCCGCGACCAGGACGGGCAGCGGCCGCGGTGCGGATGCGGCAGCGCGCCGGAGCTGGTCGGCTAGCCGGTCGACCAGCGACACGTCGTCGCTGTCAGGCCTCAGCGACAGGAGCCCGAGGACCGCTTCGTCGTCCACCACGCTGACCAGCATCGCAAGGCCCGACAGGCGCGCAGTGGCGGCGGTTATCTCGGCGAGGTCCCGGAGTCGTTCCTGGGCCGCACGGATCGGAGCGGACGACGGGGCGTCGTCGGTCGGGAGCACGACGAGGCCGACGAGCCACCGATCGGACAGCGGCACACCGGCAGCGGTGGCGCGCGCGACCACGCCGTCGTCCCACGGCCGGTCAGCAGTCAACGCGGCGAGCAACGTCCGGTGCGTCTGCCGCTCCAGGCTCTCCCGGTCGCGTGCCGCCAGCCTCTGCAGCGCGAGCGCCGAGGCGCCTCGCTCCGCGAGAACGATGAGACGCTGCGGCGGCGCATCCGGACAGACGATGATGAGCCGTCCCCAGTCGTCGCCGCGGGCTCCGACCACGGTGACAAGCCATCCCATCGCGTCGTCGTATGCGGTCCGCCCTGCCGGAGCCACGGACCGGGAACGCCGTTCCCAATCAGAGAGCAGCTCGGTGAGATCGTCGCCGCCGGCGTCGACTCTGAGAATCTGGTGTCGGGTCGACTCCAGCACCACCGGACACCCGGCCATCCGTCTGACCTCGGCCAGAATCTGCGTGGGCTCCGCGCCGGCGATGCTCAGCTCGGTGAACGTCTGATGCATCTGCTCGGCGGCACGCAACTCGCTGAGCTGAGCATCGACCACCAGCTCGCCGATCGCCTCGGTCGCCCTGGCGAAGCGCACCTCCCGTCGCCAGGCGACCAGCGGGAGATCCGAATCGTCGCAGGCGGCCACCATCGCGGCCGGAAGGTCTGTGCTCCAGCGACGGCCCAGCTCCACGATGAGGCCGGCGGCGCCGGCCACGACGAGATCCTCCACGTATGCGGCGAGGCCGGCGTCGTCCGCCGGCAGTGCGATACCGGTGGTGAGAACGAGATCGCCGCCGCGTAAGAGACGGGCGATGTCGGAGACCTCGGCCGAGTGGCTCCAGCGCACCTGCCGATGCAAGCCACTGGCACCGGCCACCACTTCTGGCCTGCCTCGCCGGACCGCAGGAAGTTCGAGCACCTCCTCCACCGTCGGTAACATCGCGGTTCTCCTGACAGTCTGTCGTGAACTCCATGTAACACCGACACAATGTCGGTTGCCGTGGTGGCAGCGCAAGCGTTCGATGGGTATCGACACCCGAAAGCACGAGGAGCTCCCGTGAAGGTCGGCATCCCCCGCGAGGTCAAGAACCACGAGTACCGCGTCGCCGCTACCCCGGCGGGAGTCCGCGAGCTGACCGCTCGTGGCCACGACGTCTATGTCGAGCAGCACGCAGGCGCCGGATCGTCGATCGGCGACGACGAGTACCTGGCTGCCGGTGCGAAGATCCTGGACACAGCCGACGATGTCTGGGCCGAAGGCGAGCTGATCCTGAAGGTCAAGGAGCCGGTGGCACAGGAGTACCACCGGATGCGGGCCGGCCAGGTGCTCTTCACCTACCTGCACCTGGCCGCGTCGCGAGAGTGTACCGAGGCCCTGCTGTCCCAGCGGGTGACCGGCATC
>NZ_ML142862.1:66185-67379 GCF_004138495.1 Phytoactinopolyspora endophytica
ACGAGACCGTGCAGCGGCCGGACGGCACGCTCCCGTTACTCGCGCCGATGAGCGAGGTCGCGGGACGGCTGGCGCCACAGGTCGGCGCCTACCACCTGATGCGAGCGGCCGGCGGACGCGGAGTCCTGCCCGGCGGCGTGCCGGGCACCCGCCCTGCCGCCGTGGTGGTCATCGGCGCAGGCGTATCCGGCGTCAACGCGACGGCCATGGCCGTCGGCATGGGGGCCGACGTCACGGTGCTCGACCTGGACATCGGCAAACTCCGTGCGGTGGATGCCCTCTATGCCGGCCGGGTACGCACCATCGCCTCGACCTCCTACGAGCTGGAGCGCGCGGTGCTGGGAGCGGACCTGGTGATCGGCGCCGTCCTGGTGCCCGGTGCGCACGCGCCCCGGATCGTCACCCTGGACGTCGTGGCCCGGATGAAGCCCGGCGCCGTGCTCGTGGACATCGCCGTCGACCAGGGCGGCTGTTTCGAGGGCACGCGCCCGACGACGCACGACGAGCCCACCTTCGCGGTGCACGACGCGGTGTACTACTGCGTCGCCAACATGCCCGGCGCGGTCCCGGCGACCTCGACGTATGCACTGACCAACGCCACACTTCCGTACGCCTTGCGCCTCGCCGACCTTGGCTGGCGGAATGCGGCACGCCTGGACGAGTCCCTCGCCCGCGGGGTGAGCACCCACGACGGGCGGCTCTTCAGTGCACCTGTGGCCGCCGAGTTCGATCTCGACCACGGCGAGCTGGGCGACACCATCGCCGCATGAGGACGCCAGACCCGGGCGGACGCCGGATCTGGCCTCGCCCCTCGTCCATGCTGGACTCAGTGGGCGACGTGCTCGGCCCCGATCAGCTCCATGCGCCGCAGCCCCCAGTCACCGAGCGGTTCGAGCGCGGCGTTGAGCGAGACCCCCAGCTCGGTCAACGAGTACTCAACCCGGGGAGGCACCTCCCGGTAGACCTCGCGGTGGACGATGTCGTCCTCCTCGAGTTCACGCAGCTGCTGGATGAGCACCTTCTCTGAGACACCGGGGAGCCCGCGCTTGAGCTCACCGAACCGCCGCGTGCCCTTGCTCTCCAGCTCCCAGAGGATGACCGACTTCCATTTCCCACCGACGACGTCCATCGCGGCATCGATGCCGCAGATATATGGTCCCGATCTCACACTGCTCATGACATATCTCCGCTACC
>NZ_ML142862.1:67435-71489 GCF_004138495.1 Phytoactinopolyspora endophytica
ACATACCTCTTAGTAAGTATTGCACATTCAAGTAGGTACTTGCCGTCTGTCCAGAATGGGACCACGATCGAGGTCAGAGTCAGGCGGCGCCGGGACGACGGGCGCCTCCACCCACGGCACACAGGAGCATCATTCATGACGCAGTCCCCGCACACTCCGGTCACTGTCCTCGGCCTCGGCGCCATGGGCCGAGCCTTGGCCGCGGCCTTTCTCGACGGTGGCCACCCGACCACGGTCTGGAACCGTACCCCGGGCAAGGACGCCGAGCTGGTCGCGGCCGGCGCCGTCGCGGCGCCGGACGTGGACCAGGCCATCGGGTCGGACGGCCTGGTCGTCGCCTGCCTGTTCGACCATGCCTCCGTCCACGATGTCCTCGATCCGGCCGGCGAGAAGCTGCGCGGACGCCCGGTAGCCAACTTGACCAGCACCGCCCCGGACGAGGCCCGCGAACTCGCCGCCTGGGCCAAGGACAACGGGATCGACTACCTGGACGGCGGGATCATGGCCTCTCCGGCCATGATCTCAGGGCCACAGGCGTCCATCCTGTACAGCGGTTCGCAGGGCGTCTTCGATGAGCACCGGCAGGCGCTGGAGCTGCTCGGAAAGGCTGACTACCTCGGCGACGATGCCGGACGCGCCTCGCTCTACGACTTCGCACTGCTGGCCGGGATGTACATCATGTTCACCGGTTTCTACCACGGCGCGGCAATGGTCCGCACCGCCGGTGTGTCCGCCACGGACTTCGCCGACCGGGCGGCCGCATGGCTGTCCGCCATCACGGCGTCGTTCCCATCCGCCGCTGTCCATATCGACAGCGGAGACTACTCCACGGCCACCGAGCAGACTCTCGACTTCAACAAATCCGCGGTCGACGCCATCGTCCGGGCCAGCCGGGATGCGGGCGTGGGGTTGGACATGATCGGCCAGGTCAAGGCGCTCGTCGACCGTCGGGTCGCCGACGGTCACGGACCGGAGGCGTTCGAGCGGATCTTCGAGGGCCTCAAAGCCACCGAAACTCCGTGATCGCCGGCCTCGTGGCCTTGCGTAACGTTCGGAGCCGCGACGGACGTGTTAAGCGTTACGCAGGGCCACAGAGTCGTCATTGGGCAGGGCGCCCGTCAGAGCGACCGGTGATCACGTACTGCGTCCGCACCTCATGCCCGTCGGCGACGCCGAACCGGCGGTCGAGCTCCAGCATCTCCGCCAGTGGCTCGACCGTGACGTCGCGGAACATGGCGGCACGCACAAGATCGGCCGAGTCGTCGATCGTCGCAGACTCGGCCAGCGGCAGGGCGGACAGGACGGCGTCGTCGTACAGCTCCGCGAAGTCCGGAAGCGGGCCGGTGTCGCGTCCGGCCCTGCTCGCTCCAACGCCGTGCGGGAACCATGTGCTGTCGACGACGGCGAGCGTTCCGCCCGGGCGGAGCAGCGCACGCCAGCGCTGAACGGCCACGTCCGGCGTGCGCAGCGTCCACAGCACGTAGCGCGCGGTGACCGCGTCGAAGCTCCCCGGCTCGAACTGCGGATTCACCGCGTCGCCGGGGAGGAACACCGGCGGTCTGCTCAGCCCAGCCGCTTTGCTCCTGGCCTGCTCGAGCATGCCGGGCGCCAGGTCGATGCCGACCACGTCGTAGCCGAGCTCCGCCAGCATCAATGCGGCATGACCGGTGCCGGTGCCCACATCGAGCACTCGGGCCGGCGGGGGTGGCAGCACACGCCGCCACAGGTTCGCCCATGCCTTCCGGATCTCGGTGTTGGAGATCTGGTGCACGTGGTGCGCGTTGTACCCAGTCGCGCGCCCGTCCCAGTAACGGTTGATGTTGTCCTGAACATCCACGACGGCCGTCGTCGGGCCCGTCTCTCCTGTCACGTGCTGTTTCCCATCGTCATTTCATTCGTCGTACCGGCATTGCCGTTCATCGGACGGAACAGCAGCTGGAAGCCGTCGTCGGTGCTGACCCGCTCCACCCCGATCTGGTAGACGGGCTCGAGCAGCTCGGACCGGAGCACCGTGTCCGGCGTTCCGGCGGCGACCACACGTCCGTCGTCCAGCAGCACGACCTCGTCGCAGTATCGTGCAGCCAGGTTCAGGTCGTGCAGGACGACGACGGTCGTCACGCCGAGCGCCCTGACGAGCTGCAGGACATCGTGCTGGAACCGGATGTCGAGGTGGTTGGTGGGTTCGTCGAGCAGCAGGTGTCCGGCCCGCTGTGCCAGCGCTCGAGCGATCAGGACCCGCTGCTTCTCACCGCCGGAGAGCCGCGCGAACGGGCGCTGCGCCAGATGCCGGGCGCCGACGCGGGTCAGTGAATCCGCCGCGATCTCGAAGTCGTCCCTGGTGTGCCGTTCGAACGTCGACAGGTGCGGGGCACGGCCGAGCAGCACCACGTCCGCCGCGGTCAACGGCAGCTCGCTGTCGCCCTCCTGCATCACCACAGCCAGCCGTCGAGCGAGGTCACGGGGCTTCAACGACGCGACCGGCTCCCCGTCGACGTCCACCGTTCCGGCGCGAGGCTCCAGGGCCGCATACAGGGTGCGCAGCATGGTCGTCTTGCCGCTGCCGTTGGGACCGATCAGCCCGACGACGCGGCCGGAGTCCGCGTGCAGGCGGATGCTGTCCAGGACCTGGACGTCACCGTAGGCGAACGAGATGTCGTCGGCGCGGATCATCCGGCACCACCGAAGTGTTCGGCGATCCTCTCCAGACCGTCGACGGAGACCGGCGTCGGAGGCTCGGTGAAGTTGAACAGCTGGACCAGGATGTCGTCGTTGCGCACCGCGGTCAACGACGCCGCACCCGGAAGATTGACCACCGCATCCTTGACAGGTCCAGGCTCGCCGTCGACGTGCAGCAGCACGAGGACGTCCGGGTCGCGGGATATGAGCTGTTCCAGCGTCACCTCGAACACCCGCTCATCGACGTCGGCGAAGGCGTTGGTGAAGCCCGCGGCCTCGAGCTGAGGGTGCGCCATGCTCTTGTTGCCGTACGCGTAGCCACTGCCACCGCCGACCGTCGGGAAAAGCACCGCGGCCGTGCGTCCCGACGCCTCCCCCACGTCTGCCTGCACGTCCTCGACCCGGCCGCGCAGCTCGTCGACCATCGCGGCCGCCTCGTCCCGCCGGTCGAAGATGTCACCGTACGTCTCCACCTGTTCGAAGACGTCGTCGAACGATGTGGCCCCCGCATCCCCCGCGCAGTAGACCGGATGCTCCAGCACCTGGATGCCGGCGTCGGCCAATCCCTCCCGGCTCACCCCGTCGGGAAGGCCGAAGACCAGGTCAGGCTCGGCGTCGATGATCGCCTCCATGGAGATCTGCAGGTGACCACTGCGATCGAGCTCCTCCCCCATGGACGGTATGGCCTCGATCGCTGCGAACGTCTCAGCGTCGTAGTACTCCTCCGGATACGCGCCCGCACGTAGGACCACCGAATCGAGCACACCGAGACCCTGCAGGATGGTCACCGGTGCGCTCTCCAACAGCACCACCGTGCTGGGCGGCTGATCGAATGAGACCTCGACGCCGCAGTTCTGCACGGTCAGCGGGAAGCCTTCGGCCGGGGCCGCGTCACCGGCGCCGTCCTCCGTGCCGCCCGCCGCCGGCCCGCTGGTCGTGGCGGTATCGTCAGCGCCGCAGGCGGCGGCCAGCGACACTACCGCCACCGCCAGCAGAGCGCTCCTGGTTCCGCGCCGGCGCATCGTGGTCTGAATCGTGGTCTGCATCGTGGTCTGCATCGAGGTCTCTCCCGAGGTCGAACGGATCCGGTTCACGGGCTGACCGCGTGGAATCGGCGGACGAGAACGAGCAAGAACGGGGCACCGACCAGGGCCGTGATGATCCCGATGGGCAGCTCTTGCGGCTCCAGAGCCACCCGTGCGATGACATCCGCCCACACCAGGAAGATCGCCCCGATGAGTGCCGCGACAGGGATGACGCGGCGATGGACCGCGCCGACGAACCGGCGCGCGACGTGCGGGATCACCAGGCCGACGAAGCCGATCCCGCCCGCGGCCGCGACCGCGGCGCCGACGCAGAGGGAGACGACCACCAGCAG
>NZ_ML142862.1:71502-74287 GCF_004138495.1 Phytoactinopolyspora endophytica
GCAACGCCGTGGCGGGCACGCCGAGGGTGCGGGCCGTGTCGTCGCCGATCGCCAGCGCGTCGAGCTGCCGGCCCCACATGATGAACAGGGCGATGGCCACGCCGACGATCACGACGACGATCGCGAAGGCGGGCGACCACCGGGCCAGCCCCAGCGAGCCGAGCAGCCAGAACAGGACGGACCGCGCGCCCTCGGCGGAGTCCGAGGCGAAGATCAGGAAACTGGTGGCGGCATAGAGCGCATAGCCCACGGCGACGCCCGCCATGAGCAGCCGTACCGACGTGATCCGACCACCTGCCCGGGCGACGACGAACACGACGACGGACGCACCCAGCGCCCCGACGAAGGCGCTGGCCGACAGGGCGTTCTCACCGAGCCCCGCGCCGAAGCCGAACAGGATCGCGGCGGCCGCTCCGGTGGACGCACCCGAGGTCACGCCGAGCAGATACGGGTCGGCGAGCATGTTGCGGACCATCGCCTGGAGCACGACGCCGCAGACGGCGAGGGCCGCGCCGACGACCGCTCCGAGCAGTACCCGCGGCAGCCGTACCCTCCAGACGATGGACTCCTCGGCTGGGCTCCAGCTCACCTGATCCGGCCAGCCGAGCAGGTGATGAGTCACGATCTTGGCCACATTGGCGGGAGCCACACTGACGGCTCCGATACCCACCGCCATCAGCAAGGTGGTCAGAAGGGCGGCGGTAAGACCGCAGATCCACAGCAATGTTCGGCGGCGCTGTGCCAGCTGGCCCAGATCGTCGCGGGGCAGCTGCTCCAAGGGAGGACGATCGGCCTTCGTCTCGACCGTCACCGTTGCGTTCCTTCCCCACGGACATGCCCGTCCGAGCCGACCGGGCCAGACTTGCAAGACAATGTCGCACATGCGACTCAGTCGCGTCAAAGGTCGGCAGGCTATCCGGCAGATCGGTTTCGCCCGACGTCAGCCGGCGCCGCGGCAGTCCTTGCAGGTTCCGGAGAGCGCCACGTGCCGCGGGTCGAGCTCGAAGCCGTGCGCCTCCAGCAGGTCCCGGCTGACGGAGTCGAGCATGCCGTCGGGAAGATCCATGATGCTGCCGCATGTCCGGCAGCTGGCATGCAGGTGCGGGCGCGCGCCCGCTTCACTGGCAAGGTGGTAAGCCGTCGCGCCGCCGCTGATGTGAACATGCGTGACGACGCCGATCGCGGCCAGCGTCTCCAGCGTGCGGTAGACGGTCGCCCGGTGCACAGCCGGATAACGCTGCCGGATCCGCTCGCACAGGTCCTCAGCGCCGGGATGACCGTCGAGCTCCGCCAGCGTCTCGATCACGGCACGACGCGCGCCGGTCACCCGATGGCCACCCTCGCGCAACGTCGCGAGTGCCCGTTCCAGGGCGTCGTCCGGCATCGCCTCGTACCTCACATGTCGATCATCCGACGCCTGCGGGATCACCCTATGCATCAGGTGCCTTCTTCGTCACGCTGGTACGTCGCCGGCGGAGTCCCGACCACCTGCGTGAACGCGCGTGTCAGGTGTGCCTGGTCACTGAAGCCGAGCCGCTCGGCCAGCGCGGGCCAGTCGGTCGGCTCGCCAGCGTGGGCGGCCGCGGTCGCTTCGAGGATCCGGAACCGTTGGATCACCCACTTCGGGCCGATCCCGACGTATTCGGCGAACAGCCGCTGCAAGCTGCGCAGACTCAGGCTCGCATGGTCCGCCAGCTGCTCGGCCCGGACGATGCCGGTGCGCCGCTCGGCCTCGCCGACCAGTGAGGTGACCTCGCGCGCAGCCGGGTCGGGTTCAGGCCCGACGCTGAGCAGGTACTCCTCGAGCGCCTCGACCATGTCGGTGGTCTGCACGCCCTCGAGGACCCGCCCCGCGGTACCGCGATCATCCCGGCCGAGCACGTTCGCACCCGGCCGAACGGTCCCGGAGATCGTGGCCAGGCTGTGCTTCAGCAGCGGACGGAATCCACCGGCGTGGAAGGCCGCGCCGAGCGCATGGCCCGTGCCGGTCAGGGTCCTGAAGAAGGGGTCACGTGACACGCCGTGGACGAAGAGCCGGCCGTCCTCGGCCGCGACATGGACGCGCGGCTGCGGAATGACCTGTTGCCGATAGGGCTGGGCAACGTGCCACCGCACCAGCCAGTAATAGTCGACGTACTCCGCAAGCGCATCGGACGGCGCGAGCCGCTCGACGTCGAACGACTGCTGGGCCGCCTTCGGCCGAACGATCGCCTCCGGGCGCCCCCTCGGCACGGACATGTCCCACAGCATAGTCGTCGCGTTTGTTCAAGACCGCTCGTTCCCGAGCCACGTAGCGTCCTGACCATGAGTTACACACATACGGCAATCTGCACGTTCAATAACACGTCCTGGTCGGAGAAGCTCGTCACCGACATCGACGGAGAAGGAACGAAGGCCGGCGAGGCGTACTACCCCAACCGCGGTATCACCCACGCCGAGGTCAGGTACTCCTACACCGGCGACATCGAAGGCACCAGCACCGTGGTCTACCTCATCGCCTACAAGGACGACGCGGCCCCGGTCCTCGGCCTGGAACGCTTCGAGGGATCGATAGCGGGGCACGAGGGCACGTGCGTGTTCCGGCACGTCGGCGACCAGGACAAGGGCTCAGTGACCGCCAAGCTCGAGGTCGTGCCGGGCATGGGCACCGGCGGCCTGGAGAAGCTGCGCGGCGAGGCCGATCTGTCCATCGCCGGACACAGCGATGACGGTTATCCGCTCACATTGAACTTCGACATGGACTGACGGGGCCCACCCCGAGGCGCGATTCTCAAGGCGACAGGTG
>NZ_ML142862.1:74332-74662 GCF_004138495.1 Phytoactinopolyspora endophytica
AACGCCGCCGCTACGATGGTCTGACCATGGACGACGACCGCTTCCTCGATCCCATCGCCGACATACTCGTCGCATTGCCGCACGTCGAAGCTGTCACGCTCGGCGGATCCCGCGCCCAAGGCACACATCGAACTGACAGTGACTGGGACCTGGCGATCTATTATCGCGGCGACTTCCGGCCCCAGTCCCTCCGCGATCTCGGCTGGGAGGGCACAGTCTCGGAGTTGGGCGAATGGGGCGGTGGCGTGTTCAACGGCGGCGCCTGGCTACGGATCGACGGCCGGCCAGTGGACGTGCATTACAGGGACCTAGCAGTGGTGCGGGAGCAGA
>NZ_ML142862.1:74703-81638 GCF_004138495.1 Phytoactinopolyspora endophytica
TCGATGAAGGGCGAGTTCAACATCGAGCCGCTGATGTTCCACCTGGTCGGCATTCCCAGCTACCTCGTGGTCGGTGAGTTGGCCATCAACAAGGTGCTCCGCGGTGCGCTGCCGACTGTCGAGTACCCCGAACCGCTGAGACAGTCGGCACGGAAAAGGTGGACGGACCAAGCCGAGCTGACGTTGACCTACGCCGAGCACAATCACGCTCCGGCCGGTCACGTCGCGCAGTGTGCCGCGATGCTCGTCGTCGCCGCGTTGCAATACGCCCACGCGATCCTGGCCTCCCGAGGCGAGTGGACGACGAACGAGAAGACTTTGCTCGACCGCGCAGGCATGCGCGAGGTCGATCACATGGTCGCCGCGATCACGTCTGCTGCCCCTGGGTCACTGACCGAAGCCATCACGGATGTGCGCCGGATCGGGCGGGAACGACTCGGAAACACTGAATCTGCGTGAAGTTGGGTCCCGGGCACCGGCAACCGATCGATCATCCCGAGGAACCCGTCGGGGATGTTTGCGAAAACACGACATGTCGCACGAAGGTACCCACCTTCTGTCGTCACTGAGCTGCTGCGATTCGGTCGAGGACCGAGGACTTCCACCGGTCACGACATCATGAGATGACGTCTTCTCGGCATCCGCGTGCGTCGAGCCACGTCACCGGCCCTGTTTCTTGTCGTCACCCCTGAGTGCTCTTGACAGCAGGTTGAGTTAGCGCAAACATATCCACCACGTACCAACGTTGTAAAGAACACGGCAACTGCCACGGCCGCCCGACCTCCGGAGGATGTGCTCGATGTTCAGACCCGTGTCCAGGCTTTTGATCAGCGCACTTCTCACCGCTTCGCTCTTGGCGCCAGCTGTCGCGCACGGCTCGGAGCAACCCGGCGCCGACGAACCCCCAGCCGAGCCGTCGTTCACGAACCCGGTCGGCGGCGATGAAGTACCCAACTTCGCCGACCCGACAGTGATCCGCGGACGCGACGGCTATTGGTATGCGTACGCCACGGGTGATCCACTGTTCCCGGGCGATGACTACCGCAAGATGAAGATCGCACGGTCGGACGATCTCGTCGACTGGGAGTACGTGGATGATGTCTTCACGCCGGAGACAGAGCCGCGCTACGACGGTTTCGGCGATGACGCGCGCCGCATGTACTGGGCGCCGGCCGTCGAATACGTCGACGGCCGCTACCTCCTGTACTACTCGTACGTTGTCAACCCTCCTGGCGAAGGCCAGAACTGGACAGCCATAGGGGTGGCCACCGCCTCGAATCCGGCCGGGCCTTGGACCGACTCCGGAGCCTTCGTGACCGGCCCGGAGCGCTGGGAGCCACGTCCGGGCGAGCAGGCCTGGCGCAATGTCATCGATCCGGAGGTGGTGTCCACACCGGACGGCACTCGCTACCTCTACTACGGCTCGGTCCTTGGCGGTGTCACCGTCGTGGAACTGTCCGAGGACGGTTTGACCGCCGTCGGAGAGCGGACCCCGGTCACACTCGAGAACCGGTATGAAGGAGCCCACATCGTCTACCGAGATGGGTACTACTACAACTTCCTATCCATCATCGGCGGCTGCTGTGCGGGGCCGGTCTCGGCCTACCCTGTCCACGTTGCCCGCTCGAAGAGCCCTCTCGGCCCCTTCCTCGACCGGGACGGCAACTCCATCCTGGGCCGGCACGCCGGTGGCACACCCGTGCAGGCCCCGAACGGAAACCGATGGGTCAGCGTCGGTCACAACACCGTGGCCACGGACGTGACCGGTCAGCAGTGGCTCGTCACTCACGGCATCGACCGGAACAATCCCTACCTGCAGGGAACCCTGAGCGCGCGAGGGCTCGTCATCAGCCGGCTGGACTGGATCGACGGCTGGCCAACGGCCAACGCCGGACGCGGTCTCCTCGACACCCCGCAGGCCGACCCGACCACGGATGCTCGGATATCAGACAGTTTCGAGGCCGGTTCACTGTCCCCACGCGTCTGGCGACGGACCCCGGACTGGGAGATCGACCTCGAACCGGCTGGCGGCTATCTCCAGAGCCCTCGGGCGGACCGGACACATGTGTTGTATGCGAGGAAGGCCCTGACGGGGAATTCCCGTATCAGGGGAGCAGTCCGGCTCGACTCTGACGGCGGCGGATCGGCCGGATTCGTCGCTTTCGAACAGGGCCCCGCCAGCCATGTCCGTGCGTTCATCGACAAGGACGCCGACGCGCTCGTCGTCGAGGCACAACGTTCGGGCGACGTCGTCGACCGGGATGCCCAGCCCTTGCCCCCAGGCTTCCAGTACGACGATTGGCACGAACTCGATATCCACATCCGTGATGGTGCTCTCGAGGCGACAGTCACAGACGCCGGGCTCGACGACCCGCTCGCCATGGCAGAGATCAGCGTCCCACAAGGCCTCAGAAACGGCCGCTTCGGACTGATCTCGGAGCACGCATCCGCCTCGTTCGACGACGTCACGGCTGCCGATCTATACACACCGGCGACGACGAAAGAGCCGGACCCGGAGCTCGGTCCGCTCGACCCCGAGATCAGTGACGAGTTCGAGAGCGAACTGGACACCGGCTGGACCGGCATCCGCGAGCCCGACGCCGCGGTTGACGACGGCGAGTTGACACTTCCGGTTCAACAGGCGGAGCTCATCGATCAGCGTCCCGTCGCCGATGACACCGCTTCGCTATTGCTTCGTGACGCCCCTCAAGGCGACTGGACGGCCGAGACCCGAGTCACCGTCCCGTTCGGAGACACGTATCCACTCGCGTGGCCGCAAGCCGGACTCGTCGCCCATGCGAATGACGATGAGTTCGTCACGCTCAGCTACGCCGCCGCCCGCCGTACCCGGCACGTCACGTTCGGCAAGGAGATGCCCTGGGACGAGCGTGTGGTGTACGGGGACGCACGCCTGGGACCCACGACATCCGACACAGTATGGCTGCGCCTGAAGCACAATCTCGACGCCGACACAGGTGAACACCATTACCGTGCCGCTACCAGCGTCGACGGTGACAACTGGGTATGGCACGGCGTACGCACCCTTCCCGCGGACTCGTCACCACGGATCGGGCTGGCGGCGTTCGGCATCGAAGGAGACGACAGCCTCACCGCCGAGTTCGATTACATGCGCTTCTACCAGCGATAGAGCGCACCGTCGAGATGTCAGCGTGGAGCAAGAGGAGAAGGCACCCGTGTGGTGATCGCGCGGACGCGGCCGGTGCGCTCGTTGCGGTACGCGCCGGGGACCTTTCCCTCGGTGTCATACAGCTCGACGGTGACCGTATCGCCCGGAACGCCCACGGTGTCTTGGCGGTCGCTCGTCGTGAACCGCCACGTCGACGATCCGTGGACGTCGACCGACACCCGGCTGTTCACCCGCGTGTGGGCGATGTCGCTGATGGTTCCACGCATCAGCACGGGTGGAACCTCGACTCGGGCTGCTCGCTTCCAGAACGCATGCTGGCGATGAAGGACGACCATGACGCCGATGACGGTGGCGCCCAGTGACACCGCCGACAGCACTGCGACAACCGGGTTCAGGTCATCTCGCGGCCCGCTGCCGCCGTCGACGTCGCCGATGACGGCGCCCATTATCACCATGCCGACCAGGGCGACGAGAAGCCACATAACGGTCGCGGCCCAGCGATACTTCCGGCTGAGCCGACGACGTTCTTCGGACGGGTACAAGGCCCCCATCGACGTCCCTCCATCGTGCACAGTGCCAGTCACACAACGTTTCCGGAATCCAGCTCCGACGATGCCACAGACCTGACGGGCCGCACCCCGCGGCCGCGCTGGACAGCACCAGCCAGACGCAACCGGTATCATACGGCGATGGCCGAGCGCTGGAATGAACTTCGCGCCCACCCGGAGCGCGGAACCGTGACGAAGGAAGCGCTGACCGCCCTGGGCGTGTTCTTCGGTATCGGCATCGCCGTCATCGTCCCGTTCCTCTTCTTGTATGGCGACCAGATGCCACGGGCAGAGGACGGACGTTCGCTCGGCGCCAGACGCGCGATGGGCGAGGACCCCGTCGTCTTTGTCGTGATCGTGGCAGGCGCGATCCTCGCCGGTGTGGGATCGGAGATCGCCTTCAGGCGGATCCGGCCGCGTCTCGTGCGCAAGGAGACCGCTCGCGACGTCACCGACGCAGCGCGCGTGGCGGCGCGTGAGCTGGCAGCACACCACGTGTCCGATTGGCAGGCGCCGGCCGCGCCGGCCGCCACGTCCTACCTTCTGGGTTTGCGAAAACGGCACTGGCCATACGAGGCGGACCGGATCTGGGTCTACCGGCACGGCACGGAGATCGAGGTGATCGCCGAGCGCAGCTTCCAGAAGGCGGCACTCATCTGGAGCTGGGGTTCCAGTCATCGCGTCGCCCGCGTGGACGTTCAGGCGAGGGCCCGTGCAAGCGTCGACGGCACCGTGACAAGCCAGCTCGCCGTCGTGTTCGAACCCAGTCCACCGCATAGCGGCGCTGAACCCCGGCATGACACAGGCGGAGCCGGGTAAAACAGGCATGAGAAGGCGTCCACCACGGGGAGGTGAGCAGAATGCCGACCGGTACAGTCAAGTGGTTCGATGCCGCGAAGGGTTTCGGCTTCATCGAGAATGACGATGGCAGCGGCGACGTGTTCGTCCACTACAGCGCCATCGCCGACACTAGCGGCTTTCGTGAACTGAACGACGGGCAACGAGTCGAGTTCGAGGTCAGCCGCGGCACGAAGGGCAACCAGGCAGACAACGTCCGCACCATCGCCGGATCTTGAGTGATCAAGGTGTCATGGGGCGACAGCCCGATGGCCACAACGCGCGAGCACCATTCCCGACGGCTGTGCTCACGCACAAATAGAAGCACACAACCGCGCCCGGTGACACGCACGTAGCTTTGCCCCAGGAGTAGCGGGCAGCTACGCCGCCTCCCGCGCCGACGCGGTAAGACAATCTTGCGCCGGATCCGTCGCCGGCTCTGCCCAGTGAAGGGCAATCCTCCCCTACCTCTTAGTTGACGGCCCACTGCTCGCCACCTCGGCGTCATCGGCCCGCCATGTCGCCTCCCTAGCGTTGACTGAACGTGTCATCGCGGGAGGAGCGCTCATGGATCTGCGCCTCGGACGTCGACGTTTCCTCCAGTTGAGTGGGGCCACCGCCGCCGCAGCGCTGGCGCCCGTAACCACGGCCGCGGCCGCGCCGTCTCGCTCACGAAAGCTGCCGGATGGCGTCTTCTCACTCGGCGTAGCCTCAGGTGATCCGCTACCCGACCGGGTGGTGATCTGGACACGACTCGCCCCTGAACTGCTCGCGCTCGACGGTTCGGGCGGCATGCCCACGTGGGACGTACCCGTGCAGTGGCAGGTCGCCCACGACGAGCAGTTCTCCGACGTCGTTCGCGCGGGAGTGGTGCGCGCAACGCGGCAGGATGCGCATTCCGTCCACGTCGACGTTGAGGGTCTAGAACCCGCGCGGTGGTACTTCTACCGTTTCCGAGTGCAACGGGAGATCAGCCCGGTCGGCATGACGCGCACCGCTCCGGCACCGGGGCAGGTGCCGAACTCGTGGCGGTTCGCGATCGCCAGCTGCCAGAACTACTCGGCCGGCTACTACACGGCGTACCAGGACATGCTCGACGAGAATCCAGACATCGTCTTCCACCTCGGTGACTACATCTACGAGGGCGGCGCGCAAGGCAGCCTGGGCCGGGGACACGTCCCATCGCACGAGGTCAGAGATCTCGCCGGGTACCGGGTCCGGCTCGCCCAGTATCGAAGTGATCCGGACCTGATGGCCATGCACGCCGGCGCGCCGTTCACGGTGACCTTCGACGACCACGAGGTGGAGAACAACTGGACCGCCGAAGACGCCGATCCGGACGTTCCGGCCGAGGAGTTCGCACGGCGTAAAGCGGAGGCGTTCAAGGCCTACTGGGAGCACATGCCGCTGCGGGAAGCACAACGTCCCTCCGGCTCGCGCATCCAGCTGTACCGGCGGCTTCATTGGGGCGATCTCGCGACGATCAACGTGCTGGACACCCGCCAATACCGCAGTGACCAGGTCAGCGACCCGGAGGCCCACTCCCCCGAAGCATGGGATCCGGACCGGAAGATGCTGGGCGACACACAGATGCAGTGGCTGCTCGACGATCTCGCCGCGTCGAGCGCACGGTGGAACGTCCTGGCTCAGCAGGTTCCGTTCTTCGAGGACCCCGACGTCGGCCTGGAGAGCGACAAGTGGGACGGCTACCGGGTGCCACGCCAGCGCGTTCTCGACGAGCTGGCCTCCGGCCGGGCACGCAACCCGCTCGTTCTCTCCGGAGACATCCACGCCAACCGCGCCGCGGACATCAAGGCCGACTTCCAGAACCCCGAGTCCGTCACCGTGGGTGCGGAGTTCACCGGCACCTCGATCAGCAGCGGGGGAGACAGCGAGCAGACCGCTGACTTTGACCCGGACCCGGACAACCCACACATCCGGCTCAAGGGCAACGGCAGGGGCTACGTCTCGTTCCGCGTCACCGCGCAGGAGTGCCGGGGTGACTTCCGCCTCGTGGACACCGTGGAACGGCCCACGTCCAGCGCGCGCACGGCCGCTTCTTTCGTGATCGAAGACGGCGTACCCGGGCTCACCCGCGCGTAGAGCCGGGAGTCAGTGGCATCACGCCCGAGTCATCGGGCGGCGGAGCTTCACATGTTGATCCTCTGATACCGACAGATCGATGACCTGCAGCTCGAAGCTGGTCTGTCATTTCGAAGATGTGACTTCACCATGGCGCCAGGCGCGGGTTGCCACGGTCCTCGGTGGCGACCATGACGTCGATCAGTTTCTCCTGCAGCTCGAAGCGGGTGTCGCGGTGTGCCTCGTCGTGCCAGAGGTTGATCAGCTCGTCCGGGTCGGCCTCCAGGTCGTACAACTCGCCAGTGCGCTCCCGCGCGCTG
>NZ_ML142862.1:81659-83969 GCF_004138495.1 Phytoactinopolyspora endophytica
GTGGTGGACGACGAGCTTCCAGCGGTCATGGCGGAGCATCGTCATGTGCGCAGGCGGGTCATAGGGCGGCCCGCTGTTGCGGTAATGGCACAGTGCCCAGTCGCGCCACCCATCGCCGTCGCCCTGCATCAGCGGAGCCAGGCTCTCGCCCTGCATATGCTCCGGCACCTCCGCCCCCGCCACCTGAAGGAACGTCGGCGCCAGATCGATCCACTGCACCAGCTCGGCGCGGCGGCTCCCGGGCTCTGCCATTCCGGGCCAGCGCACGATGAGCGGTACGCGTACCGCGCAGTCGTACATGAACGGGCCTTTGAGCATCAGCTGATGGTCGCCGAGCATCTCGCCATGGTCGCTGGTGAACACGACCATGGTGTTCTCGGTGAGCCCTTGCTCCTCGAGCGCGTCGAGGATACGGCCGACCTCGTCGTCCACCAGGGACACCATGGCGTAGTAGGCCCGCCTGGCCTCCATCAGCTCGGACTCGGAGTACTGGGCGTACGCGCGCTCCTGAGCGACCGGTGAACCTTTGGTCGCCTCAGAGAAGATCGGCGGCTTGTTGTCGAGCTCGCCGTCGCGGGTGACCGGAGACGGCAGCTCCGCCGGATCGTAGCGCCGCACGTACTCCTCGGGTGCCCCGAAGCCGGGATGCGGGTCGAAGAAGTTGGCGACGAATAAGAACGGCTTGCCCTCCTGGCGTGAGGACCGCAGGAAGTCAACGGTCTCCTCACCGATCCAGCGGCTATAGTGCGCCTCGGTCGGGATCGTGTTCCAGCTGTACGGCCCGGTGCGGCTCACGGTGCCGTCGTACACGTCGGGGAAGCGGGCCTGCAGCCAGCGGTGATACGCGTTCTCCGACGAGCCCGGATTCGGTGCGTGAGCCCAGCGGAAGACCCGGAATCCATCGTCGAGCCGGGGCTCCGAACGCCCGGCGTGACAGGCTCCCAGATGAAGCTTCCCCGCCAGCCCGCAGTCGTACCCGGCGTCGGCCAATACCCGGCTGAACAGCTGCTCGTGTGACTCGAGGTCGACGCCGTTGGCGTGCAGCCCGTGCGAAGGGACGTACCGCCCGGTCATCAGGCTGGCCCGGGATGGGGCGCAAACCGGGTTCTGCACGTAGCAGTTCTCGAACAGCATGCCCTGCTCGGCGAGCTGGTCGATGTTGGGCGTCGCGATGTGCGGATTCCCGTACGCGCCGACGGCGTCGAAACGCTGCTGGTCGGTACAGATCAACAGAATGTTGGGTTGGGTCATAGGATGAAGACTCCGGTCCTTCCTCTGTCTGGTCGCCATCGATGGGTGATGTGCGTTCATGGCGATGGTCGTCGTCGGGGTGGCGTCACCGGCCACGACCGTCGAAGCTCAGCACGGTCACCGAGTGTGGCGGCATCGCCCACGTCCCACCGGTCGCCTCGACTTCCCCGAGGTCGCGGACCCCGACGGCGTCAGGCGCATTCAGGTCGTTCGCCTGGTACAGGTCGGAGATGTCGCCTCCGAGCGTGCGCATGTGCACTCGCTTCGGCGTCTCGGTCTCGGCGCCGTCGAACACCGGCCGGACATGTATGGTCTGGTCGCGGTGCCGGTTGACCACGGCGAGCCGGACCGAGCCGTCGTCGGCGCGGGTGGCGCAGACGTCGATGTACGGGACGGTCATGGGCGCCATCAGAGGGCGTCCCTCGGTATCGCGGTCGATGCCCTGCCTGACCCCGGTGGACCGGGCGGGGCCGTCGACGTCGCTGGGAAGCACGGTACGGCCGGTGTGGTGCCGGTACAGGTGCCACACGTGGTAGATCGCGGACCGGAAGGCACCCTTGGGGCGGGCGACCACCAGGCCGTTGGCGTTCACCAGGTTCACCGGGTTGGCCATCGCCACCGGTGCCGGTAGGCCCGCCGTCCGGTGGATGGCGTGGAAGACCCCGGCGCAGAACACGGCGTCGGCGATGGTCCGCGGGCTCCACCGGTTCACCCGGAGGTGCTCGGCCCAGCCGGAGGCAGCACTGGTCTCGCGCGGCGCGACGCCGCCGTCGTCGCCCGGTTCCGGGGCCGGCCAGTCGACGGGCTCGAAATGACGCACTGTCCACTCGTCCAGCGCCAGCGCCGGAGGCCGGTCCAGGCCGTTGCGCGCCGCGATCTCGCTGACCGCGTGCGAGTAGGCGGTCAGCTGCTGTTCGACGTACAGCGACTGCGCCACCACGGCGTCGTAGTCGTCGCCCGTCCACAGATGGCTACTCGAGCCGTAGAAGTGGATCGACAGGTAGTCCAGGAACCGGCCGGCCTTGGCGAGGACTGCGTCCGTCCATCCCTCCTCCCGCA
>NZ_ML142862.1:84016-90655 GCF_004138495.1 Phytoactinopolyspora endophytica
CGGAGCGCCGACGCCTACCAGCCGGATGTCCGGGTCTACCAGTCGCATGAAGCGGGCGTGCTCGCTGGCGTCGGCGGCATACTGCTCTGCCGGGCGGTGACCCATCTGCCATTGGCCGTAGACCTCGTTGCCCACGCCCCAGTACCGAACCTTCCATGGCTCGGCCCGGCCGTTGGCGGTGCGATGCCTGGTCAGCGTCGTCTCCATCGCGGCGTTGGCGTACTCCACCCAGCGCACCGCCTCGTCGACGCCACGCGCCGAGTGCACCAGATACGGGTCGGCGCCGACGGCCTCGCACCAGGCCAGGAACTCGTCCGTGCCGAACCGGTTCGTCTCCCGGACTCCCCAGACCGGCTCCAGCCGGCTCGGGCGGTCGTCCCGCGGACCGATGCCGTCCTCCCAGTGGTAGGCAGACGTGAAGTTCCCGCCGGGCCAGCGGACCGGTCCGGGTTCCAGCTCCCGGCATAGCTCCAGCACATCCTCCCGGACACCCCGCAGCAGGCCGGGATCATCGACAGACAGCGGCGAGCCCTCGTCGAACACCCCGCCCTCGATGTTGCCGAAGAAGGCGGACTCGAGGAAGTGGCCGTAGATGTCGTCGTCGACCCTGCCCACCGGACGGCGGGTGTCGACGCTCACGACGGCCTCACGACCGGAAGCACGGTCCTCATGGTGAGGGTCAGGCATGTCAGAAGGCTCCAATCCAGAATTCCGTCACTCGTCCGGTCATTGCTTCACCGCTCGCGCGATGCTGTCGACGAGCTCAGTTCTGAGAGCTCCCGGACGCCGCGGCGCACGACCAGGGTCGCCAGCAGCGCGGGCAGCGCGGGGAAGAGTAAGGGCAGTGCGGCCGGGGCGATGAACCAGGCTCCGACGAGGAGAAACACGCTCACGATCGCGGCACCTACGGTCTGAAGCGGTTGCCGCCAGGCGATAGCGATGGTCGTCTTCCACGTGTCGGTCACGCCGAGGTCCAGATGCGTCACCGCGGCCGGCAGCTGCAACAGCGTGGCAATGTATCCGATGGCCAGGACCGTCGTGGCGACGGCGAACGGCGTACCGCGTGAGGCGATGAGATAGAACACGACCACGACGACGGTGAGCAGCGGCATACCGAGCACGAGTTGTGAGGACGGCAACGTCCGCCGCCACGTCGTCCAGAAGTCGCGCCATGCTCGCACCGGCTTCCCTTGCAGGTAATCGCGGAGCAGCGTGTACAGCGCCAGGGTCGCCGGTGCCAGCCCGGCAACGACGAGGCCCGCGAGCACGCCCACAATCCACAGCAGGTTCAAAACCACGAGGCGGACCGGCCACTCCAGGAACCCGTAGAGCCGGCCGTAGCGGCCGTCGAGCTCGACTTCAGCCATAACGACTCCTCGCGCGTTGTCGCGCAGCGGCGACCAGCTCCTGGGGTATGGATCGGCTGGACCGGGTCACGATCTCGCGGATCACCGCGAGCGGCAGCTTGGGCTCGCGTTCAGCGGTGAGGAGTCCGTTGTTCTCTTGCAGGGTGTCGGTCAGCTGGGTATAGCAGAATCCGGCCAGGCCCCGGGCATCCAAGAGCGCGGTAACGAGGTCCTCAAACTGCTCACGGAAGTTCTCCGCGGTGTCGGCGACGGCGTATCCGAACCATTTGTCGTCTCCGGACGGCCCGAACGACAGACCACCGAACTCACTGATCACCACCGGGCAACCGACGTGTGGGCGGTCGGAGACCAGGATCTTGCGCCCGAACGCCACACCGTCGACGGCGCTGCGCATCGCGTCCGGGTCGCCGTACGAATCACGGAGCACGGCTCCGCTCGGCGTGTAGTCGTGGATGCTGACGATGTCGCTTTCCGTGTGCTCCCAGCCGTCGTTGGAGATGACCGGCCGGGTCGGATCCAGTGCCTTGGTGAGGTGGACCAGGCCGGTGGCGACGCTCTGCTGCCGCGGCGAGGTAGCGATCTCCGGCACGCCCCAGCTCTCGTTGAGCGGCACCCAGGCGACGATGCACGGGTGACTCCGGTCGCGCCGGACGGCCTCCGCCCATTCCCGGGTGAGCCGGTCGACAGCCAGATCGGAGAACTCATGCGCGTTGGCCATCTCACCCCAGACGAGCAGACCCAGGCGGTCGCACCAGTACAGGAAGCGCGGATCCTCGACCTTCTGGTGGATGCGGACGCCGTTGAAGCCGAGCTCCTTGATCAGCTCCACTTCGCGGCGCAGCGCGTCGGCATCGGGAGCGGCGAGATGGGACTCCGGCCAGTACCCCTGCTCGAGCACGAGCCGCTGGAAGTACGGATTCCGGTTGAGAACGAATCGGTTGTCCCGGACCGAGACGCGGCGGAAGCCGACGTAGCTGTGCACCGTGTCCGTGAGGTCACCCGCGCGGAGTACGACGTTGGCGTCGAACAGGGTCGGCGAGTCCGGCCTCCACGTGAACGCTCCGGTGTGATCGCGCTGGACCGCCGGGACGCTCACCCGGAACGCCGCAGTCGGACCGGAGACGCTCGCGGTATGTGAGGCATAGACTTCGCCGTCCCGGGTGATCGTGACCTCGACCGTCGCGGCGGCCGACGGCTGGCCGTCGATCGTCACCTGGACATCGATGTCGCCGGTCAGGTCCGCGGTGAAGACGACGTCGCCGAGGCGTGTGGCGGGCGCGATCTCCAGCCAGACGGGCTGCCAGATTCCACTGGTGCGGTGGTACCAGATCCGCGACGGTTCCGCCGCCCATGCCTGCTTGCCACGTGGCTGACTCACGTCGGTGGGACGGTCCTCGGCCCGCACGACGAGCGACTGCTGGTCACGGGCCGGGTCGATGGCATCGGTGATGTCGGCGGAGAACGGGGTGTGTCCACCCTCGTGGTCGACCACGTGCTGACCGTTCAGCCATATCGATGCCCGATAATCGACCGCGCCGAAGTGCAGCAGCAGACGTTCACCGTCGGCGATTGCCGGGGTTTCGAGGTCGCGCTGGTACCAGAGGACCGGATGGAACGTCGGATCGTGAATCCCGGACAGCTTGGACTCTGGCGGGTACGGCACCTGAATCGACCGGTCGAACCGCTCCGGCCCGTCGCCGAACCAGCGCTCAGCCAACCCGGCGTCATCGTCGTCGTACGCGAACCGCCACACGCCGGTCAGGTCGGTCCAGCGCTCGCGCATGAAGCGAGGCCGGGGATGCGTCGAACGATCGAGCTCGGCGGACGTCATTTCGCGCTTCCCTTTGTGGCGACCCCAGCGAATCCGCCGTCGCGGACGAGGTCGAGCGTCAGGCTGTCACCCACGGACACCGTCTCCTCCCGCACGGTCAGGTCATCGTCGGCGGCGTCCTCGACGAGCCGCAGCCCGTAATTGCCGCCGGCCTCCAGGAAGTCCAGGTCGATGGTCACCCGACGGGCCAGCCCGGCGGCGATACCGCCCAGGAACCAGCGGTCGCCGTCGCGCCGTGCCATGACCACCAGTTCGCCCGGCCTTCCCGTGACCAGCTTCGTGTCGTCCCACACGGTTGGGACGGTGTCCAGGAACTCCTCGACGATCGGGCGTTCGGCGTAGGACTCGATGCTGTCGGCGAAGTGCTGCCAGCCCGACTCGAACACGACGGACAGCGCGAGTTCGTGCGCGTCGCTGGTCTCGCGGCGCGGGTGGGAGAAGGTCACCGGGGTGTAATCCATAGAGCCGACGGCGTTACGGGTGAACGGCACGATCGTGTTGTGCACCGGGCCGGGCGCATGCAGTGACGACATGTGTATGCCGTCGTCCGGTGCGGCGTACCGGACGTAATGCTCGGCACCTCGGATACCTTCGTAGGTCATGACGTGCGGCCAGGTGCGCTGCCGGCCCTTCGGGACCACCGAGCCGTGATAGTTGACCATCAGCCGGTTCGCGGCGGCGTCGCCGGCCAGCGCCTCATACCAGGCCATCCGGTCCTGCGTGTCGGAATCCATGAAGTCGACTTTGATGCCGGCCACTCCCCAGGACTTCCACCGCGGCAGCAACTCGTCGCGCTGTTCCTGCGTGGCCAGGTCGGTCCAGTGACTCCAGATCAGAATCCCGACGCCGCGCTCGGTGGCGTAGGTAACCAGGTCGGGCAGCCACGCCGGATCCCAGCGGGCGTCCACCAGTGTGTACTCCCAGCTGTGCTTGGCCGCGTAGTCGACGTACTCGCGCTGGCGGTCCGGGTCGGTCGGGCTGTATATCTGCGACCACCACGACCACGCCACCCGGCCGGGTTTGATCCAGGACGTGTCCTCCACCCGCGCCGGCGGATTGAGATCGGCGGTCAGGTCGGATTCGGTGACGGTGGCCAACGATCCGACGACTGCGACCCGCCACGGCGACGTCCACGGCAGCGCCACCGGCACCGAGTCCTGCGGCAGCGTGAGTTGGAACCGGCCGTCCTGGCCACTGACCAGGTGCGCGGCCGCATGCGTCTCGTCCACCCCTGCCTCGGCCAGCAGACACCAGGTGTCGTCGCCGGCGTCGACCAGCAGCGGCAGCCCATACTCCGTCCCCGGCGCCAGCTCGCCGACACCGAGGCCGCCACGCCACGGGCCCTCGTTGTTGTTCTGGTATGGCGACAACCAGGCCCGGGCGCCAGGGGCAAACACGAACTCGGCCTTGTCGGCCAGCACCGCCGACGTTCCGGCGCCGGGTAAACGGTACCGGTAGGCCACGCCGGTGTCGGCGGCCCGCACGTCCAACTCCATCTCCGATCCGCCGACGTCGAGCGTGAACGTCACCTCGGCGGCACGGTGCCGGTGCTCGCGGCGCTTACCGGTCGTCGTGGTGTACGACTCGTCGACCTCCCGGTCGCGCTGCCCGGTGATGGCGATCCGCTCGGCAGGTTGGTGAACGGCCACGACGTTTCGGCCGGCCCGCGTGATCCGTAGCGTCAAGCCGGACGAGTCATCCAAGCGCAGTTCAGCCGCCAGGTCGGCGGACGGCGCCGCTATGAGCCACGGTCCGTCGGTCACAGGTTCCTCCTAGATCGGTTCTCGACGATGAGATCTCGACGATCAATTCTTGACGGCGCCGGCGATGCCTTCGATGAAGAACTTCTGCAGCCACAGGAACACGACGACGATGGGGGCGATCGCGATCACGGCGGCTGCTGCCAGAGCGGACCAGTCGGTGCCGAACTCACCGAAGAATGAGTACATGCCGACACCGATGGTGCGCAGGTCCGGGCGGGTCAGCGTGAACACCAACGGCACCAGGAACGCGTTCCACGCTCCGATGATGTTGAAGATCGCCACGGTCCCGACCACCGGCTTGGCCAACGGCAGCATGATGCGTGCGTAGATCCGCGGGTGCCCGGCGCCGTCGATGGTGGCGGCTTCTTCCAGTTCCTTCGGCAACGCGGCGAAATAGCCCATGAACAGCAGGATCGCGACCACGTGCGCCGGACCTGCCATCGCCAGGATGACCCCGGCCAGGCTGTTGTTCAGCCCCAGTGAATCGATCAGCAAGAATACCGGGATGATGCTGTACCCGCTCGGCAGGAACATGGTCGCCACGAGCGCGCCGACAATAAGCTTCCTGCCCGGCATGTCGCCGCGACCAAGCCCATAGCCGGCCAGCGACGACACGATGATGACGATCGCCACCACACCGGCGGTGACCACGACCGTGTTGAAGAAGTACTGGCCGAAATTGCCGACGTCCCACGCCCGCTGGAAGTTGTCCAGCGTGAACACTTCCGGGATCAGTCGCAGCGCGTCGGCGAACGGCGACTCCGCCTTGAAGGCTGTCGACACCATCCAGATGAACGGGTAGACCCACAGGATCGCCAACGGCAACATCACCGCATGGGTGGGCAGCTGCCGCAGCCTACGCCACGAGCGCTTCTTCCGGCGCGGTGCCGCCTGCTCGCTACCGCTCACGGGAGCCTCCGTCGAAACCGTCATCGCTTCAGGCACCTCCTGCACCGGCCGTGTCGGCCGCCTTCCTGCCGCGGATCCGGCGCAATACGACGCCTTGAAGCGCCGCGATCAGCATCACGAGGACACCGAAGATGATCGCCGCGGCCGAGGCGAAGCCCATCCGCGGCGTGACCACGTCCGGATGGAACGCGAACCGGTAGATGTAGGTCTGGACGATGTCGGTGGCCAGGTTCGGGCCGCCCTGGGTCATCGCCCAGACGATGTCGAACGCGTTGAAGCTACGCACCGTCACCAGTAGCAGGATGATGACCCCTAGTGGGGCGATCATCGGCAGTGTGACGTGGCGTAGTTTCTGCCACCGGTTCACGCCGTCCACCGCGGCGGAGTCATAGATGTCCTGCGGGATCGTCTGTAGCGCCGCCAGCCAATACACAAGTATTACGCCGAGGTCCTTCCAGATGTCGATCGCGACGATTGTCGGCAGCGCTGTGGCGGCGTCGCCTAGGAAGTTCACCGGCATGTCGACGATGCCGGTGTCGGTGAGCCCGGCGTTGATCGCGCCCGGCGCCCAGGGGTTCAGCAAGATCACGAACACGATGCCTATCACTGCCGTCGTGGTGACTACCGGCAGGAAGATCAACACCCGATACAGGTTGCGACCGGTCAACTTGCGGTTGTTCAGCACCAACGCCAGCAACAACGCCAGCGGCGTCTGGATCACGATCGCACCCAGCGTGAACGCGAACGTGTTGCGGATCGATGACCAGAA
>NZ_ML142862.1:90720-90923 GCF_004138495.1 Phytoactinopolyspora endophytica
CCCGCTCGTGAGCGCCTCGGTGAAGTTCGCGAACCCGACCGGCTCGTCCAGCGGCCCGTACCCGTCCCATTCGAAGAACGCATACACCCAACCGGCGATCATCGGCCACACGGTAAACGCGAAGAACAACACCATCATCGGCAACACGAACACGTAATGCCATTTGTGCTTGCGCATCCGGGCAGCCAGCCGGCCCCGCCCGC
>NZ_ML142862.1:91074-95857 GCF_004138495.1 Phytoactinopolyspora endophytica
GTCGGCTGGCCGGAACGTGGCGATGTCGGAGAGGCTCCGCCGGCCGCCGGCTCGGTTCCCAGGGTCACGCGCCAGCCTCGTAGTCCGTGAGCGGATCCCAATCCGGGAACGCGTACAGATCAGGATCGAATCCCGTCTCTTCGAGCGCCTGCTCGATCGTCGCATCGAGCGCGGCATCGTACTCCGCGGCAGCGGAGGCGTAGTCTGCACCACCGTCGATCGCCTCGAACACGATCTGCCGCCAGTCGGGCTGCGGCGCTCCAGCCTGGATCAGCGAATTCGCCTTGCTTACCTCGGGTTCGCGCGTAACGGCGCTCGGCCCGGTTACCCTGGTGGCCGACTGGACCTCGAGAATCGACCGGGCGTTGTCGCTCAGGTCGTCCACGTATGCGTCGGAGAGCGCGGTCGGTACCGCCGATGCGTCGTAGTACATCTTCTGTTCCTCGGGTGTGGAGAGAAACACCATGAACGCCGCCGCCGCTTCGGGGTTCTGGGACGACCTGGACATTCCCCAGGTAGGCGCGAAGAGAGAAGCGCTGGAAGTGTAGCCACCGCGTCCGGAATCGGGCACGGGGATAGGCGCTGCGGTTGTGTCCACGTCGGGGTTGATCTTCTTTGTCTCCTCGCTCCACCACGGCGCTATCGGCGACATCGCGACGCGACCGGAGGCCCAGGCCTGCCAGAAGTCGGGCCCACCCATGCTCTCCCAGCCAGAGATCACGGATCCGTCCTCGACGAGATCGCGCATTAGCTGCACGACGCCGACCACCGACTCGTGCGCCGCGCCCGCGCGCCCGGTCTGCATGTCGACGGGTATGCCGTTGGCGAGGTGCCGCACTGGTCCGGCCATCGCCACGTACGGCTGCACCATCTGGTTCGGCAGCAACATGTCAGCGCCGGGCATCGCGTACCCGAAGACGTCCCCGCCGGAGTCGGTGGTGATCTTCGCAGCCGTGTCGCGCAACTCGCTCCACGTCTCGGGCGCAGCATCGATGCCGTATTGCTCCAGCAGGTCCATATTGACCATAAGCACACCGGGTGAGTTCCACATCGGGTTGTTGATGCACGGCACGCTGTAGAGCTTGTTCTCGATGTGCAGGCCCGACATGATCGGATCGAGGGCCTCCTCGCCGTGGTGCTCCCGAAGGAAGTCCGTGACCACGGGGTAGTCGTCGAGCGGCTGGATCCACTCGTTCTCGAACGACGCCCGCATTTGCGCCGGGGCCTTGACCATCCGGAACACGTCCGGCTCGTCGCCGCTGCGGAACAGCCCCTGGATCGCCTCGGCGAACTGAGCATCGGGGAACGGCAGGAAATCCACCTCGACGCCCGTCTGCTCAGTGAACCGGGCGATGGCGGCCTCGTAATAGGCCTGGTCGCCGTCGGTGGCCATCGGCAACGAGAACGAAAGGCTACCGCTGAGATCAGATGGCGCGGAGGCCGACCCAGACGGCGACGCGTCGTCGCTGGGGTTCTCCTCGTCGCGGCCGCAGGCGGCCAGCAGCGGCGCCCCGATACTGGCGCCAAAGGCCAGCCGCAGGATGTTCCGTCGGGTCAATTCGCTTCGTTGAACTCGGATATCAGACATGGGCGAAGCTCCTCTCATAGCTGTGTGACGGGATAACTCAGAGGTTCAGGCCGTTCCGGTATCGCTATCGGCCACCTGGGGAGACGCCGACACAGCTTCGGGCTCGTGAGCGGTGATCGGATACCCGGCCAGCAAGGTGGACCGTTTCAGGACGAGTGCTACGCCGCCGAGAGCGGGGCCCTCGTCGCCGAGTTCGGCGGAGACGACCGAGAGACGGCGTCGCACCTGGCCGTGGGAGTAGGTTTCGACCGCATCGCGGGCCGGCCCCAGTAGCGCTTCTCCGGCCGCGGCCAGCTCGCCGCCGACGACGACGACCTCGGGGTTCACCACGTTCGCGGCCGCCGCGATCACCCGGCCCAGCCGGGTTCCGGCATCTCGAACGATCCGGGCGATGCGGTCGTCGCCCGACTCGAGGCGCTCGATGAGCCCGTCGACGGTCGCCACACCGGCGTTCTTGAGGAGCTCCGGCAGCGCGATGTAGCGCTCCAGGCAGCCGCGACCCCCGCACCCGCAGGCCGGGCCGTCGGGTTCGACGGAGATGTGCCCGAACTCGCCAGCGGCACCGAATGCACCGGAGAAGAGATGACCTCCGAGGACGAGCCCGCCGCCGACGCCGTAGGACAACCGCAGGTAGAGCACGTTCTCCGTTCCGCGCCCCCCTCCCCAGATCGCCTCGGCCAAGGCGCCCAGCCGGGTGTTGTTGTCGACGAAGATCGGAACGTTCAGGTGCTCGGTGACCAGGGTGTGGACGAGCTCGGCGCGGTCACCGGCGCGGGACTGCGGCACCGTTCCGGACTCGGCGACCGGACCGATGACGCCGACCCCGACACCTTCGAGCGCGTCCAACGAGATGTGGTGGCTGGCGGTGAGCGTGTCCACCAGAGCGAGCGCCTGATGGACGCGATCCCGCCACGGCGCGGACTGCGTGCATGCCTCACTGGTCGCGGCGATTATGTCGTGGGCGGCGTTGGCGATGCTGGCGTGGATGCGCCGGTGACCGATGTCGATGCCGATGGCCAGTCCGCTGGCCGGGTTCAAGGTGAGGTAGGTCGGCGGTCGCCCCTTGCCCCGCTTCTGGGCCGCCGTGTCGTCGTGCTGGGGTTCGTCGATCTTGTCGGACTCGACGACGGCGCCGATTGAGATCAGGCGACTGACGATCGACCACAACGCGGTGCGGGACAGACCCGTGGCCTGGGCCAGGTCGGAACGGCTGAGCGCGCCGTGGGTACGTAGCAGGCCGAGGACACGGTCCTCATGTCCCTCACGGAGCAGTCGCAACGCGCTGCGGTTGGCATCGGCCATGCCGGAACCATGCCTCAACCACGAGACAACTGTCAATACTCCAGACATAAAGCTGTAACGTGAATCGGATTGAGATCTGATATCGCCGTATATGCAGCGGCTATGCTCAACTAGCGCCCCGCTCGACAGTGAAAGCCATTGACTTCCGTTCAAAGTAAGAGCATAGTTCCGACATCTCGACGAAACAGTCGCCCACACGACCCTCGACGTTGAGGAGACACCCCGTGCAGCGCTTGACTCGTTCGTTCAGAATCACCGCCCTTGCCGTCGCTGCCGCGACCGGCCTCGCACTCATGGCCGCAGGCCCACCGGCAGCGGCCGACGATTCGCCATCGGTATCCGCCACCGACGAAGAGCTCAGGAGCGAGGTGCTCGGCGACTTCGAGTGGTTCGCGGACTTCGCGGAGTGGACGTACGCGCGAACCCCCGGTTCCATCGGATCGTTCACCCGGGTGGGCGGCGAGGGCTACGACGGCAGCGTCGCAGGCCGGCTCCAAGCCGACTTCAGCCAAGGCGGCACCAACGTGAACACGATCCGCGACACCGACCTCGATCTGAGGGGGCTGAGCTTCCGGATCCGGTCCGCCGACGCACCGTTCATCTTCCTGCGGGTGGTCGACAGCACGGGCCAGCAGCACTCGCAGCGGGTCTCATTCGACGCGAACGACAACTGGCATGACATCACGATCGACGAGTTCAACGGCGGTCCGTCCTATACCCACTGGGGCGGCGCGAACGACGGCGTCTGGCACGGACCGGCGCAGCGCATCCAGTTCGTCTTTCCCAAGGCCTCGCTCAGCGGCGAGCTGACCGGTGAGCTCTATCTCGACGACGTCTTCGGTATCGTGCCGCAGCCCGCGGTGGAGTTCGGGCAGGTCGAGCCGGGGAACATCTTCGAGGGCGAGACGCCTCGGATCGAGCTCGACTCTGCGGGCGACACGATCGAGTGGACCGTGACCGACTTCTGGGGTGGGCAGGTCGGATCGGGATCCACGGCGATTGACGACGATCCCGTCGAGATCACGCTGCCGGTCGATGAGCCCGGCTACTACGACCTCGATGCCACGGGCTATGCAGACGGCGAGCCGATCGGGTCGGGGTCGACCAGCCTGGCCCTGCTCTCGGACTATGACTTCGCGGGAGTCGAGTCGCCCTTCGGCATCCAGACGCACTATCGCGCGGACGCCTGGCGCGATCCTTCGGGTGAGTCGCTCGCCCTGCTCGAAATGGCCGGCGCCCGCCACACCCGCGCCGGCACGCCCTGGGGCACGGTCGAGCGCGAGCCGGGCGTCTATGACTTCTCACGTCCCGATATGTACGTGCCGAACCTGCAGGCGTACGACATCGGCCTGATGGCGACCGTCCCGGCGTTCAATTCCCTGTACGACCAGGGCGCGACGCCCTACACGCCCCAGGCGATCGAGGGATACGGCAACTACGCCGCCGCCGTGACAGAGCACTTCTACCCCGACCTGTCGGACTCGATCCAGATCGGCAACGAGCCGAACACGAACCCCTTCGGCGACCGCAAGGGCGTCGGCGGCTTCGACGGTGACTGCGACGCCACCCCCGAGTGCTACTTCGAGCACCTGAAGTCGGGGTACGAGGCCGTGAAGGCGGAGAACCCCGAGGCCCCAGTTGTCAGCGCGGGCTTCGTGGGCGTCGGCCGGAACGCCACGACGCTGCCGTGGCTCGACGAGCTGTTCTCGCTCGGCGCGCTCGAGTACATGGATGTCCTGGCGATTCACATGTACATGGCGCCGGCGGAGCCGGAGGGAGCCGCTGGCGCGCTGGCGGAGCTCGAGGACCTGATCCGCGAGCACAACGACGGCGAACTGCTCCCGATCTGGGTCACCGAGAACGGCTACCCGACCCACGAGACGTCAACTGGTG
>NZ_ML142862.1:95918-96285 GCF_004138495.1 Phytoactinopolyspora endophytica
AGGAAACCCAGGCGGCGTACCTTCCCCAGTCGCATGCCGTGGCCTTCAACGGCAATGTGGAGCGGTACTTCTACTACGAGCTCATGAACGATGCGAAGGTTCCCGATCCGACGTATCACAACGACCATTACGGGCTGCTGCACAACACTCACGCGGCCGAGGGCCGTTGGACGCCGAAGCCGGCGTACGTGTCGTATGCGGCGATGACCCGGGAGCTCACCGGCGCGGACTTCTCCCACAAGGACGATGACATCGGCCAGGGCGTGTCCAGCTACGTGTTCGACCAAGGCGACGGCACCCAGACCCATCTGATGTGGGCCGACGAGCCGACCACCCTCGCGGTCGAGACCGACGAGCCGGTCACGCT
>NZ_ML142862.1:96295-108752 GCF_004138495.1 Phytoactinopolyspora endophytica
GAAACCGAGAACCTCACGCCGCAGGCCGACCGCGTCTACATCACGGTCGGTGAGCACCCGGTCTACCTGACGGGCACGGATCTGACCGCAACGGTCTCCGACCTCGCCACCTTGTCTGTCGACCCGGGTGTCACCGGTGAGGCGATCGACGCCACCCTCACTATCGACAACAGCGGCACCCCGCGCCGGCCGCTGTGGGGGACGTTCCACCTCGCTGGGACCGAAACAAGGGTCCGCGTAGCACCCGGAAGGACAGCCGAGATCCCGATCACCATTCCCGCCCAGCGCCACACCGGCGACCGGGAACTGGTCGGCCGGCTGACCTCACGCACCGGCCGCGGTAGCACGGTCGCTCGTCTGACCGGCTCAACGACGATCGTCGACCCGCTCGGCCTCTCGGCCACGCACGTGCTTGCCGCGGACGGATCCGACGCGCTGCGCGTCAATGTCACCAACCACGCTTCCGACCCGGCCGAAGTCGGCGACATCAGCTGGTCCGCAGGCGACACCGATGGGACTGCCGTCCTCGACGAGCCGATCCCCTCCGGTGAAACGCGGACGGTGGACGTCTCACTTGCCGAGCTCGGGTCCGGCACGCACGAATATTCGCTCGAGGTCGACACCGCCGAGCACGGCACACTCAGCGCAAACGGCAGCGTGAAGATCGTCAACGCGGGCGAGTTCACGCCGAGCACACAGCAGACGATCACGGTCGACGGGACGCTCGATGAGCTGTCGTCCGCGCACACGGTCAACCTCGCTACCGACGGCACTGTCAAGATGGACGACTATGCCGGCGCAGACGACCTCTCCGGGACGGTCGCCGTCACCTGGGACGACGAGAACCTCTACCTCTCCGCAGAGATCACCGACGACACCCACGCGCAGGATGCGCCGGAGACCGCGGGAATCTGGGCCGGTGACAGCATCCAGCTCTCCGCACAGGCCGGAACACCCGGCGAGGCGGGCAGCTGGTACCAGTACGGCCTCGCCCTGCGCGGAGAAGACGTGCTCGTGCACAAATGGTCCTCAACCGATGGCAGCACCGGATCCGTCGTGGACGCCGACGCCGCGATCAATCGGTCGGGCACGACGACGACCTATGAGATCGCGCTCCCCTGGGACACCCATCTTGCGCCGATCGATCCAGATCACGGGATGCTCGCGTTCTCGATGCTCGTCAACGACAACGACGAGGGATCCCGCAAGGGCTACATCGAGTGGGGCTCGGGCATCGGAAGCGGCCAGAACGCCGCTCTCTTCAACCCCATCCGCCTCGAACCCGCCCCGTAACCAAAGGAGACCGATGACGAACGTGCTGCTGATCCAGGCTGAGCAGTTCCGTTGGGATTGCCTACGCGGCCCGCATCGACGAGGCGCGTGAGTACTTCCTCGCTCGAGCGCGGGGGCGCGGTGATGACGCTGAGCGGCACGACAAACACGGAGTGACGACCTGATGACGAGACAAGAGCAGCGTCCCAACGTCGTGCTGATCCTGGCCGATGATCTCGGCTACTCCGACATCCGATGTTATGGCGGCGAGATAGACACGCCCAACCTCGACAGGCTGGCCGCCGGCGGTCTTCGGATGTCGCAGTTCTACAACACGGCTCGGTGCTCGCCATCGCGGGCATCACTGCTCACCGGGCTGCATCCGCACCAGACTGGTATCGGCATCCTCGTCGAGGACCAACGTCCCCACGGCTACCAGGGATTCCTGAACGACCGCTGCGTCACCGTCGCCGAAGTCCTACGTTCGCACGGGTACGGGACCTACATGAGCGGCAAGTGGCATCTCACGGGCAACACCGACCGACTCGACGGCGCTTGGCCAACCGAACGCGGTTTCGACCGCTTCTACGGCACCCTCGCCGGCGCCGGAAGTTACTACAACCCGGCGACGCTCACCCGCGACACCACGCCGATCTCAGAATCGCAGCTACCCGGAGACTGGTTCTACACCGACGCGATCAGCGATCAGGCAGCCTCATTCGTCGACGACCACATCGCGAAACGAGCCCGAGACCCCTTCTTCCTCTACGTTGCCTACACCGCTCCGCACTGGCCTCTGCACGCACCGTCAGACGACATCGAGGCGTACGCCGGACGATACGACCACGGGTGGGACCAGTTGCGTGCCCGACGGATGCAACGCCTCTTCGGGGAAGGCCTCCTGGATGAGGCGACGGAGCTCAGCCAGCGCGACCCCGACGTCGCCCCTTGGGATGAGACCCCACACCAGCAGTGGGAAGCCAGGCGTATGCAGACCTACGCCGCCCAGGTGACACGGATGGACCTCGGCATCGGCCGAATCATCGATGCCCTCGAGTCCCAAGGTCAGCTGGACAACACGATGCTGATCTTCTTGTCCGACAACGGCGGCTCCGCTGAAGGCCAGCCCCTCGGATATGTCGACGAAGCGCTCGACCCCCGGCCCACCGTCAACCGGCTCACACGTCACGGCGAACGGGTCTACCGCGGCAACACGCCGGACGTGGTGCCCGGCCCGGAATCGACCTGGGCCTCCTACGGACGAGGCTGGTCGAACCTCTCGAACACGCCGTTCCGACGGCACAAGTCCTGGGTCCACGAGGGCGGCATCGCGACACCCTTCATCGTCCACTGGCCGCACGGCCTGCATGAGGCCGGCACGATCCGGCACGCCGCACACCAATTGCCCGACGTCATAGCGACGATCCTCGACGCCACCGACGTCGACTACCCCCGCGATTATCTCGGCCGGGACGTCCTGCCACCCGAAGGCACCAGCATGCTGCACACCTGGGACAACATGCGCGGAACGCCCAAGAGCGAACACACGCTTTGCTGGGAACATCTCGGTCACGCAGCCGTGCGCCAGGGCCGATGGAAGCTCGTCCGCGCCCACCCCGACGACTGGGAACTCTACGACCTCAACACCGACCGCACAGAACTCCACGACCAAGCCCTAGACCATCCACAGATCGTCACCCAACTCGCCACTGCGTACCAGACCTGGGCCAAACGATGCAGCGTCATCCCCCGCGAACAGATCCTCAAGCACGCCGGCGCCCCGCAGGAGATCACGGTCGAGCTGGCAGGTGACGAGAGGGCATGACGTGGGGAACGCGGGCGGACCTCCAGGAGTATGTCCTCGACCTCTGGAGTCCCGTCGAGGCGCGGCTGAGTCGCGGTCGTGCGCGGGCCGAGCTCGGTCGATCGGGGGCGACGTTCTCGCCCACGGCGGCGGAGCTGGAGGGTTTCGCGCGCCCGCTATGGGGGCTGGTTCACCTTGCTGCCGGTGGTGGTCAGGTCGACTGGCGCCCGATGCACGACGGGCTGATTTCCTCAGCACCGTCGAATCGGCCGCCGCCCCGTTCATCTACAACGGGCTGATGATGCACGCGGTGGCGGGACGCGAGATCGCGCGCTCGTCCCGATCCGAGCAGCACAAGGCTCACGCCCTGTGCGCGGCGACCGTCCTGCTGGGAGCGAGCGCGCCGCCCGAACGCGAGGCGCGTTGGCGCGCGATGGTGAAGGGATGGCTCGAGCGCGACTACGTCCTGCCCATCGGGGCGGACGCCGAACTCGAGCTCGCTGCGCTGGCGCGCCTCGACCAGTTGCTGGGCGACCACACCGTGGCCGGTTCGCCCGAACCGGCCGGGCACCGCCATTTCCACAACACCGACCGCAGCGCGCATCGCGGATCCGGGTGGGCGGCGTCGCTCGCCATGGCGTCCGAGCGCATCTCGCATTATGAGTTTGGCAACGGAGAGAACTCTCGCGGTTACCACACCGGCTCGGGCTGGCTGTCCTGGTGGGGCGACGGCCATGGCCAGGAACACAACTCCGACGCATTCTGGCCGACCGTCGACCCGTATCGGATCCCCGGCACGACGGTGTCGATGCTTCCGCTGCCCGATGGGTGGGGCGGGCACTTCGGCAAGCCGCGCCCGCAAACACGCTTCGTGGGCGGCGTGACGGATGGGGAGCTCGGAGTGGCCGCACAGCACCTGCAAGGCGCCGGCAGCACGATGCGGGCGCGGAAGTCGTGGTTCTTCTGCGATGAGGCCGTCGTGTGTCTCGGCTCGGCGATCTACTCGGCCGATGGCCACGCGGTCGTCACGACCGTCGACAACCGGAACCTGGGTGAGAACGGCACCGTGACGCTGGAGATCGATGGTCGGGAGGTCCGTCCCGATGTCGAGTGGGAATCCTCGGCGGTACCTCGGTGGATCCATGCCCGGGGCGTGGGCGGATACGTGTTCCCCTCCGGCGGCGACGTCCGTCTTGAGCTGACCGAGCGCAGCGGAGCATGGCGCGACATCAATTCCGACCGAGGGTCGGACGAGGTGCACACGCGACGCTGCCTCACCACCCACATCGATCACGGGGTCGACCCGGACCCGGCGGCGTATGCGTATGTGCTGGTCCCCGGCGCTGATCGAGAGCGGACGACGCGCTGGGCGGCCACAGGAATGGTCGACATCCTCACGCACACGGATCGCGCACACGCCGTCCGGCTCCCCAATGACGGCGCAATCGCCGCGAACTTCTGGGCTGCCGGATGTGCCGGCGAGTTGAAGGCGACGGGTCGCTGCAGCGTGCTCGCTCGCGAGCACGCCGACGGCACGGCGACCGTCGTGGTCAGCGACCCTGCACGTGAGAACCGCAACCTCTCGATCGACTGGGAGCGCCCCGTCGCACACGTCATCTCCGCGCCCGGCACCGTCAGTTCAACCACCATCGGCGGCAACCTGCGCCTCACGTTCCGCGACCTCGACGACGCCGCAGGTGCACCGCAGGCGATCACGGTTGAGTTGGCGTGACACCTCGCGACGCGCGCCGCCGTCAGCGACCCTGCGCCGCAACGGCGCACCCGGTCGAGGAGAGCGTCGGATGAATCGAAACAAGCCCAGCACCCGAGCAGAACGAAATGCGGCGTCGCGGTACGTACACCTGATGAAGCGGGCACTCTCTCCGTACGACTGGACGGACCTCCTCGAGCGGCGCTCACCGTCCGGGGAACGCCTCGACATCCAAGCGTATGCGCGGATCGCCTGCGTGGCGGGCTGCCCGATGCTCTACGACGTCGCTACCCGCGTCCAGATCCAGCACCTCCTGCACAGTGGCTACACCGGTGCCTACGCCGAGCACATGGATGCGCACCTGCGCACGGCCGGCCTGGCGTCCCCCAAGACCCCGACCAGCCGCACGCCGATCATGAACCTGTCGATCACGAACCTCCAGCCCTGACTGGCGGGCACATCACCTCCACGACCGCCGACTTTCACCAGATCGTCGCGGTGGCGGGCGGGTACTCGGTTCAGATCGACAGCCGGGCGAACCCGTAGTACGACGCCACTGGCCTGGGTCGGGTGCACCGCCGGATACCCCGCGCGACGACGGTGGGCGCGTGTGTGTCGTGTGCCGGTGGCCTGCGTGAAGCCCGAGTTGTGCCGCCGACGGCACGCGCGCACCTACGTGCCGGGGTCAGTGGTGTAGTCCTCGAGCGGGTCCCAGTCGGAGAAGGTGAACAGGTTCTCGTCCATGCCCGCGGCCGCCAGCGCGTCGGCGACCACGGTGTTCAGCCCCTCGTCGTACGTTTGCGCCAGCTCGACGTAGTCATTCCCGTTGTCGATGGCGGAGAAGACGATTTCGGGCCAGTCTGGAGTCGGGGCCCGCTTTTCGATCGCGGAGATCACCTCTTGGGCGTCGTAGCTCCGCGTCGTCGGGCTCGGGCCTCGCAGCTTGAAATCGTGCGCAAGGGCGATGATGCCGGCGGCATTCTTGCTCAACTCGTCGGCGTAGTCGCGGGCCAACGCGGTCGGTACGGCCGAGACCTTGTAGTACTGACGCTGCACCTCCGCCGTCCCCAGGAAGGCAATCAACGCCGCGGCCCCGTCCGGGTTCCTGCTCGCCTTCGCCATGCCCCATGTCGGTGCCCAGTCCTTCGTGTATGTGGCATAGCCCGCCCGGCCCGAGTCCGGCACCGGCACGGGCGCAACCGTGACGTCGGTCTGGTCATTGATCTTCAAGATCTCCTCGGTCCACCATGGAGCGGCCACCGCCATGGCGATCCGGCCCGCCGACCACGCCTGCCAGAAGCCGGGCGTGTCGATATTCTGCCAGCCAGGAAGGACAGAGCCGTCCTCGACCATGCCCCGCAACAACGCCACCGCCTCGACCACCGACGCGTGCGCAGCAGCGGACCGCCCCGTCCGGTAGTCGAACGGTGTCGCCGGCGCGATGTGCCGCACTCCTCCCGCGGTGTTGATGAACGGCTGCAACGTCACGTTGGCCAGCAGTAGGCCCGCGCCGGCCGGTGCGAACCCGCAGGCGTCCCCGCCGGACTCGGTGGCCACCTTCGCCGCCGCGTCGCGGAGCTCGCTCCAGGTCCGTGGCGGTTCGAAGATACCGTACCGACTCAGCACGTCCATGTTGGCCAGAAACACCTGCCTGCCGTCCCAGTCTGGACTGGCAATGCCGGGAACACCGAAAAGCTGACCGCCGATGTGTAGACCCGACACCGCCGGATCCAGGGCAGAGTCGCCGTACTCGTCAGTCAGCAGCTCGGTGATCACCGGGTAACCGTCGAGCGGTTGGATCCATCCCTTCGCCCATGACGCTTCCATCATCGCCGGCGGTTTCACCATCCGGAAGACATCCGGTTGATCCTCGCCGCTGAACAGTTCCTGGATCGACTCCGCGTACTCCGGATCCGGAAAGTGCAGGAGGTTGACATCGACACCTGTCTCCGTCGTGAACCTCTGGAACTGCCGGGCGTAGAACTCCTGGTCGGCGTCAGTGGTGAGCGGCACCGTCACCGTGACGCTGCCGCTCGGCCTGCCCGGCGGGGCGGGAGCGCGAACTGAGACGGACGAGGCGAGAGTAGCGTCATCGTCCGACACCGGCTCCGTCTCGCCGCGTCCGCTCGGGTAGTCGGCGAGCAGAGTCGACCTGCGCAGGACCAGCGCCACCCCTCCGAGCGCAGCTCCCTCTTCGCCCAGCTGAGCCGGAACGATGTTCAACCGGCGGTGAACCTGGCGGTGTGCATAGATGCCGATCGCTTCCCGGGCCGGATCGAGCAGGTCGTCTCCCGCTCTCGCCAGTTCTCCCCCGACGACGACCAACTCCGGATTGACGACATTGCACGCGGCGGCCAGCGCGCGCCCAAGTCGCCGCCCGGCATCATCGATGACCCCCTTCACGTGGCTGTCGCCGGTGCGCAGCCGCGCGAGGACCTCGTCGAACGTCGACTCGCCCGACCGCTTCAGGATCTGCTGAAGCGAGATATACCGCTCCAGGCATCCGCGGCCGCCGCACGCGCACAGTGGTCCATCCGTGTCTACAGAGATGTGGCCGAACTCGCCGGCGGCGCCGAACGCTCCTGAGAACAGCTGCCCGCCCAGCACAAGGCCACCGCCGACACCATGCGAGAGCCTGAGGTAGAGGGCGTTCTGCACGCCCTGAACGCCACCCCATATCGCTTCCGCGAGCGCTCCGAGGCGCATGTTGTTATCGACGAGAACCGGCACGCGCAGATGTTCGCCGACGAGCTTGTGGACGAGTTCCGCACGATCCCCATGTCGCGGACGGGAGGCTGTGCCGGCCTCAGCGACGGGGCCGACCACGCCGACACCCGCACCCTCGAGCGCGGCCAGAGAGATGTGATGACGGGCGACCAGACTGTCTACGACGGACAGCGCCTGGCCGATGCGCGCACGCCACGATGCCGACCGGATACACGGCTCGCTGGTCGACGCGACGACGTCGTGAGCGGCATTGGCGACGCTGACATGAATCCGCCGATACCCCAAGTCGATACCGAGAGCGAGACCACTCGCCGGGTTGAGCGTGAGATACGTCGGCGGACGCCCCTTCCCGCGCCGCGACGCCGCCTTGCCCTCCTCCTCACCAACCTCGTCCGGCCTATCCGTCTCGACAACTGCCCCCACAGCAAGCAGATTGCCGACGATGGACCACAATGCTGTCCGCGACAGGCCGGTCATCCGCGCCAGGTCGGCGCGGCTGAGGGCTCCATGCGTGCGCAGCAAACTGAGGACGCGGTCCTCGTGTCCCTCGCGCAGCAGCCGCAACGCGCTGCGGGATGTATCAGCCATGTGTCAGACATTGCCCTAGCAGATGCAGTACTGTCAATATTCTGTACATAACTGTGGACCGAAGCGTTCCCCTGCGAAGCCAGACAACTTCCGCGACACGCCGGTCACGGGCATCCTGAACACTTCATCATGGCCGTTAAACGGCTTATATGCCTTCCCTCCGGAGCACGCGCGAGCCGGAGATCGAGACAATTGACGACGAGCGTTCCCTTCGGATAGCGGTTGACTTTTGTTCTAAGAGTGGCCATAGTGTCGAAATCCCGCTGAAACACGTCTCGCCCACGCAGCCTCGATGCAGAGGAGACACCCCGTGAAGCGCCTGACTCGTTCGCTCGGAATCGTCACCCTTGCCGCGCTGACCACGCTCGGCCTGCTGACCGGGGTGGCCGAACCGTCGATCGCCGCGGCCGACGATCCACCTGTGTCCACCGCCGAGGAGGATCTGCGAACCCAGGTGATCGGCGACTTCGAGACCCCGGACGAGAATTGGGGGTTCACCCGAGGCCCGGAGTTTCCCGGCGCGAAGGGGGGCTTCAGCCGGCAAGCGGACGAGCCGTACGACGGCCTCTTCTCCGCCCGGCTGCGCGGGAACTTCTCCGACGGCGGCACCTACGTCGGGCTGACCAAAGAGATCGACCTCGACCTTCGGGGCCTGAGCTTCTGGGTCCGCAGCTCCGACGCATCGTTCCTCACCCTGCGCCTCACCGACGCCACGGGCCAGCACCATCAGCAGCGCCTGGCCGTCACCCCGGACGGTGCGTGGCAGGAGATCGTCGTCTCCGACTTCGATCAGGGAACGGGCTACAACTCCTGGGGCGGAGCCGACGACGGCGTGTGGCACGGACCGGCCCAGGCGATCCGGCTCCACCTGCCGAAGGCCGCGCTGTCCGGCGAACTGACCGGTGACGTCTTCTTCGACGACATCACCGCCACAGTGCCGCCGCCGGACCTGGAATTCGTCCAGGCCGAACCGGGGAACGTCTTCGTCGGCGACGACCAGCCACGCATCGGCATCGATTCCACCGCCGACACCGTCGACTGGACTGTCACCGACTTCTGGGGCGCCGAAGTCGCCACCGGCTCGGCTCCCGTCGACGGCTCGGCCGAGGTCAGCCTCCCCGTCGACGTGGTGGGCTACTACGAACTCGACGCGACGGCCTACCGCGACGGCGAACCGATCGCCACACGGGAGACCACGTTCGCCAAGCTCTCCGACTACGACTTCTCCGCAGTCGACGACTCCCCGTTCGGTATGCAGGTGCATTACTCGATGCCGCGTTGGCAGGACTTCGCCGCGGACTCCCTCGAGCTGGTCACCCACGCCGGCGCGAAGAGTATCCGGGAAGGGTCCTGGTGGGCCTGGCAGGAACCGGAACCGGGGGTCTACGACTTCACCCGGCCGGACATGATGATGCCGAACCTGCGGGCCAGCGGCCTGGATTTCCTAGGGACAGCGCAGGGCTACAGCACCTTCTACGACAACGGCGCCACCCCCTACACCTCAGAGGGCCAGCAAGGCTTCGCCAACCACGCGCTGTCTATGGTCGACGAGTACTACACCGACCCGATGGACTGGATCCAGGTCTTCAACGAGCCCAACACCGCAGTGTTCGGCGACCGCAAGGGCGTCGACGGCTTTGACGGCGACTGCGACTTCACGCCCGAGTGCTACTTCGGCATCCTGAAGACGACCTACCAGACGGTGAAGGCCGAGCACCCGGACCTGCCCGTGGTGAGCGCGGGATTCGTCGGCGTCGGCCGCAGTCCGAGAGTGCTGCCTTGGCTGGAGGACCTGTTCGAGCTCGGCGCCCTGGACTACATGGACGTCTTGGCGATCCATACCTACGCAGCGCCGGATGAGCCCGAGTCCGGCGCCGACCAGTTGGCTCAGCTGGAAACGCTGATCCGGGAGTACAACGACGGCGAGCTGATCCCGATCTGGGTGACCGAGAACGGCTACGCCACGCATCAGACCTCGACCGGCGTCAGCGAGGCCACGCAGGCTGCCTACGTTCCGCAGTCCCATGCGGTCGCGTTCAACGGCGGCGTCGAACGGTACTTCTACTACGAACTGATGAACGACGTCGCCGAACCCGATCCGACGAGCCACAACAACAACTACGGCCTGCTGCACAACACCGCCGACCCATCGGGCCGGTGGACCCCGAAGGCCGGGTACGTGTCGTATGCGGCTATGACCCGCGAACTCACCGGGGCGGAGTTCTCCCACAAGGAGGACGGCATCGGCGACGGCGTCTCCAGCTATGTGTTCGACCGCGACGACGGGCAACAGACGCACCTGCTGTGGGCCGACGAGCCGACCACGATCGCCGTCGACACCCAAGACCCCGTCCGGCTCACCAACCTCATGGGTGAGACCGAGACCCTCACGCCGCAGGCCGACCAGGTCCACGTCACGGTCGGCGAGAACCCCGTCTACCTCACCGGCGCTGACCTCACGATGTCCGAGTCGGGCCTGCTGACCCTCACCGCTGACCCCGGTGTCACCGGCGAGGACCTGCATGCCACCCTCACCATCGACAACACCGGCACACCCCGCGCCCCACGGTGGGGAACGTTCGAGGTGGCTGGCACTACCACCAACGTCCACGTGCCACCCGGCCGTAAGGTCGACATTCCCATCACGATCCCCGCGCAGAACCACGCCGGAGACCGCGAACTGGTCGGGAGGCTACTCCAACGCACCGGGCGTCGCGGCGCTACCTCACGGCTGAGCGCTACCACCACAGTCGTCGACGCACTCAGCATGACCAGTAAGCACGTCCTCACCCCCGACGGCGACGACGTCCTGCGGGTCCAGGTGGCCAACGTCGCCTCCAGCCCGAGGGAAGTCGGCGACATCGAGTGGTCGGTCGGTGGTGACAGCGGCACGGCCCCACTGGCGAGCCCAATCGCGTCGGGCGAGACGGCCAGCGTCGACGTGCCGCTGGCCGATCTCGACATCGGTGAACACGACTACACGGTCACGATCGACTCCCCTGACCAGGGCACGCTGTCGGCCGGGGGCGCAATAAACCTCGTCGACCACGCCGACCTCACACCCATGACCCACCAGGCCATCACCGTCGACGGCATCCTGGACGACCTGTCCGGCGCTCACACCATCGACCTCGCCGCCGAGGGCACCGTCGAGATGGATAACTACGACGGTGCGGCCGACTTGTCCGGCGACATCGCCGTCACCTGGGACGAGGACAACCTCTACCTATCAGCCTCGATCACCGACGACACGCACACCCAGGAGTCGGCGACATCCGATGACATCTGGGCAGGCGACAGCATCCAGTTCGCCGTCGAGGCCGGGTCCCCCGGTGAGGCCGGCCAGTGGTACGAGTACGGGACGGCGCTGACCGACGACGGCCCGAAGGCTCACCGCTGGGCCACCGTCGACGGCAAGGTCGGCGAAGTCACCGACGCCGACATCGCCATCACCCGCACCGGAACCACCACCACCTACGAAGTCGCACTGCCCTGGGATTCCTACCTCACTCCTGCCACTCCGGACCAGGGCCTGCTCAGCTTCTCGATGCTGGTCAACGACAACGACGGCGCCGGCCGCAAGGGCTGGATCGAATGGGGATCCGGTGTCGGCAGTAGACCCAAGGACTCCGCCCTGTTCAACCCGATGATGTTCGAAGCAGCTAGGCCGTAGCGCCGAATCGCCCGTGCAGGAGGGCGGCCGGTGACGGTCGCCCTCCACAGTGAGGAGCTTTCAATGACGAGGACTCACCGACACCCATGGCTCGGCCTAGGCATCCTCATGGCCGTGGCAGTGAGCCTGATTCTGAGCTCACTGCAAGCGGCGCCGGCCTCGGCTGAAGGGGAACTGGCCCCGAACGTCATCGGCGGTTTCGAGACCGCGGACGAGAATTGGAACCTGAACCTGGGGCTGGAGTTTCCCGGCGCCGAAGGCACCTTCACCCGCACCACGGCGAATCCCAAGGTGGGCGCCTATGCCGGCCGGCTGAGCGGAGACTTCAGCGGGGGCGGAAGATATGTCGGGATCACCAAGAACATCGACCTCGATGTGCAAGAGTTGCGACTGTGGGCCCGCTCGACCGACGCCAGTCAGATGGTGTTGCGGATGGTCGATTCCACCGGCCAGTTCCACCAGCAGCGGATCGCGATCACCGCTGATGGCGCCTGGCACCAGCCCGTGGTCACAGCGTTCGACGCTGGTACGGCCTACAGCCATTGGGCCGGCGCCAACGACGGCGTGTGGCACGCCCCCGCACAGCGCATCCAACTGATCATGCCGGAGCGCGCTCTTCCTGACGGGCAGGCGATCGGCTCCATCGACTTCGACCAGGTCGAGGTGGAAGTGCCGGCGCTCG
>NZ_ML142862.1:108773-109565 GCF_004138495.1 Phytoactinopolyspora endophytica
TCCGGCAGGTCAGGGCCGGCAACGTCTTCGTCGGTGCCCAGCAGCCGCAGATCGACGTTCTTTCCACCGCCGATCACGTGACCTGGGCGGTGACCAATTTCTGGGGCACCCAGGTGGCAAGCGGATCGGAGGTCATCGACGGCCGGCTGCGGCTGGATCTTCCGGTCCCGAGGGTGGGCTACTACGAACTCGACCTGACAGCCAGCCAAGACGGTCAGGTCGTCTCCACGCTGCAAACGACATTCGCGCTCTTGTCGGCGTACAACTTCGCCGCGGTCGACGACTCGCCGTTCGGCATCCAAGGTCACTTCATGAAGAAGAACTGGGACGACCCAACCGGAGAGTCGCTGCCGCTGGTCGTCAAGGCCGGCGCGAAGAGCGTCCGTGAAGGCCTGTACTGGCGGTGGTCCGAGCCCGAGCCCGGCCAATACGAATTCCAGCGGGCGGGGGTTCCCGGTGCGCCCTACGTCAACGCCCTGATGAACAACGACCTGAACTGGCTCCCCTTGTCCGGACTCGAGAACAGGCACTACGACAGGTTCGCGACCCCGTACACCCCCGAAGGCCAGCAAGGACTCGCGAACTTCACGGCCGCCATGATGGATCAGTTCACCGCCGAAACCGAGTGGGTGCAGATCTACAACGAACCCAACATCGACACCTTTGGCGACCGTAGCGTTGGGGGCTTCGACGGCGACTGCGACAGCACCCCGGATTGCTATTTCGGCATCCTGAAGCGGTCATACGAGACGGTCAAGGCAGCCCGGCCCGACGTCACAGTGGTAGGCGGAG
>NZ_ML142862.1:109576-110985 GCF_004138495.1 Phytoactinopolyspora endophytica
CCCACCGGTGTTGCTCGGGACAAGCCCAACCATGACATCGCCCCGAAGGAATGGCTCGAGAGGTTGTTCCAGCTCGGCGGCCTGGACTACATGGACGCGTTGGCGATCCACACGTACAACTACCCGCACGAACCGGCGGACGTCACATCGCACATGAATGAGATCAAAGACCTGATCCGCGAATACAACGACGGTGAGCTGATCCCGATCTGGGTGACCGAACAAGGCTGGCCAACCTATACCGGTCCGCTGGGAGTCACCGAAGCCACCCAAGCCAGGTATGTCCCGCAGGCGCACGCGGTCGCGATGGCCACGGGCGTGGAGCGTTACTTCTACTACGAGTTCATGAACGACGTCGCCCAACCCGATCCGGCCATCCGTGGCGAGAACTTCGGCCTGGTCCACAACACCGACGAACCCGCCGGACGATGGACACCCAAGCCCGGGTACGTGACGTATGCGGTGACCACCCGGCAGCTGACCGGCACCGAGTTCGACCACATCGAACAACTCGGATCCGGCGCCTCCAGCTATGTCTTCAACCGCGCGAACGGTGACCAGACCCGGATGATGTGGGGCGACGGGAACGGCCAGATCAGGCTCACCATTCAGACCACCGAACCGGTCACCGTCACCAACCTGGTCGGCGTCAGCAGAACACTGACCCCGCACAACGGCCAGGTGACCATGACGCTCGACCGAGCCCCGAAGTATCTCACGGGCTCGAACCTCCAGGTCAGCGTCTCATGAGCCGGACAAACCGGCCGAACGTGTTGATGATTCAGGCCGATCAGTTCCGCTGGGACTGTCTGGGTGCCGCCGGGCATCCGGACGTGCGTACCCCGCACCTGGATCGGCTTGCCGCCGGCGGCGTCCGGTACCGGTCGGCGTTCTGCGCCCTGCCGGTCTGTACGCCGTCGCGGTACTCGATGCTCAGCGGCCTGTACCCGCACCAGCACGGGGCGTGGACCAATCACAGCACGCTCGCACCCGGCTTCGACACCTTCCCGCGGGCGCTCTCCCGTGCTGGCTACGACACCGCGGCCGTCGGCAAGATGCACTTCACGCCCACCTACCTCGACGTCGGGTATCAGCGGATGCAGCTCGCCGAGCAGCACGGCCCTGGCCGGTACGACGATGACTACCATCGCGATCTCCGCGCGGCCGGCCTCGCCCCCGTCGTCGACCTCACCGACCAAGAAGACCACCTCAGACCCTCGGCACCCGCGGACTACTGGGCCACCTTCGGCACCCAGCCCTCGGATCTGCCCGAGGAATGGCATTCCACGACGTGGATCGGCGACCGCGCCGTGCGGGAACTCGAGACCTGGAACCCCGACAGCGACCACGCCCTGCACGTCTCTTTCGTCAAGCCGCACCACCCGTTCGATCCGCCGCACCCGTGGGAC
>NZ_ML142862.1:110995-115172 GCF_004138495.1 Phytoactinopolyspora endophytica
CTGCACGATCCGGACCGCCTTGCGATACCGCCTGGCTGGACGGACAAAGTCCCTGAGGCCGACCTGCCGTTCCAGCCCGGATACTTCGACAACACGACGCTGACCGAAGACGCGCTCCGCCGCGTGCTGGCGTATTACTACGCCACCATCACCCAACTCGACCACCACGTCGGCCGGATGCTCGACACGCTCACCGCATACGGCCTCGACGAGAACACGATGGTGATCTTCACCGCTGACCACGGTGAGTATCTCGGATTCCACCACCAGCTCCTCAAGGCCGGCCGCTGGCTATACGACCCGCTGGTCCGGGTACCCCTGCTGATCCGCTACCCGGGTGGCTACCGAGCCGGCGAGATCGACGACACGCTCGTCTCCCAGCTGGATCTCGCCCCCACGATCTGCAGCGCCGCCGGCGTGCCGTGGACGCCGACCCCCGGCCACGATCTCGGCTCGCACGGCGCTGACCGCGACGTCGTCATCACCGAGACCGTCGGCGCGACCGCATACATGGCGCGGTCAGCGACTCACAAACTGCTCCGCACCGTCGACGGACGGCACGACGCACTGTTCGACCTAGACACCGACCCATACGAACTGACCAATGTGCTCGGCGACCCCGAACACGCCACGGTGTGCGCCGGCCTCGACGCGGCCCTGACCCGCGAGATCATGTTCCACGCACCGCCACCGACCTACCTGGACGACGCCGCTCCGTGTATCGATGCGCCGAACGTACCGGCACGGGACGACGCCAGGGTCGCCGACGCACGCGCTTACTTCGCCACACGCACACGCGCCTATTCCTCGCACACCGAATCACCCGAGACCAGGACGACATGAGGGCAACCTTGAACGCTCCGAACATTCTGTTCGCCATCGCAGACGACGCGTCACACATGAGCGCGTACGGGCATCGATTCGTGCGGACGCCGAACTTCGATCAGGTTGCGGAGCATGGCGTGTTGTTCACGAATGCGTTCACGTCCAATCCCAAGTGCGCACCGGCCAGGGCGAGCATCCTGACCGGAATGCACAGCTGGCAGTTGGAGGAGGCAGCCAACCACTTCGGCATCTTCCCGGCCAAGTTCGCCGTCTTCCCGGACCTGCTCGAGCAGGCTGGCTACCACATCGGATTCACCGGCAAGGGATGGGCGCCCGGCGACTGGAAGGCTGGCGGGTTCACCCGCAACCCAGCCGGCCCGGAGTACAACGACATACGACTCACCCCGCCGGCGCACACGGGGATCTCGTCGGTCGACTACGCCGGCAACTTCGACGCCTTCCTCGACGCGCGGCCGGACGACAGCCCATTCTTCTTCTGGTACGGCGGCCACGAGCCTCACCGCGATTACATCGCCGGTGAAGGCACCCGCGCGGGCAAGAGCATCGACGACGTCGACGTCCCGCCCTATCTCCCGGACGACGACGTCGTCAAGAACGACCTGCTCGACTACGCCCACGAGATCGAATGGTTCGACCAGCACCTGGGCCGCATGATCGACACACTGGCCCGCACCGGTCAGCTGGAGAACACCATCATCGTCGTCACATCCGACAACGGCATGCCGTTCCCCCGCGTCAAGGGCCAGATGTACGAGCAGGACTTCAACCTCCCCCTCGCGATCCGCTGGGATGCACGCGCCCCCGCTGGACGTGTCATCCATGACCTGATCAGCTTCATCGACTTCGCCCCTACCTTCCTGCAGGCCGCCACCGTCGACGCACATGCGCAGATCGAGGGCACCAGCCTGATCGACCTGCTCACCTCAGACCGTTCCGGGTGGATCGACCCTACCCGCGACCGCGCCTATCTGGGCCGGGAACGCCACGACATCGGCCGCGAGAACGACCTCGGGTACCCCGTACGCTGCGTCCGCACCCGCGACTACCTCTACGTCCGCAACTTCCATCCCGAACGCTGGCCCGCCGGAAACCCCCAGACCGGATTCACCAACGTCGACGACTCCCCCACCAAGACCCTCATCCTGGACCAGTACTACCAGCACGAAACTGACCATTACTTCCAGCTGGCCTTCGCCAAACGCCCCGCCGAAGAGCTCTACAACATCACCACCGACCCCGCATGCCTGCACAACCTCGCCGACGACCCGGACCACCAGACGATCAAGAACGCGCTGTGGCGCGATCTCGAACGCAAGCTCGTGCAGACGCGCGACCCCCGCGTGCTCGGACACGGCGACATCTTCGAAACCTATGAGTACACCGGCCAGAAGGGCCACTCCTGGCAGGCTTACCTCAACGGCACACTCACCAAGACCTCCTACCCGGAAAGCAGCGACACGTGACCCCCTCGCCGGAACGAGTCGCTCCGCCTGCAGGGGTTCTCACCCAGAGCTCAGTAATGCCAGCTCCACGTTCCATGAATGGCCAGCCAGGCGGCTAGCTCCACCGTTGCTTCAAGCTGCGAACGGGTGTTCCTGGTGCCGATCGCCGTCGTGCGGGCATGGAGACCGCCGGGCTGCCCTACGTCCGGGGTCTCGTGTTCCGCCTGTCCGCTCGCACCCTCGATGCAGGTGCGGAAGCCGCGCGACTTCGTCGGGCCGTTCGGCCTCGTCGAGCGCGAGTCGACAGCGTAGAGACAGCCAGCTGAGGAACGCCCCCAACGATCGGCAGGCGGGGCCTGCTCATCCTGAGCGTGGCGTGTACCGCAGCAGCGCCGCACCGTGCGGGTCGAGCGTGAGGAACAGGCCGGTGCTGCCCGGTGCCACGCCGCGGGCGGCATCGCTCTGCACCGTCACGGGCGCGGTCCGGACGGTATCGCCGGTCCACAACTCGCTCACGGTGCCGTCCAGAATGCGGGGTAGCCCGATATTCGCGGCGTCCAGCGCGACGGGCTTGCGCTGGTCCCCAAGGTTGAACGCTGCGACGTAGCGGGCCCCGGCCGGTCCCTCCGCGGTCCACAGAACCAGTTCGCCTTCGCGGAACACCTCGCGGCTGCCCGTCGAGGAGGCGTGCACGTCGAGCACGTCCGGGTTGGTGAAGAGTGCGACGGTGTCCGGGTCCGTAGCGGGCAGATCGCCTCCGATCATCAGAGGTGAGCGCGCTATGGTCCACAGGGTCATGAGAGTCCTCCGCTCGGCGGGCGTGAGCCCGTCGTCGCGCGGGTCTCCGCGTTCCGCACGGATCCCGATGCGACCGAGCGGCAGCATGTCGCCGTCGGGCCAGCCCTGGTCGCCGGCGTGCGGTGCCCAGCGCGCGAGCCTCGCGAAGTTCGCTTCGATGTCCTCCCACCGGTCCCAGACGTCATCACACACGCGCCACATGGTCGCCTGCCCACGCACGTGCTCCAGCCGGGACAATGACATGTCACGGCCCGGCGACAGGCTCAGCGCCATCGGCCGCCCGGTCCGGTCCAGCGCACTCGCGATGGCCTCGACGTCCGTCTCCTGGTACGGCCACAGCATGTCGTCAGCCTTGACGAAATCCACCCCCCACGACGCAAAGAGCTCAGCGCACGAGTCGTAATACGCCTGCGCCGCGGGGTGGGCATGGTTCAGTCCGAGGTTGTCCGGGTTCCATTCGCACACGTTCGTGTCGTCGGCGATGTCCCCGGCCGTGGCCCCACCACCTCCGAGCACCACACACCTTCGCTCAACCGCACGGCGCGAAACGCCACGCATGATATGGATCCCGAACCGCAACCCGAGCGCGTGGACCTGCTCGGCCAGCGGCGCGAAACCAGCGCCGTCGGCGGACGACGGAAACCGCACCGAGTCGGGAATCAGGCGCCCGTACCCGTCGACACAGAGCGGAGCGCCGGGGTTGTAGCCGTGGCGACGGGCCGTGGGATCGAACCACCCGGCGTCCACGACAACGGTGTCCCATCCGTGCTCGAGCAGGTGGTCAGCCATGAATTGGGCGTTGGCGAGGACTTCCGCCTCGGTGACGGTGGTGCCATAGCAGTCCCAGCTGTTCCAACCCATCGGCGGGCGAGGCGTTCGGATGGGCATGAAGGATGCTCTCCAGAACTGTCGAGGATCGACCGCGGGTCGAGTGCCCACGGCGCGCCTGATCAAGCTCGTCTAGCGCGCCCGCAGGTGCGCCATCACATGTTGATCTTTTCTCAGACGGAAACGGCCGCTGCTGGTCAGACGTACACGTATCGACCTGACCAGCACGAACGCTGCTCGCCATTTCTTGGCGCATCTCCCCC
>NZ_ML142862.1:115207-116290 GCF_004138495.1 Phytoactinopolyspora endophytica
TTCCAACGTCAAACGGCCTGCAGACGGCCTGGCGGACTGTCGGCTTGGGAATCGTGCCCAGTACGTAAGCCGACCCCTGCGCCTGCGCTCGTCGGGCTCATCGCTCGACCATTTCAACTCTGGGTGTCCGCCCATCACCGGCCGACACCTGTTCATCTTCAAGGCGGCCCGCACCACGGAGTGGCACCTCCGTGGCGGGGCCTCGACCGAACCTAACCAGGAGGTTCAGCCGTGCAAGACAATGTACCGTTCTTCTCTTGTAGCGCGACGTGGGCCGGTGGTCACTGGATCGTCGTGTGTGATCGACAGCGCGATTGGTGGGTGACCACGCGCAGTCTTGATAGGGCCAGTTCTGAGCTGCGTCGCGTGATTGCCTCTGCCCTGGGCTCGGTGGAGTCCGATGTTCGTGTGGTGATCCGCCCGGTCCTGCCTGAACCTGTGCGTGGTCATCTCGACCGGGCGGGCCGTCATCGCGTGCACGCGATAGGGTCACGTCGCCTTGCTGTGGCTGAATGGGCCTCGGCGGCTCGTCTGCTGCATCGTGGCGGGATGTCGATACGCGACATCGGGTTCATCCTCGGTGGAGGGTCGGCCCAACGGGTGCGCCAGCTGCTGAAGACTCGCCCGGTCGGCGGTGAGCGTTGATGGCCGACACGGCGGAATCGACCCTACACACCTTCACCTGTACTGCCCGGCGCGAGGATCATCACTGGCTCGTGGTGTGCGACCAGTATCCTCGCACCCAGATCGCAACGCGCATGCTGAGCAGGGCCGCTGCGAGTCAACGGGCCGCGATCGCCTCCGTGCTCGGCCTCACCGCAGACGACGTCACCGTGACCGTCGTCCCGGTCCTGCCTGACGACGTGCGCGAACATCTTGCGCGGGCGACACAGCTGCGTCAGACGGCGACATGGACCAACCGTGCCGCTGCGGCTGAGCGCACGGTAGCCGCACGCATGTTGTGGCGTGATGCGATCTCGCTGCGCGACATCGGCTTCATCCTCGGCGTCTCGCACCAACGTGCTCGCCAGCTGCTCGCCCATCCGAGCAAGCGTGACGGTGGTGAGCAGTGATGGCCGACCC
>NZ_ML142862.1:116310-122764 GCF_004138495.1 Phytoactinopolyspora endophytica
TGACCGAAAGCATCCTGGCCGTCCTCAACGAGGTCAATGAGGCGATACACGACGCTTGCGACCAAGCCGACGACGCGGTCACACGCATCACCGCGGTGCGCGACACGTTGAGGTGGCAGCAGGACCGTCACGCAGAGTGACACTTCGTGACCGTTCTCGACCCGTTCAGGCCACTGACGTGCTGATGCGCGCTCGGTAGCGTCACAGTCCACGGATGACACCTCGGCCCCTGTCCGGTACGCCCCATCCGGGCAGGGGCCACACCATGCCAGGCCCGCGCGCGACACCCGAGGCACGGGCGTGCTCGACCCCTCGCATGGGTGACACTCCGGAATCTTCATGAACCCACCCCGACACGTATGAAGGACTGACGATCACATGCGCCTGGCCAACTTTCCACCGTTTGACCCTGAGCACCACTCGCCCGGCTACCTCTACATGCGCCTGGCCGACTACCTCACCGAACGCATCGACACCGGAGACCTCCAACCAGAGGCACGCCTGCCCAGCGAGTGGGCTATCGCCAGCGAGTTCCACGTGTCCGTGGGGACCGTCCGGCGCGCGAGCCGTGAGCTGTGCGAACGCGGTCTGTTGACACGATTGCCGGGCAGCGGAACCTACATCGCCTCCGCCGACGTTCTCGCGCAACGTCGACGATCCGAGCACGACGAGTCGTAACACCCCAGCAGGCGGGGACCACTTCTGAGCCATTGCCCTCATAGCTGCCATCCGTAGGCCGAAACGAAGCGGGTCAAGAGTCGGCGGAACGCCGATCACGCAGTGACGCGAGCATGCGAGCGCTCTTGACCCGCGCAGCGCAGGCCGCAGAATGGCCGCGACGAGGGCAACGGCGCACCGCAACACGAGCTAGCCGACGCAACACGGGGGATGTGCCGCACGCGGGGGATGTGCCGAATGCTCCTCAGGCGGCTCGCTGCGGGGTCGACGCGCCAGGACCGGAGGCGCGGGCGCCGCGCAGGGACCGGCCGCCAGGCCGCACGCCCGGAGCAAGCCCGCGCAAGCGACGGGACAAGCGGCGAGCGCCAGCGAGGCGCCCTTGATCCATAAGAGGTCAACTCGGCAACTGGACGCGGTGACGCTGAGTCGACGGAAGCCATACGGGAGGGAGGATCGGTAGACTGTGGCTATGACGGTACCTGCTTTCGGTGATCCCGCCATTGAAGTGGCGTCGCGTGCCAAGGCTGGGCGTGAACGCGCGGATTGGCGTACGTGGTGGTCGTCGCTGCCGGTCGTGGAGAGAGACCGCTCAGCGGCGGACGTGCTCGCTGAGATCCGCGAAGAAGAGTAGTGCCTGAGCGCTACGTTCTCGATGCTTCAGCCGGTGTCGAGATTCTGAACCGCACGCCCACCGGGTTCGCGTTGGCCAAGCGGACGTTCGAACGTGGCGCGGAAGAGTGGACGGTGGAACACTTCCATCTCGAAGTTGCCAAGGTCATTCGTCGGGATGTGTTGCGCGGCCAAGTATCCGAGAAGCACGCGGATACCCTTATCGATGGCTTGGTCAGGTGGCCACTGAACACGGTTCGTGTCGCGCCGTTGCTGCCCGAGGCTTGGACGATGCGACACAACATCACCATCCACGACGCGCTGTACGTGGCGCTCGCCCGGCATCTGAACGCCACACTGATCACGGGTGATAGGCGCCTGGCGAACGCGCCCGGATTGAATGTCGCCGTGATCCAGGAGTAGCCGTAGTCGTCAAGTCGGCATGTTCAAGTGGTCGAATACCCATGACCATTTGAAGGCGTCTGTGACGGACTCGCCCGTTCCGGAGGCGAGGGGTTCGTGAACGTTCAGTGCGCCGCCGCGGGGGTCGATGAGCGTCGCCCCGGCGTATCGAAGGACGGCGAGGGATGCCAGCCATGCCGGATGGCCAGCGAGTGAGGCGTTGACGAACGGGACGATGATCAGCGGCCGTTTCGCGCCGAGAGCTTCGCACAGGACCGTGAGCGGGTAGGTGTCGGCAGCCCCGGTGGCGAACTTGTTGATCGTGTTGAAGGTCGCCGGGGCCAACACGACCGCTGTCGGACGTGGAAGACGTTTGGCGGTGTCGGGTTGCCGATGGTTGGTCAGCACAGGCACGTCTAAGGTACCGATCTGGTCGTGATCGAGCCAGGAAACAGCCGCCTCGGTAGCGATGACTGCGACTCGCCATCCCGCGTCGTCGGCCATGGGCACGGCTTCGTGAATGCGGCGCGTGAGAGGCGCGCCGGTCGCGACGATATAGAGCATCGGTCGTGTGTCGTCTTGCGCCATCACAGGACACCGGCTCTCGTAGCGACCTCGCGGAGCGCGGGCGTGCGGTTCTTTCGCTCGCGCTTGAGCATTTCCCGCATCATCTCCCGGCTGATGACGTGGAACCTCAGGAGTTCAGGAGCGACCCGTTCGACTTCGAGCAGGTGAAGCGTCGCCTCCGGGTCGTTACGCCGTTGCACCTGCGCCCACGCGAGGTTGAGGTGCAGCATCGATCTCCGTCCGCGCATGCCTTCCGGTAGCGACTCAAGGTCGATCAGACTCGCGGTCTTCAGCACCGCGAATGGATCGCCCATCTCGGCGGCGGCTGAGGCGCGATGGATCGCGACGTTCGTTGGCCCGAAGGCCGACCACCCGTGGTTCCCGTCACGCCCAAGGCTTTCGGCCAGCGTCTCGGCTGTCGCTAGTCGTTCCTCCGTGGCGGTCCGGTCGACCCGGCGGGCGGCGATGACTCCGGAGATGAGCCACAGTGCCCCAGCTTGCGACACGACCTCCGGGTCCGCTGGGTCGATGTGCGGCATCAGATGCTCGGCAGACCTGACCGCAATCGCCTCGGCCTCGTCGGTTCGTTCTGCCTGTAGCAGGGCACATACCACCTGGTACGCGGCCATGCCTTGGGTTGACAGTGATTCGGCACCGAGCGCTGCCGTGGCGGCGCGGTCGGCGCAGATCCATGCGAGATGCGCTTCTCCGACTTTGGTCAAGAGCTTGGCTGCGACGGTGTACGCTGCGCAACGAATTGCCTGCACATCGGGCGATATCTCGTCGTAGGCATCAACTGCTGTGAGGATCGATGGCAGCATGCCCGCCGTCGATGCGTACTCGGCGGATTGGTACGCGCTGTGAGCCGCCGTGACGGCCGCGTTGAGCTGAGGGAGCGGCCACGCGATCGGCTGTTCGGCGAGCAAGTGTTGATATCCGGTTAAGGCCTGGCGTATGTCATCGAGACTGCTCAGATGAGTGCCACCGTTCGGTGCGTACCGCCACTGCCGCCCGCTGAGCGTTTCGACGTCGACCCCAAGAAGCTGAGCGATGTCCATCAACACCGAAAGCTTGTCGACGGAGCGAATCCCCCGTTCGACCTGGCCAAGCCACGACTCAGAACGACCCACCAAGCCCGCCAATTGGGCCTGGCTCATCCCCTTGCGTCGCCGGTAGATCGCGATCCGGTCTCCGATGGTCTCACTCATGGTGACCATTCTGAACCGAGCTGGGCAGACATACCCGCAAAAAAGTGCGGGTCATTCTGAGTGCGGTTGATGCGCCTCCGCAGTGTCTAGCGTGCACTTGACAGCGGTCCACAGCGGTACAGCGACCAACGGAGGAGGTGAGAACAGCCATGGCTCATCGAGACTTCCGACCTTCGAGCGCATCGACTCGCCGCCCAAGCTCTTGCACGGCCTCGGTCAGCCCATCAAGTCTGCGCACGATCTCGTCTTGCTCACCGCCGTTCGCGGACCCTTCGGCGGGGCGGCGTTCCACGAACACTCCCTTGCCTTGCTTCCCCATGATCAGGCCCTCACGTCGTAACTCGTTGAGGGCGTCGCGGACCACTGTGCTTGAGACCTCGTACCGCGCGCGTAGTTGCGACATGGATGGCAGCTGGCTACCCACAGGCATATCGCCAGAGACGATCTCGTCGCGCAGCTCAGCCGCTATCTGCCGGAATGCAGGTACACCCGTCATGACGCCCTCCAGGTCTCCCCCCGTGATCGCACTTCATGCCGCACTAAGTACAGCATATTCGCCCCAGACACTTGACGTACTATGTCGACTAAGTGCACTATGAAGCCAAGTAGCTCGCGAAGGGAGATCAACAATGGCACTGCAAGGTCAGATCCCGGTGAGGTTCGAGGATGTGTTCCCGCACGGGGCGTACGTGATCAACGAGGTCGCGCCGGAGTACGACTTCGACGCGTCGACGAAGGACAACCGAGTCCAGAAGCGGGACAAGACCTCGGGCCTGCCGGTGTGGCAGGTACCGGTGATGGATGCCGACCCGGAGGCGCGCAAGGGTCAGCGTGAGGTCACGGTGAAGATCGCGGCTGAGGTTCAGCCGGTCCCGCCGGATGCTGTGGCGGGGTATCCGTTTAGGCCCGTGGAGTTCACCGACATGACGGTGACGCCGTACGTCGATTCCAACGGTCCGCGTGCCCGGCTGGCGTACTCGCTGCGGGCGTCCGGGATGCGCAAGCCCGGCGGCAAGCCTGCCCCGGCCGCGAAGGACGCGGCCTGATGACAACCAATCAAGTCCGTGAGGTTCCGCGTCCTGATGTAGTGACGGCGGCTTGGGACGTGCTCACCGCGCATGACGAGATACGCCGTACCGGGACGGAGTTCGACGCCCTCACCCGTGACCGTCGTGGCCGTCCGATCGACTGGGACGCGTTCTGTCGGTGGCGTGACGTCGACTATGTGCCCGCGCATGCCCTGCTCGCATCGGCGCTCGCCACGCTTACCGCGCTGGTGGGCTCGTGGTCCGGTGACGCCATCGGGTTCTGCGAACGCCTCGTCGCTGCCGACGTGGACGCGAGCCTGACCGATGCAGCCCGCGCGGCGGCCTAGTTCAAAGACCGGCGCGGGAACAGGCCTGGCCTGGAAACCCGTCTGTTCCCGCGCCTTCCAACACCCGATGGAAGGGGATTGGCATGTCCAAGCCTACCCACGCGCACGCTCTGGACCTGTTGAGCGAGCCGTTGTTCGCCATCACCGACGACAACAACCCTGACGCTGCGTCCGTGGTGTTTCATTGCGCCTCGTGTCACACCCTGGCCGTGGATACCCCCGGCGTGGTGTGTGCGGATTGCGCAGAACGGAATGACCGACCGGTTCGGCGCTCCCGGAAGACGGCCGGTGGTGCCACCCGCACGACGAAGCGGGGGCGGTGAACGGCATGACCATCCGGTATGCCTCGGATCAGATCAATGGGGACGAGTACTACACGCCCCGGCGCCCGGGCGACGACGACGCGCTGTTCGTCTCGATGTTCAAGGTCCTCGCACTGCTGGCGTTCGCCCCGGTGTGGCTGTTGTGGCGGCACCCGATCGCCACCACGACCGCCACGGCCGCGGGGTGGGTGCTGCTCGTCTACGGCCCTGTCGCGCTCGCTGTCGTCCTGCTGCTCGTTGCGGTGGGGTTGGTCGGGTGGCGTATCTGGCATCCGACCTCGTTCGCTCGGTTCATCTCCTGTCCGGTGCGGTCGCGGTGGCGGGGCTGGAGGCTTTACCGGCGTGACTGGACGTTTCGCATGCACATGTGTGAGCTGTCCAAGGGCTGGGGAGCCCAACACTTCGTGCCGCACATCGTCCGCGTCCGCTCGGATGCGCACGCCGATCACGTCAAGGTGAAGTTGCTGTCGGGGCAGACCCCGGCCGACATCGCGGGCAAAGCAGACCAACTCGCCGCGACCTTCGGCGCCACGGCCTGTCAGGTGCGAACCATTTCCCCGAGCGTGGTCATGCTGCACTTCATCCGCACCAACCCGCTCTGGACGTCGGTCAAGGCGCTGGAGCCCGCATCGCGGGTCAACCTCGAGGCGCTGCCGGTCGGCGTGCGTGAGGATGCCCGGGCGTGGAGGCTACGGCTGCTCGGCACGCACGTCCTGGTTGCCGGTGCGACCGGTTCGGGCAAGGGCTCGGTGATCTGGTCCACCATCCGCGCCGTGGCCCCGGCGATTCGTGACGGCTGGGTGCAGGTCTGGAGCGTGGATCCGAAAGGCGGGATCGAGCTCGCTCCCGGCGCTGCGATGTTTGCTCGGTTCGTCCACGAACCCGAACCCATCGTTGACCTGGTGGAGCAGGCCGCCGAACTGATCCAGGAGCGCGCGGCTCGGATGCGGGGACGTGCCCGACTGCATCGACCCACGACGGCTGAGCCGTTCGTGCTCCTCGTGGTCGATGAGGTCGCGTTTCTGACGGCGTACATGCCTGATCGGAAACTGTCCAAGCGGCTCACGTCCGCGCTGTCGGTGGTGCTGTCCCAAGGCCGCGCCGTCGGTGTCAGCGTCTTGGCAGCGGTGCAAGACCCCCGCAAAGAGACGCTGGGGATTCGTGATCTGTTTCCCACCCGGGTCGCGCTGCGACTGACCGAGTCCGAACAGGTCGACATGGTCCTTGGCCAAGGCGCACGCGAACGCGGTGCGGAATGTCACCGCGTCCCCGAGACCACGCCCGGTATGGGT
>NZ_ML142862.1:122815-134285 GCF_004138495.1 Phytoactinopolyspora endophytica
CCTCGACGGGCACCCCGAACCCGTCGCCGTGCGGGCGGCGTACGTCTCCGATGACGACATCGCCACCATGGCACGCGACTATCCCGCCCCGACTCCGGCCGTCACCGCCACAGGGGGCGTGCCGCTGCGGGTCATCCCGGGCGAGGTGATCGCATGAGCATCCGCATCACCGACGAGTCGATGACCAGCGACATCACCCGCCACGAAGCCCTGCGGGTGTACGGCGACGTTTGGGGGGTCTCCTGGCTGCCGGGTCGCCAGCTCGACCGCAACCAAGCCATCACCGCCATGACGCTGGCCGAAACCGTCACCGTGGCCGTTAATGCGGACGGGCCGGTCTGCACCGACACCATACGGACACTGATTGACACATGGGCCAGTGAACTCGGCCTGACCGGCCCCGGCGCCCTCACACGGGTGGTGACCGAGCGATGAGCGCGCCGACCTTGACCGATGAGACCCTCCGCGGGCTCGCCATCGCTGAGCGGGTGTGTGTCCGCCCCATCCTCTCGCGGCTCACGGATACCGAGACCGGCGGCACCCGTACCGTGCTCATCCCCTGCGGGTCCACCCGCGAGACGGTCTGCCCGTCATGTGCGGATCGGGCGCGACGCCTGCGCATGCAACAGTGCCGCGAAGGCTGGCACGCCACCGAAGAGCCCACCGACGACGACGAAGAGAACGTCGGCGAAGACCAGGACGAAGACACCACCGACGACAACGCCGACGACGAACAGGACCGGACGGGGCGTCGGGTGCGCTCCACACGTCGACGTGACGACGCCGACCAGCTACCCCGGCCGCCCAAGCAAGACGGCACCCTCGGCCGCACCTACGTCGCACCGGACGGCAAGCGGCTCCGGCCGTCGATGTTCCTCACGCTCACGATGCCGTCGTATGGCCGGGTCACGAGCGAGGGTGTACCTGTCGATCCGAGCAGATATGACTACCGGCGCGCGGCCCTGGACGCGATCCACTTCTCGAAGCTGATCGATCGGTTCTGGCAAAACCTGCGCCGCGCGACGGGCGTCACGGTGCAATACTTCGCCACCGTAGAGCCGCAACGACGCCTGGCTCCGCATCTGCACGCCGCCGTACGGGGCACGTTCCCTCGCGCGCTCATCCGCCAAGTCATCGCCGCGACCTACCACCAAGTGTGGTGGCCACCCCACGACGAACCCGTCTACGTCGGCGACGACATGCCTGCGTGGGACGAACACGACGGCGGCTACGTCGACCCGGACACCGGCCGGGCATTGCCCACCTGGGACGAAGCCCTTGACTCGCTCGACGCCGACCCGCGCTCCGAACCGGCACATGTCGTCCGTTTCGGCCGACAGGTCGACATGCAGGGCGTCTTGGCCGGCACTCCGCAGGCGGACTACGCCATCGGTTACCTGACCAAGTACCTCACCAAGAGCATCAGCGGTGACATCGATGACGCGGGCGAGATCTCGGCGGCTCGGCAGGCACACATTGACCGGCTTGCCGATGAGGTGCGCTGGCTGCCCTGCTCGCCGACGTGCCCGAACTGGCTCCGCTTTGGGGTCCAGCCCAAACACGCCCGCGCGGGTATGGCTCCCGGCTACTGCCGATCCAAGACCCACGACCGTGACCACCTCGGGCTCGGCGGGCGCCGTGTCCTGGTCTCGCGCAAATGGACCGGCAAGACCCTGACCGAGCACCGCGCCGACCGTGCCGCCGTCGTCCGCACCGTTCTCACCGACGCCGGGATCGAGATGGACGACCACGCCGAGTTTTCGGCAACCGCCACCCGGGCGGACGGCCAGCCTCGCTACGTCTGGTCGACGGTCAAACCTGGCGACGCCGACGCCCCCTCCTACCTACGGCTCATCGCCGCTGTCGTCCGGCATCGCCAACGCTGGCGCGCCCAGTACGAGCACGCCAAGAACGGCGCCGGACTACCCGGCTCGGATCTTTCGGCAACTCAACCCACACCCGTCGCTGATGCGGCCTGACCGAGAGGAACCCGTCATGGAACCCGTCGCCAGCATCGACCGCCTCTGGACCGTCGAGGACGTGTCGCACTACCTCGGCGTGCCGGTCAAGACGCTCTACCAGTGGAAGTGGCGCGGTGAGGGACCGCCCGTCCGCAAGATCGGCCGTCACCTGCGCTACGACCCGGCCGCACTCAAGACCTGGGTCAATCAAGCCGCCTGATCAATTTCGGCAACCAAACCACCAGGAGAACCGATGGGACACATTCAAGATCGCTGGTACCGACCCAAGCGCGACGAACGGACCGGCGAACTGGTCACGAACAGTCGCGGGAAGCTCGTCATGGAGAGGACCGAGCTCTACAGCATCGGACTGCGGTACAAGGTGCGCTACCTCGACCCGAGCAACCGAGAACGTTCGAAGTCCTTCCCCGACCGACAGCGCAAGCGCGCAGAGGACTTCCTGGTCGAGGTCGAGTCGGACAAGCGCGAGGGCAAGTACATCGACCCGAACGCAGGACGAGTGAAGTTCGAAGACGTCGCCCGCCGCTGGCTCGACTCACAGACGGTCGACCACACGAGCCGCGAGCGCTTCGAGACCCGGGTCAAGGTACACCTACTCCCCCGCTTCGGTGGCGATCCAATCGGGTCGATCAAGCCGAGTGACGTGCAGCGCTGGTTGCGCGGTCTCCAAGACGCCGACATCGCCGTGAACTCGCAGGCGCTCTACTTCGGGCACCTGGTGTCGATCTTCAACTTCGCGGTCGCCGATAAATTGATCTTGGAGAATCCTGCCGCCGCGCGCAGTGTCAAGCGCCCCCGTGCGAGCACCATAGAAGTCAAGCCGTGGCCGCTGGAACGGGCAAAGGCGATGCGAGATGCGCTCCCTACCCGTTTCAAGGTCGCCGTCGATATCCCGGCCAGCATCGGCATCCGTAAGGGCGAGTTGTTCGGGATCTCGCTCGACGACTTCGACCGCGATCGAGAGATCGTCAAAGTCCAGCGCCAGGTGCGGATAGTCCAAGGATGTGCGGTGTTCGCGCTCCCGAAGGGCGGTAAGACGCGCGAAGTTCCGGTGTCACCCGCGCTTCTGGAACGTCTGGACCTGTACGCCGATCATGATCCGGCCGTCGATGTGAGCCTTCCGTGGAAGCACCCGGAAGGTCGACGGGTCACGGTCCCGCTGCTCATGACGACGCCGGACGGATCGGCCCTCACGCCGAAGGTGATGGACAAGATCTGGATACCGGCGCTGAAGGCTGCCGGAGTCGAGACACGGACGCGCGCGGACGGGATTCATGCGCTGCGCCACCTGTACGCCTCCGTCCTGCTCGACGCGGGCGAGTCGGTCAAGGCGCTGTCGATGTACCTCGGTCACTCGGACCCCGGCTTCACACTGCGGGTGTACGCACACCTGATGCCCACGAGCCATACCCGGACACAGAAGGCGGTCGAGAACATGCTCGCGACCGCGCTCACCGCCGAACCAGATCTGCCGGAGGAGGCATGACGGCCCGGCGACGGCCTGAGACCTACATTGACCCGAGAAAGGCCAGGTCAGTGCGGGTCTCCAGTCACATGTTGATCATGTGGCCGGCGATGCCGTGGACGACCTCTTGAAGCGCCTCGGACAGCGTCGGGTGGGCATGGATGTTGCGGGCGACCTCGTCGGCTGTCAGGTCCCACTTCTGGGCGAGCGTGAGCTCCGGCAGCAGTTCGGTGACGTCCGGGCCGATCAGGTGCGCTCCCAGGATCTCGTTGTACTTCGCGTCCGCGACGAGCTTCACGAAACCGGCGGTCTCTCCCAGGCCGTGCGCCTTGCCGTTACCCATGAACGGGAACTTCGACGTCTTGACGTCGTAGCCCATCTCCTTCGCCTGTGCCTCGGTGTAGCCGAAGGCGGCGATCTGCGGCTGGCAGTAAGTGGCGCGCGGCACCATGTCGTAGTCGATCGGCATGGTCTCCACACCGGCGATGGCCTCGGCAGCCACCACGCCCTGTGCCTCGGCGGTGTGCGCCAGCATCAGTTTGCCGGTCGCGTCACCGATGGCGAAGATGTGCGGCACCGACGTGCGCATGTAGTCGTCGATGTCGATCGCGTTGCGCTCGGTGAGCTTCACGCCGCTCTTGTCCAGGCCGTAGCCCTCGACCCGCGGCCCGAAGCCGATGGCCTGCAGGACCTTGTCGGTCTCCAGGACCTCCTGCTTGTCACCGCTGGTGACGGTCACCTTCACCTTGTCGCCGCTGTCATCGATGGCGTCGACGCGGGTGGAGGTACGGACGGTGACGCCAAGCTTCTTGTACTGGCGAGCCAGTTCCTTGGAGATGTCCGCGTCTTCAAGCGGCACCATCCGGTCCAGGAACTCGACGATGGTGACGTCCACGCCGTAGTTGGCCATCACGTACGCGAACTCGACCCCGATGGCGCCGGCGCCCGCGACGACGACGCTGCCGGGCAGCTCGCTCTGCATGATCTGCTCTTCGTAGGTGACTACGCGCTCGCTGAGCTGTGTCCCGGGAAGCAGCTTCGTGGTCGCACCGGTGGCGATGATGCAATTGTCAAAGGTGACGGTCTCGTTGCCGCCGTCGTTCAGGGTGACATCGAGGGTGTTGGCGTCGGTGAACGTGCCCCAGCCGTCGAACTCGGTGATCTTGTTCTTCTTCATCAGGAAATGGACGCCCTTGACGCGACCGTCGGCCACTTCCCGGCTGCGCTCGTACGCCTTGCCGTAGTCGACGTGCACCTCACCGTCGAAGCTGATCCCGAACGTCGACGCCTGGTGCTTGACCAAGTGGGCCAGCTCCGCGTTGCGCAGTAGCGCCTTGCTGGGGATGCAACCGACGTTCAGGCAGACACCGCCCCAGTATTTGGACTCCACGATGGCCACAGACTTGCCGAGCTGTGCGGCGCGGATGGCGGCGACGTAGCCACCGGGGCCCGCGCCGAGGACGACGACATCGAAATGCGCACTCATAGACGACAGCCTAACGGTTCCCGACCGTCGCTCTTCGCAGGTCCGGTCACCGAATGCCGAGCCGAGCGAGCGGTTCGACCAGCTCCCGCTCTTCATAGGAAAGGTGCGAGAGCAACGTGTCTGTGAGCAAGTCCACAGCCTGCCGGACTCCTTCGATTCCGTGCTCGCCGCCCACGAGGCCCACCAGCGCCTTGTCGACCCGCTCCAACACACCGTGAATGGCGGCGTGTTCCTCCTCCAGCCGCTCGATCACGGGTCCCAGCCGCCCGTCGGCCCGGCGTAGATGTGGGAACATGCTCCGATCTTCGATCGTGTGGTGCGTGGCCACCACCCGGCAGTACGACTCGCAGTAGGTGCCGAGCGTCCAATTGTTCTGCCGCATCGTCATCGTGTTGATGTGCGACCGGGCGGCCTCGGCATCGATCTCCCCCGCCGCGACCTGATCTATGAGCCCACGCAGCTCGGCCAGCTCGGCCCTGAGGTGGTCATGGACGTCGACCAGATGCTGTCCACTGGCCCGCTCGTGTGCGGTGTACTCCCGATCGGACGCGGGCACCGGCCCACTCGGCCGGTCATCCTCGCTCCAGACTCGTTCGCCGCTGAGCCGGGTGCCGTCGTCGGGCGTCGGCGTGACGCCCAACGCGGCAGGCACCGATGCCCCACCGGAACCGTCGTCCGGCAGCGGCGGCTTCACGCGGTCGCCCCCGCCTTCTGTCGCCCGTTCCTGCTCCACCAGCTCACGCACGGCGGGCACCACCTCGGCGGCGAAGCGACGGATGGTCGTGGGGTCGTCGGCGGCTAGGATGAACGCACTCAGGCCCTCGGTCACCGCCAGTTCCGCCAATTGCTCGGCCCACACCGTCGGCGGCCCCTGCAGGAACTCGGTGCCCGACCCGCTGAAGCTGCCCATGAGGTTGTACAGCCGCCGGATGTCCGACGGGTCGCGGCCCGCTTCCACCGCCGCCTCGTCGATCGCCTTATTCATCTCCGGCAGCGCTTCCGGACCGGCGTACGGCGAGCTGACGGACCAGCCGTCGGCGTGCCTGCCGGTGAGGCCCAGCATCCGCTTCTTCACCGCACCCACCCAGATGCCGATCTCATGGGCGGGCGCCGGCCCGGGCTTGGCGCCCCAGACCCGGTAGTGCTTGCCGTCCACGCGCACCGCGCCGTCGTCCGGATGCCACATGGCGCGGATGATCTCGATGCCTTCCTCGAGGGCCTCGATGTTCTGTCCGACAGTTCGCGCCGGTCCGCCCATGGCCGCGATGGGCTCCAGGAACGGCCCTGCCCCGAGCCCGAGCTCGACTCGGCCCTCAGTCAGGATGTCCAGGCTCGCCGCGCTCTTCGCCAACACCGCCGGTGGCCGCAGTGGCAGGCTGACCACGTTGGGCATCACCCGCACACGAGAGGTGCGGGCGGCGACCACCGACAGCAGGGTCCACGTGTCCAGGAACGCCGGCTGGTACGGATGGTCTTGCATGGTGACCAGGTCGAGCCCGGCGTCGTCGGTCAGCTGTGCCAGCTCGACGACGCGGCCGGCCTGCGCGGCCGCCGGCGTGATGAAGGTCCCGAAGAGCAGCTCGTGCCCGTAGTCGGTCATGTGCATCCCTCTCGAATATGCTCTGCCCTACAGATCATATGTCATCCTGAACGTCTTCTATGCCGCAATTCTTCCGGGTCCGGCATAGACTGTTCGCATGGCTACCACGACGGGCGGCGCCGGTGTCTCCACCGAGATCAACGGACTAGAGTCCGATCTCGGCTGGGCGCTCGGCCGCGTCTTCCGGGCCTACGTCAAGATGTTCGACGCCGCTTTCGACCAGCTTCCCGGTGGGCCTCGCGGGTTTCACATCCTCACGGCCACCACCAAGGCCGCGCCGCGCAACCAGCTGGCACTTGCGCAGCACCTCGGCGTGGACCGCACCGTCATGACCTACCTCCTCGACGACCTGGTCGAGGCAGGGCTCGTCGAGCGTCAGGCTGATCCCACAGACCGCCGCGCCCGTCTTGTCGTCGCCACGGAGCGGGGCCGAGAGCTGCAGCAACGCCTGGAGAGTCACCTCGCCGCCGCCGAAGACCACTTGCTCTCCTCGCTCGACGAAGCCGGGCGGTCAACGCTGCGTGTCCTTCTCCGGCAGGTCGCCGAACGTGTGCAGGATCTCGACCCAGTCGTCAACACCTGCGACGTCGTCGAGGACATCCGCCGCGAACTAGGGGTGTCCGACACGTCCTAGGCGGCAATACGGACGTTCGATCCGGTTAAAAGAGCCGATCCGACGGGTCGTCGACGCCGCGCAGCGCGTTGTAGTCGACGGTCACGCAGGTGATGTCCCGGTCGTTCGCCAGTGTCCGCGCCTGGGGTTTGATCTCCTGGGCGGCGAAGACGCCACGGACCGGGCTCAGCTGCGGATCCCGGTTGAGCAATTCGAGGTATCGGGTCAGCTGCTCCACGCCGTCGATCTCGCCACGACGCTTGATCTCGACCGCGACGGTGGCCCCGGAGGCGTCACGACAGAGCAGGTCCACCGGCCCGATCGGAGTCGGATATTCGCGACGCACCAACCGCCAGCCGTCGCCGAAGGTCGTCACGTTCTCAGCCAGTAGCCGCTGCAGGTGCGCCTCGACGCCGTCCTTCTCCAATCCGGGGTCGACGCCCAGCTCGTGAGACGAGTCATGCAGGATCTCGTCGATCTCGATGACCAGCCGGTCATCGGTCTTCGTGCTCTGCACGGTCCAGGCATCGCCGTCCTCGACCAGCGTGCACGGTGGACTCATCCAGTTCAGCGGCTTGTAGGCACGGTCGTCGGCGTGGATGGAGACCGAGCCGTCCGCCTTGACGAGAATCAGCCGCGTGGCCAACGGCAGGTGAGCCGTCAACCGGCCGGCATAGTCGACCTGGCAGCGGGCGATGACGAGACGCATGACGACTGACGCTATCGGAAGTCGCGGCTGCCCGTGCTACCGGTCACCTTCAACGGTGCCAGCCGGATGGCGAGCAGGTTGACCGCGCCGTCGTTGCGCTCCAGCTTGCCATCGACGACGACGGCGGTCGACTCCAGCGCTATCCTGCGCTGACGCTGCCACACGCCCGGTGGGCAGATGACGTTGACCATGCCGGTCTCGTCCTCGACGTTCATGAACACGACGCCGCCCGCCGTGGGAGGACGCTGCCGGTGGGTGATCAAGCCGCCGATCAGCAGCCGTTTCCCGTCGTCAAGGTCGCGCAGATCGACCGCCCGCACTGCGCTCCACTCGTTCAGCTGATCCCGGACGTGCTGCACCGGGTGGCTGTCCGGCGAGACACCGGTGGCCCAGAGGTCCGCGAAGGTCTGCTCCACCGCCGTCATCTGCGGAAGCGACGGAGCGTCGACCCCCGGCATCGTTCCGGGCAGCTGGCCGGGCTTGTCATGCGACAGCGCGCCGACCGCCCAGAGCGCCTCTCGACGGTCGAGCCCGAAGCACCCGAAGGCCCCCGCGGTGGCCAGCGACTCGAGCGCGGCCAACGGCACCCGGGCCCGCCGGACCAGATCGGCGATGTCGTCGTACGGCCGTTCGTCGGCGATCCGCTGGGCGACCTCCTTGCCAAGCCCACGCACCGTCGACAGGCCCACGCGGATGGCGGGCTGGTCATCGGCCGGCGCATGCGGATGGTCGGACTCGACGGGGAGGTCTTCCTCCAGCGTCGCCTTGACGTCGCTGGCGTTGATGTCGACGCCGCGGATGGTCACCCCATGCCGTCGCGCGTCGTCGACCAGCGTCTGCGACGAGTAGAAGCCCATCGGCTGGTTGTTGAGCAGCGCGGTGGTGAACACCGCCGGGTAGTACCGCTTCAGCCAGGCGCTGGCATAGACGAGGTAGGCGAAGCTGTAGGCATGTGACTCGGGGAAGCCGTAGCTGGCGAAGCCGAACAGCTTGCCGTAGATGTCCTTGGCGACGTCCTCCGAGATGCTGTTCTCTGCCATGCCGCCGAGTAGGCGGTCTCGGAGTCTCTCGATGCGCTCCTCGGAACGTTTCGAACTCATCGCCTGCCGCAAGTGGTCGGCTTCCCTTGGGGAGAACCCGGCGCACTCGATGGCGAGCTGCATCATCTGCTCCTGGAACAGAGGCACCCCAAGTGTCCGCTCGAGTGCGGGCTCCATGCTCTCGTGCGGGTATTCGATGTCTTCTTCGCCGTTCTTGCGCTTGATATACGGATGGACTGAGCCGCCCTGGATCGGTCCCGGCCGGATCAGGGCCACCTCGATCACCAGGTGGTAGAAATTGCGCGGCTTCAGCCGGGGCAGCGTCGCCATCTGGGCTCGTGACTCGACCTGGAAGACGCCCACCGTGTCGGCGTCGCACAGCATGTCGTACACGGCCTCGACTTCTCCGGGGACGTCGTGCAGTGAATGGTGGATCCCGTGGTGCTCGGCGAGGAGATCGAACGACTCCCGCAGCGCCGACAGCATGCCGAGACCGAGCAGGTCGAACTTGACCAGGCCGGCGGCCGCGCAGTCGTCCTTGTCCCACTGCAGAACACTCCGGCCCGGCATGGTCGCCCACTCGACCGGGCAGACCTCTCCCACCGGCCGGTCGCAGAGCACCATGCCGCCGGAATGGATGGACAGATGCCGCGGCAGCCGAAGCATCCGGTAGACCAGCTCGACGACGTCGTCTGGAATGCCGATCTCGTCGGAGATCGGCTCATGATGACCGATGTGCTTCGACCACCCGTCGACCTGACCCGGGCTGTAGCCCAGCGCCCGGGCGACATCGCGCAGCGCCATCCGTAGCCGGTAGGTGTTGACGTTGGCTACCTGCGCCGCCTTGTGCCGCCCGTACTTGTCGTAGACATGCTGGATGACCTCCTCGCGCCGGGCGTTCTCGATGTCGATGTCGATGTCCGGCGGACCGTCGCGGTCCTGCGTGAGGAAACGCTCGAAGAGCAGGCCGTACCTGATCGGGTCGACGGCCGTGATGCCCAGCGCATAGCACACGGCAGAGTTGGCCGCTGAGCCCCTGCCCTGGCAGAGAATGCCCTTGTTCTGGCAGAACCGAATGATCTCGTAGACGATCAGGAAGTAACCGGGGAAACCCAGCTCCTCAATGACGTCGAGCTCGCGCTCGATCTGCTGGTACGCCTTCTCGGTGTCCGGGCTACGAGGGCCGTACCGGTTCCGTGCACCTTCTTCGGCCTTCACACGCAGGTAGCTGGCGTCGGTATGGCCTTCGGGGACCTCGCGCTCCGGCAGTTGGGGGGCGATGAGCTTGATGTCGAACGCACACGCCCGCCCCAGCTCAGCGGTGGCCTCCCGGACTCCGGGGTACCGGCTGAGCCGCTCCTCCATCTCGACGCCGTTGCGTACGTGTGCCGTGCCGTTCGCGGGCAGCCAGCCGGCCATCTCCTCCAGGCTGCTGCGGGCGCGGACGGACGCCAGCACCTGGGCGAGATCGGCGTCGGCCGGGGACGCGTAGTGCACATTGTTCGACGCGACCACGCCGACGCCCACGTGCTGGGCGAGCTCGAACAGCGTGTCATTGCGCTCGTCGTCGAGCGGCTGGTCATGGTCGATCAGCTCGACGAAGACGTTCTCGATGCCGAACATGTCGACCAGGCGCCGTAGCTCCTTCTCCGCCGCATCGGCCCCATCCCTCTCCAGCGCCGCTGGCACGAGGCCCTTGCGGCAGCCGGTCAGGACTGCCCAATGGCCGTCGTGCCGCTCCGCCAGCTCATCCAGGTCATAGGCCGGGCGACCTTTCTCCCCTGCCATATGGGCCTCGGTGATGGCGCCGGCGAGCCGGCCATACCCTTCCGGGTCTCTGGCCAGGACGAGTAGATGGTGACCCTCGGGATCGGGGACGCCGGCCTGCCTGGCCCTCAACTCCAGACTGAGCTCGGCACCGAAGGCGGTCCGCAGCTCCCGTCCGGACTGCTCGCACACATCACGCACCGCTTCGGCGAAGCGCACGACCCCATACATGCCGTCATGATCGGTAATGGCCAGTGTCTCGACGCCCTGCATGATCGCCTCGACTGCCAACGCCTCAGGCTCCGACGCACCGTCCAAGAAGCTGTACGCGGAGTGGCAGTGCAACTCAGCCCAGGCTGGCCCGGTGTACTTGGGAAGCCCAGGCGCCGCGTTCACTTCCCTTACTTCCCTAGGAAGCTTCTCCCCATCGCTGCGCCAACCGCTACCCCACGACAGGGCTCGTTCGAACTCCCGCCAGGGAATGTTCGGGTTATGCCATCCCATGAGGACCTCGATGTTCGCTTAGAAGGGCGGGATGTCGGGTTCGGTTGGTTCCCTCGCTGGGGGTGGGTCGGGTTCGGGTGTCGGTAGCGCGACGCGAGGAAGCCTCACGATCTGCTGGTGACCGGTGGGACTGGTCCAGCGCTGCACTCCGGGCTCGAGCTGCTCGACCGTCCATCCGGCACGGTGTTTCTGCAGATGACAGGTCTTACACAACAGCGAGCAGTTGCAGGCCGAGGTGGGTCCTTGCGGGTAGGGCACCCGGTGGTCGATCTCGCATCGGTAGGCGGGCTGGTGGCAGCCGGGC
>NZ_ML142862.1:134299-138807 GCF_004138495.1 Phytoactinopolyspora endophytica
AAGCAGGATGAAGTCGACCAGCTCTTGCGGCGGGGTATATCTGGTGCGCCCGTAGTCCAGGGCGTGCCCGCCGACGGGGTCGGTGACAACCCAGCGCCACACACCGGCGGCTGCCAGGACCCGCGCTGTGTCGGCATCGATCGGGCCGTAGCCGTCGAGGTGGGCAGGGTTCTCGTCCAGGCCGATCCAGGTGGTCAGCGGCATGGTCATGTTTACCGTGACCGGCCGGCCGTGCGCGTTGGCCAGCGGTGCTCCGGCGGTGGCGCCGCATTCGGCGCAGCCGTCACCGCCGAGGGTGCCGGTGAACAACGACGACCATGCCAACCCGGCCAGCGCGTCCGCGCGGGCCTGATCCAGCGTCCGCCGCCGCTCCGGCCCACTCTCGTCATCGCTTACGCGGCCGTCGTCGTTTGCGCCGTCGGACTCGTCGCCGTGGCCGCCATTCGCACCGTCGGTTTCGTCGTCGTTTGCACCGTCGGTTTCGTCGCCGTGGCCGCCGCCGGTGCTGCCCGCCGTGGACTTGCCGTCCTGGCTGCGTAGGGTTTCGGCGCTGGCAGCCAGGGTTGTCATGATCGCTTGGGCGTCTTCGGCAGGCAGGTAGGCATACAGCCAGGCCATGCCATCCTTGGCAGGCTCAGTCCACACCCGCCGCTGCTTTCTCGCCTCACGGTGCTTCTTCTTCGACGTGCGAGGGTCAAGCTGGTGCAGCAGCCGGTTCACCACCTGGGACAGCTTCACCGAGGTCCACTTGTGCACGTGCGGCAACACCGCCGCTTCGACCTTACGGGCCACTTGAGGCTCACGGTCCCTCAGCGCGGTGAGCAGGATCCGCACCCGCCGCTGATCCAGCCGCCCGACAGCGAACGCCTCACGAACCGCGGGATGATCCTCGACCAGCTGCACCCCCTGGGCCACGACCTGTTCGGCCTGCGGCTTGGTCCACGGCCACACCGTGCACAGGTCTCCCGCGGTCACCGGGATCGGATGCAACGAGGAACACCCCTCAGGATTGCTCGGCTGCACCTCCGGACGGCGGGTCAACTCCGCCACGACCGAAGCCTGCTCCGCCTGCGCCCAAGCGATCAGCCTCTCCCACCCGGCCGCGGCATCCCCCAGCTCGGCCGCGCTCGGCTGCCCCACGCCGGCCGCTGTCAACGCCTGGACCAACTCCACCCCCGGCCCAAGACCGGCGATCTTCCTCTCAACGCCGCCGACACCACCATCGACATCACCGCTGTCACCGTCGCCATCGACATCGGTGTCGCCCTCAGTGTCGGGGTGGCCGGGCAGGTCATCCAACAGCGACACGTTCGCCGCGATCCAGCCGGGGTGATCGGCAGGCATCACCTCGTTGCCATCGCAGGCGCTCCCGGGCTGAGATAGCAGCGGCGCCTCATCGGCCACCCACGCCTCCGCCGCCACATCCACCGCGAACGGATCATCCGGGTCCACCCCGGCATCGAGCAGCACCCCACGCGTCACGTCGAGCTCGCTCAACTCGGCGTGAACCAGCCGCGCCCAGCACGCCTCGACCGCGGCCGCATGCGCCATCGCATACGCCCGCGCAACCTCGGGATCCACCTCAAACCGACCACGACTGCCACCGGCAGCTGCATGACCAGACGCCCCAACGCCCGAGCGGGCGCCTGCGGCGTCCATGGATGCGACACGACCGGCCACGCCGGGAACTTCATCCGGCAATGCCAGGTCAGAGGCGATAGATTCGAACATCAGTACATGATATTCGCAACCACGTTCGAGCACAACAGTCTAGAAGTCCTGCCCCGGAAATCCGCGGTCGACGTTGGTAGTGGATACCTCGCAAGGCGCCGGAGCAGGTCGATCAGGGCCGGCCGTCGCTTTGCCATGGGTTCGGCCGGGATCCGCGCGGGCGCTACCCCAGCTGGTCGCGGCGGCGGGTGAGGTAGGCGGTCTCGGCGGTGTTACCTGCCAGTTCGATGGCTTTGTCGTAGGCCGCGCGCGACTTCTGACTGCGGCCCAGCCGGCGCAGCAGGTCGGCGCGGGTCGCATGGTAGGCGTGATAGCCGGCCAACTTGTCCCCCAGACGGTCGACGGCAGCCAGCGCCACATCCGGTCCGTCAAGCTCGGCGACCGCGATGGCCCGGTTGAGCGCGATGATCGGCGAGGGGTCGAGGCGGACGAGCTGGTCGTAGAGGGCGACGATCTGCGACCAGTCGGTGTCGCGCATGTCGCGGGCGGAGGTGTGCACCGCGCTGATCGCGGCGAGGATCTGGTAGCGGCCAGGAGCCACCCCGGCGGCCAGGCGTTCGCGCACCAGCCGATGACCCTCGGCGATCAGCGACGCGTCCCAGGCCCCACGGTCCTGCTCGTCGAGGGCGACCAGTTCGCCGCTCGCCGAAACCCGGGTGGTGCGGCGGGCCTCGGTGAGGAGCATCAGCGCCAGGAGCCCGGCCACCTCACCGTCCTCCGGCATGAGAGCACGGATCAGGCGAGTAAGCCGGATCGCCTCGGCGGTCAGGTCGTGACGTACGGGATCGGTGTCCGGGCCAGTCGCCAAGTAGCCCTCGTTGAAGGCGAGGTACACGACGGCGAGTACACCGCAGACGCGTGCCGGGAGATCCTCCGCGGCCGGTACCCGAAAGGGGATGCGAGCCGCCTTGATCTTGGCCTTCGCGCGGGTGATCCGCCGCCCCATGGCGGTCTCCTGCACCAGGAAGGCACGGGCGATCTCTGGCACGGTCAGACCGCCGACCATGCGCAGCGTCAGCGCCACCCGGGACTCCATCGCCAGCGCCGGGTGACAACAGGTGAAGATCAGCCGGAGCCGCTCGTCGTCGATGGCCCCGATAGGCTCAGGCGGATCGTCGTCGTACACCATCTGAGCCTCCTTCTGCTTGTCGTCGCGTTTGTTCTCGCGCCGGATCCGGTCGATCGCCTTGCGGTTGGCCGTGGTGGTCAGCCAAGCGCCAGGATTGGGAGGCACGCCGTCTGCCGGCCACCGCTCGACGGCGGCCGCAAACGCCTCGGCCGCCGCGTCCTCGGCGATGTCGAGGTCACCGAAACGCCTGGTCAAGGAGGCAACCACCCGGGCCCACTCCTCGTGGTGGGCCTGCGTGATCGCCTCCCGTACGTCCGCCACGCTCACAGGAACGGCCGCACCTCGACCCTCCGGTTGCAGGCCTTCGACCCCTCGGCGGCGAGCTTGAGCGCCACGTCGAGGTCGGGAGCCTGGATGATCCAGAAGCCGCCGAGATGCTCCTTGGACTCCAGGAAGGGTCCGTCGGTGAACATCGCCTCCTCGCCCCGGTTGTCGATGATGGTGGCCGTGTCGGGCGAAGCGAGGCCGCCGGCGAAGACCCAGTGATCCTCCGCCTTGAGCCGGTCGTTGAACGCGTTGATCGCAGCCATCTCGTCCGAGGTGGCGGACCCGGTCTTGTCCTCCCGGACGCCACCTGGGAGGAACTGCTCGATCACGGAAACCAGGTACTGCATCTGAAGATCACCTCCTGTGGTTCTGGAATCGGTCGGTCGTCTAGTGCGTCATCTATGGCACGTGCTTCAGTCGGTTGCATACTGCGGGCGCCCGGCCAGCCGGTAGACCTGGAGCGTGATGCCCTTCGTGAAGGCCCGCGAGTCAACCAGGTCAAGCGCCATGTCCGGGCCGGAGTCGGCGAACAGCCGCGTGCCCTGGCCGACGACCACCGGGACGACGAGCAGATTCATCTCGTCGACGAGGCCGTTCTCCAGCAGCCAGCGAACCAGCTTGCCGCTGCCGTGCACCTGCAGTTCCCCTCCCGGCTTGGCCTTCAGCTCGCCGATGGCCGCCGCGACGTCACCGGACAGGACGGTCGTGTCCGCCCAGCGCGGTTCGGTGAGCGTGGTCGATGCCACGTACTTGGGCCGCGTGTTCAAGGCACGTCCGATCGGAGTGTTCGCCATATCCTCTCTCGCGCCCCAGGTGCGGGCGAAGAACTCGTATGTCCACCGGCCGAACAGGAATGCGTCGGCGCGCTGGTACACCTGGTCGACCAATGTCATGGCCTCATTGTCGAAGTGCCCCATGGCCCATCCGTCGCGCTCGAATCCGGCCATGCGGTCCTCCTCCGACGGGCCGTTTCCCTGCATCACTCCGTCGACGGAGACCTGCGTGGTAGTCGTCAGTTTCATGATCGCGGTTCCATTCTCCTTGGGGCCCCCTCGTGGGCAACCTCTCACCCCTGCTACGAACACCGCTGCCCCGATCCGACACCGCCTTCCTGATGTCTTTCAAGGACTTTCTGCTACGCCGGTAGTGAATGATCGGACCTCGTGGAAGCATCAGGGGTGCATGGACGGACTCAGACATGCAGGGTGGGCCGGTAGATGAGCTCCTGGATGTTTCCGTCGAGCGTCCGGCTCTCGATCAGCTCGAGGTCGAAGTCGGCCGCACCCTGGAAGATCGGGTCCAGTCCGGTCTGACCGGTGATCACGGGGAAGAGCGTCACCTGGACGCGGTCGACCAGACCCGCGGCCATCAGCGCCCGGTT
>NZ_ML142862.1:139089-152820 GCF_004138495.1 Phytoactinopolyspora endophytica
CGCCGCCGGCGGCGCCGAAGCCGTCGAGGCTGGAAAAGACGTCGAAGGTGTAGGTCGCGGTCATGAGGTTCTCCTCGAATACGGTTGAGCGGGTGTGTCGATACAGATTGGAAACCTCGGCGAACCTCATCGCCGGTTGGACTCCTGGAGTCCGGCGCACCGAACGCGGATCACGTGCTTCAGTCGGTTGCATACTGCGGGCGCCCGGCCAGCCGGTAGACCTGGGCCGTTATGCCGTTCGGGAGGGCTCGCGATTCGACGAGGTCAAGCGCTGCATCCGAACCGGCGTCGGGGAACAGTCGCGTGCCCTGGCCGACGACCACGGGATAGGTGAGCAGGATGATCTCGTCGACCAGGTGGTTGTCGAACAGCCAGCGGACCAGGCGGCCGCTGCCGTGCACCTGCAGCTCTCCCTCCGGCTTGGCCTTCAGCTCACCGACGGCGGCCGCGACGTCTGCGGAGAGGACGGTCGTGTCCGTCCATTGCGGGTCAGTGAGCGTGGTCGATGCCACGTACTTGGGCTGCGTGTTCAACGCCGTCCAGATGGGGCTGTTGCCCGGATCGGCCCACGTTCCCCAGGAACCAGCGAAGATCTCGTAGGTCCGCCGCCCGAACAGGAACGCGTCGGCGCGCTGGTAGATCTGGCCGAGGAACGTCTCGGCCTCGTCATGGAACAGCGGCAAAGCCCATCCGCCCCGCTCGAATCCGCCCCTGCGGTCCTCGTCCGCCCCGCCGAGTCCCTGCATCACTCCGTCGACGGAGACGTTCGTGACAGTCGTCAGTTTCATGATCGCGGTTCCCTTTTCCTTCCGGGGCGCCCCTCGTGGGCGACCTCTCACCCGTGCTACGAACACCGCTGCCCCGATCCGACACCGCGCCCCGGATTTCTTTCGAAGACTTTTGTACGCCGGTTGAAGCTCCGCAACGACGACGCCATGTGCTACGCGCCTGGAGGTCCCGCCTCTACCCGCGTACGGATCTCCGCCAGTGTCTCCGACTCGCTCCCGGGTCCATCGATCGCCCAGGTAGCACCGGCCACTTTCAGCTCGGCAGGTCCTGCGGTATCCGTCAGCACACCGAGCACGTCATAGTCGGCGGGAGGATTGAGCTCCGCGACCATCGTCGCCAGTTCCTCCGGCGTGGGAGCGCGCGGGCCGGCCGACGGAAAGACTCCGTCCATACGGCGCGCACGCGCCATCGGACGTTCCCGTCCCAGCGTCGCGGCCACCCAGATCGGTGGACGAGGCCGCTGGAGCGCGGGCGGATCCAGCTCCGCGTGAACGCTGTAGAACTCGCCGTCATGATCCACGCGTCTGCCACGGAGGAAGGCATCGAGCAGCGGCAGCGCCTCATCCAGCCGTGCCCCCTGCTCATGAATATCGACTGTCTCGCCGAACGCGCCGTACTCAGACGCGGCCGGAACGCCCAGCCCCACTCCCAGCACCGCCCGGCCTCCGCTGAGATGGTCCAACGTGACCACCTCCTTGGCCAGCTTCCACGGCCGACGTCGCGGCACGGGTGTCACGAGCGTGCCTAACCGCACCCGCGCTGTCCGCGCCGCGACCGCGCCGAGCACAACCCACGGGTCAAGCATCTGCGGCAGCGCATTGATGTGGTCCCACAGGAAGAACCCGTCCCAGCCTGACTCCTCGGCCGCCACCGCCATCTCGACCAACGCGCCCGGATCACCGACATTCGGCACACTGATTCCGTATCGCATGTCCCACATCTACCGTCGGGCACCGACAGACTCGGCCGGGCGTTGCGCAACCGGATCCCGCTGAATCCCAGACTGCTGTCGACCACTCGCCGCCACCAGGGCCACACGTTCCGCACCGCCCGAAGCTCGATCCCCGCCTCGTCGTGCAACGCGATCAGGTCGCCGACCAGTACCTCACCTGGCCGTGGCCGCATCGATCCATCGTGCCATCGATGCTCGACCCGTGGCGCGGAAGCGAACTCAGTGGCCGAATCGCCCCTGCGAGTGACTACGGCAGAACTCCCGCACAGTTCGGTTGAACTGCTCGGGCTGCTCAAGGTTGCTGATGTGACCGGAGCCGGGAATGACGACAAGCTGAGTGTCCGGTATCGCGCGCTCGAATTGGCGCGCGACGCTGAGTGGCGAACGCACGTCGAGCTCACCCCAGATGAGCAGGGTCGGTACGGCGATTTGGGGCAACAGGTCACGTTGATCGGCCTCGGCCATCACCATCAGCTGCGCACGCAGGCTCGCGGGCCGGACGGCGATGGCGATCTCGGCGAGCAGCGGGACGAACTCGGCAGGCGGGTCGCCGGCGAACAACCCGGAAAAGGCCGGATCAAACTCGTCTGCGGGCGCTGCGAGCATCTGCCGCGCGCCGGCGAGCCGGGCGCGTACTTCATCCTCGGGCAGCGACCCTTTCCAGCCGGCATAGGTATCGATGAAGATCAGAGTCGCGACCAGTTCGGGATGGTGGCGATAAAGCTCTTGTGCGACGGTGCCTCCCCAGGAGAGGCCAGCTACGTGCGCCGGTCCGAGCGCGAGCGCCTCGATCAACGCAGCGAGGCAGCCAGCGTAGTCGGCTAGACCGAAATCCGCGGGCACATCCGAGGAACGGCCCGCTCCTGGCTCGTCCCAGGCGACGACGGTGAATTCGTCGGCCAAAGCGGCCAGCTGCGGTCGCCACACACGGCTGTCCTCGGCGGCGCCGTGCACGAACACCAGCGGCGGACCTCCGCCGACACGCTCGTAGGCGATATCAAGCCCGTTGGTCTTGACGATTTCCATCGTCTCAACTCGCAAATCCGTGCGGCTGCCGTCTCGACTACTCCTGCGTAGCGTACGCCGAGCCCTGGCCCTCGGTCGATAAACCCATCCAGGCGCGCCCGTGCAGAGTCATCGCACGTCGGTCGACCGCGGTGGCGCCGGGTGCGAGCCGAACATACCGGCGAGCCACCGTGCACGGCCACGGTTCGCCGCTGGGCGCCCAGCCCCTGGTACGTCGTCGACGACGCTGACCGTGCCGCACGCCGCCGTCAGAACCCGGACGCGAGTGGCGTACCACCGCCGGTCGGAAGGGCCCGCAGCGATCCTTACCTCCAGACGAGGGCCCGGCGGAGAAGACACCCACGCTAACCGCAGTGGGTCGAGTCCTGGTCACTACGGCGTTGGGGACGCTGGTATTGAGTCCTGGCCGAAGCCGTTGATACGGAGACATGCTCACCGGAGGTGCCACGTGACCCCGATGCCCGGAAACTCACCGAAGACGACACCGGCAACTCGCGAGGCGGCGAACTCACCCTGTCACTGGGCAAGATCAGACCGGGTAACCGGTCGCGGAAGATCGTCATGGGAGATCTTGGTACGGTGACATCCTCTCGCAGCGGCGCGACTACAGCTGTACGGAGCGGACATGTCCGCCGTCGTCATAGCCCTCGTCGGTGCTGAAGTCGTCGGGTTGGCGTGCGCGCTCACCGACCGCGGCGGCGAGTTCCTCCGGCGACACACGCGTCTGAAGCCTTCCTGCCGATGTGGCGAGGTACTTGAGCAACGAACTCCGCAGGTACCGGCCCGCGCTGTCGCCCGCGTCCAGCTTCAGCCCGCAGACGACCAGGCGTCCGGCCCCCACCCCCACCTCGAACAGCGCCGACTTGCGCAGCGCCAGCTTGTAGGTGCCGACGACGTCGACCACCGACTCGACCTCGAATCCCAGGTCGTCCAGCACGACACTGCGCCCGCCTTCGAAGAGCGGGTAGAACTGCCAGTCGCAGAAGCCCTCGTGCGGGAAGTCCGCGATCATGGCGTGGTCGTGCACCACGGTCGCACTGTTGCCATGGACGCGGCCGCCGGGGATGATCTGGAATGTCGTCCGCTGCGAGGGAAGCGCGCCGTCGCCCTCGACCAGTACGTCACCCCCGGCCGCGAGGTGAGCGATCGTCTCCGCGTCAAGTCGCGAGACGATCCTGACCTGGCCGTCGTCGGGCGTCTCCTCTCCTGGTGCGGGGAAGGCCCAGAACTCCCACGTGTTCCTCAGTTCGTACTCCCCGCCGCTCAGCGACGCGACAAACCGGAGCCGGCCCGGTGCGCGAAGGTGCGGGACCTCAGCCTGGACCTTAGCCACCGGCGTCACGGCACCGGTGGCCAGGTGTCCCACCTGCTGCGACCCACGGGACAGCACCACATCGTCGTCGGCCACCAGTGCCCACGACAGCACACCGTCCTCATCGAGATCGTTGCGGCCGAACAGCGACGCGAGCAGGCCGATCTCCAGCGTCTGGCCACAGGTCAGGTTCCGCTGCTGGTCCACCGTCGACAGCAGCACACTCTCACCGTTGAACGCGCGCACAGACTCCACCGAGAGACCCGGTTTGAGCTCGTAGAACTCGTTCATGAGGCCGACGGCGTAGCCGGTGCGGTGCCAGTGGAAGTCGATTGCGCCCAGCAGGTCGTAGCCAGAGGCGTAGCCCGAGCGGCGGGCGTTCTCGATGGCGAACTTGATGATCTGCTGCATCCACCGGCACGAGTTCCGGTAGTAGATCGGCGCCATCTCGACGATGCCGCGCTTGGTCAGGAACTCACGCGCGGCCCGGTACAGGTCCGGGCCGATCCGCGTGCCCAGGTAGCGGTTCTCCAAGTCGAGGTTGAGATACGTGTCGCTGATCCCCAGCTCATGAAGCACAATCGGGCGCTCGAAGTAGGACAGGCACGTCTCGACGGACGTCTCGTCGTTGGCCGCCGAGTAATAGCTGAAGATCCCCCTCCCGTTGGGCGCCAGCACATCGGCGTACTCGGACATCCGCTGCAGTCGTCGCATCTTGTCCGGGTCCATGCCCGGCTCGGCGTCCACGCCGCTGTTGCCACCGCCGTGCTCGATCTCGACCAGGCCCTCCATCGGGTCGAAGAGGGTGTCCGGCGCGAGCTCGCGCTGGTGCTGCGCCATCCGACCCAGCCGATCGATCACGGCGTCGTCGAGCGGTACCTCGTTGCCGCAGCAGTACATGATCACGGACGGATGCCGTCGGCAGGTGCGCAGGATGTCGAGCCATTCGCGTTCGCTGAATCCGTTGGGGGCCTCGACCTGCAGCAGCATGCCCTCCTCGTCGGCGGCCTGCAGATACTCTTCCGGCGGCGTCCACGTGTGAAAGCGGAGCCAGTTGAAGCCGAGCCCGCGCAAGGTGCGCAGCCTGCTGCGGTAGTAGTCGACGTCCGTCGGCGCCGTGCAGGTCTCGGGAAAGTAGGCGTGTTCGGTCGAGCCACGCAGGAACACCGGGGCTCCGTTGAGCAGGACATTCCGCCCAGATGTCGCCATCCGGCGCATCCCAAAGGGTTGCTCGCACTCGTCGACGACCGCGTCGGCGTCGCGCAGCCGGACACGAAGGTCATAGAGCACTGGTTCGCGATCTGACCACGGCCGCATACCGCAGGTGTCCGTGGTCCAGATGGTCCGTCCGTGTGTCGCTGCCGGCTGGCGACCCGAAGCGCGGACGTTGCCGGTCTCGCGGTCGACGACCTCCCACTCCAGGACGGCGGCTCCGGCGGCGTGGCCACGCAGCTCGACGGACCAGGACAGCCGATCCAGCTCGGCCGAAGGGTGCACGTAGACGTCGCCGATACGAGCCGCATCGCTCAGCCGCAGCCGCACGGAACGGTAGATCCCGCCTGTTCTGCCCGCGAAGCCCCGGATATTGCAGCCGATGCTGTCTTGGCGCACGTTCGACACGGCGAGAAGTAGCTCGTTTTCTCCGGGTAGCAGGTGCTCACCGAGCTCGACCTCGAACGGTGTCAGATGGCCCTCGTGGCGATCGACGAACGCGCCGTTCACCCAGACCGCGGCATCCATGACCACCCCGCCGACGAACAACGTCGCCGTGCTGCCAGACCACTCGCCCGGCACCACTACGCGGGTGCGATACCAGCCTGTCCCGAGCAGATACGGCAACGACGTGTCCACGGGCTTGCCGGCACCTATCGGAAAGGAAATCTCGCGGTACTCCGGGTTGAACTGGCAGTCGGCGGACCAGAACGTGGCGTACTGCAGCTGCTCCCGGCTGTCATCCCAGTAGCCCGGCACGGGAAGGGCGACATCGTAGGCATCCGCTTCGGGCGGCTTCGCTCCATCAAGCCCTTCCGGAGTGAACGTGAAGTCCCACTCACCGTCCAGAGCGAACTCGCGCGATCTGATGTTCATTCATTCCTTCCCTGCTGGTATTGGTCCGCGGCTTCCGCTCCCCGTCCGTCAGGCGAGCGCCGTCTCGAGCTCGGCGATGAGGCCGTCGGCGGCCTCGGCTGGTGACGTCCTCTCGAAAAGCACTTCCTGGGTGAAGCGTGGGAACGCCTCGGTGATGGCTGAGGCACCGGCCGGCGGAGCAGGCATCCCGGACGTCGCCAGCTCATTCGCTATCTCCAGGTAATCCGCGGCCTTCGTGTCACCGTCGTTTAAGTCCGGGCGAACCGCCTCGAAGACCTCGCCATTAGTCGGGATGCCCCGATCGGTTCCCAGAACCTCGCCTGCCTCGGCGTTGTTGACCAGGAAGTCGATCAACTCGGCTGCTGCCTCGGCGTTGTCGGACGTTGCCGAGATCGAGTAGTGCATGGATGGCTTGACCAGGATGCCACGATGCGCGGACGTCGACTCGCCGGGAAGTTGCAGGAGCCGGAGCTCGACGTCCCCAGCTTCCTGGGTCTGACTGATCTGGCTCGCCCAGCCAATGGAGAACGCGACATCGCCTGTCACGATCGCGGTCTGCTCGGTCGTCTTGCCTTGCTCCTCCACTGACTCCTGGGCACCCAGCGCAGCACCACTCTCCTGCAGCCGAAGCACGTATTCCCACCACTGCACGAGTGTGTCCTTGGTGAAGCCGACACCGTCAGTGGTGTAGAGATCCTCACCTTGCTGACGGACAAAGATCTGGAAGGGCTGATGGGTCAATGCCAGCTGACCTGATCCTCTGATCTCCCCATCGGTCGCCTGGGAGATCTCCGCACACAGGGAGGCGTACTCATCCCAACTCCACGATCCGTCGTCAGGTAGCTCCTGGCCAGCGGCCTCGAATGCTGCTGGGTTCACCCATACCGCGAGTGCGGTCATGCCAATGGGAACGGCGTAAACCTTCCCATCGATCGTGCTGGATTCGAGCAGGTCGGCGCCGAACGGCGACAGATCGAGGGTATCGCCGAACTGCCCCAGATCGGCCAGTGCGCCCCGCTGGGCGTATTCGGTGATATGGGGATCGACCTGCTGCATGACGTCGGGGGCACTGCCAGCCGCCACCGTGGTCGCCAGCTTGTCCCAGTAGCCGTCCCAGGAACCAGGCTCCGCTTCGACCGTGACACCGGAGTTGCTCTCGTGGAACAGGTCGATTGCCTCCTGAGTGATGCGCTGCCGGACGTCGTTGCCCCACCAGGTGAAACGAACCGTCGAACCGGACGTCGAGCCTCCACCTCCGTCTCCACCTCCGTCTTCACCGCAGGCAGCGAGCGCGGCGACCCCGGCGGCAGACAGACCGAGGCGTAGCGCGGCGCGACGGCTGATGGCCGTGGAACGGACCCGATGCCCGAAGCTTTGCGACTGAGTGACCATCGAACCTCCTCGTCGAGGTGGCTGGGGCCGCATTGCGACCATCCAACCAAAGAGAACAGCTCCGAAATCTACGGCAAGATGTTTCTGTAGATTTCTGTTCCCGGAACCGTAAACCGGTTTCTGAGCCACCGTCAAGGCTATTCATCGCGGAAACTTCATGAAACGTGCCGTATCATGGCGCGATGGATCGCACCGCGAATCGGACCACCGCGCGCGATGTCGCCGCGCGGGCAGGTGTTTCCCCTGCGACAGTGTCGAAGGCGCTGTCGGGCAAAGGACCAGTCCACCCCGAAACACGCGAGCGGATCATCAACGCCGCCCGCGAGCTGAACCTCAGATCTTCCCACCTCGAGCCGCCGCGGGGCGTCAAACCGCTCACGGTCGGGCTGCTCGCCAGGGAATCCTTCAACCGCCGACGTACAGCAATGGTAGTCCTCAGCGCCACCGCCGCCCTTGCCGAACGCGACATCGCGCTGCTGGCCCGAGAGGGGAACGGTGACGCGATCCGCGAGCAGAACACCGCCGAGGCCCTCCTTCACAACGTCGACGGCATCCTCGTCGTCGGTGCCGACGGTGGCAGCTACACGCGTCCGCCGCTTCACGGCGATATCACAGTCCCCGTGGTCTATGTGATGGCGTCATCAACCGACCCCGCCGACATCTGCGTCGTCCCCGACGACCGCGGCGGTGCCGAGCTAGCCATACGTCACCTCCTCTCCACCGGCCGGCGAGACATCGCCTGCATCCTCGGGCCAAGCCGTCAAGAGGCGGCGAAAGTCAAGTCTTCTGTGACCCAGGACATCCTCCGCGAGCACGGACTCACCCTCGCCGCCGATCCATTGTTCGGAACGTGGGACGAGCCCTGGGGCCGGCAAGCGACGCTCCAGTTGATGCATACCGGCGCACGCGTCGACGGCCTCATCTGTGGCAACGATCGACTAGCACGAGGCGCCGCGAGCGCGCTCCAAGCGCTGGGTCGATCCGTCCCCGAGGATGTCGGCATCATCGGATTCGACAACTGGGATGTCATGGTCGACGGCAACCATCCGCGGCTCTCCTCGATCGACCTCAACCTCTCCGAAGTCGGCCGGGCGGCGGCCACCATACTCGCCGAGCAGATCAGCAATCCGACAAATGTCGGCGGCACCACGGTCATCGAGTCTCATCTCGTCCCGCGAGAGTCCACCGACGTTCTATCCCCCGTCTCACCCCGTCCCTGACGAGATTACAGATGAGCAGACCCGACGCGACGCGCGGCTACATAGCGGCGTACGCCTACTCCAATACGCAGGTGCCGGCCCCACCGCTGCGCAGGGCGAGTTGCGTGTTCCCCCGTACCCATATCCCCATGATCATCAACGATTAGCCCGGCCATGGCGCGGCCCACGGTTGATGATCATGGGACAGGTTGACGGAGTCGAACATAGGTTCGACAATTGAGGCATGGTGGCGACGAAACGTCAACGAGCGGCGGCAGCATTGGCCCGCACGACCGGTGCCGAGGTTGACGTGATACCGGAGGACGCCGGCATACCGGTCCTGCCGGCGCTGCAGGGGTTGGTGCCTGAGCTGCGCCGAGGTCAGGCCGTAGAGGTGGACGACGCCGGGGTGCTCGCCCTGGCGTTGCTCGCCGGCCCTTCGCGGGCCGGCTCATGGTGCGGCGTCGTGCGGATGCCTGAGTGCGGAGTGGCGGCGGCCTCGGAACTGGGCTGCGACCTCGATCGGCTGCTGCTGGTCGACGAGCCGGGAGATCGGTGGGTCGATGTCACGGCCGCCCTGTTGGAGGCGGTCGACGTCGTGTTGCTCCGGCCACCTGCCCGCCCACCCACCGGCGTCGTCCGACGGCTGGTGGCGCTGGCTCGCAAGTCCGGCTCGGCGCTGGTGGTCGTCGGCGCCTGGGAAGGATCGTCGCTGCGAATGCAGGTGGAATCGTCGTCATGGTCTGGCATCGACCAGGGCCATGGCCGTCTGCGTGGCCGTCGCGCCAAGGTCGTGGCCAAGGGGCGGCTGACCGGTGGACGCACCCGATCGTCCTGGCTATGGCTACCGGGACCCGACGGTTCGATCAGCAGCGCCGAGCTCGCCTCGGTCTCGAGCATGCAGGAGCGGCTCGCCGCCAGAGCCGCGACGGCCGGCGCTGGCCCAGCCGAGGGAACCGACCCGGCAGAGGTGGCGTGATGGCACCGCCCCGAGCCCTGGTGCTCTGGTGCCCGGACTGGCCGCTGACGGCCGCCGGTGCCGACCCGGCCGTCCCGGCCATCGTGCTGACATCCGGCCAGGTCTCGGCCTGCACGGCAGCAGCCCGCGCAACCGGGGTGCGCCGCGGGCAACGGCTCCGTGACGCCCAGCGATACTGCCCCGACGTCATGGTTCTCGATGAGGACCCGGAGGGAGAGGCACGAGCGTTCGAACAGGTCGTGGCCGTCATCGAGGAGACCTGTCCCCGGGTCGAGGTGGTCCGCCCTGGGCTGGCGGCCATACCGGCGCGCGGACCGAGCCGGTACTACGGCGGTGAGCAGGTGGTGGGGAGCATGGTCCGCGATGCCGTGCTGAGCCAGGACTTCGTCTGCGCGGTCGGGGTGGCCGACGGCACGTTCGCGGCCAACCTCGCGGCTCGGGCCGCGTTCGACGACGACGGCCTCCGCCTCGTCCCGTCCTCGTCCACTGCGGAGTTCCTGGCACCTCATCCGGTGTCTGTGCTGGAGATGCCGGAGCTGACCGGCGTGCTGGTCCGGCTCGGCATCCGCACTCTCGGCGAGCTCGCGGCGCTTCCACCCCGCGACGTGCTGGCCCGGTTCGGGTCCGAGGGCGCCGTGGCCCATCGGCTCGCCACCGGCCAGGAGGCACGGCCACCGGCCGCCCGCACCGCAGACGAGGACCTCTCGGCACACCTCGAGTTCGGCCCTCCGGTCGAACAGTCCGAGCCCGTGGTCTTCGCCGCCAAGACCCTGGCCGATCAGATGCACGCCAAGCTGGCCGAGCGAGGGCTGGCCTGTGTGCGGGTCGAGGTGGAGGCCGGCACCGCTGACGGCGAGACCCGGTCCCGGCTATGGCGGCACGACGGCTTGCTGTCGAGTCTCGCAGTAGCCGAACGGGTCCGCTGGCAACTCGATGCCTGGCGCACGGCCGGACAGCTCACTGGAAACCTGACTCACCTGCGGCTGGCTCCGGACCAGGTGGTCATCGATACCGGCCGTCAGATGTCACTGTGGGGGCAGAGCGAGAACGATGAGCAGGTGGCTCGCGCCGCCACCCGTATTCAGGTCATGCTCGGGCACACTGCTGTGACCCGCCCCCGGCTGGCCGGCGGGCGCGGCCCGGTCGAGCGGGTGGTCCGGGTGCCGTGGGGCGACTCGGTGGTGCCCGCACTTCCCGCGGACCGCCCATGGCCAGGGCGGGTTCCGCAGCCGTCGCCGTCCGTCGTTCCTCCCAGTCCACGGCCGGCTCGGGTTCTCGACGCCGTCGGAGCACACGTGGCCGTCAGCGGTCGCTCCGTGGTGTCCGCGCCTCCCGCTCGGCTGATCGTCGGCAAGGAAGAGCATGCCGTCACCGGCTGGGCGGGGCCGTGGCCGGTACGCGAATACTGGTGGGAACGGAGCCGGCGCCGGCGCTGCGCCCGCTTCCAGGTCTCCACCGATGACGGCCGAGCCTGGCTGCTCGCCGTCGAGGACGGCCAGTGGTCGGTCGAGGCGGTCTATGCCTAGGTGGCTCGTCGCCTCCCGGCATGCATACCAGGCACCCTGCTCATTCGAGAAGTGCGATCTGGTCCTCGCTGAGGATGACAGCCTGTCCCTGGTCGAGCACGGCGACATCGATTGACGGCCACCGCCCGATGAATCGGCCACCACGCGGCTCCCCGGTTTCGACATCGACCACGTGATACCAGAGCGAGGTCTCGGTGCCGTCGGTGACGAACCGATCGAACCGTGACAGGGCGCTCGTGACCACGGCGGTGTCGCCCGCGGACCATGCACCGAAGGCATCGGGGTCGTCCAGCTCCCACGCCGCGGCGCCGGTGCTGACGTCGTACATGGTCCCGTCGCTGCCGTAGAAATGAGACGACCAGGACCGGGATGCGTCGGCCGGCCCAGGTGTGGTGCCATCGACCTCATCCCGCGGGCCCTCCCACTCGAGCTCGGTGAGCGTGGCGGCATTCAGATCGACGTAAAACACGTGCACGAGGTCGTCGACCCGGTCGAATTCCCGCGCCTCGGCCGGCACCGCCAGATATGCCCGCTCTTCGGACACCGACCAGACGAGATCACACTCCGCCGATGGCACCTCACCCTGCCAGTCCAGCTGTACTTCCTGGTCCATCCGGAAGACGGTCACCTCCGCACACGCCTGCCGCTTCCTGGCGAACACGAACTCACCGGTCGCTACCGGCACCCCTTCGGTCGTGATCTCCCGGACCACGTCCCCGTCACGGGTGTCCACCAAGCTCCAGATGCTCTCCCCGTCGTCGCGAAAGTCCCCGTTGAACACGACTGGGTAGACTCTGGCCTGGCGCAACGCGCCCGGCGGCGTCCGGGGAGGCTCGCCCTGGTCGGTGAAGCCGGCGCGGCCGACGTCGGGCAGCTCCCAGCGGATGTCGCCGTCGTCGAGACCGTACGCGACCAGTCGCTTCGGGTCACTGACCTCTCTCCCGTCGACGGCCGCCACGACGTGCCCCTCTTCCACGTCCACCGCCACCAACGTCGTAGCGCCCACATCGTCGGCTCCGGACAACACTTCCCACCGAACCGAGCCGTCATCGTCGATGACGTGCAAGCCGTGGTGGTCGCTGTGAACCACCCCAGACGGGACCAGCGCGGCGATGGGCTCGAGCTGCTGGCTGTAGACGTCGAACAGTTCCTCGCCGTCCTCACGACTTCGCACCGCCAACGAGTTCTGGTCGTCGCTGATCAGCAGACGGTCGTCGTCGTAGTCCAGCAGGCTCCGGCCGGAGAGGCCGCCCGACGTGACCGCATGGTCGACCACCCACACGGCATCGCCTCCCCTGCGGGCCGACCAGGCTGGATACGCCATGATCAACGCCGCCGCCAGGGCGACCACCATGATTCCGATGGTCACAACGGTCATGACCGCACGACGACTGAGACTCCGCTCCTGGTCAGACACCCGGAAAGGTTAACAGCCGCCCAGGCCGGTCAGAGGCGCGTTCGATCACATCATCGCTGCTGTGAAGGTCCGAGCAGCTCGATCGGGTTCCGGCCAAATCCTCGTTCGGAGCACAGTAGAGTCGATGGCGTGGGAGAGATCGTGGTCCGCCCGGCTGAGCGTTCGGACCTCCCTTCGCTCGCTGACGCCCTGGCCGCAGCGTTCGGCCAGGACCCGTTCATGCGCTTCCTCGTGCCCGGCGACGGCTACCACCGCAGGCTTACCGCGTTGTTCGCCTTCGAGTCCGTGCTGATCATCAGGGGGACCTGGGTGGCGGTGGACGACGGCGAGATCAGCGGCGCCGCGCTATGGAGTCAACCGGGCCAGCATTCGCCGGGGTTCTTCCCGTCCGTACGGCACAGTCCGAAGCTCTTCCGCGCCTTCGGCAGGGCGCTACCGTCGGCACTGCGGCATTTCCGGATCATCGAGGGCGCCCATCCCAAGACCCCGCCGCACTGGTATCTGCAGACGATCGGAGCCGCTCGCCCGGGCCGCGGCGTCGGCGGGCGACTGCTGCGAGACGGTCTGGCCCGCGTCGATGCCGCCCGGATGCCGGCGTACCTAGAATCCTCGGCACCCGACAACGTCCCGATCTACGAGCACTACGGGTTCCGCGTCACCGGCGAGATCCGGCTGCCCGGAGGGCCGGTGCTGATTCCGATGTGGCGCGATCCGCAGGTCACACAGTCGCGCTAGCGCGTCCCCGGGACCAGCCCACGACAACGAGAACCAGCGGCAGCGCGACGAGCAACGCTGCTATGGCGCTCAGACCCCCGTAGCCGACCAGACCCAAGATGACGCCCGACAGCCCGCCGGTCGTCGCTGCCGCCAGGTTCATCAACAGATCCGCGAACCCTTGTACACCCGGTCGTTCGGCGGCGGGCACCGATTCGGCGATCAACGTCGAGCCGGCGACCAGCCCGGCCGACCACCCCAGACCGAGCAGTATCAGCCCGACCACCAGCTGCCCCGTCGAGCCCCCGGCGGTGCCGGCGACGGCGGCCGCGGCGAT
>NZ_ML142862.1:152877-155283 GCF_004138495.1 Phytoactinopolyspora endophytica
CCGATGATCCGCAGCTCAGAGCCATGGTGGGTGAGGTGGACCGGTGTCATGGTCATGATGGCGACCATGACACCGTGGCCGACCACGACCGCGGCCAGCGACAGCAGGGCCGCTGGCCGGTGGCGGATCGTCGACCATGCGGAGGCGCGCGTGGCCTGCACGGCCGGCCGGGTGGGGCCGGCCTGGGCCGGACTGGCCGCCTGGGTGAAGCCGGGCTCCCGGGCGGATTCCGCGGACGCCGGCTCGTCTCGTTGCAGGTTCTGCGCGACCAGCAACGGATCCGGGCGCAGCAGCAGCGCGATGAGCATGGTGGCTGCGATGAAACCGGCCGCGGAGAAGACGAACGGGCCGGCGATCGCGGGGATTCCCAGCCATCGGCCGACGGTTGCACCGGGACCGGTCAGATTCGGCCCCAGCACCGAGCCGACCGTCGTCGACCAGACCACGATGGAGAGATGACGAGCCCGGAACCGATCCGGCGAGAGGTCCGTCGCGGCGTAGCGGGACTGCAGGTTCGTCGCCGTCCCGGATCCGAACAGCAGCAGCCCCACGAGGAAGAGCAGGAATGAGGAGATCACGGCTGCGAGCAGGGTCGTCAACGCTCCGGCGGTGGCGATCGCCCAGCCCATGCTGAGGCTGAGGCGCCGGCCCCGGGCCGCGGCCAGGCGCGCGAGCGGAATCGCCAGCAGGCCCGCTCCGAGAGTGATCATGGTCCCGGCGAGCCCGGACCACCGCTCCGACCCGGACAGCCGGAGCGCCACGACTGAGCCGACGGCGAGCGCCGAGCCGATGCCCAGGCCACCGACGATCTGCGCCGCCACCAGCAGAGCCAACGTGCGTCGCTGGAGCGCGGGAATCGCAGCGGAAGGAACGGGCTCAGGCGTTGGCTCGCCCGCATCACTGGTCATGTGCTGACGTCGGCTATGCGGGTGACCATCTCCCGCAGGATCGGCTTCGGAGTGGCGAAGTTGAGCCGTGCGAAGCCGGTCCCTGCCTCTCCGCATGCCACGCCGTCGACCATTGCGACCCCAGCTCGTTCGCGGATCACCTCGCCGGGGTTGTCGCCGAGGCCGGCCTTGCGGAAGTCAAGCCAGGCCAGGTACGTACCTTCCGGCATGGTGTACCCGACGTCCGGCATGTTCTCGGTGAGCAGCGAACCCAGCAACCGTCGATTCTCGTCGAGGTAGCCCATCACGTCGTCCAGCCACGGCCCACCGGAGTTGTACGCCGCGGTGTTGGCGACCACGCCCAGATTGCTGGCGCCATGCTCGGCCATCATGGCGATCTCCTCCCAGACAGCGGCGTCGTCGTCGTTCGAGATGATGAACTGAGCGCATTTCAACCCGGGAAGATTCCACGCCTTCGACGCCGACGTCGCCGTCACCGAGTGCCCGGCCGTGACCGGGCTGATCGAAGCATACGGAACGTGCCGGTGACCTGCGTAGACCAGCGGCGAATGGATCTCGTCGGAGAACACCCGGGCACCGTGCCGATCGACGACCTCGCTGATCGCGGTCAGCTCCTCAATGCGCATGACGCGGCCCAGCGGGTTGTAGGGGTTGCAGAGGATGAGCAGTCCCCCGCCCTTCACGAAAGCGCGCTCGAGCCCGTCGAGGTCGTAGACCCAGCGGCCGCCGTGCTCGAGCATCGGCACCTCGATGATCTCTCGCCCCATCAGTTTCGGGACGAACAGGAACGGCATGTAGGCCGGGGTGGGAAGGACGACGGGACTGCCCGGCGCGGAGAAGTGTTCGATGGCGATCTGGAGGCCGTTGATCACGTCGGCGATCGGGTGAACCTGCTCGGAATCCACAGGCCATCCGTACCGACGCGCCTGCCAGTCGGCACATGCCTGGGCCATGTCCTGCGATAATGCCGCCGGCAGGTAGCCGAAACCGGCTGTGTCCACCGCTACGTGCAGTGCCTGCTGGACAGGCGGTGCGGTGCCGAAGTCCATCTCCGCGACGAAGGCACCGATGCTGTCCGGATACGTCGACCATTTCACGCTGCCGAGCTCCCGGAGGCTTTCGACCGTGATCGTGTCGAATCCAGCAGCGCGGTTCAAGGGCATGTCACGTCTCCTTCTTCCGCACTGGGCGTGGTCCGCCGTTCTTGGTGCTCGCCCCGGCTCCGGAACCCTGGCTCCCACCAATCTCGTTCAGGCAGTTATAAATCGTGACCGGGTCACGTCGACGGCACCGGCCACTATCTCCACGGCGTCCGAGTTCCGGCCGCCCGCGCGTAACGTTAGATCGTGCCGTAGCGGGCATCCCCGCCGACCCGTTCGAAGTTGGAAACGACGGACTGTGTGGTGTTCATCACCGCAGCAACATCGCCCTGGGTCAAGCCTCGCCGCTTGCAGATCGCGACGAGGCTCGCGATCAGGTCAGCGTAGGACTCGGCATC
>NZ_ML142862.1:155301-161513 GCF_004138495.1 Phytoactinopolyspora endophytica
GTCAACGTCAGGATCGGACGGATCGATCCCCAAGATCTCGTACAGGCCGACAGTCACCGCACTCACCCCTTCCCGGGCACAAGTATCGTATATTCACGATATTCGATCAACTCCGAGCGCCTCGGTTGGACCGCGGCCGACTACCACCTACCAAACTTTAAAGGGCTTTCTTCTTGCTTGCCTAAGTTCAGCTCTGTACGTGATCTTTCGTCATCTCCACCTCGCCTCAGCGCGGTGGGCTATGTCCACGAGTGACGTCGTCTAATGGCGCCTTGAAGCGACTAGAAGCAATTCGAAGGTGCTCCGAATAAGGATACGGACTATCGAACCCTTCGAGACCGACGCCTGTCGTGGTCTCGTTCGCGATGGCATGGCTGGTGTCGCCCATGGCGCCCTGGGCGCCATGGGCCGTACTCCTCGTATGCAGACCCCGGGAACCGGCTCACTGACCGTTCCCGGGGTCTGGGACCAGTCTTAGATCTTGTCCTGGGCTCTCTCAATATCAGTGCGCGTCCGCTTAAGCCGCGGTAACCACCATCGGTGCGATTCCCATACCGACACGAGAAGTAATGTTCCGATCGCGACAGGGAACACGGGGTTGGTGAGGCGCTCGTGCTCGTCGATTGTCATGGACTCCCTGGACAGCATGAGCTGCACGTATGTAACGCCAAGTATCACAGCTGGTATGACGGTGACGAGGATAGACCATCGAGCCATGACGCACGCGAGACCAATGACTGCGCCGACGAGGGCTAGGCGGCCGACAGCCCACCAGAGTGAGTCCGCCGGTAGCAGCGAGTAGTCCGGGAGAGATCCCACCGCACTGCCCAGGCTGGCGTGAGCCCCCGGTGGTACGAGGTAGAGGATCGCGGTCACGATCGCACCGGCGATCGCTCCCAACGCCGTTCTCCATGCTCTTGTCATAGCAAGTTCACCGCAATCTCAGTGCCTGTGTCACATCAGGCGCTGTATTCGTCCAGTCCTAGAACCTGTACCTGCACGACAATGTAACATCCCCTCTATCGTGTGGCCACCAGCAGCGACTGATTCCCCAGTAGGGACCGTGAGAGTAACCCGTCCTACTCTCGCCGCAACCTTGTAGCAGTACATGGTGTGGAGGCAATGGCGAAACGGTCTCGCCGCAGATTATGATCTTTGTTTCTATAGGCTCGACATTGTGGTCACCGCCCACCATATCAGCACCATCTCGAACCGAGTGGCTAGAAATCTTCAAGCCAGCGTCAACGGTCTGGCGATAAGCGTACAAGTGTAATTTATAGTCCAACATTGTGGCAGACTGACGGGCATTACCCCTGATGTTGTTCGCGGCGTCCCAACTCCGAACCGGCGGTATATCAGTTAGTTTCAAATAGAGGTCATCTGCGTCGACTGTACTGGGGCGCTGTTCTGGTGCGTCAGGATCGCTTACGAGCAGGTTGGGTGTTTGTTTAGTCCAGCCGGTGGCTGCTGCACTACTCTCTGCGTATCCATCAGGCACCAAATAGGCTTCGGTTGACGGTTCGCCAGCGGAACCGGCCAAGCTGAGTGCAAGTCCAGATTGGCCGAAGCCTTCTTCTGAGTCACAGGAATAACCCGACTTCCGAGTCCCAGACAAGACACTTATTAGACATACTTCGTCCTGATGACTGACGGCGACCCAATGTTGGGCTGCGCCAGAGTCGGCCAGAAACCTGGCGGATTCTTTGTCCATTCTGTTGTTGAAATCCACATGCGAAGGTAGTGCATCTTCAGCCCTCTGTTCCGATGTCAGCACGCTGAGCGTTTCCACTGTAGAGTTCGGCTGTTCGGTTGTGGCGCCCGCCATGGCCGTGCTGGCCGATACCGCGAGAGTCGCTGCTGAAATCAGTGCAACTTTGACTCTGCGCTTCAACTGCGCACCTAGATTCTCCGTGCTCACTTGTACCTCCATCTGTATGATTAATCCAGTCCTATGTGGCATACCAACAATGCATGGGAGCGTCGCCTGGCAATATCTCGTGATACCACCAGCATTGGCTCCTGGCGTATACTGGAGTGTGTGTTTGTAACCGCGCGAGACGGAGCCCGTATGCATGAACAATCCGATGGTACGGAGGTTCGGCTCCCGCAGTTTCGACATACACGGTAGCGGGAAAGTCTGCGCCGAACTCTGCATGGCCACCAATTATCGTCGAACCTGCGCGCCCAGAATGGCTAGATATCTTGATGCTCTTTCCGACCTGAGCGCCATTGGCGTACCTGTGAGTGGCCAACGGGGCAAATCCCAATTCGGTCTCCTGGGAACGACTCCGACTTGTCGTGGTATCTCGCGGAGGGGGCACTACGTCGAAGGCGGCGAACTCCGCATCGCCATACGTGGCAGTTGCGTCGTTTTCTGCAAATGGATCACTCATGAATAGGTTTAATGTTATTCGCTTCCAGTTAGTTGAATTTTCGACGTCGGTGGTGCGATTGTCGGGTACTAGATGTGCCTCGATTGTCGCATCATCCCGATGACCAAGATTCAATGCAATGCCGTGCTTTCTGAAGTCATCATTTGGAGCACAGGTGATGCCTGACGTCTTCGTTGCGATTAGAACGGAGATGAGGCAAATTTCAGTCTCTTGGCGAGTCGTGACCCAATGCTTCGCGTTGCGCGCTTCGGCGATAAAGCGAGCGGCATCCGCGTCGATGTCACCGGGCTCTATGAACTCAGGAAGCGCGTCACGTTCTGCGCGGTCAGACTGAAGGATCTGCAACTGCTCAACCGTTGATTCAAGGCCAGCGTTTGCGGTGGTCGCTGAGATTGATCCAAGGATAAGCGTTGCAGCACAGCCAATCGCAAGGAGGAAGGCTTTTCGCGCCTCTGCTAGTCGTTGACGTGTCCTGACAGGGTCCACCGATTACCATTCCCTTCGGATGTAGATGAGTTCGGGACAATCGGTTGCTAAATTGCGCGATCGCCCAGGCCGATGTGGGGGAAGGTGCACATACCGGCGGCAATGAGAAAATTGAGAAAGATTCCCCACCCGATTTAAACGTCCACCCCTTGATTTGCTATCTCGCACCGGTAAGTGCTAATTGACCCGAAAGCATAGTAAAGCGGGCCCAAAGCTGCAATAGGGACAAATATGACATGAGGCACAGAGTTTCTATGGACTGCGGCGGTGTGCGAAACGGCTGTTTAACGGTATGGTGTTGGTGGAAGTTTGTAGTCATATATCCGCTGTATGGCGACGACGGCGTGCTGGTGCGCACCAATTTGTGGTTTCTAGGTGATGAAGTAATAGCGTGGATGCGCACTGCTCACATCAAGGCCGCAGGTCACAGCTCCGCCTTGCGCGCGAAGCGAAACGTGGCAACAATTCGCTCCCCTCTCGGAGCACCACCACCTCGTGTAGTCACGGGAGCCGGGTCGGCGTAGTCGAGGGCGGTGACGTAGTTGGTGCGGGCGTCCCACCACACATAGATCACCTGGGGACGGGTCCACGGATGCCCCATCCGTCTGTACGGTCTGCAGGCCTGGAGACGCTGAAGACTCGTAGGCGACGGAACCATCCCCTACGAACGGTTCGTCAACGACCTCTCCAACGCCCAGGTCGCCGCGCTCAGAGCGGCCGTGGACCGCGTGCTTGCCGTACACGGCATGGACCTTGCTCGCACCGAGTGGCTTAAGGCCCTAGAACGGATATGGGGAAGACGCCATAATGTCAGGAAAGGAGGTGACGAGCATGCCACGCAGCTACGACGACGTCATGACCGATCGCTGGGATCGCACGTCGCCTAAGGCCCTGGAGTGCGCCGAGGCCTTCAGACAGGCGCACGACATTGCTGCCCAGGTCATCGCTCTCCGGCTACGGCATGGCCTGACACAGGCTGAGCTCGCCGAACGTTGCGGGATGGACCAGGGCGACATCAGCCGCATCGAGCGCGGGTCGACCAACCCGACGGCCCGCACGCTCCAGCGCATCGCCGAAGCCCTGGAAGCCGACGTCCGCCTGGTCGATCGGCCCGCTCCCTCACCTCAACCAACACCGGGGATCACGGGAGCTGTCTGAAACCGGCTATGGCCCGAGCACGTACGTGCACTGACCGATGTGCTGTTCTGATGGCCTGTCGTCACGAGCTTTCGTGACGACAGGCCACCTCAACGTGACGTTGTCTCCTACCAGTCGAGCCAGGTGCGGGCCGGTGCGCTGCGACGACCGTCGGCAGTCACGGCGACGACGTCGATCGGGCTGCGGTCCGCGCCGTCGGGAACTTCGAGCGCGCTGACGCAGAAGACCTCACCATGGGTGCGCCCGACCCACGTACGATCCGTTCCCTTGCCGTGGAACAGGTCGTAGTAGTCCGCCTTCTCGGCCGGCGACCACTGCAGGTAGACGCTCGCCACGTCGCCGTCGCGGGCAACGTGGTCGACCGCCAGGCCGGACGGCATGCCCGGCTTCGACGGCCGCCGGTCGGCCACCGAGAGCCGGCCGAGCCGGACCGCGAGATCCGATACATCGGCGTCGCCCGCACGGACGGCGACACTGATTGCGGCAATCGTCCGGCCCGCCCACGGCGCAAGCGAGTGACCGCTCTTCGACCATTGATCCGTGAGGTTCCGGGCGCCGCCGGTCAGCGACAGCCACTCCCACTGCTCGGGCGCGTCCTCGAAGGCGAGCCCGATCTCGGCCTCGACTCCGTCGGCGATGTCATGGACGACGTCGAGCGCGGTCGTCCGCTCCACCGGCAGCGCCGTCTTGTACAGCCGGACGATCGCCGACTGCCCCGCGGCAAGTTCACCCGCGAGCAGCAGGCTGTTCCCGCCGTCGTACGCGGTCGAGTAGTCATAGTCCACAGTGACCGCGTCGAGTGGTTCGTCATCGTCGTCGCGGACCCACCACTGCCAGGTCGGCAGGACGTCTTGGATGCCGATGTTGAACCATGGCTGGTCACTCACCTGCTTGCCATCGACGAAGAATCCGGTCCCCGTGCCCGCACAGAAGCCGGTGACGAACGGCAATGCACCGATGACCGACTTCTCGACGATGTTGTGCGCGGTACCGTCCCAGCCGCTCGGGTCCAGCAGGTCGTCGCCCGGCTCGTCCAGCCTTCCGGTGCGCGACGGATCCTGCAGCGGGCCGGTCCACAAGTGCCGCTCCCGCTCGTACACCCCCGCCTGGCCGTCGACGGTGTCCTTGTCTCCCTCGACGGTGTACCAGACCATCTCCGCACCGAGGAACGCCCAGCTGGTCCGCGGTTCGTCGTCCTCGGGGAAGATGTGCCGCGGATCGTAGGGCTGAGCGAACCTGTCTTTCCCGATCTCCTGCCCGGTGTAGACGACCTCGTACGGGTCGAGCCCCAAGGCGAGCGCATGCTCGTGCGAGTTGCGCACCCGCTGCTCGTTCCACCAGTAGTTGAGGAAGATGCTGTCGCAGATCCGGGCGCCGTCATCGGACGCGATCCACGGCGAGTTCACCTCGTTGAACTCGTTCTCGTAGCTGATCTGGCCGTCGACCGTCAGCGAGTCGTACCACTGCAGATGGAACCCGTCCGGTGCCTGTTCGGCGAAGTAGACGAAGAACTCCATGAGCAGTTCGGCCTGCTCGACGGGGATCTGTGCCTCCTGGTTGATGAAGTACCCGTCGAACCCGAAGTACTCCGCCATCTCGATCAGCTTGTCGACCATCGGGAACGAACCGTCCGCTCGCTGCTCGACGACCTCGCCGAAGTCCTCGGGACGTGGCCAGAACCAGCAGCCGAGGCTCAGCACACCGTTGCGGTGGGCGGCTTCCGTGTAGCCGGGGTTTGGCAGGTTGAGGATGCCGTACTGGGGCTCGTCGGCGTCGTGCTCACCGTCCAACGGCAGGCCGTGCCAGGAAGCGTAGAGGTCCGGGTACTGCCAGAACCGCAGGGCATAGGCCTCGAACCCCGGGCCGTGCTTGTAGCCCTCGGTCGCGGCCCCCGGCTGGACGTAGTCGTTCGCCAGCGACATGAGCTTCGGCCGTGCGTCCAGACCGCGGCGCGCCTGCGTCGGTTCGAACGCGGGAATGCGTTCGGCCAGCGGAACGTGTGCCCGTAGGTAGGGCGCATAAGCATCCGTCTCCGGACTCCACGATTTGATTTGCGGAGCCGAGTATCCGTGCATGAGCGGCGGCTCCGGCCCGAAGGCCGAGTCCGCAGCCTGGGTTCGGCCCGCGGCGGCCGCGGATGCCGCCGACGCGTGCCCGGTAGCGCCCCACGACATC
>NZ_ML142862.1:161536-163855 GCF_004138495.1 Phytoactinopolyspora endophytica
CCGCCGCTCCACCGCCGACCACTTGCAGGAACCTGCGTCGTCCCAGTTGTGCGCCGCCGCTGACGCCGGTGGCCGCCTCCGGGCGACCATCCCACGTCGCAGTCCGTCTACTTCTCATCCTGCTGCCTCCTTCTCGGCACCGGTCTCCCACTGCGGGTCTGACCCGACCTTGGGATTCCGCCGTGCTTTCGCTGTCACGGAGCCCCGAAAGGTCGTGACCCCATAGGCTAAAGCGGTAAAGTCAACTGCACAAGACCCACGACGGCCGCTGTGGAGAGATACGATGCAGTGCACCGGTCGTTCGACGAGTCCGAGGTTCGGATGCCACCAAAGCGCCAACGCCCCACACTTCGCGACGTCGCCACGCGTGTCGGCGTGTCTGAGACCGCGGCGTCGTTCGCCCTGAACGGCAAGCCCGGGGTCTCCGAAGAGACCCGACGGCGCATCCTCGAGGTCGCCGAAGAGCTGCAGTGGACGCCGAACCACGCAGCCCAGATCCTTTCCGGAGCGCGCTCGTCCATGACCATCGGGCTCGCCGTCGCGCGCAGCGTGCAGGACGTCGGATCCGAGCTGTTCTTCCTGCGCCTGATCTCCGGGATGCACACCGTCCTGAGCGGTCACCGCTACGGATTGCTGTTCCAGGTCGTGGAGTCGGTCGAGGAAGAGCTCGAGCTCTACCGCCGGTGGGCGAACGAGAAACGCGTCGACGGCATCATCCTGGTGGACCTCAGGATCGATGATCCCCGCCCACGCGCCGTCGCCGAGCTCGACATACCGTCGATCGTCGCGGGTGGACCCGACCCGGCGGGCACCATCCCCTCCGTCTCGATCGACGACACGGCAGCGATGCAGACCGTCATGCAGTACCTGAGCACACGCGGCCACCACCGCGTCGCCTATGTCTCCGGCAGCGCATCGCTCCTGCACGTGCACCGTCGCGCCGAGGCGTTCTCGCAGGCTGGACGGGACTACGGCCTGGAGGCGGCGGACGTCCTGCAGACGGACTTCTCCGCCGCCGCGTCCGCTCGTGCCACCCAGCGACTGCTGGCCACGAACGGCCGTCCCACTGCGGTGATCTACGACAACGAGGTCCTCGCCGTCGCCGGGATGCGCGAGATCCAGGCCGCCGGACTCCAGATACCCGCCGACGTGGCGGTGGTGACCTGCGAGGACACGCCGATCTGCGGAGTCGTCCAGCCCGCGCTGACCGCCCTGTACCGCGATACGTGGAACTTCGGTGCTGACGTCGCCGGACACCTGCTCAACCTCATCGAAGGCAACCCAGACACGGGCGCCGTCGAGCAGGTTCCCGAGCTCGTGGTGCGCGACAGCACCTGAGGACGTCCGATCGATCGTCTGCCGGCGCGTCCGGCGACGCCGCACTCCCTCCCCACAGCACGTTTGGACGTCGTTCACCTCCGGCTACCGGCGGAACCCTGCCATGACCTGAGCTCGGTGATCATCACCCGATTGGATTGACGGACGTGACTAAAGCGGATTAGTGTCGAGCTACCGAGTGCGTGCGAGACCGAAGGAAGACGATGCACATCCGCCCCGAGATCACACTCGACCGGCTCGACCGGGTGCTCCGTGAGCGCATCCTGCCCCACGTGCACGCGCCGCTCGCCGATGTGAGCGTGCAGTCCTGGGAAGTCGACGGCGACGGGGAGCCCGTCCCAGCCACCCACGTTCTCGGCCTGAAGCCGTTGCCAGAGCGTCCCGCGCCCGACTGGAAGCCGTTCGAGATCGGCTCACCCTGGGCGCCCGCGTGGAGGACCACCTGGTTCCGCATCGACGGGACCATCCCCGAGAACGCCCCTGCCGCCGTCGAGCTCATCCTCGATCTCGGGTGGGAAGACCACTCGGTCGGCGGGCACTGCGAAGGGCTCGCCTACCGACCGGACGGCACGGTCATCAAGGGTCTGCATCCCAGAGGCGGATGGATCCGCCTGCGCGGCCCCGGAGCCTCTGCGGACGTCGTCGGCGACGACGGCTCGTTCACCCTCTACGTCGAAGCCGCAGCCAACCCACTGGTCCTGGGCCTGCCGCCGTTCATCGTCACCGACCTCGGGGAGAAGGACGCCGACAGCTTCGAGCCGTACCGCCTCAAGCGGGCCGAGCTCTGCGGCTTCGCGCCGGAGACCTGGGAACTGGCGCGCGATCTGGAGGTCGCCGGCGGCCTCGCCAAAGAACTCTCGCACGACGAGCCGCGCTACTGGCGCCTGGTCCGCGCCGTCGGGAACGCGCTCGACGCGCTCGACCCCGGCGACGTCGACGGCACCGCACCGCACGCCCGGGCCGCCCTCGCACCGGCACTCG
>NZ_ML142862.1:163899-165177 GCF_004138495.1 Phytoactinopolyspora endophytica
GCCCGCACACGCCAGCGCGCACCGGGCCACCGCCGTCGGGCACGCCCACATCGACTCCGCCTGGCTGTGGCCGCTGCGGGAGACCGAGCGCAAGGTGGCTCGGACCGTGGCCAACGTGCTGCACCTGATGGACGGCGACCCCGACCTCGTCTACGCCATGTCCTCCGCGCAGCAGTACGCATGGCTGGAGCAGAACCATCCCGACCTGTTCGAGCGGCTCCGCGCCCGGGTCGCCGAGGGCCGCTTCGTCCCCGTCGGCGGCATGTGGGTCGAGTCCGACGCCGTGATGCCGGCCGGCGAGTCGATCGTGCGGCAGTTCACCCGTGGCAAGCGGTACTTCATCGACCGGTTCGGCATCGAGCCGGACGAGGTGTGGCTGCCGGACAGCTTCGGCTACTCGGGAGCGTTGCCGCAGCTCGCCCGACGCGCCGGTTTCCGCTGGTTCCTCACGCAGAAGATCTCCTGGAACGACACCAACCCGTTCCCGCACCACTCGTTCTTCTGGGAAGGCATCGACGGCACCCGCATCTTCACCCATTTCCCGCCGGTCGACACCTACGCGGCGGAGGTCAGCGCCAACGAGCTGCAGCACGCCGTGACGAACTTCCGGGACAAGGCCGTCTCCTCGCATTCCCTGGTGCCGTTCGGCTACGGGGACGGCGGAGGTGGACCCACCCGCGAGATGGTCGCCCGCGCCCGCCGCTTCGCCGACCTCGAGGGAGCTCCCCGCGTGGAGCTCCGCAAACCCTCCGATTTCTTCTCCGACGCCGAGGACGAGATCGTCGCCGCCGGCGATCCGGCGGTCTGGCTCGGTGAGCTCTACCTCGAGCTGCATCGCGGCACGCTCACCTCGCAGATCGCCATGAAGCAGGGAAACCGCCGGGCCGAGGCGATGCTCCGGACCGCGGAGTATCTCGCCAGCGCCGCCACTGTCATCGCCGGCGCTCCCTACCCGGCCGATGAGCTCGACGACATCTGGTCGACCGTGATGGTGCTGCAGTTCCACGACATCCTGCCCGGTTCATCCATCTCCTGGGTGCACCGCGAGGCTCGCGAGACCTACCAGCAGATCGACGACCGCCTCCGCGACCTGATCGCCCGATCGACAAAGGCGCTCGACGCAGACGTCGCCCCCGGCCGTCTGGTCCCAGCCGTTGACCGCACCTCCAGCTCCTTCGAAGTACGACGCGGCGGATCCGATCTCGCCTGGGTTCGGCAAGGTGACCAGAGAGGTGGGGAGGGAGAAATTCCCGTCCAGGGTTCGGCTCGGGCATCGGC
>NZ_ML142862.1:165212-167975 GCF_004138495.1 Phytoactinopolyspora endophytica
GAGGAGCGCCCCGGGGTCCCCCGCGAAGTATCCGAGCGCCAGCGAGGAACTTCGTGGGGTGGGGGCGACGACCTCGCCGCGGGCGAGGACGGGAATTCTCCCTCCCCACCGCTCCTGCATCCCTCAGATCCGAGCAAGCCGAGACCAAGCAGGCCCTCCGCCGACGTCGTCCTCGACAACGGTTTGGTACGTGCCGTCGTCGACACGACGGGGCATGCGACCTCGCTGCACGACGCCGCCTCCGGCCGCGAGATCGTCCCGCCCGGGCAGCGGCTCGGCCTGCTACAGCTGTTCCGCGACGAACCGGTGCGCTGGGACGCCTGGGACGTCGACCGGCACGTCCTCGGGCTCGGCACCGACCTGGTCGACGTGACCTCGATGTCCACGCAGACCAGCGACGACGGGACCCGGAACGTCACCGTCGAGCGCGCCTTCGGCCGCTCCCGCGCCCGGCTGACGTACCGTCTCGCACCAGGCGCCCGGCAGCTCGACATGGAATGCGCGATCGATTGGCACGAACGCGAACACATGCTCAAGGTCTGCCTCCCCGTCGCCGTCCGTACGGCCAATGCCCGGTTCGAGACCCAGTACGGCTACGTCGAGCGCGCGATCCATCAGAACACGCCCTGGGACGAGGCCCGGTTCGAATCGTGCACACACCGCTATGTGCATGTGGACGAGCCTGGATATGGCGTCGGCGTGGTCAACGACTCCACCTACGGGAGCGACGTGTCCCGGCTGCCGGCCGACGCCGGCGGCGGAACCCTCATCCGGCTTTCGTTGCTGCGCGCACCCATGTACCCGGATCCGAACACCGACCAGGGTCAGCACCTGCTGCGCTGGTCCGTGGTCTGCGCGCCGGACCCCGCGAACACCGTCGCCGCCGCATACGAGCTCAACGCACCCGAGCTCGCGGCGCTGCCCGACATCGAGCCGCTGGTCCGGCTCGACCTGACCGAGGGGGCGGCCGTCGTCGACTGGGTCAAGCTTGCCGACGACCGGTCCGGCGACGTCGTCGTCCGCCTCTACGAAGCCCTCGGCGGACGCGCCGCCGGCCGGCTGCGACTCTCCGGCGCGATCGACCAAGACGCTGCCATCGTCGAGACCGACCTGCTCGAGCGCCCTCTCGGCTCCCCCGACGACGACCTACCGCAGGCGCTGCACGGCACGGCCGGTGTCGCCCTCGGGCCGTTCCAGGTCGCCACCCTGCGGATCCAGCGATCTGGTGCCCGCATCACCACCGCAACAGGTTCCACCGACACGAAGGAGTGAAACCATGAGAAGCTCCACCACCCACCGAGGGCTCCGGCTCTCCCGCACCCCCCGCAAGCACATGCCCCCCGTGGCATTGGCCGGTGTGGCGGCGGCAACGCTGTTCCTCAGCGCATGTGGGATCGGTGGTGGTGACGACGATTCCGCCGACACCACAGACACAGACGCCGGTGACCAGGAAGAGGCCGACCTCTCCGGCGAGATCACCTTCCAGACCTGGAACCTTCAGGGCGGCTACGAGGACTACTTCAACGACCTCGTCGCCGACTTCGAAGAGCAGCATCCGGACACCACGATCGACTGGATCGACCAGCCGGCCGAGGGCTACCAGGACAAGCTCTCCGCCGACGCGGCCGCCGGCACGCTGCCCGACGTGATCGACATCGGGCCCGAGGCCGCCTACACGCTCGCCAGCGCGGACATGCTCCTGGACCTGTCGCAGGCGGATCCGGAGGCGGAACAGCAGTATCTGCCGAAGTCCTGGGAGGCCATGACGTTCGCCGGGCTCGGCAACGGAACCTACGGCTACCCCTGGTACCTCAACACCGGGCCGTCGTTCTTCAACACCGAGCTGTTCGATGAGTGCGGGCTCGACTCCGACAGCCTGCCCGAGACGTTCGACGAGCTCTTCGACCAGGCCGCCACCATGGCCGAGTCCTGCTCGGACACACCCATGATCGGCCGGATGCCGGCGATCGAGACGTTCGGCATGTACGGCGTGGAGCTCATGAACGAAGAAGGCACCGAGTTCACGTTCAACAACGAGGCCGGCGTCCAGCTCGTCGAAGACTACAAGGAGCTCTACGAGGCCGGCGGTCTCACCGAGGACAGCCTGAACGAGCAGCAGACCGGCGAGCTCGAAGGGTTCAAGGCCGGCCACCTGGGATGGCTCCCGGGCAGTTCCTACACCCTGCAGGACCTCAGGGAGACCGCCCCGGACGTCTACGAGAACGTTGCCATGGGCCCGCTCATCGCGAACGCCGCCCCCAACATGTACATCCAGTCGATCGCGGTCAACTCGCAGTCGGAGAACCAAGACCTGGCCATCGAGTTCGCCCGGTTCGTGACCAACGCCGACAACCAGCTCGCGTTCTCGCAGGAGGCCGCGATCTTCCCGTCCGCGGACGGCAGCCTCGACGACCCGTACTTCACCGAGGAAGAGGACAGCGACGACTCCCGGGTGCGAGTGGAGGCGGCACAGCAGGTCGGCGAGGCCGAGGTCTACTGGCCGCCGGCCTTCTCCTCCCAGTCGGCCGACTTCCTGCGCGAGCAGATCGCGCTCGCCATCCAGGGCGACAAGTCGCCGCAGCAGGCGCTCGATGAGTCCGTCGACTACGCGAACGAGAGGCTCGACTCCGAGTGAGTGAGGCACATCCGAGCTCGCCGTCCGGAGCGCCGAGCCCGCCCGAAGCGCGGGCCGGCCTCGGACGGCAGGATGCGGGCCGGTCCCGGACGGATCACACGTCCGGGACCCGGCCCGGGCACGGCTCC
>NZ_ML142862.1:168034-169239 GCF_004138495.1 Phytoactinopolyspora endophytica
GCACCGGCGTGGACGCCGGTTCCGGGGAGAGAACGGGCGCAACGCCCGCGGGAGCAGCCTGCGCACGCACCAGCACTGGTACGTGCCGTGGCTCTTCCTCGCGGTCGGACTCACAGTCACCATCACGTTCATCCTGTTCCCGTTCTTCAACACGCTGGGTCTGGCCTTCACCGATGCGACCCTGCTACGCGACGGGCAGTTCACCGGGGCCGACAATTTCCGGCGGATGTTCAACGACTCCAGGTTCTGGACCGCGTTGCTCAACTCCACGCTGTACGTGGTGGTCGTGGTGCCGTTCATGGTGGTGCTGCCGCTGATCCTGGCGACCCTGGTCGCAGGCAAGGGGCGGTTGCTCGGGTTCTTCCGCACCGCCTACTACCTGCCTGTCGTCATGTCCGTCGTGATCATCGGTCTTATCTGGACGAATCTGCTGGACAGCCGGGGCATGGTGAACTCGCTGCTGCAGTGGGTCAGCGCCATCGACAGTCCGATCCCATTCCTGACCGATCGATGGCTGCTGCTGTTCAGCGCGATGATGGTCACCATCTGGTCCGGGCTGGGCTACTACATGGTGATCTACCTGGCCGCACTGGCCAACATCGATCAGTCGCTCTATGACGCTGCATCCGTCGACGGTGCAGGCGTAGTCCGGACATTCCTCAGTGTCACCATGCCCGGTGTCCGCGCCACGATGATGCTCATCGGCATGTTCTCGTCGATCGCCGCCTTTCGCGTCTTCGGCGAGGTGTACGTACTCACCGGCGGCACCGGTGGGGTCGGCGGGCGCAACGTCACTATGACGATGCTCATCCAGAACGAGGGCACCGGGCTGCAGGCCGAGACCGGCTACGCCGGCGCGATCAGCATCTCCATGTTCGTGATCATGGGCGCCCTGCTCCTCGCACAGCTCTGGTATCAGCGGCGGGAACGGGAGGACGTGTGAGCGGCGACGCGAAGAGCGAGCGGAGCGGTCGGCGAAGCGAGGAACGAGCCCAGCCGCCCGCGGAGCGAGTGAGGAGCGGAGCGCGACCAGAGAACGTGAGCAGCGCAGTGCGCACCCAAGCGCCATTGCGGCAACCGGCGGCCAAGCCCAAGAGACCCCGGATCACCAAGGGCTCGGTGACCCGGTACGCGATCCTCATATTGATGTTCCTGCTGCTGGCCGGTCCCCTGGTCTGGCAGCTGTCACTGTCGCTGCAGGGCGC
>NZ_ML142862.1:169293-173785 GCF_004138495.1 Phytoactinopolyspora endophytica
TGACGACATCTACGCGCGGCCGCCGCAGATCATTCCGAGTGACCCCACGTTCGAGCATTACACGGAGGTCATCGACCGGCTGCCGTTGCTGCGTTACGTGCTCAACTCAGCCATCGTCGCCGCGATGGTGGTCGGCGGCAACGTCATCGGTGCCACCCTCGCCGGCTATGCGCTGGCCCGGCTGAAGTTCCGTGGCCGGGGGATCGCCGCGCTGGTGTTCGTCGCCGCCCTGTTGGTGCCGATCGAGACCGTCATCGTCGCCCAGTTCCTCCTGGTGCGGTCGATGGGGCTGAACGACACGCTGGTCGGGGTCGCTCTGCCGACCTTGGTCGCCGCGCTCAACGTGCTCCTCATGCGCAACAGCTTCCTGGCCATCCCGCAGGAGCTGGAGGAGGCGGCCGTCATCGACGGGGCGAACGCATGGCAGCGGTTCCGGCGAGTCTGCCTGCCCCAGGTCAAGGGGATGATCAGCGTCGTCGTGATCTTCGCGTTCATGGGGTCGTGGAACGACTTCCTCTGGCCTCTCATCGTCCTGTCCGACCAGGACAACTACACGCTCACGGTCGGGCTTAACCATCTGCGCGGGACGTTCATCGACGACCCACGCCTGATCGCGGCCGGGACGATCATCGCACTCATTCCGATCATCGTCTTCTTCGTCGCACTCCAGCGCTTCTTCTTCCGAGGGCTGGAAACTGGAGGAATCAAAGGTTGAGGAAACTGCGTTTCGGCGTCAACTACACGCCGTCTACCGGTTGGTTCTACTCGTGGCTGGAACCGTCGTGGGACGACGTCCGCCGGGATTTCGACGCGATCGCCGCGCTCGGCCTGGACCACGTGCGGATCTTTCCGCTGTGGCCGTTGTTGCAGCCGAATAGGTCCACCATACGGTCACAGGCGCTGGACGACGTGCGCACGATGGTGGAGCTCGCCACGGCGTCCGGACTGGACTCCGCGGTGGACGCCATCCAGGGCCACCTGTCCAGCTTCGACTTCCTGCCCAGCTGGATGACGTCGTGGCACCGGCGGAGCATGTTCACCGACCCGGACGCCGTTCAGGCGCAGGCGCAGCTCGTCGGTGCGCTGCACGAGGCGCTCGCCGACGCGCCGGGGTTCATGGCCCTGACCATCGGCAACGAGCTCAATCAGTTCGCCGATCGGCCGCATCCTTCCCCCATGACCGCTCAACCCAGCGATGTCACCGCCTGGCTCGACGCGTTGTTGGGGGCGGTGCCGGCCGGCTCGGACGTGGCGGTCCTGCATGCCGAGTACGACGCCGCGTGGTACCTCGACGACCATCCGTTCCTGCCGTCGCACGCGAGCCGCAGCGGGGACATGACCGCCATCCACTCCTGGATCTTCAACGGCACCGGGCAGAACTACGGTGGGATGTCGGCGCAGAGCGTGCGGCACGCGGAGTACCTCGCGGAGCTGTCCCGGGCGTTCGCGGCCGACCTCCAGCGGCCGGTCTGGTTGCAGGAGGTCGGTGCACCCCTGAACTGCCTGGCGGAGAAAGAGGCGGCCGACTTCTGCGAGCAGACGGTGCGCCATGCCGCCGACGTCCCTGGTCTGTGGGGCGTGACGTGGTGGTGCTCGCACGACGTAGCACGCAGCTTCGCCGATTTCCCGGAGCTCGAGCACACGCTCGGGTTGTTCGACGAGGACCGCAAGCCGAAGCCGATCGCCCAACGGTTCGCTTCGGTCGCATCCGAGCTCGCGTCGGCGGCCCCCGCCCCACCGCGGACCACGGCCGTGCGGATCGAGGTGGACGAGAACGACGTGCCATTGCGGCGGGCCGACGCGGCACCGGGCGGCGGAATCTTCACGCGATGGATGGAGCTGGCCGCTGCCGGCGAGCGCCCGGCACTCGTGACCTCCAGGGACGCGGCCGACCCGGAGCGGCTCGCTGCTCGGAGCGTGACCTCGGTGGTATCGCCGGCTCCCGCGGGCACAAGCGTCTACGCCGCGGTGAGCGAAGACCCATCGTTGGCGATCGGCGCGTGATATGACCGGCACCGATCTCCGCGCTGCCGTCGTTGGCACATTCCGTTGCGGATGCTGCGATTCGTACCGCCAAAAGGGCGATCCTGCCCTCAACGCGACACGGAATGCAGTATCCGGTACAGAATGCAGCATCGATCGCGAGGCTTCGCATGCCAGGTGACGGTTGGGGAGCGCGGTGAACGGCGGGAAACGCGGTCGACGCCCCGGAGGCGCGATCGACGGCGGTGAGCGCGACATGACAAGTACCGCGAGCGCGGTCGAGCAGCTCGTCGCCCGGATGTCCCTGCGAGAGAAGGTCGGGCAGCTCAACCAGCGACTCTTCGGCTGGCAATGTGTGCGACGAGTCGACGGCCGCTGGCAGCTGACCGACACGTTCCGCGCCGAACTGGACCGCTGGGACGGGATGGGCGCCTTATACGGCGTGTTCCGGGCGGACCCGTGGTCGGGTCGGTCCTGGGCGGACGGCATCCATCCCGACGAGAGGGCCGAAGTGGCCGCTCTGGTGACCGACGCTGTCCGCAGCGGCAGCACCCAGGGTGTACCGCCGCTGTTGGTGGAGGAGGCACCGCACGGTCATCAGGCGCTGGGCGGGACGATTCTTCCGGTACCGCTGAACCTGGCGGCGACCTGGGATCCGGACCTTGTCGAGGAGGCCGCGCAGGCGGTGGCCGCCGAACTGGCCGCGAGCGGGGTGCACATTGCACTGGTGTCAGCGTTAGACGTGCTGCGTGACCCTCGCTGGGGCAGGTCCGAGGAGTGTCTGGGCGAGTCCCCGCTGCTGGTCGCGGAGATGGCGGCCGCGCTGGTCCGCGGGATGCAGGGTCCGCAGCGGCAGGCTCTGGGAGGTCCAGGCGTCGGCGTCGTTCTCAAGCACTTCGCTGCTCAGGGCGAGGCGGTCGGTGGCCGCAACGGCCAGTCCGCCGTGATCGGCCCGCGCGATCTTCGGGAGATCCATCTGCCGCCGGCCGAGGCCGGGGTCCGTGCCGGCGCGATCGGCATGATGGCCGCGTACAACGACATCGACGGCGTGCCGTGCTGTGCCAACCCAGCACTGCTGCGCGACCTCCTCCGCGGTCAGTGGAACTTCGATGGCCTGGTCATGGCCGACGGGCACGCGATCGACCGGTTGGAGACCGTGACCGGCTCACTCTCCGGCTCGGCACGGCTCGCCCTGCTCAGCGGCGTGGACATCTCACTCTGGGACGATGCCTTCACGCTGCTGGAGGAGGTCGCCGAGGGCGACCCACAGGTTCGGGAGGCGATCGACCAAGCCTGCCGGCGGGTGCTCCACGTCAAGCAGATGCTCGGTCTCCTGCCGGCTCCGTCCGTGGCCGGCGATGACATGCAGTCGGTGGACGCCGACACAACCCAGGACTCGACTACAACACTGGACACGGCACGGAGCCGAACGCAGGAGCTGTCCGCGGAGTTGGCCCGGCGCTCGCTCGTGCTACTCGACGACGGGCCCGACGCGCTGCCGCTGCGGTTGGATCAAGCGCGCCGCGTGCTGGTCATCGGGCCGCACGCGGCCGAGGCGACGGCGCTGCTCGGAGACTACGTCCCACCCCTGCCGCCGGAGGACCGACCAAATGGACGACATTGTGGTCACGATAACGACCACAATGCATGTTCTTGCCGTACTGCCGATCGGGAATCGCCCAGTGTTCTTCAGGCTCTGCGCGCGCGGCTTGCACCGGGGGCGCGGCTCGACCACGTGCCGTCCCTACAGCCCGGCGCCGACGTCGACACGCTTGCGGCGGAGGCGGACCTCGTCGTCGCGGTGCTCGGCGGGACCAGCCACCGTTCCTACGACGACGAGTTCACTGAGGTCGGGGCTGTCGATGTGGCCGCGGGCGGAGCTCCCACACGGGCGACGTCGGGCGAGGGTGTGGATCTGGCCGACCTCCGGCTCCCTGGAGACCAGGACGAACTGCTGGTCCACGTGCGCCAGGCGACCTCCACTCCCGTCGTGGCAGTCGTCGTGGCGGGGCGGCCACACGTCCTGACCTCGGTGCTGGAGAACGCGGACACCACACTGTGGGCGGGCTACCCCGGTCCGTACGGCGCCGACGCGGTGTTTGATGTGCTGACGGGCGTGCGCCCCGCGACCGGGCGGCTGCCGATGACACTGCCCAGGTACGCCGGCGTGGTGCCAGTGCACCACGATGACCGGCACTCATCCGACGGCGTGTACGCCGACGCCAGGGATCCGGTGTTGCGACCATTCGGTTTTGGGGCCGGGCCCGATCAGGTTCGAGTGCGAGCGCTGGAGACGATCCCGGACGATGCGGAGGACGTTCAGAGGTCTACCGGGCCGAACGCCGACCACATACGTCGCGGAGACGCTGCGCCGCTCGGACGGCTGCGGGTCACGCTCGAGAACACCGGGGCAGACGACGTCGACGACGTGCTCCAGGTCTATGCTCACCGCCCCGACGGTGCCGTGGTGCCGCGGATGCGCGAACTGGTCGCGTTCCATCGCGTCACT
>NZ_ML142862.1:174080-194600 GCF_004138495.1 Phytoactinopolyspora endophytica
GCTGTCATTTGTGCACGACCCCGACCCTGTTGGGGCAGGCTGGTCTAGGCGGTAGGGCACACTGGTGGCACCGTCAGAACAGACCGGAGGAGCTGTGCGCACGTTCACCGCAGTCGTGAACCCGCATGCGGGTACAGCGGGCTGGTCCCGGCGAGCCGTCGCGGCACGGCTGCATCCCGTGCTGGCCACGCTGAGCGACCTCGGCGCCAAGGTGACCATTGAGCAAAGCCGCAGTCTCGAGCACGCCGTCGACCTCGCGACCGTGGCGGCCGAACGTGGCGATGTCGTCCTGGCGGCCGGCGGCGACGGCACGGTCGGGGCCCTGGCCGCCGCCGTCATCCGGGCGGAGGGCGTGCTCGGGGTCATTCCCGTCGGACGCGGCAACGACTTCGCCCGCCAGCTGAGCATCCCGGCCGAGCCCAGCGCGCTCGCCACGCTGCTGCACGACGCCGAGCCGAGCGCCGTCGACGTGATCGACGTCGAAGGCACGGTCGTCGTCGGGAGCATGTACGCGGGGATCGACGCGGTAGCGAACGGCTACTTCAACCAGGCGAGAGTCCTCGGCGGGGCCGGCTACCACTACGCCGCGCTGCGAGCGCTCGCCGGATGGCGGATGGTGTCCTACCGGGTGACCATCGACGGCACGCGACACGACGTCCGCGGTTACACGGTGGTCGTCGCGAACTCCGGGTACTTCGGCAACGGGCGCCATGCCGCGCCGGACGCACGGGTGGACGACGGGCTACTCGATGTGATCGTCCTCACCGATGTGTCGCGCCGGGCGTTCATCGCCATCGCGATGCGGGAGCTCTACACCGGAGTCCACGTGAACCGGCCGGAAGTGCTGGTCTTCCGGGGGCGTGAGGTGAGTGTCGAAGCCGGCCGGACGATGCCCGTGGGAGGAGACGGCGAGCTGATAGGAACACTCCCGGCGACGGCTCGGGTATTACCCGGCGCCCTGCGCGTGCTCAGCGGCCACCAGACCTCATAGAGTCACTCAGGTGACACACGACAGCCCGACTTCGCCGTATCCCTCCGCACCGAAGGGCGACGACGCCGACGTCCTGCACGGCGTCACCGCGCCGGACCCCTTCCGCGCCTTGGAGGACCCCGACTCGGACGAGACGCGCACATGGAGAGACGCTCAGGACACGCTCGTGGAGCGGCATCGTGAACGATGGACGTCACGCGAGACGTTCCGGCAGCGTCTCACCGAGCTGCTGCGTTCCGGCTCGGTCGGTGCCCCGGTCTGGCGCGGCGAGCGGAGCTTCCACTCCCGCCGTACGGCGGACCAAGAGCACGCCGTCCTACTCACCACCGACCCGGACGGGACCGAGCGTGCGCTCATCGACCCGATGGCGATCGACCCCACCGGCACCACCACGCTCGACACCTGGCAGCCGTCGAAGGAGGGCGACCTCCTCGCCTACCAGCTGTCGGAAGGCGGCCGTGAGGAGTCGGTGGTCCGAGTTCTGGACGTATCCACCGGGGAGGTGGTCGACGGACCTATAGACCGCGCACGATACTCACCCGTGGCCTGGCTGCCCGGCGGCAAGGCCTATTACTACGTGCGGCGTCTCGCGCCCGACCTGGTGCCCGAGGGTGAGGAGCAGTACCACCGGCGGGTCTTCCTGCACCGTCTCGGCACCGATCCGTCCACCGATGTGCAGATCTTCGGCGACGGCAAGGACAAATCAAGCTTCTACGGCGTCTCGGTCAGCCGGGACGGCCGGTGGCTGATCGTCTCGGTGCGGCAGGGAACGGCGCCTCGCCACGACATCTGGATGGCGGATCTGAACGACGCCGATCCCGCCACACCCGATCTGCGACCGGTGATGGTCGGCCTCGACGCGCTGGCCGAACTGCACGTCGGACGGGACGGCAGGCTCTACGTTCTCACCAACCTGGACGCGCCCCGCGGTCGGCTCGCCGTCGCCGATCCCACGACGCCCGCGCCAGAACACTGGCAGGACCTGTTGCCCGAGGATCCCACCGCGGTCCTCGAGGACTGCGCGATCCTCGACGGTCCCGAGCTCGACCGACCGGTGCTGCTGGCCACGTGGACGCGGCACGCGATCTCGGAGATCACCGTGCACGAGCTCGACACGGGGCGGCACGTACACACGCTGACGCTGCCCGGCCTCGGCAGCGTGGGCGGGCTGATCGAGCGGCCCGAGGGCGGGCACGAGGCATGGTTCGGCTACACCGACCACAGCACGCCGTCCTGCGTCCTCCGGTACGACGCTCGCACGAACACGATCGGCACATGGGCCACCAGCCCCGGCGCCGTCGAGCTCCCCCGTATCCGTTCCGAACAGGTCACCTACCGCTCCAAGGACGGCACCGAGGTGCGCATGATCATCCTCTCCCCGGCGGAGAGCGACGGCCATGCCGAGGCAGAGTCCGGCGACGTCCAGGCACCGTCCGTTCCAAGGCCCACCGTGCTCTACGGATACGGCGGCTTCAACATCTCGCTCACCCCGGCCTACTCCGCCAGCACCCTGGCCTGGGTGGAAGCAGGTGGCGTCTGGGCCGTCGCCAACCTCCGCGGGGGTTCCGAAGAGGGCGAGGAGTGGCATCGTGCGGGGATGCGGGCGAACAAGCAGAACGTCTTCGACGACTTCCACGCCGCGGCCGAGTACCTGATCGAGCAAGGCTGGACCACACCCGGCATGCTCGGGATCTCGGGTGGGTCGAACGGCGGACTGCTCGTCGGAGCCTCGCTCACACAGCATCCGGAGACGTTCCGCGCCGTGGCCTGCTCGGCACCGCTGCTGGACATGGTCCGCTATGAACTCTCCGGACTCGGCGCCCTGTGGACAGACGAGTACGGCACCGTCGCCGAGCCCGAGGAGTTCCACTGGCTGCTCGGCTACTCGCCGTATCATCACGTCAAGCCGGGTACTGAGTACCCCGCGGTACTGTTCACCGTGTTCGACGGGGACACGCGCGTGGACCCCATGCACGCCCGAAAGCTGGCCGCCGCGTTGCAGGACGCCACGGCCGCAGACCCGGACCGCAGGCCGATCCTGATCCGTGCGGAGCGGGAGGTCGGGCACGGCGCGCGGGCGGTCTCCCGCACCGTAGACCTGGCGGCCGACCAGCTCAGCTTCCTTGCTGCGCAGCTGGTACCGCCAACGAATGACTACGCGGACCACTCGTGATGTCCGCGCTGCGACGTTGAGGGCGCCATGTCTCTCAGACGAACACACGGACAAGCGGATAGCTCATGACAATCTTCACACAAGACCAGATCGACGACGACCCGGATCGCTTCAGCGGCGAGTGGTGGGCAGACGTCCTCCTCGGCAACCCGCTGCAACTGATCGGGCTGATCTTGCTCGGGTTCGTGGTTCGGTATGTGCTTCACAAGGTCATCGACCGCGTCGTCACACGGGTAGCGGAGCATAAAGCGCCGACACAGGTTCTCGGTTCGGAGACTGCGGCGCGCGTCGTCTTCGGCAGTACCGGTGCCTATTCGGAACGGCGTGTCCAGCGGGTCCAGAGCATGGGGTCGCTGTCCAAGAGCACCTCGACGATCGTTATCGCCGCTGTCGTCATCTTCATGGGTCTAGACATCCTCGGGTATTCGATCGGGCCGGTACTCGCCTCGGCGGGCATCGTGGGGGTGGCCCTCGGTTTCGGCGCCCAGAATCTCGTGAAGGATTTCCTGGCGGGAATCGCCATGCTCGTCGAGGACCAGTACGGCGTGGGCGACGTCATCGACATGGGCGAGGCATCGGGCGTGGTCGAGGAGGTCAGTCTGCGCGTCACCCGACTCCGCGGCATCGACGGCACAGTCTGGTACGTGCGCAACGGAGAGGTGATACGGATCGGCAACTCCAGCCAGGACTGGGCACGAGCGGTGATCGACGTCGGCGTCGCCTACGACTCGGACACCGTCCGCGTCCGCCGGCTGCTGGAGGAGATCAGCCACGAGCTCGCCACCGAAGAGATCTGGAGCGATCTCATCGTGGAAGAGCCGGAGGTCTGGGGCGTCGAGGCGCTCAGTGCGGACAGCATCGTCGTCCGGCTGGTTGTCCAGACCAAGCCGCTGGAACAGTGGAAGGTCGCCCGCGAGCTGCGCGAACGGGTCAAGCGGCGGTTCGACGTCGAAGGCATCGAGATCCCGTTCCCGCAGCGTACGCTCTGGGTCCGGCAGGGAGCCGCAGTCGAGCCCGAGACCACCGGGGAGTCCGGCCGGGATATCGCCGGGCGCACGGCCGAGGCCTCCTCTCAACCGGCGCAGCCCGCGGCCGCGGTGGCCTCCGTGGCCACCGGCACCGATCGCGACGCACCGCCGCGCGGCGAGGAGACCGACGACACTTCAGCCGCCCCCACCGCGGACACACCGGAGGAACAGCAGCAGAAGGCTCAGCGCCCGCCCGCTCCCGAGGTCTGATCCGGCTTCCCGGGGCGAACCCATGGAAACGGTATGTATAGCAGGTATGTAGGGGCGCCCCCTACGATGTTTCGTGCCCAACCGACCGTAGGGATCAGCGTGCCCGCGATCTCGGCGCCTTAGCCTGGCGACCGACGATCCCGGCCGTCAGGCTGACTCATGATGCGACTGTAGGTTACCGTTCCGCCGTGACCGTTAATCCAGAAGAACCACGAGAACAGGGCCAGACACCCGATCTGCCGCCGGATTCGCAAGACACTCACGTGTTCTACCCGCAGCAAGCGGAGACCGCGTACCCGCAAGAGCCGGCGCAAGAGGCAGGCCAGCAGCCCGATCCCCAGGCCGAGCCGTACCAGCAGGCGCCCTACGCGCCGGACCCGCAGGCGCCCTACGCGCCGGACCCGCAGGCGCCTTACGCGCCGGAGCAGTACGTTCAAGAGCCATACGCCCAGGGACCGTCCCAAGCTGAGCCGTACCCCCATGAAGCGCTGCCCTACGCGCCCGATGCGCAGCCCACACCGGACGCGCAGCCGTACTGGCAGCCGGCCGAGCAGCAGCCCCCGCCCCAGGACCCGTACGGGTCCTCGCCGGGCGGTCAGCAGCCCTACCCGCCGCAACCGGCACCAGGTTCGCAGGCCGCACCAGACCAGCAGCCATACCCGCAGCAACCGCCAGGGCAGCCACCGGTCGGCCCGCCAGGTCAGTACCCACCGGCAGGTCAGCAGCCATACCAGCAGCAGCCCCCCGCAGGGCAGCCGGCGCCGCCGTACGGGACTCCGCAGTACGGGGCTCAGCCGCAGCAGCCGTACCCGCAGCAACCACTGATGGGCCAGCAGCCGTACCCACAGGCCGGCTACCAGCAGCCCTATGGCCCGCCCGGTCAACCCGGACAGCCCGGCCCGCCTGGCCAGCCCGGACAACCGCCGTACGGGCCGCCGATGCAGCAGCACCCGCAGGGACCGCAGCAGTTCCCACCGGGCCGGCAGCCGTTCCCACAGCCCAACGGGCCAGGTCCGCGAGCTCGCGGACGTTCGAGCTCACAGGTCCCGATCTATGTGTCGGCCCTGCTGTTCGTTGCCTGCTCGGCTCTGTCGTTCATCCTCGCCATCGCCGGCCGGGATCTGGATGAGACGACGGAGCCCGAGGTGCTCATCGCTCTCGTCGGATTCGCGTTCGTGGACGTGAACGACCCCACGACAGACCCCGACTACATGATAGTGCTGACCATGATCGTCGCCGGGGTCACGCTGCTCGTAGCAATTCTGCAGATGATCCGGCTCTCCTTCGCCCGATTCCTCCTGGCCGGGATCGGTACGCTGCTCAGCATCTACTATGCCTACGCGTTGGTCGACACGCTCACCGGTGACCTCGCGCTCGAAGACTTCATCGGCCTGATCATCGTGGCACTCGGGCTCTGGATCATCAGCACCATCGTCGTCATACTGCCGGTCACTGGGAACTCGATGAACCAGCACAAGCGGACATCTGCCGGCGTGGGCTGAATTCAACGATCACCGGCACCCGCCGACAAAGGTCCACGCCTCACAGCGCCGGCCACAGTGCCGGCAGGACTCGAGGCATCGGTCACCTCGTGCCCTGGAGACGTTGGGGTGTGTCGTGGTTGCTATCACTCCACGACACACCCCGTCGTCTATCGCCCGGCTATCGAAGCTCCACGGCTACCCGGCCGTCGAGATCCTTCGATCTCATCAAGCGAGTGCGGCGTCAAGCGTGATGGTCGTGCCGGTCAATGCCTGGCTGACCGGGCAGCCTTCCTTCGCGGCCTCAGCGGCGGCGACGAAGTCCTCTTCCGAGATGCCCGGGACGACGCCCCGGACGGTGATCTTGATGCCGGTGATCCCCTCACCCGGCTGGAACGTCACGTCAGCGCTGGTGTCCAGCGACGTGGCCGGCGTTCCCGCCTTGGCCAGGCCGTTGGAGAACGCCATGGAGAAGCACGACGAGTGCGCCGCCGCGATGAGCTCCTCGGGCGACGTCTTTCCGCCTGGCTCCTCGGCGCGGGCCGGCCACGAGACGTCGTATGTGCCGAGCCCGGACGACTGAAGCGTGACCTTGCCGGCCCCCTCGAACAGGGTTCCTTCCCAGCGGGTCGAAGCGGTGCGGGTAGTGGCCATGGTGAGTCCTTTCCCAAAGTCTGACGTGAACGAACGACTCCATCCTGCCCTGCGTAGGTGAAGCACCCGCAACAGGGCTTCGCATCCGTTCCCAACCGAACGACATGGTGGCCGTGGTCACGACCACCATGCATACTCCTTCGGCTTTCCCGGGCCACGTTTCGCAAGACGCCGGGAGATGGGGACAATGGAGTGTGTGACTACCCGAGTGGACAACTTCTACGACGCCGTCGGCGGAGCCGAGACCTTCGCCCGCCTCGTCCGCCGCTTCTACGAGGGCGTGGCGGAGGACCCTGAACTCCGGGCGCTCTACCCGGAGGAGGATCTCGGACCGGCGGAAGAGCGCCTGCGGATGTTCCTCGAACAGTACTGGGGAGGTCCGACCACCTACTCCGACCAGCGCGGACACCCTCGGCTGCGGATGCGGCACGTTCCGTTCAAAGTCAATCCCGCGGCCCGCGATCGGTGGCTGCACCACATGAAGATCGCGGTCGACGAGCTCGAGCTGGCCCCGGTGTACCGCGACACGCTCTGGGACTACCTCGAGCGAGCCGCGCACTCCATGGTGAACACCTTCGAGGACTGAGATTCGCGGTATCCGCGGCCTTCGCTGTGAGGCAGTCCACATAGCGATAGGGATCGCATCGCCGCCTGGACCGTCATAAGCTGGCGGCTCGTGACAGAGTCTCGTAGCGACTGGTGGCGGCACGCCACCATCTACCAGGTGTACATCCGTTCATTCTCCGACGGGAACGGCGACGGTGAGGGTGACATCGCTGGTCTTCGCACAAAGTTGACCTATCTGCGCGACCTCGGGGTCGACGCGATCTGGATCAACCCCTGGTACCCGTCGCCGCTCAACGACGGTGGTTATGACGTGGCCAACTACCGCGACATCGACCCCCGCTTCGGCGACCTCGCTCAGGCGAAGGAACTGATCTCCGAAGCACACGAGCTCGGCTTGAAAGTCGTCTTGGACATCGTCCCTAACCACAGCTCGTCCGAGCATGAGTGGTTCAAGGCGGCGCTCGCGGCGGCACCCGGATCACCGGAGCGGGCCCGCTACATCTTCCGCGACGGGAAGGGCCCCGGCGGAGACCTCCCCCCGAACAACTGGCGCAGCGTCTTCGGTGGCCCGGCTTGGGAACGCATCACCGAACCCGACGGTTCGCCGGGACAGTGGTACTTCCACATCTTCGACGTCAGCCAGCCGGATCTCGACTGGAGCAACCCGGAGGTCCGCGATGAGTTCCTGGACGTTCTCCGGTTCTGGTTCGACATGGGCGTCGACGGATTCCGCATCGACGTCGCGCACGGGATGGTCAAGGACATGACCAAGCCGGACCTCCCCTACGACGAGTCGAATCTGCTCGCCTCGCCCAAGATCGCCGACCATCCGTTCTTCGACCGCGATGGCGTGCACGAGATCTACCGCGGCTGGCGCGAGATCGCCGACGCATACGATCCGGCCCGGCTCTTCGTGGCCGAAGCATGGGTGGAGCCGCCCGAGCGGCTGGCCCGCTACGTCCGGGACGACGAGCTGCACAGCGCCTTCAACTTCGACTACCTGAAAGCTCCATGGTTCGCGGCTGAGCTACGTGAATCGATCGAGCAGTCGATGTCGGTCCTCGGAGCCGTGGGTGCTCCGGCCACCTGGGTGCTGGAGAACCACGACGTCGAGCGTGTCGTGACCCGGTATGGCCGTCCCGACTCCACGGGCGGAACAGTACGTGACCGGCCGGACGTGCGGGAGTTCGACCGTCAGCTCGGCGTCCGGCGGGCCCGGGCAGCCGCTCTGCTCATGCTCTCGCTCCCCGGCGGTGCCTACGTCTACCAGGGCCAGGAACTGGGCCTGCACGAGGTGCTGGACCTTCCGGAGGAGTCGCTGCAGGACCCAGTGTGGGAACGCTCCAGCCACACGGAACGTGGCCGCGATGGCTGTCGTGTCCCGCTGCCCTGGACCGTCGACGGACCGTCATTCGGCTTCGGCGCAAACGGCTCATGGCTTCCACAACCCGATGGCTGGGGCGAGCAGGCGGTTCAGGCGCAGGATGGTGTCGCCGGCTCCATGTTGGAGCTCTACCGCTCGGCGCTCGCGATCCGACGGGAGAACCCGGCGTTCGTCTCCACCACGATGACCTGGGACGACGGACTGGGTCCCGATGTCCTGGCGTTTCACCGCGAGCCAGGTTTCGTCTGCGTGGCGAACCTCGGCACGGAGCCAGTGGCGCTGCCGGAGCACCGCGAGGTGATACTGGCCAGCGTGCCGCTGACGGACGACGGACGGTTGCCGACCGACGCCGCGGTCTGGCTCCGCACGGTCTGACGCCACACCCCGGAACCGGACGGTGGGCCGCGGTGTAGGAAGAGTGGCACGGGCCGACGCCAGAGATCCGGGAGAGGGGTCGTTACGGACCGAGACGACGCCACCGACCAGACCATCATCGGGCGCGTCCGCGACGGAGACGCCGACGCGTACGCCGTGCTCGTGCGCCGCTACGCGGCCGAAGCCAACCGCGCCGCCGTCGTCAGTGGTGCCGGCGCGGACGCCGAGGACGTCGTTCAGGTGGCGTTCGTGAAGGCGTACCAGAGCTTGGACCGGTTCCGCGACGGCGCTCCGTTCCGGCCGTGGCTGTTGCGGATCGTCGTGAACGAGGCCAGGAACGCCGTCCGGGCCGGACGGCGACGCGATGCCGCGACCGAGCGCGCCGCCTGGCTCGACGGCGTGTCCACCAGCGACGCCGATCCCGCCGCCGCGGCTGTGCACGCGGAGTCGCGTTCGGCGCTGATCGCCGCGCTGCGGCAGCTGCCGGAGGCGCAGCGGCAGGTGGTCGTGTGCCGGTACTTCCTCGACCTGGACGAGCGAGAGGCGGCCACGGTGCTCGGCTGGCCACGCGGCACGGTGAAGTCACGGCTGCATCGGGCCTTGACGCAGCTGCGCCGTGGGCTCGACGAGCAGCTGGGCGGGCAGGACGTGGCAGAACGGGAGGCCGAACATGAACGATGACCCGCTCGACACCGAGCTGCGCGCTCTCGCCGCCGATCTGGACATCCCGCCCATCGACGAGGTCGCCACCGCGACGGTGGTGATGGAGCGGATCGCGACGGCGGAGGCCGCCTTTGACTCCGTCCCCGCTCTCGGTCGCGCGGCTCGCCTTTCGGCCCGGGCGTCGACGGTCGCGTCGGCAGTCGCGCGGATGATGCGCACTCGGTGGCGGGCTGTCGTCGCGGGTTTGGTGGCCGTCCTTTTGGCTGCGGCGCTCACCCCGCCGGTCCGGGCGGCCGTCGCCGAATGGTTCGGCCTGGGCGGGGTCGAGGTGCGGCCTGGTCCCGCCGTGCCATCCGCTCCCCCGCCGCCCGCGGTGGTGGGCGAGCTGGGCCTCGACGCCGCGGCCGGATTGGTGGACTTCACGCCCGCCCTCCCGGCGGCTCTCGGAGAGCCGGATGCCGTGGAGGTGGGCTCCGGTCGGTATCGGCTGTCGATGAGCTGGGTAGGCGCGGATGGGACCGTACGGCTGGACCAGTTCGCCGGCTCGCTTGCGGTCAAGTTCGTGCCGGATCCGGCCGAGCCGGTGGATCTCGGTGCGGTCGACGGCCTGTGGTTCGCGGATCCACACGCGCTCAACCTGTACGGCATGGAATCGGCAGACGAGCCGGAGATCGACCGCTCCGCCGGGCCGACCCTGGTATGGATGGTTGGCGAGACGACGATACGGCTCGAGGGCGTGGCGGATCGGGATCGCGCGGCGGAGATAGCGCGATCCACGCTCGACGACGGAACCTGAACGGACGCGGCAGTGTAGTCATGGCACAGGAGATGCCGTGATTGGAGGACCATCGATGTCCCGTCCCGTCCGCGCCCGGATTCGGTCCATTGCCTTGTTGTTCGCTCTGGCGCTCGGTTTCGCGTTCCTGGCGCCGCAACCCGCCCAGGCGGGCGGGCCCACGAGCGTGCTGATCTCGTCGCCGTCGACGCAGACCACAGGATCGCTCTACGCGACCAGCCCGGATTACGATCTACTACTCGACGCGCTCGGCGGATTGAGTCCGCGGGCCGACCCCGAGGCGTCACAGTTCGCCGACACACCGGTGGGCCCAGGCGGCAACCAGGTCAACGTCACGTGGCTCATCCACGACGTGAGTGTGTGGCGGGTGGACCGCATCGTGACAGACGACTCGGGCGATATCTGGGTGCACACGGAGGGTTCGATGTCCGAGCCGTTCGGCGCTGCCGTCCAAGGCGGCGGCCGGGAGACCGGTCCGGACGGCGTCTGGCACCGCTCGCCCCATCCCGAGCAGCTGCGGGCCCTCCTGGACGAGCTCGGCGTGCCCCTGTCCGACTCCACCACCGACGTCTTGCCCTCACCCGATCCGGCGAACGACGACGCCGAGTCTGTCGCCGGTAGGGACGAGTCCGGTGCCGATGAGTCGGCCGATACCCGGGCGGCCGCGCTCACCTCAGGTAACACGTCTCCCTTGCTGTGGGCGTTACCGAGCCTGGCGGTGGGCATCGCGGCCGGCATCGCCGCCGACCGTCGGCTACGCCTCAGACGTGTCCGTGGCTGGTGACGAAGCCCGTTCCGCCGAGGGTGTCCAGGAACGCAGAGCCCGGTCGAGACCGTCGACCATGGCGCTGAAGCTTCGATCGATCTCACGCGGTATGCCGAACCCTCCCGCGCTCTCGATGACCGCAAAGCCGTGCAGAGCGCTACGGACCGCTCTCGCGGCATCCACGACTTCGTCCCCAGCGATTCCGTAGCCGTCGAGCACGGCGAAGATGACGTCGACCGCTTCGGCAGCGGCCGCCTGTCGTTCATCCGCGAGCGCGTCCTCCGGACCGACCGCTCGCACACTGGCCGCATACCGGCCGGGGTGTTCCAGTACGTACGCACGGTAAGCAACGGCGACGGTACGCAGCGCGTCGCCACGTGCCCGGCCGACAGCCGCCTTGCTCATCACCTCGGCGAGCTCGCGCGTGGCCAGAAGGCCCAGCTCGGCTTTGAGTGCGTCCAGCCCGGCGACGTGCTTGTAGAGACTCGGCAGCGCCACGCCCGCGCGCTTCGCGAGCGCCGCCAGGGTGAGCTGCTCATATCCGTGCTCGTCGGCGAAGAGAGCGGCCTGCTCCACGACGATCTTCCGGGTCAACCCGGCCCTAGGCATGGTCGCCTCCGGGCTCTGTCTGACCTTCGGACCGAGACGACGGCCCCGCGACCTCCGACGACTCGGCCGAGCGCAGCCCGTTCAGGAACGACGTGACCGCCGGATTCACCACATCCGGCCGCTGCGCGTGGGGATAGTGGCCCGCCTCGGGCACCATCAGCACGTCGGCGCTGTCGCCGATCGAGTCCGCGGTGAATCGGGCTTCCGCCTCCGGGTCCGGAAAATCCGGGTCCTTCTCGCCCATGACGACCAGGGCCGGCCGTCCGACGTCACCCAGTCGAGAGGTCACCGGTGCGTGCGACGTCTTGACAGTCCTGACGAACGCGCGCCACCTGCCCGGCCGGCGGAGGCCGGACTTGATCCGTGCGACGTGCTCGGCCAGGCCTGCGGGCTGCGTGCCGGCGTTGATCGACCGGTAGTAGGCACCCATGGCGGCCACACCCCACGGTCTTTTCAGCATCAGCGCCATCAGCGCCTTCAAATACCAGGGCGAGACGGGATCACGGACGAACGCGCCGAGCAGGACGACCCCGGTGACCAGCTCCGGCTGCTCGGCTGCTGCCCACACCGCCGCTGCGCCGCCCATGGAGTTTCCGATCAGCACCGCTGGTCCGGCCTCCAGGTGACGGACCAATGCCAGCAGGTCAGAGCCCGCGGCCAGATCGTCGTAACTGGAGAACGTGGCGTCGCTGTCACCGTGACCGCGAAGATCGACTGTGGCCACCCGGTAGCCGGCTTCTACCAATGCGGGCGTCATGAAACGGTAGACCGAGCGCAGGTCCGCCATACCGGGCATGCAGACGACCAGCGGGCCGTCGCCTTGGACATCGTAGGCAAGGCGACCTTCCGGCCGCTCCAGATACTCGCTTGTTGTCATAGCCTCAAAGCTAATAGCATTAGCTTTGAGCGTCAAGTCATGGTCCCTACAGAGCGAAGAGAGCCAGCCCGCTGCGGGCCAGGATGGTGCCGTTCGGTGCGTCCAGGCGTTGCCAGGATCCGACCGAACGCAGCACGACCTCCCCGCTGCCACTGAAGAAACCGTACGACGACGCAGCGTGCGCCAGCCGCAACGGAACCCCCTGCTCCAACTCGTTGTCCCAGATCTGTGCCGCCAGCCCTTCCAGAGCCGCACGACCCGCGCGCAGATCACGACCCCCCGCCGCGTCCGGCGCCAGTCGCTTGAACTCCTCGACCCCTTGTTCTACCCGCCCGACGACCTCAGGCAGAGATAGCCGGGTCAGCTCCGACCAGCCAGATCGCGGGGGAAGGCTGGTGGTCCACCGCAATGCGGGAAGCGCGGGCGGCAGCTCCAGCTCGCCCTGAGCCCCGACTGCACGAGCGGCCAGCGTGGACGCCTCGACCACGACGTCGACCTCCACCGGGTCGGCCAGGGAGACCGCTCGCAGCGCCAGCGCATCGAAAGGGGTCTCGGCGAAGCAACCGGCCACCGCCCCCGTGGCGACGATCCGCGCCACCGCCTCGGGTTCGTACCGGGCGACGCGCTGGGCGAACGTCGCCAGGTCAGCAGCGGCCCCGGGCTGCGCGGGCACCAGGGTGGTCACGAGGCCGCCTCTTCAGAGGAGCCGCCGGGGCCGCCGGCAGGGGTGACCGCCGTTAGGCCCACCATGAACGACTCCATGGCGGCACGTTCCGCGGCAGCGAGCTTCCTGGACGACTGTGTGCGGAGGTTATACCCGACGAGTGTGGTCCTCGCCGTGGCGTAGACCGCCGCTTCGTCGCGCACGTCGTAGGCCAGCTCGACCGACGATCCACCGACCCGGGTGACCCACACCCGCACGTCGAGCGGATCGGTCCGAAACGGAACCGGTGCGAGGTAGTCGATGGTCACGTTGGCCACGACCCAGCCTTCGTCCGGCCCAAGCAGATCCAACAGGTATCGGTGCGCGAAGTCCGCGCGCGCCTCTTGCAGATAGTCCACGAAGGTGACGTTGTTGACATGGCCGTACGAGTCCAGGTCGTCGAAGCGCACCGGACAGGCATGAACGTGCGGCTTCGACTCGCCTGGATCGTCCACGGCCCGATCGGTCGCGCCGGCGCCGTTCCGGGCGATACCAGGCTCAGGGCCGGCGGGGTCGCGGTATCCGTCAAGTACCTTCCGTTCCTTGTCGGCGACCCTTCGCGGCCGCCCAGCCGCGAGATCGTAGGGGGCGAGCGTCGTCGTCGCGACCGCGTAGACCGTCCGGCCTCCATCGTCGCCGACGTCCACCAGCTCGTAGCCGAGAGTGAAGGTCGAGTTCCGAACATCACGCACCCACGTCTCGACCAGCAGTGGGCGCTGTCGATACTCCAGCGGAGAGCGATAGTCGATCTCGTGCCGCGTCACGACCGTCCCGCCGGCCAAACCTTCCGCTCCCTGCCGGTGCGCGTGGACAAACAGCATGTCGACGCGCGCCTCTTGCAGGTAGCGCAGGTACACGATGTTGTTGACATGGCTGTACACATCCATATCGGACCACCGCAACGGCACATATGTTGCGTGTCGACCCACGAGACCTACCAATCCTGTGTGCGTCAAGGGCACTGCTAGCGATCCTAACGGCCGGACTCCTACGGACCTCCAACGGCCACGACGTCCACCTGACCTCAGGCTACCGCCCGGTGGTCAGCGTGTGGGCTGTAGCCCGGCTAGAACCACCGTGACCAGCCGCTGGACGGCGGCGTCAGAGTTCAGACCGCCGGCGGCACCAAGAGCGTGCAAGCAGTAGTCCGCAAGCTCGTCCGCGGCGATGTCGCTGCGAAGGTCACCGGCCTCCGCGGCTTCGGCAAGCAGGTCCCGGACCATCTCGTGCAGCTGCTGCCGGGCACTGGCGACATGCTCGTCTCGGTGCAGGTACACGGCGAGCTCGGCGCCCCGGGGCCCAGATCCATGGTGCTGCGCCCGCCGTCGGTGAATGAGCGCGTAGGACTCGAGCACAACGGCCAACCGGTCGCCAGGATCACCTGCGTGGGAGTCTCGGACGACGGCGAGGTGCTCCAGGTGGGCGGCGACCTGACGCTCGTGCCAGGCGCGCAAGATCGCATCGACGTCGCGAAAGTACTTGTACAACGTCGCTCGCCCGATGCCGGCCTGCTCCGCGATGCGAGACATCGTCACCGACGCCAGCCCGCGCTCGGCCACCAGCGACGCGGTGGTCTCCAGGATCGCGTCCCGCACCTCACGGCGGTGGGTTTCGATCGTCTGGTTCCACAGCTTCGGCACGGCCCCACAATACGCTACGTCGGAAGAGAAACACTTTGACTTGACATAGACACTCTGTATCGATAAATCTGGATGTGCAGGTCCAGCCTCGACGACCGCACGACACAGGAGATGCTCATGGCCGACCCGTCCCCCACCGACGACACCGGCCCCGAGCCTGGGCGCCCGACGCCCCCACGCATGCCGGGCTGGGTCAAAGTGTCCGGAGCCGTACTCATCCTCGTCATCGTGGCGATCGTTCTCGTCATGGTCCTCGGCGACGGGGACCATGAGCCTGGCCGCCACGGATGACGATGGCACCCCGCCTGCGCAAGGCGGTACTGACCACACATGTCGCGACCTCCGTCGGCTGGCTCGGTGCGGTCGCCGCATACCTCGCCCTCGACACCACCGCTACGGTCAGCCAGGACGTGCCGACTGCGCGCGCCGCGTACGTCGCCATGGACGTGACGGTCTCCTATGTCATCGTCCCGCTGGCTCTGACCTCTGTACTCATCGGGATCATCAACGCACTCGGCACGTCGTGGGGCCTGTTCCGGCACTACTGGGTGCTGATGAAGCTCCTGCTCACCCTCGTCGCAACCGGCGTCTTGCTGCTGGAGGCACCGACTGTCGACGCTCTGGCGGACCGAGCGGCGTCCGGTGCCGATCCTCGCCAGCTGCCCGGCACGCTGGCACACTCCATCGGCGGGCTCGCAGTACTGCTCGCCATCATCATCCTGTCGGTCTACAAACCGCGTGGCATGACCCGCTACGGATGGCGGCGCTCGGCGTCAACCCGTCCGTCGCTGTCGGCGACCCGATGACGGCCTAGTACACACGTACCCGGGCTCGGCCTCACTCGCTCGGCAGCGGGACCGTCACGGTGTCTCCGCCGTACCCGTGCTCGCTGTCGCGACCTTCGACCGTCACCTCGTCCACACCGTCGGGGATCTCCACGTCGGTCTGGGTCCGGGTGAACGGCTGTTCATTGGCGTGATCGTGCGCGAGGGTGTGCTCACCGTGCACGGTCCCGTCGGGCCCGAGCACGCGCCAGCCGTCGGCATAGCGATCGGGCGTGTCGTAAGGCGAGCTGATCGTCACCTCGAAGGCAAACGTCTCCCCGGTCCGTTCCACGCTCACGTCAACGACGTCCGGATGGCTCTGCTCGTCTCGCTCGGCCACCGACGGGCCAGGGGCAGGGTCAGCGCCGCCGGATCCGGAGTCCGAGTCACACCCGGCCAAGGCGAGCGCCACACCGATGAGCAGGAACCAACGCATCTACTCAACGTAGTAGTTCACGCCGTTGGCCGCGCCATGTTCCGTAGGGGCGGTTCCAGGACGTTTGAACCGTGGGGCGCATCGTGATGTCACGACCACGCCCCACGGCGCGTTCCCGAGTCAGTCCCGGGTGAGCTTGCGGTACGTCACCCGGTGTGGGCGGGTGGCGTCGCTGCCGAGGCGCTCGATCTTGTTCTTCTCGTAGGCGTCGAAGTTCCCCTCGAACCAGAACCATTTCGCCGGGTTCTCTTCGTCGCCTTCCCAGGCGAGGATGTGCGTGGCGATCCGGTCGAGGAACCAGCGGTCGTGTGACGTGATGACCGCACAGCCGGGGAATTCCAGCAGAGCGTTCTCCAAGGACTGCAGCGTCTCGACATCGAGGTCGTTGGTGGGCTCGTCCAGCAGGATCAGGTTGCCACCCTGCTTCAGAGTGAGCGCCAGGTTCAGCCGGTTCCGCTCGCCACCGGAGAGCACCCCGGCCGGCTTCTGCTGGTCCGGTCCCTTGAACCCGAACGCCGCGATGTAGGCACGGCTGGGCATCTCCACCTGGCCGACCTTGATGTAGTCGAGCTCGTCCGAGACGACCTGCCAGACGTTCTTCGTCGAGTCGATGCCACCACGGGTCTGGTCCACGTAGGACAACTTGACCGTGTCCCCGACCCGCAGGCTGCCGTCGTCCGCCGACTCGTCGCCCACGATCATCTTGAACAGCGTTGTCTTACCGACACCGTTCGGACCGATCACACCGACCAGCCCGTTGCGGGGCAGCGTGAAGGACAGGTTCTGGATCAGCGTGCGCTCGTCGAACCCCTTGGTGAGGTTCTGGGCCTCGACCACCACATTGCCCAGCCGGGGGCCCGGCGGGATCTGGATCTCGTCGAAGTCGAGCTTGCGCGCCTTGTCCGCTTCGGAAGCCATCTCCTCGTAGCGGTTGAGCCGGGCCTGCTGCTTGGTCTGACGGCCCTTGGCGTTGGAGCGGACCCACTCCAGCTCTTCCTTCATCCGCCGCTGCCGCTTGACGTCCTTCTGCCCCTCGACCTTCAAGCGGGCCTGCTTGTTCTCCAAGTAGGTGGTGTAGTTGCCCTCGTAGCCGTGGACGCGGCCACGGTCCACCTCGGCGATCCACTGCGCCACGTGGTCGAGGAAGTAGCGGTCGTGAGTGACGGCGACGACAGTGCCTGGATACTTCTCCAGGTGCTGCTCCAGCCACTGCACGCTCTCCGCGTCGAGGTGGTTGGTGGGCTCGTCCAGGAGCAGCAGATCCGGCTGCTCGAGGAGGAGCTTGCACAACGCCACCCGGCGACGCTCACCACCGGACAGCACCGACACGTCCGCGTCGGGTGGCGGACAGCGCAGTGCGTCCATCGCCTGCTCCAATTGGGAGTCCAGGTCCCAGGCGTTGCGATGGTCGAGCTGTTCCTGAAGCTTGCCCATCTCTTCGAGGAGCTGGTCCGAGTAGTCGGTGGCCATCTTCTCGGCGATCTCGTTGAAGCGTTCGAGCATCTGCTTCGTCTCGGCAACTCCTTCCTGGACGTTGCCGAGAACCGTCTTGTCCGGGTTCAGCTCGGGCTCCTGAGAGAGGAAACCGACTGTGTACCCGGGGGTCAGGTAAGCCTCGCCGTTGGACGGCTGGTCCCAGCCGGCCATGATCTTCAGCACACTCGACTTACCTGCACCGTTCGGCCCCACCACGCCGATCTTCGCCCCGGGAAGGAACGACAGAGTGACGTCGTCGAGGATGACCTTGTCGCCGTGCGCCTTGCGCGCCTTGCGCATCACATAGATAAATTCCGCCATAGCGCTCCCAAGCCTACGACCTCGGCCGCCCTTGCAGTAAACGGCGGCGCAGGAATCACACGGACCGGCGTCAGGACGTGACTCGCACCGGCACGACCGAGGTGGAAGACCGCGCCGCCGTCCCCGGTCGAGCAGCGCGGCCTTCCCCCGCGAGCCGGTCAGCCAGCCGTGGCCGCTTCCACGAGCTCCTTGTCCTCGTCGAAGTCGTCCGAGTCCCCATCGTCCTCACGCGGATCGGGCTCGTCTTTCGCCGCGCCCGCGGCCGTGGCGTCCGAGAACGGCACCGCCCAGGCCGGCGTGCCTGCACTGGCGCTCGCTTCCGTCACCGGCTTCCCATCCTCGGTGGAGGCACCGGTTCCGTCGCCCGATGCATCCGCCGAGGCGGCCGTCGGCCTGGGCGATATCTCTCCCGTGGCTTTGTCGACGCCGTCGTCACCCAAGGAATAGGCCGCGAGCTTGCCCTTGACCTCTTCGCTCTCGGCCTCGATCGAGGCCTGGCGATGCGCCCGGCGGAACGCTGTCACCCCGCGGTACAGATCGTGGCCGATCGACGACGCGGTGATCTCCATGGAATAGCGCTGAACATGCTTCTCATCTCGCCAGTCACGGACACGCATCCTGCCGTGTACGACGATCGGCTCACCCTTCTTCAGGGACACCAACGCGTTCCTGGCCAGGAGCGGATGCCAGCAGACCACGGTGTAGAACGATGGCTCACCGTCGACCCAGCGGTCGTTACGGTTGTCGAAATAGCGTTCGTTGCAGGCAATCCTGAAATGGCACCACGGCTCGCCCGTGTCGGTCTTCTCCTCCCTCTTGACGTTGGTTGCGACGTTTCCAGAGACAGTGACGGTCGCTGCTGTCATTTGGCGCCTCCCGCGCTCATTACTGTGGACGTGACAGCAACGACATTCGTGCATTGACCTACTGCCGCGAAAGGCCTACCCCCTCAATGTGGATAAGTCCCGGCGCCGGGCATGCCAGTCCTCAGGCTGTGGATAACTTCGGACACGCGGCGACCACCACAGCGTCAGGCCTCAGGACGACGCCTCGATGAGCGCACGCCGGAAGGTGTCATGCAGGCTCAGCTCATCGCGCAATGGGGCGAGCGCGGCATCGTCGACTACCTCCTCGACCGCGGCGCGCAACCGTCGTCGCACGTCAACCGCGTGGCTCCGGCGTGCCCGACGAGCCGCTACGGCACGCCCGGCGGCCAGAATCAGGCCTATCGCCCCACCTGCCACGAGCAGAACCATCGGCAGCGAGCTTCCCGCCACGGCGGGCTCCGGAACGTCCTGCCGGTCAAGCCACTCCACCTCGAACCGCGTCTCTACCTCGAGGACCAGCGCCCAGAGACCTCCCACCACACCGGTGATCAGAGCGAGCCACTCGACGAGACCCGACAACCGCCACCATGCGCCGCCACGTCCACCGGCGAGGTCGACTGAGCTCAGAGCCGTTTCGAGCTCACCCGGCACGGTCTCGGCGGCGTCGTCCGCCACCGAGCGGATGGAGCCGCCCCATCCACGGGACAACGACCCGGCCGCCACCCGTCCCATGTCCCGCACCGCGGACACCACGGAATCGCGGTCCACCCGTACCTGGGGTTGCTGCACCCGCCGGGCGGGCCGGAGGTGAACGCGCCCCGCCTCCTCCGCCACGGTGTCGATGTCGGCGGCGTCGGTCAGTGTCTCAACCAACCGGTCACGGTCGGCCTCGCCAATCTCACCCGCCTCGGCGGTACCGCTCGCCTCCACCATGCGGCGAGCGACCCGTCGTACATCTGCGTCCACACGTTCGGCGCTCGCTCGCTGCTCGGCAACAGTCCGACGGAGCAGGTCCACCAGCGCGTCCAGGCCATCGGAGGTCACCGCCGACAACGGTAGGATCGGTGCGCCTGCCAGGCCGTCGTCGTCGAGCAACCGTCGCAGGTCCGACACGCACGCCTCGACGTCGTCCGAGGCCAGCCGATCAATCTGGTTCAGCACCACCACGATGACGTCCCGGTGCTCGGCGAGCGGGCGCAGGTAGCGTTCATGCAACGAGGCGTCGGCGTACTTCTGAGGATCCATGACCCAGACGAAGAGGTCGACCAGCTCGACCATGCGATCCACGGTCTTGCGGTGTTCGGCCTCGGTGGAGTCATGGTCGGGCAGGTCAAGCAAGACGAGCCCGTCGAAGATGTCCTTCGCGTCCGGGTCGAGCACACTCTCCCGGGAGATCCGGTTCAACGCGGGTATCCCGAGCCAGTCCAGCAACGGCTCCGCCCCTTGGGTGCCCCAGACACAGGCCAACGGCTGCGCCGTCGTCGGGCGCCGGATCCCTACCCGCGCGATGTCCAGACCGGAGACGGCATTGAACAGTGACGACTTACCCCCACCGGTCGAACCCGCGAGGGCGACCACCGTGTGCTCCGTCGAGAGCTCCATCCGGGTGCCCGCGCGATCGATGAGCTCCCGCGCCTGCACCGTCGACGGATCGAAGAACCGGCCGGCACCTGCATCGAGGGCCCTCGACAGAGCCGCCATCCGGGTGGTCATTCCACG
>NZ_ML142862.1:194636-203337 GCF_004138495.1 Phytoactinopolyspora endophytica
GGGCGCGTCGCACATCGGTCATCGCGCTGACCAGAGCCGTACGCGTGGCGTCATCGAACGTGTCCTCCTCAGCTTCGGCCAGAACGGCTCCGATGCGGCGCAACATGGCGTCGATCGCACCGTCCACCGTCTGCGCGATCACGGCCGCGCGGGCGTCCTCGTCTCCCGCCAGCTCTACGAACCACCGGGTGACCGGCTCTGCCGCAGACGACGGCAACATGCCCGCGCTGTCCAGTTCAGTCTCCTCCACGGTCAGCAAGGGCGCGTTTCCGAGGTCTCGAGCCGCAAGCAACCCGGCAAGATGGGACCTGATCTCGTTCACGGCACCGCCCAGTACCCGGTTGAGCACCACGACGACGGACATCCGGCGCTCCGCTGCCGTACCCAGCAACGTCCACGGCGCCGCATCGGCGTAACGTGAGGCCGTCGTGGTGAACAACCAGAGGTCGGCCGCGGTCACCGACTCGATGGCCGGCACCCGGATGGCAGAGGCGACCGGGTCGAGCGGCGGCGCGTCGAGCAGCGCTATGCCCGCCGGGACGCGGTCGTCCGGCAACCGCTCGATCAGCGCGTACTCGCTGCCGAACCAGCCTGCACGCTCGCCCGACGTGAACCACTGCGTGTCATCGGGATGGTGGATCAGCACGGGTATCCGAGTGGTCGGCCGGAGCGCTCCAGGAGCTGTCACGATCTCCCCGACGATAGCGTTGACCAAGATCGACTTACCCGATCCCGTCGGGCCTCCCACCGTCACCAGCAGCGGCGCATCCGTCTGTTCCATACGCGGGAGCAGGTAGAGATCCAGCAGAGTCAACAGGTCGTCGCGCTGACGGCGCACTGCCGCAGCGCTAGCGGACTCGAAGGGAAACTCCAGCTCACCCAGTAGGCGACGCACTGCGCTCAGCGCGCCGTACACGCCCGGACCAGATGGTTGTACCACACAGACATGTTTGCACTAACGTCGCTACGGACTCTGACAACACTCTGGAGGATCTTATGTCGCTCAAGCGGCCAACCGCCCCCGATCCATACGAATTGCTGCCGCCCGTCGCCGCGTTCGACGTAAGTAGCGATGACGTCCACGACGGTGACAGCCTCGCCGGCGAGTTCCTCTTCAACGACTGGGGAATGTCCGGGGACAACCTCTCGCCGCATCTGCGATGGTCCGGTGCCCCTGAGCGCACGCAGAGCTACGCCGTGACCTGTTTCGACCCGGATGCGCCGACGCCCTGCGGCTTCTGGCACTGGGTAGTGGCGGACATCCCGGCGAGCATCACAGAGATGCCCCGCGGCGCCGGAGCTGCCGACGGTCTCGGCCTGCCGGACGGCGCGTTCTCGGTCCGCAACGACACCGGAGCCCACGGGTACTCCGGAGCTGCCCCGCCGCAGGGAGATGTGCCGCACCGGTACTTCTTCGTGGTGCACGCGGTGGATGTGCCGTCGCTGCGGGTCGAAGGTGTGAGTCCCGACGCCACGCCGGCCGTCGTCTCGTTCAACCTTGCCTTCCACACTCTCGGACGCGGCATGGTCGTCCCGATCTACTCCCATTGACGTACTGTAAATGATCATGTGACGTAGATCTCCTCGTACCCCCACCGGGCACTGCTCATCACGGTACGAGGGGGCGTCGTGTTGCCCGGAGGATCCGCATGACCGCACCACACATCGGCCGGCTCCCGACACAGCCGGCGGTACAGCGCCCCGACTTGCTGGCCGAACCGGTCCACGCCGCGCTGACGAAGCACCAAGACGTCCAGGCGTTCGTCGCCGAGATCGATCCAGCGTTGGCCGACACCGCAGAGGTCTGCCGGGAGTACGACGTGGCGCTCGAGATCTCGGCGAACTGCGTGGTCGTGGCCGGAAAGCGCAGCGGCGAGCAGCGCGTCGCCGCCTGCATGGTGCTCGCGACGATGCGGGCGGACGTGAACAACGTCGTGCGGCGCCGGCTGGACGCGCGCAAGTCGTCGTTCCTGCCGATGGACGACGCCGTAGCCGCGACCGGCATGGAGTACGGCGGGATCACGCCGCTCGGCCTCCCGGAAACCTGGCCGATCCTGGTGGACCCGGCCGTCGCCGCGCTACCGTACGCTGTGATCGGCAGCGGGCTGCGCCGGTCGAAGCTCGCTGTCCCAGGCGACCAGCTGGCGGCGTGGACGGGGGCCGAGATCGTCGAGGGCCTCAGCCGAGCTGCGCAGTGAGACCCGGATCGGTCACAATAGGACCGTCCCAAGCGGTCATCGGTTGCCGGCGCCCGTAGCTCAGTTGGATAGAGCAGGAGCCTTCTAAGCTCTTGGTCGGGGGTTCGAGTCCCTCCGGGCGCGCTGACCAGCACGGGGACCAGTTTCTATACCGTCTTCAGACACCAAGAAACCTGTCGTACATGACGTTAGGATAGATGATCAACGAGGCCCCTGGGCTGCTTGGTTGGGACGTCAGACATCTCCACCAACAACCTGCGGGGTCTCGCCTGTCACGCGTCCTCGGCCATCTCCCGACCGGTGGCCAGACTGAAGAAGCTCAGTGAGCGGGGCGGGGCAGTACAGCAAGGGCTGTGCAGGCTATGTCGGTCAGCGTCTCCTCGCTCGCTCCGGCCTTGCCCAGCGCTTCAATGCCGCGCAGTACGGCGAGCACTAGCGCAGCCAGCTTTCCCGGATCCGCGTCCGCGGCAATATCGCCATTGCGCTGACAGGCTGCGATGTCGCCCTCTAGTAGCGCCTGCAGCGCCTCGATGGTCGCGCGCGCTCGCTTGGCCACCGTTTCGTCGTGTTCGGCTAACTCGGCGGCGCCCTTGGCCAACAGACATCCACGGTGGGCGGTGTCTGCGGCAGTCGCCGCCGCCACCGCGTACACGTGGGCGGACAGCCGCGCGTAGGCGTCCGCGTCGTTGCCGCACAGCTGCCGGCTCACCGCCTCGACGACAGAGCCGCAGTAATCGTCGAACACGCGGTGGAACATCGCCTGCTTTCCGCCGAACGCGCCGTACAGGCTGCCTTTGCCGAGCTCTGTTGCCTCGGCGATGTCTTCCATGCGCGTGGCGGCGTACCCACCCGACCAGAACCGCTCCCGGGCAGTGTCCAGTACCTGCTGCTCGTCGAACTTCCTAGGTCGTGCCATGGGGACAGCTTAGCCATTCTTGACTGGTTCGTCCATAACGGTTAGCGTTATGGACGAACCAGTCAAGAATTGAGGAGTGGGCGTGTGATGACGGAAGTACTAGCAGGCAAGGTGGCTGTGGTCACCGGAGCCAACAGCGGCATCGGGCTGGCCATCGCCAGGCGGTTCGCCGCGGAGGGGGCACGGGTGTTCCTGGCCGGTCGCCGTCAGGAGCCGCTCGACGCGGCCGTCGCTGAGATCGGGCCGGCGGCCACCGGTGTGCGGACCGACGTTTCGGTACAGACGGACCTCGACGACCTTTACTCGGTCGTGCGCGAGGAGGCGGGCCGCATCGACGTGCTTGTCGCCAACGCCGGCAGCGCTGTCCCTCAGCGTCTCGGTGAGATCACCGAGGAAGCCATCGACGCCACCTTCGGTACGAACGTGAAGGGCACGATCTTCACCGTCCAGAAGGCGCTGCCCCTGCTGTCGGACGGTGCCTCGATCGTAGTGACCGGATCGACCAGCGCCCGCCGCCCCGAACCGGGCCTGGAGATCTACGGCGCATCGAAGGCAGCGGTGCGCAACCTGGTGCGCAGCTGGGCGCTCGGCGCGCAGGAACGGAAGTTCCGGGTGAACGTGCTGAGCCCCGGCCCGACCGAGACCCCGGGCCTGATCGGCGCCGTAGGTCCGGACCACCAGCTCGCCTCGCAGGTGCCGCTCGGCAGGATCGGCCGCCCGGATGAGATCGCCGCCGTGGCGACGTTCCTGGCCTCGGACGCTTCCAGCTTCGTCAACGGCGTCGACTGGTTCGTCGACGGAGGCCAGGCGCAGGTCTGACCGCGCCCCGGCCGAGCGTGGCGTCGCCCGCCTCAAGTCCTGGCGGATCTTCCGTCACGCCCGCTGCAGCCCGAACCGCATGACGTCAATCGCCAAAGCCGTACTCACCCTGGAGCGGCACCGCTGAAGAAGCTCACTGACCCGCCTTGGAAGCAATCATCTAGTCAATCGTCCGGGCGTCGGCGGTCGCGGACGATGCGGTCTCACAACCATGACGGCGGTCCGACGGTACCGGTACAGTAGGTTTCGCCGTTGGCGAAGCGAAGCTACCAAACGAAGATCGACATCTGATCGGCTACGGTCACCCAATGCAGATCACGTATGAACCAACCGATTACCGATGTCCGTTCTGTGATCGCCTGGCCGGCAAGGCAGACGGGATCTCCGCTCCCGAGGACATCGTTCGCCGCACCGACGACGCGGCAGCCTTCATTTCGCCGCGGTGGTGGCCGAACAACCCCGGACATGTGCTCGTCGTCCCGACGAGCCACCACGAGAACCTGTATTCCATCTCCGCTGACGCGTATCGGGCTGTGGGAGACCTGGTACGTGAGGTCGCCATCGCGATCCGTGAGACCTACGGGTGCGCCGGCGTCTCCACCCGTCAGCACAATGAGCCGGCCGGCGACCAGGAAGTCTGGCACCTGCACGTCCACGTGTTCCCCCGCTACGAGGGAGACGAGCTCTACCGGTCGCGACCTCGACCCGGTTGGGCCACTCTTGCGGAGCGCCAGATCTATGCCAAGCGGTTGCGGTCGTACTTCGCCCAGTAGCGGGTCCACGACCTCCTCGCCAAGGGCCACAGCCTCCGCGCCATTATCTGCCACCTGGCTGGAGCCGCAACACCGTTAATATTATGGCAATGACCATGGATGATTATCAGCGAGCAGCGCTTCGCACTGCTGCCCCACGAGACAAACATAATGAGTTGTTTCACCTCCTGCTCGGCCTCGTGGGTGAAACGGGCGAGATCGCTGAAAAGGCGAAGAAGATCGTTCGTGATAAAGGCAGCGATTTTTCTCAGTGGGATACCGAGGATGTCAAGAAGGAACTCGGTGACACGCTTTGGTACGTCGCTGTTATTGCAGACTACTTCGATCTAGCGCTTGAGGATGTCGCTAAGCACAACATCGCGAAACTTGCCGACCGGCAGAAGCGAGGGGTGATCGGCGGCAGTGGCGACGAACGCTAGGCGGCCGCCGACCAGAGCCACGTCGCCAAACTCACCATCTACCTGCAAGCCGGCGCTGACGTGACCGCCGGATACCAGGCTGCAGCCGAGGTCTGGTGCCCGCACCCAACCGCGATCACGGTTCTACAAGTTCCCGGCTTCGCCCGGCCTGAGGTCCTTGTCGAGATCGAAGCACTCGCCTTCGTACCGCAAAGCGACTCGTGACGAAAAGGCAGCGAATGACGACGGTACGGCGGGCATAGCCCGAGGATGCGCCGGCGAGCGGTGCCGGCATTGGGAAGCGGCTTCTGGGTGCCGCCATAGAGGAAGCCCGCACACGCTCTCGTCGGAAGGGCGTTGTGCTGGGCATGCTCGACGGTGGCGACCAGCTCGACGATGGCTTTGACCTCGTCCTCCGGAACCGGGACGCCTGCCACGCTCGGGATCATGGATGAATTCCTTCCTGCCGGGACAGTGCGCCGTGCATGCTGTGAGGCCCGGGATGCCCGGCACATCTGCATATGCGTCGATCACGACACCTTCCACAGGGCTTTCGTGGATTGCGACGTACTGGTCGACGCGTCAGCAACGCGAACGCTCTCTGCCGTAACGCAACGATGCCGTCATCCCATGCACTACGGCATCTGTCAGTTGACTGTAATGCCCGCCAGCGGAGGTACGAGGACGAATCCAGCTCCGGCTCACCAGGCTGCCAGCCCGGTGACGGACGGCGGAAAGCCAGGGAATGAAGGGAGCCGAACGACGGCCCGCAGGCTCAAGATCGCGTGTTTCGCAGCATCAGCTTCCCTCGCCAACCCTCGTCGCGGCCATCTCTGAGGCGAAATGCTCCAGGGATATAGCGGGGTTGCCGGTGATCCGGGTAACGATGTCTGTCACCGGGATGATCAACCTGCCGGTGCGGACGTCGTCGAGCGCAGCGATGAGGAACCGGGTGTACTCCTCGGAGAACCCGCGGACCTTCATCAGGGTGGTGAACTCCTCGGGGCTCGCGTGTGACCAGCGCACTGGTTGGCCGATCGCCGCAGAGAGCGCATCGCAGACCTGGGCGTGCGTCACAGCCTCGGGCCCAGTAAGCGGCAGACGCCCTCGTGGGCCGTCGGGCGTGAGCGCTGCGACCGCGACCTGGGCGACGTCATGCACTGCAACGAACGGGATGCGCCCATCCCCGGCGGGCAGTCTCAGGCAACCCTCGCGGACCATGGCCCCGAACGAGCCCACCGAGAAGTTCTCCATGAACCATGTCGGTCGCAGGATTGCCCAGTCAACATCGAGGCGCACGAGGGCGTCCTCGGCCTCGGTGAGCGGATCACCGGCGGGCGCGCCGTCTGCATCGAGGGACGAGAGCAACACGATGCGACGCACACCAGAATCGGCGGCCATACGCAACACGTCAGGGGTACGTTCCGCCGCGCCGGGGTGGTTGAACGGGATCAGGACGTAGGCGGCGTCACAACCCGCGAACCCCGGCCACCAGGACGAGCAGTCGTCCCAGTCCATCCGGTACCACTCCCCCATGGCCGGCATCCGCCTCGCCAAGCTGCGGACTCGCCAGCCGCGTGCGAGCGCGTCGGCCGCGATCAGGCTTCCGGTCTTTCCGGTGACACCCGTAAGCGCGACGGTGTAATCGCCTGGCTCGTCCGTGGTCAGCTGCCCCATGGCGGATAGCCCTCCTCGTCAGCCGAGATCAAAAGTATAGTGAACAGGCGCGTCCCTGGCTCGTGCATGCCACAGGCTTGGACGTTGCGATGCGAGGTATCGCAGGCTTTGTCAGGACCGCGTGGGTTCGACCTCAAGCGCCCGGCCGAGGTCGTCGTTCACGGCCCCGAGGAAGGTGTCGGCGAAAACACCTGCCCGGAAATGATCCACATCCACGCTGACCTCGATGTCTCACCGCCACGGCCGTCGATCGAGGCCCAGGTCGGTGTATCGCGGGAGCACGCGCTCTGATAAGAATCCACCATGGTGCCGAGACGCCGCCCCGCCGGACGAGGCCGCCGGACCGCTCGACGCACCCCTGAGCCGACGCTACCGTCGGTAGCCGAGGTCGCGGTGTACGGCATCCTCGCCGCGCTGGTCGCCGCCACCCTACTGGTAGTGGCGGGACAGCCACGGTGGCAGGTGGCAACGGTGATCGGTGGTGCATTGCTACTGATCGGCGTCCTCGTCTTCAGCTCCTCGCGCACCCGCCAGCAACCACCCGAGCCCACGGGCGACCGCTCCGAGCCCGACGACGGCCGGACCGAAGAGACCCCGCCGCGACGACGAGGCGAGCGGCACAGCCCGAAACCTGCTGAGTACGACGACGTAGCGGATGCCGTAGAACCCGACGACGGCTCCCCCGAGAACGCCGAGCCGGGCACGGTCGAAGGCCCGGCGCATGGACGATCCCGACACGCGGGCAGTCGCGGGCGCAGGCGCAAACGATGAGATCCGCGCCGGGCGACGTATCGTTGGCGCCGTGAACAAGGACCGGCTTGTATGGATCGACTGTGAGATGACCGGCCTCGATCTGAAACGCGATGCGCTGATCGAGATAGCCGTACTGGTCACCGACGGTGAGCTCAACGTGCTCGGCGACGGTGTCGATATCGTGATCCGCCCTCCCAACGAAGCGATCGAGCAGATGGACGCCGTCGTCCGCGACATGCACACCGAGAGCGGGTTGCTCGACGAGCTCCACCAGGGGACGACGATGGACGACGCGCGACAGCGAGCGCTCGACTACATCAAGACGTACGTGCCGGAACCGGTCAAGGCACCGCTGGCCGGCAACACCGTCCACATGGACCGGCTCTTCCTGGCACGCGACCTCCCTGAGCTGGAAGGCTGGCTCCACTACCGCAACGTGGACGTCTCCTCGATCAAGGAGCTCGTGCGCCGGTGGTACCCACGCGTCTACTTCGCCAGTCCGGACAAGACGGGCAACCACCGCGCGCTGGGCGACATCCAGGACTCGATCAACGAGCTACGCTACTACCGGCAGACCGTGTTCGTGCCGCTCCCAGGCCCAGACAGCGACACGGCACGCAGCGCGGCGACCTCGATTTCCGACGGCGCAGCGACCGTGTAACGAGCTGCCCGCTCGAGGCCGTATACTTGTCGGGCCGCACCTTCGTGGAAGGTGCGTCATGGTGGCCGTAGCTCAGTTGGTAGAGCACCTGGTTGTGGTCCAGGAAGTCGCGGGTTCAAGTCCCGTCGGTCACCCAAAGGCGCGAGGTCCGGACTTCGACTGAGGAATCGCCTCGGTCGGAGTTCGGACCTCGCTCTCGTTCTGGGCGCTCCCCACCCGAGTACATTGCCTTGGATCTCCCGGTCAGTGAGCGCGCCGAACGTGCCCGCTACTCTCGCCTCACGCGACGGCGGTCCCTTCGAGCTCGACCATCTGGCCGGGGATCGCCAGCCGTGTCACCCCGAGCAGTGTGGTGGTCGGAGCCACCGCGACGGCGCCCAACCGCGACGCCAGCACGCCGTAGTGCTGGAAAAGCAGATCGACGTCGGTGGTGTAGACGTTGAGCCGGACGAGGTCCGCGAGGGACATGCCGGCCGCGCCGAGCACGGCCTCCACGTTGTGGAGGC
>NZ_ML142862.1:203402-208851 GCF_004138495.1 Phytoactinopolyspora endophytica
GGCCATGTCACCGGCATGCTGGGGCTTGCCGTCGTCGCTCATCGCAGTCTGCCCGGAGCAGTACAGGGTCCGGGTGTGCCCGGAGACGAGCTCACCCTGGTTGAATCCCATCTCCACCGACCACGTCACCGGGTTGACTGCAGTTCGTTCCATTGCCACATCAGCTCCATTCGATTCATCGAGAGTCCCTATCCATAAGCCTCCCAACAAATCACGACACCTTTGGTCGTGTATTCCTGGCGAAAATACTCGGGAGCGAAGCGTAGAGCTCGCAGCTCATGAAATGGCCGCGGCCAGCGTGGCCAGGACGCGGCCGGCCGAGTAATTTCCAGCTCCCGCCCCGGGCCGCGGTCGAGTTTCCAACCGTCGTCGAGCGGTCTAGGCCGCGCACGCGATGCAGGTGCGGGCCGCCGGCCGAGCCAGCAGTCGCTCGCGGGAGACGGGTTCACTGCAGCGCTCACAGCGGCCATAGGTGCCGTCGGCAATCCGCTCTAAGGCCATGTCCACGTCAGCCAAGTGATGGTTGGCAGCCGCGAGCAGAGAACTTGTATGCGAACGCTCGAAGGCGATCGTTGACCCTTCAGGGTCGTGCTCGTCGTCGGTCGCGGTGAGCCGCGTCGCCTCAACGATCGAAGTGAGATTCCGGGTCAATGAAGAAATCAGGTCGGACGTGCGCTCGCGGTCGGCGGTGAGTAGTCCGTGTAGTCCGGCGAGGTGGGCGTGAAGGGAGGCCGGAGTGGTCAACGCTTGACCGTACTCCGGCGCCCCATCCACTCCACCAGGCTGTGTGCCCGGCGATTGTTCGGACGGCACCATGTCTTCGTCGCCTCCTTACGGACCATCGAGTCACCAGGAACTCCATCACCTGCCGCGCGTTCCTGTTGTCAATGGGCCGCACCAGTAAGCCTCCCAGCAAAGCACGACATCCTGTGTCGCGTATTCCTGTAAGGTCTTCGTGTGCGCGCCGACCGGTTGGTATCGCTGGTGCTGCTCCTGCGCCAACGAGGTCGGCTCTCCGCCACCGCGCTGGCCCGCGAACTGGAGGTATCCACCCGCACCGTGCTGCGCGACATCGAGGCGCTGTCCGCAGCCGGCGTCCCGGTCTACGCCGAACGCGGACGGCACGGCGGTTTCGCGCTGCTGCCCGATTTCCGGACCGAGCTCACCGGACTGAACCACGACGAGGCCCTTGCCCTGCTGGTCGCCGGATCGCGGCGCGGCGCGCAGGCATTCGGCCTCGGCTCGGCGCTCGCTTCGGCCATGCTCAAGGTGGTCGACGCGCTACCCGACAGCTATCGGAACACCGCGGCCGACGTGGCTGAACGGTTACTCATCGACCCTGAGACCGACCTCCTCTCGCGTCGGCTGGTCGCTGAGGAGGTGCCTGACACCATAGTGGCGGAGGTCCGGCGCGCGGTGTTCGCCGGACACAAGCTGCGCATCCACTACGCGGCGGTGGACCAGACGCCGAAATGGCGCACGGTGGACCCGATCGGCCTGGTCACCGTACGCGACCAGGGCTACCTGCTGGCCACGAGGTCCGGCGCGGACCGCACCTACCGGCTGTCCCGGATCTTGGCCGCCGAGGAACTCGCCGAACCCGCACAGCGACCAGACCGGGTCGATCTGGACCAGGTCTGGCAGGAACGCAGCACGCGGTTTCGGACCGGCGGCGACCAGGTCACCGTGTTGGTACGGGTGAACCCGGCACGGCGGGAGGAGCTGGTGGGCACCGCGCTGGCTGTCCTCACCGAAGAAGCCGACGCAGATGGCCGGCTGCGGCTGGAGGCCACCTTCCAAGACTCGAGACACGCTGAATGGGCGCTATGGCAGCTCGCCACGGACGCCGAAGCGCTGGCCCCGCAGTGGCTGCGCGCCTCCCTGCGCAACCGCGCCGCCGCGATCGCCACCCGCTATGAAGCGGCATCCTGAAATTTATCGCCGTCTGCTGCGAACCGCCGCGCGGACCTGTTCACGGGACGAGTTGCAGGGGCGGAAGGTTGGCCCGGATGTCCTCCCGGCTCGGCTCCAGCCAGGGTGGGAGCTTCAGGGAGCGCCCGAGTTCGAGCAGTGGCTCGTCGATATCGAAGCCCGGGGTGTCCGTAGCGATCTCGAACAGGATGCCGCCGGGCTCGCGGAAGTAGATCGACAGGAAGTACTGCCGGTCCATGATCTCCGTCACATTGACGCCAGCCTCGATCAGCTCGTCCCGCCAGCGAGTCATCGTCGCCAGATCTGGCGCCCGGAATGCCACGTGGTGGACGGTCCCACCGGCTTGCAGGCCACGGTCCCCGTCGTTTGCGGCCACGTCGACGAGTGCACCCGAATGTCCCTCGGCCATCGAGAAGCGCGCGCGGCTGCTCTCTTCTCCGCCGAGTCGCATCCCGAGTTTTGCCGTGAGCATCTCAGCCGTGGGGTCCAGCACACGCTCGCTCATCGTCACGGCATGCAGGCCACGCACGGCGTAGTCGGATGGGATGCTGGCCACGCCGTCCCAGCCCGAACGGCTGTCGCCCGGCGCGGCCACGAGGTCGATGACCATCCCATCGGGGTCGCGAAAGGTGACGACATCCTCGCCGTCGCGGCTGCGCGGCGCGTCGACTGGGGCACCGTGCGTCTTTAGACGCTCGTGCCACCAGCCCACTGAGCCCTCGGGCACGCTGAAAGCCGTCGCGGTCGTCAGCCCTGTGCCTTGTCGCCCCGCCGGGACACCACGCCACGGAAAGAAAGTCAGCACGCTGGACGGTCGGCCCACCTCGTCGCCGTAATAGAGGTGGTAGGTGTCCGGAGCGTCGAAGTTCACCGTCTGCTTGACCAGCCGCAGGCCGAGTATCTGAGTGTAGAAGTCGACGTTGCGTTGCGGATCATCGGCGATGGCCGTGACGTGATGCAGCCCGTGCGGGGCGACCGTGCTCATCGGTTCCCCGCCTCAGGAGGCATTCTTGATGGCGGACACCTCGAACTCCAGTGTGACCTTGTCTCCGATCAGCACACCGCCGGTCTCCAGCGGGGCGTTCCACGCGACGTTGAAATCCTTGCGCTCGATCACGATCTGGCCCTCGAAGCCGACCCGGAAGTTGCCGAACGGGTCGGTGGCCGCGCCACCGTACTCGAACGGGACGGTGACGGACTTCGTGACGTCCTTGATGGTGAGGTCACCAGTCACTTCGAAGCCTTCGTCGCCGGCCTCGCGAATGCTGGTGGTGGTGAAGCTGATCTCCGGGTACTGCTCGACGTCGAGGAAGTCATTAGTGCGCAGGTGACCGTCGCGCTGCCCATTGCGCGTGTCGATGCTGCCCGTCTTGACGACCACCTTGGCGCTCGAGTTGCTCGGGTCATCGCCGTCGATCTTCACGGTGCCTTCGAACTCGTTGAACGACCCACGGACCTTGGTGACCATCGCGTGCCGGGCCACGAAGCCCAGCCGCGAGTGGTGCGCGTCGATGGTGTACTCCCCCGTGAGGGCGCTGTAGTCGGCCATGCTCATACTCCTTTGTTCTACATGCAGGGTCATACCCCACACAGTTTGGTTGACACGTCACACAATACTCGACTTAGGTGATGTGTCAACTATTTCTGGTAGAGTAGTCCCTGTGACGGAGACACGATGGCTTGACGAGGACGAGCAGCGAGCCTGGCGGAGCTTCGTGCACATGCAGGAGAAGCTCAGCGCACGGCTACACCGGCAGCTCCAGACGGACTCACAGCTGTCCCTCTCGGACTTCGCGGTACTCGTCTGCCTGACCGACGTTCCCGAGGAGAGCCTGCGCGTCTCCCAGATCGCCACGGCGCTGGAGTGGGAGAAGAGCCGGGTGTCGCATCAGATCACCCGGATGGAACGCCGCGGGCTGGTCGAACGCGTCGACTGTCCGAACGACGGACGCAGTGCCTTCGTCAACCTGACCGCCTGCGGACGCAAGGCGATCGAGGCCGCGGCGCCCCAGCACGTCGAGACCGTGCGTACGGTCTTCCTCGACCACCTCACCAGGGAACAGCTCGAGACCCTCGAGGCGATAGCGACGAAGGTCATCGACCACCTCGACGCCGAGGGCTCGTGACGTCACCCGGCTCCGGCAGCAGCGCGGGCGTCTGATCTTCCGCCCCTGCCCTCAGGCGCCGGTGATCATCGGGACGACGTCGGCCAGCGCGGCCGTCGCGAGAACGCCTCCGCCGAGCAGTACGGCGCACGCGCCTGCCAGCGGCACGTAGACGGCGAACTCTCCCAGCCAACGGTGCCGGCCCGCGCGCTCATCGAGCCAGTCCCGTCCGGCCAGCACCACGAGGCCGGTCACCAGCACCGTCGTCCCCAGACCCAGCCCGAACACCACGACCATCACCAACGCCAGCCACGCCTGCCCGGTCAGCAGCCCACTGATGAGCACCAGGAACGCCGCCGGTGACGGCACAAGCGCCCCCACTGACGCGATTCCGGCCAGGCCAGCGCGGGACCACGGCGCGACCCCAGAGGCTGGACCGTGGTGATGCTCGTGGTGATGGCCATGACCGCTCTCGTGGCCATGCCCGTCACCGTGTCCATGCCCGTGGTGGACACGTGGCCGACGCAGATGGAAGGCTCGCCACCGACGACGGCTGATCACGACCCCGAGTGCCAGCACGACGACGGCCACCAGCAGCTGACCCCAGGTGGTGACCGCATCGATCGAGACCGCGTCTCTTCCCGCGGTGAGCCACCACAACAGGCCGAGGGCCAGCACCGACGCCGTATGCATGGCCGCGACGATCGCCGCAAGGGCGACAGCATGCCGCCGACGACCGTGCTCGCCTAGCAAGTAGGCGGCCACCATCGTCTTGCCGTGGCCGGGCCGCAGGGCATGCGCGGCGCCGACCCCCACCGCGATGAGTACCGCCACCGGTGCCAGCGCGGTGTCGAACGCCCGGACCATCGCCGCGTCGAGCCCGTTCACGTCTGCTCCCCGCCGCCAATGGAGCCACGGGCCGTGGATCGGCGACGGCGAGCGCCCGCGCCGAGGACGAAGCACACGACGCCCAACGCCGCCACGACAGCCCCTGCGATCGCGGACGTCGACAGCGTGGACGTGTCCGATCTCACACCGAACTCCCAGGTCTGCATGTCGTCGTCGATCGTGAACAATGACCGGTCCGGTGAGGTGGTGCCGTCGCCGATCGCCGCCGTCCGATACGCCTCGTGCACGTCGGTCAGCATCGACACGCCTACCTCCACCTCGGTGACCGTCTCGGGGCAGGTGAAGGTGAGCTCCGCGCCCTGCTCCACCAGCCCGTCCAGCCCGACGTCGGCCGGGCACGGCTCACCCGACTGCCGAACCGAGACGTGCTCTTCGAGATAGGCGGCGACCTCTGCAGACGCCGACAATCGGTCGGCGTCCGTCGCACCGACCGGCTCCGGCGGCGCCGTCGGGCTCACGTCGAACACGATCTCCCGCCGGTCCGGCAGCGCGCCTACCGCGCC
>NZ_ML142862.1:208886-212415 GCF_004138495.1 Phytoactinopolyspora endophytica
AGTACGAGCAGGTCGTCCGGCGGCGCCGACCAGCGGACGGTCACCACCGAGCCGTCGGCCGACAGCTCCACGGTCTGCGGTTCACCGAACGGGTGTGCCGCAGCCGGCGCCGCGCCCACACTGAGCACGAGACCGGCTACGGCCAAACCCGCAGCGCACAGTCGTGCCACTACGGCGCCTCCGCGGCGACCTCTGCGCTGACGACCGGGGACAGCGCCGTCCGCCCTCCTTCGTCTTCCGAGCGCACGTACCAGGTGTAGGAGCTTCCGGGCTCCAGTTCGCTCCAGACCACCGATGCCTCCGCGCCGGAGGCCACCTGCTGGGTGCCCAGCTCCACCGGTGCCGTCTGAAGCGCCATCTGGTCGGCCTCGACCCGTTTGTCGTACACACCGTTGAGGTCGACCTCGACGACGAACTCGTCGTCGGCGTCGTCGTAACGGCCCTCCGGGTCGTACTCCCAGGCGTTGTGCTCGTCCATGCTCGGCGAGTAGGTGTTCACCGCCATCTGCTTGGCGTCCATGTCGACCTGGAGCAAGCGGAGGAAGCCGGTGTCCCGATGCCCGTCGCGCACGTAGCCCTGATAGTTCGCCATCATCTCGACGACGACCCGCCCGTCGACGCCGTCGACGTCCCGCTTGATGTTCAGCGCCACACCGTGGAAATGACCGGACAACACCATGAAGACGTTCTCGTTCGGCAGGATGAGCTCATCCCAGTACCGCTGCCCCATCGACGTCCACCGGTAGGTGTCCGGGCTGGACAGCGTGCCGTCTGCGTGGATGTACTCGTGCGTGGCGAAGATCACGTTGTGGTCCGGGTGTGCTTTGACGACGTCATCGGCCCACTCGATCGCCTCGTCGCCGGCGAAGTACCCGAGGTTGACCATCAGGAACTTCGCGCCGCCGATCTCCATCACGGCGTAGTGGTTCTGGCTGTCGCCCTCACGCCAACCGTCGCCGTACCAGTCCTGGCCCTCGTACCGCTGCGACGGGAAGTACTCGTTGAACAGCTCATTGTCGCGGCCCCACTTGTCGTCGTGGTTTCCCGGGAGCACGCCGTACGGCAGATCCCCTCGCTCCAGGATCCCCATCACATCCGAGGCGAAGGCGTACTCGTTGCGTGCGCGGGCCTCGCCGTGTGTGCCGTTCATCCAGCGCTGGATGAGGTCCCCGGTGTGGAACGTGTACTCGATGTTCCGAGCGTCCTGGTTGGTGACGAGCCAGCGGTTGATGTCGACGAACGACGGCCGGTAGCCCTCGCTGAGGAACTGCGTGTCCGTGACGTATCCGAAAGAGAAGTCGTACTCGGCCGGGTCCTTGAAGGCCAGGTTCGGCTCCTCGTCACCGTCCGAGAACGCCTCCCGGGTCGCCGGGCCGTCCTGCACCAGGATCTCGACACGGCGGCCACGCACGTGCACGCCGTCGTCGACCTCACCGATCAGCGTGATGTCCTGATCTGCCAAGCCGCCACCGGCGTCGACCAGGTCCCACACCTCGTCCTTGTGGTTCCATGCGTACATCTGCAGCTCGTTGGTGCCGGTGGACCGCCCGCTCCAGGCCAGCTCGAGCTCGCCGCCAGGGTTCTCGGCCGCTGTCAGCTCGTAGCGCTGGAACGGGTAACCCTCCCTCGCCTCGACCACCACCGGTTCGTCGCCCGCTCCGGGAAGGTCGGTGCCACGCTGCAGCTGCTCCCCATCGATCCTCCGCGACGCCGGCGGCACCTCGTCGGTCACTCCGGTGTAGACACGGGCGGCTCGCTCGTTCACCTGGATCCGCCGGGCGCCGATGAAGCTGAGTTCGGCGTCCTCGCCGGTCGTGTGTTCGGCGACCACGCTCAGCTCCGTCTCAGTGCCGTCGACGCTGGTCCCCGCGTCGTCGGATGGCCGTGCCGGCAGCGGCCGCGGTGCCGGTTCGACGTCCACCTGGGCCAGCTCGTCGTCGGTCAGGTCGGCGGGCGCCCGCAGGTCGTCCGGCAGCTCACCAGGCGTGCGTGCCTCCACCACGAAGTCCGCCGCGCTCTCGCCGGTGCTCTGGAACCGCTGGAAGGTCTCTCCGGCGCCGGTGTCGGCGAAGTTCATCACGGACATGCTCTGCGTGCACGGGCTGTACAGCTCGTCGTAGACACCGACGCTGTCGACGATACGGCCGTCCGCGTCGTAGACCACCAAGCCGAAGCCGTCGCCGCTGAGCCCGACCTCGTAGAAGTCGTCATAGTCGCCCTCCGCGTACATCGGGGAACCCTGGTGGACCGCGACGTAGGTCTCTCCCGGCTCCAGGACGACGTCATCGACCGAGATCTGCGGGGTGGAGTTGCGACGCCCGTCCCCCTGGCAGCGGTGTACCGCCCAGCCCTCGATCGACACCGGCTCGTCGCCGGTGTTCGCCAGCTCGAAGAACTCGTCCGCGCCCCCGGCGGGCCCGCCGTGGACGGCCTCGCTGACCTGGACGCCGGTGTCGGCCGTCTCCGGGTCGACGTCCACGTCGGGATCCGGGACGACGAGCTCACCGATGGTCCGGGTGGCTTTGACGAAATCCGCGGAGTTGTCGCCGGTGTTCTGGTACCGCTGGTAGGTCTGGTCGAAACCGTAATCGAGGCGGTTCGGCAGAGCATCACCCTGGATGCACGGGCTGCCGACCGGCGCCTGATGGAAACCGTCCGCTTCGTAGACACCGGCGGAATCCATGATGTCGCCTTCGGCGTTCTCCAGCATCGCCCCGAAGCCCGCGTTGGCCAGGCTCACGTCGTAGCGGGCATGCGGCACGCCGTCGGGGACATCCACCACGTCGTGCGCCGCGACGAAAGCGTCCCCCGGCTCCAGCACGGTCCCGTCAGGGATCTCGGCCTGCAGACTCGTCGGGGTCCTGCGGCCGGACGCCCAGCAACGGTAGAACCTCCAGCCGCTGACGTCGACGGCCTCGTCACCGAAGTTCGCGAACTCGACGAAGTTGTCCGAGCTGCCCGCCGGCCCGCCATTGGTCAGCTCGCTGATCAGTACGTCGCTCGGCTGGACGCCAGGATCGGGCTCGGTGGCGTTCGGAGCGCCGGGGGTGCGGCCCGCCTTGATGAAATCGGCCGCCGGGTCGCCCGTGAGGTCGACCCGCTGGTACGTCTGAGAACGAGCGCCGTCCAAGTCGTTCGGCAACGGTGCGCTGCCTAGCGCGCACTCGCTGTCCACCGGAGCCGCGTAGACCGCTACCGAGTCGACGAGCCGGCGGTCCGCGTCCTCGATCCACGCTCCGAACCCAGCGTTGGCCAGACTGACGCTGTACTCGGCGTCCACGTTCTCGCCGGTGAAGCTCTCGTGGGCGATGACGAAGGTCTCGCCGGGCTCCAGCTTCACGCCCTCGAGCGCTGGAACCTGCGGGTCATAGGTCCGGCTTCCGGTGGCGGCGCACCGGTAGATACTCCATCCGTCCAGGTCAGCGACCTCGTCGCCGAAGTTGGCGATCTCGATGAAGTTGTCCGGGCTGCCGCCCGGGCCGTAGTTGGTGAGCTCACTGATCCGCACATCCGGCCCGTTCGTCGCCCG
>NZ_ML142862.1:212465-217145 GCF_004138495.1 Phytoactinopolyspora endophytica
CCGGGGAGTTCGACGCAACGAGCACCCCTGACGCGACCACCACGAGAACCACGAGTGCCGAAACGACGGATTGTGAGAGGCGGCTTCTGCCCGCGGACGCCATAACCATGCCGGGCAGACTCGTGGAGGCGGATGAACCTCAGGTGTCCACTACCCCACGAATGCCCGACGTCATCCCCAATGTTCCACATTGAGCGCGGAGCGGGGTCAGGACTCCTCGGTCGGCTTCTCCTTCTTGCTGTACGAGCGTTCCCACATCGACAGCTGCTTCTCCAGCCCTTTCATGATCTCGAAGACCTGACTCGGAGGGACCCTCACACGTGATACGACGCGCGTGGGCACCTTGGTCACACGCTCCCCGTCGTCGTTCACGACGGACTTCGGAGGCCGCTTCACGACAGCGAAATCGAGGACGAAGGCATCTGGGGTGTGCCAGATCGACGCGAAGTCGGCGTACGTGCCGGGCTCCACGTCGTTGGGGATGTCGAGGTCGTACTCGCGTCGGCCGGACTGGTTTGCCATAGTTGTAACGATCTCACAACCGTCGTCGCGCGCCATCGCCGCATCCCCCGACGTGTCTGGAAATACCTTCGGACACCTCCAGCCGGTGGGTACAATGACCCAGGACACGCGACTTTGGCATGCCTTCCGCGACGATTTCGTTCTACCGGCCGGCTGGTGCTAAGCTCATGCGTCGTTGCGCCGTTAGCTCAATAGGCAGAGCAACTGACTCTTAATCAGTGGGTTCGGGGTTCGAGTCCCTGACGGCGCACCCCTCTCGTGCGGCCGTATGACTGTCGAGTAGCAGTCATACGGCACGCTGGGCGTGCTGTTACCAGTCGTCCTCGTCGCAGTCGGCGCAAATGAACACCCAGGCGCCCGACGCATGATCGCGACCGCGGAGCGTGAGCGTCGTCGGGGCGCCGAGACACAACGAGCACACGGGGTCACTCTGCTCGTCGGCCCGCTCGACCATCGCCACGAGCGCGGCGACGGTGTCCGCCGGCAGCTGCTCTAATGCTCTGTCGATGTGCTTGTGCTCGACGTCGATCACCGGATTTAGCAGCGTCCGCAGCCGGTCCGCAGGCGTCCTCGCCATGTGAAGCCCCTCGGTAGATTTGACCCCTTTGTCCCCCTGGGTTGTCCAGTGAGCGTACCGACCTCCCCGGACAGATGAACAGAGTTCGTCGCTCACGTATTTGCCACTATCAGTAGCACCACGCCCAGCTCGAATGAGCTCGAGCTGGGCGTACCGGGCTCTCCGGCCGGGTCAGGAGGAGCACGAGGCCGGTCATCACGCCGTTCCGGTCAGGACGACCTTCCCGCGCACGTGGCCGGCTTCCACGGCACGGTGCGCGTCGGCGACCTCGTCCAGCGAGAACACGGCGTCGATACGGACCCGCAGCGCACCCGTCTCGTAGAGCTCCACCAGCTGCACGAGACGCTCCGCGGAACGTTCGGTGCCGAGTACCCGGATGCCGTACCGTTCCGCGTACTCCTGTCCGGCGATGGTGCCGATCCGCTCTCGCTCGGGCAGCAGCTCCGTGGATGCCTGTATCGCTTCTTCGGTCCCGGCAGCGTCCAGGACGACGTCGACGCCGCCCGGCGCCGCGTCGCGCACCCTACTCACCAACCCATCGCCATACGTCACCGGCGTGGCCCCGAGCTCACGCAAATAGTCGTGGTTACGTTCACTGGCAGTGCCGACGACCGTCGCACCCCATGCACGGGCCAGTTGAACGGCTACCGATCCGACGCCACCGGTCGCCGCATGGATCAGCACGGTCTCGCCAGCGCCCACGCTCAACGCCTGCAGGGCAGTGTGCGCGGTCTGACCGGACGCGGAGAGCGCCCCAGCTTCCTCCCAAGGCATCCCGCCCGGCTTGGGCACCAGGTTGGTTGCCTTTGCCAGGGCATGCTCGGCATGCGCGGTGCCGGACGTCGGCCCGAGTACCGAGTCACCGACCGCAAACTCACGCACGCCTTCCCCGAGCTCATCGACGACGCCGGCGAACTCCGAACCGCCGCCTTGAGGGAATGTCGCTGGGGCCCACGACGCCGTATCCCCGCGGCGCTGCTTGACGTCGAACGGCTGGACGCCGGCAGCCTTCACGCGCACCCGCACCTGACCGGGGCCCGGCTTCGGCGGCTCGACGTCGACGATCTTCAGCACGTCAGGACCGCCGTACTCCTCGAAGACAACTGCTCGGCTCATGGACCAGACCGACCTCTCGTGGCTGACTCACTTACCAGGAAACGGTCTCATGCTCGTCAGCGGACCCGCAGCACGGAGCAGATGCGTGCACGATAAGTCCGATATGCGACGATATGTACATGTCGGCGAGTGTGCAGAACTCTGGGCATCGCGGGACGGCGACCACGCCGGACCATGAGCCTGACTGCAGCGCCCGCGCGCCGGACTTGGGTCTGTTCGGACCGGACAGCGTGAGCTGGCGGGTCCATCGCGAACCGATCCTCTGGCTTGCTGGACTCCGGGCCCTCTATCTGCAGGCACTCCACCCCCGAGCCGTGGCAGGCGTCGTACAGAACTCCGACTTCCGGCGCGACTGCTGGACACGGCTCATGCGGACCGCCGAGTACGTCACCACGGTCGTCTACGGCACCACCGACGACGCGCAACGGGCGGCCGAGCGCATCCGCCGCATCCACGACGCGCTGCGCGCCCACGATCCGGAGACCGGCGAGGAGTACCGCGTTGACGAGCCGCACCTGCTCCGTTGGGTGCACGTCAACGAGGTGGAGTCCTTCCTCAGCACGGCCCAGCGCGCCGGCGTACGACTGAGCGACGATGAAGTCGACCGCTACTACACCGAACAGCTGCGCGCGGCCGAGTTGGTCGGTCTCGACCCGGCCATCGTCCCGGCGTCTGCGGCAGAGGTCGACGAGTACTACCGCACCATCCGCCCGGAGCTCGCCCTGACACCGGCCGCGCGCGACGTGGCACTGTTCCTGACCGTGCCACCGATGCCGCGCAAACTCTCCTGGACCATCGGCCGGCCCGCCTGGCTGACCGTGGCCGGCACCGCCTTTGCCCTGCTCCCCCGGTGGGCTCGCCGCCTGTATCGGACGCCCGGATTCCCCACGACGGACCTCTCAGCCACCCTGACCATCCGTGGGATGCGTGGCGTCATCAGTGCGCTACCGATCCGAGAAGGACCGATCTATCGCGAGGCCATGCGCCGCGCCGAGCTCGGAGCCTGAACAGCAGCCGATGGCCATGATGCTTTCTGCGCGCCAAACCCGGCGCCGACAAATCTGTGGCTGGGCACGGACTGGTCACGGTAGAACTGGCGGGTGGCAACACCAGTTGATGTACGGCGCTTTCGCCCGGACGACGCTCTCGTGCTCGCTGATCTTCATGCGCGCAACGCCGCAGTAGACCACGCCGATCCCTATTCGACGTTGGAATCGCTGCCGACCGCTGCTGACCTCGTGTCAGCCGCCCAAGCAGCGATCATCGTTCGGGTCGCCGATACCGGTGAGGGCCCGGTGGACTACGGATCACTGCGGGCATGGACTGAGCAAGACGGGACGCGAGTCTTCCTGATCGACGGATATGTAGCGCCTTGTTTCCGTGGCAGCGGAATCGGGACACGGCTCCTGCAGACCGGCGAAAGCGCTGCACTCGAGAGAGCAACTGCCGAGGAATGCGTCGAGCGATCGGTACTGGCCGGCAATGGCTCGAGTGCCCATCCTGACCAAATCGCTCTGTTCGAGGACCACCAGTACCAACATGTGTTCTCGATGATCGAAATGGAGCTCAGAGAGCCCAAGGTCAGCACACATCCGCTCCCCGACAGGATCGGAATCCGCAATGCCACCGTCGGCGACGCCCGCGCACTGATCGAACTCACTGAGAGAGCCTGGGCCGGACGCCCGTACACCTACTCCGGACCAACGGTTGAGCAGTACCGACGTTGGCTGGCACATTCCGACCTCAGCCTGTTTCACGTGGCGACCTCCGACGATCGAATCGTCGGCTTCGTCGCGACCATCCACTCACAGCACCGGTCAGAGATCGACGACGTTCAGGTCGATCCAGAGTTCCGGCGCCAAGGCATAGCGCGGTCGCTGCTGACCACGAACATGTCACTACTACAGAAGCGTCGGGTTGACCGGGTGCGACTGCACACAGAAGCACATGACCCCGCAGGTGCCCGTTCTCTCTACGAGGCCCTCGGATTCCGTGTCGTCCGAGAATACCGGCGATACCGCAAACCCCTTGATGTCCTGTCCGCGTAGATCTGAGGCATCGCAGGTCACAGCGCTACGTTGTCTCGGATCTACGGGGCAGGACACGCGCCCCGCCCCCGGCCGCCAGGTTGACGGTGGTGGGCAGGGCTGTGCGCTGCTGTTGGTGGTGGTTCAGTGGGTGGTTGCGTCACTGGGCCAGTGGTGGTCGACGCGGGGCTGGGCGTGGGAGGGTGCTCGTGCACCGTCCCGCGTGTGGTCCCGTGCGCGGTCCTGTGTGTGGGCCCGGCGGTGTTGGGTGCCGGGCGCAGGCGGCGGTGACGACCGATACGTGTGTCCGGTCGGCGTGGTGGTTTCGACGATGTGCCGGTCGGGGTCGACGACACGGACGGTCCAGCCGGGCAGTTGGCGGGTGTGGTTGCCGCGTTGGCATACGCCACGCCCGTTGACCGCGGTGGTGTCGCCGCC
>NZ_ML142863.1:0-336 GCF_004138495.1 Phytoactinopolyspora endophytica
CCGCCGGAGACGACCACACCGTGCGGGTATGGGACACCGCCACCGGCGAACAGCGACATCAACTCACCGCCCACACCGACAGGGTCCGGGCGGTGGCATACTCACCGAACGGCACCCACCTGGCCACCGCGGGGGAGGATGGCACCGTGCGGGTGTGGGACACCGCCACCGGCGAACAGCGACATCAACTCACCGGCCACACCGGCTGGGTCCTGGCGGTGGCGTACTCGCCAGACGGCACCCACCTGGCCACGGCCGGGTACGACCACGCCGTTCGGGTATGGGACACCGCCACCGGCGAACAGCGACATCAACTCACCGCCCACACCGGCTGGG
>NZ_ML142863.1:390-17308 GCF_004138495.1 Phytoactinopolyspora endophytica
ACCCGCCTGGCCACCGTCGGGAACGACGGCACGGTCAGGCTTTGGTGTACGGCCACGGCGACGCCCGTGGCATTCCGGGTGGCGTATCTCCCTAATCGGGAGATCGCTCTATTCTCAGCTGTCTCAAACGAGCTCCTCGGGGCGAGTGACGGCGCATGGCGGTATCTGGGTTGGAACGTCCTGATCGGCGGCCAGATCACCCGACTACCAGCCGAAACATACGGGCCACTTCCACCCCTACCTGGCAAAGCCCCTCATTCCTGACCACTTGACTTGAATATCGGAGCGAATGCCACCTGGGCTGGCAAGCCAGCCGCGAGCCATGCGACGTCTCTGGAAGCCAGCACGCCGCGCTCGTCGAGGCAGTGACCGGCCGGATCAATGACCACCACGCCGAACTGGCCCGGATACTGCTGGGCCAGATCGACGCGTTGCCCGGCCCAAACCGACAAGCCCACCGCCCGCATCGACTCGCTGGTGGCGGACATGCTGGCCACCACGGTGCCGACCTGGGTGGCTGCTGTGGCACGCCGCCGGAACCGGAACTGACACGCCCGTCCTGCCCCACCCTGGACCGCCTGGATGAGATCCACGGAACAGCCGGGAACGGGTCATTATCGCCGAGATCGGCCTGGGACACCAGCCGGCTCCGAGCGCCGAACGCCTCTCCTCCGGGATGAGGCCGGTGCCCTCGCACATCCCAGTCCGGAAACGAGTGCATCACTTCTCGCGACGCTGCCAGCCCGCGTCGTCGCCCAACGGGCATGGCCGTGCGCCAGCACTTCCCATCCTTCTTCGAGTGTGTGACACGATTCGCTCAACATGTGCAAGATGACGTGGAACGGCAACGCCGGACGATCCCATGATTCACCTGCGCAACAGCCTGAGCATGCTCCAACTGGGCAGCGTAGTACGGGATCGGTAACGCCGCTGATATCTCGTCCATCAGACTCTGCGTACTACGCGTCTTGGCACCCCGCACGGTTCGAACCGTCGTGACCAATCCAGCAGTCCCGATTCAGTAGTTACGTGCGCAGCACGGTATCGCTGACGCTCACTTCGGAGCCGACAAGAACGACCAGTTCGCCCACGAGCGTGTCATCCTTCCCCCCGACTTCGGACCGAAGCCGAAACCTAACATGATCACTTTCCTCTCGGATCGTGATCTCCGTGATGGTCTCAAGCTCCATGACGAGCCGCTCGTGGTTGCCGATGTGCCAGCGAACGGTAGCTGAATTGGACCACGCGTCCCAGGCCAGGACCACTCTGCTCCCGTCTCCCGCAACTACGGTGACGATGCGTTGAGCCGGCTCATCGCCGTGCTCAACGTCAACCCCGAGAAGAGCAAGTTCATAATCATCGGGCGCTTGAACCGGCCGATACACTAACGCCCTCCCCCGGAGTCACGTCGTCAACCGCAGTCCCCTGTCCGTCACATGCCACGTTGACTCAAACTTCAGAATACCGCCGGGGCCAATAAACAGAGACGCTCGGACGTGGAAGGTGCCGTACGTGTCGCTATGCGTACGCGCAATGGTGGATTCTTCTAACGCCACCTGTTCCAGGTTGCCCCGAAGGGTCTGTCAAGAAGTCGGTGGATCTTAGCTTTGGTCTGACACGCCGAGCAAAGGGGCTTGGCGGGGAGAATTGCTCTCGACCGACATACTGGGCCCGTGACTAACGAGGTGGATCCGCGCCAGCTTACGGAGCAGTCGTTGACCAAGGCTAAGGAGCGGGGCGGCGATGTAGTGAGCCCGAACGGGCTGCTGAACCAGTTGACGAAGAATGTGCTCGAGACCGTCTTGGAAGCTTCAGATGAGCGAGCACTGGGGATGCGACAGACACGACCCGGACGGATGTAGCAGTGGGAAAACGCACAATGGGAACCTGAACGAAGACGGCGTCAACTCACACCAACCGGAAACTAACCGACGCCAAGACCGGACCCACTGCTAATCTGACACCCCCGCCTGGTAGCCGTATCCATCATTTGGGGCCAGTTCCAGGAGCGCATCAAGCGTGGGCACGGTGTTGGTTCCCCACATCTTCGTAAGAACCCACGTGGTGCCTTCCTCATGTATGGGCTCGTCAAGAAACCAACGCCTCGGCTCACTGATTTGTGGGTGGGCATCGAGTAACACTTCTTCCAGCTCGTCGCCTTCGAGGACTCCCTCGACGGAGAGGAACCGCGATGCGGAGACTACAGACTGGATCTCTGCGGCCCGAACGCCGGACTCATGCAGAGCACACACCATCGCAAGGACGGCACGTCGTTTGCGCAAGGGCTCGCTCGATCCCGCTGGCGTCCTTATGACGTACGGCGTCCAGTCTGGGCCATCGGCGGCTCGTGCGGCTGATTCCTTGCGCCGCAGCCGCACCATAAGTTCTTCGGCTTCCGGAAGAGGAATGACTTGCTGAACGTCCAGGAGCAGCCGGTCATCGACCCGGTACGGCGTGAGACGAACGCACCTGATGTCGAGACCGTAGAGCTCGTTCAGCCAGAGCACCGTAGTGGTGATCTGAGTGTCAAAGCCGGCCGAGACAAGGATGATGCGGACCCTACGATCAATATGGGTGTCTTCTGCGCCAGCCTCTTCGAGGAACTCGGCAAGTCGGGCCCGCGCGTTTGAGGCATCCTCGGATGCGATTCGACGTAGGTGCCGTTCGTACGTGTCAACGAGCTGGTCGAATGTCATGGTGGACACCATGGCCGCGTAACGAAGCGCCTGTAGCTCCATGTGCCCACCGTCGACGGTCCGCTTCAGCTCAACCACGACAAGCTGGCCGTGGCGATCGACACAGAGCAAATCAATGCGCCGACGCACATCGGCAAACTCGCCGAACTCTTCTGCCACCACGAGCAGTCCGTCATCCAAGACCTCGATATGGCTACGCAGCGCCCGTTGCAGATCGGAGCGCTCCAGCACCTGCTGGGCAACGAACGTGGTCGTGGGTATCGGCTTCAGATCGCCAGCCGTCATCAACTCGAACAATGCCACCATCTCATTGTTACCGACAGCGGCGACATCCGGATAGTCCGCAGGGTCCAAGACCTCCACACGACGAGTGTGTTGCCACTGGTGAGGAGGCCGCCGGCCCACGCTTGTGGCGGGATTCAGTATCACGGCCATTCGAGCTTCCGCGGTAAGCAACGAAAAGGCCCACGGATGAGCTCATTGACGAGACAAACCGTGCCATCATCGAACTCCCCAACTCGTCGCGGCCCGTCACTTGTTCAGGCGATCTGAGTTGGAGACGTGAAACCGGCGATGATCACGTTCGGTCCAGGCGTCGTCGCCGGACAGCCGGTCAGGAAGGTAAACGAGGCGGCCCCATCATCTCCTGGCTCGAACTTCCGACCGCACTAGACAATGCAGGTCCTGACCGGCTACGACACTTTAGGGCTGGTAGTCCTCGAACTCCCAATAACCGAGTCGGGCCAGCTTGTCGCCCAGCGTAGGCCAGTCAGGCGCCTCCACGGACGCCACCTGCCGAGCAAGGAACTCCTTGGCTTCAGACAAGTCGAACGGGTCGACGATCAGGTGGTGGCGCCCGATACGTGGACCTTCCCTAGACACAGCCTTCCGTAGCCACAATGGGGTACAGACGAGCACGTCGAACGACTCCTCGCCTGGCCCGTCCGCTGGGCCAACCAGAAGGCGAAGCCAGACGCCGTCGTTCTCAGGGTCCTCCGGCACGTACGCGTCAATGTCCACATCGGCACTGTAGAAGGAGCGGATTGCAGCTCTCATGGCAGATCCGTGATGTCGAGATGACCATTGGTTTGCCACCGGCCATGCGGGGTCATACGGGACTCGAAGTTGGATTGCCACTTCCCGAGGCGGGGCTTGTAGCTCGGCGGCCGCCATTGTCGCAGCTTGTCAGCGCTGACCAACGTCTTCCCATCACTGGCCACAGTATAACCCTCACCAACCCACGCTTGTCCCACACGTTCGGCCTGGGACGCCGTACCAGAACCGAGGCCGAAGTTGCCCTTCCCCTTCGTCGCGTCGCGCGTGATGCCACTTAGCACCGGCCAATCGTCCGCTGTGCTTGGGGAACGCGGCACGAACCTGGGACTCGTTGTGACGAGGCCGGGTGGGCAGTGCGGTATGCCTGCTCGTAGGGCGGTGTTGAGGGCTCCGTAGGGGATGGCTGCGGTGCCGCCGTAGAAGAGGAGTTCACCGAGCGCGGATGAGTATGGGTACCAGCCGGTGTTGGGGGTTTGGCCGGCGATGTAGTTGCCGTCCCAGCCGGTGTGCTCGCCGAATCCCGGGTTGCCGCCGCCTGAGATGAGGAAGTAGGCGCTCTCTTCGGCACCTTGGGCTAGGCCGAGTCCGATGCCGCCGAAGAATTCGCCGCGGCTGGGGGCGCCTTCGTCCTGGGAGGTGCCGACCAGATCGGCGATGGCATCGGAGCACCAGTCTTCCCAGAACGGGAAGCACGCGCCGGAGGGGTCGGTGAAGGTGGTCGGCTGGTTGTTCACGTACGCGTACGGCGAGACCGCCTGTGTTCCCGGGTCCGGGGTGGCGGGGTCGGTGGTGATGAAGCGGCCCGGGCTGGGGTTGTAGTCGCGTGCACGTAGGTGCAGCAGGTCGGTGGAGGGGTCGAGGTAGGCGCCGGTGAACCCGAGCCCGACATCCGACGTGGACAACGTTCCAGAGGAGTCGCGTAGGGTGCCGAAGGGTTCGTATTCGCCGTGCCACAGGGTCGTCCCTGGTGTACGAGTGCGCACGTCGATGACGCTGCCGAGGGCGTCAGTGAAGATGGCGGCTTCTTCGCCGTCCAGGACACCTGCGGATGGGTTGCCGTGCGGGTCGTAGCGGTAGAACGAGTCACCTGTGACGTCGTCTACCGTGGTGAGCAGCGGCAGCGCGGCGTTGATGTCCCAACTCAGCGTTCGGGTGGTGCCTAGCCCTGACCGGTACGTCTTGACCGCTGCCCGGTTGCCTTGCGCGTCGTAGGTGATTTCGGCGCGCTTCGTGCCATCGTCGGTTTCGATGAGCTGGTTAAATACGTCATAGACGCGGGTGGTGGTGCCGTCGCCGGTCAGGTTGCCGTCCGCGTCGTATGTGTAGTTCGTGCTCCCGCGGGAGGTGAGCTGGTTGGCCGCATCGTAGTTGTACGTAACAGAACCGGGGTCGTCGAGGCCGACGCGGTCCTCGGTCAGCCGGTTGCCCACCCCGTCATAGGCGTAGCCGACATGTGCCGATGCCTGGTCGGTGCACGGTTCGGGTGCGGTGTCGTCGAAGAAACACGCACGCGCCAGCCGGCCGGCGTCGTCGTAGGTGTACGACTCCCCCTCGGACGTGCCGGTGGTCTTGGTGACCGGGCGCCCCGCCGGATCACGTTCATAGATGGTCCGCGTCGGGAAGCCCTCAGAGGTCCCGAACGAGGTCGACGCGACACGGCCGGCCGCGTCGTAGGCTTGGCGCTCGGCCCAGATCCTGTTGCTGATCGTCCCGGGGGCCGGGGCGTGCCGTGTCGCGGTCAGGTTGCCGTCAGGGTCATAGTCGTACTCGTCACGACGATCATCAGGCAAGATCGACCGGACCCGTTCGGCGTCGGCGTTGTACTCGTAGTCGAACGTGGACCCGTCCGGATAGGTGGTGCTGGTGATCTCACCACGCGAACCGTAGGTATAGGTGTACTGTTCACCGTCACGCGCGACGGTGAGCAGTTGCCCGTTGTCGTCATAAGTCAGATCTGTGGTGCCGGAGGCGTCGGTGAAGCTGGTCAGCTGCCCGGCATCGTCATACGTGAAGCTTCTGGACGACTCCGCCGACCCGGTCGTCACCTCGGTGGCCAGGCCCCGCTCGTCGTAATCGGTGCTGATCGTCCAGCGGGCCTCGTCGCCACTCTCGCGACCGCGCGCGGTCACTTCCGTGGTGCGGTTGCCCTCGGCGTCGTAGCCGAACGTGCGGGTGCGGCCCAACGGATCAACCACCGAGGTCTGCCGGTGCGCATCATCGTAGGCATACGTGACCGTGCCACCATTCGCATCGGTCACCGTCTCCACCTCACCCGCCGGCGTGTAGGAGTAGGTCGTCTCGGCACCATCCGGGCCGACGACACTCGTGACCCGCCCCAGCGCGTCATAGCTGTGCGTGGTGGTCGCGTCAGTCTGGTCGGTCGCAGTGAGCAGCAGCCCGCGCGGATCATACGTTGCGGTGGTATCCGCACCGAGCGGGTCCGTCGTGCTGACCAGGTAGCCGTCGGCGTCATATTCCTGGGTCCAGGTGTGATCGGCCGGGGTGGCGCCGTCCGCGTTGCCCCGCGGCGTCGTCCGCGACACCTGTTGTCCGTCGTCGTCATAGGCGTACGTGGTGCTGTGTCCCATCGGGGTGGACTCGGACACCGTCAGCCCGTCGCCGTCATACACCGTCGTAGCCGTGTTCCCGGCCGGGTCGCTCACCTCGACCGGCAGGCCAAGCCCGTTGTACACCGTCGTGGTCGTGTTCCCCAGCGCATCCGACGAACCGACGAGGTTGCCGTCGCCGTCATACTCACTCGTGGTGGTCCGCCCCGCCGGATCGGTCACACTGGTTTGGCGGTAGCGCTCGTCGTAGCCGTACGTGGTCACCCGTCCCTGCGGGTCGGTCTCCGAGACCAGGTTCCCCATCCCGTCATAGGCATAGGTCCACGTGAACGCGGCCGCGTCCGCGCCATCCTCGTTGCCGCGCGGGCTGGTCCGCGAGACCATTCGCCCATCCGCGTCATACATCCACGACGTGACACCACCCTCCGGCCCGGTGCTCGAGACCCGATTACCCGCCAGGTCGTACTCGTGCGTCGTCACCGCGCCACCCGGCTCAGTCAAGGTGACGAGGTTGCCGGCCGGGTCGTACTCGTTCACCGTCCGCCGACCCAGCGCATCCTCAACCGCGCTGCGCCGACCCACCGCGTCGTACTCATACTCAGTCACGTTGCCCAGCGGGTCCGTCGTGGAGACCAAGTTGCCCGTCGCGTCGTAGGAGAACGTGGTCGTGTAATCCGCCGGGTCCGCCCCAGACTCGTTGCCCCGCGGTGACGTCTCCGACACCACACGCCCCAACGCGTCATACGTGAACGTCGTCCGCCGCCCTTCCGGGCTCACCTCCGCCGTCCGGTTCCCCTCAGCGTCATACTCGAAGCTGGTGGTGCGGCCCTCCGGAGTCGTCTCGGTCTCCACCAGCCCGCTGGAGGTGTACGTATACGACGTGACACCGCCCTCCGGGTCAGTCTCGGTCAACACCCGATGCGCCGAGTCGTAGGTGTACTCGGTGACCATCCCCTCCGGCGACGTCTCCGTCAGCAAATCCCCATCGGCGGAGTACGTGAACTCCTCCGCCTCACCGTTCGCGTACCCGGTCCGGATCAGGTTGTCATCATCGTCATACGCATACCGCGTCACCCGGCCATGCGGATCCGTCTCCGCGACCAGCCGCAACCGCTGATCATACGCATACGTCGTGACCTCGTTCTCTGGGGTTTCGGTCTCCAACAACACATTGCCCATGTACACGTCGCGCGTGACACCACCGCGTGGGTCAGTCGTGTACGTCGTGGTCGTGTCGCCATCATCGACATACTCAAACGTCGTCGTCCCACCTGACGCATCAACACGTTCAACCACACGGCCTTCCGCGTCGTAGGTGGTCTGCATCACCGTGCTACCCAGCGCATCGGTGATCGAGGTCAAACGCCCCGCAGAGTCGTACCCATATTCGGTGACGCCGCCGCGGGCGTCGGTGACCGACGTCAACAAATCACCGTCATACCCGTACGACACCGACTCGCCATCCGCCAGCGCGATCGACGACACCACACCGTCCGCGTTATACGACAGGTCAAAATCACGCCCCGAGGCGTCACTCACCGAATCAAGGACCCCATCGGAATACGACAGCGACACCCCCTCACCGGAGGAGTCCACCGAACTCTGCAGCCGGCCCTGATCATCAAAGGCCAGCACCTCATGAGCCTCGGTGACCAGCTCAAACCCGTCGGCGACGGCGCGAAGCTTCGAGGTGACACCCGGCGGCGTCACATACGAATCCCCCGCAGCCTCATACACCACCTCTTGGCCATCCTCGGCCACATATGTCACCGACGAGTCGCCGATCTCCAGATGCGCCGAATACGGTGACGACCAACCCTGCCCCGTCAAACCCGCCGCCCCATCATTGGAGTTGTACGAACGACTCAACGCCGCCGGCACGCCAGGAGCCACAGACTGGGCATCAACCGAACTCTCCGTCAACGCCCCTGTCGCCGTGTTCACCCCGCCACGCAACCCATTCCACGCAGCAGTCCGACCCGTCGACGTCACACAAACACACGGCCCACGCGTCGCCTCATCAGCAAGCACAGGAAAGAGGATCGCCTCATGAGGGTCGCTATAAGCGAAGTCGCTTTGTTCGCCATCGAGAATATAGGCAACTGCGAGATAGTATTCGACGCCAGATTCCAGTGCCAGGCCGTCGTCGGCATATCTGCAATATTCGTTACCACCATAGTTGCTGAAATATCTGCGACTTTGATAGGTCCCGGGGTATCCCGGATCGATATCACTAATTCTTCCCTCATGCACCAACACGTCATCACTCGCACGGTACAGCCGAAGTATCTGGTCATCGACTGCGTACGGGTTGGCACCGTGAGTCCAGTCCTGCCAACCCCACGTCACACAACCCGGCACTGGTTCAGGAACGTATTCCCTTATCTCAGGTGGCGGTAATTCTTGTAGAGGTTCTACACTCTGCTCGTCAGCTGAGCGGAATTGCCCATTCTCGTCGCCGCGCTCATAGTGCATCGAGTTGGGATCATTGCGCTTCAATCCGACACCAGGTATGCGATCCTCGGCCGGAACCAGCTCCGGCGGCGACGGACGCTGCGCCAAACTGCTCACAACGCGTCCGGGACCGGACGCCACCCCGGCAGCAGTAGCCGTGGCCACATCGTCAGCGCCAGACGGCACAGAAAGTCCAGCCAGCAGCAGGCCGACAGCCACCAGAACGGACAGAGCACGCGCAACAACGTTGAACCCCACCACAGATCTCCCCTCGCCACCAAATCATCGGCACGTGGCAAGCGATCATGCCAGACCGACATAACAGACAGCAAGATCCAAATAACGCAACGTGACATATCTTGGGTCACAGTTCACCTTCTGGACAGATCAGCGCCCGGCAAGCCCTCAACGCCTCACAAACAGATGGCGTCCCTCTCAGCGAGGGCCCAATGAGCTGCGCATACAACTGCCGCCGAACCAGAGCACGCCACGCCAGGCGGTGCACGATCGCGCAGGTGGAGTGTTGATCACCTCCAAGATCTCTCCAGGAACGGTTCCACTGAGACACGAAACACCACGCCCCCACATTCGGGGACCTTCAGACCAAACAGTGGTCAAACGATCAGAATCCGAACGACAGGCCAGCTCGTCCCCTACGTGAGCAGACCTGCGCACACGCCATATGACCTGGAACTTCGCCTCTCAACGGATTATCGAGCGACATTGGGATCTGCCCTTAGACCCAGATCCGGCTCCTTGTGTGCCCGCGTGAGTCGCCGTCCGGGGAAGGATCGTGATGTCCCGGACGGACGCACCAGCCGGGCTGCGCTGCCGAGCTGTGTTCTATGGACGCGGACGGCGGCTTCATGCATGATGATCGGGTCCGCGCGTGTGGGTGTCAGAGGGGGCGCCGACGCGGATATGACACAGGGTGGTGCCGACATGGTGGCGGTGGCGACGTACAACCTCGAGAATCTGTTCGCGCGACCGAAGGCGTTTGCACATGGCTGAACCCCTCTATTCGCGACCGTGTCCCCCACGCGCAGGAGAAGGTCGTCATCGCTAGGAGCGGCAACAAGTGCGCATATCCTGTCTGTGGCGTGGAATTCACGATCGACCCGAAGATCTTGATCTACGTGGATGAAGACGGGTGACCTTGGAGAGCCCAATAAGAAAGGCGCCAGCTCGTGCTTCGGCCTTGGATGTCTTGCTGTCAGTGTCGACGACTGGCACGTTACGTTCGACGAGCTACGGCGGTTCCGACAGCGCATCTGCACGTCCTACAACGTTCCCGTGGATACAGAGATCAAAGCTAGCTCCCTGATACGCGGCGCTGGCGATCTCCGGGCTATCCGGCTTGCCCCCGCTCAGCGTCAACTGGTCTTCAGGGCACATATGCGAATTCTAAGCAATCTGAACGTACATGCGTTCACGGTCGTCGTGGACAAGGAACGTACTGATTCCAGCGGAATCATGTGCCTGCTGGTGGCTTGAGAGACACTTCTTCAGCAGGTGGCGACGATTGGCGACGAACCGTACATGATTCTTCACGACGAGAGCAGCGAGAACGCTACGATCTGTAACCTTGCTCGAAGAGCGCAAGCGACGTGCCGTTTGGTAGATGACCCTGTGCCACGCGTTTCACATAGCTCGTACTTCATCCAGCTGGCCGACCTCATCGCATATTCTGGATGGCGTACATACAGACCACCCAGCGCAGCTGTGTCCGCCGTAGCGCCCGCCACTCTGTGGAATGAACCAGGCGATGCCAGGCTTCGCACTCCTCTTACAAGTAGCCGTCTGGCACCCGGCGTCATCATCTGCAAAGATAAGGCCCCTCAACTGCTAGTTGAGGGGCGGGAAGCACCGGACCCGACAATTGCCAGCCCGTCGCTTAGCTAGAAGCATAGCTCGGGCAGTTTCGTCCAGCAACAGGCCGGGAGAGCATGAGAGGCGACCGCGTGGAGATCGTCGTTGACGCCGGCGACACGACACGCACCTACGAGATCACAGCCACGCGGATCGGACGACGGGTCGAGGTCACCATCGGTCGCGGCGTGGTGGAGGTCACCGAGGTCACCCGTTCGGGCACAGCCGTCCGGACGGCTCGTTTCATGGCGAGCCGTGTCCTTGCGCTCGTCGAGCATCCAGCTGTCGACCGGCTTCCCCGCAACGGCGACGACGACGGCCCCGACCCAGCGACATGACGAGGTCACAGACCTTACCCTGGGGTTCCACGACAGACGCTTCGAAAGGACACCCCCGGGATGGACATCAACGCCAACGTCGTCGCTCTGGTCACTGGAGGGGCCTCCGGGCTCGGACTGGCCACCGTCAAGCGGCTCGTGGCCGACGGCGCCAAGGCCGTCATCGTGGACCTCCCCTCCTCCAACGGCAAGGCCGTCGCCGACGAGCTCGGCGCAGACGTGCACTTCGCGCCGGCGGACGTGACCGACGAAGCACAGGTCGGGGCCGCACTCGACGTTGCCGAGGGCCTCGGTGACCTGCGCGTCGTCGTCAACTGTGCCGGCATCGGCACGGACGTCTTCCGGGTGGTCGGCAAGAAGGGTCCATTCCCCTACGACAAGTTCCGCCGCACCGTCGAGGTCAACCTCTTCGGCACGTTCAACGTGATCAGGCTTGCCGCGGAGCGCATGATTCCCATCGAGCCGGTCGGTGAGGAGCGCGGCGTCATCGTCAACACCGCCTCCGTCGCCGCCTTCGACGGCCAGATCGGTCAAGCCGCCTACTCGGCGTCCAAGGGCGGCATCGTCGGAATGACCCTCCCGATCGCCCGGGACCTCGCACAGCACCTGATCCGCGTCACGACCATCGCCCCCGGAATCTTCCAGACACCGCTGATGGCCGGCCTGCCACAGGAGGCCCAGCAGTCGCTCGGGGAGCAAGTGCCGCATCCCAGCCGGCTCGGGCGTCCGGAAGAGTACGCGCAGCTGGTCGAGCACATCGTCACGAACCCGATGCTCAACGGTGAGACCATCCGCCTCGACGGCGCCATCCGCATGGCGCCTCGCTAGTGGGCAAACCCAAGAGACGGTCACGCAGTCGTCCGCAGCTCGGTGACATTCGACGGAAGCGTCGCACCTACATAGCAGCTAGGGTTCGGTCATGGAACTGAGCACGATCCTGCCGCTGGCCAAGGACCCACACGCAACTGCCCGGGAGGTCGTCGCGCTGGAGAAGGCCGGGGTGAACACTGTCTTCCTACCCGAGGCCTACGGCTTCGACGCCGTGTCCATCCTCGGATATCTCGCCGCCCAGACGTCCACCATCCGGCTCGGCCCCGGAATCCTCCCCCTCTACTCGCGCACTCCGGCGCTGATCGCCCAGACCGCGGCCGGCCTCGACGCGGTCTCTGGCGGACGCGCGGTCCTGGGTCTCGGCGCCTCCGGCCCGCAGGTCATCGAGGGATGGCACGGAATCCCATACTCGAAGCCGCTGGCTCGCACCCGCGAGGTGGTCGACATCTGCCGCCGCGTCTGGCGCCGGGAGACCCTCACGAACGACGGCCTGTACCAGCTGCCGCTGCCCGAAGACCAGGGAACCGGCCTGGGCAAACCACTGAAGTTCATCAATCGCCCCGTCCGTGAGCGGATCCCGATATTCCTGGCCGCACTGGGCGAGCGCAACGTCGAGCTGACCGCGGAGATCGCAGAGGGCTGGCTGCCGCTGTACTTTCTTCCCGAGCGTGCGGCGGAGACCTGGGGAACCGCGCTCGACGCCGGTCGCTCCCGGCGAGATTCGGAGCTCGGCGAGCTGGAGATCGTCGCCGGTGGCATGCTCGCCATCGGCGACGACACCGACGGCCTCGCTGACCTAGCCCGCCCGACATTCGCCCTCTATATCGGTGGCATGGGCGCGCGCGGCAAGAACTTCTACAACGACCTCGCCCGGCGCTACGGCTACGAGCAGGAGGCGGAGCGGATCCAGGAGCTCTACCTGGCCGGGCACAGGTCCGAGGCAGAGGCGGCGGTCCCGGACGAGCTCATCCGGCTGACCAACCTGGTCGGCCCGGAGAGCTGGGTCACCGAACGCGTCGCCGCGTACCGCGAAGCGGGCGTGACGTCGCTGCACGTCACACCCGTCGGGCCTGACCCGCTGCGCAGCATCGAACGGCTGAAAGAGCTCATCTCCTGACAGGGTTAGCTAGCCCGCCACGGTCCGCGTGCCGGGAAAGTCAGTTGCGCGACGCAGCCCGGCTCCGTTTATCGTGACGCTGGCCCCGCCGTGGCCGGGGCTCTGCCCACAACGGACCCGTGGACTCGACGAAAGGCAGCTCATCGATGAAGCAGAACCTGATCTTCGACGCCGACGACACGTTGTGGGAGAACAACGTCCTGTTCGAGAGGGCGGTCGAGGACTTCATCGACCACGTCGGGCATCCGACGCTGACCCGTGTCCAGGTCCGGGAGCGCCTGGAGGAGATCGAGCGGGTGAACGTGCGCAGCCACGGCTACGGCGTAGACAGCTTCGAGCGCAGCCTGACCGAGTGTCTGACTGTGCTGCGCGCCGACGTGCCCCTGGCAGATGGCGACCTGGTGGCGTTGCGGGCGATGTGCGAGCCGATCCGGGCCAACGTCATCGAGCTCATCGACGGCGTCATCGACACTCTGCACGAGCTCGCATCACGGCACCAGCTCTTCCTGCTGACCAAGGGTGACCACGCACAGCAGGCCGCCAAGATCGAAGCCTCAGGGCTGGCCGACCTTTTCGCCGACCTCACCATCGTCCCGGAGAAGGAACCGGCCGTCTACACGCGATTCATCAGCGACCGTCAGCTGGCACCGGACGATACCTGGATGATCGGCAACTCTCCGAAGTCCGACATCCGCCCTGCCCTGCAGGCCGGACTCGGCGCTGTGCTGGTGCCGCACCCGATGACCTGGTCACTGGAGCACGACGACGTGCCGCACACGCATGAGCGGTTCCGGGAGGTCTCGCCGTTCGCGGGTCTCACCATGCACTTCTAGTGGCCTAGTTTGGCGCTGGTTCTGCCATGAGGCGTTCTAGGGTGCGCCAGCCCATCAAGCTCATGGTGGGATTGCTGTCGACGTAGTACCAGACCACACCTAGGGCCTGCTCGAACGCCCATGCTTTTCCGCGCGCCCACTCAAGGTCGTCGCATTCGAGGTCGTCGCGGAGTACCTGCCGCGGGCCAGCCTCGAGTAGATGCCATGCACCGACCAGGTCCAATGCTGGGTCAGCGGGCCCAAGGCTGCCGACGTCGATAATCCCGGCCAGGCGATTGTCAGAGACGAGCACGTTGCCGGGATTGAGGTCACCGTGTGTCATCACATCGGGTGCGTGACGCGGCAGCTCCCGCAGCACACTCCAGAGTCGGCGAAGACGAGGAACCTCCAAGAGCTGTTCGCTGCGCTGGAAGCAGGTCTCAACCCACGCGTCGTGAGCGCGCAAATCCCCACCTCGACCGTGCCCAGCGTGCGTCCTGCCGTGGGTGTCGATCGCACGCACGCCTTGAATGAACTCGGCCAGGTCGTGTCCGAAGTCGACTGACTCGCCGGGGTCGGCGTCCGTGGCCACCGTTCCGGGTAGCCAGGTCTGCACCGACCACGGGAGCGGGTAACCGTCGCCGGGTTCGCCTATGCCGACCGGCGCAGGAGTCGGAAACCGTGAACGACCGAGCAGCTCACGGGCCGCTCGCGCCTCGGACTCGATACGCTGCCGCATCTGTCCAACGTCGCCGGGCACGAGCGGAAGCCGTGCTACCAGCCGGTCACTAAGTCTGAACAAGGCGTTTACCGTGCCTCGGGAAGCTACCTGCTTGATTGACAGCCCCCTCCACTCGGGGAACTGCTCGTCGACCAGTTCCCGGACGGTCTCGACGGACACGGTCAGCTCGTTGGCATGCATTTTCACACCCCAAAGCATCGCCAGCCTCGGCGTCGAACCGCAATCTCATTTCCCCGCGCCCACACCTCTGCGTCAATCCGACGACGTCGATCCGGTGGCCGTTCTCCTGTGGGGCACGTAGGGGTCTGCAGCACGTCGACGCCGCGGTCGAACCGTCCGACCCGGGTAGCCTCACGTGTATCCGCATAGGCCTCCCCCGGCCCGCGGCCGAACAACGTGAGCCTGTCCAGATGAGCCGGCAGCGTCAGCAGCACGCCCAGCCGTGGCAGCGGCACGTCCTCGGGCCACTCTCTGTTTTAGACACCTGATGTCAATAACGTTGGTGTCCCTCGCAGGCGAGTGGATGCGTCAATAGGGTGGGCTTATGCCGGTAGCGCCGCTCGTCCTGGAACTCGAACTGCACACACCCCTCATGACCACGCCGCCGCAGGACCCGCTTGCCGCCCTGCGCGCACGCAACCGGGCGCAGCTCTCCGACGTCCTCGAAGGCCTGCGCCGCGCCGCGGAGGACGACAAGGTGGCCGGACTCATAGCCCAATGTGACGGCGGCTCCCAGCCACCTGCCGTCACCCAAGAGCTGCGGGACGCGGTGCAACAGTTCCGCCGTTCTGGCAAACCCGCCGTCGCCTGGGCCCAGAGCTTCGGCGAGCTCGGTCCGGGCACGTTCGGTTATTACCTGGCCAGCGCCTTCGATGAGATCTGGCTGCAGCCCTCCGGCGATGTCGGCCTCACCGGTCTCAGCGCGCGTGCGGTGTTCCTGCGCGACGCGCTCAACCAGCTCGGGCTGCAGCCGGAGTTCAGCCAGCGGCACGAATACAAGAACGCTGCGGATATGTTCACCCAAGCCCAGTTCACCGACGCGCACCGTGAGGCGTTAGGCCGGATCGTCGAGTCCACGGGCGAACAGATCATCACCGCCGTCTCCGGTGCGCGCGGCCTCAGCGCCGACAGACTCCGTGAGCTGATCGACTCGGGCCCCACCAGCGCCGACGATGCGAAAACCGCGGGCCTCATCGACCAGGTCGGCTACCGCGACGAGGTGTACAACGCGGTGAACCGACGCGTCGGCGGCCGGATGCGGCTGCGCTACGTCGGCCGCTACAACCACACCCACTCCAAGAACGAAGCCATCCGAGCGCCGATCCAACGTCGCCGAGGGAGCGTTGCCCTGGTGTACGGGCACGGCCCGGTCACCGTCGGCCGCAGCTCCGCCAGCCCGTTCAGCGGAGGCTCCATGGGCGCCGACACGATCAGCGCCGCCCTGCGAGCCGCAGTCAAGGACGAGTCCGTGAAGGCGATCGTGTTCAGGGTGGACAGCCCCGGCGGGTCGTACGTCGCGTCGGACACCATCCGTCGCGAGGTGCTTCTGGCCCGGCGCCACAAGCCGGTCATCGCCTCTATGGGAACGGTCGCCGGCTCCGGAGGGTACTTCGTGACGATGGCTGCGGACGTGGTCGTGGCGTCACCGGCCACCATCACCGGTTCCATCGGCGTCCTCGGCGGCAAACTCGCACCGAAGAAGCTCCTGGACCGGCTCGGGATCCACCTGGACAGCGTGAACGTCGGCGAACAGGCCGACATGTTCTCCTCACACGAACCGTTCAGCGAGATGCAGTGGGAGATCGTCAACCGCTGGATGGACCGGGTGTATGACGACTTCACCGCCAAGGTGGCACACGATCGTGAGCTCTCGCGTGAACACGTCCACCAGGTCGCGCGCGGCCGCATCTGGACCGGTGCCGACGCGCACGAGCATGGCCTCGTCGACGAGCTCGGCGGCCTGACCACCGCCGTCCGGCTGGCTCGCCTGCGTAGCGGTCTGCCCGCCAGAACCGACCTCGCCGACGTCCGAGCGTTCCCGAAGGTGCCGTTCCTGGAGCGTCTGAAGCCCGCCGAGTCGAGCCAGTCTCCGGCGGCAGCGTCCGTCGCGATGCGGCCATGGGGCCCATTGAGCGAGATCGCCACGTCGCTCGGCCTGCCCGCGGCTGGGCCGCTGACCATGCCTTTCGTGCCGCGACACTGAGCGGCGTCTTAGTCGGCAACGTGCTGAAGCCGGCACCGGCGCCTCGGTCGATTTCGTTCTAGGGCCTTTCGGCCCTACGCCTCGCAAGCTCCCAGGCTTTAGGCTCCGTGCAGCGCGAAGAAGAGCGGGACCGGCCCCAGGGGGATGGGTCGGTCCCGCCTTCCCCGCATCGATACGCGCAGGCGCAGCATGCACGCTTGCGTCTCGGAGCCGACCCGGCCCCGTTCATGCAA
>NZ_ML142863.1:17341-28557 GCF_004138495.1 Phytoactinopolyspora endophytica
GGTTACCGCTTTCCGCCCAGGTCACCAAGAGACGCGGCGACGACGCAGCGCCCCTGTCCTGGCACGGGACGCCAAGCGGCCCCTAGCTGAGCGCCGGGGTGTCCAGCGTCAGTGTGGCGGCGCCCGGATCGAGGGTCACGGACACGCCCAGCGGCATGGTCTGCGTGCTGTCGCCGTGCCCGAAACCGAATCGGCTGATGATCGGGACACCGAGATCGCCCAGTCGCTCCACGACGACGTCGTCCATCGGCTCACAGTCATGCCACGAGCCGAGAACGACGCCGACCACGCCGTCCAGCCATCCAGTGCGCAGCATGTGCGTGAGATCGCGGTCCAGCCGGTAGGCCTTCTCGCCGACCTGCTCGAGCAGCAGGATCCCCCCGTGAAGATTCGGCCGTCCGGTGGGAGTCGCCAGCTCGGAGGTGAGCAGGCTGACGCAGCCGCCGACGGTCACACCCGCCACCGGGCCACCGCCGCCGTTCGCAATCGTCTGTGCGGTGGGAGAGCTCAGCGTCAGTACCGACTCGGGCTCGAACAACGTCCGCCGCAGATGCTCCGACGTCGCCGCGTCGTACACGAACGAGTCGACCGCCACCATCGGCGCGTGCAGGGTAGCGACACCGACACAGTTGGCGAACGCCTCGTGCAACGCCGTGATGTCGCTGAACCCAGCGAACACCTTGGGCTCGGCAGCCGCCACAGCGGACCAGTCGACCATGTCCATCATCCGCTGTGCGCCGTAGCCGCCCCGGGCACAGAAGATCGCCGCCACCGACGGGTCGCACCAGGCCTGCTGCAGATCCGAGGCCCGCGCCTCGTCGCTGCCTGCCAGATAGGCGACGCGCTCGTGTTGATCGGCGACATGCGGCGCGAGCGTGACCTCGAGGCCCCAGGCGCTCAGGATCTCGCAGCCGGCATCGAGCAGGTCCTTGTCGACCGGACCACTGGGTGCGACGACGACGACGCGGTCACCCGCCGTCAGCTTTCGCGGCCGGGTCAATGCTTGCATGTTGTTCATGGGCTCATTCCCGGAGTCTGTCGTGTGGGCCACCGTGGTCCGTCGCCACGGCTCATCTCATCAGCGGCAGGCACGCTACCGTACCATCACCACGGGCACGAGGCACGCGACACGTCCGGACTCGTGTCGCATGGCAACAGACCCGTGCTACCCGGCATGCGGATGTCGGCTTCGAAGTGGGAGCCGGGGGATGTCTCCGGCCGGTTCGAACCCGAAGACCTGAGCATAGAGCGACAGCTCGGCTTCCAACGCGGCGACGATCGTCTCCTTCCTACGGAAGCCGTGCTGCTCCCCCTCGAAGGTCAGGTAGGCGTGCGGGATCCCTCGCCCGGCCATGGCCTCGACGAACCGCTCCGCTTGCACCGGAGGGCAGATCTCGTCCTCCAGCCCCTGCAGCAGAAGGAACGGCGCGGTGACACGCTCCGGATAGGTCATCGGCGAACGCTCCCGGTACAGCGGCTCCGCCTCCGGCCACGGCCCGACGAGGCTCTCCAGGTACTGCGACTCGAAATCATGGGTCTCCCCGGTCCGCCAGCCGGCGAGATCGAGGATCGGATACTTGATGACGCCGCACCGGAAGGTGTCGGTGAACACCAGCGCGGCCGCCGACGTCCAGCCGCCGGCGCTACCGCCGCGGATCGCCAACCGTCGCCCGTCAGCCAGCCTGTCGTCGACAATCGCCCGCGCGACGGCCGCGCAGTCCTCCACGTCGACGACGCCCCAGTTCGCGCGCAGCCGGTTCCGGTACTCCCGGCCGTGCCCCGTCGAGCCGCCGTAGTCGACCTCCACGACGCCGATACCTCGGCTGGTGAAGTACGCGACCTCCAGGTCGTACACCATCGGCGCCCGGCTGGTGGGTCCGCCGTGGACGAACACCACATACGGCGGCAGCTCACCCTCCGGCGCGGTGAAGCCGGCGTTGCGGGGCGGATAGAGGCTCGCGTGGATCTCCCGGCCGTCCTTACCGGCGAAGGTGCGCGCTTCAGGCTCCGGCAGGTGACCGCGGCCGACCCGCCAGAGCGGGGGCAGCACCGAGACGGCGTCAGCCTCACCGGCGTCGCGCGGGCTGGCGGGACCCACGGGTCCCATACCGCCTGGGCCGCCCGGGCGCTCGTCGTACCTCGGATCGGTCAGCGCCATCGAGTGACGGGCGAGCGTGCTTACCCCCATCACCCGGTACGGCTGGTCAGGGCTGCCGGCGACGCCGTACACGACGTCGTTCCCCAGCGAGAAGAGCGTCGCCGCCCACTCAGTGTTTCCGTCTTCCTTGAGGGGCAGCAGCTCACCCGACGCCGTGTCCAGCACGCTGAGCCGCGTCGAGGACCGGCCGTGGATCACCGCCACCGTATCCGTCCCCACTGGGGCGAACCACTGCATGCCCAGCTGCCAGAGCGGCCCGCCGAACTCCTCCTCCCGCGGGCAGAGGTTGACCGGAGCCGTGGCCGCGTGCCCGTCCGGCCCCAGCGCGACCCGGTGCAGGTTCCACCAGCCGGTCGGGTCGGAGACGTAGAGCAGCGCGTCGCCCGAATCCCATTCAGCCTGGACGACCGCCTCGTCGGCGCCGCCCGCCACGGTCACCGGCGTCCCTACCGAGCCGTCGTCGTCGATCGCCGCGACCCGCAGCTCGGTCGAGTCCCAGGGCATCGAGGGATGGTCCCAGCCGATCCAGGAGAGCCTGCCACCGTCCGGAGAGCGGCGCGGGCAGGCGAGGAAATGCCGGTCGACGACGAGCGTACGCACGGCCGACGGGTCGGTGGCCGCCGAGCCGTCGAGCGGCACGGCGACCAGCGCGCGGGCGACGTCTGTCGGGGCCGGACCGGTCAGCTCCTCGCGGATGCACCACACCTCGCGCTCGTCCGGACCGACGATCGGCTCGACGTAGCGGAGAGCGGACGGGCGGCCGGGCTCCGGCGTCAACGGCTGTGGCCGCGCGTCGACGTCCGGTTGGAAGCGGTAGAGACGCTGGTCGGAGAACTCGGAGAAGACGACGACCGGCCCGGGATCGGAGGGCACCAGCACATAGGGACGCCCGCCGTACTCGTGGACACGGCTGCGGATGTTCCACGGCGCCGGCAGCACGACGTCGTCGTGTTCCTCGGGCTCCTGGGCCAGCAGGTACTCCTCGTAGAACGTGTCGTCGTCGACCACCAGGGGATCCGGCTGCTCTGGCAGCTCTTCCACCCTGCGCAGCAGCGCCATCCGGCCGCCCTCAGCGGGCATCGGTTCGATCCACCACGGCTGTGAGTCGTACACGCTGATCCAGGCCGGACGCCCGTCCACGTGCGCGACCAGGCCGGCGTCGATCGACGACCGCCACGCCCCGCATGGAGCCGTTTCGCTCATCGTCTCATTCACCCTTCTTTGCCATGATCATCAACTACTGGACCCACGATCATGTGGCTAAGCCTTGATGATCATGGGAGACAGCCGCTCACGCGGAGCTCAGGAACCGATCCAGAATGCGTGCGCCGCCTTCCAGCGCCTCCACGGGCACCCTCTCATCCACGCCATGCACCAGCGGTTGCAGGTCGAGATCTTCCGGCATGGTCAGCGGCGCGAAGCCGTAGCCCAATATGCCCAGCCGGGAGAACTGCTTGGCGTCCGTTCCGCCTCCCACGCAGTACGGCACCACGTGCCCACCGGGATCCTCAGCCAGGACCGCATCGGCCATCGCCGCGAACGTCGGCGAGTCCACCGGCGCGGACAGCGACACCTCGCGGTGGTAGTACTCCCAGTCCACGTTCGGCCCGGTGAGTTCCTCGACGGTCTTCTCGAACTCCTCCTCGGCGCCCGGGAGGACCCGACCGTCGACGTGCGCCGTCGCCGCTGACGGAATCACGTTGACCTTGTAGCCCGCCTCGAGCATGGTCGGGTTGGTGCTGTTGCGCAGCGTGTTCTCCAGCAACCGCCGGGCAGGGCCCAGCTGCGCCAGCATGGCGTCGGGGTCGAAGTCCGCGGCGTCCGGATCGATCGGCACGTCCAATGCCTCACATACCCTCACGACGGCGGCGCGCACGGTCGGCGTCAGCCGTACCGGCCAGCGGTGCTCGGCGATCCGGTTGACCGCCGCCGCCAGCGCAGCGACCGCGTTGTCCCGGTGCGCCCTCGAGCCGTGCCCTGCCGACCCGCGCGCGGTCAGCTTCAGCCACGCAGTGCCCCGCTCCGCGGCACCGATCGGGTACAGCCGCCGCCCGTTCGCATGGAGCGTGTACCCTCCGGACTCGCTCACACCCTCTGTACAGCCCTCGAACAGGTCCGGACGCTGGTCCGCCAGCCAACCGGCGCCGAAGCTCCCAGTGTCCTCCTCGTCGGCGGTGAGGGCGACGACGACGTCGCGGCGGGGCCCACGTCCCTCCCGCGCCCAGGCACGGGCGACGGCGAGCACCATCGCGACCATGCTCTTCATGTCGATCGCGCCACGGCCCCACACCATGCCGTCGTTGATCTCACCGGAGAACGGATGGACCTGCCAGTCCGCCGCGTTCGCCGGGACGACGTCCAGATGCCCATGGACCAGAAGCGCGGGTCGCTCCGGCTCCGAGCCGGCGATCCGGGCCACCAGGTTGGTCCGGCCCGGCGCCGACTCCAGCAGCGTCGACTCGATGCCTGCCTCGCTCAGACGGCGGGCCGCGTACTCGGCCGCGGGCCGTTCCCGGCCGTCCCCGCCCCCGCGGTTGGTCGTGTCGATCTGGATCAATTCCGACGTCAGAGCGGTAACGTCGGAGTCAGGCATGATCCCGCTCGGACCCATGAGGAACCGGCACACCGGCTGTGTCGAAGAACATCATGGTTCGCTACCGTACGCGATCGGTTCTCAGGCCGACAGACCAGTCGACAGGACATTCCTCCGGCGGACGCGGCCACGACCGGAAACCCGAACCGGTGACGCGCCCGGTTGGTCCGCTTGTTGAGCGCTAGTTGCGTCAAGGGCTCGCAAATTCGCCGATATGCGTCACTGACGCTCAACAAGCTCCGGTCCAGCGTCCGGAGGCGAGCTGAGACCTTCAGCGCGCCATTGTCTACGGAGTGGCGACCTCGACCTCGAAACCTTCCTCGTTCTCGAAGTACGCGGCGTAGTGGTGCGGCCCTCCAGCGTACGGGTGCCGGTCGGCGAACATCAGCCGCCAGCCGTATGTCGGCGCCTCGGACACGATGCGGTCCACCATCCACCGCTCCGGCACCGCGAGCGCCAGGTGGTTCAGCCCGGGCGCCTTGCGGTCGTATGGCGTCCAGGAGAGGTCAGGAGACTGCTCGATGACGACGTAGGGCCCGCCGCCCGGAGACTGCCAGGAGCGGCCGCTGTCCCACACCTGGAAAAGTGTCCAGCCGAGCCGCTCGAACAGCCACCCGAAGGACCGCGTCGCAGCGTCGATGTCACGGGTCCAGATCTCGACGTGATGCAGCCCGGTCGATGGTGTGCGCACGTCGGACAGCGAGGGGTCGTCCGTGGCGGTCTCGTATCCGTTCACCGCCGGCTGCTGATGTGTCCGTTGCGCCGGCTCCTGGAACTGCGCCTGCTCCGGGTAGTGCCCTGGATCGGTGTACTGGCCCGTCTCACCGAACGACGGGTCGAGCGCGCGCAGCGCAGGGTCGAGCTCGTTCACCGCGGAGTCGGTCAGCGGGTCACTGCCGACCGGCGGCTCGGCATACCCCTGGTATCCAGGCGCGCCAGCCGGGGGGTACCCCGCGGCCGGGTTCATCGGCGGCGGCGTACCCATCGGCGGTGCTGGATTCACCGGAGGGGTCGGGGCCGCCGGAGGGCCGACCGGCGAGATCGGTGCCGTATTGAGTCCGACATGGTCCGCGGCCGCCCAGGTCTGATCCGGCATCTGCTGGGCGTGCTGAACCTGTGGCGGTTGTGGATGGACTTGAGGGTGCTGCTGGGGGTGCTGCTGCGCAGGTGCCGCGTACTGATGCTGCTGCGCCTGCTGGGCCGCATGCCGCTTTTTACGCAGCTCGGCCGCGGCCGCGTCGAGCCAGTCGTCGACGTCGTCCATCGAGTAGCCCTCGCGCATCCGGACGACCTTGAACTCTTCGGCCTCGATCCGCTCAGGCGTGATGCCTTTGGCCCCTGACCGGCCGTCCAGCGCATCGATGACCTGATCGACAAAGTCATCGACAGTGTCGAGGTCATACCCCTCACGCATCCGCACCGTACGGAATTCAGGTTCGCGACTCACAGCCACCGCGTCGTCACACTCCTCCTGTTACGAGAACGGCCGGTCACGCAGCGCAGCACGACAGGCGAGCGGTTGATCCGCTCGCCGCCGACTGCCGACCCCCGTGACCGGCCACCCCAAGCAGAACGTAGTCTAGAGCACTTTGCTAGTTGTCCCACTTCAAGCTGACAGGCATCTTAGGCGTTCGTGGTCGCCAGTTGCCCACAGGCCCCGTCTATATCACGTCCGCGGGTGTCACGCACAGTGACGGGAACGTCGTGTCGCTCAAGCGCCGCAACGAACGCCCGTTCCACCTCGGGCTCAGAAGCAGTCCATTTCGACCCAGGTGTCGGATTCAGCGGAATTGGGTTGACATGTATCCATCCGCGCCCTCGTTCGGTCAGCATCCGACCCAGCAGATCGGCCCGCCATTCCTGGTCGTTGATGTCGCGGATCAACGCATACTCAATGGACACACGCCTGCCGGTCCGATCGAAGTACCGCCGTGCGGCGTCCAGCGCCTCTCCCGCTTTCCAGCGGGTGTTGATCGGCACAAGCTCGTCGCGCAGCGCATCATCCGGCGCATGCAGGGACAATGCCAATGTCACGGAGAGTTGCTCCGAAGCGAGCCGATCGATGGCCGGCACCAGTCCAACTGTTGAGACGGTCACCCCACGCTGGCTGATGCCGAGTCCTTCGGGAACCGGGTCGGTGAGCCGCCGGATGGCCGTGACGACAGATTTATAGTTGGCCATCGGTTCGCCCATGCCCATGAACACCACATTGGTGACCCGTCCGGTCCCGCCGGCGATCTCGCCGGCCGCGAGCGCCCGAGAGCCTGCCACCACCTGCTCGACGATCTCCGCCGTGGACATGTTCCGGGTCAGGCCCTGCTGGCCCGTCGCGCAGAACGGGCAGTTCATCCCACAGCCTGCCTGACTGGATACACAGATGGTGACCCGGTCCCGCCGGCTCGACCGAACATCCCGGTCACCGTTTCCGGTGCCTGACCGTTTCGAGTCCGACGTCGTTCCCCCGTATCGCATCAGCACGCTCTCCACCAGCGCGCCGTCGAACAGGCGCCACAGCGTCTTGCGGGTCGCACCGTCGTCGGTGTCGATGTTCCGGACCGGCGTCACCAGCTGCGGAAGCATGGCGCCGCCGAGCTCGTCCCGGACTCCGGCTGGAATGTCGGTCATCTCGCCGGGTTCCCCGACGAACCGGGCGAAGTACTGCCGGGATAGCTGGTCGGCGCGGAAGGCCTTCTGCCCGAGATCGACGACGCTCCGGCGCCGCGCTTCTGTGTCGAGGTCGGCAAGGTGCTGCGGCGGTTTTCCCCGCCGCACCGGCGTCAACTGAAGCTCCCCGGGCCGAGGAGCATTGGCGCCGGCCACGTCCGGCTCGGCGAGCTCGACGGACCCAGCGACGTCGGCGGGTTCCACGGTGTCAGCGCGCCCATCGGCGGCATCGACGTCGTCGAGCGCGACGGTCTCACTCGTGTCCGACTCACCGGCGTTTCGGCCACCGGGGCCCGTTAGACATGCGTTTTCAGGCATAACAACGACGATTCTCCCACGCCGACCAGTGTCCGGCCGACTTATCTACAGGACGTATTCGAGCACCAGCCAGATCAGCGGTGCGCTTGGCAGCAGCGAGTCGAGGCGATCCATGATGCCGCCGTGTCCCGGGAGCAGCGAGCTCATGTCCTTGACCCCGAGATCCCGCTTGATCATCGACTCGCCGAGATCACCGACGGTAGCACCGACCACCCCGACGACGCCGAGCACGACACCACCCCACCACGGACCGTCGAACGCCAGCACTGCCACGGCCACGCCGACGGCGACACCCAGCAACAGTGACCCGCTGAATCCCTCCCAGGTCTTCTTCGGGCTGACGCTGCGTGCCATGGGGTGCTTCCCGATCAGCACCCCCGTGAAATAGCCGCCGGTGTCCGACGCGACGACCACGGCCAGCAGCGCGAAGACCTGCCAGTGACCGTCGTCGGCGCGGGCCATCAACATGGCGAACCCCGCCAAGAACGGCACATAGACGACGATGAAGATCCCGGCCGTGACGTCGCGAAGGTAACCGACAGAACCGTCGCCCAACCGCCAGACAGATGTCGCCATGACGGTCAGGCCCAGTCCGACGACCAGCGGAGATGTTCCGGCGACATAGGTACCCACCAGCATCAGCACGGTACCGAGCAGCGCCGGCACCACCGGCACAGTGATCCCCCGCGTCGAGAACGCCTGCGCCAGCTCCCAGACAGCCACCACCATGACCAGGATGACCACGCCCGCGAACGCCGCCGGGAACGTGAACAGAGTGCCCAGCACGACGGCGCCGAGGCCCACGCCCACACCGGTAGCCGCACGCAGATCCCGCCCGGCACGCTTCGGACCGTGACCTCCGGACGCGGCGGATCGATCCGGGTCCTCGCCCGGGGCAGGGGCGGCAGGCTCGTCAGTCACGGCCAAACCAGCGGCCTTCCAGCGCGCACAATGACGGAGCCGGCCTGGGCACCATGAGCTCAGACTTCAAGGAGCTCGGCTTCTTTATGCTTGAGCAGTTCCTCGACCTGGTCGACGTGCGTCTTGGTCATCGACTCGAGCTGCTTCTCGGCGCGAGCGACCTCGTCCTCTCCGACTTCTCCGTCGTGCACGAGCTTCTCCAGGGTCTCCTTGGCATGCCGCCGGATGTTACGGATGGAGACCCGGATGGCCTCGGCCTTCTCCCGCGCGAGCTTGATGTAGTCGCGTCGGCGCTCCTCGGTCAGCTGCGGGAGCACCACTCGGATGAGATGGCCGTCGTTCGCGGGGTTGACTCCGAGATCGGAGTCGCGGATGGCGCGCTCGATGGCCCCCAGCGACGACTTGTCATACGGCTGCACGGTGATCATCCGCGCGTCCGCGATGTGGAAGGACGCCAGCTGGTTGATCGGCGTCGTTGATCCGTAGTAGTCGACGACGATCTTGTTGAACAAGGACGGATGGGCGCGCCCGGTCCGGATCGACGAGAAGTCTTCCTTGCCGACCGATACGGCCTTCTCCATCTTCTCTTCGGCTTCGAATAGTGTTTCCTCGATCACCGCTGCTCCCTATGCCTCGTATGCGCCCTGACCGCTTGCCCGCCACGGTTCGCGACGCGCGCAGAGCATCTTTCGGTGCCTTCCAAGAGGTGGCTAGTCTCCCGCATCGGCAAGGACAGTATCCACCCCGGCAGCGACGATCGTACCGATCGGCTCACCACGGATCGCTCGCGCGATCCCGTGATCCTCACCGAGGCCGAAGACGACGATGGGAAGCTTATTGTCGGCGCACAGACTGAAGGCCGCCGGATCTGCCACGTCGAGCCGGCGGCGCATGACGTCGCGGTAGGTGATGCTGACGTACTTGCGCGCTGTCGGGTCCTGGCGGGGATCGGCTTCGTACACGCCGTCGACACCGCTCTTGGCCATCAGCAGCCGGTTACAGCCGATCTCCAGGGCTCGCTGCGCCGCGACCGTATCCGTGGTGAAGTACGGCATCCCGGCACCGGCCCCGAAGATGACCACTCTGCCCTTCTCCAGGTGACGGGCCGCCCGCCGCGGGATGTAGGGCTCAGCCACCTGCCCCATGGTGATGGCCGTCTGTACCCGGGTGTCCACACCGCGCTGCTCCAGGAAATCCTGCAGCGCAAGACAGTTCATAACAGTGCCGAGCATCCCCATGTAGTCGCCACGGGCCCGGTCCATGCCGTTGTTCTGCAGTTCTGCCCCACGGAAGAAGTTCCCACCACCAACGACGACCGCCACCTGCACGCCTTCGCTGAGCACGGCGGCGATCTGACCCGCTATCTGCTTGACCACCTCAGGATCGACGCCGACCTCACCACCGCCGAACACCTCGCCCGAGAGCTTGATCATCACTCGCCGTCCACCGGGAGGAGACGGCATAGCGGTGGATGTGGAGGTCTCGCTCGTCGCAAAGTCAGACGTCGCGGTGCCGGGCGTGGCCGACTCGTCGTTATCCGTTGCGGCCGGTGCGTCCTCGGTCGCTGGCTCGGTCATGAGTGCCTACCCTCCGCGTCATCCACCGTCTCATACGCCTCGGTGGTCATCGGCCGATTCTCTCAATAGGAGAACGGTCGATGACCACCGGAGGTTCTCGTCAGGCGCCGACCTCGAACCGCGCGAAGCGCCGCACCGTGACACCCGCCTCTTCGAGGAGGGCACCGACCGTCTTCTTCGACTCCTTCACGGAGGGCTGTTCCACCAGAACGCTCTCCTTGAAGAAGCCGTTCACCCGGCCCTCCACGATCTTCGGCAGGGCCTGCTCCGGCTTGCCTTCCTCGCGGGCGGTCGCTTCGGCGATCCGCCGCTCGCTGGCCACTACGTCCTCCGGGACGTCATCGCGGCTGACGTACTGCGGACGCATCGCAGCCACCTGCATGGCGGCGTCGCGAGCGGCGTCGACGGTGTCACCGGCGTACTCGACCAGCACGCCCACCTGCGGGGGCAGGTCGGCCGACCTGCGGTGCAGGTACGTCGCCACAGGGCCGTCGAAGACGACCACCTGTCGCACCTCGATCTTCTCGCCGATCACGGCCGCCGCAGCCGCGACCGCATCCGCCACCGTCCGCCCATCAGGCAGCGCGGCCGCCGTCAGTGCCTCGACGTCCGCCGGCTTGGCTTCGGCCGCGGCAGCGACGATCTCGGTGGCGAGCTTCTGGAAATCGCTGTTCTTCGCCACGAAATCGGTCTCACATGCGAGCTCGATCATGACCGGGCCCTCGGCGGCGATCAGGCCGTTGGCCGTCGTACGCTCGGCACTGCGCTTGGCCGCCTTGGCGGCACCCTTGATCCGCAGCCCTTCGACGGCACTATCAAAGTCGCCGCCGCTCTCTTCCAGTGCCTTCTTGGCGTCCATCATGCCCGCACCCGTGGCGTCGCGGAGCTTCTTGACGTCCGCCGCAGTGAAGTTCGGCATCCTCTTGCTTCCTCTAGAGTCGTTAAGTGGTGTGATAACGCGCAAGACGGACGTGACAGGGCGTGC
>NZ_ML142863.1:28586-30012 GCF_004138495.1 Phytoactinopolyspora endophytica
CGTCCGCTCACCAAAGAACCTTAGGCTTGCGTGCTCGCCGTCTGCGCCAGATCGGAGTCCGCTTCGGCAGGGGCCTCGGCCGCTTCGGCAGGGGCCTCGGCCGCTTCGGCAGGGGCCTCGGCCGCTTCGGCAGGGGCTTCAACCGCGTCCGCGGCCTCAACCGCGTCCGTCGTCTCAGCCGCGTCCGCGGCCTCAACCGCCGGCGCCGCAGCACCGTTCTCCTCTGGCGAAGCCTCGCCCTCAGATCCGACCAGCAGTTCCTTCTCCCACTCGGCCAGCGGCTCGTCGACAGCGACATCCGCCGTGCCCTCGTCGCCACCGCGCTGGCCCTGACGGGTGATCAGCCCGTCAGCGACGGAGTCAGCCACGACCCTGGTCAGCAAGTTGACGGCGCGGATGGCGTCGTCGTTGCCGGGGATCGGGTAGTCGACCTCGTCCGGGTCACAGTTGGTGTCGAGGATGGCGATGACGGGGATGCCGAGCTTGCGCGCCTCGTTGACGGCGAGGTGCTCCTTCTTCGTGTCGACGATCCAGACCGCGCTCGGAACCTTGGCCATGTTGCGCACACCGCCGAGCGTGCGCTCCAGCTTGTCCTTCTCACGCCTGCGCATGAGGAGTTCCTTCTTGGTCAGCCCGGAGGCGGCGACGTTGTCGAAGTCGAGCTCCTCGAGCTCCTTCAGCCGCTGCAGCCGCTTGTTGACCGTCTGGAAGTTGGTGAGCATGCCGCCCAGCCAACGCTCGGTCACGTACGGCATGTTGACCCGGGTGGCCTGCTCGCGCACGGCCTCCTGAGCCTGCTTCTTGGTGCCGACGAAGAGGACCGTGCCGCCGTGCGCCACCGTCTCCTTCACGAAGTCGTATGCGCTGTCGATGTAGGACAGCGACTGCTGTAGGTCGATGATGTAGATGCCATTGCGCTCGGTGAAGATGAATCTCTTCATCTTCGGATTCCAGCGCCGGGTCTGATGCCCGAAATGCACGCCGCTCTCGAGCAGCTGCTTCATGGTGACGACGGCCATGGCCGCGCCTACCTCCTTCTCACCCGCGACCGGCGCAGGTGACTCGTCGTGGTTGTTCGCGGCTAGCCCGGTTGCTGCCGCGCCTGGTGCCCTGGGCCGCTGCCGCCAAACCCCGGCCAAGGCCGAGGACCACGACGGGCGCACCGCTTACAGGACACGCGGATTTTGACCCAGCGCAAACTGGGTCACCGATCAGTGTACAGCTATGTCCGCGGCGCCAGCCACCACAGGTCACCAGCGGTTCCGAACCCGGGAGGTCGAGACCGGAAAGGTGCGCAGAGATCTCCCGGCGGCGCGTTGCGTCGGGCGAGACGGCTCCGCCGATCTGTGGCCCGGTTGGGCTTGAGTCGGGAGATCCTCTCCCCACCTCCCCGGCCCCTCCACCACCCACCAACCCGATTCCGCCG
>NZ_ML142863.1:30031-32063 GCF_004138495.1 Phytoactinopolyspora endophytica
CGAGGAGCCGAGATCACCGACGATGGGTAGAGTCTGGCCCCACCGATCGTCGGGGTATGCGAATCCGGTCGCTCAGCCGGTCACGCCGTGCAGATGGCAGGCGGCGAGGTGCGGCTCCGGCTCGGGCTCATCCCCACCGTCGACGACCTGCAGGACAGGATCGTGATGCGGGCACGGTTCGAACACCTTCGGGCAGCGTGTGCGGAACCGGCAGCCCGACGGCGGGTTGGCCGGGCTCGGCACGTCTCCACGCAGCACGATCCGTTCGCGCTCACGTTCACGCTCCGGAATCGGCACCGGCACCGCAGACACAAGGGCCTCCGTATACGGATGCTGCGGGCTACCGGCGACCGCCGTCGCCGGGCCCACCTCGACGACGCGCCCCAGATACATCACCGCGACCCGGTCCGCCACCTGGCGCACCGCCGCCAGATCGTGTGAGACGAACAGGTAGGTCAGGCCCAGCTCCCGCTGCAACCGCATCAGCAAGTTCACCACCTGAGCCTGTACCGACACGTCCAGCGAAGCGATCGGCTCATCGCACACGATGAAGTCCGGTTCCCCGGCCAGCGCCCGGGCAATGCCCACCCGCTGCCGCTGTCCGCCAGAGAACTCGTGTGGGTATCGGTTGGAGTGGTCCGGACTCAGCCCGACCACTTCCATGAGCTCCCCGACCCGGTCACGACGGCGGTTGCGCCCACGGTGCAGCCCGTGGATCGACAGCGGCTCGCCGATGGAGTCCCCGACAGTGCGGCGCGGATCCAGCGAGGCGAACGGATCCTGGAAGATCATGGCCATCCGGCGACGTAGGGCCCGCAGGTCCGACTTGTTCAGCGCTGTGACATCCGCACCGTCGAACTCGACCGTGCCGCCGGTCGGCTCCACCAGACGAAGCAGCGCGCTGCCGAGCGTCGACTTCCCGCAGCCGGACTCCCCGACCAAGCCCAGCGTCTCGCCCCGCCGAACTTCGAGATCGACACCGTCGACGGCACGCACGTGCCCAGTCACGCCACGGAACGGCGTTCCAGACCGGACAGGGAAATGCACCTCCAGCCCGGATGTCTTGACGAGGACCTCACTGCTCATACCCGTGGTCGAGCTCGGATCCTCATTCACTCCGCCGCCTGTATCGTCCTTCGGCCAGCCGCCCCGCTCAGTCGTCGCCTCGCCGCTCATCACACCCCCTCCGGTGCGTAGAACGTCGCCGCCCGGTGCCGTTCGCTGCTGCCGGCGACGGGCGTCAACGACGGCATCTCAGTCCGGCAACGGACGTCGGCGCGGATCGAACACCGCGGGTAGAAGGCACACCCGGGCGGCAGGCTGACCGGATCCGGAGGCAGGCCGGGCATCGTCGCCAACGGGTCCCGATCGCGCGCCGGACGAGGGTCGTCGACCAGCGGCATCGAGCCGAGCAGACCTCGCGTGTACGGGTGGACCGGTCGATCGAACAGCTCGTCGACGCTGCCCTCCTCCACGCACTGTCCCGCGTACATGACGAGGACATGGTCAGCGATGCCAGCCACCACGCCCAGGTCGTGCGTGATCCATATGACACCCGTTCCGTGCTCAGTCTGCAGGCGCTCGATCAGCTCGAGGATCTGTGCCTGCACGGTGACGTCCAGCGCGGTGGTCGCCTCGTCGGCGATCAGCACCTGGGGACCGCCGGCGAGCGCGATCGCGATCATCACCCGCTGCCGCATCCCACCGGACAACTGATGCGGATACGCCTCCAGCCGCGAGCGTGGATCCGGAATGCCGACCTCCGCCAGCAACTCCTCCGCCCGTGTCCGTGCGGCGTCCTTCGACGTCGAGCTCTGGGCGCGGATCGCCTCGACGATCTGCCGTCCGACGGTCAGCACAGGATTGAGCGAGGTCATCGGGTCCTGGAAGACCATGCCGATCCCGGCGCCGCGCACCGGTCGCAGCTCATCCTCGCTTCTGCCGATCAGCTCGCCGCCCGCGAAGACGGCACTGCCGCTGACCTCGGCCACATCGCGCGGAAGCAGACCGAGCAGCGCGAGCGTCCCGACGC
>NZ_ML142863.1:32113-37938 GCF_004138495.1 Phytoactinopolyspora endophytica
CGGAGCCCGACTCGCCGACGATCGCTAGCGTCTTCCCAGGCTCCACGTCGTATGACACGCCGTTGACGACGCGCGCCAGTCCGCGCCTCGTACGGAACCCGACATGCAAGTCCCGAACACTCAGCACCGGCTCCGTCACCTCGCCGCTCCCTGCTTCCCCAGTCACGCTCGGCTCCTCACTCACTCCGCGGACACCTGCGCTCGTCCCTCGCTACGCCGCCCACTCCACTCGCTCGTCACCTCGCCGTTCCCTGCTTCCCCAGTCACGCTCGGCTCCTCACTCACTCCGCGGACACCTGTGCTCGTCCCCCGCTACGCCGCCCACTCCACTCGCTCGTCACCTCGCCGCTCCCTTCCCCGAGAGCGCGGATCGCTGCCGTGGGTCCAGCACGTCGCGCAGGGCGTCTCCGAGCACGTTGAACGCCAGCACCGTCACGAAGATCGCCAGGCCGGGGAAGAGCGCCATCCACCACGCCTGCTCGATGAAACCCCGCCCTTCCGAGAGCATCCGTCCCCACGACGGGTCCGGGGGTTGCGTGCCGAGCCCGATGAAGCTCAATGCCGCTTCCGAGAGGATCGCGAAGGCCAGGCTGATCGTGGTCTGCACGATGATGGGAGGGGCCGCGTTGGGCAGCACATGCCGGAAGATGACGCGCGCGTCGCCGGCACCGCTCGACCGCGACGCCCGGATGAACACCTCTTCCCGTACGGTCAGCACGCTCGCCCTGGTGACGCGAGCGAATATGGGCGTGTACACGATCCCGATGGCGATCATCGCGTTCGTCTCCCCGCGGCCCAGGATCGCGAGGACCGCGATCGCCATGAGCAGCGCCGGGAACGCGAAGAGCATGTCCATGAACCGCATCAGAGCGTCGTCGATCCAGCGGCCGTAGTACCCGGCGAACAGCCCTATCAACACGCCCGCCACCAGCGAGATACCGACGGCCACCGCACCGACCCGGAGCGAGACCTCTGCGCCGAGCAGCACCCTGGAGAACACGTCCCGGCCGAAGTCGTCCGTGCCGAACCAGTGCGAACCCGACGGCGATTCCAGCTGATCGCCGACGAACTGCTCGTTGAACCCATACGGTGCCAGTGAGCCGCCGAACAGGCCGACGACGATCAGCGCCAGTAACACCAACGACGACGCGACCGCCATCGGGTTGCGGACCAGCAGATGAAGTGTCTCCACCCACCGCGCGCGGTGCTTTTCTCCGGCGACCGGCAGCGTGTCCAGCTGTTCATCGTCAGGCACGTCGCCGCTCCGCTCGCTCGTCACCTCGCCGCTCCTCTTTCCCGGTCACGCTCGGTTCCTCGCTCACTCCACGGACGGCTCCCATCCACAACCATCCTTGCGAGCACCGCCAGACGCCGGCCGCTCCGCTCGCTCGTCACCTCGCCGCTCCTTGCTCGTAGCTGATCCGGGGGTCGAGTTTCGCGTACGCCAGGTCGACGATGAGGTTCACGACGAGGAAGATCACCGCGAACAGCAGGACCGCGCCCTGCAGCAACGGGTAGTCGCGGGACTCGACCGCTATCAACGCCATCTGGCCCAGACCCGGCCAGGCGAAGACGATCTCGACGATCACGACGCCGGACAGCAGGTACGCGAGCTGAACGCCGCCGACGGTCACCAGCGGGACCAGCGCGTTACGGAGCACGTGCCAGGTCAGGACATCCCGGGCACGCATGCCCTTGGCCCGGGCGGTGCGGACGTAGTCCTGGCCCAGCGCTTCCAGAACCGAGGAACGTACGAACCGGGTCATGATCGATCCGCTCGCCACACCGGCCGTCACCGCGGGCATGATCAGGTGTCTGGCCCACTCCACCGGATCATCGGTCAAGCCCACATACCCGCCTGACGGCAGCCAGCCGAGAGTGCCGGCGAAGAGCAGGATGAGCATGATGCCCATCCAGAAGTCCGGAATGCTCAGTCCGGCCTGGCTGCTCACAGTCGCGAACCAGTCCATCGGCGAACGGGGTTTCAACGCCGACAGCGTGCCCAGCGGAATGGCGATGAGCAGCGCGACGACGATCGCCGCCGCCGCGAGCGACACCGTCGCAGGCACCCGTTCCGTGATCAGGTTCATCACCGGCTGACCGCTACGGAAGCTCACCCCGAGGTCCCCGGTCAAGGCCGACCCGATCCAGTTGAAGTACTGGATCACCAGCGGATCGTCCAGCCCGGCACGCTCCCGCATGGCCAGGTAGGTCTCCTCGGTGCCCCTGGTGCCCAGCGCCTGCCGGATCGGGTCGCCGGGCACCAGATGCATGATCGCGAAGACCAGGATGCTGACCCCGATCAGGACGATCACCGACTGGAACAGCCGGCGCACCACGTATCCGCTCAACGCTGCCTCCCACGACACCGAGGCGTGTGCCGTCGTCCTCCGTCACGCGCGCACCGCACGCCCCGGCATGCGCCGGACACGCTCAGGAACTCGGCCGGGCCCTGCCTCATTCCGGGAGCGTGACGTTCTCGAAGTTGATCGCCCGGTCCGGCCGGACCTCGTAGCCTCCGAGCCCGTCTGCCCATGCCTGCACGACGTCCGGGTTGTACAGGTAGAGGTAGCTGACGTCGTCGACGATCATCTCGGCGGCCTGGTCGTAAAGCCCCTTACGCGCGTCCTGATCCGTCTCGGTGGCCGCCTGCCCGAGCAGGTCGTCCACCTCGGGGTTGTCGTAACCCTGGGCGTTGAAGCCACCCTCGCTGTGGTGCTGAGCGTGGTAGAAGCCGAACGGGTCGAGGTTGCCCAGCCACGACCACATGAACGCGTCGAAGTCCCCCTCGGCTTGGCGGTCCAGCCAGGTGCCGTCCGGCTCCTGCTCGATGGTGACGTCGATGCCGATATCCCCGAGGTTCGCCTCGATCGCCTGGGCAGCCTGCACGCCCTCGGTGTCCTGCACCACCATCAGCCCGAGCTCCTGCCCCTCCTCGACACCGGCCGAGCTGAGCAGGTCGGCGGCCTGGTCCGGGTCGTGGTCGAACGGCGCGTAGTCGTGGTACCAGAAGTTGTCCTCAGGGATGGCGGTCTGGTTCACCGTGGCGGCGCCGAACTGCGCGACGTCGACCACCTGCTGCCGGTCTACGCCGTACGCCACCGCCTGCCGGGCCTCTACCTGGTCCCAGGGCTCCACCTCCTGGTTCAGCGCCAGGTACCAGTAATCGACGCTGGGCGAGACACCCACCTCGACGCCGTCCTCGCCCTGCAGGCTCTCGACCTGCTGCGGGGGGATGTTGTCGGTCCAGTGGATCTCCCCGGTCTCCAGCGAGGTCAGCGCGGTCGTCGCCTCGCCGATGTACCGGAACTCCACCTCGTCGATCGACGGCGCGCCATCGAAGTAGTCCTCGTAAGCGGTCAGTGTCACGCCACTCGCGGCGGGATCACCGAGCTCGAAAGGGCCGGTGCCGTTGGCCTCAGTGGCGAGATCGAGATCGTCGGCGGCACCTTCCGGGATGATCGCCGTTCCTTTGAAGCCACCGATGTTGTCTAGCAGAGCGGGCGTCGGCTCGCTCAAAGTGATGACGACCGTCTGCGGGTCCTCCGCGGTGATCTCCTCCACCGACGCGAACCGGTAGGCGTTGGCCATCTCGTTGTCGATGATGCGGTTGAACGAGTAGAGGACGTCGTCTGCGGTGAACTCCTTGCCGTCGTGGAAGACCACGTCATCACGCAGGTTGAACGTCCAGGTCAGGCCGTCCTCGCTTGTCGTCCAGTCGGTGGCGAGGCTGGGCTGGAACTCGCCTTCGGCGTCCGGCACGACGAGCGTGTCGTAGACGTTCTCCAGCACCTGGAAACTCGCGTAGGCGGACGTGTTGTGCGGGTCGAACTGATCGGGCTCGCCGGAGATGGCGGCGATCAGCGTCCCGCCCTGACCTCCACCCTCGTCCGCGCCGTTCTCGGCGTCGTCGCCGTCGACGGGTACGCCCTCGTCGTCGCCACCACAGGCGGCCAGGACCAATACGGCTGCGAAAGCCGTGGCGGTCAGCCTCCAGATGCCATCTCGCCGGAATCGCGCCATAGCTCTCATCACGCCCTCTCAGTTCTCTTCTTGTCACGCTCACGTACGGCGCGGCCCTCCTGACGCCTGCGTCAGGGCACCCGACAACGCTACATACCCCTTGCTTCGATCTCGACCCTTTCGAATCTCCGGGTGTGTCCGTCCACCTGCGCCCCGTGACGCCGAGCCATTGTTGCGGGACCGTTCAGTCCCTGTGTTGCCCCCGCCAGAAACTCTGTCCACAGGGCCTTAACCTGCACAGACAGCTAACACCGAACACTTATCCACATTCGCGGGCAAGCTACTGACATCACAGGTCGTATCGACGATGATCGACGCCATGGCATCTCATCATGTTGATTCAATGGATATCGACAGCAAGACGCCGCAAACCGGCCTTGACTTTCTCCAGTCGGGCTCAATGGCAGCCATGCCGAACGAGGCTTCGGAGAGGTGCGAGGCACGACGGGGCTTCCCTCGCAGAATGGCACGTGCGACGGGGCGTGTACTCGCTCTCGCGCTGGCAGCGTCCGCATTGATCGCCGCGCGTGGTCCGGAACAGTGGGAGATTCCCGTCGGTGCGCCCGGTGGACCGGCAGACATCGCGCAGGGCTTCGATCCGCCGGATCAACCCTGGCAGGCCGGCCACCGGGGCGTCGATCTGCGCGCGCCCGGCGGGTCCGAGGTTCGAGCAGCCGGCTCAGGCGAGGTCACCTACGCCGGGCTGCTGGCCGGACGCGGCGTGGTGGTCGTTCAGCACGGCGACGTCCGGACCACCTACGAGCCGGTCGATCCCGTGGTCACGGTGGGATCGACCGTGTCAGCAGGGGAACAGATCGGCGTGGTCGCGGAGATCGGCAGCCACTGCGCACCCGACTCGTGCCTGCACTGGGGAGCGATCGACGGCGACACCTACGTCGATCCATTGACCTTGGTCGATACCGTCACCAGGGAGATCCGGCTACTACCGCTCGGCGACCGCGCCCTCACCGAGGAGCCGCCACCTCCTCCAGACCCTCCTTCAGCGGACACGACGCTTGGCTGGCCGGTCGCGGACCCGTACGTGACGTCCCCGTACGGCATGCGCACGCATCCCGTCACCGGCGAGCGCAAGCTACACGACGGCACCGACTTCCGGGCCGCATGTGGGAATCCAATCCGCGCCTCGGCTGCGGGCGAGGTTTCCGGCCTCGGCAACAGGGGCGCGTACGGCTTGCAGATCACCATCGACCATGGATCGGTGGGCGGCACGGCCCTCACAACCTCGTACAGCCACCTCTCGCGGTTCGGCGTCGCCCACGGGCAGCCGGTGGCCAAAGGCGAGGTGATCGGCTGGGCCGGCACCACTGGCCTCTCCACCGGGTGCCACCTGCATTTCATGGTCTACACCGACGGGTCACTCACCGATCCGATGAGCCAGCTTCCGAACAACGGTACCGCCGCCCGCAAACAGACCCACGCGCTTGGCCGCTGAGCATTGGTCGAGCCCGCATACGCCCGTGATGTCGTAGCATCAGATGTATGCGCACCACATTGGATATTGACGACGATGTCCTCTTCGCAGTACGCGAACGGGCACGAAGGGAGAACAGCACGATGGGGAAGGTCATGTCCGCGCTGGCCCGACAAGCGCTGACCAGCACTAGTCGTGCCTCCAGCGAAGAAGAAGGCGAGGGTTTCCACGGATTCACACCGCTTCCGCACCGTGGTGTCACCGTGACGAATACCCTCATCAACCAGCTACGGGAGGAAGAACACGAGTGAAGCGCGCACTCCTTGACATCAATGTCTTGCTGGCACTCTTTGACAGTGACCATGCCGAC
>NZ_ML142863.1:37959-39632 GCF_004138495.1 Phytoactinopolyspora endophytica
CGCCCGACACTGGCTCAACGAGGAAATTGAGCATGGCTGGGCTTCATGCGCCATCACACAGAACGGCGTGGTAAGAATCCTGAGCCAGCCCCACTATCCCAGCACCGTCTCCCCCAGCGAGTCGCTCACCCTCCTGACCAACGCCACCAAGACCGAGCACCACAGCTACTGGCCCTGCTCGGTCAGCCTGACTGACGACACCGTCGTGGACCGCACGAGAATTCACGGCCACCGCCAAGTGACCGACGTCTACCTCCTCGCGCTCGCAACCGCCAATGACGGCCGGTTCGTCACGTTCGACACCTCCATCCCACGTGCAGCTGTCCACGACGCAACCAAGGATCACCTGGTCATCCTGTGACGTGACGCGCCTGGACGTGATCATCGCCGACGACCAAGAGGTCGACACCGATGACGTCATCGATCTTGTTGGCACGCCGGGGCTCTCAACCCGGTTACCATCTGCGCTTATGTAAGACAAGGAGCGAGTGAGACAAATGAGTGAGAAGTGCGTCAAGTGGAGCGAAACCGATGCGGTGATCCACGCCCGGCGAGCCGTGATCGACGGCGAGATACGGCCCGCCACCGTCGCAGTTCGCGGTGACAGGATCGCCGCTGTCGAGCCGTATAGATCAGTCGATGACCACCACCACGCCGTCGAGCTCAGCGACGACGAGGTTCTGATCCCCGGGCTCGTCGACACGCACGTCCATGTCAACGAGCCGGGACGCACCGAGTGGGAAGGCTTCGACACCGCTACGGCGGCCGCCCGGCACGCTGGGGTGACCACGCTTCTGGACATGCCGCTGAACTCGCTGCCACCGACGCTGACCGCCGACGCGCTCGCCGTCAAACGACAGACGGCTGTCGACCGTTGCCGCGTCGATGTCGGCTTCTGGGGCGGTGTGACCCCGGCCAACCTGGCGGATCTCCCGGCTCTGTTCGAAGCCGGCGTCTTCGGCGTGAAGTGTTTCCTTCAGGACTCCGGCGTGCCAGAGTTCCCGCCGTTGTCCGTTCCGCAGCTGAACGCGGCGGCCGAGCTCATCGCCGGTCTCGGCGGGCTGCTGCTCGTACACGCCGAGGATCCGCACGTCCTCGCGTCCGCGCCGCCGCCCAGCGGGCGCAGTTATGCCAGGTTCGCCGCATCCCGCCCGGCGGACGCGGAGGCCTCGGCGATCCAGCAGGTCACCGACGCCGCGGAACGTAGCGGCTGCAGGATCCACGTCGTCCATGTCTCGTCAGGCGCCGGAGTCGAGGTCATCCGGCAAGCCAAGGCGCGAGGCGTCCCGGTCACGGCGGAGACGTGCCCGCACTACCTGACGCTCGCCGCCGAGTCGATCCCCGACGGAGCTCCGCAGTACAAATGCTGCCCACCGATCCGTGGGGCCGCCGATCAGGAACAGCTCTGGGTCGGCCTGGTGGACGGCACACTCGACATCGTCGTCTCCGACCACTCGCCCTCCACCCCCGATGTGAAACACCTCGACACCGGCGATCTCGGTCTTGCCTGGGGCGGGATCTCGTCGCTGCAGTTCGGCTTCGCCGCCGCTCTCGCCGCGGCCCATCTCCGGGGTGTCCCGCTCCCCCAGGTCATCCGCTGGATGTCGACCGGGCCCGCCGACCTCGCCGGGCTCGCCGCCAAGGGAAGGATCGCCGTCGGCGCCGACGCGGAC
>NZ_ML142863.1:39664-41731 GCF_004138495.1 Phytoactinopolyspora endophytica
CGTCGTGCTCGCACCCGACGAGACGTTCGTCGTCCGCGAAGAGACGATCCGGCACCGCAACCCCGTCACGCCATACCTCGGCCGAGAGCTGCGCGGCGTCGTCCGACGGGTGTGGCTCCGTGGAACGGAGCTTGGCGAGAACACCGTGGCCGGCACCTTGCTGCGCCCCACGCCGTAACCTCCGTGGCGTCGCCGGGGACGTGGCGATATATCCAACCGCCTGGGCCGACGCCTTACATCGACGTAATGCGTATGCGCGATGATCCGGGGAACACGATAGACCGGTGAAGAGGAGGTCGCGGTGGCACCGATGAGCCCAGGCCTGACGGCGTTCAACGACCTCTCCGAGGCGGTGGCGATCTCGGCCCTGGGCACGTGCTGCACGGCGGGCCGGTGGATCATCGAGCTCGCGCGGGCACGGCCCTACGACGGCAGGAACGCCCTGCTGGACACGTCGGACCGCGTCGTCGCCGGTCTGACTCCGTCCGAGGTCGACGAGGCGCTCGCCGGGCATCCCCGCATCGGAGACCGCACAGCCGCCGGCTCACGGTCGGCCACCGAGCAGAGCGGCATGGCCACCGCCGAGGCCGAGCTCCAACGGCTCATCGCCGAGGGCAACCGCACGTACGAGAGCACCTTCGGCCACGTCTACCTGGTATGCGCCACCGGCAAGACGGCTCAGGAACTCCTCGACATCCTCACTGTCCGGTTGGCCAACGACCCAGCCACCGAGCATGCAGTGACGAAGGCAGAACTGGCCAAGATCAACCGGATCAGGCTGTCCCAGCTCCTCGACGAGCTGGCGACCACGGGAGAGGATGACGTGCCATGAGCGCCGCCACCATCAGCACCCACGTCCTCGATGCCGCCGCCGGTACACCTGCCGCCGGGATGGCCGTACGAGTCGAGCTCCTCGACGGCACCGAGGTCGTCCGCGGCGTCACGGACGACGACGGCCGCATCCCCGGCTTCGGCGCCGCCGCCCTCGGTGCCGGGCATCATCGCATCGTCTTCGACACCGGTGGCTACTTCGCCGCCACCGGCCGCAAGGGGTTCTACCCGGAAGTGGCGATCACCTTCACCGTCGAGGCCGCCGAGCACTACCACGTGCCGCTGCTGCTCTCCCCCTACGCCTACTCGACCTATCGCGGGAGCTGAACCTGATGTCGATCGTGCTCGGGCCCAACCAGTACGGCAAGGCGGAGAACCGTGTCGTGCGGATCTATCGCGACACCCTCCGCCACGAGATCAAGGACGTGACAGTCACGACGACGCTGCGTGGCGACTTCACCGACGCGCACACCACCGGCGACCAGTCCCGGATCCTGCCGACCGACAGCCAGAAGCAGGCGTGCTACGCCTTCGCCAAGACGCACGGGATCGACCAGATCGAGACGTACGCCCTCACCCTGGCCCGGCATTTCGCCGGCGGCATCGAACCGGTCGAGTCCGCCCGGGTCGTCGTCGACGAGCATCTGTGGGAAAGAGTCGGGGACCACGACCACACCTGGGCCAGAGCCGGCCGGGAGACCCGCACGACGGCGGTGACCGCGGACGCCACCGGAGCGGCATGGGTGCTGTCCGGGTTCAAGGATCTGGTCCTGCTCAAATCGACCGGCTCGCAGTTCTGGGGCTTCCTGGAGGACGAGTACACCGTGCTGGAGCCCACCACCGACAGGGTGCTGGCGACGTCGCTGGTGGCAAGGTGGCGCTACGCGACGGTGGACGTGGACTTCGGCCCCGTCTACGACGACGTCAAGGCGATCATGATGCGCACGTTCGCCGAGCTCGAGTCACTTGCACTGCAGCAGACGCTCTACGCCATGGGAACCGCCGTGCTGGAGGCTTACCCGCAGATCGCCGAGATGCGGCTGTCCGCGCCGAACAAGCATCACTTCCTCTACGACCTGGACCGGTTCGGCATCGAGAACAAGGGTGAGGTCTTCCACGCCGACGACCGCCCATACGGCCTCATCGAGGCGAGTGTCACCCGTGACGACGCCGGGCCTCCCGGCCCCGCCTGGATGGACGCGCTGCCGTGATCTCCGACGAGACCACGGCCGCACG
>NZ_ML142863.1:41763-50642 GCF_004138495.1 Phytoactinopolyspora endophytica
TGATCGACCGTGCGTACGTCGTCACGGTGAACACGGCGGGCGACGAGTACGCGACGGGCCACGTCGTGATCGACGGCAACCGCATCACCCAAGTGGCACCCGGCGCGGCGCCCACGGAGCTCACGGACACAGCGGCGACATATGTCGACGGCCGCGGCTGCCTGCTGACGCCGGGCCTGGTCAACACACACCATCATCTGTATCAGTGGGTGACCCGCGGGATGGCCGTCGACGAGACCCTGTTCGGGTGGCTGACCACGCTCTACCCGGTCTGGGCCCGGCTCGACGAGGACGCGGCCGCGACCGCCGCCGGCGCCGCCCTGGCACATCTGGCCCGCACCGGCTGCACGATGACCACCGACCACCACTACGTCTTCCCGAAAGATGGCGGGGACCTGCTGGGCGCCGAGATCCACGCCGCCGGCCAGGTCGGGCTGCGGTTCCATCCGTGCCGCGGCTCGATGGATCTCGGCCAGAGCCGCGGTGGCCTGCCACCCGACCACATCGTCGAGGAGATCGACGCCGTCCTCGAGGCCAGTCATTCGGCCATCGACCGCTGGCACGACACGTCGCCCGACGCGATGACCCGGATCGCGCTGGCGCCGTGCTCGCCGTTCACGGTCACCGGTGAGCTTATGCGGCTCTCCGCGGAACTGGCCCGTTCCGCGGATGTCCTGCTGCATACGCACCTCGCCGAGACCGCCGACGAGGCGGAGTTCTCCGCCTCCCGGTTCGGATGCACGCCGCTGGAGTACGTTGAGCAGCTCGGCTGGGCAGGGCCGGACGTCTGGTACGCACACGGCATTCACTTGAGCCACGACGAGATCGCCCGCATCGGCCGCAGCGGGACCGGCATCGCGCACTGCCCAACGTCCAACGGGCGCCTCGGCGCCGGCATCGCACCGACCACCGACCTGATGAAGGCGGGAGCGCGCGTCGGGCTCGGGGTCGACGGTGCCGCGAGCAACGAGTCCTGCGACCTGTGGGAGGAGATGCACCATGCGGTGCTGCTCGCCCGGGCCGTCGGCGGACCCACGGCGATGGCGGTCCGGGACGCGCTGCGATTGGCCACGATGGGCGGAGCCGACGTGCTTGGACGTGCCGCCGACACCGGCTCGATCGAGCCCTGCAAGCTCGCCGATCTTGCGCTGTGGCGGATGGATACGCTAGCGCACGCCGGTATCGCCGACCCGGTCGCCGCGCTCGTCCTCGGTGGTCGCCCGCCGCTGGAGACGCTCATCGTGAACGGTCGAGTGGTCGTCACACACGACGTCGTCATCACCGTCGAAGAGCACTCCCTTGCCCGCGACGTGGAACGGGTCCATCGTGCGTTGACGTCATGAAGAGTCATCCTCCACACCGACGTCGAAAAGCTTGGCGAGGTGCTCGGCCTGGTCCGGCAGGCCGCGTAGCCGGGTGAGGACCAGCCTCTCGACCAGGTCGTCCAGGGCGGCCTCGATCACGGCGATGTCGCGCCGGCTCAGGTTGTGTGCCCGGCCGGACAGCCGCCTCATCTCATGGTCGATGACGACGCGGCTGCGGTCGCGAACGCTCATGAGCAGCGCGTCAGACGTGATGGCCGCGGGTAGCCCCTGCTCAATGGTCATGGTTCGACCCTCCTGCCCGCTCCGTTCCGCCCTCCGCGTGGTCGCCGTGGGACGGTGAGGTCACGCCGTCGTAGCCGAGCTTCAGCATCATGCCCTGCTCGGCGTGCGGAAGGTTGTGGCAGTGGTTCATCCAGAGGCCCGGGTTGCCGGCCAGGAACGCGACCTCCCACACCTCGCCCGGACGCACGTCGAACGTGTCGACCCACAACGGGCTGCCGGTGTACGGCTCCCCGTCCCTGGAGAGGACGAGCATCGTGTGACCGTGCAGATGCCACGGGTGGGTCTCCAGGCTGCGGTTGACCACCGTGAACCGGACGAGATCGCCTTCGGCGACCAGTTGTTCGGGGATCGACGGATGGCCCAGCCCGTTGACCGTGTGGGCGTAGGCAGGAGCCCCGTCCACCATGGCCACACCTCGGTCGAGGACCAGGGTGAAGTCCCGGTCGAATGGGCCGTCCGTCTCGAACGGCACCGCGGCGGGCCGCCCATAGTGCAGCGGATCCAACTCCGGCCAGCCAGATGTGTCCTCCACCGCAGCCGTCCCCAACTCCTCGACATCCGCCTCACCGTCGGGCTCGCCCGGGCGCAGTCGCACACCGCCGTCGCGGTTGTTGTCGACGATGAGCGCCACCACGCTGTCCGGCATGGCGAAGGTCAGGTCGTACCGGCCACCGGCGGGCAGCCTCAGGTGGACGCCGTCGACCTCATCGGGTTCGTTGAGGTCCCTGCCGTCCACCGCCGCCAGCTTGAACGGCGTGCCGGCGAGGGCGAATCGGTGCGGGTCGGAGTCGGTGTTGACGAGCCGGAGCCGGACCGGAGCGCCGGCGCGTGCGGTGTGCTCGAGCACCTCGTCGTGACCTTCGATCACCAAGATGCCGTCGAACGTGTGCACCGGCAGCGTGAGATCCACCTCGTCTTGTGTCGCCTGCGACCCCCCGTCGTCGGCACGAGGCGTGACCACGAGGGTGCCGTACAGCCCCAGCCGGACGCCACGGTGCGAGACCTGATGGGTGTGGTACCAGTACGTCCCCACCTGCTCGGCGCGGAGCCGGTAGACGAACTCCTCGCCAGGCATCACTGCGTCCTGGGTAGCGCCCGGCGCGCCGTCGTCGCCGCACGCCACCTCGTACCCATGCCAGTGCAGGGTCACACCGTCGCCGATGTCGGTGTTGCGTAGCGTGACCTCCACGAGATCGCCATGAGTGGCGGTGATCCGCGGACCCGGCACCTCACCCTCATACGTCCAGGCCTGCACCTCCCGCCCGGAGGAGAGCGAGATCGCCTCCTGTCGAGCGGTCAGCGTGTGCCTGCGGACGTCACCGCCCCGCGTCGGGTCGGCCGGCCCGCGCAGGTCGGTCACCGGCGTGCCGTGGCCAGGTGAATGCGACCTCCCCCGTCCTCCGCCGGCGTCGACCGACTCCGGCGGCACGAACGCCAGGCCGACGCCGGTCCCTCCAGCGCCCGCCGCCACCGTTCCGCCGACGACGCCGATGAAGCGCCGACGCGAGAGCACCGGGCTCGCACCGCTCGCTCCGGCACCGCTCGCGCCCGCGTCCACCTCCGACATCGCCGCTCCGGGCACGGCTCGCCATGTGACGAGAGCGGCGACGATCACCAGCGACACGGCAACCAGTCCGCTGCTCCACGTCAACGGGTATCCGCCCACCAGCGTGAGGGCTAGGCCGGCCAGCCCCGCGTACCCGGCGGTCAGCAGGGCGACGACGCTCCCCGGGCCAGCAATAGCGGTGTCTTTCCGCCGCGCCGCCGCGAACAGGCGCAGGCCTGCCACCACGACCGCGGTCGCCGCCGCGGCAACCAGCGTCGTATCACCGGTGTCGTTGAACGCCTCCGCGAGCGTCCGGATCAAGCCCTGTGCGAGAGCCAGTCCGGCGACGAGCCCGCTCAGACCGATCACCCGTCCAGGCATCCGTACCAGCGCCGCCATGATCGTGACCACTACGGCCAGCAGCAGGATCATGTAGCCCAGCGTGCGGTGGACGCCGAATGCGTCGTCCTTGGGTGCCGTGTCGAACGCGCCGACCGCGGCCAAGTAGAACTGTGCCACCACCGCAAGCACCAACAGACCCGCCAGGCCGACAAAGACTTTGCGCACGATCCCTCCCTTGTTGGGTGTACTTCTTCCCGGGATCGATCGTGCTTTGGAAGACGCCGCCGGATCGTCGGTCTGAACGCGGCACATGTATACGCCGGTCGGCGTACGGCGCTTTGGGAGACTACGCTGCGGGGCGGAGCCTAGGCATCGGGGAACCTCGTCAGTGCAGGTCAGAGCTGATCGGCGAGTGCCAGAACCGCCGCCTCTAATGCGTCGGCGGCAGCGGCGGCGTCGTCGGCACGGACCTCCTCGTCCGGGTGGTGACTGATGCCGTCGCGGCACCGCACGAACAGCATGCCCACGTCGGTGACCGACGCCATCGCCATGGCATCGTGGCCGGCCGGGCTGAACAGCACCAACGGGTCGGCGTCGCCGGCCTCCCGGATCCCTGCCGTCACGACATCGCGAAGCCAGTCCGCGCAGCGTACCGCCTCCGCGGCATGCGTCTGCGTGCTCGTGAACCCCACGTCACGACGGTGCCCGACCTCGGCCGTCGTCGCCTGGATGGCGGCCCAGAGCGTATCGCGCTCGTCGTCGGACTCCGCCCGGATGTCCAGGCTGAACTCCACCCGGCCCGGGACGACGTTCACCGCGCCCGGTTCGACGGAGAGGTGCCCCACCGTGGCGATCCCGGCACCGTCGCGAGCCAGCCGCTCGATGGCCACCACCACCTCGCTGGCGGCGACCAGCGCGTCCCGTCGTCGTTCGTAGGGGGTTCCGCCTGCGTGCCGCGCCTCTCCGACGACGTCGATCACGAACCGCCGGGCGCCGGCGATGGCGCTGACCACGCCAAGAGCCCGGTCGGCCGTCTCCAGGCGAGGACCCTGCTCGATGTGGGCCTCCAGGTAGGCCACCAGTTCCCCCGGCAACCGGGCGGCCTCGCCCACCCGGCCGGGGTCGAGACCGAACCCGGCGAACGCGTCGGCCAGGGAGATACCGTCCGCGTCACGCAGCGCCCACCACTCGTCGTCCCATGTACCAGCGACGGCCCGGCTGCCCAGCAGCGCGGCGCCGAACCGGGTGCCCTCCTCGTCGCCGAACGCCACCACCTCGACGGCGAACGGCAGCGGGCGCCCGGACGTCCGGAGCCGGGCCACCACCTCGATCGCGAGGACGACGCCAAGCATGCCGTCGTACTTGCCCGCGCCGGGCACAGTGTCGACGTGCGAGGCCAGGATCACGGCGGGCAGGCCGGGACGGTCGCCCTCGATCCGGCCGCACTGGTTGCCGGCGGCGTCGCACCAGGTCCTCATCCCCGCGTCGACCATCCAGCGGGAGACGAGCTCGTTGGCCCGCGCGTGCTCGAGCGACAGGTACACCCTGGTGAGCCGGTCGGGGTCGGAGGAGAGCTCGGCCAGCTCGTCGCACCGGCGCATCAGCTTCTCCCCCATGCTCATTGTCTCTGGTCGCGCTCGACTTCTCACTCGCTCCGCGGACGGCTGCGCTCGTTCCTCCCTACGCCGACCACTCCCCTCACTCGGCGTCTCGCCGCTCATCTGTAGACCTCCAGGGCCGCGTCGACACCGCCTCCGGCCGGTACACCGACGCCGGCGTGGCGCAGCGCATGCTCGAACGCGGCCAGCGTGGTGAGCACGGCGTCGGTGCGCGCGTTGTAGCCCATCGTGCCGATCCGCCAGATCCGCCCGCGCAGGGGACCGAACGACGTCCCGATCTCCACACCGAATCGTTCCAGCATCATCTTGCGCACCTCTTCACCGTCCACACGCTCACCGTCCGCACGGGGCGGGATCTCGACGCCGACGCAGTTGTGCATCTTGTGCGCGACGTCGCCGTACGGGGTCAACCCCAATCCGCGCACACCCGCGAGCATCGCCGCGCCGTGCAGCCGGTGCCGGGCCACCGCCTCATCGATGCCTTCCTCGAGCAGTACCCGAGCGCATTCGCGCGCCGCGTACAGCATGCTGGTGGCCTCGGTATGGTGGTTGAGACGGCGTTCGCCCCAGTAGTCCATGATCATCGCCAGGTCGAAGTAGTTCGAGCGGATCCGGCCGGGGATCTCGACGATCTCGTCGCCGGCGTCCAGGATGCCCGCCTCGATGCTCCGTCGTCGTTCGATCCGCTCCACGGCGCGCGGCGAGAGGCTGATCGGGGCGCTGCCGGGCGGGCCGCCCAGGCACTTCTGCAACCCGGCCGTCGCCACGTCCACGCCGAGGTCGTCCATCACGAACGCGTTGCCGCCCAGCGACGCCGTGACGTCGGCGTAGAAGAGCACACCATGACGTTCACAGATCTCGCCGATACCCTCGAACGGCTGCAACATCGTGGTCGAGGTGTCACCGTGCACCAAAGCGAGGACGGTGGGCTCAGTCTCCACGATCGCCTTCTCTATCTGCTCCGGCTCGAACACGTCGCCCCATCCGACTTCGCGCACGTGCACGTCGGCGCCGCATCGCTCCGCGATCTCGCACAGCAGCTGACCGAAACGGCCGAACACCGGCACCAGGACCCGGTCGCCCGCCTCGACCAGCGAGACGAGCGCCGCCTCGATGCCGGCCCGCGAGGTCCCGTCGACCAGCAGCGTCGCCTCGTTCGAGGTGCCGAAGACCTGCCGGTACAACTGCATCGTCTCGTTCATGTAGCCGGTCATCGCCGGGTCGAACTGGCCGACCATCCCGGCGGACATGGCGCGCAGCACCGTCGGGTAGGCATTCACCGGCCCAGGACCCATGAGCAGGCGGGGCGGCGGGTCAAGCGGTCCAGGCATGGTAGGACCTCGCTCAGGTGGCGGCTTGGCGGGCATGGAGCCGAACATAGGCAGCAATAATGTCAGCCGTGTTTCCTGGTCGCGGCCCAGCAACGTCGATCGGGGGCTTGCCTGGAGCCCGCGCCCGGGTTGCCGGGGCGAGCGGTCGCCGGGCACGGGACACTGAGGTAGTGGTCGCAATCCAATCGGAAGACTCCTCGTCGATCGCCGCGTCGATCGGTGCCGCGCTCCGCCTCGCCCGCCAGGACCGCGCCTGGTCTACGCGGGAGCTCGCGGCACGAGCGGACGTCTCCCAGCCTTTCCTTTCCAATGTCGAGAACGGCCGGACCACGCCGAGTGTGGCTACGCTCTACCGGCTGGCCGCCGCGCTGGAGCTCTCCCCGGCCGCGCTGATGCCGTCTACGGACGAAGGCACCGTGGTGGTCCGGGCCGGAACCGGCGCGCGGGTCCCGATCAGCGACGTCCCCGGCACGGTGACCAGCCAGCTGCTGTCCGGTGCGCGCGACCGTGCCATCGAGGCGTTCCGCTATGACCTACCGTCGGGATTCATCGAGCCCGAGTGGTTCGCCCACGATGGCGAGGACTTCGTCTACGTGCTCGACGGCTCGCTCATCTTCATGCGCGGCCAGGATGAGGAGATCACCCTCGGTGTCGGCGACTCGCTCTGGCACGCCAGCCACGTCCGGCACCGTTGGCGCACCGACGACACCTGCTCGGCCCGCGTCCTGCTGGTCACGGTGAACCGTCCAACGAGCGACGAGCCGTCCGCGGAGTAACCGGCGACAGTCGACCCACAGCCGCACACACGACCCGGCAACCCTAGAACGACCTCCGCTGATAACAAATACGAATCGAAATCTGATCGTCATGCGCGACAACGTGCGCGAAACGGACCATTCCTACCGTTGCGCAGATGGCAGACACATCCGTGGCACGACGCACGCGCACCGCCGCACTTGCGGCCATCGCCGTATCCATCGCGCTCAGCTCCTGCGGCGACGACGGCCGGCGCGACGGCAGCGCGACCGAGGCCGATGGCGGGGAGACCACAGCGTCCGAAGGTGACGACGGTGGCGACGCCGCTCCCAAGCTCGCGGTCGTCTACTACCCCGAGTTCCGCGACGGGTCGTGGGGCGAGGCCGCGCTGAAGGCGGGCGAGAAGCTCGAATCCGAAGGTGTCATCTCCGAGTTCGCCAGCCAGGAGAACGTCCAGCCCGGAGCCGACGCGATCCGCGCCCTCGAAGACTTCGCAGAGCAGGGCTACAGCCCGATCATCGCCCACTCGTTCAACTACGGCGACGACGTCAAGGAGGTCGCGGCCAAGTACCCCGACACCCTGTTCGTTTACGCGGGTGGCTTCGGCGACGTCGACGGCAACGTCGGGGACTATGCCCAGCCGTTCCACGAGGCGACCTACCTCGAAGGCATCCTCGCCGCAGGCGCGATCGACGACGGGAACGTCGCGGGCGCCGGCGGGTTCGACATCCCCGTCTGCCGAGCCATGTACAACTCGTTCCTGGAAGGCGTGCAGGAGCTTCGGCCGGAAACCACCGGATCGTTCGTCGAGGTGGGCAGCTGGGAGGACATCCAGCTCGCCAAGGAGACCGCGCTGTCGCAAGCAGACTCCGGCGCCACCATGTTCGTCGGCTGCGGGCAGGGCCCGACGTTCGGGCAGATCGAGGCCGCCGACGAGCGTGGCTTGACCGCGTTCGGCTACACCGGCGACATGTCGGAGCGCTCGGACGCCGTCGTCGCCTCGTTCACTTGGAACCTCGACGCACCGTTCCGCCTCATGGTCGAAGACGTCGCGGCGGGCAACGGCAGCGAGGCCCGCTACTACGACGTCGGGATGGCCGACGACGCGATGGACGTGGTGATCAGCCCGACGTGGGAGTCCGAGATCTCCGCGGACGTCATGGAACTGTTCGAGGAGCGGCTCACTGAGATCAAGGATGGATCCCTGACCATCGAGTTCGTCAGCGAGTAGCTGGGTGAACACCATGACGGCGCTGCACGTCGAGGCGGTCACGCGCCGCTTCGGGCTCCTGACCGCACTGGACGCGGTGGACTTCGACGTGCGCTGGGGCGAGATCCATGCGCTCGTCGGCGAGAACGGGGCCGGCAAGTCGACCCTGATGCGGATCATCGCGGGCCTCGACAGACCGGACTCGGGCTCGGTGACCGTCGACGGCCTGCGGGTCGCCGAGTTCGACCCGCGCCGGCTCAATGGACAGGGCGTCGCGCTGGTGCAGCAGCACTTCACTCTCGTCCCGACGTTCACCGCGGAGGAGAACATCGCTCTCGCCCGACCGACCGGTCGCCTCCGGCCGTCGTCCGCGGCGATGCGCAAGCGCCTGGGCGAGCTGTGCGAGCGGCACGGGCTCGACGTGCGACCTGGCATCCCGGCCGAGGAGCTCTCCGTTGGAGAGCGTCA
>NZ_ML142863.1:50719-50949 GCF_004138495.1 Phytoactinopolyspora endophytica
GGAGATCCTGCGTGCGCTCGACGCCGATGCCCGGATACTGATCCTCGACGAGCCAACGGCCGTCCTCGTCGACGCCGAGGCGGACCGGCTGCTGGAGCTCTGCCGCACACTCGCCGATCAGGGGCGGGCTGTGGTGATCGTGACGCACCGGCTCGGCGAGGTGCTTCGTGGCTGCGACCGCGCCACCGTCCTGCGCCGCGGGCAGGTGGTGATGTCCGGTGACGACGTGG
>NZ_ML142863.1:51010-53178 GCF_004138495.1 Phytoactinopolyspora endophytica
CGCGCACACCCGGTCGACCCTGGCCACGCTCATGGTCGGCGCACCCGCGACCGGTACTTATGAACGCGTCAGGAGCACGCCGCGACAGCCGGCGGATATCCCACCGCGGATCCGCCTGGACCAGGTCAGCCTCGGCAGGCTCGTCGACTGCACGCTGGACGTGCACGCGGGCGAGATCCTCGGCGTGGCGGGCGTCGACGGCAACGGCCAGGCCGAGCTGGAGAGCGTGCTCGTCGGGCTCGACCAACCGGAGTCCGGACGCGTCACCGGCCTCTCGCACGATCCCCGGCAGCCCCGTGCCCGGGTGGACGCCGGCGTCGCCTACATTCCCTCCGACCGCTACCAGCGTGCGCTCGCCGGCGAGCTGACGATCACGGACAACCTCGAGCTCGGTCGCGGACCGCGCTGGCGACACCGGCGGGAGCAGCGTGAACGCCACGCGGACGGGACGCTCGGGCCATGGGACGTCCGAGGTGGCGGTCCGCGCACGAGGGTCTCGGCGCTGTCCGGAGGCAACGCCCAGAAGGTCGTGTTGGCCCGGGAGATCGACGGCCGGGGACGGGACCGCCGGGAACGCGGCGCCCGGCCGGACGTGGTGATCGCCGCGTACCCGGTCAGAGGGCTCGACCCGGGCGCAAGTGAGACCATTACCCACCGGATCGTCGAAGCGTCCGAAGCCGGCGCCGCGGTAGTCTGGTTCGGAGCCGAACTGGACGAACTGCTGGCGGTCTGCGACCGGCTCGTTGTGCTGGTCGCCGGCCGTCCGGTCCGGCTATTCGACCCGCCGTTCGATCGCGACGCGATCGCGGTCGCCATGGGTGGCGCGGCACACGAGCCGGCACGAGCGGTGGGCACCGCATGACGGCTGCGCCAACGATCAACGAGCCGTCCGGCGCCGCCGTCGAAGGACCCGGCGGGTCGCAAGAGACGTCCTGGCTGCGGCCGAAGGGGCCCGTCCTGGACGTGCTGATCCCGCTCGCGTCGGTCGCGGCGGCCTTGGTCGCCGGCGGCGTGCTCATGCAGCTGCAAGGGGTGGCGGCCGGCTCTGCCTACGGTGAGGTGCTAACCGGAGCGCTCGGCTCGACCCGCGCGCTGCGGAACACATCGACGGCCGCCACCCCGCTGGTACTGCTGGCCCTGGGCGTCGCACTCGCCTACCGGGCGAAGCTATTCACGATCGGCTCCGAGGGACAGTTCGTCGTCGGTGGGCTCGCCGCGCTCGCGTGGGCGACCAGCGGGCTCGCTGACGGGCTCCCGGCCGCGCTGCTTGTCGGCACGGCGGCGATCGCCGGCATGGCCGGTGGAGCGGTCTGGTCCGGTCTCAGCGCCGTCATGCTCAACCGGTTCAAGGCCAGCGTCGTCATCACCAGCATTCTGCTCAACTATCTCGCGATCGCGCTGCTGACCTGGGCGGTGCGCGTGGGTGTGCGGAACGACGAGTCCTTCACGCCGAAGAGCCTGCCGATCGGCGACGCCGCGCTGCCGGACATCGGGGGCAGTGGCCCGCACGCGGGCGTCGTCGTCGCCCTGCTCGCCGTTCCAGTCGTCGCTGTCGCCCTGAACCGGACCCGATTCGGTCTGCGGATCGCGGTCATGGGATCCAGTCCGGGCGTCCTGCGGACCAACGAGGTCAGCACCGGCCGGATGACGCTCGGCGTGCTCGCCTGCGCCGGGGCGCTCGCCGGCCTCGCCGGATACGTCCAGGTGGCGGGTGTCGCCACCACGATGACGCCCGCCTTCTCCACGGGACTCGGCTTCACCGCGATCATGGTGGCCCTGCTCGGGCGGCTGCATCCGGTGGGCGCGCTCATGGCGGCCGTCGCCATGGCCGCCATCTCCGTCGGCTTCGACTCCGCCGCCCGGGTATTCACCATCCCGTCGAGCACCTCCACCGTCGTGCAGGTGCTCATCGTGTTCTTCTTCGTCATCGGCGAGACCCTCGCCCACCGCAGGAGGCGATGACGATGACCATCGAGACGATCCTGACCTTGGGCACGCTGACCGCCGCGCTTCGCCTCGCCATCCCGGTCGCCGTCGCGGCGCTCGGCGAGCTGATCACCGAGCGCGCCGGCGTACTCAATCTCGGGCTCGAGGGCACGATGCTCTGCGGTGCCCTGGCGGGTTACCTGGCGACGGAGTCGACCGGGTCACCGTGGTGGGGGCTGGTG
>NZ_ML142863.1:53296-72178 GCF_004138495.1 Phytoactinopolyspora endophytica
ACCGTGATCGGCGCGCTGTGCGGCGTCGTGCTGGCCTGGCTGATGGTCGTCGTACGGACCAACCAGATCGTGACCGGCCTCGCGTTCACGCTGCTGGCCGGTGCGGCGACGACGTACGTGTTCGAACAGTCCTACTCGCTCGGTACGGTTCCGCCGAGAATAGCCAGCCTGTCCCTGGCTCCGCTGCTGGCCGTCGCAGGCGCGGCGCTCCTTCTGGTCTGGTTCGTGCTGGAGCGCACGACGGCCGGGCTTACGCTCACCGCGGTCGGCGAGGACCCGGTCTCCGTCGACGCGCTGGGAACCCGTGTCAATCCGGTCCGCGTCGCGGCGACGACGGCCGGGAACGCGCTGGCGGGACTGGCCGGAGCGTTGCTGGTCTGCGGTCCGCTGGGATTGTTCGTGCAGAACGTCACCGCTGGGCGGGGCTGGATCGCCTTGGCGCTGGTCGTCTTCGCACGTTGGCGGCCGGTCCGGGTGGTCTTCGGCGCGCTGCTGTTCGGCCTGTGCGACGCCGTCCGGCTGAGGCTGCAGGGCACGGACACGTCGATCCCGTACGAGCTGTTCGTCGCCCTGCCCTACCTCGTCACTCTGCTCGCACTCACCGTCCGCGCGCGAGACAGCAGGACCCCACGGGCGCTCACCGTGCCGTTCGCCCGGAACTGATTGGAGACATTCATGACAGACACGCTGCCGACCATCGACGTCAGCTGCTTCGCCGACGACGCCGGCCCGAGCCTGGAGCAGGACGCCGTCGCTCGGCTCATCGACGAGACATGTCGCGATACCGGGTTCTTCCTGGTCACCGGGCACGGCATCGATCCCTCCGTCAAGAACGAGATGCTGCGGGCGATGGCCGCGTTCTTCGCCGAGCCGGAGGAGACGAAGGAGGCGATATCGATCGCCACGTCGCCGTGCCATCGCGGTTACGTCGGAATCGCCAAGGAGGCCCTCGACGACGAGCTGGGCGACCTCAAGGAAACGCTCGACACCGGGGCCGAGCAGGGGCCGGACCACCCCGAGGTGGTCGCCGGCACGCCGATGCACGGCTCGAACCAGCTGCCGTCGACCCCGGGCTTCGCCGACGCCTGGGAGGCCTACTTCAGCCAGGCGGTGCGCGCCGCGGAACGCATGCAGCGCGCCATCGCCCACGCGCTCGGCATGCCGGACGACCATCTGTTGACCATGCCCGGCGGCGACGTCATGTACCACCTGCGGTTCATCCACTACCCGGCGCAGGAGACGACCGTACCCGTCGACGGCCAGCTCGGCTGCGGCACCCACACCGACTACGGCTCGGTCACGCTGCTCGCCGAGGACGGCGTCGGCGGCCTGCAAGTGAGGAAGCGGGACGGCAGCTGGATCGATGTCCAGGCGCCCGAAGGCACGCTGGTGGTGAACATCGGCGATCTGATGGCGATCTGGACGAACGACCGCTGGACCTCCAACCCACACCGCGTGATCAATCCGCCCCAGACGGACCGGTACTCGATCCCGTTGTTCGTGACGCCCCCGTTCAACGCGGAGATCGCCGCGCTGCCGACGTGCGTGCCGGCGGGAGAGGAGCCCCGATACCTGCCCCAGCGCTCCGGCGAGTACCTGATGTCCAGGATCGACGCGACGCACAGCTACCGCAACCCGCTGCTGGAGATGAGCTGATCGGCGTGGAGGCGACGCGGATACCCACCCGCTACGGTGCCGAGCTGCCCGAGTGGGTGCTCGAGGAGCTGGCCGACGTGCCCGAGTGTCTGCCCACGGTCGAGCACCGGATGCGTCTGGTCCATCGGCTGGCGGGACGCAACTACCACGAGGGGACCGGCGGCCCGTTTGCCGCGATCGTCGTGGAGGAGGAGTCCGGTGCGGTCGTGTCGGCCGGTGTGAACCTCGTCTTGGCATCCGGCCTGTCCGCGGCGCACGCTGAGGTGGTGGCACTGTCGCTGGCGCAGACCCGATGCGGCGCGTGGGACCTCGGCGGTCCCGGCCAACCTGTCCATGAGCTCGTGGTGAACTGGCGGCCATGCGTCCAGTGCTACGGCGCTGTCCTGTGGTCGGGCGTGCGACGGCTGGTGATCGCGGGTGAAGGCGAAGAGCTGGAACGGCTCACCGGGTTCGACGAGGGTCCGTTGGGAGAGGACTGGGCCGAGCAACTGGAGGCTCGTGGGATCACCGTTCAGCGCAACGTCCTCCGCGATGACGCCGTGCGCATCTTCGGCCGCTACGGAGATTCCGTGAGCCAAGGCGGTGTCACCGTCTACAACGCCCGTGGTGCATATACGGCCCGGCACGCGGCGACCTGAGTCGGACGATCCCGTTGTCCGGGCGTCTTCGATGTCCCGGACGGATCTAGAGCAATCGAGGTGGTGCCGGTGGACCAGTCGACCGTCCGCGACTTTCTCCGCCTGGCTGAGCGCCCCGCGCCGTCGCTATGGCGGGGCGGGGACGCGGTCGTGGCGGGCGGGACGTGGCTGATGTCCGAGCCGCAGCCTGGCGTCCGCCGGCTCGTCGACATCACCGGCCTCGGATGGCCGTCGCTGGTGATCACCGACGACGGACTGGAGATCGCGGCGACCTGCACGATCGCGGATCTTGCCGCGGCCGCCGGCGATCCGGCGCCGCTGTTGCGAGGGGACGGCCGGACGGATCCGGGATCTCCCGTCGGCGCCGGCGTCGAGCTTCCCGACACCTGGACGGTCGCACCGTTGGTCCGCCGGTGCGCCGACTCCCTCGTGGCCTCGTTCAAGATCTGGCATCTCGCTACCGTGGGTGGCAACGTGTGCCTCGGGCTCCCGGCCGGCTCGATGATCTCGCTGCTGACCGCGCTCGACGCAACGGCGCTGGTGTGGCGGGCCGACGGTGCCGAGGAACGGATGCCCGTGGCCGACCTGGTGACCGGCCCGGGCCGCACCGCGCTGGGACCGGCCGACCTACTGCGCTCGTTCACCATCGGCGCCACCGCGCTCACGTCACGGACGGCTTTCGCCCGCATGTCGCTGTCGGCGCGTGGGAGATCCGCGGCGATCGTCATCGCCCGGCAGGACCACGACGGATCGGTCACCGTCTCCATCACGGCAGCGACCAATCGCCCGTACGTCCTGACGTTCACCGAACCGCCGCCGCCTCAGCGGTACGTCGAGACGGCAGCACACGTGATCGGCGATGACTACACCGACGACGTCCACGGCGCGCCCGACTGGCGACGGCACCTGGTCCGTGTCCTGGGCGTCGAGGTCCTGACCGCGCTCACCCGGAAGGGGCCGGCATGACGGACCAGCTACCGCGTCAGGAGACGGATCAACTGCGAGCTCCGGAGAGCAGCGACGGCGCCCGGCACGTGACGCCGGAGAAGGAACCGTCGTCAGGCGGGTCCGCCTCCCGGACAACGATCTCGCTTCGGGTCAACGACAAGGTACTCACCACCGACGCCGCTCCGGGTCAATGCCTGCGGACCTATCTGCGGGAGACCGGCCACGTCGATGTGAAGATGGGCTGCGACGCGGGCGACTGCGGAGCGTGCACAGTCCTGGTAGACGACGTCCCTGTGCATTCGTGCCTCTATCCTGCGGCCCGGGCGGACGGCCGTCACGTGACTACGCTGGCAGGCCTCTCCCCTGGTGACGCGTTGCATCCGGGGGCAGAGGCGTTCCTCGAAGCGCAGGGGTTCCAGTGCGGCTTCTGCACCGCCGGAATGGTGGTCACGGCCAGCTGTCTGCGCCGGAGCCCGCAACCTGCCGACGATGACGCACACACCGACCGTCTGCTGAAAGGCAACCTGTGCCGATGCACCGGCTATCGGTCCGTCCGCGATGCGTTGGCAGGCCGCGCCAACGTCGAACCGCCCGGTACGTCCGCGGACATGCCGGCGGTCGGCCGCAGCATCGCCGCCCCAGCGGGCCGGCGCATCGTCACCGGGACGGAGCGGTTCACACTGGACGAGGTCCAGCCCGGCACGCTGCACGCCGCGATCTTGCGCTCTCCGCATGCCCACGCCGTCATCAACTCCGTCGATACCTCCGCCGCGGAGGCGATGGACGGCGTCGAGCTCGTGCTGACCTACCGGGACGTGCCGCACGTGGCCTACTCCACGGCACGGCACCACAACCGGACGGACGACCCTCGCGACACCTACATCCTCGCCCGGGTTGTCCGCCACGTCGGGCAGCGGGTAGCCGTCGTCGTCGCGGACAGCGTCGCCACCGCCCGGGCAGCCTGCGAGCTGATCGAGATCGACTGGGACGTCCGGCCCGCACTGGTGGATCCGGAGCGGGCGCGCGATCCGGACGTCCCGCTGGTCCACGGGGACAAGGGACCCGACTCCGGGATCGCCGACCCCGCGCGCAACGTCGTCGCGGAGATCTCCTCCCACATCGGCGACATCGACACCGGCATGGCCGGGGCAGCCGCCGTGTACGAGGGCACCTTCCACTCGCCCCGGATCCAGGCGACGCACCTGGAGACGCACTGCGCCGTCGGCCGGCTCAACGACGACGGCCGGCTGGTCATCCGCACCAGCTCGCAGGTGCCCTTCCTGGTCCGGGACGAGCTGTGCGTCCTGTTGGGGCTGCCCCGAGAGCGGATCGAGGTGGTCACCGGTCGCGTCGGGGGCGGCTTCGGGGCGAAGCAGGAGCTGCTGGTCGAAGACGTCGTCGCGCTCGCCGTGCTCCGCACCGGGCGTCCGGTCCAGCTCGAGCTGACCCGTTCCGAGCAGTTCGCCGCCACCCCGAGCCGGCATCCGATGCGGGTCACGGTCAAGGCTGGGGCTGACCGGGACGGCCGGCTCACCGCCCTGGGCATCGATGTCCTCTCCAACACCGGTGCCTACGGCAACCACGGGCCCGGTGTGCTCTTCCACGGCTGCAACGAGTCGATGGCGATGTACCGCTGCCCCCACAAGGCCGTCGACGCCGCGGCTGTCTACACCCACACGCTGCCAGGCGGCGCCTTCCGTGGGTACGGCCTGGGTCAGGTCTTCTTCGCCATCGAGTCCGCGATCGACGAGCTCGCGAGGAAGCTCGAGATCGATCCGTTCACGATGCGGGCTCGGAACCTGATCCAGCCTGGCGACCCCATGGTCGCCTACTCCCTCGACCCGGACGATGTCGAGTACGGTAGCCACGGCGCGGGGGAATGCCTCGATCTGGTCCGCGCGGCGCTGCTCGCCGGGGGCGACGAACCGCCCACGGGTGAGGAGTGGAGCACCGGCTCCGGTGTTGCGATGGCGATGATCGACACCATCCCACCCCGCGGGCACCGCGGAGAAGCGGCCATCGAGCTGTTGCCCGATGGGACGTATCTGCTCAGTACCGGCACCGCCGAGTTCGGCAGCGGATCGACCACCACACATGTGCAGCTGGCGGCGACCTTGCTCGACACTTCGACCGGCGGGGTGACGCTGCGCACCGGTGGTACGGGCGCGGTGGGCCACGACACAGGCGCCTTCGGCTCGACCGGCATCGTGGTTGCCGGTAGGGCCGTCGTCCGAGCGGCAGAGCAGTTACGTGGAGCGCTGCTCGAGGCGGCCGCCGCCGAACTGGGTGTGGAACCGGCGGAGTGCACGCTGACCAGCGACGCCGTGGTCGCCGCTGGCTGCAGCATCAGGCTCGCCGAGCTGGCCGCCTGCACCGGCGCGTTGCGCGCGGTCGGCTCCGACGACGGCTCTCCCCGATCGATCGCGTTCAACGTGCAGGGCTTCGAAGTCGCCGTCAACCGGCACACCGGCGAGGTACGGATCCTCAACTCAGTGCACGCCGCCGACGCGGGTGTCGTCCTCAATCCGGAGCAGTGCCGCGGGCAGATCGAGGGCGGCGTCGCGCAGGGCATCGGGGCGGCCATGTACGAGGAGATGGTGTTGGACGACGGTGGCGCCGTCGTGACGCAGACCATCCGCGACTATCACATCCCGCAGATCGCCGATGTCCCCACGACCCAGGTCTTCTTCGCATCCACGCACGACGGCTTGGGCCCGATGGGTGCGAAGTCGATGAGCGAGTCACCGTTCAACCCGATCGCGCCCGCAATGGCGAACGCCGTCCGCGACGCCACCGGCGTCCGGCTTACGACGCTGCCGCTCTCCCGGGATCGCGTCTGGCGTGCCCTTGACGGGGACGTTAGCTAGCGGAATCCGTATAGCCGCCATTTCCCGTGCCGATGACCCTGCACAACGGCTGGGATCACCGCCACAATGAGCATGTTCGCGCAATACGCACGTTCGACGGACACGCATGTACGAATGCCATGACTGTGTCAATGCGCGAGCGGACGCGGCAGGCCCACAAGGTCGCACGGTATGCAACAACGACGGGAGGCCGTCAGATGACGGAGCAGCGGACGCCGGACGGCGTCGCCGGCCAGGCCGACACCGCCAAGCGCCGGGTGATGGTCGTCGGCGGTACCAGTGGGATCGGCGCCGCCGTCGCGCACCGCTTCGCGTCCTCGGGCGCGGATGTCACCGTCGCAGGCCTGAAGGCCGGGAACCACGACGCGTCACCGGTCGGAGTCACCACCGTTGACCTCGATCTGCGCGAGCCCAGCGCCATCGAGGAACTCGTCTCTGCCCACGGATCCCTCGATGTGCTGGTGAACTCCGCCGGCATCGTACGGCGAGACGACGAGTTCCGGCCCGAGGTGTTCGAGGACGTTCTCGCGGTCAACCTGACCGGCACCATGCGGGCGTGCGTCGCCGCTCGATCGTCACTGGCCGAGTCGTCCGGTTGTATCGTCAACGTGGCCTCAATGCTCAGCTACTTCGGCGGTCCCAGGGTGCCCGGCTACTCGGCCAGCAAGGGCGGCGTCGTGCAGCTGACCAAGTCGCTGGCGGTCGCGTGGGCGGCCGAGGGCATCCGGGTCAACGCCGTGGCGCCCGGATGGATCCGGACCGACCTGACCAGTGAGCTTCAGCAACGCCCAGCGGCCGCCGGCCAGATCATAGAGCGGACCCCTATGGGTAGATGGGGTGAGCCATCCGACGTTGCCGGCGCGGTGGAGTTCCTCGCCGGGCCGAACGCGGCTTTCATCACCGGCGTCGTCCTCCCCGTCGACGGCGGCTACCTCGCCTCCTGAGCACTCGCATGGGACGACGACCATGAACCCACGCACCGACCACAACCGACCACCCGCCCCTCACCCGAGCATCCAGCCGACCAGGGAGGACCTTATGTCCACCGCACCGCAGATCGCCGTCTCGAAGGACTATCCGGACGAGATCGCCGTCGCCGCTGAGCCCGACGACCCACGAGTCTGGGTTCCCCAGGCGCCGAATGTCTGGTTCCGGCCGCTCATGTTCAACACGGTGATCGGGCAGTGGTGCAACCTGCTCAAGGTGACCGCAGCCGGGATCGTCTCCCGTCATCGGCACCCCGGGGCCGTCTTCGGCTACGTCCTCAAGGGGCGCTGGCACTACTACGAGCACGAGTGGGTCGCCGAGACTGGCCATTTCGTCTACGAGCCGCCCGGTGAGATCCATACTCTCGCCGTGCCCGAAGACTGTACCGAGATGATCACTTTCTTCAACATCACCGGCGCCATGGTCTACCTCGACCAGGACGGGCACCAGATCGACTACGAGGACACCTTCACAAAGATCGACCGGTGCCGGGCCCACTACGAGAACGTCGGTCTCGGCTCGGACTACGTCAACCAGTTCATCCGCTAGCTTCACTGAAGCGGGCCCCCAGCTTCAGACGAGGTGCAGCCGCCATGTCCGCTGGTGTTCGTCATCGAGATCACCGGCGGGCGGCTCACCTGCAGATCTTCCCGTACCCGGCCCCACGAGGCTAGTGTTCGTGCCGTACATGACCACGGCACCGGCGGGCACGGACCTCACCGGTCACGGACGCAGCCCCGGGGGTCAGCGTGGATCTTTCCAGCGCTTACGGCTACCGGCTCGACTGGATCATCAGCTTCGTCGCGGTCGCCCGGGAAGGTGGGTTCTCCGCGGCTGCGAGGGCCCAGTTCAGGTCACAGCCGCAAGTCAGCAGCCACGTCAGCGAGTTGGAACGGGTCCTCGGCGCCAAGCTGTTCGACCGTTCCGTGCATCCAGCGACGCTGACGCCGGAGGGGCGCGCGTTACTGCCGCACGCGGAGGAGATCCTCGCCAGGCTCGACGTCTTCGCCGAGGTGGTCACCCAGACCGGTGGCGAGATACGCGGTGAGGTCCGCGTCGGCATGTACCCGAGCGCGGCGGCGTACCTGTACCCGGCGCTGGTCCGGCGGCTTCAGCGCGACACCCCTGGGGCGACGGCGGTGCTGCGCGAGGGCGACACGCTCGCACTGGAGAGTCTGCTCGTCAACGGCGATATCGACGTCGCCGTGCGCCCGGTACTCCCGCTCGTCCGCGATGACCGCATGGAACATCGACGGCTGTGGCGGGAGCCGCTGGTGGCGGTGTTTCCGGCAGGCCACCCATTGACCGTTTCGCCGGTGACTTTGGCACAGCTGGCCGAGCTCTCGTTGATCACCATCGGTGATCCGGCAGGCGGCACCCGGCAGTTCGAGACCAATCTCGCGTTCGCCGAGGCCGGTGTGCAGCCGCACATCGTTCACCAGACGAATCAACCGCAGACACTCGCCTCACTGGTGCGTGCGGGTCTTGGCATCGGAGTGACCAACATGCTGGCCATGACCACAGCCAACTGTGACGGCCTCATACTGGTCTCGATCAGCACGAGCAGCTTAGAACGGCATGTCGCCGTGTGGTGGCGCGCCGATCGCGCTCCGTCCGCTGCCACCGGCCACGTCCGCGACGTCATCGCGGGCTTGGATCCGCCGGAGCTCAGCCCGGCAGGCAGGAAGGGCGGTCTTCCGCAGACGCAAGGCTTCAATAGAGAATGACTGATGCATCTTGCTTGTGGTAGCCTGCATTTACATCAGATCGATCGACTCTGGTACTTCGATACGATTGAACGCATGAAGGTGGTCAAGATGAGCATCTCACTCGACCCGGAGCTGGATCGTGAGGTCCGCGATGCCGCTCGACGCTCGGGGCAGAGCCTCTCCGCATGGCTGTCCGACGCCGCTGCCCAATGGCTGCGTTCGCAGTCGCTCCGCGAATTCGTTGACGACTACGAACGCGAGCACGGCCCCTTCACGGAAGAAGAGCTTTCGGAGGCCCGCAAACGCCTGGGTTATGAGGATGAATGACCCGGGCAATCGTTCTCGACTCCGGTGCTCTCCTCGCCGTCGATCGGCGAGGCCGCGACCGTGTCGCCGAGCTGAAAGCTGTCGTCCGTCGCGGCGATGTCCTAGTCACACACCCCTTCGTCACTGCGCAGGTTTGGCGTGGCGGTAAGCAAGCCGAACTCGCTCGCTTCCTGAATGGCGTCGATGTCCGCACGATCGATGGCCACTTCGGGCGGAGATGTGGCGAGCTGCTCGGTAAGGCAGGTACGTCCGATCCGGTCGACGCCGCGGTCGTCCTGCTCGCGGAGGATGGCGACCGGATTCTCACCAGCGATCCCGACGACATTGAACGGCTCGTCAACACAAGCGAACGGAAGGTACGCGTGGTGCGGGTTTAGGTCGCCGATTGCCCACTTACTACGCTCGAGGGTGGGCCTGCTGATACGCCTTGCGGAGACGGTCGACAGAGACATGGGTATAGATCTGGGTGGTACCGAGCGACGCGTGCCCGAGCAGCTCTTGCACCATGCGGAGGTCGGCGCCCCCTTCGAGGACGTGGGTCGCCGCGCTGTGTCGCAACCCATGCGGCCCGAGGTCGGGAGCATCCGGCACCGCCCGCAGCCGCGCGTGCACCAGAGTCCGTACCGCACGCTGCCCGATCCGGCCACCGCGCACGCCGACGAAGAGCGCCTGGCCCGCCGACGACGCCGCCATCTCCGGTCGGCCACGTCTGACCCACTCCTCCAGCGCACGCTCGGCCGGAATCCCGTAGGGCACGCTCCGCTCCCGGCGGCCCTTGCCGAAGACCCGCACCACCCGGCGTGCCGGGTCGAGGTCGTCGAGATCGAGCCCGACCAGTTCACCGACGCGCACACCGGTCGCATACAGCGTCTCCAGGATCGCCTGGTCCCGCAACGCGACTGGATCCCCCTCGGCTGCGTCGTCCGCGACCGCGTCGAGCACCGTCCTCACGTCGTTCTGCTGCAGGACGTCGGGCAAGTCCCGCTGTACTTTGGCTGAGGCTAGCTGTGCGCCGACATCCGCATTGAGCACGCCCACCCGGTGGGCCCATGCCGTGAAGGTCCGCGCCGCCGAGGCTCGCCGGGCCAGCGTCGCGCGGGCCTTCCCTCTGGTGTGCAGTAACGCCAGCCAACTCCGGAGTGCGGCGATGTCGATCTCGCCAGGCCCGGTCCGCCCCATCCGAGTAGCGTGCTCCATCATGCCGGCGACATCGCCGACGTAGGCCCGCACGGTGTGCTCGGAGCGCCCGTGCTCCGAGATGAGATGACGAGAGAACTCCTCGAGCGCCTTGGCCATCGGGGCGGGCAGCACCTCCGGTCCTTGGTGCCGCCCAGTCGGTGACTCGGGCCGGTGTTCGGCGTCTTCCTCGCCCTGATTGGCCACACACTCACGGTCGCCCCGACCCAGGGCTGGGTCAAGCACCGCCACACCTGCACACAGGCACGGTCACGGGTCAGGCGGTTTCACGGAGGCGCACGGCCTCAGGCGTGATGTCGATGTGGAACTCGATCCCGAGCACGCGGGATATCCGTGCCAGCGTCTCCAGCGACGGCTGATGGTCGGCAGCCTCCAACCGGGCGATCGCCGGCTGGTGCATGCCGAGCGCACGAGCCAACGCTGTCTGCGACAGGCCCCGTTCCGTACGGTACTTGAGCACCTCGATAGCGACAGCGTTCGCGAACGCGGTACGTTCATGCTCGGCCCGGTACTCCGGGTTTTGCATGTCCTCGGCATGTATCTCGGCAGCGGTTCTCAACTCTGACAGCTTTGGCATCCTCTACTCCTCTCGCGTGACGGACAGTCTGACCACGGCGTTTCGCACCGCTCGATCAAAGCCGCGTGGGTCGCTCTCTGCCTCGGACCCTACAGAGGCGATGACAAATGTGTCGCCGCAACGCTTGTACAACGCGCGCCACGGACTTCGCCCGGCTCGCGGCCGCAACTCGCGCACCCCCGGACAACCTCGGACCGAGCTCGTATGCGGAAAACCCAACCCTGGCCCCATCACCTCGAGCTTCGCAACTGCATTTGCCAACGCTTGTCTCTCCGGTGGCGGAAGAAACGAGCGTTCCTGGGCAGCTTCATCCACAAATCTGACGACCCATTCTGGATTCACTATAACGCCCTTGTTATTAGACCGTCGATGCGTGGGTCTAAGCCGCGCCGGGGATGCGAACCCAACCATTGAGCACGGCGGTCACGAGGCCACCGTCGGCGAGTTTGCGCAGCGACGACTCCACGAACGCAGCTGTGTAGCCGCTCTCATGGGCGAGCTCGATCACCGTGACCGCGTCGAACGCCGGCATCCGCTCGTAGACATGCCGGGTGTCTGGGTCATACCGGTCGAGCGGGCGGTCTTCACCGACCGGCAGCGGAGCAGCGTCAACTCCCATCCGGCCGACGGCGTCCACGACGTCGTCGGCGTCGGTCACCAGGACGGCACCACGATTCCGGATCCACTCGTGGCAGCCGGTGGATTGCTCGGACGTCACCGGCCCGGGCACCATCATCACCTCGCGACCGAGCTTGGCGGCCCAGTGCGCCGTGCTCAACGCGCCGGACCGCCGCGCAGCCTCGATGACCACCGTTCCGATGGTCATCGCCGCGATGAGCCGGTTGCGCGCTATGAACCGGGAGCGCATCGGCTTCATCCCGGGCGCCAGCTCGCTGACCACGACGCCGGCCTGGGCGATGCGGGCCAGCAGCTCGCGGTGCGACGACGGGTAGTCGATATCCAGCCCGCACGCGAGCACCGCGAGAGTGGTACCGCCTATGGCCAAGGTGCCCCGGTGCGCCGCCGCGTCAATGCCGTACGCCGCTCCGGACACGACCGTCCACCCCAGGGTCACCAGGTCCGCGGCCAGGTTGCCGGCCACATTGCGCCCGTACGGCGACGCCGCACGCGACCCGACGACGGCGACCGCACGTGCACCGCAGGAGTCCAATGACCCGTCACCGCGGACCCAGAGACCGAACGGCGGCGGCACCGCTTCCGCGCCCGCATCCAGCGTGGCCGCCATCGCGCCGAAACTCTCAGGCCATTCCGCATCACCTGGACACACGAAGCGGACACCGAGCGCCGCGGCATGCTCGAGCAATGCTGCGCCGTCGACCCCCTCGGCTCTCCTCGCGAGCACGCCCTCCCGGTCGAGCTGCATGTCCCGGCGGACGATCGAACGCCACGTCGCCTCCGCGCCGGCGAGCTCGACACGCGCGGCCACCCTGCCCGCCGCGGGTTCGACTACGGCTGACAGGGCCGCCCGGGCCGCCCGATCCTGCGCCCTGGAGCGGTCCAACTCACTCACGACCTGTCTCCCAGCCTCAGGTTCACGGCCGCCACGACATCATCAGAGCAGGGCTCGTCGTGCCCGGCCAGATCGGCCACCGTCCACGCCAGCCGCAGGATGCGGTCGACACCTCGAGCCGTCACGGCCCCCTGTCGCAGCTTCTCGTACGCGGGAGCCGTCACCTCCGCCGAGATGGGAAACTCACGACGCAAGAACGTCACCGGGACCTCACCGTTGACCCGCCACGGGGTTCCCGCTAGTCGGCGGGCCTGCCGGTCACGGGCCATCTCGACGCGGCCGGCGACCGCCTTCGTCGTCTCCGCCGTCTGCAGCCTCAGATCCACGTCCGCCATCGACGGCGGCAAGACGTGCTGGACGATGTCGATCCGGTCCCGGACCGGGCCGGAGACCCGATGCTGGTAGCGCCGGACTGCGTAAGGGGTGCACTCGCACTCCCGGTAACGGCTGCCGTGATGACCGCACTCGCATGGGTTCTGTGCCAGCACCAGCAGGAACGAGGCCGGGAACAAGGCGGTGGTCGCAGCGCGGGAGATGACGATCTTGCCGTTCTCCAGCGGCTCGCGCAGAGACTCGATCACCTGCCGGCCGAACTCCGGCGCCTCGTCCAGCAGCAACACCCCGCGATGGGCCAAACTCACCGCGCCGGGCCGGACGATCCGAGCACCGCCGCCGATGATCGACACCGTAGAGGCCGAATGGTGCGGATCGGAGAACGGAGGGCGCACCACCAGCGGGCGATCCGGCGGCAGCACGCCGGCGACCGAATGAATGGCGGTGACCTCCAGCGACTCCTCGGTGGTGAGGTCTGGCAACAGCCCGGGAAGCCGCCTCGCCAGCATCGTCTTCCCCGCACCCGGCGACCCTTCGAGCAGGAGATGGTGGTGCCCCGCTGCCGCGACCTCGACGGCTTTCTTCACCTCCTCCTGTCCGGCCACGTCCGCCAGATCCAGACCGGGATCCTGGGGCAGCGTCTCCGGGAGGGCCATCGGCTCATCGGGCGGCTCATCGGGCATGTCAGTGCCGCGCATGAAGGCGAGCACCTGCCGTAGCGAGCGGGCCCCGAGTACGTGCATACCCGGCACCTGGCTGGCCTCCCCCGCGTTCCGCTCGGGGACGACGACGCGCCGCACACCGGCCTTCGACGCGGCAAGCACCGCCGGCAGCACCCCGGGCACGGCACGCAGCCGGCCGTCCAGCGCAAGCTCACCGATGAAGACGGTGTCCGCCGCGCACGACTCGGGCAGTTCCTCCGCGGCGCTGAGAATCGCAACCGCGACCCCTAGGTCGAAGTGGCTGCCCCGCTTGGGCAGCGCGGCCGGCGACAGGCTCGCGGTGATCTTCTGCAGCGGCCAGCGCTCCTCGCTGGAGAGAACCGCCGCCCGGACTCGATCCCTCGCCTCGTAGAGCGAGGCATCCGGCAGGCCCACCAAGGTGAATCCCGGCATGCCTCCGATGTGCACGTCGATGTCGACCACCGTTCCGTGCACACCCACCAGCGCGACGCTGCGGCATCTTCCGAGCCGCATCAGAAGGCCCCCTTGACGTGCTCGATGAGCGGCGAGCCCTGTTGTCCGCGATGGACCGCGACGACGTCGACCCGGACCGTTGCACCCTCGAAGCCGTTCGCATTCCGCCAGGCGAGAGCGAGCCGCCGCAATCTGGCGCCCTTCTCTCGCGTCACCGCCTCAAGGCCCGAGCCGTACCCGAAGCCGCTGCGGGTCTTCACCTCACAGACGACGACAATGTCGCCGTCCAACGCCACGATGTCGATCTCCCCGGCGGCACACCGCCAGTTCCTGGCGATGACCACGAGGCCGTTCTCTTCCAAGTGCTCAACGGCGACATCCTCGCCGTACGCACCGACGCCGTCCTTGACTCGCACCGGCAACACCTCCGGATACGAGCCTGCACTTCATCCCGACAACAGGGAAGAGACGACGATCGATTGTGGAAAACTCAGTTGAGATCCGCTTTCGTCCATCCGCCTGTGGACGAGTACGGCACAGCACGATGACCTACGCAACATACCCGCGTGCGCGCTGGACAGTGCAATGGAGTGCGAGGCACGGAAGGGCGATTCAACCCACACGCACGACGGCATGAGCAGGTGGGCTGGTCAAAGCTCTGCGAGAAGGCGGCCCGCCGGGGACGACGTACGTCGTCAGGAGTCGGTCTTCGGGATCTCCAGATCGCTCTTCGCGAGCTCCTCGACGTTCACGTCCTTGAAGGTCACCACTTTGACGTTCTTGACGAACCTCGCCGGGCGGTACATGTCCCACACCCAGGCATCGCTCATGGTCACCTCGAAGTAGACCTCCGCGCCCTCGCCACGCACCTGGAGGTCGACGTTGTTGGTCAGGTAGAACCGCCGTTCGGTCTCGACGACATACGAGAACAGGCTGACCACGTCTCGGTACTCGCGGTAGAGCGAGAGCTCCATGTCGGCCTCGTACTTCTCAAGGTCCTCAGCGCTCATCGTCAAGCTCCTTCTTCCTAAGGTCGGGCGCGGTGGGAAACGCCTGACTCGCAGCCACCGTGTCCCGACTGCCGTCCTTGTCGTCGCCGACCGGGCCAGCCGGTTCGCTCTGCTGACCGGCGATGGGTAAGACGTTCTCATCATCGATTGCGGCGGGTACCCGCTCCCCTTCGGGCGTCACGCGCGCGACGTTCGCGTATGAGCGACGATGCACGGGACTCGCGCCGATTTGCTCCAGCGCATCCTGGTGATCACCGGTCACGTAGCCCTTGTGCTCATCCAGGCCGTAGCCCGGCCACCGCTCGTTCAACTCGACCATGATCCGGTCCCGGGTGACCTTCGCGATCACCGATGCCGCAGCGATGCACGCCGCGACCTGATCGCCTTTCCACATGGCCAGTCCTGGCACCCCGAGCCCGGCCACCGGAAAGCCGTCGGTGAGCACATAAGCCGGTGCCACCTCCAGCCGCGCCAGGGCCCGGCGCATCGCCTCGATGTTGCACCGATGCAGGCCCACCTGGTCGATCTCGCTCGGCTCGATCACCACGACCGACCACGCCAGCGCGCGCTTCACCACCTCGTCGTAGGCACGCTCGCGCGCCGCGGGCGTGAGAAGCTTCGAGTCCGCAAGCCCGGGTACCTGTCCGCGTTTGCTGTCCTTGAGTACTGCCGCACCGACCACAAGGGGACCGGCGCACGCGCCGCGACCAGCCTCGTCGGCGCCGGCGACGGGGGCGAAGCCCGCGCGCGCCAGACCGCGTTCGTAGGCGTACAGGCCCGCGTCCCGGCGGAGAAGTACACGAGGCCTATCGATGAGGACGGTCATGACCCTGTCCAGCTTACTTACTCGGGCGGGGGCACGTCGTCGAATGTGTCGCCCGCGCCGACTCCGGACCAGCGGGAGAACGGCCACACCACAGCGAACGCTTTTCCGACGACCAGGTCCTCGGAGAACGAACCGTGGAAACGCGAGTCGCCCGAATTCGAGCGATGATCGCCCATGACGAACAGCTCGCCCTCCGGCACCGTCTCGGTGAACTCACGCTGCGCCGGCTCGTCGCCCGGGAAAAGGTAGCCGGACTCCTCGATCGCCACACCGTTGATCGTGAGGTAGCCGTCCTCGTCGCAACACTCCACGGTGTCGCCCCCGACACCGATGACCCGCTTGATCAGATGGCCCTCGGAGTCGTCCGGCAGGATACCGACGAACTGGAAGAAGCTCTTGATGCCTCCCCCGACGCCGTCCTCGCTCTCCGGTTGCGCCCCAAGCCAGTTGTTCGGGTCCTCGAAGACGACCACGTCACCCCGTTCGACGTCTCCGAACCGCATGCTGATCTTGGAGACCATCACGCGGTCACCGACGAGGAGGGTGTCCTGCATCGACTCCGAAGGGATCAGGAACGCCTGTACGAGGAAGATCCTGACGACCGTCGCGATGATGAGCGACAACGCGACGACGATCGCCGTCTCCTTGAGGAGCGCCACCCACCGGGGGCGTGCCGGTTTCGGGTCCTCGGATTCCTCCTGACCACCCGGCGGCACGCCGTCTTCGATCACGCCCACTCCTTGCGGCGGCGGTCAGGCGGTTTCGCGCTTCTCGCGAATCCTCGCGGCCTTACCCCGCAGATGGCGCAGGTAGTACAGCTTGGCCCGCCGGACGTCACCGCGGGTCACGACCTCGATCTTCTCGATGATCGGAGTGTGCACCGGGAACGTCCGCTCGACTCCGACGCCGAAGCTGATCTTGCGGACGGTGAACGTCTCACGGATACCGTCGCCCTGGCGGCGGATGACGACACCCTGGAAGACCTGGACCCGCGAGCGGCTACCTTCGACCACCCTGACGTGGACCTTCAGCGTGTCCCCGGCGCGAAAGGCGGGAACGTCGTCGCGGAGTTGCGCGGCGTCTACAACGTCAAGCGTGTGCATGTGTATGTTCGCTTCCTTGCAGGTGCCACGGGCCACCCACAGTATGTGGAGAGTTTCTATGGGTCCCGGCGTTCGCTTTGGCGCTCCCCCCGTGGCAGGGGCTACCAGCATGCCGGGCACGGACGTCTAAGTCTGCCACAGGTATCACCGTCAGTGTTAATCGTCCAGCACGCCACGGTCGTGATCGTCGAGCGTGCCGGGGTCCAGCTTGGCGATCAAGTCCGGACGCCGCCGCGTGGTCAGCCGCAATGCCTGGTCACGACGCCAACGGGCCACGCGCGCGTGATGCCCGGAGAGCAGCACCTCTGGGACGTCACGCCCCCGCCACGACGGCGGCTTGGTGTAGACGGGGTACTCCAGCAGACCGTCCTCACCGTGCGACTCCTCCCGCAGCGACTCGGGATTGCCGACGACGCCCGGCAGCAACCTGACGACCGCTTCGATGACCACCAGCGCGGCGACTTCGCCGCCGTTCAGTACGTAGTCGCCGATCGACACCTCGCTCACTCGCATCTGGGTGCCGGCCTCCTCCACCACGCGAGCGTCGATTCCTTCGTACCGGCCGCAGGCAAAGACCAACCATGGCTCGGCGGCCAGTTCGCCGGCCGTGCGCTGGGTGAACAGCTCACCCGCCGGTGTAGGGACGATCAGGTGTGGCACCTCGTCGGCACGCGCACCGGTGACGTCGTCCAGCGCGGCTCCCCAGACGTCCGGCTTCATCACCATTCCGGCGCCACCGCCATAAGGGGTGTCGTCCACGGTCCGGTGCCGATCAGTCGCCCAGTCCCGCAGGTCATGGATGCCCACGTCCAGCAGGCCGGCCTCCCTCGCCTTGCCGGCCAGCGACAGGTCCAGCGGCGCTAGGTAGTCCGGGAAGATCGTGACGACGTCGATCCTCATCCTGCTGTCTCCGAGCTCATTCGCCCGCTCGATCGGAACGCTCACGGTTCGCCGCCGACGCGGAATCCCCCGGCTGGTCGAGCTCGAGCAGGCCGGGAGGCGGCTCGACGACGACGCGCCCGGCCTCCAGGTCGACCTCCGGAACGATCTGCGCGACGAACGGCACCATCACGTCGCCACCCTCCGGACGCCGCACGATGAGAACATCCTGGTTCGGCCCGTGCACGACGTCGGCCACCGTACCGACCTCGACGTCATCAGCTGTCACCATCCGCAGTCCGACGAGCTGGTGGTCGAAGTACTCGTCGGGGTCGGACGGCCGTTCTTCGTCCTCGACCTCAACCTGGAGGAGCGAGCCGCGCAGTTCCTCCGCCGTGTTGCGGTCTGGTACTTCGTCGAACTGGATCAGCAGTCCGCCCTTGTGCCATCGCGTCCGCGATACCGTCAACGCCGCGGGAGCAGTCCGCGACACAGCGCCGCCTCTTTCCCCACGCCGTGACGGTGCCGAGGTCACCGTCGCGCTACGAGAGTCCGCGACGTGCAATACGGCACCGACAGCAAACCGTTCCTCAGGCACGTCGGTCCGCACCTCTACGGCGATCTCGCCCCGGACGCCATGCGCCCGGCCGATCCGCCCGACCGTGACCAACACCGTCCCGTCCCTCCTGTGGCCACTCATGCGAAGAGCCTGCGCCAGGGTCTCCCTGATGCTGGCGCAGGCTCCTCGTCTCGTGGCGCCGGCTTACCGCTCGTCGACGTCGACGAAGTCGATTCGCACGCTTTCGTCGGCGAGAGCGCCGACGACCGTGCGGAACGCGGTGGCCGTGCGTCCGCCTCGGCCGATGACCTTTCCGAGGTCATCGGGATGCACATGCACCTCCAGCAGCCGGCCACGCCGTTGCTGCCGGGAACGGACCGTGACGTCGTCCGGATGCTCGACGACGCCGGTGACCAGATGTTCCAATGCCTGAGCGAGCATCCGCTAAGCCTTGTCGGCCGTGGACTCGGTCGCAGCCTCGTCGGCCTTCGCGTCCTCCGCCTTAGCCTCGCCGGCCTTCGCGTCCTCCGCCTTAGCCTCGTCGGCCTTCGCGCTCTCCGCCTTAGCCTCGTCGGCCTTCGCGCTCTCCGCCTTAGCCT
>NZ_ML142863.1:72292-73463 GCF_004138495.1 Phytoactinopolyspora endophytica
TCTGTCTTCGCACCTTCGGCCTTGGCGGCGCTCTTCTTTGCCGTCTTCTTCTTCGGCGTGGTGGCGTCGCTCTTCGGCTCGCCGTGCACCTCGGCAAGCGCGGCGTCGAACCGGGCTCGCTTCTCGGCCTTCGGCTCTGCCACCTTCAGTGTGCCCTCGGCACCCGGCAGGCCCTTGTGCTTCTGCCAGTCACCGGTGACCTTCAGGATGGCGAGAACGGACTCAGTAGGCTGCGCGCCTACGCCGAGCCAGTACTGCACGCGCTCCGAGTCGACCTTGATCAGGCTCGGCTCGAGCTTCGGGTTGTACAGGCCGATCTCCTCGATGGCCCGGCCGTCGCGCCGGGTACGGGAGTCGGCGACGATGACTCGGTAGTGCGGGGCGCGGATCTTTCCTATCCGCTTGAGCTTGATCTTGACAGCCACGGGCGTGGAGTCTCCTTGTGGTGTTTGCATGGGTGAGCCGCTGACCACCTGAGTGGGGCACCGGCGTCGACGGCTCCGATGGACTGACGGACCGCGGGTGAGAGGGGCCACACGGAACGTCGGTTCAGCAGGTTATTGTGCCAGATCCGCCGGCACATTCCCAACCCGGCGTTTCGATGATCGTGACTCCAGACAGTTTACGACGTTCCTCGCCGGCGGCGGTCATGAGACCTTGCGAGCCCGCAGAATGGCAACCGCCTCGGACCGTGCCTCCGCAAGCCGAGTCAGGCGGTCGGACCAGCGCTGCCAGCGGCGCGCCGCGCGCGTCTGAGCCGCCATACGAGTCCGCTGCACATCCCGCAGGCGCTCGGCGTGCGGGTCGTGATGCCCGAGCGGCCCGGACAGCACGGCCGCCTCCGGTGGGGGAATCCTTGTCATGTCGTCTCTCCCTCATCGTCAGTCGTCGATATCGAGTCCGTCAGCGGCGACGCTGTCACCCGGGGCGGATCACACGTGGTCGCGCCGAACACGCGCACGATCCGTGCGCCCTCGGGGCGCAAGGACGGATCGTCCATGCGCGCCCGGAACCGGTCCCCCAGCTGTGCGAGCGCCTTGCTCACCTCGGCCATCTCCTCGGCCGTCGCCCAGAAGGTGGCGGAGGCGATCGTGGAAGACTCCGCCCACTCCGGCGAGTCCTCCGGTATCCGGCCAAGGAAGTCCCGCAGCCGCTGGGCTTCCCGTTCGAC
>NZ_ML142863.1:73477-74383 GCF_004138495.1 Phytoactinopolyspora endophytica
CGACGGCGACCTCCGTTGCCGCCTGAATCGAGGCCGGGTCGTCATAATCCGGGCTGGTCTGCATGGCCCGGGTGACCAGCCGCCAAGGCCTGTCCCGCCCACGCTGCTCACCACGCTCGATGAAGCCGTATTTCGCCAACATGCGCAGGTGGAAGGAGCAACTGGCCACACTCTGCCCTACAAGCTCGGCGCACCGGGTCGCGGTCGCCTCGCCTTCGACCCTCAGCGCGTCCAGCAGCTCATTCCGGACCGGATGCGCCAGCGCGCGCAAGCGCTGCGGGTCGGTGATTCGTAGCGGCTTATCGTTCATGATGCTAAAGATACCTTGTTAAAGAACTCTTTAGCAATACATCTTTAGCATTTCTCAGATGCCATGGAGGACGACGTGCGGGCCGGCTCAGCGTCTGCGGCGAAGAAACCCTGGCTCACACGACGACGCGGCCGCGCAGGATGACGCGGACCGGATCCAGCAGCGTCTCCGGCTGTACACGTGGATCGGCGGCATACACGCACAGGTCCGCCGCCGAACCCTCTTCCAACAAGCCGCTGCCGCCCAACAGATACGCGCGGGCTTTCCAGGACGCCGCGGCCACCGACTCCGCGGCCGGGATCCCGGCGGCGACGAACTCCAGCACTTCCCGGGCGAGCAGCCCGTGCGGCATGTAGCCGCCGGCGTCGGTACCCGTGAAGACCGGAACCCCCGCCTCGTACGCGCTGCGCACGGTCCGATACCGCCGGCCGTGCAGTGCGCGCATGTGGTCCGCGTAGGCCGGGAACTTCGCCGCGCCCTGGTCGGCGAATGAAGGGAAGTTCGCGATGTTGACCAGCGTCGGCACCATCGAGACACCGCGCTCGGCCATGACCGCGATCAGATCCTCGGACAGCCCGGTGCCGTGCTCGATGCCG
>NZ_ML142863.1:74490-75672 GCF_004138495.1 Phytoactinopolyspora endophytica
GATGCCCGCACCCAGCAAGTCGGGCAGCGCCTCCTCGCCGAAAACATGCGCAGTGACGCGCGCGCCCAGGTCATGTGCCCGCGCGATGGCGGCTTCCAGTGCCTCGCGCGGCCAGCAGGGTCCGAGGTCACCCTTGTCCCGGTCGATCCAGTCACCGACCAGCTTGACCCACCCGTCGCCACGCCGCGCCTCCTGTTCGACATAGGCGACGAGCTCCTCCGGCTCGATCTCCCAGCCGTAGTTGCGCAGATAACGCTTGGTGCGAGCGATGTGCCGCCCGGCCCGGATGATCCGTGGCAAGCCGTCGCGCTCGTCGATCCATCGTGTGTCCGCCGGCGAGCCGGCGTCGCGGATCAGCAGCGTCCCGGCGTCCCGGTTGGCGACCGCCTGCTCCTCGGCGACGTCGTCGGGCACGGCTCCGTTGGCATCGAGGCCCACATGACAGTGCAAGTCGACCAGTCCTGGCAGCACCCAGCCATTGCCGACCGTCTCGGCGCCGGGAATCGGCTCATAGCTGACCACACCGCCTCTCACCCACAGGTCGCGATGCTCCTCGTCGGGCAGAACGATCCCACGGACGTGCAGCGCCTGGCTCATCAGCGCTTATTGAGGAAATCGGTGATGTCGTCGGGAAGCTGGAAGTCTGAGTTACCGGAATCGTCCTGGCCACCGCCGAACGCCGGCGGCACCTGCCCGGGGGCTGCATCCTGAGTCTGCCGGTCCTCCGCCGCGGCCAACTGCGCGGCCCGCTTGGCTGGGTTGCCCGATCGCGCCCCGCGCTTCTTCCCCTTCTTCGACTGCTTCGGCTGCCGGCCCTTGGACTTCTTGCCTCCGCCTTGCATGCCTGGCATGCCCGGCATCCCTGGCATGCCGCCGCCCATGCCCGGCATGCCGCCCATCTTGCCCTGCGCAGCCTGGCTCATCATGTCCCGCGCCATGAAGAACCGCTCGACCAGCTGGTTGATCTCGCTGACCTGGGTACCGGAACCGCGTGCGATCCGCGCTCGGCGGGAGCCGTTGATGATCTTCGGATTCTCCCGCTCCGCCGGGGTCATCGAATAGATGATCGCCTGGACACGGTCGAGTTCTTTGTCGTCGAAGTTGTCCAGAGCCTCCCGCATCTGCCCCGCGCCGGGCAGCATGCCGAGCAGACTCTTCAACGAGCCCATCTTCTTGACAGCC
>NZ_ML142863.1:75718-76217 GCF_004138495.1 Phytoactinopolyspora endophytica
CATCTGGTCAAGGAAGTCGTCGAAGGTGAAGCCCTTGCCGCCCTTGTCGGACAGCTTTTTGGCGATCTTCTCCGCCTCGGAGGCGTCGAACGCCTTTTCGGCCTGCTCGATCAGCGTGAGCATGTCCCCGAGGTCGAGGATGCGCGATGCCATCCGCTCGGGGTGGAACACGTCGAAGTCGGTGAGCTTCTCCCCCGCCGATGCGAACATCACCGGCCGGCCGGTCACCGAGGCGACCGACAGCGCGGCACCGCCGCGGGCGTCGCCATCGAGCTTGGTCAGCACGACCCCGTCGAACCCGACGCCGTCGAGGAAGGCGTTGGCGGTGGTGACCGCGTCCTGCCCGATCATGGCGTCGACGACGAACAGCGTCTCGTCGGGGTGGACGGCGTCCCGGATGTCGGCGGCCTGCTGCATCAGCTCCGCGTCGACACCCAGCCGACCCGCCGTGTCGACCACGACGACGTCGTACAGCTTGGATTTGGCGTGCTCGATGCTG
>NZ_ML142863.1:76241-81212 GCF_004138495.1 Phytoactinopolyspora endophytica
AACCGCCACCGGGTCGCCGACGCCATTGCCCGGCTCAGGTGCGAACACGGCGACGCCGGCCTGCTCACCGACGACCTGAAGCTGGTTCACCGCGTTCGGACGCTGCAAGTCGGCGGCCACCAGCATCGGCTGCTTGCCCTGGTCCTTCAACCAGAGCGCCAGCTTTCCCGCCAGCGTCGTCTTACCGGCGCCCTGCAGACCGGCGAGCATGATGACCGACGGCGGCTGCTTGGCGAACCGCAACCGGCGGGTCTCACCGCCGAGGATCTGAACGAGCTCCTCGTTGACGATCTTGATGACTTGCTGCGCCGGGTTGAGTGCCTGCGAGACCTCGGCACCGCGCGAACGTTCCTTGACCGCGGCGATGAACTCCTTCACCACCGGCAGGGCGACGTCCGCCTCGAGCAGGGCGACACGGATCTCGCGCGCGGTCGCGTCGATGTCTGCCTCGGAGAGGCGACCTTTTCCGCGCAGCGTCTTGAACGTGGCTGTCAGGCGGTCAGAAAGAGTGGCGAACACGTCGGCTTCGAATCCTCACGGTCCGGGGTGCTTGAAGTTGACTCCTGCCAGCCTACCTTGGTGGGTCCACCGGAGTGGATCCCGCGCGCGGAGACTTCCAGCCGTCGACGGCATCACCGACGGCACGCGAATCTCAGACGCCGGCTACCGACTCGTTGACGTTGTCGACGGTGGATCTGTCACGGGCGGCTCGCACACAGACGGTCCGATGCCGGGAGACTCCTGGAGCCGACGCTCCAGCTCATCCACGCCTGCCGTGTCGTCATGCAGCCGGCGCAGGTCGCCACCGTAGCGCCGCAACAGGAGCTCGGCACCGTCGCCCAGCTGGTCACGGGTCACTACTTCTTTCTCAGCGCGTCCCGGGCCTCCTCGGCGGCATCCTTAAGCTTGTCGCCGGCCTTTTTCAGTCCACCTTTGGCCTGCTCGGTCCTGCCTTCGGCCTGAGCCTGCTCGTTGTCGGTGGCCTCGCCGGCCTTCTCTTTGGCCTTGCCTTTGAGCTCCTCGGCCTCGTGCCGCAGCCGGTCTTCGGGGTCACCCATCGTCTCGCTCCTCATGTACGGGTTCACAATCCCTGATACCAGGGGCCGTTACCCATTCAGCCGACCGTCACGCCGGTCTGACGTTGAGAGGGCTAGCCGAGGAGGCCGTCGACGAACTCTTCCGGATCGAACGGCGCCAGGTCGTCCGCGCCCTCGCCGAGCCCGACCAGCTTCACCGGCACGCCGAGCTCACGCTGCACGGCGACGACGATCCCGCCCTTGGCGGTGCCGTCCAGCTTGGTCAGCACCACACCGGTGACGTCGACGACCTCGCTGAAGACACGGGCCTGCATCATGCCGTTCTGACCCGTGGTCGCATCTATCACCAGCAGCACCTCGTCGACGGGTCCGTGCTTCTCGACGACGCGCTTGATCTTGCCCAGCTCGTCCATCAAGCCGACCTTGGTCTGCAGCCGCCCCGCGGTGTCGACGAGCACGACGTCGGCTTCCTGGTCGGTACCGGCCTTGACCGCGTCAAACGCGACGCTGCCCGGATCGCCGCCCTCCGGTCCCCGTACCGTGGGGACACCCACCCGGTCACCCCAGGTGGTGAGCTGGTCGGCCGCGGCGGCCCGGAACGTGTCCGCAGCCGCGAGCAGCACGTCGCGGTCCTCGGCTACCAGCACCCGGGCGAGCTTTCCGACCGTCGTGGTCTTCCCAGTTCCGTTGACGCCGACGACGAGCACGACCGCGGGCCGGTTCTCGGCTACGTGCCGATCGGTCTTCAACGTCCGGTCCAGCGACGGGTCCACCAGGGCGACCAGTTCCTCGCGCAGGACCGACCGAGCCTGCCCCGATTCGGTCAGGCCCTCGACCCTGGAACGTGTCCGCAGCCGCTCCACCAGCTCTTGGGTCGGGGTAACTCCGAGGTCCGCTGTCAGCAGTGTGTCCTCGATCTCTTCCCAAGTGTCCTCGTCGAGCCGCTCCCGCGACAGCAGTCCCAGCAGCCCACGGCCGAGCGTCGACTGCGACTGCGCCAGCCGCGCTCGCAGCCGGGTGAGGCGCCCCGCCGCGGGCTCGGGACGCTCGACTGGCGTCGAGACGATCTCCTCGACCGCCGCCTCGTCCACCTCGGGCTCGGCCGGGGCTGTATCCGGCTCCGGAAGCGTGACGTCGGAGACCGTCCGCCGCTGCTCGTCGACCGCCGGTGTCGCGTCGTCCCCGACACCAGGCGCATAGTCGACACCCGGCCGGGGCGATTCGGGCCGCTGCTCGACCCGCCCTCTCCGCCGCGGGACGACGAGCGCCAGGACGGCCCCGATGAGCAGGACAGCGACAACAAGACCTATCAGCACGTACTCCACGAGCGCCCATCCTCCCACGGATCACCGGCCGCTCTCACCCTCACCGGTCGAGGTTGTCAGGGTGGCCCGCACCCGTGAGCGTGGCCTGCACCGGGAGATGGCGCGGCAGCACCGCGATCGCTAAGACCGGGTCACCGCGAGATCGCGTGCCCCCGCGCGGGGATCGCTGGGCGGGGCATATGCACCGGCACTGGCTTGCTGAGCCGCTCGGCGATGACGCGCCGCCCGACGCGGAGATGGTGGCTCACCAGTTCGCCCACCAACTCGGCGCGGACCTGCATGCGATAGCGCCGGCGACGCAGCCAGCGACGGCCACGGCGCGAACGCGTCAGTTCGTGCGCTACTCCGGCGACGCCCAAGATGGCGGTGGCCAGCAGCACGATTCCCAACATGGCGACGGCGATCGCGGTCATGTGAACCTCCTTCACACCACAAGTCACATGAGTCACATCTGTCACGCCAGACTACGTGAGTAGCACAGCAAATGCCGGACCACCGCCGCCTCGGCGTGTCGCTCTCAGCGCACTGTCAGCACAAACATCCGGATGTCAGCGCGGTGTGCGAGGACTGTCAGTAGGTACCGCCAAGATGGTCAATGTCAGAGGGACTCCGGCATTGGCCGGATCCACTATTTATCGGCATGGAAGGACAACGGACATGTCCGCTGCACCCGACATCGCGATTCAGGCCGAGGGCCTGGTCAAGCGTTTCGGCGAGACGACGGCGCTCGCCGGTGTCGACCTGGAGATACCGACCGGCACCGTACTCGGGGTGCTCGGTCCGAACGGCGCCGGCAAGACCACTGCTGTCCGGGTGCTGAGCACACTGCTGCGGCCCGACGCCGGCCACGCCACCGTTGGCGGCTACGACGTCATCCGCCAAGCGCACCAGGTGCGCCAGCTGATCGGATTGACCGGACAGTACGCGGCCGTCGACGAGAAACTCACCGGAACTGAGAACCTGCTGCTCATCGGCCGGCTGCTCGGAATGGAACGGGCCGAGGCCAGGCAACGGGCCAAGGAACTGCTCGGCGAGTTCGACCTCAGCGATGCGGCGAGCCGTGCGGCCGAGACCTACTCGGGTGGCATGCGCCGTCGTCTGGACCTGGCGGCGAGCCTGGTCGGGCGGCCCCGCATGCTGTATCTGGACGAGCCCACGACCGGGCTCGACCCGCGTGCCCGCAAGGAGCTGTGGAGTGTGATCCGCGGCCTGGTCTCCGGTGGCGTCACTGTGCTGCTGACCACTCAGTACCTCGAGGAGGCCGACGAGCTCGCCGACGAGATCGTCGTCATCGACCATGGCCGGATCATCGCGTCGGGCACATCGTCCGAGCTGAAGACGATGACCGGCACCCAGACGCTGGCCGTGCAACCCGCCGACGCGGCCCACCTCGCCACCGTGACGTCGGTGGTAGCCGAGCTGACCTCGACCACGCCGGAGATAGACGGCATGTTCGTCACCGCATCGGTGACGGACCCGGCCGTGCTCCCGGCCGTCGTCCGCAGGCTCGACGACGCCGGCGTCGTCGTCACCGAGCTGACCCTGCGCAGCTCTAGCCTGGACGAGGTGTTCCTGTCCCTGACCGGCAGTCCTGCCGGTGACAGCGACGACGCGACACGTACCGAAAGGATCCCAGCATGACCGCCTCGACGACCACAACCGCGCCGGCCGCCCGGGAGACGAGCAGCCTGCCCGAGGTGGACGTGAGCCCGCGGGTGAGCCCGATCGACGGCGTCCGGCAGAGTCTCACGCTGGCCTGGCGAACGGTAGTCCAGGTCCGGCACAACCCGTGGGAGCTGGGCGACTTCAGTATCCAGCCGATCATGTTCGTCCTGCTGTTCACCTTCATGTTCGGTGGTGCCATCGCCGGCGACTGGCAGGAGTACCTGACGTTCATGCTGCCCGGCATGATCGTGATGAACATGCTGTTCGTCACGCTCTACGTTGGCCAAGGTCTCAACACCGACCTGACCAAGGGCGTGTTCGACCGGCTGCGGTCGCTACCGATCGCCCGCTGGGCGCCGTTGGCCGGTCGGATCCTCGCCGACCAGGTGAAGCAAGTCTGGTCGATCTTCCTGGTACTCGGCGTCGGCATGATCCTCGGGTTCCGGCTGGAGAATGGCATTCTCGGCATGCTCGGCGCGGTGGGTCTCCTGCTGACGTTCGCGCTGGCGTTCTCCTGGACGAGTGTCGTCGTCGGCATCCTGGCCAAGGACCCGGAGCGGGTACAGATCTACGGCATGACCATTCTGTTCCCGTTGACGTTCGTCAGCAACGTCTTCGTGCCGGTGGAAACGCTGCCCAGCTGGCTGGAGCCCATCGTCGATGCCAACCCAGTGTCGACCATCGCCGATGCGGTCCGTGGTCTGCTACTCACCGGGGCCGAAACGGGTCCGATCATCCAGACCCTCATCGGTGCTGCCGTGATCGTCGCCATTTTCGCGCCGCTCTCGGTCTGGGCGTTCAAACGGAAGCTCTGACGCATTACCCGGCGAGCTGGTAGGTGCGTAACAGGCTCAGGGCGGCGTCGCGACTCATCGCGGCGCCGCTCGCATATTCGCGCTCGAACGCGTCGTCGCCCAGGGCCTGCCGGGCGGCTCGCTCGGTCG
>NZ_ML142863.1:81582-81992 GCF_004138495.1 Phytoactinopolyspora endophytica
ATCGACTCGGTCAGCAGCGCCGCGGCAGAGTCCAACGCACCGGCGGCGATCTCAACGCACGCCTGATCCGCGATGATATCCGGCACTGGTATGCCAGTGCCGTCGATGGTGGAGCGCGCCTCGCCGAGAAGCTCACGCGCGCGATCGAGATCGCCTTCTCGGTAAGCCAGCCAGCCCTGACCCTCCGCGGCGACTACCAGGGCGGCCGGCAGACTGTAGCGATTCGCGTCAGCGCGCGCCTCGTCCAGCAACCGCCGTGCGGTGGCACGGTCACCATGGTCGACCATGACCAGTCCCAGTTCGCCCGCCATGGCGGGCAGGTCCTCCACCGTGCCGAGCTCACGGACGTACACCAACGCTTCCTGCAGTGAACGCACCGCTTCGTCGAGTTCGCCCCGTTCCCGGGCGAA
>NZ_ML142863.1:82059-88927 GCF_004138495.1 Phytoactinopolyspora endophytica
GTCGCCCGCATCCGCAACGCGAACGCCGTCCCCATCCGATCGCCGACCGAACGGAACTCGGCCAATGCCGATGCCAGGTCGCTGTCCCTGGTGCGGACATCACTGATCGCGCTCGCCATGAACATGCCCGCCATGTGCCCGATGCCGCGTAACCACGCGTCGGGACTCTGTCGCGCGGGATCCAGCCGGTGCCGAACCTCGGGCCTTCCATCCAGCGTCGACACCCATAAAGCCTCAACGAAGGCATAGACCGGGGACGTTGCGTCCTCACCGGCCTGACGGCACACCCATCGTGCCCGAGCCATGCCGCGCATCATTGTGGCCATCCCGCTATCGGAGAAGCAGCTGAGCGCCTCGTAGATGTGCACAAGCGCCCTCTGCGCCAGCGGACGGGGCGCGGGCACGGCCAACGTGTCGCGAAGCCAGCTGCCACCCTCCTGGGTGGTCCCGCGCAGCAGCCAGTAGTACCCCAGTACCGCCGCCATCCGAACCGCGAGCTCGGCGTCGGAATGCTGGATAGCCCAGCGCAGCCCGGTCAGCAGGTTGTCATAATCCTGCGCCAGTCTGGACATCCACTCCACCTGCTCGGACCGGCGCAGATGAGGATCGGCGCGTTCCAACAGGTCGCGGAAGTAGCACGCATGCGCCGCACCGGTCGGCTCCGCTTCGTCCGCGTCGACCAGGCGCTCGCCCGCATACGCCTTCACGGTCTCCAGCAGCCGGTACCGCACCTCGGTTCCCGAGCTGCTCGCTACCGCCTCCACCAGAGACTTGCCCACCAACGAGGCGATCGTGTCCAGAACATCCTCCACGGCGACGCCGTCGCCTGCGCAGATGCTCTCGACCGCATCCAGCGACGCACCACCGGAGAAGACCGCCATCCGTTGCAGCAGCGTCCGTTCCGGCTTGTCGAGCAGCTCCCAGCTCCATTCCACGACGGCACGCAACGTCTGGTGCCTGCCCAGCGCTGTCCGGCCACCGTTGGTGAGCAACCGGAACCGGTCATCCAGCCGGCCGGCGATCTGCTCCGGGGACAGCACACGCACGCGCGCCGCGGCGAGCTCGATCGCCAGCGGCATGCCATCGAGTCGCTGGCAGATCTCCACGACCGGCCGGGCCGTCCGCTCGTCGATCCGGAAACCCGGACGGACCGCGGCGGCTCGTTCGGCGAACAGCCGGACGGCGGCGTACGAGTACGCCTCCTCGGCTCCTGCCACCGCGCCGTCGGCCGGTAAGTCGAGCGGGCCGACCGGATACAGCTGTTCCCCGCCGACGCCGAGCGGTTCGCGGCTGGTGGTGACCAGACGGAGTTCCGGGCACGCGGACAGCAACGCGTCCCCGAGGGCGGCCACCGCCTCGACCAGATGCTCGCAGTTGTCCAGCACCAGCACCGCGCTCTTGTCCGTGAGGACATCGACCAGCCGCCGGCTCGCCTCGTGCGCGGCCGGCAACTCCTCGCGCATGCCGTCGACGCTGGCAGACACCTTTTCGCCGAGTCCGAGTGCGGTGAGCACGGCCGGTGCCACATCCAGCACATTACCGACGGGAGCGAGCTCGACGAACCAGACACCGTCCGCACCCACCGCCAGAGCGTCGTGGGCGTCACCCACGGCCACGTCGTCGCCGGCCCCATCGTCGCGCGCGACCTCGCCGTCGGCGACGCCATCGCTCATCAGCCGACGCGCGGCCTCGATGGCCAACCGGGTCTTCCCGGCGCCGCCCGGTCCGTGCAGTGTGATCAGACGCGTTTCCTTGAGCATCGTGATGAGCGCCTCGACCTCGTCATCACGTCCGACGAAGCTGGTCAACCGCGACGGCACCCGCTGCCCGGACGGCCGCGTAGTGGTGTCAGGTGCCGCTGCAGGTTGCGGCGGCACCGGCGGTTCCGTCGCCGCTGGACGGGCTCCGGTGTTCCACGGGCCGACCGCGGCCAGCTCTCCGCGCAATGCCGCGAGATGGATGTCCTGAAGTTCCTCGGACGGATCGAGACCCAGCTCGTCGTCCAACCGCCTGCGGGTCCGCTCATATGCGGCCACCGCCTCCGCCTGCCTGCCCACGCCGGCCAACGCGCGGATCAGCAATCCGCAGATCCGTTCACGGAGAGGATAGTCGGCGGCCATCGCGTTCAGCTCGGCCACCACGTCGGCATGCCGGCCGAGCAGGAGGGCGGCCTCATTCCGATCCTCGATGGCGGACAGCCGTGCCTCGTCCAGACGCACCGCTGCCGCCTCGGCGAACGATGCCTCCCCCAGATCCGCCAGCACCGGTCCTCGCCACAAGGCCAACGCTTCGCTGAGCAGTTTGTGGGCGGCCTCGACCTCACCGTTTCGCAGCGCCTCTCGTCCCTGGCGCGCACATTGCTCGAACTTGCACCAGTCGACGTCCGATTCTGCGACGGTCAGAACATACCCGGCCGCCCGCGACTCGATGGTGAGCCCCGCGTCGATTCCGGTCGCGCCATTCCGTATCGCCGGAGCACCCTGCTCAATCCCAGGCGCATCGCCGGCCGCGACCAGCGCCGACCCGGCCAAGGAGCCCGCTGCCAGCTCCGGTGCGTCCGCCTCCCGTGCGCCATTCTGGAGGCTACGCCGCAAGCGCGAGACCACGGACTGCAAAGAGTTCGCGACACCCGACGGCGGGCTGTCCTCCCACAACGCGTCGACCAGGGCGTCGACCGACACCGCTCGGCCCGGATCCAGCGCGAGCCGCGCCAGCAGCGCGCGAGGTCTCCCGGCGCCGACCTCGATCGGCCGGCCGTCCGGAGCCCACACCTGCAACGGTCCCAGTATCCCGACGCGCACCCCACCAGCTTTGCACGCAATCCCCTTGCGGCACACATGCGGAGTCTGGTCGGGTGTCGGCCGTGCGTGGTGTCGCGTGATTATCGGCCGCCGATCGGCGTCGTGAGCGTAGTCGTGGGAGTTTGAGCCGCTGAGACCGGCCAGAGACCGCACGGTCCGGTCCACGACCGTCCGGACACCGGGTCGAGCGGCCTATGAGCACGCGACAGATCACACGACCACCGTCACAACCGCCGACTCGTACACGACAGCTCGCACGACGGTGTTCTGCCGGATGGATTGCGCACAGCACGCCACACAACGCCTGGCACAGGCTCTTACTAGTCACCTAGCCCGAAGCCGAATGAGATCTCAAGGTGAGACGAGGTCGGGCGCATGGAGAATTTGCGTCAGCGGCACTTAGGCCGACGGCGCGGCGCTACGCGACCACAAGCCAAGCCGCCGCCGGAGGCCCAGCCGCCGAGCAAACTCTCCATGCGCCACGGCAGGCGACCATAGACCTCTCGCGCGGCGGGAGGCGAGAAACCTACAAAAGGCGACCACAGACCTCAGGCGGGTTCGGACTCCCGGATGCGCTGGCTGATGACGGCTGTGACCCCGTCACCTCGCATCGAGACCCCGTACAGCGCGTCGGCGATCTCCATGGTCCGCTTCTGGTGGGTGATCACCAGCAGCTGGCTGCGCTCACGCAGTTCCTCGTAGAGGCCGAGCAGCCGCCCCAGGTTCGTGTCGTCGAGCGCCGCCTCCACCTCGTCGAGGATGTAGAACGGGCTCGGCCGAGCCTTGAACAGCGCCACCAGGAACGCCACTGCCACCAGTGACCGCTCGCCACCGGAGAGCAGGGACAGGCGCTTGACCTTCTTGCCGGGCGGCCGTGCCTCTACGTCGATTCCAGTGGTGAGCATGTCATCGGGCTCGGTCAGCACCAGCCTGCCCTCGCCTCCCGGGAAGAGCCGGGAGAAGACGTGGTCGAACTCGCGGGCAGTGTCCTCGAACGCGCTGGTGAACACCTCCTGGACCCGGTCGTCCACCTCTTTGACGATGTCCAGCAGATCCTTGCGGGTGCGTTTGAGGTCTTCCAGCTGCTCGGCCAGGAACGAGTGCCGTTCCTCCAGCGCGGCGAACTCCTCCAGCGCCAGCGGGTTGACCTTGCCGAGCTTGTTCAGTTCCCGCTCCGCCCTGCGCAGCCGTTTCTCCTGCTCATCGCGGACGTACGGGACGTGCTGCTGCGGCTCTTCCACAGCGTCCGACGACGCCCCGTCTCCGCGTTTCCCGCTCTCTGGCTGGGTCACTCCCTCTGGACCGGCCGCGCCGCGCTCCCGGCTGTCACCCTGTCCGTCCTCGCTCGACGTCGTGGCCACGTCCTGTTTGCCTGTACCGCGGGCAGCGGCGGGCGCGGTCAGAACCGGCACCATCAGATGCGGACCGTATTCGTCCACCAGCACGTCGGGATCGACGCCTAGCTCCTCCAACGCCTTGGTCTCCAACGCTTCCACCCGCATCCGGTGCTCAGCGCGGGCCAGCTCGTCGCGGTGGACAGTGGACGTCACCTCTTCCAGCTCGGTCGCCACGGTCCGGGTGCGCTCCCGCTCCGTCGCCAGCGCCGCGTCGCGCTCCGATCGTGCCTGCTCGGCGGCGGAGCGCTGGGCGTCGGCGCTGTGCAGCGACTGTTCCACATGGCCCAGCAGGATCTCCGCGCCACGCGCCACAACCTGGGCGATCTCCGCCTGACGGGCACGTTTGCGGGCCAGCGCCGCCGCCTTCTCCCGGTTCTTGCGCTCCTCCCGGGCTGCCCGCTCCAGGCCCTCAGCACGACCGGCGAGCGCTCGTGCACGTTCCTCGCTGGTCCGCAGGGAAAGTCGTGCCTCGGTCTCCCGCCGATGCGCCTCGCGCACCAGCTCAGCGAGCCGATCCCGGTCCGCGGTGGACGGCTCGGCGTCGTCGTCGGTGGTGTCCTCGGCCGCCTCAAGCCGCTCCTCCAGCGCGGCCAGGGCCTCGAGATCGCGATCCCGGGCCTCCTCGGCCTCGGCGACCGCCGCCTGAAGACGCTCAGCCTCCTGGTGTGCCGTCCGCGAGGCCTCACCAAGCCGGCCGAGCTGCTCGGCGACGGCGGAGAGCTCCGCGTCCGACTCGTGCAGCTTGCTCAGCGCCGCGGACTCGGCGGCGGCGGCCTCGTCCCGGCGCTGCCTCGCCGCGGTCAGCTCCCGGCCCAGCCGCTCGGCGCGTGCGCTCGCCTCGGCCAGCTGGTCGGCGGCCTCGTCGACCGCGGCCTGGACCTCGAGGAGGCTCGGCGCCTTGCTCGACCCCCCGAACGCCCGCCCACTGGAGAGCAGGTCGCCGCCCTTGGTCACCGCGCACAGCTCCGGATACTCGGCCACCAGCGCACGTGCCGAGGCAAGGTCCTCGACGGCCACCATGCCGTGAAGCAGGCTGGTCAGAGCAGGACGTAACTCCGCCGGAGCGGTCACCACCTCCGCTACGTAGCGCATCCCGGCCGGCAGCGGCATCCAGCTGCTCGGATCGTCGTCCGGGGCACCTCCGACGAGGAACCCGGCCCGGCCGAGGTCCTCGTCGTGGAGCATCCGCAACGCCGACACCGCACCATCGACCGACTCGACGGCGACGGCGTCCGACACCGATCCCAGCGCCGTAGCCGCAGTCGCTTCCCAGCCGGGCTCCACGGTCAGCAACGCCGCGACCGATCCCAGCACGCCGGAGAGCCGGTCGGACGCCGCGAGCAGTGCCGCCGCACCATCCTTACGGGTCAGCCCCATCTCCAGGGCTTCCTTGCGTGCAGCGAGCGTCGCCCGTTCCCGCTCGGCGGCATGCTCCTGGTCCTGCAGGGCAGCCAGGGCCTGTTCGGCCGTGGCGAGCTCCGTGGCGGCCCGTTCGTGCTCAGCGTCGAGCCCCTCCTCACCGACGGAGAGCCCGGCGATGGTGGTCTCCAAGCTCGTGTACTCGTGCTCGGCCTGCGCGGCGCGGTTCAACGCTTCGACGCGGGCCTCGGTCAGCCGCGTCAGTTCGGATTCCGTGGCAGCGGCCTGCCGGCGCAGTCCTTCCACCTGCCCGGAGAGCCGAGCGAGCCCTTCGCGGCGATCTGCGGCCGCACGCATGAGGCCGGCCAGCCGTTTCTCCTCTGCCCCGGCTGCGTCCTCGGCTTCACCGCGCTCGGCGATCGCGGTGTCGAGCGCATCCCTGGCATGCTCGACCAGCTCGGCGAGCTCGACTTCCTGTTCCCGGACCGCCGCCGCTTCCTCCTCGAGCTGATCCGGATCCCGGCCGGTCGGTGGTGCGTCGTCAGTGGTCACCAAATGACGCGCACGTTCCGCGGCCAGCGACGCCGTTCCACGGACCCGCTCACGCAGTCCGGAGAGCTGATACCAGGCATCTTGAGCCCGCGCCAGCACGGGCGCCGCCTCTTTGATCTCAGCCTCCAGCCGAGCCTCGACGGCGCGCGCCTGTTCGAGCGCCTGGGTGAGCTCCGCCTGCCGAGCCTTCAACGCGGTCTCGTCGGCGACCTCCTGTTCCAGATTCGCCCTGGCCTGTACCAGGTCGTCCGCGAGCAGGCGCAGCCGCGCATCGCGAAGATCCGACTGGATGGTGGCGGCCCGGCGGGCGAGCTCCGCTTGTTTCCCGAGTGGGCCGAGCTGGCGACGTAGCTCAGCGGTGAGGTCCTGCAAGCGGGTCAGATTGCCCTGCATCGCCTCAAGCTTGCGCAGGGCTTTCTCCTTGCGCTTGCGGTGCTTGAGGACCCCGGCCGCCTCCTCGATGAAGCCCCGCCGTCCCTCAGGGGTGGCGCCCAGAATCGAGTCGAGCTGTCCCTGCCCGACGATCACGTGCATCTCCCGGCCGATGCCGGAGTCCGACAGCAGTTCCTGAACGTCGAGCAGGCGGCAGCTCTGACCGTTGATCGAATACTCCGACCCGCCGTTGCGGAACATGGTCCGCGAGATGGTCACCTCGGAGTACTCGATCGGAAGTGCGCCATCGGCGTTGTCGATGGTCAGCACGACCTCCGCCCGCCCGAGCGCCGGACGTCCAGAGGTGCCGGCGAAGATGACGTCCTC
>NZ_ML142863.1:88964-95670 GCF_004138495.1 Phytoactinopolyspora endophytica
TGCCGCCGCGCAGGCTCTTGGCCCCCTGCTCGCCCATCACCCAGGCCAGCGCGTCGACGACGTTCGACTTGCCCGAGCCGTTGGGCCCGACCACGCACGTGATGCCGGGCTCGAACTGCAGGCTCGTCGAGGAAGCGAAGGACTTGAACCCCCGCAACGTCAAGCTCTTCAGATGCAACGGATAACTCTCTCCTCACCGGAAGCTGCCGGTCAGACTACCTCTTCCGGCCGCTCCGCGCCGTGATTAGCGCGCATCAGCCCGCTATGACGGGCATGCGCCTCGCGGAAGGACGGCGGCACAGACCGGTCGGGCGTGGCGGAGATAGCCCGATGATGTCGGTCCCGCACGGCCATACCCGGTCCGGTCATGCCGGGACAGCGGAGGCGACAAGTCGGTAGCCGACGTTGCGGACCGTGCCGATGAGGCGCGGTTGCGCCGCGTCGTCGCCCAGTTCACGGCGGAGGGTGCGAATGTGGACATCCACCACGCGCTCGTCACCGAAGAAGTCGTGTCCCCATACGCGCTCCAGCAATTGACGGCGGGTAAAGACATGCCCCGGCGCCTCTGCGAGAGCGTGCAGGATGTCGAAGTCAAGCGCACTGAGCTCGACGACGCGTTCGTCCTCGACGACGACCGTGCGACGGGTGGGGTCGATCATCAGGCCGTCGAAGCGCAGGATGGCGTCGTCCGGGTCGGCCGCACCAGCGGACGTGGTGGAACGGCGCAGGATCGCACGGACACGCAGGGCGAGCTCCCGGGCGCTGAAAGGCTTGGTCACGTAGTCGTCGCCGCCCGTGGTGAAGCCGACCACCCGGTCGAGCTCCTCATCTCGGGCAGTCAGCAGGATCACCGGGACATCACTCGTCTTGCGGAGCCTCCTCATCACCTCGAAGCCGTCCAGCCCGGGCAACATCACGTCCAGGATCACAAGATCAGGCTTCTCGTCGAGCGCCGCCCGCAGCCCGCCGGTGCCGTCGGCGGCCTCCGTCACGGCGAATCCGTCGGCTTCGAGGTAGGCGCGGACCAGCATCCGGATCTTTGCCTCGTCGTCGACGACGAGGACTCGTTGCGTCCGCATGGCTGCCACTATGCCAGGCGGGGCGGCCGACAGTGGCAGTCCCTGACCGAGGTTCCTGCAGCCTGGGGAGCGCCCCGGTCTCGTCCGATACGCCAAGCCCGGACGAGGGAGGGAGGGAGGGAGGGCTGTCGTCACGGCTGCAGCGGAACATTACGTGCCAACCCGGCGCAGGCACCGTATGAGTCAGCGTCACCGGGCTTGAGCCTGCTCAGGCATTGAGGGAAGCCGGACACGGAACGCCGCTCCCCTGCTGGGTCCCGGAGAGCTGACGGTGATCTCGCCGCCATGTGCCCGGACAATGCCGCGAGCGATGGTGAGGCCGATCCCGCTGCCGCCGGCAGGCGCGGGCCGGCCGGCGGGTTCCAGCCGTTCGAATCGGTGGAAAATCCGCTCCAGGTCCTCCGCTGCGATGCCGATTCCCGTGTCGACGACGTCGATCACGGCGTCGTCGCCTTCCTGTCGCACGGTCACGTCGACCCGGCCGCCCGGATCCGTGGCGGCAAGTGCGTTGCCCAGCAGATTCGTGACAACCTGCACGATGCGCTCGCGGTCGACCTCAGCATGGACCGGTGCCGACGCCACTACCTGGAGTCCGACCCCCTGGTCCTCGAACTGCGGGCGCAGCCGTTCCGCTGTTCGCTGTGCCGTCTTGGCCAGATCTGCTTCACCGCGTACGAGCCGGAACGCCCCCTCTTCCACCCGGGAGAGGCTGGACAGGTCCGAGGCGAGCCGCTGCAGACGCGCAATATCCTCCCCGAGGGAGGCGAACAACTCGCCTGACGGCGCGAACACCCCGTCGACGAGGCCGTCCACCTGCCCACGCAACATCGACAGCGGTGTCCGCATTTCGTGGGCGACCTCGGAGACCAGCCGCGCCCGCCGCCGTTCGACGTCGGCCAGCTCGGCGGAGAGCCGGTTGACATCGGCCACCAGTCGGCCCAGCTCCGGCTCACGGGGCACAGGAATCCGCTGGCCGTAGTGCCCCGCGGCCATGCGGCGCGTGGCCGCACGAATTCGGTCCAGCGAACGCAGCAGCAGCCGGGACGTCACCGTCGCGCCTACCACCGCGACGGCGAGGCCCACCAACAGGGCGATCACCACCGCTCTGTCGAACGTCCTCTCGACCTCGCGGGAGAGGATCATGCCGGTCTCCACCTCGGGGTCGAACTCGCTCGGCACCAGAGCCGCCGCCGCGGCGAACATCGCTGCGAGCGAAACGATGACAACCGCAAGGTGGGAGGAGAACAGCCGGGTGCGCAGGCTCAAGGTGCGCCACCACTGACGGCCAGGCAAACGGATCATCGCTGTGCTTCCTCTCTCGTCCGCGAGGCTTACCGCGGTCGGCTCCGACCGCCGGCGTCGGTCGAGCACGTCTCGTGGCTATGTCACAGATTGTGCTTGAGCCAGTCCGCGGCTATCGGGTTGCGATCCTTGGCCAGCGGGCAGTGTCCCGTGCCCTTGGTGATCTTGACCTCGCCCTGGGTGGATGAGTCGGCGAGTCGCTTCAGGTCACCGCCCGTCGCGAAGGGATCGTCCGATGTCGTCATCGCCAGGATCGGAGTGTCGGTCTGCACCTTGCCCACGAACCCCTGGTTGACCAGCGACGCCTTGCGGGCGAGCTCCGCCAGCCGTTCCGTGTCCTCGACCGGGACGTCGTAGCGAGCGGCCAGCGCCGCCCGCGGCTGCGGCGTGAGGGATTCGATGAACTCGGTGCCGGCGTTGAGAGCCTCATGCACCGGGGGGCAGAGGGCCACCACGGCCTTGACCCGTTCATCGGTGAACGCGAGACGTCCCACCGTGTTCCCTCCGTACGACTGGCCCATGGCGCCGATACGCTTCGCGTCTAAGCGCTGGTCGGCGCGCACCACGTCGACTACGGCACTGTAGAGGCGGTCCGTGTCGGGACGGTCGGCGGGCCAGTCCTGGCTGTCACCGAAGCCCGAGTTGTCGATCGAGACCATGGCGATACCGGCAGGAGCGAGGTGCTGTTCGAACGTCTCCGCAAACTCGGTCTTGGCCCAGTCGATGCCGCCTGAGGTGATCAGGACCGGGAAGGGGCCGTCGCCCTCGGGGAGATGGAGGAATGCCTCCAACGTTCCGCCTTCGAAGGGCACCTGCAGCCGCTCGAAGTCCCAGTCCCCGAGCCGTGCCGCTTTTTCATATGCGTCCTTCGCCATCCTGTAGGCATCTGCCTCCCGTTCCGTCTCCCGGTGCTGAGGGTAGGCGGCCACCGTGAAGTAGACCGACGCCTCCCGATACTGGTTCCGCGCCGTGCGGGAATCCCCGCTGGATTGGGCGGCATCGGCCTTGCCCAGCGTCTCCTCAGCGACGGTGGTCCACTCCGTGATCCAGTTGCCGGCACCGGGCTTGGTCACGGTGTCGAACCACTCCGGATTCTCCCGCTTGCCCGTTGCCTTCTGGATGCGGTGCAGCACCGTGTTCATCACCGAAGGATCGCCGCCATGAGTAGTCCAGTCCTCCAGGCGGACTTCGCGAAACCACTTCTCCTCATCGATCTTGACCGGTTCGACAGGGGTGGCCGAGCTAGAGTCGCCGACCGATGGATCCGCCCCGCCCGTTGGGGCAGGCGTCTCGGTCGCTCCGCACGCCGCGATGGCCAACGTCGCCACAGCCGCCCAGGCTGCCACCGTCGACAGCCGTACTTGATGTCGCATGTCTTTCCTCCTACATTCGCCGGACCTGTACTCGTGTTGCAAGTCAAGTCCGGTCGCATGTGGCTCGTGCGATTGCCTGTATGAAGCCTTCATGAAGACGCGAGACACCGGGCGCTCCACAGCACTCACGGCAGCACTCACGGCGCGCCCCGCACGGCTGGAGAGGTGCGAAACGCCAGACGGTGGCCTCGACCGGACGGTCGGCGTGTTGCCCCTCCAAGGCCTCGCAAGGCAGAGCGAGACCGGCTCACGCGCGGGTGCTACCGCACAGTACAGTCACAAGAAGGACGTCCAAGCGTCTACACCTACAGCGGGTGCAAGAGGTTTAAGGTTGAGCGCTTCGAACATGACCGCCGCCGCACCGGACACGCCGAACGGCGCGAAGGTGCCGGGCAGCCCGGCCTGGTGGGCTGCCCGCCCCGTCGCCAGCACCACCCCTCGTCGTGGCCGCCCCGCCCTGGACACCGACCTCATTATCGGGACCGCCCTGCGCCTCGTCGACGAACACGGCGTCCACGCCTTCTCCCTGCGGATGCTCGCCGACGCCCTGGGCTCCGGCACCGCCACCCTCTACCGCCATTTCGCGAGCAAGGACGAGATCCTTGCCCTCACCGTGGACCGCGTCCTCGGGGAACCCAACCTGAGCGACCTCGGCGCCCTCGCCACCTGGCAGGAGGCCCTCACCGCCACAGGCCACCGCTTGTACGACGCCCTGTGCCGCCACCCCAACATCGTGTCCCCGCTCATGGCCCAGGTCCCTGTCGGGCCCAGCGGGCTAGCCCAGCGCGAACGCATCCTGCGTGCCCTCCTGGACCGCGGTCTGCCCGCCGACCTGGCCGCCCGTGCGTTCACCGCCGTCAGCCACTATGTCATCGGCTTCACCGCTCAGCAGCACGGACCCGCAGCCGCGCCGCCCACTGCCGGCCCTCAGCTCGCCGCCTTCTACCGTCGCCTGGATCCCGACGAGTACCCGGCTATCGCCCAAACCAGCCACACCCTCACTTCGGTTCCTCTGCTCGAGGAGTTCCGCTTCGGCCTGGAACTCCTCGTCGGCGGCCTCGACCGCCACGCCCAGCAGGACACGCGGAACCCGCCGCCGCGAAAGACGTGATCACCAACAGCGTGCACGCCGTCAAGCCGACCGGTCGGGTCGCAGTGGGCTTGTCTGGTCATGTGTCACGTCGTCCTTGCGGGTGCGGAAGCTGGACAGTGACGGTGGTCCCCATGCCGACCTCGGAGTCGACGGCCACCTGCCCGTGGTGGGCGTGCACGATGGCTTCGACGATGGCGAGGCCGAGGCCGGAGCCGCCGTAGGCGCGGCTGCGGCTGGCTTCGGCGCGCCAGAAGCGTTCAAAAACGCGAGGGAGATCCTCGGGTGAGATGCCTGGCCCGTTATCGCTGACCTTGACGTGGACAGCGCTTCCGGTGTCGGTGATCTCGACCAGCACGGACGTCCGGGCGGGGGTGTGCTGCACGGCGTTGCCGACGAGGTTGCGCAGGACTTGCTGAAGTCGGGCGGCGTCCCCGCGGACGGGTGATGGCTGAGCCGGAGCCAGGGTGATGCTGCGGTCTGGATAGATGATCTCGGCGTCTTCGACGACACTGGCCACCAGGGCTGTGAGGTCGACGTCAACCTGGTCGATGAGGCGTCCGGCATCGAGGCGGGCGAGCAGCGCGAGGTCCTCAACGAGCAGGCGCATGCGTCCGACCTCGTTCTCGATGTGGTCCAGAGCTTTCTCCAGACCCGGCCCCGAGATACCGCCCTGGCGGTAGAGGTCGAGCCAACCAGAGATGGTGGACAGTGGCGTGCGCAGTTCGTGGGAGGTGTCGGCGGCCATCGACCGGATGGACGCTTCCGCGCGTGCCTGGGCGTCGAAGGCCCGGTTGACGGCTTCCGCCAGCAGATCGGTTTCGCGCTTGTCGCCGCGGGTGGGCAGGCGCTCGGTTCGGGAGCCTGCGGCGATGGAGTCGGCGGTGTGGGCCATCTGGGTAATGGGACGCATGCCCAGGCGAAGGACGCCCGCGGCAAGTCCCAGAAGGAGCGCCAACGCGACTCCGACAAGGAATAGCTGACGCTGGGTGACTTCCTCGGTGGTTTCCTCGTCCACGGACGTATCCAGGGCCAGGACGAGTGCCGTCGGCCTGACAGGGCGTTTGCCCGGTCCCTGTTCGAGCGTCAGCCCAGCGCTAGGAATGCGGACGGCTTTGAAGTTCTTCAGACCGTCCGGTTTGTCGTGAGTAACGATTTCACCGGGTGGCACGGTGCTGGCCAGCGAGACGAGCATGGCGGCGGCCGAGGAAGCTTCCCCCGTCGTGGCCAGGATGCGGCTGTCGGCGTCGACAGCGATGATGCCGTGCGATGGCCCGAAAAGTGCACCGAGGTGGTCGACGTCGGCGGTCTGCGGACCGCGGGCTATGACGTCGCCGAACTGGTCGGCGCTCGCTCTGAGCGTGGTCTCGTCGCGCTTGTTCAAGAATTCCCGCAGCAGGAAGGTGCTGCTGGCCGCGCTGGCGAGCAGGCCGGCTGTGAGGAGGACGGCGAGTCCGGTCAGCAGACGGAGGCGGACGCCGGAGAAGGACCAGGGAAGACGGACGCGGAGCTTCACTGGTGAGCCTGTTCCCGAAGTGTGTAGCCCACACCGCGGACGGTGTGCAGCAGCGGCGTTCGGCCATGGTCGATCTTTCGACGCAGGTTGGAGATAAAGCGTTCGACGACGACCGAGTCCCCGCCGAAGTCGTACTGCCAGACAGTTTCGAGGATCTGAGAGCGCGAGAGGACCTGGCCCTGGTGGCTCATGAGGTAATGCAGCAGCCGATACTCGGTGGGCGAGAGCTCGATGGCCCGGCCTGCACGCCGGACCTCGTGGCGGGGATCGTCGACTTCGAGGTCGGCGCAGCGCAACAGTGTGTCGTCGGCAGCGAAGGTGCCGCCGCGGGCTCTGCGGAGCAGAG
>NZ_ML142863.1:95714-95943 GCF_004138495.1 Phytoactinopolyspora endophytica
GCGCCGACCTCGACGACGCTGAAAGGCTTGGTGACGTAGTCGTCGCCGCCCAGACGCAGCCCTCGGATCCGGTCCTCGACCGCATCGCGCGCGGTGAGGAAGAGGACCGGCACATCGACGGCACGGGATCGCAGCAGTTGGAGGACCTCGAAGCCGTCGGCTCCCGGGAGCATGACGTCCAGCACGATGATGTCCGGGGTGCGGCGGGCGACCTGTCCGAGGCCCCCGG
>NZ_ML142863.1:95980-99088 GCF_004138495.1 Phytoactinopolyspora endophytica
CGGATACCGGGATCGTCGTCGATGACGAGCACGCAGTCTGCGGTGCCTGGTGCGTCGACGGCAGTCACGTGCGCTCCTCACGCGAGCAGGCGGGTTGCCAAACCTCTGTTCCGTCTGAGGATGAAGCAAAAGCCATCCATATTCCGGTATCGGCGTATTTGCTCATCGTGCGATGAACTCCCCCGGGTGGGAGTCCTCGGTGCCGCTGTCGGGGTCGCGACGGGTCTCGCCCTCGACGGCCAGGTGGGGCAGAATCCGGTCGAGCCATCGGGGCAGCCACCAGGCCCGGTCGCCAAGGAGGGCCATCACCGCGGGCACGAGGGTCATGCGGACGAGGAAGGCGTCGACCAGGACACCAAAGGCCAGCGCGAACGCGATCGGCATGATCTCTACGTCGTGGGAGAAGAAGAAGCCGATGAACACCGTGATCATGATGACTGCGGCCGCGGTCACCACCCGGGCCGCGTTGCGCGCGCCGACGATGATCGCCGCCCGGGCGTTACGGTGCCGGACGTAGTCGTCGCGCATGGCGGACACGGAAAAGACCTCGTAGTCCATGGCGAGGCCGAACAGCACGGCCAAGACAATGATGGGCACAAAGCTGGCTACGGGGCCCAGGCTGGCCACACCGAGCAGACCGCTCAGCCAGCCCCACTGGAAGATCGCGACAATAGCGCCGAAGGCTGCGCCGACGGACAACAGGAATCCCGCGGTCGCCTTGATGGGGATGGCGACGGACCGGAACGCGACCATCAGGAGCAGTAGAGAGAGCCCGATCACGACGATGACAAAGGGCACCAGCGCGTCGCTGAGCTTGGTTGAGAGGTCGATGCTGACGGCGGTCAGTCCGGTCACAGCCACGTAGCTGCTGTGCGAGCTGGCAATGGGCTCCATTTCCGCACGCAGGCGGGAGACCAGCTCAGTGGTCGCCTCGGTACGCGGCCCGGTGGTGGGAGTGATTTGGATACGGGCTGCTTCCTGCCCCTCTGCCATATCGATGCCGCTGACATCCGCGATGCCCTCCATAGTGTTCAGCTTCTTCTCCACCGCAGCGGCCGTGGACTGGATGGTCTCCGGATCGTCGTCTTCGACAAGGATGACCAGGGGGCCGTTCGCACCGGGCCCGAAGGCATTGTCGATCATGTCGTAGGCCTGGCGGCTGGACGTGCTGGTGGCGTTAGACCCCGCGTCGGGGAGGGCGAGCTTGAGCTCTATGGCAGGAATCGCTATGGCAATGAGGGCGGTGGTGCCCAGGACCAGGCAGCGCACGGGGTGGCGCAGTACTCCCTGTGTCCAGCGCACGCCTAGGGTGGGCTTGTTCCCCCTGGCCCCACGGTCACGAGTAGCACGTGAATCCGGCTTGGGGATGAGCCGACGGCCGGCCGCGCTCATCATGGCGGGCAGCAGAGTGAGCGCCATCAGGACGGCGACCGCGACCGCTCCGGCGGTAGCGAGTCCCATGGAGGCCAGCATGGGGACGCCCGCGACGGACAGGCCCGCCAGAGCGATGACGACAGTGGCGCCGGCGAAGACGACGGCGCTGCCGGCGGTCGCGGTGGCCTTGGCGATGGACTCCCGTACGGGGGTGCCGTTGGCGAGTTGGGCGCGGTGGCGGGAGACGATGAGCAGGGCGTAATCGATGCCGACGGCCAGTCCCAGCATGATCGCCAGGGTCGGGGCGTTTTCGGAGATGTCGAACACCGACGCCAGCCCGATGATGGCGAGCATGGCGGCGGCGATGCCGACAATGGCGGTGATCAGCGGAAGGCCGGCAGCGAGCAGTGAGCCGAACGTGATCACCAGGACGGCCAGTGCCACGCCAAGGCTGATCAGCTCGACGGGCCCGAGGAGCGATTCAGCCGGCTCGTAGGCATTACCGCCGTACACGGTCTTCAGGCCCGCGTCTCGCGCCTCGACGCCCGCGTCCTGGACGGCCCGCAACGCCACGCTGCCCGCATCATCCTCGGCCAATTCGGCGTCGAAGAGGATGTCGGCGACGGCGGTGCGCCCGTCCTCGGAGACATCGCCCTCCTCGATCGGGTTGACGACCCCGATCACCCCGTCTACGTCACTGGTCGCGTCCAGGGTCGCTTCGAGGGACTTCTGCAGGTCGGGCTCGGTCACCTTGTGGCCGGAAGGCGCCTGGAAGACGATCTGCCCGGGTGTGCCGTCCGGTTCTTGCCAGTGCCGGTCCATCTTGGTCAGCGCGGTCTCGGCCGGCGAGCCGGGGATGGAATCGCTGTCCTGGAGCGTGCCCGCGAACGAGACGCCCACGACGGCCACGACGCCGAGGGCCAGCACCCACCCGCTCAACACCGTTCGCCACCGTCGTGCCCCGAACCTGCCCAGTCTGTAGAGGAGCGTTGCCATAGTCGTTTCCTTCGGTAGGAGGGAGAGTGACATGACTGAGTCTTGAGAACGGAGTTGACGTCCCACCCCCGGTGAGCTTGAGGGTTTGTTGACGGTGGTGTGTGGTCCTCAGGAGCCGTCGAAGGTTGTTCACGGCAGCTGTGGGTGCGCCCTACATGAATAACGGATACAATGATACCGAAAAAGCGAGCTGAGTCTCTGCCGAGTTCCTGTGACGTTCATGGAATCCGTGCACGTGGCGTGAAGTACACGCCGGACGGAGCCGAACTGGAAGCATGATCGTCGACGTTCACCGCACGGACCTGCTCGACCAACTCACGCACATCGCTCAACGCGGCGGCAGCGGAAGCTTCCGCGGCGTCGGTTCGGGGGTCGCGCAGGGACAAAGAGGACATCCCGCAGGTCGCACGGGGCCTCGATAGAGGCGGCGCGTAGCAGGGTCAGATACCCCGCCGGGGGTTGGCTCTCCCCTCGGGGTTAGCACTCGTCAGGTTACGGACTGGTAAGGACGTGGACGTCTAAAGACGTCCACAACCATGTCTAACGCTATGACGAAACGAGTGACGTGCGCGCCTAGGCAAATGCCTTGGGCACGCACGTCACGACCGGACAGGGGTTCATCCGGTGCAAAAAAACAACCCGCCAGCGTTGAGCTGCCGGGCTTGTCAGGTGAGTGCGGGCTGACGAACCGAGGACTCGTCGAGGACCAGGCTCTCGTGATCGAGTGTGGCCTGGGCG
>NZ_ML142863.1:99098-99627 GCF_004138495.1 Phytoactinopolyspora endophytica
GCCGCCTGAAGCCGGCCTACCTCAGCCTCGAGGTCGTTGACACGGCGGCGGAGCCTCTGTACCTCTGTGACGAGCCTCGGGTCCGGGCCCCCCACATGTCCCAACAGCGCCTTTGCCATCGCTGATGCCCTCCACAGGCTAAGATCTTCACAAAAATGATTCAGGACAGTTGCGGCACGCCTTCACCACGTTGAGAAATCTCACTGTGGACACACGGCTGCGCAACAACGTATACCAGCATCTCACCTGGACCCTTCGCAGGTCAAGGCGAGACTAGACACTGGGCGACTCAACTATGTGACAAAGGACTCATATGCGCCCAAACCGCTTCACCAACGGCCCTTCCTGGGCCGTGGTTGGCAGCGAGGACACGTATACGACGAGCGATTCATGAACGGATCTCGCCGTATCGGCGTGCCACATCGCATGCACGGCCGCCCTTCCCGGCCGTAGACGCGCAGCGAACGATCGAAGTACCCCTACTTCCCACGTCCGGTACATTGAAATCTAGGTCGCGCAGAAGGGGACG
>NZ_ML142863.1:99642-100343 GCF_004138495.1 Phytoactinopolyspora endophytica
CCTGGTCAGGGTTGGAAACACGCCGTGACGACGTCGCCGTGCCGCTTCCAGTCTACCTACCAGACTACGACCTCTGGACTTCAACTTGGGAGGGGCGCGGTCGAAGGTAGAACCCGCCGAAGTGCGACCGAGCACACAGGAAGCTCCCCGGACCGGCGATCGGCGCTGCCTCCCTACGACGAGGATCTGGCTTCACCGGACTTTCCTCGCTTGGCGTCGCAATCACGGAGATGGTCCGTGAAGACCTGGGCGATGACCGTCACCTGCTCGCGTGTCAGCGGTGGCACGGCCTCGCGGATCTTCCTTACGTGCTCGTCGTGCGCAGCCGAACCGAACGCGTAGTCCAGATCGGAGACTCGGATCAAGGTCTTGATCACCGGGCGACCATCGCGGCCGCTCACCTTCTCCGTGCGGGCCGGAAGGCTGCCCTGCCAGACGCGTCGCCAGATGCTCTTGGTGCTGCGGTTGTAGTGCTCGGCCGCAGCGGCGACGTCGAGCCATTCGTTCTCGGACAACGGCCCTCCTCCAGATCGCTTGGGCGTTCAGGGAAGCACTCACTTGCTGGGACGATCCCGAGTGTTCCGGTTGTGCGACGTATGCGCTGCCGCGACAACTGGCAGGGTGAGGACCGTAGGGGCCGTCGGATGCCCTGCTATCGTCGGAGGCATCATGATCAGCCCGTAGCCGCAAGGCGCGGGCTG
>NZ_ML142863.1:100372-111999 GCF_004138495.1 Phytoactinopolyspora endophytica
AGTCTCGCCCCGGAAGGATGGCGGTCACGGGCTGGGGCCATCGCTGCCGCGATCGGCCAAGACGATCTTGGACTGCTCGAGGATCGCGAGTCCACGGAGCCGACCGGAGCGGTCCACGGCGTCTTGAAAGATCTGTCTCACAAAAATGGTGTACGAGAACGACTCCTGAGAACCGATCTCCGGTGATGGGCCAGGGACCGGGCTTCGTCTCCTTCAGGCGATGTCCACGAGACGCCGGCTCTACATTCAGTGTGCTGACTGGACAAATGCGGTTTGATAGACCGCGAATATCGGGATCCACCACAGGACCTGGGACTCCGCTTAGAAGCAACGACTTTCGGCACTTTCGAGCGAGTGGCCGTAGCGGTTCCGCGAGCTGCCCAGGTGACCAGTCGAGAACACGCACTATTGGCCCGACGGCTCCGAGCGTGAGCTCAGAGCGCGTGCACCTTCTAGTCACTCCTTTGTCGATTTATTGGTGATAGCAGCTTATTGACGGGCGCGGACTGTTCGTCTTTCACCGTCTGCGTCGCGGTCGGGCAGAACAGGAGGCGTCTGTTGGATGATGTTGTTCAGGAGCGCGAGAGCATCAGATGATGACTGGTCGGCCGGGGTGTAGACCTCCAGCCGGTGGTCAGGACTATCGGCCTGGAGCCAAAGCTGGAACTCGACCGTCAACGGACCGACAAGGGGATGTTGGAAGCGCTTGATGCCGGAGGTGCATCCGCCGACGCGCCCGGTGGCCCACATCTCGGCGAAGTCGGTGTCTTTCATGCATAGCTCACCGACGAGCTCCGCCAGCCGAGTGTCGTCGGGGTACTTCACGCTGATCCGGCGCAGGTGGGCGACGTAGGCACGGGCCTCTGAGAGCCAGTCCATGTACGCGCCTCGCACTTGCGGGTCGAGGAACAGCAGCCTGGGCATCGACGGACGAGTCCGTGCGTCACTCACGTCGAAGGGCAAGTGCGGGGCCAAGAGCGCGTGGCCGGCAGGCGTCCACGCGAGCGGGTCGTTGCGTCGGCCCAGCAGCACCGCCGCTTGGTCGCCGATGGCGTCCAGCATCGCCAAAGCTCGCGGGTGGGGGTGCTCGGGACGGGTGCGCGGGGCGGGCCGCGTCGGTGAGGGCTTGGCCAGATCGAGCAGATGTTCGGTTTCTGTCTCACTCAGGTGAAGCGCCCGCGCGAGGGCCAGCAGCACCTCAGTGGAAGCGTTGTGGGCCTGGCCCTGTTCGAGACGGACGTAGTATGCGACGGACACACCGGCGAGGTGGGCAACCTCTTCGCGACGCAGACCGGGCACTCGGCGGCGCTTGCCCCAGCTCTCGATGCCAGCCTGGATGGGCGTAAGCGCGGCGCGGCGAGACGTCAAGTACTCGCCCAAGCCACCCGGCTCGGGCCGCCTCGTTAAATTACTCATGTCCCCCACGATAGGCAACCTGTCCGTATTTAGCGTGACCCTGTCAGTAGTAGGAACCCCAGTCGCACCACTATCCGGTGTCTGGCTGCCCTACCTGGCCCGGAAGGATACTGGACTCAGGTCGTTGCCCGCCTCGCCTCCGCGGAACCGGATCGGCAACACCAAGAAGCCAACCGATCTCCACGACGACTCATAGAGTCCCTATCACCCCGGGAGAAGACCCCACATGCGCGCAGTATCATTAGATCACTTCGGCCCCATCGAGGACCTCTCTCTGGTCCAGACACCAGATCCTGAACTGAACCCGGGCGAAGCTCTGATCCGTGTCGTCTCGAGTTCCATCAACCCCGTTGACGAGAAGACTAGAAACGGTGACATCGGTGCTTCCGCTCCTCCACTTCCATTCACTCTCGGATGGGAGCTGGCAGGCATCGTCGTCGAAGACCCGACAGGAAACTTCCGGCCGGGTGACCGAGTAGTCGGAATATCCCACCAGTTGAGCACGGGTCGCGGAACGTGGGCAGATCTGGTCGCCATGCCAGTCGCGGACGTCACCTATGCGCCGGCTTCCGTGGGGCTCGTGGAGGCGGGGACACTGCCGTTGCCGGGGTCGACAGCCCTGCAAGTGCTCGATTGGCTCGATCTTCGCACTGACAGTCACCTTCTCGTCACGGGAGCAGCCGGAGCTGTGGGAAGCATCGCCGCGCAAGTCGCCTCCAGCATGGGCATCCACGTAGATGCTGTGGTCTCGCGACAATCACAGATCGAGTATGTCGCTTCTTTGGGTGCCAGCTCGGCGGTAATCGACATCGAAGATCTTCCCCTATATTCATATGACCGGGTTCTCGACACGTACGGCGCGAATGCTTCTGAGGCGATCAGCGATGGTGGCCGGTACGCCACTATCGCCACGCAGACCGGACCACCACCAGACCTCATCGCCAGGAATATCACCACCAAACTCTGCCAGGTCGCTGCCGACGGCGACGCACTCCAACGACTGATGGACCTGGTCGACAAGGGCGTTATTACCCCACGAGTCGATTCCGTGTTCTCAGTAGTGGACGCCGTCCGCGCTCATCAGCGCTTCTCCGCCGGGAATCTGCAAGGAAAGGTCGCCCTTATCTTCTGAGTACGAGTCAAATCGGCCGACAGATCGCGCGAGCATGCGCCGCTCTCTCGGGGCTCCGCGTGAAGGAGGCCCGGTCAGCCTGGTCACGACCTTGCTGTTCTTCCCCAAGTTCAGCCATGGGCGCGACAGATAGGATAAAATCGAGTTCGCCCGCAGGCTTTGGATCGGCCTCGGCAGCATCGAGTGTCACACAACGCTGATGCCACTGAAGGCTTCATGAGAAGAACCCCGCGGACTTCACGGCTACGGGGTTCACAAATCGCCGGTCATACCGCCATCGGATGCTCGTTCATGCGACGCTGCACACATCCGCCTGCGCTGAACTTGGCGTCTTGCGTGCCGCTGTGCGCGTCGCGATCCATTCGGTGAGCACCAGCGCGAGCACCGCGGGGACGAGCGCCCAGGCAGCGAGATCGGCTGCCCCGATTCTGGCGGCCAGCGTTGCGCCGAGGACGGAGCCGAGGTACATCGCGGCCATCAGAAACGCTCAATTAGCGTTTTCGCTGGCAGGCCGGGCAAAAGTGGCTCGAACGGTTCATGAACTTCTCCTGCACGATCGGGGTGCCGCAGCGCTGGCAAGGTTGGCCAGCAAGCCCATACACGCTCAGGCTCCGGGAAAAGTACGCGCTGCTGCTGGCCACGTCGACATAGAGCCGATCGAACGAGGTTCCGGCCTGGGCCAGCGCAGCGGCCATGACCTCTCGCGAAGCATCGATCACCTCCAAGATCCTCGCCTCGGTCAGCGAGGACGCCGCCGTCTCGCCGTGCATCTCGGCGACCCAGAGCGCTTCGTCGGCGTAGATGTTCCCGATGCCCGAAACCAGCGATTGGTCCAGCAGCGCGCGCTTGATCCCGGTGCGCCTGGCCTTGATCCGCGCAACCACCGCATCCTGGTCGAATTGAGGATCAAACGGATCCTGCGCCACGTGGGCGATCGGCGAAGGCAATGCCGCCCCGCCCTCGTCGAAGAGAAGATGACCAAAGGTGCGTTGATCGTCGAAGCGCAGATCACGGCCACCATCAGTGATGGTAAACCGGGCGCGCTCGTGCGTAGCAACCGCCGCTCCAGGCGAGGTGATGAGCATCTGCCCGGTCATCCCCAGATGAATAAGCAGAGCGTCCTGTTCATCCAAGACCAACCAGAGGTACTTGCCCCGACGAGCGGTCCCCGTGACCGTCGCACCGACAACCCGTGCCGCGAAGTCTTCAGGACCGGCCAGGTGCCGACGCACCGCGCGCGGATGCCGAACAGCCGCCGAGGCGATCGTCCGGCCGCGGACGTGGTCGTCGAGCCCACGACGCACGACCTCGGCTTCGGGGAGTTCAGGCAACGTCCGCACCTCCTGGCCACCGCTCACTGGATACGCGAAACCACTGTTCGGTCAAGTCAGATGCTGATTCCTGTGGGGGCTGATCTGTATGGATGTCAGGTAGAGCGCGTCGAAGCGGTACACGTTGACGTGCAATGACTCGAGGCACGTCGTGCGAACGGAGATAGCTGTCGAGCATGTCGAGCATCGTTCGGCTACTGACTAGCGTTTCCGCTGGCAGCGCGGGCAAAAGTGGGTCGACCGGCCCATGAATTTCTCGCGTTTGATCGGCGTTCCGCACCGCTTGCACGGGTGGCCGGCAAGCCCATAGACGCGTAAAAAGATCTGTGCAGAACCGCTCTCGCCGTTGACGTTGACGTACAGGCTGTCGAACGATGTTCCGCCCTCGGCCAGCGCCGCTTTCATCACGTCGTGCACCGACTCGATCAGGACAGCGACCTCGGTTCGCCGGAGCGTCTCAGTGGGGCGGGCGTAGTGCAGCCGAGCCCGCCACAGCGCCTCGTCAGCGTAAATGTTGCCCACACCGGAGATGAGCGACTGATCCAGCAGCGCACGCTTCACGCCGGTGCGCCGCTTGCGCAACGCGGTCGAGAACACCGTCACGTCGAACGCGGCTTCCAACGGGTCGAGGGCGATGTGCGCGATCTCCACCGGGACCCCGGCCTGGTCGACAGGGTAGATCGCCAGGCCACCGAACGTGCGCTGGTCGACGAAGCGAAGCTCCGGGCCCTCGTCGTCGAAGACGATCCGCACCCGAAGATGCCTTCCGTCGGGTACAGACGACGGCTGAAGCAACAGCTGCCCGCTCATGCCGAGGTGACCGAGGATGGCCCGGCCGGCTGCGGCGGAGCCGTCACCGGGACTGTCGACGAGCGGCAGCCACAAGTATTTGCCGCGGCGGCGCGGGCCGACGATCCGTGCCCCGGCCAACGACGCCGCGAAGTCGAGCGGGCCTGGCAGATGCCGGCGCACGGCACGTGGATGCAGAACGTCTACGCGGGCGATCCTTCGCCCCGCCACGTGTGCCTCGAGACCGCGACGGACGACCTCTACTTCCGGGAGCTCAGGCACCGTCGGCGGATGTACCGTCGACCCTCGTGCCGCCGGCCGATCGAGCATCGACGGCTGCACCCTCGGCCAGCGGATCGTCGGCCGCGTCCTCGTCGAACTGAGCGTTCAGCGTGCTCCACGCCAGCTCGGCGGCGTTGGCCTCGGCTTCCTTCTTGCTCCGCCCTTGACCGGTGCCATACACGGCTCCGGAGAGCAGCACCTCGGCCGTGAAGACCTTCTCGTGGTCGGGACCTTGCTCCGACACCTGGTACTCAGGGACACCCAACGAATGCCGGGAGGTGAACTCCTGCAGGGACGTCTTCCAGTCCAGGCCGGCGCCCAGCGTCGCGGAGACGTCGATCAGGTCGTCCACCAGGCGGTGCACGAGCGACGTCGCGTCTGAGATGCCACCGTCGACATACACGGCACCGATCAAGGCTTCGACCGTGTCCGCCAAGATGGAGGCCTTGTCCCGGCCACCGGTGGCTTCTTCCCCACGGCCGAGCCGGATGAAGTCACCCAGCCGCAGGCTGCGGCCCACTCCCGCCAGGGCCCGCATGTTGACGACCGCCGCACGCAGCTTCGCCAGCTGCCCTTCGGACAAGTCGGGATGACGCCGATAGAGGGCATCGGTCACGACCAGCCCGAGGACGGAGTCACCTAAGAACTCGAGGCGCTCATTCGTCGGTAGGCCGCCGTGTTCATAGGCGTACGAACGGTGAGTGAGCGCCTGTTCCAGAAGTGGCCCGTCAACCGGCATACCAAGACGGGCCTCAAGCTCCGAGAGCGCCTTCGACTCAGCCGTCATTGTGGAGTCCCGATCAGGCGTCGCCCACCTGACGTCCGTTGTACTCCTGGAACAGGGGCGTGCCCTGAGAATCCTCGACCACGTGCGCGCGGTGCGGGACCACCCATGTGGTGCGCCCGTTGACCGTACGCTTCTGGATCTGCGGCAGCTTCGCCTTCCACTGCGAGCGGCGGTGGCGGGTGTTGCTGCGGGACATCTTGCGCTTGGGGACGGCCACGGCTATATCTCCTCCGTCGGGCCGGCCCCCGAGGAGCCGGACTCGTTCGAATCGTCGGCGAGCAGCTCGGCCAGAGCCGCCCACCGTGGGTCGGTCGCTTCATGCTGGTGAGAGGGATCATCCTCCAGCCGAGCTCCGCAGACGGAGCACAGGCCGGGGCAATCCTCCCGGCAGACCGGCGCCAACGGCAATGCCAACACCACCGCGTCACGCACCGGCTGCTCGAGGTCGATCAGCTCGTCGACGACGAACAGACCGTCCTCTTCGGCCTCGGGGTCATCCTTGTCCGAGTAAGAGTACAGCTCCTGAAGATCGACGAGGACGTCATCCTCGATCGGATCCAGGCACCGCGCACACTCCCCCGTGAACGGCGCTTGGACCGTTCCCGAGACGAGCGCGCCCTCCATGACCGACTCGAGCCGGAGCTCCAGCTCTACGTCAGCCTCTTCGGGCACTCCGACCACTCCTTCGAGTCCGAGACCGGCGGGTGCCGGCACCACTCGAGAGACGCGCCGCATCGCCCCAGGTCGACGTCCGAGCTCGCGGATATCGAGCACGAACGGCGCACGCGGATCGAGGGCGTTCAGGGCTATCAACTCTCGTAAGTGTGCGGGCAGACCGATCTCGGCCTCGCCGGGAGGCCACGCCCAGAGTACTAGAGCGGGCCGGATAGAGCCAACTGCAGCGGATCACTCTGCCCGCTCGTCACCAGCCTCCGAAGTGCTGCCCACGTCGCCGTCATCGCCGTCCGCGTCCGACACCTGGTCGATCTCGAACCGGCCCTCCGCGGCGACGCTGGAGTCGAGCTGGTCATAGGGGGTCGAGCGGCGCAACTGTTCCCGTCCTTCTTGCACTGTCTCCACGATGCGCCCGGCCACGACCTCAAGGTGGGCCAGCTTGGCGTCGACGTGGTCGTCAAGCGCGGCCTTCATCGCTTCCAGCTCTAGCCGCGTCTGCTCCAAGGTGCGGCCACGCTCACGGCGCGCTTCCACCAGGACCGTGTGGTCACCGACCAGGCGCGCCTGTTCGGCGCGTGCCTCCGTGACGATCTTCGACGCCTTGCCACGCGCCTCTTCGATCAGCTCCTCGCGCTGGGCGATCACCGTGTCCGCCGCGGCAAGGGCCTCCGGAAGCATGTCACGGATCCGCGTGATCTGCGCCAGCACCTCGGTCTTGTTCACGATCGCCGACGACGACATCGGCATGGTCCGCGCCGAGTCGACCAGCTCCGCCAGCTCGTCGAGCTTGTTGTGAATCTCCACGTTCTCTCCCCCTGCTAGGCAGCACCGCCACCGGGCCTGTGTGACCTGCCAGCCCTCGGCGTACGCACCCTCCTGTACTGCACACCTTCGTGTCCGGCTCAGTCCCCACGTGTCAGCCCGGACAGATCTCACGTTACCGGCTGTTCGACCGGCCGTCCTCGAAACGACCGCGAAGCCGCTCCTGCACCTGTTTGGGAACCAGGCCACTGACGTCCCCACCATACGATGCGACCTCCTTGACCAGGCTCGACGAGAGGTAGGAGTATTCCGGGTTGGTCGCCACGAAGAACGTCTCCAGCCCGGTGAGCCGGTGGTTCATCTGGGCCATCGACAGCTCGTGCTCGAAGTCGGTCATCGCGCGGAGCCCTCTGATCACCACCGAGATCTCGTTCTGCCGTGCGAAGTCCACAAGCAGGCCTTCAAAGCTCGCGATCCGCACGTTCCGCAGATGGGAGCACGCGTCACGCAGGATCTCGATCCGCTCGTCGAGGTCGAACAGCCCTTTCTTCGCGACGTTCACCAGAACCGCCACAACTACGTCGTCGAACACACCGGCAGCCCGCTCGACGACGTCCAGATGACCGTTGGTGACAGGGTCGAACGAGCCCGGGCACACGCAACGACGCACGATTCCTCCAGTGGTCACACCGGCACTGTCCGCCGGCTCCCGCACGCGGGCTCCGGCCACCTCTGGCAATCGGTTCCACCTTCAACCGCCTGCCACAGGCGCCAGACCGGCACCTGTCTTACTTCACTCTGGCCGAGCGACCGTACCAAAGCACGGTCTCCCCGTACGCACGTTCACGCAAACCCGCGAGGCGCTCCGGCCAGGGGACGGGCGGGCTCCGACGGTCACGCTCGACGACCACCACAGAGTCCTCGACGAGCCACCCGGAGGCCAGTCGCGCCAGCACCGCACCGAGCTCGTCCGAGCCCAGTCCGTACGGCGGGTCCGCCAGCACCAGGTCAAACGGCCCGGCGCCGCCGTCCGGGAGCCCGCCGGCGACGACCCTCTCCACCGCGTCGTGGATGACTGAGCCGCCAGGCAGACCGACGTCCGCCAGATTCCCACGAATGGTCCGGACCGCTCGCGCGTCGGACTCGATGAATGTGACATTGAGCGCACCACGCGACAGTGCTTCCAACCCGAGAGCGCCGCTGCCCGCGTAAAGGTCGAGGACCCGCAGCCCGTCGAAACCACCGAGCATCGCGTCCAACGATGAGAACATCGCCTCGCGCACCCGGTCCGAGGTCGGCCGAGTCGTCCGGCCCGACGGCACCCGCAGCCTCCGGCCACCGGCCGCACCGGCCACGATCCTCGTCACGTCCGCCCCACCTTCCTCCCGTGATCATCAATCCCTGGCCGGCTATGGCTGGTCCAGCGGTTGATGATCATGAGGTTATCCCTTGTCGATGTAGTCCTCGTCGCGCTCGCCGAGCACCGCGTCGATCGCGTTGGCCAGCTCCGGATACTCGAGCAGCTCCGGATCCGAGCTGATGACCGCGGCCGCGTCCTCCCGAGCCCGCCGGATGACGTCCTCATCCTTGATGACCTTCAGGAACTTCAGGCTCGAACGGCGTCCCGACTGCGCCGCCCCCAGCACGTCTCCTTCACGACGCTGGTCCAGATCGACCCGGGCCAGCTCGAACCCGTTGCGCGTCGACGCCACCGCGTCCAGCCGCTCGCGCGCGGGCATGTCCGGTGCGGCGTCGGTGACCAGCAGGCACACGCCTGGTAGGCCGCCACGACCGATACGCCCGCGCAGCTGGTGGAGCTGCGAGACGCCGAACCGGTCCGCATCCATGATCACCATCATCGACGCTGTCGGAACGTCGACGCCCACCTCGATCACGGTCGTGGCCACCAGCACGTTCGTCGTGCCGGCGGCGAACCGGCGCATGGTGGCCTCCTTGTCCTCCGCTGCCATCCGGCCGTGCAGCACCTCTACCTCGACGCCTGCCAGCGGACCGTTGCGCAGCTCGTCGGCCAGCTCAAGGACGGCGACCGGACGCCGTTGATCCGGCTCCGCGCCGCCGGAGCCGGTCTCGTACCCGTCCGTGCCGCCGCCCGTGCCGTCGGCGATGGTCAGCATCGACGGCTCGTCCTCGTCGCCGATCCGAGGGCAGACGATGTAGACGCCGCGGCCTGCCTCGGCCTCCTCCCGGGCGCGCTGCCACGCCCGGTCGAGGAAGCGCGGCTTCTCCTGCGCCGGAACCACGTGCGTGCTCACCTCGGCACGCCCGGCCGGGACGTCGGAGAGCGTCGAGATCTCCAGGTCACCGAAGACCGTCATCGCCACTGTCCGCGGGATCGGAGTGGCGGTCATGACCAGGACATGCGGGCGGCTGTCGTCCCGGCTCTTTGCGGCGAGCGCGGCGCGCTGCTCCACCCCGAACCGGTGCTGCTCATCCACGACGACGAGGCCCAGGTCGAAGAACTGCACCCGCTCCTCGAGCAGCGCGTGCGTGCCGACGACGATGCCGGCGTCGCCTACCCCGATGTCGAGCAGCGCCTCCCGGCGCGCGGCCGCGCCCATCGATCCGGTCACCAACGCCACCCGCGTGCCGATGTCGAGGCCGCCCAGCATGCCGCGTTGCCCCAGCGGCCCGAGCAGCTCCATCAGCGACCGGTGGTGCTGCTGCGCCAGCACCTCGGTGGGGGCCAGCAACGCGGCCTGCCCGCCGGCGTCGACGACGGAGAGCATCGCTCGCAGCGCGACCACGGTCTTACCGGCGCCCACCTCCCCCTGGAGCAACCGGTGCATCGGGTGCTCACGCGCCAGGTCCTCGGCGATCATCTCGCCCACCTGCCGCTGCCCCTCGGTGAGCTCGAACGGGAGCTGGGCGTCGAGCGCCTCCAGCACGCCGCCCGGGGTCGCGTGCCGCGGCCGGGCGGGCAGCGCGGCCGCGGATGCTCGACGCCGGGCGAGCTCGGCCTGCAGCACGAACGCCTCCTCGAACCGCAGCCGTGCCTGCGCCTGCCACACGCGCTGCATGTCGACGGGCCGGTGGATCGCCTGGAAGGTCTCGGCGAGCGCGGGCATGTGCCGGTTGCGAAGGACGTCGTCGGGGAGCGGATCGGGGATGTCACCGAGCTGGTCGAGCACGAGCTCGACGCACTTCTGGATCCGCCACGATGCGAGCCGCTTGGTCGCCCGGTAGACCGGGATGATCTCGTCGGCGAATGCCTGCGCGGCCTCCTGCAGGTCGTCCGCGTCGTCGGGCGCCAGCTGATACTCCGGGTGGGCGAGCTGGCGCTGGCCGCGGAAGGTGCCCACTTTGCCGGCAAACATGCCGATCCGGCCCACCCTGAGCTCTCGTCCCCGCCAGTCCTGGTTGAAGAAGACCAGCTGTAGGTCGCTGGAGCCGTCGGTGACCACGACTTCGAGGCGGTTGCTCGGCCGCCCCCGACCGCCGCGCCGGAACTCGCGCACCTGAGCGGTCTTCACCCTCGCGAGGACAGTCACCTGCTCTTCCTCGTGCAGCGAACCGAGGTCGGTCAGCTCACCGCGTTCGATGTAGCGGCGCGGGTAATACCGCAGCAGGTCCTCGACGGTGTGCAGGTCCAGCTCCTTAGCCAGCACCTTCGCCGTCTTGTCGCCGACCGCGGCGTCGAGATCCCGGTGGAGTTCCACGACCCCTATTCCACCACCCCAGCGATCGAAGCTGCGCGGGACACCACGAGGCGCACGCAGCTCCATGATCATGTTCCTTCTGATGCCCTGATAGGGACTCAAAAAGGATCATGATCACGACGCGGTCGTCATTCCACCCCGAGCAGGAGCGGATAGCGTGGCTGACCGCCCTCGTAGACCACGGTGTCGGCCTCCAGGTGGGTCTTCCTGACCCAGGTCTGAACCCCCTCCGCCAGGGACGCATCGGCCTCGGCGCCGGTGACCACCGTCACCAGCTCGCCGCCGGCGGACAGCATGCGCCCCACCACCTCGATCGCGACGTCCAACAAGTCGGAGCCGATCACGGCGAAGTCGCCCTCCACCACTCCCAGCACGTCGCCCGGCCGGCAGATGCCGGCCATGGTCACCGCCTCCCGTGCCGCAACGGTGACCGCACCGTGCCGGGCATGGCCGGCGGCCGTGGTCATCGCGACGACATCGGCGTCGAACGAACGGCCTGGCTCGTGCACGGCCACCGCGGCGAGCCCCTGGACCTGCGTGACAGTCGGCAAGACAGCCACCCGGCGGCCGTCGGCGCGCAGTTCCGCGGCGGCGGCCTCGGCGACCGGGATGGCGTCCCGCTCGTTCGGCAGGATCACCACCTCGGCGACGCTCCCGCCACCGACGGCGGCCAGCATCTCCGACGTCGACGGCCGATGCCCGGTGGGGGTCGGCGACACGACCGCCCCCGCCGAGGCGAACAGCTCGGCCAGGCCCGGACCGGCGGCGAAGGCGAC
>NZ_ML142863.1:112024-113225 GCF_004138495.1 Phytoactinopolyspora endophytica
CCAGGCGTTCGCCGGGCGGCTCCGGCGGACCGTGCGACGTCAGGTGCGTGACGCTGATCCGATACGGTCGGCCCACCGCCACTCCAGCCTCGATCGCCGCACCGGCGTCGTCGACGTGGACATGCACGTTCCACTCGCCATCACCGCCGACGACGACGAGCGAGTCGCCCAGGCCTGCCAACGCATCTCGCAGTCCTGGGATCTCGTTGTCGGGGGCGTCGAGGAGGTACATCACCTCATATGCAGGCGCGCGACGCCCCGGGTCCGCCGGGGACGGCGCCGCGTCGTGCACGCACGCCCTCATACCCCCCGGCGCTTCGGCTTCCGCGGCCGAGGCACCGGCCGCCGCGTCATCGTCCGGTGCCGCCGGCGGCCAGCTCGGCCTCTGCCCGTGTTCGGCCGTCGGCACCGGCACGTGGTGCTCTCCGACCCGGCGCGGTGCGGGCAGCGGCCGGCGCCCGGTCAGGACGGTGTCGAACGCATCGAGCAGAACCACGAGACCGCGTCCTCCGGCGTCCACCACACCGGCGCGGCGCAGCACGTCGAGCTGGTGCGGTGTCTCGGCCAGCGCCCTCCTGGCGGCCAGGGCGGCGGCGAGAGCGACCCCGGAAAGTCCGGTGAGCTGCTCATCGTGGTCCGTTGCCTCCCGCTCGCCGTGGGCACGGGCTCCGGCGGCCGCGGCCCGGGCGACCGTGAGGATGGTGCCTTCGACCGGCTCCTGGACCGCGCCGTACGCGGACTCAGCCGCGTTCTCCAACGCCAGCGCCAGTGCCCGGCCATCGGCGAGGGTCGTGCCGGGGCGGGCCAGAACGCCGGCCACGCCGCGCAGCATCTGCGCCAGAATGATCCCGGAGTTTCCCCGCGCGCCCAGCAAGGCGCCCCGGGCCATCGCCTCGACGACGGCGCCCACGTCAGCATCCTGCCCGCATTCCTGATCCACAGCGGCGCAGGCCGCCTCCATCGTGAGATACAAGTTGGTGCCGGTATCGCCGTCCGGCACCGGATACACGTTGAGCGCGTCGATCTCCTCGCGCGTATCGGCGAGCCCGTCGAGCCCTGCCCGGCACCAGCGTCGCACGATCTCGGCGTCCGCGACCGGCTGCACCCTGACCCCCTTCCGGCTCACAACTCCCTTGTCGGTGGAGCGTATCTCCCATGTCATCAATGCACAGCCGGATGGGAACGAGCCGTTCGTCGTCCA
>NZ_ML142863.1:113248-120456 GCF_004138495.1 Phytoactinopolyspora endophytica
AGTCTGACCTGCGGTGTCACATCGGTGTTCCGCTGTCACACGTCGGTGCCTTCTTCCGCAGAGGCCAACAGTGGCGGAACATAGTCTCAGTAACAGATTCTCACCAAAAGCCTGCGCCAGGAGGATGCGGACCATGACGGCCACACTCGACGAGACCACCCGCCGTCTGTTCGACGAGCGGAACTTCGCCACGGTCGCCACCGTCAATGCGGATGGCAGCCCTCACTCGGCCGTCGTGTGGGTGACACGCGATGGCGACGACGTGCTGTTCTCCACCACGGCCGGGCGGAAGAAGGCGCGCAACCTCATGCGTGAGCCGCGGATCAGCGTGTCGGTGTTCGATCTGGAAAACCCGTACAACTCCGCGGAGATCCGGGGCAAAGCCACCCTCGTCGACGACCCGGAGAAGGCGCTGCCCCGCACGCTGTCCCAGAAGTACCTCGGCCAGGACCCGCCCAATGAGTCCGCCGATGAACAGCGGCTGATCGTGCGCATCACGCCGGAACGAGTCTCCACCTTCTCAGCCTGAGGGCGACGCCGGTTTGGGTCTGAGGCGTCTAGCCAGTATCCTAGAGCGGTTGCCTCGGTCGGGGCGTTTCGCGTCGCGACCGTCGCAACACCATCGTTCCTGACACTTCACTTCCGTAGGAGTTACCCGTGGCTGCCACTTGCGACGTCTGCGGCAAAGGCCCGGGCTTCGGCAACAAGATCTCGCACTCGCACCGCCGGACCCCACGCCGTTGGAACCCGAACATCCAGTCGGTGCGTACCGTCTCCGGAGGCACTCCGAAGCGGATCAACGCCTGCACCTCCTGCATCAAGGCCGGCAAGGTCGCCCGCACCGCCTGAACTGACGTTCTCAGCCTGCGGAGGTCTGGACGACCACGATGCGCAACATCGCCGTCTTCAGTGGGTCTGCACATCCCGAGCTCGCAGCGGAGATTTGCACTCATCTGGACGTACCGTTGCATCCGGTACGGACCCAGCGGTTCGCCAATGATTGTCTCGAGGTCCAGCTCCAGGCCAACTGCCGAGAGCACGACGTTTTCCTGATCCAGCCGATCGTTCCGCCGGTTCAGGAGAACCTCGTCGAGCTCTTGCTCATGCTCGATGCGGCCAGAGGTGCCTCAGCGGCACGAACCACCGTGGTGATGCCGCACTACGCCTATGCCCGGTCGGACAAGAAGGATGCGCCGCGGATCTCCATCGGCGGCCGGCTGGTAGCCGACCTCATGGTCACCGCCGGTGCCAGCCGGGTGCTGGCGATGACGCTGCATTCTCCCCAGGTGCACGGGTTCTTCAGTATCCCGGTCGACCAGTTGCACGCGCTACGCGAACTCGCCGGCCACTTCCAGCACGGCGACCTGTCGAACACGGTGGTCGTCTCGCCGGACCTCGGCAATGCCAAGCCCGCCTCCGCATTCGCGCGGATACTCGGGGTGCCGGTCGCGGCGGGTGCCAAGCAGCGTTTCACCGACGATCGTGTCAGCGTCAGCGCCATCATCGGCGACGTCCAAGGGCGTGACATCATCGTCCTCGACGACGAGATCGCCAAGGGAAGCACCGTCGTCGAGTTGATCGACAGACTACGGGAGCATCACGTCCGGTCGATCCGGATCGCCTGCACCCACGGGCTCTTCACGGACAAGGCGATCGAACGCCTCGGCGAGCTCGACGACGTCAACGAGATCGTGTGCACGAACACCGTGCCGATCCCCGAGTCGAAGCGGCATCCGAAGCTCCAGGTGCTTTCCGTCGCCCCGCAGCTCGCGGAGGCGATCCGTCGCATCCACAACGGCGAGTCGGTCAGCGCCCTGTTCCACGACACCTGATCCACCCCGCGGCCAGGTGGATCAGCAGGCGGTCAGGCGAAGTGTGCATGACCCGCCGTGCCTTCATAGGATTCTCCGTCCACCTCGACGCCCGCTCCCTCGGTGACGCTCCCGATGACACGCCAGTGATCCGGTAGCTCGACGCCGGGCCGGAACGTCGCCAGCAGCGCGTTGTCGTCGCCACCCGTCAGCACCCAGCGCAACGGGTCCGCGCCGAGCGCCGCCCCGACCTCGCGCATCGGAGCGGTGATCTCCAGTGCCGCGGAGGTGACGTCGATCCGCACATTGCTGGACTCGGCGATGTGACCCGCGTCGGCCAGCAGCCCGTCGCTCACGTCGCACATCGCCGTGGCACCCAACGCAGCCGCCTCGGGGCCTGCGCCGTACGGGATCTCCGGGCGGCGGTGTGCCTCGACGAGCACCCGTGGCGAGGTGAAGCCACGGCTGAGCACCTGCAAGCCCGCCTCCGCCCAGCCGAGACGGCCGCACACAGCCAGCATGTCCCCCGGCCGCGCACCGGTCCGTCGCACCGGTTCCCTGCCCTCGAGGTCGCCGAACGCCGAGACCGCCAAGACAACGGCATCGGCGCTGACCGTATCACCGCCGATCACGGACGCGCCGACAAGCTCGCACTCGTCGCGCAACCCATCCGCCAGCTCCAGTGCCCAAGCGGAGTCGAGATCCTTCGGCGCAGCCAAACCGACGGTGATCGCCGTCGGACGTGCCCCCATCGCCGCGATATCCGAGAGATTCTGCGCTGCCGCTTTCCGGCCGACGTCATATGCCCGGGACCAGTCACGGCGGAAATGCCGCCCTTCGACCAGCATGTCCGTCGTCACCACCATGCGACCGTCCGGAGCGGTGATGACGGCCGCGTCGTCGCCGGGCCCGAGTACGACGCCGGCTCCTTGCGGATACCGCGACGTCACCGCATCAATCAGGCCGAATTCACCTAAATCGGCCACGCTATCTGGCACGTTGCTCCTCTTTCGTCGCGACAGCATGTAGGTTGGCGCACGAACTATCATTCCTTAAGAGCTGGAGGCCAACCCGTGGTGGTGCAGGCATACATCCTGATCCAGACCGAGGTCGGCAAGGCGGCAGAGGTTGCCCGCCAGATCGGCCAGATCGAGGGGGTCACGCTCGCCGAGGACGTGACAGGGCCCTACGATGTCATCGTGCGCGCAGAAGCCGACAACGTTGACGACCTCGGCAAGCTCGTGGTCGCCCGGGTACAGGGCGTCGACGGTATCACCCGAACTCTCACGTGCCCCGTCGTTCATCTGTGACGGCAGGCTTCGGCGCGTTGCTGCTCACCGGTTGCGGGTTCGGAGCTGTCTCGGTCGAGCCATTCGAGCCAGAGCCCGGTAGCTCGGACTCCTGCACTTCACTACTCGACGATCTTCCGGAGACCATCGGCGACGCCGTCCGCCGCGACGTCGATCCCGATTCGGTACCGGCCGCGGCCTGGGGACAACCACCCATCGTGCTGCGCTGTGGGGTGGACCTGCCGGCCGCCTACCAGCTCGACGCTCAGCTGCTGGACATCGACGGTGTCGGCTGGTTCGCCGAGGAGGCCGACGGCGGCACCTTCTTCACCGCCACCGATCGGGAGACGATGGTCGAGGTCGCCGTCCCCGACGACTACGCCCCCGAAGGTCTCATCCTCCAGGATCTCTCTTTGACGATCGCTGAGCACATACCCGAGCGTGAGCTGCGCTGATCAGGAGGAGGCGGAAACAGGGATCTCCCTCTCCCGACTCCTACCGTGGCAGCCTGGGGCGCGCACGTCACGCATGCCGGCTAACGGAGGCCGAGGGGACGGTTGAGTGCGGTCGTGATCATACGGTCGACGAGTCCGGCGTAGTCGAGACCGGACTTGGCCCACAGCATGGGGAACATCGACGTGGGCGTGAAACCGGGCATCGTGTTGACCTCGTTGACCACGACAGAGCCGTCGGAGCGCAGGAAGAAGTCGACCCGGGCCAGGCTCTCGCAGGACAACGCCCGGAACGCCGTCACCGCCAGCTGCCGCATCCGCTCCGACGTCTCGGGGGCGACATCGGCGGGAATGTCGAGCTCGACGTCGTTCTCCGGCAGGTACTTCGCCTGGAAGTCGTAGAACTCGTGGCTCGCGTCGAACTTGATCTCGCCCAGGACGCTCGCCTCCGGCTCAGCGCCCTGGACTCCCTCGAGCACACCGCATTCGATCTCGCGCCCGGCAACGGCCTCCTCGATGATGACCTTGGGGTCATGCTCCCGAGCGGCCAGGACGGCGCTCTCCAACTCCTCAGGACCGCTGACCTTGGCGACGCCCATGCTGGAGCCCGCGCGAGCGGGCTTGACGAAGACCGGCCAGCCCAGCTCGACCACGTCCGCCGCCACACCGTCTCGTTGCGGCTCCCACGGCCCCGGCTCGACCAGCACGTGCCGTGCCACCGGCAGCCCAGCCGCGCGCAGCAACAGCTTCATGACGTGTTTGTCCATCCCCACGGCGGACGCGAGCACGCCCGAGCCGACGTAACGCACGTCCGCCAGCTCCAGCAACCCTTGGATCGTGCCGTCCTCGCCATAAGGGCCGTGCAGGAGCGGGAAGACGACGTCGACCGTGCCCAGTTCGCGCGGCACCTCGCCGGGCGATTGGACGACCGGGCCGGAACCCGTCGGCAGCACCACTGTGCCGCCCTCGTCGGCGACGTGGGGCAGCTGCCCGTCGGCGATGGCGAGCTGCTCCGGCTCCCCGCTGCTCAGGACCCACCGGCCTTCGGTCGTGACGCCGATCGGCACCACCTCGTAACGTTCCGGATCCATCGCGGCGAGCACACCGCCGGCGGTGATGCAGGAGATCGTGTGCTCGGAGCTGCGGCCGCCGAAGACGACGGCGACGCGGACCCGGTGTGGCGTTTCGTTCACGACGACAGACCCTATCCCTTGTATCGCTCTCAGTGTCCATGCCGTTCGGGCTTGGCCGAGCGGGAGAGCAAAGACCGTAGCATCTCGTGCGGCGTGAGTTCAGCGCGCACCATTCTGGTGACGTGCTCGACGATCGGCATGTCCACTCCGGCCCGTCCAGCCAGGTCGAGGATCGATTCGCAGGACTTGACGCCTTCGGCTACCTGCCGCGACGACGCCACCGCTTGCTCTACGGTCTTGCCTCTGCCCAACTGTTCACCGAACGTGCGGTTACGGGACAGCGGCGAATAGCACGTTGCCACGAGGTCTCCCAGGCCGGCCAGGCCAGAGAACGTATACGGGTCCGCACCGAGTACCTCGCCGAGTCTGGCGGTCTCAGCCAGACCTCGTGTGATGACGCTCGCGCGCGCGTTGTCGCCGAATCCCAGGCCCACCGCGAGCCCTACCGCCAAGGCGATGACGTTCTTCACGGCGCCGCCCAGCTCGGTCCCGAGCACGTCGGTATTGGTGTAGGGGCGGAAGTGCGGCGTGTGACACATCTCCTGTACCCGGCGCGCGACCTCTTCATTGTGTGCGGCGACCACGCTCGCGGCCGGCTGTCGCTGGGCGATCTCCGGTGCGAGGTTGGGCCCGGAGACGACGCTGATCCGGTCTTCGGAGGCACCGGTCACCTCTGCCACGACCTCGCTCATCCGGTTCGCCGTCCCCAGCTCGATACCTTTCATCAAACTGACCAGCACGGCCGACGGCGGCAGCAACGGTGCCCAGCCGGTCAAGTTGGCCCGCAGACTCTGCGACGGCACGGCGAGCACGACGACGTCGGCCCCCTCGGCTGCCGCCTGCGGGTCATGGGTGGCACGGATCGTCGCCGGGAGTTCGATGCCGTCGAGGTACTCGCTGTTGACGTGGGTCCGGTTGATCGTGTCGCACAGCTCGGGCCGGCGGCCCCAGAGCACGACGTCCGCACCTGCGTCGGCGAGAACCAAGGCAAAGGTCGTGCCCCAAGAGCCGGCCCCGAACACGGCCGCACGGATCGGTCGCTCGGCGGACTGCATCAGGTCGTCTCCTGTCCGGACTCGCCATCAGGGGTATCCGTGCCCTCATCCGGCTGTTCAGGGACGGCGGTCTCCGCGGTCTTCGGATCGAACCGTTTCTTCGGTGCCGTCTCGCCCCGGATAGCCTCCAACTCGGCCGTGATCGCCGCCATGATCCGATCGGTCGCTTCGCGGAGCACGCTGCTCGTGACCTGTTCACCGTGGAGATCGCTGAGATCGACCGGATCGCCGGCCCGCACGTACACCGTCTTGCGCGGCAACAGCCGTGGACGCTTCGAGTACGGAGCGAGAATCGTATGCACGCCCCACTGGGCGACCGGAACCACCTGGCAGCCGGTCTCCAGCGCCACCCGCGCGGCACCCGTCTTGCCGGCCATGGGCCACATCTCCGGGTCGCGAGTGATGGTTCCCTCCGGGTAGATCGTCACGCACTCCCCCTTGCGCACCGCTTCCACGGCGGCTCGGTAGGCCTGCGTCGCATCATGTGAGTCGCGGTACACCGGTATCTGCCCACAACTCGCGATGATCCGCCCGATCACCGGAATACGGAACAGCCCATCCTTGGCTAAGTACCGTGGGGCCCGACCGTTGTCCCAGACGAAATGCGCGAACGTGATGGGGTCGAGATGCGATATGTGATTGGCAGCCAGCACGATGCCCTCGCCGGCCGGAGGCACCTGCTCGCTGCCAACCCAACGCCGGCGGGTGAACACCATCAGAAACGGCCGAACGATGTAGGCCACGGCCCGGAAGGGTCCTACCCGCTTCCTCGATCCCGCCACAAGCTCCTCCTTCGAATTCGATCACAGCCACTGATGCCCCAAGCCCGCCGCCGGACGTCGCTGCCACCGGCTCAGAACACTAGCTGGCCGGGACAGACTGGACCTCCACATGATGTCGGATCGGCCGACCCGGCGGGAGTCTGGGGCCACGAAGCCTGCCGTGTCCGGTCGTCCGACGGTGGCCGCGACACTGCCGCGGCCGGCTCGGCAATGGGCCGGCGGCCCCGGCCCGAGCATGCAGCCCACACCGAGACCTGGGAAGAGACCACCTGATGCCTCTCGATGCCGTACCGGATGACCACACCGCTGCACGGATCTCCACGGACAGCAGCGGCGTCGTCCGTGAATGGTCGATCGTGATCCCCGTCAAACGGCCCGAGTTCGCCAAGACGAGGCTGGCCGACACGGTCGGCGAGCTCAGGCCGCAGGTAGCCCGGGCATTCGCCGCTGACACGGTCGCCGCCGCCCTCGCGTGTGCATCCGTGACGTCCGTCACCGTCGTCACCGACGACGACGAGACACGCGTCGATACGCGACTTCTCGGTGCGGACGTCGTCGCCGACACGCCGGCTTCCGGTCTGAACGCAGCGCTACGGCACGGCGCCGAGGCGGTCCGGGCGCACCGG
>NZ_ML142863.1:120523-124378 GCF_004138495.1 Phytoactinopolyspora endophytica
CTCCCTGTCCGCGGATCTGCCCGCGCTGCGCCCATACGAGCTGGAACATGTGCTGGCCGCTGCCGCGCGCCACCAGACGTCGTTCCTGGCCGATGCGGCCGGCATAGGCACCACCCTGTACGCGTCCGTGCCCGGAGCTCCGTTCGATCCGCGGTTCGGCGGCCGCTCGCGTGCCGCCCATCGGGCGTCAGGCGCGACCGAGCTGGAGGTGCCAGGCGTCGTCTCGGTCCGCCGGGACATCGACACCGCCGTGGACCTCTGGGACGCCATGCGGATCGGTCTCGGGCCTCGCACGGAGTCCGTCATCGTTCAGCTCGACGCCGCGTTCTGACTCGTCATCCCAGCACCGGCTGGGAGCACCATGCTTCCACATCGCCGTCATCACGACACCAAGCTTCCACGTTGCTGGTGGCATCCAACGCTAGGCGCCCAGGCGCGACTTGCCGATACGTAAGCGGCGCCGTCTGACGCCGCAGGCCTCGTCAGTTGCCGTCTGCCGTGGACGCACCGCTCGAGCTATCGGACGGCGCGGCGGGCGTCTTCTTCGCAGGTGCAGTCTTCTTGGCCGGAGCAGACTTGGCCGCGGTCTTCTTTGCCGGAGCAGTCTTCTTGGCTGGTTCCGTCCTCGATGCCGTGGAGGGAGTCGTCGTCTTCTTCGCCGCGGTCTTCTTCGCCGTCGTGGACTTCTCCGGCGCCTTCTTGGCCGGAGCGGTCTTCTTTGCAGGCGTCGTCTTGGCTGCAGACTTCTTGGCCGGCGTCGCCTTCGTGGCCGGCGTGGACTTGGCTGCAGTCTTCTTCGCCGGGGCGCTCTTGGCTGCAGACTTCTTAGCAGCCGTCTTCTTAGCCGGAGCGCTCTTGGCAGCCGTCTTCTTAGCCGGAGTCTTCTTCGCCGCAGGTGTGGTCTCCTGAGAAGGCTCAGCTGCAGCCGTCTCCTCCGACGCCATCCTGACCGCGTCGGCTGCGGCTCGGGCAGCCGACGACGCCGCCCGGGTCGCCGACTCCGCCACCTGAGCCGCCTGTGCCGGAACCAGGGACAGCGACTTGACCGCCCGCTTGCGGGCCTTCTTCACCCCGGCGACGACGTCCCGGAGCTCGTCCGTCGGATCGAAGGTAGGAACGACCTTCTTCTTGGACTTCTTCCCGGTCTTCTCAGTGCTCTGCGTGAAGACGCCGAACCTTTTGATGGCGACCTTCTCACCGGCTGCGAGGGACTTGGTGATCGAATCGACGACCGCATCCAGAGCGTGCTGGGCCACCTCGCGGTTCCCGTCGAACCGCTCAGCGATCCGGTCGATCAGCTTCTTCTTTCCCACCGTCGCTCCTCACATTCACAGTCTTGATCTCGGCTCCGGGACGTTGGTACCAACGCTAGCCTCTTGCGTTAATCTACGCCCGCGCAACGCCGACGCGCAGATATTGCCGAGAGTGGCATGTTTCCCGCCGACCCACCAGGGGCCTGGCGGGACCGGACGTCGCCGCCTCATGACTGAGGCGTTGACTGCATGATCAGACGTGGGTGGGCCGCCGCCGGGCAGCGATCAGGCGAGCGTCCGCGGCTTGTGCGACGGTCGGCTGGCCTCGTAGTCGTCGATGGCGTCGATGTGCCGGTAGGTCAGCCCGATGTCGTCGAGGCCTTCCATAAGGCGCCAGCGCGTGTAGTCGTCGACCTCCATGCCAGCGACGATGTCCGCGCAACGGACCTCACGCTGCTCGAGGTCGACCGTCACCTCGGTCCCCGGTTGGTTCTCCAGGACTTCCCAGATCAGCTCGATATCGTCTTGCGACAGCTGTCCGGTCAGCAGCCCCTGTTTGCCGGAGTTGCCGCGGAAGATGTCCGCGAAACGCGAGGACAGGATCACCTTGAACCCATAGTCCTTCAGCGCCCATACCGCGTGCTCCCGGGAAGAACCGGTACCGAAGTCCGAGCCGGCGACCAGGACCGATCCAGAGCGGTAGGCCGGCTGGTTGAGGATGAATGTCTCGTCACCACGCCAGGCGGCGAACAGCGCGTCCTCGAAACCGGTCCGTGTGACCCGCTTGAGGTAGACGGCCGGGATGATCTGGTCGGTGTCGACGTTACTGCGGCGCAGCGGCACGCCAACGCCGGTGTGCCGGATGATTTTCTCCATGTTTCCTCTATTCGTTCGCACATCCCATGATCATCAACCGTTGGCCTCACGATCACCGGGCTGATCGTTGATGATCATGGGGACGGTCAGTTGGCGGCCAAGTCGAGATCGGCTGGCGACGACAGCGTGCCTCGCACGCCTGTCGCCGCCGCGACGAGCGGGCTGACCAGATGGGTGCGCCCGCCCTTGCCCTGGCGGCCCTCGAAGTTCCGGTTCGATGTCGATGCGCTCCGCTCCCCCGGCGCAAGCTGGTCCGGGTTCATCCCCAGGCACATCGAACACCCGGCGTGCCGCCACTCGGCTCCGAACTCGGTGAAGATCGTGTCCAGTCCCTCTTTCTCCGCCTGCATACGCACCCGGTGGGAGCCCGGAACAACCAGCACCCGGACGTTCTCGGCCTTGCGCCGGCCTCTGACCACCGCAGCGGCTGCGCGCAGGTCCTCGATCCGGCCGTTCGTACACGATCCGATGAACACCGTGTCGACGGCGATCTCGCGCAGCGGCGTACCGGGGGTGAGCGCCATGTACTTCAGCGCTCGTTCGGCGGCCACCCGTGCACCCTCGTCGGTGAAGCTCTCCGGATCCGGCACCGTACTGGACAGGGGCAGACCCTGGCCTGGGTTGGTGCCCCACGTCACGAACGGTTCCAGCTCGCTCGCGTCGATGCTGACCTCGGCGTCGAACTCGGCGTCGTCGTCGGTGCGCAGCGTCTTCCAGTACTCCAGCGCGGCGTCCCACTCCTTGCCTTGCGGCGCGTTCGGGCGACCGTTGATGTAGGCAAACGTGGTCTCGTCCGGAGCGATCATCCCGGCGCGCGCGCCCGCCTCGATGGACATGTTGCAGATGGTCATCCGCGCTTCCATCGACAACGCCCGGATGGCCTCGCCCCGGTACTCCAGAACGTAACCCTGGCCGCCGCCGGTGCCGATCTTGGCGATCACGGCCAGGATGATGTCCTTGGCGGTGCTGCCGGGCCTGAGCTCACCGTCGACGTTGATCGCCATCGTCTTGAACGGGCGCAGCGGCAGTGTCTGCGTGGCGAGGACGTGCTCGACCTCGGACGTACCGATACCGAACGCCAGCGCACCGAAGGCGCCATGCGTCGACGTGTGTGAGTCGCCGCAGACGACGGTCAGGCCCGGCTGAGTCAGGCCGAGCTGAGGGCCGACGACGTGGACGATGCCCTGTTCCGTGTCCCCGAGGGGGTGCAGCCGGACGCCGAACTCCTCGCAGTTGCGCCGCAGGGTCTCGATCTGTGTCCGGCTGGTGAGGTCGGCGATCGGCTGGTCGATGTCGACCGTCGGGGTGTTGTGGTCCTCGGTGGCGATCGTCAGGTCCGGGCGGCGAACCTTCCGGCCGGCCAGCCGCAACCCTTCAAACGCCTGCGGGCTGGTGACCTCGTGCACGAGGTGGAGGTCAATGTAGAGAAGGTCCGGCTCGCCCTCGGCGTGACGCACGATGTGCGCATCCCATACTTTCTCAGCCAGGGTCTTCCCCATTGCCGTCTCCTTGGTGTCATGATCTGTTCGTGTGCGACTCCGAGCGCATCAGCCGGCCGAGACTTGAAATCTCGCATGCTGAGATGGCAATATCGAGTCATGGACAACTCTAGCGGAGTTGGCGTCCTTGACAAGGCCGCCCTAGTGTTATCAGCACTTGAGGCCGGCCCGGCGACGCTGGCCAACCTCGTCGCGGCGACAGGTCTCGCCCGGCCGACGGCGCACCG
>NZ_ML142863.1:124443-128654 GCF_004138495.1 Phytoactinopolyspora endophytica
GCCGTGGCACTCGAGCACCACCGTCTGGTCTCCCGCGACCTGCACGGGCGGTTCGTCCTCGGCCCACGCCTGGCCGAGCTCGCCACCGCCGCCGGCGAGGATCGCCTTCTCGCAGCGGCGGGCCCGGTCCTTGCCCGGCTGCGCGAAGCGACCGGTGAGAGCACCCAGCTCTTCCGCCGCCAGGGTGAACAGCGCATCTGTGTCGCCGCCGCGGAGCGTCCGAGCGGACTGAGAGACACGATCCCGGTCGGAGCCACGGTCACGATGCTCGCCGGCTCCGCTGCCCAGATCCTTCTCGCGTGGGAAGAGCCCGAACGCATGCACCGTGGCCTGCAGGGCGCACGATTCACCGCGACGATGCTCGCCGCCGTCCGCCGGCGCGGCTGGGCGCAGAGCGTCAGTGAGCGCGAGCCTGGCGTGGCGTCCGTCTCCGCACCGGTACGGTCCTCGAGCGGACGCGTCGTCGCCGCTGTGTCCGTGTCCGGCCCGATCGAGCGGCTGACCCGCCAGCCCGGACGGGTGCACGCGCCGGCCGTCCTCGCCGCCGCTGAGCACCTCACCGGCGTGCTGAAGAACGCAGAGGATGGCTAGGCTCACGTTGCTGGTTCGCTTCCGCACCGCCGATCCGAACGGAACGCGGCGGCAAGCGATGGGATGCGAAGAGGCAACCGATGCCGGAGCGATAGGTGGCCAGGACGTTGTCGTCCACCGTCATAAGGGGCTCCGTTCGCTCGTCAGGTGGCCGATTAGCTCTCGACAGATCTCGGGGTCCGTCGTCAGGCCCGCGCCCAGCGCCCAGAACAGGTACTCGATGGTCCGGACGAGCAGCCAGTCGAGCGCCAGGGGTCCGTCCAGGCCCGCCAGTGCACACAACTGCCGGACCCGCTCGACCGAGTCCTCCGGATCGCGGTAGCGCCGCCAGATTAGCGGGGCGATCGCGTACTCAGGTGCGCCGATGACTGGCTTGGGGTCGACGCACACCCAGTTCGCGTCCCAGTCCCGGATCACGTTCTCGTAGTGGAGGTCGTGGTTGACCAGCCGCGGCGGTTCGACTTCCGAGCGCCGGTCGATACGCGCGAGTGCCGCCTCGCCCGCCCGAATCGCGTGCGGCGACAGCGGATCTCCGAGCTCGCGGTTACGTCTGGACCAATGCCAGGCGCTTGTCACCGCTTGGGCACGAGCGTTCTCGTACGCTGAAGCCGACGTCCGCTCGACTACAGGCGTGACTGGCAGCATCCGGCCGGCCGCCTCCACCGCCTCACCGATCGGCACGTCCGCTAACGAAATGCTGGCGTCCAGCCACTGCAGGAGAGCGGCTCCCAGCTCGACGTCGCGACGTTCGAGTCGCACCATCGCGCGTCCGTCCCAGGCCAGCAGCCCAGCTGTCTCCCGGGCCAAGGTCGCCGACTGCACAGTCACCTTCAGGGCGAGCGACTCCGACCTGTGCGTTACCTGCCAGACGAGGGAAAGGTAGCCGTGGCGTGGCGTCAAGTCCGTGAGCTCAAGTTCCCAACGTGCGCACAGTGATTCGAGTAGCTGCGGCAACCCGGCGAGCCACTGGCGGCCAACGGAGCCGTACTCGGACTCCAGCCCGGCCCTGAACTGGTCTGACACGGCGTGCGCCGCGGTGTCGTAGGCGCTCATTCCGACACCTCGGATTCCAGTCCGGCGTACGTCTTCGTCAGATCGCGGTAGAGCTCGTTGGTCACGATGAGGTCCTGGGTCTTCCGACAGCCTCCTCCTCACACGACATTCGAACACACAACAAACGCCCCTCTGGTGGATCCAGAGGGGCGTTCGCGTCGGCGGCCTTCCATCGGCGCGCGATCACACGACGTGCTTCGCTATGCGGCCTGCTTCGAATCCGCCCGACGGTTGCTCTCTTCATTCGGATTGACGGCTACCCAGCGCTCTACGAGGCACGTACGGCCGGAACGATCGATCGAGCGCACCCACGTGGCCTGCAGTAACGGTGTCCGGTTACCCATTGCCCACCTCGCATTCAACTTTTGTTCATCTTGCGTTAACCTTCATGCTAGCAGAAGTGAAACCCGCGTGCGCCCTGTTTGTGTCTGTCACCGGGCAGGTTTGCGTGCGAACGGGCAGGGTAGACCTAGGTCTCGTGCCGTCCATTCGTGAACCCGCCTCCGAGCGTGCCGAATATCCGCGGGAGTTCCCTGCACAACAACAAGAGCCACCCGGGCTCACCCAGAACATGGACCCGCAGCCCGATCACGGTGAGCAGAGCTACCGGGGCCACGGCCGTCTGGCGGGGATGCGAGCACTGATCACGGGCGGGGATTCGGGCATTGGCCGAGCCATCGCGATCGCCTATGCCCGCGAGGGCGCTGACGTCGCGATCACGTACCTGCCCGAGGAACGGGCCGACGCCGACGACACAGCCGCGCTCGTCTCCGCGGCCGGGCAGCGCGCCGTGACGATCCCATCCGACTTGACCGAACTCACCGCCTGCCGTGAGGCGGTCGGCGTCGCGATCTCCGAACTAGACGGTCTGGACATCCTGGTCAACAACGCCGGATATCAGATGGCTCGGGAGACCGGCATCGAGCAGATCAGTCCCGAACAGCTCGATCGGGTCATCCGCACCAATCTCTACGCCCTGTTCTGGGTGACACAGGCTGCCGTGCCCAACCTGGGCGAGGGCTCATGCATCATCAACAACTCGTCCATCCAGGCGTACGACCCCTCGGTGTCGCTGCTCGACTATGCCGCGTCCAAGGCCGCGATCAACAACTTCACCGTGAACCTCGCCGCCGAGCTGGGCCCTGCCGGCATTCGGGTCAACGCCGTCGCGCCCGGTCCAATCTGGACACCGCTGCAGCCCGCCACGCAGCCGGTGGAGAAGATCCAGGCATTCGGCCAGGACACTCCGTTGGGGCGAGCCGGCCAGCCGGCTGAGGTGGCGCCGGCCTTCGTCTTCCTCGCGTCCCCCGCCGAAGCGGGCTACGTATCCGGAACCGTGCTCGGCGTCACCGGCGGCAAGGCCGTGTTCTAACGGTCGTCCGACAGACGAACAGGTCACTTTCAGGCCGCGAGGTCCAGCCGTGGTCAGTCCGCGTTCTGGGTGGCGTCGCGGACTTCGCCGACCAGTTCCTCCAGCACATCCTCAAGCGCGACGAGACCGGCCAGATCGCCCGTATGCGGATCGACGACGCTGGCGAGGTGCGCCCCTTTGTCCTGCATGACGAGCAGGACGTCGCGCAGCGTCCGGTCGGCGGTGACGGTCGCCAACGGGCGGATCACCCGGCGGTCCAGTGGCCTGTCCCGCTCCTGAAGAGACAGCCCGAGCAGATCCTTGGTATGCACGTAACCGGCCAGGCTTCCGTTCTCGCGCCGCACCGGGAAGCGGGAGTACCCGGTGATGGCACACATGTCCTCCACCTCGGCGGGCGTGGTGGTCTGCAGCACGGTGACCAGATCGCCCAGTGGCAGAGCCACTGACGTCACCGGCCGGTCGGCGAAGGCTAGGGCGCCGCTGAGCAGGGCGTGTTCGTGCTCGTCGAGCAATCCTTCACGGCGCGACTGGGTGAAGAACCCAGCGACTTCTTCGGGTGTGAACGCCGAGGTGACTTCCTCCTTCGGCTGGACGCGGAGCATCCGTAGAACGATGTTGGCGAGCTGGTTCAGCAGCCAGATCAGCGGCCTGAGCCCGATGACGATGCCATACAGCGTCGGACCCAGCAGCACGGCGGACCGGTCCGGGCCGGCCAACGCGATGTTCTTCGGAACCATCTCGCCGATCACCATGTGCAGGAACACCACGATCGCCAGCGCGATGGCGAATGCCAACGGATGAAGGACCGCACCGGGTACCCCGAGCGCCCCGATCGGCCGTTCCAGCAGATGCGCGACGGCGGGCTCGCCCAGCGCACCGAGGCCCAGGGAACACACGGTGATCCCGAGCTGGGCCCCGGCCATCATCAGCGACACCCGCTCCATCGCCCGCAGAGTGATCCTGGCGGAGCGAGAGCCGGCGGCCGCGCGCGGCTCGATCTGCGTCCGGCGAGCCGAGATCAGGGCGAACTCCGCGCCCACGAAGAACGCGTTCCCGATCAGCAACGCAAGGGCCAGCGCCAGCGCACCGAGGTCGCTCATGACGCGCCGCCCTGCTGCTCCGGGTCGGCGCGGCGGAGCCGGACCCGATCCACGCGTAGACCGTCCAGCCGGACGACCGTGAGCTCCACCGGGAA
>NZ_ML142863.1:128675-134981 GCF_004138495.1 Phytoactinopolyspora endophytica
GGCGACGACGCCGTCGGCGTCCGGCTGACGCTGGTCGAGCGCGGACACGGTGACCACGTCGCCGACCTCGGGGATGCGCCCGAGCTGCTCGATGACGAACCCGCCCAGAGAGTCGTAGAACTGGCTCCCGGGCAGGTCGAGCCCGATCCGCCGGGCGACCTCATCCGGCCTGAGCAGGCCCGAGAGAACCCAGGCCCCGTCACCGTACTGGACATGCGTGCGCACCGGGCGGTCCTGTTCGTCGGCGATCTCCCCGACGATCTCTTCGACCAAGTCCTCCAGGGTGACGATCCCGGCTGTTCCGCCGTACTCGTCGACCACCACCGCCATCTGCAGCCCGGGAGAACGCAGCATCGCCAGCAGCGGGTCAAGCTCCATCGTTCCGGGCACCGATGCCACGTCCGCCATCACATCGGAGACCAGCCGATGCTCCCTCTGAGCCAACGGGACGGCCAAGGCGTGTTTGAAGTGAACGGCGCCGACCACCTCGTCGACGTTCTCGCCGGCCACCGGGAAACGGGCATGCCCCGTCGACGCGGCCTTCTGCAACACCTCCGACACGGGCCTGTCCGCGCTGATGAACCGCACCCGGGGACGCGGCGTCATCGCGTCGGCCGCGGTTCGGTCGCCGAAGCTGATCGAACGGGCCACCAGGTCCGCCGCCGACGGGTCGAGCGTCCCCTCCCGCGCGGACCGGCTCACCAACGACGCGAGCTCCTGCGGGGATCGCGCCGACGCGAGCTCCTCGGTGGGTTCGACACCGATCATCCGCAGAATCCTGTTGGCGCTGCCGTTCAGGAATCGGATCAGCGGACCGGCTCCAGTGGTGAACGCGCGCTGCGCACCGCCCACCGCTCGCCCGACCCGCAACGGCTCGGCGATGGCCCAGTTCTTCGGCACCAGCTCGCCGAAGATCATCTGCGTGCCGGTTGCGACGACGAGCGCCAGTGCCACCGACACCCCGGTGATCCCCGCGTCCGGCAGCCCGATCGAACCGAGCGGACCACGCAGGAGGGTCGCCAGCGACGGCTCAGCCAGCCATCCGACCAGCAGGCTGGTGACCGTGATGCCGAGCTGAGCACTGGACAGCTGCGTCGACAGCGACCGCAACCCCTGCAGCAGGTTCCGATCCCGGTGGTCGCCCGAGCCGGACCGCCGCTCGACCGTCGCCCGGTCCACCGTGACGAAGGAGAACTCCGCCGCGACGAAGACCGCGTTAGCGCCGATCAGCAATGCTGCGGCCGCGAGCAGCACCCATTCGGTCACCGCTCCGTTCGCCTCCGCCAGACGCTCGACAGGAACGACCTATCGGCAGGGTCGCCGTCAGCTGACATACCCCGAGGATAGGACAGACCCGCCGGTCCTATCCGCAATGTCACTACATCGGGATGGCGGTCCAGATGCTGTCCTTGGCCGCGCTCTGCTCCACGGCGGCGAGCACCCGCTGCACACGCAGGCCGTCCGCGAACGACGGCTCCGGGTCGCGCCCGTCGGCGACGGCGTTGACCAGGTCGACGGCCTGGTGAGTGAAACCGTGCTCGTAGCCGAGCAGATGCCCCGGTGGCCACCACGCCGCGAGGAATGGGTGCTCGGGCTCGGTCACCAGGATCCGCCGGAACCCGGCTGTCTGCGAGTCCTCCGAGCCGTCGTAGAAGTTCAGGACGTTCATGTCCTCGAAGTCGAACGCCAGTGATCCGTTCGTGCCGTTGATCTCGATCCGGATCGCGTTCTTGCGGCCGGTCGCATACCGCGTCGCCTCGAAGGTCGCCAGCGCTCCCCGGCTGAACCGGGCGAGAAAGACCGCCGTGTCATCCACCGTCACGTCGCCCATCTGGACGTCGTCGCCGGTGACATGACCTCCGAGTGTGCCGACGTCGCCGTCGTCCCCCGGCATCGGTCGGCGGCCGACGAACGTCTCCATCATGGCGCTGACGCCGGTGATGCGTTCTCCGGTGATGTACTGCGTCAGGTCGACGATGTGCGCGCCGATGTCACCCAGCGCGCCCGATCCGGCTCGTTGCTTGTCCAGGCGCCACGACATCGGAGCAGCCGGGTCGACCAGCCAGTCCTGCAGGTACTGCGCGCGCACGTGCCGGATGTCGCCGATCCGGCCGTCGGCCACCAGGGTCCGAGCCAGCACGATCGCGGGAACCCGCCGGTAGGTGAAGCCGACCATCGACCGCACACCCCGCTCTCGGGCGGCGGCCGCCGCGTCCGCCATCGACTCCGCCTCCGGCACCGTGTTGGCGAGTGGCTTCTCGCACAGCACATGCTTGCCGGCCTCCAGCGCGGCGATCGCGATCTCGGCATGGGTGTCGCCGGGCGTGCAGACGTCGACGAGGTCCACGTCGTCGCGGCTGAGCAGCGCGCGCCAGTCGGTCTCCACCTGCTGCCAGCCGAACTTGTCCCCTGCCGCCCGCGCGGCCGCCTCGTTCCGCCCGGCGATGACGGAGAGCCGTGGGCTTAGCGGCAGATCGAAGAAGCTCGCCGAGTTCCGCCACGCGTGCGAGTGAGCCGTGCCCATAAAGGAATAGCCCACCATGCCGATCCCGAGAGTTGCCTTGCTGTGCTCGGTCATCTAGAGAGTCCCCTGTTCGTCAGTCGAGTTGCGCCTGCCGACTTACGGTGCGAGTGCTTACCACCCAGTGTGCCGGGCACGTGGATTCCCCGGAAACGGACATCCACCCTTCAGTGACCGCCACGGACATCGACGTCGCTCCCGATGACGACAGACCGAAGAACTGAACAGCCGTACTCGGTGCTGGCCTCAGTGCTGGCCTCAGTGCTGACCTCAGTGCTGACCGCTGAGCTGTCCTGTGGTTCGTTCGTGCAGCTGAGCGCTATGTGCGTTGAGCCCGACGATCTCGGCTTCGACCCCGCGGGCGGCATACTTGGCCACCACGGTGTCCAACGTCGCCACGGCCGACGTGTCCCACACGTGCGCATCGGTCAGGTCGATCACCACTCGCGGCGTCGGGTCGGCGTAGTCGAACGCGTGAACCAGCTCGTTGGTCGAGGCGAAGAAGAGCTCGCCGGTGATCGCGTAGACCCGGATGCCGCCGTCGGGATCCAGCACGCTGGAGACGTCGACCAGGTGGGCGACGCGGCGAGCGAAGAAGATGGCGGCGAGCAGGACACCGGCCACGACGCCATAGGCGAGGTTGTGCGTCGCGACGACGATCGCGACCGTGGTCACCATGACGGCCGTCTCACTGAACGGGGTGCGCTTCAGGACGGTCGGGCGGATACTGGACCAGTCGAACGTGGAGATCGAGACCATCACCATGACCGCGACCAGCGCGCCCATCGGGATGATCGCCACCAGATCACCCAGAACCAGGATCATCACCAAGAGTGCGACGCCGGAGACGAATGTGGACAGCCGAGTCCGGCCACCGGATTTCATGTTGATGACCGACTGTCCGATCATCGCGCATCCGGCCATGCCGCCGAGGAAACCCGTCGCGACGTTCGCGATGCCCTGCCCGCGGGCCTCCCGGTCCTTGTTCGACCTCGTATCCGTGAAGTCGTCCACGATTTGGGCGGTGAGCAGGGACTCCAGCAATCCGACGAAGGCCAGGGTGATGGCGAACGGCGCCACGGTGACAAGCGTCTCGAACGTGATGGGGACCATCGGCACCCCGAGCACCGGGAGCGCGTTGGGCAGCTCGCCCATATCGCCGACCGTCGGCACGTTGATGCTGAAGGTCGTCGCCGCGACGCCCAGCGCGACAATCGCCACCAGCGGTGACGGTATCGCCTTGGTCAGGCGAGGCAGCAGGTAGATGATCGCCAGCCCGGCAGCCACCAGGACGTACACCGGCCACGACTCCCCCACGACGTGCGGGACCTGCGCCAGGAAGATCAGGATGGCGAGCGCGTTGACGAACCCGACCAGCACCGTACGCGGCACGAACCGCATCAGACGCCCCACACCGAGCGCCCCCAGCAGGACCTGCAGCACACCGGCCACGATCGTCGCCGCGAACAGATACTCCGCCCCGTGCTCGCGCACCAAAGGGACCATGATCAGCGCCATCGCGCCGGTCGCGGCGGAGATCATCCCGGGGCGGCCACCGGCGATCGAGATGATGATCGCGATCGAGAACGACGCGTAGAGGCCGACCTTGGGGTCGACGCCGGCGATGATGGAGAAGGCGATGGCCTCGGGAATCAGCGCGAGGGCGACGACGATCCCGGCCAGGATGTCGCCACGCGGGTTGGACAGCCAGGCCTGGCGGAAACTGGCCCACCTGCTCCCGGCGTTCGGTGTTGCTGGCTTCTCATGACTTCTGGGCATGGCAGGGTCAGGCGTTGTCGGCAAATGTCATCCTTTGGACGTTGCCTCGCGCAGCCCGGGAAGGGCGAGACGAGAAGGCGCGGACGGTGACGCTCACACAGCGGCGACATCGACGGCGCACAGCGGTCCTGGCATAGCCCAGGGCGGCTGGTGAGATGGTGCGGCCAACGCTCGGGCGCTGGGTCTTACCTACGTTGAGGGGCGCGGAATCGACACGCGCTATTGCATCCTACGGTGATGACCGCTCGGTTACTCACAGGTACCGCCCAGACGAACGAAATTGACCGTGTGTCCTTTCTCACGCAAATGAGAGGCCGCGCAAATAGGGGCGCCGGTTAAGCGAGCGGGGCATCCGCGCCCGAGCTGCAAGGCCGAGGAGGGAGGCGCACTGGGGTTTGTGCGTCGACTGACGAGAACGCTGGAGATTCGCAAGCACGAATGCGGGTCCGAAAGAACCAGGCGACTCCCTATTTGCGCGGCCTCTGACCCGCAGCATGTGATCATCGCTGGTCAGAGCCCGCTTCGTCGACCATCGCCCGCAGCGCGGTGAGACTCTCATCGATGACCGGCAGGTCCGGCGCGTCTCGCATGGCGATCTCGACGTCCTTGATTCCGGAGGCGGTGCCCACCGCGACGACCGCTCCGTCGGCCCCGTCCGCGGCGACGCCCCGAGCCACAGCTACCGCCGCAGCGGACGACGCCTCGAGGAAGACTCCCTCCCCCGACGCACATGCCCGGTACTCGTCGAGGAACGTCTTCTCGCCCACTGCGATGGCCTCCCCGCCGCTGTCCCACAACGCCTGCAGCCCCTGGTAGTTGGCGACGTCGCTGCCGATGGAGAACGCGGCGGTCCCCACATACGGGATCCGGGTACGTTCCTGCTTCGCCCGATCCCGGTGGCCCAGGGCCTGGCTGAACGCTGCCGACGCGGCGGGCTCGGCAGCCACGAGCCGCGGCGGCGAGCTCAGCAGTCCGGCCGTCACGAGCTCCGTGAATCCGCGGCTGATACCGGACAGCAGGTCCGCTCGCGAGGTAGGAATGACGACCGCTCCGAGGTCCTCGCCGATGTCGCGGGCCAGCTCATAGGCGAGGCTCTTCAGTCCCTCGATCGCGTACGGATGGCCTCCCGCCCCGGGCTCCACGTAGTTGGTCAGCGGAAACCATCCAAGATCTTCGACCGCCATGCGCATCGTGTTGTTCCGCGCCACACTGTCGGCGAAGCCCACGACGACGGCCCCGGCGGCGCGGATCTGCGCGTGGATCGTCAGCGGCAGCGAGCTTTTGGTGACGACGACACATCGCAGTCCGGCACGGGCGGCGTATGCCGCCGCCGACGCACCGGCGTTTCCGCTCGACGCCGCGATCACCGTGTCGCAGCCGTCAGCACGCGCCTTCGTCAGTGCGGCGGACATGTAGCGGTCCTTGTGGGACAGCGTCGGGTTGGCGGCCTCGTTCTTCAGCCAGACCTCGGTGCCCCCGTCGTCCCGGCCCGGCAGGCGGACGAGTGGAGTGTTGCCCTCGCCGAGCGTGACCGGCTCAACCTCCGGCGGGATCGGAACAGTGCCGGGCCATCCCCAGGGCCCGCCGGAGTACGCGGCGAGTTCCCGCCCGTGCAGATCCACAAGCGGCAGCTCGAGATTGACGGCAATGCCGTCACGCCGGCATGCCGTACAGCCGGCGGTTCCCGAGCCGGTGTCCCCGCACCGGGGGCACCTGAGCTCAGCGTCAGTCACGACTCCGCCCGTTCCCACAGCTGAAGGTCCCGGTCCGGCGAGAAGGGCTTCAGGTCGAACGTCGACGCTGAATCGATCACGAGCTCGGCGCCGGCCTCACCGAACGCGGGGGCGTACTTGAAGCCCAGGCCGGAGAATCCGCCCAGGATCACGACGCGCTCGCTCCCCTCCATGTGACCGGCGATGGGCCGGTTGTCCGTCGTGTAGCCGTCCATGTAGGCGGACACCCGGATCGGGTCCGGGTGCAGTCCAGGCAGGCAACGCCGGATGATC
>NZ_ML142863.1:134994-142805 GCF_004138495.1 Phytoactinopolyspora endophytica
TTCGCACCTCGCCCAGCGCGACCGTGCGGTCCAATTGGTCAGGATCGGGCACCACCTGTTTGAACGGCCCGGTCGGTCCGGCCTTGACCGAGTAGCCGTCCAAGCTGGGGAACGCATAGAACCCGTCATCCTCCGGCCTCAACGCGATCGGGAAACGCTCCGGCGTGTAGGCGGCGACCGGCTCGTCCACCGCATACCAGACCTGGATCGGCCTGCGCACCTGGATGGCGCCACGGAGCTGCGGTGCCAGCCGGTCGACCCAGGGCCCGCCGGCCACCACGGCGCGCTGGTAACGCAAGCGCCGCTCGCCGACCACGATGGTCACGCCGTCGGCGTCCGGTTCCAGGCGGTCGACAGGGGTGTGCGAGTGCACGACCGCGCCGAGCTCTCCGGCGCGTCGGGCGGCCGCCAGCACCGCCAGCTCAGGCTGGAGGAACCCGGCGTTGGGATCGAGGACGCCGATGTCACCGGCGCGCACACGATGCTGCGGGTATCGGGTGGCGATGTCCTTCTCGTCGAGCAGCTCATGCTCCAGTCCATGCTCCCTGATGGAGCTCAGCACGTTGACGATGTGCGGCGCGTACTCGGCGCCCAGGACAAGCTCCCCGTTCAGCGTCAGCACCCGCCGGCCTGTCTCCGCCTCGAGCCGTTGCCAGAGTGCCAGCGACGCCGCCCCGAACGAAACGTACACCGGCTCCCGCGGACTGGTGCTGCGGAACATGCGGCTCTCGCCGCCCATGGCACTGCGATCGTGTGGGACGCCGAACTGCTCGAAGCCGTGCACCGCCACGCCTCGCGCGGCCAGCCGCCACAAGGCCATGCTGCCGATCGACCCGACACCGACCACGGCTACGTCACCGTCAAAACTCACGAGACCCAACCTCTCATGTGCCCGGCGGCGATCCAGACGGGCATGCGGTCATCGGCCACCGCGCCACCAGGTTCGCGGCGGAAGGCGCATCACGCCGTCGCGCAGGCCCGATCGAGCAGTGCCGCGTAGATCGAGACGCGGGGTGAGCACACAGCGGGCGCCACGGCTGTCGATCTGCACCGCCTGTCCGGACGCCCGGACAATGCCCGGGTGGCCGTCGCACATAGGACGAGATCACAGACGAGCGAATGCGGCCTCGACAGCGCCGGGCAGATTCTGCGGGGCATCGCCGGCAGCCGCCTGGCCGGCGTAGTAACAGGCGATGCCGATCTCCGCGGCGAGAGTCGCCGTCTCCTGGTCGGAACCACGCTCGACCAGCATCTTCGTCATCGCTTCCGCATACGCGCGCTGCTTCTGCAGGCTGCGGGCGTACAACTCGGGATGCTGATCGACGAGTTGCTGGTGCAGCGTGTACATGTCCGCGTGTTCGGTCAGCGTCTCAGCGAAGAGCACCACGACGGTACGCACACAGCCGAGCGCAGCAGGGAGCGAGTCGCCGATCGGCCGGTCGACAGGCAGCTGTGACGCGACCTTCTCGACCGTCTCCGCGGCCGTGTCCCCAGCGAACACAACTTCCTGCTTGTCGCCGAAGTACCGGAAGAAGGTGCTGCGGCCCACCTCGGCCCGCTCGGCGATGTCGGTCACAGTGACCTGGTCGAAACCCTTCTCAGCGAACAGGGAGAGTGCGGCGTCGATGATGGCCTGCCGAGCGCGCTGCTGCTTGCGTTCGCGCAGTGAGCCGGCTCGCTGACTGGGCTCAGACATGCGCTCCATCCTACCGACGTGCCATGTGGTGGCGATGAATCACGCCGCCGCGGGCAGCGCTCACGGGCAGCGCGGTGTCGGCGAGCTCCAGCTGGTGTTGGATCGGTTGGACACGTAGTAGTCGCTGACCCATCGGCCGTCCGAGAGCCGGTTCCAGACCGTGGTGGTCCCGACTTTGCTCCCCGACTTTTGGCACATCACCCATGCCAGCGAGCCGCGGGGCAAAGCCGATCCGGTCTTCGAGTATGACAACCCGGGTCCAGTGCGGGTGTTCAGGGCCACCCGCGCGGTCACCTGGCCTGGATATGTGCAGCGAGGCAAGGCCGAAGAGAACCCGGTGCGGGACGGCGTCGACACGTAGTAGTCGCTGACCCACGTGCCGTTGCTCAACCGGTCCCACACCGAACTGGTGCCGACCTTCTGACCATGGCCTTGGCAGACGACCCGCAACGTGCTCCCCGGTGCGTGCGCCCGCACGACCGAGTAGGAGGTCGACGGTCCTCGCCGGGCGTTCAATGCCGTGGCACTGGTGACCTTGTAGGAGCGCGCCACAGTGGCGACCGGTGCGTTGAGAGCGTCGCTGTCGATGTTGAGCCGGACACCGCCCCACGTCTCGTCATGGTCGCCTCGGTACTGCTTGGCGCGCTGATGCACCGCCCAGTGCGAGTTCGGCACGGTCGGCCAGCCGGTGAGTGAGGTTCCGCCGTCCCACCTGGCCATCCAGACGGCGTCCGGGCGCGCGTACGTCGTCCAGTCATACGAGTTCGACAGATCGCGCAGTCCGGAGTCCTGGTGGACGTAGACGCCGGCCAGGTAGCCGGAACCGTGCAGGGTCTTGGTCCACGCGGACACGTAGCGTCGCACGGACCTCCGGCAGTCCGAGTCGGACCGGTTGTAGTGCTCGACGTCGGCGTACAGCGCGCTGCCCGGTAGCAGGCCTAACCCCTTCGCCTTGCTGACGGCGTCCTTGGCGTCCGATGTCCCGTACGAGGTCGCGTTCGACGCCGTGAAACGGTGGGGCTTGCTCGTACCGATCTTGCAGAATGGCTGGCGACCGAAGTACGTCGGAAGCAGCTTCCACCCGTTGGCTGTGGCGCCACGCACCCACGACGACGTCAGGTTCGGCTGGGTGCAGCCTCGGTTGATCCCACCGAAGTAGACGTTCACTGTGCGGTACGGCGACGCCTTCCAGGCGCGGAGCGCATCCAGGGAAGGCGCGGTGCAGGTGTCGAAGCCGCGCCCGCCGGCGCGGTTGGCCGACGATCCGGTCGGATACGTGACGGGCGTGTCCGGTTCTGCCGTCGCCGGCCCGGCCATGGCTCCGATCACGAGCGCGGCCGCGGCCACGGACGAACACAAGGCTCCCGACACGAATCGAGTCCGGCATCGCATCATCATGCACCCCCGTAGGGAAGCGACTCCTAGGATGAGTATGCGCCTGAAATCGCAGGATGACGCCGGTCCGTGCACAATACCTTCGGAACTCAGCCGGCTGTATCCATGGCCGCGTGGCGGCTAGGTCAGCCCTCGCCGGTCTCCACCGGCCGGGCAGGGTCGCGGATCCACTCCGACCACGACCCCGGATAGAGCGACGCAGCGATGCCGGCCGTAGCCAAAGCGAGCACCTCGTGCGCGGCCGTCACACCGCTGCCGCAGTACACGCCGACGGGATTGGACGGTTCCACGCCCAGGGCCGCGAACCGTCGCCGCAGCTCATCCGGTGCCCGGAAGCCGCCCTCAGGCGTGTTGTTCTCTGTCGTCGGCGCGCTGCGGGCGCGGGGGATATGGCCGGCGACGGCATCGACCGGCTCCGTCTCGCCCCGATACCGTTCGGCTGCCCGCGCGTCGAGAAGGACACCGGTCCGCGCGAGATCAGCCGCCTCGTCCGCCGAAACCGTAGGCATCGACCCCGGCACGATCACGACGTCGCCCGGTTCGGGATCAGGAACGTCCGTCGTCACCTGCCCGCCAATGGCTTTCCATGACGTAAGGCCGCCGTCCAAGACACGCGCTGCGGACATCCCACCCCACCGCAGTAGCCACCACGCCCGGGCGGCGCTCATCCCGCCCCAGTCGTCATACACGACCACGTCGGAGTCGGTCCGTACGCCGGCGTGTCGCAGGGTGGTCTCAAGGTCCGTGGCATCGGGCAGCGGGTGCCGGCCGGAGTCGGGCGTCACCGGCCCTGACAGGTCATTCTCCAGGTCGATGTAAGCAGCACCCGGCAGGTGACCTTTCGCGTACTCCCCGGCACCGTCCGGTCCGCCGAGTCGCCACCGCACATCCAGTAGAACGGGCGGACGCTCCCGCAGGAGCTCCCGAAGCTCAGCGGCCGAGATCAGCGGACTGAGTATTTCCAGTTTGGCATTCACGGTACGTCAACTATGGCACGGCACAGCACGTCATCACATCAACGCACAGACAGGCTCAGGGCACCTGCTCGTCGGTCACGGCGTTGGCCGAGTGAACATGCGGGTGCGTCACATCGTGGGTACGCAACCGCCCGCACATGCCCCATCCCGCGGTGCCACTCGGGGGAGACTCGAGGACGGCCGAGCTGTACAGGTGCCGGCCGTCGCCGCGCTCCATCGCATCGAGCACCTGAGAGGTCAACTGTGCCTCCCGGCCCACTGTGCGTTCCCAGGTCTGGCGCCAGCCCGGGACGGCGTCACGGACGATCGCCACTGCGCTGTCGTAGAGGCTCTCCAACGGCCCGCTGTCGCCCCCGTCGATGCTCCGCGCGATGCGGAGAAAGCCCTCTACGGCCATGTCGCGCCGTCGCCGCACGGCCGCGGCGAGCTCCTCGTCGGACGCATCGGAGGGCAGCGCGGCCGCGGCCCGGTACCGCACCGGATCACCGACGACCTCGGGTGGGAATGTCATGACGGCGTCGCCGGCTTCCGGGAGACCGGCGTTCTGCATCACGACGACAACCTCAAGATCGCCGCCGTTGATCGCCCGGTGGATAGTGCCTGGCGTGAACCACACCGTCGAGCCGGCTTCCAGCTGGATCTCCCGGAAGCCGGACATGTCGACAGTCTGCAGCGCGCCGCTGCCACCGACCACGACGTAGCCCTCCGTGGAAGCGGTGTGCAAGTGCGGTGTGCCACCGGCGAGCCCGTCAGCACACATGTCCCGATACACCGACAGCCGGCTCACCGAGGTGCCACCGGGAAATGCGGGCGTCACCATTAGGCCACCACCGTCGCGCGCTCGGGGACGGATACGGTCTGCAATACAGACCGCCCTTGGGCCGCCGCCTCGGTTGTCCCCTCCTCGCCCCGATCGCCGGCGGCGACCACGACGGCATACCGGAACCGGATCGTCTCCGTGTGCGGCACATGGACCTCCTCATTGAAGAACGGAGCGGGGCAGAGGCAGGCGAACTCCTCGCTGCGGGTGAACCAGAGCGGCGGATGCCGAGGGTTCGACGCGTCGTCGACCATGACGACGGTGGACCACGCTCCGGTTCCGTCGTGCTGCCCACGGAATCCCATCCAATCCGCTGTCGTCCCCCGCAGGTCGTCGCCGGCGCCCGAACCGGACGGCGACTGGACGATCCCGCCGGTGAACGACCTGGGGCCACGCCAGAAGAGCCCGCCATATCCGGCGTTCGGCCGGCCCTTGGTCGTCGGCGATCCGATATCGAGGCCCGCCCCCGAGACGTTCGTCATGGCGGTGTCGAACACGAGCGCCCATGTCCGACCGTCCAGGACCAGCGCCGTCAGCGCACGCTGCTCCTGGATGACCGGGTCGCCCTGCTGGGAGGACCAGTCGAGCCGGTGCCCGATGTGCGCCTTCTCCCCCACCGCCGACAGCGCCGTCAGATCGCGATGGACCGCGCTGCCGTTGTTCTCCAGCTGCACGTAGAAGCTGCCGTGCACGTAGGTCGGGCCGCCCCAGAAGTTGTGCTCACCGACATGCGGCAACGACCAGGCGATGCCCTTGTGCCACACGTGGTCGTGTGGCCGGAACAGCGTGACGACGTCCCCGGTCAAGGTACGCAGCGGATCCAGGTACGGCTTCGGCGACTCCAGTACCGGCGTGTCCGGCCGGTACGTGTAGGTGAGGATCTCGACGTTGCCCGCGCTCACCGTCACCGATCGATCGAGATCATGGCGGATCGTCACCGGCGACGTCACGTGCTGCTCACCTTCGCCCACGGCGCGCCGGTGCCGTCCATCCGCCGGTAGAACGGGCTCTCCGGCCCGATCTCACCTTGCCGCACCCGCTGGCCCGTGAACGCAGACGCATACAGCGCGGCTATGAACTCCATCGTGCGCCTGGCCTCGTCGAGAGCGACCGGCGGCGGTGTGCCCTCGTCGAGAGCGTCGAGGACCGCGGCAAGCTGCCGCTCATGACCGCTGGGCAGGTCACTGCGCTCAGCGACCCACCGGTCCGCCACGCCTTCGTGCCCAGGCGCCGCCGTGACTCTCCAGTCGGCGTCGGTGTAACCGTAGAGATGTTCCAGCTCGACCGTCGCGTGCTCGTAGTCGAACCGGAGCGTCGAGGTCTCCCGCGGCGAGACCACCGAGTTCACCACGGAGGCCACCGCGGCGTTGTCGAAGGTGGCCAACGCCATCGAGATGTCCTCGGTCTGCGTCTGCCGGGCGCTTCGCGCCGCCACGGCCGTGACCTCCTGCCATGGCCCGAGCACCGACAGGAGGAGGTCGAACTGGTGGATACCGTGCCCCATGGTGGGTCCACCGCCCTCGCTCTCCCAGGATCCGCGCCACGGCACCGCGAAGTAGGCGTCGTCCCTGAACCACTGGGTGTGACAGGTGGCCAGGAGCGCACGGCCGAGCTCGCCGGCACCGGCCATCCGCCGTAGCCGGATCGCCGCAGGCCCGAACCGGTGCTGGAAGACGGTGGCGACCCGGCCCGACGAGCTCTGTTCGAGGGCGATGAGCTCGTCGATCTCGGCCAGCGACAGCGCCGGAGGCTTCTCGACAAGCACGGATACCCCGGCCTTGAGGCACGCCTCGATCATCGGGGCATGCTGCTGCGGAGGAGTGCAGACGTGGACGAGCTCCACCTCCTCCTCCCGCAACAGCTCGCCAAGGCCGGCGAAGGAACGTGGCACGTCCCAGGTATCGGCGAACGCGCGAGCCCGGTCGGTGTCGAGGTCGACCACCGCCACCAGACGTGCCCGGTCATCGGTGTCGCGCACGGCGCGCGCATGAGCCGTCGCGATTCCGCCGGTTCCGACGATCGCCGTACGGTAGCTCCGTTGGGACATGTGAACTCTCGTCACTCCTCTGCCATGTGTGAACACATCGGGACCGGCACCGCCTCAGGCGGCGTCGATCTCAGCCTGCAACTCGTCGATGAACGCGGTGGCGGCCTGCTCAGGGGCGAGCTCACCGAACAGTACCTGCTCGGTGAAGCGGCCCAGGATCGCCTCGATAGCGCTTCCGCCCGGCGGGGTGACCCGGGGCGCCTCTCCGACCGTAACTTCGTCAAGATAGACCGACGCCGCCGCGTCCGTCTCCGGCAGCTCGTCGGCGATCGCCGAACGGATCTGCTCATTCGCGGGGATTCCGCGCTCGGTCAGCAGGATGCTCGCCGCCTCTTCGTTGTTGGCGAGGAAGTCCACGAAGAGCGCGGCCTCAGCCGGGTGATCCGTTCCGGACGAGATCGACCAGTACATCGAGGGCTTGTAGTAGGCACCCGGGCTCTGAGCCTCGGACTCTCCCGGGAGCTTGAGCAGTTCCAGCCCCGACCCGCTCGCCGCGGTCAGCGCGGTGAGCTGCGTATTCCACCAGGTGGCGAAGACCGATGTGTTGGTCGCGGTGCCTGACTGCTCCAGGCCGGCCGTCGACCGCTCGATCGTCACCGAGGCGGGCGGCGCGACGCCAGTGTCCGCAATCTCGGCGAGGTAGGTCCAGTAGTCGGCCAGCACATCCTCGGGGATGGCGACGTTGCCCTCCTCGTCATACAGCGAGGCACCCGCCTGGCGGGCCCAGATGTTCACGCCGCCGGCGTCGAACCCCCACGACTGCACGCCGGTGACCGAGCCACCGCTGGCCTCCGAGACCTCCGCGCCGACCTCCTCCAGGTCCTCCCAGGACCACGTCTCGTCGTCGGGCATCTCGACCCCGTACTCGTCGAGGAG
>NZ_ML142863.1:142862-144105 GCF_004138495.1 Phytoactinopolyspora endophytica
GGTGTTCACCACGAGTGAGTACATGGCCAGACCCACGGGCAGGGCGTACTGCGCCTCATCGATGACGCCGGTCGCCAGCGCGTCCTCGTCGAAGTTGCCGGTGTCCAGGTACTCGCTGGTAGTTCCCAGGTCCAGCAGCGCGTCGCGGCCCGCATAGGACGCCAAGTACAGCTCATCCATCTGAATGATGTCCGGCGCGTCGTCGGCCGCGACCGTAGTGGCGAGACTGTCCCAGTAGCCGTTCCAGTCCTTGAACTCACCCTGGACGGTGATGTTCGGATGCTCTTCTTCGAAGAGGTCGATCACCTCCTGGGTACGCTCATGCCGCTCGTCCCCACCCCACCAGGTGAAGCGGAGCGTGACGGGATCATCGGACGGCTCCACCTCCGCGTCCGTGTCGCTTCCACAGGCGCTGAGCACCAACGAGGCCGACGCAGCCAGCAAGGCCGCGCAGGTGAGACGGCGAACGTATGGATCTCGCATGATGGATCCTCCAGGGTGATTGTTCGGCATTGAACGGTCGTTTCCGGATCAGTGAGCGCACCACCAAGCCGCCGGTCGCGGGCGTGAGAAAACGCATTCCACAGAAAACGTATTCCAAATATTGCACGCTCGGTGCTCAACCCGTCAAGAGTCAGACGCCGATGATCATCAACCGTTAGCCAGGGCATCGGCGGGCCAGCGGTTGATGATCACGGGGACTGGCGTGAGGCGGTGCTGTCCCGGACCACGAGGCGACCGCGCAACATCAGGTGGGCAGGCTCGACGTCGGCGGTACCGACGGCGAGACGGATCGCCTCGGCACCGGCCTCCGCCAACGGAAGCGCCATCGTCGTCAGCCGCGGCGTCACGTCCACCGCCAGCTGAATGTCATCGAATCCCGTGACCGACAGCTCGGCAGGGACGGTCACCCCACGGGCGCGGAACCCGGCCAGCGCGCCGATGGCCAACAGATCGTTGGCGGCCACGACGACATCAATGGACCCCCGCCCTTCGGCGAAGAGCTGCTGAGCCGCGTTGAACCCGCCCAGCCGGGTCAGCTGGCCGTGCACGATCCGGATGTCGCCGGGGGCGACACCCTCTTCCTCGAGCCCTTCGACGAATCCTGCAGTTCGAGCGGTGACCGCGGCCTGCTTGCGGGGCCCGCCCAGCACCGCGACACGCCGGTGACCGAGCTGCGCGACATAACGGCCGAGATCCCTCGCGGCCGCCCGGTTGTCGAAGCTGATGGAGTCGAGGTCCG
>NZ_ML142863.1:144161-148595 GCF_004138495.1 Phytoactinopolyspora endophytica
CCGTGTCCGTGTCACCGACGATCACCACCCGGCCGCCTTCTCGCTGGTAGACGCTCAGCTCGTCCACGAGACGGCCTCCGAGAACATCCCCATCGACACGGCCGGTGGTCAGGACGAGCGCACGCGGACGCAACGCCCGCAGCCGACGGATCGTCTCCAGCTGCCGCTCCGGCGTCCCATGGGTCGGCGACACGGTGACGAAGGCGCCCGAGTTGCGCGCTTGCTGTTCCATGGCGGCGACGACGAGCCCGATCGACGGGGTGGTGAGGTCATCGGCCACCAGGGCGATCGAGTCGCTGACCCGGCGCATGGCACGAGCCGCGGCGTCTGCTGTGTAGCGCAGAGCCGCGGCCGCCGCCAGAACGCGTTGCTCGTACTCGGGCGCCACCGAATGCGAGCGACGACCCAGGACACGGGACGCCGTCGCCACCGAGACTCCCGCCGCGGCGGCGACATCATGCAAGGTGACGGTCTGTCTCGATGCATGCGGCACGTGCGTACTTTATCTATCCGTGCGACCACTCGGTGCGCAAAGACTCAGCGAAGTCGATGAGCCGGCCGCGGACATCCTCGTCTTCGACCTCCTCCGCGAACCGGATGAACCGGTCGATGGCGTCCTCGGCCTGGTCGATCTGGCCCTGATCGGCGAGACGCTCCGCGATGGACAGCTGCCTGCGGAGCTTGTTGTAGTGCCGTCGCTCCAGATCGCCGTCCGCATAGAGGTCGTCGAGCAGGTTCCCGTCGTCCGATTCCTCAACGAAGGTGTCGCCCTGCGCGACGCGGACATCGTCCACGTGGACGCTGCCGTAGTTCGAGCTGTTGGCGTAGTAATCCACCTGCGCGACGCCGTCGATCGTGTTCCGGAAGCCGGCGTCGGTGAAGACACGTTCACCGTCGAGATACAGGTCGAAGTTCTGGTTGACCGTGTCGATCACGACGCCTACGCGGTACCAGCGGCCGAGCTCATAACTGCCGATAGTCTGCGTCGACGTGCCCGAGTACGCCACGATGGATCCCTTGGTGAACGCGAGACTGACGGCGTTCTGGCCGTTGCTCCCGCGAATGTAGGGCACGCCCCACCAGTGGTTTCCGGACACATACTGCTCGTCGATCATGATGTTCGCCTCGACCGAGACGAGCCCGGTGAGTGCGGGTGTGAAGGTCTGCGACAGGCTGGTCGAGCCGCTGTTGGTCGTCCTCGTCAGCTTGGCGCTCTTGTCCGACGCGCCCGGCGTCTCTACCACGTCGATCGCACCACCGGACGGGTCGACGGCGAGGCCACCTGTCCCGTCGGGCAGCGCACCCGTGGCCACGTCGTCGAAATCGTGCACGGCGACGTCGTCCGGGCTGGGGCCCGCCAGCAGCAGTGCGCCGACGTCCGTGGTGATCAGCGGCTCGACGGCGACATCGGATCGCTCCTGGGCGATCAGCCCGTCGGCCTCGGCGCGGACCGTGTAGCCCTCGCCGATGGGTACCTCCTCTGCCAGGAAACCGCCGTCGTCCCCGGTCGTCGTCGCGGCGACGGCGTCGTCGCCGTCGAGGACGGTCACCCGCACCGCGGACAACGGCTGTGCGGCCTGATCGAGCACCTGACCGGCCACCTGGCCGATCGTGCTCGTCGACTCCATGACAAGCTCGATCGTGGTCGTGTTGCCGTGCCGGACGTCGACGGTCTGTGTCACCGTCCCGTATCCCTGGCGTTGTGCGGTGACCGTCACGCCGTCGGCGAACGCCACATCGTGCACGGCGAACCGGCCGTCGTCGCCGGTCGTCGCGGCCTCCCCCGCACCCTCGACGGTGACCGAGACGTCGGAGATCGGCGAACCCGCCGAGTTCCGCACGATTCCGGTGACCGCCTCGGTGGCCGCGCCGTCAGCAGTGGTGTACTCGAAAGCACCGCGGTCGGCCCCGCCGTTGTACAGGGGCATTCCGGCGAAGTCGCGGCCGCCGTTGTCGTCGATGCTCAAACCCGTGTTGATCGCCGCCGAGCCGGACTGGACCTGCAGCCCGTGCGCGGTCTGTAGCTGCGGCCCCGTCTCCGGCGTGCCGTGCGGGCCGTCGAGCGACGGGTCGACGAACATCGGGTCCGCCACGATGGCGTCCGCGTCGTTGCCCGGGATCAACAGGTCGGCGCCACCGTAGAGGTTGTTGCTGTACCGGACCGTGTCACTGGAGCTCAGCGTCGCATTCGCCCGCGTCGAGTAGAGGACGTTGTTGGTGATGTTGTAGCTCGATTCGAGGTACTCCCCGAACCCGTAGATCAGGTAGTCGCTGCTGTCGTTGTAGATGGTGTTGTTGTAGACCTCGGCGTGCGCGGCCCGGTTGGAGTGCAGGTAGATCGGGTACCTGGTGCTGCCGGCGATGACGTTGTTGCGCACGACGACGTCGCCGAAGCTGAACTGGATCAGCGCGATCCCGTCACCGTTGCCATGCACGAAGTTGTGCTGGATGAGGTGGTTCGTGGTGCCCCGGTCGGGGTCGATGGCGTTGTGGTCCGCGCCGCCGGCCTTGCGCACGGTCTCGTAGACCTCGTTGAACTGGATGGTGACGTCATCGGCGTAGTACGACTCGATGCCCGACGTCCCGGTTCGATACACCACGTTCGAGTCGACCAGGCCGCCGCGGACGTTGGTCAGGTAGATGCCGTTGCAGCCGTAGTCGGTGTCCGCCTGGCTGATGTAATTGTTCCGGATCACGATATCGGTGTGCGGCGCGAAGTCGGGATCGTCGGCGTTGCGCCGGGTTCCCCATCCCGTCCGTTCGGCGATGGTCTCACCGTCGTCGTTCTTGGCGTCGCCGGTGTACTGCTTGACGCTGATGCCGGCAAAGGACGTGTTGACGATCGTCGAGTTCTCGATCACCACGTCGTTCAGAATCGTGGGCGTCTCCGGCGGCGCGGAGATGTCCGGCACCGTGGTGTCGACGACGATGCCGCCGGTCTTCTTCGACGTGTCCCAACCGGTCTGGAAACGGATGCCCGGTCTGTTGCCGTCGGTGCTGCCGCCGATCCAGTTGACCTCACCGGTCACGTCGTGAACGTCGACTCCGTCGACGACGAAGCCGCTGAGCGTCTCACCGTTGTCCCCGCTGATGTGGACACCTCGCAGGTCACCCAGGTCTTGGTCGGGATCGCCGGACGACGGGCGCTCGTTGGTCACCTCAAGGTGCCGGATGGTCCAATACTCCTGGTTGAACAGCCGGACCGCATCGTCAATGGCGCCTTCCGCGTCGATGCGAGGCTTCGGCCCCTCGCCGTACCTGTCGATGACGACGGGGGCATCGACCTCTCCGGACCCCTTCGGCCAGAGCTGTCCGCTCCAACGCTCGCCGGCGCGGAGCAGAATACGGTCTCCAGGTTCGAAGGTCGTCTCGTTGACCCGTTCGAGGCTTTGCCATGCGTTATCTTCGTCCAAGCCCGACGCGGCGTCGTCTCCGCGGGTGGCGTCGACGTAGTACGTCATTGCGTCTGCGGCGTCGGACGACTCGGCGGCAGTGGCCGCCGCCGATCCGACGACCAGCAGCGATCCTGTCATGGCAGCAGACACCACGGTGGAGACGATCAAGCGGACTGGACGGCTGAGGCCCCGTAAACGGGCTCTCGTGGATGGCATCATTGCTCTCCTCCTGCGGGTCGAAGTCCGGTCCAGGCGTGAGAAAACGTATTCCACCATGGAGAGTGCGTGAGTATCAAGAGTCCACGCACTCTCGTCAGCGGTGAAGGCCGACGTTGGTGCACAATGTCGGTCATGCGGGAGGCATCGAAAGCGCTTGCAGATCGGGCATCGGGAACCGCGGGGCAACGGAGCGGGACACCGACCCTGCGCGACGTCGCCCGTGAGGCGGGCGTCTCCCCTGCCACCGCGTCACGCGCGCTTAACGGCAGCACCCGCAACGTACGCGAGGAGAACGTGGCCCAGGTGCTCGCCGCCGCCGCCAAGCTCAACTACGAGCCGCACCTGTCGGCCCAGGCCTTCGCCCGGGGCACGACGGCCACCGCGGCCCTCGTGGTGAGAGGCATCGACGACCCGTATTTCTCGTCCATCGCGGCTGGTGCCGTCCAGCGCGCGGAGGAAGACGACTTCATCGTGACCATGGCCGTAGCCGATCGATCGGCCGAAAGCGAGCTCAACATCGTCCGTACCCTGCGGGGGCAGCGACCACGTGCCATCATCTTGGCGGGGAGCCGGATCGAGGGCGCCGACGTCCGAGAGGCGTTGGTGGACGAGCTTGCCGCCTATCGGACGGCGGGCGGCAGCGTCGCCATCGTCAGCCAGCACGATCTACCCTTCGCCACCGTGAGCGTCGACAACGAGGGCGGCGCCGGACAGCTCGCCCGGGATCTGACCGCGATCGGCTACCGCCGGTTCGCGGTGCTCCACGCCGGCAGCGCTCTGTGGACCTCGCGGGAGCGGCACGAGGGCTTTCTGGCCGGCC
>NZ_ML142863.1:148663-159025 GCF_004138495.1 Phytoactinopolyspora endophytica
CGGCACGCGGGTGTCGACGTCGACGAGCGATTCGTGGTCGAAGCAGACTTCACCCGCGCCGGAGGATACGAGGCGGCGCGCGAGCTCATCGCACGCGGCCTCGATGACACAGAGTTGATCTTCGCCGTGAACGATGTGATGGCGATCGGGGCCATGACGGCGTTGCGGGACGAGGGTCTCGTTCCAGGGCGGGACGTCGCCGTCGCCGGCTTCGACGACATCGCATCAGCGATGGATGTCGCGCCGGCGCTGACCTCTGTGTCCGTGCCGTTGGAGGACATCGGCCGCACCGCTATGGATCTCGCACTCGCCGGTGAGGATGCCTCGCGGGTCGTGCGGGTCGCAACCAGCGTGATCATGCGAGAGAGCACACCAGGCTCCGGACCATGATCATGAACATTAACCGTGTACATGGCACGGTTAATGTTCATGATCATGGTCCGATGGTGGCGGGACGTCAGGCGTCGCGCAGGTCGCTGAGCATCTGATCGAAGCTCGGGACGTCATCGTAGGGGTCCGCCGGCCCACGACGCTTCGTCTGCATGATCCGCTGCGCGAGCTCACGGCCGGCGCGTTCGATCCGCTGAGGCAGCGGGTTCGCGGTGTCGGCATCACCCGCCCAGTCGTCCGTCGCCGCGAACACCGACGTGCTGACCACCTCCGCATGCAGATAGGTGAACAGCGGTCGCATGGCGTAGTCCAGCGCGAGCGAATGCCGCGGCGTGCCACCGGTGGCTCCAAGCAGCACCGGCATCCCGGCTAACGAGTCCGGATCGACGACGTCGATGAAGGACTTGAACAGCCCGGAGTACGACGTGGTGAACACAGGGGTCACGGCGATCAGGCCGCTCGCACCCGAGACCGTGTCCAGGACCTGGGGCAATCCGCCGGCGGGGAACCCCGTCAGCATGGCGTTCACGACGTCGTGTGCGACGTCGCGCAACTCGACCGTCTCGGACTTCACGGCTGCGCCCTCTTCTTCCACAGCTGCGACGGTCGCTGCGCTGAGCCGGTCGGCGAGCATGCGGGTCGACGACGGCTGCCGGAGCCCGGCAGCCAGCGTGACGATCGTGAGATCAGGCATGTACCTCGTCCTTCGCCACCGTCTGATCCTGTGCCGATGTGCGTGCTCCACGGATCGCGAGCCGTTCCGTGTGACTCGGCGGGTTCGCCGGGACGTGGGCCGGCCGCTTGGCCTCCATCTCCTTGCGGAGCACCGGCACAACCTCCTCCGCGAGCAGGTCTATCTGCTCGAGGACGGTCTTCAGTGGCAGACCCGCGTGATCGATCAGGAACAGCTGCCGCTGATAGTCGCCCACGTCATCGCTCATGGCGGCGTAGCGCTCGATCACCTGCTGCGGGCTGCCGACGGTCAGCGGCGTCGCCGCGGTGAACTCCTCCATGGACGGGCCGTGCCCGTAGACCGGGGCGTTGTCGAAGTACGGGCGGAACTCGTTCCACGCGTCCTGCGAGTTCTTCCGCATGAAGACCTGCCCGCCGAGCCCGACGATCGCCTGGTCGGCGCTGCCGTGGCCATGGTGCTCGAAGCGCTGACGATAGAAGTTCACCATCTTCTTCGTGTGCGACATGGGCCAGAAGATGTTGTTGTGGAAGAAGCCGTCGCCATAGTAGCCGGCCTGCTCGGCGATCTCCGGGGTGCGGATCGACCCGTGCCAGACGAACGGCGGCACCCCGTCGAGCGGACGCGGTGTTGCGGTGAAACCGTGCAGTGGCGTGCGGAACTTGCCTTCCCAGTCCACGACGTCTTCCTCCCAGAGACGGCGCAGCAACGCATAGTTCTCGATGGCCAGCGGTATCCCCTGCCGGATGTCCTGTCCGAACCACGGGTACACCGGCCCCGTGTTGCCCCGGCCGAGCATCAGGTCCATGCGCCCGTTGGAGATCACCTGGAGCATCGCGTAGTCTTCGGCGATCTTCACCGGGTCGTTGGTGGTGATCAGGGTCGTCGAGGTGGAGAGCACAACGTTCTTCGTGGCGGCCGCCAGGTAACCGAGCAGCGTCGTCGGCGAGGACGCCACGAACGGCGGGTTGTGATGCTCACCGGTGGCGAAGACATCGAGACCGGCGGCGTCCGCGTGCTCAGCGATGGTGAGCATCGACCGGACCCGTTCTGTGTCATCCGGGGTTCGCCCCGTGGTCGGGTCCGTGGTGACGTCGCTCACCGTGAACACTCCGAACTGCATCCCATGCCTCCTTGTCGCCTACGGATTCAGTGTGTCGCCAGGCGACCGGCGGACCTGACTCCGTACTCTTCCGTTCCAAGAATCTTCCCAGGAAGAATATTCCTGGAAAGATTTCTTGCCTTCATCGAGCGCGGGTGCAGGCCGGTCGCCGCGCGCCGCACCCTCACCCGGCCCCGTTGGCAGCTCGCAGCACCCGCATCGTCTCGGCCATGCTCGACAGCCGTTCCGGCCCCAGCGGATCCAGCACTCGCTGACGAAGGATGCCGGCGGCCGCCCTACGCGCTTCCTTGGCGACCTCGAGACCGCGCTCGGTCAGGGCCGCGTAGGTGACACGCCGGTCCGTCTCACACGGCACACGCTCGATGAGACCGACCGCGACCAGCCGATCGGCGACCTTGGTGAAGCCGCCGCTACTCAGGGCCGCCTCGTTGGCGAGCCGCGTCATCGGCAGGCGGTGGTCCGGAGAGCGCAAGAGCCTGATCATGATGTCGAACGAGCTCGGAGCCAGGTTGACCGCGTCGGCGATCTCGCCCATCACACGATGCTGCGTGGCGTGGTAACCCTCGATGACGAGACCCCACCACGTGACCAGTTCATCATCGTCGCACAAGTCCGCGACAGCCTTGGTCAATGCACCGGCCTGGCTCATGTGGCATTCCTTCCGCAGCAGTTCTGCCCCACTCAGCATAGGCGAAAAGCTTGCGAAGAAACATCTTCAATGCGAGACATATGCATGTACCCGGCGAGCAGCCGCCCTAGCCCTTGATGCCGCTGGCGAAGCCGGCGCCACCGACGGGCCACCCCGCCAGTTCTGGTGGTCGAGGCCGGCAAGCCGCGGCTACCGCCGGTAATGCGACCTAAAGGAAACCGTAAGGGCCGCCGGGCAGTGTGAAGTCATCAAGCCGGCGGGACGGGCCCACCGACACGGATCAGAGGAGCACACCATGCGCAAGCTCGTCGAATCGACGTTCGTGTCGCTGGACGGCATCATCGACGACACTCGTCCGTCCACGGCGTCGCGGGCAGAGCCGCAGCACTGGGGCCAGCCGTATTGGGACGAGGAGCACGGCAACTACTCCGGGAACCTGGTGTACTCAGCCGACGCCCTGCTGCTCGGGCGAGTGACGTACGAGGGGTTCGCGGAAGCGTGGTCGGCGCGGGACGGAGAGTTCGCCGACCGGATGAACGGCATGCCCAAGTACGTGGCGTCCCGGACCCTCACCGAGACCACGTGGAATGCCAACCTCATCCAGGGCGACGTTGCCGAGGAGGTCGCCAAGCTCAAGGAGCAGCCGGGCGAGAACATCCTGAAGTGGGGCACCGGCGAGCTCGATCGCACCCTGGTGGAGCACGGCCTGGTCGACGAGTTCCACTTCTGGTACTTCCCGGTCGTCGTCGGTGCCGGCAAGCACCTGTTCGAGGACGCCGGCTTCGACACCACCCACCTAAAGCTTGCCGACGTGAACCAGTTCGGCTCTGGGATCGTCGTTCACATCTACGTCCCGAAGTAATGGCCGCAGCGCACGCCCCGGAGTCAGGCCCGACCTGGCTCGTGTCAGTGCGCACCGCATCGGCGCTGGATGAACCGGATATTCGACGGCGCTCGTCACGGAGTAGTTCAGCCGTCCAGGGGCGGGATGTTCTGGTTGAGGTGGAAGACATTGTCCGGGTCGTAGGCGGTCTTCAGCGACCGTAAACGCGCAAGCTTGGCCGCCCCGTACGCCTCGCCGAGCCGGCTCGCGCCGTCGTCGCTGAGGTAGTTCACGTACACGGAGGTGCGATGCGGCTCGAGCGCCGACCAGAAGTCCCGTGCCCACTGCTGCTCTCGTTCGAAGCCGGCCCGCGTCGCGGTGATGCCGCTGATGTTGAAGGCGTGGGCCGCGGCACGTCCGTAGAAGGCCGTGGCGTCCTCGTCCACCCGTGCCATCGCGCCGCCGAGACCCCACAACGTGAGGGCCGACAGCGGTGACTCGATGCGCCGGGCGTACTCCACGGAGACGTCGATTACCTCGTCGGTCAGCGCGGCGACGTCGCAGGCGCGCACGTAGTACCACCAGCCGTGCGAGAAGGACGGGTCCAGCATGGCTTGGTGCTCGACGAAGGCGCGCACCGCGCACCCGTCCGCCGCGGGCTGACCGAAGCTCCGCAGCGGAGCCACCGCACGAAAGCCGTCCTCGACGTCGCCTGCCCACAGGCAGAGGATCGCGACGACCGGACGGCCGTGCAGCTCCTCCGGGAGCAGCGCGCTGGCGGGCGCCTTGCGCAACGACACAATCGTCATGAGGTCGTCGGGCGCGTCGGCGATCCAGTCCCGGTAGAAGCGCAGTACCCGCTCGGCATCGTCGATGGGCCAGAACACCGGGCAGGATACGACCTGCGGTCCTACCCTGCGGAGGCGGAACTCGAACTCAGTGACCACGCCGAAGTTGCCACCGCCACCACGAACCCCCCAGAACAGGTCGGGGGTCTCCCGTTCGTCGGCGCGGATCAGCTCGCCAGTGGCGGTCACCAGGTCCACGCCGAGGAGGTTGTCGATGGACAGGCCGTACTTGCGAACCAGCCAGCCCATCCCGCCGCCGAGGGTCAGCCCGGCGATTCCGGTATGGCTGACGATGCCCGCGGGGACGGCGAGACCGTGCTGCTGGGTTGCCCCATCGAGCTCGCCGAGTAGCACGCCGGCTTGTACGCGGGCGGTTCCGCGATCGAGGTTGAGCGTGATGCCGCGCATCGGCGAGAGGTCGGCCACCACGCCGTCGTCGCACACCGAGTGCCCGGGGAAGCTGTGCCCGCCACCCCGTACGGCGAGGTCGAGGCCCGCCGAGCGCGCGTGGGTGATGGCCGCAGCGACGTCCATGGCGTCCCGGCAGCGGCAGATGGCGGTGGGCCGCCGATCGATGGATCCGTTCCAGATCTCCCGGTACCGGTCGTAGTCGGCATGTCCCGGCTCTATGAGCTCGCCGTGGAAGACGCTGGTCAATGGGGCCGATGAGATGGTCATGCCATGATGGTCCCTCCGGGGTTATGGCCCGTCTGGGACCTAAGTTCCACTTTGCCCGGGATTTTCGTCGTGCTCCTGAGCCAGCCGGACCGGGTCCAGCACGATGACGCGGTCGCGTTCCGTGCTGACCACCCCGGCCTCGCGCAGATCGCGCAGCGAACGTACGACCACCTCACGCGCAGTCCCGACCGCGTCGGCAAGCGCCTGCTGACTAACCCGAGCGACGAGCTGGCCCCGGTCGGCGCCGATGTTGGCGGCGGCTAGGTCGAGCACATGGCGGGCGACGCGCTGACGCACCGTCGTGAACGCATACCCCGCGATCTCCCGCAGGAAGCCCGCCGCTCGATCGCTCAGCTCCTCGGCCCACGCCTGGGTCATGCGTCCGTCGCGTGCGGCGAGCGCTCCTGCCCGCTCGGGACGCATACGCAGCACCGAGCTGTCGACGAGCGCCTGTGTGGAGGCCGGCATGGTGAAGTGGTCGCTGTAGAGGGACATCACGCCCAGTAGCGCACCTGGACGGCAGTAGCGCACCGTCACGGTCCGGCCTTCCGGCGAGCGGACGAAAACGCGGACAAGCCCGGTGACAACCAGCTCGACGTGCGGTGCCCGGTCGCCTTCGCTGTGTGTCACCGCGCCGGCCGCCACCCTTGCCCGCACGGCACCGGCGAACAGCTCGTCGAGCACAACCGGCGGTAACGAGCGAAGCCGCGACCGGCGGACCGCAGTCTGCAGCGCCACGTCCACCCGTTCAGACTAGCTCTCACCACCTCAGCCTTTGTCTTGAGCGTCTTGCCGGTATCGGTCGTCGAACAGCACGTAAGAGCACACGCTCACCGCCCACGCCCCGGAGTCAGGCCCGATCCGTGTCCAGCATGGATCGGGCCTGCTCCGGCGTGAGATCGGCGCCGCGCGCGAACAGGGCGGCGAAGTCGGGCTCCGCAGCCTTGACCGTGCCCGTGATCCGGGCCAGCTCGTCGCGCTCCGACGTGGACAGCGGCAGCCCGGCCTGCTGCCAGGCGGCATCGGCCGCGCCGAGCAGCTGGGCAGCCGAGCCCGGTCGTCCGTCGGCCACCAGAGCGGCGGCCATACCCGCCAATGCCCACGCCATGCCGGGCACTGAGCGGTCGTTCCGGGACACGTCGAAGCCCTCCCGATGCCAGGCCAGCGCCGCGGCTGGGTCACCACGCTGCCCGGCCAGCAGACCCAGCTCGATCAGGACCATGGGCAGGTACGGCGGGTGGGTGTCGCCGGTCTGATGCTGCCGGGCAGACGCCAGCAGCCACCGCAAGTGGTTCTCGGCCGGGTCGAGCGTCCCGTCCCGGCGGGCGGCGAACGCCAAGCTGATCGTGGCGAACACCTCCTCGACCCGCTGCCCCTGCTCGGCGGCCAGCTGCCTCGCCTGCTCGGCGTACTCCCGGGCGCGCGGGTAGTCCCCGACCTGCACCGAGTGCCAGGCCAGCCAGCCAAGCCGACCGGCTACCTCTGACCACAGTCCGAGTTCTTCGGCGATCCGCAAGCCCTCCCTGCTCAGCCGCGCCGCCTCCGGCTGGTCACCCGTCAGGTCGGCGAAGCCGATCAGCCAGTCGGTGGCCTGCAGGACGCCCCAGTCGTCCCCCAGCTCGCCGAACAGCTCAGCGCCACGCCGGGCGTCGCGCTCCAACGCGGCCGGGTCGCCGCGCATGTGCGCGAGCATGGCCCGTGTGCTCAGCGTGGCCGCCTCGCCCCATCGGTCCCCTTCGGCCCGGCACGTCTCCAAGGCCCGCTCCAGCAGCGTTCCGGTGGCCTTCTCGTCCCCGAAGTCGATGACGGCCGAGGCCAGGAACCACTCGGAGCGGGCCTGCCCCACCGGGTCCGCCATCTTCTCGTACCGCTGCAACGCCTCGGTCGCCCGCTCCAGACCGGCCCGATCTTGCCTGAGGGCCAGGCCGGCGTGCCAGACCTCGGCCCGGGCCCGAACGGCCTCTGACGCCTCGCCCGGCACGGCCAGCGCCCTCTCGAGAGCACGGCGCGCCTCGGTGAGCCGGCCGCGCAGGAACCGGTGCCAGACCAGGGCGCTCGCGAGCCGCAGCGCCGGCTCGGCCGCGCCGTCGCGCTGGAAGGTCTCCAGGGCAGCGCGCAGATTCGCAGCCTCGGCGTCCAGCCGTCGCAGCCATTCCCGCTGGCCCGAACCGCGTAGCTGCGGCTCCGCCTGTTCGGCCAGGGCCAAGTAGTGGTCGGCGTGCCGACGCCGCAGCGTCGCTTCCTCCCCGGCCTCCCGCAACCGGTCCAGGCAGTAGGCCGAGACCGACTCCAGCAGCCTGAACCGGGGGCCGTCATCGCCGCGCACCACCAGTGACCGGTCCACCAGCCCGGCCAGCAGGTCCAGCACGTCGCCCTCCGCGTCGTCCCCGGCACACACCGCCTCTGCCGCGGCCAGCGTGCAGCCGCCGGAGTGGACGGCCAGGCGGCACAGCACGGCCCGTTCGGCCTCCGTCAGCAGCCGCCAGCTCCAGTCGATCACCGCGGACAAGGTGCGTTGCCGGTCGGGGGCGTCGCGCGGCCCGGTCCCCAGCAGCCCGAACCGGTCCTGGGGCACCTGCAGCCGCGCCGCCAGCTCCGCCGCCCCGAGCGCCGACGCTCGGCTGGCGGCGAGCTCCAACGCCAGCGGGATGCCGTCCAGCCGCCGGCACACCTCTGCTACGGCAGCGACCGCCGTCGGCGCCGGAGACAACCCGGCTCGGGACAGAAACAGCTGTACGGCGGAGGATCGGGCCAGCCGGGCCGGATCGTCGGTGTCGGGGACGTCCAGCGGCGGCAGGTCCCAGCGGGCCTCACCGCGCAACCGCAGCGGCTCCCGGCTGGTAGCCAGCACCCGCAGGCCCGATGCGGCCGACAGCAGCTTGCCGACCAGCGCGGCCACCGGCCCGACCACGTGCTCGCAGTTGTCCAGCACCAGCAGCATCTGCCGATCGATCAGCGCGGCTGCCAGCCGCTGATCGTCCGGCTCCGAATCACCCGGTGCGTCAGGGATGGACAACGCGGACAAGATCGGCTCGGCGGGGTCGCCCGACCCGTCCCAGGCCGTCAGGTCGACCAGCCATATGCCATCCGGGTACGCCTCTATCGATGCCCAGGCGACCGCGATGGCCACGCTGGTCTTGCCCACACCGCCCGGACCGGTGAGCGTGACCAGTCGCCCCGCCGCCAGCAGTTCTCGGACGCGCTGATTCGCATGATCCCGTCCGACCAGCTCGGTCACCGGCGCCGGCAGGTTGGTGGTGGGTTTCACCGGCCGCAACGCCGGCGCCGGCGCGTCCTCCGACGGATCTCCGGCCAGGATGGCCCGATGCAGATCAGCCAGTTCCGGTCCTGGATCCAGGCCCAGCTCGTCGGCGAGGTGGTGTCGCAGTTCCTGGTAGCTGTTCAGCGCGTCGCCCGCCCGGCCGGCCCGGTACAGGGCCCGCATGTGGGTTGCCCGCAGCCGCTCCCGATACGGATACCGGGCCACCTGCTCGCCGAGCTCGCCGACCAGCTCGCGGTGCTCACCCAGGTCCAATCGGGCCTCGGCGTAAGCCTCGAGGGCAGCCAGGCGCTGCTCCTCCCATCGGGCCACGGTTTCACCGGCGAACTCCTCGTCGGCGAAGTCGGCCAGAGCTGTCCCCCGCCACAGCGCCAACGCTTCGGCCAGCAGGCCGGCACGGGTGCGCGGGTCACCGGCCGCCAAGGCCCGTTCGACGAGGGCACCGAACCGCTCTGAGTCCACAGCTTCCGGACCTGCCCGCAGGGCATACCCGGGCGCCTGGGACGCCACCAGTTCCCGACCACCGGGCTCGGCTCCAGCCAGTGCCCGCCGCAGCTGTGAGACCCGTACATGCAGCGCCGCTGTCGGGTCGGCCGGCGCCGCCTCACCCCACAGGTCTTCGACCAGGCGGTCCATCGAGACCGGACGCCCCTCGTGGACCAGCAGGTCGGCCAGCAATGCCCGCACCTTGCGCCCGGGGATCATGACCAGCTCACCGTGGTCTGTCCACACGGCCAACGGCCCCAGCACCCCGAAACGCACCACCCCAGAGTACGGAAGCCGGTCAACTGCCACCGGGGCAAGGGCGCCAGCGCGCGACCATCGGTTCCCCGCGAGGCTCGCTCCGGCTCCGAGCGCTAACACCTTGTCCAGCTTCGGGTGTCCGCTAGGTTGGTCAGCATGATCACCTCCGATTTCCAGGTCGTATGTGAGATCGAGCCGCCCACCCGACCTGATCTGACGCACGTGCGACATCAGATCGGAACGCTGAGCCAGGTCGCTCACACGTTCCTGATTCCGGATAACCACATCGGCCGCGCCACCGTGTCGAGCGTCGCCGTGGCACACGAAGTCGAGGCGATGGGCGGGCAAAGCATCGCCTGCCTCAACTCGCGTGATCGCAACCTGCTCGGATTTCGCCGCGACTTGCTGACCGCCGCAGCTTACGGCGTCGACAAATTCCTCTTCGTCTACGGCGACAAGCCGACGAGCGGCGGGCGAACGAGTGAGCTCACAGTTCGCACGATGGTCGACGAGGTGCGCTCGCTATCCGAGGACAGGGCCTTCGCCGATGTCTCGGCGTTCCAGGTGGGAACAGCGGCCGGCCTCCGTCCACTACCAGCCTGGAAACGGTCAGCGGACTTCATATTCGTGCAGGTCACATATTCTATCGACGCGTTGCTGCGATGGCGCGAGGCCAACCCGGTGGAAGTGCCGGTCTTCGCGGGTGTGATGGTGCTGGCAAGCGAGCCTCACGCTCGCCGCTTGGCCGAAACTATCCCCGATATCGAGATTCCCGCTGCTCTCATCGAGCGCGTAGCTCGTGACCGCGTCGCAGGTGTTGAAGCGGCCTGCGAGCACGTCATGCGGATCAAAGAATCCGGTGCGTTCGACGGTGTGCACCTGATCCCGGTAACTCGCTACCGAGATGTCGCGGCCCGCCTCGAACAGACGCTGTGAGCTGAGCTCAGCCGTCGAGCGGCAGCTCGCAGAAAGGCTGTGGGCGTTGGGATAACGTGCGGGTATGAGTTTGCGGCTGGCCGCGTACGCCGTGTGCATCGAGGACGGGCGGGTACTGCTCGCCCGCTCCGTAACACCGAAGGGCGAGTCGACCTGGACTCTTCCGGGCGGCCGGGTCGAGCACGCGGAGGATCCGTTCG
>NZ_ML142863.1:159040-159430 GCF_004138495.1 Phytoactinopolyspora endophytica
GGTGATCCGGGAGGTCGCCGAGGAGACCGGCTGCGACGTGGTGGTCGAACGCCTGCTGGGCGTGGACTCCAGGGTGATCCCCGCAGCCGAACGCCGTTTACCCGGCCTGCCCGAGCACCAGAATGTCGGCATCTTCTACCAGGTCCGCATCACCGGTGGCCAACTCCGGCCTGAACCGAACGGCGACACCGCCGAGTCGGTCTGGACTCCGATGCCCGACGTCGCTCGCCACCGCCGGTCATCCCTGGTCGATATCGGTCTCGACCTGGCGCAGACCGCCCCGGCAACCGGCCACGTCGCTCCCGTTCCGGTCGGTGGCCTCATCCAGCACTGAGGCCAAGCGCGGAACAGCGCGCGAGCGACGGGGATACCGTCGTGCCTGGCGTAAAC
>NZ_ML142863.1:159473-160132 GCF_004138495.1 Phytoactinopolyspora endophytica
GGTCGACCGATTCGAACGAGCCGGGTTCGAGCCCGTGAAGATCGTCGGAGACAACAGTGTCCTGATGCGCCGATACGTGTGACTGCCACTACTGTTCTTGAGAGCGCGATCATGATCATGTGCCGTTTGTGGCCCTCATAAGGGGCCACAAACGGCACATGATCAACGGCGGCGGCCGCTTCCTAGCCGGCGGTATCCGCCACGGTCTCTCCGAGCGTCGTCGTCCTGTACATCACGGTGCGTCCGGAACGTTCGCCCGCGACCAACCCGTTCTCCCGCAGCACGCGGAGGTGTTGCGACACTGCACTCGGCGTGATGCCCAGCGCACGCGCCAGATCGGTCGGCGTCGCCGGGGAGCGGAGCGCTTCAAGCAGCTCGGCCCGGGCTCGGCCGAGCAGCCGGACGGTGGCTCCGGCGGGCGGCCGAGTCCCAGCGGTCCACAGTGCGCCGACGCCACGTGCCGGGTACCGGAGCGTGGTCTGCGTGGAGGTGCTCTTCTTGATCAGCACGTAGGACGAGCCGAGGACCACGGGCATGAGGACCAGTCCGCCCGGGCCGCGGTTCACGGCGCGGTCGGCGCTCCAGCGCGCACCCTCCAGCATCAGCCGGCCGTCGCGCCAGTGCAGATCCGGGTGCAGGTCGGCGAACAACGCCTCCGC
>NZ_ML142863.1:160142-170013 GCF_004138495.1 Phytoactinopolyspora endophytica
ACGGCCAGTTGCTTGGCGCGGTACGCGACGTCCGCGTCGAGCACGGCGCGGATGCGCGGCCAGTGCGGCGCGACGAGGCGATCGTACGCGGAGCGCAACTCCAGGGCCAGCTCTCGAAGGCCGGCCGCTGGGCGGGCGGCCAGGTCGGCGGCGCACTCCGGGAGCGCGTCGCCGAAGACACGCTTCAGGCTTGCCCGGACCTGCCGGGCGCTCGTGCGTTGCAGCGCTGCCAGATCGTCGTCGATCGATGCTCCGGGGCCGACCGGGGCGGGCACCAGGAACTCCGGCCAGCCCGGCCGATCGTTCACGATCAGCGGCCAGGTGCGGGAGAGATTCAGCGGGTCCCCCGCCAGCTCCCGTGCCGACCATCGGAGCCACCGCAGGTTGACCTCCTGCCGGTCCTGCCCGGCCAGCTGCTGCAAACCGGCCACCGTCTCCGACAGCGGAGAGATCGCGAACCGTGTCGCTGCCAGCTCGGCCACACCCAGATCGACGGTCAGCGCCATGGCCGGAGAATGTAGCAGTCAGCTACATGATGTCGTGCCGGGATCCGCGGACGGAACGATGCCCGCATGCCACAACCTCCTGACCCGTCCCGGCTGCCCGTTGCCTATTGGCGGTTGGCCGGTGCGGCCGGGATCAACGCCGTCGGCCAGGGTGTGTTCGCTGCGGCCGTCCCGCTGCTGGCGGCCACGATCACCCGGGATCCCCGGCTGGTCTCGGTGGTGTCCGCCGCGGCGTATCTGCCCTGGCTGTTGCTGTCTCTGCCGGCGGGTGCGTTGGTCGACCGCTACGACCGAGCCGGCCTCATGTGGCGATCCCAGGCGACCCAGGCCTTGATCGTCGGCAGCGTGGCAGTCCTCGCCGCGTTCGACCGCATCGACATCGCCACGCTGGCGATGCTCACCTTCGGATTAGGAATGTGCCAGGTCGTCGTCGGAAACGCCGCGCAGGCGATCCTGCCGGACCTTGTCGGCAAGCACCTGCTCCACGCGGCGAACGGCTACCAGCAGACCATCATCGTCGTCGGCCAGCAGTTCGTGGGCCCAGCCGTCGGCGGCCTGCTCTTCGCCGTCGCCGTGGCGTTCCCTTTCGGTCTGGACGCCGCCGCGCTCGTCCTGTCCGCTGTCCTGCTCGCAACGCTGCCCCGTGCTGAGGCCCGGAAGATCGTGCACCCACCTCTGCGCACGGCCATGGCCGAGGGCCTGCGCTGGCTAGCCCGCCACCGGCTGCTGCGGACCCTCGCATTCCTGCTTGGCGTCAACACCTTCTGCTTCCACCTCGCCCACGCGACACTCGTTCTGCTGGCCACCCAGACGCTGCACATCAACCCCAGCGGCTACGGCCTGCTCCTTGCTGGGGCGGCAGTCGGCAGCCTGGCCGGAGGCCTGGTCGGGCCGCGCGTCGTCGCCATGCTCGGCTCTCGGGATGCATTGTTCGTCGCGCTCGGCACGAACGTCGTCGCATTCGCCGGCATCGGGGTGAGCCCCAACGCGACCGTCCTCGGCGGGCTGCTGGCCGTCAGCGGCTTCGCCACCATCCTCTGGAACATCATCACCGTGAGCCTGCGGCAACAGATCGTGCCATCCGACATGCTGGGCCGCGTCAGCAGTATTTACCGGATGGTCGGCTGGGGACTCATCCCGCTCGGAGCGCTGACCGGCGGACTCGTGGCGCACCAGCTCGGGCTGCGCGCGCCTTTCCCGATCGCAGGTGGCATCCGAGCCATCGCCCTGCTAATCGGCGCCCCCGTCTTGATCCGCGCCATGCGCAGCTAGGAGCCGAGCCCTGATGCTCACTACTCGAGGAGTCCACGGATATCGTCGACGCCGAGAGCGGTACCGAAGGCATTTCCGTCGTCCATGACGCTCGTGAACAGCTCGGCCTTGCGTTCCTTCAGCGCCATGACCTTCTCCTCGATGGTGTCTGCGGCGATCAGCCGGTACACCATGACGTTACGGGTCTGCCCGATGCGGTGGGTGCGGTCGACCGCCTGCGCTTCGGTCGCGGGGTTCCACCACGGGTCGAGCAGGAAGCAGTAGTCGGCCTCGGTCAGGTTGAGCCCGAACCCACCCGCTTTCAAGCTGATCAGGAAGACCGGCGCCGCACCCTCCTTGAACCTGGCGATCACCTCGGCCCGGTTGCGGGTGGAGCCGTCCAGGTAGCAGTACTCGATGCCGGCGGCGTCCAAGCGCTGGCGCGCAACGCTGAGAAAGCGGGTGAACTGGCTGAACACCAGCGCACGATGCCCACCCTGCACAACGTCGCCAAGCTGTTCCAGCAAGACCTCGATCTTGGCGCTCGGAAGGTCGTCGAACGCATCGTCAACGAGCCCACCATGCAGGCTCAGCTGCCGCAGCAGCGTGAGCGAGCGCAAGATGGTGAACCGGTTCTTGTTCACGTCGTCGAGCAGTCCAAGCACCTTCTGACGCTCTCGCTGCAGGTACTTCTCGTAGACCTTGCGGTGCCGAGGATGCAGGTCCACCTCGATCACCTGCTCCTGCTTGGCCGGAAGGTCGGATGCCACCTGCTCTTTGGTACGTCGTTTGACCAGCGGCCTGATCCGACGCCGCAGCTGTGCGAGCAGCTCGGTGGCCCCCTGCTTCTCGATGGGGCGAGCGTAGTACTCGTCGAACCGGGCAGGGTTGGGGAACAGACCGGGCGCCGTGATCGACAGCTGTGACCACAGCTCCATCAGGTTGTTCTCCATCGGCGTGCCCGTGATCGCCAGCTTGAACGGCGCAGGCAGCTGCCGAGCGCACTGATACGTCTTGGACTGATGGTTCTTGACGTACTGCGCCTCGTCCAGGACGAGCCCCGACCAGGTCGCGCTCTCATAGGAGTCGGAGTCCAGACGGAGCAGCGTGTAGGTCGTCACGACGACGTCAGCACCAGCGGTGACGTCGCCTATCGACTGTCCACGCCGGCGCAGCGTGTCGGTGACGGGCACCACCTTGAGCCCCGGCGCGAAACGCGCCGCCTCGCTCACCCAGTTCGGTACGACGCTGGTCGGCGCGACAACAAGGAAGGGGGCGATCTCCGGATCCGTCTGCTTGGCGTGGCAGATCAACGCCAGCGTCTGTACGGTCTTCCCCAGCCCCATGTCGTCGGCCAGAATCCCGCCGAGTTGGTGGTCCCACAGAAACGCGAGCCATCGATACCCGTCAAGCTGGTAGGGGCGTAGATCCGCGGCCAGGGAACCCGGCGGCTCGGTCTGCCGTAACGAGCCGATCGAGAGCAGTCCCTCCACCTGCCGCTGCCAGGCCTCGGTCTGATGCGTCACGACGCCGAGCGAGGCGAGCTCTTCCCAGAGCCCGGCCTGGAACCGGCTGATCCTCGGCTCGCCGCTCGAGCCCTCGCCCAGCGCCCGAGCTTCCTCGATGAGCCTGCGCAACGCCTGCAGCTCGGGCTTTTCCAGCGAGAAGAACGCCCCGTCGGGCAGCAGCATGTGTGGCTCACCACGAGCCAGGGCGGTGAACACGTCGGCGAACGGAACGTCGCGCTCCTCGACGGAGATGGTGATTCCCAGGTCGAACCAGTCGGCGTCACCTGTCACGGCTTTGGCCGACACACCGATGGCGACGGAGTCACTCGCCTCGCGGTAGTCCGCCGGCTCGCCGCTGACCTCGACAACGACGTTGGCTGCGTCCTGAAGCAGCGGCAACACCTCGGTGGTGAACCGCATGGTGTCGAGCCCACCAAGCCGAGCGCGGGGAGTCACCGAACGCCCGGCGGCGCCCTGCATGACCTCACGGCCGCCGATCTCGTCCGACGCCAATCCGAGCCGTTCCAGCCCAACGTCCAGGCCGGCCAGAACCGCCCGCTCGGCGTCCACGTCACGGTAGGTCAGGTCCGTTCCGTCGGGTACAAGCGGCGCTCGCTTCTCCGCGTCGCCCACCTCGTAAAGCCATTCCCAGGTCAGGTCCAGCGCGTGCTCGTCGTGATACGCGGCGTGGGCCACCAACGTGGGGCCCGAGACCGCCGGCGGCGTGAACGAGCCATCAGAGGATACGACGGTAGCCAGACGCCGAAGCCTAGGAATGTACTCATCCTGGAAGCGCGCACGATCGTCGGCCGGGACCGCCAGGCGTGCCTCTTCCAAGACCATCCTTCGCAGCCCCCGCGGCACGGTTCGCTCGAGCCTCGCCAACCCGAGCCGGCACTTCGACGGGTCGATACCGGCCCCGTTCTCCGCCCGATCCACGTAGACCATCCCGTGGGCCTCCGCACCGATGAACCCCACCGGCACGACGCCGGTCTCGCGGCCATCGACGTCCACCACCGGAGCGACCACCAGGCCACCGGAAGCCTCATCGGCCGTCACATCCACCGACACCTGTGCGACGCCGTATCCGGTGAGTGGGCCGAGCCGTTTCGCGCCGTGCACGAGTCGCAACCCGACCGCCGCCGCCTCGTCCAGGATCGGCCACAGCTGCCGCGAGTTGAACGCCGACAGGTCGATGTGCTTCTCATCGCGACCGTAATACCCGTACGAGTAGTAGGAGTCACCACGGTCCGACTGGTAGAGCGAATACAGCTCACGCAGTAGCCGCACCTGATCGTTTCCGTACTCGGGCGAGTGCCGCAGCGTGCCCAGCTTGGACCAGGTCAGTCCGCCGGCCACCCAGCCGTTCTTGCCGGGCCTGACCAACCGAGCCATCAGCCGTCGCTCATCGCCCACGGCTGTGTTGCGGCGCCCTGCGGACGTCTGCGGAGCGGACAGCGTCACCTCCACCGCCAGCGGCATCTGTTCTTGGCCGACGTGGCCTCGGCCGGGCTCCTCCAGCAGCGACTCCAGCGACTCCTCCCATACTGGGCTTCGCCCGCTGTCCAATGCCGGCTCACCGTCCGTCGCACCGAGCGCCGTCAGCACCAGAGCCACGACGTGCTTGCAGTCGACACCCACTGGGCACGTGCATGCTCCCCGCATGAGCCGGTACGACGCGCCGCCGGACGGCTCGAAGAACGCCACCGTCGAGTAGACCTTCCGCCCTTGACCACGTACCCGTCCGAGCAAGGCGTTTCCCGCCCGATCCCATTCGATTCCCGACACCGCACCCTCGCGGGCATACGTCAGCCCGCGACCGTACGAGGTCGCGCCAACGACGTCCGCCAACCCGAGTGGATCCTCGGAGGGCACCGTTTCGACGAGCATGGCCAAGACGCTAGCCGCCGGCACTGACACTCCGTCCGCGACGCGCCGTCGGCTTCGAGGATCTGACCCCGACGGAGGACAATGCGACACCTGATACCGACGTGAGCGGTGACAGCGCCCCGTCACGCCGTCACATGGCGCCGTTCGACACCGAGGTCGGCGCGGTCGGCGGCGGCACGTCCAGCGTTCCAGCCCGCTCCGTTGGTCACCGACGTCGACCGCTCGACCGTATGACTGAACATCTGCTGGAACGTCTCCTCCACCACGCGGGAGCGGTCGGCCAGCACAGGTAGCAGCCGTGCATCCTCGGCCGGGTCGTGCGCGTTCGCGGCCGCCTCATCGAGGCGTTCACCGATCCGGACGGCGTACGAGACGAGGAACGACCGGCGGAAGGAACGCGTGCGCGACGTCCCCGTGTACGTGACGTGCTTGCCTTCAGCCACCATCGCATGTGTAGCCTGCACCAGCAGAGAGGTCACCAGCAGCTCGGCGATCTCCAGATCCATCTCCTCACCAACCAGCGCGACGAAGCCGATCTTGGGGTAGAACACCGACCGGCACCGGTTCGCCTTGGCGACCGCGGCCACCAGATGGGACTTGGCGTCCACGTACGGGCTGTCCAGCCACAACCGGATCGACGTCGCCACCTGTTGCTTGTGAGTGTCGGCGTCCACCAGGGCACGCTCGAAGGCGTGCCGGTTCATCAACTCCTGGGCTTTCGCCGACAACGCCTCCGCTTCCTCAGGGAACTGCGTGGACTCGGCCTTGGCCAACAGCCCTCGCACCCGCGCCAGAACCTTCTGGTCCACGCCCGCCGCCGACGCCGAAGTGGCGCGGGTGGCCGTACCCGGTGGGGGAAGAATCTGCGGCAGCTTCGGGAATACCATCAATTCGGCGAGCAAACCGATGGAGCAGAGAAGCGCCGCCTCAAGCGTCACCCCGATGCGTTCCGCCCAATGCATCAGGTGCGGGCTGTCATGGTCCCACCAGACGGTGGCCTCGAGTTGTCGAACCTGCGTCGCCCAGCGCTCGTCCACCGTCGCCGCCGCATGCTGCGCGGTGTCCGCCGCGATCGCATCCACCACCAGGCTGGTAGCAGCCGAATCCAGTCGTCGCCTGATGAGCTCCCAAACGTCGGTAGGCAGCCAACCCGCATGCCAGAGCTGGTCGAGGATGCGACCGATCGCCATCCCTGCAGCCGTGCTCACCATCCGAGCCCGATCAGCGAACGGCCCCTCGGCAAGCTCCCGAGCGCACGCCGCGGCAGCCGAGGGGTCGCCGTCGGCGTGCGTCTGCGCCGCAGCCAGAAGCGTATTGCTGAGCAGTTCGGATGTAGGCCCCGGTGGCGGGTCGGAGAAGTCACTGGCCTCGTCGCACGTGCAGTCCGGCCCGTGCGGTCCGCTAGAGACGCGATCGCGCGGCGGAGTTGGTCCCCGGCGCTGGCGCTTGCGTTTCTTCGCGGCCCGCTTCTCCTTGTTCCGCTGCCCCATCACGCGCCCTTCTCGCCGCCGGCGCCCGCGGCGTTCGAACCTCTTTCGTCACGACACTCGGCACAGCCTAACGACACAACCGTCGCCGGTCCTGATCGCGACACCCTGACATCACGACGACGGCCCTGTACCCCGACATCGGTCAGCTGAACGGGCGACGGTCGAGGACGAGCCTGAGCGGGCGTGGGCTTCACGATGTGCGTGGAATGGTCCGCCGCAACCGTTGCATCCACGTGTCGCCGAACCGAACCGCGCGAGCAGTAGTTCGGCTGGAACAGGGAGCGTAGAGCCGACACTGTGAGCTTATCGTGACACGATGCGATGCGCTGATATCCTCACATGTCGTCGGCAACCGTCGCGACGTTGCAGACCTCGTCGCCGTTGCGATAGACGGCTGCGACGCCATCGACAGCAAACCCGACAGGGCTGTCGCGTCCTTCGAAGATGACCGTGTCGCCTGGTTCCGGATTCGGGTCCGCGCATCCGTAGTAGCCCTGCTCGCGTGACCAAACCTGGCCGACGGCGCGTTCCCACTCGATCACGTCGCGGTGCTTGTCCAGCCGGAACCGCTCCCCGTCGGCGTCGCTGAGCACCCAGTACGAGTCACGCGCGCGACTGGTCCTCGTGCCGGGCTGGGTGTGCGTGAACATGGCGGCTTCCTCGACGGTGACCTCATAGGTCGCCGGCCGCGTCGCGGTGAAGTGAGCGATGTTCCACACCGTGTTCCACATCAGCATGACCATCAAGCCTGCGCCGGCGGCGATCGCCACCACCCCACCGAAGAGATGAAACCTCGCCTTCCACCGGCCCGCCGGCGCGTCCCGCCGAATGTCAATGCGCAAGGCGTCCACCCAGTACGCCCGGGTACGCCACGCCACAGCTACCAGAACCAGCGCCCACAGCACAGTCGCGGCGATCGGCCAGGTGTCGTCACGGTCAAAGCATCAGGCTCGCCGGACGGTTGACATCGCGGCGCATGAACAGCAGATACATGAACCCGACCATGATGATCGGCACCAACGAAACCAGCAGATATGCTGGCGCGAGCCACGCTACCGGGACCAGCAGCACGGTCCCGCCCACCAACGCCAACGTGGCCCACAACGGCGGGAGTCCCGAATCGAACCCGCGTATCAGAAAGGCTCCCACCATCGGCGCCACCGCCGTCAGCAACGAGCCCACCCCCAAGATGACCGAGTTCGGCGCAGCCTTCGCCGGACGCTCTTCACCCACCACAGATCCCCCCGGTTACAGCTCAATGACCACATGCATCTTACGAAGACGTGACTAGGACACCTCACACCGTTTGGTCAGTGTCGCCACGAAATGCCAGCAGTGTCGGTGCTTCCGTTGTGTAATAGCTCTGCCACGCCTGCCCTCGGAACGCATCAGCACCGGGTGGGTCTGAACTTGTCGGTCGTTCGTGCGATGCTCAGTTCGTGGTCATCGAATTCGACGCCGAGCTGTGGATATGGGAAGCCCGGCGCGACGACAGCTGGACATTCGTGAGCCTGCCTGTCGAGGAGTCCGAGGAGATCCGCGAGATGGCAGGGGGACAACGCCGCGGCTTCGGTTCGCTGCGGGTACGCGTTTCCGTGGGTGGCAGTACATGGACGACGTCGATCTTTCCCGACGGCTCGCGCAACTGTTACGTGCTTCCGATCAAGCGCGCCATCCGCACGGCTGAAGGCCTCGAGGCCGGTGACGTCGCGACCGTGACCGTCGAGCTCATCGACGTATGATCGGGCCAGAGTGATGAGTTCGGTCTCAGGACTGCTCTGCGAGGACCTGACGGAGGGTGGCGGCGAAGGCGGCGTCCCGCGGGTGCACACCAAGTCGATTCCGTCGCCACGATCGGGGTACTGGCACTCTTATACAGTTCCCTGCGATCGAGAGAAGCGCAGTGATGACGACACGTATGACCGGCCCTTCGGGCGACGAACCGCGGGACGAGGGCACGCGCTATCAGACGGAGGCCTTGGTCGAAACCCTGCGGGCGGCAGCCAGCCATGCCCGTACCGATGCCTCCCAGACCGGTGATCCCAAGGCGCGGGCGCTACTCGAGACGAGCGCTGAGGTGCTGGCTGGCCTCATCAACGCCTTCGAGCAGTACGCCGAAGGCACCGGGACAGCGTGGCGGTGAGCCGGCCGTAGACGCTTTCGATACGCGTCACCGCCTCAACTCGCCTCGTCCGCGTCCTCGGCGCGCGTCTGCTCTTGCATCTGCCGTGCCGCGGTCCGCACTTCGTCGACCGCGTCGGCCGCATCGAGTCCGAGGGCCCGCAGCAGGTCCGTCGCGGTGGATCTGATCTGGGCCACAACCGCGCTGATAGGCATGCTCGCTCCGTCGGTCACCAGCAAGCTGGCGCGACCGGCGGCGCGCAAGGCGTCTGTACGGCCCGCTGCCTCTCCCCTTCCCCGGTCGAGTTCGAGCTGCAGTCCCAACACGGCTGAGGCAAGGTCCCTGACCGCCAGCGTCAGCTCAGGCGAGGTCCCTTCCTCCAGATCGACGGCACGGACCGAGGCACGGGCCAGCACGCGCACGTCGCGCACCGCCAGCTCGATCGGAGGGAAGGCAGCAGCTTGGCGGCCTATCAGCGACCGCTTGCGCCGATGCGTCGGAGCGAGAAAGACCGTCTCCTCGGCTTGGTCGATGGCCTCCTGCCACGCGCGGACGTAGCCGTCGAGCGTACGAGCGCGCTCCAGGGCAGCCGCGATCTCCCCTGCGCTTCGGGTGTCCAATGCCCTGGCGATCTGTTCAAGCGTCCCGCGCAGCTCCGAGAAGAGTGGCTCGGCGGCGGCCCGTGTGCTCGTCAGGGGATGTCTGGGCAGGATGAACGATGCAGCCAGGCCGATACCGCCACCGATCAGGACATCCACCAGGCGCTGGTTGGCCATTGAACTGTAAAGACCCTCGGGAGGTTCGATCGTCGCGATCAGGACGCCGGCGACACCGGCCTGCGTGATCAGAAGGGGACCGGCCCCCAATGCCGTGGCGGCCCCCATCGCCAGCACCGCAACCACGAAGACCTGAACAGGTCCAGTGCCGATCAGAGCGATCAGCACGTCGCCGATGACGACGCCGATGGCGGCGCCCGCGACAATCTCCAGGGCGCGCCGGACCCGGCGTCCGGGAGCCAGGCTGAGCACCAACATCGCACCGATGGGTGCGAAGATACCCGGCTCATGCCCAAGGACGTCGCGAGCGAGAAACCACGACACACCG
>NZ_ML142863.1:170087-172529 GCF_004138495.1 Phytoactinopolyspora endophytica
GCGACTTCGTCCGCGACGAGGGAGGTCGATGTGACTGCCGAGGCCGCCCCGTCTTCCCAGCCTGAGGACTCACCATGCCAGTAGTATCAACGACCGAAACGCTCAGGCTCGAGAAACGAACCGCGGTGTGACGCAATCTACTGCTACCGAGCCGCGGCTATCACCTCGTCCAGCAGCCGGCGGGACGCCGTCAGCATCTCTATCTGCTGGTCGATGCGGACCCGTTCGCCCTTCAACTCCTCAGCCATCTCGAGGCAGAGAACCAGGCGCTCGCCCTCTTCACGGACACACGGCAGAAGCGAGGCGATGACGTGTGTCGGTAATCCCGCGGCCAGCAACATACGGATCTGCCGCACCACGCCGATGTCGGCCTCCTGATACTCCCGATAACCATTCTGCTCACGTAGAGGCGAGAGCAACCCCTGCTCTTCGTAGTAGCGCAACAGCCGGATGCTCACGCCGGTACGTCGCGAAAGCTCACCGATTCGCATACGCGGACCTCCAACCTTGACCCTCACACCGATGTGAGACTTTACCTTGATGTCTGTCCGGATTGAATTTCGACACATGGGAAGACAGTCATGGGTGATAACCGGGTTGCCATCGTGACCGGGGCGGCCGGAGGCATTGGACGAGCCATCGCGCGACGGCTGGCACGCGATGGCCTTCACGTCACAGTCAGCGACCTCGAGTCCAAGCAGCGACAACTTGATCAAATCGCCGGCGAAATCGCCGAATTCGGCGTACGTTCACATGCCGTCACCGCCGACGTGAGCGACGCCGACAGTGTCGGACGCATGGTCACGACGACCGTCGACGAGCTCGGCGGGCTGGATGTGATGGTCGCCAACGCCGGGATCGTCACGCCAGTCCCGCTCCTCGACCTCTCGACGCAGGAATGGGACCGAGTGATGTCGGTGAACGCTCGAGGCACGCTTCTGTGCTATCAGGCCGCGGCGAGGCAGCTGATCCGCCAGGGCCGCGGAGGAAAGATCATCGGTGCGGCGTCGGTCGCGGCACACCAGAGCTCCGCACTCGTCGGACATTACTCGGCGTCGAAGTTCGCGGTACGGTCGCTTACCCAGGCCGCCGCCCTGGAATGGGCCGAGCATGGGATCACGGTCAACGCCTACTCACCCGGCCTGGTGCACACAACGATGTGGGATGATCTTGACGAGGAGATCGTCAGCCTACAAGGCGGCGAGCCGGGTGACGTCATCAGAAGCGCCGTCCCAGAAATCCCCCTCGGACGTGTCCAACGTCCAGAGGACGTCGCGGGGCTGGTGTCTTATCTCGCTTCCCATGACGCCGACTACATGACCGGCCAGTCTGTGATCATCGACGGCGGCATGCTCCTCGGCTGACGTGACCAGAAGCCTTACGAGCACACCGCTCCCCCCGCGCGGGAGCCACGTCGTTCCCGCCGGGCTCGTACGACCAGGACGTCGCCGGAAGCAGACGTCCCCGCGACGGACCACTCGGGCCGGACACGCGAGTATTCGGCCCGGGTGCTCACAGCAGGCCGCGTCGCTGCATCTGTGTCCAGAACACCCAGCCCGGCAGGATCGGCAGCCAGAACGTGACGATGCGGAACACGAGGACAGCGGTGACGGCGGTGGTGGCCTGAACCCCGAGAGTGCTCACACCAGCAGCAAGCGCGGCCTCAACCGCGCCGAGGCCACCGGGGGTCGGCACGGCCGTGCCGACCGTGTTGCCGACCAGTTGGACGACGGCCAGGCCAGCTACGGATGCATTACCACCCACCGCCTTCAGACATGCGTAGAGGCACGCCATCATGCTGACGGCCTGCAGCAGGATGCCGCCGACGGCAGTGGCCAGCTTGCGGGGATCGCTCAGCACGTCCAGCAGACGTGGCAGCCCTTGCCCGGTGAAGTCGGACCAGAGAGTACGCAGCCAGCGGCGGACCGCGGGGATGAACGCGACCAGCGCTGCCGCCGCCAGCGCCCCGACTGCGACGATCAACGTGGTCCCCGACGCCAAGTCAGCGGTGCCGGAGGAACCCGAGATGACGGCGAGGACAGCGAAGAGCGGAAACACGACGGCCCACTGGCCGGCCTGGTGCGCCGCCACACTGGCGGTCGCCAGCGGCGCGGCGAGCTCGGCCTTGGTCAGCAACCGGATGTTGATCGCCATGTTGCTGACCGCGGCAGGCGCCAGCAATCGGACGAACCCCAGCGCCACCTGGGCGCCGAACGCGTGCCGAAACGGTATCCGTTCAGGTACGAACCCGAGGATGCCGAACGTCATGCCAAGGTAGTTGCCGAGCATCATCGCCACGGCTACGAGGAGCCAACGCAGGTCCGTCTCCGCCCACAGCTGACCGAAGGACACGTCCGACAGCTGCGTTCCGACCAGGTAGACGGCCAAGACCGTGCCGAAACCGGTCAGCAGTCTCAATGGCCGAAAACGCCGAAGCTGTAC
>NZ_ML142863.1:172541-174826 GCF_004138495.1 Phytoactinopolyspora endophytica
GTCGCCCCGGTGCCGAGCCGGTCGACCAGGTGATCGCGCAGGTCGCGCAGGATGTCGCGGTGCTCGGCGATCTCCCGGCGGCTGGCGCGCGGGAGCGCCGCCGGTTGGAGGAACGGGATGATCTCGCCGACGACGTCCTCGCCAAGCGTGTTGATCGCGGTGTCGACGGCTCGTCCGGCACCGACCACGGCGGCCGCCGCGGCCAGGACCTGGACGATGTCCGCGCGCAGCGCGACGTCGGTGGCGGCCACCTCGCCGCCTGAAGGATCGAGCAACCAGACCTGGTCGTCGGAGACCATGATGGTTCGTCCGGAGAGCTGGCGGTGGGCCACGTGGTTGCGGTGGAGACAGGCCACCTGTCGCCAGAGATCCTCGAGCCGCTCGTCGCTCATGTCGTCCGCCGCCACGTCGGCGAGGAATGTGCCCGGGACGTGGTCATACACCACCGCTGCCGAGTCGCGGTCGATGCGCAGCACCGATCGGATCTCCGGGGTGCGGGCACCAGCCCGGGCAACCGCCATTGACTGCAAAGTGATCCGGTTGATGGCATCGCGCATCGTGACCGACTGCCGTGGAAGCACCTCCTGGTGAGTCCGTAGCCGCCCGAGTGTCCGGGCGAGCGTTCCCGCGCCCTCGTTGTCGCGGTCGAGTACGAGGACGCTGAACGTGTCGTCGGGGGTCTCGGCGAAGAAGCGCCGGTACTCATCCGCGCGTTGAACCCGCAACGCAATGACGTCGTAGCCGTTCGCGGCAAGCGCCGCGGCGACCTTGCGGCCGCTCGGTGCGACGGACGGCTGCCCACCCACCAGGCGAGCGACCAATCCGGCAGCCGCCCCGATCCCCACCGCGATCAGCAGCCCGCCCACCGTCGCGTGGCCGCGCAGCAACGAGACCGTCACGTCTCCGGCGATGGCGAAGATCGCGACCTGCCGGAAACGCCTCACGTCGAGGCGGGACACGACCGTTACGAGTGTGACCAGCAGCGCCTGGTAGGTCGGCACCGGCGTGCCCTCGGCACCGTCGATGATCGGTACCAGGCTGTCGTGCAACCGCGTCGGCGCCAGCCCGGTCAACCACGCGGACACCAGCACGGTCGCGAGGGCGGCCGCCGCCCCGGCGATCAGCAGTTCGACTGTGATACGGACTCTCCCGCGCAGCATCAGCACCAGGATGAGCACGGGCGGCAAGACGAAGCCGGCCAGGTTGGCGGCGAACGCGACGAGCCCCACCGGACCGTCGGGGATGCGTTCGTTGAAGTCGGCCAAGTCGGCGGTGGCGGCTGTGAGCGTCCGATCGGCGACGATCGAGAGGACGACCAGTGTCGTCATGGCGGCGGTGACCAGCAGCAGCCACAGGGCGTCGATGGGACGCCGCGTGCGAGCGGGCAGCGGCTGCTCGTCGATCACCGCCGGCACGGGCGTGCGGCGCTGTGGATCCATGTGCTTGGTCACGGTGTCCGATCGTCCCACGCCTTATGGATATCGTGCGACGCCACGCACGGCGATGTGGACGAGCGCGATGCCCGGGTGCCCTGGTGCGCAGACCGTCCGGATTGCCCAGGGTGTCGAGTCCCTAAGAAAAGGGCCCTTCGTTCCGGCGCGATCCAGAGGCGACCGGTGTCGGGCCTCGCCTCCACATTGGTCCGGCCGCCGTAGACTGAGCGTCACGCCAGTCTGGGTGGCTCCCCGGAATGCGGAGAGACAAGGCCACCCCGGTCACGAGACGGCGAAGGTGGTAGCGATCGGCATGCCAGGGACGAAGCCGGTGCATACGCCGACGGCGAAGCTGCCCGCGGAGCTGACCAGCTTCATCGGTCGGCGGCGGGAGCTGTCCGAGGCCAGACGGATGCTGTCTGGCAGCCGTTTGGTGACGCTCTCCGGTGCGGGCGGTGTGGGCAAGACCCGGCTGGCGATGCGGATGGCCGCGGAGCTGAGGCGCACGTTTCGTGATGGTGTCTGGTTCGTCGGCCTGGACGCCTTGCACAACCCCAGCCTCCTGGCACACGCGGTCGCTGAGACCTTCCAGCTTCGCCAGGCGTCGGCAGACCCGACCGCTGACCTTGTCCAGTACGTCGAGGACAAGCAGTTGCTGCTGATCCTTGACAACTGTGAGCACCTCTCCGACGCCTGCGCAGTGCTGGCGGGGAAGCTGCTTGCCGCCTCGCCCGGGTTGCGGATTCTCGCCACCAGCCGGCATTTGCTGGGAGTCGAGGGCGAGCAGATCATGCCGGTGCACCCGCTGTCCGTTCCCGCCGCCGACGCGGCAGTGTCGGCCGGCGACGCCAC
>NZ_ML142863.1:174868-186225 GCF_004138495.1 Phytoactinopolyspora endophytica
GAGTCGGTGGCGCTCTTCCTGGACCGTGCGCGCACCATCGCCCCCGATTTCGAGATCGTCGACGCCAACCGCGGTGCCGTTCTCGAGCTGTGCCGACGCCTGGACGGGATGCCACTGGCCATCGAGCTGGCGGCGGTGTGGCTCCGGACGCTCTCGCTCGGCCAGATCCTCGACCGTCTCGAAGACCGCTTCCGGCTTCTCGGCACCGGTAGCCGGACCGCGCCACCTCGCCAGCAGACTCTGGACGCCGCCATCGGCTGGAGCTTCGATCTGTGTACGCCTGAGGAGCGGCTGTTGTGGACTCGTCTGTCGGTCTTCTCCGGCGGCTTCGATCTCGAGGCAGCCGAGGAAGTGTGCGCGGGAGACGGATTCGTGCATGACGACGTCCTCGGCCTGGTCGCGAGCCTCGTGCACAAGTCGATCATCATCAGGGAGCAGGTAACCGAGCACACTGCCGCCTGGTACCGGATGCTGGAGACGATCAGGCAGTACGGCGCGGCACACCTTGCCGACGCGGATGTGCGAGCGCTTCAGATCCGCCACCGGGACTACTACCGCCTGCTGGCGTTGCGGTACGCCTCGGAGGCGTTCAGCCCGCAACAGGCCGCCTGGTTCATCCGGCTGCGGCGCGAGCACGGCAACGTCCGGGCGGCTTTGGACTTCTGCCTCGCGGAGTCTGGCGAGGCGTCGGCCGCCCTGGAGATCGCCGCGGCGATGTGGAACTTCTGGTTCGCCGGATTCTTGCGGGAAGGCTATCGCTACCTGGACCGGGCCTTGGCGCTCGCCAAGGAACCGACACCGGAGAGGGCTACCGCCCTGTGGGCGGCCGGCTATCTGGCCATGCTCGCCGGCGAACTGGAGCGGACGCACGCGATGCTGGCCGAAAGCAGAGAGCTCGTCGAGCGCTTCGACGACGACCTGTTGCGGGCCCGGATCAAAGAGTGCGCCGGCCATGCCACCCTGTACCAGGGTGACCTGCCGTCGGCCGTAGCGCTATTGGAGGACGGCCTGGTCGGCTTCCGGGCCGTCGGCGACCGGCTCGGTGAGTTCGACACGCTGATCCTGCTCGCAGCCGCCACCTTCTTTCTCGGTGACCCCCGCGCGGAGGAGTTCAGCCGGGAGGCGCTCGCCCTGGCCGAGTACCACGGCGCGCAGTCGTCCAAGGCGTACGCGCTGTGGGGGGTGGGGATCGTCCAGTGGCGTGCCGGCCGCTACGAGGAGGCGACGCGTTCGCTACGGGACGCCATTCGCCTGTGGCAGCCGCTGAACGACAACACCGGGATCGGCTTCTCCGTTCAGGCTCTCTCGTGGTGCGCCAGTTCCGCCTCGCCCGATGCGCGGGCGGCCAGGCTGCTGGGCGCGTCCCGGGCGGTCTGGCGGGCGAGTGGGGCACGGGTGGATGAGACGACGCCGTACAGCCAGTTCGACGAGCATTCTATCGACGCCGTGCGCACTGCGCTCGGTGCCGCACGGTTCGAGCGCGAGTTCACCGAGGGCGCGTCGTACCCGTTCGAGCAGGCAGTGGATCTGGCCCTCGACGCCGCCGCGGAACGCCAGACGAAAGGACCCGCCAAGAGCCGGCCAGCGGCGGCTGGGAGCCTCACCCCGCGAGAGCTGGAGATCGCCGAGCTCCTCGCCGAAGGGCTGAGCAACAAGGACATCGCGGCCCGGCTCGTCATCGCCCAACGCACCGCCGAGACCCACGTCGAGAACATCCTGAGCAAGCTCGGCGTCACTTCCCGTGCCCAGGTCATCAGCTGGATCGCCGAGCGCCGGACTCAATGAGTACGTAATCGTCAAGAAACTACGTACCAATCCCCGTATCTGTCCCGATGCTCGTGGACGGCGGATCCGTCAGTCTGGACGCATAGCAACAGACCCAGGCCGTCGCCGGACCTTCTCCGGCACTCTAAGCAGGCGGGCCCGGCGCCTGACGCCCCCGCAAATCGGCGCCAGGCCCGCCTTTCCACCTCCGGACCATCACTGTGCGTAGACGAGACGGGGTGAGTGACGCGCCGGGGCGCGGCAATCCACGCTGCTGCCGTCGCACGCGGTGGTGAAACGCACCATGCCACACAGCGTAGGTAGACGAGTGCGACGTCCGGGAGACTGGGCACATGACCTCGCAAGCCCATGCCGTCGACGCCCTCCGCCGGATCGCGTACCTGCTGGAGCGTGCTCAAGAGCCGACATACCGAGTGCGCGCATTCCGAAGCGCCGCGGCGACAGTCGAGGCTCTCGACGCGGACGAACTGCGTGCACGTGTCGATGCTGGAACCTTGACCGAGCTGCGGGGCATCGGGAAGGTCACCGCATTGGCCGTCGCCGAGTCGCTCTCCGGAGAGACACCTGTCTACCTACGCCGGCTGGAGGCGACGGGCGGGGCACCCGTGGCCGAAGGAGGCGCGGACATCCGCGCGGCCCTCCGCGGTGACCTGCACAGCCATTCGGACTGGTCGGACGGCGGGAGTCCGATCGCGGAGATGGCGGATGCGGCCGCGGCACTCGGACACGAGTATCTCGCCCTCACTGATCACTCGCCCCGCCTGACCGTCGCGAACGGGTTGTCCGCGGAGCGGCTCGAGAAGCAGCTCGGGCTGGTCGAGGAGCTGAACCACCGGGATAATGCGGTCCGCGTGCTGACCGGGATCGAGGTGGACATCAATGAGGACGGCACCCTGGACCAGTCCGGCCACCTGCTGAGCCGGCTCGACGTCGTGGTCGCCAGCGTCCACTCGAAGCTGCGCATGTCCAGCGACGACATGACCCGGCGAATGGTGACGGCCATCGCTGACCCGCACACGGACGTGCTCGGGCACTGCACCGGCCGGTTGATCACGGGTTCACGTGGTACCAGGCCACCGTCTGAGTTCGACCCGGAGATCGTGTTCGCGGCGTGCGCTCGATTCGGCGTGGCCGTCGAGATCAACGCCCGACCGGAACGGCTGGACCCGCCGAAGCGACTCCTACGGCTGGCGGTGGAGGCCGGTTGCCTGTTCTCCATCGACACCGACGCACACGCTCCGGGCCAGCTGGACTGGCAGGCCTACGGTTGCGAGCGCGCGGCCGCGTGTGGCGTCCCGATCGAGCGCATCGTCAACACGTGGGCGCTCGATGACCTGCTGACGTGGGCGCGCCACCGAACGGCCGGAGGCTGATGGCAGAGTACGGACGTGCAGGCCGCGCCATTCACGATCGCGTCACTGTGTCGGCGGCTCTAGCCATCCTGCGAAGAGCGCCACAGCGCCGGAGACCTCGAGCTCGTACCGGCCGAAGCGGCTAGCGAGCTCTTCCTCCAGCCCGTCGAGGTCGTCGTGCAGGTTGGAGAAGATGCCTTTTCCGTTGTAGACGCGCAGCAGCGCGCGCCCGAGCCGAGTGTGCCGCACGCCCCCATTCAGGATGGTGGATCCGAAGACGACGCCGCCAGGTTCCACGAGCGGGATCAGATGGTCGAATACGGTCGCCTTGGAGCGGATGTCTCCTGGTAGGCAATGCAGCACATAGCTGAGCGCAACCGATCGGTACGACGCCGGCTCCAGCCCGACGGGTTTGAGCACGTCGGCCGCGTACGACGTGGGCCGGTACCTCCGCAGGCGGTGCCCGGCGAACCGAAGGACGTCGGGGTTCGGATCTAGTAGCGTCAGATGTGGTGCCGTCCCGGGAAAACGACAGCGATCCAGGTAGTAGCCGGTTCCCGGACCGACATCGAGGTGTGATGTGGTGACGTGCCGGTTGTACTGCCGGAGGATCCTACGTGCCGCGCAGCGCCAGACCAACGAGTTCGAGAGCCGCACCACGACAGTGTCGTAGGCGCGCAGGGCTCCCGGTGTGTAGACCGACTGCCCGGCGAAGGCGGGATCGGAGCGATCCATGGTGAACGGTTCACGGCTGATCGGCTTCGGTGATCTGTCATACGGTTCGGACATGACACCAGGGTCTGGCGGACCGCTCAACGCTCGCTCAACCTCGACACCGATCGATTCGAGGACCTGGCCGCGCGCGGTCGCGCGGAGTCGTCGAGCGGTGATGCCGTTGCAGGTGCGACGCTGCTGCGCGCTGCGCTCGAGCTCTGGCGTGGGCCGCCCCTCGCCGACGTCCCTTGGGAGCGGTTCGCCGACAGCGACGTCCGCCGGTGGGAGGAGCTCCTACACACGGCGCAGGAGGACCTGATCGACGCCGAGCTCGCCACCGGTCGACATGCGGAACTCGGCGGCGACATCGAGGCCCTCGTCCGCGAGCAGCCGTTCCGCGAGCGTCGCTGGAGTCAGCTCATGATCGCCCTGTATCGCTCGGGGAGACAGGCAGATGCCCTGGAACGCTACCGCCAGGTCCGCACTCTTCTCGCCGAAGAGCTCGGTGTCGGTCCTTCCCCCTACCTCCGCGCGTGTGAAGGCATGATTCTGCGGCAGGACGACGCGCTCAATCCGGGCAGCGGCCGGGGAGATCTCCCGGTCACCCGCTTTGCCCGCGGTCCCGCCGGCCGGCTCGCATATCAGATGCTGGGCGACGGACCGACGAACCTGGTGTTCATCCCCGGCTTCAGCAGCAACGTGGAGATCAGGTGGGAGGAGCCGAGTCTGTCCCAGCTGTTCCGGCGGCTGGCCCGCTCGGCCCGCCTCATCCTGTTGGACAAGCGCGGCACCGGACTGTCCGACCGGGATACCGGGATCCCCCCGATAGAGGAGCAGGTCGCCGACGTGCTCGCGGTCATGGACGCGGCCGGAATGCAGCGGGCGACGCTGCTGGGCATCATGGACGGTGGCGCGATCGGATTGCTCACCGCCGCGGCACAACCCGAGCGGGTGAGCGCGGTGGTCACCTACGCTTCCTTCAGCGCGTTCGAGCTGCTCGGCGCGGAGGGGAGCGCGGTCTTCGACGCACTGCGCGCCCAACTGGATCACGGAGTGGTCTTCGAGGACGCATTGCCCGTGATCGCGCCCAGCCGCGCCGACGACGCGTCCTTCGCACGGTGGATAGGACGATACATGCGCATGGCGGCAGGCGTCGGCGGAGGTACCGCGCTGCTCGACATGTTCCGGCAGATCGATATCCGGGCCGCGCTCCCCGACGTCGCCGTTCCCGTGCTCGCTCTCCACCGCGAACACGACCGGTTGATCCCCTCCGACAACGCCGCGTACATCGCGGAGCATGTGCGAGACGGCAGGTCTGTGATCCTTCCTGGCAGCGACACCATCATCTGGGCGGGAGACGTCGATGAGTTCGCGTCCCAGGTAGAAGGGTTCATCTCGGAGATACACGCGCGTATTCCCCTACGCCGCCGGCAACGTTGACGGCACAGCCGATATCAGCTATGCCGTGGACCCGGTCAGTCCGAGCTGTGCGTGACGTCCGCGGTAGATCGCCGTACGCAGCTCGATGGCGTACGCGTCGAGTTCGGGCATCCCGAGCTCAGCCGCCACGGCGATCTCCGCCTCGATGTCGTACGGAACACGGACGAACTGCAGCCCGAACGGGTCCGCTGACGCGCCGTCGAGCACGCCTTCGAGGATCACATAGCAGGCTGTGGGCTCATCCAGTGCGTTACCCACGCTGCCGACGTTGAACAACGTCCGCCCACTGTTGGTCTCCACATAGGCGTCATGGATGTCCCCGTACCCGACCACTGACGGCTCCGGCCCGGCACCGGTCAGCTCGGTCGCCGCGAACATGCCGGCGAACTCTTCCTCGGTGTGCCGAAAGTGAACGCGCACGTGCACACTCTCCGCAGAAGCATGGAAAAGCCGTATCCGCCGGCCGCTGAGGACCAGGTCGTGCACCAAAGGTAGCTCACGCAGCCACTTCCGATCGCCCGGAGTGAGCTCACCGTTCCACCACTGGGCCGATGCGCCGAGCTCGGACGGATCCTCGACCGGCAGAAAGTCTTCCCAGTTGCCACGGACAGTCACGGCGCACCGCTCGCGACTGACCCGCACACACTCCGAGCCCCGCGGCCCCTTTCCAATGATGTCTCCGAGGTTGAGGATCGTGCCGATGCCCCGGGCGTCGATATCGGCCAGCACGGCCTCCAACGCGGTCAGGTTGCCATGGATGTCGGAGATGATCGCCAGCCGCTGGATCACCACGCTGCCTCCTCGTCGAGCTGCAGCCGGTAGAACGATGTGGCCGTGCGATGCAGTATGTCCTCCCGCTCGTCCCCGGTGCAGAAGTCCAACGCCACAAGCGTCTCGCGCAGCACCTGCTGGTAGTCTCCGGCCAGCAGTGCCACCGGCCAGTCGCCGCCGAACATCAGTCGCTCGGCGCCGAACACGTTGTATGCGTGCTCCACATACGGACGCAGGTCCTCACCGGTCCAGGATTCCGTATCCGCAGCCGTGTTCAGCCCTGACACTTTCGCATAGACGTGTGGGTAGGACCCGGCGCGCGCGAGCAGATCGGCCCACGGCTGCCATTCCCGGGTCTTAATCGGCGGCTTCGCCAGGTGGTCGATGACCATGCGCAGGTCAGGAATCTCCTCGGCGAGCGTTGCGACATGCTCCAGATGACGGGGAAGAACTGCGACGACGTCGAAGCTCAGGTCACGCTCCGCGAGCAGCCGCAAGCTCTCGATGACGGCGGGCCGGACAACCCAGTCCGGGTCCGGATCGTCGTGGATGAGATGTCGTACGCCTTTGAACCGCGGGTTGGTGACGAACCTGTCCAGAGTCGCGGCGGCTTTGTCCGGCTCGAGCAGGGGAACCCAGCCGACTACACCCTTCACCCATGGATGGTCCGCGCCGACGGAGAACATCGCCTCGGTGTCCTCGATGCTGTCGGCAGCCTGCACGAGCACCGAGCCACTGACCCCGGCAGCACGGAGCTCCGGCTCGGCGTCGGCGGGCGTGAAGGTGCGGTAGATCCGCCCCGACTCGGGCGTGAGCCACGGATACGACACGGCCGACAGGTCCCACAGGTGCTGGTGCGCATCGATGATCATCGCGCGACGACTCCCTTCTCGGCGGAGGACATGGTGCCCAGTCTTACCGGATTAATGGGACACTAGCCCGTGATCACGGGACGCACTGGCTGGCGTCCGACTGCGAGATGACGCCCAGCGCTGCCTGGACCTCGGCCAGGGCCGGCTCGACCAGCTCGAGAATGATCACATACGCGTCAGGGGGCACACCTCGACGCGTTCGGAGACAGACCACGCGCAGTCTGAAAGCACGACTAGTCGAAGAGCTCCTGGACAGACTCGGCGGTCAACGCTCGGTCAAGCCACTTCTCAAGTGTCGCATCGTCGGCACCGGAAATGATCCGCTGACGGGCATCATGGGAGACGTCGAGGCCGCGCCGCTGCAACACTCGTAGCACGAACAGCGCTTCGCCTTCTTTGCGACCTTCTTTGCGACCTTCCTCGCGGCCTTCCTCGCGACCTTGGGAGCGCAGGTGAGACTGGTACGGATAAGCCATCGTCGTCATCAAAGCCCTCCATATCTCCAATGCGGCCGTCCCAGCCAATCCTACCTCGGTGAACTCGGCAAGATAGGCCGCCGACCTGGGATCGATGGTGCTCAGCGCCACGGCAAGAGCCTCGAGGATCTCTTCCTTCTGCACCGCGTTCTTGTGCGTCAGCGCCGAGAACACCGCCAGCACCACGTCCTCGGCAGCGTCGTCCGCGGAGCCGATGGCAGGAACGTTGTCGGGCCCTAAAACCAGTGGATAGACGATCAACGACGGCCGGTCAGCCATGCCGATCGGGATCGGCGCACGAGCCCACACAGCCGTGGCCGCCTGCGAACACACCACCAACGCCAGTGCCGGCGCACACATTGCGCGCCGGCACCGTGAACTCCTGGTTGTGAGTTCCTGCCCGGAGTCCTTCAGAACTTAAGCCGCCTGGCCGGCGTTGAGCTGATTCGACCTGCGTGTACCGATGAGGAGCGCGATTCCGGCCAGCATCACCAACGCGCCACCGATCACAAGAAGGTCGCTGACGCCACCGGTGTCGGGTAGACCCGGGTCCTCTCCGCCTTCGGTACCGGTGTCGTCACCTTGGCCGTCGTCGGTACCGGTGTCGGTGCCGTCGCCGTCCGCACCACCTTCTCCGCCGGAGTCATCACCCTGGCCGTCATCGGTACCGTCGCCGTCCTCAGCACCGCCATCCTCGGTGCCGCCGTCCTCAGCACCGCCGTCTTCGGTGCCGCCAGGCGGGTTCTCCTCATCCGGAGGATCGTCCGGATCGGGCTCGTCAATGCATGGCAGCGTCCCAGCTCGCAGCGAATGCTCGTCCGTGTCACCATCGTCGGCCCAGTAGACCGGACGCATCCCTTCAACACACTGCACTGCGGGCGTCATGGCGAAGCCTTCGTTGTTCAGGTCCGGCATGTCCGCGGGACGCTCCACGTGCTCAGCTAGCTCGAACGTGCCGTCGTCGCTCACCCGCAGCAGGGCCGAGCGGCCCTCGCAGCCGTTGTCGCAGACCACCCAAAGGGTGCTGGTCTCGTGCTCGTACTCCAGCCCCATCACTCCGTCCAGGCCCGGATCGATCTCCGCGACCTGCTGGAAGTCCCCGTCTGCGACCAGAACGTAGCCGTAGACGAGGCCGCTGCCCTCGATGCCGACGAAGTACACGCCACCGTCGTGTCCGGAGTAGTTCGCCGGATCGTAGACGTCGCCGGTGGACTCGTCGATGAACCCTAGTTCGGTCAGCGTCGTGTCGGGAACCCACTTCACGGCCTCGACGCCGGCGTTGGCCCTCACCGGAGGCAGGTCGGCAGTGAGGTCCCATTCGGCTGCGGCGACCAACTCCGTCTCGGTGCCGGTGATCTCGTACCTGAGGAGGCTCAACCGGCTGACGCTGCCATTGTCATTGTCACGTTCGGTGCCCACCACGACGTCGCCGTCGCCGGTGACCGTCACCCCCTCGCTGTCGGGGGTGCCGGAGCCGTCCCGGTACCGCAGGGTCTTGCCGGCCGACCAGCCGTCCGCCGAGCTGTTGTCCCATACCGAGCCGTTCCACTCCAACCGGTGCAGCCGGCCGCGACCGTTGTCGACGGCCCACATGACAGCCGGCTCCATAGTGCCGGTCGGCTGGTAGTCCAGTCCGCTGAGATCACCGTCGAAGGTCTCCGCCGGGTCCACGGTGGCCACATCCGGGCTGCCTGGCCACGGCTCGCCGGGCTCATCCGGGTCGTCGGGACCGTCCGGGTCACCACAGTCGTTGGCGGCACCCTTGGTCACGCTGCCCGTGACCTGGAACTCGCCGGAACCGTCGGGGCAACGCCCGTAGGTGGTCGGCGCGTGCCCGTCCCATTCGGTCGCGTCGACGAGATTGCCGTTCGGGGCGTACAGGCGGACCATATCCGACCCGCCCAGGCCGAAGCCGAGCTGATCCCGTTCGTGGATGTAATAGCCGCCCGCCTCGATCACGGTGCCTTCGGGGATGGTCGAGGTGTGCGTGTCGTCGTCGTCACGCAGTAGCCATCCGGAGAGGTCGACGTCTTCGGATCCGGTGTTCATCAGCTCCACCCAGTCACCGGGGTCACCACCGCTGGACTCGACCTCGTTCACCCGCAGCGTGTCCTGGCCGCCGGCCGGGACACAGTCGTTCGCCGCTCCCGGAGTGGCCAACGCCGTGACCTCGAAGTCTCCGGTGCCGTCGGGGCACCGACCTTGGCTGGTCTCCGGCAGTGCCTCCCAGCCGTGTTCGTCGGCCACGGCGCCCGAGGCGTCGATCAGTTCCACACCGTCGGCAGTGTCCAGGTCGAAGCCGAGGTCGTCCTGGTCGATCACCACGAACGTCGCGGGCTCGAGCACCGTACCGGCCGGGATCTCATAGCCGTCCGCGGCGCCGGCGCCGCGCAATACGTGCGCGCCCAGATCGAGGTCGGCGTCCGTGGGGTTGATGATCTCGACCCACTCGGAGCTGATCTCGTTGATTCGCGCCGGTGAGGTGCAGTCGTTCACGCCACCTTTGGTGGAAGCGGCGGTCAACTGGAAGTCTCCGGTGCCGTCGGGGCAGCGGCCGTACGTGGTCAGCGCGTGCGCGTCCCAAGCGAAGGTGTCGACCAGCGCGCCCGACGAGTCAGACAGCCGGACGACGTCAGCCTTGCCCAGGCCGAACTCGAATCCCGGAACGTCACCGTCCGCGGCGTCGAGCACCAAGTACTCCCCAGCGTCGAGCACAGTACCGTCGGGGAAGACATAGTCTTCTGAATCCCGATCCTTCTCGTCCTGGAACATCCATCCAGAGAGGTCGACGGGTTCAGAACCGTTGTTGTAAAACTCGACCCAGTCTGGATTGACGCGCTGGGAGATCTCATTGAAGGCCACGCCGGAGACCTCAGCCGTGGCCGGGATCGGCGCAACAGCGGCGAGTGACATGAGCCCGCCGGCAGCGATGGCTGCGGCCCCGGCTCTGAATGATCTGCGCACTATCGTGGTCCAATTCCTGAATGTTGGGAATGGCGGCGATATGTCCGCCTGGCAGAGTCAAGCAGGGCAGCCCGGCTAGCCGAAGAACAGGATGCGAACCTCACACGAACATGACACCGAGTGCGATCGAGCCCTCACCCAGCCCGTCGGATGCGAAGCGCGATGGGTCGGCCGGCGGGGAGATCCACCGGCTCGGCCGCCGACGCGTACGCGTCGTTTCGCTGTACCTCGGTGAGCTCGAACACGTGGTCAACCGAGGCCACCGTCATCCGCCACGTGTCGATGACATCGACCTCGAACCGATCCCCCACCGACAGCCGGTCTCCTCGGGGACCTTGAGGTAGCCGGAAGATCCATGACGACGGGGCCGAAGCGCCAAGGTACAGAAAGTAGACCTCACCGGGAACGCCCGCGACGAAGTCGGGATCCCACCAGTTGTCGATGGGGTTCAGGCCCACACCATCGACCTCATCCAAAAGCCTGCGGAGGAACCCCAGCCGGGGCGGGCTCTCGCCGCGGAGCTCACCACCCTCGACGATGTGCAAGCTGCCGTCCTCCAGGACGAAGCTCTCACCATGTGAGGCATAGCAGCCGGCGACCGTGGTGATCCAGAATTGGTGGACGAACTGCTCCGCGGTCAGCTGCCCCCACCGCAGGGGCACGTCACCCTCGTACTTGATCTCGTCGAAGATGACCGGCTTGCGGTAGGCGTCGCGAAACAGCGACGCCCGCCCGAAGTCCTCGGTCGCCTGACCAAGCTGGAGCGAGGCGTGCGTGACCCACGGCCGGTTGTGGTCGTACAGCCGGGTCCAGTTGTGGATGGATCGAAGGTGGTCATGGGGATCGGTCTCGGCGAGGGCCTGCCCCACCGCGTCCCAGCGCTCGACGGGACGGTCGAGCAGGTCGAACTCGTTGCACAGCGACCACCACACGTTCGGGTAGGCCGACAGCCGCGCCACCAGATAGCGCAGGTACGCGGAGTC
>NZ_ML142863.1:186268-188093 GCF_004138495.1 Phytoactinopolyspora endophytica
CCGTGAGCTGATCGAGGCCGAATCGGCCGTTGTCGTAGGCGTTGAAGATCAACACCTCGGCCTGGATACGGTGTTCGTGCAGCAGCCGCACAGCGGCATCAAGCAGATGGAAGAACTCGGGGACAGGGCGAGAGACGTCATAGCGGCCGGCCGCTCCGCGTTCGAAGGGCAACAGCTCGGGAAAATGCTCGACGTAGCCGCCGGCCTGCGGAAAGACCATGAAGCGAAGCTTGTTGAAGCCGGCCTCGGACAGCGAAGTGACCGTCTGTGTCCACCGCGGCTCGGGCTGGTGCAGCCAGTTGTAGACCGTGGCTCCGACGGGCCGGAACGGCGTGCCGTCGGCGTGTGCGAAGTGGTAAGTCCCGGCAACCCGGACCGGTCCGTGCTCGCCGTGGGCCGCCGGCCCGACCGTGAACTCACCGGAGCACCCGGTCAGCTCGTCCACGGCGGAGTCACTGACATAGGTCCAGCGTCCTTCCAACTCTGGCGCGAAACGAGCGAGATGACGGTCACCGCCGTCCCAGAAGCCCGGCACGCGCACGGTGCGCCCGGTCTCGTGCCTGAACACCAACGTGAGGGGTACGACGTCCGGAAGCGGTTCAACAGGGCCACGGAACGAAAGCTCCATGACCGAGAAGCATGGATGCGTCATCAGGTCCTTCCAACTCGTCCAGGCCACGCCGTATCGGCGCATCAGGGTGATGGCCGGCCATGAGGTAGCCGGCGACGTGATGCTACCGAGGGCGTAGCCAGGATTCCCGAACGATGCTTCCATAGAGGCATGATCAGTCACGAGGACGTTCCACGGGTCGTGTCCGCCAGCCGCGAGATCGCCGCGGGCGCCGCGCGTATCTTCGAGCTCATCGCGAACCCGATGCAACAGCCCCGCTGGGACGGCAATGACAACCTGGCCAACGCACCCGACGGGCAACGGATCCGCACCATCGGTGACGTGTTCACCATGACCCTCACGAAAGGCAGCATCCGGGAGAATCATGTGGTCGAGTTCGACGAAGGCCGGGTCATCGCCTGGAAACCCTCTGAGCCCGATCAGCCGCCACCAGGCCACCTCTGGCGATGGACACTCGATCCGATCGACTCGTCGCGGACGCACGTCACTCACACCTACGACTGGACCGGCCTGACCGACGAGAACCGGCTCGCCCGCGCCAGGGCGACCACCGCCGACAAGCTTCAGGCGTCGCTCGACCGTCTGGCCGCACTCGCGGAGCGCGATTGACCGGGCACCTAGCTTTGGGTCGTTGACCTGCAGCGGTCCTTGTCACCGTCGCCCTGGCAATCGGCATAGCGGCCAGCGTCGACTTCCCCGAAGTCCTACCTCGACAGGATCGTCACCGATCGTTGGGTGCGGCTCGCGGTACTTTTGTGCTGCCGCGTTACAGCCGTCGATTTCTTCCGATACGGAATTGAGCTTAATCACGGATGAATGGGTATGCTTATCAGCCCATTCGAAGTCGTTCAATGCATGATATTGACGGGAGTGATCCTGTCGGATTACTTCGCGCTACGCCTATCACCGATATTTATCACCTTCTCCGGCTTCGGAAGGCGTCGGCAAGCTCGTGACCGATCAACGATCGATTGGTAAGTTGTTAGCCATGGCACAGGCGCCGCTGGCCAACGAAGCCGTGGCGCGAGGTCGCGAGGCTTTCGCCCGGCTGGCGTGGCGCGATGCTTACGAGTACCTGTCCGCCGCCGACCAGCACGACTCGCTCGACGCCGAGGACCTCGACCGGCTGGCGAAAGCGGCGTATCTGATCGGGCGCGTCGACGCGGCCAACGACGCCTGGGAGCGGACGCATCA
>NZ_ML142863.1:188112-188676 GCF_004138495.1 Phytoactinopolyspora endophytica
AGCACGCCCGCGGCGGCGGCTGGATGGGGCGGGCGCACCGCCTCCTGGAAGACGCGCCGGTGGACTGCGCGGAGCAGGGATATCTGCGCCTCCCCATGGCGCTACAAGCTCTGGGCGGCGATCCCGAGGCCGCGCAGCGCACCTTCGTTGAGATGACCGAGGTAGCGGACCGGTTCGACGATGCCGACCTGCGAGTGCTCGGGACGCTGGGACAGGGCCAGGCGCTGGTTGCGCAGGGCCTGGCCGCGCAAGGCGTGACGATGCTGGACGAAGCGATGGTGGCGGTCACGACTGGCGAGGTGTCCGCAGTCGCGGCTGGCATCGTCTACTGTGCCGTGGTCCTCGCTTGCCGGGAAATCTTCGACGTGCGCCGTGTGCAGGAGTGGACAGCGGCGCTGAGCCGCTGGTGCGCCGCTCAGCAGGACCTCAAGCCCTACCGCGGCCAGTGCCTGGTGCACCGCTCGGAAATCATGCAGCTGCGCGGCGAGTGGGCCGACGCTATGGACGAGGTCCGCCAGGCCTGCGAGCACCTATCCGACCCGCCCGGTGATCCGGTGTTGGGCA
>NZ_ML142863.1:188686-193308 GCF_004138495.1 Phytoactinopolyspora endophytica
CAGCAGGGCGAACTGCTCCGGTTGCGCGGTGAGTTCGCTCAAGCTGAGACCTGCTACCGCGAGGCCAGCGACTGGGGGCACACCATGCAACCGGGGCTGGCCCTGCTCCGGAAGGCTCAGGGCCGGATCGACGACGCGGCCGCTGCCATCCAACGGACGGTCACGGAAGCCGAGCGAGCCGTAGACCGGTCCCGTGTCCTGCCCGCGTACGTTGAAATCAAGCTTGCCGCCGGCGACGTCGAGACCGCCCGGGCGGCGGTGGACGAGCTAGGGGAGATCGCCGCGACCTTCGACTCGCCGTACCTGCGTGCGGTGGACGGGTACGCGCACGGGGCGGCGCTGCTCGCCGAGGGTGATGCGGGAGCCGCCTGCGTCGCCCTGCGCCGAGCGTGGTTGGCCTGGCTCGAACTGGAAGCCTCGTACGAGGCGGCCCGAGTCCGGCTGCTGATGACGCGAGCGTGCCGTCAGCTGGGCGACCACGACACGGCCGAGATGGAGCTGGATGCCGCCCGGCGGGTCTTCGAGCAGCTGGGCGCCATCCCCGCGCTGGAGCAGGTGAAGGAGCTCATGGGTCACGCCACACCACCCACAGTCGGCGGCTTGACGCCGCGCGAGGTGGAGGTGCTCCGCTTGGTGGCGACCGGTGCGACCAATCGGGAGATCGCCGACACGCTCGTGATCAGCGACAAGACGGTTGCCCGGCACATGAGCAATATCTTCACCAAGCTCGACCTGTCCTCGCGGGCCGCCGCCACGGCCTACGCCTACGAGCACGACCTCGTGTAGCGCGGGCCACCGAAACCGGAGCTACACAGAACTACCCACAGGGCGCCGCCACATCGAATTGGTTGATCCGGACGATGCGGCAGCAACTGCCTGTCGCGGACTCTTGTCTCGTAGCCACAGGGGAAGGGGAGACAGCATGAGCACGAGAACGTTCGATGTCGCTGGACTCGAAGGCGGGCGCGTCGGCCTGACCTCGGCTCAGCTCGAACAGCTCAGTTCGGCGATCGACGGTCCGCTGCTGACAGCGGGAGACGAGGGCTGGGATGGGGCCGTCGTCGTCTGGAACGCCACGGTCGCTAAGACCCCCGCGCTGGTCGTCCAGCCCACGTCGGCCGACGACGTCGCTGCGGTCGTCCGGTTCGCCTCCGAGCACGGTCTTCTGCTGAGCGTCAAGGGCGGCGGACATAACATCGCCGGAACGGCCATCGCCGAGGACGGGCTGACTCTGGATATGTCGCGCATGCGTGACGTGACGGTGGACCCGGCCGGGCGGCTCGCACACGTCGGTCCGGGATGCCTGCTGCAGGACGTCGACCGGGCGACCCAGGCCCACGGGCTGGCGACGGTGCTCGGGTTCGTGTCTGAGACGGGAGTCGCCGGCCTGACCCTCGGCGGCGGCTTCGGTTACCTGACGCGTCGGTTCGGTTGGGCTACCGACAACCTGGGCGAGGTCGAGATCGTCACCGCAGACGGCAAGATACGTACTGCCAGCCGGGCGGAGAACGCCGACCTGTTCTGGGCGATCCGCGGCGGCGGTGGCAACTTCGGCGTCGTCACGCGCTTCACGTTCCGGCTGCACGAGGTCGGCCCCATGGTGACCGGCGGCTTGGTCGCCTGGAGCGCCGATCGAGCCGATGAGGTACTCGAGACCTACCGGGAGCTCACCGCGTCAGCGCCCCGTGAGCTGACGGCCGCGGTGATGATTCGCCTCGCCCCGCCCGCCCCGTTCGTCCCCGAAGACTGGCACCTCAAACCCGTCGTTGCGTTGCTCGTGTGCCACAGCGGCCCGACCGCCGAGGCCGATCTCGCGCCGCTGCGCGCTCTCGGGGATCCGATCTTCAGCCTGGTCGGGGAGAAGCCGTACGTGGCGCTGCAGTCGATGGTCGACAACTTGCAGCCCAAAGGACTGCACCAGTACTGGAAGGCCGAGTTTCTTCCCGACCTGCCGAGCGAGTACCTCAACACGTTCCGCGACGCCGCGCTGCGTGTCGCGTCCCCGTTGTCGTTCTCCATCATCTTCCACCTCGCTGGGGCGCTGAACGAGCACGACGACGGCAGCGCGGTCGGCAACCGAGACGCCCAGTTCATCAGCGGGTTCACCGGAACGTGGCCCCCGCAGGCGAACGGCGACGGCATTATGGCCGCGGTCCGCCAAGGGTGGGAGGAGATCCGGCCGTTCTCGACCGGCGGGAACTACGTCAATTTCCAGCTGGCCGAAGACGACGCCACCCGAACGTCTGGCGCGTACCGAGGCAACTTTGAGCGCCTGCAGCAGGCCAAGGCGCAGTACGACCCGGACAATCTCTTCCGCGTCAACCGCAACATCCGCCCGCTCGGACAGGAGAGGACATCGTCATGACCGAAACGACAATATCCCGTCTCCGCGCTGGCATCATCGCACTTGCTCCCATGGTGCTGCTGGCCGCGCTCGCGTGGCACCCGTATATCGGCGGCCGGCTGCCCAATGACTCGGCAGTCGCCGACGCCGTCGCAGCTGGTCCGACACGCTGGGGACTGGCACATCTTGCGGCCGGCGTCGCGTCCGGCGTGGTCGTCCTCGCGTTCCTCGCTGTCCGCAGCTACCTCCGCGAGCGGAGCGAGGACCGGTGGAGCGCCCTCGGAATGCCGTTCGTCGTGATCGGAAGCGCGCTGTACACGCTGCTTCCGGGGATGGAGTTCGCCCCGCTCGCCGCCGTCGAGACCGGTGAGGACGCGGCGGCGGCCCAGGAAGCGCTGGAGCCGTGGTTCCTCCCCGTCCTGCTGGTCGGAGCCTTCACATTCGCGCTCGGTGTACTCGGCTTCGCCAAAGGCGTCGCCGGCGCCCGCATCCTAGGTCCGGGCATGACAGGCGTGGTTGTGATGGCACTCGTCACCATGGCGGCCAGCCGCTTCGTGCCGCTGTTCGCCGTCCAGGCATATGTGCAGCCGGTGGCAGCCTTGATCGCACTGTGGCCGCTGGCGCGCCTGATGTGGACCCGGTCACCGGCACCCATCGGTAGAACGGCCGGAACGTCCGTGGCGCCGGGCTGAGACACGTGCGGGCATAGGCGGCACGAATATGGCAGGCGCATGAGCGCGAGTTACCGGCCCCGTGCGTGGAGCGCGGCGTCCAGGCGCGGGTACACGCGCCTGACATTGCGCTCATACACCTTCTCCCGGTCCTGCGGCGACAGGTCCCGTGCGTCCACGTAGCGCCGGGTGTCGTCGAAGTAGTGCCCGGTCCGCGGGTCGATCCCGCGGACCGCTCCGACCATCTCCGACCCGAACAGGATGTTGTCGACGTCGATGACGTCGAAGAGCAGGTCGATCCCGGGTTGGTGGTAGACGCAGGTGTCGAAGTAGACATTGCCCATCACGGCTTGCTCCGGCGCGGGCCTGTCGAGCATGTCGGCGAGCCCTCGGAAGCGGCCCCAGTGATAGGGCACAGCTCCCCCGCCGTGCGGAATGATGAGCTTCAGCTGCGGAAAGTCCTTGAAGAGGTCGGCCTGAAGCAGCTGCATGAACGCAGTCGTGTCCGCGTTCAGGTAGTGCGACCCGGTGGCGTGGAAGTTCGGATTGGTCACCGCGGACACGTGCACCATGGCCGGCACGTCGAGCTCGACCATCGCCTCGTAGAAGGGGTACCAGCTGCGATCGGTCAGCGGTGCGGACGTCCAATGCCCGCCGCTGGGGTCGGGGTTCAGGTTGCATCCGACGAAGCCGAGCTCCAAGATGCAGCGACGCAGCTCGGCCACGGATTGCGTGATGGGGACGCCCGGCGACTGCGGCAGCTGGCACACGCCCGCGAAGCTCTGCGGGTACAGCCCGACGACGCGGGCGATGAGGTTGTTGCAGGCCTCGGTCCATCGGCTGTTGACCGCCTCGTCGCCCACGTGGTGGCCCATCGCGGAAGCGCGGGGTGAGAAGAGGGTCAGATCGACCCCGCGCTCGGCCATCAGACGCAGCTGGCTGCCCTCGATCGACTCGCGGATCTCGTCGTCGGTGATCTCCGGGTACGACGGCGCCGCCTGCCCCGCGTCGTACGCCGCCTGCTGTGCGGTACGCCAGGACGTGTGCGCGGACGGAGCAGTGGTGTAGTGGCCGTGGCAGTCGATGATCACGTCTCTGTCTCCTCTGGGCGTTCGCTGAGCATGATGAGCAGGTCGCGGGCGGCTGTCGCGATCCGGGGCTGAACGCCGAGCTCACTCAACTGCCCGCTGGCCGCCGTCATCTCCTGCGCGCGCCGCCGGGCGTGCGTATGTGAGCCGTCGACCAGCCGGTCCAGGGTGTCGTGGCCGAAGCCGGCCAGCTCCGTGCGGATATTGCCGCGCAACCATTCCTCGCAACCGGCCGCCCGGGCGGCGTCGAGCGCTTCGATGACAGCCGCGGCCAGACCTTTGTAGAACACGCTGCGGAGTAGTTTGCGCGAGATCGCCGCGCCGGCGGGGCCGTCCTGGATGGTCACGTCGACGCCCAGACCGTGGAGGATCTCGGCGTAGCGGGCGGCGCCGTCGCCGGAGACCAGCATCGGGGTCCGCAGCCCCCGTCCAGGTACCGGCGACAGAAGCGCCACATCCACGACCGGGACTTCTCTGCCGGCCAACCGGTCCACGAGCTCTGCTTTCAGACGCGGGGAG
>NZ_ML142863.1:193357-195859 GCF_004138495.1 Phytoactinopolyspora endophytica
GAGGTCCGCCCAGACCGTCCCGGGTCGCAGCCTGGGTAATGCGTTACTCAGTGCGGTCATCGCGTCGTCCGCGCTGTTGACGCTGAGCACCAGGTCGGCGTCGGCGACGGCGTCGGCCTCGCCGGAGCGGAATGCCACTCCCGCAGGCGGCGCGACCCGGGGGTCGTAGCCGCGGACGTCCGCCCCGGCGGCCACCAGGTCGCGGGCGATCTCCGCCCCCGCCTCCCCCAGCCCGAGGACCGAGATGCGCACCGCAGGGGTCACGGCGCCCGGTCGACGGGAGGCGTGCCGTGGGTGTGGAAGGACTCGATGGTCTTCAACCCCCACGCCTGCCCCTTGGCCCGTTCCGCCTCGGTCCAGTCGACCGGCTGCCAGTCCGGGGCCAGGACGAGCCGGGCGCCGGCGTTGCACAGCTCGATCCGGTTGCCGCCTGGCTCGTAGACGTAAAGGAAGACGGTCTGCTGGATGGCGTGCTTGTGCGGACCGGTCTCGATGAAGACTCCCTGGTCGAGAGCGATGTCGGCGGCACGGAGAATGTCGCTGCGAGTGTCGACGGCGAAGGCGATGTGGTGTAGCCGGCCGGGTGTGCCGGTGCGGTCACGGGTGTAGACGGCGTCGTAGCCCTTGCTGGTGAACGTCGTCCAGCTGCCCGCGGTGGATCCGTCGTCGAGCACGATCTGCTCGGTGACCATGGCGCCGAGGACGTCGCGCAGGTAGTCCCGGTTCTGTTCGACGTCGACCCCGAGGTAGTTGATGTGGTCGAGGCGGCGGACGCTGACGCCGCGTGCCGGATACGCCTGCGCTTGGTTCTTCAGCGACGGCCTCAGCTCGGCCGGCGGCTCGTACCACTCACTCTCGTAGTACACGCCGAGCTCGTGCCCATCGGGGTCGGTGAAGACGTAGGTCGGCCCGTACCCGGGGTCGCCGTCCTGCCAGCCGACACCGCGGCCGGTCGCCTCGATCTCCTTGACCAGGCGCTGGAGCGCCTCGGGGCCGGCCGCTCGCAGGTTGGTGCGACCGACCCCCGATGTGCTGTGGGCGGTGAGCTTGATGGTGGTGTTCTCGTAGTCGTCGAAGGCTCGCAGGAACACCGAGTCCCCGGCCGACCCGTTCTCGGTCAGCCCGAGGAATCGGGTGAAGAACTCGAGGCTCTCCTCGAACACCGGCGTGCGGAGCTCCACGTGGGCGAGGTGGGCGATCTCGTGCAGGGGTGGCATATCGTCTCCCATCGACGGGGCGGATTCACGGATTCGGGGTGCGGGATCGGGCACGGGGGAAGGCGGTGCCGTCGAAGAGCTTGCGGGCGGTGCGCACGACGCCCGAGCGGACCACCCGCGGCGGCGCCGCATCGGTGTCGACCACGACGTCGACGAGCAGGTGGCCGGTCGGGTGCTCGACGCCGACCTGCGAGCGGCCTGTGGGCCAGGCGTCGGTCAGCTCGTGGCCGACCGCGCCCGGGAGCAGCATGCCGGTCACCGCGCTGACGGCCGCCAGTATGCCGACCGAGGTGTGGGGCTTGACTGGAATGAACGATCGGGTGCAGAGCTGCCCGCCGTCGCGCGGCGGGGCAAGCAGGATCGACTTCGGCACCGAGGATTCCGTGACGTCGCCGAGGCCCATCAACCGGCCGGCCTCGACCCGGAAGGCGTCGATCCGCTCGAGCAGAGCGGCGTCGGCGGCCAGGTCCTCGTGGGACTCGTAGCCGGTGAGACCGAAGGACTCCGCCATGGCCACGGCCACCGGCATGCCGTTGTCCACGCAGGTCGTCGGCACGCCGCCCACCACGTCGCGGACGTTCCCGGTGGGAAGCAGGCTCCCGGTGAACGATCCCTCGGTGCCGGTGAAGGTGAGCGTCACCGGTGCGGCGGTGCCGGGCACGCCGTCGATCGTGACGTCTCCCCTGTACTCGACCCGGCCTCGCGGGGTCGGGAAGGTGGCGACGGCGATGCTGTCGGAGTTGACCATCCGGATCCGCACGCTGGTCTCATCGTCGGGGGCCGGGACCAGGCCACGCTCCACCGCGAACGGTCCGACCCCGGCCAGGATGTTGCCGCAGTTCTGCCGGTCGCTGACCATGGCCTGCTCGACTCCCAGCTGCAGGAACAGGTAGTCGACGTCCGCGTCCGGATGGTGCGATGGGCCGACGACGGCCACCTTGCTCGTCAACGACGTGCTACCGCCGAGGCCGTCGATCTGCCGTGGGTCGGGCGTGCCCATCAGCCGCAGCAGCACATCGTCCCGTTCTCCAGAGTCGGCCGGAAGATCCGCGGCCTCGAAGTACAGCCCTCGGGAGGTGCCGCCCCGCAGCATGGTGCAGCGCACGCCCGTACCGTCGTAGTCGGGAGCGTCAGTCATCACCGTCCCCGCTCATACTCGGAGTAGGTGACGTACTCGATACCGAACTCGCCCAGCCGCTGACGCAGTCCGTAACGGTCCAGGCCGAGCTCGCCGGCCTGGAAGGCCGACCGGGTGGCCGCCTCCTTCTCCATGCGGGCCTGCGAC
>NZ_ML142863.1:195931-196441 GCF_004138495.1 Phytoactinopolyspora endophytica
TCAGCGCCCGAGACACGTCGCCGCGTGGCACCACCATCGCCCCGTCGTCGTCGGCCAGCACGACGTCGCCGGGGTGCACGATCTGACCGCCGAGCACCACGGGCACGTTCACGGCGCCGGCTGTCGCCTTGACCGACCCCTGGGCGCTCACGGCCCGGGACCAGGCCGGGAAGCCCATCTCGCGCAGCTCGGCCGTGTCACGGATCCCGCACTCCAGGACGACGCCCCGGACACCACGATGCTGCAGCGCCGTGGCGAACAGCTCCCCGAAGAGCCCGTCGGTCGACTCCGAGTTGGTGGTCACGACGAGGACGTCCCCGGGCCGGCACTGCTCGACGGCGACGTGGATCATGAGATTGTCGCCGGGCCAGCACAGCACGGTGACCGCGGTTCCGCCGATGCGGGCGCCCGGCCACGCCGGCCGGATCGAAGCACCGAGGTACCCGGTACGGCCCATCGCCTCGTGGACCGTCGCCACGCCGTAGCCGGCGAGCCGCTCAGCATCGTCGA
>NZ_ML142863.1:196480-200020 GCF_004138495.1 Phytoactinopolyspora endophytica
TGCGCGTGGAGTATCGGTGACGACGACGTTCTTCACGACGGACGTCCGTGCTGTCGCCTGAAGGCTATAATCATGGACATTATTGTCAACAATCTTGGTGACGTAAGTCAACAGAAGATAATGTTCAATGTTGTCAGCGAGCATGCACATGCCGTGCCCGGGAGCCGCACCCGCTCACGGGAGCCGGCCGTAAGGCTTCCGTCTCATCCGTCCGCACAGGAGGTCAGATGACGTCGAACACCGCCGATGGCACCGTCCGGTCGGCCGAGGTGACCGACCGGATACGCACCGCCATCGTGGCCGGAGAGTTCGCGCCCGGCCAGCGCCTGGTCGAAGCAGACCTGTGCGAGCTGTTCCACGCGAGCCGGGGCGTCGTCCGTGCGGCTCTCATGGATCTCACCCATGAGGGCCTCGTCGAGAGGATCGCCAACCGCGGAGCTCGGGTCCGGTCGGTCAGCGTCGAGGAGGCCATCGCGATCACCGAGGTACGGATGGCCGTGGAAGGGCTATGTGCGGCGAAAGCGGCCGAGCGGATCACCGATGAGGAGATCACCGAGCTGCGCGACATCGGCCGTCGCATGCAGGATGCGATGCGCGCCGGTGAAGTCCTGGTGTACTCCGAGCTCAACGGCACTCTGCACGACAGGATCCGGGAGATCTCCGCGCAGCCGGTCGCGGCGGACGTGCTCTCCAACCTGAGCGCCCGGAACGTCAGACACCAGTTCCGGCTCGCGCTTCGCCCTGGCCGACCGCAGATCTCCCTCCCGGAGCACCTCGCGATCATCGACGAGCTCTGCGCCCGTAGCCCGGAAGGCGCCGAACGAGCGGTCCGCCGGCACGTCGCCAGCGTGATCGAGGCGCTTCGTGAGTTCGACACGGCTCAGGCGAGCCCGGCCTCCGGCCTCGTGCGCTGATCGAGAGGAACGTATCGCTCTCAGCGTCCGCTTTCCGGTCACCTCCGCTGCACGTAGGCGAACTCGTAGCGAGGCTTGATCCACTCGTTCAGGAATCGGCCCAAGCTCTCGGCACGGAGCAGGCGAGCGACGTCGAACTCCGGCACATCGAGGTAGCGATAAACCTCACCGGAGTGGAACTCGACTTCCAGCGTGCGGCTGTCCGCGTCGTAGCCCACCGACGCCACCACCGAGGACGAAACCGCCTTGCGCCGCATGTCGCCCGATCACCTCCCCACGCGGACGACGTCCCTATACCCAGGATGCCGCAATCCGGCGCCACGGCATCGCTGGTCCGGCCCGCATGTCAGGCCGTCAGAGCGCGCGAAGGCGACCGATCAGGTAGCGACGTTCGGCGTCGGTCGGCACCAGCGTCAGCGCCTCCTCGTACGCGACCTTGGCCTCGGCCACGCGACCGTCCCTCCTGAGCAGATCGGCCCGGGTGGCGGGCAGCAGGTGATACCCGTCGAGGCGGCCGGACTCGGTAAGCTCGTCCACCAGCGCGAGACCGGCCGGGACGCCGTCGGACATAGCGACCGCCACGGCACGGTTGAGCTCCACCACTGGTGACGGAGCCAGGCGGCCCAATTCCGCATAGAGGGCTGCGATCTGCGCCCAATCGGTGCTCGCCGCATCCGGCGCCGTAGCGTGGCAGGCAGCGATCGCGGCCTGCACCTGATAGGGCCCGCCACGTCGCATGGCCAGCGCCTGGTCGAGTACGCCGACCCCTTCTGCGATCAAGTCACGATCCCACCTGGATCGGTCCTGGTGTTCCAGGGTCACCAACACCCCGTCATCGGTACGCGTCGCGCGTCGGGCCTCGTGCAGCAGCATCAACGCCAGCAAGCCTCTCGGCTCGGGTTCCGTCGGCATCAGCCGGGAGAGTACCCGGGCGAGGTGGATCGCCTCGGCCGTCAGCGCTCTACGACCGTCCTGCTCGTCGTAGCCCTCGTTGAAGATCAGATAGAGAACCGCGAGGACCGCGGCCAGTCGTTCCGGCAGCGACTCGGCGGGAGGGACACGGTACGGGATACCAGCCTCGGCGATCTTGCGCTTGGCACGGACCAGGCGTTGCGCCATCGTGGATTCGGCAGTGAGGAACGCCCTGGCGATTTCGGCGGTACTCAAACCGGAGAGCGTGCGCAACGTGAGCGCGACCCTGGCCTCGAACGGCAGCGCCGGATGACAGCACGTGAAGATCAGCCGCAGCCGATCGTCCGGGATCTCGTCCAAAGGCAGCTCGTCCGACTCCGGGGCCAACACCGCGAGCTGGCGCAGCTTTGTACGCCCGGCCTTGTCGCGCCGCAGCCGGTCGGTCGCACGGTTGCGCGCCGTCGTGGTGAGCCAGGCGCCCGGACGGCTCGGGATGCCATCGCGCGGCCACCTCGCCAACGCTGTCGCGAACGCGTCCTGCGCACAATCCTCCGCCAGATCCCAATCCCGGGTCAGCCCGATCAACGTCGCGACCACCTGACCCCATTCGTCCCGATACGCCGCTTCGACCGCGGCGCGCACAGCGTCGTCGGGTGCGGTCATACCCAAACCGGGCGGATCTCGACGCTGCTCCACCGGGCGTAGGGGTGTCCCCCGGCGATCGTGATCGCCTCGTCCAAGTCGGCGCACTCGATGACCACGACGCCGCCGACAAAGTCCTTGGTCTCGGCGAACGGTCCGTCAGAGATCAGAGTCTCGCCCTCGCGGACCCGGACCGTCGTGGCGTCGGCGACCGGCCGCAACCGCGCGCCGAACAACTCGACACCGCGCCGCTCCAGGTCCGCCTCCCACGCCTGGTGCACTGGATCAGCCGCCAGGTCTTCATTGCTCGGTGAAGCTGACTCGTCATCGCAGATCAGCAACGCATACTTCATGTGCCAGAGTCTGCCACTTCCGAGTTTGCGAAGGGGACCTCGCCTGCAGGATCGAGCGGGCGCGACCGCCGAGGATCCGGTTCGCCGACCGGCACCCGCGGATCATCCTCGTCTCCACCCATCAGATGGACGACATTGCCTGCGTGGCCGACTACCTTCTGGCCGGCGACGCTGGCACTCTCCGCGCTCGGGCGCCATTGAGCGACATCGCCTCGCGGTTCACATCGGCCGACGACTACTTCCTCAACGTTCTGGAGCGCAGCATCGATGAGTAGTTCGACACGTGGGTCGACCTATGGAATGACCGCCGCTGGATCCGATGGGCTGCGGCTATTCCTTACTTGGCGCGCACCGGGCGGCCCGGATCGCCACACGTTGGGTGATCCGGGCCGCCATACGCGCGTCAGAAACTCTGTGGGATCCACCGCGAAGTCGGCGGTTCGGAACCGTTGGCAGCTTCATCTTCGCGATGGAGGGCGATCATCTCGTCGCGGTAGTGATGATCGGCTGTCCCGAGTTCGTCAGCGACCTGGGCACCGTTCTCCCACCACTGCACCAAGCCGCGACTCTGCACCTGGCCCGCTTTGGTGTGAACGCAGTGAGCGTAGTCCGGCACCTCGACGAGCGCTTCACCCAACTGCACCTTGGTAGCGACCCAATCAGCGTGTTCGGAGGCTGTGCGATCCTTCTGCGCTGTCGCGAGCAGACGGACGGCATGA
>NZ_ML142863.1:200030-205106 GCF_004138495.1 Phytoactinopolyspora endophytica
GAGGGGCCCAAGCGGCAGCCCCATTCCGACATCTTCGACGGCGATGAGCCGCAGTCTGGTCCAGATGTGCTCAGCGACGTCCGGTGAGGTGATGTACATCTCGTAAGCGGCCAGCACCGCGTTGTCCACGTTGCTGCGGCGGATTTCCTTCTGGAGCACGGATACCAGGTCGTCAACGGGGATCCCGTGCGGTGAGACGATCTGCGAGTAGGGATCGTCGGTGAAATGCGGGGGTCCGTAATGGCGTGCCATCAGACCACTCCTTCCAGTCGAGGTGACAGACACGTCCGAAACCGGAAGGGGTCCTTGGCTGGCATCACAGTACAGATACACGCTCGTGCTGTCTACAGCGCGACGAGAGACTCACGAAAACTGCCTGCGGAACACCCTCGATGCCGATCCCGCACCCTCGTATGCTCCGATCGAGTGCGTTTTCCACACTCAAGTGCAGGCTCGCTCTTACCCCGACAGACGGACGCGAATCCGCGCCCCACCTGAAGCGGGCGACGGGTGGGCCAGGAACAGCCTGCATGCTAGTGACCTGCGACAACGCCATGCTGATCGCCGGGTAGACGGAAGTTTGGACACGCATTTGACGCAGATACTAGATGACTACGGTGAAACCGCTCATGTCAGCGAACTGTCAGTTTGCGGCGAGCCTTGATCATGAGCGCCGCCAGGTTTGGCGTGGCTTGTAGCCGCTGCGGCGTAGCCAGTGCTCGGTGTACAGAATCCGGTCCGGGGTGATGATCGTGAGCGGGTCGGTGGGTGGCTCGTTGAGGGATCGTCCGCGTTCAGCGTGATCGGACTGCCAGCGGAAGGCTTCCCAGTAACCGTCGGCCTCAGGATCGTCGCGTTCGAGAGTTCGTGCTGTGCCGAATAGCTGTGCACCGCGACTGCTGGCTTGGCCGACCAGCGGGGCGAAGATCCCCGCCGAGACTCTGGAATCACGGCGCAGGTTCCCCGATTTCGGTGAGTCGTTCCAGCTGGTGTAGAAGATCTCGAACCCGAGGCTGCAGTAGCGGACAGGCGTGGCTGCCGGCGCTCCGTTCGGGTCCACGGTGGCGATGACTGCTACGTTCTGGGTGGAGAGCAGGTTGAGAATTCGTTCCTCGAGGTGTTCGCGGTGGAGTTCGCCGTCGGGAGTGGGACCTGCAAGCCAGGGGTTCGTCAGCGGCATCGTCCTAGCATCTCAGCCGCGCGCCCGTACGATCTACGCCACGCAGGCGTATCGACATGGGTCAACGCCGGCGTCCAACCCCCGCAAAATCGCCGAATGGGCCGGACGCTCCGTCGACGTCCTCCTGAGGATCTACGCCAAGTGCATCGACGGCGACGCCGCCCCGCAACCGCGCCAAGATCGACCGCGCTCTCAACCGATCAGTTCAGGTCTGTCACATGACGAGACCTAGGTGTCTCCCATGAAGATCCGCTGCAAGTCGGTCACGTCGGGCGTCAAGATCTCGCCGGCATCGGGAGGAGAGATCGCCACCGAGACGCCGAAATCCCAGAACTCGACGACTTTCCAGACCTCACGATTGCCGGCGGCATTCTGAATCGCGATCAGACGCGCGCGGCCTACGTCATCCAGCCAAACTTCCGCAGGCAGCTGGCGTAACCGGCGGAACGGCCCTTCGGGCATCTCAATCCCCATGGTCAGGAGCTCGTCCGCAGCCGCGAGATCAACAGCGAGCCGATAGTGAGTGGTGTTGACGTCGCCGATGGCGTCCGTACCAACTTCGACGATGTCATCAGTGGCACCGAAGAGGGCGTCCAGCGGCCATAGCGGATCGCCATGGTGACGCGGCCCATCCCGCTCACCGCTGCCGACCGCGACCCAAGAATCACCCGAGCGCATTAACTCGGTTGCTCCCTGGTACAGCATGTCTCGCGGCCTGGTGAGTGCCTCCGGCACGCTCTGCAGGTTCTCCTGCATGTGTCCGGGCAAGAACACTCGGGATACCTGCGCCAGGCGGGCGGCGAAATCGACCACACCCTCGCCGAGACGGTCCCACTCCCCGACTACTGACCCACCGCGAAGGAGCCCAAATGACAGCCGCGCAGTGCCCGCCGCATAGGTCCGACCGGCAGCGGCCGACACCCGAGCGCTGACGTCCTCCGGACCGCCAACCATAATCCGATCCCCTCATAGCGGTAAACCAAAAGTACCCACCTCAGAGTCCGCATGTACAGCAGCGCTCAGCCGTCGATCTCGACGATGGTCATGGCAAGTCGCCCCTCGCGATACGTGCCCCGTCCCCGCCTGCCCAGTCCTTCAGGCGATCCTCCAGAACGCGGCGGAACGCCGGCGCGCTGCCATACCTCACGCCTGCACCTGCTCTATCGCATCGTCCACGAACTCACGCACACGCCTCGACCGACGAGCCGCCATCGTGTGCAGTCGCCGCCTAGTGGTCAGTCCCCGGTCGAGGGCCTGCCGAACGGCTAGCTCGACCTGCTCGGGCTGTACAGGTAATCGACTGTCGCCGCAAGCGGGCTCGGGAGTGCGAGTTACGTCGCGCACCCAGCACAGAAGCGGGACGCTGTCACACGAGCAGCGCCTCGAGGTCCGGAAGCCGGCCGAACATATCGGGTAGGCCGCGCACGCCGTTGCGCACGGACTCGTGCGACAGCGCGAGATCAGGGCCTGTGCTCGCCTCGACACCGGCCAGGCAACGGAGGATGTTCCACCTTGTGTGCCCCAGCCAGCCGCCGATCATGAACACGAACCAGCTTGGACCCGCCGGCGGCAGCGCTCCGCCCCCAGCAACGTAGCCGTCAAGGACCGAGCGGAAGATGGCGGGCTCGATATCGTCGAAGCCGGGCCCCTTCGCGAGGCTCAGCGCGGTCGAGCCAAGCTCACCGGCCAGGTCGAGCATCCCCGAGAGCTCCCAGTCGAGCACCACCGGACGCCCGTCTCGAGCGAGCAGGTTCCACGGTTGGATGTCCCGGTGGGTCAGTACAACGGGGCCCGGCCGTTCGCAGGTGTCGACCAAGTGGGCCATCGCCAGGAACGTCTCGACCTGGGAGGCGAGCTCGTCGGCCCACGGCTGTCCGGTCGACACCGCCCGCTCGGCGAGCTCGGACCAGTCCCGTGACACCGGGTCCTCGATCGACACGTGTGTCCACTCGACGTCCAACGCGTGGATGCGCGCGAGAATCTCACCGATCTCGAACGCGTACGCCTCCGACACCGGCGCTTCGGGCACCTTCTTTCCCTCGACCCACCGGTGGACGAGCGTGTGGTGGCTGGCCGAGATCGGCTCCGGCATCGGAATGCCGGCAGCAAAAGCCGCCTGCTCGAACCTGAACACGTCCTCGACGTGGTAGGTCCAGCGGCGGTCGACGAGGTTCAACTCCTTCACCGCGAACGACCCCTGGTCGGTGTCGAGCCGGTACATCCGGTTGGCGAACCCGCCGTGAACGCGAATAATCGGCCCAACCGGCGCACCGAGACACGAAAGGTTGGAAGGCACGTCGTCTGCGGTCACCCCACAAATCTAGGGCTCGCAGTTCATCGATGCACCGGAATTTCCCTGGGACCATCAAGGCAGTCAAGGTCACCATGGATGAGAACTGATCGACGCGCGGCCGCCACGACGACGACTGCCGGTCCGGGCTCTCGGTGCCCATCAACGATCGCCCCTCACCCGCGTTTCCGCGAGTGAGGGGCGACTTCCTGCTGGTAGCCCCGACGGGATTCGGACCGTGACCGGAACCGGTGGGACACCTGGTTGACGTCAAGGCTCAGCTTGGCAGCCGCTACGAGTTTGATCTACAACGGATGTCAGACGACCTGCTTGAGCGGGCACAGATCGGCAGCAAGTGGGCAACCGCCCAACTCCAAGGCAGGCAGGCTGCACAGCAATTCTCGGCTCCCACTGCCGGACAGGACAGTTTCGCAGGGCGGTGAGCGCCTTGGTTCCAGCCTTGTTGCCGGAGCTCGGCGGCAAATGGTGTGTCAGGCCCTCAAGACAGGGATGGATCATGCCGCCGGAGGTGACGGGCACCGTGGTGCGCGCTCCGCGTCAGTTTGAGCCTGTTCCGTGACCTCTATGTACGCCCTGCACGCTGACGAGTCAAGACTATGGTACCGAGCTGCCGACTGTGATGACGCGATGCCCGTGTCGGGCGCACGCTTTGCAGGCAGGTCCGCCAAGGAGCTGACTCTCGGCCAGAGCGCCGGTTTGACGCGGCCGGGTTACCTCGACGACCGTGTGTTCAGCAGTTCGCTCGCGGTGCCGGGATCGGTCAGCCATGTCTGGCTTCCGGCACGTCGTCCGTCGTCGACAGCCGCACATACAGCTGCATAGGCCGAGTGTGCGCGCTGCTCGTTCTCTGCGCTGGGATTGCGCAAGGACTCGGCGAGCGCATCCTGCCATGCGAGACGAAGACAGAGGTAGCCGTCGCTGTTTCGCTCACACAGCGTAAGCCGTGAGGTGGACAGGGTCCGGGGACGCGACGCTTCGACCTCGCTGCTGATCCGAGATATGCGAGCGATGTCGCCGACCGTTGCGGTGATCTTGTACTTGACGCGGCCGCGGTCAACGGTCACCACATCGCCCGCCTCGTACAGGAGAGGCGCATCCGGGCTCTCTCCGTAGTACCACAAGCTATGACCGCATTTCGGACAGGGCTCGATTTCTTTGGCGAGTTGCTCGTCGTCGGTCGATCCGGGCCGGATCTGAGCGATGAAGTGGGCGCTTCGAGCGCCATGACTGCGGACGCGTCTGAGCGGCGGGCGGGTTCGTGTCCACCCGACGTAATGGGTGATGGGGTAGTCACGGGTTTTCTCTCCGATGACGTAGTCGCGATCGCCTACGACTGTGGGACGCCCATAGCAGAGAAAATAGACGTGTTCATAGTGCTCTGTGCATGTCGGCAGACAACCCACAATCGGGGCGTCGAACAAGTGCAGCTGCAGACCAGACGGCTCAGGTGGGGTATTCATCTTCTTCCTCCTCCTCAACCCGCGCAGCGGTCTCTTAACGGGCTCTTCGCAGTTAAGGGTGTAGTCCGGTCGACGCGTCGGTGGCCGGGTAGGGGTCGAGGTCTCCCGAGGATGGGGGTGACTAT
>NZ_ML142864.1:0-1437 GCF_004138495.1 Phytoactinopolyspora endophytica
AAGACCCCGTTAAACCCAGGCACAGGTCGACGTTCTCGCAGGTGGAGCCCGAAGTCGGATTCGAACCGACGACCTACCGCTTACAAGGCGGTTGCTCTGACCAGCTGAGCTATTCGGGCGCAGACAGAAACGGTACCCGACCGGGCGCCGTCTCCTCCACTCCATGATCATGAACACTAACCGTGCTATGTACACGGTTAGTGTTCATGATCACGAGCGGTAGGAGTCAGCAGCCGCCGGCGACGGCCGGAATGATCGAGATCTTGGCGTCGGCCGGCGTGGGCGTCTGCAGCCCGGAGGCGAACCGCACGTCGTCGTCGTTGACGTAGACGTTGACGAATCGCCGGATCTCGCCGGTGTCGTCCAGCACCCGTGCGCCGATACCCGGGTAGGCGGCGTCGAGCGCCTTCACGACGTCCGAAAGCGTGGCGTCCTCGGATACATCGACGCTGACGTCGGCCTCACCCTTGGTGTAGGTGCGCAGGATGGTCGGAACTCGTACAGCAACGCTCATAGTGATCTATGCCTCCGGGACGAGGGCACGGAATGCCTCTGTTGTCGGTGCGATGGTGCCCGCCGGGCCGACGACCGGCGCGACGGCGTCGAGGGTCTTCAAGCCCTCGCCGGTATTGAAGATGACGGTGTCCGCGTCGGGGTCGAGCTTGCCGTCACGCAGTAGCTTGGCCAGCACCGCCACGGTGACTCCGCCGGCTGTCTCGGCGAAGATACCTTCCGTGCGCGCCAGCAGCCGGATGCCTTCGACGACCTCGCCGTCGGTGACGTCCTCGACGGCGCCACCGGTACGCCGGGTCACGTCCAGCACATACGGACCGTCCGCCGGGTTCCCGATGGCGAGGGACTTCGCGATGGTGTCGGGCCGGACCGGTTTGACGACGTTGTGACCGTCCTTGAAAGCGGCAGAGACGGGGGAGCATCCCTCGGCCTGTGCGCCGAAGATGGTCGGCCGCTCGCCCTCGACCAGGCCGAGCTTGGTCAGTTCGCCGAACGCCTTGTCCACCTTGACCAGCTGCGCGCCGCTGGCCACGGGGATCACCACCTGGCCGGGCAGCCGCCAGCCGAGCTGCTCGGCGGTCTCGTACCCGAGGGTCTTGGAGCCCTCGGCGTAGTAGGGACGGACGTTGACGTTGACGAACGCCCAATCCTCGTGCTGGCCGGCCAGCTCGGAGGCCAGCCGGTTGACGTCGTCGTAGTTACCTTCGACGGCGACGAGCGTGGTGCCGTACACCGCGCTGGTGACGACCTTCTGCTGCTCAAGGTCACTGGGGATGAAGACGAAGCTGCGGATGCCGGCTCGAGCCGCCGCGGCGGCCACTGCGTTGGCGAGGTTACCGGTGGACGGGCAAGCCAAGACGGTGAAGCCCAGCTCCCGTGCGGCCGCCAATGCGACGGCCACCACCCGGTCCTTAAAGGAATGTG
>NZ_ML142864.1:1504-4733 GCF_004138495.1 Phytoactinopolyspora endophytica
CCGCGTCGTTCTTGATCCACAACGCCTTCAGGCCGAGCTCTCGAGCGAGATTGTCCGCGCGTAACAGCGGCGTGAACCCGGGCTCGGTGTTCGGGATGTCGGCGACGGCGGAAGGAACCGGGAGCAGGTCCTTGTACCGCCAGATGGACTTCGGCCCGGACTCGATGTCTTCGCGGGTCACGTGACCGTAGTCATACGCCACTTCGAGCGGGCCGAAGCACTCCATGCATGCGTAGAACGGTCCGAGCTCGGTGGTCGCTGCACATTCGCGACATGACAGGTGGGATGCGCGCCCCAGGTCCGGCTCGGCGCTCTTCGTGCTGGTGGCCGCGGGTGCGTCGGTGATGGTCATGCTGAGGGATACCTCCTCATCTGCCCCGTTCGGTCAACGGGCCGGAGTTGGCACCAAAACCCACCGGAGTGTGGGTGGTTGCCGGGGCTTCAACGGGCCGGTCCCTCTGCCCCTCTGGATGAGTACGTCTGTCACATTACGACGGAGTCGGTCACCACGCGCGTAATGTCCGTACGTTGAGACAAAATCGTCTCACATCGCAATCACGGCATCAAGAGTGCCTGGAGAACGCGGAGCACACCTTCGGGTCCAGGAGCGATGAGATCCGCCTCATCGCGGAGCTCCGGGACCGCTTCCGAGGAGTCGCTGTAGATCACGATTCCGGCGAGGCCGTCCTCCTGAAGGGATCGGACGGCCGCGACGGCTGGCATGTCTCCGATGTCATCGCCCGCGTACACCACGGCTGCGGCGGACACCTCGTCGGCGAGCGCACGCACCGCGGCGCCCTTGTCCACGCCGGTCGGACGCATCTCGAGGACCAGCCGCCCGGGCGTCACCTGCAGGCCGGCGTCCTCGGCGATCTCGGTCACGTGCGGGCGGATCGCCTCCAGCGTCCGTCGTGGATCGTCCGCCTGGCGGGTATGCACCGCGACCGAGTGGCCTTTGTCCTCGATCGTCGCGCCGGGGTGGCGCTGTACCAGCGCCACCGCCCGGGTCCGGGCCTGGTCGACTCCATCGCTTCCGCCGGGGCTCACCAGCTGTCCGTCATGCCAGCGTTCCAGCCCGTAATGCCCGCATACGACGAGCCCGGGAACCTCGGCCAGTCCACCCTGCCGCACCGCGTCGAGCGAGGGCCGGCCCGTGACGATAGCCACCCGCGCGACGTGTTCGGCGACCTGTGACAAGACATCCGCGGCCTGCGGCAGTGCCCGGGCGTCCTCGGGACGCGGAACGATCGGAGACAGCACTCCGTCGAAGTCGAGTGCCACCAGGGTGCGCGACAGCAACGGGGCGAGCTCGGTCTTGATCCGCGCCAGATCGGCTTGCATCTGTTGAACGTCCTACTCTTCGACGGCCTCGGCGTAGTCCTCGACGAGGATGACCACGAGACGGTTCGGGTTGAGTCCTTCGAACGACTCTTCGACACGGCCGACTTCAGGGAACTGGCCCGCCAGCGCCTCCGCGGACTCTTGCAGACCGGGTGGGTAGTAGACGGTCGTCTCCGGGACAGTCCCGTTGAAGCCGCTGGTGGCCGCAACCTCCCAGCCGCCGCCCTCGAAGCGGTCGGCGGCGGTCAGCTCAAGCCCCTCCACCGCCGTCTGGTTGGCGATGCCGATCGGCGAACGGAGCTCCTCCGGAGCCTCAACCGGCTCTTCCTCGTCCGGCTCCTCATCGGAGTCCTCATCGGCGTCGTCGTCAGAGTCCTCCGTGGGATCCTCGGTCGGGTCGCCGTCCTCATCCGGCTCGTCGCCGTCGTCCTCGCCGTCGTCCTCGCCGTCTGGATCCTCGGTCGAGTCCGCGACGACGTCGTCGCCGCCATCGTCGCTGCCGCTGGTGTTGTCTCCGAAGATGAACAGCAAGGCGAGGACGACCCCTGCCGTGCCGACCAGCGCCACAAGCGACGGCCACGCCTTATCGAGCCGCTCGCGCATCGTCACAGAATACGTAGGGTACGCCACGTGCGTGGGGATTGCCGATAGGCAAAACTCACGAGTCAGGCCTCCGCCGTTAGTCGGCGGGCCGATCGGGCGCGTGTACGTGAGGACCTCTGGCGGCGCAGGCGCTTCACCAGCATGGCGTCGTGCGCCAACGCCTCGGGCCGGTCGATCAATGCGTTCAGCACCTGGTAATACCTGGTGGAGGTCAGATCGAAGCGTTCACGGATGACCTGCTCCTTGGAGCCGGCGTACTTCCACCACTGCCGCTCGAACTCGAGTATCTCGCGTTCCCGGTCATCGAGCTCACCGGAAGGAGTGGCGGTCACGGACACATCGGCAACTGCTTCCATGTCCGCCATGGTACGCACAACACACCGACGACGAGCATCTTCGACACGGCGTGGGGCACGTCCCAGCACGTCGAAGGGCTACGGCAACGTCGCGTGGGCGGTCCCATGCGCTGGGTGGAAATGGGAGCAGGTACCGTAGAACAGGCGAGGAGGCCACGTGGACAACACAGGAAAGAGCAGCTTCGTCGTCGTCGCCAACCGGCTCCCGGTCGACCGGGTAGCCGCGGCAGACGGCTCTACAACCTGGCGCCGCAGCCCTGGTGGGCTCGTGACAGCACTCGCCCCGGTGATGCGCGCCTATGACGGTGCCTGGGTGGGATGGACGGGATCGCCGGACGACGAGCCGCCACCGTTCTCCACCGACGACATGGACCTCGTGCCGGTGCCGCTTTCGGCCGAGGAAGTAGCCATGTACTACGAGGGCTTCTCCAACGCCACACTATGGCCGCTGTACCACGATGTGATCGTCGCTCCGGAGTATCACCGCGAGTGGTGGGACGCGCACCGCCGAGTCAATGATCGGTTCGCCAAAGCCGCCGCCGCTGCCGCGGACGAGGAGGCGGTCGTCTTCGTCCAGGACTACCAGCTTCAACTCGTGCCCAACATGTTGCGGCAGCTGCGTCCGGACCTGAAGATCGGGTTCTTCCTGCATATCCCGTTCCCACCGGCGGAGCTCTTCGCTCAGCTACCGTGGCGACGGCAGATACTCGAGGGCCTGGTCGGGGCCGATCTCGTGGGGTTCCAGCGGGGTGGCGCCGCGGACAACTTCGTCAGCCTGGTCGACCGCTACACGAATGCCACGGCCGCGGAGCGGAGAGTGCATACCGCGGACGGCCGTGCCGTGCGCGTGCAGCCGTTCCCCATTTCCATCGAAGTCACCGAGATCACGAAGCTGCTCTCCGACGCTGACGTGGTGCGGCGGGGTACCC
>NZ_ML142864.1:4743-24681 GCF_004138495.1 Phytoactinopolyspora endophytica
GATCGGCTCGCCGGGGCACATGCTTCTCGGTGTCGACCGTCTCGACTACACGAAGGGCATCGGGCACCGGCTGAAAGCGTTCGGTGAGCTCCTGGCCGGTGGGGATGTCACCCCCGATGAGGCCGTGCTGGTGCAGGTGGCCACGCCCAGCCGGGAGCGCGTCGAGGCGTACCAGACACTGCGAGACGACATCGAGCTGCAGGTGGGGCGGATGAACGGCGAGTACGGCCGGATCGGCCAGCCTGCCGTGCACTACCTGCACTCCTCATACGAGCGAGCGGATCTCGTCTCATTGCTGCGCGCTGCGGATGTGATGGTGGTCACGCCGTTGCGTGACGGCATGAACCTCGTCGCCAAGGAGTATGTGGCAGCTCGCACCGACTTACGGGGAGCGCTGGTACTGTCCGAGTTCGCCGGCGCTGCCGACGAACTCGGTGACGGTGCATTCCTGGTCAACCCGCACGACATCGACGGCCTGAAACGGACCCTGCTCGCTGCGATGCGTATCGATGACGCCGAGGCGGAAGAGCGGATGAAGCTGCTCCGTGATCACGTTCTCAACAACGACATCACCAGGTGGGCCGAGGACTTCCTCTCCACCCTCCGCGCCACCTGATCAGTCCCCAACCCTTACTCGCGGTCGACCTCCGTGTAGGCCAGCCATGCCTGGGTGTCCGCCGCGTCCAGCGGCTCGCTGGCGGGGGCGGCAGGCTGCTCTGTGTTCTCGATCGCGGCCAACCGAGCCTCCGCCTCCTCGACTCGCACAAGCTCCTGTGAAGCGAGCGCGATAAGGCTGCGCAGGCCGACTGCGCCGAACCTGTCCCGGACGATCTGGACGGCATCGACCACCATGGGGTCGGCTTCGGGGTTGGGTTCGGAACCCTGCATCGTTCACCCTCTCGACTGTCATTGTGACTCGCCGCTTCACCGTAGCTTGTCGAGATGTCGACCTCGCGACAGCATCCGTGTGGCGAGAGACGTGTGAGGGCTATCACATACCTCAAAATTATGACAAAACGGACGAAGAATCTAGCGAATCAAGATCCCTCGTGTCGGCTACGGCAGGCCGCCGTGACAGCATGACGTGGCATCGAGCAAGATGAGCAGCGTACATGGGCCGTGTGGGGCGGAGTTTCAGGTGGCTGGTCCGGTGCACTACCGCACGCAGCTCAAGCTCCCTAGGGTGGTCGTTTGTTCCCTCGCAGATTCGCCTTGGTGCGCCACGTCGACTACACCGGGATATCCGGCGTGGGTGTCGTCGCGTACGGGGTGGTATTCGCTGACGGGCACGTGGCCTTGCGATGGTGCTCTGACTACCCTGCAACGAGCCTCTGGGCGTCGATCGACGATCTGATAGCCGTCCACGGCCATGGGGACGGGACGAGCGTGCAATGGATCGACTCCGCTTCGGATCGGTTGCAGGACGCGTGGGACTCACTCGACACGCCACGCGGTCGGCGGCGGCGTAAAGCGGAACCGACGGTCGACGTGCCGACCCAGCCACGCGGTCCTGCAGAACCGCAGCCAGAAGCCACCGAGGAGCACACCCCGGCTGAGCCGCCGACCCACGAAGCGGACGTGGAGAACACGCCTCCCGAGCCGCCACCACCACCCGAACCACCATCGACGGGACGGCCTGCCGAGCCGCCGGTACTCACGCCCCAGTCCGCACGGGCCGCCGAGCACGCGGCGCCGGCCGATGACCGTACCCGGACGTCACAAGCGGCCGACGCCGAACCTGCGCCCGCCGCGGACCGGATGGCATCGGACGACCCGATGGTGCCCGCTCCCCGGCGAGGCGGAGGCCGGCATCGGCGGGCGGTGCCGGCAGAGGAGTCCGCGGCGCCGCGGTGATCGCTGCCCGGGGTCAGAGTCCCGGACGCTCTAGGGAGCGTCGTCGGCGAGGTTCGACCCCGCGCGCGCCGGCTGTAGGTCGACGCGGAACTGATATCGATCGCCCCGGTACACCGAGCGGACGAACTCGACGACCTGGCCGTCCCGAGCACGCGAGACCCGCTCGAACAGGAACGCGGGAGAATGGACGGGTACCTCGAGGATCTCGGCCTCTCGGTCATCGGTGACGGTGACCTCGATCGTCTGGACGCCACCGGCGAGGATGATCCCGTGGCGCTCCGCGAGCAACTCGTAGAACGACGCGTGATCCAGGGCCTGGCCGTCCAGCCCGGGCGCCACGCGGCCGGGAACGTGCAGTGTCTCCACCGCCATCGGAGCATCGTCGGCGAGCCGCAGGCGCACGACGCGCAGAACCGGCTCGCCGCTGGTGATCTCCAGTCGTTTGGCGAGCTTGGGGCTGGCGGCGAGTTCCCCCGCGTCCAGTGTCCGGCTGGAAGGGACCACGCCGCGTTGCCGCATGTCCTCGGAGAACGACGTGACGGCCAGGCCCTGAGCGATCTTCGGTCCGGCGACGAACGTGCCCGCGCCGTGCTTACGCTTCAGCCGCCCTTCCCGGATCACCTCTTCGATCGCGCGGCGCAGGGTCATCCGCGCCACACCGAACTGCGGCGCGAGCGCCCGTTCCGGCGGCAATGCCTCGCCCACCTCCATCTCGGCGATGAGGTCGAGGATCTGATCTCGAATCGAGAGGTATTTCGCTGCCACGCCAACCCTCCGAGTCAGCCGTTAGATCATGCAATTCTCGCAGGTCACCTCGAGCCTGCCGTTCGCTGCCGGTTGATGGCGTGGCGGATGGAGCGTCAGTCCGCGGCCGTTGTCCGCATTTTGCCAGACGCCGGGTCTAGACGTCGTGCCTTGCGTCGTCCAGACTGTGGGCACTGTTGGTCTAGGCCAATTTCGGGAGGCCCCTGATGGCTCGACTGCTCAACGTACGCCGGTTCGCGGTATTGGGCGCGGCCGTAGCCGGACTCCTCACCGCCACGGTAGCCGTCCCTTCGTCGGCTGCCATCGACGCCGACCCGCCTCAGGAGTGGCGAAGCTACTGGGTGGACGCCTTCAACCCGGGCATCTACAACGCCGAGGAAGTGGAACAGCTGGTCGACGATGCGCTGGCAGTCAACGCGAACGCGCTGATCGTGCAGACAGCCCGCCGCTATGACTGCTTCTGCAACCGGGCGCTGTACCCGCGCACCGATGCCGCCGTCGACCCGGCGCCGTACGATCCGCTGGACGAGATCATCGAGCAGGCACACGCGGCCGGCCTGGAGGTCCACGCCTGGGTCAACGTCAACACGATGTGGAACTCCACCACGCCGCCCAGCTCGGCCGACCACGTCTTCAACCAGCACGGCCCGGATGCCGAAGGTGACGAGCGCTGGCTGAACAAGAAAGAGGACGGCACTGAGCTACAGGGCGCCAACGCCTACATCGACCCCGGACACCCCGACGCCGTCGACTACATCGTCGAGGCGGTTCAAAGCATTGTCGACGAGTACGACGTCGACGGCATCAACCTGGACTACGTCCGTTACCCGGACTTCAGCTCCTCCACGACGCACAGCGACTGGGGATACAACGACGTCTCCGTGGCGCGGTTCCAGGAGGCGACCGGGCGGAGCGAGGTCCCGGAGGCGTCCGACCAGGAATGGAGCGACTGGCGCCGGGACCAGATGACGAACCTGGTGCGCAAGATCTATCTCGGTATGTGGGAGGTGGACCCGGGCGCCCGGCTGTCGATGGACGCCATCACGTACGGATTCGGGCCGCAGAGCGTCGGCGGGTGGGAGAGCACCCGAACCTATGCCGAGGTCCTGCAGGATTGGAAGGGCTGGCAGGACGAGGGGATCATGGACACCGTCGTCGCCATGAACTACAAGCGCGAATGGATGCCCGACCAGGCGCAGATGTTCGACGAGTGGAACGAGGTGCTGGCGGACTGGCAGGGAGACCGCCAGTCGGTCTCCGGGCCGGCCCTGTACCTCAACGAGATCGAGGACAGCGTCCAGCAGGTGCAGGACGTGTTCACGCCGACGGAGGCCGGCAACACCGTCGTGGGATGGAGCGGCTACTCCTACGCCAACGCGAGCATGACCGCCGCCGCCAGCTCCGATCCGGCGGTGAAGGACGCCGAGCGAGATGCACTTGCGGAGGCGCTCACGGTGGGAGAGGACGCGCCGTTCGCGGAGCCCGCCGCCGTCCCGTCGATGCCCTGGAAAGACGATCCGTCCGACGGCCACATCACCGGTGAGCTGGTGACCCGCGACGGCCGGTCCCTGGACGGGGCGGAGGTCACGTTGCAGCCGCTGACCGGGGGCGGGGAGTCACACACGCGTGCGAGCGACGGCTCCGGCTGGTTCGGATTCGCCCACGTGCCGTCCGGCCGTTACCTGGTGCGGATCGAGCTGCCGGCCGGCGTCGTCGGTAAGCCTGTGACGTATGTCGAGGTCACCGACGGTGAGATCGAGACGGCGGACCTGTCGCCGCTCGTCCGGCTGCGCTGACTCGGGGAAGGACCGCGGCAGGGGTGGCGGTGTAGGGTGAGGGACGCTTGGTGAACTTGTAGCTTGCAGGGAGGTGGGGACGTGCCGCAGGGGCACGCCACGAGCCGGCCGCGCCGCACGGCGTGGCGGCTCCCCACCGCTCTCCTCTCCGGGCTCTTCATGATCGTCACGGTCGGGCTGCCGTCGTTGGCGTCCACGGCTCAGTCCCGTGAGCTGTCCATCGAGGCGAAGCATGAGGCGGCCAGCGGCGTAGCGATAGAGGCTGTGGACCAGTCTCCGGATGTCGTCGCCGCCGCACCGTTCGGCACCGAGCTAGGGCTGGCCCCACCTCCACCGGCTCGCGCCGTCGTCGATCCACTCGCCGGTCACGGCATTCGAGTCCGCGGCAACGCCGCCGACGCGGACCTGCCACGTGAGTCGGGCGACTCGGCACATCCCGACCGTGCACCTCCGGTGACAGGACAGCAGTAGACGTCCTTGAGTTCACCAACCGCCCGGTCGGTTTCCGCGTGTGCCCGTGCACCGTGAGACGCCGCACCGGCCGACGCCATCCGGAGTCTCCCCGTGGATCGCACGAACGCCCTCTACCTGACCATCGCGGTCGTCGCCCTGTGCGCGGCGACGTACGCCCTGTTCCGCCGGCGCGCGGCGGCGCGCGGCGACCGTAGTGTCACCGAGCCGGCCAGGATCGTCCGCGCTGCCGTCGCGTTCGTCCTGCTCGGTGCCTCCGCCTACACCACCATGACGGTCTCGCCCAACCTGGGACTCGACCTGGAGGGCGGCGCGCAGATCACCCTCCAGGCGCAGGACGCACCTAACGCCGAAGCCAACTCGGAGAACACCGACCGTGCGGTGGAGGTGCTACGTCGGCGAGTGGACGCCCTCGGCGTCGCGGAGCCGTCGCTCTCCCGCTCGGGCGAGAACCGGATCATCGTCGAGCTTCCAGGCGTGGAGGATCCCACCGAGGCTGCGGAAGCTCTCGGACGTACCGCGCAGCTGACCATCCACCCGGTGCTCGGCTACGGCCCCGCAGAGGATGAGGGAACGGACGGCTCCGGCGACGAGGGCTCCACTGAGGGGGAAGACTCGGAAGAGGGAGATTCGGAAGAAGGTTCCGGCGAGGAAGGTTCTGAGGAAGACGGCTCCGCGGAGGAAGGTTCCGAGGAGGGTTCCTTCGACCCGTCGGCCGAGGAGAGCGTCATCGAGGACGAGCGCGGCGGTGCGATCACTCTGGGCCCGTTCGCGATGACCGGCGAGGAGATCTCCGACGCCATCGGACAGTACGACGCCCAGCTGGCCAGCGGCTGGTATGTCGATGTCGCGTTCACCGGGGGCGGCGCCGACGACTGGGCCGATCTGACCGGGGCCGCAGCGTGCTTCCCTCAGAACGATCCGCAGCGGCGCATCGCCATCGTCCTGGATGAGGAGGTCATCTCTTCGCCCCAAGTCCAGGACGCCGTCTGTGACGTCGGACAACGCGGTGGGACCACGAGGATCACCGGAGACTTCGACGAGGAATCGGCGAAAGAACTGGGTGCGCTGATCGAGGGCGGGGCGCTGCCGCTCCCCGTCGAGGTGATCGAGCAGCGCGTGGTCGGGCCGACGCTGGGTGATGCGGCCATCGAGGCCAGTGCCTTGGCGGCCATGATCGGTCTCGCGCTCACCACCGTGTTCATCGTCGTGACGTACCGCATGGTGGGGCTGATGGCGGTCGGAGCGCTGGTCGGCTATGCCGCCATGGCCTACGCCGCCCTCAGCGCGCTCGGCGCGACGCTGACACTGCCCGGACTCGCCGGTTTCGTGCTGGCCATCGGTATGGCAGTCGACGCGAACGTACTGATCTTCGAGCGGGCGCGGGAGGACTATGTCGACGGCGAGATGAAGAGCCTGCGCAACGCCGTGCCCAGTGGGTTCAAGAAGGCGATCTCGGCGATCGCGGACTCGAACGTCACCACCCTGCTGGCCGCCGCGTTGCTGTTCTTCCTCGCGTCCGGGCCGGTGCGAGGATTCGGCGTCACCCTGACCATCGGTGTTCTCGCTTCGCTTCTCTCCGCCCTGGTGCTCAGCCGGGCGCTGGCGGAGTGGCTGGTCCGGCAGCGGTGGATCCGGACTCATCCGGCCGCCAGCGGTCTGGCGAAGCACGGCCGGGTCCGGCTGTGGCTGCGGCGGCGGAGCCCGGACCTCATGCGGTACGGACGCCGGATGCTGGGCGCGTCGCTGATCGCCGTCATCCTGGCGGGGGCGGGCATCGCCGTCCGCGGCCTCGAATTCGGCATCGAGTTCACAGGCGGCCGATTGGTCGAGGTCGCACCGGACGAGCAGGTTGACATCGGCGACGCTCGCGAGGCCGTCGCCGACGTGGGCTTCCCTACGGCCATCGTCAACGAGTCGGGATCGGCCGGTGAAGACGCGATCTCGGTGCGGACCGTCGAGATGAGCGATACCGAGGCGCGGGAGGTCATCGACGCCATCAGCGAACTCGGTGGCGGCGGGCAGATGATCAGGGACGAGCTCATCGGCCCGAGCCTCGGTGATGAGCTGCAGCGGAATGCGCTCATCGCGTTGGCGGTGGCGCTCGCCGCCCAGATGACGTATCTGGCCATCCGCTTCCGGTGGACGTTCGGTGCCGGCGCCGTCGTAGCCCTGTTCCAGAACGTGGTCGTCACGGTGGGACTCTTCGCTTGGTTGGGCAAGCCGATCGATGGCATGTTCCTCGCGGCGATCCTGACCATCATCGGTTACACGGTCAATGACTCGGTGGTGGTCTTCGACCGGATCCGTGAGACGTGGGCCCGTCGGTCAGAGCAGGACTTCGGCCAGGTGGCCAACACGGCCGTGCTGAACACGCTGCCACGTTCGGTCAACACCGGCATGAGCACGCTGTTCCCGCTGATCGCGCTCTACTTCCTCGGCGGGGACTCGCTGTCCGACTTCGCCTTCGCTCTGATCATCGGCATCCTCATCGGAACCTACTCGTCGAACTTCACATCGACACCGCTGGCTGTGGAGCTCGAGTCGTGGAAGCCGGCTCCGCCTCCGGAAGAGAAGCCGAAGGAGACCAAGGGCAGCCGCGAGGACCCGAACTACGGCGCCGTCGTCTGAGCCCGCCTCGGCCCCCAAACCCGCCGGCGGGGTTGGGGGGGCCGTTCCCGTGGAGTGGTGGATGGGGCCGCGGTGTTCAGCCGACGGTGACACGGTTGATGTCGAAGGTGTCCTCGACCCAGGGGAACACCCAGAAGAACAGCGCCGCGACGATCCCGAGGATCAGGACGAGGTAGATGAAGAGCCGGACCGGCCATGGGCCAGGGAGGTGCCGCCATACCCACGCGTACATGTCGTGTTTATCGCTCCTCGGAGCTGATCAGGATGCCCGTTGCGTACATGCGATGCGATGACCCCCAGCGTGGCCAGCAGGTGGTCAGCGTCAGCAGGGACTCGCTCGGCTCGGCGCTCGAGGGCTCGCCCGGCACCGGATCCGCGACCCAGCTGTCCTGGATCTCGATCTTGTTCCCGTCGCTGTCGCCGTCCGGGGCGTCGTAGAGCTGGTACTGGTAGATCCCCGTGGCTGTCTCGACCTCGATGATGTCGCCCTCTTGCAGCTCGGGGAACCTGGCGAACGGCTCGCCGTGACCTGAGCGGTGTCCGGCCACTGCGAAGTTGCCCAGCTCGCCGGGGTCAGCGCTGTCGAGGTAGTGGCCGGGGCCGTTCTTGAGGTCCTCGTCCTCGACGCCCTGGACGATGATCTTCTCCCAGTTCTCACCGAATCGTGGGATGCGGAGGATCCCGTAGGCGTCACCTAGCTCGAGTCCTTCGTAGGCCGCTTGGGGTTCGTCCTCATCGGTGTCCAGGTCGACCTCGTCAAGCTGTAGTTCGAACTGATTGCGAAGATCGTTCTGTGCCGCCGCTGTTTGAATCCCCGTGCCCCATAGGGTGTACACGACGAAGAGCAGTACCAGGACGCCACCCGTCAGCATGAGCTCACCAAGCGCGCCGGCCATCACGGCCATGGGGCTGCGCTTGACGGCGGTGGGTCTGCGCTTGGGGGCCCTGCGGCGGCCACGCCGCGCCTTCCGATGCATGGCTAGAGCTTAACGTGCTTACCACGATGACGCCTGACATCGCCCGCCGGTGCAAGTACCCATATAGAAGGTGCATTCCACATCAAATATTGATATTTCGGACACGACGGAGGTGGCATTCTCAGCATCCGGTCACGGGGTGATCATCGCGACACTGCCAGCTCGGCGCATCGCATCCACGCGACGGCGTGCAGCGCTTACGATGGCGGTGACGGAGATGTGAATGGAAGGCGAACACGTGATGAGTGGCCGGGACGGACTGGTGTGCGCGTGAGCCCGTCGGAGCGGTGTGACGTCGTGGTCGTGGGGTCTGGACCGAATGGCCTCGCCGCGGCGGTCATCATGGCGCGCGCAGGGCTTGACGTCCGCGTGCGCGAGGCTCAGCCTACGCTCGGCGGCGGAGCCCGCACCCTTGATCTCGGCCTGGCGCCTGGCCTGATCCACGATGTCTGCTCCGCGGTGCATCCGCTTGCGGCCGCGTCGCCGTTCTTCCGTGCCTTCGACCTGCGCGCGCGTGGTGTCGATCTGCGGTACTCCGATGTGTCGTATGCACAGCCTCTCGACGGCGGCCGCGCGGGCATCGCGTATCGGGACATCGACCGCACGGTCGACGAGCTCGGGGTGGACGGGCCGGCGTGGCGGCGACTGCTCGGGCCGCTTGTCTCGCACGTCCCCGGTGTCGTCGACGCCGCCCTTTCGGACCGCCGGACGTTGCCACGCGATCCCTTGTCCGCCGCCCAGCTCGGCCTGGCAGTCCTGGAACAGGGGACCCGGCTGTGGGACCGTCGCTGGAAGGAAGACCGGGCGCCAGCTCTGCTCACCGGCGTGGGGGCGCATGCGATTTCCACGCTGCCCAGCCTTCCGGTAGCGGGGACCGCAGTCATGCTGGCCGCGCTGGCCCACACCCCGGGATGGGCGCTGCCTGTGGGCGGCAGCCAGGCGATCATCGACGCCATGGTCGATGACCTCAAAGCACACGGTGGCATGGTGACGACGAGCTCCGAGGTGACCTCGTTCGACGAGCTCCCTGACGCCCGCGCCTATCTGTTCGACACGACGCCCCGGGCGCTGATGCGGATCATGGGTGACCGGCTGCCCGGTCGCTATCGGCGCGCGCTGGAGAGGTACCGCTACGGCGACGCGGTCTGCAAGGTGGACTTCGTGCTCTCGGGTCCGGTTCCCTGGAGCCATCCGGAGGTGGGGCGCGCGAGCACGGTGCATGTCTGCGGGGATCGCGCCGACATGGTGCGTGCCGAGGCTGCGGTGGCCGCCGGGCGGCACGCGGATCAGCCGCTGATCCTCGTCTCGGACCCGGTGCTGACGGACCCGGCGCGCGAGGTGAACGGATTGCGTCCGCTCTGGACATACACGCACGCGCCGGCCGGATCGACGGTCGACCTCGGTGCCGCTGTCCAGGCGCAGATCGAGCGGTTCGCTCCCGGGTTCGGCGACGTCGTGGTGGCGCGCCGAGCCATTCCCGCGGCTGAGATGGCGCATCACAACGCGAACTACATCGGCGGCGACTTCGCGGCCGGCGCGCTGACCACCTGGCAGCTGCTCGCCCGCCCGGCGTTGCGGTGGGATCCGTGGGCGACGCCCGTGCCGGGTGTGTATCTGTGCTCGTCGGCGACCCCTCCGGCACCCGGGGTGCACGGTATGAGCGGGGTGCACGCGGCGAGGCGTGCCCTGGCCAAGCGGTTCGGCATCCGCCGGCTGCCGTCGCTGGCGCCGCAGGAGTAGCCGGTGTATCGAGGCCGTGAGGCCGGTACTGTTCGACGGTCCGTGCCGCTGAGGGTGTTGACGTACCTTGCGGTCGTCGTGGGCATCGGTGCGGTGGGTGCGGTGGTGGTGGCGATGACGCGCGACGGTGAGGCGGACACCCCGCTGAACGTCGAGGCGGTCGGGATCACCACCGGCGGCGAGCGGGTGCCGCTCGACGAGGGCTCCGGCGACGAGTTCGTGCCTGGTACGCGTGTGCTTGCCGACGCCGCCGACGCAGAGACACTCGCACAAGAGCAGCGGGGCTGGATCGAGGCCGCGGACGTGCCCGACCTCGGGCCCGAGTACGCCGACCTGATCGAGACGGCGTTGCTGGACCTGAACACACTGACCTTCGACAACGGCGCCGCTCCGGCCGGCCTGTCCCCGGGCTGGCGGCACGTGTGGCCACGGGATGCGGCCATGGTGGCGGCCGCCCTGGCGAGTGTGGGTCACACCGTCGATGCGACCGGGGTGCTGCTCTACCTACAGGACGTGCAGGGCGACGACGGCCTCTTCCACGCGCGGTATCTCAATGACGGTTCCGGGGGCGTACCCGACGACCGTGGCATACAACTCGACGGCACGGGGTGGATGCTGTGGGCCGCCGGGCGGGTCGCAGCGGAGACTCCCGAGCCCGAACGGGGAGACTTCCTGGAGGCTGTGCGGCCGCTGGTGGATTCCTCCACCGATGCGATCCTGCGGCTGATCGACAACGAGGACTCGTTGCCGCCGCCCTCGTCGGACTTCTGGGAGCTGGAGGAGGGCGAGCTGACGCTCGGTACGGCTGCTCCGCTGCTGGCCGGGCTGGAGTCGGCGACCGAGATCTACGCGTCGCTCGGAGAGCAGCCCACCGCCGGGCGTGCCGCCGACGGCGCAGAGCGGCTGAGCGACTCGATTCACAAGACGTTCGGGCCCGGCGGCTACCCACGCTATCCGGGTGGATCGGAGCCGGACGCGTCGATCGCGTTCTTGCTGCCTCCGATGTCTTCCACCGCCGAACCCGCCGTGCTCGACGCGTGGAGTGACGCCGTGCAGGAGATGGAGCGCCCCGCGGGTGGTATCGCCCCGGGTGCCGGCTGGCGCGAGGACGGGGTCAGCTGGACACCACACACGGCCATGTACGGCCTCACGATGGCCGCCGCCGGTGACGATGAGACGGCCCTGGAGACACTGGCATGGCTGGACGAGCACCGGACATCCCGGGGCACGCTGCCGGAGAAGGTCCTCGCCGATGGCACACCCGCCCAGCTCGCCCCGCTCTCCTGGACCGCCGCCGTCGTCGTGCTCACGGCGGTCGAGCTCACCGAATGACCTGACGGCGCTGCTGCGTGGGTTACCCGCGGAAGGTGTGCTGCCCGGGGCCGACCTCCACCGGATCCCGCCCGGGCAGCTCGACGACGCCCGTGGTGCCGGTGGGTAGCTGGACGGTGAAGTGCAGAGCGTCCTCCTCGAACCACCAGTGTGCGCTAATCGTGCCGTAGGCCGATGCGTAACGCCCTCGAGCGAACCGGAGACCGCCACCGGGCCGCGGTGCGAAACGGACGCGACGGTAGCCGGGCTCGAGCGGTGCGATTCCCGCGATCCTGCGGTGCATCCAGTCCGCCACGGCCCCGAGCGCGTAGTGGTTGAACGAGGTCATGTCTCCCGGATTGACCGTTCCGTCCGGCATCATGCTGTCCCACCGCTCCCAGATGGTGGTGCCGCCCTGGCGGACCATGTAAAGCCACGACGGGCAACCCTCTTCGAGCAGCAGCTCATACGCGGTGTCCAGGTACCCGGTTGAGGTCAGCGCGTCCGATACCACGGGGGTGCCGGCGAATCCGGTCGCGATACGGTGGCCGGCCTCGCGGACCAGTTCGGACAGCCGGGCACCGGCCGCCGCCCGAGCGTCGCCCTCGACGAGGTCGAAGACGATCGCCAGCGCATAGGCCGTTGGTGCATCGCTGCTCAGCAGCCCGTCGGCACCGACGTACTCGGCCGCGAACGCTGCCTTCACCTCGTCGGCGATCGCCGCATACCGGGCGGCGTCCTCGTTCTTGCCGAGAACTGCCGCCGTGCGAGCCAGGTGACGAGCCGACCATGCCAGATACGCGGTGGCCACTAGGTACTTGTCGGTGCGGGCGGCGGACGGGTCGTCCGGCGGGGCAGCTGGGTCGAGCCAGTCGCCCAGCTGGAAGCCGGTGTTCCATAGCCGGTCCGCGCCGGCGATGTTCACCACCAGGTCAACCCAGGCTTTGGCGCTGTCGTACTGACGCTCGAGCACGCCGGCGTCACCGAACCGGTCGTAGAGAACCCACGGCGTCAGCACGGCGGCGTCCCCCCACACCGCGCCCGGCCGGGCCGGAGTCCAGTGTGGGCCGCCCGGGATGGTCGGCACGAACCAGGGAACCGTGCCGTCGTCGAGCTGTTCATTTGCCAGGTCGGTCAGCCAGGAGGTGAGCATGCCGGCACAGTCGTAGAGGAACGAAGCGGTAGGTGCGAAGACCTGGATGTCTCCGGTCCAGCCGAGTCGCTCGTCGCGCTGCGGGCAGTCCGTCGGGATGTCGACGAAGTTGCCGCGCATGCTCCACACGATGTTCTCGTGGAGCCTGTTCAGCAGCGGATCCGAGCACTCGAACCAGCCGGTCCGCTCCATGTCCGTGTGGTAGACGCGAGCGACGGCATCCTGCTGGCCGACCTCGCCGAGCCAGCCCTCGATCTCGGCGTAGCGGAACCCGTGCAACGTGAAGCGCGGCTCCCATGTCCTGGGACCGGATCCGTCGAGGACGATCGTGTCCACTGAGGGAGCGAGCCGCAGCGGCCGGGTGTACAGGCGGCCGTCCTGCAGTACCTCGGCATGCCGCACGGTGATGGTGTGCCCGGCTGGTCCATCGACGCCGATCCGCAGCCTGCCGACCATGTTCTGGCCGAAGTCGAGCAGGAGCGTCCCGCTCTCGGTGACCCTCGTCTCGATCGGCCGGACCTCTTCCGTGCACCGAACCGAGGGCTGTTCCGGAGCGACCAGTGTGGCCGGGTCCCGCTTGTTCTGGACCACGGGTGACCAGGCGGCGTCGTCGAACCCGGGTTCCGACCATCCGTGCTGCTCGTCGCGGGCGTCGTAGGTCTCGCCGTCGTACAGCCCGCTGAGCTGGATCGGTCCCATGCACGCCCGCCAGCTCTCGTCGGTGGCAATGACCTGGCGGGTGCCGTCGGCCAGCGTGACCTCCAGCTGGGCCAGGAGTGAGAGGTCGAAGCCGTACAGGTCGCGGTAGCCGCCGTTGAAGCCCAAGCGTCCGCGGTACCAGCCATCGCCGAGCCATGCTCCCAGGGCGTTCTCTCCGGTCCGCAGCAACTGTGTGACGTCGTACGTGTAGTAACGCAGCCGCCGGTGGTACGTGGTCCAGCCCGGAGCCAGGACGTCGTCGCCCACCCGCTGACCGTTGAGCTCGGCCTCGAAGACGCCGTGCGCGGTCACGTACAGCCGCGCTCGCACCGTGTCCGCCGGCAGTGTGAACTCGCGGCGCACCAGGTACGGACGACGATCGGTGTCCGGCGTCTCCGGCCAGCTCGCGCCGACGGGCAACGCCGACCAGTCCGCGGCGTCCAGCAGGCCGGCCTCAGCGGTCGACCATGCGCTCCACGGCGAGGCAGTGCCGTCCGTACCGAATACACGGACACGAGCATCGGCGACCTCCCGGGAGGCGAGCGGCTCACCCGGCCACGGGACGAGCACCTGCTCCGGCGACTCCATGTAGCCGGACGACTCGACTCGACGCGACGGTCCGGCGCTGCCGGCCGGCTCGAACCGATCCTTCAGGCCGACGTTCCCGGTGCGCCGTAACTCGATCTCGTATCCGGCTTGCCGCCACCCGGGAGCTGCAGTGACCTGCCACGACAGCCGCGGAGCGGGTGTACCTATGCCAAGGGCCTCCTTCAGATGCTCGAATCGGATGCCACGACTGATGGTTGGTCCGTCTACCACTGTCACCCTTTCACGGCTCCTGCCGTCAGACCCTTTTGCACTTGTTTGTTGAGTACGAGATAGAGCACGAGCATCCCGAAGACGTTCAGGCATATCGCCGCGAAGAGCGGCCCGTACTGTGTGGTCCCGAACTGGCCGCTGAAGTTCAGCAAGCCCACCTGCAGCGTCCGCAACTCGCCCGAGTTGGTGAACGTCAGGGCGATGAGCAGGTCGTTCCAGAAAAAGAAGAACTGCACGAGCCCGACGGTGAAGATCGCGTTGCGCATCATCGGCAGAGCGATCAGGAAGAACGCACGCACCAGGCCCGCGCCGTCGAGCGTGGAGGCCTCGAAGACCTCCCGGGGCACCGCCCGGAAGTAGGTCGCCATCAGGAACACCGTGAGCGGAAGGCCGGTGGCGGTGTAGGTGATGACGAGGGGCCACAGGGTTCCGGTCAGCCCGGTCTGGAAGTAGATGGTGAACAGTGGCAGCAGAATCATCTGCATCGGGACCATGATCCCGGCCAGGAAGATCAGCAGGACGCCTGCGCGGCCCTTCCAGACCAGCACCTCCAGGGCGAAGCCCGCCGCCGTGCCGAGAAGCATCATGAGGAACAGCGACGGGCCGACCGTGAGAATGCTGTTGAGCACGTACTGGGAGAAGTTTCCGGTGGTCCAGGCGTCCACGTAGTTGTCGAAGCTGAACTGCGAGGGCAGCGAGAACACCGACTCCTCGAGGAACTCCGTCTCCGTCTTGAACGAGCCGAGCAGCAGCCACACCAGTGGGTAGGTCACGATCACGAGCAGGAGCGCGACCAGTAGGTGAGCCGGCAACCGGCGCAGTCGGCGGCCCAGGCGGGACGAGCGCGGAGTGACCGGCGGGCCCTGTCGTCCGCTCCGGGCCGGGGACGTGATGAGATCTGTCGAGGTCATCCCGGTCATCCCTTCGTCAGGTCTCGGCGCGACGCGCGGAAGATCACCACAGTGACCATGAGGCAGATGATGGTCAGCAGCAGCGCTACCGAGCTGCCGTAGCCGTACTCGCCGTAGGTGAACGAGGTCTGGAACATGTAGATGGTCAGCGGGCTGGTCGACGTGCCCGGCCCGCCGTTGGTCAGCGCGAGGATGCTGTCGAAGACCTTGAGGGTCCCGTTGATGCTGAAGATGATCGCCGAGACCAGCACCGGCAGGGACAGTGGCAGGACGATGTGGCGGAGCATCTTCCAGCCGCCGGAGCCGTCGATGCGGGCCGACTCCAGCACGTCCTCCGGGATCTCCACCAGCCCGGCGAAGAGCAGGACGCCGTAGAACCCCATCGAACGCCAGATGTCCATGATCGCGATCACGATGAACGCCGTGCCGCCGTCACCGAACCAGTCGACCGAGTCGACGCCGAATACGTTGATCAGCGAGTTGACGACGCCGTTCTGCGGCGCGACGGAGAAGAGCTGCTGGAACAGCAGGGCGACCGCCACGGTCGGAAGGACGATGGGGAAGAACACCAGGGTCCGTATCAGGCTGGAGTATCGCCGCAGGACGAACACATAGAGCAGCGCCAGCCCGTATCCGAGGAGTACCTGGCCGATGGTGATCACCAGCGCGTAGCGCAGGGTGAACAAGAGCGCGTCGTGCACCTTGGAGTCGCTCAGCAGGTCTGCGAAGTTGGCGAGACCGACGTAGCGGAAGCCGGTGACGGCGTTGCCCTCGAACATGATGTATCCGAGCGACCAGAACACCGGAACCAGCATGACCAGCGAGTAGACGAGAAGCGCCGGCCCGACGAGTATGGCGATCGACTTCTTGTCGCCGAGTACCTGTTCCATCTGCCTTCCTCTGTGTGGCGTGCTGCTGGTTCGGCGTGGCCCGTGCCGGGCGCGCGCCGCCCTTCCGGTCTGGCTCAGCCGAGATCGTCCTGGACCATGCCCATGAACTCTTCGGCCGAGATGCTGCCGGTCACCAAGGGGGCTGCGTTCCGCTGGCTGGTGTTGGTCGCCTCCGTGTTGAACAGCGCCTCGAACCACAACACGGCCTCGTCGGTGGCGCTCACCTGGTCCTGCACTTCCTGGGTGAGTTGCCCGACGTCGTCGACGGGATTGTTGACGGTGAATCCGGAGACCCGGTTGTACTCCTCGAGCGCGGCGCTGCCGTAGTTCTCTGCGATGCAGGACAGCCAGTCCGCGGTGGCGTCGCCGTAGGCCTCAGCGTTCATCGTCACCGGCAGGCCAACGTTGGCTGCGAGCTGGCTGCGGTCGCCGGCACCGCCCTCGACGTCCGGGAACGGCATGAAGCCGATGTTGTCGACGCCGATGTCGTTGCGCTCGTCGTCGTTGAAGTCGCTCAGAGCCCAGCTGCCCATGTAGTACATCGCCGCGTTGCCGCTGATGAACTCGTTGGTGGACGTATCCATGTCGATCGAGCCCACACCCTGTCCGAAGAATTCGGCGGAACCCAGGTCGGCCACGGCCTGAGCGGCTTCGACGTACTCGGGGTCGGTGAGCGACGCCTCGCCGTCGGCGACCCGCTGCAGGGCGTCGGGGCCGATGCTGCGGAAGAGATAGTTGCCGATGAGCCGGGTGATGGGCCAGCCTTGGTCGCCGCTGGCGGAGAACGGTGTGATGCCGGCGTCGGCGAAGGCCTGCGCCGCGGCGACGAGGTCGTCCCAGGTCTCGGGGACGGTGACCCCGTGCTCGTCGAACATCGCGGTGTTGTACCAGATGCCCTCGATGTTGTACTCGAACGGCAGTACGTTGAAGCCGCCGTAGAGCGCCTCGATGGTGGAGATCGCCGCAGGCTCGACGTTGTCGATGACGTCCAGTTCGGTGAGTGCCTCCTGGAAGTCGAGCACGTGGCCGGACTCGGCGAGCGTCTTCGTCAGGTCGGGTGCGTTCCCGGCGGCGTACAGAGTGGGAAGCCCACCCTGGCCGGCGAGTAGTTGCAGCTGCTGGTCGAGGTTGGTCTGCGGGACGGTCTCCACGGAGAGCGGTGCCGCGTCGTTCTGGTCGGCGCAGGCGTTCTCGGAGAGGGTGGTGAGCGTGCCGGGAATCTCGTTGTTCTCGACGTTCATCAGCAGGCTCAGGTCCGAGGCGCCGTCGCCGCCGGCGCCACTGCCTCCGCTGTCATCACCCCCGCCGCCGCAGGATGCGATGGTCACCATGGTCAGTCCGACGACAGCGGTCACGGCGCTGCGGTGGGTCATGCGGGAAGATCTCATCATTCCTCCTTGAACGTGACGCACGACAAGTTATTGAAGCGCTTCAAAAGTAGACTGATGTGCGTCCCATCGCAAGCCCCGGATCTTAGGTATGGTTCTGACACCATGTCGACGAACACCCCATCGCGACGCTCAGAAGGCGAATCACTCCCCTCGCCGAGCAAGCGTCGAGCGCCCGTCATGACCGACGTGGCGCGCCGCGCGGGCGTGTCGCTCGGCACGGTATCCAACGTGATCAACAACCCCGGCGTCGTGTCGGAACGCACCCTCCAGCGGGTGCAGGATGCGATCGACGAGTTGGGCTTCGTGCCTAACCAAGTCGCCCGGTCACTTGCGGTCGGGCGGGCGAACACGATCGGCTTCGTGATCGTCGACCTCGCCAATTCGTACTTCGTCGACATCGCGCGCGGGGTCGAAGAGCTGGCGGATGAGTCCGGCGTGCGGCTCCTGCTGGCCAACAGCGACGTCGACCTGGCGAAGCAGGACAGCTACCTGGAGCTGTTCGAGGAGTCCCGCGTCTCAGGCATCCTGCTGGCCCCGCTCGATGCGCCGCTGACCCGCGCCGATCAGGTCCGGCAGCGCGACATGCCGGTCGTCCACGTCAACTGGCCCGGTGTCGAGAGCGAGAGTTGCGGCGTCGTCGTCGACGAGGAGTTCGGCGGATACACCGCCACACGGCATCTGATCGAGCTCGGCCGGCGCCGGCTGCTGTTCGCGGGCGGACCGCTGTCGCTCTCGGCCGTGGCGTCCCGGCTGACCGGAGCCCGCCGCGCGATCGAAGAGGAGAAAGGCCGGGTCGTACTTGAGATGCAGGAGACCGACCGCCTGACCGTTGCCGCCGGCCTCGACGTGGGCCGTCGTATCGCGGCGCGGACAGCAGCGGAGCGTCCGGACGGGCTGGTCTCGGCGGCGGATGCGCTGGCCTCGGGTGCGATCCAGACCATGCTCTATTCGGGGATCGATGTTCCGGGCGACATCGCGGTCATCGGATATGACAACAACCACTTCGCCGCGGACCATGTGATCCCGATCTCCACGATGGGTCAGCCGGGCGTCGACATGGGGCGTGCGGCGGCGAAGCTGTTGTTCGAGGAGATCACCAAGGTGCCGCACGCGCACCGCACTATCACCATGAGACCCGAGCTGATCCTCCGGGAGAGCACGACCGGCCGCGCCTGGGCAGAATAACGTCCTGCGGACCGTGGCCCAGAGTGCACGGTCCGTCGGCGACGCCGCCAGCGCCGGGTGCCAAGGCACACAGTGACCCGACACGCACAAATCGTGTGCGGGGTTGGGATGCCGCAGCGACCCAACCCCGCACAGGATCACGGGCTAAAATGTCGAGCTGTCCCTATTGAGATAGGTGATCACGGCCGTCTGACTGGTTGCGGTATCCGCCCTGAAACCGGATCAGCTTGGAGAGTTCGTCTACGGCGAGTGTGTGTTTTTCATTGAACTCGTTGGACGCCTCGTCGTTGGAGCCGTCTTCGGAGTCCTCGGGTGCTCGCCCTGTCTCCAGCGTGACGTCGAGGCCGGAGACGGGAGTGAACATGACTCCGCCTTTGGCCAGTTCGCCACCGTCAGCTTCGCTGAGATCATTGTAGCCCGGCATCCCGCCACATTCGCCCAGGCCGGAGCCGCATGCGTCATCGTATAGCCGGGCGACCTGCCAGAGCGCCACGTCCACCGTGAGACCGCCCTCAGTGGCGTAGCGGGCGGCGATGGTTCCAGTCTGCCATTGCTCGTCGATATAGGCGGTGGCACCGGTCTCTGGATCGTAGGCAGCGCCGTCGGGCGCGTCGTCCGGGGCCATCGGTGTCAGGGCGCCGAGATCCAGCGCCATTTCCAGTGCGGCACGCATGTCCGGCCAGGCTTCGAGCGTTCCCACCAGGTCGAATCCAGCCATGAGTTCAGCAGTGTCGTGTTGATTGCCCACGGCGAACACAGCATCAGCGATCGCAGCGGCCTGCTCCTCGGACAGAATCCCGTGAGGGGATTCACCAGCGTCGCTGTTATCGTTCCATTCCACGATGACTGATGTCGCATCGTCCTCGACGATGGTCACGTCTCGATAGTCTGTGCTTCCGGTCTTCATAATTCTCCAGCGGCCGTCCTCGTCTTGGCCTTCTTCGCAGCTTTCGGCATCTTGCCAAGCATTCGACGGTGGGTCGCTGCACGGCTGGAACTGATCGAGGTCCGGCCGCGCCGGCGCCAGCGAGACGTCCATCACGACTGTACGGTCCGCATCGTCACCACGCTGGAGCTCGAGACTGACGCTGGGATACCCGAGGTTTTCGAAGCTGATGCCGTACTGTTCGTTGATCTGAACATCATCGGCTAAGGCGTCCCTCACGGCTTCCCCCATTTCGCGCTGGAGAGCGGTCGCGGAGCCCGATGGCCCATCGGGCGACGTCGTGGCCGGCTGTGTGGAGTTGCCGCCGTCGTCGTTGGTCAATGAGAGTGGCGACGCCGGTACAGCCAGCGTCGCTGCGACCAGCGCGGCCGCCCCGACGCCGATCCCGCCGGTCCGGCG
>NZ_ML142864.1:24718-34426 GCF_004138495.1 Phytoactinopolyspora endophytica
GGCGCGTTCGCAACGCCCGGCCGCGCGCGATGTCGTCGTCGACGGGGGCATGGCCGTCCGGTTCATCGGTCAGTGCGTCCTCGAACAGGGCGCGAAGGTTTCTGTCGTTCACAGTTGCTCCTTCATCTCGGCGAGCGACGTGGTGCCAAGGAGGTCACGTAGGCGGACCAGCCCGCGAGACGTCTGGCTTTTGACAGTGCCGGCGCTGCAGCTGAGCAGGTCGGCGACTTGTTCGACCGAGAGATCTTCCCAGAACCGCAGTACGAGGACGGCCCGTTGTCGTTGTGGAACTTCGACGAGGACATCCAGCAGGCGGCGTCGCAGGGTGGGGTCGCCCAGTTCGGCGGGGTCCCCGGAGGTGTGCCGCTCCGGCGTCGCGCGAGACGGCCCGGCATAACTGTTGACCGCAGCGCCAGCGCCCTCGTGGTTCCGTGAGACCTCTGCCGCCTGCTCACGCCGCCATGGTCGCCGGCTGTGGTCGATGTAGGCGTTGACGAGCGTCTTGCGTGCGTACGCGTCGACGTCGTCACGCCGTTTCACCCGCCGCCAGGCCACGTACAGCTTGGCGAGCGTCTCCTGAACAAGGTCTTCGGCGAGGTGCCAATCGCCGCACAGCAGGAATGCGGTCCGTAGCAGGGCTCGCCGTCGTGCGACGACGAACTCCCTGTACGAGGCCTCGTCGACCTTCAGCACATCCGCCTCCTCGCGTCGTTATGGGATGACGTTCTCACCCCGTCCACGGACCTGGCGGCGAAACGGGTTGCACTACCGGGTACCGGGCGACATTCGACGACGCTAGCGTCCTGCGGGCCGTGCGCCAGGGGCCACGATCCGCAGGACGTTGCGGTGGATCAGGCGGCGTGTTCGACCGGCTGCTGATCCGAGGTGTGCCGGAAGCGGCCAGGCAGCAGCTTCTCGGTCGGGAAGAACGCCAGCCAGCAGATCACCGTCGGCAGGAAGTGGATTCCCAGGGTCAGGTAGGTCACGAGGTGGAACGTGAGGAAGAACGCGGCGCCGAAGTAGAGCCACTTCCCCTTCACGAACAGCACGATCGGGGAGAGGAACTCGGCGATCAACATCACCCATTGGCCGATCCGTAGCAGCCACGGATAGTCCAGCGACCACCGCGCGAGATCGGTCGCGCGGCGGATGAACGCCCACGACAACACCGCGCCGTTGGCCCATGCGAACGGCGCGCCGTTGCGGACCCATTTCGCCAGCGCTGAGCCGAAGTAGGTGAAGATCACCGAGACCTGGATGCACCGGAATGCCCACCCGGCCGCTGGGCTGCCGCCGTGGTCGGACAGTCTCGCCCGGCCGATGGTGGGCAGGACGAACACGGCGATGACCAGGGCGAGATGGTCGTGGTCGACCTTGCCGAACGACATGCTCAGGATCAGCCACTCGAAGTAGCACAGAGCGACGGTCCAGCCGGCCAGCCGTGGCAACCGTCCGGTGGCGGCGACGAGCGAGCCGACGACTATCAGCACCTGCAGCGTCTGCGCCAGCCCCACCGACGGTTCGGGCAGCGGCAGCGCCCGCCCTATCCACAGCGGCTCGTACAGCTCCGGCGTGTGTCCGTGCGGAATGACGTCGTTGCGCAGGTAGAAGATGTCATACAGCAGAAAGAGGTAGATCGCCGCCCGCATGATCGCCACACGTGCGAACGGCAACTCGGGCATCCACCACGCGCGGACGTGGGAACCCACGCGCCGCCATGTTCCGCTGTCCGCTGAACCGCCGGCTACCCTGGTGGCCACGCCGTGCGCGTCGGCGCCCAAGGGCTCGGACGCGGATCCGACGGCCGGTTCGCTGCCGCTCGCGACGTCCTGCTCGGGGTCGAATCGGCGGGTCATCGAACGACCTCCCATTCGGCGAGTAGCGTCGTCTCGGGTTCGCCGACCACGTAGCCGTCCTCGAGCTGGTAGACGTCCCGCATCAGATACAGATGCGTGTATTGGTCGCGTTCCGGGTGGATGTCGCGGTAGGCGTCGGCGATGACCTGCATGAGCGACGGGTCGTCGAGGAAGTCGCCGAGCTGGCCCTCGACTTCGGCCCGTCCGATGCCGGTGCCGGTGGCGTTCAGTGGCACCCGCACGTCCTCCTCACCGCTTTCGGTGTCGGCCAGGATGTAGGTCGAGCGCGTGGTGCCGTTGAGGTCGTGGGCGCTCGCGTACTGCGCCATCGAGCCGAACGGGAAGAAGTCGTCGGAGTCGCGCAGTGTGCCGTGGACGAGCGCGACAAGCCCGACCACCACGAGACCGAGCCGCCACGCCGTGCCCCAGCGGGACAGGCGGGTTCGAGGCCGGGCCGGCCTGAGTGCGGTAATCCTCACTCGTAAGAGGGTACGCATCTAGGGCCGGCCGGTCAGGAGGACGGGGGCGAGTTTCGCTTCCTCCGCGCCGTCCGCCCGATCAGGGACTGAGCCGGGCGACGGCGGCGGAGGGGTCGCGGCTTGCACTCTCGGGGTGAGAGTGCTAAAAACGGCGTTAGCACTCTTAAGATGAGAGTGACAGGAAAGCCGGGTCGGCGAGGCCTCGGAAGTCCGGCGAAAGGGAGCCGGTCCTTCGCGGCCGTCCGTCGCGGGCGTCGTACCGGGCCATCCACCCGCAACCGGGAGGACCAACCCATGCCAAAAATGATTGCCTTCGATGAGGAGGCGCGGCGTGGCCTTGAGCGCGGCATGAACGCACTTGCCGACGCCGTCAAGGTCACCCTCGGCCCGAAGGGCCGCAACGTCGTGCTGGAGAAGAAGTGGGGCGCGCCGACCATCACCAACGATGGTGTCTCCATCGCGAAGGAGATCGAGCTCGAAGACCCGTGGGAGAAGATCGGGGCCGAGCTCGTCAAGGAGGTCGCGAAGAAGACCGACGACGTCGCTGGTGACGGCACCACCACCGCCACCGTGCTCGCCCAGGCTCTCGTACGTGAGGGTCTGCGCAACGTGGCGGCCAGCGCCAACCCCATCGCGCTGAAGCGCGGCATCGAGCAGGCCGTCGAGGCCGTGTCCGAGCAGCTGCTCGCCTCGGCCAAGCCGGTCGAGACCAAGGAGCAGATCGCGGCCACCGCGTCCATCTCCGCGGGCGACGCTCAGATCGGCGAGCTGATCGCCGAGGCCATGGACAAGGTCGGCAAGGAAGGTGTCATCACCGTCGAGGAGAGCAACACCTTCGGGCTCGAGCTTGAGCTGACCGAGGGTATGCGCTTCGACAAGGGCTACACCTCGGGCTACTTCGTCACCGACGCCGAGCGCCAGGAGGCCGTCCTCGAGGACGCGCACATCCTGCTCGTCGAGTCCAAGATCTCCAACGTCAAGGACCTGCTTCCGCTGCTGGAGAAGATCATGCAGGGCGGCAAGCCGCTGCTGATCATCTCCGAGGATGTCGAGGGCGAGGCCCTGGCCACGCTGGTCGTCAACAAGATCCGTGGCACGTTCAAGTCCGTCGCGGTGAAGGCACCTGGCTTTGGCGACCGCCGCAAGGCCATGCTTCAGGACATCGCGATCCTGACCGGTGGTCAGGTCATCAGCGAGACCGTCGGCCTGAAGCTGGAGAACGCCACCGTCGACCTGCTGGGCACGGCCCGCAAGGTGGTCGTCACCAAGGACGAGACCACCATTGTCGAGGGTGCCGGCGACGCCGACCAGATTGCGGGCCGGGTCAGCCAGATCCGCGCCGAGATCGAGAACTCCGACAGCGACTACGACCGTGAGAAGCTGCAGGAGCGGCTTGCCAAGCTCGCCGGCGGCGTTGCCGTGATCAAGGCGGGCGCGGCCACAGAGGTCGAGCTCAAGGAGCGCAAGCACCGCATCGAGGACGCCGTTCGCAACGCGAAGGCCGCCGTCGAGGAGGGCATCGTCGCCGGTGGCGGCGTGTCGCTGCTCCAGGCCGCGGTCAAGGCGTTCGAGAAGCTCGACCTTGAGGGCGACGAGGCCACTGGTGCCAACATCGTCAAGCTCGCCGTCGAGGCTCCGCTGAAGCAGATCGCCATCAACGCCGGCCTCGAAGGCGGCGTCGTGGTGGAGAAGGTCAAGGGTCTGCCCGACGGTCACGGTCTGAACGCCGCGACCGGCGAGTACGAGGACCTGCTCAAGGCCGGTGTCCCTGACCCGGCCAAGGTGACCCGCTCGGCGCTGCAGAACGCTGCTTCCATTGCGGCGCTCTTCCTCACCACCGAGGCGGTTGTCGCCGACAAGCCGGAGAAGGCAGCGGCCCCTGCGGGCGGCGACCCGACCGGTGGAATGGGTGGGATGGACTTCTAAGTCCTTCGTCTCGCTCAGCACCACGCACGAAAGACGGTGCCCCGGCCGACTTGGCCGGGGCACCGTCTATTTCCTCCTTTGTCCCGGGTTGCTTGGGTCGGAGGGGCTGGTAGAGGTGGGGAGGGGAGAATTCCCGGCCTCGCCCGCGGCCAGATCGTCGACCCCACCCCACGAAGTTCCTCGCTGGCGCTCGGATACTTCGCGGGGGACCCCGGGGGATCTCCTCACAGGCCGACGCCCGCGCCTACCCTGGCCGGGAAATTCTCCCCTCCCCACCTCCGTCTGGGTCACCACGTGCAATCCGAGATGGAGGATCTCCACCTGCACGCGACTATCTGGCGCGGTTCACGCTGTCGGCGGCCCGGAGGTAGCGTGCGGCCTGCTGGCGGAGATGGTCGGCGAACTCGGGTGGGTCGAGGACGTCGAAGTCCGCGTCGAGCATGGACAGGTACACGGCGAGCATGTCCCAGGAGTCGGAGCCGGCCTTGATCACGCAGGTCCGTTCGTCGATGGGTTCGACCGTGACGGCGGCTGGAAGGCGGCTCCTCGCGTTTTCGGCTGGGGCGTGCAGGCGAATTCGGGCCCGGTACACCCATGTTGCGGTGTCGACGCCCTGGGAGACGAAGTCGGCGACGGCGCCGTCGGGCATCTCTCGCGGGACGAAGCGCGGCCCGGTGGGTATTCGCGGTGTGATCCGGTCGACCCGGAAGGTGCGCCAATCGTCGCGCTCGACGTCCCAGGCCAGGAGATACCATCGGCGCCCACGATGGACCAAGCGGTGTGGCTCGACCTTGCGGATGGTCTCATCACCGCCGTGATTGAGGTAGCCGAACCGGAGCTGTTCGTGGTCGCGGCAGGTAGCGGCGATGGTTGTGAGCACGTCGGCGTCGACCGTGGGCCCGGCAGCCGCGGTGGCAGGGACGGTGTAGGTCTGCAGGGTGTCGACGCGGCGCCGCAGCCGGGTGGGAAGCACCTGTTGGAGCTTGGCCAGGGCTCGCACCGACGTCTCCTCGATGCCGGTGATGGAGCCGCCGGTGGCTGTGCGCAGGCCCACGGCGACGGCGACCACCTCCTCGTCGTCCAGCAGCAGCGGTGGCATCTCTGCTCCTGCACCGAGCCGGTAGCCACCGGCGACGCCGGGTGTCGCGTCGACGGGATAACCAAGGCTACGCAGCCGGTCGACGTCCCGGCGGATCGTCCGGACCGCCACGCCGAGCCGCTGGGCCAGATCTGCGCTGGCCCATTCCCGGCGGGCTTGAAGCAGAGACAGCAGGCGGAGCAGGCGTGCCGATGTGTCCAACATGAATCAGAGTCTGCCAGCAATTGCGGCCTAAACCTGGCCGCGATGGGTGACAACGTGAAGGGCATGACGAACACCACTGACATCCGCCCCTTCCGCATCGAGATTCCGCAGGCCGACGTCGACGACCTGCACGACCGGCTGGCCCGCACCCGGTGGCCGGCCGAGATCGCCGGTACCGGATGGGAGCGTGGAGTCCCCGTCGGTTACCTCAAGGAGCTGGCCGAGTACTGGCGCACCGAGTTCGACTGGCGTGCCCGGGAGGCTGAGCTCAACGAGTTCCCGCAGTTCGTGACCACGGTCGACGGTCAGGACATCCACTTTCTGCACGTTCGCTCTCCCGAACCGGACGCGCTGCCGCTGATCCTCACCCACGGCTGGCCGAGCTCCGTCGTCGAGTTCACCGAGATGATCGGGCCGCTCACCGACCCGGCTGCGTATGGCGGAGATCCGGCCGACGCATTCCATGTGGTCATCCCGTCTCTCCCGGGCTACGGGTTCTCCACGCCGGTCCGAGAGCCGGGCTGGGGCGACCTGTTCCGGGTGGCTCAGGCGTTTGCCGAGGTCATGCGCCGTTTGGGATACGAACGCTATGCGGCCCAAGGCGGCGACGTCGGCGCCGGTGTGACAGCGTTGCTGGCGATGGTCGAGCCGGAACGGGTGGTGGCGACCCATACCAATGGACCGGTGCCGTTTCCGTTCGGGCCTCCCGCCGAGCTCGACGGGCTCTCCGACGACGAGCAGATCCGGGCCGAACGGTTCAATCAGTTCCAGAGCGACGGTCTGGGATACCTGCACCTGCAGTCCACCAGACCGCAGACGATCGCCTACGGCCTGAACGACTCGCCGGTTCAGCAGTTGGCGTGGATCGTGGAGAAGTTCCGGGAGTGGACCGACCCGGCCGCCGAGCTGCCGGACGACGCCGTGGACCGCGACCGGCTGCTCACCAATGTCAGCATCTACTGGTTCACCGGGGCTGGAGCGACGGCGGCCCATTCGACGTACGACGGCATGCAGGCATTCCGTGAGTTCATGGAGTCAGCGGCGCAGTCCGGCGGCGAGGGCGGTGGGGCTGAGGAGGGCACGGCCGGTGGGCACGCGCAGATGCCGGAGCTTCCACCAAGCGGTATCGCCGTGTTCGCGGCGGACAACAGCATTCGGCACCTGGTCGACCCGATGAACGCGGTGGTGCACTGGTCCGAGTTCGACCGCGGCGGACACTTCGCCGGCTTCGAGACTCCCGATCTCCTGACGGGGGACATCCGGACGTTCTTCCACTCCTACCGGTGAGGCTGGAGAGTCCTCAGCGGGTGACGAGGTCGTGTGGCGTGACCGTCACTGGGAACGGGCGCTCTAAAGTGACCTTGTCGTCGCCGGTGCCGTTCGCGACCTCGACGTATCGACCGTCGTGAAGGTCGTATGCCACGATCGACGGCGTCGCAGGATCCACGATCCAGTACGACGCCACGCCACCTTCGGCGTACTTGGCGTACTTCAAGGTGGTGTCGCGCAGTCGGCTGCTCGCCGAGAGGACCTCCACTGCAAGCTTCAGTGGGGAGGTGATCCTCGTGTCGCCGACGTCTTCGTTGGCGACGACGAGCAGATCGGGCTCGAGCGAGTTGCGCTCGTCAGGCTGCCAGTCCAACGGTGCGAAGAAGACCTCTAGGTTTGGCGGACAAGACTCTTCAAGCACGCGTGTCAGCCGCCGCACTGCTCGTTGGTGCAGAGGAATGGGCGCCGGACTCACGATCAGCGTCCCATCGATGAGTTCGTAACGTAGACCGTCGTCGTCGGGTAGCTGGGCCAGGTCGTCGACCGTCCAGTTATCCGTTGCACGGGGCATCACCGCCATAGTTGTCATGCTGCCCTCCTGGGCTGAGTTTTCCAAAATGATCATGCAGTATGAGGCTAGCTCTCGGAAACGACTTTCTCTCAGCGTGAACAGAGGCACATGACGGCATACACTTACGAACAGATGATATGTGTATTGGAGGATGCGTGCGCGGACGGACTGATCGGTACTTGTTCAGCCGCGGTGGGATGCCTGAGTCAGGAGCTCCCGGGCGCGGGCGGCGGCATCAGAGATGATCTGATCCACGGTTGCCGGATCGAGGGGCGCCGAGCTGTCGGCTTCTGAGTCCTCGGGCGTACCGTCGCTCGATTCAATTGCTCCACCCTCGCGCCCGGCGGCGTCCCGCATGTTCGCCGGAGGCCCCGAGTTGCGGCGCTGAAGCTCGTCGAGGAGATCGTCCTCGCCCCGTCCGCGCATCAGCAGGAGCAGGAACGGATCCGCGTCGAGCAGCCAGGATGCCTGGTAGCACAACGCGGCCGCGTGCGTGCAGGGGTGTCCCCAGTCGTCGCAGCTGCATCGCGGTTCGAGGTCGTCGATCCCCGGCAGTAGCTGTACGCCCGCGTCGTACGCCGCATCCGCCAGGTCGTCGGGCATATCGCGCTCCAGCAGCGCGGCGACGTGGCCGGCCTTGGAGGCGATCCGTCCCAGCAGCCGCTCCCAGTCGCTGTCGTTGAACTCGTCGAGGAAGACCAGCGTCTCGTGCGGTGTGTGGTCGTCTCCGTAGACGGTGGCGGAGATCCGGCCCGGGCTGATCGTGATCGTCCCGACGTGGCCACCGTGCGCGTAGGCCCGTCCGCGTCGTAACGCATCGGAGTCGAGCGACGAATCTTCCAATGCGTCGATCCAGGCGTTGCCCCACCACGTCTGGGCACGGCGGGTACGACGTTTTCGTGCTTCGAACGCTGGGAATCCTTTGGCCAGCTCACTCATCAGGTCTCCTTCGTGGATGATCGGATACGAGAATCGGGCGCTATGACGCCCTGAAGTCGCATCCGATCACCGCGGTCTCAGCGTCACCAGGTCGGCGAGGTCGGCGTCGGACAGCTCGCTCAGCGCGGCCTCACCCGAGCTGAGCACCGCGTCGGCGAGCTCACGTTTGGTCTCGAGCATGGCCGCGATCCGGTCCTCGACCGTTCCTTCGGCGATCAGCCGGTGGACCTGTACCGGCCGGGTCTGGCCGATCCGGTAGGCACGGTCCGTCGCCTGCTCCTCGACTGCCGGGTTCCACCAGCGGTCGTAATGGATCACGTGGCCGGCCCGGGTCAGGTTGAGCCCTGTCCCGGCTGCCTTCAGCGACAGGACGAACACCGGCGCCTGCCCAGGCGGGCTTTCCTGGAACCAGCGAACCATCCGCTCGCGCTGTTCGATGGGTGTGCCGCCGTGCAGAACCTGAACGGGCGTGCCACGGGCCGAGAAATGCTCGTCGAGTAGCCGCGCCATGCCGACGTACTGGGTGAAGATCAAGGCGGCGTCGTCCTCGGCGGTGATGGTATCGACCAGCTCGTCGAGGAGGTCGAGCTTTCCCGAACGGCCCGCCGCGCCCAGCGGCTCCTTCAGGTACTGCGCAGGGTGGTTGCAGACCTGTTTCAGCGCCGTCAGCAGTGCCAGAACAAGGCCGCGTCGAGCCATGCCGCTACTGGTCCTGATCTTCTCCATCGTCTCCTGGACGACGGCCCGGTACAGATCGGCCTGTTCCGGCGCCAGCGACACCGGACGGTCGGTCTGCGTCTTCGGCGGCAGCTCAGGGGCGATCCCGGGGTCGGATTTGCGCCTGCGCAGCAGAAACGGCCCCACCAGGCGGGAGAATCGGCGTGCCGTGTCGGTGGCCAGCGGCTCCTTGCCCGATTCGATCGGCTCGGCCCATCGGGTCCGGAACGCACCGAGGGAGCCGAGCAGGCCCGGGGTGGCCCAGTCCAGGATCGCCCACAGCTCGGACAGGTTGTTCTCGACCGGCGTGCCGGTGAGCGCGACGCGGGCCTGGGCCGGGATGGTCCGAAGCGCCCTCGCGGTCTTGGACCGTGCGTTCTTGATGTGCTGGGCCTCGTCGACGACGAGCAGTCCCCACGGCGCCGTCGTGATCGTGTGCCGGGGATCCTGGCCGTTGGAAGCGCCGTCACCTCCACCGGCGCCTCCGCCGTCATCGGCCTCGGGTACCGCGTCGGTCGTGGCCTCGTCGGTCTCGCTGACATCGACTCGCATGGTGCCGTAGGTCGTGATGACGAAGCCGCCCTCGGTGTGCCGCAGGATCGAGTCCAGCTCGCGGCGGGCGCCATGGTAGCGGCGCACGGGCGTGCC
>NZ_ML142864.1:34471-34973 GCF_004138495.1 Phytoactinopolyspora endophytica
GGGGCGAACTTCTCGATCTCACGTTCCCAGTTGCCCAGCAACGACGCCGGGCAGACGACGAGCGTCGGACCGGCCGTCGACGGATCATCCTGCCGGTGCAGGTGCAGCGCGATAACCGTGACGGTCTTGCCGAGGCCCATGTCGTCGGCGAGGCAGGCACCCAGGCCGAGCGAGGTCATCCGGTGCAGCCAGCGCACTCCGCGCAGCTGGTAATCACGCAGGTCGGCCGCGAGCGTGGCGGGCGCGTTGAGGTGGTCGTGTGCCGCCTCCGGATCCGCGATCCGCTTGCGCAGTGTCTCCAGCCATCCGGTAGGAGTGACGGCGACTCGCTCGCCGTCGATCTCCGCGGTACCTGTCAGCGCCGCGCCGAGAGCGTCGAGTGCGCCGAGGGCCTTGGGCTCCGTGTCGGCCGCTTTGCGGGCGAGCCTCGGGTCGAGCAGTACCCACTGGTCGCGCACTCGAGCGAAGGGCCGGCGCGTCTCTGCTAGTTCATCGAGCTCGG
>NZ_ML142864.1:35026-38649 GCF_004138495.1 Phytoactinopolyspora endophytica
TCAGCTCGCCGTCGTCGAGAGCGATGCGCCAGCTCATGTGGAGCAGCTCGGTGTTGTCGAGGGTCCGGCCGCCGGAGCCGGCGTCCGGTCTGCGGCGCCGGGTGAGTGGGCCGGACGTCGGGATCACGGCCGTGACGTTCAGCTCGCCCGCCAGCTCTTCTGGCCACAGCATTCCGACACCCGCCGCAGCCAGGCGTTCCGTGGTTCCGGCCAGGAGGTCCGTGACCTCGTCGTCGTCGAGCGGTAGTCGGTCAGGGATCTGCTGCTGCAGCAAGCGTTCCAGGGGTGACCAGATCGTGGCGGCTCTGCGGAGCGAAAGCATCGTGTCCGTCCTCGCGCCCGGCCCGAACTCGTCCGGGTGGGCCCAGAGCTCCGTGGCATCGACGACGACGGACTCGTCGGCCAGGCTGTGCACGCGGACGACGGCGACGAACCGTCCGTCGGCGCGCTCGGCGTCCAACGAGGTCAGGCCCCCGGGCAGCTCGATGCGGAACGAGATGCGCACACCGGCGTCCATGTCGGGAACGGCAAGGTAGTCCGCAACAGCGTCGAGGTACGCACGGACATGGGTGACACTGTCCGGCGCCGTGGACTCGAGCGCCTCGATCCGTGCCGTGGCGTCGTCGTCCAGTTCGCCCAGTCGCCAGCCGATTGGCCGACGGCCTGCGGGAATCGGCGCGATGTGTCGCCGGCTGACCAGCTCCAGCGCCGTGACTGTCGCGTCTCGCCAGAACCTGACCGTCGGATGGACGACGCCGCGCGCCTGGTCCTGGCAGAGCGCGGGTACCGCTTCGGCGAGGGAGAGCTCGGCGAGCGCGTCAGAGCCATCGGGCGCGTGGAACACCAGATGACCGCTGCGAGGCGGGTCCTTGGGCTCGAAGGTGGTGGGACATCCTCGAAGTTCGGCCTCCACTGCCTACCTTTCCTTGTGCATGTGCCCATGATCATCGACCGTTGGCCCGACGATGGCGCGGCCAGTACGGTGATGATCATGGAATTCTTGGTGCGCTGATCTTCAACGTATGGCGTACGCAGAATAATTCCCAGCGGTGCCGGACCGAGTGTGGGCCGGGTTCAGAGTGAACCGAGGGCCGCAACGGTCATGCCGGCCTTCTCGCACACCCAGTGCGGCTCCGGGCCCAGCTCTGGCTCGATGCGCAGCTCGTGGGGCGATGTGTCGTCACAGGCGATGCAGCGCGGCCAGCGTCCGAGGCCGCCGTCGAGCATCCGGTCCTGCACGTCCTGGGCTACCTGACCGGCCACGAACTCCGCGCCGTCCGGCCACTGCTCGACCCACCAGCGACGTTCCGTCACGACCTGGTCGAGAACGTCGACAACCTTGGCCGAGTCGGTGCCTCGTGTGTTCAGGTCGCGAAGTACCTGCGCCCGTGCGGCGAACAGTACGTCGTCGATGGTCACGTTCAGCTCTCCCTTGTCTGGCTCGAGGCTGCGGAGGACCGGAACTCCGGCACTTCCACATCCTCGATATTGTCAGGTTCTCCGGCTGGGGCCGAAGGCGATATACATGGTGCGGGCTGGTCCGAAACGACCGGCATGGGGGTGGCACACTGTTCTGTCATGCAGCCGCTTCTCGAAGTCATCGCGCTCGGACCGGGCGACGCCGCCGGTGCCGTTGAAGGCGGCGCGGACCGGCTGGAAGTGGTGGCGGACATGCGCGCCGACGGGCTGACTCCCGCCGTGCAGACGGTCCGGGACCTCAAACGCGAATGCGACCTCCCGCTGCGGGTTATGCTCCGCGCCAACGATGGCTTCGCGACGAGCGGCTCCGAGCTGTCCCGCCTGATGGGCGCGGCGCACCAACTGTATGCGGTGGGCGCCGACGGGTTCGTCCTCGGCTTCCTCAACCCGGCCGTCGAGATCGACGTCGACGCGGTTCTGACCCTGGTGGAAGAGCTCAGCGACGCGCCGTGGACGTTCCACCGGGCGATCGACCAGACACTCGACCACGACGCCGCCTGGGACGTCGTGGTGGATCTGCCCGGTATCGACACTGTGCTGACCGCAGGCTCCGCACGTGGCGTGTCCGACGGCCTGGACGATCTGTGCCGCAGGGCCGCCGACGACTCGAAGGTCGCGGCTTTGATGATGGCCGGGGGAGGCCTCGCACCTGACCACGTGCCATGGCTGGCCCGCGCGGGTGTGCGCAAGTTCCATGTCGGCTCGGCCGCCCGCCCGGGCAGGTCGTGGAAGGCATACGTGGATGCCGCGCTGGTGCGTTCGTGGCGGATGCTGATCGACGACGCTGTAGCGTCGGCGCTGTGATACTTGTCGATCCGCCCACGTGGCCGAGGCACGGCCGGCTCTGGTCCCACCTGGTGTCCGACGAGTCATACGAAGAGCTGCATGAGTTCGCCGCCGAGCTAGGTGTGCCGTCCCGTAGCTTCGACGGCGATCACTATGACCTTCCTGACTCGATGTACGACGCGGCCGTCCACGCCGGCGCGACGCCGGTCAGCGGCCGTGAGCTCGTCGCCCGGCTCAACGCCTCCGGCCTGCGGCGGCGTAAGGGCACCCGTGGCCGGAGCTGAGTTCCCGAATGCCTTGGAACTCGTGTCTTCCGCGTGGGCGAGTGCACCACGCGTGAGGAGTGGGCAACACTGAAGGACATGGGCAGCCGAAGGACACGTGAGCTTCTCACTACGGTGGACGAGTGGGCCGAGGCGACGCCCGAGTCGCGTAACCGTGCGGTCGACTTTCTTCGCGTCGCCGCGATCGCCGTGGTTGTGCTGTTTCATTGGGTCCTGTCGATCACGCAGCGCGAGGACGGCAACCTCACCAACCCCAACCCGGTCGAGGACATCGCCGGTGGCTGGCTACTGACCTGGGTCTTCCAGATCATGCCCCTGTTCTTCGTCATCGGCGGCTTCGCCAACCTGACCAGCTGGGAGGCGGTGCGCCGGCGGTCTGCTCAGGCCGCGAGGAAAGCCGGGGACGCGGCGGTCGCACCGCAGACGGCGGACGACGGGCGTGGCCGATCGTTCGGCTACGGTTTCTCGGCCGACGCCCGGACATTCCTGGGCAAGCGGCTCAGCCGCTTGTTGCTGCCGAGCCTGCTGTTCGCCATTGTCTGGGCAATCGTCGACATCGTCGCCCGGCTGTCGATCACGGACTACGACGGCGCGCTCACCGAGATGCCGATCGTCTTCACTCCGCTGTGGTTTCTGGGGGCGTACGTCGGAGTGACCTTCCTGGTGCCGGTGACGGCGACGGTGCACCGCCGGTTCGGGGTGCTTGCGACCATCGCGCTAGGCGTCGTCGTCGCGGGCGTGGATCTTGGACGATTCGGCCTCGACGTGGGATGGCTCGGAGCTGTGAACACGGCCCTGGTCTGGGTTTTCGTCCATCAGCTCGGCTATCTCTGGCGGGACGGTGCCTTGGACTCCGTGTTTCGGAGGTGGGCCTGCGTCGTCGTCGGCGTCGCAGCGGTCGCGCTTGCCACGGGGCTCGATGACTATCCGCGGTCGATGGTCTCCATACCCAGCGAACGCATCAGCCACATGCTTCCGACGACGGCCGTCATCGCGGCGCTGGCGGTCGCACAGGTGGGCGTGGCGACACTCATCGCCCCGGCGATCGGCCGGTGGCTCCACCGGCGGATGCCC
>NZ_ML142864.1:38662-55146 GCF_004138495.1 Phytoactinopolyspora endophytica
GCTGACGGGGAGCGTGCTGCTCACCGTATTCCTGTGGCACATGACGGCGCTGCTGCTCGTGTTCCTCGCCGTGGAAGCCCTGGGGTTCACCCCGGAGTCCGAACCGACGGGGCAATGGTGGGCGCTGCGGCCCTTCTGGTTGGTCGCGCCGGCGATCGTGCTGGTCGCCCTGCTGGCGATATTCGCTCCGGTCGAGCAGAGACTCCGTCGCGCGCTGTCCATGACCGGGCGCTAGCGTCCCGGTGCGGGACACCAGCGTCATACGGGACGTTGCCCCGAACCCTCACTTTGCAGGACGCACGGAACGGAGCTGGGCAAGCTCGGCGTTCAGGTTGTGTCGCGCGGCGGCCTCCCAGCGCGCCCGGCCGGTACCGGTGTGAAAGAGCGGATCCTTGGTGAGGAGGCGTTCGACGACGGCGGCCCGGCCGATACGGAACTCTTCGTCCGCGATGTGGCTGTAGTCGCGGCGGACGGCGTCTGTGTAAGCACGGTAATCCTCGGCTCCGGCCCCCAGGACCGACAGGTCGGCATCGCAGAGGACCGCGCCGTTGGCATCGCCTGGCGCTGGGCAATGATCGATCGTCAACAGCACCAGGCGAACCACCTCATCGACCAACTCGGGCGTTTGGCCGAGCCGGCGCAGGCTCTCGGCGGCGAGGGCGGCGCTCGCCCTTTCGTCGTCGCCAGGGCGGCCGTCGTACACGGCGTCGTGGAACCACGCGGCCAGCCGGACGGCGTCCGGTTCGTCGGCCACCTCCGCCAGCATGTCGATGGCATCGAGGACCGCACGGAGATGGCTCACGGCATGGTAATGGCGATGCGGCTGCGACCATCGAGCCAGCAGATCCTGGCCGCAACGGTCGGCCTCCACCGACCGCCCCGCCAGCGAAGCCCATCGTTCGGTGAGGAGGTCGTCCATGTTCGAGCCGGGTCCTTACCGGTGAGACTTGGTTGCTCGTCCCGATCTGTCCGGTCAGGAGGAACTGACGAAGATGTGGCTGGCGTCGCCCGCCGTCAGTTCCACCGTCTCGTTGCCACGTAGCTCCACCCCTGCGTCGGTCGTGGCCGCCCGGACGGCGGTGCCCGGGGTGAGCTCCGCCCGGCGCAGCGTCGCCAGCAGCTTCTCGTCGACCTGTAAGGGCTCGCCGATGTGCCGGATGGTGACGTCAACGCCGTCCGAGGTACTGGCGTGCCGCAGCGTGGCGACCCCCGCGCGGAACTCCTCGACCTCGACGTCGGAGTCGAGCTCGCCCAGACCGGGTATCGGGTTGCCGTAGGGGTCTGAGGCCGGCTCGTGCAACAGCTTGACCAGTCGCCGCTCCACCGCCTCGGACACCACATGCTCCCATCGACATGCCTCGTTGTGCACGAGTTCCCAGTCCAAGCCGATGACGTCGACGAGTAGTCGCTCCACCAGCCGGTGTTTGCGCATGACACGAGTCGCGAGCAGGCGGCCCTTATCGGTCAGCTCCAGATGCCGATCCTCATCGACATGGAGCAGACCGTCGCGCTCCATCCGGGCGACGGTCTGGCTGACCGTCGGCCCCGACTGGTGCAGCCGTTCGGCGATTCTGGCGCGGAGGGGCACCACTCCCTCCTCCTCAAGCTCGTAGATCGTCTTGAGGTACATCTCCGTGGTGTCGATGAGGTCGCTCACCGGACCGCTCTCCTTGCTTGTGCCGACCCGGATTCGTCGGACCGAATCCTTCGGACGCGCTGATCCCAACATCAGGGTCAACCTTATCTCGATTGGGGATGCCGTAGGTCCGCAAGTTCCATGGCAGACTCGACAACTGTGCCGGTTGTCAGCGTGATTAGCCTCAAAGGTGGGGTAGGGAAGACCTCGGTCGCTCTAGGCCTGGCGGGCGCCGCCCGAGCGGAGGGGCTGCGGACGGTGGTCCTGGATCTGGATCCGCAGGGGAACGCCACGACGGCTCTGGACCCGGAGGACATCGGGCTGACCGCGAACGACGTGCTCGCTGACGGATACCAGGGCAAGCTGGCCGACACCCTGGTCGCCAGTGGCTGGGGCGGTCAGCTCCGGCTGCTGCCGAGCGAGCCGGCACTCGAACGGCGTAACCATCCCAGTGACAGCGGAGATGAGCATCGTCTGCGACTGGCGATGTCCAGACTGCGAGATGTGGATCTGGTCGTGATCGACTGCCCTCCGAGCCTGGCTCAGCTGACCACCAACGCACTCGCCGCCAGCGACCTCGTTCTGGTGGTCACCGAGCCGACGATGTTCGCGGTCACCGGCGTGCAGCAGGCGCTCGCGGCCGTGGACGTGGTCCGCCAAGGGTTCAATCTCCGGCTTCGGCCCGCCGGCATCGTCGTGAACCGTTATCGGCCTCGTTCGGTAGAGCATCAGTATCGTCAGAAGGAACTCACCAGCACCTACCGTGACCTGGTGCTTGCTCCGGTGCTTCCGGAGCGCTCAGCCGTCATGCAGGCGCAGGGAAGCTGCGTTCCAGTACAGCGGTGGCCGTCACCCGGCGCGCGAGAGGCTTCTCGTATCTTCGCCGGCTACCTGCACCACATCCTCGCCGCGGGCCGGGGCGGGGCCGGAAAGTCGCTTGCGAAGGGAACACGGCTATGAGCGGTTCGACACCCTCGCCCCGGCCGGCTCTGGTGCGCCGCAAGGACGGCGTTGTGGTGCCGGCCGCCGCGCATCTGTCATCGATGGCGGTCGACGCCTCGGCCGTCGCCAAAGCGGCGAAGAAGGCGCGGAAACGGGCCAAGAACAGTCCCGCCGAAGAGACCGTCGAGATCACCGTGGCGCTGAGCAAGCGCGATCGGAAGCGATTGCGCCGCCGGGCCGAGGCGTACGGGTGGACCGCGGAAGAAGCGGCGGCGCATGTTCTTCGCGCGTGGGCGGACAGCTGACGCGCGCTGGTGTTGGGGTTGCGCTGCGCTGAGCGGTTGCGGTCCGGTGGGGAGGGAGAATCCCGTCCTCGCCCGCGGCGAGGTCGTCGCAGAACTCCTCCCACGCCGACGCCCGCGCCTACCCTGGACGGGAAGTTCTCCCTCCCCACCTCCCGCTCGGGTTGCGTTGCAGGCAGCTTGACCAACAGAGCGGTGAGGTCAGATGTCCGTCCAGGCGCCTCGGGACATGACGGATTGAACAGTGAGGTCGTCGTCGAGGAGGACCAGGTCGGCGTCGTAGCCCTCGACCAGGGCGCCGGTGCGGTGGCCGAGTCCGAGGAGCTGGGCGGGTCGCGTCGATGCGGCATGGACCGCTTCTTGGACGGAAAGACCGACCTGTTGGACGGCGAAGCGGAACGCCGCGTCCATGGTCAGGGTGCTGCCGGCGATCGACCCGCCGTCGGCCAGGCGTGCGACGCCGTCCGCGACGCGGACCTGGCGGTCGCCGAGCAGGTAGTCGCCGTCGCCGACGTCCGTGGCCGCCATGGCATCGGTGACCAGAACGACGCGCGCGGGGCCGGTTGAGCGGCAGGCGTGCGCGGCGACGGCGGGATGCAGATGGACGCCGTCGAGGATGAGCTCCACCGTGACCCGTTCGTCCTCCATGAGCGCCACGATCGGGCCAGGGTTCCGGTGATGGATCGGCGCCATCGCGTTGAACAGGTGCGTCGCGACCGTGGCGCCTGCGTCGACAGCATCGCAGATCACGTCGTACGCGCCGTCGGTGTGCCCGATAGCGGCGATCGCGCCGGCGTCGACGATCCTGCGGACCGCGTCCAGCCCGTGGTCGAGCTCCGGGGCTAGCGTGACCATCCGGATCCGGCCCCGCCCCGCCTTGAGGAGCCGGTCGACCGTGCCCGGCTCGGGGGCGGCGAGCTTGTGCGCGCTGTGCGCGCCTTTGCGCTCCGCAGAGATCCACGGCCCTTCGAGATGCACACCGGCGAGCAGCCCGTCGTCGACCAGTTCGGACAATGCCCGCACGTCATGCTCGAGTTCGTCCGGGAAGCCCGTCACCAGGCTGGCCATCAGCGTCGTCGTGCCGTGCCGGCGATGCGTGGCGGCGAACGCCCGCGCCTTGTCCGGCTCGCCGCCGACGACCGTCGCCCCGCCGCCGCCGTGGCAGTGGATGTCGACAAAGCCGGGCAGCAGCCAGCCGGTGGCCGGGTGATCCGGGGGACGTGGCGGAGGGCCGCTGCCCAACGCGGCGATCCGGCCGTTCTCGACGTCCAGCCAGCCATCGGCCACCGGCCCGTCGGGTGTGACGATGGTGGCACCAGCAATCAGTGTCATGGTCAAGACCGTAGCCGGTACGGTCGTCGTCATGACGCTGACCATCGCTTCTCGCTTTCGAGGGCCTGTGGGATCCGGCAACGGCGGGTACGTGTCCGGGCTGGTGGCCGCCTATGTCGGGGACGATGTCGTGACGGTGACGCTGCGGCGGCCACCACCACTCGACGTCGCCTTGGACGTGCGCAACGACGATGACGCGGTGCGCCTCGTCCAGGAGGGCGAGACGGTGGCGGAGGCGGTTCCTGGCGACGGCGGAGCGCTCTCGGCGGTACCGCAGGTCAGCGTGGCTGAGGCGGCGGACGCGTCTAAGACGTACGCGGGCCTGCATAAGCATCCGTTCCCCGAGTGTTTCGTCTGCGGACCGAGCCGGGACCCTGGAGATGGCATGAGTCTGTTCCCAGGGCGGCTAGGCGACGGACGGACGGCGTGTGTCTGGGTGCCTGCCGCGGATCTTGCCGACGAGGCCGGCCGGGTGGCGGCGCAGTTCGTGTGGGCGGCGCTCGACTGCCCGGGTGGGTGGAGCGCACCGATCGAAGGCCGGCCGATGGTACTGGGGCGGATGACGACGGGGATCGATGTGCTGCCGATGGTCGGCGAGCGGTGTGTGGTCATGGGCCGGCTGCTTGGATCGGAGGGCCGCAAGACCTGGACGGCTACGACGGCGTACGGGGCTGACGGCCGTGTACTGGGGCGGGCGCACGCCACCTGGATCGTGGTGAAACCGTAGTTGCTGCACTCGGGTCTGCCACCGCTGGTCTGCTGTGGATGACCCGCCACGGATGGTCGGCCGGTCCGGCGTACATCCGCGCATGGGCCGGCAGTTCGCCACTGGAAAAACCCATTGCTCTGAACCACGGCGGCCGTCTAGCCTTTTGAGTACACGAGGAAGGAGGTGGTCCAGCAGATGAATAGCTATTGGACTCGTGAGGTGGCTGCTCGCTAGCCGCCTGCTCGACGCAGGACCTGGTGACAACCCGGTTCGCCGGCCGGTCGGCTGGCAATCTCGAGCAGTCACCCGGCCCGTGGGCTCTCAGGGACTAGTCCTCCTGAGCCGTGCCGTGAAGGTGCGGAAGTAGCCCACGGGCCGTTTCATGTCCGGCTCGTGCCCTCATCCACCTAGGGCGCCAACCGCTCCAGGACCCACGCTTCCCCGGCACGGCGGTAGCGCAGACGATCGTGCAGCCTGCCCAGCCCGCCTTGCCAGAACTCGACAGTATCGGGCACCAAGCGAAATCCACCCCAGAAGTCCGGCAGCGGTACTTCCTCGGGAAACCGTTTCGCCATCGCAGCGGCTTCCGATTCCAGTTCTTCACGTGAGCCGATGACGGTCGACTGCTGGCTTGCCCATGCGCCAATCTGCGAGTCGCGAGGACGGGTCACCCAATAGGCCTGGCTCTCTTCCCGGGAGATGGCCGCGGCCGTGCCGCAGGCCACCACCTGTCGTTCCATCGGGAACCAGGGGAAGCATAACGAAGCGTGCGGGTTGTCGGAGAGTTCCGACGCCTTGCGCGAGCCGTGGTTGGTGAAGAAGACGAAACCCTCGTCGTCTAGTTCCTTGAGCAGCACGTGCCGGCTGCTGGGCACGCCGTCCCTGGTGGCGGTGGCCAGCACCATGGCGTTCGGCTCAGGCAGGCCCGCGGTCACGGAGTCGTGCAACCAGCTGCGGAACTGGGTGAACGGATCGGCAGCGGCGTCGGACTCCAGCAGCCGGGTCGATGTGTATCGGCGCCTCATGAGAGCCAGCGTGTTCTTCACAGGGCTACTGTTCCATCCCGTGCTCCGCGCTGGTACCCGACGCACCGCCGGAAGATTTCCGGCCAGTGCATGTATCCAGCGTGAACTGTGGGAAACCGCACATTCAGTACATCAGAACTTGTAACAAGTCACCATCACATGCGCATGATAGAGGCTCTGTCTTTGCGGTTGTTCGTCCCGTGCGCGCTCTGCGACATGGGCCAGACACGAAGGAGTGTGTATGTCTGAGGTCCAGCACGGCTTAGAGGGCGTCATCGCGTTCGAGACCCACATCGCTGAACCGGATAAGGAAGGAAGCGCTCTCCGGTACCGGGGTGTCGACATCGAGGACATCGTCGGCCGGGTGCCTTTCGAGCGGGTATGGGGACTCCTCGTGGACGGCAGCTTCGATCCGGGCCTGCCGGCGGACGAACCGTTCCCTGTACCGGTCCACTCTGGCGACGTCCGCGTGGATGTGCAGAGTGGCCTCGCGATGCTCGCGCCGGCGTGGGGATTCAAACCGCTGCTGGACACTACGGATCAAGACGCGCGGGCTCAGCTTGCTCGGGCGACCGCCATGGCGCTGTCGTTCGTCGCCCAGTCAGCGCGCGGCATCGGACAGCCGATGGTTCCTGAGGACCAGGTCGACAAGGCCACCACCATCGCCGAGAGGTTCATGACGCGTTGGCGCGGCGAACCGGACCCGCGGCACGTCAAGGCGGTCGATGCGTACTTCACCTCGGCCGCGGAGCACGGTATGAACGCCTCGACGTTCACCGCGCGCGTCGTCGCCTCGACCGGTGCCGATGCGGCTGCGTCGCTCTCCGCCGCGGTCGGCGCGATGAGCGGTCCACTGCATGGCGGCGCGCCCTCGCGAGTGCTCGCGATGATCGAAGAGATCGAGCGTATGGGCGACGCACGCAGCTATGTGAAGGGCGTGCTCGACCGTGGTGAACGGCTGATGGGCTTCGGTCATCGGGTCTATCGCGCTGAGGATCCGCGTGCACGCACGCTGCGGCGGGTCGCGCGGGAGCTCGGCGCGCCTCGCTATGAGGTGGCGGAGGCGTTCGAGAAGGCCGCCCTGGAGGAGCTCGCCGCTCGGAAACCGGACCGGGTGCTCGCCACGAACGTGGAGTTCTGGGCGGCGATCGTGCTGGACTTCGCCGAAGTCCCGGCGCCGATGTTCACCTCGATGTTCACCTGTGCCCGCACCGCCGGGTGGAGCGCTCACGTGCTGGAGCAGAAGAAGACCGGCCGGCTGGTCCGCCCGTCGGCCACGTACACCGGCCCCGGCGGCCGTAACCCGGACTCGGTCGAAGGCTGGAACCCCGACTGGACCGCCAACTGATCCTTCGAACAGCGGACGCCTTCCTGGCCTCCGCTTTCGGCGACGCCTGCCACCCGGGCGTGCCGTATCTCACAGGATGCGGCACAATGGCGTAGCGACAGCGTGGTCACGTACCTGTAACCAGCCGGACACACACCGGAGAGGATTAGATGACCACTGCACTGGAGCTTCCCAATCATCTCAAGCCCGCGGACGGCCGTTTCGGCGCGGGTCCCAGCAAGGTACGGCCGGAGGCGCTGGCGGCGCTGGCGGCCAACGGCGCCGAGGTGCTGGGCACATCCCACCGCCAGGCGCCGGTCAAGAATCTCGTGGGCCGCGTCCGTGAAGGCGTGGCCGACCTGCTCGGGCTGCCGGATGGGTACGAGGTGATCCTCGGTAACGGTGGCACCACGGCGTTCTGGGACGCCGCCGCGTTCGGGCTGGTACGACGGAAGTCGCAGCACCTGTCATTCGGCGAGTTCTCCTCGAAGTTCGCGTCGGTCACCAAGGGCGCGCCGTGGCTCGACGAACCGAGCGTGATCAAGGCGGAGCCGGGGACGCTGGCGGTGCCGCGGCTGGAGGACGGCATCGACGCGTACGCGTGGGTGCACAACGAGACCTCCACCGGGGTGATGGCGCCGGTTCGTCGAGTCGAAGGGGCTGACGACGCCTTGGTGCTGGTCGACGCGACGAGCGGCGCCGGAGGGCTGCCACTCGATGCCGCTCAGGCGGACGTCTACTACTTCGCTCCGCAGAAGAACTTCGCATCGGACGGTGGGCTGTGGGTCGCGGCGATGTCGCCGGCGGCGCTCGCCCGCGTCGAGGAGATCGCTGCCACGGACCGTTATGTGCCGACATTCCTCGATCTGCCGACCGCGATCGACAACTCCCGGAAGAACCAGACGTACAACACGCCGGCGGTCGCCACGCTGTTCCTCCTGGCCGAGCAGCTTGACTGGCTGAACGGCAACGGCGGATTGGACTTCGCCGTCGGCCGGACGACCGACTCGTCGACGCGCCTGTACACGTGGGCGGAGAAGAACTCGTACACCACCCCCTATGTGACCGATCCGGCCGCGCGTTCGCTGGTGGTCGGCACGGTCGACCTCGACGACTCGATCGACGCCGCGGAAGTGGCCAAGACGCTGCGCGCCAACGGTGTCGTCGACGTCGAGCCGTACCGAAAGCTGGGCCGGAACCAGCTGCGGGTGGCCATGTTCCCGGCCGTCGAGCCGGCTGACGTGGAGGCCCTGACCGCGTGCATCGACTGGGTCGTGGAGCGGCTCGCTTCCTGAGCACCGCCCGGACAGACGCCGAAGGCCCGGAACCGTGGATCACGGTTCCGGGCCTTTCACGTGGAAATCTCCCGCTTCACCAGAGAAACCGGTCGTAGCGGAGCGGGAGAAACTCATGAACGAAACACGCCGGGAGAGACGCCCAGACCGCGCGGGCGGGGCGCGGCCCGGGCGAAACCCCGGATAGCCTCCAAAAGGAGACTCAACGCTCCCCCGTCGTGTTCGTTGATATTGATCCTAGGCCTTGCCGCTGTGTCGACGCGATCATACTTTCGGTCATCTCTGAGTAGACCTCACGGATATGACTATCGACATTTCGTTCTGTCGAGCCCGTCTTCAGGTCAGAAGGCGGCCCGATCAGTGGAGGCTGACCGCGGCGTGGGATGCTCGTCATGAGGATCGCTCGGTTCGCGTGGATGGCTCAGGTAATGGCGAACACGCAGGTAGGAGAGAGCAGTGAGACCGAAGACGACGCGGCGAGTGGTGGCGGTCGTGCTTGCGCTGATGGTCGCCGCCGTTGTCATCGCCACAATCTTCTAAACCGAGGAACGATGGCAGCGTGGATTCTCTTCGCGCACTCATGTCACGCGCTGGCGAATGGAAAGGACGTGATGCGCTCATATCGCGCGCGCCCACCAGGCCCGCCTCTGAGCTGGGAACGTACCAACGCCATCTCCTCGGCGTACCACGCCGGACCGGCGTATCCTTCGAGCGCCGCGGCATAGGGGCGAAGGTCGTCGTTCTGCCGCGCCCGCGCGATGGTGATGTGCGGCCGGAAGGTCCGGGCGGGCTCCCGGTCCACGCCTATCCGCCGTCCGGCCGCCACGGCGGATAGAGCCAGCCCGCGAAGCGGCTCCGTGTCTCCTTGCACGCCGACCCACAACACTGCCCGACCGAAGCGGCCCGCGCCTGTGATCCGAAGTTCCATCTTCGTGCGGCGTCCCGCCGCGCGGGCGAGCCGGGTCGTCAGGTCGGCGGTGGCCTTCTCGCCTACCTCGCCGTAGAACGCGAGCGTGATGTGCATGGCGGTGGGGAGCGTCCAGTTCAGGTCGTCGTCGCGTACGGCGCGCAGCGCCTCGTCCAGATGGCCGACAACCTCGACGGGTGGGACGATCGCGGCGAAGAGCCTCACGGGAGAGTCCTCTCAGCTGGGCAGCTGGGTCCCGAGCCTAGGACACGCCTCTCACGAGTGCATTACGCCGCCTGCGGCCCAGCGTCACTCTCCGGGGGTGGGCGTAATCCGAGCGCCTGTTTCTTCTGCATATCGACGATGACGGCCAGGCCCGGTCGCGGGCGGAACCGCGGCCGGACGACGATACCGCTGCGGGGTGCGATGAAGACGAGGGCCACCAGGGCGAACGCGATGGTCAGGATTCCGCCTCCGATGAATGACCATTGGGCGCCGAAGACGTCGGCGACCCACCCGACCACCGGAGCGCCGACGGGTTTGCCGCCCATGAGGATCATCATGTAGAGCGCGAGGACGCGTCCCCGTACCTGTTGCGGCACGGTGGTCTGGACATACGTGTTGGCGGAGATCAGCACCGTCATCGTGATGAAGCCGAGCGGCGCGAGGGCGATCGCGAAGAGTACGTAGTTCGGCATGAGCGCCGCGGCGATCTCGACCAGCCCGAATACTGCCGCACCACCGACGATGAGCCGGCGGCGTGGGTACTTGCGGCGGGCCGACATGAGCGCACCCGTGAGCGTGCCAACCGCCAGCACCGACCCCAGGAGGCCGTACTCTCCCGCGCCCTTGTCGTAGACCTCCGTGGCCATCAGCGCCATCGTCATCTCGAAGTTCATGCCGAACGTTCCCAGGCCGAAGGCGACGAGCATGATCATGAGCAGGTCGGGCCTGGAACGTACGACGCTGACCCCCTCGAAGAGGCGGCCGAACGCCGTGCCACCGGAGTCCTTCTGGCCGGTGGCGGCAGCCGGCCGGTAGCTCAGCATGACCAGCGCGATGATCGGCGAGATGAAGGTGATGCCGTTGATCATGAACACCCAGCCGGTGCCGATCGCGTGGATCAACAGGCCCGCAACACCGGGGCCGATCAGCCGCGCTGCGTTGAACGATGTGCTGTTCAGCGCGATGGCGTTCGGAAGGTCGTCCGGGCCGACCAGCTCGGAGACGAACGACTGCCGGGCCGGGTTGTCGAGTGCCTTGCCGACGCCGAGCAGAAACGCCAGGATATAGGCGTGCCAGATCTGTGCGACGCCTGTCAGGGTGAGCATACCGAGGACAAGTCCGATGGACCCCATGAACGCGTTGGTGAAGATCAGCAAGGGGCGCTTCGGCAGCCGGTCGGCGAGTAGCCCACCGAAGGGTGCCACCAGCAGGAATGGCACGAACTGAAGCCCCATCGTGATACCGGTGGCCCGGGCGCCACCCTCGAGTACCACGAGTACGAGCCAGAGCTGGGCGATCTGCTGCATCCACGTCCCGATGTTCGAGACGAGCATGCTCGACCAGTAGAGCCGGTAGTCGCGATGTCGCAGGGCGCGGAACGTAGATCTCACGATCGGGTCAGCTTCTCCAGGATAGGCAACACCTCACGCAGCTGTTTGCGCTCCTCGGGTGTGAGCCCGCGCAACTGGTTGGCGAGCCAGGCGTTGCGTCGTTTGCGGTCGGCGGCGGTCCTGCCCAAGCCGGCCTCAGTGATGCGGACGACGGCGAGCCGGCGATCCACGGGATGTGGCTCCCGGACGACCAGGCCCAGTTCCTCGAGGTTCGAGATGATTCGAGTCATCGAAGGCGGCCGCACTCGCTCGTGTGCGGCGAGCTCACCTACCGGGGTCGGGCCGAGCCGCTCCAGTACACCGAGTGCGGACAGCTGATTGAGGGTGAGCGAGTCATCCTCGCGCTCGTTGCGGAGGCGCCGGTTCAGCCGTCCGATGGCGATACGGAGCGAACTCGCAAGGCTCGCCTGGGTGCGTGGCTGGCCCACCTTGGGCTTGCCCGGGGTGGGCGGAGAAGGAGCGTCGTCAGCGTGCACGGTCGTTACTATAACTCATTACCTTTGCTAAGTGCCAGTCGTCTACCGGAGTCATGGTGCTGACAAGGAAGGGCTTCCGAGCGCCTGCGCTCCGGGCACCGAGCCTGTTGTCTGCGGCGGCGGGCGAGCTGTCGCCTCGCGCGCCTGAGTATCGGCCGCCGAGGGTCATGGGCCGCTGGAACCGGCCCGACGATGACTTGCGTGCGCCGGAACAACGTGGAACGTCGGGCTACGGCCCGGCCCTGGCCGGCAGGCGGCAATGATGCGCCGGGGATGTCCTTCAGGCGCTGTCGGGACGGCGGCGCGCGCGGCGGCCGCGGTAGACCCCTCCGCCGCCTTCCGTGATCTCGTCGATGTCTTCCTGCATGTCGTATTGCTTCGCGCGCCGTCCACCCAGCGTCGTGTCGTCGAGTAGCGGAGCGTCGGGATCAGCCGAGACCGGGGCATGACCGCTGCCGGTGGTGTCGATCAGCTCGGACCACATCGGGCTGATGTCGCCATCCGGAAGGCGCGAGCCGGAATGGCCGCTGTCCGGCCGCTTGGGCTCCTCGGCCGGCCCCAGATCCGTGACATCGGCGACGTCCACGCGTCCAGGTCGCGACGGGCCTTTGGACTGGCGCCGTCGGGAGGTTGGAGGCGTGGGTGTAGCGGCCGGTGGGTCTGGAGTGCGGTTGCGACCCGGGCCGGTCCCAGAGGTGAGCGTCCGCGATGTGTCAGAGGTGCTCTGCGCGCCTGGGGCGCCGGGCCGGCTCCGCGGGCGGTCTGCGTCGGCCGGCCGCGGTGACGTGGGTGTTCCTGGCGAGGAAGGCAGCCCGCCGAAGGACGGCGGCAGAACGCCGGGCGCCGTCGGCGGTCCTACGCCCGGCGCGGTCGCCCCCGGCAATGAGCCGGTACCTCGCGACGTCGACCCTCGGCCCGGTAACGATGAGCCGGTCCCCGGTAACGACGGCTGGTCGCCTGGTAGCGAGTGCGCTCTTGCGTCTCCTGGGGGTTGTCCGCCGCCGGATGCCGGTGGTTGCCCGCCGGATGGGCGCTGCGGGTTGCCTGGCTGGGGGCGGTCCTGAGGCGCGGGGCCGGGATGGGGAACCGGGCCGGTGGGGATCGTGTCTTGCTTGCGGCCGCCCGCGTCATGACGAGGCCGCGCAGCCGGGCCGTTCGAGTCGTCGGCGTTGTCCCTGGTGGCCCCGACCCGGTCTTCGCGGTCGTCAACGGCGCTGTCGGTATCGCCGTCGCTGTCATCGTCGGCATCGTCGCTGTCATCGTCGATGGCGGCCTGCTCCTCGGCCTCGAGCTCAGCGTCCGCGATCGCGTCCCGCCGCTTGCGCGTGTACTCGATTCCCAAGAGCCCGAGACCGACACCTGCCAGGCACATCCAGAGCATCCACCCGTACCCGGCCTCTTCGAGCCGGTCGGTGTTGAACGCCAGGACGACGAAGGCCACAGCCCACAAAATGGTCAGGATCGCGACGGTACGGACGCCGTCAACGTCCACTGGCTGGACGTGAGGCGCCTCCCGCTGACGACGCCGTCCTTTCTCCATATAAGAACAGGTTAGCCGCACCATCCGGCAGTGTCCTAACCGATCACCAACTATTGAGGTGAGATCACGGTATGCGGGCGTGGCGTGGCGCTTGACCGAGGCGCCGGGCCACGGGCACGGCTGGATGCTGAGATGCTTGTGCGCCGGAAGGTGTCAAGACACAAGCCGCAGCATGTGACGACGTCGGAGAACGTGAGGAGCCAGTATGCCGACAAGCCGAACGCGCGCCCCGGGCGCCGCGCTGGATCGGTTCTTCCGGATCAGCGAGCGTGGTTCGACCATGGGACGTGAGGTCCGGGGCGGCCTGGTCACGTTCTTCGCGATGGCGTACATCATCGTGCTGAACCCGTTGATCATCGGTCTGGCCCCGGACGTCGACGGCAACTTCCTCGGCGGCGGCAGTGAACCGGACCTGGCGAAGATTGCGGCGGCTACCGCTCTGGTCGCGGGTGTCATGACCATCGCCATGGGTCTGATCGCCAACTTCCCGCTGGCGCTGGCGACCGGTCTCGGCCTGAACGCCTTCGTCGCCACCGGCGTGGCCACCGAGATGTCGTGGGCGGATGCGATGGGCTTGGTGGTGATCGAGGGCGCGATCATCGTGATCCTCGTGCTGCTCCGAGTGCGGCGCGCGGTCTTCAACGCGGTACCACGGGCCTTGAAAACCGCCATCGGCGTGGGGATCGGGCTGTTCATCTCGCTGGTCGGCCTGGTCAACGCTGGGTTCGTGACGTCGACAGGTGTGGCTTCCCCGCCGGTGGGGCTGGGTATCGAGGACTCCCTGTCCACGCTCCCCGTCGCGGTGTTCGTCGTCGGTCTGCTAGTCCTGTTCTTCCTCTACACCCGCGGGATCACCGGTGCCATCCTGTGGACGATCGTCGGGACGTCGGTCCTCGCGGTCGTGGTCGAATCCATCGCCGATCTCGGAACGACGGAGGACAACCCCAAGGGCTGGAACCTCAACGCGCCTGCCGTGCCGGACGATCTGGTCGGGCTACCGGACTTCTCCCTGCTCGGGGAGTTCAGCCTGCTCGGATCCTGGGAGTCGGTGGGCGTGGTCAGCGTCCTCCTCTTCGTGTTCACACTCATGTTGGTCGACTTCTTCGACACGATGGGCACGATGGTGGCCGTCGGGCAGGAGGGCGGCCTGCTGGATGAGGAGGGCAACCCGCACAAGAGCAATGAGATCCTGCTGGTCGACGGGGTAGCGACGATGGCCGGCGGTGCCGCGGCAATCTCGAGCAACACGTCGTACGCCGAGTCCGCCTCGGGCGTGGGTGAAGGCGCGCGTACCGGGTTGGCCAGCGTGGTCACCGGTATCTGCTTCCTGTTGGCGACCTTCCTCGCGCCGCTGGTCGGCATGGTGCCGAACGAAGCTGCCGCGCCTGCGTTGGTGCTGGTGGGATTCTTGATGATGACTCAGATCCGGAGCATCCCATGGGATGACCTGGAGCTGGCGATCCCGGCTTTCCTGACGATCATCCTGATGCCGTTCACCTACTCGATCAGCGTCGGAATCGGAGCAGGGTTCGTCTCCTTCGTGCTGATCAAGCTCATGCGTGGCAAGATCCGCGAGGTCCACCCGCTGTTGTGGGCGGTCGCTGCATTCTTCGTCGTCTACTTCGCGATCTCGCCCATCGAGGATCTGCTCGGCGTCACGTGATGCCGTGGAACGCCTCCTCGGTGAGCAGGGTGGCGAGCGCGTCCGGGTCTAGGAGTGCCTCGGCGAGGAGCCACCGCCGGCTCCATTGTCCGGTGGACCAAGCAAGGCCGCGGGCCAAGCCGTCAAGGGTCGCCGCGTGGACGATGCCGGCCTCGACCCACCAGGTGACAGATACCCCGGCGACCGTCAGCTCGTCATACTCGACGTACGTGTCCGGAATACCGGAGAGAACCGCTCGTGCCACGTCGGGAACGGGCTGCCGCGCACCGGCGCCTTCCGGTGCGGCGTCGTAGGCCTCCTGGGCAAGGTCGACGTCCAGGAGCTCGGCCAGCTGCGCGGAGCCGGGGATCACGGCGGGTAGTCCGAGCTGCATCCAATGTGGCCCATCGCAGACGACGACCTCGTCCGCGTCGACGACGCGGGTGCCGGCGCCGTCCGGGACACGCAACCGTTCAGGCGCGACGGAGGACTCCGGGACTCGGTGCGCAAGGTCGGAGTAGATCTCCATCAGGTGGCCGGATGCCAGGATGACGGTCTCATCGCCGAGCCGCTCGAACAGCACGTCGAGGGAGATGTCCGGTACCGATCGGGCCACGCCGAGCGCCGCGATGAATGCGTCGTCCACCCTCAGCGATGCGGCGGCAGGCAGGAGCGCGCGGGCAGTGGGGGAAGCGTCGCGGACGCTGAGCTGGCCGAGGCCGCGCCCGTCGATCCTGGCGTGGGTCCGCAACCACCAGGCTGTATAAGACTCGACCGCATACCGGGTTCCGTCCGACGTCACAGCGTAGGCCGGCTCGACGACAGCGGCCCGGGTGTCCGGGGAGCCGGCCAACCGGTGCAGGACCTCCGGCCAGGCGTCGTCGCGGACGAGGTCGAGATCACGCACCGCGGTGAACTCCGGGAAGAACGGCGGGATGCCTGTCTCCGGAAGGTCGTCCAGGACGGTGGCGGCCCATTCGTCCTCGCCGTCGAGGTCGTGCCACAGCTCGTCGTCGAGCGAAACGTCGCTATCGCGCAAAACAGCGAAATCGTCGCGCACGCCGACGGCGCGAAGCGTCTCTTCGCCGTGACGTTCCAGAACATGGTCGGCGACGGAATACTCGGCCGGATCGACGTCGAGCAAGGTCAGCACGTCGCTGCCCGGAAGCATGAGCTCTTTCGCGGGGGCCAACGTTCCGGTCGCGTCCGGTATTGGCAGCTCCATCAGCCAAGCCTGGTCCTCGTATGTCAGCTCCGCGGCCGCCACCAGGGTGAGCACCGCGGCCACTGGTTCGATGACCGCATCGTCGTCTGCGTTCTCCACGGCGGAGCGCACCGCCGGATCGCGCAGCGCCGACGCCGCGCCGGCCTCGGTGGCACCGAGCCTGTCCAACAGCGGATGGACCGCGTCCGGGTCGACCACCCGCAGCCCGAACGGCGCGAGCAGTTCGGGATCGACGTCGCTCGGGAGGAGCACACTGCGCGGACCGCGGACCACTCGGCCATCCGCCAACGGAACCGGCAGCGCCCCGAGCGCCTCAAGGTCGGCACCGTCCAACGCGGCGTAGATCTCCCGCCACCGTGCGGGCGGCAGATCGACAGCGCTCAGTTCGTCGACAAGGTCGGCCAGCGAGGTGACACGGGCACCCAGCCGCTGCAGGACGTCGCGCCGCCACCACCCTGTGGCGGGGAGACCGGCGACGAATGGCGCCAGAGCCGTCGGGTTCGCGGCTCG
>NZ_ML142864.1:55181-55680 GCF_004138495.1 Phytoactinopolyspora endophytica
CTTCGACAAGCACGACCTCATCGGGGCGCAACAGGTGCGGTTCACGGCTGATGCCGACACCGTCGGAACCGGGCTCCTCGTCGACGGTTGTTTCGGCGGCGGGAACGAAGGCAGTGCGCATTAACGCGTCGGCGATGGCCTGGTGCAGGGCGGCGTCCAGCTCGCCCGCCCCGAGCGGGCCGGGCACCAACGTGAGCGCCTCCGGCGTGGCGAACGACGCGACCAGGCGTGCGTACGCGGTACCCACCTGTTGCACGAGATGATCGGTGAATCGGCCCGGAGCCACCCGCCGGCGGGTGGAGTCGAGTGGGAAGTCCGCGATGACCAGCGCCGGCAGATCGACTCGGTCGTCGGTGGGGGTCGGCGCGTGTGCGACGTTCAGCACCGACGCCGGCAGCTCGGCGGGTCTGACACCGGCGTGCGAGCCGGCCGGGGAAGTGGGCTCGGCCGCGGGCCACATCTGCGACGTCGGGCCGCGTTGATCGCCGTCAGGCACGGC
>NZ_ML142864.1:55739-56964 GCF_004138495.1 Phytoactinopolyspora endophytica
TCGTGGTGCCGAACGGATCCGGCGAGTGCCCGTCGTGGACGGGTACCGCCACGGCGAGCGACCACTCCGGCCGCAGACGCTCATCCACGGGGCGGTCCACCAACAGATCTGGCTCCGCGCGGCCGGTCAGCTGAGCGAGCCGCCAGCGACGCGGCCCGACTGTGCGTTCGAAGATGCCGGCGGGCGGGTCGATCGGCACCGGCGATGTGGTCGTGAACGTTGTGCGCTCACCGTCGCTGTCGATGATGATCTCGCTCAACGACGGCAGCACGAGCAGTAGCGCATCGTCGACCGCGGCCAACAGCTCGCGAGTGGTCGCGATGGCCTGGTCGTCCCGGAGCGGAAGGATGACCGCCGTGTCGTAGCCGTTGGGGATGGCCGTGCCTGGCCCGGGACGGCTGGCCGGGTCCGTGGTGACGGAATCGGTGGTCCCGGCGTCCGCGGGAAACGGCAGCCGGAGGACCGGGACGGCCGTTCCTCGCCGTGCGAGCTCCGCTGTCAGTTCGGGGATGCCGGAGACGACGCGCCGGGTCTCGCTGCGAGACCATCGAACGCCGCCGTCGTGCGAATAGACCGCTGGCTCGTCGGCGACCGCCAGCACAGACGCGAAACCGACTCCGAACCGCCCCACAGGCTCGTCCTCACCCGACTCCAGCGTCCGTTTGGTGGACGCACGCAACGTCGACAGGCCCTCGACACCCTGGGCGTCCAGTGGAGCGCCGGTGTTCGCGGCGAGCAGGGTGCTGCCTTCCAGTCGCAGCAGGAGTCGTCCATCGACGCCGCCGCGAGCCGCGGCGTCGGCGGCGTTCTGGGCGAGCTCGACGACGAGGCGGTCGCGGTACGCGCCGAGTGCCAGTTCCTCCTCCGCGTTGGCGTCCTCCCGGAACCGGGAGGCGGAGGCCGTCCACGCCGCCAATACGCGTTGCCGAATAGCCGCCGTGCCGAGGGTGTCCACGGTTGGAGACAGTACCCGCGTCTTCCCTGCTCTCCGATGTCGGTACGCAGACGCCTTTCAGCGAACGAGGCGGGCGAAGAGCCGGATCAGCTCATCGGCCGGCCGCCGTGTGAGCCCTGCGTGCACCGGGCCGGGCTGGATCACGGTGCTGCGCGGCGCCGCCAGCCACCGGAACCGCTCGCCGAGACTCGTCGGGGCGGTCGCGTCGTCCGGATCGGTCCAGCACGGCCCTGCGTAGGCGTTCACCGCTGCCGTCACCTCGTCGATGTC
>NZ_ML142864.1:57005-57299 GCF_004138495.1 Phytoactinopolyspora endophytica
CCCGGGATCGAGCGCCCGGAGCCGCGAAGCCTCGACCTCCACGGCCGCGTCCAGAAAGCTCAGCGGCTGGCAGTAGACGATCACACCGACGTTGATGAACTCGCCGCGCTCGAGGCGAGGCACGATGCGGAGCGTGACGTATTCGAACGGATACTCGCTCATGATCTCTCCCCGGGCAGCCATGCTGTCGCTTCCCGCAGCCGAGCGGCCAGGTAGTCGACGTAGCGCCGACGCGCCGCTTCCGGCCCGTCGGCGCCAGGCCCTTGCGGTAGCCAGTCTGCGGGTACCGTGTCC
>NZ_ML142864.1:57369-71393 GCF_004138495.1 Phytoactinopolyspora endophytica
CACGTCACTGAGTAGATCCGTTGTGACCTGGGGCGCCAGCTGGGCATGCGCGGCTGCCACGTCACCTGCGAACGGTGCGAGCACATGGTCGTCGATCGGGTACGGGCGGGCCGCGAACGAGTCGACGTCGGGCCAGCCATGGTGGAAGATGAGCGACGCGCCGTGGTCGATCGCCCACAGCTCGCCGTGCCATAGCAGCAGGTTCGGGTTGCGCCAGCTGCGATCGACGTTCACGGTCAGTGCATCGAGCCACAGCACCGGTGCGGCCGCCTCCGGCTTGGGGCGGCGTCCTCGTCCGTCGTACCCGAGAGCGCGTGGCAGGAAGTCGACGCCCAGGTTCAGCCCTGAGCTCGCCAGCAACAGCTGCTGGACGTCCGGATCGGGCTCGCGCCGGCCGATCGCGTCGTCGAGATCGACCAGCACCAGGTCGGGCACGCGGATACCGAGCCGTCGGGCCAGCTCGCCTACGACGATCTCCGCCACCAGGGCGAGGGCTCCTTGTCCGGCGCCGGTGAACTTCACCACATAGGTGCCGAGGTCATCGGTCTCGATGAGCCCGGGCAACGAACCACCTTCGCGTAGTGGCTGCACATACCGGACAGCCCGGACGACAGGTAGTGTGGTGTCCGCTGAAGCAGTCTCCGTCACGGGACAAGACGCTACGGCAACAAATGGTGCGGGAGCCCCACTGGGAACGACTCATCGTCGGCCATAGGCTGGTGACGTCGGCCCAACGAGGGTCACGACGGTCCGACATCCGACGACAAACGAGGTCTGCGGTGCCATCCGGCAAGGTCAAGTGGTATGACACGGAGAAGGGCTTCGGCTTCCTCTCCAAGGACGAAGGCGGCGATGTCTTCGTGCACTCCTCAGTTCTGCCCAGCGGAGTCAGCGCGCTGAAGCCTGGGCAACGGGTCGAGTTCGGTGTGGCGGAAGGCAAGCGTGGTGAGCAGGCGCTTTCCGTGCGGGTTCTGGATCCGCCTCCCTCGGTGTCGGCCGCGGTCCGAAAGAAGCCGGACGAAATGGTCACGATCGTCGAAGACCTCATCAAGTTGCTGGATGGTCTGTCCAACAGCTATCGCCGCGGACGTCACCCCGACCAGAAGGCCGCCCGCAAGGTCGCCACGGTGCTTCGAGGTGTCGCCGACGATCTCGAGCTCTGACGGCCTGAGCTTCGCCTCTCAGTCCTCGCTGGGTTGCTGTGGGGGCGCGGGAGCCGGCGGCGGATAGGGCGGGCTCGGATGGTTCTGTACGGGGTTTGGTTTCATCTTCAGCGCCCAGGCCAGCGCGGCGACCATGACCGCGGCGGTGACACCCATGCCCAGAGCTGGGATCAGCGGTAGCACGATCCCGACGCCGCCACCGAGCACCCACGACAGCTGAAGCGACGTCTCCGAACGGGCGAACGCGTTGGATCGCACGCGTTCGGGGACCTCTCGCTGAATGATGGCGTCAAGCGACAGCCTGCCCAGTTGCTGCCCGAAACCGCCCATGAGTCCGGAAGCCACGATCGTGATCAGGCTCCACCACACGGCGGTCGCCGCGGCGACGATGGCAGCCATGGCGGCAAGAGCGATAATGGTCGCGTCCGGGCTGCGCGACTTCACCAGCGCTCCGAAGGACGTGCCGACGGCACTCCCGATCCAGGCCGCAGCCGCGACGATGCCAAGGAGGAGGAAGCCGGAGAGGCCGCTCACCGGCTCCTCCAGGAGCATGAAGGCGAAGAACATCGTCATGAAACCCGAGAAGAAGCGCAGGCCGGTGTTGCCGCGCAAGGCCCGTATGACGGCGCCTCCGACACGGAAGCGTTGGCCGGCCTTCTTCTGCTGTAGCTGCTGTTCCCGCGCCCGCCGAGCCTCCGAGTCCACCTGTTTCGACAGCAATACGGCAAAAGCCGTGGTACCCGCGTAGGCGAGGAATGCGGCTCTCAAAGGCCAGTCGTCGCCTATCTGAGCCAATGCGAGGCCGATCGGTGCACCCAACGCCGTGCCGAACGTAGCCGCCAACTGCAGCCGGGAGTTCGCCCTGACCAGGGTGACGCCTTCCGGAAGCAGCCTCGGTACTGCTGCCGCCCGGGACACCGCGTAGGCCTTCTGTCCGACAAGAATGCCCAAGGCCGCCGGGTAGAGCCAGAAACCCTCGTCCATCACCGCATCGGCCGCCACCCAGGCCATGAAGGCACGCGCGGCGGCGGTCAGACCGATGGCCCAGCGCCGTCCGTGAGCGAACCGGTCGAGGAACGGGCCGATGAGGGGTGCGACGACGGCGAACGGCGCCATCGTCAGCGCCAGGTATAGGGCAAGGTTCCCGCGAGCATCATCGGCATCCGGAACTGAGAAGAACAGGGTCCCCGCCAGCGCGACCATCACCAGCGCATCCGCGAACGCGCTGAAGGCGTTGAGCTCGATCAGCCGGGACAGTCCCGTCTGGCCCGCGCCTTCGGACTCGGCCGCGCGATGGAGGCGCCCTGCGCTCGCTCGGGTCACCCGTGCCGTACCGGTCGCTGCCTTCTTCGCAGCCCGGGCCGAGACGCCGGCGACGCGCCGCGTGCGCGACCCGGTCGAGTCCACCTGGCTAGGGCGGTCGAGAGCGGGCCGCTGACCGTGCTCGACGCCGGGTGGCGGCGGCACGGGGCCGGGCTGCCGGCGACTCTCATGGTCGTCGGAGGGCCCGTGAGGCGGGCGTGGAACATCGGACACGAAGCCATCCAATCGCATCTGGCGTGAGCACGGTTAACGGTTACGGCGCATGTCTGAAATAATTGTCCCTTGTGAGCCGAACCGCTAGTCGTCCCCGAGTCCCGAAACCCGACGCCGTCCTCATCGATGCCGCCGATGTGGCGCGCGAATGCGCCCTCGAGTCGGGCGGCGAGGATGCCGTCGGTGAGCATCTCGGCCACGAGCCCGAAGGTGAACGGGTGACCACCCATTACTTCGCGTGCACGCTGCCCGGATACGTCGGCTGGCGGTGGGCCGTCACGCTGACCCGTGCCTCCCGATCGAAGCAGGTGACCGTCAACGAGTGCGTGCTGCTGCCCGGCGCGGAATCCGTGCTGGCGCCGCGGTGGGTGCCGTGGGAGGACCGAGTCTCGCCGGATGACCTTGGCCCCGGTGACCTCTTGCCGGTCGCGGACGACGATCCGCGGCTCGCACCCGGCTACACGTCCAGCTCGGATCAGCATGTGCACGAGGTGGTGGAGGAGCTCGGCCTGGGGCGGGAATGGGTACTTTCCCGCGAGGGGCGCGACGACGCGGCGCAGCGCTGGTACGAGGGCGACTCCGGCCCGCACACGGACACGGCCAAGGCGGCACCCGGACGGTGCGGCACATGCGGTTTCGCGGTCGCTCTGGGCAGCTCGCTCGGCCAGGTCTTCAGCGTGTGCACGAACGAGCGCACGCCCTTCGACGGGAAGGTCGTCAGCCACGACCACGGGTGCGGCGGACACAGCGACGTCCGGCTGCCCAGCCCGTCGAGCGAAGCTCCGGATCACGTCATCGACACGCTTTCTTACGAGCTGATCCCCTTGGAGTCCTAAGCCCGGCAAGAGGCGCCGTCGTACTCCTGAACACCTTCCTCGCCGAGGCCGGCTTCCCGCCCGTTATGTCGCGTTGCGGGCGGCGATGAAGTCGTCCAGCCAATACGGGAAATCGAGTAGGTCCGCGAAGACGACGTCGGCACCTGCTTCGCGGAGCGCCACGGCATCATGTCCACCCGTGGTCACGCCGACCGCGCACGCGCCAGCTGACCGGGCGCCGACCATATCGCCAGGGTGGTCACCGACGTGGGCCACGGCACCGTACTGGCGCAACGCTTCTCCTTTCGTCTCGGCGAAGCGTTCCCCGACCACGTCATGGACGTCCAACCCGACGTGGTCGAGCACCAAGCGCACGGCGGACGCGATCTTGGCGCTGATGACGACGGCGCGCCCACCACTGCGGGTGATGGCGTCTATGGCCTCGGGCGCTCCGGGCAGCAGCTTGGACGCCGGCACGCCAAGGCTCGGGTACACCTCCCGATAGACCTCGATAGCCCGAGGGACCGACTCGGCCGGAACGAAATGTGCCATCGTCTCTGGCAGCGGGAGGCCGATCAGGGGCCGCAGCTCTTCCGGATCGAGGTGGACGCCCACCTGGTGCGTGGCTTCGACGAACGAGGCTGTGATGCCGTCGGCCGAGTCGACGAGGGTGAGATCCAGGTCGAATCCGACGACGAAGTTCATATGATCACTCTACGTGGCCGATGTGACACGTCTGTTGCCCCACCCGGCATACCGGACGATGTCTCCTTCCTCCCAAGCGCAGCGAAGGGGGCCCGTCAGACGGTCGCGACGGGCCGACCTGAGAAGCCTGGAAACGTGCCGACATGCCGTGACTAGCCGTTCCAACAGCAAGTTGTCCCGTGAAGTCAAGATCGTTCTGGTGATCCTCGCGGAGGGTCAGCGAAAGTGAAGCAGATGCCTTGCCCCAGGTCATCAAGGGTTTATGCGAGTGAGGTGTTCGGTGGGGGGTCACGAAACGTGACTCGATCACCACGTTCCGCGACATCGGCGGGAACACCTGTCATGTGTGCTCTCACACCTTGACATGCCGTGGTGTTATCGGCCGTTCGGGCCATTGCTTTTTCCAGTCGAAGTGATGATCATGGAAGCATGACCTCTCGATTTGCCGGTGAGAGCGGCATGAGCAATTCCAGACCTGTGACACTTGAACGACGCAAGCCCGGGCAGACTCTGATACCGAAGATCACTCCGGAGCTACTGGCCGCTGATGAACGGGCAAGGCGTGAACTGGCCGAGCGCACCGGTGAGGTGCTCGATCGTCTCCGACAGTTGTAGCCTGCTACGTCCCTCCCTCAGTTGAGGGCCGTGCACATCTCGTGGCGCCGCCGAGGGCTTCAGCAGGTTGGCTCGCGGATGTCATGTTTTCGCCGCATCCCCTAGTGTAGATCTGATGACCAGGACGAAGTCGGGTCCGCGGAGCCTGGCTGACGATCTGCGGGCACGCACTGACGAAGAGCTGGCGGAGCTTCTGCGTATCCGCCCGGACTTGGTCGTCCCCGTCCCGGTCGACATCGCGCAGCTCGCGTCTCGGGCGGCGACCCGGGCATCGGCGATCCGTGCTCTCGACCGGCTCGACCGTTTCACCTTGAGCGTCGTCGATGCTCTGGTGATGCTGCCGGACCCGACCAGTCCGAAGGCAGTCCGCGAACTGCTCGACGCGCCGAAGGGAGCGGTGAACGCGGCGCTGTCGACGCTTCGTGAGCGTGCGCTCACCTGGGGTAGCCCGCAGACTATCCACCTTGTGCGGGTCGTGGCCGAGATCATCGGACCGCACCCTGCCGGGCTGGGGCCGCCGGCGCATCAGCTGTTCCTTGGCTTGCCGCCCGCCCGGTTGGCAACCATCGTCGCAGATCTTGGGCTTGCGGTCTCCGGCGACCACGCGACCAACGCGGAGACAGCGGCAGCCCACCTCGGGTCGAACGAGACTTTGGAACCATTACTCGAAGATGTCGGCGCGGATGCGCTCTCCGCGCTCCAGGCGCTCGCCGAGGGTCCGCCGACCGGACGGGTCGAGGATGCGCGACGCGAGGTCGACCGCGAGGGGGCACGGACACCGATCGACCGCCTGCTAGCCACCGGGTTGCTGGTGCCGGTCGATCACACATCCGTTGTCCTGCCCAGAGAGGTAGGGCTGCACCTGCGCGGTGGCGTCCTCAACGCGTCGGCGGGTGTCACATCAATGGAGCCGGCCACCACGGCACGGGATCCGGGCATGGTCGATCGTGCCGCGGCTGCGAGCGCGTTCGACGTGGTCACGAAGGTGGAGACGCTCCTTGATACCTGGTCCCTGCAGCCCCCTCCCGTGCTGCGCGCGGGCGGGCTGGCGGTCCGCGACTTCCGCCGTCTTCCGGGCCTCCTCGACACGGATGAGCCGGGCGCGGCGCTCATCGCCGAGCTCGCCTACATCTCCGGCCTGGTGGCCCTCAGCAGCGGAGACGATGAGACCTGGACACCCACTCCGGAGTACGACGCGTGGCTGCGAGAGAGCGTTGCGGACCGGTGGATAGTCCTCGCGCGTGCATGGATCGAGACCAGCCGGACCGCGGGACTGGTCGGCACCCGCGACGACCGCGACAAATTGGTGCCCCCACTGGGCGGTGAGATCGACCGGCCGCTGACACCCGAGATCCGGCGCATCGTCCTGGACGTCCTCGCGGGTCTACCGCCCGGCACAGCCGTCGATCCGGAGGGGGCGGTCGAAGCGGTCCGCTGGCGGCGGCCGCGACGCGGCGGGCGGCTACGCGACGACGTGGTCCGTTGGACTCTGCGCGAGGCCGAGATCCTGGGTGTGACCGGCAGAGGCGCGCTGGGCGCACAGATGCGCTCACTCCTCGACGACGATCCCGAAGCCGCTCGATCCCTGCTTGCCGATCTCCTGCCGGAGCCATTGGATCATCTCCTACTACAGGCCGATCTGACCGCGGTCGTCCCCGGCCCTCTCCAGTCGGATCTGGCGCGTGAGCTCAACCTCCTGTCCGAGGTGGAGAGCAGGGGCGGCGCCTCCGTCCATCGGTTCACCGAGAACTCCATCCGACGGGCGCTGGACGCAGGGCGGACAGCCGACGACATCCACGGTTTCCTCAGCTCGGTGTCCCGGACACCCGTCCCACAGCCCTTGACCTATCTGGTGGACGACGTCGCGCGGCGGCATGGCCTGCTCCGCGTCGGCGCCGCGTCGTCGTTCATCCGGAGCGACGACCAGGCCGTCCTCACCGAGATCCTGGCCGCTCCGCAGGCGTCGGCGCTGGGGCTGCGGCGGCTGGCCCCCACAGTGCTCATCTCGACGTTGGACGGCGTGACCGTGCTGGAGCGGCTACGGCGGATGGGATTCGCCCCGACGCCGGAGAACGCGGACGGTTCGGTGGTCATCGCGCGTGCCGAGCCCAAGCGGACGTTCGGACGGCCCGTTCCGCGGCCGACACTCGCGGATCGGCCCGTACCCACGGCGGCGGTCCTCAACGCGGCGGTCCGTGCGCTGCGTGCAGGCGACCGGTCGTCTTCCGTGCGACCGGCCGACGTGGTGCCGGGGAACCTGGGCAGGAGCGCGTCGACGCAGACACTGACCGACCTCCGGCGTGCGCTCGAGGACGGGACCACGATCTGGATCGGCTATGTCGATCACCACGGTTCCACCAGCGAGCGAGTGGTCGACCCGGTCAGCCTCGAAGGCGGATGGCTCGCGGCGTTCGACCACCGCAGCAGCGAGATCCGGTCCTTCGCTGTGCACCGCATCAGCGGTGTCGCCACCGTCGACGCGTGACCGGGCCCGATCAGCAGACGTCGTCGATGGACTGGGCGCCATCGGACTCGTCGGTGCGCTCCGGCTCGCCGTTGTCGGAAGGGACGTCCTCGTCCGCGTCCTCCGCATGGACGCCGTCGCCCTCCTCCGTCCCGGCACCGATGTCGGAGCTGTCGGTGTCGTCGTCGGGTAGCGCCGTCGCCTCGCCGTCGGGACGGTCGATGGTGCCGTCGTCGTCCGTGTGGTCGTCCGGGTCGGCGTCGGCTTCGACGTGGTCGCCCGGCTCGGCGAGCGAGTCCTGGACGAACGCACGGATCACGTCGTAGTCGGGGTTGCCGTAGTCGATGATCTCGTCCGTGAACGGCAGACTGCGGATCTCCGCGTCCTGGATGCGCAGCCCCAGCTCGGCGAAGTCCTCGAGCCGCTGCTGTGAGATGTCCGTGGTGAAGTTGTCCCGGACGGCGCGTTCCAAGTGCAGGTAGCGAGTGAGCAGGGTGAACGGATCCACCTGCTCGGCGATGGCGCCGATCATGCAGCGCTGCCGACGCATCCGCTCGTAGTCGTCGTTGATCGGCGGAGGACCGCACCGTGCGCGAGCGAACCATAGGGCTTCGTCCCCGTCGAGCCGCTGCTGGTCGCCATTCTCGATCCAGGCACGCGGTTCCGTGCACGTTCCCCACGACGTGACCTGGGTTCCCATCGGGATGTCGTACGGCACGTCGATCACGACGCCGCCGAGTGCGTCGACGATCGCCTCGAAACCGTCGAGGTTCACCATGACGTGGTAGTCGATCTCCAGGCCGAGCGCTTCCCCGACCGCGAGCTTCATCGCCTCCGCACCGGGATCGTGCTCGCCCTCGAAGAACTCGGGGAATTGGCTTGGGATGTTCTTGTAGATCGAGGACAACCAATACTCCGAGGCGGGCTCGCCGCGGAAACCTTCGGGGTAGGCATCCCTCAGCTCACCCTCGGGGAACGGTGTGCGCTGCAGGTTGCGCGGAAGAGAGAACAGCGCGGTGTCGCCGGTGTCCGTGTCGACACTGGCGACCATGACCGTGTCCGTGCGCACGCCGTCGCGGTTGTCACCGGCGTCCGAGCCCAGGAGCAGCACGTTGATCCTGCCCCGGTCCGCCCACGGATCCGCCTCCGGGGTGTCCGCCTCAATGGTGTTGCCGTCGCGGTCGTACTCGCGCTCGTACTCGCGCTCGTCGGGAAAGACGCTCTGAATGAAATTCCGTTGGGTGAAGGCGTACCGGGAACCGATGCCCATCGGGGCGATCACCGCCGAGGCCACCAAGACCACGAGAAACGCGGCGAGCAATCTCTGGGTGGGGCGCAGCCCGCGGGGTTCGAGTGCGTAGAAGCTGATCACGGTGACGAGCAACCAGACCGCGGCGATGCCGATGAGCCCGTACCCCACCGTGTTGATTCGATCCGGATTCGTGCCGAGCCGTACGAGCCCGACGTCCCCGGCGCGGTACAGGTAGGCACCCATCGCGGCCACACCGACGAGGAACACGCTGAGTATCGACCAGCCGATCCAGCGTCGTCCGGCGGTGATCAGCCCGAGGCCGGGAACCAGCGTGCCCGCGATGGAAAGGCCCAGGAAACGCGGGTAGCTGGTTGTGTTTCCTGGGCCTGTCGATGATGCCTGCCGCCGCTCTGAGCGCGCATGCTCGCTCGACGAGCGGCGGGTGTGATCTTGTCGAGGCATCGCGTGATCATTGTGCCGGACGAGCCGCGGATAGCCCAGCACTTAGTGGGACACGCAACAAAACCGCTGGGGCGAAAGGCGGCGGATTGTGGATTTGGCGGCGGTCGGTAGGACAATGGCGGACGTGAATGACGGACCGCTGATCGTGCAGAGCGACAAGACGCTGCTTCTCGAGGTCGACCACGACCAGGCCGAGGCGTGCCGGCGGGCGATTGCGCCGTTCGCCGAGCTGGAGCGGGCACCGGAACATGTGCACACCTACCGGCTTACCCCCCTCGGGCTCTGGAATGCCCGGGCGGCGGGACACGACGCCGAGCAGGTGGTCGACACGCTGATGACCTACTCGAGGTATCCGGTGCCGCACGCCATGCTGGTCGATGTCGCGGAGACGATGGCCCGCTACGGACGGCTGCGGCTGGAGACACACCCTGTGCACGGGCTCGTGCTGCACAGCTCGGATCGCCCGGTCCTGGAAGAGGTGTTGCGGTCCAAACGGGTGAAACCTCTCGTGGGCAACAGAGTGGACGAGGACACGGTCCTCGTCCACGCGTCCGAGCGCGGCAACCTCAAGCAAGCTCTGGTGAAGCTCGGCTGGCCGGCCGAAGACCTCGCCGGTTACGTCGACGGCGAGGCGCATGCGATCGACCTGGATGAGGACGGGTGGACGCTCCGCCCGTACCAGCGGGAAGCAGCCGAGGGCTTCTGGCACGGCGGGTCCGGCGTCGTCGTTCTTCCCTGCGGCGCCGGCAAGACGCTGGTCGGCGCGGCCGCCATGGCACGCGCGCAGTCCACCACGCTGATCCTCGTGACGAACACGGTCGCGGCCAGGCAATGGCGCGACGAGCTGATCAAGCGCACCAGCTTGACGGAAGACGAGATCGGCGAGTACTCCGGCTCCAAGAAGGAGATCCGTCCGGTCACCATCGCCACTTACCAGGTGATGACGACCCGCCGGAAGGGCGCCTACAGCCACCTGGAGGTGTTCGAGGCGCGCGACTGGGGCTTGGTCGTCTACGACGAGGTGCACCTGCTCCCGGCACCGATCTTCCGGATGACCGCCAATCTCCAGGCTCGCCGCCGCCTCGGTCTCACAGCGACGCTGGTCCGTGAAGACGGACGCGAGGACGACGTCTTCACGTTGATCGGCCCGAAGCGGTACGACGCGCCGTGGAAGGAGATCGAGAATCAGGGGTATATCGCGCCTGCCGACTGCGTCGAGGTACGGGTGACGCTGTCCGAAGGCGAGCGGCTCACCTATGCCACGGCCGAGGCCGACGAGCGTTACCGGCTGGCGTCCAGCACGGAGGTCAAGACCCGGGTGGTAGAGCAGCTGGTGAAGCGGCACGCGGGTGACCCGACGCTCATCATCGGGCAGTACATCGACCAGCTGGACGAGCTGGGGGAGCGCCTCGGTGTGCCGGTGGTGAAGGGCGAGACGCCGGTGCGGGAACGGCAACGGCTGTTCGACGCGTTCCGGACCGGGGAGATCAGCACGCTGGTGGTCAGCAAGGTGGCCAACTTCTCCATCGACCTCCCGGAGGCGAGCATCGCCGTCCAGGTGTCGGGCACGTTCGGTTCCCGGCAGGAGGAGGCACAGCGGCTCGGCCGGATCCTGCGGCCGAAGGCCGACGGGCGGACCGCGCGCTTCTACTCGGTGGTCGCGCGCGACACGATCGACCAGGAGTACGCGCAGCATCGGCAACGCTTCCTTGCTGAGCAGGGCTACTCGTACCACATCGCCGACGCGGAGGACATCCTCTACGGCGAGGGTATTCCGTGATCATGAACAGTAACCGTGCTATTTACCCGGCTACTGTTCATGATCATGAGGCTGTCAGCGGTTCGGGGAGAGGCTCTGCGTGCACGACGGTGAGTGAGGAGACGGCGCGGGTGAGCACCACGTAGAGGCGCCGGAGCCCGTGTGGCTCAGCGGCGACGATGTGCGCGGGCTCTACGACGACGACGTGGTCATACTCCAACCCCTTGGCCAGCGTCGCCGGGACCAGGGTCAGGGGTGCGTCGTCCTCTGATCGTCCGAACGCGATGCCGGCCGCTTCCAGTCCGCTCTCGATGTAGTCGATCATGTCGTCCGCGGCGATCACACCGACTGAACCGACCCGCTGGGAGATGTCGCGGACGGTGGTCGTGAGCGTGTCCAGGAGCTCTCGGCCGGTCCGCGTCGCTGAGACGCCGGGCCGAGTTCCTCCGGCTGAGACGAGGTCGAGCATGCCCGGGTTGGAGCGCACCGGTTCGGGTGGAGCGACACCCGGCGCGACGGACGGCAGCAGCCGGGACGCGAACTCGACCACTGTCGCTGGGACCCGGTACCCCTTCCGGAGCACCTCGAGGTGGGCGTCCTGCTGGCCCAGGTGAGCCAGCGCCTCCGGCCAGGACGGCGTCGCCCACGGCGTCGTCCCCTGCGCGATGTCGCCGAGGACGGTCACCGAGGCGCCGGCCGACCGGCGGCCGACGGCGCGAAGCTGCATCGGTGAGAGATCCTGCGCCTCGTCGAGCACGACGTGCCCGACGCCGCTGATCCTTTCGATCACACTGCGTGCCTCGTCGACGAGGATCGCGTCGGCGTGCGTCCACGGTGCGGATTTAGGCCCGCGGGCGGGCTTGGCCCAGAGCACTAGCTGCTGTTCTTCGGCGTTGAGGATGCCGTCGGCTGCGGCCGCGAGCGCGTCCGGATCGCTCAAAAGGCGCATGATCACCTTGACCGGATCGAGCGCCGGCCACAGGGCATCCACGTATGCCTTCATCGGGCGGGAGCGGGCCACCGCGTTCTGGGTGCGGTCATCGGTGATCTCACCGGCCGCCTCCATCCGGAGCAGGATCCGGTGTGCCAGCCGCTGCGGGAGCAGCGCGCGTCCGGAGGCGTAGCCGTCGCCGCGGCCGCGCAGCACCTCGATCGCGTCCCGGGCCTCGTGGACCGGCACTCGCCAGGTCCGGGTTCCACGGGGAATGAGCAGAGTGTCGGCCGGCTCACCGATGTGCGACCAGATGGTGCGATGAATGACCTCTGCCATTCTGGCATCGCCTTTGAGCTTGGCTGATTCCGGCGCGTCGGTACCACGGACGGGGACACCGTCGACGAGTTCGGCCATCGTCAGCTGGCGTATGTCCACCTCGCCGAGCGTCGGCAACACCTGGCCGATGTAGTGCAAGAACGCCCGGTTGGGTCCGATCACCAGGACGCCGTTGCGGGCGAGCCGATTCCGGTACGTGTGCAGCAGGTAGGCGGCGCGGTGCAGGCCCACCGCCGTCTTCCCGGTGCCCGGCGCTCCCTGCACGCAGACCGAGCGGTCCAGCTCCAGCCGGACGACGTCGTCCTGGTCCGGCTGGATGGTGGCGACGATGTCCCGCATCGGCCCGACGCGTGGCCGCTCGATCTCCTCGGTGAGGATCTCGCTGGTCTTGTCCGGTTCGGTACTGTCCTGCAGGTGCTCATCCTCGTAGGAGGTCAGCTCGCCGTCGGCGAAGCCGAACCTGCGGCGCATGGTGAGCCCGAACGGATCTTTCCGGGTGGCCTGGTAGAACGCCCGTGACACGTCAGCGCGCCAGTCGACGACGACGGGGTCGCCCGCCTGGTCCATCACGTGCCGGCGGCCGACGTAGAACGTCTCGCCATCGTCGGCTGTGCTGCTCAGACGATCGATCCGGCCGAAGAAGAGCGGCAACGAGGGGTCGTCTTCCAGTGCCTTGGCGCGGCGGTGGAGCGACGCTTTGAGGTATTCGGTGGATACGTGGTCACCGCCCTGCGCCTTCAGGGAGAGCGTGTGGTCTCGCATGCGCCGTAGGTCCTCGCGGGCCCGTCGCATGTACTCGCGTTCGGCTGAGAGTGCGTCGTCTGGGGTGCGGGCAGCAGACACCGGAAGCAAACCTCCTGGGGCTCGGCGGAAGAAAGAACGTTTCCGACGGCCCGGGAGCCCGGTCCGGTCGTGAAGAGCACAGAATGCTAAAAGACTCGGAGCCAGCTTGTCAACGTAAGGTCCCGCGGGCGGTCCGTCACGCCGGATCGCCCGGTCCCTCCAGATTCAATGTGGCGCGCCTGAGGGTCGCCTCATGTTCCCCGGCGCGGCGGTTGCCGCCGCGGGCGATGATGTCGCCGATCTCGAACCCCATCGCCTCGGCGAACGCCGCGGAAGGTGGCCAGCTGTCGATGACAGTGGTGGTGACCTGCTTGAACCCCACTTCGCGGGCCTCGGAAAGAAGCACCTGTGCCACGGCTCGCGCGACGCCCGACCGACGATGCGACGGTGCGATCAGGAATGTCCCGATGACGCACGACCTCGGGTCGGGATAGCGCGCCACGACGTCGACCATTCCGACGATGCGCTCCCCGTCGCGGAGGGTGAACAGGTACTTGTCATCGAGGCTCACGCCCTCGGGCACGGCGTAGAACAGACTCTGAACGTCACCGGGGCCGGACGGCCCTCCCGTCGTCGCCTCGAACCAGTCGTCGCATTCGCCGAACAAGGCAAGCAGGCCCGGCTCGTCGTCCGGTTCGATCTGCTCCCGGAGCGTCAGCGGGCCGACCTCGGTCTGCACGGTCCAGATCATGCTTCGACGTTAGCGGAGAAGTGTTCGGGATGGGCCGGGGGTATTGCCATGCCGACCCATCCCGAACGGGTGCGGCCTGGTTCAGGCCGACTTCGTGATCTCGATGCGGCGCGGAGCCGTACCCGCGTACACATCGGCGACCGTGACGGTGAGGACGCCCGCGTCGTACGTGGCGCTCACCTTCTCCGGGTCGGCCGCGACCGGAAGTGCGACGGAGCGCTGGAAGCCGCCGTAGCGGACCTCTCGGACGCGGCGACCGTCGCGCTCTTCGTCGCGCGAGTCCTTGCGCTCCCCGCGGACGAGGAGCCTGCGTCCCTGAACCTCGACGGTCACGTCCTCTTCCGGGTCGATTCCGGGAAGGTCGAACCGTGCAACGAGGTTGTCGCCGTCGCGGTGGACGTCGGCGGCCGGGGCGAAGGCGCCGGTGCCGGCCGGAGCGTTCCAGAACG
>NZ_ML142864.1:71420-73093 GCF_004138495.1 Phytoactinopolyspora endophytica
TGGAAGACGCGGTCGAAGTCGGCGAGCGGCCTGAGTGCGAGTGTAGTTGTCATTGTGGACTCCTCCTCTTGTTCTGCCTGGCCTTGCCAGGTTCACCCGGTATAACTTGAGTCGAGGCGACTCAATTCCCACGAACGTTCGCTGGCGGCGATCAAGCCGCCACGGACACACCTCACCGAACTGTCGTTTGCATCTGTCTAGGCGCACTAGAATGCTTTTGCGCTTTAACACCATGCTAAGCTCGAGAAAATCGCGCTCGACAGCGATTATCGACGACTAGCGAAGGGATGAGTCGGTGCGTATCGGTATATATGTGGACGGGTACAATCTCTACTATGCGGGCCGCCGTCATTGCGGGCGGGGCAAGCCCGGCTGGCGCTGGCTGGACAGACGGAGCCTTGCCAAAGCCCTTCTAGCTGAGCAGTCTGCGCTGTGGCCGGGCGCGACCATCTCTCGAGTCGTCTACTGCACGGCGGTTGTCATCAGTAACGACAGCGATCTGCGGTGGCCCGTGCAGGGGGCGCGTCGACGCGTTCCGGTCGGAACAGTCAATCCTGGTGGTCGGTACACCGCCCGCGACCTTTCTGGCAGCCCGAACGTCGGCGCAGGGCGGCACTGGTGGAGGAGTCTTGAGGCGAGCGACTACACCAGTCACCAGATGCCTGCCACTGTCGGGAAGCTAGCCAAACCAGAAGGATGGTAAGGCGACTGAGCAGCGTTTGTCTCCATCTGGAGTTCGAGTATGATCAAGGTACCTCCCCGGCCCCATCGCGGGCCGGGCTTATTTTTTGGTCCCTTGACGTCGCCTCAAGCGGCTGCGGAGTGATCTCCTAACCATGGTGCGAAACCGTCGTCGATCCCTTGCCAGCGCGTGACACCGGCTGCGGCTTCGGCGCTGGTGAGCAGTACCTGGTGGAAGGTCCGGCGGAGCCGCCGCCGTTCGTCTCCGGTTCCCGTGATGACCAGCCGGGTGCTCGGCTCGATGTCGCCCCACGGCCCGCCGTCGCCGATCGCGAGCTGGCCGCCTGCGCCGTCCCAGACGCACAGCGTGTGAGGCCGCGTCGGCAGCCAGAACCGGCCACGGGCGCGAATCCGGCCGGCGCCGAGCTGTTCGATCGACTCCATGAGCCGGTGCGGATGGAACGGACGTGAAGAGTGGAGGTCGAGCGTCCAGACAGGACCGCCCGCGTGGCCGTCCGGGATGGTCGGCTCGACGTGGCGCGGATCCATCCTCCGCGCGGATCGATGGGGGTCGTGACGGCTGCTGAACAGCTCCTCGCCGTTCACGTCGTCGAGGCCGGTCCAGTGAACTGAGTCGGTGCTGCGGAGATGGTCGAGCAGCGCGACGCCCTGCGGACCGTCGTTGTCCGACCTCGATGAGATGACGACGTCGGCATACTCGATCTGATGGCAGAGCGCTTCGCCCACGGCGCGCTGGTCGTCGTCGGACATGGCTTGGCCGCGTTCGCCCAGCAGGTCTTCCCCGAGGACATCGTTCTCCAGGGTCGTGAGGTCGACGACCGAGACGACGCTGGCGACGCGGATCTCTCGGTTGACTGCCGCCAGTGCCTCAGTGACCGCGATCGGCTCGGCGCCGATCGGCAGTGCGAGCACCGCCGAACGCCAGCGATCCAGCTCGGCCATCCGGACCAGCGTCGGAATGACATCCTCAC
>NZ_ML142864.1:73120-75198 GCF_004138495.1 Phytoactinopolyspora endophytica
AGGGCGCAGTTGAGGCAGACATGCTCGAGGTGGATCTCGTCGGTCTCGAGCACGCCGCTCGTGTCGGAGATGGTCCGCTGGATGCCGTGCGGCGTCATCGCATAGCTCAGTACGACCGTGGCCGGGACGTCGAGGGCGATGGTCAATGCCGTGGAGTCGCGGAGAACGGGATCAACGGTGGACAGGATGGTGAGTGGTAGCGGTACAGGCACGGCGCCTCGGTTCTTAGGTTCGACGACGAAGCAGTATTGAGAATAAATCTCAATAACTATACCATTGGCCGGCGTTACGCGCCGCGCGTCCGCGGCACGCGGGAGCAGTGGCGCAAATAGGAATCGTTATCTATAGTGAAGGCTGGCCCGGGCAGAGCCTCGTCAGGAGTATCCCTATGTCTGCCCACTGCCAGGTGACCGGCGCCGTTCCGGGTTTCGGTCACCGCATCTCACACTCGCACCGGCGCACCAAGCGCCGGTTCACCCCGAACATTCAGCGCAAACGGTACTGGGTGCCGTCGCTGGGAAGAAACGTCACGCTCACCGTGAGCGCCCGCGGCATCAAGACCATCGACCGGCGCGGCATCGACGCCGTCGTCCGGGAGATCCAAGCACGTGGGGAGCGTATCTGATGGCCAAGTCCGCCGATCTCCGTCCGATCGTCAAGCTCCGGTCGACGGCCGGCACCGGCTACACCTACGTGACCCGGAAGAACCGACGTAACGATCCGGACCGGATGGTGCTGCGCAAGTACGACCCTGTTGTACGCCGGCACGTCGATTTCAAAGAGGAGCGCTGAGATGGCCAAGAAGAGCAAGATCGCCCGGGATCGCCAGCGCCGCGAGGTGGTCGCTCGGTACGCCGAGCGTCGCGCCGAGCTGAAGCGAATCCTTGCCAGTCAGGACAGTACCGACGACGAGCGGGCGGAGGCTCGTCGCGAGCTCTCGCGTCAGCCCCGTGACGCCAGTGCCACCCGGCTGCGCAATCGCGACGTGGTCGATGGACGCCCACGGGCCGTGTACCGGAAGTTCGGCCTCTCGCGGGTCCGGCTACGCGAGATGGCGCATCGGGGGCAACTCCCCGGTGTCACGAAGTCGAGCTGGTAGGTGCGTGCCATGCGGTCCCCGCGGGGCGGATTGCGGCTGCAGGGACTGAGCTGAGCACCGCCTCGCGACGCGGTTTCAGCTTCCGCAGCCGCAGGCTCCGCCGCAACAACCTCCGCCGGACGCCGGCGTCGCCGAGGCCTCCGAACGGCCGGTGATGCCGACCGTCGTGAGGAGCTTGACGGTGTCATCGTGCCCGGCAGGGCAATGCGCAGGCTCGCGTGCGGCATCCATGGGCCGCGATACGTCGAACGTGGAGCCGCACGTGCGGCATCGAAACTCGTATGTCGGCACCTGGTCAGTGTACGCCCCGCGGCGAACCGGGGCTCGGCTGTAGCCGAGGCGCGGTCCACCCGGGCATGAGACCGACCGCGCCTCGACAGTCTTCAGACTATATGAGAACAATTATCATGTCTATCTATCTCGGTCCCCCGAACTGATCTGTTATGTCTGCGTGGCTGGGGACGACGGCCCACCCAGGCACGAATCTCAGTGCATTTCAGCAGGTCCAAGAGGTAACTTGCCCTTGGGTCACACTTTTCCGGAAACTCGAGGTGTAATCATTTCGTTATCCGGGGACTATGAGGAAGATGACACGCATTGATGAGAAGGCGTTCTGGGAACGACGGCTCGCCGAAGACTGGAGCGAGAGCGGCGTCGGCTACCACGCGCTCGGCCGGCCGTTCAACGCGTGGGTCTACCGCGTGCGACGTGAGGTCTTCCTGCGCGAAGCGGGCGCGTTGAACCTGAACGCCACTAGCAGGGTCTTGGACGTAGGCTCGGGTACCGGAGTCTATGTGCGGTGCTGGAAGCAGCTTGGGGCGGGCGACGTGATGGGCAGTGACATCACGGAGGCCGCGGTAGAGCGGCTGCGCGACCGGCACCGTGACGTGAAGTTCGTCCGTGCCGACATCACATGTGCCGAGGAAGAGCTTCCGGCGCAGTCGTTCGATGCGGTGTCCTGTCTGGATGTCCTGTTCCA
>NZ_ML142864.1:75235-75767 GCF_004138495.1 Phytoactinopolyspora endophytica
TCACGGACGACAGCCGATATCTGGCCGCGCTGAACAACCTCTCGCGCGTGCTCCGGCCGGGCGGCTACGCCATCCTGTCGGAGAATCTCCTGCACCGTGGGCCTGAGTACACCGAACACCAGGTCAACCGTACGAAGGATTGGATCGTCTCCGCGCTGGCGGATGCCGGATTCGAGATCGAGCGGCGGGTGCCCATGCTCTACCTGATGAATGCTCAGGTCGATGCCCCGCCGACCTGGCGCAAGCTGTGGGGCGGCGCGTTGCGCGCGGCGACCCTGACGCCGCCCACCGGCTGGTTGGCGGGAGCCGCGTTGTATCCGATCGAGCGGCAGCTGGTCAGCCGGACCGGTGAGAGCCCGACCACCGAGATGATGATCTGCCGCCGCGTCTAGTGCCCCGTAAAGCCGGTCTCTTGACGTCTGTGGCGCCCAGGCGGCGCCTCGCTGCGTTGCCGTCGTCGTCCGATGTACCAGCATCGACCTCCTCCGGCGCCTTGCGAGGCATCCACCTGGAACACCACAGCCGTATCAAG
>NZ_ML142864.1:75777-76374 GCF_004138495.1 Phytoactinopolyspora endophytica
ATTGCGGGACACTAGGCGTCCGGTCGCCTATAGCGCGAGGTCGAGGTTGGCCCGCCCGTCCATCGGCGACGATGCGAGCGCCTCCTCGCGCCGGGGGATCCGCCCCGCGAGGAAGGCGTCCCGCCCGGCGGAGACGGCGTTGCGCATCGCCCGTGCCATCCGAACCGGGTCGGCAGCGCGGGTCACAGCCGTGGCCAGCAGGACGGCGTCGCAGCCGAGCTCCATCGCGAGTGCCGCGTCCGAGGCGGTGCCGATACCTGCGTCCAAGACCACGGGTACCGGCGAGTCGGTGACTATGGCGGCGATGTTGCGCGGGTTGAGCACGCCCAGGCCGGTTCCGATCGGCGCACCGAGCGGCATGACCGCGGCACATCCGACGTCGGTGAGTTTGCGGGCCAGGATGGGGTCGTCGTTCGTGTAGGGCAGCACGGTGAAGCCGTCATCCACCAGAGTCCGAGCCGCCGATACCAGCTCGACCGGGTCCGGCAGCAGCGAGACGTCATCCGCGATCACTTCGAGCTTCACCCAGTCGGTCTCGCATGCTTCGCGGCCGAGCTTCGCGGTGAGGACTGCTTCGCTTGCGGTGAAGCACCCCGC
>NZ_ML142864.1:76386-83827 GCF_004138495.1 Phytoactinopolyspora endophytica
AGCGCGCGGATACCGTTCTGGCGCAGCAGGTCCCAGATCGAGCCTTCCGATCCGGCCTGGACGCGCCGCAACGCGACGGTGGTCAGCTCCGTGCCCGACTCCCTGAGCGCCGCCTCGAGTCCGACGAGGCTGGGCGCACCGCCGGTCCCCATGATCAACCGTGATGAGAACGTCTCGCCAGCGATGACGAGCGGATCCTCCCCAGTACGCACCTGTCATCCTCCTTGGGTGGCGGTCAGAATCTCGACCTGATCGCCGGTGTTCACCGTTGTCATCGCCCAGCTGCTTCGCGGCACGACGTCGTCGTTGAGAGCGACGGCTATGCCGCGGCCACCGGACACACCTTCGATGCCGTCGACGGTTCTGGAGACGACGTCGTGCACCGACGGATCCCCGTCGAAGGCGATCTCTTCACCATTGACCCTGATGCGGGTGGTCATCCGAGTTCCTCTCCTCATGCTCTTCTCCCGCGGATGTAGCCGGACGGATGCGGCGTGTCACGGCACAGGCAGCCACCGACGATCACGAACCGTGTTGAAGCGTGCCGGATCCGCGAGCGCGACCGAGCCGGGGACGCGCCCGTCCGCACACAGGGACGCGATAGCGGCAGCCGTCAAGGGCGCGAGCAGGATCCCATTGCGATAGTGGCCGGTCGCCAGGAGCAGACCAGGTGTGCCGGACTCGCCGATCAGCGGTGCGTTGTCCGGGCTTCCTGGTCGCGCCCGGGCCGTGGTGTCGACGACCGGGAGCTCGTCGAGCCCGGGAAGCAATGCCCGTGCATCGCGCAACAATGCGAACAGACCGCCCGCTGTGACCTGGCGGTCGTCCGGCAGTTCCTCACTGGTGGCACCGACGACGATCTCACCGTCTTCCCGTGGCACGACATAGACCGGCCGCGACTGGACGATGCCGCGCACCACATGGCGCAGCCGAAAGGCCGGCTCGTGCCGGGCGTCGAGCCGGATCACCTGGCCCTTGACCGGCCGAGTCGGCACGCTGGACGCGACGATCCGGCTCTCCCAGCCGGCAGCCACGACCACGGCTCCCGCGTGGTGGGTCTCCCCGGCCTCATCACGAGCCCCTGTCACCCGCCCGGACGCGGTGGCGGGCGAGACCGCCGAGGAGCTCTCCGAGAGCAGCGCGACCGCACGTCGTGGGACGACCTCGACGTCGCGTGCGGAGAGGGCGGCGAGCAGCGCGGCGTGCACCGCGCGAGGGTCCGCCTCGTGGTCGTCAGGTGCCCACACCGCACCCGCCATCCGCGGTCCCAGCGACGGTTCCATCCGGCGAGCCTCGGAAAGGCTGATTTCGCTCGCGTTGAGGTCCCACTGTCGCTGTAGGTCCAGCAGGCGATGGAGCTGCTGCCGGTCACCCGCGTCGAATGCCACGGAGAGCGTCCCGGTCTTTCTGAACCCCGTGGGCCGTTTGGTCTCTGCCTCTAGCTCTGCCGCGAACTCTGGCCACAGCGCGGCCGACTTAAGGTTCAGCCGCATCAGATCACGCTCGCCGAACGTGCTCTCCGCGACCGCCGCGAGCATTCCTGCGGCAGCATATGTCGCGCCGTTCCCTGGTTCGGGGTCTAGGCAGCGCACACTCAGCCCGCGGCCGGCCAGCCGCCACGCGATCGACGCCCCGATGATTCCGCAGCCGATGACGACGACGTCCGTAGCGCGCCGATAAGTCGCGCCCGGCGGCCGGGCCGCGGGCGTCCGGGCTTCCATCTCGGACGGTGCTCCCTTCGCTGGCATGATCCAGATCAGGTATGACGGTCGGCCGTGGCGGCCCTCTCAGCCCTGCACAGCCGGCGGCCCGATGATCACAGCATCGATGACGCGGTGCCGTCACCGGTGGTGATCATGGGCCACCCGCCCTCAGGGCTCCCGTGCTCTCGGTTCCACAGTACGCCGATCGCCGACGTATCGGGCAACCACGCCGAGGACGACCCTGACGGACGGACATGTCAGACTCATCGGCGATGAACGTGTCCACAGATCCGAACCGTGAGCGGCTTGCCGGTGCCCGCATCTACCTGTGCACCGACGCCCGCCGTGACCGTGGTGACCTTGAAGACTTCCTGCATGCGGTGCTGAGCGGTGGCGTCGACATCGTGCAGCTGCGCGACAAGACCCTCGAGGTCAAGGACGAGCTGGAGCTCCAGCCTCTGGTGGCTCGAATAGCGGACCAGTATGGCGCTTTGGTGGCCGTGAACGACCGGGCCGACGTCGCCCGGCTCACCGGTGCCAGGGTATTCCACACCGGCCAAGGTGACCTGCCGGTCGGAGCGTCACGGCAGCTGCTGGGGCCGGAGGTGATCCTCGGCCGTTCCACGAACTCAGTGGAGCTGGCCACGGAAGCCGATAGCGACCCGCACGTCGACTACTTCTGCGTGGGACCGGTCTGGCCGACGCCGACCAAACAGGGCCGGCCCGCGGTCGGGCTTGACACTGTCCGGGCCGTGGCCGACACCGAGCCGGTGACACCGTGGTTCGCGATCGGGGGGATCGACCACGACAACGTCGAGCAGGTGGTCGGCGCCGGCGCCCGCCGGATCGTCGTCGTCCGGGCGATCACCGACGCCGATGATCCGCACTCCGCCGCCGCGCGTCTGCGCGCCGCGCTCGCCTGAGGGTGAGTGTCACTTCAGCCAGCGGTCGAGATGTTCGGCGATGAACTCGTCGTCACGCAGGTGAGGGTACGCGTCCCAGATCCGGTCGATCTCAGCTAGCTGGCCGGACCCCAGAGTCTCTTTCTCGTCCAGGCACCACGTGCCCTCGAGTAGCCCTTGCCGGCGCAACACCTCGTGAATGCCGGGGATGCAGCCGTGGAAGTTGTTCCGGGCGTCGAAGATGGCGGCGTTGGCGTCGGTGAGGGCGGTGTCCATCTCCACCGCCGTGCGCAGTGCGTCGTCGTCGCCGGCTTTCGCCCGTCGGGTCAGCTCCAGCAGGGTGACCGCGCGCTCCACCCAGACGGCCCACTGGCCGAGCAGTCCGCCGACGAACTCGGCGCCGGTCGGGTAGGTGGCGAGCAGGTCTCCGACGATGTGGTCGTCGTTGCCGGTGTAGAAGGTGACGTCGCCGCCGCGATCGGAATCGGCGATTCCGTGCACCACGTCGAGGGTGGCGTAGCGGTCGAACGGCGCGACCTTGACGCCGACGACGGACGGGATGTCGGCGAGCTGCCGCCAGAACGGGCGCGGCAGCGTGCGTCCGCCCACCGCCGGCTGGAGGTAGAAGCCGATGACCGGGAGGACCTCCCCGACCGCGCGGGTGCGCTCGAGCAGTTGCTCGTCGCTGAGGTCCGTGGCGCCGTAGGGGGCGAGAAGGATCAGGTCATAACCCAGCGAGGCGGCCAGTTCGGCCTCTGCCACCGCCTGCTCGGTGGGGCCGCACGCACCTGCGACCAGTACTGGCGACCGATCGGTGTACTCGGCGCTGGTGCGGGCGGCCAGCTCGAGGACCGGGCGGAGCATTCCGCGGTTCGGCTCGTGAATAGCGAACTGGGTAGTGTGCACGCCCACGGCGACACCTCCCGCCCCTGATTCGAGGTAGTAGCGGGTGAGCGCACGCTGACGGCGTTCGTCGATGCGACGCTCAGCGTCGAGTGCGAGCGGGTGGGCCGGGATGACGGTGCCGTTACGGAAGGTCTTCATCGGTTCCTGACAGGTGGTCGCGAACGGGGGCGTAGCGGTTCCGGTCATCAGAACTGGCCGTCTCTGACCTGGAACTTTGTGGGCTTGCCCAATGAGGGCCCGCCCTCCTGGATCCACCTCGCGGTGATCTCGATGAGTTCGGCAAGGGGCAGTTCCGGGTAGCTGAACAGGCCGTGACAGCGGCCGGCGTTCGACAGCAGGGCCGTCTCCGATTCCGTGCCGGTGTAGACGGCCTCGGTGCCGAACGCGCGTGCGAACTGCTCGGCCACGCTTCGCACCGACACGGTCTCCGGTCCGGTGAGATTGAGCAGGAACGGCGGGACGTCGGCGTAGCCGAGGCTGCGCAGGATGACCTCGTTGGCGTAGCCCTGCCAGACCACGTTGGCATATCCGGTGGTGAGGTCGACCGGCTCGCCGGCGTGAACCTTGCGGGCGATATCGACGAGAACGCCGTAGCGTGGCTCGACGGCGTAGTTCAGTCGAATCAGGGCTGTTTGGGTCTGCTGCCGGGCGGCGAAGTGGGTGAAGATGCGCTCGCGCCCGAGGCACGACATGGCATAGTCGCCGACGGGGCCGACCGGATGCTCCTCCGTCGGCCCGCCGCTGCCGGTCGGCGTGAGCGGATACACGTTTCCGGTGGACAACGCGACGATCCGGGAATCGGCGTAGCGCTGCGCGACGCGGCCCGGCAGATAGGTGTTGGTCGCCCATACGGCGGGTTCGTTTCCGGTCGAGCCGAACTTGGCTCCGACGAGGAACACGACATTCGGTGCATCAGGCAGGTCGCGCAGAGCATGGTCATCGGATATGTCCGCGGCGACGACGTGGGCGCCGGCTGCCTCCATGGCTTCGGCGGAGCCTGGTTGTGAGAACCGGGAGACCGCGGTGACTTTGGTTGCGGTCCCTGCTTCCTGAATGGCTCGGGTGGCGAGCCGCACCAGGCTCGGCCCCATCTTCCCGGCCGCGCCGAGCACGACGATGTCACCGTCGAGCTTGCGCAGATCCTCCACCAGGGCGGCACGTGGCCGCGAGAGACGTTCTTCCAGCTCTTCGACGGTCTGCACCATGTACCTTCCAGCAGCTCGTCGGCGTCCGGCCCGTTGCCGGTACACCGTCCCCTTTGCGACGTTAGCCGCTTCGAAGCGGCGGCCATGCCAAGTCTCATTTAGAGACATCCTAAAAGTCAATATATCGCTAGCCGTTAATATCAGAGACACGACTGCCTTGTATCGTCCCCGGTATGCGCGGGGCCATTGACTCGCGGCTGTGCAGGGGCTGATTGGGTGTCAGTACTGTTCCGAGGGTCCGCATCGATAGCGTGATCGTCTGTGCAGGCTGTACCGCATGCAGTTCTGAATATTTTCGGCGGGGACCTATTGTGCAGATCCGTTGACTGTAATAATCTCAGGCCTCATGCATCTGGGCGTCATCCACCTCGGCATCCCGAGGCTGGTGACATACATACACCTGGCCGGGGAGCGTCAGCGGCCACTCGTTCGGATCAGGAAGGAAGACCAATGCGAACTCGACAGGTCTTGATGACTTCAGCGGCGCTGGGCGCAGTCATGCTGGCGTCCGCTTGTGGCGGTGACGACGGAGGCGGTGCGAACACGGGCAGTGCCGAGCCTGGTGAGGTCGAAGGTTCGGTCACGATGTGGACGTACCCGGTGATCGCCGATGAGACCGAGCACCGGAACTTCTGGGACGACACCATCGCAGCGTTCGGCGAGGAGTACCCGAACGTCGACGTGGAGGTGGAGATCTTTCCGTGGGCCGACCGCGATCAGGCGCTGTCCACGGCCATCGCGGGCAACAGTGCGCCGGACGTCGTGTACATGATTCCGGACCAGCTGCCTGGCTACGCGCGCAACATCGAACCGATCGATGGCTACCTGGACGACGACGCGAAGGCCGACTACCTTCCGAACGCGATCGAGGCGGTGACCATCGACGGCGAGATGACAGCCGCGCCGATCCTCGCCAGCGCGGTCACGCTGACCTGCAACAAGGAGGTCTTCGACGACGTCGGCCAGAGCGAATACCCGGAAACCTGGGATGACCTGCGGGAGATGGCGCCCGAGTTCAAGGACGCCGGCTACGACATGTTCGCCTACAGCGGCGATGTCAGCCAGACGCTGAACCTCACCTTCTACCCGTTGCTCTGGCAGGCCGGTGGCGACGTGTTCAACGACGACGGCTCCGAGGTCACCTTCAACAGCGAAGCCGGCGTCGAGGCGCTCACCTTCCTCCAGGAGATGGTCGATGGCGGCTACGTTTCCGAGGACATGCTGACCAGCAACCCGCCGGTCGAGCAGACCAAGCTGGCGCAGGGCGAGGTGGCGTGCGAATGGCACTCCGAAGGGAAGAACCTCGTCGAGTTCTGGGGTGAGGAGAACACGGTGATCTTGCCGCCGCTGACCAACGCGGAGCAGATCGCCTACGGCACGGTCGGCTCGCTGGCCATGCTGTCCTCGGCCGATGACAAGGACGCCGCCGGAGCGTGGATCTCCTTCGTGACGGAGGCCGAGCGCGCGGCCGAGTACGACGAGGCATCCGGGTTCCTCCCGGTGAAGGAGTCCACCGGCTCGCTGTACGAAGGCGACCCGCTGCTCGGCGAGGCGGAGAAGTACGTCGACCTGACGACCGTCGGGCCGCTGACCGAAGAGGCCCGCGAGGTCATGGGCGTGCTGGCGCCGGAGATCCAGGCGGTGCTGATCGGTGAGAAGGAACCGCAGCAAGCGCTCGACGACGCGGCCGCCGCGGCCGAGGCCGTCGTCCGATAAACGGACCGGACCGTACGAAGTTCAGGAGTGATGGTGTCGGTCGACACGTTGCCGAAGGCCCGCCAGCGGTACCGCTGGCGGGAGGCGCGGATCGCGCTGCTGTTCGTCCTGCCCTGCCTGCTCCTGTTCATCGCGTTCCGGTTCGGGCCCGCGGTCGCCGGAGGTGTGCTGTCGTTCACCGACTACACGATCGGTGCCGACACGAACTGGATCGGGCTGGAGAATCTCCGCCGGCTGAACGAGGATCCGCTGTTCTGGCGGGCGCTGCGCACCACGTTGACGATCGCGCTGCTGGCCGTGCCACTGTCCATCCTCATGTCTCTCGGGATGGCGTTGCTCGTACGGCGTGCCTTCCGCGGGTCCAAACTCTTCCGGTCGATCTTCTTCCTGCCGGTGATCACCAGCCTCGTGCTGGCGGGGATCGTCTTCACCTGGATCTTCTCCGAGGGTGGGCCCTGGACGTCCGTCATGGGATGGCTCGGCTTCGCGGACCGGGCCTGGTTGTCGGACACCACCCTGGTGATCCCGGCCATCGTCATCGTCGCGGTGTGGGGCCGGTTCGGTTTCGGCATGCTCATCCTGCTGGCCCGTCTCCAGGACGTTCCGCGTGAGCTCGAAGAGGCCGCGCTGGCTGACGGCGCGGGCGCCTGGCAACGGTTCCGCTACATCATCCTGCCCGAGCTCAAGCCCGCGCTGTTCTTCCTGGCCGTCATCGAGACCACGTTCTCGTTCCAGATCTTCGACACGGTGTACGTGATGACCGGGGGCGGACCGGCGAACTCCAGCTACGTGCTGGTCTACCAGCTCTATGACCAGGCGTTCCGGTACTTCGACTTCGGCTACGCCTCAGCTATCGGGCTCGCGCTGTTCGTGATGACGTTCATCGTCGCGATGATCCAGCGCCTGACGTTGGGGAGAGAACGGTGACCCACACCATGAGCACTGGCACCCCGTCGGGCCCGAAGGCGCAGGCCGTCGAGGACGGGCGTGGCCGGCGGCCGAAACCGTA
>NZ_ML142864.1:83861-90145 GCF_004138495.1 Phytoactinopolyspora endophytica
TCGTCCTGTCGTTCAAACCGGTCGGTCCGGTGATACTGCCGGACAGTCTCATCCCATGGAACCTGTCCATGGAGGCGTACGACCGGGTCATCGGCGCGAGGAGCCTGCTCCGATGGACCTTGAACACGGTCATCTACTCGGTCGTGTCCGTCGTAGGTGTCCTCTTCTTCTCCTCGCTGGCGGGATATGCGTTCGCCAAGAAGCGTTTCCCCGGCAAGGAGGTGATGTTCTGGTCGTTCATCGCGATGCTGATGGTTCCGTACCACATCACCGTCGTCCCGGTGTTCATCCTGATCTCGAACGCCGGCGGCGTGAACTCGTACTGGGGCCTGATCTTGCCGACCTTGGCGAACGCCCAGGCGGTCTTCCTGATGCGGCAGTTCATCAAGTCACTGCCCGATGAGCTGTTCGAGGCGGCCACGGTCGATGGCTGCTCGGAATGGCGGATGTACGTGTCGATCGTGGTGCCACTGATCAAACCGATCCTGGCGACGCTCGGTGTGTTCGTCTTTCTGTGGCACTGGAATGACTTCCTGTGGCCGCTGATCATCGGGCAGAGCAATGACATGCGCACACTCACCACCGGCCTGGCGTCGATGAACGCGGAGAATGTGCCGCTCAACGTGGTGCTCGCCGGCTCGGTGGTGGCGTTCGTCCCGATCTTCATGGCCTATCTGATCGGCCAGCGGTACTTCAAAGAGGGCGTGACCATGTCCGGCATCAAGGGCTGAGCCTCGTTGGTCTCGGCCGGCTTTCAGAGGTGGGCGAGCGAACCCCTCTGGTCACCTCGCATCTCGACGGTCGTCACAAGAGATCACGACACAACAAGGAGGATGTGTGATGCACGATCGCTCCAGCACGGGCGTGGCGCGGGGCGGAGCCGCGCCGAGAGACGTGTCCCGGCGGGCATTGCTCGCCGGCGCACTGACCACCGCGTCGGCCGCGGCCTTCGCCGGCCCCGCGGTCGCGGCGCGCGGGTCGGCGGCTGTAAGCGGGGGAGAACCTGTCTCGCTGGGCCAGCCACTCAGAGACGTCAACCTGATCGGCGCTGCCGTGACGACGACACCGGAAGGTGTGCCGACGATCTACGGGGTCATCATCGGTGAGCCTGCCACCCTGGCAGCGGTCCACGCGAACACGCACGACGTGTTGTGGACCCAGCCGTTGGAGAACTCCGGCGGCTCCTACTCGGTGCAGGTGACCCCCAACGGGGACATCTACGTCGCCGCATACAGCGGCGGGCATCTGTACCGGAAGGCCTGGGCCAGCGACACCATCGAGGACCTCGGGCAGCCGTTGCCCGGCCAGACGTTCCTTTGGGACATCACGATCGGACCGGACGACCGGCTCTACGGTGTGACGTACCCAGGCGCCATGCTCTACGCCTACGACCCGGCGACCGGGGACGTGCAGGACTACGGCCGGCTGGTGACCGACACGCAACAGGCACGGACCATCGCCGCGTATCAGGGCAAGCTCTATGTCGGCACCATGACGCCGGCACACTTCCTCGAAGTGGACCCGGCGACCGGCGACAGCAGGGAGATCCCGCTGCCGGACGGCGCGGCCCCGGACAACCCGCAATCCTCGATCTTCGGCATCGACGTCACCGGCGACCGGATCTACGTTCGTGTCGGCACCGATATCAAGCACGCTCCGCTCTTCGGATACGACCTGGCGAGCGACACCTGGTACGAGCCGATCACCCAGGTGGCGGGGCTGAGTCTCCCGGAGCCCGGGCCGGACGGTGAGATCTACGTGATGCGGGAGAACACGCTCAGCGCCTACCATCCGGACACCGGCGAGGTGGTCGAGACGTCGCTGATCTACCCGGGCCGGGTCTACAACTATCGCGGCGTGGGCTGGGTCGAGCTGGATGATCCGGACTGGCCCGGCCAGACCCTTACCGGGTACTTCTGGCGGGGCGAAGTGTGGCGATACAACCCCACCACCGGAGAGTCACAGATCGTACAGTCCGAGGTGCCGGGCGAGCCGATCGAGGTGCTCTCCCTGGCGACCGCCGTCGGCGGGGGTGTCTGGGCCGGTGGATTTCTGGGCGGATTCGCCCGGGTAGATGTGGACGACGGCAGCGCCGAGTTCCACCGCTGGTCGCAGACCGAGTCGATTCACGACGACGGAACCGACGTGTGGCTCGGTGCCTACCCGGACGCGCGCGGATACCGCTATGACCCGGAGGCGCCGTTCAACGATCCGGACTACAATCCCGGCCCACCCGGGACCGAGGTCAACCCGGTGAAGCTGTGGGACTTCTCGAGCTATGAGGGCAGGCCCCAGGACCGCGTCTTCGCGCTCGCGCGGAGCGGCTCGCTGACCTTTGCTGCAACCGGTCCCAAACGCTCGGCCTACGGTGGCACGTTGACCATCTACGACGACCGGACAGGTGACGTGGAGATCCGGGAAGATCTGGCGCCGGAGCGGGCATTCACCTCGCTGGCTGTGCGACGCGCGGTCGTCTACGCGGGCAGCTGGATCAACGGTGGGACCGGAACGGATGATCCGCCGCAGTCCGAGGGCACAGTTCTCGCCTACGACCCGAGGAAGGACCAGGTGCTGTGGCAGGTCTCCCCGCTGGCCGGCGCCACGAGTTACGTCGGGCTCGTCTTCGATCCGCAGGGCCGTTTGTGGACCCTCGCCGGCACCACGTTGCTCCGGCTCAACCCGCACACCGGCCAGGTGACCAAGGAGATCGACCTTCCCGGCGAAGTCGACACCACCGGGATGACCTTCCCGTCGCTGGCCGGCGGGGTTCAGCAGGTGCCGGGGGCGAGCGCCCTGTACGTGAATGTGGCACGGCGGCTGTTCCGGGTGCGGACCACCAACGGCGATGTTGAAGACCTGGGTGAGTTCCCGTACCGCCTGGTCACCGTGGTGGACGACGGCAGGCTGGTCATGTCGTCCGCCGCCACGCTGTACGTGTGGGAGCCACCCGCCTGAGGGTCGGCGCGTCGGTTGCGTGGAGCAGCCCCTAGTTGGCCTGACCTCGCCGTGGTCTGTGGGCTCGGCTGGTCGGTGGGGAGGGAGGATTTCTCCTCCCTCTCACGCGGCCGGCGGGCGGCTTGGCCCGCTGGTTGCGTCGGCCTACCGCCGCCGAAGATCGGTCGAAGAAATCCTCCCTCCCCACCTTCTCGGGTCACCTCAGTCGTCCCGTCTTCCCAGTTCGTCAACTCGTAGTTCATTCCGACACGTCAGCTCCTAGTTCCTCCCGTTTAGCGAAGGAGACGTTTGCATGACCGAGAACGTTGGCACGAGCAAGTCGACTGACAGACGTACTTTTCTCAAGATCAGCGGTATGGGTGCAGCCGCGCTCACAATGGGCTCCGCACCGCTTCAGGCCATGGCGGCAAGCCCGGCCACGACGTCGGACGCTGACCCGGGTGCGGTCGACGACTTAGGCGAACCGGTACACAAGACGCAGGCGTTGAGCTCCGCGCTAGGCCCGGGACCGGACGGGGAGCCGCAGGCGTACTTCTTCATCGAGGGAAACGCGACGACCAACGGCGAGTTCGGCGTCGTCGATCTCCGCACGAAGGAGACCGTCGTCGACGTCCGCATCGCGGCGGGCCGGTCCAGCCAGCGGACCATGGGTGTCTCCCCGACCACAGGTGACGTGTACTTCGGTACCGCGGACAGTGGCGAGCTCTACCGGTACCATCCCGGCGACGACGACGTGGAGCACCTGGGCAAGGCGCTCGACGGGCAGCGGATCTGGGAGATCGGCGTCGGTGACGACGGGATCGTATGGGGTGGCACGTATCCCGGCGGGATCCTGTTCTCGTATGACCCCGCAACGGGCGATGTGACCGACCATGGTCAGGCGCTGTCAGGTGAGCAGTACATCGGAGCCGTCCGGCAGGTGGGCGACGAGATCTATGTAGGGACCCAGCCGAACGGCCGGCTCGCCAGGTATTCCCCGGCCACCGGCGAGTTCGTCGAGGTGGAGCTGCCGGATGGGCCGGTGGACAGCAAGGTCAACAGCATCGACGTGCGGGGTGACCTGCTCTTCGTCACCACCGGTGGGCGAACCTATGTCCGTGATCTGGCGGCGGATGCTTGGTCGGATGAGATTCCGAGCGTCGGCGGATACGGGGTGTCACCGCTGGACCCGGAGACCGGCAGCTCCGTGTATGTCCGCTCCAGCGGGACGATCAAGCGTTACGACCTGGAGACAGGTGAACTCGAGTCCACCGGGTGGAGCCCGAACGCCACGCCGGAGTCCTGGGCATGGGTGGACCTGGCGGATCCCGACGCGCCGGGACTGTCGTTGGCGCTCACGTATTGGAACAGCGGCCGGATCTATGCCAGGCAGCTGGAGGCCGGCGCAGGCTACTACCTGCAGCCGTCCCTGATGGGCGCCGGAGCCCAGCTGGTATCGATCGGCACCGGACCGGAAGGCAACATCTACAGCGGTGCCTACCTCAGTCCGCCCGGTATGGGCCAGTGGGACCCGGACACCGGGGAGCATGTGCTGCTGAACGGCACCAGCCAGATCGAGGGCTTCGGCACCTTCCAGGGCGACCTGGTGTTCGGCCGTTACCCGCAGGGCCGGCTGTACCGGTTCGATGTCAGCCAGCCCTGGAGTATGGGGACCAACCCTGGTCCGACGGTCCAGCTGGATACGTACGAGCAGAACCGGTGCCAGTCGTTCGTCGAGCTCGCCGACCGGGTGGCCGTCGCGTCGGTGCCGGTCACCGGGCGGCACAACGGTGCGGTCACGCTCTGGGATCCCGACACGAACGACGTCGAGGTGTTCCGCGGCGTCGTGGAGAACCAGACTCCGGTGTCGCTCGTGCTGCACGACGACGGCCTGCTGTACGGCGGCACATCGATCAACGGTGGCTACGGCATCGATCCGGTGACGGACGAGGCCAAACTGTTCGGCTGGGACCCGGAAACGCACGAGACGGTCTTCGAGATGGTGCCGGTGCCGGGCGCGACGACGGTGGCCGGGCTCGTGGTCGACGAGAGCGGCCACATCTGGGGACTGGCCGGTGGCACCTTGTTCGAGTTCGATCCGTCTGACCGCACGGTGGTGCGCAGCATCGTGCTCTTCGATGAAGCCGACGGTAGCCGCTACGGCAACGAGCACGTCCTGCTGATCGACAACGGGCGGATGTTCGGCGTGACCCTGGAGCGGCTGTTCGTCGTCGACCGGGTGACCGAGGAGATGACCGTCCTGTACGACGGGACCACCAGTATCGAAGGCGATGGTGGGGTCGCACGGCATCTGGCCATCGACCGGTACGGCGACCTGTACTTCATCGGTCTCGGCACGCATCTCATGCGGTACCAGCTGCCCGAGGACACGGCACCTCCGACGGTGCAGGCACAGGTGCGTCCGACCGGAGACGTCTCCCGTGGACGGCGCGTGGTTCGGTTGTCCGCTTCCGATGACCACACAGGCGTGGCGGCGATCCACTACCGTGTCGACGGTGGCGCCTGGGAGACGTACCGTCGCGCCGTCGTCGTCGGGGGCGCCGGTGACCACGTCGTCGAGTACCGCGCCGTCGACAACGCATGGAACGCGTCCGCGATCGAGTCCGTGTCGTTCACGATCGTGGATTGAAAGTCTCCAGCAAGTAAGCCATGTGAGTAAGGAGAGCTCATGGATCGGGACAGGCTCGCCATCGATGGCGGGACGCCGGTGCGTACCGCACCGTTTCCGGGCGTGGCGAGCGCCGCCGGACGGCGGCTCGGCGACGACGAGGTGGCGGCGGCCGAACGCGTGCTGCGCAGCGGGATGCTGAACAGCACGATCGGCCCGGAGACGCGTCGGCTGGAGGCGGAGTTCGCCGACTACATGGGTATCGCCTATGCGGCCGCGTCAAGCTCCGGTACTGCCGCGCTGCACCTGGCGGTCGCGGCGGTCGATCCCGAACCCGGCGATGAGATCATCACCACCGGCCTCTCTGACGCCGGGACGGTGCTGCCGATCATGATGCAGAACGCCGTCCCGGTCTTCGCCGACGTCGAGCCGTACAGCGGCAACCTGGACGTTGACGCCGTCCGGGAGAAGATCACGGGCCGGACCCGGGCGATCATCGCGGTGCACCTGTTCGGGCAGCCAGCGCCCGTGGCTGAGCTGCGTACGCTGGCCGACGAACACGGCATCGTGCTGATCGAGGACTGCGCACAGGCGTACCTGACGCGGTGCGCGCCGGACGGGGCACTGGCCGGGACCGTGGGACATCTCGGTTGCTTCAGTCTGCAGCAGACGAAGCACATCACAGCCGGTGACGGCGGCCTCACTGTTACCGGGGACGCAG
>NZ_ML142864.1:90201-93135 GCF_004138495.1 Phytoactinopolyspora endophytica
GCCCGGCGGGCGCGCCTGTTCGCGGACAAGGCGTGGCCACGGGACACCGACGAGCGGACCCACCTGTTCCTGGGTCTGAACTACCGCATGACGGAGCTGGCGGCCGCCGTCGCCCGGGAGCAGTTGAAGAAGTTGCATGGCGTGGTCGATGACCGGCGTAAGACAGCCGAGCGGCTGACGGCGGCACTGAACGGCCTTCCGGGTCTTACCGCGGGCGTTCATGCCGGCGCGACGTACTGGCGATACCCGATCTTCGTTGACGGCGCCGTCGCCGGTGCGGGCGCTGTCCGGTACGCCGAGGTGCTGGCAGCCGAGGGTGTCCCCGTCATCGCCGGGTATATACAGAGCCCTCTGTATCTGACACCGGTGCTGGCGGATCACCGTACGTACGGCGAGTCCGGATACCCGCTCACGTCTCCTCCGGCCGAATCCGCCCAGCGGTATGAGCCTGGGCTGTGCCCGGTGACGGAGCAGCTGATCGAGGAGCGGCTCCTCGTCGTCGATTGGAATGAGAACTACACGGACGACGACGTCGCGGACATCATCGCCGCCGTCCACAAGGCACACGCCGCCCTGGCGCCCGCCTTGTGACGCGTGACTCGCTCGGTGGTTGTCTACGCACTCACCGAAGCCCTGACCAACGACGTGCTACGCCAACGGCTGTCCGCCCCGCGAGTGCTGCACGCGCCTCATCTGATCGACTTTGAGTTCGCCAACGCATTACGCGGCCTCGTCCTTAGCGGCAAGCTCACAACCGACCGAGCCAACGACGCGAGAGCGGACTTCGCCGAACTACGTATCCAGCGCTACCCCGGAGCGGTCATCGCCGAACGCGCATGGGAGCTCCGCCACAACTTCACCATCTATGACGCCGGGTACATCGCACTGGCCGAATTGCTCGACTGCCCACTTCTGACAGGCGACTCCAAACTCATCGGATCCCACAGAGCGAACATCGAACTCTACCCAAGCAGCTGATCTGACGCTCACAAAACGATCGCGAATTTCCGCCTAGTGAGGTTCTCGTGGCGTTCGATGATTGTGCCAGCGCATCCATGCAGGTCATAGGTACGAGCATGTTGAGATGGCAGGATCTCTCCTACGCGACTGTCCAAGAGGCAGCGCCGACGGGGATGTCCACGGCGAGTTCGAGGAACTCGCGTCCGTGCCGGCGCACTGGGGAGATCGTGCCTTGGCCGTCGCGGAGCCGGTAGCCGTCCCGTTCGGGCAGCGCTAGCAGGATGCCGGCACCGGGCAGCTCCTGTGCTGCGGTGCTCTGGATTCGCCAGCCCTCGTCGTGCGGGCGCACGGAAAGCTCGACGCCGCGACGCCGGCGTTCCCATGCATTGATGCGGGCGCTCGTCCACCAGGGCATGCCACGGCGGCGGGCCTCGTCGGCGAGCGCCAGGCACGCTTTGCGGGTGGCCGGCCGCAGGTGCAGATGCGGGCCGTGGAAGAGGAAATGCGCGACGCCGTGCTGATCCAGTGCGGCGTCGATGATGACGTCGCGGACGCTCTCGTGACCGGCGAGTGCGAGATCCTGGGTATGCAGCGGAAGGTTGAGCACGTCGTAATACCGGTGACCCTGGTCCGCGCCGCCGATCGGGAAGGAGACGTGGGTGGTGCCGAACGGGAAGCCGATCGTGCCCTGCTTGCTGGGACCGCGTGACTGGTCGATCTGGATCCCGAGCCGTTCGCACCACTCGTAGAACTCCGTCCATCCCTCCCAGCGTGTGTAGTGGTTCTTGTTGGACACGATTCGTTCAGTGCCGGTGACCGCCTGCGCCCATGCGTGCTGGGCACGGAACTGCGGCCAGCCCCATTCCGCGATGTCCGCGTCGTGCATGGCGTTATAGTGCAGCGCTTGCTCGTGACCGGCCTCGGTGACGGCAGCGTACGTGTCGGCCTCGTATCCGCCGGGATAGAGCTGACACCAGGTGACGGTCACGTCGGCCTCTGCGAAAACTTCGAGCGCGGTGCGTGCGTGCTCGTCGACGTTCTGGTCCGCGTCGTGCGACATGTGCGCGACCGCGGACACGCCGGCCGGCCAGTAGTGCAGCCACGCCGTGGCCAGTTCCACCTGTTCGGCGGCCGACCACAGAATTTGCAGGAACACCGAGCGCCAGAGGTCGGCCTGCGGCCGGTGGAACATGGGAAGGCCCGACGGGGGCGGGAGCACGTGCTCGTACCCGTCCGGTCGAACCGGCTGACCGGGGGGCAGCGCACGGTCCTTCACGAAGTCGAGCGCAAGCCCGTCCTCGCATTTGAGGATCCCGTCGTCGAGCGGTGCCGAGCCGTCCGTGGCGGGTGCGCCGTCGTGGACCACCGCGTGGCCCTGCTGGATACGGACGATGCTCTGCCACAGGTCCACGCCGCAGCACAGCACGACGCCCTCGCCGACCCGACGTGATGTCACGGCCGCGGCGCCGTCGTCCCAGGAGGCCAGTACGTCGGCTGCGGTTGGCCGCAGCCGTACACCGCCGATGGCGTGCAACGGGACGTCGGGCACGTGTGTCCACATGTCGTTGCGGTGGACGCGGACGTGACCTTCGTTGACGTCGCCTGCAGGCGTCACTCCTGCGATCTCGGCGAGGTCGCCCGGGTCGCCGATGGCGAGGAGGGCCCCACCGGCACGGACCCACTCGTCGATCCGGCTGCGCGTGGAGGCGTCGAGGCCGGGAGTGCTGGCCAGGACGAGGAGCGCGACGTCGTCGTCGGTGGCCGACGTGTCGACCTGAGCGAGCTGCCGGTAGGGCAGCCTGAGATGGTCGAGCACCTCGGTGACGTAGCGCCACCATGCCGACGTGCCATCCGTTCGGGACGGTGCCGTGGTGACTTCATCGAGGACGACCGCGATGGTCCGCTCTATCGACATGACGCTCCTTCGAGGGCCGGGTGCGATGAGTGCCAGCCGTGAAGAAGATAATACAGGCG
>NZ_ML142864.1:93179-95890 GCF_004138495.1 Phytoactinopolyspora endophytica
GTAAACTCTATTTACAGCGAGTCTTAATTATCCGCCTGGATGTTCCGACCACCGCGCGCTGTGGGCGACCCGAACGGACCGGCCGGCAGCGTGCCGGCCGAGGACAGGCGCCGCCGATCAGGCGTGCTTCCGAGAGGCCGGCACCTTCTCAACGAGTAGCTGGTATGGCCGTGGCGGCCGGCCGACCTTGCTCGACCGCGCCGGTGGCATCGGCCAGGCCAGCCCTTCGTCGACCAGAGTGTGCAACATGCGCCGGGCAGTGCGCAGGGTGACCTCGAGCATGTCGGCCACGCGCTCGGCGTCGACGACTCGCTCGGTGTCGCCTTCCGCGTCAAGTTTCTCGGCCAGCCGGGTCAGGACCTCCACGGCCTTGGAGTCCTTCACCGGCGACGGCGCTGTGGACGGCGTGCCCTGCTGGCGCGCCGCGGGAAGCTGGAGGACGGTCTCGCCCGGGCCGACCAGGTATGCGGTTCCGCCGCCGGCCGCGGATGCCTTGTCCACCGCTGCTTGAGCGTTGAGCTCGGCCTCCCGGGTAGACCGGCCGAGGCCGATGCCCAGCTCGAGCTGGATGCCCAGCTCGGTGGAGATCCGTCCGAGGAACGGCGCGACGTTCAACTCGTCGGTCGCCATGTTCAGCGACCCCATGGTGGTGACGATCAGGTAGCTGTGCTCGTCCCGGACGAGGACGGCAGCGTCCATCGGCCGAGCGTCGCGCAGCAGCTCGCGATGGAGCGAGAGCTTCAGCTCCTGGTACCAGTAGTTGCTCGGGCTGGCGTGTGCCGGCAGTGCTCCGCTGGGCACCCGGACGATCATCGTGACAATGCGGGACTCTTCGAGCCGGGCCCCGCTACCCACCAGCGTCGCTGTCTGTAGTGCATGGCGGATGGTCACCCCGGCGGGTGTCATCTTCAACGACGGTATAGACGCGTCCGCCAGGGCGGCGGCGACGGTCGGCACGGTGGTGACGGCGCCCGTCGTCTCGCCTCGTTCGAAAAGCTCACGATGGAACTCCAGGAACGCGGTGGCCGACTCGGGCCCCACATACGGCTGGACACGCACGTCGCGTGGATCGAGGCCGATCTCCTGGTAGGCGGCGTGCACGTCGTCGATGGGCACGGAATCCAGGCTGATTCGGAGCGGATCGAAGATGCCTTCGAGAGTGCCGCGAAGCAAGGTGCCGTAGAGGGCCGAGCCGCCGACCGGGACGTATGTCGCCGGCACCGGCAGATCTCCGTGCCGGGTGGCGACGTCGTACGGGAGAGGGCCGGCGAACAGGCAGACGTCCACGCGCGAGGCGATCTTCATCGCCTGGGCGTGCGCTTCCTGCTCGTCGCTGTAGACCGCCGCGATGAGTCGCCAGGAGGTGTTGCCGGACTCGCGGGCCACCGCCATGATGCGATGCACGATCTCGTCGGCACCGACCACGCCGACGGTGATCTCCTCACGCGTACCGTTGCCCGGTTGGTGCATGATCCGCTCCTGCCTGCATCGTCACCCGTAGCAATTTTGACACGTACCTATTGTGCCGTTCAGGACAGTCCGTACGACGAAGCATGCGGGCCGCACGTGTCGAGCATGCTCGGACCGCCTAGCGTACTGATGCCCGGCAGTTCTGCGGTAGTGGCAAGCATAGGTGCTCCGGTAAGGGCAGCCTGAACGACGAGCCCGCAGCGAGGACTGGAACGATGCGGTTATGCGGCTTGATCACGTCTCTTACGCAGCTGGTCCGGATGGGCTCGACGCGACGGCGCGGTGGTTGGCGGGCGAACTCGGGGTCGAGTTCGTCGATGGTGGTCTCCACCCCCGGTTCGGAACCAGGAACCGAGTATTGCCGTTGATCGGCGGTCACTATGTCGAAGTCGTGTCGGTCCTCGACCACCCGGCGGCCGATCAGGTGCCGTTCGGCCAGGCTGTGAAGACCCGCTCCGACATGGGCGGCGGCTGGCTCGGCTGGGTGGTGGCGGTCGATGATCTCGGCCTGATCGAGCAGCGGCTGGAGCGGCTCGCGGTGCAGGGCAACCGGAAGCGCCCGGACGGCTTCGAGCTGCTGTGGAAGCAGATCGGTGTCAAAGGCCTGATCAATGATCCACAGCTGCCGTTCTTTGTGCACTGGGAGTCGGACCCGGACCATCACCCGTCTGCTGGTGGCCGGGACGTGCAGCTCACCGGGTTGGAGATCGCCGGCGATCCACACCGGGTCGCTGAATGGCTCGGGGAGCCCGAGTCCCACCCGCTCGAGGACGTCGACGTGGTGTGGAACAACCGCAACGGCCAGCCGGGCCTGCAGTCCGTCAGCTTCCGCACGCCGAGCGGCCTCGTCACCATCTAGCACCGCCCCGCGTATCTCTCCGTGCTCGGCGTGACCCCTGCCTGGCCGACGTGGCAGCCGTAAGAGGTTTTCTCGTGCACCACCATGCCTGCAGACATGTGGGTGCACGAGAAAACCTTACTCAACGTGATCATTTTGGGGGCGTCAGGCGTCGCGTTTCTTGAACAGCGTCCACGCCACGATGAGGATGATCAGTGTGAAGGCCGCGAACACCCCACCGGATGCCCAACGGTCGAGGTAGTCGAAGTCGGGACCATCGTCTGGGTTGTAGGGCTGGACGGCGACGAGGCGAGCGCCCGCGCTGAACGGCAGGAACTTCAAGATCGGCTCGAGCCAGTCCAGGGCGGCGACCATCGATAGGCCGGAGATCAGGGATTCGACG
>NZ_ML142864.1:95915-116970 GCF_004138495.1 Phytoactinopolyspora endophytica
GCGGGGTCACCAGCAGGACGACGATGGCCGATGGGACCCCACGGAACAGCTGCGCCAGCGCGATGCCCAGCACCCCGTAGATCATGACCATGACGACGTAGCCCGGCACCGCCTCGTTGAGTGGGCTGGAGCCCAGCTCGGGTGAGTCATCCCAGAAGATCGTCCCGATGACGAGATTGATCCCCAGCGACACAACGGCGGCGAGTAGCGCCGTCACCAGAACGATGATGATCTTGGACAGCAGCAGAACCGACCGTTGGGGTATGGCGAGCAGCGACGGCTGGATGGTGCCGTGCCGGTACTCGTGACCCGCGGAGAAGATCCCGATGATGGCGATGAAGATCGGCAGGAACGTGGAGAAGTCGCCGCCGCCGGTGAGGACGGTGATGGCGAGCTCATCGTCGAGGGGATCGTTGCGGGTGGCGATCGCGACGATCAAGGCTATACCGGCGCTGAGCAGCAGGCCGAGCCCGACCAACCAATACGTCGACCGCAGGGTGCGGATACGAACCGACTCGTAGCGGAGTGCGTCGATCATGCGGCACCTCCAGGAGTGAAGTCGCCTTGCGGTCGTTCCGTAGACAGAGGTTGGCCGCCGTCCGGTTCACCCTGCAGGCCGTGCGCCACGTACTCCTCGGAAGCGCCGGTTGCGCTGAGGAAGGCATCCTCCAACGAGGCGCTTCGGGTGGCGAGCTCATGCAGGACGATACCGTCCCGGTGGGCGATCTCGCCGATCACCGAGGCGTCCGCGCCGGAGACCAGCAGACCTCCGCTCTGATCGGGATCGATGGTTGCCCCCATGCCGCGCAATGTCTCCGCGAGCTGTGTCGCCGATGGCGACTTCACCAGGACGGTCGTCTGGGTGAACTGCCGGACGAAGGCGTCGACGTCGCCGTTGAAGATCATCTTGCCCATGCCGATGACCACCAGCTCGTCGGCCATCAAAGACATCTCGGAGAGCAGGTGGCTGGAGACGAAGATCGTACGCCCCTGCGAGGCCAATGTCTTCAGCACGTCACGCAGCCAATGGATGCCGTGCGGATCGAGGCCGTTCGCCGGCTCGTCGAGAATGAGCGTTCCGGGGTCCCCGAGCAGCGCTTGGGCGAGGCCCAAGCGCTGGGACATACCGAGAGAGAAGCCTTTCGGCTTCTTCCGCTTCACATCGGACAGGCCTACGAAATCGAGGACCTCGTCGATGCGCTTCTTCGGCACGCGGCTGCCGGCAGCCAGCATGCGTAGGTGGTTCCGCGCCGTTCGGGTGGGATGAAAGGCCTTGGCTTCGAGGACGGCTCCGATCTCCTGCATGGGGTTGCGGATGTCCTTGAACCGGCGCCCGTCGAAATGTGTGTCGCCGTGGCCGTTGTCCAGGTCGAGCATGAGCCGCATGGTGGTCGACTTGCCTGCGCCGTTCGGCCCGAGGAAGCCGGTCACCACACCTGGGCGTACGTTGAACGACAGATTGTCTACGGCGACCTTGCTGCCGTAGCGCTTCTGTAAGCCTTCTGCGGTGATCACTGGTACTCCTGACACTCGTCATGAGTGGAAATCCACTCCGCCGCCGAACTTATCGGTTCTGCGGCCCGTCCGACGTCATTCGGTGAAATGAATCTTGTGCTCCACCGGAAGGTGGATGCGGCCCCGCTCCGCGCTCGCAGGATGAGGCGCCCGCCTGCCGGCGGCGGGCACTGGGGCGATGAACCCACGGGCCCGGCGTGTTAGGACGCGCTGAGGGCCTCGCGTGCCAGCCGGCCGGCTTGAGGACCGTAAGAGCCCCCGAACAGCACAGCGTGTACGAGGACCGGATGCAGCTGATGAAGCGCCACGCGGTCTCGCCAGCCGTCCGCCAACGGCCAGGCTTCGTGGTAGCTGGCGAGGACCCTGTCGATGTGGCGTAGACCGAACAGAGCGAGCATGGCCAGGTCGGTCTCCCGGTGTCCGCCGTGGGCCGCCGGGTCGATGAGCCAACCCTGCCCGTCGGATCCCCAGAGGACATTGCCTGCCCACAGGTCACCGTGGACCCTGGCAGGCGACTCGGGCGGCCCGGCGAGGTCCGGGAGCTTCTCGATGACGTGTTCCACATCGGCCGTATCGCGCTGGCTGATCGATCTGTTGTTACTGGCCATCCGTAGGTATGGCTCGATCCGGCCGTGAGCCCACATCTGCGACCAGTCAGTCCACGGACCGCCCGGCAGCGGCAGCGTGCCGACCCAGCCATCGCCGGCGTGGGAACCGAAGACATCCGCGCCCTTGCGATGGGTGGCCGCCAACGCACGACCGAACCGTTCGGCGACGTCAGCGGACGGCGGCCCTGGGTCGATCCATTCCAGGACAAGACATTGGCGGTCCACCGCAAGAACGGCGGGGACGGGCACACCGGCGTGAGCGTCGCCGAGCCAGCGCAGCCCTTCGGCCTCGGTCTCGAAGAACCCCTCGTCCGCGTCGGCGAGGGTCTTCACGAAAACAAACCGGCCGTCCGGCAACTCGGCTTTGAAAGCCTGGCAGATATCGCCACCACCGACGGCGGTCACAGCCGATACGGGGCTTCCCAGCAGCTTGGCCAGACGGTCTGTGGCGATCGGCGTCATGAGGCCTGGCGAGGCGTGTCGGAATCGCCGGCGTCCTGGCGCATGTTCAGCCGGAGTGCCTGTACGAAGCTGTCCGCTGCCTCTTCGACGAGGCTGAGAACGTGGTCGAAGCCGTCCTCACCGCCGTAGTACGGATCGGGGACATCCAGGTCGCCGCTGTTGTCGCCGGCGGCTTCGGCCGCGTAGCTGCGCAGCATCTTGACCTTCCGCCGAGCTGTCTCGTCAGGGGCGATCCCGCGAACGTCGGCGAAGTTGGAGCGATCGAGGGCGAGTACGAGGTCGAAGTTCTCGAACCAGGATGCAGTGAACTGCCGCGCCTTGTGTCCAGTGGCGTCGTAGCCATTGACCTGCAATGTCCTCTGAGCGCGGGGGTCGGCGGGGTCGCCGACGTGCCAGCCCCCTGTGCCAGCGGACTCGATGGTGACAGCATCGCTCAATCCGGCGTCGGCGAGGCGACTGCGTAGCACGACTTCGGCCATCGGTGACCGGCAGATGTTGCCGGCACAGACGACGCACACTGCGAACGGAGCCGTCATCGGTCTGGACATCCTGTCCTGGACCGGTTCGATGTCATTGGGGCAGCGACCATGTGCGGAAAGTCAGGAATGCTCACGACGGCATGGTCTCATTGGGGCTGAGTCTGTGTCAGGCGCGCTGCCGCGCGAGTTCGCCGACAGCCAGCGCGAGTTCGGTCGCCAGGTCGAAGGAGCGCTCGTCTTCGGGATGACTGCGCATCCACAGACATACCGTCTGCACGACCGCGCCGGACCAAGCGGGGTCCCGGCGCAACGCAAAACGGACCGAGACGGGACGCGGACTACTCGATGCGATGTCCCACCATTGACCGTCCGAGAACGCCAGCAGCGGATTGCCCATGCCGTCCTCATACACCACCTCGTACTGCTGATGCAGTGGCGACGGAGTGTGGGAGCGCCCCCGAGCCGGAGGCTGTTCGGGCAGCTTGTTGATCAAGTGTTCCTCAGGTGGCCGCTCGGTCAGAAGCGACGCTACGGGGGCATAGCCGATCGTCATGTTGTGTCCACCATGTTCATAAGGGGGATGAACTGGCACAACGACCCCCGTGGAGCCCGAGCGGGCACCCATCGTCGTGCGAAGTGGACACCAAGATACGGCACACTACCGCCTCGGGGAAAGACCTCGGGTCATTCGTTCGGTCGTTATTTGGGGAGCAAAAGGTTGAGGACCCAACTGACAAACGAGACAACCAGGGCACCCAGCACGGCCGCCCAGAAGAAGTCGTTGACTTCGAACGGCACATCCAGCTGCTCTGCGATCCACCCGGTGAGCCACAGCATCAAAGCGTTGACGATGAACGTGAACAGGCCCAGCGTCAGTATGAACAGCGGGAGGGTGAGTAGCTGGACGACCGGTTTGATGAACGCATTGACCAGCGCAAAGATCAGTGCGATCACCCCGAAGGTGAGGATCCGGTCACTGGTGGAGTCGTCCGACGTGATGTTGACGCCGCTGACGATCTCAGTGGCGACCCACAGTGCAAGGCCGTTGACGATGATGCGCACGATGAAGGAGAACACGTTCGAAGAGCGTATATCGTGCGTCAACATGACGCCATCGAGACGTACAGATGACACGACATCGGGGTCGGGCGAGTTGGGAGTGCGGCTGCGCGGTGCGCTGGATGGGCTGCCGTCGTACCGGCCCGGGCGCTCCGCGAGTCCCCCGGCCTCGGGGCACGCCGCAACGACGGTCTACAAGGTCTCCTCGAACGAGAACCCCTATCCGCCGCTGCCGGGCGTACGCGAGGCGGTGAACGATGCCGCCGCCTCGTTGAACCGTTATCCCGACATGTTCGCCACGGGCCTGGTGGCGGCGTTGGCGGACCGGTTCGATGTCCCTCCCGAACACCTGGCTACCGGCACCGGCAGCGTCGGCGTGCTGCAGCAGATTATTCAGGCTTGTGCGGGAGAAGGGGACGAGGTCATCTACGCATGGAGGTCCTTTGAGGCCTATCCGATCGTGGTGGGCGTCTCCGGGGCGGCTTCTATCCGGGTGCCGTTGACCGCGGACGCCCGGCATGACCTCGACGCGATGGCCGCAGCGATCACCGATAGGACCAGGTTGATCTTGCTGTGTAGCCCGAACAACCCGACCGGGCCGGCCATCCGCCGTGCCGAGCTCGAGGCCTTCCTGGACCGCGTGCCGAGTGACGTGCTGGTGGTGGTGGACGAGGCGTATCGGGAGTTCGTCCGTGACCCGGATGTCGTCGACGGCATCGACGTCTATCGCGGACGCCGGAATGTGTGTGTGCTGAGGACGTTCTCGAAGGCGTACGGGCTGGCCGGTCTTCGCGTGGGTTTCGCCATCGCACATGACGACGTGGCGGACGCGTTGCGGAAGACGGCGGTCCCGTTCGGCGTGTCCGGCGTGGCGCAGGCGGCGGCTGTCGAGTCGCTGAAACGGGAGGCGGAGCTGCGGGGGCGGGTCGCCGATCTGGTCGGCGAGCGCGAACGGGTGGTGACCGCGTTGAATGACCAAGGGTGGCGGGTTCCTGAAACCGAGGCGAACTTCGTATGGATGGAACTCGGCGACGCCACGGATGAGTTTGCCCAGAAATGTATGGAATTCGGACTTATCGTACGTCCATTCACTGGTGAAGGATGCCGAGTGACTGTAGGTGAACGGGACGCGAACGAACTATTCCTGCGGATCTCCGCGGAGTGGATTACCAACCGTGAGGTATGACATTCGACACAGCGTTGTCCCGCAGTGTGACTACACGGTCACAGTGCGTGAGGCCCACGCAAATGGTTGCAGGCGCAAAAAGAAGGCACGGACGACGCCCGTGCGTTCGGGGGGCGAGACGCAGGACGCCGTCCGTGCGCCTTCGATGCTACTGCTAGCAGCACATCCCTGGCCAGTCGGGCTCTACAGGGGCGGCGGAAGCAGGCGCGGAAACGATAGCCGCACTCGCCGTCAGTGCCAGGGCAGCGAGCGAGACGGCCAGAACACGCCTGAGACGGGCCACTGCAATCAACCTCCAGGGTCCACGAAGGACTAGCGAAAAATGACTACCTGTAGTGCAATAGTGTCATGACAGAGGAGCCACAGGCAACACTTGACGAGGCGCCGGCCCCAACACCCGTCGGTCAACGTATCCGGACGCGCAGGTTGGAGCTGGGCCTCTCGCAAGCTGATATTGCAGAGGGAATGCTGTCGCCCAGCTATGTGTCGCTTGTCGAGAGTGGTCGTCGCCAGCCCGCCGCGTCGGCACTCCAGCACATCGCTGAGCGTCTCCGCATCGATGTCGAATACCTCCGCGACGGCGTCGATGCGTCAATCCGTACGCGTGCGCGTCTCGCTCTCGGCCGTGCGGAGAAGGCGCTCTACGACGGCCATGCCGAAGAGGCCTACAAGGACTTCACGATACTGGTCGGGGATCCGGGTCTTAATGACGAGCAGAGTCGCCGAGCGCGGCTCGGCCAGGCACACGCGCTGGAGCGAAAGGGTGAGCTCGAAGGCGCCATCGAGCTTCTGGGTGAGCTGGCCGAGGAGGCGCGGCAGAGTCCCGAGGTGCAGGCCTGGCTGGATGTGGCGCTGGCGATGTCCCGCTGCTACCAGAGCGCGGGCGACCTCGACATGGCGATCCAGATCGGCGAAGAGTCGATGCGTGCCGCCCAGGAGATAGGCCTGGAGCACACTGATGAATATGTCCGGCTCGGATGCACCGTGCTCAGCGCTTACCACGGCCGCGGGGACATCGTCCGGTCCCGCACGTTGGCAGCCGATCTGGTCCGCGCCGCCGATGAGATGGGCGCCCCGCATACCCGCGGAGCCGCGTACTGGAACGCGTCGGTCATCGCGGAGTCGAGGGGCGATCTCGCTCAGGCACTGAGTCTGGTCGACCGTGCGTTGGCCCTCTTCGGGGAGGGCGACGACCGCCGGAACCTGGCACGGTTGCGGATGGCCTACGCCTGGCTGCTGCTTCAAGGTGACGAGCCGCGAGCGACCGATGCGCTTGATCTCCTGGACAGCGTGCGGGATGAGATCTCCGCGCATGGTGGCGTCGACGATATCCGGCACTTCGACAGCACACGTGCCGACGCATTGCTGGCGCTCGGACGCCTTGACGAAGCGCATCGGGCGGCCATGGCAGCGCTCGAAGACCTCGGCGACCAGCCCCGGATGGAGTCGGCTCGGGCTCGGCTGGTGCTCGCCCGGGTGTTGCGTGCCGAGGGCGATGTGGACCAGAGCGCGCGAGAGGGTGCTCTGGCGGCGTCGATGCTGGAAGCGATGGGCGCGTCTCGAAGGGCAGCAGCCGCCTGGCGGGAGCTCGGCGACCTTTACCGGGACCTCGGACGCACGGACGAGGCGCTGGAGGCATTCGACCGGGCGCTGCAGTCGATGCGGATCATGCACTCCGTCGGGGCTGGGGTCGTGTTGGATGCGCCGACGGAACGGCGAAGCGAGCTGGCGCTGTACTAGCGCACCGCTGGCACGCCTTCGGGTGTCACGCCACGTGGAGGATTGCCTCCGGCGTCGGGTGTGACTACGGCGACGAGGGGCGGGAAGGACGATACGGTCCTCCCGCCCCTTTTGCTGTGCTGAGACGTGTGGCTGCGGTGGCCCTGAGTGTCTAGGCGCGGTCAGACGCTCTGAGCGACACGCCACAACATATAGGTGACTTGCATCTCTGTAACTACAAGATAATGTGGTTCATGCAGCTGGTATCCCCGGTCCTCCAGGCCGGGGATGGAGGGCTGGATGCCGGACCGGACGCGGTAACCGGTACGCGAGCCCGAACAGGGAACCCGGTGTGAGTCCGGGACTGCCCCGCAGCGGTGAATGGGAACGACAGCCGTCATGAAGCACTGGGCTGGGTCGGAATGATCCGGACGCGCCTGGGAAGCGACGGCCAGTAGGTGGGCGCCACCGATCCAGATGGCGTCCGCGCCCGTGAGTCCGAATACCTGCCGGTTGCCTGCACGCGCCATGCGTGTGGGAGTCCGCGGCCTCGTGGGAGGGCCAGGGGACGATCACGAGGGCTAACTCACCTCCACGGATCGTGTGGATTCGCTGATCGCGTGGAAGTAGCCGACGTCATCTCTCCTTTGCCCCACCGGGGCCCGGACTCGTCGAATTCCGAGCTCGCGAGGAGAGAGCATGAACATCACCGTCGCCAAGCGGGACGGGTCCGTGGAGCCCTACGACGGCTATAAGATCGCCCGCGCCATCGAAACGGCCAGTACAGGCCTGGACGACCAGGTAACTCGGGCAGCACAGCTCCAGTCCGAGCTGGAGATCACCTTGTTCGACGGCATATCCACCGAGCAGCTGGACGAAGCCGTCATCCAGGTGGCGTTGCAGAACGTCAAAGAGGACCCGGCGTACGACACGGTGGCCGCTCGACTGCTGCTCAAGACCATGTACAAGCGCGTCCTCGGGGGCTGCGAGAGGGCCGATGACCTCCTGCCGCTGCACCGCAGCCGATTCCCCACGTTCATCCGGCGGGCCGTCGCCGACGAGATGCTGGACGTGCGGCTCAGCACGGACTTCGACCTGGACCGGTTGGCCGCGGCGCTGGAGCCTGCCCGTGATGACCTGCTCCGTTACATCGGCTTGGTCACCATGCGCAACAGATACATGGTCAGTGGGCCAGATGGCGACCAACGTGAGGTCCCGCAGTTCTTCTGGATGCGGACAGCGATGGGGCTGGCCTTGAATGAGCGCGACGCCACGTCGTCCGCGATCGCCTTCTACGAGAAGATGTCCCGGCTGGAGTATCTGGCCGCGGGCTCGACGCTGGTCAACGCCGGCACGGCGTACTCGCAGCTGTCCAACTGCTTCGTCATGGAGATGGACGACGACATCGAGCACATCGCCAAGAGTGTGCGGGACGTGATGTGGCTGACCAAGGGGACCGGCGGTATCGGGCTCTCGGTGACGAAGCTTCGTGCCGAAAGCTCCCCGATCAGGAGCAACAACACCACCTCCACCGGTCCCATCCCGTTTATGCACACGATCGACTCGACCCTGCGAGCGGTGTCACGGGGCGGAAAGAAGTTCGGTGCGCTCTGTTTCTACATGGAGAACTGGCACCTGGACTTCCCCCAGTTCCTCGACCTCCGGCAGAACTCGGGAGACCCGTACCGTCGCACGCGCACCGCCAACACGGCGGTGTGGATCTCCGACGAGTTCATGAGGCGGGTGGCCGAGGACGACGACTGGTACCTGTTCGACCCGCTCGAGACGTCCGATCTGACCGAGCTGTACGGGGCGGACTTCTCTCGCAGATATGCCGAGTACGTGGCCTTGGCCGAGGCAGGCGAGCTACGTGCGTTCCGGAAGGTCAAAGCCAGAGAGCAGTTCAAGACGATCCTCATCTGCTTGCAGACCACTTCGCATCCTTGGCTGACGTGGAAGGACACGGTCAACAATCGTGCGCTGAACAACAACACCGGCACGATCCACCTGTCGAATCTCTGCACCGAGATCTGCTTGCCGCAGGATAGGGACAACATCGCCGTCTGCAATCTGGCCTCGGTCAATCTGGCCCGTCACCTGGTCGAACCAGCGCGTGGCGAGCGGCCGGGACGTGAGCGGCCGGCCGACAAGATCGCGACGGGCATCGACTGGGGACGCCTGCGCGAGAGCGTCCGGCTGGCGGTGCGGCAGCTGGACAACCTCGTGGACATCACGATCTCCTCGGTGCCTGAGTCAGAGCGGTCGAACGATCTGAACCGTGCCGTCGGGCTCGGCGTGATGGGCTTCACGGAGGTGGTCGAGCGGCTCGGATGGTCGTACGAGAGTGAACAGGCGCACAGTCTGGTGGACGAGCTGATGGAGTTCATCAGCTGGCACGCTATCGACGCAAGCGCCGACCTGGCCCGCGAGCGCGGAGCGTACCCGAACTTCGACGGGTCGCGATGGAGCGCGGGCCTGGTGCCGATCGATACCCTCGACATTGCTGAAGAGCAGCGCGGCATCCCCGTGACGGTTCCCCGTACGGTACGCCTGGACTGGGACGCCTTGCGGGCGAAGGTTCGCGGGGGCATCCGTAACGCGACGCTGATGGCGATCGCGCCGACCGCGTCCATCGGGCTCATCGCCGGGACGACGCCGGGTCTGGACCCCCAGTTCTCCCAGATCTTCAGTCGGACCACGAGCTCGGGGAAGTTCCTCGAGGTGAACCGGAACCTGGTGGCCGATCTGAAGTCTCGTGGTCTGTGGACGGCGGTCCGTGAGGATCTGTTGCGCGTGCAGGGCGACCTGTTGAGGCTTCCATCCGTTCCGGACGAGGTGAAATCGGTATACAAGACGTCGTTCCAGCTTTCGCCGTATGCGTTCGTCGAGGTGGCGGCGCGCGCTCAGAAATGGGTCGACCAGGCCATCAGCCGGAACATGTATCTCGAGACGCGTGACGTGGACGACATGGTCGACATCTACTCGACGGCTTGGTCCAAGGGTGTCAAGACCACGTACTACCTGCACATGAAGCCACGGCACACCGCCGAGCAGAGCACCGTCCGGGTCAACAAGGCGGCAGTGCCCACAGACGACGACGCCGAGAGGGTGCGGGCGAGCTCCGCCATGGCGACCGTGTCGTCCGGCACCACTGGCGAGCATGTCTCTGCGGTGGGCCGTCGCGGCTTCGGTTTCGCCCAGCTCCCCGCTGGCGTGCAGGGCGCTGATATCGCATGTCCCGTGGATCCGCAGGAACGCTTCGAGTGCGATTCCTGCCAATAGCGTGCTGCCTTCGTGGCTTCATGTCACGCACAACCCGGCGTGGAGCACGCCGAGTTGTTACGTGAGGCCACGAAGTCCTGAACTTTCGCCAAGGAGGACACATCATGACGCAAACGATCTTGGGAACCGGCATCCAGGAAGGGCTGTTGCTCAAGCCGGTCCGCTACCCCTGGGCCTACGAGCTTTACAACCAGGCGGTGGCCAATACCTGGTTTCCACACGAGGTGCAGCTGGGTGAGGACCTAGCAGACTTCAAGAAGATGTCCGACGAGGAACGGCACGCGCTGACCTTTCTCATGAGCTACTTCAATCCGAACGAGCTGCTGGTCAACAAGGCCCTCGCGTTCGGCGTCTATCCCTATGTCGGCGCGGCCGAGGCCCATCTTTACCTGGCCAAGCAGATGTGGGAGGAGGCGAACCACGTAATGGCCTTCGAGTACGTCCTGGAGACCTTCCCTATCGACCGGCGGCAGGCGTATGAGGCGCACGTCAACGTGCCGTCGATGGTGGCCAAGGAGAAGTTCGAGGTCCACTACATCCGGCGGATGACCGAGCAGACGCTGGACATCGGTACCACTGAGGGTAAGCGGGATTTCGTCCGCAACCTCGTCGCGTACAACATCGTCTTGGAAGGGATCTGGTTCTACAGCGGGTTCATGGTGGCGTTGAGTTTCCGGCAGCGGAATCTGCTGCGGAACTTCGCGTCGCTGGTCGACTGGGTCGTGCGAGATGAGAGCCTGCACCTGAAGTTCGGGATCAACCTGATCCTGACCGTGCTCGATGAGAACCCCGACCTGCGGACCGAGGAGTTCGCCGCCGAGATCAAGCAGATGATCGTCGACGGCGTGACGATGGAGGAGCAGTACAACCGGGACCTGCTGCCCCGCGGCGTCCTCGGGATGAACGCCGACTACATCAATCAGTACGTCAGGTACCTGGCCGACCGGCGGCTCGAGGAGCTGGGCTTCGCCCCGCATTACAACGTCACCAACCCGGCGAAATGGATGGCAACAGCGAACGACACCCTCCAGTTGGTCAACTTCTTCGAGTCGACCAACACCAGCTATGAGGTGGATGCACGCGCGCGTTGAGGCTGAGGCACCCCGCGCCATCGCATATTGGTGCCGTTCCCGCTGTCCAGCGATGCGTGGGGTGCACTATCCTCGAGCTCTCAGTGCGACGTGGAGGTCGGGGACGTGTCGACAGTAAAGTTCGGTTCACCGAACTTAAAATTTCGATGCCATGCACTCTTCGCCTGCCTGGCGCCGCTGGCCGTGACAGCGTGCGGGGCCGGCTATGAAGCGGTCGGCTCCACCGATGGGCGGCCGAAGGTCATGACGACGTTCACCGTGCTGGCCGACATCGCCCGCAATATCGGGGGCGACGCCATCGTCGTCGAGTCCATCACCAAGCCGGGCGTGGAGATCCATGGGTACGAGCCCACGCCGAGCGACGTGCGACGGGTGGCCGACGCGGACATGATCCTGGAGAACGGCCTGGGGCTTGAGCTGTGGTTCGAAGACTTCATGGCCAGGGTCGACGCGCCGAGCGTCGTCGTGACCGACGGCATCGACACGATCCCGATCGCCTCAGGCGACTACGAGGGCGACGCCAACCCGCACGCGTGGATGTCACCGCTCAACACGGCCGTCTACGCCGAGAACATCGCGGATGCTTTCGCGGAGCTCGATCCGGACAACGCCGGGCTGTTCCACGCGAATGCGGCTGCTTATGCGGACGAGCTCCGTGACGTGCATGACGAGCTCGTGACTGGGGTGGCCGAGCTGTCCGAGAACCAGCGTGCACTGGTCAGCTGTGAGGGCGCGTTCGCCTATCTGGCCCGGGACGCCGGTCTGATCGAGGTCTATCTGTGGCCGGTGAACAGCGACGAACAAGGCACACCGAGGCAGGTGACCGGAGCAATCGGCTACGTCCGCGACCACGACGTTCCGGCCGTGTTCTGCGAGTCCACTGTCGACGACACGCTGCAGCGACACGTGGCGCGGGACGCGGACGCCGAGTTCGGCGGAGTCCTCTACGTGGACTCGTTGTCCACGGACGACGGTCCCGTCCCGACGTACCTCGACCTCATCCGGACCGACGTGCGGACGATCATCGCGGGCCTTACCGAGGACGGGAGCTGACGCGTACATGGCATCAGGTTGGCCGATCGAGACGGGCGTCGCCGGCGCCCGGGAAGCGGGAACGGAGTCGTAGCAGATGTTCGTGGCAGGTGGTGAGGTGACGGGCGATCGGATGACGCCCGAGGCGGCTGTCGAGGTGACCGACGTGACTGTCGTCTACGGTGACGTCGTCGCGTTGGAAGACGTGTCGGTCCGGCTCGGGCCCGGCCGGGTGTGCGGCCTGATCGGGATGAACGGGTCCGGCAAGTCGACGTTGTTCAAGACCATCATGGGTTTGGTGCGTCCGAGGGCCGGGGAAGTCCGGCTCTTCGGTGCCGATCCGGCGCGCGGCCGCCGTGCGGGTGAGGTCGCCTACGTGCCACAGGCGGAGAACGTCGACTGGGAATTCCCACTTCGCGTCCGTGACGTCGTGACCATGGGCCGCTATGGACGGATGTCCCCGCTACGGCGGGCTCGGGCGGTGGACCGAGCCGCGGTCGACGACGCGCTCGAGCAGGCGGAGCTGGTCGACCTGGCCGACCGTCAGATCGGTGAGCTCTCCGGTGGCCAGCGTCGGCGGGTCTTCGTCGCGCGCGGGATAGCCCAGGACGCCCGGCTGCTACTGCTGGACGAGCCGTTCTCCGGCGTGGACAAGCGGTCCGAGGCGACGATCTCCAAACTGCTGAGGCGGCGGGCGGACGACGGCTGCGCGGTGCTGATCGCCACGCATGACCTGAACACGACGCCCGAGCTCGCCGACGAGGCGATCTTGTTGCACCGGCGGGTGCTCATGCATGCGGCGCCGGGCGAGGTGCTGCGTCCAGAGAATCTGGCACTGGCCTTCCACGCCGGGGAGGTTGCGGGTTGATCGAGTTTCTCACCGACCCGGTGCAGTTCGGGGTGATGCAGCGCGCGTTCCTCGTGACCATCGTGGCGAGTGCCGTGTGTGCGATCTTGTCCTGTTGGCTGGTGCTCATCGGATGGTCGCTGATGGGTGACGCGGTCTCACACGCGGTGGTGCCCGGCGTCGTTCTCGCGTACCTCGCCGGAGTGCCGTTCGCCGTAGGGGCGTTCGTCTTCGGCTGCATCGCGGTGTGGCTGATCGGAGCGGTGCGGAGTACATCGCGAGTCAAAGAAGATGCGGCGATCGGAGTCGTGTTCACGACGCTGTTCGCGCTGGGGCTGGTGCTCATCTCGGTGACGCCCAGCCAGGTCGACTTCAACCACATCCTCTTCGGCAACGTCTTGGGCATCTCGGACTCGGAGCTGGTCCAGGTCGTGGTCCTCGGTGCACTGACGGCCGCGGTGCTTCTGGTGAAGAGCCGTGACCTGACGCTGTACGCGTTCGACGCCGACCACGCACACGCCATCGGCATCAGTCCGCGGCGTCTGCAGGTCCTGCTGCTGGCGCTGCTGGCGTTGACCGTCGTCGTCGCGCTTCAGGCGGTCGGCGTGATCCTGGTCGTCGCGATGGTGATCACCCCCGGGGCCACGGCGTACCTGCTGACCAACCGGATGGAGCGGATGCTGCTGGTGGCGCCGCTGCTAGCGGTCGGGTGTGCGGTGGTGGGCCTGTACTACTCGTACTATGCCGACGTCTCCTCAGGCGGTGCCGTCGTGCTCGCCCAGGGCCTGCTGTTCTTCGCGGTCTATCTGCTTGCGCCCCGTGGACTGTTCGGCCTGCGCATCCCGTGGCCGCGGCGTGCCGTGCACCGGTGAGTGCGCACGACGTCTATGTCAACTCCGGACGCCGACTGTTCACCCTCCGTATCGATTCGCGCGCGGCGCACTTCACCAGGTCTGCATTCGGGTTGCACACGATCGAACGTCATGGGGCGTCCTAGCACGCCCCTGGACAGATTCGGTCGAGGAGAGGCGGGCATACCGTGAACAGCGGTCCTCAACAAACGAACGGTCGGAACAGGTCGGGTATCTCCCGGCGCGCGTTGTTCGCCGGCGGTGGTGGCACAGCGGTCGCGGCGATTGTCGGTCTCGGCGCACAGCCGGCTCTGGCGACGACGGCGAAGAGCGGCGTCCCTGCTCGCCGGACATCGGCGGCGGGGCTGACGGAAGCCGACCCGCACGCGCACACCGCGCGGACATCGGCATCGCGGTCCGGCCGCCCGCAGTCGCCGGAGATCCGCATCCTGCCGATCAGCCGGGCCAAGTTCCTGGCCGGTGCCCGTTTCGACCTGCGCGTGGAGGCCATCGGCGTCGACCCTGAGACCGCCCGGATCGACATCTCGGTGCAGGGTCCGGATGGCCCGGCACCGATCCTCACCGGTGAGCCCGAGCGTACGAGCTCGGAGGAGGACAGCCTGGAAGTGACCTACCGGGGTGTCTTCTATGAAGCCCCCGGTGAGTACAAGGTGTGGGTGAACGTGCGCTCGCGCGGCCGCACAGCACGGGCCGAGGTCGGCCACGAGGTGGCCGTCGCGGAAACCGGCGAGACGAAGGCCAAGAACGTCATCTTCTTCCTGGGTGACGGGATGGGCACGCCGGCCATCACGGCGGCGCGCATTCTGTCGAAGGGCCTGACCGAGGGCAAATACCACGGGCTGCTTGAGATGGACCAGATGGAGTACCGCGGGTTGGTCGGCACGTCCGGTGTGGACGCCATCGCCACCGATTCGGCCAACTCGATGTCCGCCTACATGACCGGGCACAAGTCCTCGATCAACGCCATGGGCGTCTACGAGGGCAACGATCCGGACCCGAACAACCATCCGTGGGTCGAGACGATCGCGGAGCTGCTGAAGCGGACACGTGGCATGTCGGTTGGCGTGGTGACGACGGCCGAGGTGCAGGACGCGACTCCGGCGGCGGTCTTCGCGCACACGCGTCGCCGGTCGGAGTACGCCGGGATCATGGACCAGGCGCTGGCACCGGACCAGATGCCCGATGTCTGGATGGGTGGCGGACAGGCCTGGTTCCTGCCGCAGACGGAGGAGGGGTCGAGTCGCAGCGACGACCGCGACATGATCAAGGAGTTCGAGAATGCCGGTTTCACCCACGTCGCCAACCGGGCGGACCTGAGCGCGGCCACCGATGGTGGCACGCCGGAGAAGCTTCTGGGCCTCTTCCACCCCGGAAACCTGAACGTCTACCTGGACCGTCAGCAGGTCAAGCAGCCCGAGGTCCTCGGCGAGTGGGACGACCAGCCGACCCTGATGGAGACGACCGAGGCCGCTCTCAAGGTGCTGGAGCAGAACCAGAACGGCTTCTTGCTCATGGTCGAGGGGGCGTCGATCGACAAGATGGAGCACCCGCTCGACGGCCCGCGGGCCACCTACGACACGATCGAGCTCGACCAGGCGGTCGGCGTCGCCAGGAGGTGGGCGGAGAACCGCGACGACACACTCATCGTGGTCACGGCCGACCATAACCACTCGATGAGCATCGTCGGTACCCATGATCGTCGCCAGGACGAGGGCCGTCAGGCGAACGCCGTCTACGCCGACGCGGGCTTCCCCACCTACGTCGACGAGGACGGCGACGGATTCCCGGAGGACCCCAACCCGGAGGTCGGGCTGTTCTACGGCTGGTCCAACCACCCGGACCACTCTGACGACTTCCAGCACAACACCGTGTTCCAACAGCCGGCATTGGTGGATGAGGACTCCGACGAGGCCGTCGATAACCCCGAGCGGGATCCCGACGCCGAGCTCCAGGTCGGTAACCTGCCACACCCGCAGACCAACTGCGTGCACACGGTCGAGGACGTGTCGATCTTCGCCTCCGGCCCCGGGGCGGCGCGGTTCAACGCCTTCCTCGACAACACCGAGGTGTTCCACGCCATGATGGACGCGCTCGGCCTCGACCCGCTGAACGAGGAGGCCTGACTCCGCTGTCCCAGGGCTCTGGATCCCTGGCACCGTCGGCTATGGCTGATGGTGCCGGGATCCGCTGCGCAGGACACTAGGCTGTGCGGTGTGGTCGTTGAGCACCCGGGCAAGGTATCGGTCGCGGCGGAGGACTGCGTGAAGGTCATCTACGCCGCGCAGGAGTGGGACAACGTCGCGGTGACCGCGTCGTACCTGAAGTCTCGCCTGGGCGTCGGCGCACCCGCGGTGTCGGAGATGGTGCGACGCCTCAATGACCAAGGACTCGTGACCCATGAACGATACGGCCCGGTCTCGCTGACCCCGGCGGGGACGGCGCTCGCGCTGCGGATGCTGCGCCGGCACCGTCTGGTCGAGACCTACCTCGTCGCCGAGCTGGGCTACCGCTGGGACGAGGTGCACGACGAGGCGGAGCAGCTTGAGCACGTCGTCTCCGACCGGCTGCTGGACCGGATGGACGAGCGGCTGGGTCACCCTGTACGTGACCCGCATGGCGACCCGATACCGGCCGCCGACGGCACGGTACATCGTCCTGATGCCGTGCGGCTGTCCGCTCTGTCAGCCGGCGACGCCGGTATCGTCGCGCGGATCTCCGACGACGAGCCCGAGCTCCTCCGCTACTTCACGGCCAACGAGATCGCGCTCGACCAGCGTATCGAGGTGCTCCGCCGACGCTCGTACGCGGGATCGTCCACGATTCTGATCGGCGCCGGCGACGCTGCCACCGAGCTGGAACTGACCGATGTCGCCGCCTCTGCCCTCTGGGTCACCCGCGCCGCGATGTAGAGCTTGCGAAGCGAAAGTCAACCGGAATGTGGGCGGCGTCCGTCCAGCGTTAGGCGAGGTGCGACACAAAGGCGAGCGGGGGATTTCCGTCCATGGTGTGGCGGGCATCAGCGAGGAGGAGCCCCAGCGACGACGAGTCTGCTGGGCGAGGACGGAAATCCCCGCTCGCCTGTACGCAACCACGGCCTATCCGACGCGGACCCGGGCGAGCTGGCGGGATTGCGCGACGAGCGAGCCGTCGGCGTCGTAGACCTCCGCTTCCTCATCGAACCATCCGTCCCGGACGAGTCGTCCGCGCAGATGGACCGTCAGCCAACCTGGGGCGGGGAGGCTCCTGGTCAGCACAGACAGCTCGACAGTCGGTGCCCATCCCAGCCGGCCCAGGCCGAAGACTGTCGGAGGGAGCGAGTCGACCGCGAGCGCGAGGACGATCGGGTCCGGTTGCGTACCGTCGACCATCCGGACGTGTCCGCGCATCGACAACTGGCCCGCGGGGCGTCCGGAGAACCAGCCCAAGGTCTGCGGGTCGAGGCGGAGATCTACATGCTCGAGCACTCCGACGTGCGTGCCGTCCGGAAGGTCGACGACGGCGGGGATGCACTCGTCGACGGGTGCGACCGCTTCCGGCGGAGGGCCTGCCCATTCGACGTCCGCGTCCCGGTCCAGGGAGCCGGTCGTGATCAGAGCTTCCACGCGGGGTATCTGATCTTGGGCGAGAGTGGCGCGCAGGGTCGCTGTGGTGCGGCCTGCGCGAAGAAGTTTGACGGTGATCTGCGCGGGCCCGGGCGTCGGTGGGGCGACGTAATGGGCACTGGTGCTGATCGGGTGCGGATGAGGTGACTCCGCGGAAACCGCCTGCAAGATCAGAGCGAGCAGGTAGCCGCCGTTGGGCACGTCGCCCACGGACCAGGTGCCGTCGATGTCGATGTCATAGCAACCGGGTTCCGTCAGTTTGACGGTCGTCGCTTCCTTGAAGTCGGCCACGGCAACCGACCCTATGCTAACGATCAGTTGCTGCCTAGACACCCTCAGTGAGAATGGCGACGTCTGCCCAGGTCGTGGGCGGTAAATTCGGAAAGCTCACATGTGCCTGAGATGAGTTGCCTGGGGCGGGTGATGCGGGTATGAGGCGATTCGATACCATTCCGACGGCAGAGATGATCTTGACGATAGACCATCACCACGCAAGAGCTGAAATACCTGCCTGTAACGGGGGCTGGTGGGGGGAAGAGAAGGAACGCAATGCCAACCCCTGTCCGAAGAAGGGCCGCGCTATTGTCGGGTGGGCTCGCGGTGTCCATGATCGGGTTCACCGCCACGGCTGCCGTCGTTGTGGCCGACGAGGACGAAGCGCTCGCGCCCGCTGAAGCGCGAACGAACGCCCAGCTGACCCCGGAAGCCAACATCCACGGCTTAAAGGTGCGACTCGACAACGCCCGGAGACCGTACGGGACGACGCTGTTCGGCCTGACAGCCGAGAGCGGGACGTCGCTGCAGGCGTACTGCGTCGAACTACATGTTCCAGTCAACTACGACCATCCGGGCATGGAGGAGGTTCCCTGGGACCAGTATCCCGATCCCGACTCTCCGTTCCACGAGAACCGTGACCAGGTCAACTGGATCCTGCACCACTCTTACCCGGCTGTCGACGTCGAGGAGATCGAGGCAGTCGTCGACGTCTCGTTCCGGGACGGCTTGTCCGAAGACGAAGCCATCGCCGCCACGCAGGCCGCAGTGTGGCATTTCAGCGACGACGCCGACTTGGCTCGGACCAACCCGACTCCGGAAGATCCCCAGTCGGGCAACGACGTCCGTGCGCTCTACGAGTACCTGACCGGCGATGAGAACGTCGGGATCGGCGATGAGCCGGAGCCCGAGCTGGCGCTGGACCCCGCCTCACTGACTGGGGAGAGCGGCGCACAGATCGGTCCGTTCGAGGTCTCCACCAGTGCGGAGGCGGCTCAGCTGTCGTCGGACCTCCCCGAGGGCATCGAGCTGGTCGACGCTGACTCGCAGCTCCTTGGCGAGGAACTGGCCGACGGAAGTGAGATCTACGTCGATGTGCCCGAGGACGCAGCGGGCGGCGAGGGCAGCTTTGGTCTGGAAGCGGAGGCCACACTGAGCCTGGGCCGGCTCTTCGTCGGCGATGAGTACAACAAGAGGACGAAGGACGAGTATCGGACTCAGTCGCTGATTCTGGCCAGCGCGGAGAAGACCAAGGTCGAGGTCGAGGGCCAGGTGGCGTGGGTCACGCCGGAGGAGCCCGAGGAGCCGGAGGAGCCGGAAGAGCCGGAGGAGCCGGAAGAGCCGGAGGAGCCGGAAGAGCCGGAGGAGCCGGAAGAGCCGGAGGAGCCGGAAGAGCCCGAGACCCCCGAGTCCACACAGTCGCCCACGCCGGAGCCGACCTCACCTCCCCAGGACGATGAGGACGACGACGATGAGGACGACGACGAGACTCAGAGCCCTGAGCCGTCCGCACCGCCGGAGGACGAGGACGACGATGATGAGGACGAGGACCTGCCGGACACCGGTACGGACTCCACGATGCTCATCGGTGCCGGGCTCGTCGCCATGCTCGGTGGGGCAGCCGCCCTGGCCCTGCAGCGCCGCGGTCTGACGGTCGGCCGTAGCCAGAGCTGAGGCGGTTGATCGTTTTCCATGAGTAGGGCCTCCCTGGTGCTGGACACTCGGGAGGCCCTACTTTTCACCGTTCAGCTCCAGGCGAGGGCGTTGCCAGGATCTTCGAGCATCGACGCGATGTCAGCCAGGAATCGCGATCCCTGCTCGCCGTCGACGAGCCGATGGTCGAACGACAGCGCGAGCGTGGTGACCCAGCGTGGCTTCACCTTGCCTTTGTGTACCCACGGTTGCCGGCGCACGGTGCCGAACGCCAGGATCGCCGCCTCGCCTGGATTGAGGATCGGCGTTCCGGTGTCGACACCGAAGACCCCGACGTTGGTGATGGAGATGGTGCCACGCAGCATGTCGGCGGGTGGCGTCTTGCCGTCGCGTGCAGTCGAGGCCAACTGGTTGATGCTCTGAGCCAGATCGCGCAGGGACATCTCGTGGGCATCCTTGATGTTCGGCACGACCAGCCCTCGCGGGGTGGCCGCCGCGATCCCGAGGTTCACGTACCGCTGCACGACGATCTCGCCCGCGTCGTCGTCCCAGCGGGTGTTCACCTCCGGTGTGCGAGGGACGGCGATGCACAGCGCTCGGGCCACAAGCGCCAGCGGTGTCAGTTTCACGTCCCTGAACTCGCGAGACTGGCGTAGCCGGTCGGCCAGTTTCATCGTGCGGGAGACATCGACGGTCACGAACTCGGTGACATGCGGCGCGGTGAAAGCGGACTGCACCATGGCAGCTGCCGTCTTACGGCGCACGGACCGGATCGCGACCCGCTCTTCCCTGGGCTGTCCATGCCAGCCCAGGCCGGTCGGCACGTGTGCGGGTGTCGTGGGCGCGGACGGAGCGCCGGCGTCTGGCGGGGCCGTAGCGAGGCCGGCTGTCGAGTCGGCGGTGGGAGCAGCGGTGGTAGCCGACGCCGTGGCCTGGACGTCATCGCGGGTGACCGTGCCGTGAGGGCCGGTGGGGGTCACCGTGGAGATGTCGACGCCGAGATCCTTGGCGAGTTTTCGTACGGGTGGCTTGGCCAGGACTCGTGCCCGGGGAGCGTCCGTGGAGCCGTTGCCCTCTGCCGTACCCTCCGTGGTGCGGTCGGCGCCGACCGCACCTGCCGCCGGCACCGCGATGGGTTTGCGGGGACGGCGCTTCGCCGAAGCGGTACGTGGGCCGTAACCGACGAGGACAGGCTGGCGCGCTTCCTCCTCCGGTCGCACCGGCGTCGTCTCGCCGTCCTCGGCAGCGTCGGCTGTGGGATCGGCGGACGCCTCCGGTCCGGGCGCGGTGGGACGTGCTGGGGAGTCGCCGCCCTGGCCCGATTCGGGGCCCGGCGTGGTCGCCTCACCCTGGCCGCCGCCGTCGCCGGCCGGCG
>NZ_ML142864.1:117010-120031 GCF_004138495.1 Phytoactinopolyspora endophytica
CCGCCGGTGCGCACCGAGATGATCGCCGTGCCCACCGGAACTGTCTGTCCTTCTTCGACGAGTAGACCCTCGACGACCCCGGCGAACGGGCACGGCAGCTCGACCAGGGACTTGGCGGTCTCGATCTCGACGATGATGTCGTTGACCTTGACCGTGTCGCCCGGTTCGACCTTCCAGGAGACGATCTCGGCCTCGGTCAGCCCTTCTCCCACGTCGGGCAGATTGAACTGCGAAACACTCACGCTCGTCGTCCTTCCTAGTACGCCATGGCGCGGTCGACGCCGTCGAGCACGCGGTCGAGGTCGGGTAAGTACTGGTCTTCGATCCGAGCCGGGGGATAGGGCGTGTCGTAACCCGTGACCCGGATGACGGGAGCCTCCAGGGAGTAGAAGCACTCCTCGGTGACGCTCGCCGCCACTTCCGTCCCGATGCCCAAGGTGCGCTGCGCCTCGTGGACGACGACGAGCCGGCCGGTGCGGCGGACCGACTCATACACCGGACCGAGGTCCAGGGGGGAGAGCGTGCGCAGGTCGATGACCTCCAGAGATCGGCCTTCCTCCGCGGCGGCGGCAGCGGCCTCGACACAGGTCTTGATCATCGGACCGTACGCGACGACGGTCGCGTCGGACCCGGTCCGGATCACCCGGGAGGCATGCAGAGCAAGGTCCGGCCGGTCCTCCAGATCGACCTCCGCCTTCTCGTAGTAGCGCCGTTTCGGCTCGAAGAAGATCACCGGGTCATCGCTCTCGATCGCACCCTGGATCATCCAGTACGCGTCCAAGGGATTGGCACATGACACGACCTTCAGCCCAGGCGTGTGTGCGAAGTACGCCTCCGGGCTCTCGCTGTGGTGCTCCACCGCGCCGATCCCCCCGCCGTACGGGATGCGTACCACCATCGGCAGCCGCAGCCGGCCACCCGAACGGAAATGCATCTTGGCCACCTGGGTGACGAGCTGGTCGTAGCCCGGGAAGACGAAGCCGTCGAACTGGATCTCGCATACCGGCCGATAGCCGCGTAGCGCCAGGCCCACGGCGGTGCCGATGATGCCGGACTCGGCGAGCGGCGTGTCGAAGATGCGGTCCTCACCGAAATCTTTCTGCAGGCCGTCGGTGACCCGGAAGACACCGCCGAGCTTGCCCACGTCTTCGCCCATGACGAGGACCTTCGGATCGTTCTCCAAGCTGCGCCGGAGTCCGGCGTTGATGGCCTTGGCTATCGTGAGAGCGGAGGCTGTGTTGGTGGTCATCGCGCACCTTCCTCGTCGGCGAAGGAATCGCGGTAGCGGACCATCTCGTCTCGTTGGGCGAGAAGTGTGGGCGGAGTGTCGACATAGACGTCGTCGAAGATCGACTCGGGCGCCGGCTCCGGCAGGGCTCGGCACTGGCTGCGCAGACGGTCGGCCAGCTCATCCGCCTCGGCTTCGACACCGTCAAAGAAGCCCTGGTCGGCCATCTCGCTCCGCACCATGTAGGCCTTGACCCGCTCGATCGGGTCTTTGAGCCGCCAGTGCTCGAGTTCCGTATCCAGCCGGTAGCGGGTCGGGTCATCGGTGGTGGTGTGGGCGCCCATCCGGTACGTGAACGCCTCGATCAACGACGGCCCTTCACCGTCCCGGGCTCGTTGCAGGGCCTCGCGGGTCACGGCCAGGCAGGCCAGCACGTCGTTTCCGTCCACCCGCAGTCCTGGAAAGCCGAAGCCGTGGGCTCGCCGGTAGAGCGGGACCCGGGTCTGACGCTCCAGCGGCTCGGAGATCGCCCACTGGTTGTTCTGGCAGAAGAAGACGACCGGTGCGTTGGTGACGCCTGCCCAGATGAACGCCTCGTTGACGTCGCCCTGGCTGGTGGCGCCGTCGCCGAAGAAGGCGATGACGGCGGCGTCGCGGTTCGGGTCGCCGGTGCCGATCGCGCCGTCTCGCTGGATTCCCATCGCGTAGCCGGTGGCGTGCAGGGTCTGCGCGCCGACGACGATCGTGTAGAGGTGGAAGTTGTTCTCCCTGGGGTCCCAGCTGCCCTGGTCGACGCCGCGGAAGAGCCCCAGCATCTGTGCCGGGTCGACGCCGCGGCACCAAGCGACGGCGTGCTCACGGTACGTCGGGAATACGTGGTCCTGGGTGCGTAACGCGCGTGCGGATCCGACTTGGGCCGCTTCCTGGCCGAGCATGCTCGCCCACAGTCCGAGCTCACCCTGGCGTTGCAGGGCGACGGCCTCGCTATCGATGCGCCGGGACAAGACGAGGTCACGGTAGACCTCTCGGATGTCGTCCGCCGTGATGTCGTCGATCAGAGCGTCGTAGCGCTCGTGGGGGACTCGCTGACCTTCGGGTGTGAGTAGCTGGACGAGCTCTGGGTCGCCGTCAGCCGCACCACGGGTCGAGGTAGCCGCCGTGTCGACAGTCATGTCTCTCCTTCACGTCATCGGCGTCGCGGGGTCGCCGCGCCAGCCTGGCCGTGTGTGACCGCCGGCCAGCAGAAGGCGATGGGTGGGCCCTCGTCTGACCGTCGGCGCTCGTGACTCGCGTCACGATAGTGCTACCGCTACGGTACATAGCGCGGCGGCTCTGTGGGTACTCGACACAGAATCGCCGCGCAATGCCCGTGCGGCCGTTGACGCCGACACGTCGGCAACCTCATGTCCAAGCCTGCCCTTCCGCAGGGTGTTCTGTGCTCGTCGACCTGTACAAGTTCCTCCGGTCCACAGTGATGCGACCCGGACAAGTCCTCGGGCGTCCGAGGATGTCGGTAGGTGGTCCCGACCGGAGGGTTGCTCGGTGATGTGGGCTGCGTACACGCCGGCCCGTCGACGGTGGGAAGCTGACCCTATGACGGGGATTGTCGATGTAGCCGCCCGGGCGGGAGTGTCGGTGGCGACTGTGTCGCGCGCGCTGCGTGGGCTGCCAGGCGTATCCCCGGCGACCCGCAAAGCCGTACAGACGATCGCGAAGGAGCTCGGGTATGTCGCCTCGCCGAGCGCCGCGGGGCTGCCGACTGGGCGCACAGGAGCTGTGGGCGTGGTGTCGCC
>NZ_ML142864.1:120081-124766 GCF_004138495.1 Phytoactinopolyspora endophytica
GCACGGCTGGTACTTCGCCGCCGTCGCTGAGGGCGCCCAGGACGTCTTCTCCGCGGCTGGATACGACGTCCTCCGATACGGCCTGGCCGATGTGGAGGTCGAGCGGCGTCGCGTCGTCGATACGCAGTTGCTTCGCAAACGGGTGGATGCGCTCGTCGTACTCAGCCTGCCGCTGACGCCCAACGAGGTGGACGCGTTGGTGACCATGCAACGTCCGGTGATCGCCATCGGTCCGGTCATGCCCGGGATATCCACGGTACGGATCGACGACGTCGAGGTCGGCCGCAAGGCTACCCAGCATCTGGTGGACCTTGGGCATCGCCGCATCGGATTCGCCGGTGGCGACCCCGGACATCACCTGGGCTTCCCGGTGGCGCCGGATCGGCGGCAAGGCTACGAACAGGTGCTACGCGAGGCCGGCGTGGCGCCTGACCCCGGGCTCGTGGTGTCTGCCACGTTCGTCGCTGAGGCCGGCGTCAGCGCATACGCCGAGTTCAAACGGCGTGGCCCGCTGCCGACCGCTGTGTTCGCGGTCTCCGACGAGATCGCGATGGGCGTGGCCCACGCCGCCCGTGAGGACGGCATGCGGGTCCCTGAAGACCTATCGGTGGTCGGCGTCGACGACCATGACATGTCCTGGCTGTTCGGATTGACGACGGTGGCGCAGCCGGTCCGGGAGCAGGGGCGGATCGCCGCGACCTCATTGCTGGAGCGGCTGCGCAGGCACGATACCGGATCCGAAGGCGGCGTCGACGTCACCACCGTCCGCACTGAGCTGACCGTGCGCTCCAGCACCGCGCCGCCGTCCGCATCCGGTCGACTCTGACGCGAAGGTTCTCCGGCCACACCAGTAGGACACTGCCCTCGGCCCGGGATACTCCCGTAACGTAAGGGGATGACCGAGATCGAGGCGGAGATCCCGCAACCACCAACCCCGTTCCACGATCTGGAGACCTACATCGCGCTGCCCCGAGCCGGCGGCCTGACCCTCTCACCGGACGGCGGCCGTCTGGTGACCTCCGTGGCGACATTGAGCCCGGACAAGACGAAGTACGTGACAGCGCTCTGGGAGATCGACCCGTCCGGTGGGCGCCCGGCGCGCCGGCTGACCCGCAGCGCCACAGGGGAGAGCGGCGCGGCTTTCCTGCCCGATGGCTCCCTGCTCTTCTGCTCGGCGCGTCCGGATCCGTCCAGCAAGGACGAAGATGAGGCGCCGATGCTGTGGCTGCTCCCGGCAGACGGGGGCGAGGCCCGAGTGGTCGCCAAACGACCAGGCGGCGTCGGCGGCGTCCTGGTCGCCCGGGAGAGCGGCACGGTCCTGACCGCGTCGTCCACGTTCCCGTCCGCCACTGATACGGCGTCCGAGGAGGCTACCCGCAAGGAGCGGAAAGAGAAGAAGATCTCGGCCATCCTGCACGAGAGCTATCCGGTGCGCTACTGGGACAGCGACCTCGGCCCGGACCTGACCCGGCTGTTCGTGGGTGAGCTCGAGTCCGGTGACGACCCCCTGGCAGACGCAGCGGTGCAGCTGAGGGACCTGACACCCGATGCCGGCCGGGCCCTGGAACGCGCGAGCTACGACATCAGCCCCGACGGCAGCACGGTGGTATCCACCTGGAACGTTCCGGGCCGTGGTAGCTACCGGCAGGCGCTGGTCGCACTCGATGTCGCCACCGGTGACAGGCGGGTGCTCGCCGAAGGTTCCAGCTACGAGTACAGCGCGCCTCGAATCAGCCCGGACGGGCGCAGCGTCGCAGCTATCCGCGAACGTGACACCGCGTCGGACGACCCCGGTGACCGGACGCTCGTCGTGATCTCGCTGGCAGACGGTGTGGTCAGCGAGCTCGCCGGCGGATGGGACCGTTGGCCGGCGAGCACACCGCAATGGATGCCGGACTCGTCGGCGCTGCTCGTCGTCGCCGACGAGAACGGGCGTGCGCCGATCTTCCGTGTCGACGTCGCCGACGGCCGCGTCACCCGGCTGACCGCGGACGACTACGCCTACAGCGACGTCAGTGTGTCCCCGGACGGCCATCAGGTCTATGCGATGCGCACGTCGTACCTCGAGCCGATGACCGCGGTCCGGCTCGCGGCCGACGTCGCCGATCAGCAGTCCACGCCCCTGCCCGGCCCAGCTCCCGCGCTGAAGCTGCCCGGCCGGCTGGACGAGGTGGAGACATTCACCGAGGACGGCGTGCGGGTGCGTGGCTGGCTGGCTCTGCCCGAGGACGCGTCACCGACGAACCCGGCTCCGTTCCTTCTGTGGATCCACGGCGGCCCATTGAGCTCATGGAACTCGTGGTCATGGCGGTGGAACCCGTGGATCACGGTGGCGCAGGGCTATGCCGTGCTGCTGCCGGACCCCGCGCTCTCCACCGGCTACGGCCTGGACTTCATCCGACGCGGCTGGGGCGCTTGGGGAGATGCGCCGTTCACCGATCTGATGGCGATCACCGACGCGACGGTGGCACGAGAAGACATCGATCACAACCGGACAGCGGCCATGGGTGGCTCCTTCGGCGGTTACATGGCCAACTGGGTCGCGGGCCATACCGACCGGTTCGACGCGATCGTCACCCATGCGAGCCTGTGGGATCTGGACAGCTTCGGTCCCACCACGGACGCCGCGTGGTACTGGATGCGTGAGATGACGCCCGAGATGACTGCGGCACACTCCCCGCACCACAGCGCGGACGCGATCGAGACGCCGATGCTGGTCATCCACGGAGACAAGGACTATCGGGTGCCGATCGGCGAGGCGCTGCGGCTGTGGTTCGAGCTCGCCCGCCAAGCGACGAACGACGACGGCGGGATACCGCACAGGTTCCTCTATTTCCCGGATGAGAACCACTGGGTCCTCACGCCGCAGCACGCGATCGTCTGGTATCAGACGGTGCTCGCCTTCCTGGCCCATCACGTCCTCGGCAAGGACTGGGAGACCCCGCCCCTGCTGTCCTGAGCGTGCCTGGGCCTCTTGTGCATCCCGTCCCCCGCTACGGCGCAACCGACAGAGCCGAGTTGCACGTGCGGGGCGATGGGAAGCCCGGGACAGCCACGAGACTTAACCCACGAAGAGGTGAGTCGGCGTTCAGCGCGGTCCCGCCCGCAGCCCTTCGACCCAGGCGGCGGCGTCGCGGAAGTCCTCATTCGTCATTCCACGCCCGACGGGAGGCCGCACGCCGTCCGCTCTCGGGTAAGAACCCAGGAAACGCACCTCGGCGCAGACTCGACGCAGTCCCATCAGCGCCTCGCCGACGCGTGCGTCGCCGACATGCCCTTCGGCATCGACGACGAAACAGTAGCGGCCCATGCCATTGCCGGTGGGGCGGGATTCGATCCGCGTGAGGTTGACGCCCCTGGTGGCGAACTGCTCGAGGATCTCCAGGAGTGCGCCCGGATGGTCGTCGCGGATGTAGGCGACCAGGCTGGTCTTGTCCGAACCGGAGGGACGAGGCGGAGGTCCTGGCCTGGTCACCACGACGAAGCGGGTGACGGCATCCTCGTCATCGCCGATGTGTTCAGCGAGTGGAGTGAGGCCGTAGCGTTCTGCCGCGATAGGCGCGGAGACGGCGGCGTCGTACGGACGGCCGTCCGGCCCGGGAGTCTCGGTGGCGACGGCGCTGGCCGCCGCGGACGTCGAGGACCCGAGTGCGACCGAGACATCGGGCAGGTTCTTGCCCAGCCAGGTGCGGCACTGTGCTTCGGCCACCGGATGGGTGATGATCCGCTGCACTGCCGGCAGCTCGGTGCCGGGGCGGGCCATCAGAGTGAACGTCACCGGGAGCAGGAACTCCGTGGAGATGATCACCGGCTCGCCGCGGATCAACTCGTCGAGCGTGGTGTTGACCGAGCCCTCAATGGAGTTCTCCAGCGGAACGACGGAGCCGGCGACGTCGCCCGAGCGTACCGCCTCGATGGCTGCGTGCACGGTTCCGAAGGGTTCGAGCTGTGCGCCCATGAGGGCGGGCATGCGGCGGCTGGCGGCTTCGGTGAAGCTCGCTTCGGGGCCAAGGTATCCGTAACGGTCAGGGGTGACAGGCACCCTCAAACTGTAGCCCGCTCGGGCATGAGATTCTCATCATCATCTCAATGATCATCAACCGTTGGACCCGTGATGACCGGCCCAACGGTTGATGATCATGGGTCGGGGGCGCAATGCGGTTGCGGGGAGAGATGGGGGCGAGGCTAGTCTCTTTAGCGTGCTAGATCTCCGTGTGATCCGTGACGATCCCGACCGTCTCCGCGCCTCGCAGCGAGCTCGCGGTGAGAGCGTGCAGGTGGTGGACGAGCTGCTGGCCGCCGACGAGTCCCGGCGGTCGTCGCTGTCCGAGTTCGAACGCCTCCGGGCCGAGCAGAAAAGCCTCGGCAAGGAGATCCCAGGAGCGTCCGGTGACGAGAAGCAGTCGCTGCTGGCGAAGGCGAAGGAGCTCGCCGCCGCGGTCAAGGCGGCCGAGGCCGCCGCCGATGAGGCACAGCGTCGCCTCGACGAGCTCGCGATGGTGCCGTCGAACATCGCCATCGATGGTGTGCCTGCGGGCGGCGAGGACGACTACGTCGTGTTGCGCGAGGTCGGTGACCGCCCGGACCTGGAGAAGGTCCGCGACCACCTGGAGCTCGGTGAGGGCCTGGGCGCCATCGAGATGGAGCGGGGCGCGAAGGTCTCCGGATCGCGTTTCTATTTCCTG
>NZ_ML142864.1:124780-126995 GCF_004138495.1 Phytoactinopolyspora endophytica
TTTCCTGACCGGTGTCGGCGCGCAACTCGAGCTCGGTATCCTCAACCTGGCGATGAGCACGGCGACCGAGGCCGGTTTCACGCCGGTCATCACGCCCACCCTGGTTCGCCCGGAGATCATGGCCGGGACCGGCTTTCTCGGGGCTCACGCGGACGAGATCTACCGGCTGGAGCGGGACGACCTGTACCTCGTCGGTACGAGTGAGGTTGCGCTGGCCGGGTACCACGCGGACGAGATCGTCGACCTGTCGGACGGGCCGTTGCGCTACGCCGGGTGGTCGGCCTGCTATCGGCGTGAGGCCGGTTCGCACGGCAAGGACACTCGCGGGATCATCCGTGTCCACCAGTTCCATAAGGTCGAGATGTTCTGCTACTGCCGTGAGGAAGACGCGGCCGAGGAGCATGAGCGGCTGCTCGGCTGGGAGGAACGGATGCTGGCGGCGATGGAGCTGCCGTACCGGGTGATCGACGTCGCGGCCGGAGACCTCGGTTCAAGCGCGGCTCGGAAGTTCGACTGCGAAGCGTGGCTGCCGTCGCAGTCGCGCTGGATGGAAGTGACGTCCACATCCAACTGCACGACGTTCCAGGCGCGGCGGCTGAACATCCGGGAACGGACCGATAACCGAACTCGTTCCGTGGCGACTCTCAACGGCACGCTCGGTACCACGAGGTGGCTGGTAGCCGTCCTGGAGAACCATCAGCTGCCCGACGGCTCGGTCTCGGTTCCCGAGGCGCTGCGGCCGTACGTCGGTGGCCGCGAGATCCTTGAGCCCGGCCCGGGACGCTGAACAGGAATCGACGGCTGAGCGGAAACTGAGCAAGGCGTAGAATCGTTCACACTCGCGTGGATGTGTCACGATACGAGTGATACGCCCATTGTGGCCGGTTCTACCTACCCGCACCCGGCGGACCATGTCAGGCGGCACGTGTCCTACAGTGGCTCCGAACGGGGGTGAGGTGGTCGTTTCTCATTTCTAGTGTGAAGGACGTACAACACGATGGCAGATTCGCTCAAGGATGTCCTGCTCGCTCCAGACCGTCGTCCTGAAGTGATCAAGGACGTCGAGGCTCTGGTCGACGCGGAAGTCTCGGAGAAGAGTGGGGTCAGCGGGCTCGCGGTCAAGAGCGGCTACGCCCTGATCAAGAAGGTCAACTCTTCCTTTGTCTCCGAAGCGGTCGACAGCATGTTCGAGAGCTTCGTGCAGAGGCTTGAGCCGTTCTACGCGGACCACAAGGCCTCGGGTTCCGGCTCGTTCGCCGACCATCTGACGGGAAACTCGTCGGATGTGGCCGATGCTCTTCTCGGCGTGACGGATGACCGCGCGGCGGGCTCCCGGCGAGAGAGCGTCAAGAAGGTCTACAACAAACTCCGCCCCCAGGCGAAGAAGCACGTCGAAGAAGCGCTGCCCCGCCTGGGAGCGTTGATCGAGAAGCACATCGCCGCGGTGAACGCCGGCTGACGCTCGCCTCGACCCTGGATCTCGTTAGAGGTACATGCCGGAGCGCTGCTCGCCCTCGCCGCCAGGCTGTCCAGGAGCCCCAGGCTGGCCTGGATGGACCTGAACGCCGGGCGGCAGCGCACGGCGCATCTGCTCGAGCTGAGCGCGAGCGGCCATCTGCTGCGCGAAGAGGGTGGTCTGGATTCCGTGGAACAGTCCTTCCAGCCAGCCGACCAGCTGGGCTTGAGCAACACGCAGCTCCGCCTCGGACGGCACTTCTTCCTGGTTGAACGGCAGCGCGAGCCGCTCCAGCTCCTCTACCAGCTCTTTGGCCAGACCATCCTCAAGCTCGTCGAGCGAGCGTCGGTGGATCTCGCTGAGGCGGCGTCGGCTGGCTTCGTCCAGCGGGGCCGACTTGACCTCCTCGAGCAGCTGCTTGATCATACTGCCGATCCGCATCACCTTGGCCGGCTGCTCGACGAGGTCGGTGAGCGAGTTCTGCTCGTCCTGTTCCTCGTCCTGGGCCGACCCGACGGCCATGCCTTCCGGGCCTACGACGAGGACACGCGGCTTGTCCTCGGTTTGTGGGGCATCCTGTTCGGCGTTCTCGTTCGACTCCGTCATGTGTCCATCTTGACGCACCCCCGAGCCCTGGCAAACGGTGAGTCCATTTGCCAGGGCCCGCGGGCGGCAACTCAGGCGGCGCCGAGAGCACGCCAGTAGTTGTTGATGGCTCCATTGACCTTGACGAACCAGATGATCCCGCCGACCAACGGC
>NZ_ML142864.1:127054-128240 GCF_004138495.1 Phytoactinopolyspora endophytica
CCAGCAGCCTGTCCAGCCGCTGACCGGCGGGGCCTGCCCGGCCCTCTGGTACATCTGCCCCGCCTCGTAGGCACTCACGAAGCCGCCGACGCCGAGAAGGCTGACCAGAAGGCCGAGCCCGCCGCCGAGGCCGGTGCCGGTGTGCTGCTTCATCTCTTCGAAGACCTTGAAGAACCACACGAAGCCGGCGATCCCCAGCGTGAAGATGAAGAGCAAGATCCACGGCAGGGTCTCGCGCACCTGCCCCACAGGTCCGTATCCGTACGCTGCATAGGCCTGCTGGTACTGCTGCGGAACGTAACCCTGCTCGTAGCCGGGCTGCTGGTAGGCACCCTGCTCGTAGCCGGGCTGCTGGTAGCCGGGCTGCTGGTAGCCGGGTTGCTGGGGGTACCCAGGTTGCTGGTAGCCGCCCTGCTGGTAGGCACCCTGCTCATACCCAGGCTGGGGGTAGCCGGGCTGTTGATAGCCGCCCTGCTCATACCCGGGCTGGGGGTACCCAGGTTGCTGGTAGCCGCCCTGCTCGTATCCGGGCGGTGGAGGCCCCGGCTGCTGGTAGCCAGGCTGTTCCGGTTGCTCCTGGTATCCGCCGGTATTCGGGTCGTATGGGTTCTGCTCTGGAGGCTGAGTCACGATTGTTCTCCTTGTTAGCGCAAGAGGGCACACGTTAGCCCGCGCTTCATGATGGGTCAACGCGCAATGGGTCTTTTTTGACGCCGGCGCCTATGGCTGCCGCTCATGGCAGGCAGAGTCATCCCACTTTCGCAGGCCGTGCATCAGCCTCCCGGAAGTCGCTATACGGCGGCTATACGATCAGGAGCACTTTGCCGACGTGACTGCCTTCCTCGACGACGCGGTGGGCGTCGGCCACCGCGCTCATGGGCAGCGAGTCGTGGACGACTGGGACGACGGCGCCACTCTCGACGAGTGGCCAGAGACGCTCACGGACGGCGGCGACGATCGCCGCCTTCTCCTCGGGAGGCCGGGCGCGGAGCGTCGTGCCGATCACGGAGGCGCGCTTGCCCATCAGAGCCTGCAGGTTCAGCTCGGCTTTCCGTCCGCCCTGCAGCCCGATCACGACCAGCCGGCCACCGGTCGCCAGTACATCGAGATTGGCGGACAGGTACTTCGCACCGATGATGTCGAGGACCACATCGGCGCCGTGCCCGCCTGTAGCGTCGCGGACGAC
>NZ_ML142864.1:128256-130357 GCF_004138495.1 Phytoactinopolyspora endophytica
GAAGTCGTGTTTCCGGTAGTTCACCAGGATGGATGCGCCCAGTTCGGCGCATCTCTCCAGCTTCTGAGGTGAGCCCGCGGTGACCGCCACCGTGGCGCCGAGGGCGACGCCCACTTGGATCGCCGCGGTGCCGATGCCGCTTGCCCCGCCGTGTACCAGCAAGACATCGCCCGACGAGAGGCCCGCGGCCATCACCAGATTCGACCAGACTGTGCACATCACCTCCGGCAGGCCGGCAGAGGTCACCAGGTCGATTCCAGAGGGCAAGGGAAGGAGTTGCCCCGCAGGGACGGCGGCCCGCTCGGCGTACCCACCGCCGGACAGTAGCGCGCAGGCGCGGTCTCCGATCGACCAGCCCGCGACTGTCGTTCCCACCTCTCGGACGGTGCCGCTGCACTCGAGCCCGGGCCATTCAGGCGCGCCCGCGGGCGGCGGATAGTACCCCTGGCGCTGCAGAAGATCGGCACGGTTGACCGCGGACGCGGCCACCTCGAGCACGACCTCGTCCGGGCCGCAGACCGGGTCCGGCACTTCGCGCCATTCGAGCACATCAGGACCGCCGGGCTCGGTGACGACCATCGCACGCATCATCCCTCCCGGGGTTCACCGGTCGCCGGCTGGTTGTCCGTGCTGTCGAGCGTCGGCGTCGCGTCGCTGGGTGCCGTGTCCGGCGTCTCCGGCCAGGCGGATGCCAGGCCGGCGGCCGTCTCGATGGCTGCGTCGACTTGTGCGGAACCGCCGCCCCTGGTCGCGGCGGCGTAGCCGGCGATGAACGTGGTGATCGGTGCGGCCGGCCGCTCGACGTTGTGCGCGGCGTCCTTGGCCAGGTCGAGGATCGCGCTCGTGTCGACGTCGTCGACCGGTACGTCCAGCTTCTCGCACAACGCGGCGATCCACGCGTCCAAACTCATTCGTCGTCCTTTCGCTCACGGCTGTCAATGCTCCAGCGTGCCAGGTCGGCGGGCGTGTCGATGTCCTCTGCGGCAGATGGGTGCGCGAGTGTCGCGACCCGCATATGCGGTAACAGCGTACGGAAGGCATGGCCGCTCGGGTCTCCGACCGCCTGCAGCGCCGCCTCTAGGGCGAGCCTGTCGTATACCGCGGTCAACGGCTGCTGGCGGCCGTTGACGTCGGTGAGGAGCACGGCGTCGGCTTCGGCTTCGGCGAGGGCGCGCTGCAGCGCCTCGACCGCCTTGTGGGTCACCGACGGCAGGTCCGCGGCCAGTACTGTGACCACCTCGACCGAGCGTGGGAGCTCTCGCAGGCCCGCGGCGAGCCCAGCCAGCGGACCGCCTCCGCTGGGCTCTTCGACGGTCCAACGGACCTCTCGACCGGTGGTCCGGCGGGCACCGACGACGACGATGTCGCTGCAGCCGGAGCATGCGTCGAGGGCGGTGTCGAGCAATGTCCGGCCGTGAACGACGAGGCTCGGCTTGTCGACACCGCCCAGCCGGCGGCCCGCTCCGCCGGCAAGGATCACCGCGCCGCTGTCCGTCACGCGCTACCGTCCTTGCCGTGCGTCGTCACCGGACGGCCACGCCCGTCGGTGCTGTAGCGCCGGGTTGCGCTCACGGGCCGTGGCGATCCGGTCCGGCTCGATCTCGCCGCGAACGGTCCCCTGGGCCTCGCCGGCCGCGGCGACGGCGATTCCCATCGGGTCGACCAGCATGCTCCGCCCGCAGTAGGCCCGTCCGCACTGTGCCGCCGCGACGACGTAGACGGTGTTCTCGATGGCCCGGGCGCGGACGAGAGTCTCCCAATGATCTTCCTTGAGCGGGCCGCGCACCCAGGCCGCAGGCACGACGAGGGTGTCCGCCCCGGCATCGACCAGAGCGCGGGCGTGCTCCGGGAAACGAAGGTCGTAACAGGTCAGCAAGCCGATTCGCAGCCCGTCGAGATCGACGACGGCGGGCTCGGCCGGACCGGCCGACAGCCGGTCGGACTCGCGGTAGCCGAACGAGTCGTAGAGGTGCGCCTTGCGGTACGTGGCACGAAGCGTCCCATCGGGCCCGACCACCACGAGCGTGTTGTACGGGCGTGTCTCGTCCCCGGACTGCTCGAACATCCCGGCGACGACGGTGGCGGAGCTCCGCTTCGCCAC
>NZ_ML142864.1:130403-134973 GCF_004138495.1 Phytoactinopolyspora endophytica
CGGTGACGAACGGTCCGTCCAGCTTCTGGGCGGCCGGACCGAGGGGAGTGGTGGGGGTCCCGAAGTCATGCATGGCCGCTTCGGGCAGGACGACCAGGTCACCGTCGAGGCCGGCGGTGAGCCGTTCGATCGTGGAGAGGTTCGCGTCCGGATCAGTGCCGGCGGCCATCTGTACGAGAGCGACACGCATGACCCCATTGTGGTGCACGCCCGGATACACCGTGGAACGAGCCGCGCCCCGGGGCCTCGAAGGCATCCCGGGGCGCGGCTGCTTGTGCCTACCCGTGTGGCGAAGACATCAGCCGGTGGCCGGGCTGGCCTCCCCTTCGGAGGAGCCGACCGTCCGTCCTGGCGACTTTCCCGCAGCGGTGGTGGTCTTCCGGGCCGTGGGAGCGGGCGCGGAAGCCTCATTCTCGACGCGGGCCATCACGTCGTCGGGGATGTCCTCCGGGCCGATCTCGTAGCTGGACTCGCCGTGGTGCACCTTGTCGATCCCCACGACCTCGTGGTCTCCGTCGATCCGGAAACCGATCGTCTTCTGCAGGATCGCGCCGATGATGTAGGTGAGGACGAACGAGTACGCCATGACGGCGAGCACGCTGACGACCTGCCGCCAGAGCAGATCGACGCCTCCGCCGAAGATCAGCCCGTTCACCCCGTCGGGAGCGTCGGCGGTGGCGAGGAATCCGATGGCCACGGTGCCCACCAGCCCGCCGACCAGGTGCACGGCGACGACGTCGAGCGAGTCGTCGTAGCGCAGCCGGAACTTCAGGCTGACTGTCAGCGAGCAGATGACCCCGGCGAGCAGGCCGATGACGATCGAGCCCACCGGGTTGACCGCGCCGGCGGCCGGCGTGATGGCCACCAGGCCGGCGACCACACCGGATGCCGCGCCCAGCGAGGTGGCGTGGCCGTCGCGGGCCTTCTCGACGATGATCCAGGCCAGCAGCGCAGCCGCAGTGGCGCCGATCGTGTTGAGGATGGCGAGCCCGGCCGCGGCGTCGGCCGCGTACGCCGAACCGCCGTTGAAGCCGAACCAGCCGAACCACAGCAGGCCCGCTCCGATCATCACTAGCGGCAGGTTGTGCGGCCGGTGTGAGCCTTTCCCGAAATCACGGCGCCGGCCAAGGACCAAGGCCAGAGCCAGTCCGGCAGCGCCCGCGTTGATGTGCACCGCGGTGCCACCGGCGAAGTCCACCGCGCCGAGGTCGTCGATCCAGCCGCCGTCGCCCCAGACCCAGTGCGCCACTGGCGAGTACACGACGGTCATCCAGATGCCGGCGAACACCAGCCAGGTCCAGAAATTCGCACGGTCGGCGATCGAACCGGCGATCAGCGCGACCGTGATGACCGCGAACATGCCTTGGAAGCCGACGTCGACGAGAGTAGGAATATTGCCGCTCTCGGCTGCCATCATCCCGGACATGCCGAAGAAGTCACCGGGGTTGCCCAGCAGGCCCCCGATGCTCTCGCCGTAGGCGATCGAGTATCCCCACAGAATCCAAAGGATGCTGACAACACCCAGGGCGCCGAAGCACATCATCATCATGTTGATGACGCTCTTCGCACGGACCATGCCGCCGTAGAACAGCGCGAGTCCTGGAGTCATCAGCATGACCAATGCCGTGGATACCATGATCCAGGCGGTATCTCCCGTATCCATATGCCGTCCCTCCACGCGAGCAGGCTGAGCCGCAATTGACGGCCGGACGCGGTCTCGTTCACCGATGATCGTGACCTGCCCCGCCATCTTCGAGCCGCGACGTTGCGGCAACCGGACACCACGAGCGTGGAGGCACGACGTTTCACGAACGCGCTCGAAACGGTTACAAAGAGATGTCGTGATCCGGCAAAGGTGTCGTGTGTGTTAAACGACGGGGTCACATATTGCGGATTGATCACGTTTTCCTCACCGCCGGAAAGGAGAGGCGGCGCCAACGGCCCGCATGGAGGCAGGCCTCGCGCGGGCGCTTCTGCTCAGCCACTCTCCCGTGCGGGACTGACGACCCGCCTGCTTGAACCGCATCTGCGCGGCGGACGGTCTACTCTGGTCCGGTGCCGGTCGAGTTCATAGGTGCCAATCCGAACGTGACGCTGTTCCGCGGCCCGGCGAAGGCGGGATTCGTCTCGTTATGGGAAGCCGAGTGGAGCGTGCGCGGTCCCGGCGTGGCCGTCCTGGCCTGGATCGACGGCGACCCTCAGGTTCGGTTGCTGACCCCCGAGTTCGGTCTGGGTACGTGGCTGGCCGATACCTTCAGCCGGCACTTCCCGGAGCTCTCGGACCTTCCGGAGATCGGCGAGCCCGTCGAGTGCGAGGTGCGAGAGTGGCGCGTCACGTCCGATCACGTGCGGGCCAGAGTGACGGGCGAGGACGGCTCCCGCGTGGCCGTGTCGATCGGGCAACCGTTCGCGGCCCGGCCGGGTCACGTCGTCGACTGGGAGCTGGGCGACGCGCGGTGGACACTGACCAACCTGCAGACGTTCTGCATGGACGCCACCCTGGAGGTCGACGACGCACGCGTCCTCGGGCGTGCGGTGGTGAACGAGGACGGCGACCGCCCGATTTCGACGGCCTTCATCGCCACTCATGAAACGTGGACACGCCAGTAGGCCCGCACTTCATGCCTGGCGGAAGGGGAGAACAACTAGATCTGGTCGATGCGGCGGCCGCGGGAGACGTTGTCGTTCCACAGCCGGATCCCGCCCAGCAGGCCGTACTCGTTGCCGACGATCGTCACATCTGGGCCGAGGTCGGCTTGAAGGTGCTTGGCGCCGCCGCCGCCGAGGTACAACCGGTCCCAGTAGAGCACTGGGCGGAGCCCGTCGAGCGCCTTGGCCACCCGCCGGGACCAGCGCTTGTTGCCCAGCTTCTTCCGGGTGTGATGCCCGAGCTGTTGGTCGTAGGTCTCGCCCTTGCGGAACGGCGCCTGGGAGAGCTCGACCTTCGGCAGTAACCGGCCGTCGTCGAACAATGCGCATCCGAGCCCGGTGCCGAGCGTCAACACGACCTCGAACCCCTTGCTCTCGATGACGGCCAGACCGGCGATCTCGGCGTCGTTCAGGACGCGTGTGGGCTTTCCGAGCGCCGTCTCGAGTGCTGCTTGCACGTCGAAACCGGACCAGGCCTCCACCAGCTCGTCACTGATCGGTGTGAACGGCCCGGCCTCGGTGACGTAGTGCGGGGTGGCGTAGACAACGCCGAGCCGCATCATGCCCGGGAAGCCGACCGAGACCCGGTCATACTCCTCCCCGGTGCTCTCGGCCAGCATGGCGACAGCCGCCACGAGCACGTCAGGCGGGCACGGGTACGGCGTGCGGAGACGGACGCGCTCATGCACTGGTACGCCGTCTGCGTCCAACACAGAGGCTTTGAGGCCCGTTCCGCCGCAGTCCACGGCCAGGGTGCGCGGTCCGCGCGCTGCGGTGGTCGTCACGACACGACGGTAGCGCGTCTCGGCTGCACAGTGTGAATCGCGGGGGTGTTCATGGCACACTTGGCTGTGCCAGGAGGGCTGCCGGAGTGGCCGAACGGGGAACTCTTGAAAAGTTCTAGGGCGGGGCCCTCTCCGTCCTCATGGGTTCGAATCCCATGCCCTCCGCGCCAGGTCACCGACCAGAACGACGTGTTCGGGCCGGCCAGAGCCGGCAGGTGACGCGTGCTCGGTGGGGCGGGCCGTCCGTCCCTCGCTTCTGGTCGGGGACGGTGCGCTCGCCAGGCCCGGCTGACCGACGGCCGGAATAGCGCCGACGTCAGGTGTTCCCGTCCGAGAATCGGATGTGCGACTGTCCGAACCGCACCTGGAAGCCTCCGTCGATCGCACGGATGCCTTGTGGCTCGGCGTCCTCGTCAGCCGGAACGGGCACCGTCCACAGCTCCTCGCCGGTCTCAAGGTCATACCCGGCGACCACGCTGTCGTCGCTGTCGAGCGCGTAGAGCGCCGTGTCCGCCACCGCGACCCGGAATCCGCTATCGGACAACGGCATGCTGAGCAGCCGGTCACCGCCGGGCACTGCGTATACGTCGACCCAGTCGTTGTTCGGGTCGGAACCCTGGACAGCGATCAAGGTGGGTTCCCCGGATCGGGTGAGCACGTCTGTGCCACTCGAATGCTCGACTTCGCGGTGCAGCCAGTACCAGTTGCGATTGCCCGGCGCACGTACCGCGTAGTCCTTCCCGAAGTCCAGCAGCACGGTGTCGTCCGCGTCCAGCCGGGTCACGGACATCCGGGTCATCTCGTTGTCGCCAGGCAGAACATCCCACGCGACGGCGCCATCACGGGCATCGAGGGCCAGTACTCGCCTGGTTCCGTGCCGATAGACGTAGATCTCGCCTCCCACCGGTACCAGGTCCCAGGTGTCGGCAGGGCTGCTCGGCATTCCGGAGGTGCGCGGCGCATCCTCGAAGTTCGTCGCCGGTTCACGATCCCAAGATGTCTCGCCGGTCTCGATGTCGTAGGCCGTGACTGTGTCGCCGTCGGCGACGTACAGACGGTCTTCATCTGCCGCGCGTGAGGCTCCTTGCACGGACCAGAGATGCTCCCCGGTCTCGGCGTCATGTACCTCGACCCAG
>NZ_ML142864.1:134983-135800 GCF_004138495.1 Phytoactinopolyspora endophytica
GTCCACGTTGGGCACGAGCAGGTAGGCGCCGTCCGCTGTGACCGTCGGAAGGATGACCTCGTCTCCGTTCGGCACGTCGTGCGTCGTGCAGGAGATCAGGACGTCACCTCCGTCGCCGTCGAGGACCGTGGCGATCGACGCGTCGCTGTCCACCAGCCGGCCGATGACCATCACCAGTTCGTGACGGCCGGGGAAGCCAGTGATGTCGCTGATGATGTCCAACGGGATGTCGCTGATCTCGCGTTCCCACTCCGGTTCGGTCTCCCCGCCGGACGCGCTGGTATAGCTGACCGTGGCCGAGTCGCGGTCCAGCACGTACCCCACCCTCCACGGGGTGGCTCGGCCCAAGGGCGACTCGAAGTCGAGTGAAACCTGCGGCCGGACGCGTTCTCCCGGCTCCGGTTCGGTCCGGATCGCTTCCGGGGCCCGCTCGAGGGTCAACGGGTCGAACTCTCCGAGGCGCTCGAGGTCGGCGAATCCGCGTCCCTCGCATTCCGCCCGCAGCGGTTCGGGCTCCGGCGTCTCGTCTGAAGCCGCCAGCCACCACGCGACGCCGCCTACAGCCACCAGTAGCGCCCCGCCCCCGGCGTGCCACTTGGTCAGTTGCGGCATCGAGCCCTCCGTCTCGCCGTTTTCCGAATGGCGAGTCTAGGGCATCCGCCCTCGTGAGGTGGTCCGGCGACACCACACACGGTTGTGGGTGCACACGCTCACCTTCCGTTATGCGAAGAGTCCGCCACACGTTGGTAAGAGAGGGCCCGAAACGGGCACACTCGGAATCTATGCACCTGCGTGAGATGTTCTGTGCCCTGGCCGT
>NZ_ML142864.1:135827-136145 GCF_004138495.1 Phytoactinopolyspora endophytica
GCTGGCGTGCTGAGCGCAGCCTGCGCCGGCTCTTCCGACGGTCCCGATGCCACTCCGACGACGGACGACGCCGCGCCGTCGCCCGGGGGCGAGAACACCGCCGTTCCGGACGAGGAGAACGGAGCAGGCGCGGAGACGGAAGACGCCGACGAGGAAGACGCCGACGAGCGGGAGAACCCCACAACCGAGCCGACGCCGGAACCGGCACTGCCGAACGGTGCCGAGTCGATCTTTCCTGAGCACCGCCTGGTGGGATTCTCCGGCGGTAGGGCGCCGGCGTTCGGCCGGCTCGACGCCTCTGATCTCGATGGCGCTGCC
>NZ_ML142864.1:136214-151748 GCF_004138495.1 Phytoactinopolyspora endophytica
CGAGCTCATCGAAGACTACGAGGTCGACGGGCGCACGGTACTGCCCGTCTATGAGCTCATCACCGTGATCGCCCACGGCTCCGCGACAGACAACGGGCTCTACCGGACGTTCGAACCGGACGAGGTGATCGAGGACTACCTCGAGGCGGCGCGCGAGCACGGCGCGCTCCTGCTGCTGAACGTGCAGCCCGGTCGTTCGGACTTCCTCGACGACGTCCAACAGCTCGAGAGATGGCTGCTGGAACCCGACGTCGGGCTGGCCCTCGACCCTGAATGGGCGGTCGGCGACGGCGAGGTGCCCGGGCGTACCTACGGCAGCACCACCGGTGCCGAGCTCGACTCCGTGGCCGAGTACGTCTCCGGCCTGGTCACCGAGAACGACCTTCCGGAGAAGGCGGTCGTCTTTCACCAGGTGCACGAGTCGGTGGTGCAGGACGAGGAAGACCTCGGCGAGCACCCGGGCGTCGCCCTGGTGAAGAGCGTCGACGGAATCGGGTCGCGAGAGAGCAAAGAGGAGACCTGGGATCGGCTGATGCCGCCGAGGGCCGAGCCGGTCCACGCCGGATTCAAGCTCTTCTTCGACGAGGACGCCGAGCATGGCCCGCTGATGACGCCCGAACAGGTTCTCGCGCTGGAGCCGTTACCCGAGTACGTGCTCTACGAGTGAGGCCTACGGTTCAGGGAAGTGCTGGACCGTCCCCGATGCCGTGTGCCCGGATCGCGGCGCCGATGTCCGAGAGGTCCTGGTCGTCGAGGTTCAGGTTGATCGCCGGCAACCAGCCATCGATCTGATCCGGCCGGCGAGCACCCACGATCGCACCCGTGACGCCGGTGAACGCGAGCGTCCATGCGACGGCGAGTGCCGCCACCGATGTCTCGTTCCGTTCCGCGACGGGCCGTAGATCCTCGACCAGCGCCAGGTTGCGGCGGAGCCCTTCACCTTTGAAGTCTTTGCTGCGGCTGCGCCAGTCATCGTCGCCCAGCGCTGCCGCCCGCTCCTCGGTGAAGCTGCCGGTGAGCAGGCCGGAAGCCATCGGACTGTACACGATCACGCCGGTGCCGTGTTTGGCACACCACGGGATCACGTCGCCGGCGGCTTCGCGCCTGATCAGGTTGAACGGCGGCTGCAACGAGTCGACGTGGTCGATGGCCTCGGCCCGCTCCAGTGCGTCGACGTCGTGGTTGGACAGTCCGATCGCGCGGACTTTTCCCTCCGCCTTCAGCTCGGCGAACGTCTGCCAGTACTCCTCCAACGGTGTGCCGTCGGCCGCCGGCCAGTGCATCTGGTACAGATCGATTCGTTCGGCTTCCAAACGGCGCAGCGAGCTCTCCACTTCGCGGCGCAGGCTCGCGGGTTCGCCGACCCGCCGCGCGGCGGCAGACCTGTCGGACTCGTCCCAGGCCAGCCCGCCCTTGGTGAAGATGTACGGGCGGTCCGCCTCCGGAATGTCGCGTACCGCCCGGCCGACCACCTCCTCGGAATGCCCCAGCCCATAGATCGCGGCAGTGTCGATCCAGTTCACACCGGATTCGACGGCGTACCGGATCGCGGCGATCGACTCCGCGTCATCCTGCTCGCCCCATGCGTGTGACCAGCCGCCGCCCCCGATCGCCCAGGCTCCGAAACCGGCGCGGGTGATGTGCATGTCCGTTTGGCCGAGTTGCGCTGTCTGCAGCATGTCTCCTGTCTACCTCATCCATGCAGGAGCGTCAGCAGACGGGCCGCCTCGGCAGCGGCCGCGTCCCGTCCGGCGGCGAGATACTTGCGGGGGTCGACGACATCGTCTTGGGCCAGACGGTCGCGGATCGCCGAGGTGAACACGACGTTGAGGTGGGTGGCGATGTTGACCTTGGTGATGCCGGCGTCCACGGCGGCGGTCAGCCCGGCATCGGGAACCCCGCTGGAGCCGTGCAGCACCAGCGGCACGGGCACGGCGTCTCGCAGCGACTCGATCAGTTTCTCGTCCAGCACCGCATGCCGGCTGGTCATCGCGTGTGAGCTGCCGACGGCGACGGCGAGGGCGTCCACGCCGGTACTGGCCGCGAACTCGCGTGCCTCGTCCGGATCCGTGCGCGCTCCCGGCGCGTGCACGCCGTCCTTGCCACCGACCTCGCCCAGCTCAGCCTCGACCGGAACACCGAGCCGGCGGCAGTACCGCACCACCTCGGCGGTGCGCGACACGTTGGCGTCGTGGTCAAGCGTCGAGCCGTCGTACATCACACTGGTGAAGCCCAGGTCCACGGCCTCATGCACGAGATCGACACGCTCGGCGTGGTCGAGGTGGACGGCGACTGGGACATCGGCGCGCCGAGCCAGCTCGATCGCGGCCAGCCCCAGCGGTGCGAGTGCGCCGTGGTACCGCACGCAGTTCTCACTGATCTGCAGGATGACCGGCAGACCGGTGCTTTCCGCCGCGGCGACGAAAGCTTCAGCGTGCTCGAGCTGGATGACGTTGAACGCGCCGACGCCCCGTCCTCTCGCGGCGGCCGGTTCGAGGATCTCGCTGGTCGTGGCCAAGGTCATGTGGTACCTCCGAGTAGGACCGTCTCCCGTAGGCGTGCGTACGCGGCGGCGTCGTACTCGCCGGCGGCCGCCGCGAGCACCGTGGCGGCGGAGAGGGCGCACGCGCGGCGGAGCATCTCCGGCCAGGCGAGCCCGGCGCGCACTCCTGCCGCGAGAGCCGCGACGACGGAGTCGCCCGCACCCGTCGGATTACCCGTGAGCGGTTGTGGGAGCCGTGCTGTCCAGGTGCCGTCGTCAGTGACGGCGAGCAGGCCGGCGTCACCGAGCGATGCCACGACAGCGGCGCCGGTCTCCTCCTGGAGCGCGGCCGCCGCGCGCCGTGCGTCGGGGATGCCCGTGACGTCGTGTAGTTCGTCGGCGTTCGGCTTGAGGATGGTGGGACGGGCATGCGCAGCGGCCCGCAGCGCCGGACCCGAGGTGTCGACGATCACCGTCGTGCCGGTCCGTGAGATCTGGCCGACCAGGTCCGTGAGCGCGGACGGAGCCACCCCGGGAGGCATGCTGCCGCAGATGGTGACGGCGTCGGCGTCCACCGCCAGCTCGACCACCCGCTGCCGCAGACGGGCCCACTGTTCACCGCTCACCTCCGGGCCGGGCTCGTTGAACAGCGTCGCCGTTCCGGCTGATTCGTCGACGATGTTGACGGTGCGGCGGGTGAGGAGATCGGCGGTGACCAGTGTGTCGTCGATCGCGAGTTCGGCCAGGCCCGTCCGTAGGGACGCGCCTTCCGGTCCGCCGACGAGGCCGGTCACCGTCGCTGGGACCCCCAGCGTGTGCAGGACACGGGCGACGTTGATGCCCTTGCCGCCCGGGCGGCGCCGCACTGACGTGACCCGGTGAGCGTGCCCCGGGCGCAGCTCGCCCACCGTGTAGGTGAGGTCGAGCGCCGGGTTCGGCGTCACGGTCACGACGGCCATCAGGCGGCGACGCCCTCGTCGAGCAGCGTCCAGGCCAGTAGTCCGGCACCCGCGCATCCGGCACGTTCGCCCAGCTCGGCGGGGACGATCCTGGGCTGTCGCTGGAATGTGAGGCGCGCCTGCAGCCGCGATGACAACGGCTCGATGAGCTCGGCGCCGGCTGTTGCCAGACCACCTCCGACGATGATGACCTCCGGTGCCACCAGCGAGCACGCGGTGGCCAGGCCGCGCGACAGGGCGTCGACGGCCTCGTCCCAGACCTCGCGAGCGATATGGTCACCGTCGTGCATCCGCTTCAGGACGTCGGATGCCCCCAGTGTCTGCTTGCCCGAGCGGTGTGCATACCGGCGGGCGATCGCCGCGGCCGATGCGATGGACTCAAGACAGCCGACGGCGCCGCAGGCACACGGCTCACGGTGGCCGACGTCCACGTGTCCGAGCTCGCCGGCCATACCGTCGCCGTCGAGAACTCGCCCGTCGACGACGATGGCGGCCCCGATCCCGGTGCCGATCGGCACGAACAGCACATTGCCGGCGCCACGTGCGGCGCCGGTTCGCGCCTCGGCGAGGCCGCCGGCCCGCACGTCGTGACCGAGCGCCACCGGCAGCCCGGTCCGCTCCGCGGTGAGCGTGCGGAACGGAACGTCCCGCCACTTGAGGTTCTCCGACCAGACCGCCCGGCCGGAAGCGACATCGACGATGCCGGGCACGACGAGGCCGCACGCACGGGCTCGGCGCGCGGCGGGGTGGGCCCGCAGTTCCTCCAGCGTGGCCAGCACGGTCTCGACCACGGCGTCCGGACCGGCCTCACGCCGGGTCCGGCGCTGCAATGTCCACAGTGCGGTACCGGCGCGGTCAAGGACCGCTCCTTTGAGGCTCGAACCGCCGACGTCCAGCGCGACGACAGTGTCGGCGTCCAGCGTCAACGCTTCCCCGTCTCGAGGACGACGGATCGGTCGAGGTTGCGTGGCCGGTCCGGGTCCAGCCCCTTCTTGAGCCCCAGCGTGACCGCGAGCCGCTGAACCCGGACGAGATCGACCATCGGATCCACGTCATCGGCCACGACGAGGGCGCCGGTGGCCCCGACTTCGTCGATGAGACCGGCGGGTGACTGCCCGCCGAGGAACCATACGACGCCGTTTTGGTCAGCCAGACTGATCGGGCCGTGCCGGTAGTCCATCGCCGGGTAAGACTCCGCCCAGGACAACGAGGCTTCACGCATCTTCAGTGCCGCTTCGTTGGCGAGGCCGACGGTCCATGCCTGACCGAGGAAGACGAACTGCTGCTGCGCGGTGAGCGCGGGGTCGACGGAATCGGTCAGCGCTCGTTCGGCCTGAGCGTGAATCGCGCTGAGGTCATCGCCGATGTGGGTGCGTAGCAGCGCTAGCGCGCTGGTGGCGAAACGCGTCTGCACGACGGACTTCTCGTCGGCGAAGTCGAGCACTACGAGCTCATCGGTCAGGTTCGCGATCGGCGTCTCGGGATCGGCCGTGATCGCCACTGTCGGCATCTCCCCTCGGATCGCCGCCAGAACATCGAGCACTTCGCTCGTGGTGCCCGACCGTGTGATGGCGACCAAGCGGTCGTATCGACGCTTCAAGGGGAACTCGGAGGCGACGAACGCGTCGGTTTCGCCAAGCCCGTATCGCTCACGCTGTCCCGCGTACGCCTGCGCCATGAACCAGGACGTGCCGCAGCCGACTACGGCGACTCGTTCGCCTGCCTGGGGAAGCCGCCCGGACACCGACGGGGCGAGTTCTGCCGCGCGCTGCCAGCACGCCGGTTGGCTGTCGATCTCAGCCTGGACGTGTGGCGTACTCGACAAGGAAACCTCCAGGGCGGTCAGTGTTGGTCTGCGGGGGCGGGCGGGGTGGCTCCGGGTGTGTGCCTCGTGACCCGGCGGGGCGTTGGCGCCTCCTTTGTCATGCCGCCATCCTCGTCGGCTGATTGCCCGATGTCAAGCGTTATCTCATCATTATGAGCAGAATCAATCATACTTTGCTCATATAATGAGCGTTAGGGTGAACGGAACCCTCCGTGGCGAGAAGGAGAACATGATGCGCAACCAGGCGACTGAGTCGCTGGTCCCCGCACCGGTATCGGTGCAGGCTGGGCCTGGGGTGTTCCGGCTTTCGGAGGAATCCACCCTGTACGTCGACGACGCTGCGGGCCCGGCCGGCCGTGCCCTGCGGCGGGCCCTCGGCGAGCTGCCGAGCGCCGGCCCGCAACGAGCGGATCTACGCATCGTGATCGACGAGGCGGCCGGGCCGCCGCACGGATACACACTGCGAGTCACGCCGACATTGATCGACGTGGTCGGTGCGGATCCTGCCGGTGCCTTCTATGCGGTGCAGACTCTCCGGCAGCTGCTGCCGCCCGAGACCTTCGGCGACAGGTCCGCGGGCTTTGCCGCCGGGATCCCGTGCGTGCTGATCTCGGACTGTCCTCGGCTGCCGTGGCGGGGACTCATGCTCGACGTCGCTCGGCATTTTCTGCCGAAGGAGTTCGTGCTGCGCGTGATCGATCTCTTGGCCATGCACAAACTGGATGTGCTGCATCTGCATCTGACTGATGACCAAGGGTGGCGGATCGAGATACCGGGCTATCCGCTGCTGACCGAGATCGGCGCTTGGCGGCCGGAGACGGTGATCGGCCATGACGCGGCCTTGGAAGAATGGGACCTCCGGTTCGACGGCCGAGCGCACGGGGGCTTTTACACGACCGAGGACCTGTCCGAGATCGTCGCGTATGCCACGGAGCGGTACGTCACTGTACTGCCAGAAGTCGACATGCCCGGGCACATGCAGGCCGCGATCGCGGCGTATCCGCGGCTCGGGAACCAGATCCAGGTGCCGGAGGTCCGCAAGCGCTGGAATGTCAGCAAGCAGATCCTCAATCTCGAGGACGATACCCTCCGGTTCTGTTTCGACGTGCTCACGGAGGTCATCGACGTCTTCCCCGGCCAGTACGTCCATTGCGGCGGCGACGAGGTCCCCAAGGACGAATGGCGGGCGAGCGCGGCAGTCCAGCGGAGGCTCCGGGAGCTCGGCCTCCATGATGAGGAAGCGCTGCAAGGATGGTTCACCCACCGGATCGCTGCCTTCCTCGCCGAGCACGGGCGACGGCTCGTCGGATGGGACGAGATCCTCGACGCGGGAGAACCCCCTGCCGGAACGGTGGTCATGCCGTGGCGGGGGGAAGCGGCCATGGCGCGGGCGCTGGGCTCGGACGTGGATGTGGTCGAGACAGTGGCCCATGCGTTGTACTTCAACTACAACCAGAGCCGCGACGTGCATCATGAACCCCTGGCCATCGGTGGATACGTGCCGTTGTCCACCGTCTATGACCATCACCCTGCCTCCGCCGAGGACGCGCGCGTGATGGGAGCCCAAGCGCAGTTGTGGACCGAGTACATCGGCACCCCCGCGCTGGCTGAGTACATGTTGTTTCCGCGGTTGTGTGCGTTCGCGGAGTCGTCCTGGCGTCAGCGTCGAGCGGGTAGCTATGACGTCGACTTTCTGCCCCGGCTGCGGACCCATCTGGAACGGCTGGACGCTATGGGTGTGCGGTATCGGTCCCTGGACGAGGCGAATACAGCCGGAAGCTGACGAGATGTGCGCAGGGCGCGCCGTTGGTGGCGGTGACCACGGCGCGCACCTGCGTCGTCTCGATCGGGACGACGTCGTGTACGCGGCGCCGCCGGCGGTTGCCGGTCACCGTCACGAGCGTGGACCAGCCGTCGGAGGTGGCGGCCTGGATCTCGTAGTCGCGTATCAGCTCCGGCATGACCCGGAACGGACTGCGGTGGAAATGCAGGTTGTTCATGTACTCGTTGACGTCGTCGTCGAAGATCAGCTCGATCCGGCCGACGGTGACGGAAGCCTTCCAGACCAGCGTGACCTGGGCGGGTGCTCCGTCGAGCGGCCGCGATGACCACATCTGCGGGCCGCCGTACGGTCTGGCGTAGCCGCCGGCCGCGTGTCGTGGATCGAAGGCCCGGGTCGGTGAGAGCAAGCGGAAACAGTAGCTGCTGCGCTGCCGGGAACGGGCCACCCACTCGACGACGGGCTGGTCGTGTGGGAGGACGTCGACCGCGCTGTCGTCGACACGTCTCTTCTCGCCTCGGACGAAGCTCAGTGTGCCGCTGCGCATGTGATCGGCGACGTGCAGCCGCACATGTGGGTTGGCGCGTATGACGACGAAGACGTTCTGCGGGGAGGCGGGCCGCCACCTCAGAGGCAGGGTGACCCACTGTGCCTCTCCGGCCTGCAGCCTGACCGACGCGCTGGCCTCATGCTTGTGCGGCACGCAGTTCTGTGGCTCTCCCGTGCTCCAGGCCTCGACGATCAGCTCCTCGCCCGCGCCCTCCACGGCGACGTCGACGAGGAGCTGGAGGCCATCGATACCGGGGTCGGCCGGCAGGAGCAGCCCGGCGTCGCTGGTGAGTTCCTGGGTGCTGGACGGATCGTCGACAACCAGCTCGGTCAGTGTGCTGGACGCGGTGATGCTCGCACGCTGGGCCAGGTCGTCGTGGTCCTCATAGGCGATCCCGACCATGGCGGCATCGCCGCGGAGCAGGACGCGCTGCAGGTCGGCGACCGCTGTCGTCGCCAGATCCCGGGGAGCCACTCCGCGTTCGGCACACAGCGCCGCCGCCGTTCCGGCGGCCTCGCCGAGCACGGCGCAGGTGGCCATCACCCGTGTGCTGCCGAACGCGATGTGCGAGGCGGAGATGTTGCGCCCGGCCACGAGCAGGTTTCTGGTGTTGGCCGGGTAGAGCGAGCGGAACGGGATTCCGTATGTCCCGTTCGGGTACCACTGCGCGGCGCCGCCCTCGTCGGCGTACATGCCGCCCGGCGGGTGCAGGTCGATCGACCAGCCGCCGTACGCCACGGCGTCCGGGAACTCGCGCTGCGCGATGATGTCGTTCTGGGTGAGCACGTGGTCGCCGATGAACCGGCGGTACTCCCGCTTTCCGGGCAATGTGCCGACCCATTCCAGGGTCATGGTGTCCGCGTCGAACTTGCCGGAGTTCTTGATGTAATCCCAGATCCCGTAGATGACCGACCACAGCTCGTCCCGGATCTGCTCGTTGTCGTGGACGGTGTCCACCTCGCCGCCCCACTCGATCCACCAATAGGCGGCGCCGTTGTCGCCGGCGCGGATGATGCGCCGTTCCGGGATCGAGGTCGTGGTGATGTCCTTGGCGATCGCCGGAGGGACATAGTCGACGGGACGTCCGAGGTCCTTGGTGTAGAACAGGATGGTGCTTCCGAGGGTGAGCTCGTCCGCCTCGGCGGGAGCCCAGCTCTCGTCGTACTCCGCTCGGGACTCGCGGCCGATGCGATAGTGCGCCCCGGCGAGGTGCCCGACGAGTCCGTCACCGGTGCAGTCGAGGAAGACCGGCGAAGAGAACCGTGTCTCGAGTTCCGAGCCCATCGTCCAGCCGCTGACCGAACGTACGACGCGGGCATCGTCAGGACCGTCCGCCTCGACCGCGCGCACATCGGTGTTGAGGAAGAGGGAGATGTTCGGCTCGGCGCGGACGGCGTCCAGGACCACCATGTCCCAGTAGATCGGGTTGCCCTCCGGGTTGCGGTACTGGTTCTCCAGATACAGCTCCCCGATGATGCCGTTCTCCCGGGCATAACGTTGCCGGCCGGCGGCGGTGGCGCCGCACACCCAGACTCGTACCTCACTGCTGGAGTTGCCGCCCGGCACCGGTCGATTCTGAATCAGTGCCACACGTGCGCCGGTGCGCGCGGCGGCGATCGCCGCGCACACCCCGGCCAGACCCCCACCGACGACGGTGACGTCGCCGGTGAACTCGTCAGAACGCACGTCATGACTCCTGTTCGTACGGGATCAGTTCTCCGACCGCCGTGTAGCCGCCGACACCGAACTCGGAGACGAAGCGGAGATAGCGGGCGTCCACATCAGTCAGGTCGATGTCCTTCGGCAACGAATCGCGGGCCCACGTGCCCGACGCCACCGGGTGGAACGTCTCCCCGTCGTCGCTGACCTGGAGCTCATACTCGGTGACGATGCCGTTGAAGCCGTTGAGTCGTGGCTGATATCGGACGGCGGACAGAACACGTTCCTGACCGAGATCGACCGTGAGGGCATGGGGGTGGGTGTCCGGCGGGTCCGGGGTAGTCCGAGAATGCCAGATCGTGCGCGGATCGCCGTCGACGGCGCGGCCCGCCGATCCAGGTGTCTCGCTGTCGGCGATAGCGGTCAGCTCCGACGGCGGCACCGGCCTACCGGCAGGTTCGTCGGGCCAGGCGATCGGGTCACCGGACTCTGGAGGGTCGGAATCGGCAGTGCCGTCGGGACCGGGGCCGTCGCCACGGATCAGCAGCTCGGTGACCACCGCCCCATGGTCGGAGTAGAACGGATACCAGCTGTCCAGCTCGCTGCCCTGGTGCTCCGGAAGTCGCTGTGTACGCGTCGACGAACCGAGAACGCGCACGTCCTGCCCGCGGGTCAGGATGTAGTCGATCCGGGTGGGTGAGTACATGAAGGAGTGCGCGGGCGCCCATGTCCGGCCCGGATACCGGGCCGCATCGGGGTTGGCGTACCGGTAGCTGTCCACGAACCCCGCCTCGTCGAAGGCGCGCATCACCGGCCAGTCCAGAACCATGCCTTCGTGTCCCGCGGCGTCGGCGAACTGCTCGGACCAATCGAGGTGGGACTGCGTGTTCATGTCGCCGCCGATGATGACCGGCGCGTCGCCTGCGCCGACGTACTCGTCGAGCCGTTCGTCGATCAGCTCGCGAGCCATCGCCATGCGCCGGAAGTCGTCGGTGGCCACCAGATCGGCGTCGGTGTACGTGCGATCGATGCCCATGGCGGTCTCCATGGCTGACTGCGTCGTGGGGGACCAGCTGTTGTCCGCGTGCCACAGCCAGGTGGAGAACGCGTGTACATGGCCTCCGTCCGGGAGCCCCAGCCGGGCGCCGCCGAAGTTGAACGACGTCAGCTCGTCCCCGTCGATCAGTGGATAGATCTCCTCCACGTCGAGCCAGGTGAACATCCAGAGGTTGTCTCGGTCCGGCTCCTGGCCGGGTTCCCGCGTGATCTGGATTCCGGTGAACTCCCGGCCCTCGGGCTGGTTCTCGGCCAGAGCCTGCTCGATCAGCTCACCGGCACCATAGGTTTCCACCGCGAAGAGGACGTCCGGGTTCTCGTGCTGGATGAACTCGAGCAGCTCCTGGAGGTTCTGGTCCTCGAAGCCGTGCTCGTGACGTCCCTCCAGCCGGCCTCCGAGCCAGATGTTGAAGGCCATGACCGTCAGCGGCGTGCCCACCTCGTCGGCCGGCATCGAACCCACGGCGACGTCGATCGTGACGTCACCGCTGGGCAACGGGAACGGTCGAGACGTGGTGTCGCTGTCGCCGGTGTAAGAGGTATGCCGCTCGACGACGCCGGCGTCCGTCTCCACCGTGATGGCGACCTCGTCGGTGACCCCGTCGTGGGCGGCGGAACGGACCGCCACCCGGCACTCCCCTTCGAGGTCCCGCCGCGGGACCGTGCGCTGGGTGCTCCGCTCCGGAACCAGCACGGCCCGAGCCGCGACGGTATCCCCGCAGTTCAGGCTCACGACGACGGGGCCGTCCTTGGCGTCCGCGTCCACGGGTGAGCTGAGGGTGAAGGTGGCTGAATCGTCGCCGCGTGGCGAGGACGAGCCTGCCGCCGGTTCACCGGCCGTGCCGACGGGCGCCGCCCAGCCGGCGGATGCGAGTACGGCAGCGGTCACTGTGGCGATGCCCCGCGTGCGCATGCTGCCTCACTCCCCGGACTCGGCGAGTGTCTGGATCCGGTCGAGCAACTCCTGCGCGTCGGCGTCCGGGCTGACTCCGGTGCCTAGATCGCTGTCCAGGGTGCCTCGCACCTCGGACCACACGGGCTCCGCCGTCGGGTCGAATCGGGCGTACTCCAGCAACTCGATGTACTCCGCCTGCTCCTCGTCATCGCGGAACTCGTCGGCTCCGGAGCCGGTGGTCGGCAGCAGCCCTTCGACCTCCAGGTACTCCGAATAGTTCTCCGGCTCGTAGAAATAGGCGAGAAAGTCGGAGACGATCTGCTGGTTGCCGTCTTGGCGGAACGCCATCAGGTAGTCCTGGATGCCGTGTGTCGAGGGCTCGGTACCGTCGTTCGTGGGGTGGGTGGCCACGCCGTAGTCGACCTCGCCCTCCTCCACCTGTTCCATGAACGCGCGAGTGCCGAATGAGGCGTAGACCATCGCCGCCTTGCCCTGCGCGAACAGCGGCCACGTACCGTCTGCCCGGTTCGTCTGGCCGGGGTTGGGCTGTGTGTAGCCGGCCTCGGTGATGGACTGGAGAAACTCGAGCGTCTCGACGTTCTGGGCGCTGTTCACCGTCCACTCGCCGTCGATCATCCAGTCTCCACCGTTGGACCGTGCCCACGTGCCGAACTCGCCGGAGCCGCCCTCGCTTCCCAGCGCCAGCGCGTAGGGGACGTAGTCCTCCGGTAGCGCTTCGATCTTCTCGGCGGCGTCGCGGAACTCGTCCCATGTCTCCGGCGGTTCATCGACGCCGGCCTCGGCGAGGATCTCGTTGTTGTAGTACATGCCGTTCACCGTGGCCACGAAGGGCAGACCGTACTGGACGCCGTCGAATGACGCGTCCTCGGCAAAGGCGGGAACGAAGTCCGCGAGCTGCTCGTCCGACATCACTTCGTCCGCGCGGTAGAGCAGGTCCGACGCGGCGTAGTCGGCGAAGAAGTTGAGGTTCAGGATGTCCGGGAGCTGCTGGGTCTGGACCATCGTGTTGACCTGACTACGCAGGTTGCCCCAGTCGATCACCTGGAGATCCACAGAGGCGCCGGGATGGTCGTCTTCGAACTCGGCGATCAGGTCCTCCCAGTACGGCCGCGTGCCCTCGGTGTACTGAGCGACCACGAGGGAGAGAGTCTGCTCGGCAGAGCCGGCGGTGTCGTCGTCGCCGCCGCAGGCGGCGGCCAGCAGGCCGGTGCCCGCGAGCAACACGATCAACGACGTGAACGAGGATCTCGATGCCTTCATCACGTACTCCTCAGCATGAAAATGGGTTGGGTTGGCTGGCTCGGATTCATCGGCTGCTGCCGGTGGTGAGGCCGCTGACCAGGTGCTTCTCGATGAGTGAGAACAGGATCACCGCTGGGACGATCGCCATCAGCGCGGCCGCGAACAGGTATTGGTAGTTCGTCTCGTACAAGCCGATGAACTGCTGGACACCGACGGTGAGCGGGACCCGCCCGGCTGCCGGGTCATTGAACAATGTGAGCGAGATGACGAATTCATTCCACACCTGGATGAAGGTGAAGATTGTCACCGTGATGAGCCCCGGCGCGACGAGCGGCAGGATCATCCTGACCATGATCCGGAACCGGCCAAGGCCGTCGATCATGGCAGCCTCGTCGATGTCGAGCGGTATGGAGCCGACATGCGCGTGCAGGATCCAGATCGCGAAAGCCAGGTTGAACGCCGTGTTGATCGCGATGATGAACCAGTACTCGTGGACGCCGTCGACGAACAGCGCCTGTCGGTAGAGGCCGATCAGCAGAGCGACGGCCGGGAACATCTGGGTGATCAGGATGACGCCCAGGAACGCGGCCCGGCCACGGAACCTGGTACGCGAGAGGACGTAGGCGGCGGGCGCGGCGATCAGCAGTACGGCCGCCGTCGCCGCGAGCGCGACGACGAGGCTGACCCGGAAATAGCCGGCGAGAGGTATCCGGTCCCACACATCGACGTAGTTCGACCACGCCCAGTCCTGAGGAAGGTACGGGGCGGGAACCGCGAACAGCTCGGCGTCGGTCTTCAGCGACCCGAGCAGCATGGCGGCGTACGGCGCGAGGAAGAAGGCGGCGACGAGAAAGCCGATGACACTCAGCCCGACGGGCCTGATCTTGCGCCACCCCTGTCCCGCCACCTCTGTGAATCGCCGGAAGGGTGCGAATATCAGCCGGGCGGTGGGCGCGGCTCGTTCGGAACAGGAACCGAGGGCTTCCCTCATGCGGGACCGCGTGGGGTGCGTCCGGGCCGGAGCGGCGACGTCCCGGTCCGGACGCAGGACCCGCACGTAGGCAGCGACCAGCAGGGTCAGGAAGACGACGTTGAGTACTGCCAACGCGGCGGCTTCACCAGGGTCGAGCTGTACTGTGAAAGCGATCTTGTACATCCACGTCACCGTGGTGTCGGCGTGATTGCCGGCTGTCTGGCCGGCGATGACCCAGATGACGGCGAACGCGTTGAACACGTGCAGCATGTTGAGGACGAGCGCCACCAGCAGTGACGGCCTGAGTAGTGGCAGGGTGACGTAGCGGTATGTGGCATAGGCGCGTGCACCGTCGATCTTTGCCGCTTCGAGGACGTCGTTCGGAACCGTCTGCAGGCCGGCGAGCAGGATGTAGGTCGTGAACGGGATGGATGTGATGATCCCGACGGCCATGATCGAGAAGAACGCGACCGATGGGTCCTTGTACCAGTCGACTGGAGCGTCGATCAGTCCGATATCCATCAACAGCCGGTTGAGCAGGCCGTTGCCGCCTTCATAGATGAATCGCCACACTGTGGCGGTCATGACCAGCGACGCGGCCCATGGCACGATCAGGGCCAGCCGCACCAGCCGGCGGCCGAAGAACGACTTCGACAGAAACTGCGCCAGCGCCAGCGACGTCAGTACGGTGAGCCCGACGACCACCACCAGCCAGAGCATCGTGTTGCCGATGATCTGTGTCAGGGCCGGTTCGCTGAACAGCCGCCGATAGTTGTCCAGGCCGGCAACGCCGTCGATCTGACCGATCCGGTCGATCCGCAGGAACGACATCCACACCATGTAGATCGCCGGAAAGACGATCACGAGGACGATCACGACGACGCTGGGCGAGAGCCATCGCGCCGGCACGAGGCGCTCCCAGGCGCGGAGGAGCCGCCCCGACGTCGACGGCCGCACGGCAGGCGTACCTTCGTTCCGGTCCGTCGAGTTCCCAGGCATGTCCGCTCGGTCTCGAGTACTCAGCGCGTCTTTCACGCGCGGGCCTCCCGTCCTCGGTGCGGCATTGGAAACCCTCACGGGCGTCCTGGTTATCTTCGATCCACGGTTTGCCCGTTGTCAAGCGTTTTGGGCATCTAGCGCGCACCTACGATCATAGTTCACTCACTATCACTCAGTCGTCGCGTGGTGTTGGTACGCGGGTCTGGCGCCGAAAGACGACGCGTGTGCCGGCGTGCCTGGGTGAAGTGAGCCGTCGCGTCGCGGTGACATGGCGAGGAAGCGCCGTGCGGGCTGTGCCCGGGGTGAACGTGACTCGTTCAGGCCTGGATGACCTCGACGCCGACGTCGCGGAAGGCGTCGACGACGGCGGCGTCGGCCGCCGGGTCGGTGACCAGTACGTCGATGTCCTTGGCCGGCAGGATGTGTGCGAACGCCCGTCGACCCAGCTTGCTGCTGTCCGCCGCCACCAGGACTCGGTCGGCATGCCGCGCGAGCAAGGCGTTGGTCGCCGCCTCGCCTTCGTCGTAGGCCATTGCGCCGCTGTCGGCACCGATAGCGTCGACCCCGAGCACGGCCAGGTCGACGGAGATGTGCTCGAGCAGTCGCTCCGCGAGCGGGCCGATGGTCTCGTATGAGTGATTCCGGACGACCCCTCCGACGACCACGACCTTTATGTGCGGTCGCACGATGAGCTCGCTGGCGATGTTCAGCGCATTGGTCACGACCGTGAGACCGGCGTCGCCCTGATGGTCGTGGAAGCCGTCGGCCGTCGCGATCGCGCGTGCGATGTTCGTCGTGGTCGTGCCGCCGTTGAGCGCCACGATGGAGCCAGGCCGGATGAACCCCGTGATGGCCTGCGCGATGCGCTCTTTCTCCGGCGCCTGGCGGCCGACCTTGTATCGAAGCGGGAGGTCGTAAGAGACCGCCGTGGCTACGGCGCCTCCCCGCGTGCGCGTGAGCAGCTGCTGCTGCGCCAGATGTTCGAGGTCTCGGCGTATCGTCGCTTGGGATGCCCCGAGCCTCGTCACCGCCTCATCCACCGTCGTCGAGCCTTGTTCCGAGAGCATGTCGAGGATGGCGGTGAGCCGTTGGT
>NZ_ML142864.1:151993-155135 GCF_004138495.1 Phytoactinopolyspora endophytica
CTTGCTGGAGTCGGCTAGCACGAACACGCTTCCGGCACAGGCCGCCACGCGTTCCTTCACCGCGGTCTCCTCCAGGGTCGGCTCGCCGACGCCCCGGGCCGGGTCGACGGCGTCGGCACCGAGAAAGGCCACGGAGAAGGCGAGCCGGTCGAGCGCGAGATCGGCCAGTGGCCCGACGACGCCGTGGCTCAACCGGCGAATCCGGCCGCCCAGGATCACCACGTCGATCTGGTCCGACGGTGCCAACGTGCTGGCGGTCTCCAGGCCGCGCGTCACCACCACCGGGCCGTTACCGCCCCAGTCTTCGTCGACGACCAGACGTGCGAGAGCAGAGCAGGTAGTGCCGGCGTCGATGAAGACCGTGGCGCCGGCGGCCACGAACGGACGTGCGGCCGCGGCGATCGCCGATTTCGCCTGCAGCCGCACCCGCGCGCTTTCCTCCACGGGTCGTTCGTGAAACGCTTCGGGGACGACGGCCCCGCCATAGGTCCGCGCGACCACTCGGTCGGCGGTGAGCCGGCCGAGGTCGCGGCGGACTGTCGACGGTGAGACCGCCAGCGCCGCGGCGAGATCATCCACGTGTGTTGTTCCCTGCCGAAGCAGGTCCAGCAAGGCCTTGTGCCGTTCGCGGGTGCCTCGCCTCGTCCCCCGTGCTTGCAACCGTGCTACCTCCTACTCATCCGCCGTACGCTTCGCGGATGGCGGGCACATACGGACTGTAATCGACCGCGGCCAAGTACGCCGACAGCATCGTGCCGTGGTCGGCCCTGCCGGTCCCGGCGATGTCGAACGCGGTTCCATGATCCACTGAGGTGCGCAGAATCGGGAGGCCGACGGTCACTGAGATCGTCCCGTTGAAGTCGTAGGTCTTGGCGGCGATGTGCCCCTGGTCGTGGAAATGGGACAGGACGGCATCGAATCGCCCGGTCAGCCCCTGGTGGAACACCGAGTCCGCCGGCACCGGGCCGGCCACCGAGTGTCCCCGGGAACGGGCGGCGTCGCAGGCCGGGCCGATATGGACGATCTCCTCGTCACCGAACGCCCCGTTCTCGCCGCCGTGCGGATTGACGGCCGCGACAGCAAGCCGTGGCTCGGCGACGCCGAAGACGCGTAGGGCGGTCAGCGCCTCGTCGATGGAGGCGGTCACGGTGTCCTGGGTGATCTGGTCGAGAGCCTTGCGTAGTGAGACGTGGCGCGTGGTGAAGAAGATCCGCAGGTGGTGACCCTCGGCTTCCGTCTCGCGCACCACGAACATAGTGTTCTGCCTGGTCACGCCGGTGAGTTCGCCGAGCATCTCGGTATGCCCCAGGTGCTTCGAGCCGGCGGCCCAGATCGCCTCCTTATGGACCGGCCCGGTCACGATGCCGTCCACCTCGCCGTCCAGGGCCGCGCGGGTCGCCACCTCGATCGCGACGACGGCTGCGCGTCCGGCCCGGCCGTCGACGTTGCCCCAGCCGGGTACATCGGCGCCGAGTACGCCGGTGTCGTAGACGTCGATGGTGCCGGGTCCGGCGGGTTCGACGCCGAAATCGCTGACCTCGCGCACGTCGACGTCGAGCCCGGCCGCGCGGGCGCCACGCCGCACGGCTTCGGCATCGCCGACTGCGATGCCGTGGTGCCCGTCCTGCCCGGCGACCTCGGCCAGCGTCCGGGCGGTGATCTCGGGGCCGATGCCAACGGGGTCGCCGAGGGTGACGGCGAGAACGGATCGGGTCATGTGAGTTCTGACCTTTCTGGAGGGGGACTGTCCACTGGGTCGTGGCCGGCGACCGGCCGGGTCGACGACGTCACGGCGGTGGCGTCGTGCTCGATATGGCCGCGACCCGGGACTGCGCGGCCCGGACGTGCCTGCGGCCGGCCTCCGCGGCCCGCCTCAGGTGCTCGACGCAGGCGACGATCGTCCCGCCGTCGCCGATGAGACCTCCCTTGGTCGCCACCGGCAGTCCGGCCCACGGCCCACCTACGAACGTACCCGCGACGGCGAGTGGCTCGACTTCCAGCTCCACCTCGAGGCCGTTGGCCGCCAGCTCGGCGAAGAGGGCAGCCGTCACATCCCCACCGGTGGAGAAGAGACCGTCCACTGTGTGCTCCTCCAGCGTCCTGCGCACGGCGCGCGCCAGCACCTTGGGCAGCTCCTCGGCCTGCTCCGGGCCGACGGAGACCACGTCGGTGTCGGCCAGCACGGTGGCCAGGAGAACGATGTCGTGCGGACCGGCATCCGCCACGGCGGCGTCCAGCGCCGCGGCGGTGGCGTCGAGATCGGGGACGGGGCCGTCGTCCCCGGGCATGGCTCGAACGGTGGTGACCTGGTGTTCTGAGCGCAACCTCGCGAGCTGGGTCCGGGTCAGCCGGGTGGCTGAACCCGAGACGGCGAGCAGGGGTGCCCCCTCGTCGCGCCCGGTGATGCCGAGGGCCCTGGCCAGCGCGACCGAGCCAGGTCCGGAGTCGATGCTGACCCAGACCACGTCCGCTGGGACGGCACGGACCGCGGCTTGGGCCACCCGGTCGAGGTGATCGGTGGTCAGGGCGTCGGCGACGACCACGTCGGTCCCGTCGGCGACCTGTTTGTGCACGGCCTCGCTCAGCTCGTCGCGGTCGCCGGTCACCGTGGACAGGGAGAGGTGGCCGATCTTCAGGTCCGCCTGGCGGTGGATGAGAGTCGCGATGTCCGAGTCGTCCACCGGCGATCGCGGATCGCGGGCGAGCTCCGTGTGCTCCAGACGATCGCCGTCCAGCAGCTGGGTGCCGTCCACGGTCTGCCGTCCGGCGGATGGAAAGGCGGGAGCGCACAGGCCTACCGCCCGGCGATCGGCCTCCTCCGCCACGGCCCGCAACGCCGCCGCCGTCGTCGCTCCGACGTTGCCCCTCAGGGTGGTGTCGACACGGTTGCTGACCAGCTGCACCGGCCAGCCGGCGCGGACAGCACCGGCCACACGCGCCGCTGCCCGTTCGGCTGGCTCGTGCCGAGTGTCCGTGCTGACCACGACGACGTCGAACCGACCGGCGAATTCAGCGATCACCTCGGTGCTCTGGTCCGCGCCGATGGTGACCGCGCGGAGCCCCGCCCTGGCAAAGCCCGCGGCGGTGGCGTTGGCGCCAGTGAGATCGTCGGCGATGACGAGCACCTGGCGGTGAGGACCGA
>NZ_ML142864.1:155158-165508 GCF_004138495.1 Phytoactinopolyspora endophytica
CAGGATCGCACCGGCGATCAGCAAGAGGGGGAGCGAGCCGAGCCAGACGGCCGTGGTGATGCCTGACCAGCCTCGGATGGCGGCCGTACCGTCCAAGCCGGTGAACCGGGTGACCACCCAGAAGTAGGAGTCGTTGAAGTAGCTGCACGCCATCGATCCGGCACAGCACGCAAGCGCGGCGGCTACGGGTGAGATGCCGAGCCCTGTCACCAGAGGTGCGGACACCGACGCCGCGGTGATCATCGCGACCGTGCCCGATCCCTGGGCTATCCGGACCAGGGTGGCGATCAAGAACGGCACCAGGACGCCGGGCAGGTTCCACGAGGCGATGGTGTCGGCCAGCTCGTCGCCGACGCCGGAGTCGCGGAGCACCTGCCCGAGCGCGCCGCCGGCACCGGTGATGAGAAGGATCAGGCCCGCGGCGGATGCGGCCTGGGCCATCCACCCACCCACCTGGCTTCGGGTGATCCAGCGCGGCAGCAGCACGTACACGGCGAGCAGGATCCCGACGATCAGTGCCACGGCGGGGTTGCCGATGAACGCCATCACCTCTGCGACGCTGGAAGGCTCGTAGGCGTCGTCGTCGGCCAGAACCCCCTGCTGGTTCTTATCGATGGCGGTGCTGACCGTGCCGGCGACGATCAGCAGCAGCGGGACCAGCAGCGGTAGCACCGCGATACCGGCCGACATGCGGTGCCGCTGACCGCCGGACGGCGGCTCGCCGAGGGCGTGGACGACCTGGATCGGCTCTTCCCGCGCGGCGGCGTCGTCGGTGGAATCGTCGGTAGTGTTCCTGGTCGCGACGGTGGTGCCGGCTGGGGATTGCTGAGCGTCGGCCGGTGCGGCGTCGGACCCGCCGGGTGAAATTGTGGACCGCTCGCCGGTGGCGGTGGTGCCGGAGCTGTAGACGGCGTCGCGTACCTCGGGCACGACCTGGCTCTCGAGCTGCGGGCCGATCCACTTGGCGTACATGACCACCACCGGCATCAAGAGCACGGTGAAGACGAGTCCGGCCAGGATGAGGCCACCGAGGTCGGCACCGATGATGCCGGCGACCGCCAGCGGCCCTGGGGTCGGTGGGACGAGGTGGTGGGTGAGGGTCATCCCGCATCCGAGCGCCAGGGCCAAGGTGACATAGCCGGCGCCCTTGCGCCGGGCGATCGACCGGGCCAACGGGTTCATGATCACGTAGCCGGAGTCGCAGAAGACCGGGATGGAGACCAGGCCGCCGGTGCTGGCCATCGCCCACGGCTCCCGGCCCTTGCCGAACGCCCGGACGAAGGCCTGCGCAAGCGCGTCGGCGGCGCCGGAGACCTCGAGGATCTTGCCGACGGCGACGCCGAGCCCGATGACGATTCCGATCGATCCCATGGTGCTGCCGAAGCCCGCGGTGATCGAGTCGATCGTGTCCACCGCGGGGGAACCTGCGACGAACCCGACGACGAGTGCGGCGATGAGCAGGGCGACGAAGGCATCGAGACGGGTCCACAACACGATCACGACGATCGTGGCGATCCCGAGAATGAGCGCCGCCAACAGTTGGAGATCCACGTCGATCCTCCTGAAGGATGGTGTAGCGCGTCACGGAGACATTGCGGTGTGCGACATCATGCGGCATCAACATGCGCAGATCAACCGCTGAGAAGGAGTTTTCTGCTCAAAACGAGCAACTCTGGCGGCCCGTGGTTCGCTTTGCGCATCTCACGGGACACTAGGCCGCCGGCTTGCGTCCTGCGAAGTGGCGGCCAGAGAGCTCGGATCGCAGGACGTTGGTGATGGGTGGAACGCGCTCAGGCGGCGAGATGCTGGGAACGGTGCTGGCTTGGGCTGACGCCACGGAGGCGTTTGAACGCGACGCTCAGGGCGAACGCGTTGGCGTAGCCCACTTGACGGGCGATCGACTCGATGGTCGCGTCGGAGCTGCGCAGCAAGTCTCCCGCGACGGCGGTGCGCCAGCCGGTCAGGTAGGCCATCGGGGGCTCGCCGACCAGCGCACTGAATCGGCGGGCGAAGGTGGCCCGCGAGGCTCCGACCTTGTCGGCCAGGCCTGCCACGGTCCATGGCTGCGATGGGTCCTCGTGGATGAGGCGCAATGCCTCGCCCACCAATGGGTCGGCCTGCGCTCGGTACCACCCCGGAGTCTGCGCCTCAGGACGATCGAACCATGCCCGGAGCGTGGCGGCCAGCGTCACGTCGAGCATCCGGTCGAGAACGACCTGCTGGCCTGGCTCGTCGCTGCCCACCTCGGCGGCGAGCAGGTTCATCGCGGCCCTGCAGGTGTCCTGACCGGGGACGACGAGAACCCTGGGCAAGGCGCTCAACAGCCGGGCGCTGACGTCGCCGCTGACCTCATATGAGCCGCTCATGACCACGGTCGCGCCATCCGGGCGTTCGCCGCAGGTGCGGGTCGACATCCGAAGCTCTTCAGTGACGTCGGTGCCGTCCGGGGTCGTGTACCTGCCGCCGGCGTGGACGATGAGATCGGGTGAGAGGGCGGGATCGTCGGCCACCGTGTACGGGTCCGAGCCGCAGATGATGACGATGTCGCCCTCACGCACGAATGTCGGCTCGACATCGTCGGGCACGATCCAGGCGTGCCCACGCAACACGGTGGCCAGTGCGAGCGGTGCCTGGTCGAGGATCCGCAGCGACCAGGGCGGTTCCAGGATCGCCTGGTTGAGCAAGGCGCTCTGCGCTCGCGTGCCATCGATCAAGCCACTGAGCGCATCCATGTCGTCAGCATAAGTGAGACACACAGAAATGCAATAGAGCTTCGTAGCCATGGAGCGTCTCACCGAATCGCGGTCGAATGGTGTGTGTCCGGGAAATCTCCGGCCATGGCGGACGAGCGCCGTAGCTGGCCGAGATCCCACCGGACGACCCCGGGGCTTTCATGATCACTACGTCAATAAGGAGACGAACCATGTATGCGATAGCAGGTGTGACGGGTCACGTCGGCGGCCACGCCGCCAGGGAACTGCTGGGCCGCGGAGAGCGCGTCAGAGTCCTGGTCAGAACTGAAGCGAAGGGGAAGGAGTGGGCGGACCGGGGCGCCGACGTCGCTGTCACCGATCTGCGGCACCGCTCCGGCGTGGCCGAGGCCCTGCACGGATGCCAGGGTGCGTTCCTCCTGCTTCCGGCTGTCGAGCCGGAGGAGGACTTCCATGTCGAGCAGCGCCGCACGGCGGATTCGATCGTGGGTGCGGTCGTGGACAGCGAGGTGCCCCATGTCGTCATGCTGTCGTCGATCGGTGCCGAGTTGACGGAGGGCACTGGACCGCTACTTCCGCTCAACTACCTGGAGAACGAGCTGCGGGAGACTGGCACGGTCCTCTCGGCACTGCGCTCGTTCCACTTCCAAGAGAAGGTGGAGACCGTCCTGGGAGCGGTCCTGGAGGCTGGGATCTACCCGAACTTCGGTGAGTCCGCCGACGTGTCCAAGCCGATGAACGCCACCCGGGACATCGGCTCACTCGTCGCCGACGTCTTGGTGGCGCCGCCCGTCGCCAGCAAGATCGTCGACGTCGAAGGCCCGCACTACACCGAGCAGCAGGTTGCCGACACGCTGTCGGCTCTGCTCGGCAAGCCGATACCGGTGGTGAACATTCCGCCCGCCGGATGGGTGGACTCGATGGTGGAGGGCGGCGTCTCCCGGCATTTCGCCGAGGTGCTGGCGGAGCTGTACGCCGCGGATGAGCAGGACATGCTTCAGTCCAGGGGGGACCGCGTGCACCATTGCCACACGGAACTGGAGGAGACCCTCCGCAGCATCCTGCCCGTCAACGTCTGAGGAATCGCGGCATCGATCTCGTCCTGCGTTCTTCCTTGATCATGTGCGGCCAAGCCGGATCCGGTCGTACATGATCAAGGAGGACGTGGGTGCGCGAGCCTCGGCCGGTGCGCAAGCGGCAGAATGGACTCGGAACGAAATACAGAGTCTATAGGAGGCACCAGTGGCCGTAGAATCCCGTGAGATCAGCATCGGAACCCCCGCGCCGGACTTCACGCTGCCGGCCGCGGGCGGAGGAGAGTACTCGTTGTCCTCGTTCGGTGACTCGCCCGTGCTGCTCGTGGCGTTCGTCTGTAACCACTGCCCGTACGTGAAGCACCTCGAGTCGGCCTTCGGCAGGCTGGCTTCGGAGTACTCCGGAAAAGGCGTCTCCACGGTCGCGATCTGCACCAACGACGCCGACGCCTATGCCGATGACAGCCCTGCCCACCTCGTCGAACAGGCGACACGGGCTGGGTGGTCGTTCCCTTACCTGGTCGATGCGGACCAGAAGGTCGGGCTGGCTTACAACGCGGCGTGTACGCCGGATCTGTTCGTGTTCGACGCCGACCGCCGGCTCGCTTACCACGGGGCGTTCGACGAGAGCACGCCTGGTAACAACAAGCCGGTCACCGGTGACCTGCTGCGCTCAGCGTTGGACCTGGTCCTGGCTGGACAGCAGGTTCCGGCGCCGCACCGACCGGCCATGGGCTGCTCCATCAAGTGGAAGCCCGGCAATGAGCCGACCGGATGAGGACTTCCGGGCCGGCTACGCGTCGCACGTTGATACCGCGCAGCAGAGCGACATGTGTGGGCACGAACCGAGCTTATGCCCCGAGGATGCCGGTGAGCAGCCATTGAAGGCCGGAGGCGAAGTTGCCGGAGAGCTCGGCGGAGCCCAGCGGCCGGTCCTCGCTGGGTTCGGGGCCTGCCGACGTGGACAGCGCGGCGAAGCCGATCGTGTAGACGATCAGCACGCGCCGCGCCTCATGTGCCGCGGGCCCAGTGACGCCGGCCTGTGCGAGCAGCGCGAACATGACGTCTCCGAGTCGCTGTGCGTGTGGTCCTCGCGCTCCCTGTCGCGCCAGGTAGAGCGGTACCAGGTCCGGATGGTCGAGGAGCACCGTGTAGGACGAGGTCATGATCCGTACCAAGCCCGCGTTTGCCTCTGTGGTGTCCGGATCCGGCACGACGACGGCTGCCAGTACCTCGTCGAGCAACTCGTCGACCAGGGCCGTCTTGTTGGCGACGTGACTGTAGATGGCGTTCGGGGCGACGCCGAGCCGAGTCGCCAGCCCGCGCATGCTCAGGCCGTCGAGCCCCCGTTCGATGAGCAGCTTGTGCGCCGCCTGAAGGACACTCTCCCGCGTGAGTCCGGCTCGCTGTCCCGGGGTTCGTGCTTCGCCCATCTTGTTTATTGTACAGCGTTCAGCTAAATTGTACGGTGTACAGCTGATGAGAGGGGTTTGCCATGTGCATGGTCTCCGCGGTGACGGGCGAAGCGGCTGGAGTTCCGTTTCTCGCCGTCCCACCAGCCAACGGTTCACGTCTGACGGCGCCGATCGTCGTCGCGTGGCACATGATGGATGCACCACGCACGGAGGGCGCGTTCGCGGCTGCGCTGCCCCTTGACGGGCTCGACGCCTGGCGTATCTACCTCGGGCTGCCGCTGTGCGGCTCGCGCCTGCCGGAGGGCGGCTTCGACGAGATCATGCGCCTGGGGTACGAGGACGCCGTGCTCAATCTCCAAGGCCCTGTTGTCACGCAGGCCGCCGAGGAGTTTCCGGCCGCTCTTGACGAGCTTCGCCGCCGGTTAGGTCTCGGCGACGGGCCGGTCAGCCTGGTAGGGGGCTCCGTCGGTGCCGCCGTCGCGTTGCTCGTCGCGGTGGAAGGGGACATAGCCGTCGAAGCGGCTGTGCTGGTCAGCCCTCTGGTGCAGCTGCGCCCGGCGGTCGATGCCATGGCACGCCAGTTCGGCTTCGACTATCCCTGGTCGACGGCCTCCGATGAGGTCGCCGCGCGGCTGGACTTCGTTGCTCGCGCTGACGAGATCGCGCAGTCCGGTGCGCCTGCGATGCTGCTCGTCGTCGGTGAGAAGGACGACGCCGACGGCTTCATCACGCCGACGCACGCCCTGCGTGACGCATTGGCCGACAGGTACGCGGAACGCCGGGCCGCTCACCCGGGCACGGCGAGAACCGGCGGATCCCTCGCCGGAGACGGCGACCGGGTCCGCATCACGGTGGTGCCGGGTATGGCGCATGCCATTGCTGAGGAACCCGGCATGGAACCGGCGCCGCAGACGCCGCATGCCGCCGAGGTCGACCGGCACACCGTTGACTGGCTGCGTCGTCACCTCTGACCAGTCATATACGTACTCAGGCCTCCTGGGCGCGTGGGTCGCCGGCCTCGATGACGTAGGACGCGTCGGTCCGGAGCTGAGCATCCGGTTCCGAGACGCGGTCGACGACGCGGAAGTCGGCACTGTATGTCTGGCTGTCCAGGCGGCACGACACATAGCCGCGCCGGTTGTTGTTGTAGCGCAGGTGCGGGTTCTCCGGCTGCAGCAACGGCCAGAAGCTGGAACGATCACTGCCGTCGCCGCCGGACGAGATCGACGAGCACACCAGCTCCGTCCCTAGTACCGGCGACGTCTCGTCCTCGAAGTCACGCCGCAGGTCGGCAAGGTAATGGGAGTGGATGTCGCCGGTGAGGACGACGAAGTTCTCCACTTCGCGTTCGGTGATGAAGTCGAGCAGCCGGTGGCGCGACGCCCGGTAGCCGTCCCAGCCGTCGGGATAGCCGCCGTCGCGTGGGTCATCCGCGGTCGGGCCTCCCTCCTCGGCGTCGAGGTTGGCGAAGAAGATCTGCTGTGGGACGACGTTCCACACCGACTCGGACCGGGCGAGGCGATCCTCGAGCCAGCCTGCCTGGGCGTCGCCGAGAATGGTGGCGTCCGGGTCGAACTCCTCGCCGCAACCGGCGGGAAACTCGTCGCCACACGGCTGGTCGGTGCGGTATTGCCTGGTGTCCAAGACGCTGAACGATGCCGTGTTTCCGTAGGTGAACCCGCGGTACAGGGGCATGTCCGGTCCGGTGGCTCGCCGGTCCTGCCGGATCGGCATGTTCTCCCAGTACGCCTTGTAGGCGGCGGAGCGCCGGGCGAGGAAGTTCTCGGTCGTGTCGTTGCCCTGCCCGGGGTCCTGGTTCTCGGGGACGTCGTCGGCATAGTTGTTGTCGACCTCATGGTCGTCCCATGTCACGATCCACGGCGCGGCGGCGTGCGCCTCCTGAAGGTCCGGATCGGTCCGGTACTGGGCGTAACGTCGCCGGTAGTCGCCGATCGTCCGGATCTCGTCGCCGACGTGGTCACGTACGTTGCCTCCGGGCGCGACGTAGCCGCCCGGTGCGTACTCGTAGATGTAATCACCGAGGTGGAAGACGACATCCGGGTTCTCCTCGGCCAGGTGCCGATAGGCGGTGAAGTAGCCGTGCTCGTACTGCGAGCAGGACACGAACGCGAACGCGACGGCCGGCGCCGTGCCCAGGGCCGGCGCGGTGCGGGTGCGGCCCACTGGAGACGCCTCCGACCCGACGATGAACCGGTACCAGTACCACCGATGCGGCCGCAGACCCTTGACGTCGACGTGGACGGCGTGACCATCCTCCGTCCTGGCCAGGGCGACCCCCTGGCGGACCGGCTTGCGGAAACTCTCGGACTCCGACACCTGCCACCTCACCGGCACGTTCCGCCTCGGCATGCCACCGTCCGGCTCCAGCGGCTCCGGTGCGAGACGCGTCCACAGCACGACGCTGTCCGGGAGAGGATCGCCGGAGGAGACTCCTAGAGTGAACGGGTATTCCAGCCGGCGCGACGCCGCAGCGGTGGTGGTGGCTGAGCTAAGACCCGGAACGAGTGCGGCACCGGTGACCGCACCGGCGCCGATCAGCAATTGACGACGGTTCACGAGCAGGCGACGGGTCATGATGAGGCACCTTTCGGTTCAGGGTTGCCTCGATCGAACCGGGGCCGGGTGAACGGCGGGACGGCCGGCGGTTGACGCTTCGATGCCTGTTCTATGACGCACAGGTGGCGGCCCCGCCATCCGTCGCGGACGGCGGGGCCGGGTTGGACGTTTCGCTAGCTCGAGGTCTTGATGCGGCCGTAGAGGACGAGGGCCCAGGTCAGGAGGCCGAACGCTGTCGTGGCCAGAACGGTACGCACGATGTTCCAGCCGATCCATCTGGCCTCGTTGAAGCGTTCGCGCACGGCTGCCAGGTCGGCGATCTGGTCGGGATCCCCGGCGGCCTTGATCTCGTCGTTCAGCGGAACGTTCACGGCCATGGTGATGATGAAGACGATCAGATACAGAACGGTCGCGACCAGGGCCCAGGGCAGTACTGACCGGCCGTCCTCGCGAAGATGCAGCGCGGCCGTGAGCGCGGAGAATACTAACGCGCCGACGAAAGCCAGCATGAATACCGGATTGATGATGGCTCTGTCGATCGACTGGAAAGAGCCGACGAACGTCCGGTCGTCGGTGTTGCGCAATCCGGGCATGATAGACACGGCGAAGATGCCGAAGGCGCCCGCCATGACCCCGGTCGTCAGTGTGGCCGCAATCAGCGACATGACTCTGATCGTGTCGAACATATCTTCTCCACAACTCTCGGTCTGACGGCCGGTCGGCAGCTCACCGCGGACCGCGGGGGCCGTGCCGCTCAGACGTTGCGTAGATATTCAACCGCTCAAGCACTGAGACGATCCATCGCCAAGAAGCTCGACTTCATGTCTGTGCGTCTAGAAACTGCGTCGTGAGCTGCGTCGCCGCCGCCAGCTTGTTCAAAACCCGGCTGGGTCTTGACGACGGCATATACGAGGGATGGCCAGCGCCGGTCCTACTGGTCTCTGGCGTCGATGCGGAGCTTCAGCAATTCCGCGAGCGGCATGGATTCGCCGTCGCGTGCACCCGCCCCGACGGTGAGCGGTGGATCGGACGGTATCGGACGGACACCGAAGAGGCGGGACGCCAGGCTGGCCGGCGTATCCAGGATGTAGAAGTCACCGTCGACGCCGACCGCCAGCGAGCCGTTGCGACGCAGATACCATCCGGTGATCCCGGTGCGGTAGGTGGTGCGCGTTTCCGGGACGCGGGCGCGCAGCGGTCCGGGCGCTATGCCCTTCTCGGTCATCGTGCGCACGAAATTCGCCAGGAGTTCGCGGGCCTGGGCGGTCTCGGCCGCTTTGCGTCGGTCCAGGGCCGCGGCGTGCACGGCGTAGGCCTCACGGCGCTCCTCACGCCAGCTCGTTTCGCCATCCATCTCTGACCACTCTAATGCCCTCCCACGAGCATGGCGCGGTGAGTGGCCGTTGAATGCGCCTACGCAGGGCATCTCGGCGTGCGGTCAGCGCACCATGCACGTGATGCCACTGACCGAAACGGAGTGAACTGCCCTGTCCTACCAGGCATCCGGTTCCCTCACCATGTGCACGATCCCGGCCGGGTTAAGGAACCAGCCGCCACGGAACCCCTCCTCCAGGGGCTCAATAGGGTCACACCGAACGACACCGGCCGATGCCAGCCGTCGGGCCGTGCCTTCGAAATCGTCTGTGTAAAGCTCCAGCCACACCTCGGCTTGGCTCAGGGTCGCCACCTCGTCGATCCAGAGTCGGTTGCCGGCCAGCTCAAAGCCCACAGCCGGAGCCCTGTCGACGACCGGCCTTAGACCAACCACGTCACGGTAGAACGCAACGACAGCATCCACCTGGTGCGGTGGCACCTTCATCGCTATGTCGATACCCCCGCGCATTCCCTCGGCAGGAGCTTCGGCAATTTCGGCGTCCAACTTCGTCCCCTCTCTTGTCGGTAAGGAGCATTGCGCGCCCCTTACATCGGCCTCCGCTCGGCGGCACGTTTGATGGCGTGGAGTCGCCGATCCCATGCCGCGGCGAGATCCGCCATCCACCGGGCGGATTCGTCGAGCGGTTCCGGCCGCACCTGGTACAACACCTCTCGCCCCGCGCGTCCGGAGCTCACTAAGCCGGCGTCCAGGAGCACGTTGAGATGCTTGACGACGGCCTGGCGGGACACCGGTAACCGATCCGCAAGCGCGGTCGCGCTGGCTTGGCCGGTCTCCGCCAGAGTGTCCAACAGGTGACGCCGGGTCGGGTCCGCCAACGCGACGAGCACCGCCCCGACGTCATCCCGGCCTAGATTCATGCGGCGACCCGCTCCGCGCGTCCCTTGATGACGGCCATCTGCTCCGCCCAGCCATCGACGTTGCTGTCGAACGACTTCGTCCGTGTCTCCTCCACGGCATCCAGAGAAGCGAAGCCCGACTCGATGACACGCAGCACGGTCCCGTCGCCCTGCGGCTGCAGGAAGAACTCGATCAACGTGGAGTTACCGTCGCGGAGATCCTCCCCGGGAAACGCGCTGGCCCAGCGGAACGAGACGTAACTCTGCGGATCGACCGTCTCGGTGCGGACCGGAAAGCGCCCCCATAGCGGATCCTCGACGACCTCGACGTCGCCCTCCCGATGGCGTTGCTGGCCTGACCGGTCGTCTTCCCGGCCGATC
>NZ_ML142864.1:165539-166090 GCF_004138495.1 Phytoactinopolyspora endophytica
ACCCGGGCTCTGTGACCAGGGCCCACACGCGCTCGACCGGGGCGTCGATGGTGACCTCGCGCTCGATCCTGTCTGCAGTGCTCATCGTGTCCTCCGTTGTTCTAGGTGATTTTCTTTGTGCAACCCTAGGGTTGCACAAACTATGGTGAACTGCAACCCATTGGTTGCGCTTCATTGAGATCTGGCCTGGCCCCGCAGTCGCGGAACACGTCAGCGTGGCATGATCGGTGGGTGCGCTTCTACGCCGACCTGCACATCCACTCCAAGTACTCCCGGGCTTGTAGCAAGGACTGTGATCTTGAGCATCTGACCTGGTGGGCCAAGCGCAAGGGCATCAGGGTGGTCGGCACCGGCGACGTCACGCACCCCGCCTGGTTCGCACAGCTCCAGGAGAATCTGGTGCCCGCCGAGCCCGGTCTGTTCCGGCTCCGGCCTGAGTTGGAGAGCGACATCGACCGCGACGTGCCGCCGAGTTGCGTCGCCGACGTCCGGTTCATGCTGTCGGTGGAGATCTCCACCATCTATAAGCGCGCCGAACGCACCCGCAAGGT
>NZ_ML142864.1:166136-168234 GCF_004138495.1 Phytoactinopolyspora endophytica
TCTACCTGCCGGACTTCGCGGCGGCAGCCGAGTTCAACCGCAGGCTCGGCAAGATCGGGAATCTCGGCTCCGACGGCAGACCCATCCTGGGGCTCGACTCGAGGGATCTGCTGGAGATCACGCTGGAGTCCGGCGAAGGGTCCTACCTGGTGCCGGCGCACGTCTGGACACCGTGGTTCTCGGTCCTGGGTTCCAAAGCCGGCTTCGACGCCGTCGAGGACTGCTACCTCGACCTGGCGGACCATATCTTCGCACTGGAGACCGGGCTCTCCGCGGACCCCGAGATGATGTGGCGGGTCTCCGCACTCGACCGTTATCGGCTGGTCAGCCATTCCGACGCGCATTCGCCACCCATGCTCGGCCGGGAGGCCAGCAGGTTCGACACGGACGTGGACTACTTCGCCATCCGGCGGGCTCTGGAGACCGGGGACGGTTACCTCGGCTCGGTCGAGTTCTTTCCTGAAGAGGGCAAATACCACCTGGACGGGCACCGCAAGTGCGATGTGCGGCTGGAGCCGGCGGAGACCCGCAGGCTCGGCGGCCGCTGCCCGGAGTGTGGCAAGCCCTTGACCGTCGGCGTGCTGAGCCGGGTCGAGGAGCTTGCGGACCGGCCCGGCGGATACCGCCCGGACGGCACTCCAGGATTCCGGAACCTGATCCAGCTTCCGCACATCATGGGTGAGATCCTCGGCGTCGGGCCGAAGAGCAAGAAGGTGCAGAACGAGGTCTCTTCTCTGACCGAGGTGTACGGGCCTGAACTCAGGATCCTTGATGACGTGCCGGTCGACGACCTGGAGATGACGTCGCCGCAGCTTGCCGAGGCCATCCGCCGGCTCAGGGAGGGCACGGTCATCCGGGAACCGGGCTACGACGGCGAGTACGGCACTATTCGGCTTTTCGAACCGGGGGAGGTGGGTGGTGTGGGTAACTGGCAGACGCCGGCGCTGTTCGACGACGAGCTGGTCACCCGGGCCTCGAAGGAGTCGAAGAGCCGGTCGTCAGGCGACGAACCGCTCAGCCGCGCTCTCGATGACGATGGCGCTCCTGACGGCGACTGTGATCCCGTTGGCGTGCCGGACGCCGACGAGCTCACGTTGCATGACGGTGGCGTTCAGCCCGCCGTCGAGCCCACGGCCGCCGAGGCGTCACCGCTGCCGGGGTCGTCCACCGATGAGACGGGCGCGGAGCTCCTCGACGTGGCGGTCCCCACACCGGCGATGCTGGTCGGCCTTGACCCCGATCAGCGGGCGGCGGCCGCCCTACGCAGCGGACCGCTGCTGATCGTGGCCGGCCCGGGCACCGGCAAGACCCGGACACTCACACACCGCATCGCGCACCTGGTGACAGAGCACGGTGTCCCAGCAGAGCAATGTTTGGCCATCACCTTCACCCGCAAGGCTGCCGGGGAGATGACCGATCGCCTGCATGGCCTGATCGGTGACCGGGCGCGGGCGCTGACGGTCACCACGTTCCACGCGTTCGGCCTCGGCCTGCTCCGGGAGCGGCACCGCGAAGCCGGGCTCACTGCCGGCTTCGGCGTCGCTGACGACAAGCGCCGGCTCGAGGTGCTCACCGAGGTCATGGGGGACGAGAAAGGCGCACGCCGGATGCTGCCGGAGCTCTCGCGCGTCCGGCGTAGCCCGCAGCCGATGGATTCCGAGACGGTGAACGCCCTGGACGGTTACCTTGCCAGGCTCCGCGAGCTGGACCTCGTGGACTTCGACGACCTCGTGGCTCTGCCCGTCGAGCTGCTGGAGTCCGATCCCGACCTGATGATCGAGCTCCGCGATCGCTACCGGTGGATCTCGGTGGACGAGTACCAGGACATCGATGCCGTGCAGTACCGGCTGCTGCGGCTGCTGGCGCCGGCCGGCGGCAATGTGACCGCGATCGGCGACCCGGACCAGGCGATCTATCGGTTCCGCGGCGCCGACGTAGGGTTCTTCCTGCGCTTCCGGCAGGACTACCCGTCGGCCGAGACGATCCGGCTGACGCGCAATTACCGGTCCGACCCACACATCCTGACGGGCGCGATGCAGGTGGTCCGCCCTTCCACCCTGGTGCCGGACCGAGTGCTGGTTCCCGTCGGCGACCATCC
>NZ_ML142864.1:168260-170198 GCF_004138495.1 Phytoactinopolyspora endophytica
GCCGGCCAAGATCGGAGTTCACCGGGCGTCGAACGAGCAGGCTGAGGCCGCCTTCGTCAGCCGCACCATCGACCGGCTGCTCGGCGGCACATCGCTGCATTCCAGAGACAGCGGCCGAGCCGACGGGGAGGGCGACGGTGAGATCGGCTTCGCCGACATCGCGGTGCTGTATCGAACGTCGGTGCAGGCGAGCGCGGTGATGGATGCGCTGGCACGGGCGGGCTATCCGTTCCAGCGGCACTCACACGACCGGCTGGTCGAGCGTACGGGCGTGCGCGAGATTCTGACCGAGCTGACCTACCAGTCTTCGGCCAGCGCAGCGCCGGACGTGCTGACCGGAGTGCGCCGTGCCGCGGAGACTGTGCTCTCCATGGTGTCCAGCGTGGACCGGGCCGAGCGTACGTCGGAGCTCTACTCCGCAGTGGACCTGCTCGCTCCGTTGGCGGCTGAGTGTGGGGACGACCTCGAGCGGTTCCGGCAGGAACTGTTGATCGGCGCGGAAGTCGACGCACTGGATCCGCGGGCGGACCGGGTCTCCCTGCTGACTCTGCACGCCGCGAAAGGGCTGGAGTTTCCTGTCGTGTTCGTGGTCGGGTGCGAGGACGGCATGTTGCCGTTCCGCTGGCCCGGTGAGGACCTCGACGACGAGGACCTCGCCGAAGAGCGTCGGCTGTTCTACGTGGGCATGACCAGAGCCCAGCGAGTCCTCTACCTCACGCACGCGGCTGAACGGACGTGGCGTGGTCAGTCGCGCACAGGTGAGGCCTCGCCGTTCCTGAGCTCGTTGGACGGTTCGGTCTACGACCGGCTCGACGAGGAGGGAGCGCGCCGCAGGACGCGCGTTCATCAGCTCACCCTGTTGTAGAGGTAGTCGAGGAAGTGGCACCGTTGTAGAAGTGGCGTCGCTGTCGGCGGGGCCGAATACCTGGTCAACGCCGGATTCGTCACTCCCATCTTCCAAGGACCGGAAGGCATCTAGAGGCCGGTGAGACCGCACCCTTAGCGTGGCACCCAACCAATCACATGACACCCGGGAGGTCAGCGATGACGGACAACGGACGCCCGCCATTCCGAGCGGATCACGTAGGGAGCCTGCTCCGCCCGGAACGGCTGCTGAAGGCCCGGCAACGGCACGCCGCCGGCGAGATCGACGATGACGCGTTGCGTGAGGTGGAAGACGGCGCCGTCCGTGACGTCGTCGCCATGCAGCGGGACGTCGGTCTGAACACCGCCACCGACGGTGAGTTCCGGCGTGCGTCGTGGCACATGGACTTCATCTACGAGCTCGACGGTGTCCACCGCGCCGACGGCGAGATCAAGGTCCCGATGCGCAACCAGGACGGCGTCGTGGAGTTCAGCAGCGCCGCGATGACGATCGACGGCAAGATCGGTGTGGAGCGGCCGATTTTCGGCGAGCCGTTCCAGTACCTCCAGTCGGTGGCCGAGGGGACCGGACTGACGCCGAAGCTGACCATCCCGTCGCCGAGCATGGTGCATTACCGTGGCGGGCCGGCGGCGATAGACCCGCAGGTGTATCCGGACGAAGATGTGTTCTGGATGGACCTCACGGCCGCCTACGCCAAGCAGCTGCGGATGATGGCGGACCTCGGCTGCCGATACCTGCAGCTGGACGATGTCAGCCTCGCCTACCTCAACGACCCACGGCAGCGGGAGCGGGTCGCGACGTGGGGTGGCGACGGGGAGCATCTGCACGAGCACTACATCAGGCAGCTCAACCGGGTGCTCGATGGGAAACCTGCTGAGCTGACGGTGACGACGCACTTGTGCCGGGGCAACTTCCAGTCCTCATGGGCGGCCGAGGGCGGGTACGACTTCGTAGCTGAAGCCCTGTTCGGCCAGCTCGCCGTGGACGGCTTCTTCCTGGAGTACGACGACGAGCGCTCGGGCACCTTCGAGCCGTTGCGGTTCGTCCCGCCG
>NZ_ML142864.1:170233-174067 GCF_004138495.1 Phytoactinopolyspora endophytica
CAAGAAGGTGGTGCTCGGTATCGTCACCACCAAGCGGGGGGAGCTGGAGAAGAAGGACGACCTGAAACGTCGGGTCGAGGAAGCCAGCGCGTATGTGCCGATCGAGCAGATCTGTATCTCACCGCAGTGCGGATTCTCGTCGACGGTGGAGGGCAACAGTCTCACGTACGACGAGCAGGTCGCCAAGTTGAGTCTGATCGCCGAGACGGCCGACGAGATCTGGGGCTGACCAGCCCCAGGGCTCCCAGGGACGGACGACGGGCTCGCGCCGACCGGACCAGTCGGCGCATGCTCGTGGTTGCCGTGCGGCCACTGGCCACATCGAGTGGCACGTCAATACGCTGGTCAGGAGGCCATCCGGAAAAGTTCCGGAATGTCGCCCGGAATTATCTTCGTGTTCAGGCCTGTTCGTACGTAGATCGTCGGCGGTAGTGTGAAAGTCGAGTTCGTAGCCGTCCGTGCAAAGGAGCCGACGATGAGACGACTCGGTGTTCTCGCCGCTCTCGCTGGATTCGGGTTGGTCGTAGCGGCGTGCGGAGACGATGACGATGAGACAGGCGGAGGCGAGGCGGATCAGGGCGATGTGGCGGAGGAAGCTACCGGTACGGTCGCTTTCCTTTTACCCGAGAATGTGACGCCGCGGTGGGAAGGTCCCGACCGGGACAGCTTCGAAGAGAGTATGTCCGAGTATGCGCCGGATGCGGATGTACAGATCTTCAACGCGTTGAATGACGCGGCACAGCAACAGCAGCAGGCCGAGCAGGCCATCACCCAGGGCGCCGAGGTACTCGTGATAGCCGCGGTCGACATGACCGCGGCGGCAGTGATCGTCGAGGATGCCGAGGCCGCCGATGTGCCGGTGATCGCGTATGACCGGTTGATCGAAGACTCGCCGTTGGACTATTTCGTGACCTTCGATGGCGAAGCGGTCGGCCAAGCTCAAGGCGAATGGCTCATGGAGAACACCGAAGACGGCGACCAGCTCGTGGTGATCCATGGCTCAGAGGACGACGACAACGCCCGCTGGTTCGCCGACGGCTACATGCCCGTCCTCGAGGAAGCGGTCGACGAGGGCACGCGCACCATCGGTTTTGAGGACTGGACGCCGGGATGGGATCCGTCCGCGGCCCAGGAGTCGATGGAAGCGGCCCTCACTCAGCTCGACAACGACGTCCAGGGTGTCTTGTCAGCCAATGACGGCATGGCGGCCACGATCATCACCGCGCTCGAATCGCAGGGCATGGCGGGCGATGTCCCGGTGACCGGTCAGGATGCCACCGAGCAGGGGTTGCAACTCATCCTCAACGGCCAGCAAGGCATGAGCGTCTTCAAAGACGTCACGCAGCAGGCGGACGTCGCCGCGCAGATCTCCGCGGCTTTGCTCGCCGGTCAGGAACCGGCCGGTGACCTCGTGCCGGACACCGTGGACAACGGTATGCAGGACGTCCCGAGCCGGCTTCTGGAAGTCGACGTCATCGACGACGAGGAGAGCGCCATGCTGGCCATCGATGCCGGCTTCTACGAGCTTGAGGCGATCTGTTCCGGGGTGAGCGCCGACGTCGAGTTGTGCGAGGACGCGTAGCGGATGAGCGACGTCTCCGCCACACCCACCGCCGACGACACCGGCGCCGTCTCTGCGCTGCTCCGGCTCGAGGGCATCTCGAAGTCGTTCGGTGCCGTCCAAGCGCTCGAAGACGTCGACTTCGAGGTGCATGCCGGCGAGGTGGTCGCTCTGGTCGGCGACAACGGCGCAGGTAAGTCCACCCTGGTCAAGACAGTTGCAGGAATTCACGGAGCGGATAGCGGGCGAATCCTCTTCGAAGATCGAGAAGTCAGCGTCAAAGGCCCGGGGGACGCCGTCGATCTGGGCATCGAGACCGTCTATCAAGACCTGGCGCTGTGCGACAACCTCGACGTCGTGGCCAACTTGTTCCTGGGACGGGAGCGGCTCAGCGCCGTTCGTGGCATGGACGAGATCGCCATGGAGCAACGGGCCTGGGAGGTGCTGCGGTCGCTACGGGTGATGACCATCAGCAACGTCCGTCTTCCCGTTGCGGCGATGTCCGGCGGACAACGCCAGTCGGTCGCGGTCGCGCGGGCCGTGATGTGGGACGCGCGCGTCGTGCTGCTCGACGAGCCGACCGCTGCCCTTGGCGTCGCACAGACGCAAGAGGTGCTCAGCCTGGTCCGACGTCTGCGTGAGCACGGCATCGGCGTGGTGGTGATCAGCCACAACCTCGCGGACGTGTTCGACGTCGCGGACCGCATCATCGTCCTGCGGCTCGGCCGGCGGGTAGCCACGTTCGACACGGGCCAGGTGGAGCCCGACGATGTCGTCGCTGCGATCACGGGATCCAAGACGGAGCGCGAGGTAGACCAATGACGCTCGCACGGAAGCCGGACGAGGAACCTCAGGTCGACGTACACGGGGGCGTGGTGACCACCGCCGGCGGTGGCTGGCGCGACGTCCTGGCCAGGCTCCGTCATGGCGACCTCTCGGTGCTGCCGGTCGCGCTCACCCTCGCGGTCATCTGGATCGTCTTCTACTCCCAGGACTCGATCTTCCTCAGTCCGCGCAATCTGTCGTTTCTGTTCCTGCAGATCGCCGTCATCGGAACGATCGCCCTGGGCGTGACATTCGTGTTGCTGATCGGCGAGATCGATCTGTCGGTCGCAGTGACCTCTGGTGTGTGTGCTGCCGTTACGGGCGTGCTCGTCACGAGGCAGGGCTGGGATCCGATTCCGGCGATCCTGTTGGCCCTGGCGATCGGCGCTGCCATCGGGCTTTTCCAAGGGTACTTCGTCGCCGTCGTCGGTGTGCCGTCCTTCGTCGTGACGTTGGCCGGTCTGCTGGGGCTGCAGGGCGTGATGCTGCTGATACTCGGCCGGGGCGGATCGGTGAACGTCAACGAGGACCTGATCCGCGACCTCACCACCACCTACCTGTCGGAGGCGGTGGGCTGGGGGCTGGCCGTGGTGATCGCCGGCGGCTATGCGCTCAGCCAGGTACGGCGGAGGACGAAGCGACGCGCCGCCGGGCTGTCGGCGCCGAGCATGCGAGGGCTGGCGATCCGGCTCGGTCTCGTCGTCGTGCTGCTCGCCGCGGTGGTCAATGTGTTGAACGACTACCGCGGCGTTCCGCTTGCCTCGGCGCTCCTGGTCGCTCTTGTCGCCTTCTTCGGTTACGTGACCCGGCGGATGAAGTTCGGCCGGTACCTCTACGCCATCGGTGGGAATGCCGAGGCGGCGCGCCGTGCGGGCATCGATGTCGCCAGGGTCCGTATCGCGGCGTTCACCCTGAGCTCGTTGCTGTGCGCCCTTGCGGGCGTCATCGGAGCATCCCGGTTCGCGTCCGTCTCGTACACGGCGTTCGCCGGTGGTCCGCTGCTGCTGGAGGCCATCGCGGCGGCCGTCATCGGCGGTGCGACGATCTTCGGCGGTCGGGGCAGCCCGTGGGGTGCGTTGCTCGGAGCGCTCGTGATGGGCAGCCTGTCCAACGGCTTGGACTTGATGCAGGCCAGCACGGGCACGAAGCTCGCGATATCGGGAGGCATCCTGCTGGTCGCGGTGACCGCCGACGCGCTGAGCCAGCGCGGCCGGGGCGACATCGGAGTGAAAGGCTGAGCGGCGGCCCGCACCGTAGACTCGCCCGTAGGAAGCGCGAGGCGGGAGCGTCAGCTGTATGAGTGGCACGGTCACGGCGGTGAGCCGGAGTAACACGCACGAGTTCAGCAAGGCGCATCAGCAGAGCATCACCCTGCTGGCCGGTCTCGGAGTCGAAGGAGATGCTCACCTGGGCGCCACCGTGAAGCATCGTTCGCGCGTGGCGCGCGA
>NZ_ML142864.1:174171-174577 GCF_004138495.1 Phytoactinopolyspora endophytica
TGGTATCGATCTTCTCGGCTTGCCGACGGGAACTCTGTTGTACCTCGGCGACGAGGCTGTGGTCGAGGTCACCGGCCTACGCAACCCGTGCCATCAGATCGACGACTACCAGCAGGGCCTGCTCAAGCAGGTCGTCCACCGGGACGAACACGGCAACGTCGTGCGCAAGGCCGGCATCATGAGCGTCGTCCACACCGGCGGAGAGGTGCGGCCTGGGGACCGGATCAAGGCGGTCTTGCCGGAGGGCCCGCACCGCCCGCTCGAGCGGGTCTGAATGAAAGCTGTAGCAGGGTGTCGAGGAGGCTGACATGACGAACCCCACCGCCCGGTGGGTGATGGGGTGAATGTGGGTCGGCTCCGCGTCCCCGGCATGGTTAGCGGAGACGCGGAGCCGTGTCTGACTAGC
>NZ_ML142864.1:174599-176934 GCF_004138495.1 Phytoactinopolyspora endophytica
CCCGGGATGGGCTCGTAGTCGCCGCCACCGCTGACATAGACGGCGCTGACCCAGACGTTCGTGTTGCCGTGATCGTCGTCGGTCTTCAGCCACCAGTCGTTGGTGTAGCCCTTGTCGGAGTACTCCATCCCCTTGCCCTGGCAGTAGAAGTAGTTACTCCCGGCGAAGAGATATCCACCGGTAGGGCCGCCCGCGCCGCCGTAATACGACGGTGCGGTGTGCCACACGTTCTTCCACACCTTCGACGCCTCGACATCGTCGGAGACGCTGACGGAGCTGCCCCCGGGAGGGCTCGTCGCTGGCTCGGTGTTGCTTCCTTGGCTGTCGCTGGGGAGCTCGGCCTGCGCCGTACTCGCGCCGACCAGCAGGGCGCTCGCCGCTGCCGCCGTCACTGCCGCCGCTCTCATTCTGATACCCACGTGGTGTTCTCCCTCCGTGAACTTTGATATGTCAGGTCCATACTGAAAGGCACCACTTTGCCTGCGCTTTTGTCGTGCTTTCTTGGTGTCGACGCATCGACCTTCGGGTCAGGTGCGTTTGGCGTGTGCTCGTCGAGCTGTGCCGGCCTGGCTGCCATGTCTGCAGTCGGCACTGGGTCCGATTCCGGCAATGTCCAATACTCGGTGCCAGCATGGCCGGTCGGTGATCTGGAGGCGCCGCTTAAGCAGGCGGCCGCGTCGTCGACGGCGGTTAGCTCGCCTGCGAATGGTCTGATGATCTTGGATTCTAGCAAGGTCACAAGGCTCGTAAGCCTTGTGACCTGCGATGATGCTGGAGCCGCCTGTCGGAATCGAACCGACGACCTATTCATTACGAGTGAATCGCTCTGCCGACTGAGCTAAGGCGGCCGGTGCTGGAAGGACCAGCACGCTGGACGAGTATAGAACGTACCGGCCCGTCATGCCGAATCGGGACCGAAGCCCACGGCGTCCCCTGATCTGTATAGCGATCCGGCCCCTGGTGTCCGCTTCCGCGACACCAGGGCGGGGGCGAACGAAAGGCGCGGGTGCTCACAGTTCGTTCGTGGTGATCTCCTCGCCCAGGGCCGAGCCGGCAACGTAGTCGGACCAGGACATGTTCCAGTCGACCATCCCTGGGTCGCCCCGTTCGACCAGGTCATCGGCCTCGCGTGTGGAGTTCTCCACAGTGACCACGTCTCCGTAGCGGGCCATGGCGAAGAATGTCTCACCGTTGGCGTCGTTGAGGTTGATGCAGCCGTGGGAGACGTTGTCCTCGCCCTGCGACTCCTCTGACCAGGGGGCGGAGTGGACGAACGTGCCGCTGTACGAGAGTCGGACGGCCCAGTCCGTGTCGACGTCGTAGTAGTCCGGATCGGACTCATCACACGTGATGTTCGCGTTGCACGAGGTCATGTTCCGATCTTTGAACTTCTCCAGGACGACGTACGTACCGTTGCGGGTGGCGAACTCCGGGGCTCCCAGGCTGGTGTCCCACGTATGCTCCGTCTCGCCGTCGACGGTGACGTTCATCTCGTAGTCGTCCGCGTCGACCTCCGCGATGCGTTCCGAGCCGACCTCGAACTCCAGGTGGTACGACCGTCCGCCCCAGAGGTTCTCGCCGGCCTGCACTCCGTTCAGCTCGAGATCGAGAGCAACACTGGTGCCGGCCGGCCAATACTCCTTCGGTCGGAATCGCGCCTCGGTATCACTGACCCAATGCCAGCTGCCCACCACTTGGGGATCCGACGACACCTGCATCTCCCTCTCGACCGCCTCCCGGTCGGTGACCGGTTGGTCGAACTGGACGACGATCGGGGCGCCGACGCCGACCTCCGACTCGTTGCTCGGAAGCATGGCTAGGGTCAGCCGCTCACCCTCCGGGACCTCCGCCACCGTGAGCTCGTCGTCGAATGTATGGACCTCACCGAAATGATCGGAAGCGGTCACGCTGACGTCGTAGCTGGTGCCGGGCTCCGGGCGCGTGTTGCTGGTCCAGGTACGGCCGTCGTCGCCTATCTCGCCCTCGAGTGGGTCGCCCTCGGTGGAGAGGACCTCTGCGGTATCGATCTGGCCACCGTTGACCGCCAGGGCCAACGGCTCGGAGAAGCCGACCTCGCCGCCGACGCCTTCGAGCTGGGTCAGCGCATGTGCTTGCCGGGGCAGGACGGGTTCCTCGTCGTCGCTGCCACCACATGAGCTGAGCGTCAGTGCGGCGACCAAGCTGGCAGTGCCGACCATCAGGCCGCGAGGCGACCGCTGCATTCGGTGCATATCGCCCATTATGGAGCAAACGACGAAGTGAGCGAATGGAGTGGTCGGCCGAGGGACGAGGTCGCCCGCGGAGTGAGTGATCTGAGGAGTGCGACCGGGTGGTT
>NZ_ML142864.1:177041-177728 GCF_004138495.1 Phytoactinopolyspora endophytica
GCGAGGCCGCCCACGCTAGGAGCAGACGAGGTCATCCTCTGGAGGTGTCCCGTTGAGGATGTAGTCGTCGACTGCCGCGTCGATGCATTCGTTGCCGGACATGTAAGCCGTGTGTACGAATGCGTCGTATGTCAGCAGCGTGCCGGAGTCGAGCTGGTCTGCCAGTGCCTCGGCCCAGTCATACGGCGTAGCCGGATCGCCGGTGGTCCCCACGACCAGGATCGGATCCGCTCCCGTGCCGCTGATCTGGCTCTGGTCGTAGTCGGATTCGGCCGGCCACGACAGGCAGGAGAGCCCGCTCCACGCCATGAACCGACCGAAGATCGGGGAAGCTTCCTCGAACTCCGGCAGGGCGGCCTCAGCTTCCTCGACGGTGGTTCCACCCGGATAGTCGATGCAGTTCACCGCGATGATCGCCTCGTTCTGGTTACCGTTGTAGGTCCCGTCCGCGTTGCGATTGAGGTAGAGGTCCGCCAACTGGAGCAGGTCGCTGCCGTTGTCCTCGTTGACCGCTTGGTCGAGGGCGTCGGCCAGGGTGGGGTAGCCCTGCTCGGGAGAGAGGTACAGCGGCAGGATGATTCCGTAGAACGCCAGAGAAGAGGTCAGCGGCCGACTCTCGTCGTCGGTGGGGAGCGGCTCTTCCTCCGTCTGCTCCATCAGGCTCTGCAACGCGTCCCGGGCTGCTTC
>NZ_ML142864.1:177785-193716 GCF_004138495.1 Phytoactinopolyspora endophytica
ACCGATCGGGCAGTCGTTGTCCAGACACCAGTCGAGGAATGCGTTGAGAGCCCGCTCGAAGCCGTACGTCTGGCCGAGCGAGAGCTCCTCCGAGTCCAGCGACGGGTCGATGGCGCCATCGAGCACGAGCCGGCCCGAACGCTCTGGGAACAGATCGGCGTACACCGCCCCGATCGATGTGCCGTAGGACTTACCGAGGTAGTTCAATTGCTCGTCGCCGAGTGCGGCGCGGAGCACATCCATGTCGCGAGCGACGTCCGCGGTGCCGATGTGTTCCAGGAACTCGCCCGACCTCGACTCACACGCCAGAGCGAACTCTTCGGCCTGGGCCTCTATCGCGGCAGCCTCGTCCTCGTTGTCGTTCTCGTCCTCGCCTTCGTCTTCGGGCGCGTCGTCCTCGGTGGCGCCGTTCTCGTCGTCGACCGGGGGCGTGTCGCCGAGGAAATCGTCCAGGGCTTGGTCCTCGAGACATTCGATCGGCGTGGACGATCCCACGCCCCGCGGGTCGAACCCGACGACGTCGAACTGGTCCAGAATCTGTTGCGACGCGACGAGGTGTGCGTTGCGGGCATAGTCGACGCCCGACGCTCCAGGGCCTCCGGGGTTCACCACGAGTGATCCGACCGCGTCATCTGAGGATGCGGGCACCCGAAGCAGCGCGACCTCGATCTCGTCACCCTCTGGGTCTTCGTAGTCGAGTGGGACGGTCAGCGTCGAGCACTGGAACTGGTCGCCGCAATCCTCCCATTCCACCGTCTGCGTGTAGAACTTCTCAAGAGCGGTATCGATGCCCTCGGTCGCGTCCGGCGCCGGCGTCGACTCCGGCGGCATCTGCTCTTGCGGAGGGTCGTTCGGATCATTAGCGGACGACGAGCATCCGGTGGCGACGATCGCGGCCATCAACCCAAGGGCGACGACTTTCGACGAGCGTGATCGCCGGCTCATTCGGACTCCTGATCACCAAGGGCGGGCGTGTCGCCGTCGTCGTCGCTGTCTTCCTCCGGGGTCGCCCGCATTCCCGAAGCGACGGCCGTTTCGTAGGCCTGTCGGGAACCGCAGACGCTGGCCTTCGGGCAGGCGACCTTGCGGCCGGTCTCGCGGTCCCGGACGTACACCGTCTCTGCCGGGACGTTGTAGCCGACGACCGTGCCTTCCACGCCCTCATCGCTCTCGACCCCGCAGCCCAGCGATGGGACATTGACCTTGAAGTCCTGATAGAGGGGGTGCTCGTACTTCAGGCAGCACATGAGCCGCCCGCAAGCACCTGAGATCTTGAGTGGGTTCAGCGGGAGGTCTTGGTCCTTGGCCATCCTGATGCTGACCGGCTCGAAGTCTTTGAGGAAGGTCGAACAACACGTCTCACGGCCACAAGGCCCAACGCCGCCCTGGACACGCGCCTCATCGCGAGGTCCCAGCTGGCGCAGATCGATCCTCGCTCGGAGTGTCCTGGCCAGGTCACGGACCAGCTCACGGAAGTCGACCCGTTGCGGCGCGCTGAAGTAGATCGTGATGAGCTGGTCGACGTCCTCGCGGGTGTCGACGTAGTCGACGCCGACGACCTTCATGGGCAGCCCGTGGTCTCGAATCAGCCGGCGGGCCACGACGCGAGCCTCGGCGCGGCGACGGCGGTTGCGCTCGTCGCGCTCCACATGCTCATCGGTCGCGATGCCTTCACACGTCGGCAGACCATCGACGTCCTCACTGACCCACTGCGGGGCCCAGATGCATTCGGCCACCTCAGGGCCGTCATCAGTGGGCACAAGAACCTTTTCGCCGACTCTCGGAGAGTGCCCGCCCGGATCCAGGTAGTAGAGCTTCCCGTACCGGGTGAAAGCCACTGCCATCACCATGCCCACAACGCCCACCATACGACCTGTTGCGGCAACCGCCACCACGGCGTCGGACATCGGCCGGTGCCCAGGGCGGCCGTCGGCTTCATGTGGATCCGGCGGCCGACTGTCCTTTGGTCTGGTGTGGGGTGATGGGAACCGCGGCGCGGGGTAGAACGTCATAGACACGAAACAGTGGCGGAATTGATGCGACATCGAAATATTCGCGGATGAGGGTGTGGTCGGTGAAATGGCCGGTGACGTGACGGACTTCGACAAGAGCGGGCGTGGCCGCCGGCACAGCTGGTACGGCGTCAAGCCGACGGTCAAGCGAGTTCTCTCCTGGCGGGTGCCGCATGCTGTGCTGCGCAGCGGTGCGGCCTTGCTGGGCAGCCGGATCCGTTCTGAACGCCTTCCTGCCCCGGCGCACGTGCACGAGGTCCAGGCGCGGATGGGCGGTGTCTCGTTCGTCATGAAGCATCCGGATCGCTGTGTCATCGCCAAGGAGCTGTACTGGGGCCGGGGTGTCCGGCCCCGTCCCGCTGACCAGCTGGCTCTGGACGTCTTCGCCTGCCTGGCGCGGGACACCAGGCTCATCCTGGACGTCGGCGCATACACCGGGCTGTTCTCGATCCTCGGTGCTCGGGTGGCCGAGGACGCGGAAGTGCACGCGTTCGAAGTGGTGCCAGAGGTGGCGAAAGCCGCTCTGGACAATGTGGTGGCGAACGATCTACTCCGGCGGATCACAGTGCACGTCGAAGGCGTCGGCAAGGACGGGGGAGCGGCACGGATCGCGGTGGGGGACGGAGGGTCCGCGCTGCCGGACTTCTATTCGACGGAGCTGTACTTCGAGAAGGGTGTCGAGGTGCCGGTGTACTCGCTGGACGCCTTCATGGACACGCTGTCTTATTCGGCTCGCGGGGTGCCGACGATCGTGAAGATCGATGTGGAAGGCACTGAAGACGTCGTCCTGCAGAACGGGCAGGAGTTCCTGGAAGCGAATAGACCCGACATCCTGTGCGAGGTGCTCCCGGACTCGGGGGACGCCGACCGGGTGGAGACAGCGCTCGCTCCGCACGGCTACCGGTACCTTCGGGTGGAGCCCGACGGAATGGTCGAGTACGAACGACTGCGACCGAGTGTGCAGTGCCGTGATTGGCTGTTCACCACCAAGACAGACGCCCAGCTTCTCACCGCCGGCGTACCGATGCCCGCATGACGGCGGTCATCGCGCCGCCCTCTAGCGCTGACGTACCGCGGTACCCAGGCCCTCAGCCCTCGCGAAGTGCCAACGCCATCGACTCCAGAGCGAGCAATGGAGCGGCGTTGCCGAGTAGCGACTCCCGCGTTTCGACGATCGCTTCCATCCGCCGCAGCGTGGCCTCCGGCGTCCCGGCCTGGGCCAGCCTCTGCAGGGATGGCCGCATCTCGTCGTTGACCAACTCGGCGTTGACACCGAGCTGAAGCATCAGCACGTCGCGGTAGAGCGCGAGGACGTCCACCAGTGCCCGGTCGATGGAGTCGCGCTGCACACGGGTGCGGCGGAGTTTCTGTTCCTGCTCCAGTTCCTTTACCGCCGCATTCATATTCCGCGGCTTGCGACCCGTGGTACCGGCCCCGAGCGCCTTCTTCAGCTCCTCAGTCTCCTTGGCGTCGAGGGCGTCGCAACGCCGTTCCGCATCGGCCTTGGCCGCCTCCACGAGGTTGGCCGCCGCGTCTAGGCACTCACGGATGTCGTTGAGTGCGAACGGGAGCCGCAGGACCTCTTCGCGCCGGGCGCGGGCCTCTTCATCGACGGCCAGCGCCCGGGCGCGCCCGATATGACCCTGTGAAGCGCGGGCGGCGAAGGCGGCAAGCCGTTCGTCTACGTTCTCGGTTGCGGTGAGGTGGGCGGCGACCTCGTTGTATGGAGGCGTGCGGAGCTGGACCACGCGGCACCGGGAGCGGATGGTCGGGACGATGTCCTCGGCGGTCGGCGCGCACAGCATCCAGACGGTCCGCTCGGGCGGCTCCTCGACCGACAACAGCAGTGCGTCCGCGGCGTCCTCGCCGAGCCGGTCGGCGTCCTCGACGATGATGATCTGCCAGCGACCTCGGGCCGGCTTCAGGGCCGCGCGTGGGACCAGATCACGGACCTGACTGATCCGGATGTTCAGCCCTTCGGTGGTGAGCGCCGCCACGTCCGGGTGTGTTCCAGCCCGGACGTCGGTGCATTCGGCGCAGTGTCCGCAGCCGCCTTGCGGGCACTGCAGGGCAGCTGCGAACGCCTTGGCGACGACCGACCGGCCCGAGCCGGGTGGCCCTGTGAACAGCCAGGCGTGCGTCATCGACCCGCTGCCCGCCCCGTTGCGATCGACGGATGCGTCCGCAATCGTGCGTTGCAGGGCGGGCACCACGGCCTGCCCGACGACGGCATCCCAGACACTCATCAGTGCACCTTCTTTACGGCTGTCGCGACCTCAGCGGCGACCTGGTCGGCCGGCCGGGCCGCATCGACGACGCGGTACCGTCCCGGGGCGGCAGCGGCGAGGTCGAGAAAAGCCTGCCGGATCCGGGCGTGCACGTGGTCGGGTTCGCGCTCGATCCGGTCGAACTGCCCGAGGCGCTCGACGCGGCGGCGTCGTTCGGCAGCGTCGAGGTCAAGAATGATCGTGAGGTCGGGCCGTAGGCCGAGCGTGGCGAACTCGGACAGCGCGGCGACCTGGTCGATGCCGAGTTCGCGTCCGACGCCCTGATATGCGATGGATGAGTCCACATAGCGGTCGGTGATGACCACGGCCCCGCGCTGGAGCGCCGGCCGGATCAACGACGCGACGTGGTCCGCACGGTCCGCGGCGAAAAGCAGCGCCTCCGCGCGGGCGTCGAGCTCACCGCCGTCGAGCAGTATGGTCCTGACCTCTTTCCCGATGCGGGATCCGCCAGGCTCCCGAGTGACGACGACGTCTCGCCCGAGAGTGCGCAGGTGCTTCGCCAGCAGGTCCACCTGGGTGGACTTGCCGACACCGTCCCCGCCCTCGAACGCCACGAAGAGCCCTCGGCCGGCATCGGACGCGACGGGATCATCGTCGTCGTGAGGTGCCACGAGCCGCTCGCGCGTCGACGCGCCGTCGTCCAGAACCACGGCACCAGCCTAGTCTCAACGTGGCGTCCGGCGAGGTGCGGCTCACGACGCCCGGATCGCGGGACGTCTCAGCCACAACGGGGGATCGGGTCGCTCCACGAGGAGCCGGAGGTCGTGGAGACGTAGCGGTCGCTCACCCACCGGCCGTCAGCCAGCTTGTTCCAGACAGACGTCCCGTCCACGGCCATGCCGTCGGCCTGGCATACGACCCACGCCAGCGAGCCGCTGGATAGCGGGCTGCCGGTCGTCGAATGCGAGGTTCCCGGCCCGGTGCGTGCGTTGAGCGGGGCAGCACTGCTGACCTGCCCGGGATATGTGCAGCGTGGAAGGGCATCCGAGAAGCCGGAGCTGAACGGCGTCGAGACATGCCCGTCGCTGACCCAGGTGCCGTCGACAAGTTGGTTCCATACTGAGGTGGCGCCGGCCTTCTCGCCGCCGCTCTGGCAGACCACGGAGAGCGTGGCCCCTGGCGCGTGTGACCCTGTGGCTGGGTGGGACGTGCCGGGGCCGGTGCGGGCTTTCAGCCCGACGTCGCTGGTCACCTGGTACTGGTGTGCCACCGTGGCGACAGGAGCATCGATCGCGTTGCTGTCGATGCTGAGAGTGACGCCACCGTTGGTCGCATCGTGGTCGCCTCGGTACTGCTTCGCGCGCTGGTGCTCAGCCCACTTGGTGTCCGACGTGTTCGGCCAGCCGGTCAGCGTCGTGTCCCGGTCCCAGTCCGCGACCCAGATCGCATCGGGCCTGGCATGGTGCGCTGATCCGTGGCTTCCGGACAGGTCGGCGAGGCCAGAGGAGTGATGGACGTAGACGCCTGCGAGGTAGCCGTTTGCGTGCAGCGTGCTGGTCCATGCCGAGACATATCGGCGAACCGCGGTCCGGCAGTCATCATCCGACTGGTCATAGTGCTCGATGTCGGCATAGAGAGCGCTCCCGGGTAGCAGTCCGACCGTCTTGGCCTGGGCAATCGCGTCCTCCGCGTTGTTCCGCCCCTTCTCGTGGGCGTCCGACTCTGAGAAGGTGCTCATGCCGTCGGCGTGCACGCAGTACGGTTGCCGGCCCACGTACGTCGGCAGCAGATCCCAACCCATGGCTGCCGCCTCCTGCACCCAGGATTTTGTGAGCTCAGGCTGCTCGCATCCACGGTTGGCCCCGCCGAAGTAGACGTTGACCGTGGAGTATGGCGAACTCTGCCACGCGTGGAGAGCCTCGAGCGACGGAGCGGTGCAGGTGTCGAAGGCGAGCCCGGTGGCCCGGGAAGCGGACGCACCTTTCGGGTAACTGACAGGTGTCTCCGGTTCCGCGACGGCCGGCGGGTTGAAGGTGCCGAGGATGAGCACTGATGCCAGCGAACCTGCGCCCAGCGTCCTGGTGAGCCTGCGTCTCTTCGCTCCGTTCGTCCGTCCGTCGCCTGCCTGAGATCTGTCCATCGGTTCCCCCGTCTCGGTCGCCTGCAGACGTCAACGCCTCCAAAACTCACTCCTGGTGCCAATGTGACACCTGAGTCAGTTGTGCAACATCGTGCCATACGTAAAGTCATGAGGACAGTGAGACAGCTAGGCCGCTTCACTCGGAGGGGCGCGGCCGCGGCGCTCACAGATTTGTGTTCCGCTGGTTGGAAGCCGCATAGAGTCGGAGCGTGGATGTACGAGCGATCAACCGGATGACATCTGAGTGGCTTCGAGCGGATGGCACCGGTGTGGTGTCGGGTGCGGGTCTATGGCCCCTGCTGGCCGTACTTGCGTCATCGGCGGATGAGCCCGGCCGGAGCGAGCTGGCCGACGCGGTCGGTGTGCCCGCTGACGAGTGCATGGAGGCCGCGCGTCAGGCGCTGAAGGCGATCGGCGATCTGGAGGGCGTCGATGCGGCCCTGGGGGTCTGGGCCAACGTGGCCGCGCAGGTGAACCCGGACTGGACGGCGCAGCTCCCCCCGGCGAACGTCGGCGAGCTGACCGGCGAGCCGGCGGTGGACCAGCCGAAGCTGGACGCCTGGGCGCGGGAGAACACCCGAGGGCTGATCGACCGCTTTCCGGTCGACGCCGACCCGGACACGATGCTCACCCTTGCCAGCGCTTTGGCAGTCCGCACCACGTGGGCACGGAAGTTCAGCGACGAGAACCTGGTCCCGAAGAGCGGGCCGTGGGCGAAGGAACGGTTGGCGGGCTTGAGCCGCACCTGGCAGGAGCTGGACGACGTGCGGGTGGCGACCACACCCGCGGGTCCGTTGACTCAGACTCGGGTCGAAGGCGACAACGGCTTGGATGTCCATCTTGTTCTAGGCGACGAGGACCGGCGGTCCTCCGAGGTGCTCCCGGCGGCTATGGCCGTGCTGGCAGGAGAGCACGAGGCCCGCGGTGGAACAGAGCTCCTGGAGTCCGATGCCACACCCTCCGCGCCTGGGTTGACGGTTGTGCCGGCTCAGCGGCGGAGCGTGTCAGTGACGGCGGTCCGTTTTACCGTGCGGTCGGATCACGATCTCTTGGCTCACGCGTCGCTCTTCGGGCTGGACACGGTCCGGCGGGATGATCGGGGACATTTCGCCCGAATCGGGCCCGTCCCGCTCCGGGTCGACCAGGCGCGCCAGTCGGCGGTCGCCGTCTTCAGTGCGACCGGGTTCGAGGCCGCCGCTGTGACGGCCATCGGGATGCGCATGGTGTCGATGCCGGTCCGCAAGGAGCGTGGCCTACGGGTGACCTATGACCGGCCGTTCGGTTTCCTGGCGGTGCACCGCGCCACGGGTCTGGTGCTCTTTGCGGGCTGGGTCGAGTCCGCCGAGCCTGCCAAGCGGTGAGGCTCTTATTCGAAGAGTCGAGCTTGTATAATCTAGCTTAGTCTAAGCTAGATTATAAAGATGGAGACTTTCAGGTTCGCCGCCCGCGACGAGTTCGTCAATCGTGTCGCCGATCTGGCGCGCCTCGAGGACTGGTGGGAGGGCGCGGAGCGCAACGTCCTTGCACTGTATGGACGTCGCCGTGTTGGCAAGTCATGGTTGTTTCGCACCTTCGCCGATGGAAAGCCGGCTATAGTGCTGGTCGCCGACCGTCGCGCCGAAGGTCAGCAGTTGAACCGCTTCGCCGACCGGCTCGCGCCACTTCTGGGCTTCCGTCCAGATCTCCCTGACTTGCCGACGCTGTTCAGCGCCCTCTATCAACTAGCCCGAGAGCAGAAAGTCCTGGCGGTCATCGACGAGTTCCCGTACCTGCTTCCCTCAGTCGCCGCCCGGCGTGACGAGATCCTCACAGCCCTCCAAGCAGTGATGGAAGAACGCGACTCCGCCACGCTGAAGCTGGTGCTCTGCGGATCGCACATCGGACAGATGACCACACTCCTCAGCGAATCAAGCCCACTACGTGGCCGCCTCACTCCACTGTCCGTGGAGCCTCTGCGGTTCGCCGATGCACAGGCATTCATGCCTGACCTCACAGCACAGGAACGCGTCGAGCGCTACGCGGTTGCCGGCGGCATGAGCCTCTACCTCGACGAACTGGGCCGCGGGCCCGGCGATCTACGGGAACAGGTATGCCGACGAGTCCTCAACCACCGCGGGCCACTGTTCAACGACCCACGCGAGGTACTCGAGGAAGAGCTACGACAACCGGGTATCTACTTCTCAATGCTCGAAGAGCTTGCCTTTGGCATGCGCTCGATCGGCGACCTCGCCACCGCTCTCGGAAGGCGGAGCACCGATCTCAGCCAGTACCTCAATACCTTGAAAGACTTAAGGCTCGTCGAACAGATCGCGCCGCTCACGGCCGACCGGTCATCTCGCGATCATCGGTACCGCATCGCCGACGGATTCCTGAAGTTCTGGTTCCGCTTCGTATTCAACTACCAGGAAGACCTGCGCGCCGGCCTACGACCAGGAGATCACTACGACGGCGAGATCGCCCCGGTACTCGCAGACCATGTCGCACCCGCGTTCGAAGCCCTCTGCCGCGAATGGACACGCAGTCACCTCGGCAGGCGTGCAAGCCGAGTAGGCACGTGGTGGGGCAAAGCCTTGGCCGAACACCGACGCAGCGGCGAACGCCAGGTCGAAGAGATCGACGTCGTAGGTCTCCAACGCTCCACCGTCACGATCATCGGCGAGTGCAAATGGACCAATCGCTCCATGACGCCGAAAGTCCTCACCGACCTCGAAACCTACAAGCTGCCAGCTATGCGACAGGCGAAGCTTCGCTTCTCTGCCGACGGACCGCTCGTCGTCTTCTTCGCCCGCAGCTTCGCTCACAGCCTGATCGAAGTAGCGGCGACACGTCCGAACGTACATCTGGTCACCCTCGATGAACTCGTATCTGACCTGACCACGACCGACGACCGACAAGGCCAATGACCGCCGGCGCCGGCGACGCGCACCCCACGCGGGCTCGGTTCAGACGGGTATGACCACCACGTCGCGACGCGACACGTCTGCTATGCCGGTACGTGTTCGAGCGCGGGGTGTCCATGGTGGGGTGTGTCGTTCGGGGCGTGTGGGGCCCGCGTACCGCGCCGCGTCGCCGCGGCGCGCGCACGGGCCGACATATGACGGCGGGTGCGGATGATGGCTCGCGTGGTGGCGAGCCACACGCCGACGACGATTGCGGCTCCGGCACCGATGGCCGACTGAGCCCACAGCGGCACGTCCGTGACGGAACCGGTGACATAGCCGATGCCGAGCATCCAGCTTGCCCAGGCACTTCCCCCGATCGCCCCGCAGAGCAAGAACCGCTGTGGCGATACCCCCGCCATGCCGGCGGCGGCTGAGCTGGCGGTCCGGCCGAGCGGAATGAACCGGCCCGCGATGATCGCGGCCGAGCTGGCCGAACCCATACGCATGTAGGCGCGTTCGACGCTGCGCTGTACCCGGCGCCCCAGCCGAGACCGTGCGAGCACGCCGGGAAGCGTGTGCCGGCCGATCAGGTAGACAGCGCAGTCACCCACCAGCGCGCCGCCGGCGGCTGCGATGAGCACCGCGACGACGTCCAGCTCGCCCGCGGCGGCAAGTGTGCCCGCCGCCACGACGGCCACCTCTGAGGGAACGATCGGAACCACCGCGTCGGCGGCTACCAGAGCGGCTATGACGACATACACGAGAACAGGTACGGCAACGAGAGCCAAGAGATCCACGACTCCACCCTTGCCTGGCGGACCTGGGTGAACAACCCTGAGACCGGCAAGCCCAGGGAAACCTCGGGGGTATCCCCGAGCCGTCGGTCTCTGCCGTCAGGAGCGGGAGCGCGACTTCGCCGCGCGCTTCTTCGGCGCAGGCCCCTTGGCACGCTTCTCCGCGATCAACTCGGCGGCGCGTTCGAGTGTCAACGTCTCCACCGATGTGCCGCGCGGCACCGTGACGTTGGTCTCGCCGTCGGTGACGTACGGACCGAACCGGCCGTCCTTGACCACGAGCGGCTTGCCGTTCGCGGGGTCGTCTCCCAGCTCCTTCAGCGGCGGTGTCGCGGCCCGCGCTCCGCGGCGCCCCTTGGGCTGGGCGAACAGCTTCTCCGCTTCCTCCACCGTGACGGTGAACAGGGACTCTTCGTCGGGCAGCGACCGGGAGTCGGATCCCTTCTTCACGTACGGGCCGTACCGGCCGTTGGTGGCAATGATCTCCTTGCCCTCGGCGTCGGCTCCGACGGTTCGCGGCAGCGTCAGCAGCCTCAGCGCATCGTCGAGCGTGAGCGTCTCCAGCGACATGCTCTTGAACAGCGACGCCGTGGGCGGCTTGGTGCCCTTGGGCGCGTCCTCTTCGAGCAGCTCGGTGACGTACGGCCCGTACCGGCCGGCCTTGGCGACCACGGTCCGCCCAGTCTTCGGGTTCACTCCTAGCTCCCGGTCGCCGTTACCGGCCTTGAGCAGCTCGCGGGCCTTGTCGACGGTGAGCTCGTCGGGCGGGAGCTCGTCGGGGATGCTCCCCCGGTTGCCCTCCTCGTCCTCGACGTACGGACCGTAGCGGCCTACCCGCGCCATGATCCCTTCACCCACCGGGAATGACGAGATGCCACGGGCGTCGATCTCACCGAGGTTGTCGGCGAGATGCTTGAGACCTTCGACCTTGTCGTCGCCGTGCCAGAACTGGGCCAGCTCCGCGACGCGGTCGGCGCGGCCGGCGGCGATCTCGTCGAGGACGTCCTCCATCTTGGCGGTGAACGCGTAGTCGATCAGCCTGCTGAAATGCTCCTCGAGTAGCCGCACCACGGCGAACGCCAGCCACGCGGGCACCAGCGCGTTGCCCCGCTTGAACACGTACCCGCGGTCAAGGATCGTGCGGATGATGGACGCGTATGTCGACGGGCGTCCGATCTCACGGTCTTCGAGTTCCTTGACCAGGGTCGCCTCGGTGTAGCGGGACGGTGGCTTGGTGGTGTGGCCTTCCGGCTCGACACCGGCGGCGGTCAGGCCTTGGCCCTCGGTGAGGTGCGGAAGCCGCTTCTCACGGTCGTCCAGCTCCGCCTCCGGGTCGTCGGCGCCTTCGACGTAGGCCTTGAGGAACCCGTGGAAGGTGATGGTGCGCCCGGATGCACCCAGCTCGACAGTCTCACCGCTGGACGCGGTGGCACCGACCCGGACGGTGAGCGTCTCACCCTTGGCGTCCTTCATCTGAGATGCGACGGTACGCATCCAGATCAGCTCGTAGAGGCGGTACTCCTCGTCGCGCAGGCCGGTCTCCGCCGGTGTGCGGAAGGAGTCCCCAGCCGGCCGGATCGCCTCGTGCGCTTCCTGGGCGTTCTTGACCTTGCTGGAGTAGACCCGTGGTCCGTCCGGCAGGTAGTCCGGTCCGTACAGTTCGCTGACCTGGGCACGCGCGGCCGAGACGGCGGAGTCGGACAGAGTCGTCGAGTCCGTCCGCATGTAGGTGATGAAGCCGTTCTCGTACAGCCGTTGCGCCACCTGCATGGTGCGAGCCGCGCCGAAGCCGAGCTTGCGCGATGACTCCTGCTGCAGCGTGGTGGTCCGGAACGGTGCGTAGGGCCGCCTCGTGTACGGCTTGGCTTCGACGGAGCGGACCTGGTATTCGACGTTGTTCAGGGCGCCGGCGAGAGCCCGCGCCCGGTCCTCGTCCAGGACGATGACGTTGCCTCGTCCCTTGGTCTGCCCGCTGGCGTCGAAATCGCGGCCGGCGGCGACCCGGGCTCCATCGACTGTGAGCAGCTTCGCGGCGAACGCGCTCGGCTCGTCGGACGTGCCAGTGTCCAGGGTGGCGGTGATGTCCCAGTACGACGCCGAGGTGAACGCCATCCGCTCGCGTTCCCGGTCGACGACGAGCCGCGTGGCGACGCTCTGTACCCGGCCGGCGGACAGGCCCTGTGTCACCTTGCGCCAGAGCACCGGCGAGATCTGGTAGCCGTAGAGACGGTCGACGATGCGCCGGGTCTCCTGAGCGTCGACCAGGTCCTCGTCGATGTCTCGTGGGCTCTGGACAGCGTTGCGGATCGCGTCCCGCGTGATCTCGTGGAAGACCATCCGGCGCACCGGCACCTTCGGCTTGAGCTCCTCGCGCAGGTGCCAGGCGATCGCTTCACCCTCGCGGTCCTCATCTGTCGCGAGTAGCAGCTCGTCGGCGTCCTTCAGCAGCGACTTGAGCTTCTTGACCTGGTCCTTGGCGCGGCCTGCCGGGACGATGTAGAGGGGATCGAAGTCACCGTGGACGTCCACGCCCACCGGGTTGCCGTAGCGCTCTCGCTGGGTCTCCGGAACGTCCGTCTTTTTCGACGGGAGGTCGCGGATGTGCCCCAGGGAGGACTCCACGACATAACCGTCGCCAAGATAGCCGGCGATGGTCTTGGCCTTCGCCGGCGACTCCACGACGACGAGGCGGCGTCCCACCCCGTTCGCGCTCTGTGCCATCAATTCCCCTTGGTCATATCGTCATAAACCCCTCATGAAACAACGCACGGTATGCGACGTTGCTTCCGCGAGGGTCCCCAGCAGTGCGTACATGGTGGGCCGGTCCTGCTCAGCCGCCGGCTGTTCGCGATCGACCCGCGGCCGAGGCGAGCATGGTCCATTCATGATCGACACCGCCCTGCTCCAGGGTGAGTGTAAGACGTTCAGGGCCGCTCGCGCTCGGGTGGATGCTCTGATGAGACGCGATCACGCTGGGCGCACGGTCCGCAATGCGCTCCTGCGACGGCCTGAAACGCTGCCGTTTCGGTCCTGGGCACCTTCCCAATCCACTCTGCTCCGAGGCGTATGAACTGTGGTGTGACAGCTGGACACATCCGCGGCCTAGGGTCGCGGACGCACTCCGAACACGGCAGAGCCGACGCGGACCATAGTGGCCCCTTCCTCTATGGCAATGTCCAGGTCACCGCTCATACCCATCGACAGCGTGCCCATGTGCACGTTGTCGATCCGAGCATCTCGGATCTGGTCTCGAACCTCGCGTAGCCTGCGATAGCCGGGCCGGATGAGATCTGGATCCGCGGCGGGCAGACCGATGGTCATTAAGCCGCGGATACGGATGCGGTCCCGTTTCGCCGTCTCGCGTGCGAACGTCAGCGCGTCGTCGGGGGAGACGCCGAACTTGCTGATCTCGCCGGACGTGTTCACCTGGAGCAGCACGTCCACGCTGCTATCGATGGAGTCGAGCCGACGCTGCAGTCGGTCGGCCAGATCAACCCGATCCAGCGACTGTATGCAGGTCACATACGCCAGTGCCTGGTTCACCTTGTTGGTCTGCAGGTGGCCGATCAGATGCCGCTCGCAGGGAAGCGCCGACAGAACCTCGTCCTTCTGTGCCAGCTCCTGGACACGGTTCTCACCGATCAGGTGCTCGCCCGCCCCGACGGCGGTCGCGATCCGCTCGGCGGACACCGTCTTCGTCGCCAGCAGGAGCCGCACGTGGTCGGCCTCGTGCTGGGTCTCGGCGACGGCTCGCGCGATGCGCGCTCGCACATCGCCGAGGTTGGCCAGGATGTCGTCGTCGTTCAGCATGCTGTTTCTTAACCTAGACCACCCGTGATTCCATGTCCCATGTGGTGGCCGTCACGGCGGTCGGTTCTCGACCGGATGGAGCGTCCTCGGCGGGCCACCGCCGGTAGCCGGGAGTCTTCCGTCATTTCGGCCCAGACCCGGCGCGCGGAGGTGCGGACAGATGATTGACAATCTCAATGATTGAAGAAATCATCGTGTGATTCGAGACACATGTCGTTTTCCGGCGTGTCGAAGGTGAAAGGACCGGACCATGCGCAAACCGATAATTGCTGGTATCGCTGCGGCGGGCATCCTCCTTGCTGCGTGCGGAGGCGATGACGACGGCGAAACCGATGACGCGCAGGCGACCGGCGACGCCCAGGCGAGCGGCGACTCCGGAGATACGCGTGAGGTGACCGTGGGCGCTCTGCCTATCGTGCCGACCGCGGCGTTGCAGCTGGGGATCGATCAAGGTTTCTTCGTCGACCACGGGATCGACGTCACCCTCGAGCTCGGGCAAGGTGGTGCGGCACTGCTCCCGGCGGTCGTCGCCGGTGAGATCGACTTTGTCGTCGGACAGCCACTGCCACTCATGGTCGCCCAGGAACAGGGCCTCGACATCCGGGTCATCACCGGCTTCTCCGCTTCCAAACCCGAGGGGGACGACATCAACGGGGTCTTCGCCGCCGAGGACTCTGGCATCGAGTCCGCGGCCGACCTGGCCGGCAAGAACGTCGCCGTGAACACCCTTAATGGCGCCGGCGACGTGACCATACGCGAGGCCGTGCGGCAGGACGGCGGTGACGCCGACTCCGTGCAGTTCGTGGAACTCCCGTTCCCGAACATGCCGGCCGCCCTGGAGCAGGGCGACGTCGACGCGGTCTGGATCCCGGAGCCGTTCGTGACCACGCTCGTCGAAGACGGCGCACAGCTCGTGACGTACAACTACCAGGACGCCGCCCCAGGACTGGACACGATGGTGACCTTCACCAGTGGCGAGCTGGCGGAGCAGGACCCAGAGTTGGCCGGGGACTTCGTCGCTGCGATGGACGAGTCTCTGGCCTACGCCGAGGAGAACCCCGAAGACGTCCGCGAGACACTCGTCGACTTCCTCGACATGGACCCTGCGTTAGCCGAGCGTGTCGCGATCGAGACGTTCACCTCAGAGATCAACATCGAGGCACTGAACACACTCGGTGACCTGGCCGTCCAGGACGGGCTCCTGGACGAGGCGCCCGATCTGGACGCATTGCTGAACTGAATATGCGCCTCGGTAGGTTCTCCGGCGACCTCGAATCTCTGATCAGCGCTGAGGGGTGACACCAGCGACGAAAGTCATGTCCGGGTAGCGGTTCCCGACTGGGACGATGTGCTCCAGTTCCCTCATGTCGGCCTCGTCGAGTTCGACCTCGAGCGCACCGATGTTCTCCTCGAGGTGGTGGCGTCTTCTGGTACCTGGGATCGGGACCACGTCGTCGCCCTGGGCCAAGACCCAGGCGAGCGCGATCTGGCTCGCAGTGACGCCTTTGCGTGCTGCGATCGAGCGCACCGTATCGACCAGCTCGAGGTTCTTCTTGAAGGCGTCGCCCTGGAAGCGCGGGTGGTTGCGGCGGAAATCGTCGTCCACGAGGTCGTCGGGAGAGGTGATCGCGCCGGTCAGGAACCCGCGGCCTAATGGGCTGTAGGGAACGACGGCGATACCCAGTTCGCGGCAGGTGTCTATGACGTCCCCTTCGACGTCGCGGCTCCACAGGGACCACTCGGACTGCAGAGCGGCGATGGGATGCACGGCGTGGGCACGACGGATAGTGTCGGCCGCCGCCTCGGATAGTCCGAGGTAGCGCACCTTGCCGGCGTCGACAAGCTCGCTCATGGCCCCGACGGTGTCTTCGATCGGGACGTTGGGGTCCATCCGGTGCAGGTAGTAGAGATCGACGTGCTCGACGTCCAGACGTCGCAGAGACGCGTCGCACGAGGAGCGGACGTACTCGGGCGTGCCGTTGAACCCGCGACTCGCGGGGTTGGCCGGGTCGCGGACGATCCCGAACTTGGTTGCCAGCACCACCTCATCCCTTCGGCCCGCGAT
>NZ_ML142864.1:193743-196082 GCF_004138495.1 Phytoactinopolyspora endophytica
GCCGACAAGCTCCTCGTTGGTGTGAGGCCCGTATACGTCGGCCGTGTCCAGGAACGTCACGCCGAGGTCCAGGGCACGATGGATGGTCGCGACCGACTCGTGGTCATCGCGAGCGCCGTAGAACTCGCTCATGCCCATGCACCCGAGACCGAGTGCGGAGACAGTGAGATCGGAACTTCCGAGTACGCGAGCGGGCAGGGCCATGTCTCTCCTTGTTCAGATGGTTGGGGTTACAAGCAGGAGCGGTCGGAGCCACCGTAGACGGCGATCTTGAAGTCGATGGCCTCGAGCGCGGTGTGCAGGTTGGCGAGCTGAGCTTGGACCGACTCCCGGTGCCGGACCAGCAGCTCCAGCCGCTCGGATTCCGTCGCCGGCCCTGCTTGAACGAGAGTGAAGTAGCGCTGGATGTCCCGAATGGGCATATCGGTGTGCCGTAGCCGAGTGATGAAGACCACACGCTGAACGTCCTGCGGCGCATAGAGGCGGCGGCCCGCGTGGTCACGCTTGACGCTCAGGAGCCCTATGCGCTCGTAGTACCGCAGAGCGTGTGCGCTGACCCCTGTCAGCTCCGCGACGGCCGAGATGCTCAGGGCCGCCGGTGCTTCGTCGGTCGGTATGTCGATCTCCGCTGTCGTCACACCCATGACGCTAGAGCTTAGAGTGCACTCTAAGTCAAGACCATGGCATCGCGGAGCGTCAGCTTGTGGGCTCGGTGTCTGGACGTGGGTCTGCGACAGCCGTGGGCCGCGGCGACGGTTCCTCGCACAGCCGGACACGGTTCCGGCCATCCTGCTTGGCGTGATACAGCGCGCCGTCAGCGGCCATAAGGAGTTCGTCAAGCGACGTAATGCCTTCGGCGGGATACATGGCGGCGCCTATTGAAACGGTCAAGCTGACAGGCTCTGTTTCTTCCACGTGACTGGGTGGCTCCATAGAGATGGCCTCTACCCTGCCTCGTATCCTTTCGGCGACAGCGAGAAGGTTCTGGGAGGTCCCTACGTTGGGAATCGTCACGGTGAATTCCTCGCCTCCCCACCGGCCGCAGGCGTCGTCGTCGCGAATCTCTTCTTTGAATTCTCCGGCGATCGCTTTCAGAGCCTCGTCGCCGAACGGATGACCGTAGGTGTCATTGATTGCCTTGAAATAATCGATGTCGATTATCAGAAGTCCCATCGACGTGCTACGGTCGTTTGTTCGTGTCAGCGTTTGCATGGCGAACTCATGCCACCGTGTGACGGTGGCGAGGCCGGTCTTGGCGTCCGTGCGAGACTCCATTTCGTACTGATGAACCAAAAGGCTGCGGTGTAGTGCCACGAGCGCGATGACGACGCCGGGAAGCACGAATGGACTGGTCAAGACTACGGCCGCCGTAACCAGACCGAGCCCTAGCGCGCCCGCCTCGAGGACTTGCTCGCTGAAGTTTGTGAAAAGTTCACCGACACGTGCTGAGGGGTTTGCAAGAGCAATTGCTAGCATAACGAGGCCGATATTGACGCCCCACCGTAGCAATGCTGCAAGGATAATAAACCCGAAGTCGGACAGGCCTGTCAGGCTCGCGACCCCTGGAGTTCCAGGGTAATTATGCATTCCCTGTGCAAGTACGAGAGCGGCTAGCTGTGTTGATATCAGGATGGTCGCACATGAGTAAGTCCAACGGTAGGGGACGGCGGCGCGTGGGTGTGTAACTCGAAACCATGCGATGAGGTAGGTTAAGACGACCATCGTCGAGGCCAGGATAGGCGGCAAGACGATAACTGCCGCGAAACTCCAGACCGATTTTGTGTCCACGTACGAGACATAAGGCTTGTTCATGTAGGAGCGCTTGCGCTCGATGCTGCGCGTCAATTCGATAGTTGCCCACGCGCATGCTGCAAGCAACGCGAACACCGTGAGGTGGCTGAGCTCCACGGGCATGACGAAGGCACTTAGTGCGCTTCCGCCTACGCCAGCGGCAATCACGAATAGCACCAAGACGATAACCGGCAGCGGCAGTTGCCAGAGCGCCCAGTCTCTCCACCACGTTCGTTGTAACGACCTCACATGTGCACCTGCCTCCGGCCTGTACAGATACCTCCCCGTGAGCGATTCGTCCATATAGTAGCCGAGTTGGCATGTGCTTGTCGCCACCGGTGTCGGGACAATATGGACATAGTCGGGGGTTGCTTCGGCTGGCGGACCCTGGCGGTGATCGAGATGAGCACGCCGCCGTCGGCCATGGCCAGTGTTTCTTCCCCGCGAACTGAGATGTGAGTGGAGGTGTGTCGGATGCGTGACAGCACGTGGAACTGAGGTTGGGGGTTTGGTTGGTGGTCGTCGTCGTGGGAGGAGGTGTGTCGGAT
>NZ_ML142865.1:0-2882 GCF_004138495.1 Phytoactinopolyspora endophytica
CGGCACCTTCGTCCCCATCAGCCCACCGCCACACACAAAGAAGGCCACCCCGAAGGATGGCCTCCCCGCTGAGATCCGAAGACCCGTGATGATGCTGGCGGTCCTGACGGGACTTGAACCCGCGACCTCCGCCTTGACAGGGCGGCGAGCACTCCGAACTGCTCCACAGGACCTTGCTTGTGTGATTGCCGCCCTCAGTATGCCACAACTGAGAAGGCACTCAGCATCCCCAACGGGATTCGAACCCGCGTTGCCGCCTTGAAAGGGCGGAGTCCTAGGCCGCTAGACGATGGGGACTAGCCCATTGACGGTTTGGCCCTTGGCTCGTCGCCGTCGGGGACTTAAGAATCATAGGCCGACGGACTCCGGATTACCAAACCGAGAGCGTAGGCGCCTGTGACCAGGAATTTTGCGTCCGTTGGCCAGCTCACGCCGATGTGGTGTGGGTTGGCTAGCCCGCGTTCGGATCGTCATTCGGGTCGTCGTCATTTGGATCGCGGCCATCCGGTGGCCCAGGACTCGGGGTCTCCGGCTCTTCTTCTTCCTGAGCCGCCTCGTCTTCCTCGTCCGCCTGGTGCCGCTCGATCTGCGCTGTGGTGAGGCCAAGCCCGCCCAGGGTGATGTCGTCCCACGCGACGAGTTGTTTCGACTCCGGCTCGAAGTACAGCACGCTCAACATGACCGGCGTCGGATCCTCGCCCTGCAGACCACGCAGGCCGGCGCCTCCCGTGGATCCCTGCATCATGACCCGGGTGCCCCCGTCGAGCGTGTACGTGTTGCGCCGGTGGCCGTGTCCGGACAGCACCAGTGGCGCGGCACCGTCCAAGAGCTCCGCGTGCGATGGGTCGTGGTAGACGATGACATCCGCTGCTGGGTCGAGGTTACGGGCTACCTCGGCGAACTCCTCGGTGCCGATCAGGATGTCTTGGTCGGCGGTGCCGCGGGTGGCCTGATCGGGTGTGAACCGCGGATCCGGTGCGCCGAAGAAGCGGAGCCCGGCCACCTCCACGGGCTCGTCGTTGAGCACGATCGCGTTGTCATTCGCGGCGACGGCGGCGGCCGTGGCGACCGAGTCGTGGTTGCCCTTGACGAAGATGTACGGCCGCTCCAGCGAGCTGATCGGCGCGACATAGCTGTTCTCCAGCGGCGTCCCGTGGTCGGCGACGTCGCCGGCGTCGACGATCACGTCGACGTCATACTGGTCGGCCACCGAATCGATGACATCCCACGCGGCCGGGCTCAGGTGCAGGTCGGCGATATGCAGCACCCGGATCGAGTCGTCGTCCGGCAAGAAGGTCGGCAGTGACAGCGTGGTGTCGTACAGCGCGCCCACATTCGCCACCAGACCGGCTAACTGCTCGGCGTAGGCGTCCACGTTGGACGCGATGAATTCGGCGTTCTCCACCAGACCTGGCGCCGCTGAGATCAGGCCCGTGTAGGTGGGCGTGCGGGCCGCGTCCGCGTCGAACGTCAGCGCGGCCAGGCCGTAGGTCCCGCCGACACTGCCCAGGGCGATCGCGCCCGCAAGCAGTGCGCGGCGGAACGAGCGCATGACCAGTGCCACACCGATGGTCGCTCCAAGAACCGCCACGATGGCGCCGCGGATGCCAGCGTCGATGATGACGCCCCGAAGATCGGAGACGACATCCTCGTCCAGCGCGGCGAACGACAGTGGGTTGTCGACGATCTCCCGGATTCCGGCTTCCTCCACTGCGCGCACGTTCATCTGCAGCGAGAGCGGAGCGGTGTGTGAGTCGATCTCCAAGCTACCGATCGGATCGACCCGCACCACGGACTGACCGTCGAACGATGGCTGGATCGCGGCGTCCACGACGAGCGGCCCGACCAGACCCTGCGAGGTCCCGGCCACCGCCAAGGCGATCCATGCGCCACCGAACGCCAACGCGACCGTGGCGAGCGTCGCGCCGTGCCGCTGGAGGAACGGCGGCATGGGAATGCGGCGCAGGTGGGGTCTCAGTCTCTCCCACTGATCGCGCCATCGACGTATCCGCCGACGGGTATCAAACCGCGTCTGCCGCTCATCCTCGGCCACCGCTTCCACGGTACCGTGGTAGCACATCACCAGTCGTATTAAACATCACCGCAGTTCAGATGAGGTCGTTCGAGTGTGCTTGAGCTAACGGAGCCTGAGTTCGAGGCGCTGGTCGCCGACGCTCTGGACGGTATTCCGGCTGAGCTCGGGCAGGTCATGGACAACGTCGTGATCATGGTCGAGGATGAAGCGCCCGACGACGGGCCGGAGTTGCTCGGGCTCTACGAGGGCACGCCGCTGACCGAACGCGGCGACTACACCGGTGTGCTCCCGGATGTGATCCGCCTGTTCCGGCTGCCGATCCTGCGTGTCTGCGAGACCTACGACGATGCACTCGACGAGGTCCTGGTCACCGTCGTGCACGAGATCGCCCATCACTTCGGGATCGACGACGACCGTCTTCACGAACTCGGCTGGGCCTGACGAGACGCCGCTAGAGGCAGCCAGGCGCTGATGAGGTGGTACGGACGCCGGACCGGGAACGCCTCTCGGCGCAACGGCCGCTCGTAGCGGCTAATAAATGGGACCCGGGGTTACCGCGGTCCGACGTCCAGCGAGGGCCCGAAGGCTGTCGCCACACTCGAAGTTACCCGAGACGACCCACGAACGGAAAATCCAAGCCTGCTGATCTCATGGGTGGGCTTTCTCTCACGAGCCTTGAACGGGGCGCCGTACACCTGCGCCCAGGACGGGGGTCACGTGGTCATCTGACTTCAGTGCAGCTGGTTCTCGCGCCACAGACTGGCGGCGTGCTCCAGCTCCTCGGCCATGCGGAGGTTGCCTCCCCCGAGCCGGACCTGCCGGTCGCGCTCGTCGTCGGTAGCGTCGT
>NZ_ML142865.1:2907-5985 GCF_004138495.1 Phytoactinopolyspora endophytica
TGCCCGGCCGGTCGCGATCACACGGCAGAACGCACCGGCACGTTCCAACGTGACGGCGAAGTCGCCGTCGAACGCACGGCTGAGCACCGCGTCGCCAAGTGTGGCGACTTCGCGTGGCCCGGGTGGCTGCCCGACGCCCGCGACCGCCATGGAGACCTCGGCGACCTCCTGGCCGGCCGTGAACAGCCGGGCGGCCTCCTCGCCGTTGCGATGCACCCAGCTACGCAGCAAATAGAGTGACCACAGGGTTCCCGGCAAGGTCGCGGCTCCGGACTCCCGCCACAATTCGGCGAGCTCGTCCAGGCCGACCTGGTCGGCGAGGCGCACCAGCCGCTCCGTCGTCCCCGCGCTGGCGTCCTCAGCGCGTCCGGCGTTCAGCACCGCCGCTGCGGTCGCGTGCGCGAGCGCGATCCGGTCCGCGGGATCGGGGTCTCCGGGCAGGTTGGGCATGTCGCCCCTGAGCGAGGGCCGGCGTGGCTGCCGGAATTCGTCGTCGTTCATGTCGAACCACATACGTCGGATCGTCGTCGCATGGTCACACCGTGGCCGTATCGCCGGGCTCGAGCAGGCGAAGGTCCGTCCGCTCCGGACCGAGCCGCTGGAAATGCCCGTAGTACATCTCCGGCTTGGTGAGGATCGCCTGATGGATCGGGATGGCCGTGGCAGGTTCCACAGCGCGGAGGAAGTCGATCGCCTCAGAGAGCTTCTGCCACGGGGCGGCGGTCGGCATGCCAAGGATCTCGACGTCTACCGGCGGCGGTGCGAACGAGTCGCCCGGATGGAAGAACCGGCCGCCGACCAGGTAGCCGACGTTGGGAACCACCGGGATGTCCGGATGGATGACAGCGTGCTGCTCGCCGTGGACGTCCACCTCGACGCCCAGGTCCAGCCGGTCTCCAGCGTGCACAGTGGTGGACTCGATGTGCATCTGAGCCAGGACCTCGGCCGTTCCCGCGTCCGTGTACAGCGCGGCATCCGGGTTGTGCTCCAGCACGCGGGGTAGCCGCTCGACGTCGAGGTGGTCGGGGTGCTGATGCGTGACGAGCACCGCCGTGAGGCCGGTGAGCTCCTCGAAGCCGTGCGAGAAGTTGCCGGGATCGATCAGGACACGTGCGTCGCCATCTTCGACGAGGACGCAGGAGTGCTCGTACTTCGTCAGCTTCATCCCCTCGAGTCTATGGGCCGACCGGGCATGCGCGAATCGTCGGCGGCACGGCTCTAGCCGGCGTCGCGGCCGCCGCCCGGCTGCCACAGGACGTCACCGGCGTAGCGGTTCGCATAGCGGGCGAGGATGAACAGCAGGTCGGAGAGCCGGTTGAGGTACTTGGCGGTCAGCGGGTTCACCCCGCCGTCCTCGCCATCGCCGTACGTCTGCAGGGCGTGCCAGGTGGAGCGTTCCGCGCGGCGGACCGTCGTCGTCGCGACGTGCAGATGCGCCGCCGTCACGGTGCCACCCGGCAGGATGAACGAGCGTAGCTTGGGCAGCCCGTCGTTGAACCGGTCGCAGTCCGCTTCGAGCTCGTCGATCCACTCGGCCTGCACGCGCAGCGGCGGGTGCTCGTAGCTCGGTTTGAGCGGCAGGCACAGGTCCGCACCGACGTCGAACATGTCGTTCTGCACGCGGGTCAGCGCGGTGAGGACGTCGTCGCCGAGGTCGCCCCCGCCGGTGCCGCTGCGTTCGGCCGCGACCGCCACCCCGATGGTGGCGTTGGCCTCATTGGCGTCGGCGTAGGCCACCAGACGCGGGTCGGTTTTGCTGGTCCGGGTGAAATCGCCCAGCCCGGTGGTGCCGTCGTCGCCGGTACGGGTGTAGATCTTCGTCAGGTTGACCACATCACCACACTACGACTGGTCCCATGATCATCAACCGTTGAGCACAGGATGGTGCGGCTGGCGGTTGATGATCATGGAAATGCTCGGTGATACGCTCGCGAGCTGTGACGAGTCCCGGGAAGGGCGCCGCGCGGCTGGCGCGCGGCTCGATCCTGGCCGCCGTCTGTCTCGGGATGTCCATGGTCGCGCACGTGGTGGCCGGCGGCGTCGTGCACGTCACGTCCGGCATGGTCGCCGGTGGAGCAGCGCTGTCGGCGATGTGCATCGCCGCGGCCGACACGCGTCGCTCGTTCGGCGGCATTCTCGCGGTGGTCCTGTTGTCACAGGTGGGTCTGCACCTGTTCGCCGGCGCGGGCGGTCACCACGTCGAATCGGCCGGCTACGGCTGGACGATGAGCATGGTGGCCTCGCACGCGGTCGCCGCGGTCGTGGTCAGTGCGATGCTGGCGTACGCCGAGCGGCTGGTGTGGGCGTTGTGGAGCCTCGCCAGGCTCCCCCGGGTGCCGCGGATGGGCGATCCGGTGCCCGCCGCCGACGGCCCGGTCATCGGTCGGGCGTACCGACTGGTCCCGACCGTCGGCCCCATCCTCTGCCTGGGCGGCCCGGGCACGCGCGGTCCTCCTCGCTGATAGTGCGCTCGCGTGAGCACGAGCGACGACGCCGCCGCGGAGTGCTGTGGTGGTCGTCGTCCGTGACCGCGCTCGAGCGATGTCCCCGGGCGTCGTAGCGACTCTGCACAGCTCGACGTCCGTTTTCCCGCCGCGGTGTGTCGCCGGTGAGCGACCCGGGGCGATCTGAGTAACCCCTTCGTCGCATCGAACTGTTTGAGGAGTACCACTATGTCCCCGTTTCCATACATCCGCCGTGAACACCGGCCATCCACACCCGCCCGCCCGCAGGGTGCGTCGGCATCCGTCCGTCGGCGCCAACGTGCCGCCGTGCGGGCTGCGGCCGGGCTGGGCGGCGCGGTGGCGCTCGTGGCCGGTCTGGCCTCGGTCGCCGCAGCGCATGTCTCGGTGAGCCCTGACGAGGCGCCTGCCGGCTCCTACACGGTGCTGACCTTCGCCGTACCGCATGGCTGCGATGGGGCGGCGACCACCGAGGTCGCCATCGACATCCCGGATGGCGTCCTCGGCGTCACTCCCACGGTCAACCCGAACTGGGACGTCGAACAGCTGAACGACGACGGCTCTTCCGCCGACGGCGAGCCCGCCTCTCAGATCGTCTACGCGGCTCACGAACCCC
>NZ_ML142865.1:6014-6408 GCF_004138495.1 Phytoactinopolyspora endophytica
GGACGACCTGCGGGACACGTTTGAGCTGTCCGTCTCGCTGCCGGACGAACCAGGGGAGACGCTCGCCTTCCCGGTGGTGCAGACATGTGAGGAGGGCGAGACGGCCTGGGTGGAGCTCGCCGACGACGGCGAGGACCCGCACGAGCTGGAGAATCCGGCGCCGACCGTGACCATCGGCGAGGCCGAGAACGATGGCCACGGCGACGACGACGCGCCGGACGCCGCTGCGGGCCACGGCGACGGGAGCGATGACGGAGGGGCCGATGAGGACGGCTCCGATGTGACCCCGATGAACATCGCCGGCTTCGGAACCGGTGTGGCCGGGGTCATTCTCGGTGGTGCCGCGTTGCTGTACGCGCGCCGCCGCACACGGGTGGAACGCTGATCGGACAGG
>NZ_ML142865.1:6449-10042 GCF_004138495.1 Phytoactinopolyspora endophytica
CGGAAGGCGGGGTGGCTCCCGGTAGCCGGCTTCAGCGGAGGCGACATGCGGTGCGCGCCGCGATGTCGCCGGCAGCCCGCGGGAACCACCCCGCCGACCAGGAGAGAACGCCAGGCCGTTGGGCCGAAGCGACAGTGCGGCGATGAGTTTCGGGCGGCTTTGCGGTCTCAGTACCTAGCACGTCTCGATCCTGACACCGCGGAGAGGAGGAGCCTCCATGAGCATGAACGCGACGGTCACCGATGAGGCGCAGACTGGCGTAGCGACGCGGGCCTGGCCGCGTGGCACGGTTCGACGTGAGACCGACGGGTGGCATATCAGCATCAAGGACTACGACCCGATACGTGGCTACCTGCGCACGGACCATGTCGAGTCGACGTGGGATCGGGCGTGGGCGTGGCTGGACGGCTTGCGGCGAGTGCTCGCCTGAGAGTGCCCGGCCCACGTCTCTGGAGGATGTCCGAGAGTGGGCGTAATGTCATGGTCGTGGTCGACATCGCCGAAACTGACGAATTCTCGCAGCTGGCACAGCCGTACCGCCGTGAGCTGCTGGCGCACTGTTACAGGATGCTCGGCTCGGTGCACGAGGCAGAGGATCTGGTTCAGGAAACGTACCTGCGTGCGTGGCGTGCGTACGACCGGTTCGAAGGACGGTCGTCGTTGCGGACCTGGCTACACCGCATCGCTACCACGGCGTGTCTCACCGCGCTGGAGAGCCGCAATCGGCGGCCGCTGCCCACCGGCCTGGGCGGTCCCAGCGACGATCCGAAGGGCCAGTTGCCGACACAACCCGAGGTGCCGTGGCTTGAGCCGGTACCGGATGCCATGGTCGGTGCCGATGGTGCGGACCCGGCCGCGACGGTTACCTCTCGGGAGAGTATCCGGCTGGCGTTGATCGCCGCGCTGCAGTACCTGCCGGCCAGGCAACGCGCCGTGCTGATCCTGCGCGACGTCTTGAAGTTCAAGGCGGCCGAGGTCGCCGAGACCGTGGGCATCTCTGTCGCGGCCGTCAACAGTCTGCTGCAGCGTGCCCGCGCCCAGCTGGAACAGGCGGGGCTGCGGGAGGACGAGGTCACCGAGCCTGCCACGTCCGAGCAGCGAGAGCTGCTTGAGCGCTATGCGGCCGCGTTCGAGAACTACGACGTGCCGGCCATGGTGAAGCTGTTCGCCGAGGACGTCGTCTGGGAGATGCCGCCGTTCCTCGCATGGTTCCAGGGTGCCGAGACCGTCGGCCAGATGATCTCCGCCCAATGCCCTGCCCAGGGCCCGGGTGATCAGGTGATGGTGGCGACCACGGCGAACGGCCAGCCCGCGTTCGGCCTGTACATGCGCGACGAGAACGGCGTCCACCGGGCTTTCCAGATGCATGTGCTCACGCTGACCGCATCCGACGTCGGGCAGGTGACTGTGTTCTTCGACCTGACCCTGTTTCCCGTCTTCGGCCTGCCGATGACCTGGCCCGCTGAGTCGGGGACTGAGCAGCCGCCGCAGCGTTTCAGCCAGTTCTGACCTCTACCGCCGCCTACTCGACGTTGCCACCACCGGGGGAAGCCAGCGGGTTCTGGACGGTGCCGACGGCCGCGATGACCGGGCGTTCGGCGTCGTCCGCGTAACCCCGTTCGAACAGTCGCAGCCGGTTGAGGCACAACTTCGGGAAGGTCGGTGTCTCCAGGTCGAACAGGCTGAAGCGATCCGCCGACTCGTCGCCGAAGCGTCGCTGATACTCCACCAGCTCCCGTCTTGCCTGCGCCCAGAACGAGGTCTCCGATAGCCCGAGCCGGTCCTCGGCGATCTCCGCCAGGTACCGGTATACGCAGATCAGCAGCCCGTTCTGCAGGTACTTGATCAGCGTCTTGGCTTCCAGCGTCACGTCAGCCAGGGCGGCGCGGACCTCGGGCGTCAGGTTCTGATGCTCGGGCAACATGTCGGTGCAGATCGCGACGTCGTCGACGAAGTCCTTGACGACGAGCCGGGTCGGTACGCCGTCGCGGTGCACGATCATGCAGTTCTGGCCATGTGGCGAGAACATCGCACCGTACCGATAGAGGATGTGCAGCAGTGGCGGCAGCACCGCCCGGTGCAGATGCTGGAACCACTCGTCGACCCCGAGCCCGCTCCGGGCGACGAGCGTCCCGGCGAACGATGTGCCGTCGGGATCGACATGCAGCAGCGCGGCCAGGGAAACGGCGCGCTCGCCGGGTTCGAGGTAAGGCTGGACCGACTCCCGCCAGATGGCGCCCAGCATCTCCGTGTGCTGGTAGGGAACGTCTGGGATCGACTCATAGGCGCGGTGTGCGACGCTGACCGATGACACCTCGCCGAGCAGGACCAACCCGGTCTCTTTGAGGAACGGGTCCGCGTCCGCCAAGCCGGACAGCCATTCGGTCAGTGCCGGGGCGGCGAGCGTACGTTCCCGAGGCAGCCCTCGGTAGACCGACGTGTTCAGCACCGAGACCGGCAGCTTGAGATAGCGGCGTTCCGGATGGTCGAGGTCCGTGAGCGTCCGGATCGCCAGCTGCGGCCGGTACCGGGCAGCGCCCTCACCGAGGGGCACCAGGGCACCGCTGGCTAGCTCGGCCGCATGCAGCGACAGGATTCGGTTGGTCCACTGCCACGGGTGGACCGGCAGGAAGGCGCAGGTGTCGGGGTCGAGGCCGCCTAGCTGGGCGTGCGCGCGCATCCGGTTGAACTCTGCGTCGCCCACCTGCTCGCGGACGACGCTGTGGTGGTCCAGGCCGGCCACGGAACGGGTGTCGGCGAGTGACGGCGCGGCCGCCAGCCACAGCAACCGGACGTCACGGCCTGCCTCCGGCGCGTAGGCGAGCAGGTCGTCTGCGCTGAAGCCGACCCGGCCCTTGCTGGCGACGATCCACGGATGGCCGTGTAGCTCGTTCTCCACCAGCACCGGCTCCAGGTCGGTGAGCTCGGCGCTCGGGCGGCCGCGGGCCAGCAGCCATGAGTCGGAGAGCAGCGTCGAGGAGAGCTCGGCCACCAGGTTGGCGGCCGTCGCCGCCGCGACTCCGTGCGCCGTCAGGAGCTCCGCGAGCAGGACCGTTGCGTCAGGGACGGTGGCATCGCTCCACGTGCTCGGCGCCTCGCCGCTCCAAGTTTCTGGTCGCGCTTGGCTTCTCGCTTGCTCCGCAGGCGGCGTCGCTCGTTCCTCGCTGTGCCGACGGCTCCGCTCGCTCGGCGCCTCGCCGCTCCAAGTTTCTGGTCGCGCTTGGCTCCAGCGCAGGGAGTCCGGGTCCACCCTCCACCAGCCGAGGGCGCGGCGCTTCGCCTGCGCGGTCAAGGTGCCGTGCGGCAGCTCGCAGGTCAAGCGCCCGTCGTCGTCGATGGGCGGGTCGATGATCTCCTCGTACATGAACTCGGTGAGCGCCTTGGCCAGGAGCTCACGGTTGGCGCGTTCCCAGAGCCGGGCGTCGAGCCAGGTCGGGAAGGTGGTCGCCGATTCGTCCAGGTTCATTACTGTTCTCTCAGCTGCTCTCTCGATTGGTTGCGGTGCGCGAGACCATGATCATGAACAGTTTCCGTGCTATTTACACGGTTACTGTTCATGATCATGGTCTTCTCCGGCTTTTAGGGCGGTAGTG
>NZ_ML142865.1:10052-13088 GCF_004138495.1 Phytoactinopolyspora endophytica
GTTGGAACACGGTGCGGTCGCGCACTGGATAGACCTCGCGGCCGGCGACGGCGTTGATGATGACCGAGTTGCGGTACGCACCCAGACCCAGGTCCGGCGCACCGACGCCGTGCGTGTGCAGTTCCGCGTTCTGTACGAACAGTGACGACGCGCCGCCGTGCCGGTCGGGCCGTGGCTCGTCGTCGGCCATGGCATGAGGCCTGTGACAGCTGGCCCCGCCTGACGCAGTGGCCTCGTCCGTCGGTTCGGCAGAAGGCGGCTCGTCGGCGAGACGTAGCCGGTAGTCCTGGCTGACGGCCGGACAGCCATGCTCGTCTGTGACGACGAAGCCCTCGGGAACCGGAACGGGCGCCGGCTCGTACCCGGTGGCGAGGACGACGACGTCCGTGTCTCGGGTGAACGTGCGGCCCTCGGCGCGGTGTCGCCAGGTGAGCCGCCAGCGCCGGCCCGGGACCGGCGACGGCTCGATCGCCTCCAGCTCACAGCCTGCGGCGTAGGTCACCGGTGGGTCATCGCGCTCGATGGTGGCCTCGTACAGCAGGTCGTAGATGCGCTCACTGGTCTCCGCCGACAGCCCTTTGTACAGCAGGTCCTGCCCTGCCCGGATCCGATCCCGGGTCTGTGGCGGCAAGCTGTGGAAATGGTTGGTGTACTCGGGCGTGAAATGCTCCAGCCCCAGCTTGGAGTACTCCATCGGCAGGAACCCGGCACCGCGGGTGAACCAGTCCAGTGTCTCCCCGTCCACCTGCCCGTCGGCCCATCCCGGTGTGTGCCCGTCGGGCCATTCGGGCGTGTGCCCGCCTGCCCGTCCCGGTACGTGCTCATCCCGCCATTCGGAAGCGTGTTCGTCGCCCAGCGCAAAAGCCTGGCCCGACATGAACGTGCCGGAACGCCGTCCAGAGAGGCGTGCTTCGAGCAAGTCCGCAACGATCTCGCCGGCGCTCTGCCCAGAGCCGACCACGGTGACGGCGCCGGCCTCGACTGTCTTGTCGCGTAGCGGGAGGTAGTCCGCTGCGTGGTAGACGTCGTCGCCGAGCACATCGCGGGCGACCTGCGGAACCCATGGGCGGCTGCCGACGCCGAACACGACGGAACGCGCACGGTACGTCACCGTTTCCCCGAGCCCGCCAGATGTGCCGTGCCGCGTCTGCGGTGAAGAGGAAACGCGGCGGGAGACCTCGTGCCCCGGGAACTCTCCCTCCCGGGGTGGCGCCGGCCGCACCACGCGGACCGACCACGTGCCGTCGTCGTTCGGCGTGACCTCATCGACGCGGTGGCCGAACCGGCACGACGGCAGGCTCCCGGCGACCCAGCGGGCGTAGGCGTCGTACTCGCGCCGGGGTATGTGGAACCGTTCGTAGAAGTAGAACCGGTAGAGCCGGTTGTGCTCCTGCAGATAGTTCAGGAACGAGTACCGGCTGGTGGGATCGGCGAGCGTGACCAGGTCGGCCATGAACGGCACCTGCAGCGTCGTCCCAGGAAGCATCAGGCCGGGATGCCAGGCGAAGACCGGTTCTGCCTCGAAGAAGAGGGCATCGATGTCACGGACCGGGTCCAGGAGCGCGGCCAACCCGAGGTTGAACGGTCCGAGTCCGACGCCGATCACGTCGAACGTACGGCCTACCTCGGGCGCCGTGTTCGGGCCGTCGGCCTCCGGGTGCGGGACGGGCGCTGAGGTTGGATGGCTGCGTTCGCCGGCGGGTGACGTGCCGGCGGACGGATGGTTCGGTCTCATGATGTGTGGTTCACCTGCTGTCGGCGTCCTTGATCAGATACGAGTTCAAGGCGTTATAGCGCCCTGAACTCGTATCTGATCGCTGATCGTGTGGCGGTCGTCGGTCCATCGAGCCATGAAGTCCAAGCGGTGGCACACCATGAGCAACGCCCGTTTGTCGGGCAGGTCCACCTCGCCGATCGCGTGGAAACCCAGGCGGCGGCAGAACGCGTGCATCCGGCTGTTGCGCGCGTCGGGCTCGCAGACGACGCGGTCGCCATGGTGCGGATGCCCGCCAGCCGTCGTCGTGAGGAACCCCAGCTGGTAGGCGAGGAAGGCCCATCCCAGCAGCCGGGGCATTCCGCTGCCGAGGAACCGTTCGGGACCTACCAGCAGGTGCCAGCCGACATCCGTCGGGCGGGCGGGGTAGTGGCCGGCGAGCGGATCGTCGGCCACCCGGTACGTCTCCACGTAACCGAACGGCGTGCCGTCGGCGGACACCACCCACGGCTGCAGGTGTGTCAACCCGGCCAGGTAGGCGCGTATCTCATCGAGCGGCTTGTCCAGCTCCCACCAGGGCACCACATGCGCACGGTTCATCCAGTCATGGATGAGCTCGCCGTGCCGATCGACGTCGGCCGGTTCCGCTTCGATCCGTGTGGTCGTCAACGGCGCGTCGCCCGTCGCCTCTCGACGGAAGATCGCGGACCAGGCACGGGGAGTCGGCCGATCAACCGTCTCCGGCCGCGAGCCGACGGCTGTCACTCCGGCATGCTCCGCGGGCCACGACCGAGGATTCGGCTGCGCGGTCATCCAGCGGCTCCGGGCCGCAGCGGGTCGGGCAAGGGGTTGGGCAGCGTGACGTAGACCGACTGGGTCGAGATGTCGCCCACCAGCTCATCCATGTCGTGCGCCCGGGTGAGCAGGTTGGCCTTGCAGGGCCAGCGGTCGTCGTCGAGCAGCCGGTCCAGCAGCGATGCCGGGTACCGCCCGCCCTCGGACCGCTCGGCGGCCAGCAGCCCGCGCAGATCGCCCAGCAGCACGGCCTCGTCGATACACGAGCCCAGGGCGTTCACCACCCCCAGGGTCAGGTTCACGAACATGTAGTAGACGAGCCGCTCGTCGGCCAGCGATTCCGGGAAGATCGACTCGGTGGCCTCGCCGAGCTCGGGGACTACGGCGGTCAGATCTCCGTGCGCCGCCTCCCTGTGGAAGTAGCCCTGGCTGTCCCGGTAGACGCCGTGCACCGGCCAGCCGCCGTCCAGCTCCACCAGCGTGTTCTGCTGATGTGCTTCGAAGCAGAGCCCGACGTCCAGGTAGAG
>NZ_ML142865.1:13102-15890 GCF_004138495.1 Phytoactinopolyspora endophytica
GATCAACGAGCGCACCACGACCTCGCAGAAGCGGCCGAACCACTCGCGCGCGACGTCGTCCTCTGCTCGGTGTTCCCGCTTGGCCAGCTCGGCGACGATCGCGGCCAGCCTGCTCCGCCCGCCGTAGGGATGGTCTTGGCAGAGCGTGGTGACAGCGCTGACGTCGTGAGGTCCGCCCGGGGTCCACCGGTTCTCCCGCAGCAGTACCGAGAATCCGTCGACGGTCCGGCCGTCGCGTGTCACCGTCAGGTATGCGGGGTCCTGCAGCAACGTGAAACGGGGCGCGACGGCGGCTACCCGGCGTCCGACGTCGGTGCGGGCCAGCCGCGCAGACTCGACCGCCCGGTCCAGCTCCTTGGGCAGTGTCACCCGCATCGAGTTGGTGACCCGCACGTGCAAGGAGAATTTGAGCTGCCAGGGCGACTCGCGACGGTAGACGGTGCGGACCGAGGTGGTGGGCAGGTAGGGCGAGCCGAGCGCACCGAGGTCCACCACGGCTCCACTGTCGAAAAGGCCGGCGGTGGCGGGATCGGCGGCGAGCCGGTCCGCCTCGAACGGATGCGCGGGAAGCAGAACTCTCGGGCCGACGGCCTCCATCATCGCGTCGAGTGCGCCTGTGTCTGTCTGCGGATCCGCGCGCAGCAGCTGTTCGGCGAGCTCAGGCGCCGGCGTCCCGGTGGCGCTTCCGTGCCGGACCAGGTCGGGCTGGGCGGCGAGCCACCGCAGCGGAAACCGGCCACCGGCCTCGGGAGAGTAGATCCGCCGCTGCGCCTCGGTCATCTCGCCGCGGCTCTTCGGCGTGGGATGGGCCATGTGCCCCAGCAGCAGTGCCTGCTCGGTTTCGCCGAAGCCGAGCGGTTCCGGGCTCCACAGCCGGTCGATCTCGCTGGACCGGTCGCGCAGCTGCTCCAGCACCGCCGATGAGCTGCCGAGTATGCGGCTGAGCAGCGTATTGGCATCCGCGCCGGTGCGCCTGCCCGCCAGCTCGTCGGCGAGCACGGCGGCGAGCGTGGCCAGTCCGATGGGACGGGCCGGCATATCAGCGACGACGATGCGTGCCGGCAGCGCCAGCTGGTGCCGGAATGTGCCGGAGACACGTGTCACGTCGACGTCGATGTGACCGCCCCAACGAGCCAACGGTATGGACAACACCGCCACGACCGTCCTGCCGCCCGAGCCGTGTGGATGGCATGCAGCGAGGGTCCAGCCGGAAGTCTCGCGGATCCAGCAGCTCAGCACGGCACGCACCGTGGCGTCGTCCGCGGCCTGCTCCGGCGTGCGGTCGATGGAGTCAGGTACTGCCGGCGAGTGCTGCGACGGGAGGACCGGCCCCGCGTCACGCGTGTTGATCACGGTTGGTTCCTCCTGCGGGGATCGTGCCATGGCTGTGCGGGTGTCCTGCGCCGACGAGCCCGGCCCCGCCCACGGCGCTCGCTGCGACCACGGACGCGCGGGACGGTGTGCCCGCGCCGGGCGCTGTGCCCGCGCGAGTGACGTCGGCCGCCGTTGCGGCGATCAGCTCCAGCAGACCGCCGACGTCGTCGATCGTGGTCAGTGGGTTGACCAAGGTCAGTTTCAGAACGACACGACCGCGCCAGCGGGTACGCCCCACAACGGCTTGCCCACTGCTGAGCAGGGCGCGCTGTACCTCGGTGTTGATCACGTCCAGCGCCGCGTCGTCGACACCCTCCCGGATGGCTCGCGGCGGGCGGCAACGGAAGAGCACTGTCACCGTCTGCGGCGGCGCGACGAGCTCCAATGCGGGATGTGTGTCCACGCGTCGCCCGGCTTCCGCACACAGGCCGACGAGGTGTTCGACGTACCCGGCGAGCCGTCGTCGTCCGGTCGCACGGAGCGAGACCACGACTTTCAGCGCGTCGAACCGTCGCGATGTGTCCAGCGACCGGTCCACCAGATTGAGAACGCCGGTGTCCTCGCTGCGGTTGAGGTATGCCGCGGGCTCGCGGAACCCGTGCAGCGTGGCGGCGTCGCTGACCAGAAGGGCGCTGGCACCGATCGGCTGCCACCACAGCTTGTGCAGGTCCGCGGTGATCGAGTCGGCGCGCTCGATGCCGGTGAGCATCGGCCGGAGCCGCTCGCTGAGGGTGAGACCGGAACCGACTGCGGCGTCGACGTGCAGCCACGCACCGTGGGCGGCTGCCCGGTCGGCGAGCGCGTCGAGCGGATCGATCGCCCCGGCGTCGGTCGTCCCGGCGGTGCCGACGACGGCGATCGGCCTCTGGCCGGTTCGCACCAGCGACGCCAGCGCGTCGTCCAGTGCGTCGACCCGTATCCGCCCCGTGTTGTCGGTGGCCACGGGGACGACGGCGTCGCGACCCATTCCCAGCACTGAGCATGCCTGCCGGATGCTGACGTGTGCGGCATCCGACGCCAGGACGCGCCAGCTTCGGGCGTCCTCGGGCAGGCCGGAGATGTTCGGTCCGCCGGCCGCCCGGTCACGGGCCAGGAGCAGGCCGAGCAGGTTCGATGCCGTCCCGCCCGACGTCAGCACACCACTGGCGCCGGCCGGCAGGCCGCACAGATCCGCGAGAGTGCGAACGAGCCGGTCCTCGACGTAGGTGGCGGCAGGAGCCTGGTCGAACGAGTCCATCGACTGGTTGGTGACCCCGATCGCGAGCTCGGTCGCCGCAGCGGTGAGCAGCGTGGGCGAGTGCAGATGCGCAGCGCACCACGGATCGGTGGTCCGGGCGCCGTTGGCGAGGACGGTCTGGGCGATGTCGGCCAGGACGTCGGAGAGCGGCGTGGCGTCGTCGGGGAGGGGGTCCAA
>NZ_ML142865.1:15931-22426 GCF_004138495.1 Phytoactinopolyspora endophytica
GTACCTCGCGGAGGCGCCCCGGCGCCGTCGTGGGGAACGGCGGGCCGTGCCGGCTGGACAGGACGGCGTCCACCACTGACGTGACGGCGCTGCGTAACGCGTCGCCCGCCGCCGTGCTGCCGTCCAGAAAGTCGAACTGGGGGCCCGCATGGTCATCGAGGAGCTCAGGGAGCCCGGCATATGGGGAGTCGCCGGGCTCGGATGCCCGGGCACTCTCAGGCATGATCACTCCCGCGACCCTCGGCGATCACGGGACGGGCCGCGAGCGCGGCGGCGAAGGCGTCGACCACGCGGTCGATCTGCTCTTCGCTGATGACCAGCGGCGGAAGAAATCTCACGACGGCGTCGTGGGTGCCGCCGATCTCGACGATGACTCCGCGACGCAGCATCTCCCGCTGTACGTCGGTGGCGAGGGCGCCGTCGGGTCGCGGCACGCCGTAGCCGTCCGGCGTCTGTGGATCGACCAGCTCGACGCCCGCCATCAGGCCGCGACCACGGACCTCGCCGACGCGCGGATCGTCGCCGGTGACGCTGCGCAAGCCGTCGGACAGGCGCCGGCCGAGCTCGTCCGCACGTTCGGGCAACCCGGCTACGACGACCTCCTTGATCGTGGCCGCTCCGGCGGCCAGCGCCAGCGTGGAGCCGCGGAACGTGCCGGCATGCGCGCCGGGTCCCCAGGAGTCAAGGTCGCCGCGGTGCACGATGACGGCCAGAGGGAGGCCGCCCCCGATCGCCTTGGACATCACCAGAATGTCCGGGTCCAAGCCGATCGGCTCGCTGGCCCAGAGTGCGCCGGTGCGGCCGAGCCCGGTCTGGACCTCGTCGGCGACGAGGACGGCACCGGTGTCGCGGGTGGTGGTGCGCAGCGTCGTCGCGAAGGCAGACGGCATGGGATGCACGCCTCCTTCGCCTTGTACGGGCTCGGCGACGACGGCGGCCGGCGCGGCGATCCCGCTGTGGTCGTCGGTGAGCGCCCATCGCACGAGTCCGCCCGCCAGTTCGGTGGCGCGAGCGACGTCACTGTCCTGCGTGGCCGTGGCACCGGCAGGGGAAGGCGCACCGCGGTGGCCGGCCTGGTGTCCGTTCCTGAACGGTGAGCGGTAGGCCGTCGGAAACGGCAGGTGGTGTACCTCAGGGAGGAGAGCCCCGAGCGGTTCTTTCGCGGAGCGGCGGCCGGTGAGTGCGAGGGTTCCCTGGGTCATGCCGTGGTAGCCGCCGCCGAACGCGAGGACGCCGCTCCGGCCGGTCGCGGTCCGGGCCAGCTTCACGGCCGCCTCGACGGCGTCGGCGCCACTCGGGCCGCAGAACAGGATCTGGCCGTCCCGCAACGACGTGGGCAGGATCGAGAAGAGCCGCTCGATGAACCGGTCCCGGAACGGGGTGGACAGATCGAGCGTGGACAGTGGCGCGCCCGTGTCGAGTGCGTCCCGGATGGCCTGGTCTACGGCGGGGTGATGGTGACCCAGTGCCAGCGCGCCGGCTCCTGCCAGGCAGTCGATGTACTCGTGGCCGTCGGCATCGCGGACAGTGGCGCCGTGCCCCGAGGCAAGGGTGATCGGGAGCCGCTGATGATACGAGCGTGCGGACGAGTCGCGCTGTGCTGGCATCGGTCGTTGACCGGGCATGCCGGGGGCGTCGACGGGCATATGGTGGTCGGTCAGTTCGAGGCCCTCGAGCTGTGTCACAGGGCGAATTCCTTCCGGTTATGACGATTTCTGGTGAATTTAGGCATGCCTAACCTAGATGAGCCAAGCCTTACCTAAACCGGTCGATCAGTGCAAGCCGTTCGCCGAAGAAAACGTTCCGGAAAGTGAACGGGGATGATGGTCAGGACGGGAGAGGGTGGGCGACGAGGACCGTCGCGCGGCCGCTGACCCGGGTGACGATCAGGGTGGCCTCGGCGCCGCCATCCGGGCGAAGCTTCTTGCGCAGCGTCTCGGGCGTGATGCCGACCCCGCGCTTCTTGATCGTCAGGATCCCGATGCCGTGCTCACGGACGTAGCGCCGCAGCCGCTTCACGTCATACGCCAGGGTGTCCACGACCTCGTATCCGCGGGCGAACGGTGTGTCGACCCGGACATTCCCGCCGAGGTAGGCGATCGACGGGTCGAGTAACCAGCCACCGATGATCTCGGCGACGGCGGTCACCAGGCCGGCACGGATCACCGCCCGATCGGGCTCATAGACGTAGCGGCCCGGTGCGTGCACGTCGGCGCCGCCCGGATCGTCCACGTCCGTCAGCGTGTGCGCGCGAGCTGTGCGAACCTCCGCGCCGCCGTACGCACTGGCGCAGTCACGTGCGCCGGCGCTGGCAGATGATTCCATGCCGCCGGGCGGGTCGTCGTCCGTGCGGAGCAAGGTCGCCCGTCGCCGGACGCGTCGTCGGTTCTCTTCGCGCGGGTCGTGGCGGGCGAGGTCGCCGGACCAGAGCGTGGCCTCTTTGACCTCGCCGCGGTCCGAGACCCACTCCGCCTCGACGTCGTCTGGAACGCGGCCGTGCGGAATGCCCGGGGCGACCTTGACGCACGCCGTCTCGCCGAGCAGGTCCTCGACGAACGGCCACGGCGGCTGGTAAGCGTCCGGGTCGAACACCCTGCCACGGGCGGTGCGCCGGGCGGGGTCGCAGAACACCGCCGGGTAGCCGCTGCGGTCCGCCGCTGTCGCGTCGGCGTTGGTGACACGGGCGCGATCGCCCAGCCCGAGTGCGTCGATGTTGAGCCGGGCCACCTCTGCGGTGAGCTCATCTGCCTCGACGCCGGTCACGTCAAGGCCGGCGCGTGCCAGGGCGATCAGATCGCCCCCGATCCCGGTACACAGATCGAGGACACGGGCGCGCGGCCCTTCAGCGCCGCCGAGGCATCCGGCGACCCGGGCGGCCCGGTGGTTCGCGACGACGGCCCGCGTGGCCTGCTCGTATCCGTCCGCGGTGAAGAACATACGGCAGGCGTCGGCGGCGTCGAACTTCTCTGTCGCGCGCTGACGCAGCCGTGCCTGGGTGAGCGCCGCGGCCACCAGCTCCGGAGGGTGGTCGCGGCGTAGCCGGCGGCTCAGAGCGAACTCATCCTCGACGCCGTACGAGCGAGTCGCGTCGTCGAGGAGGGGCGCGCCGGCCGCCGATGCCAGCGTGCGTAAGAGATCGACATTCACGCGCGCTGCACCGTCCCGAGGTCCACGGCTCCACTCTGGCACAGGCCGTCGGACACGAGCCGAAGCTCAGGCCGTCGGGCGGAGCGAGTCGAGCGCGACGCCTGCATACGTGGCCACGCCCGAGGCGAGCGACCGCTCGTCGAATACGACCAGGTTCGAGTGGTTCGGGGCCGCCAGATCCGGGTCTACGCCCTCGGGGCAGGCGCCGAGGAACGCCATCGCTCCTGGGTACTTCGCCAGCACGTAAGAGAAGTCCTCCGCGCCCATCAGCGGATTCTCGATGTCGACGACCCGGTCCGCGCCGACCACGGCGGAGGCGACGCCGCGTACCCGGTCGGTGAACGTCTCGTCGTTGACGGTGACCGGGTAGCCAGGGGTGATGTCGACGTCGGCGGTCAGCTCGTGAGCGGCGGCGATACCCGAGACAACGGTCCGCAGCCGGGTGTGTATGTCGTCCCGGGTCTCTTCGGAGAAACTCCGGATGGTCCCCTCCATCTCGGCGCTGGCCGGGATGATGTTGGACGTCGTACCGGCGGCGATCCGGGCGACCGTCAGCACCGCCGGATCGAACGTGCTGATCCTGCGGCTGAGCACGGTCTGCACGGCGGTCACGATCTCGCAGGCGGCCGGCACCGGGTCGTTGGCGGCGTGCGGTGCGGACGCGTGCCCGCCCCGGCCGGTGAGGACCACCCGGAACGTGTCCGCGGCGGCGAGGATCGGCCCCGACCGCACGTTGATGGTTCCGCTCTCGAACTGGCTGCTGATATGCAGGGCGAACGCGCCGATGACGTCCGTGTCGTCGAGCAGTCCCTCCTCCAGCGCATAGCGTGCGCCGTGGTATGACTCCTCGCCGGGCTGGAAGAAGAGCAGCACGCGGCCGGCAAGCTCCTCGCGCCGGGCAGCCAGCAGCCGGGCCGCTCCGGCGAGCATGGCCACATGCGTGTCGTGCCCGCACGCGTGCATGGCCCCTTCCACCGCGGAGGCGAACGGGAGGCCGGTGTCTTCCTGTAGCGGGAGAGCATCCATGTCGCCGCGGAGTATCAGAGTGGGGCCGGGCTGGGCTCCATCGAGCTCGGCCACGACGGCGGAGGTGGTCTCCGAGAGCCGCAGCGTCAGGCCCAGATCGGCGATCTCGTCCAGCACCGCCTGTCGTGTCACCGGCAGGTCCAGCCCGATCTCCGGGTTCTGGTGCAGCTTCCGCCGGAACGCCACGGTGCGCTCCTGCGCGGCATCGGCTTCGGGCATCAGCGCGGCGAGCGAAGGGATCGTCATGTGGGGAGTATGCCGAACAGGTCGGGAGCAGAGGGACCCGGGGATCTGAGAGAAGGCGCACTCGACGCTACAGTGGCGCGTCGAGCACGACCGCGCTCACCGCGCCGCGGATCCGGCGCGCGGTGAGGCGCCCTAGCTGCTGTTACGCAAGGGCCTGAGGACGGTGAGCGCCTCCTGGCCCAATGTCACGTCGATCTGCCGTTCGGCGATCCACCCCTCCAGATCCTCGACCAGGCGGTGGGCTTGGTCCGCGCGCTGGAACGTGCTGCTCGTGCCGAGCAGGTCGTGAAGTGCGGATAGCAGGTCGTCTGCCTCCTCGCCCCAGTCCAGCGGGGAAGCGGCGACCTCGACGGACAGCGCGCTCGCCTCATGGAGCTCCGGGGTGTCGGGCAGGCTCTCGTCTGCGAGGGTCTCGACGGCTTGGCGCCCGACCTCCGGATCGATCTCGTACTCGGTGATCCAGTGCGACACGGTTTCGATGAGGCTGCGAGATTCCTCCACTCGAACGGTGCGGTCCTGTTCGTTCCGGATCGCGCGCAGCTCATGGAAGAGCTCTTCGCCCCGTTCACCTGCCTCGCTGGAATCGATGGCCAACTCGGTGATCAGAGCGTCGAGCCCGTCGAGCTCTGCCACGACGGTTCCGCCGGTCGTGCTTTCGCTCGGCCCTGGGGTCGGGCCGTCCGCGGCGGCGCCGCCGCGGACACCGTCGAGGATCAGCAGCGCGGAGGCGGCGAGCACGGCGATACCGACGACGGCCGCAAGGACCAGCCAGACGCGCCCGCTACGGCGCCCACCGGCGGAGCCGTACGGTGCGGCCGCGGCAGGTGCCGCTCCGGCAGGTCCTGATCCGTCCCCGGCCGGCTCCAGCACCCGCGTGCCTTCCGCTCCCAGGGGTGTGGAGCCTGGTAACGGCGGTGTGCTGGATGGCCACGGTGTGGAACCGAACGGCGGAGCGTCGGCGCCCGGAGGCGGTGGTGGCGGTGCGGGCGTCGAGACCGCCTGATGCAACGCCGAGCGCATCGTCCGTGCATCGGGGTAGCGCTCGGCCGGGCTCTTGGCCAGGGCACACTCCACGACGCGAGCCAGTGCGGGCGGGACATGCGGCACGAGCTCGGCCAGCGGCGGTACGCGCTCGCTGTGGTGCGCCATCATCAGGGCGAGCGGTGACTCGGCGCGGAAGGGTGGGTGCCCGGCCAGGCATTCGTAGATGACGACGCCGAGCGAGTAGAGGTCGCCGGCAGGCGAGGCGGATTGACCTGCGGCCTGCTCCGGGGCCAGGTACCGGGGTGAGCCGAGAACCCGATCGGTCCCGGTCAGCCCGGACGTCGACTCGGAGAGCGCCTTCGCGATGCCGAAGTCGGCGAGCTTCACGCCGCCCGCGTCCGGCAACAGGATGTTGGACGGCTTGACGTCGCGGTGCACGAGTCCGCGCTCATGCGCCATCTGCAGGCTGGTCAGGACCGCGTCGGCGATGGTCGTGGTCCACTCGACCGGCAGCCAGCCGTCCTCGTGCAACAGATGAGCGAGGCTACGGCCGTTGATCCGTTCCATGACGATGAACGGCTGGCCGTCCACCTCCCCGACGTCGAAGACCATGACGGTGTTCGGGTGGTGCAGCCCGGCGGCGGCACGGGCTTCGCGCAGCATCCGTTCACGGCTGACGGGGTCGCCCGCGTAGGCGTCATGGATGAGTTTGATGGCGACCTCGCGCTGCAGCAGGCGGTCATATGCGGCGACGACGCGTGCCATGCCCCCCGAGCCCAGGGGCCCGCCAAGCTCGTAACGGTCGGCCAGCACAGCCATTGCACCTAATCCCGTCCAGGTGGTCCTGTCACACTCGTGTCCTCATCTCGGCGCCTCGTCGCCGCCGACATGTCGTTCGTCACATGCGCAAGGCCTGTAACGACCGATCGGCCATGGCGTCGACGAGTTTAGTCGCGAATGTCGGGTCTATCTGCCGGGTGTCGGCCTCCGAGCCACGCCGGCGAGGGCATGCCGTGGTAGGCAGGGATGTTATCCACAGATGACATCGTGGCGGGGGCGCATTCTGGCGCGGTGTGTGGCGGCCCGCGGTCT
>NZ_ML142865.1:22455-23602 GCF_004138495.1 Phytoactinopolyspora endophytica
CCGCCGGATGAGATATTCGCGGCGAAACTAGCACTCACCTTGACCGAGTGCTAAGACATTGGCTAAGTTCAGCATTGGCACACTCACACTGAGAGTGCCAACGGTCGATCCCGCCGGCACCCGCGACGACGGCGGCACGCGGCCAGTCCATACGAAGCATCCGTGACATCCCGCGAAAGGGGAGGTCAGACTAGTGTCGGTCTCCATTAAGCCACTCGAGGATCGCATTGTGGTCAAGCCGCTCGAAGCGGAGCAGACCACGGCATCCGGACTTGTCATCCCAGACACCGCCAAGGAGAAGCCCCAGGAGGGCGAGGTCGTCGCCGTCGGCGAGGGCCGCTGGGACGAAGACGGCGAGAAGCGCATCCCCGTCGACGTCAAGGTCGGGGACGTCGTCCTCTACTCGAAGTACGGCGGCACCGAGGTCAAGTACGGCGGCGACGAGCTGCTGATCCTGTCCAGCCGCGACGTGCTCGCCGTCGTCAACAAGTGACAGTACGACGCTGACGTATCGGTGCGACGCCCTGGCGCGGCACGGAGCCTGACAGGCTCGCCGGCTCTTGACGAGCGGGTGCCGGGCCAGGGCGTCGTCCATTGACGTGGAAGGACACATTGCCCATGCCCAAGATTCTCGAGTTCGACGAGAAAGCTCGGCGTAGCCTCGAACGAGGCGTCGACGCTCTCGCGGACACCGTGAAGGTGACGCTCGGCCCGCGCGGCCGCAACGTCGTCATCGACAAGAAGTTCGGCTCGCCCACCATCACCAACGATGGCGTCACGATCGCTCGTGAGATCGAGCTGGACGACCCGTACGAAGACCTCGGCGCGCAACTCGCCAAGGAGGTCGCTACCAAGACCAACGACATCGCAGGTGACGGCACCACCACCGCCACCGTCCTCGCCCAGGCCATGGTTCACCGCGGCCTGCGGGCCGTGGCGGCGGGTGCCGGGCCGATGTCGGTCAAGCGCGGTATCGACGCCGCGGTCGAGGCCGTCACGAACCGGCTGCTGGAGACGGCGAAGCCGGTGGACGAGAAGTCCTCGATCGCCTCCGTCGCTTCCGTCTCCGCTGGGGACCCGTCGATCGGCGAGATCATCGCCGAGGCGTTCGACAAGGTCGGCAAGGACGGCGTCATCACCGTCGACG
>NZ_ML142865.1:23628-24569 GCF_004138495.1 Phytoactinopolyspora endophytica
GCAGACCTTCGGCACCGAGCTCGAGTTCACCGAGGGAATGCAGTTCGACAAGGGCTTCCTCAGCCCGCACTTCGTCACCGACGCGGAGCGGCAGGAGACCATCCTGGAGGATGCCTACATCCTGATCACCCAGGGCAAGATCTCCGCCATGGCGGACCTGCTGCCGTTGCTGGAGAAGGTCGTCGAGGCCGGCAAGCCGCTGCTGATCGTCGCCGAGGACGTCGAGGGCGAGGCGTTGTCGACGCTCGTCGTCAACAAGATCCGCGGCACGTTCACCTCGGTTGCCGTGAAGGCACCGGGCTTCGGCGACCGTCGCAAGGCCATGCTGCAGGACCTCGCTGTGCTCACCGGCGGACAGGTCGTCGCCGAAGAGGTCGGTCTGAAGCTGGACCAGGTGGGTCTCGAGGTTCTCGGTACCGCTCGCCGGATCGTCGTGACGAAGGACGAGACGACCGTGGTCGACGGCGCCGGCTCTCAGGCCGACGTGCAGGCCCGAGTCGACCAGATCCGCGCCGAGATCGAGAACTCCGACTCCGACTGGGACCGCGAGAAGCTCCAGGAGCGGCTGGCCAAGCTGGCCGGCGGCGTCGGCGTCATCCGGGTCGGTGCCGCCACCGAGGTGGAGCTCAAGGAGCGCAAGCACCGTATCGAGGACGCCGTCTCGGCTACTCGTGCGGCGATCGAGGAAGGCATCGTCTCTGGTGGCGGTGCGGCGCTCGTGCACGCTCGGTCGGCGCTCGACGGTGACCTCGGGCTGACCGGTGACGAGAAGGTCGGCGTGAGCATTGTTCGCGACGCCCTGTCCGAGCCGCTGCGCTGGATCGCGGAGAACGCCGGCGAGAACGGTTACATCGTCGTCTCCAAGGTCTCCGAGGGGACCCCGGGGCACGGCTTCAACGCGGCCACCGGTATCTACGGTGACCTGCTGGCCGACGGCGTGC
>NZ_ML142865.1:24619-26120 GCF_004138495.1 Phytoactinopolyspora endophytica
GACCCGGTGAAGGTGACCCGCTCCGCGGTGGCCAACGCCGCGTCGATCGCCGCGATGCTCCTCACTACGGAGGCGCTCGTCGTCGACAAGCCGGAAGAGGAAGACGAGGCCGGGGCCGGTCACGGTCACGGCCACGGGCACTGAGGCCGGCGCTCGGGTAGAGTTCGCGGTACTGCCCGCGTGGCTCCATAGGGCGAAGCGGCGCCAAGCCGCGTCGTTCAGACGGGTCGAGTCACCTGGATCGAGTCACCGGCAGGTCGCGATAGTCGGACGTGAGGGCCCACCCGCCAACGTGCGGCGGATGGGTCCTCACGTCTTAGTCCTACACGGCCGGCTATGCGAGACCGGCCGGGAGCGAGGGACGGGCCGATGACACAGACCAGGGCACGGGTCGGGTACGCGGCCATGCTGGCGCGGTTCCATCCGTCGGAGGCCGTCGCGCTCGCGGCTGAGGCCGAGCACGCCGGATTCGACGGTGTGATGGCCGACGACCACTTCCAGCCGTGGACGCCGCACCAGGGTCAGTCCGGCTTCGTCTGGAACGTGATGACGGCGATGGCCGAGCGAACCAGGGGCAGCGTCGGGGTCGGCGCCACGTGTCCGTCGTTCCGCTGGCATCCCGCCGTGGTCGCCCAGGCCGCGGCCACTCTGGAGGCGATGTACCCGGGACGGCACTGGCTGGGGATCGGCTCCGGGGAGGCGATCAACGAGCACGTGGTGGGCGGCTACTGGCCGGAGGCTCCACAGCGGATCGCTCGGATGTTCGAGGCGGTCGAGATCATCCAGAAGCTCTTCACCGGCCGCGACGTCCGGCACGACGGCCGGTTCTTCACTCTCGAGCGGACCCGGCTCTGGACCCGGCCGGAGAACTCGCCGCCCGTCTACGTCGCCACCTCGGGTCCGGTCACGGCACGGCGGGCCGGTTCCGCCTGCGACGGCATCATCACCCTTGCCACCACGCCGGAGAAGGTGGCGTCACTCTTCGCCCGGTTCGACGACGGCGCGCGCTCGGCCGGGAAAGACCCGTCGTCGGCGGCGAAGATCGTCCAGCTGCACCTGTCCTGGGCGCCGGACGCCGATGAGGCGGCGGCGCAGGCGGTGCGTGAATGGCCGAACGGGGCGATGCGGTTCTCCAAGGCGGACATCCGCTCGCCGCACGACGTCGAGCAGATGGCCAGGATGGTCCGGCCGGAGGACTTCGACGGCCAGCTGCTGATCTCGGCCGATCTCGACGAGCACCGCCGCGAGATCCAGCGCTACCTCGACGCCGGCGCCACCCACGTGTACCTGCACAACACCGGCACGGATCAGCGCACCTGGGTCAAGACGTTCGGCCGCGAGGTGCTCCCGCGACTCGTCGCTTGATGAGACGTCCTGCCCGGGGTGACGCGTTCTGTTCCGGACGACGCGTTCTGTCCTGAACGGCACGTTCCGTACCGCGTTGCGCTGTGAGCCGGCCCGTTCGCGGTACAGAAGGTGTGATCCGGTACGGGATGTGTCA
>NZ_ML142865.1:26169-26554 GCF_004138495.1 Phytoactinopolyspora endophytica
CGACACCGAAGGTGTCATCCAGCAGCCGCCGGGCTCGTGGACCGGCCCAGTAGCCCGGTGCGTACGATGTGCCCCGAGGTGATTGAATGCGCGCGATACAGGTACGCGACGTCGGTGGACCAGAGGTTCTCGAACCGGTCGAGATCGAGTCTCCGCAGCCGGGTGAGGGAGAGCTGCTCGTCGATGTCGGGGCGGCCGGCGTCAACTACATCGACACGTACCAGCGCAGCGGGATCTACCGGATCTCTCTGCCATTCGTGCTCGGCATCGAGGGGGCAGGCACCGTGCGTGCGGTCGGCCCGGGCGTCGACGGCTTCGCACCCGGTGACCGGGTGGGCTGGAAGGACGCCCTGGGGTCCTACGCCGAGCAGGCGATCGTCCGGGC
>NZ_ML142865.1:26598-27476 GCF_004138495.1 Phytoactinopolyspora endophytica
ACCGTCCCGGACGGCGTCTCCGACGAGGACGCTGCGGCCCTGCTGCTCCAGGGGATGACCGCCCACTACCTGGCGACCTCGCTCTATCCGGTCCAGGCGGGTGACTGGGTTGTGGTGCACGCGGCCGCCGGTGGCGTCGGCCTCCTGCTGACCCAGATGGTGAAGATGCGCGGCGGGATGGTGCTCGGCACCGTCTCCACTCCGGAGAAGGCCGAGCTGGCGTCGTCCGCGGGAGCGGACTCCATCGCGTCGTACGAGGACTTCGACAAGCGTGCCCACGGGCTCACCGGCGGTGCCGGTGCCGCGTGCGTCTACGACGGAGTGGGCCAGGCGACGTTCGAGCGCAGCATGGAGGCGCTGCGGCCGCGTGGCATGCTGGCGCTGTTCGGCGCCGCCAGCGGGCCGGTGCCACCGTTCGACCCCCAGCAGCTCAACGCCAAGGGGTCCCTCTTCCTGACGCGGCCGACGCTCGCGCACTACACGTTGAGCCGGGACGAGCTGAGCTCTCGCGCCGCCGAGCTCTTCAGCTGGGCCGCTGAGGGCGCGCTCGACATCCGCGTCGGCGGTCGGTACCCGCTGGCCGACGCCCGCCGCGCACACGAAGACCTGCAGGGCCGCCGGACCACTGGGAAACTTCTCCTGATACCGGGCGAGTAGAGCCGAAAGCACCGGGTGTGCGTCTGCCCGAGCATGATCATGTTCCGTTTGTGGCCCTGATAGGGGCCACAAACGGAATCCGAAATAGGCGCACGGCCGGAATCCGATCCTGATCAGGTGCCGTCGTACGACGACGGCCGTGGACCCGGCACACGAGCGCGGAGACCGGTCACGACGATGTTCGGCGCCACCCGGGTGGACGGCGCCTCGGAGTACCGGAT
>NZ_ML142865.1:27497-30502 GCF_004138495.1 Phytoactinopolyspora endophytica
CCGGTAGGCGAGTGGGTTCAGACGGTGCGGCGGCGTGTGGGCGGTCCGCCGTCGGCGGGGACATTGAGCGACGCCCGGAGCTGGTAACGATCGCCGCGGTACCGGGAGACCGCGTACTCGACGGGCCGGCCGCCGGACGTGGCGACCCGTTCCAGCAGCAGAATGGGACTGCCCGTCGGTACCCCGAGAAGGTCCGCATCCGCCGTCGCTGCCGCGACGGCCTCGATGGACTCCTCGCCGGCGTCGAGGGCGACCCCGAACTCGTGGTCCAGGATCTGGTACAGGGAGCGGTCTTCCAGGTCGCATCCGAGCAGGTCCGGCGCGAGCACCGCGGGTATGTGCGTGCGTTCGATCGCCATTGGGATGTCGTCGGCGAGCCGCAGCCGTTCGACGATATGGATGTTGGCGTCCGCGGGCAGCTCCAGCAGCCGGCCGATGACGCGGCCTGCAGGGGTGGTACGCCGTTCCAGCACCCGGGCCCCGGCACGCACGCCGCGCGCGCTCATGTCCGTGGTGAACGAGGTGAGTCGCACCGGCAGCCGGACCTTGCCCGGCGCGACGAAGGTGCCCCGGCCTGGGACCCGGTAGAGCCTGCCTTCGGTGACGAGGAGTTCTAGGGCCTGCCGCACGGTCATGCGCGCCACACCGTACTCGATGCTCAGCACCCGCTCCGACGGTACCGATGCGTGCGAGGGGAGGTCGGCGATGGCATCCAGGATGAGTCCGCGGACCTGGGCGTGCTTGGGCACCGGGCTGCGCGGATCGATACCCTGCTGGGCAGATGCCTGATCCCGCTCGGACGCCACGACTCCTCCCCGCGTTACGTCTGTGATTTGAAGTGTAAAGCTATTGTCCAAGGCGGTCTAGGCCAGTACAGTCCTGCCTACAGCTCGGACAGGAAACCCGCTTTCTGGCAGACCCAGGGAGGGACAAAGCCGTGGGTGCTCTCGAGTTCATCGCCAACAACTTGTTCAATGAGGTAGCGGTCCTGATCGGCCTGATTACCCTGATCGGGCTGCTGTTGCAGCGCAAGCCGGTGGATGACGTCGTCGGCGGTGCCGTCCGGGCCACCATCGGCATCATGATCCTTTTCATCGGCGTGGACGTGTTCGTCGGTGGGCTGGCGTCGTTCCAGACCATCGTCGCCAGCGCGGTCGGCCTCGACCCACCGGAGTCGACGAACACGCTCGACGAGTTCCTCGGTACCCACGGCAGCGACGTCGCGTTGATCATCGCCTGTGGGTTCATTCTGCATCTGGTGCTGGTCCGGGTGCTGAAGACGCGCTACGTGTACCTCACCGGACACCTCCTGTTCTGGATGGCGCTGGTGGTCACCGCCTGCCTGGTGGAGGCGTTCGGGGACCTCGATCAGTGGCTGCTGGTCCTGGTCGGCTCGGTGATCGTCGCGTGCTACTGGACCATCCAACCGGTCTTCATCGCGCCGATGATGCGCAAGGTCATCAACTCCGACGACTGGGGCTACGCGCACACCAGCTCGTCCGTCGCCTGGCTCGGTGGCAAGGTCGCTCCGCTGGTGGGCGATGCCGAGCGCGACGACGTGGAGAAGATCAAGGTTCCGAAGAAGATGTCCTTCTTCAAGGACATCACGGTCTCCACGGCCGTCGTGATCGGCGTGATCATGCTGGTGGGCGTCATCTTCGCGGACCAGGACGTGGCCGCCGAGCAGGCTGCCGCGTACAGCGAGGACGTGAACACCTGGGTGTGGGCCGTCATCGCCGCGTTCCAGTTCGCTGCCGGGATCGCCATCCTGCTCTACGGCGTGCGCATGTTCCTGGCTGAGATCGTCCCGGCATTCACCGGCATCAGCCTGAAGGCCATCCCGGGGTCGCGGCCTGGGCTGGACGCACCCACGATCTTCCCGGTTGCCCCCAGCGCCGTGATGGTGGGCTTCATCTCCACCACGGGCACGTTCCTGATCCTCATGGGCATCTTCGCTGCCTTCGGATGGTTCGTTCTGGTCCCACCGATGATCATGTTGTTCTTCGTCGGCGCCGGAGCTGCCGTGTACGGCAATGCGTTCGGTGGCTGGCGTGGCTCGGCGCTGGCCGGTGTCATCACCGGGTTCGCGCTCGCCTTCGGTCAGTGGGCGGCATGGAACATGCTGTCGGACACCGCGCCTGAGCTCGCCACCCTCGCCGATCCGGACTGGTACCTGATGGTCCTGGTGGTACTCGGTCTGGGGGAGGTGTTCTCCGGCCTGGGCGAGAACGCGGCGCTGCTGGTGGGCATGGTCGTCGCCGCGGCCTTCGGAGTATGGCTCTGGGTGCTGAAACGCATCCAGCGACGCGCCGGCGAGCCGGTCACGGGCTTGGAACCGGAATCGGAACTGGTGGCCGGAGAGGCATCGGAAGAATGAGCTGGTCTTCGCCGCGTCCGAGGAGCGGCCCGCAGGCGTCCCGCTCCCGGCACCGGTCGTGGAAGAGTGGTGCGGAAAGAGCCGGCCGACAGTCGTTTTGAAGAACAGCGAGGCGGATGAATGAACCAGACCGATTCCAACCGGGAGCTGCGGGTGCTCACCGTCTGCGGCGTGGGTATGGGCAGCAGTCTGATCCTGCGGATGAACGCGGAGAAGGCACTGAGCGCGCTGGGCGTGACCGCCAAGGTCGAACACACCGACCTGTCATCGGCACGGGGTATGAAGGCCGACGTAGCGATCGCCCAAGGGCTGCACACCGACGATCTGGCCGGCGTCGCGCCCGTCGTCATCCCGATCTCGAACTTCATGGACGTCGACGGCCTGCGTCGTCAGCTCGACGAGGCACTGCGGGCGCAAGGGTGGCTCTGACGTGGGAGCGAGCGACGATACCGCACCGGCCGGCCTGGCCAGCCCGGTGGTGGAGGCCTCGACCTCGGTAGTGGCCGACGACTGGCGGGCTGCCGTGCGGGCCGCATGCCAACCGCTGGCCGCGGCGGGCGCGGTGGACGCCCGGTACGCCGAGCGGTGCATCGCGATCGCTGAGGAGCACGGACCGTACATGGTCCTC
>NZ_ML142865.1:30515-33070 GCF_004138495.1 Phytoactinopolyspora endophytica
GGGACTGGCGCTGGCGCACGCCCGCCCGGAGGACGGGGTGAACCGGCTCTGCCTCGCCTCGACGACGCTGGCCGCGCCGGTGCGGTTCGGCCACGACGACAACGACCCGGTGGACGTGGTGCTCGCGTTCGGCTCACCAGACGACTCCAGCCATCTGCGCCTGCTGCAGGCGCTGGCCGAGCATCTGATGACCGGCCTCGCGGAGACCCTCCGGGCGGCACCGGACCGGGAACACGCGGTGGAAGCGCTCCGGGACGTGGTCCGCGAGATGTAGACGCCTTTCCATGATCATGAACAGTAACCGTGTACATGGCACGCTTTCTGTTCATGATCATGGAAAGGGGACGGTAGGAGCGACAGACGTGTACACAGGGAGGTCAGCGTGGCGCGCACGAGGGCAGGTATCGCGGTAGGAGCGGTGGCGTCGGCGGTGATGGTGCCGCTGGTGGCCACGACAGGATCGGCAGCCGAGCCTGTCACGGCAGAGCAACCGGAGCAGAACGCAGCGCCCGCGTCGCCGCAGGGCTGGCGGCTCGTCGAGTCGGAGAACTTCTCCAGGTTCGCGCCGCGGGACGACACCGGCTGGTTCCTCGACGACGACGGTCCGGACAGCCCGTACAACGTCGACCATTACGACAACGACGGCGAGTACTTCCGCACCTTCGGCGGCGACGCGTTCGACGAGCATCTCGCCGGGCTCGACCTGTACCGGCGTTCGTTCACCTTCGGCGAGGACGGCTGGCTCACGGCCGAGCTGGCCGCGCGTGACACCGACGGCACCGGGGTGGAAGACGAGGCGCCGAGCTTCGGACGCGAGGTGCTGCGCGGCGCCGGGCCGGCCGGACGGTTCGACGTGCCCACCCACCACGGCGGGGCGATCGTCCGGCCCACCGACGCGCTCCCGGAGGAGTACCGAATCGAAAGCACCCTGCGGACGGTGGACTTCGGCGGCCAGCGCGACGGCGAGTGGGACTACGACGGCAAGGTCAACGGCTACGAACCCACCGGCTGCAAGACCTTCTTTCCGTGGGCGGGCGGCACCAACTGGGACTACACGCCCGACGAGTGTGAGTGGTTCGACGTCACGCAAGACTCCAACGGCTTCTACTTCCTGTCGATCATGGACTACGAGAACCCCGCCCCGCACAACAACGTGTTCATCCACACCCACCGCAAGGTCGTGATGGACGGCTACAACCGGTACCAGTACACCGGTAACGGCCTGCGCTACTGCGACCCGGCCAGCGGCGAGCTGCAGCCCTACGAGTGGGGCAGCGGGAACGGTGTGAACATGCTGTTCATGACGCCGGACCGGCGCTACTCCGGTCAGCCCGGTACCGAGTACCTGATGCACTCCGAGTGCGGCACCGAGGTGGGCGGAGGCATCGTCAGCCAAGTGGACCTGATCCCCGAGATGATGCCACGGGAGAGCTACACCTTCGCCGTCGAGCGCCGCGACGGTGCCTACGTCCTCGAGGTGACAGGCAACTTCCGCAACGTCGGGCACCGAACAGTCCGGTACGAGCAGCCGTTCGACGACGGTGAGAACCCGATCTGGCACTACAACCAGGCGGCCGAAGAGTACGACGGGCGGCACGACGGCTCCTGGACGTACACGTCACCGGAGGGTGAGGAGTTCGTCGACGAGGACCTGTGGCCATCCGGCTCGGCGTATCCGGACTACTTCCTGATCGGGCAGCCGCACATGAACTACTACGAGGGCAGCGCCCACATCGACGACATCCGGCTCTACGTCCCAGCGACGTAACCCATCCCACCATGATCATGAACAGTAACCGTGTAAATAGCACGGTTACTGTTCATGATCATGAGAGCGGGCAGCCCGACGAGCATGGCCGGGGTGCGCCACGCCAACCTTGCTTGTGCAGGACCCCGGCCACCTCCGCGGCCACGTCGCAAGGTGTCCCGAACGTCTCAGCGTGCCCATAGCGCAGCGTCCAGAGGCCCTGCCGCGTGGAGCGGTTATCTCTGCGGCGGTCACGGAATTGGCCATCGCCTTCATGGCCGACCCGACCGTCCAGCTCGACCACCGTACGGAACTCCCCGTAATGGACGTCGATCCAGATCACGCGAGCAAACGAGTTGCGGCGCTGCCGGGTGCCTTTTGGCAGCCCGTGGGCCTGTTCCACGGCCCGTAGGTACTTCAGTTCCAGCGGCGACTGCGCTCCCTCGGCGACGTCGATGAGCATCGCCTCTAGCATCGGCCGCCATTTGATCTTCTTCCGGCGTGCCAGCGCAGCCGCCAGCCGTTCCGGCGTCGTGAGCCGCTTCTGGCAAGCCTGGGTAACCCACCCCGCGACCGCCCGTGGGCTGTGCGAGGTGTCGGTGAGATCGAGGACCGTATCGTCGATGCGTGTGCGTGGAGGGTTCTTCGATGGATGGCGGGTCTCGGCCAGGCGATGCGCGTAGTGGATGACCACGCCGTCGATTTTTCCTCTGACGCGCCGGCTGGCGTGCACCGTCACATGTATGCGGTGGTCAGTCTCGGTCGCCAGGTCGTCAAGCTCGGCGGCGGTCTGATGGCTGGCGACGGC
>NZ_ML142865.1:33120-37594 GCF_004138495.1 Phytoactinopolyspora endophytica
CCCCGCGCGAAGCAACGCCGCCCATATCTGCGCTGTGCGGCCCAGCGGACCGTTGAACGTTGCGTAGACGCCGCGATGTACGTGTTGCCAACGTCCCGCCAGTACCCGGGCTCGAGCAAACTCGTCGCTGACACCGGAAGCCAGAAGCTGTCGGCGGGAGACGAGCCCTTCCTGACGTGAAATGACGTTGACGAGCGTGGCTGGGAGACGGTGCTCACTCACATCCGCAATCTTGCGGGATCACAAGCGTATGCGGAATAACGATCGCGTGAATGTGGATAACCTCGCCGGCTACCTCCCATGATCATGAACAGTAACCGTGTAAATAGCACGGTTACTGTTCATGATCATGGGAAAAACATCAGGACAGGGCGGCCGGTACGTGGGTTGGTGTGCACGTCGCAGTCGACCGCGAACACGCGCCGGATCACCTCGGGTACCAGCACGTCCTCGGGCGCGCCCGCAGCTGCGACACGTCCGCGGTCCAGCACGACGACATGGTCGCAGTAGGACGCCGCCAGGTTCAGGTCGTGCAGGGCAGCCAATGATGTCACGCCGAGTTCCCGTACGTTCCCCAGCAGGGACAGCTGGAAATGCACGTCCAGATGGTTGGTCGGCTCGTCCAGGAGGAGCAGCTCAGGCTCCTGGGCCAGCGCCCGAGCCAGGTGGACGCGCTGGCGTTCGCCGCCGGACAGCGTATGCCAGTCGCGGTCCGCGAAGCGTTGCATGCCGACCGTGTCGAGCGCGCTCCGGGCCAGTTCGTCGTCGTGCTCGGTCGCCTTGTGCGGAGTGCGGCCCAGCAGGACGACGTCCAGGACGCGCAGCGGGACGTCGGTGTGCGTCTCCTGCTCGACGACGGCGACGCGGCGGGCACGCTCCCGGCGCCGCATACCGAGCAGGTCCTCGCCGCCCAGGCTGACGACGCCCCGTTCCGGACGGGTCATACCCGCGATGCTCCGCAGCAGGCTGCTCTTCCCCGAGCCGTTCGGTCCCAGCAGCCCGGTGAGCGTGCCCGCCTTCGCGGACAGGCTCACCCCGTCGACGATGAGCGTGCCGTCGACGGACCAGGAGACATCGAAGACATCGAGCGAGTCCCGGCGTCCGGCAGAGCCTGTGCGTCCGGCAGAGCCTGTGCGTTCGGCTGCGTCTGCGTGCTTTCCGTCGCTGAGGCGTCTGCCGTCGTGAGCAGCCCGGGGGTCCGTGGCGCCAGGCTCATCATGACCAGGAGATCGACGCGGAGCATCGGGTGACGACGTCGCGAGCGGGGGCATGGCGAGTGGGTGCGCCGAGAGCCTGTCGCGTGGGCCGTTCGGTGTCATTGACCTACCCTCCGTCGGCGGAGCAGTACGGCGAACACGGGAGCGCCGAGAAACGCGGTCACCACGCCTACGGGGAGCTCACGCGGGTCGAACAGGGTGCGCGCCAGGGTGTCCGCCCAGATCATGAACGATGCACCGGCGAGCGCAGCGAGCGGAAGAACGCGGCGGTGCGACGCGCCCACCACCAGGCGAACGCCATGCGGCACCATCAGGCCGACGAATCCGATGGCACCGCTGACCGCCACGGCGGCGCCGGTGAGCAGCGCGACGAGGATCAACAGCGTCCAGCGGGTCCGGTTCACGTCGATTCCGAGCGCCGACGCGGTGCCGTCTCCGAACGCGAACGCGTCCAGGGTCCGGCTACGAGACAGCAGCGCGGCGCCGATGATGGCGACCGCCAGCACCACCACGGCCACGTCGTTCCAGGCGGCACCGCCGAGTGAGCCGAGCAGCCAGCTCAGGATCCCCCGGTAGGAGTCGCCGGTGGCGGACCAGAAGATGATGAACGACGTCGCGGCCGAGCACAGGTAGGACACGGCGAGCCCGGCCAGGACGGTGCGCGTCGGGGGCAGCTCGCCGCGCCTATTGGCCAGCGCCAGGGTGGCAGTGAGCGCGAGAAGCGCCCCGCCGAATGCGGCCACCGGCAGGCCGAACCAGCCGACACCGAGCACCAGGACCAGGACGGCGCCCACCGAGGCACCCGAGGACAGACCCAGCAGATAGGGCTCGGCCAGCGGGTTGCGGGTGAGCGTCTGCATGACCGCGCCGCAGATCGCGAGTGCCGCCCCCACTCCTGCAGCGGTGAGCACCCGTGGCAGGCGGAGCTCCCAGACGATGCCGTCGCGCAGCGTGGACAGCGGTGACGAGTCCAGGCCGAGCCGGTCCAGGCCGATGTGCGCACCGATCGACCGCCACACGTCGAGCGCACCGATTTCCGCCGACCCGATGGTGACCGCGAGGGTGATGGAGACGATGAGCAGAGCCGTCATTCCCACGATCCACGCCGCCGTGGATGTCACCTTGGTGACGGCGCTCGAGCCCCTGCGGGAGACGCCGCCCGAGCCCCTGCCGGAAGCGCCACCCGAGCCCGCCTGGATGGTCGTGGAAGACACGGAGCTTGCCGGGGAAACGGTGTCCCGTGGGGAGGCGGCCGAGCCGTCGGAGTCATGCGCACGGTCGGCAAGGTTCCCGTTGCCGGGAGGGAAACCCCGGTCCGGTGTGGCCGGGCGTTGGTCTGTGCCGGGCGGACGGGGTGCGGCGGACATCGTGATCCCCTCCTGCTACGAACCCGCACCGGTCTGGCCCGGCTGGATGTCGAGCTGTTCGAGCTGTCCGGCCAGGTCGACGACGGCCTGGGCGCTGCGGACACCTGCCTCGGCAGCCGGGAAGGGGAGCGTCAGGTAGCGCTGCTCCTGTACGGCTGACAGCGCGGCGGTAGCGGCGTTCGACTCAAGCAAGTCGATCTTGTTGTCCGCCGTGTTCCATGCGGCGTCGACCAGGACAATGACATCAGGGTCACGGTCGACGACCTGTTCCCAGCTCACGTTGGACCAGGTGTCGTCGATGTCAGCGAAGATGTTCTCCACGCCGAGCTCGCGCATCATCATGGCGGGCGCGCCGATGTCGCCGCCGACGTACGGGGAGTCCTCGCCGGAGCTGTACCAGAGCGCGGTCAGGCCATCGCCGGGCGCTTCTACCTGATCCAGCAGCGCCTTCTGCTCGGCCACCAGCTCGTCGGCCTGGTCGGGCACGTCGAAGATCTGGGCTAGCTGGTGGATGTGAGCGAACAGCGCGTCGAACGTCATCGGGTCTGGCTGGTACGCCGGCTCCTTGCAGGCCGACGGCGCAACGTAGGTGGTGATGCCGAAGTCGGCGAGCGCTTCCCGCTCCCCGGCGGCATCCACGGCGAAGTTGCTCTCCCAGCCGCCGAAGACGAAGTCCGGCTCGGCCTCGAACAGCGCCTCCTGACCTGGCACCTGGTCGGACAAGACCGGCACGTCGGCGACGTCGTCGGCGTACTCGTCGGGCACGGGGCCGTCGGCGAAGGCGGTGCCGACCAGGCGGTCCGCCAGGCCGAGCGCCAGCATCATCTCGGTGGTCGTGGACTTGATGGTGACCACGCGCTCGGGAGCGCTTTCAACGGTGAGCTCGAAACCGCAGTTGTCGAGCGCGAGCGGGAAGCCCTCGTCCGATGACGCCTGGTCCGACGTAGAGCCGGGCGACGGGTCGCCGCCACCCGTGCCGTCGTCGGATGCCGTCGTCGAGTCGTCGTCGCCACCGCATCCGGCGAGCATGAGCGCGGCGGCCGCGCCGACGCCGGTGAGCAGGTGCACAGATCGGAAGGTTCGACGATAGCGGGAAGTGCCGCGGCCCAGCCGGGCACCCGGATGTGTGGCGGGGTACATGAGATCTGCGTCTCCATCGATGGTGGTTGCCGCGAGCGAACCGGGCCAGGCGGGGCTCCGATCGGGCACGCGACGTTGCGGCAGGACATTCAGCGGTGAGACGGTCAAGGTGACCGCCGAACCAGCTACCCACTCATCGGGCAGACGCATCGGGACACAAGTGATGCCCCAGGGCCTGTCGTCATCATATGCGTCTGCATGCGTTCCGTCGAAGATCCGTTCACGATGCGTGAACGACGACGCGGCGGCGAGCTGATCGCGGCGACGCCGCGGTACGGTTCCGGTCTGAATCGGAACGCCGGGCCCGGGCCGGGTCGGCTCCGGGGCCACCTATCCGGTGGCCGAACGCGAAGCGACCGCGGTTTCTCGGCGTTGACCCTTTCCGTAAGGTGACGGCATGAGTGAGCGCCGACCATACCTGAACCCGCGCATGCAGCCTTTCACGTCGACGATCTTCGCGGAGATGTCGGCGCTGGCGGTGCGGACGGGTGCGATCAACCTGGGCCAGGGGTTTCCGGACACGGACGGACCGCAGCTGATCTTGGACTCGGCGACCGCGGCCATTCACGGCGGCGCCAACCAGTATCCGCCCGGGATCGGCATACCCGAGCTGCGGGCGGCCGTGGTCCACCATCAGAAGCGGTTCTACGGGCTGGACGTCGACGTGGACACCGAGGTGCTGGTCACGGCCGGCGCCACCGAGGCCATCGCGTCGACGATCCTGGCCCTGTGCGGGCCGGGGGACGAGGT
>NZ_ML142865.1:37604-38985 GCF_004138495.1 Phytoactinopolyspora endophytica
GACGTTCGAGCCGTACTACGACTCGTATGCGGCCTCGATCGCGCTGTCCGGAGCCGAGCGTCGTACAGTGCGGCTCCGGCCGCACCGCACGGCATCCGGGGGCGACAACGGATCCGGATCCGGAGCGGGATCCGAGGCGGTCCGCGGCGACGGCGCGACGGGAGACGGAGGGTTCCGGTTCGATCCGCGTGAGCTGGAGGCCGCGTTCTCCAGCCGCACCCGGCTGGTGCTGCTCAACACCCCGCACAACCCGACCGGCAAGGTGTTCACCCGGGAGGAACTGGACCTCATCGCCCGGCTGGCGGTGCAGAACGATGCCGTCGTCGTGACCGACGAGGTCTACGAACACCTGGCGTTCGACGGCCGGCCGCACATCCCGATGGCGACGTTGCCGGGAATGGCCGAGCGGACGGTGACGATCTCCTCGGCGGGCAAAACGTTCTCGGTCACCGGCTGGAAGATTGGATGGCTGCACGGACCGGCCGGGCTGGTGGCCGCCGCTCGGGCGGTGAAACAGTTCCTCACCTACGTCAGCGGAGGCCCGTTGCAACCCGCGGTCGCGTCGGCGCTCGGACTGGACGATGCGTTCTACATCGGGTTGGCCGCAGATATGCAGCGCAAACGGGACTTGCTGTGTGCCGGGCTGCGAGCGGCAGGGTTCGAGGTGTTCCCGACGTCCGGGACATACTTCGTGATCACCGACGCCGCGCCGCTCGGGTATGACGACGGCGTCGAGCTGTGCCAGCGGCTCCCCGAGCTGATCGGCGTCGCCGCGGTGCCGGTCTCGGTGTTCTGCGACGACAAGGAATCGACGCGATCCCTGGTGCGCTTCGCCTTCTGCAAACGCGACGACGTCCTTCACCAGGCCGTCGATCGGCTCACCGGGCTCAGCACACGGACATGATCACGCGGCAGGCGTCGGCTGGGACTTCTGGACCGCGTTGATGAGGCGCCGCACAGCGTCGGCGTCGCCGCTGATGGCTACGTCGCCACGCTCCATCAGCGCGTCGAGCGTCTCCACCTGACCCGCCAGAGCGTTCATCGTCATGTGGTCGGTGCACGTGAGCGTGGCGTCTGGCGGGCTGTCCGGTGCGGTCCGGGTGAGCTCGGTGAGCCGGCCGTCCAGCACACGAAGCCGGTAGTGCTCGCGGCCGAGATGAACGTCGTACGTGGCCGACCAGGGATCCTCTTCTGGTGCGACGAAGAAGGTGCGCAAGCCGAGCATGACCGAATCCGGGCTGAGTCGGTCGCTGCGTGGCGGGGTCGGGGCGCGCGCGCCCCATTGGGCCAGAGCGCGGAAGACCGGCTCGAGTTCTGAACCCCACTCGGTGAGCTCGTAGATCTTGGAACTGGCGGGCGGCGGAAGGATCCGACGGGTGAT
>NZ_ML142865.1:38997-51898 GCF_004138495.1 Phytoactinopolyspora endophytica
ACGCCCACCCGCTCGAGGTCACGCAGCCGTTGCGCCAGCATGTTCGGCCCGGCACTGGGCAGGCTCACCTGCAGATCGCTGAAGCGCTTCGGGCCCAGCCTCAGCTCGCGGACGACGAGCAACGCCCACCGGTCGCCCACCATGTCAAGAGAATGGGCGATGAGGCACGCCTCTCCGTATGTGCGGCTGCTGGTCATGGCCACCTCGCGGACCGTCGTCAAACATCTTACTTAGAAAAGTGTAGCACGAACTTAGGAAAGTGTAGTAGCCTCGCCGCAACGAGACATGAGAGGCGGAAGACACCATGACGACGAACACCCCGAACCCAGCCGCACAGCCAGCCGGCCCGGTCAATGCGGCCAACCCGTCGCATCGGTCTGGCGAGCGCATCGTCGAGGCCAACGGCGTGAACCTGTGCGTGGAGACGTTCGGCGATCGGACCGATCCGGCCATCCTGCTGATCGCTGGTGCGGCCAGCTCCATGGACTGGTGGGAGGACGAGTTCTGTGAACGTCTCGCCTCCGGCGGGCGGTACGTGATCCGGTATGACCTGCGTGACACCGGCCGGTCGGTCAGCTACGAGGTGGCCGCCCCGCAGTACACGGGGCTGGACCTGGTGGCCGACGCAGTGGGATTGCTCGACGCTCTTGACCTGGCCCGCGCACACATCGTCGCGATCTCGATGGGTGCCGGCTTCGCGCAGCGCATCGCCTTGGACCACCCGGAGCGGGTTGCCTCGCTCACCCTGATGTCCACCAGCCCGGGCGGGCCTGGCGGGCCCGACAACCCGGACCTGCCGCCCATGGCCGATCACATCCAGGCGATGTTCGCTGAGACGGCGGCTGAACCGGATTGGTCGGACCGGGACGCTGTGATCGACTCCATGGTGGAGGAACTGCGCCCGTTCAACGGCACGCTCCCGTTCGACGAGCCCCGCATGCGCCGGATCGTCACCCGGATCTACGACCGGACAGCCAACATCGCTGCTAGCCAGACCAACCATTGGATCCTCGAGGGTGGCGAACCCATGCGCCCCCGGCTGGGCGAGATCACCGCACCCACCGTCGTCATGCACGGCACCGACGACCCGCTGTTTCCGATCGGCCACGGCGAAGCGCTGGCCCGCGAGATCCCGGGCGCCCGGTTCATTCCTCTGGAAGGAGTCGGCCACGAGTTCCCGCCACCCGTCGTGTGGGGCGTCGTCGTACCCGAGATCCTCGATCATCCGGAGGCGCACGGGGCCGGTTGATGTCCAGACGGGCCATAGGGGCTCGGCGCGGGACCGCATACCATGGGATTCACCGCCCCGCGTTCACCTATGAGGATCAACTTTCATGGAGCCCAGGCAGTACGAAGTACCCGACAAGTTCGCAACGATCGGTCTGACATTCGACGATGTCCTGCTACAGCCAGGCGAATCCGATGTCGTTCCGAGCGATGTCGATACGACCTCGCGGCTGACCCGGAACATCGACGTCCGGATCCCGCTGCTGTCCAGCGCCATGGATACAGTCACCGAATCGCGGATGGCGATCTCGATGGCGAGGCAGGGCGGCGTCGGCGTGCTGCACCGCAGCCTCTCCATCGACGAGCAGGCGCGCCACGTCGACCAGGTCAAGCGGTCCGAGTCGGGCATGGTGACCGACCCCGTGACGACGGGTCCGGACGTCACCCTCGCCGAGGTCGACGCACTGTGCGGGCACTACCGGGTGTCGGGCCTGCCAGTGGTCGACGACGACGGCGTGCTGCTCGGCATCGTCACCAACCGGGACCTGCGCTTCGTCCCCACCGACCAGCATGAGATCCGCCTGGTGCGCGAGACCATGACGCCCATGCCGCTGGTCACGGCTCCGGTAGGGACCAAGCCGGAGGACGCCATAGCGCTGCTCGCCAAACACAAGGTCGAGAAACTGCCCTTGGTGGACGAACACGACCGGCTCCGTGGCCTGATCACGGTCAAGGACTTCGTGAAGTCGGAACAGTTCCCGCTCGCCACCAAAGACGCCGAGGGCCGGCTGATCGCGGGTGCGGCCATCGGGTTCTTCGGCGATGCCTGGGAGCGGGCGATGGCGCTGGTGGACGCGGGCGTGGATGTCCTGGTCGTGGACACCGCCCACGGCCACACGAGCGCGCTGCTGGACATGGTGCGCCGGCTCAAAGCAGAGCCGGCCGCGGCCGGGGTCGAGGTCATCGGTGGCAACATCGCCACCCGGGATGGGGCACAGGCGCTGGTCGATGCGGGAGCCGACGGGATCAAGGTGGGGATCGGTCCCGGCTCGATCTGCACCACCCGTGTCGTGGCCGGCATCGGGGTTCCGCAGGTCACCGCCATCTACGAGGCCTCGCTCGCGGCAGGTCCGGCCGGAGTGCCGGTGATCGGCGACGGCGGACTGCAGTACTCCGGCGACATCGCCAAGGCGATCGCGGCAGGCGCCGACACGGTGATGCTCGGCTCGCTTCTGGCGGGCGTTGCCGAGAGCCCCGGCGAGCTGATCTTCATCAACGGCAAGCAGTACAAGTCGTACCGCGGCATGGCGTCGCTGGGCGCGTTCACCAAGCGCGGCGCGGCCGCGTCGGGGACTCGTGACCGCTACTTCCAGGCCGATGTCACCAGCGACGACAAACTCATCCCGGAGGGCGTCGAAGGGCAGGTCCCGTTCCGTGGACCGCTGGCCAGCGTCACCCACCAGCTCGTCGGGGGGTTGCGGCAGTCGATGTTCTACACCGGCTCCAGGACGATCCCGGACCTCAAAGAGCGGGGCCGGTTCGTCCGGATCACGCCGGCCGGACTCAAGGAGTCTCACCCGCACGACATCCAGATGACCGTCGAGGCGCCCAATTACGCCTCCCGCCGCTGACGTATACCGCCCGTCCGCCGCCGGGTGGTGTCGCCGGCGCCGAGGCCTACATGCGCTGGACGCACGTACCTGCGGCGTGTGCGATGTACGGCGATGCGGTGACGCCCGGTAGCCTGTTCTGGTGGCAGAAGTTGAGATCGGCCGAGGGAAGCGCGGCCGCGAAGCGTATGCATTCGACGACGTAGCGATCGTCCCGTCCCGTCGTACCCGGGACCCGGAAGAGGTCTCGACCCACTGGCAGATCGACGCGTACCGGTTCGACACGCCGCTGATCGCCGCACCGATGGACTCGGTGATGTCGCCGGCCACGGCCATCGCCCTGGGGCGTGCCGGCGGTCTCGGGGTGCTGGATCTGGAAGGTCTCTGGACGCGCTACGAGGACCCAGAGCCGCTGTTCGAGGAGATCTCCGGCCTCGAAGAGAGCAAGGCGCTCACCCGGCTTCAGGAGATCTACGACCAGCCGGTGCGGGAGGACTTGATCGCCCAGCGGCTGAATGAGATCCGCGATGCCGGCGTCACTGTGGCCGGGTCGCTCTCCCCTCAGCGGGTCAAGCGTCACTATCAGGCGGTGATCGACGGTGGCGTCGACCTCTTCGTCATCCGCGGTACGACGGTTTCGGCAGAACACGTCTCCGGGCAGGCGGAGCCGCTCAACCTCAAGCAGTTCATCTATGAGCTCGATGTGCCCGTCCTGGTCGGAGGGTGCGCCACGTACCAGGCCGCCCTGCATCTGATGCGCACCGGCGCCGCGGGTGTGCTGGTCGGTTTCGGCGGGGGCGCCGCGCACACGACACGCTCGGTGCTCGGTGTGACCGTCCCGATGGCCACCGCCGTCGCCGACGTCGCCGCCGCTCGGCGTGACTATCTCGACGAGTCCGGCGGCCGCTACGTCCACGTCGTCGCCGATGGTTCCATCCGGCATTCCGGAGACATCGCGAAAGCGATCGCCTGCGGCGCCGACGCCGTGATGGTCGGCTCGCCACTCGCCCGTGCGGGTGAGGCGCCCGGGAAGGGCTGGCACTGGGGGTCGGAGGCCCATCACCCGTCGCTCCCTCGCGGAGAGCGGATGTGGGTCGGCACCGTCGCTCCGCTCGAGCAGATCCTGCACGGTCCGTCATTCGTCGCCGACGGGGTGATGAACCTCGTAGGCGCATTGCAGCGGTCGATGTCGACCACGGGTTACACCGACCTCAAGGAGTTCCAGCGGGTTGAGGTCACCGTCCTGCGCTGAGGCTTGGGGCGCCGGACCTGGATAGAGTCGGCGGATGGAGACTGTCAAGGTACGGCGGATGGACCCATCCGGCGTGGTCGAGATCGTGCTGAACCGCGCCGATGCGCTCAACGCGATCTCGACCGAGCATGCCCGGGCGATCACAGCCGTCGGACGAGGGCTCGCCGAGGACAAGACGATGCGGGCCGTGATACTGACGTCGTCGTCGGAGCGGGCCTTCTGCGTGGGCGCCGACCTGAAGGAACGGCAGGCATTCACCGACGACGACCTCCGCAGACAGCGCCTGCTGACGCGGGAGACGTACCGCAGCATCCTCGACCTGCCGGTGCCGACCATCGCCGCTGTACACGGCTATGCGCTCGGTGGAGGCTTCGAGCTGGCCTTGTCCTGCGACCTGATCGTCGTCGATGACACCGCTGTGCTCGGCCTTCCGGAGGTCTCTGTCGGCCTCGTGCCCGGCGGCGGCGGAACGCAACTGCTGGCTCGCCGGATCGGGTGGGGCCGGGCGGCCGACCTGACCTTCACCGCTCGCCGGATCGATGGCGAAGAGGCCTACCGGATGGGTATCGCCGACCGCCTCGTGATGTCAGGTGAGGCGCGTGAGCGCGCTCTGGAGCTGGCACGAGGGATCGCCGGCAACTCGCCCGTGGGCGTGCGGAATGTGAAGCGGGCGATGCGGCTGGGAATGGACGGCTCGCTTGCCGCCGGTATGGAGATCGAGGACGCGGCGTGGCGGGCTACGGCGTTCAGCCCGGATAGAAAAGAGGGCATCGCCGCGTTCAATGAGAAGAGGGAACCCGACTGGCCGGGACTCTAGGGAACGACGCGGCAGGGACCCGGCGGGCCGACCGGCAGCCCACGGCGACGCGGCGACGCGGAGCGACGGACGAGCCGGACGCGACCAGAAGGGAAGGTGCGGTGATGAGTGACCTACCGAAGCGGGTGAGCTTGCGAGAGGTCGGTCCGAGAGACGGGTTGCAGAACGAGGACCCGATCCCGACGCCGGCGAAGATCGAGCTGATCGACGCGCTCTCGGCGACCGGGTTGCGCCGGATCGAGGCGGTCTCATTCGTGCACCCCAAGGCGATTCCGCAGATGGCCGACGCGGACGACGTGTGGGCCTCCGTACGCCGTGCCGACGACGTGCGCTACTCGGCTCTCGTGCCGAACCTGCGCGGCCTGGAGCGGGCGTTGGCGGCGGGGTTCAGCGAGCTCGAGGTGGTGATCTCCGCGTCCGACACGCACAACCGGGAGAACATCAACCGCCCGACCGCCGACTCGCTGGCCGACCTGCCGGAGCTGACCGCGAGGGCGCACGACGCCGGGGCGACCCTGCAGCTCATCGTCTCCACCGCCTGGGGCTGCCCCTACGAAGGCGAGGTGCCCGAGGAGCGGGTGGTGTGGGTGGCCGGCCAGGGCGCGGCCGCCGGCGTCGACTCCCTGGCCTACGGAGACACCACCGGCATGGCCACGCCTACCCGGGTGACGCGCCTGGTCGGCGAGACTCGGTCGGCGTGTCCGGACCTGCCGCTCGGACTGCATTTCCACAACACACGCGGCACCGGCCTGGCCAACGTCTACGCGGCGCTGCAACTGGGCGTGGACGACTTCGATGCCGCCGTCGCCGGGCTGGGCGGCTGCCCGTACGCTCCGGGTGCGTCGGGAAATATCGCCACCGAGGAGGTCGTCTCGATGCTCGAGGACATGGGCGTTCAGACCGGTGTCGACCTCGAGAGGCTGCTGAACGTTGCCGAGATGGCGGAGCGTTTCGTCGGGCATACCGCACCGTCGCAGGTGCTGCGCGCCGGCCCGCGCAGCAGGACCGTGTCACCGGCGTCGTGATGGGTGGATCGTCTGGATTGTCGCGGTGCTGACCCCCGTACCGTCGTCGTCAGATACGAGTTCAGGGCGCTATAACGCCCTGAACTCGTATCTGATCGTGAATCGCGCCTCGCCCGGCCGGGCTGCAGCCGTCGTCTCGCCTGCCATGGTGCAGGATGTGCGATGGAGGCGCATCCAGCGCCGATCACAGGGCTTGGCGAGAGGCGAGATATGGCGACCGAGGGCGGTACCAAGGCGGTCATGGCCGCGCTGTTGGCGAATCTGGGCATCGCCGTCACCAAGTTCGTCGCCTGGGCGCTGACCGGCGCGTCGTCGATGCTGGCCGAGGCGATCCACTCGGTCGCCGACTCAGGCAACCAGGTGTTGCTTCTTGTGGGCGGCAGGCGGGCCCGGCAGAAGGCGACGCCGGAGCACCCGTTCGGTTACGGACGAGTCCGGTATGTCTTCGCGTTCATCGTGTCGATCGTGCTGTTCAGTGTCGGCGGCCTGTTCGCGCTGTACGAGGCATTCCACAAGTACGAGGAGATCCGGGACGGTCATCCGAACGAGCTGCTGGAGAGCTCCTGGTGGTGGATACCCATCGTGGTGCTGACCGCGGCGATCGTCATGGAGTCGTTCTCGTTCCGCACGGCCATCCGTGAATCGGACAAGGTACGCGGCAGGCGGTCGTGGGTGCAGTTCGTGCGCCGTGCGAAGTCACCGGAGCTGCCGGTCATCCTCCTCGAGGACCTCGGTGCGCTGGTGGGGCTCGTTCTGGCCCTGGCAGGTGTCAGCCTGTCGCTGGTGACTGAGAACGCGTACTGGGATGTCGCGGGGACAGCGTCGATCGGCGTGCTGCTCGTCGTTATCGCGGTGATCCTGGCCATCGAGATGTCCAGTCTGCTGATCGGCGAAGGAGCCGTACAGGAGAAAGCGGACGCGATTGCACGGGCGATTGCGGAGAGCGACGGCGTCAGCCGGGTCATCCACATGCGCACGCTGTATACAGGGCCGGAAGAGCTGCTGGTGGCGGCTAAGATCGGTGTGTCGTCCACGCATACGGGGGATCGGATCGCCGCCGCGATCGACGACGCCGAGGCACGGATCCGTGTGGCTGTACCCGAAGCCGTCCACATCTATCTCGAACCGGACCTCGACCGAGCGACGGCCGGCCGACAGGCGCAGCCGGACCGTTAGGAACCGCGACTCTAGACGTTGGACGTCGTCAAGGGAGTCGACGTCGGCGGCTCCGGGTTAGAGCGCGTTGTCCGCGTATCCGAGGGAAAGATCCACGTACGGTATGACCAGTAGCGGAACAAGGTGCCGATAGCCAATCCGACGACATTCGCGGAGACGTTGTCCGCAAGCGGGCCGGACAGGTCGAGCACGTAGCGGGAGAACCACAGACACGATAGAGCGATGCCGAGTCCGATACCGTTGAACAGGAAGAACAACGGATATCCGCGCGAGTGTTTGATTCGTGTGCGGTGCCGGAAGGTCCAAGCGCGATGACCGATGTACGTCACGATGGTCGCTGCCGTGACAGAGATCGTCTTGGCTACCAGCGGTAGGTCATGCAGCGGCCCCTCGCCGCCGGCGAAGAGCAGTGCGTTGAAGAGCCCGATATCGACGATGTAGCCGACGCCGCCCACGGCCGCGAACTTCACGCCTTCGCGGACCAATCGGTGCAGTCTGTACCAGATACGCAACGCCTTCCGGAGCAGCGTCACATACCCAGGTCTTGACGCCTGGTGTTCGGCCGTGTGTGTATCGAGCACCCGCCAAGGGTAAGGCACATGCGCCCAATATCGACAGCGTTGCCGTCGAATCGGACATTTAGTACGTTCTCGTCGTGGTGCATAGGTTGGCTCACCGCTCGGGTTGATGGTCGCGTTCGCCTTCTCGCTTACTCCGCGGACGCCGCTCGTTCCTCGCGGGTCCACTCCGTTCGCTCGTCGCCTCACCGCTCGGGTTGTTGGTCGCGTTCGCCTTCTCGCTTGCTCCGCGGACGCCGCTCGTTCCTCGCGGGTCCACTCCGTTCGCTCGTCGCCTCACTGCTGCACGTACCCTTGGGACCTGTGAACGATGCGTACTGGCCGGTCGTGGGAATGGTTGGTGGTGGGCAGCTGGCGCGGATGACGCAGCCGGCCGCCGTGGCGCTGGGTGTACGGCTGGCGGTGTTGTCGGCCGGGCCCGACGAGTCCGCCGCGCAGGTCGTACGCGACCCCGTCGTCGCGGACGAGAAGACGTTGGACGATCTGATGTCGTTCGCCAAGGCCTGCGATGTCCTGACTTTCGACCACGAGCAGGTGCCGCCGGAACATCTCAAGGCGCTCGAATCGGCTGGTCTGACGGTCCGACCCGGATCACATGCGCTGCTGCACGCGCAGGACAAGGGCGTCATGCGGGCGAGGCTGACCGAGCTCGGTCTTCCCTGTCCGGCGCATCGTATCGTCGACGGACCGCAAGACGTGACGGTGTTCCTTGTCGAACACGGCGGCCAGGCGATACTCAAGACGACGAGAGGTGGCTACGACGGCAAGGGCGTCTGGGCCATCGACGCGGACAGCTCGGCGGAGACCGTGGCCGAACCGTTCCGGGCCGGCGTGCCGGTCTTGGCGGAGGAGAAGGTCGACTTCGCGCGGGAGCTTGCAGCCGTCGTCGCCCGGTCGCCACACGGCCAAGCCGTCGCCTATCCGGTCGTCGAGTCAGTCCAGCGCGACGGCATCTGTGTGGAGACCATAGCCCCGGCGCCCGCGCTGTCGTCGGAACGTGCCGTCGAGGCGCAGCGGGTCGCGCTGTCCATCGCGTCGGAGCTCGGCATCGTCGGTGTGCTGGCGGTCGAGATGTTCGAGACCAAGAACGGAAGGCTACTGGTCAACGAGCTGGCGATGCGGCCGCACAACTCCGGTCACTGGACCATCGACGGCGCCGTGACCAGCCAGTTCGAGAACCATCTGCGGGCGGTGCTGGATCTGCCGCTCGGCTTGCCGGACGCCCGGGCGCCGTACACGGTCATGGTGAACATCCTGGGCGGCGACCTGACCGACATCTATCCCGCGTACCGCCACGTCATGGCGCGCGACCCCGGCCTGAAGGTGCACTGGTACGGAAAGGGGGTCCGGCCAGGCCGCAAGGTCGGTCACGTCACCGCGTACGGCGACGATCTGGAGTCCCTGCGGGAGCGAGCATGGCATGCGGCGGACTACATCCGAGGGGACATCGATGAGTGACCTGGTGACGCGGCGAGGCGAAGGCGATCCGAGGGTCGGCATCGTGATGGGTTCCGACTCCGACTGGTCCGTGATGTCGGCCGTCGGCGAGGTGCTCGACGAACTCGGGGTCCCGCACGAGGTCGGTGTGGTGTCCGCGCATCGCATGCCCCAGGCGATGCTGGACTACGGAGCGGCCGCCGCGGACCGCGGGCTGCGCGTGCTGGTGGCCGGTGCCGGTGGGGCCGCGCACCTTCCGGGCATGCTGGCCTCAGTGACCTCGCTGCCGGTGATCGGCGTCCCGGTTCCCCTGAAGTACCTCGACGGCATGGATTCGCTGCTGTCGATCGTGCAGATGCCGGCCGGCGTGCCGGTCGCGACGGTGTCCGTGGGCGGGGCGCGGAATGCGGGACTATTGGCGGCGCGGATACTCGGTGCCGCCGACGACGGGCTCCGCTCCCGCCTGGACGTGTTCCGTGCCGATCTGGAGAAGACGGCACGCGCCAAGGGAGACGCCCTGCGCCGGCAGCTCGACGGAGGGTGAGTCCCGAGCCGAGCCAGGTCAGTCCTTCGTCATCTGGGCGGCGGCGAGGGTGGCCAGCTCGGTCCGGTTCGCGACGCCGAGCTTGGCGTACACGTGGGACAGGTGGGTCTTGACGGTGCTGCGACTCATGAAGAGCCGTGCGCCGATCTCCGGGTTGTTCCGGCCCTCGACCACCTGGCGGACGACGTCGCGCTCGGTCGGGGTGAGGCTGGCCCAGCCCGACGACGGCCGTCCGCGCGCGCCCCGGGTGCGGCGGGCATAACCGACGGCGTCGTCCAGGTCTGAGCCGGCACCGGTCGACCATGCGTCGGCGAAGCCGTTCTCGCCCAGCGTGGAACGCAGCGTTGCGAGCACGGCGTCGTGCGCGGCCTGTCCGGCCGGATGCCTCGGGTACCCGAGGGCGTGCCGGGCGGCGTCACCGGCGGCGGCCAGATGCACCGCGTCGGTGCCGCGACCGAACCGAGCGGCCAGAGCGGCGAGCGCATCCAGGCTGTCCGGATAAGACAAGCGCAGCTCGTGTTCGACCCGGACGGACAGGGCGTCGTGGTGGAGTTTCGCTGCTTGGTCCGGGTCGTCGTCGGTGCACAGGCGCGCCTGCTCGTCGAGCGCATCGGCCACAGCGCGCGGCATCCCGAGCTTCCGGGCCAGGCCGACGGCACAGCCGGCGACCTCCGCGGCCTCGTCGTCCCGGCCGAGCCGGCGCAACGCGGAGGCCAGCCCGGGCCTGGCCAGTGCGGCGATGTACGTCTCCGCGCCCCGGTCGGTGGACCAAGCCTCCCGCCCGAGCCAGGACACGGCGTCGTCGAGGTCGCCGCGCCACAGGTGCAGGAGGCCGAGCGCCCGGGCCAGGCCAGGCACGAAGATCTGGTTCTCAGCACCCTGGAGCAGCCTCAGCGTCGGCTCCAGTACGGCCAGGCCGGCGTCCGTGTCACCCCGGAGGCCGTGGATCGTCGCCAGCACGCTGCGGGCGGCACCCACTCGGTGGTAGTCCTGCAGCGGCTCGGCCACCCTTACCGACTCTTCGGCCACGTGCAGCGCCATGTCCAGGCGGCCCGTGATAGCGGTGCCTATCGCCTGGAACCCCATGGCGGTCGCCGCGACCCCGCGGTGCCGGGGGATGAGCCGGCCGGCGGCGGCCTCCAGCATGGGACCGGCCTCATCATGCCGGTCCCGCAGGTGCAGGATGATGCCTTCCAGACCCTGCTGAGCACCCGACACGAACGCATCGCGGGCGACCTCCGCGGAACGCTTGGCCTTCTCGTTCAAGCTGAGCGCGGCATCGAAGTCGGTGAAGAACTGCCCGACGGCTGCCAGGGCCAGGCACAGGCAGCGCAGCCGCTCGTCGCCGTGGGCGTCGGCGATCTCCAGCGCTCGCTCCGCGGCGTCGTACTCGAGATCCAGCGGGCTCGCTGTGTCGGCGACCAGAGCAAGCCCAGCCAGGAGGCGCGCCTGTAGCAGCGAGCGGTCGTCCGGCTGCCGCTCGATCGCCCGGAAGAGGAACTCGATGCCCTCCAGCCCGTGGGCACCGAGGTGCCAGGACCAGGACAACCCAGCCGCCAGCCGCCGCCCCGGGGTGGGATCGTCGGCTCGTAGCCCCCAATCGAGCGCCGCACGCAGGTTCTCCTGCTCGGCCTCCATCTCGGCTCGCCACACGTCAGCGTCCTGCTCGAGTCTTGGCTCGGCCGCCTCGACGGTGGCGAGATAGTGCTCGAGATGGCGGTCGCGAGCCGCATCCGCCTCGCCGGCCTCGCGGAGCCGGTCGGCCGCATACGCGCGCAGCGTCTCCAGCAGGCGGAAGCGGGACTCGCCGGCACGCTCGGTCGCGACGACCATCGACTTGTCCACCAGCCGGCCGAGTATCTCGAGCACCTCGGGGCGGCTGACCGGGTCTCCGGCGCCCACGTCCTGAGCTGCGGCCAGCGTGAACGCTCCGACGAACACGGCCAGCCGCCGGAACAACACCCGTTCGGCCTCATCGAGCAGATCATGGCTCCAGTCGATGGAAGCCGCGAGAGTCTGCTGCCGGGCGTCGGCCGTCCGCTCCCCTCTGACCAGCAACGCGAACCGGTCATCGAGTCCGGCCTCGATCTGCTGCGGGCTGAGCGTCCGCAGCCAAGAGGCGGCCAGCTCCAGCGCCAGCGGCATGCCGTCGAGACGAGCACACATGGTGCGCACCGTGGCGTCGCTGGACGGTTCGAGCGTGAACCCGGGCCGGACGGTATTGGCGCGCTCCAGAAACAAGTTTACGGCGTCGTCCTCATCGAGCGATGGGACCTGCCAGACCGTCTCGCCCGCGACGCCGAGCGGTTCCCGGGCTGTGGCCAACACCGAGGCTTCTGGACACGAGCGGAGCAGTGTGGCTGCGACCTCGGCCGCGCCGTCCAGGACATGCTCGCAGTTGTCGAGGCACACCAGCATGCGGCGGTCGCGCAGTTGCAGCGCTATCGAGTGCAGTGCGCCTTGGACCGGCTCGACGAGTACCCCGAGCGCCGTGGCTACCGCGTCGGGCACCTGAGCCGGGTCGGTGACCGTGGCGAGCTCGACCCACCACACCCCGCCGGACCAACGCTGGGCTTGCTCGGCGGCTACCTGCGCGGCCAACCGGGTCTTGCCGGCGCCACCCACCCCGGTCAGGGTCACCAGGCGCTTCCCGGCCAGCAGCTGCTTGACGGTCGCGCGCTCGCCATTGCGGCCGACGAAGCTGGTGAGGTGGACGGGCAGGTTGTTCGGTATGCGGTCGAGCGACCGTACGGGCAGGGACCCGGCGACGTCGTCGGACTCGTGACGTAGCTCGAAGACGCGAGCCGGTGAGGAGAGGTCGGGCAGCCGATGCGTCCCCAGATCGAGCATTGAGACCCCGGCCAGCGCCGCATCGCCGAGCGTGGCCGCCGTCCGGGCGGACAGCAGGATCTGACCACCGTTAGCGATCTCGAAAAGGCCGTGGCACAGGCGCAGATCGGGGCCGGTGTAGCGGCCGTCGTCGTCCAGGCGGGCTTCTCCGGTGTGCAGGGCGACGCGCGGCGGGCGAGCGGTGGAGGAAGACACCCGGCTCGACGACGACGCTGCGTGCGTCTCCCGCGCGGCGTCCACCGCCTTGGCCACCGCCTCGGCCACGGACTGGAATGCCCTGACGGTCGGCCCGCCGGTCCGTTCGGCGCTCGACGAGCCGGCGTCGGCGACCAGGAACGTGACGGTCCCGGGCAGTAGCCCTGCCGCGGCCCGGGCCGGGGGTGGG
>NZ_ML142865.1:51934-59491 GCF_004138495.1 Phytoactinopolyspora endophytica
TTTCGGTGGACATGTCCCGACCAGTGTGCCCGATGGATTGGCCACCGGGGAGCGTTGACGTCGGCCACCTGGCCGATGTTTCGAAGGTCTGGCCGCGGAAGCATTCGAGGTACGGGATACGACGGCTTGCAAGCACCCGATCCGGTTATCCGATTCGCAGATCAGGAGAAGACCATGTCCAAAGTCATTGCCAACATGTCCATGTCTCTCGACGGATTCGTCGCCGACCCGTCGGACGGTATCGACGACCTCCTCGGCTGGGCCGTGACCGGCGATGTCGAGGTGCCGAGCGCCAACCCCGGGTTCACTTTCCGCATGTCCGCCCCGAGCGCGGAGGTCATGCGTGAGGCGGTCGCCAACGTCGGCGCCGTGGTCGGCGGGCGCCGGTACTTCGACCTCGCCAGCGGATGGGGCGGCACGCATCCGATGGGTACCACCTTCATCGTGACTCATAGCGTGCCGGACGGCTGGCCGCGGCCCGGCTCGTCGATCAGCTTCGTCACCGACGGCGTGGAGAGCGCCATGAGGCAGGCGAAGGAGGCGGCCGGTGACAAGTGGGTGGCCGTGGCTACGCCCGATCTCGTCCGGCAGTGCCTCAACCTCGGGCTGCTCGACGAGATCGCGGTCGACCTCGTTCCCATCGTCCTGGGTGCGGGCGTCCCCTTCTTCACCAACCTCAAGGAGACGCCGGTCCAGCTGGATGGGCCGATCGTCGTCGAGGGCACGGGCGTGACCCACCTGAAGTACCGCGTGCGCACGTGAGCAGATAGCTGACGAGATCGAGCACGCGCTCCGTGAAATGACGGCGGGTGCAGGTCAGAGGCCGAGACGCGGGCCTTCGATGGCGGGACAGGTGTCCATGACGACATCCAGCCCGGCGTCCTTGGCCCGCTGGGCGGCGGCCTCGTCGATGACGCCCAGCTGAAGCCATACGGCGCGGATGCCGAGCCGGTCCGCTTCGGCGATGGCGTCGTCCACCACCTCGCCCACCCGCGTGCTGTTGACGAAACAGTCGACGACCTCGACCGGACCGGGGACGTCCGCGAGACGGCGATAGCCCGTCTCACCGTGTGCGTCCTCGCCTCGCGGGTTGACCGGCACGACACGCATGCCGAGCCTGTCGCGGATGTACTCGGAGACGCCGTAGGCGGTACGTGCGGAGTTGGATGACAGGCCGGCTACCGCCCACGTCGCGGGATTCGTCAGCAGCCGCCGGATGACGTCAGCGTCGTTCACATGGCTCATGCCTGTGCAACACCGCCGGCGGCCTCAGTATTCGACGGTCCTGGCTACAGCTCAAGGGCTGCGGCGATAGGCACCCCGGGGCGGTAGGCGAGGTGCCGGTACGACGGCGCGTCGAGCACGCACAGGTCGGCACGGGCTCCGACGCTGAGATGCCCGACGTCGCTCCGGCGCAGCGCCAGGGCGCCCCCGACAGTCGCCGACCACAGCGCCTCTGCCGGGGTCATCCGCATCTCGCGGACGGCCAGTGCGATGCAGAACGGCATCGACGAGGTGAAGCTCGTCCCGGGGTTGCAGTCTGTGGCCAGCGCGACCGGCACCCCGGCGGCGATCAGCCTCCTTGCATCGGGATAGGGCGACTTGGTGGAGAACTCGACGCCCGGAAGAAGCGTCGCAACGGTTCCGGAGACGTCTCCGGCCGCAGCGGTCTGGGTGGCGGGGAGGGGTGCATGGCTGTGTTCAGCTCGGTGCGTGACCGGGCTCTCCGCTGCTTTGGCCGCGTCAGCGAGCAGGTCGACGTCCGCGTCGGTGAGGTAGGTGCAGTGGTCGACGCTCGCGGCGCCGAGCTGGACGGCGAGGGCGACGCCTGGCCCATAGCCGAGCTGGCCGGCGTGCACCCGCAAGCCCAGACCCGCGTTGGCGGCGACCTCCAGGATCAGGTGTGTCTCATCGCCGTCGAACGCGGTCGGAGCGCCAGGCTCACAGAACACGTCCGCCCAGCGTGCGTACTGAGCACAGGCGTCGAGCATCGGCCCGATGACGAGATCCACGTAGTCGGCCCGCCCGCGCCTCGTGCGCTGCACTGTGTCCGCCTTGGACCAAGGGTTGCGGGTCCCGGCTCCCGATTCGCCGCGGTACTCAGGAGGAACGACGTGGGCACCCAGGAATGTGGCCTCAGGCGTCAGCGACGAGGCTATGCGCAGTAGCCGGGTCTCATCCTCGATGGACAGGCCGTACCCACTCTTGATCTCCACCGTCGTGGTCCCCTGGCGGCGCATCTCGGCCAGCAGCCGACGCCCGCGTGCGGTGAGGGCGGCATCATCGGCCGTCCGCGTCGCCGCAACCGTTGTCGCGATGCCTCCGCCGTCGTAGCGCTCGCCCGCCATCCTCGCCTCGTACTCGCGGGCACGGTCGCCGCCGAACAGAATGTGGGTGTGAGAGTCGACGAACCCGGGGACGACGGCGCGACCTTCGAGGTCGACCAGGCGGTCGGCGGCCGGCGCATCGCTCGCCGGCCCGGTCCAGAGCACAGCGTCCTCGCTGACCACGATCGCCGCCTGCTTGATCACCCCGAGATCCCGGCCCCGCGACGGTCCTCCGGTCGAGGCGGTGGCTCCGTGTTCCGGGTCCATCGTCGCCAGCTCGCCTATCCCCGTGACGAGGGTCGTGGTGTTCACCGTCGTTCCCCCTTCGCGTCCCTCGCTCATGATCATCAACGCCTGGACCCATCGTGAGGGGTTCATCGGTTGATGATCATGTGCGCAGTTGATGGTCATTGGACAATAGGCGATGACGACCATCGTCCACGACTGTCCGTCCGCCGACGATGACCGTCGTCACATCGGACGCGCTTGCTGACAGCACGAGCTGGTCCGGATCCGAGCCGGCGGTGCGGACCGAGTCGGCGCGGACCGCGACCAGGTCAGCCGCCGCGCCCGAAGCGATCCGTCCGTTGCCGTGCCAGCCGAGAGCCGCGTGCCCGCGGTGGGTCATCGCCGCGACCAAGTCCGCAGGTGTGAAGCGCCCACGCCTGCCGGTGGCCAACCGTTCGTGCATCTCCAGAAGGCGGGCCTCGCCGAGCAGGTCGATGATCGCATGCTGGTCGCTCCCGAGACAGACCGGTGAACCAGCGGAGTCCAGCGCACCCATTGGGGAGATGCCGTCCGCTAGGTCCTGCTCGGTGGACGGGCACCCACAGACGGACGTGCCGGTGGAACCGAGGAGCCGGACATCGTCGGCGCTGAGGTGGGTGGCGTGGACCGCCGTCGTCCGTGGCCCGAGGGCACCGGCATCCGCCAGCACTCCGGTGGGGGTGCGGCCGTACTCGGCCAGGCAGTCGTCGTTCTCGGCGGGCTGTTCGGACAGGTGGACGTGCAGGGGAACCTTCGCCGCATCGGCCCACTCGGCGACGGTGCCGATCGCGCGTTCGGACACGGCCCGTACCGAATGGACGGCGGCGCCGATCAGCACGCCCGGGTCAGTGGCGCTCTGCGGGTTCTGCCCATTCCGGCCGGAGAGATCTGCTCGTAGCCGCTCGACCCGCTCGATCCACTGTCCGGCTGTGCCGTCGCCGAACCGGCGCTGCGTCCCGGCCAGCGGAGTCCGGATCCCGCCCTGCAGGTAGCACGTATCCAGCAGGGTCAGCCGGATACCCGCCTCGGAGGCCGCTCGGATCAGCGCGTGCCCCATCGTGTTCGGGTCGGCGTACGGTGTGCCGTCCGGTTCGTGGTGCAGGTAGTGGAACTCGCCGACGACGGTGACCCCCGCCAATGCCATCTCCCGGTACACCGCCCGGGCGAGACGGTAGTAGCTGTCCGGCGTGAGCCGCTGGGCGACGTTGTACATCTCGTCGCGCCAGGTCCAGAACGTGCCGCCGTCGCCGTGGGTCCGCCCGCGCAGCGCGCGGTGGAACGCGTGCGAATGCGCGTTGGCGAACCCGGGGAAGACCACGCCAGGCAGCCGCACGTCGTCCGGCTCGGGAGCCACGGCGCGTTGAACTGTCGTGATCAGCCCACCGCTGACCTCGATCCGCACCCGCTCGACAAGAGCGACTCCCACGTCGATGGAGTCCGTGCGAGCGTGCTGCCGGCTGAACCGATCGGCATACTGATGCTGCGCCGTATCCAACCAGGCGTGTTCCGCCCAGAACGATCTGTCGGCACTCATACGGCCAGCTCAGCCAGGCACCGGGCCAGGGCGTGAACCCCGGCGAGACAGTCGTCGCGCTCGGCGAACTCGTCCGGGGCATGCGAGACACCGGTCGGGTTGCGGACGAACAGCATGGCGGACGGGACCCCGGTCGCGCTCAGGATTCCCGCGTCGTGTCCCGCTCCCGTGCTCAAGATCGGAGCGGCCTGCGCACCGTTCGCCTGCTGTGCCGGAGGTACTGCGCTGTCGGCACCGCCGCCGCGCCGTGGCACGACGATGCGGCTGAGCCGCGTGACCAGGTCGGTGTCGAAGACCGTCGGCGGTGTCCACGACTCTGTCTCCGGTGCGAACTCCATGAGATCCGCGAGCACTCGCTCAACGCGCTCAGCCTCCGGCGCGCGGCAGTCGATCCACGCGGTGACCTCGGACGGGATCGCGTTGACGCCGTTCGGTTCGACCCGGATCTTGCCGACGGTCGCGAGCGCGCCGTGCCGCTCGGCTCCCACTCGTACGCCTTCGACGAGCGCGGCGAGGCGGAGCATCGGGTCGTGCCGGTCTGCGAGCGCCGTCGTTCCGGCGTGGTTCGCCCTCCCGACGAGATCGACCCGCCAGCGCCCGTGCGGCCAGATCATGTTCCCGACGGCGACGGACCGGCCCAGATCCACCAGGCCGCGGCCCTGCTCGACGTGGAGCTCGACGAACGTCCCGACGCGGCGTAACGCCTCGGCGTCGGGGCCGATCCGGTCTGGGTCCTGCCCGGCGGTGCGCATCGCATCGGCGAGGGTGGTGCCGTCGTCGTCGGTGAGCCGGTGCGCGCGCTCAGCCGCAAGCGCACCTGTGAGCAGCCGCGATCCGGCACAGGCGACGCCGAACCGTGCGCCCTCCTCATCGGCGAAGCACGCCACCCCGATGGGTCGGGACGGCTGAATGCCGTGCTCGCGCAGCGCGTCGACGGCCAGGAACGCTGAGACGACGCCGAGGGGGCCGTCGTATGCTCCGCCGCTGGGCACCGAGTCGAGGTGGCTGCCGGTGACGACGCCGGGCCCGTCCGCGTCCGGGTCGCCCCACCACGCCCATTGGTTGCCCGCGCGATCGACGACGACGTCCAACCCGCGTCGCTCCGCCTCCGCCGCGAACCATTCGCGCAGCGTGTGGTCCTCGCGGGTCCACGCGAACCGCCGGTACCCGCCGTTCGGCCGCAGACCGATCGGCGCGAGGTCCGCCCACATCCGGTCGAACCCTTTCCCATGATCATCAACCGGTGTGCCGGTCATAGTGTGTCCATCGGTTGATGATCATGGGGAGTGCCGGTCGGGACAGCGAGGCCCCGCTCGCGGGCGACGTCGGCGGCGTGGGTGTACCCTGCGTCGACGTGGCGGAGCACTCCCGTTGCGGGGTCGTTGGTGAGCACCCGCTCCAGCTTGGCCGCCGCCAGGTCGGTTCCATCGGCGACAGTGACCTGGCCGGCGTGGATGGACCGGCCCATGCCGACACCGCCACCGTGGTGGATGGACACCCACGACGCGCCGGACGCGGTGTTGACCAGCGCGTTCAGCAGCGGCCAATCTGCGATCGCGTCGGAGCCGTCGGCCATGCCCTCGGTCTCCCGGTACGGCGACGCCACCGATCCGGCATCCAGGTGGTCGCGGCCGATCACGATCGGTGCGGTGATCCGGCCGTCGGCGACCAGCTCGTTGAACCGCATGCCGGCCAGGTGTCGCTCGCCGTAGCCCAGCCAGCAGATCCGTGCCGGCAGCCCTTGGAATGCGACCTTCTCCTGGGCGGCACGGATCCAGCGATGCAGCTGGTCGTCGTCGAACAGCTCGAGAACCGCCTCGTCGGTGGCCGCGATGTCTCGTGGGTCACCGGAGAGCGCCGCCCACCGGAACGGCCCCTTGCCCTCGCAGAACAGCGGCCTGATGTAGGCGGGCACGAAGCCAGGGAAGTCAAAGGCACGCTCGAAACCGCCCTGGCGGGCCTCGTCCCGGATCGAGTTGCCGTAGTCGAACACCTCGGCTCCGGCGTCCAGGAACCCGACCATGGCCTCGACGTGCGTCGCCATCGAAGCGCGCGCCCGGTCGGCGAACTCCACCGGCTTGGCGGCGGCCAGCTCGTGCCAATCCTGCACGGAGACGCCTTCAGGGAGGTAGCTCAACGGGTCGTGCGCCGACGTCTGGTCGGTGACGATGTCGACGGCGGCGCCGCGGCGCAGCAGCTCGGGCAGGACGGTCGCGCAGTTGCCGACCAAGCCGACGGAGAGCGCCCGCCGGTCGCGCTTCGCCTCTTCCGCCTGGCGCACCGCGTCGTCGACGTCGGTCGTGTAGGTGTCCAGGTAGCGCTCACGGACCCGGCGCGCGAGTCGTGCCTCGTCGACCTCGATGATCAGGCAGACGCCACCGTTGAGGGTGACCGCCAGTGGCTGCGCCCCGCCCATGCCGCCGCAGCCGCCGGTCACGGTGAGGGTGCCGGACAGGCTGCCGCCGAACCGCTTGGCGGCCACGGCCGCGAACGTCTCGTAGGTGCCCTGCAGGATTCCCTGAGTGCCGATGTAGATCCACGACCCGGCCGTCATCTGTCCGTACATGGTCAGCCCGAGCTGTTCCAGGCGGCGGAACTCCGGCCAGTTCGCCCAGTCGCCCACTAGGTTGGAGTTGGCGATGAGTACCCGCGGCGCCCAGTCATGGGTGCGCAGCACACCTACCGGCTTGCCCGATTGGACGAGGAGCGTCTCGTCGTCGCCCAGTTCGGTGAGGGCGCGCACGATCGCGTCGTAGCTGGCCCAGTCTCGAGCGGCCTTGCCGGTGCCGCCGTAGACGACAAGGTCACCGGGGCGTTCCGCGACCTCGGGATCGAGGTTGTTCATCAGCATCCGTAGTGGAGCCTCGGTCTGCCAGCTGCGTGCGGTCAGCGTCGTGCCGCGCGGCGCGCGGACGGGCGGGTGAGGGGTGTGGTCCGGCGGTTGAGGTGTCATTTAGTCTCCTAGCGCAGGTGGCCGGCGACATCCGATGCGGCATCGGCCAACGCACCGGATTGGACCTGGGCGACGACGGACTCGATCTCTGGAGCAAGGAACCTGTCCGGACCTGGTACGGAGGGACCTGGACCGGATCGCTCGTCGGAACTGTCCGGTCGCTCACTGACGACGGCGCAGACAGCCGCGGTCGCGGGGGCCGGTGTCAGCGGACTGCGCAGCTGCAGCGCCCGGGCGGCGGTCAGGATCTCCACGGCGACGACCCGGGTTAGCCCGTCGACGGCGCGACGCAGCTTGCGAGCGGCAGACCACCCCATCGAGACGTGGTCCTCCTGCATCGCCGACGACGGGATCGAGTCGACCGACGACGGCACGGCCAGCCGCTTCAGCTCGGAGACGATGCCGGCCGCGGTGTACTGGGCGATCATGTGCCCGGAGTCGACCCCGGGGTCGTCGGCGAGGAAGGCCGGCAGGCC
>NZ_ML142865.1:59524-60564 GCF_004138495.1 Phytoactinopolyspora endophytica
CTGCGGGAGAGATCGAGCATCCGGTCGGTGCGTCGCTCAGAGACGGCGGCGACGTCGGCGACCGCGATGGCGAGAAAGTCCAGCACATAGCCGATGGGAGCGCCGTGGAAGTTGCCGTTGGACTCGACCCGGCCGTCGACGGTGACCACAGGGTTGTCGATGGCGGCGGCCAGTTCGCGACCGGCGACGTCGCGGGCGTGCTGGATCGTGTCGCGGGCGGCACCGTGAACCTGGGGCGCACATCGCAGCGAGTAGGCGTCCTGGACCCTGGTGCATTCCGGTGTGCGATGGCTGGCCATGATGCCCGATCCCTCCAGCAGCGCACGCAGGTTCGACGCGGAGTCGGCCTGGCCGGGGTGCGGCCGCATCGCGATGAGGTCGGCGGCGAACGCGGCGTCGGTGCCGAGCAGCGCCTCGACGCTCATGGCTGCCGCGATGTCAGCCGTGGTCATCAGCGCGTCGAGGTCGTGCACGGCGAGGACCAGCTGGCCGAGCATGCCATCGGTGCCGTTGATCAGCGCCAGCCCTTCCTTCTCCGCCAGTGCGATCGGCTTCAACCCGGCGCTGTCCAGCGCCTGGGCGGTCGGCACGCGGCGGCCGTCGGCGTCGTCGACGACGCCTTCCCCGAGCAGGGCCAGTGCACAATGCGCGAGCGGGGCGAGGTCGCCGGAGCAGCCAAGCGAACCGTACTCGTGCACGACGGGCGTGATCTGATGGTTGAGCAGGTCGGCGTAGGCCTGGGCTGTCCCGAGCCGGACACCCGTCCGGCCGGTGGCGAGCGTGGACAGCCGCAGCAGCATGAGCGCACGTACCACCTCGCGCTCGACCGCTGGACCTGAGCCTGCCGCGTGCGAGCGGATCAGGGACAGTTGTAGCTGCGCCCGCCGCTCCACCGGGATGTGGCGGGTGGCCAGCGCACCGAACCCGGTGGACACGCCGTAGTGGGCGGCGTCGTCGGCGGCGAGTTCGGTGATCACGCCGCGGCTCGCCTGGATCGCGGCCTGGGCGTCGTCGGCCAGCGTCACCGCTGCGCCGTGCCG
>NZ_ML142865.1:60587-64649 GCF_004138495.1 Phytoactinopolyspora endophytica
CGGCGACGACGTCGCTCATGTCGATGGGGCCGGTGCCGATGCGAACCGGCGGGCCTTGGCGGAACTCCATCATCAGATACGAGTTTCGGGCGTTATGGCGCCATGAACTCGTATCTGATCGTGGCGCCGATCCGGGCAGGTGTGTACTCCGTGGCTCATACGGCCATTGCATCGCTGATCTCCAGGCCGCGGAACGGTATTCCTCGAGATATCGTCTGGTATCTCAGACAGATTCGTTGGGCCCGGCCTGACGGGGAGGCGGCCTCGTGGGTGACCGGGGGAGGTGGCCTGGTCGGTGACGGGGGAGGTGGCCTGGTGGGTGAGAGCAGTCAGGTGCCGGCGCTGCGGCAGGGGATACGGGTCCTGCGCCATTTGGCCCGGCACGGTGGACCCATGCCGGCGGCGTCCATCGCCGGCGAGCTCGACCTGCCGCGCTCGACTGTGTACCACCTGCTCAACGAGCTCGAAAGGGAAGGGCTGGTGGTGCACCTGCCGGAGGAGCGGCGATACGGCCTCGGCATCGGGGTCTTCGAACTCGGTACCGCTTACACCAGGCAGGCGCCGCTGGCCAGGTTGGCGCGCCCGTTGCTACACAAGCTGGTGGACGACGTCGGGCATGGTGCTCATCTCGCGGTGTTGCACGGTCGAGAGGTGCTGTACCTGCTGGAGGAACGAGCACTGGGCAGTCCGTCGCTGGTGACCGGTGTGGGCGTGCGGCTGCCGGCGCACCTCACGGCGAGCGGACGGGCCATCCTTGCCGGACTGTCACCGGCCCAGGTGCGGGCGTTGTTCCCCGACCCGTCGGCGTTTCCCGACCGGCATGGTGTCGGTCCGCGCCGTCTGTCGGCGTTGCGGCCCTTGCTGGCCGAAGCGCGACGGCGCGGCTATGCGACCGAAGACGGTGCGGTCACCCCAGGCTTCGCCTCGGTGAGCGTGGCGGCATCTGACCATACCGGCTACCCAGCGGCCGGAATCGCTGTGACTTTCGATCGCGACACCGTGCCCGAGAACGACTGGCCGGGGCTGGCGGTCCGAATCTCGTCCGTCGCCGCCGAGCTGTCCCGTCGGCTCGGCGGGACTACCACGCATTCCGGCGGGTACGGGGGACGCTGAGGAGGGCGACGGCGGTGGCGATGACACCGACGGCGGCGAGCACCATGAACGCCGCCGGATAGCCCCCGAGCAGGTCCGCGATCGCCGTCCCCACCCAGGGAGAGAGCGCCATGGTGATGGTGACGGGCGCGGACAGCTGACCGGTGAGGAGACCGTAGTGTGCGATCCCCCAGCGGTCGCTGACCGCGGTGGCCTGGATCAGGGGCATCAGACCGCGCGCCATCCCGGCGGCGATCGACGCTCCCACCAGCGCAGCGACGGTGGTCAGGACGCCGAGCAGGGCTGTCGTTCCGGCCACGGCCAGCAGGATGACCACGGTGCGGGTGCGGATACCGGTGAATCGGGTGAGCAACGGGAAACCGATCCGACCTATGACCTGTCCCAGGCCGCCGAGTCCAAGGGCGAGTGCCGCCGCGCTGGTGCTCATGCCGCGCTCCTCGAGCATGGGGACGAGGTTGATGATGACAGCGAAGGCGACCAGCGAGGCCAGCCCCAGTGAGACCGTCAACGCGATGAACGGCAGGCTCCGGGTGATACGCGCTGCCCCTGCCTCCGACGGCCGCCCGTCGTCTCGAGCGGCATGACCTTCCGCCGTGGGCCAGGGCCCGCGCAGCCCCCACCAATGCCCGGGAATGGTGATGACCGCCAGGATGGCCGTCAGCACCAGGTAGGTGTTCTGCCAGCTCAGGCGGTCGAGCAGGAACGCGGTGAGCGGCGCGAAGATGGTGCTGGCCAGGCCCGCGGCAAGGGTGAGGAGGGTCAGCGCCTTGACCCGTTCCCGCGGCCCATACCAGCGCGTGAGGGCGGTGAAGGCCGGCGGATAGAAGACGGCTGCCATGGCGCCGCCGGCCATGATCCAGCCGACGGTGAACAGGACCTGGTTCGGCGCCACCGCGACGAGGACGAGCGCCAGCACACCGGTGACTGAGCCCGCTGCCATGATCGAACGGGGGCCGTGCCGGTCCAGCCAGCGGCCGACGGGCACCCCGAGGATGGCGGCGAGCAGCAGTCCGCCGGAGAACGCCGCGGTCAGAAACGTCGTCGACCACCCGGTGGTCGCACCGATGTCGGTGAGCAATACGGGAAACGCGTAGTACAGGACGCCGTAGCTGACGGTCACCGTCACGCAGAGCGAGGCCAGTACGCGCCGGAGCCCGGCTCGGGACAGCGCCTCGCGCCTGGCTGTGTCCGACTGCTCGTGTACTTCGTTGCTCACACTGGCCCCAGTCTCGCAGTCACGTGTCCAGCCGATCGAACCCGGTTCTATACCCTTCCGGGCGCGGCCGGCGCCGAACGAACGTTTCCGGCAGAATCAGTCCGATGTCACTCCGGTCAGGATCAACCCAGGGTGACTCCGGCCGAGGCATGGCTGACATGGGCGGCAACCGGCTCCATCACATACTCGGCGTCGCGGTGCACACCGCGGAGCGTGTTAGACGAGAACGACCGTTGAAACTCCAGGCCGACATACACCAGGCCGGGATGGGCGGTCGAGATGCCGCCGACGTGCCGTGGTGCGCCGGTTTCGTCCAGGGCGCCGAGGTGTTCGAGATAGCCGAGGCTGGGAAGGTAGCCCGTGGCCAGCAACAGCACGTCGACGCGTTCCCGAGTGCCGTCGGACCAGATGACGGTGTCGCCGTCGATGTCCGTGAACATCGGACGCCGGTCGACGAGCCCCTTCTCCACCGCGTCCCGGTAGACGCCAGTGTCGATGACCAGCCTGTGCGGGAAGAGCCGGGCTAGCCAGTCCGGTGGAAGCAGATCCAGCCGGGTGGTCTTGAGCCAGTAGTGCAGATCTCGGCCGAGCTTGCGCTGGTCGGTGAAATTCAGCGGCGTGCGGCTGGCGAGTGTGACCGACGCCGTGTGAGCCAGCTCGTATGCCACCTGGATCGCGGAGTTGCCGCCTCCCACGACGACGACCCGCTTGCCGGCGTAGCGTTCCGGGCGCCGGTAGTCGGCGACGTGCAGGAGCTCGCCGGTGAACCGTTCCTGGCCCGGTAGCTCGGGCCGGTATGGATTGGTGAACGAGCCGCTCGCCGCCACCACCGCTGCGGCGTCCAGCGCGTCACCGGCTGCCGTATGCACGATGAACCGTCCGCCGTCCTGCTCGACGGCGATCACGCGAGTGTCCGTGCGGACCTCGACGTCAAGGGTTGCGGCGTATCGCTCCACGTAGTCGGCGACCTCGTCCCGGGTGGGATAGCGGTCGGGGTCCCCGTCGAGCGGAAAACCCGGGAAGGAACTGTACTCCGCGGGCGAAAAGAGGGTCAGGCTGTCGTAGTACCGGGGCCACGAGCCGGCCGGTCTGCCGCCGGCTTCGAGGATGACCGGGCGGAGGCCGGCGTCATGGGCGGCACGTGCGGCGGCGAGACCGGACTGTCCGCCTCCGACGATGATCACTGGTTCAGTCTGGGCGCTCATGACGACAACATATCGTTATTTCGCGAAATGACAAAACGAACGAGTGGCGACGCTGTGGGCAGCGACGTATCTCGACGGCGCGGTCTAGAGTGGCTGTGGGAGGTCGAGTAGTGATGCAGGAGCCCGTGGCAGTGGCTGACGGTGATACGGATAGCGCACCTGTCGAGCTCGCGCCGGAGACACACGACTTCCTCAAGGCGCTGGCCAGTCCCACGCGTCAGCGCATGATGATGCTGTTCTTCAAGGGCGCGGAGCTCTCGGTCGGTCAGGTCGCCGAGCAGGCCGGGCTCAGCCAGTCGACCGCATCCGAGCAGCTCGCATTGATGCGGCGAGGCGGCGTCGTGACCGCACGTCGCGACGGCAAGACGATCCTGTATCGAGGGGACCGCGACGGGATACGCAGGGCCCTCGCCGAGCTCCAGGCCTATCTCGAAGTCTGCTGCTAGGGCGTGTCTGATGGATCCATGGCCTACTGCGCGGCACCCGGCTGGCGCCTCGCTGCGTTCTCGTCGGTCGACGCACAAACCC
>NZ_ML142865.1:64668-73014 GCF_004138495.1 Phytoactinopolyspora endophytica
TCTGAACCACGGCTCACGTCGCCGCAATTTCCGGGGACGAAACGTCGCTGGTCAGGGGAGCAAGAAAATCTTGATGTGATGTGTCGATCCGGTGCGTGGTTGTTCGACGTGTAGACAGAAGCACGGTTGAGCACCTGGTCATGAGGTCCGGGTACCGGCTTCACAGCAACAGGAGGTAACGACGATGCGAGTCATGGTTTTTGTGAAGGCGACCGAGGACTCTGAAGCGGGCACCATGCCCAGCGAGGAAATGCTCACCGCCATGATGAAGTACAACGAGGAGCTCGTGAAGGCCGGCGTGATGCTGGCCGGCGACGGGCTGCACCCCAGCTCGAAGGGCGCGCGGGTCGAGTTCGCCGGGGACAAGAGGTCCGTCGTGGACGGACCGTTCGCTGAGACCAAGGAGCTGGTCGCCGGGTACTGGCTGTGGCAGGTCAAGTCGGTGGACGAGGCAATCGAGTGGGCCAGGCGCTGTCCTAACCCGACCGGCGAAGACGGCACGCTGGAGATCCGGCCGGTCTTCGAGCCCGAGGACTTCGGCGACGAGTTGACTCCCGAGCTCCGTGAGAAATGGGCAAGCATCGAGGCTGCCGAGCACGTGCAGGACAACACTCTCCCGTAGCATCGGGCTGCCCGTAACATGGTGGCGTGCCGAGCTCGGATGTGCAGCGCACGATCGACGCCGTGTGGCGGATCGAGTCCGCGAGACTGATCGCCGGCCTGGCGCGGATGGTGCACGACGTCGGCTTGGCCGAGGACCTGGCGCAGGACGCCTTGGTGTCGGCGATAGAACAGTGGCCGGAGTCGGGAATCCCGAGCAATCCGGGTGCCTGGCTCATGGCCGTCGCCAAGCGTCGCGCCATCGACCAGTTCCGGCGGCAGGAACGCCTGGAGCGGAAAGTCACCGAGCTGGGTCGCGACCTCGAGATCCAGCAGCAGCGGGCCGGCGAGGATCTCGACGACGCCGTGGACGACGACATCGGCGATGACCTCCTCCGGCTCATCTTCACCGCATGCCATCCGGTGCTGACCACTCAGGCACGGGTCGCCCTCACACTCCGGCTGCTGGGCGGCTTGACCACGGAGGAGATCGCCCGTGCGTTCCTGGTCCCGGAGTCGACCGTCGCGCAGCGCGTCGTCCGGGCCAAACGGACGCTCGCCGAGAAACAGGTGGAGTTCGAGCTACCACACGGCGACGACCGGGCGGCGAGGCTCGAATCCGTCCTCGAAGTCATCTACCTGATCTTCAACGAGGGGTACTCGGCGACCGCGGGCGAGGACTGGGTCCGCCCTGAACTGTGCGAGGATGCTCTGCGCCTCGGGCGTATCCTGGCCGGGCTCGCTCCCGGGGACGCGGAGGTTCACGGGTTGGTGGCGCTGATGGAGATCCAGGCGTCCCGGCTACGTGCCCGGGTGGACGCATCCGGGGATCCGATTCTGCTGTTCGACCAGAACCGCGCACTGTGGGACCAGCTGCTCATCCGGCGTGGTCTCGCTGCTCTTGAACGGGCCGAGGCGCTTCACGAGAAGCCCGCCCGGTATGCGTTGCAGGCGGCGATCGCTGCCTGCCACGCGCGCGCCGTCACCCCTGAGGACACGGACTGGGTACGGATCGCCGCGCTCTACGCTGCGCTCATGCAGGTCGCGCCGTCGCCTGTCGTCGATTTGAACCGTGCCGTCGCGCTCGGGATGGCGTTCGGCCCGGAGGCCGGGCTGGAGGTCGTCGACGAGCTGGTGTCCGAGAAGGCGCTGCAGACCTATCACTTGTTGCCCAGCGTCCGCGGAGACCTGCTGGTGAAGCTCGAACGTCTCGATGAGGCACGGACCGAGTTCGAGCGCGCCGCGTCGTTGACACAGAACGAGCGTGAACGCGCCCTGTTGCTCGAGCGCGCCGGAAGGGTGGGGCAGACATGAGTGCGGAGCACACGGCGCCGGACGGAAGTCCGGTCGGGGTGTACCTGGCGATACCGGCGGGCGACGAGCCATCGATCATTCACGATGCGATCGCCGCCGATGCGGACATCCTCGAGCTCGGGTGCGGCGTCGGCCGCCTGACGCGTGTCCTGCTCGCGTATGGACACGATGTGGTCGGTGTGGACAATGACCCGGTGATGCTGGAGCACGTCACCGGCGCCGAGGCCGTCTGCGCGGATCTGTACGATCTGGACCTCGGCCGCCGCCGGTTCGGTGCCGTCGTCGTGGCCAGCCATCTGGTGAATCGCCGTGGCGAGGCCGAGCGGGTCCGGCTCCTGGAGGCTTGTGCCCGTCACGTTCACGACGACGGCGTGGTGCTGGTCGAGCGCTACCCTCCGGACTGGGCGAAGGCGCACGACGACAGGTCCGGCACCACTGGACTGGTGCAGACATCGGTCACCGTCCACGAACGCGATCCGGACGGCTTCACGGCGACCGCCGTGTACCGGCTCGGCGACCGCGTCTGGCGACATGACTTCTCGTCGGAACACGTTGACGACGGCGCGATGGCGGACGCCGCCGCCAAGGCCGGTCTGGTCCTCACCGATTGGGTGAACCCGGCGCAGACCTGGGCGCGGCTCCACCGATCGTCAGATTCCCATGATCATGATCATTAACCGTGCCATATGAACGGCTAATGTTCATGATCATGGAGATCGTCGCGTAGCACGTCGGCCAGCTCGGTGCGCGTGGTACACGCGGTGAGCGCGAAGCAGGAAGCCAGCTCTTCCGCCTGCTCGGGTGTGACGCCCTCGAAGCAGCTCCCGAACGCCTCCACCGCAGGCTCGGCGAACATGATGTGCCGCACCAGCAACGGGATCCATTGCCGTTGCCCCCACGGATACGGGTAGAAATCCGGGAATTCGGTGGCGATGAGCTTCTCGATCGGCTCCATGACGGGCCGGACTTCGGCATCCGAGCCGCCCCATGAGTCGGTCCCGAGCCGGGTCTTCTGGGCCAGGGACGGTCCGATCCGCTGCAGGTACGAGCTCTCCGCCGGCAGGTATGCCAGGCCCTGGCGACCGATGTCCTTGTAGGTCCACAGCGACCAGCTGGCTCCGTGCTCGCGGTAGATCTCCAGCTGGTCCCGGAGTAGCAGCAGGCAGGATTCGTCCCGGGCTTGCTCGCCGGTGTAGATCGGGCCGAACTCGCCGATCCAGATGGGGGTGCCGGTGCGCCGCATGAACTCGGTACGTCGCAGGAAGGTCTGCTCCACGACGTCCCGGTCGAAGTACTCACCTCGCGCCATGCCCGGGTACCGGCTGTCTCGGGCGATGCCCGGGAGTGAGTAGTCATGCGCCGTGTACACGGCCTGGTCGAAAGGCTCGTCGAAGACCGAGAAGTCGCTGGCGTAGCGGTTGCCGTCCAGGAAGAGGACGTGCCGTGGGTCGACCGCCCGGATGGCCCGCTCCAGCCTCGTGTAGAACGGGCCGATCACCTCGCCGCTCTCGTCCGCGGGTTCATTGAGCGGGTTGTACCCGGCGACGGCCGGATTGTTCCGGTAGCGCTCGGCCAGCGCCTCCCATAGGTGCACGACACGGTCCTGGAAGTGCCGGTGGACCCAGAAGGAGGCGACATGGGTGGGGTTGTCGCTGTGCCAGTGGTGATTCTGGGCGCCGGGCGCGGCATGCAGATCGAGGATGGTGTAGATCCCATGCCGGGCGCATGTCTCGATCAGCCGGTCGAGCAGCTGGAACCCGCTCTCTTTCAGCTCGAACGGCCGGTCATCGTCCTCGAAGTGCCGGTAGTTGAAGGGCACGCGGAGGCAGTTGACCCCCAGCGAGGCCAGCATCCGCGCATCGTCATCGGCGAAGAAGTCGTGCAGGAACCGGGTGAAGAAGCGTTCGTACCCCTCGTCGCCGAGGGCACGCCGCATGGTCGCGCGCAGCTGTGACTCCGTGCCGGGATAGCCGGTGATGAAGTTCTCCATGTTCATCCAGCCGCCGAGACCGAAGCCGCGCAGTACTACCGGCTGCCCCGACTCGCCTACCAGCCGATCACCGTCGGTGCGGATCCAGCCGAGCGGTTCAGAGCTGGCTTGATCGTGGGGGAACGACACCAAGACCTCCTAGTGAAAGTGCTGCGGACAGGACCACGGTCGCGCCTGCGTACGAGCGACGCGCAGCAGTCAGAAACCGGTACCGTGCTTGAGGCTAGCCAGTGCGTGTCTTCTGTGCAACTATGTGCTTGTAACGTTTCATAAGCACAGCTGTTACGCGGATGTCGTTTCCGGAAACCGGTCACTCAAGACCGGCGAACAACGAAAGTAGGTAGGCAGATGGTGCACATCGTGGGCAAGGGCGCCGCACGCTTCGGGCGGACGGCGACAGCAACGGCGGCGGCGGTTTTCCTGCTCGCCGCCTGCGGATCAGACGATGGCGACAGTGGCGGCGACGAGGCTAGCGGTGACGAGGCGAGCGGTGACGAGGCTAGCGGTGACGTCTCGATCCGTTTCGCCTGGTGGGGCAACCCCGAGCGGGATGAGATCACCAATCAGGCGATCGAGGCCTTCGAGGCCGAACACCCGAACATCGATGTCGAAGGTGACAGCATCGACTTCGACGGCTACTTCGACCGGCTGGCCACCGAGGTCGCCGCGGACAATGCGCCGGATGTGATCACACTCGGCGGGGCGTTCCCGCGCGAGTACGGCGAGCGCGGCGCGCTGCTCGACCTCTCGGAGGTTGCGGAGCAGCTGCCGACGGACGACATCGACGAGGCGGCGCTGAGCAACGGCTTCTTCAGCGATGTCCAGTACAGCATTCCGACCGGTGTGAACACATTCGCCATGGTCGTGAACCCTGACGTGTTCGAGGAGGCAGGCGTCCCGTTGCCGGACGATGAGACCTGGACCTGGGATGACTACGTCGAGATCGCCGCGGAGATCTCCGAGAACACCCCGGATGGGACCTACGGCGCGGCCGATCGCACCGCGCCGGATCTCATCGACCTGTACTCGCGGCAGCACACCGGCGACGGCCTCTACACCGAAGATGGCCAGATCGCCATCGCGCCGGAGACCGCGCGCGAATGGTGGGAGCTCACGACTCAGATGATGGAGTCCGGCGCGACGCCGTCTGCGACCATCACCTCGGAACTGGCTGGACAGCCGGGACCTGAGCAGACGCTCATGGGGCAAGGGCTGGCCGGCATGCAGTTCGACTGGAGCAACCAGCTCCCCGCGCTGCGGAGCGCCTCCGAGGCCGATCTGCAGCTGATGCGAGCACCGGGCGAGTCGCATGGGGTAGCGTCCGGCATGTGGCTGCAGGCATCGCAGTCCTATGGCATCTACTCTGGGTCGGACCACCCGGAGGAGGCAGCGCAGCTCATCGACTTCCTGGTCAACACCGAGGAAGCGGCGAGCTACATCCAGGCCGACCGCGGTCTGCCGGCGAACTCGGAGGTGCTCGAGGCCATCACACCCGAGCTCGACGAGGACACGGCAGCCCAGGCGGAGTTCATCGCCGAGATCGAGGACGAGGTCAACCCCGACCTGATCATCGGTCCGGAGGGCTCTACCGAGTCGGTCGGTATCGTGCAACGGCTCAACGACGAGGTGTTGTTCGAGCGGATCTCTCCGGAGGACGCGGGACAACGCTTGGTCGACGAGCTCACGGCGGCGGTCAGCTGACCTCGCTGGGCGGGCTATTTGGCGGTAGGTGTGGTAACCGGTATCTCACAATACGGTTACCACACCTACCAGCTCATATGCTCGTGGGGCTACAGTGACATTTGGTCCTGTTGACACCCTTTCGAAACCTTGTTAGAAATCGCTATCTCACCAAGAGCCGTTCCTCACGAGCGGCCTGGAGTGCGAGGAGGTCATTGATGATCACCGTAAGAGGCCCCGAGGCCTCGAAATCGGCATGTGAATGCCGGGAGACCTCCGGTGGGCGCCCATGAATGGCACGGTCGAGGAGTCCACAGCCGAGCAGGAACCGGAGACATCCAAACGGAGCGGTCGTAAGGGTGGCAACAGTCTCACCAAGCGCGAGGGACGAGCCGCGTATCTGTTCCTCGCTCCGTGGTTCATCGGTATGGCGGTCATCACCATCGGCCCGATTCTCGGGTCGCTGTACCTGTCATTCACGGACTACAGCCTGCTTCAGCCGCCCGAATGGGTCGGGCTGGACAACTTCGAGCGGATGCTCAACGACGATAGGCTGCACTCCGCGATCGTCGTGACGGTCACGTACGTGTTCGTCTCGGTACCGTTGCAGCTCGCGTTGGCGTTGGCGCTGGCCTTCTTCCTCGACAGAGGGGTTCGCGGGCTGCCGATCTACCGGTCGATCTATTACCTGCCGTCACTGCTGGGAAGCAGCGTGGCGATCGCCATCCTGTGGCGGCAGATCTTCGGCACCGAGGGCCTGATCAACCAGCTGCTGGACGTGGTCGGCATTCAGGGCGAGGGCTGGGTCTCGCATCCGGACTACGCGCTGTCCACGCTGATCGTGCTCAACGTGTGGACCTTCGGTTCACCGATGGTGATCTTTCTCGCCGGACTCCGGCAGATTCCGACGATGTACTACGAAGCGGCCGAGGTCGACGGCGCCGGTCCATGGACGCGGTTCTTCCGGATCACCATTCCGCTGCTGACGCCGATCATCTTCTTCAACCTCGTGCTGCAACTCATCGGGGCCTTCCAGACGTTCACCCAGGCGTTCATCGTCAGTGGCGGAACCGGTGGGCCGGCCGACTCGACCCTGTTCTACACGCTCTACGTCTACCAGCGCGGATTCGGATCCTTCGAGATGGGCTACGCCTCCGCTCTGGCCTGGTTCTTGCTGGTGGTCATCGCGGCCTTCACCGCGATCAACTTCCTGGCTGCGAAGCGGTGGGTGCACTATGGCGACTAGTCTCGATCGACTTCCCGACGACGCTGCGAAGGCAGTGGACGACAGCTCGACCGGCGGTCCACGTCGGAACGGGCGGAGACGGCGTATCTACAAGCACGTCCTGCTGATCGTGTTCGGCTTCGCGATGCTCTATCCACTGCTGTGGATGCTGTCGAGCTCGGTCAAGCCGTCCGATGTGATCTTCCGTGAGCCCTCGCTGATCCCCAGCGCGTTCGACTTCAGCAACTACACCGAGGGGTGGAACGCGCTGGCGCGCCCATTCCACCACTATCTGTTCAACTCGCTGATCATCGTCGTCGCATCGGTCATAGGGAACCTGATCACGTGTTCGATGGCCGCCTACGCCTTCGCGCGGCTGCAGTTCCGCGGCAAGAAGTGGTTCTTCGCGGCGATGCTCGCGACGATCATGCTGCCGATCCACGTGGTGATCGTGCCGCAGTACATCCTGTTCAACGAGCTGGACTGGATCAACACGTACTACCCGCTGATCGTGCCTAAGTTCCTCGCCACGGACGCGTTCTTCATCTTCTTGATGGTGCAGTTCATCCGAGGGCTACCGCGGGAGCTCGACGACGCGGCCAGGATCGACGGATGCGGGCACTTCCGCATCTACGCGCGGGTGATCATGCCGCTGTGCGTGCCGGCGCTCGCGACGACGGCGATCTTCACGTTCATCTGGGTGTGGAACGACTTCTACAGTCAGCTGATCTTCCTCACCGATCCTGACCTCTACACGGTTCCGGTGGCATTGCGGACGTTCGTGGACTCACAGGGCGAATCCGCCTGGGGGCCGTTGTTCGCCATGTCGATCGTGGCGCTCGGTCCGATCTTCGGGTTCTTCCTGGCGGGCCAGAGGTATCTCGTCCGCGGAATCGCGACGACGGGCATCAAGTGACCCAGCTGGACACGGAGCCGGACGTAGACAGGAAGGTGTGAGATGGGTGCGACAGGGCAGATCACTCGTCGGCAGACATTGATGGCGGCGGTCGCGGCGGCGCCGACGCTGAGTCTGATGGCGTGCGGCCGGGACGGCTCGACGGCGGGCGGCGACGGTCCCGTCGAGCTGCGATACGCCTTCTGGGGCGGTGATGACCGTGCCCAGATGACGCAGGAGATGATCGACGAGTTCGAGTCGGAGAACTCGGACGTCGACATCAAGCCGGACTACTCGGACTTCGGCGCCTACTGGGACAAGCTGGCCACCAGCGTCGCCGCCGGTGATGCGCCGGACATCATCACGATGGGCGGCGCCTACCCGAGTGAGTACGCGGGGCGCGGAAGCCTGCTCGATCTGAGCCGGGTCGACGGCCTCATCTCGACGGACGCGATCGACTCGGCGATCCTGGACAACGGTGTCATCGACGGATCGCTCTATGCCCTCCCGACCGGGATGAACACCTACGCGGTGGTGGCGAACCGGGCGCTGTTCGAAGAAGCGGGCGTGGATTTTCCCGACGACGCCAGCTGGACCTGGGACGACTTCGTGGAAATCTGCGTCGAGCTGGGCCAGGCGCTG
>NZ_ML142865.1:73063-78062 GCF_004138495.1 Phytoactinopolyspora endophytica
CGAGGGCAGCTTCGGCACGCAGGACGCCACGAACCACAACACATTGTCGTTGTGGGCACGTCAGCGTGGCGAGGAGCTGTACACCTCGGAGGGACGGCTCGGCCTTACGGCTGAGACGGTTGCGGAATGGTGGGAGCTGGCGCTGGAGCTCCGAGACCGTGGCGGGGCGCCTTCGGCGACTTTGACCGCTGAGTTGGAGAGTCAGAACGCACCTGAACAGACACTGATCGGGACGAACTCCGCCGGGCTCTCGCTGATCTGGTCGAACGTCCTGGACGTGCTGCGCGGTGCCTCTGGAGAGGAACTGGTGCTGCTCAAGCCACCGGGCGAGAGCGAGGGCCGGCCAGGCACGTGGCTGGGGCCGTCGATGTTCTACACGATCTCGGCTGACACGGATCATCCGGAGGAAGCGGCTGAGCTGGTCGACTTCATGCTCAATGACCCGGCGGCGGCCGAATCCTTCCTCACGGACCGCGGACTTCCGGTGAATCCGGAGGTTCGAGAGGAGATCATGGATGAGCTGACCCCCGGACAACAGGCCGAGGCCGAGTTTCTGACCCGCATGGAGGACGAGGTGGGGGACGCGCCCCCACCGCCTCCGGTCGGCTCCAGCGAGACCGCGCTGATCGTCAGCCGGCTCAACAGCGAGGTCTTGTTCGACCGCATGACGCCTCAGGAGGCAGCGGAGCAGTTCATGGTCGAGACCGAGGCGGCGCTGGCCGTATGACCGATCGGGCACCCGGCGGCGCGGGCCTCGGCGGACGGATCGACCGGCGGGCGCTGGTCGAGCGGCACCATGTGGTCCTGCGTAGGGCCGATGTCCGCTCACCGCTGTCCGTCGGCAACGGCGAGCTCTGTTTCACCGCCGATATCACCGGGCTGCAGACATTCCCTGAGCAGTATCCGGTGATGTCCCGGGACGGCACCCCGGCGGGAACGTTGCTGGGGACCCAGGCGCAATGGGGATGGCACTCGGCGCCCGGCGGTGGGCGGCATGACCTCGAGGAGACACTCGTGGGCTACGACTCGCCGGGGCGCAGCGAGCCGGTGCCGTACGTCGACATGACCGGGACGATCGGTGAGAACGGCGACCAGACCGACTCGGCGGCGGAGGTCTGGCTGCGCGCCAACCCCCACCGGCTCGATCTGGGCCGGATCGGTCTGGAGCTGCTGGATCCGTCTGGTCGACCTGAGCCGCTGGAGCTGTCCGAGCTGACCGGCGTGCGTCAGGAGCTCGACCTGTGGCGCGGGGTTCTGCGCAGCCGGTTCACGGTGCGTGGGGACGTGGTCGAGGTGGAGACGGCGTGCCACCCGGACCGGGATGTCGTCGCGTTCCGGATCGAGTCTGCTGCGCTCCGAGAGGGTCGGCTGGCTGTTCGGATAGCGTTTTCCTACGGGGCCCAACGGTGGCACGACTCAGCGGATTGGACGCGTCCTGAAGCGCACCGCACCACGGTGCGCCGTCGGGACGCCGGTTGGCAGGTCGCCCGGGAGCTGGACGCCACCGCCTATGAGGTGGACATCGTGGGCGACCCGGGCCTGGCACTGGACCAGATCGGTGACCATGAGCTGCGGCTGACCTCGTCGTCGCCGTGGATGGAGCTGATGGTGGGCTTCGCCGGCACCGCGATCCCGGATCTGCCGACGTCGGTGGTCGCCGGATCGCGGGTGCCGCCGGCAGAGCGCATGGCTGCTGCCCCCTCCGGGACGGATTCGACCTCACCGGGCGCACCGCTGTCGTTTGACGATGTCCGTGCGGCGGCGGCCGGGCATTGGCCAGGGTTCTGGTCCACCGGCGGCGTGGTGGACTTCACCGGCAGCACTGACGAGCGCGCCCACGAGTTGGAGCGCCGGGTGGTCCTGTCCCAGTACCTGACCGCCGTCAACGGCGCGGGGTCGTTGCCTCCGCAGGAGACGGGGCTGGTCTGCAACTCGTGGTTCGGCAAGTTCCACCTGGAGATGACCTGGTGGCATGTCGCGCACTTCGCGCTCTGGAACCGGCCGGGACTGCTCGAGGGCACACTGCGTTGGTATCTGCGGACGGCCGAGGCCGGCAGGGAGACCGCGAAACGGCAGGGATACACGGGAGTCCGCTGGCCGAAGATGGTCGGTCCGGATGGCAGGGAGAGCCCCAGCCCGATCGGCCCCTTCCTGATCTGGCAGCAACCACACCCGATCTACCTGGCTGAGCTGCTGTACCGGGCCGCGCCGAGCAGCCGGGTTCTGGACGAGTTCGCCGGCATGGTGTTCGAGACCGCGGAGTTCATGGCCGGCTTCGCGACGCCGACCTCACGGGGATTTGAGCTGGGGCCCCCGGTGATTCCCGCCCAGGAATCGTACGGCTCGATGCGGGCACGGGCGAGCAACCCCACGTTCGAGCTGGCGTACTGGCAGTGGGGCCTTGAGACGGCCCAGCGCTGGCGCGAGCGGCTCGGACTAGAGCCGGATCCGCACTGGACCACGGTGGCGCGTGGTCTGGTCCGGCCACATGTGCGCGATGGCGTGTACACGGCGATCGACGTCGAGCCGTACACCATCCGCACAGACCATCCGTCGATGCTCTGCGGACTCGGTTTCCTGCCGCAGACGCCGCTGATCGAGGCCGAGACCATGCGGGCGACGCTGCGGGACGTGCTCGACGAGTGGGATTGGGACAGCACCTGGGGATGGGATTACCCGGTGCTGGCGATGTGCGCGGCTCGGCTCTCTGAGCCGGAACTGGCTGTGACGGCACTGACGATGGAGGTGGGGAAGAACACGTTCCTCCCAAGCGGGCACAACCGGCAGACCGAATCGCTGCCGCTGTACCTGCCGGGGAACGGGGGTCTGTTGGCCGCGGTCGCGCTGATGGCGGCCGGATGGGACGGCACGCCAGATCGGCATGCACCCGGATTTCCGAACGATGGGCGATGGACCGTCAGGCACGAAGGACTGGTACCGAGTCCATGACTCTGCAGCCGCGCGCGGATTCCCGTGGGCGGCGACCCCGAAGGAGTGGTGTTGAGATGAGAAGCAAGACGTGGATGGCCGCCAAAGTGAGCGTCGCCGGCATCACGGTGGCGTTGGTGGCAACAGCATGCGGTGGCGATGACGGCGGTGGTGGCGACGACGGCGGCGACGGCTCCGCGGCGAGTTCGGACGAGCAGGTCGAGCTCCGCTTCACGTGGTGGGGGAACGAAGGTCGTGCCGAGCTGACACAGGCGGCCATCGACGCGTTCGAGGAGCAGCATCCGAACATCACCATCGCAGGCGATTACGTCGAATGGGGCGACTACTGGGATCGGCTGGCGACACAGACAGCCGCCAGCGACGCGCCGGACATCATGGCTCAGGAAGAACGGTTCCTGAGGGAGTACGCAAGCCGCGACGCGCTGCTCGATCTCTCCGAGTACACAGACGACACGCTCGACACGTCGGGGCTGGACGAACTCGTGCTAGGTAGCGGCGAGGTCGACGGCGGGCTGTACGGCATCCCAACCGGGGTTAACTCGTACGCGGTCATGGTCGACCCGCAGGCGTTCGATGACGCCGGCGTCGAGATGCCCGACGACGAGACCTGGACCTGGGACGACTACGTGCAGATCGCCACGGCGATCACGGAGGGCACCGATGGTGAGGTCTACGGAGCGCAGGACTATGGCGGGAATGAGGCTGGGCTGAACATCTTCGCCCGGCAGCGTGGCGAATCGCTGTACACCCCCGACGGTGAGCTCGGCTTCTCGCCGGAGACTGCCACGGCGTGGTGGGACTATTCGCTGCAGATGCAGGAGTCCGGAGGACAACCTCAGGCGTCGCTGTCGGCCGAGGTTCAGGAGCTGGGCAGCCCGGAGCAGACCCTTCTGGGTACGAACAAGGGCGCGATGTACTGGGCCTGGACCAACGCGCTCGAGGCGCTGTCCACGGCGTCCGGCCGCGATATCCAGCTGCTCCGTCCGCCGGGGGAGACCGAGAACGAGCGCGGTGGCATGTACCTCAAGCCGGCGATGCACTACGCGGTCTCCTCGCAGACCGAGCACCCGGACGAGGCGGCGATGTTCCTCGACTTCCTGTTGAACGATCCGGCGGCCGTGGATGCGATCGGCTCCGACCGCGGCCTTCCGGTCAACGTGGAACAGCGGGAGCGGATCGCCGCGGATCTCAACGAGTTCCAGCAGGCCGAGGCTGCGTACTTGGAGGACATCGCCGACGAGGTCGTCGACTCCCCGCCCGCGCCTCCGGTCGGTGCCGGCGAGTCGGTGGACATCATCAAGCGGATCAACGTCGAGGTGCTCTTCGAGCAGATGAGTTCGCAAGAAGCGGCGGACCGGCTCATCAGCGAGGTCGAGGCCGCGACCGGCTGACATCCCGCGGGGTGTGGTTCCTCAGCGCGCCCGCACCTTCTACAGAGCTCGTCCGCCCGTCCAGCCCGGACGGGCGGACGAGCTCTGTGAGCGTGCACTACGACCTATATGCCCCATTCGCATGGCTTCCGGGTCCAATGACGCAAAGTCATGGTTCGGTGAAGGTGGCGGACATATTGACACCAATGGTGATCGCCACTAGACATCTCCTCGACATAAGTCAATAGGAGGGGGTTTAGGGTGCGAAAGATCACTATTGCCGCGCCCGCGGCAATGGCGCTGATGTTGGTCGGCGCCACTACGGCCACCGCGGACACTCAGGAGATCACTCCGGGTGCCGATGTGGTCTGCGACGGTGGCGACGCCACCATCGAGGTGGATGGCCTGGACGACGCGGAACGCTGGCAGATCGTCACGGTCGGTGGGGACGACGCGGGTGCGACGGTCCTGTCGAGCGACGATGGTTCGACCAGCATCACGGTTGAGTCTGGCCAGTACGAGCTGGCGTGGTGGGCCGACATCGAGGAGCCGTACGAGACGCTTTCGATCGACGCCTCGTGTGACGACGATGAGACGGAGGACCAGTGTGTCGACATCAACACCGCGGATGTCGACGAGCTAGAGCAGCTGAAGCACATCGGCCCGGAGCGTGCGGAACA
>NZ_ML142865.1:78120-78332 GCF_004138495.1 Phytoactinopolyspora endophytica
TCCTCGACCTCCGGCCGTTCACGTCTATCGACGATCTTGATCGTATCGATGGCATCGCCGCCGGGGGTGTGCGGTTGGAGGAGCTGGTCGCCGGAGGCGGAGAATACCTGCCGCTGTGCGACATCGAGAGCGAAGAGGAAGAGGACGGCGGCACCGACGGCGGTAAGGACGGCGGCGACGAGGTCGCCGACGATGACGAGGAGCAGGCCGCC
>NZ_ML142865.1:78379-84075 GCF_004138495.1 Phytoactinopolyspora endophytica
ACACGGGCGCGGCGCCGTTGCTTCTCGGCATGGTCGCACTGGGTATCGCCGGTGCCGGTGGAGGGCTCGCCCTGCTGCGGCGTCGGCTGAGCTGAATGTCCTAGGCCAAGCCGCACGGCCCCGGCGATAGTCGGAGCCGTGCGGAGCGCATGCCCGATGTGGTGGCCGTGGGTTCGCTCGTCGCGATGACGAGACCCGCGGCCATCCGGGCGCTGTTGGAGAACGCTGTCTATCATTGATGACATGTCCCCCGTGTGGGCGTCACCAGTGGTGAGGCCGATCGATGCCTCAACCCGCGTCCATGGTGCCGGGTGCACGCACACGGCGGCGATCTGACGATGCGTACAGTTCTCGTCGTACTCGGCATCTGGGCGGGCGTCGCGTTCGCGCTCGTCGGCGTGTGGGTGTTGATCGTGAAGATGGCCCGGCGAAACAACGATCGGCGGGAGGCAGGATATGCCCGCGACGCGGTGTCAGCGCCGTCGAGGCGATCGGCTCCGGGTGGAGAGTTGATCCGGCAGGCGTCGACACCATCGGACGCCGGCGACGAGCGGATTGACATGCCACCGGCACAGGCGGTCGTCCGGGCGTGGACCGAGCCGAGCCAGGACCCACGGAAGCATGCAGAGGCACAGCTGGCGGTGCGGGAGGCGATACCGGATCTGGCTTACGCACTCGATCGGCTCGCGGCGGAGTCGCAGCATCGGCGCACTCCGTAGTGCCGACGGCGCCGAGTTCAGTCCGAAGTGGGAGAGTCGTGTATCGAATGCCATGCGTCGATGTGCTCCTGAGTGGCCTCGACCAGCCACGTAGGGCCTCGCCAGGGTGCCGGAATGCACTCGCCAAGGCGGGGTGGCCCAGTGTTGCGGCGGACGTCGGACGCCGGCAGCCACAGATCGCAGGTGCGCCGAGGCGGGTTGTGATCGCTTTCGATGATCACACGGACGTGGGTGCGAGTCCACTCGTGGGCGAAGACCTGGTGCTCCGTCACGCTGCCGTCGGTCCAGTGGACGGTGGCGATGATGCGGCGTATCTGGGGAGTCCGGCCGGACCATCCGGTCCAGTCGGTGGGCATCTCGCTTACCGGGTGTGCCCGGAGGTGTCGCGGCATGCGAATCAGATTAGAACAGTTGTTCCCATGATCGCCATGTCGCTCGGCTCTCGGCTCGCCGGATCATCTTTCTTCGCTGAGGATCCTGGTGTCTGGTGTAGTGCAAAGGGTATCCGTCGCAGGTGACATGGGAGGTAGCGGTGGAAACGCGACAGTTCGGTGATCACGTCATGTATCTGGACCACACACGGGGAGTGGGCCTCTTCGTCGAGTCGGCGGGCCAGTGGGGGGAGGAGCACGTCGACGCATGGGATGACGCGCTGGAGTGGATGGTGCAGAACGGCTGGGACATCCTGGAGAATGAGCCGAAGACCGACCTGCTGCGGGTGGGCTATACGGAGGACGAGAATGCGGCCTACCCGCTCAGCTCGATACCGTGGGCCCGAGTCAACGTGGCCAGCCTCGCGCCGCTCGCGAGCGAGATCGGCGTGACTCTCATGGAGACCCGCCTTCCGATCCCATCCGAAGGCGACTACTGAGCCGGCGTGACCAAGCCGGACTCGTAGGCCACGACGACGAGTTGGGCACGGTCGCGGACCGCGAGCTTGGCCATCATCCGGCTGACGTGGGTCTTGGCAGTCAGCGGGCTCAACGACAGGGCCTGTGCCACCTCGGCGTTGTTGAGACCTCTGGCGACCAGGGCCAGCACCTCGCGTTCCCGCGCCGACAGCCCGGCCAGCCGTTCGGGTGCGACGTCGCCGAGGGACCGGTCCGGAGCCCGCAACGCGCGCGCGATCAAAGCTGCGGTAGGCCCGGGTGACAGGAGCGCCTCACCGGCCGCGACGGTCCTGATCGCCTCCAGCATGTCGGTGGCGCGAGCGTCCTTGACGAGGAAGCCGCTGGCGCCGGCCCGGAGCGTGGCGAGGACGTTCTCGTCGGTGTCGTACGTCGTCAACACCAGGACACGGGTGTGCGCGAGCTCGTCGTCGTCGGCGATCCGCCTGGTCGCCTCGATGCCGTCGATGTCGGGCATCCGGATGTCCATCACCACCACATCGGGACGGCACTCCCGAGCGAGCTCGACAGCCTCCCGGCCGGTCTGAGCCTGCCCCACGACCTGCATGTCAGGCGCGGATCCAATGAGCATGGCGAAGGCGGCCACCAGCAGCTCTTGATCGTCGGCGAGCAGAACCCGGATTGTCACGTGGCACTCCTCACGGGCTCGACGTCGGTCTCCGGCAGTGCGTGCCCGCTCAGTGGGAGTTGCGCGGAGACCATGAAACCGCCCCGCGGACCGGGCATCGCTGTCAGAGTGCCACCGACGCTGCGTGCACGCTCCACCATGCCGAGGATGCCGTGGCCGTCGCTGGACGGCTCCCCGCCACGCCCGTCGTCAACGACGGTCAGGTGGAGCCGGCCTGCTGATCCGGCCACCGACACGTGGGCTCGCGTCGCGTCCGCATGCTTGATCACGTTGGTGAGCGCCTCTTGGACGATGCGATACGTCGTCACGCCCACCGTCGACGGGACGGCCGACGCGTCGACATCGAAGGTCAGCTCGACTTCGAGACCGGTTGCCCGGACGGTCTCAACCACGTCGGTGACCGCGGCGATACCGGGCACGGCCGTCTCGGGCTCGGTCTCGCCGGCCCGCAGGACGCTGAGCGTCGCGCGCAGCTCGGTGCGGGCATCGCGGCAGGTCGCCGAGATGGACTCCAGCGAGGCGGCGAGCGCCGATCGGTCCAGGTGGTCGGGCTTCTCCACCAGCACATGTGCCGCGACCGTCGTCTGCACGCCGACCAGGGTGATGCTGTGGGCCAGCAGATCGTGCAGGTCCCGGGCGATCCTGACCCGTTCCTCGGCCACCTGGCGTGCCGCTTCCTGCTCCCGGGTGCGTTCGGCGCGCTCGGCGCGCTCCACGATGGCAGCGACGTACGCGCGCTGGAGCCGGACCGCTTCGCCGAGCGCCATCGTCATCGGTACCCACCCGACGCTGCTGATCAGGTCCAGCCCGCCTGAGCCGCCGGACAGCAGCATCACTGCGGCGATGAGGACGGCGAGCGCTCCACCGATCTGCAGCGTTCGTCGGCGCGGCCCGGCGGACGCGACCGTGTACAGCGCCACCAGCGGTCCGAGCACATAGGCCTCATGAACGTAGTCGAGCAGGTGGTAGGGCAGGGACACGACGACGACGCCGGCGAGGACCAGCCCGGGATGGCGGCGTCGCACCACGAGCACCATGGTGCCCACGGTCAGCAACGCCCATCCCAGGGCGTCGAGCTGCGCGCCGTCGCCGATCGAGGTGACTGTGGCGATCATCGCCTGCGCGGCCAGTACGACGACGGACAGCAGTACGTCCGTCGACGTACTGCTCAGAGGCCATCTCGCCGTCATCCGTCCATCATCCGCTACGCTTCATCGCCGCACCAGCCCGACGGGTTCGGGAGCTGGCTGTGGAGCCTTGGACAGCCGGCCCGGCCACCAGATCCGGGTGCCGAGTAGCGCTGCCGCCGCGGGCACCAGGTACGCCCTGACCAGGAAGGTGTCGAGCAGGACGCCCACCGCGATGACGAAGCCGAGCTCCACCATCATCACCAAAGGCAGGACGGTGAGCACCGAGAACGTGGCCGCGAGCACGATGCCGGCGGACGCGATCACGGTGCCGGTGGCCTTGAGCGACGAGACCAGGGCTGCCGGTGCGGGAGCGCCGCGCAGCGCCTCCTCCCGTGTCCGGTGCATCAGGAAGATCCCGTAGTCGACGCCGAGCGCCACCAGGAAGACGAAGCTGAGCATCGGAACCTCTGGATCCGTCCCCTCGAATCCGAACACCGGGCCGAACACGAGCCCACCGAGACCGATCGCGGCGCCCCACACCGCCACCACAGCGGCCACCAGGACCAGCGGAGCGAGCAGGCTGCGCAGGAGCAGCGCGAGCAAGACGAAGACGGCGACCAGCGCCAGTGGGATCACCAGGGCTCGATCGGAGGATGCGGTGGCTGCCACGTCGAGATGCTGGGCACTCTCTCCGCCTACCAGGGCGCCGGCCCCGTCGATCGTGGCGAGCTCGGCGCGCAGCAGTTCGATCGTGGCGGCCTCGCCCGCGGACTCGGCCTCGTCGACCGGGAAAGCGGAAATCTCTGCCCAGCCGTCGGCCGACCTGCGCATCTCCGCGTCCGCTACCCCATCGGTCCCGCGTACGGATGTGAGTACCTCCTCTGAGTGAGAGGCGTCGGCGAGGACCGTGATGGGTTGGCTGCTCTGCTCGGGGAAGGCGGCGGCCAGCGTCTCCATGCCGGCGACCGACTCGGGCCGGTCGGTGAACGAGTCCTCCGAGCGCAGGTCTCCCGGGAGGTTCAGCGCACCGAGCGCGACGGAGCCGACCAGCATCGCGCCGGCAGCCAGGACGGTGATGGGGCGGCCGGTCACCAGAGCGCCGACGCGGCTGTAGAACCCGCGGCGTTCCCGGGGCGTCGTCCCGTGCACCGGCACCAGGGGCCAGAAGACTCCGCGCCCGAGAAGCACCAGGATCGCCGGTAGCAACGTCGTCATCGCAACGAGGGCACACACCACGCCTACCGCGCCCACCGGGCCGAGCCCGCTGCTGCTGTTGAGGTCTGCCGCGATCATGCACAGCAGCCCGGCCGCCACGGTTCCAGCGGAGGTCAGGATGGCCGGCCCGGTGCCACGCAGGGCGGCGATCATCGCGTCGGCCGGCGCGTGGTGCCGGCGGAGCTCTTCGCGGTACCGGGCGACGAGGAGGAGGGCGTAGTCGGTACCCACCCCGAAGACAAGCACGATCATGATCGACGAGCTCATCGTGCTGACCGTGATGTCGAACGCGCGCACCAGCGCGTAGACACCGGCCATGGAGGTCACGGCGGCGGCGCCGACGGCCACCAACGGCAGCAGCCACAGGAACGGGCTGCGGTACGTGAGGATCAGCAGGACCGTCACCACCAGCATGGTGGCCATCACAAGCGTCTCGTCGATGCCCTCGAACGCCTCATCCATGTCGGCTTCCAGCCCGGCCGGTCCGGTGACTTGAACGAGCAGGCCGTCGGGGTGGTCGGCGACGAGCTCACGCACGAGCTCGACGTCCTCCCCTTCGCCGCCGGCCTCATCCGCGTCGATGGCGAGCGGATACATCAGCGTCGTCTCGTCGTCGGAGACGTTGCCTTCCGGCATGCCGTTGATGCTGTAGTGCGCCGCGATCTCGGCGACATGGTCCTCCGCTGCGTCACGATCGGCCCGGGAAAGCCCGCTGTCGCGCTGATATACGAGGAACATGTCCGTGGTGCCGCCGCCTGGAAGCTCCTGCTGGATCTCGGCCACCTGAGTGGATTGCGCGCTGGCGGGCAGGTAGTCGATCTCGCTGTCCGTGGTGGCGTCGCCGAGCTTCCCGACGACGGGTACCGCCACCAGGAGAACGATGACCCAGAAGGCGAGCACGAACCACGGAACGGCCCGGCGCAGTAGCGCTCCCCGCCTCGGACTCGTCGGTTCGGATGTGCGCATTCGGATGCCCTTCCGTGTGAGGCCTGAGATTCTCTGTGACTCCAGGCTCTCGCTGGTAGAAGGGCTATCTCGTCCCGCTGACGGCCGAGATCGGCATTACTCCATCCGGAGTCGGCGGGCCGGTGGTACG
>NZ_ML142865.1:84107-88094 GCF_004138495.1 Phytoactinopolyspora endophytica
CTCAGACGTTGCCCTTGAACAGCTGGCGGGCCATCACCATGCGCTGGATCTGGTTGGTGCCCTCATAGATCTGGGTGATCTTGGCATCGCGCATCATCCGCTCGACGGGATAGTCACGGGTGTAGCCGTAGCCCCCGAACAGCTGGACGGCGTCGGTGGTGACCTCCATGGCGACGTCGGAGGCGAAGCATTTGGCAGCGGCGCCGAGGAAGGAGAGCCGGGGCTCGTCGCGTTCGCTGGCGGCCGCCGCGCGGTAGACCATCTGGCGTGCCGCCTCCACCTTCATGGCCATGTCGGCGAGCATGAACTGCACACCCTGGAAGTCGGAGACCGGCTTGCCGAACTGCTGCCGTTCCCGGACGTACGCCGTGGCGGCGGCGAGCGCGCCGTCGGCGATCCCGACCGCCTGGGCGCCGATGGTGATCCTGGTGTGGTCGAGCGTGCGCAGCGCGATCTTCAGCCCTTCGCCGCGTTCGCCCACCATACGGTCGCCGGGGATGCGACAGTCGTCGAAGAGCAGCTCGCGAGTGGGGGAGCCTTTGATGCCGAGCTTGCGTTCCAGCGCGCCGACGGAGAACCCCTCGTCGCTCGCCTCGACGACGAACGCGCTGATCCCGCGGCTGCCGGCCTCGGGGTCGGTCACCGCCATCACCGTGTAGAACTCCGAGACCCCGGCGTTGGTGATCCATGACTTCTGACCGTTGAGCGTCCAGCCGTCGCCGTCAGGCGTCGCTCGCGTCTTCATCGACGCGGTGTCCGAGCCGGCTTCGCGTTCGGAGAGCCCGTAGGAGAACATCGCCTCACCGCGGGCGACGGGCGGGAGATAGCGGGCCTTGATGTCGTCGGACCCGCCCAGCAGCAATGGCATGGTGCCCAGCTTGTTCACCGCGGGGATCAGCGAGCTGGACGCGCAGGCGCGTGCGACCTCCTCTATGACGATGCAGGTGGCGAGTGCGTCAGCGCCGGCGCCACCGTACTTCTCCGGGATGTGCGGGGCGTGGAAGTCTGTGGCGCGGAGCGCGTCGTACGCAGCGTGTGGAAACTGAGCGTTCTCGTCCACGTCGGCAGCATGGGGTGCCACCTTCGTGGTGCATACATCGCGTACGGCTTCGCGAATCGCCTCGTGCTCATCGGAAAGCCTGTAGAGGTCGAAGTCGGCGTCCATGGCCTCATGTTACTGGCAAGTAGCGTCCTGCGCGACGGGCGCATCCTCTTCTATAAGGATGCATCAGATGAGGTCGGTATAGATGTCTTCTGGAGTGATGAGGCGACATCGCTGATCGTTGGCAGCATAGGCGCGCAGCCGTTCGCTGAAGCCGTTGCGGGAGAAGAGATAGCGCTTCTCCTCTCCAGTGTGACCCTTCACATGCTGGGCAAGTCGATCGAGCAGGTTGAGCTCGTCAAAGTCGACTTCCTGGTTGGTCCACTTGCACATGCCGAGGACGATGGGCGTACGGTTTCCGTCGACGCCGACGACGTCGATCTCTCGTTCCTCGGTCCTGCGGTCGATGCCGGTGGGCACCTGACCCCACCAGCGCCCCACCTCGCTTACGTCGTCGGCGGTATGTAGGACGTACTGACGGCACATCTCTTCCCAGGCCAGTGATGCATGGTGGTCCAGATGAGGAAGGACGTTCTGGCGAACGTAGGTTGCGGCCAATTCGCTGCTGCGGAGCTGAGACTTTGCGGGCTCGACGAACCGGTAGTGGAAACGGAGGAACTGGTCGCTGATGGCGTACGCGGTCTTCTTCCCGCGCGGCGAGGTCGTGATTGGGCGAAGCTTCTCAACGAGGCCGAGCCGTTCGAGTGCCTCGAGAATCCTGGCCACCTGAGGAGCCGGTAGCTCGGTTCGCTGCGCAATCTCGTTGTGTCGGTTCTGTCCATAGGCGATCGAACGAAGAACGGCGCTGTGATGCGAGGGATCGGGGATGGACTGGCGAAGCATGAGCTCGGCCTCCTCGTGCAGGAGACCAGTACGTTCGAACACCTCGGAGATGAGGTGTTCGGTGAGAGGACGGTTATCGGAGAAGCGTTCGAGGTAGTACGGAATGCCACCACAGATTGAATAGGCGCGAACACGGTCGTCGGCGCTGTAGCCCGGGTGAAAGAGGGCGGCGTCCCAAGCGAGGAACGGTTCGAGCTTAAGCTGGCCGGTGCGCCGGCCGTAGAGCTGGCCGGCAAGTACGCGATCCTCGAAGAACGACAGCTCGCTTCCGGCGAGAACCAGAGTGAGGGGGAGCAGCCGTCCGGTGGTTCGCCACCATCGACTGAGAGTTGTTTCCAGCTCGGATGATCTCGTGGCAAGATACTGGAACTCGTCGAAGACGACCAGCGTGCGGTCCGCGCCGACGAACTGCGCGATAGCCGTAAAGACAGCGTCCCAGCTGGTGAGTGGCTGGTCTGTCAGTAGTCTGTTGCCAGAGCTGCGGGCAAGTTCGGCAGACACGTCACGGAGTTGCTCAGCGCGGACCGTGTCGGTGGCCTCGATGTAGAGCGCCTTCGAGCTTGTGGCTAGATGCGACAACAGTTCCGTCTTGCCTATCCGACGGCGTCCGTACACGACGAGGAGCTCTGCTTGGTTACTGGTCAGCCGTGCCTGTAACTGGGTGAGTTCGTCAACGCGGTTCAGTATGCGCACACGTAGATATTACACCGAAACTTCATGCTGTAGAAGTTTCTGCACGAGAAGTTCTCATGCGTGGAGTTCCTATGCAAAGAACGGGATGTGTGCGCGCCCGCCAGGCGTCTAGCGGCAGAGCAGGGCGTGGGTGAGCTTCAGGAAGCGGTCGTACTCGTCCGCTTCGCCTGGGTACTCCGCGTGGCCGGCGCTGAAGACGAAGATCTCCTTTTCCCCGGCTACGGCGTTGCAGACCGCGAACTGCCCCGGCGGCGGGACGGACGGGTCCCACAATGCCGGGCCCAGCACGGTGGGGATGCGGATGTGGCGTGCGGCGACGGCGGCGTCGAAGTACTGCAGGACGTCGCGGACCTCGGGGTGGTCCTCTGCGTACTGCCGGACGGCCTGGCCGCTGCCGGTGCACGGCAGGGTGAGCCGTAGCGGATGGTTCCCGAAGCTCGGAACCCGCAGCGAGGCTGCGGTGAAGCGCTCGTCCCAGGGCATTGCGAGCGCTCCGATGCCGCCGCCGAAGCTCGCGCCTATGTAGCCCAGGTTCGCGGGTCTCTCCGGCAGGATCTCGAAGAGGGCGCTGGCCGCACACCATACGTCGGCGGCGCATCCGCCGTGGATGTAGGTGTCAGGGGATTCGATGCCGACCAGCACGTGTCCGGCGCCCCGTTCGGGCACTCCCGACATGAGACTGCGCGTGGGCAGACCGCGGGCGACCGGGAAGATCGCGGCCGCGCCGTCCGGCACCATCGCCAGGTCGGGTTCGGACCGCCCGCCGTAGCCGTGGCTGATGACGACGGCCCGCTCGGCGACTCCGTCGGTGGGAAAGACTGCCCATCCGCCGATCCGGATTCCGCCGAGCGATGTGAACGTCACCTCGTAGAGTTCCACGCCGGCGGACTGAGCCGACCTCTCACCCACTGGGGTCAGCTGCGGATCGGTCTCGACGTGGAGCGCTTGCGCGTACAGCTCCTGCCAGAAACCCGTGAAGCCTTCGGGCTCGTCCGGTGCACCGACCTGCCGCAGGGCGTGCTCGTCGTAGCCGTACGTTGCGTCGAAGGCGTCCGGGCCGAACCACTCGTCATAAGGTGCGCGCATACGGCAAGTCCATCATGCCGCCTTTCACCGGACGCATCGTGACCTGGTCCGGATCGCCTCATTGGTAGTGAGTCAAGTGTTGACGTCGACGTCGCCACACAGGTGCACCGCGACGCCGAGGTTGTTGAAGAAGGCGGCCTTCGCGACGAGTGCCTTGTCGGCCGTCGTCGCGTCGGGTGCGTAGGCGACCTGGACGTGGTTCGCCTTGTGCCGCGCCATGAACTGGTCTCGGGTGACGCCGTGCAGCACGACGTGTGCGACCG
>NZ_ML142865.1:88146-88431 GCF_004138495.1 Phytoactinopolyspora endophytica
GGAGTGGTCGCCTGCTTGCGGCGCTCGGTCTCCTCGGCCGGAAGTTCGACGACACACGCGCGCCCGATGTCGACGTGGAGGGTGCCGGTTTCCAGATAGACCCTGGACCAGACGATCTCGCCGGGCTTACAGACCCCGTTGATCGTGCTGCCGCCGGCGGGGAAGAACATCGGGCCCTGCCGCCAGCCTTCGGCGCCCGCATAACCGTCGGCGAAGTGCGACGGCGGGACCGAGCCGGAGATCTCGTAGACCCACACGAATCGCCCGTCGAACTCCTCGCCCCAC
>NZ_ML142865.1:88508-91996 GCF_004138495.1 Phytoactinopolyspora endophytica
TCGTGCAATGTGGTCGCCGGGTCCAGGCCCATCGCGCGCCACACCCGGTTGGTGACCAGGGCGTCGACCGCGACCCCCTCGTCGACCTCGTTGAAATGTGGGAGCGCCTCGCCCTCCCACAGGATGCGGGAGCCGTCACGGCTGGTGACCGGCGGCCGCGCGACGTTGTTGAGCAGGCCTTCGGCCAGGTCGGACGCCGGGGCGAGGTCCTTGAGCCCTTGCTGGTACTGGATCCCGACGGCGTCGAGCCCGAAGTCGTCGCTGATCCGGAGCGCGGCGATGTACATCTTGTACTGCCATGCCAGCTGGTTCTCAGTGAGCTCGGTGGCTTCGTCGGTGCCGGTCCGGAAGGTCATGCCGGCCGCCTTCAGCCAGGCGCCGACCGCCACGGCCTCCTCGTCGCCGACGCGCTGCATCTCGGCCCACAGGGCGCTCTGTGAGAGCCGCTCCTTGTAAATGCCGAGAGGGTTGAGCAGTTCGTCGTCGATGATCGCGTTGTACATGCCCATGCAGCCCTCATCGAAGACGCCGATGATCGCCTTGTCAATCGTCAACTGTTCGGCGAGGGCCTCGCCGAGCTCTCTCTCCGGGCTCGGTGGGAGGCTCGGCAGGTCGTGGACGTGGGACGCGTCGTGCTCGATGGTGCCCGTCTCCACCCAGCTGCGCAGCCCTTGCCGGAACCACTCGTCGGTGCCGTCGACCGTCCAGATGGTCGAATATGCCCTGCCCATCTTGGTCATGCTGGCGTTGAGGTTGAGCAGCCCGACCAGGCCGGGGAAGTCGCCGGCGAAGTTGGCGACGGTGAGGACGGGGCCGCGATGCGTGCGCAGGCCCGCGAGCACATGGTGGCTGTACTGCCACACGGCCTCGGCGACGATGAGCGGCGCGTCGACGGGAATGGCATTGAACACCTCCAGGCCCATCCGTTGGCTGCTGATGAACCCGTGACCTGTCGCCGGGTCGACGTCGTTCGCCCGCTGGACGGTCCAGCCAAGGTCACCCATGGTGGCGGAGATGACCCGCTCGAGCTCGACCTGTGTGGGCCAGCCCGTTGTGTTGGCCGATTCTCGGAGGTCGCCGCTGGCGATGAGATAGGCGGTGCGCGGCTCCAGGGTCGGGCGCGAGGCCGGCCGGGGCAGGTCGTACGCCGTCATCGATGCTCCTCTGCGTGGCACGTCGGTGGTTATCGGCACACCTTGTCAGAAATCGATTGCCAGGGTCAATAGTCCCATCGCGGGGTGAAGATCGCGCCCGCCTGGGTGACGTCCGGCCGGGTTCAGTGGATCAGGGATGACTAGTCGAACTCGCCCGGACTCGCAGCGAGGTCCTCAGGATCTGCCGTGTCAGGGCCCTGTCCGGTTCGGCGATCCGGCGGGCCAGGAGCTCTGCCGCCGCGCGTCCCTCCTCGTATGTGGGCTGGGCGACGGTCGTGATGCTCGGCCGCACCAGATCCGCCCACGGGACCTCGTCGAACCCGACGAGGGCCACGTCGCCGGGAATGTCCAGGCGACGTTCGACCAGGCACTCCAGGGCGCCGACCGTCATCAGGTTGTTGGTGACGAACACGGCATCTGGTGGCTGCTGCTCGTCGAGTAACGACGCCATCGCATCGTGGCCTCCGTCCGCGCGGAAGTTCGCCATCCGGATGAGGGTGTCGTTGGCTCGCCGGCCGGCCGCTTCCAGCGCGTTTCGGTACCCGCGCAGGCGTTCGGTCGCGGTGCTCGCCCGCTGCGGCCCGGTGATGCAGGCGATGCGCTCGTAACCCTGCTCGACCAGGTGAGCAGTCGCTTCCTCGGCACCGTTCTCGTTGTCGACCAGTACCGCGTCGCCGCGCACGCCTTTGAGCTCGCGGTCGACCATGACCACCGGGCATCCGGACGAGGAGAGCAGGTTGAGGTCCTCCACCCGGTCAGATGAGGGCGAGATGATGACGCCCGCCATCTGCTCGCCGAGTGCCACCGCGATGTACCTGGACTCTTTCTCCGGGTTCTCGTCGCTGTTGCAGAGGACGACCGAGCAGCCCGCGGCCGAGGCGACGTCTTCGATACCACGCACCATCGACGTGAAGAACGGATTCTCGACGTCGGAGATGATGACGGCCCAGAGGCTGGTCTGCTGCTTTCGCAGATTGCGAGCGACCGCGTTTCGGCGGTATCCGAGCTCACCGACGGCGGCAAGGACCCGTTCGGCCAGGGCAGGGTCGACGGTCTCGCGTCCGTTCAGCACACGGGATACGGTCGCGGCCGAGACCTGGGCGCGCCGTGCCACGTCGTAGATGGTTGCCATGGTGCATCCCCTCGCGTGACTGTGCTGGCTCAGAGCCTGACGGCTTCTCGTTACCGGATATGGCCAGCACGGGCATCGACAGTATCGGACGACTATCGTACCGCGTGGGCAATCGATTTCTACTCTGAATGGTCCCGCGGCATGGCCACGCCCCGCAGGTTCGCTTCGCCCAGGCGCCAAGAGCCGCGTGTCGCACGATCCAACATACAAGTGCGTAGGATCGCGGCGACGTGCGTGAAGATCAACGGGATGACGGCGTATCGTAGGGGATCGTGCTGCTCTTGGCTATGGACACGTCCACCCCTGCGGTGACGGTGGCGCTGCATGACGGCGACCAGGTCATCGCCCAGTCGACCACGGTGGACACCCGCCGGCATACCGAGCTGCTGGCTCCCGCGCTCGTCGACGTGCTTGGTGCCGCTGGTGCCGACCGTCGTGACATCACCGAGGTGGCTGTCGGCGTCGGGCCGGGGCCGTTCACAGGTCTGCGGGTGGGGCTGGCCGCGGCGCGGACACTGGGCGCCGCGCTGCGGATTCCGGTCCGCGGGGTATGCAGCCAGGACATCATCGCGTACGGGGTCCGGGCCATCGGCGTTCACGAGAACATGCCGTTCGTCGTGGCGACTGACGCTCGTCGTCGTGAGATCTACTGGGCGTACTACGAGCCGGACGGGCGGCGGGTGCTCGGCCCGCAGGTCGGAGCGGCCGCCGACGTCGCCGCGTCCGTACCCGCGGCTCCTGGGCTGGGTGCGATCAGGGCGGCCGGTGCCGGGGCGCTGCTTTACCCGGACGCGTTCGCCGCCGTCATCGGGCCCGAGTATCCGTCCGCGGCCGATCTCGCCTCGGCACTGATCAGCGATGCCGTGCCGAGCGGTGCCCCCGAACCGCTGTATCTCCGGCGCCCGGACGTCGCTGAGCCGTCGCCGCGCAAGAGCGTGCTGACCTCCTTGCGCACCGCGCATTGAGGCCCGATGGCAGACGCTCCGCAGGACGCAGCGATCCGCCCGATGCGGAGCGAGGACATCGACGGTCTGCTGCCGCTAGAGCGGCAGCTGTTCGCCGGGGACCCGCCGTGGACGGCCGCGCAGTTCCGCGATGAGCTGTCCAGAATGCCGGAGACACGTTGGTATGTCGTCGTCGAGTTGCCGGAGCCCACGGCTGCCGGCACGCCCTCGTCCGGCGGGCCTGCCGCCGGACGACGG
>NZ_ML142865.1:92085-103011 GCF_004138495.1 Phytoactinopolyspora endophytica
TGGGCTACGCCGGACTGCGGGCGCCCAGCGTGGCAGGCGAGCCCGCCGACGTGCAGACCATCGCCGTCGCCCCGGAGCATCAACGGCGCGGGATCGGGTCGATCCTGATGGATGCGCTGATCGGCGAGGCCCGGGCCCGCGATGCCGGCTCGCTCATGCTCGAGGTCCGCTCCGATAACGACCCGGCGCTGGCGTTCTACGCCAGGTACGGATTCGGGCGCATCGCCGTCCGGCGGGCGTACTACGGCGGCGGGCGCGACGGCCTGGTGATGCGCAAACGACTTCCCAAGCGCCCATGATCATCAACGGTAAGACGGGTCATGGCGCGGCCAACGGTTGATGATCAAGGGGAAGGGCGATAATCGAACTCGTGGCAGAGCAACCGCTGATCCTCGGCATAGAGACCTCGTGCGACGAGACCGGTGTGGGTCTAGTACGCGGTACTACGCTGCTGGCCAACGCCGTGGCCAGCAGCGTCGACGAACATGTCCGCTTCGGCGGGGTGGTGCCGGAGGTGGCCAGCAGGGCACATCTCGAGGCGATCGTCCCGACCCTGGACCGCGCGCTCACGGATGCGCAGGTCACCTTGGACGACGTAGACGCCATCGCGGTCACAGCCGGTCCAGGCTTGGCGGGGGCGCTGATGGTCGGCGTGTCGGCGGCGAAGGCCCTGTCTATCGCACTCGGCAAGCCGCTGTACGGCGTGAATCACCTCGTCGGTCACGTCGCCGCGGAGCAGTTGGAGAACGGGCCGCTCACCGAGCCGGTCGTCGCGCTCCTCGTATCCGGTGGACATACCGAGATCCTGCAGGTCACCGAGATCGCGAACGCCGCCGAGCTGCTCGGGCAGACACTGGACGACGCGGCCGGCGAGGCCTTCGACAAGGTCGCGCGGCTGATCGGGCTCAAATATCCCGGCGGTCCGCACATCCAGCGCGCGGCCGAGGAGGGCGACGCGTCCTCGATCTGGTTCCCGCGTGGGCTGACCAGCCAGCGCGACATGAGCCGGCACCGTTACGACTTTTCGTTCTCCGGATTGAAGACCGCGGTGGCCCGCTGGGTCGAGACGGCCGAGCGCGAGGGCAGATCGGTGCCTGTCCCGGACGTGGCGGCGGCGTTCCAGGAGGCGGTCGCCGACGTCCTGACCCGCAAGGCGGTGCTCGCCTGCCGTGAGCGCGACGTACGCACCATGGTTCTGGCGGGCGGAGTCGCGGCGAACTCGCGGATCCGGGATCTGACCCGTGAACGATGCGCCGAGGCCGGCATCGAACTACGGCAGCCCAGGCTGTCACTGTGCACCGACAACGGCGCCATGATCGCCGCGCTCGGTGCCGCCGTGGTGGAGCACGGACTCCCGCCGAGCGGGCTCGAGTTCGCCACCGACTCGTCGCTCCCGGTCACCCAGGTCGTGATCTAGACGAACCGTGCGAGCCCGGGCCCGACGGCGCTGCGTGTTCACCCGTGGCAGACTTCGTCGGGTGGGGATCAACGAATCTGTGCGACGTCGTGAGAGGCAGGTGCTGATGTCCGGGAGGGGGACGCCTTCCGTGCGCGTGGCGGTTGCGGCCGTGATGATGTCGGTGCTGGCGGCAGCGTGTGCGTCGGACGATTCGTCGTCGGTGGCGAGCTCGCCTTCCACCACCCCCGCCGCGGAGTCTCCGTCGGCCACGCCGGAACCCAGCGGCACACCGTCCGGGGAAGCGGACGAGACCCCGACTCCGACGGACCAGGAGACGTTGCCCTGGGGACCCACCGAGGAGGAGTACGCGGAAGCCGAGTCGATCGTCGCCGACATGTCGCTCAGTGAGAAGGCCGGCCAGGTGATCATGGCCGGATACCAGGGGCTCGAACCTCCGACGGACCTCATCGCCGAGCTGAACCTGGGTGGCGTGATCGTCATGGGGGACAACGTCGGCAGCCTGGAACAGCTCCGGCAGGCGGCCGCGGAGGTCCAGGACGCCGACAGCCGTGCATATCCGGTGATGGTGGGCGTCGACCAGGAAGGCGGGACCGTCGCCCGGGTGCGCGAGCCGGCGACGGAGTTCCCGACATACATGACGCTCGGTGCGGCCCGAGACTCCGAACTGACGACAGACGTCGCCCGCGCGAGCGGGGACGAGCTGCGCGCGCTCGGCTTCACCATGACCTTCGCGCCGGTCGCCGACGTCACCTCCGGCCCGGACGACCCGACCATCGGTAGCCGAGCGGCGTCGTCGGATCCCGGCCTGGTGGCCGAGACGGTGGCCGCGTCCCTGGACGGGTACGCCGATGCGGGGATCATCGCGGTGCCGAAGCACTTCCCTGGCCATGGATCGGTTCCGGCGGACAGCCACGAGGAGTTGCCGGTCCAGGAACGTACCCTTGGCGAGCTGCGGGAACTCGACTTCGTGCCGTTCGAGGCGGCGGTGGACGCCGGCGCACCGGCCGTCATGGTCGGGCACATCGACGTCCAGGACGTGGACCCGGGCGTTCCGTCGTCCCTCTCGGGCGACGTCATCGATCTGCTCCGGGCAGACCTCGCGTTCGACGGCCTGGTGGTGACCGACGCCCAGGACATGGCCGCTATCACCGAGACGTACGGCGCCGGAGAGGCGGCCGTGCGTGCGCTCGAAGCCGGCTCGGACCTCGTTCTGATGCCGGCCGACGTCGCGGCGGCGCACACCGCCATTGTCGACGCGGTGGACGAGGGACGCTTGACGGCTGAGCGCCTGGACGAGGCCGCGACACGCGGGGTGGCGGTCATGCTGCACCAGCAGGCGGCCGGCGACGGACCGGACGAGGACAGCGTCGGCTCGCACGACGAGCTCTCCTACCGGGCGTCGCTGGAAGCGGTGACGATCGCGACGGGCGCGTGCTCCGGACCGTACGTCGGGGACTCGATACAGATCACAGGCGGCGACGAGCAGGACCGGGCGAGGCTGACGGAGGCGGCGGAGGAAGCCGGTCTGAGTGTCGGCTCGGGCGAGGCGGTCCGCCTTCTCGGCGGAGCGAGCGGCGGCTCCGGCGATGTCGTAGTGTCGTTGGATACACCGTACGTGCTCGGCGAAAGCGACGCATCGACGAAGGTCGCCCTGTACGGGCGCACCCCGGCCGCGTTCCGTGCGCTGGTCGACGTGCTGCTCGGCGAGGTGACCGCGCATGGGCGGCTACCCACCGATGTCGATGGCGTCGATCAGCTCGGCTGTCCCAGCCCGCCGCAGAGCACTAGCTCGCCCTGAGCCCGTCCGGCTGGGCACGCGCTCAGGGCCGTCTTACCGGAGATCGAGGTCGGTCTTGCTCTCATTGCCGGAGTGGCCGTTTGGGGAGTGCGCCACCCGGCTGGGCCGAGGACAGTTCCGCGGGACGTGGATAGCGCTGACTGACGTGCTCGACGAGCTTGATCAGGACCTGTTTGCCGGAATCTTTCTCGCGTGCGTCGAACAGGACGACGGGCGTGTCCTTGTCCAGGTCGAGCGCATCGCTCACGTGGTCGATCTGGTACTTCTTGGAACCTTCGAAACAGTTGACACCGACCACGAACGGGATGTTCCGGTGCTCGAAGTAGTCCACGGCCGGGAAGCAGTCCGCGAGCCGGCGGGTGTCCGCGAGCACGACCGCGCCCAGCGCGCCCTGGGTGAGCTCGTCCCACATGAACCAGAAGCGGTCCTGGCCTGGCGTGCCGAACAGGTAGAGGCAGAGCCCGTCCCGGATGGTGATCCGTCCGAAGTCCATCGCCACCGTGGTGGTGGTCTTGGCCTCGACTCCGTTGAGGTTGTCGACGGGTTGGCTGGCGCCGGTCAGAGCCTCCTCGGTGTGTAAGGGACGGATTTCGCTGACGGAACCGACCAGCGTGGTCTTACCCACACCGAATCCCCCTGCGACGAGGATCTTCAACGCCACGAGGGGATTAGCGCCGTTGACGCTTGGCTTAGAGTGCACGGAGGCCATCGAGGACTTCCTTGAGAATATGGCTGTCTGGCAGCTGAGTGGGCTGGATGGGGTGACTGATGGTGATGTACCCGGCGCCCAGGAGGTCGCCGAGCAGGACTCGCACCACACCCAGGGGCAGCCCGGCCTCGGACGCGATGTCCGTGACGGTCTGGGGCAGGCGTTGACAGATTCGAAGGAGAGTCAGCTTCTCCGGAGAGAGCATCGGCGCGTCCGGCACCATCGGGCTGGCCTCGATGGTCGCCATCAGGTCGAGGGAAGTCTCGCCGACGCTCCTCGCGCGTCCCGCCGTCATGGCGTAGAGGCGCACGAGAGGCCCGGCCTCGTCGTCGTACCACTGCGGAGTCGAGTCACTCATCGGTAGGCATCACTTCGGTGCGGAGGCGGGATCCAGCTGCTCCGGTCGCGACGGCACGTAGAGGTGCTCGTGGACCTGCTTGACCAATCTGGCCATCTCGTAGGCGATAAGACCGATGTCTGCGTTCGAATCGCAGAACACCGACAGGCATGAGCGGTCCCCGGCCGCGACGACGAACAGGAAACCGCCCTCAAGCTCGACCATGGTCTGCACGACGCTTCCGGCCTCGAAGTGTTGCCCGGTGCCTTTGGCGAGGCTGTGGAATCCGGAGGCTATGGCGGCGAAGCGTTCCCGGTTCTCCCTCGACAGCTGGCTTGATGCGCCGACCGGCAGGCCATCGCCCGACAGCACGACCGCATGGCGGATCTGCGCCACGCGACCCACGAGGTCATCGAGCAGCCAATTGAGCTCACTCGATGTCTGCGTCGGCTCGGTCATCATTCTCTCCCTTGTATGGTCATGATTCATCCTTCTCAGACTGCCCGCGGAGCCATCCGTTCCGCAGTGCTGAGAGTGTGGCACGAGCTTCCTCTGGGGAACGAGACAGATTAGCGCTTTCGCCTGAATTCGCGTTCGGCGGCGGAGGCGGTGGGCTGTTCCGTAGCTCAGGGCGGAGGCTGGCCTTGCGGACCCGGCGCGGCAGTTCGTCCAGCTCTCCATCCGCTGGTGGCTCCGCAACAGACGTCTGCGCCACGTGGTTGGGTTCGTGCGCAGGCCGGTCAGGCTGTGCACCCGTCCCGGACACGTGGTTGACGTTCGGTGCCGGATATCCTGACGGACCTGCATGATTCGGCTGGGCGACATGGTTGGGCGGCGCCACCGGATCGGGTGGCATGGTCTTCTCGGCCGGCGAAGGCTGGTCGGCCGGTGGTGTCCTCGGTGCCGGCAGCGCGCCGACGGCGGCGAGCTGCGTCTGCTCGATGGTGACCGTAGCCTCCGGCCGCTGCAGGCCTTCGGGGGCCGGCGCGGTCCGATCGAGCAGGTGGTTGGGGACCAGCACGATGGCCGTGACACCACCGTATGCGGAGCGCTGCAGCGTGACCTCCACATTGTGCCGGCGCGAGAGCCGGTTGACGACGAACAGGCCGAGCTGGTCGGCTTCCAGGAGGTCGACCTGGTCGGTCTCCCTGATCCTGCGGTTCGCGTCCTCCATGGCCTGTTTGCTCATCCCGAGGCCGCGGTCCTCGATCTCCAGCGCGAGGCCGGTGCCGACGAGCTCGCCCCGGACGGTCGCGTGGGTATGCGGCGGCGAGAAGATGACGGCGTTCTCCACCAGCTCGGCGATCAGGTGGGTGAGGTCGGCGACGGCGGTACCGGAGATGCGGACCTCGGGCACCGCGGTGACCTCGACTCGGGTGAAGTCCTCTACCTCCGCGACAGCGGCGCGCACGACGTCCATCATAGGAACCGGGTTACGCCATCCGCGCGCCGGCGCCACGCCAGAGAGGATGATCAGGCTCTCCGCTTGCCGGCGCATGCGAGTGGTGAGGTGGTCGAGCCTGAACAGGTCCTCGAGCTGGTCCGGGTCCTCGATCCGGCGTTCCATGTTGTCCAGCAGAGAGAGCTGCCGGTGCAGCAGCACCTGGCTCCGGCGGGCGAGATAGACGTACACGCCGGAAATCCCCTTGAGGACATCGGACCGTTCGATGGCGGCCTGTACGGCGGATCGGTGGACCGCGTTGAGCGCCTCCGCAACCTGGCTGATCTCGTCGTCGCGGAGCTCTACCTGCGGAGCCTCGGTCTCGAGATCGACCTTCTTGCCGGAGTTCAGCTTGCGCAATGTGGCCGGTAGCTTCCGGCGGGCCAAGTCCATCGCGGAGTTGTGCAGCCCGGCGAGCTCGACGACGAGGCCGCGGCCGATCAAGACCGAGATCAGCAGCGAGAGCATGACACCGACCAGCCCGATGAGGACCGCGATGCCGGACGTGCCGAGGACGTCGAAGCCGAAGAGGTTCGCGTCCTGGGCAGCGATCGTGGTGACCCGGGCCTGGCCCGCGGCCAGCTGGTCTTGCACCGTGCGTGAGTCCTCGACCCATTCGTCCTGTGACACCGCGCCGACGATGGTGTAGCCGGCTTGAGAGAGCAAGATGTCGTCTTGCAGGCTCAGCAGATCCTGGTACGCGTCACTGTTCAGAATGTCGCGGTAGGCCTCTTCAGCCGACGGGCGTGGGTCGTCGATCTCGGTCCAGAGCATGGCCCGGGAGTTCTGGATCGCTTCGGTGAGCGACGCGTACTGGGCCTGGGTCATGACCTCGGCATCGTAGGCCGCCAGCATGACGGCGTCCTGCTGAGCCACCATCTCCCGGGCGAGCGAGAGCTCCAGCACCACCCGGGGATCGAAGTCCACGCCGGGTGCGTCCATCTGGGTGAGTACACCGGTGACGTCGAAGGCGTTGCCGATCGTCTCCGAGTAGGCGTCGAACGCCACCAGCCAGCTCACCTGGCCGTCGACGATCGCCTGCCGGACCGACGGCAGATAGTCGGCCGTGGCGACCAGGGAATCGATACGCCCGGGGAGCCGCTGGTCGAGCTCCGCCGCGTCGGTGCTGCTGTCGGTGATCCCGGAGCTCAAGGCGGCGACGGCATCGTCCGTCTGCTGCCCAGCCGCTTCCAGCGCTTCCGTCCCTTCGTCTGGAATCGTCAGGTACCTGGCCGCGGCGACCCGTTCGGCTTGGACCGCCGTGACGTAATCGTTGATGGGCGTGAGCAGAGTGTCGTTGACGTCCTTGAGCTGCTGGAGCTCCGACACGTTCTGGGCTGTCGTGACGGTGGCGAACCCCCACAGGGCCATCAACGACATGACCGGGACCATGAGCACCATGACGATCTTGGCGCGGATGGACCGGGGGCCTCGGGAACCGGATGGTTTGTCCCGGCCCATCGCCATTCGCCGGGAGGCGTGCCGTCCGGACCGAGGTGTCCCCTCCTCGTCTCCCGCCGTCACCTGGTCGTCGTGCGAATCTGCGTCGCTCTGCTCGGCAGTCTCGCTCTCACCGGGTAACTCGTCGCTTGGCTGAGCGCCATCGCCACGGGCCTGGCCGTTGCCACCATGCTGGTCGTACGCCTCGTCCTGGCGTTCAGTCATAAGTTGCCTCGTTCAGTTGCTAGTTGGAACCTCGGCCCTGTGCGGCCACGGGAGTGGTGGCAGCGGCAACCCCTCCGTGCCGGATGGGGGAGAGGGCGACGAAAGCCGAGCTCAGGAACAGGAATGAACCGAATACAACGATGAACGGGAAGATGAACTCTTCCGCACTCGCGCCAGGAAGGACCGACGTTCCGGGGGTGACATCCAACTGGAGGCCGATGAATCCCGTGTACTCCGCGGCGGTCGCCGCGAAGCCCATGAGCAGGGCTGCGAAGGCCGTGCCACGGAAGCTGGTCGTCAGGAACGCCACCATCAGCGCGAGGGTCGCCACACCGACCGCGATGACCACGGATACCACCATCGGCACCGGGTCGTAACTCAGCGTGCCGTGGATCTCGGCGGCGAACATCCCGACGATGTGCATGCCGGCGATGCCGATACCGACGAGGATGCCGCCGAGCACGACGCCCCGGGTCCGCGACCTGTCTCGGCCGACGGCGAAGACGCCTGCTGTCACCACCACGACGGCCACGAGCAGGCTGAGCAACGTGAGTGGTATGTCGAAACGGACCGGCGTCCCATCGACGCCGAAGCCGAGGATCGCGATGAGATGCATGGTCCAGATGCCGGAGCCGATGGCCACAGCTGCCGTCAAGAGCCACCGGTAGGCGGTTGCTCCACGGCTGTCGAGGGCTCGCACCAGGCATCGAAAGCCCAGGCCAGCGCCGACACACGCCATGACGAACGCCACGATCGCGGTCACGGGGCCGTATTGAAAGAAATCGTCCAGTTGCTCCACGCGCAGCCCTTTACCTAGCGAACCCCCGTGCTTTAGCCGGACACACTATGACAAATCCGCCGGTCACGATCAAGGTCTAGGCGAAGATTCTTCGGTCTTGCGTGTGTGCTAGACAGGATCCGGCGAACGGGGGCGCCGGTCCACTGTGAGCAGGCTAACCGTGTTTCGTGATCTTGGGGGTAGCGGGCCAATCGATGGTTGACACCGGCAGATGGCCGCCCTAGTGTCAAACGTTCTGGGGTCAAATCGGACGTTTTTTCCACTATTGCGAAATTCTGGTTTACCTGCGCCAACAAGGAGGTTAAGTGTCTCGTTCTGCGCGGTTACGAACGGCGCTCGCGGGCAGTGCAGCGGTCTTGATGCTCGTTGCTGCCTGCGGGTCTGACGACGATGACTCTTCCGACACCGATACGTCGGCGCAGGAAGACAACGACGATGGTGAGGACGGCGGTGAGGACGGGGAGGAAGAACTTCCTGAACTGACCGAGCTGACCGAGGTGACCGTCGGCTATGTGTCGGCGGTCGACCAGATGGGTGCCGCCATCGCATTGGATATCGGCTTCTACGACGAGCTCAACCTGGATGTCACTCTGGCGCAGCCGTTCCCCACCGGCGTGGACGCGCTCAACGCCCTGGACGCCGGCGACGTCGACTTCGTTCAGGTGGGAACCCCGAGCATCGGTGCGGTGCTCGAAGGGATGGATCTCGTCTATCTGGGCAACTACTCCGGAAGCTCCAGCCAGCTCGGCATCGACGAGACGATGGCCATGGTGGCCACGGCTGAGTCCGAGATCGACCCCGATGACATGTCGACACTCGCCGGCCGGAGCATCGGCGTGTCGATCGGCTCGATCAACCACATGTACCTGCTCGGCATCTTGGAAGAGGCCGGCATGTCACCGGACGATGTCGACATCGTGAACACTCCTCCGCCGGAGATGGCGGTGGCGATGGAGACCGGCAGCCTGGACGCGGCCATCGCGTGGGACCCGTGGCCGATCACGATCCGGGAAGAGGTGGACGGCGTTACCGAGGTGGTCCGCGGTGGCGGCTACATCGCCTACATTGGCTACATCGTCTCTACCCGGGAGTACGCTGAGAGCAACCCGGAGACGGTCGAGGCCATGCTGACCGCGCGCGCCGCCGCCGACCACTGGATGCGGGAGAACCCCGGCGAAGCGGCCGACGTCACCACGCGGTGGGTGCCGGACACCGAGATCGAGGTGGCCGAGGAAGCGATGGAGTACAACATCATCCAGCTCGACCCGAGGTTCTCGGCATGTAACTACCTGGCGCTGGACACGACCATCGAGTTGTTCAACGACATGGGGACCATTGAGGACAGCTACGACGTCAATGATCACTTCATGCCGGGTCCGATCCTCAGCGTGATGGAGAACTATCCCGAGCTCTTCGACGACCTGCCGGAGATCCCCGAGGAAGCACAGATCACTCCCGACTACACGTTCGCACGCAGCGAAGCCGAGAGTGCATGCCCCGAGGGCTGACATGACCTTGCGACCGGCCGTCCCTGCGAGGACGTCCACGAGAACGGCGCCGCCGACAGCCGTGCGGGGCGGGCAACTGTCCCGCCGGCTGAAGGCGGCCTTCTGGTTCGTCGTGCCGTTCGTGGTGCTCATCGTGATCTGGGCGGTCGTCGTGGAGGTGTCCGGCGTCGAACGACGGACCTTCCCTCAAGTCACCGACGTGGCCCGTGCGTTCGGTGACATGTGGTCGAGCGGCGAGCTGTTCACCCATGCCGGGGCCAGCCTGGGCCGGATGGGGCTGGGTGTGGTCGCCGCGCTGCTGACCGGCATCCCGTTCGGAGTCCTGCTGGGGTCCAGCCGGGTGGCGGCGGCCTTCTTCACGCCGTTGCTCCGGTTCTCCGTGGCGCTCGCCGGGATCGCCTGGATACCGTTTGCCACCCTCTGGCTCGGCTACGGTGAGCGGGCGGTCATCTTCATCGTCTGGAACGCGATGTTCTTCGCGCTGGCCTACAACACGATGCTCGGCGTCCAGCGCATCCCAACCCAGCTGATCCGTGCCGCCCGGAGCATGGGCACACCGCGGCACCGGATGTTCGTCGAGGTGCTGCTGCCAGGGGCGCTGCCGAACATCGTCACCGGCCTGCGGGTCGGGCTCGGCTACGGCTGGCGAGGTCTGGTCGCGGCGGAGATCATCGCCGCCAGCGCCGGCCTCGGATATTCGATCTTCCTGGCTCAGAAGTTCTTCCGCACCGACGTCATCATCGCGTTCATGATCCTCATCGGGGTGCTGTGGCTGATCATCGATCGGGGCCTGCTGGCGCCGCTGGAACGGCGGACCGTCGAGCGGTGGGGTATGAAGGCGGTGAACGTGTAGATGGCGAATCTTACCGGATCGCAGTCCCAAGCCCGCCCGTCCGGGGCGGCCAGACGGAGGTACTGGCTGCGGCGCGCCGGTGACAGCCGCCTGGTGCGCACGTTCGGCCCGTTCGTGCCGGTCCTCTTGGTGTGGTGGCTCGTGGCAGAACTCGAGCTGTTCTCGACGGCGTTCTTCGTCGGCCCGGGCACCGTGATCGCTGAGTTCGACGAGATGATCCGGAAGGGCATCCTGCCCGCCTACCTGAGCGACTCGCTGGAACGGCTCTGGTTCGGCGTCCTGTTCGGGCTGCTGATCGGGATCCCCGCCGGGTTCCTCGTAGCGATGTCACGGTGGGCGCGGAGGCTTACCTGGCCGCTGCTCATGTTCTTCCAGGCTATCGCCGATATCGCCTGG
>NZ_ML142865.1:103054-111173 GCF_004138495.1 Phytoactinopolyspora endophytica
TGATCGTCTGGTTCGGGTTCAGCCTCACAGCGGTCACGTTCGTCATCGTGTACACGATCGTGTTCCCGCTCATGATCAGCATCGTCTCCGGCGTGGAGCAGGTGCCGCGCGACGTCGTGCGGGCCGCCCGAAGCCTCGGCGCAGGGCGGTTCCAGGTTTTCACCGAGGTCATCCTGCCTGGGGCACTGCCGGCGGTGGCGACCGGGATCCGCACCGGCCTGGGATACGGCTGGCGGGCACTGATCGCGGCCGAGATCATCGTCGGCACCAGCGGGTTAGGCTTCATGATGTTCGACTCCCGTCGAGCGCAGGAGGTGACCGGCGTGTTCGTCGGGATGATCGTCTTGGGAATTCTGTGGTTCGCCCTGGACGCTCTGGTCCTCGCGCCGTTCGAGCGGGGCACCATTGAACGTTGGGGCATGATCCGGACGGCGGAGGCTGGGCGATGACGACCCTCGAGATCACCAACCTGCACAAGGAGTTCGTCGACGCCTATACCGGCGAGACGGTGGTCGCCATCGGCGACGTGTCGTTCAGCATCGAACAGGGCGAGTTCATCTCCGTGCTCGGGCCGAGCGGCTGCGGCAAGACCACGGTGCTCAACATCGTCGCCGGGTTCGACACCCAGACCAGCGGGTCGGTGATGGTCGGCGGGAAAGCGGTGGACGGGCCGTCGCCGGAGCGCGGCGTCGTGTTCCAGAGCTTCGCCCTGTTCCCATGGAAGACGGTGCTCGGCAATGTGACCTTCGGGCTGCGCATGCGCGGCGTGGCGCGCCAGGACCGGGAGCCCATCGCACAGCGGTATCTCGAGCTCGTCGGGCTGGAGGGGTTCGAGCGCAAGTTCCCGCACGAGCTCTCGGGTGGTATGCAGCAGCGGCTCGGCGTCGCCCGGGTGCTTGCCAACGAGCCCGAGGTCATGCTCATGGACGAGCCGTTCGCCAGCGTCGACGCGCAGACCCGTCGAAAGCTCCAGGAGGACCTCACCGGAATCTTCGAGACCAAGCGGCCGACCGTCTTCTTCGTCACCCACGACGTCGACGAAGCGGTTTTCCTGGCCGACCGGGTCGTCGTCCTGAGCACCCGGCCCAGTCAGGTCAGTGAGATCGTCACGGTTCCGCTGGAGCGACCTCGAAACTGGCGCTCGACGTTGGACAACCCCGACTTCCGGCGCACGGTCACCTACCTCACCGACCTGTTGGCGGGCGAGCTGGACGGTGCCGTCGGGACGGAAACGCCCGCGGGCGCTGTCGGCGAGAGCTGACAGCGCGTGCGCCACGATTCGACGACCGCGAGGAATCCGATGCCGGGGAGATCATCGTGACCCAGGTGACGTGGATAGGTCGCAAGCTGATCGGCACCGTCGGCGGCCGGACGCTCGTTGTGCTGGTGGCGCTGCTCATCGCGTATCAGGTGTGGATCACCGTCAGCGCCGGCGGGAAGATCGCGGACGGCGTGAAGGACGAGCCGGACCGCCGCGGCCGGTACACGATCGACGTCGAGCTCGGTTTCCCGCCGGAGCGGTTCCACATGCTCGATCTCCAGGAGTATGGAGCGATCCGCGGCACCGATGACAACGTGCTGCACCTGCACCAAGTGACCGAGGACGGCATCGACGCGATCGCGCGCAAGTACTGGGTCAACGAGATCCGCCCGGGCGAGTCGGGGGAATCGATAGCCGACATCATCGGCGGCGGCTAGCCGGAGTCCCATGATCATGAACAGTAACCGTGCCATGTACCCGGTTACTGTTCATGATCATGGGCGTGGTGCGAGGCAGGCGTCGAGCGCGGTGCGGGTGAGAGTGCGGACGCCGATGCCGAGCGCACGCTCGTCGATGTCGAAGCTGCCCTGGTGGATGTCGTGCATCTCGCCACCCGGGTACACGCCCAGCCGGGCCATCGCCACCGGCGCGTGCTCGCCGTACCAGGCGAAGTCCTCGCCACCCATGCTGGTGTTGGTCCGGGCCACCGCGTCCGCACCCAGCTCCGTGGTGATGGCATCGCGCATCAGCTGCACGCAGCCGTCGTCGTTGATCACCGGTGGAACCCCACGCTCATAGCTGACATCGACGCTGGCGCCACATGCGGCGGCCACATCGGAGACGATGGAGTGGAAGTTCTTCTCGGCGTCGGCCCATGCCGCGTGGTCGAGCACGCGCAGCGTTCCCTTGAGGGCGCCTTCGCCTGGTATCGCGTTCGGGGCGTCGCCGGCCTGGATGGCTCCCCAGGCCAGCAGCAGCCGGGCGCGGATGTCGGCACGGCGAGCCAGCAGCGTGGGCGTGTCCACGGCGATCCGGGCCAGCGCGTCGACCACGTCGACGGTCAGGTGCGGCCGGGCGGTGTGGCCTCCGGGGCCGGAGACTCGCAGTTCGATGAGGTCGCAGGCCGCGGTGATCGGGCCGAGCTTGATGCCGATCTGCCCGACCTTGAGTCTGGGGTCGCAGTGCAGCGCGAAGATCCGCTCCACCCCTTCGAGCTCGCCGGCGGCGATCACCTCGCGGGCGCCGGCCATCTTCTCCTCCGCGGGCTGGAAGATCATCCGCACCCGGCCCGGAAGGTCCGGCGCTTCGGCGAGTGCGAGCGCTGTACCCAGGGCAATCGTGGTGTGTGCGTCGTGGCCGCAGGCATGGCACACACCGTCTACGGCCGAGCGATACGGCACGTCCTTGGGATCGGACAGCGGCAGTGCGTCCATATCGGCTCGCACGGCGACCGTGCGCCCACCGTCGCCGACATCGACGACGAGGCCGGTGCCGCGGGGCAGGACGCGCGGCTCGAGGCCGGCCTTGGCCAGCCGTTCGACGACGAGGTCGGTCGTCGCATATTCGTTGAAGCCGAGTTCGGGGTTCGCGTGGATCTGGCGCCGCACGGCGACCAGTTCGTCATGATGCGAACGCACCCAGCTCGCAAGCCAGTTGTCCGTCACGTATGTCTGCCTCGTTGTCTTGCTGGTGGGGAGGGTGCCCGGTATCAGGCCAGCGCGTCACCGGCGAGGTCGCTTGTGGCGAACCGCGGATGCGGGACGTCGGCTGGCCGCTGGTCAGACGGCACGATCAGTCCTGTCTTCATCTCATCGAGGAGGCCGTCGACGACCTTGGTCAGGTCTCCGTCGTTGGCCTCCGCAATCGCACGTTGGCGCTGATAGCTCGCGCCGATCCGCAGTAGATGCTCAACCTTCGCGAGCTCATCAGCGCAGCCGAGTCTACGCCCAATCGGGGCAAGATCGTCGGTCAAATCCAGAATCGATTCGCGGAGCGGGACCGTCGTCCCCCGGTCGTCCAGAATGATCTCCGCGTCGAGACCGAAGCGGGCGGCGCGCCACTTGTTCTCCCGCACCACCCAACTCTGCGGATTGGGCAGCGTGTAGCCGCGGTCCAGCTGGTGGTCGAGCCGGTGTACCAGGCACTGAGCCAGGGCCGCGATCATGGCCACCTCGTCCAGCGTGGGCGAGCCGTCGCAGATCCTGAGCTCGACGGTTCCGAAATCCGGGTGCGGGCGTACGTCCCACCACACTTCCCGGACCGAGTCCACGGTCTGGGCCGAGATCAGAGTCTCCATGAAGCTCTCGAAGTGGTCCCAGCCTGACAGCTGGTACGGCAGGCCGGCCGTGGGCAGCGTCTCGAACACCTTGCTCCGGGACGACGCCAGGCCGGTGTCGTGACCGACCCAGTACGGTGACGACGCGGACAGCGCCAGGAAGTGTGGCAGGTAGGACGTCAACGCGTTGACGATCGGGATGGCCTTGTGCGGCGACCGGATCCCGACATGGACGTGCACGCCGAAGATCTGGAGCCGTCGAGCCAGCCACTGCAACTGCTCGACGAGCTGTTGGTACCGCGGTTTAGGGCTGATGTCCTGAGTGGCCCAGCTGGTGATGGGGTGAGTACCCGCGCAGAGCACACCGAGGCCTCGGCGTGCCGCGGCCTCGGTCACCGTGTGGAGGCTCTCGCTCAGGTCGGCCCGCGCCTCGGCGACGTCGCCACAGACACCGGTGATGATCTCGATGGTCGATTGGAAGAGCTCATGCTTGGCCTTGGGATGCTCATCGGCGCCCTCGGGACAGATGTCGGCCAAGATCTCCACGGCGCCGGAGGTGAGCTCACGGCTCGCCATATCGATCAGCTGGAGCTCCCATTCGACGCCGAGACTTGCACGATCTGAAGACGTAAACGGGATCTCCATCTTTGGAGTGTGACATGGAGTGAGAGATCACGGAATAGCTCATCGCAAGATCGACATAGCTCATCGCAAGATCGACCTGATCTCCAGGGGTGCCGGCCTGCCCGCCCTGCCGAACGAGGTCTTGGGTCTCAGCCGACGTAGTTCTCCGACAGCGCCGTGGCGTACGCGGGCGAGTCCACCACGTTGCGGAGCTGGGCGATCTGCAACCGGTGCTGGTAGGGGTCATCGCCGAACCGGTGCAGCATCGACGTCATCCACCAGGAGAAATGCTGTGCTCGCCATACTCTCTGTAGCGCGTCCCGCGTATATGAGCGCAGCGGTCCGTCGTCGCGGCCGTTGAACCAGGCGTCCAGCGCTCGGGACATGATCCAGACGTCGTTGACGGCGAGGTTCAGGCCCTTGGCTCCGGTGGGCGGCACGATGTGGACCGCGTCGCCGGCCAGGAGCAGCCGCCCATACTGCATGGGCTCGGTGACGAAGCTGCGCATCGGGGTGACGCCCTTGTCGAAGATGGGGCCTTCGGTGGGCCGCCAGTCGGACCCGGTCAGGCGGAAGCGGGTGGCCAGCTCTTCCCAGATGCGATCGTCCGGCCAGTCGCCGATGTCTTCGTCGGTGGGAACCTGCAGGTACAGCCGGGAGACATGTTCCGAGCGCATGCTGTACAGCGCGAAGCCGTTGTGGTGCAGGCAGTAGATCAGCTCGTCGACGGCGGGTCTGGCTTCGGCCAGGATGCCCAGCCAGGCGAACGGGTACTCGCGTTCGTAGACGGTGAGCTCGCCCGCTGGCACAGTGGGGCGGCTGATGCCGTGGAAGCCGTCACAGCCGGCGATCACGTCACAGATCAGCTCCTGTTCCTTGCCATCGTGGTGGAACCTGATGGTGGGTTCGTCGCCGGTGAGTCCGTCGAGCCGGACGTTCGAGACCTCGAACCGGATGTCCGCTCCGTCGGCGAGCCGTCGCGCCACGAGATCCTTCACCACCTCTTGCTGGCCGTACACGGTGATGGCGCGGCCGGTGAGCTCAGCCATGGGAACCCGGTGTCCCTCGCCGTCGAAACGGAGCTCGATCCCTTCGTGCCGCATGCCCTCGGCGTCCAGCCGTGCGCCGAGTCCGGCCTCGCGGAGGATGTTCACCGTGCCCTGCTCGAGCACGCCGGCCCGGACGCGGTGCTCGACGTAGTCACGGGTGTGGGCCTCGAGCACCACAGACGAGATGCCATGTAGATGCAGCAGGTGGGAGAGCAGCAGGCCCGCCGGACCGGCGCCGACAATGCCGACTTGGGTACGCATGGAACGACGTTAACGTGAGCTTGCGTTCGAATCAAGAACTCTCGTGCGCTATACGCACGAACCGTGACTCAATCCCGTGACGGTGTTGACTGGCGGGTGGCCACCGTCTATGTTCGTTCAGAGAACGAGCGTACGAATCACGAACAGTGGAGCTGCCGTGGCAGAAGTGGTTTCGTTGGCCGAGGCCGTCCGATCGGCGGTTCACGACGGCGACACTCTGGCTTTGGAGGGCTTCACACACCTCATCCCAGTGGCCGCGGGTCAGGAGATCATCCGTCAGCGCAGGCGCGACCTGACGCTCGTCCGTATGACGCCGGACATCGTGTACGACCAGCTGATCGGGGCGGGGTGTGCGCGCAAGCTGATCTTCTCCTGGGGTGGAAACCCCGGCGTCGGCTCACTGCACAGGTTCCGCGACGCGGTGCAGAACGGGTGGCCGGCTCCGCTCGAGGTCGAGGAACACAGCCATGCGGGGATGGCCAATCGCTACGTCGCGGGCGCGTCCGGACTGCCGTTCGCGGTGCTGAGGGGTTATGCGGGTACCGACCTGCCCGGGGTGACCTCGACGATCAAACAGATCACCTGCCCCTTCACCGGGGAAGAACTGGCGGCCGTGCCCGCGCTCAACCCCGACGTCGCGATCATCCACGCGCAGCGCGCCGACCGGGCCGGAAACGTGCAGATCTGGGGTCTCGTCGGCGTCCAGAAGGAGGCCGTGCTGGCGTCCGCGCACAGTATCGTCACCGTTGAGGAAGTGGTCGACGAGCTGACGCCCGTGCCCGGTGCGATCGTGCTGCCGTCATGGGCGGTGACCTATGTCGCCGAGGTTCCGGGCGGCGCCCACCCGTCGTACGCGCAGGGGTACTCGGACCGGGACAACACCTACTACCAGGCATGGGATGCGATCAGCCGGGAGAGAGACACATTCGAGTCCTGGGTCAGCCGGGAGGTGCTGGTATGACGGAAACGGACCTCACGTACACCACGGACGAGATGATGTCCGTCGCGGCGGCCCGGGCGCTGTACGACGGCGCGTCGTGCTTCGTCGGCATCGGATTGCCGTCCACTGCCGCGAACTTGGCCCGCCGTACCCACGCGGCGAACCTGACCCTGATCTACGAGGCCGGTGCCCTCGGCGCGAAGCCGGACCGGCTTCCGCTGTCCATCGGCGACGGCATCCTCGGCGAGACCGCCGACGCGGTGGTCAGCGTGCCCGAGGTGTTCAACTACTGGCTGCAGCCCGGCCGGATCGACGTCGGCTTTCTCGGCGCCGCGCAGCTCGATCGGTTCGCGAACATCAACACCACGGTCATCGGCGAATACGCCAGTCCCAAGGTACGGCTGCCCGGCGCGGGCGGTGCGCCGGAGATCGCGGCGTCGTGCCGGGAGGTCTTCGTCGTCGTGCGGCAGAGCAGGCGCACCTTCGTCGAACAGGTCGACTTCGTCACGTCGGTCGGATACGGGCGGGACGGCACGGACCGGGCCCGGCTCGGCCTGCCGGGCGCCGGGCCGACCCTCGTCGTCACCGATCTCGGCATCATGCGGCCGGACCGGGAGACCAACGAGCTCGTGCTGACCGGCGTACACCCCGGCGTAGACGTGGAGCGGGTCCGGGAAGCGACCGGCTGGGACCTGCGGGTGGCGCCCGATCTGGCGACCACCCCGGCACCCACGGCCACGGAGCTCACCACCCTGCGGGAGCTGCAAGCCGCCACCGGAACGGATACTGGGGAGTGAGCGTGCTCGTGTGTCACCATCCGATGATCATGTGCCGTCTTGGGCCCCTATCAGGGCCACAAACGGCACATGATCACCACGGGATCCTCCTCTCACACAGGAGGAGACCGTGAACGACGCGTATATCCTCGACGCCGTCCGCACCCCGTTCGGCCGTTACGGCAAAGGCCTCGCGGACGTCCGTCCGGATGACCTCGCCGCACACGTCCTACGCACGCTTGCTTCCCGGACCGAGCTCGATCCGGGTGATCTGGACGATGTCGTCTTCGGTGCGGCGAACCAGGCCGGCGAGGACAACCGCAACGTCGGCCGGATGGCCGCGTTGCTGGCCGGCTGGCCCACCTCGGTGCCCGGCACCACGGTGAACCGGCTCTGCGGGTCCAGCCTGGACGCGGCGATGCAGGCATCCCGGATGATCGCGGTCCAGGACGCGTCCTTGGTCGCCGTGGGCGGCGTGGAGTCGATGAGCCGGGCGCCGTGGGTGCTGCCGAAACCTTCGAAGGCCTTTCCCGCCGGGCCGGAGACGTTGCACTCCACCACGCTGGGCTGGCGGCTGACGAACCCGGCGATGCCCAAGGAGTGGACCGTGTCGCTCGGGGAGAGCACCGAGACTCTCGCCGAGCGGTACGGTATCGGCCGCGAGGAGCAGGACCGGTTCGCCCTGCGCAGCCACCAGCGTGCCGATGCCGCCTGGAACACCGGCTTCTATGACACACACGTGGTGCCGGTGCCCGGCACCGACCTGGCCCGCGACGAGGCGATCCGCCCGGACACCTCGCTGGAGAAGCTGGCGAAGCTCCCGCCGGCGTTCCGCCCGGACGGGACCGTGACCGCAGGCAACGCGTCCCCGCTGAACGACGGAGCGTCGGCGTTACTCCTCGGCGACCAGGTGGCTGCCGACCGGCTGGGCAC
>NZ_ML142865.1:111203-111567 GCF_004138495.1 Phytoactinopolyspora endophytica
TGAAGCGGGCCGGTGTCGGCTGGGCCGATCTGGCTGTCGTCGAGCTGAACGAGGCGTATGCGGCGCAGTCTCTGGCGTGCCTCGCCGACTGGCCGGAGCTCGATCCGCAGATCGTCAACGTCAACGGCGGCGCGATCGCCATCGGGCACCCGCTCGGAGCCTCCGGTGGCCGGATCCTCGCACAGCTCTCCCACGAGCTGCGCCGTCGCGGAGGTGGCTGGGGCCTTGCCGTCCTCTGTATCGGCGTCGGCCAAGGGCTCGCCGTCGTTCTGGAGGCGTGAACCGTCGGACATGTATAGCGAGCACATGAACTCAGCCCTGGTGGCACCGGCCGGCCGTGACATTGGCCGGGCGGCGAACGGTA
>NZ_ML142865.1:111638-112067 GCF_004138495.1 Phytoactinopolyspora endophytica
CAACATGGGAAGGCCATGACGCTATGACCGGACTCGACGACATACGCGCTCCGGGCGCCGTGACCCGCGGTGGCCTGGTGCTGCCGCAGTACCCGATCCCGGAGGACGTCCATCCGCCGCTCGACTCGCCTGAGTACAAGTCCACGGCGCTGCGCCACCCCAAGCGGCCGCTGCAGCTCATGCCGCAGCGGCTCACCGAGGTGACCGGACCGGTGCTCGGCGAGGACCGGATCAGCGAGCTCGACCATGACCTGACCCGCCAGCACGACGGCGAGCCGGTGGGGCAGCGAATCATCGTCCATGGCCGGGTCCTCGAGGAGGACGGGCGCCCGGTGCCGCGCACGCTTGTGGAGATCTGGCAGGCCAACGCCTGCGGCCGATACCGGCACACCGTCGACAACTGGCCCGCCCCGCTCGACCCGAACTTCA
>NZ_ML142865.1:112114-113658 GCF_004138495.1 Phytoactinopolyspora endophytica
GGGTGGGCCGGTGTCTCACCGACGACGACGGCCGCTACCGGTTCGTCACCGTCAAGCCGGGGGCGTACCCGTGGCGCAACCATGACAACGCATGGCGTCCTTCCCACATCCACTTCTCCCTGTTGGGCCGGGCGTTCACACAGCGGCTGATCACCCAGATGTACTTCCCCGACGACCCGTTGTTCTTCCAGGACCCGATGTGGAACTCGGTCCGCGACGAGAAGGCCCGGCAGCGGATGCTGTGCCACTACGACCACACCGCGACTGCGCCGGAGTGGGCGCTGGCGTTCCAGTTCGACATCGTTCTGCGAGGCCCGCAGGCCAGCGTCTTCGAGGACGAGGAGCACGACGATGACGAGTGATCAGAGTGTGGCGACCGGCGCGGGGCGGCTGGGCGTGACGCCGTCGCAGACCGTGGGGCCGTACCTGCATATCGGGCTGCCCTGGGACGACGGGCCATACGTCGTGCCTGAAGGGACGCCCGGCGCGGTGTGGATCACCGGCACGGTGTACGACGGGGCCGGTCAGGCGATGCCGGACGCGCTGGTGGAGACGTGGCAGGCCGATCCCGACGGCCGCTTTGACCACCCGGACGACCCGCGTGGAGCGGTGCCGTCGTCGGTGGCCGGCTTCCGGGGGTTCGGACGCAGCGCGACCGACGCCACCGGGCGGTACCGGATTCTCACGGTCAAGCCGGGCGCGTTGCCGTCCCCGGACGGAGCAACCGAGGCCCCGCACATCGATGTCACGGTGCTCGGGCGCGGCATGCTCGACCGCGTAGTGACGCGGATCTACTTCCCGGACGAGGAGGCGAACGCGGCGGATCCGGTGCTGTCCGCCGTACCGGCCGATCGGCGTGGCACGCTGGTGGCGGAGCGTGACAGCGATGCGCTGCGTTTCGACATCAGGATCCAGGGCGACTCAGAGACAGTCTTCTTCGCTGTGTGATCGGTCTGGGAGGACCATCCTGCGGCAGGAATCTCCCGGCGGCCGGTTGCGTCTAGCATGTCGGACTCGGCCAGTCGGTGGCCCGGTTGGGCTTGAGCCGGGAGATCCCTGCTCCAGGATGTTCCTTCACCGGCGCTCACCCGAACGGGTGGCACTATTCGATGAGGAGGTGCGATGGCAGGGCTGCTCGACGCGCTGGACGGCGACCCGGCGGTTGACGCCGCCGTCGGCGACGTGGCGTTGGTCCGGGCGATGCTCGACGTGGAGGCCGCGCTGGCCCGCGCCGTCGCACAGGCCGGGCTGGTCCCGGTGAAGGCGGCCGAGGCCGTCGCCGCGGCGGCGACGGCGCTCGAGGTCGACGCCGATGATCTCGGCCGGCGTGCGGTGCCCGCCGGCAACCCTGTCGTTCCGTTGGTGCGGGACCTCGCCGCCGCGGTCCCCGATGATGCTCAAGATGCCCTCCATCGCGGAGCGACCAGCCAGGATGTGCTGGACACAGCGCTACAACTGGTGGCGCGCCGGGCCATGGAACCGTTGGCCAGGCACCTGGTCGCGGCCGGTGACGCCGCCGCCCGGCTGGCGGCGGAGCACCGGGA
>NZ_ML142865.1:113745-118184 GCF_004138495.1 Phytoactinopolyspora endophytica
CGCACCCTCGGCCAGCCCGCGCAGCCGACGACGTTCGGCCTGCGGGCGGCGGGCTGGCTCGGAGGTCTGGACGCGGCCACCGCGGAGCTTGCCCGGGTCCGCGACAGCCTGCTGGCGGTCCAGCTGGGAGGAGCGGTCGGCACCCTCACGGGATACCCGGGCCGCGGGCTCGAGGTGACGGCGTATCTGGCGGACGAGCTGGGCCTGGCTGATCCCGGGACGCCGTGGCACACTGAGCGATCCCGCGTGCACGCGCTCGGATCCGCACTCGGCGCCACGGTGGCCACCTGCGGGAAGGTCGCCACCGACGTCGTCCTGCAGTCTCAGGGCGAGATCGGCGAAGTGGCCGAGGGCACGCCGGGCGGTTCGTCGGCGATGCCGCACAAGCAGAACCCCACCGCCTCTGTCCTGGTGGTGGCCGCGGCTCGGCGAAGCCCCGGTCTCCTCGGCACGCTGCTGACCGCCGGCGTTCATGAACAGGAGCGTGCCACCGGCTCGTGGCATGCCGAATGGCCCGCGTTGCGGGACCTGCTCCGGTTGGCCGGAGGCGCTGCGGCGCGGACCGCGTCGATCCTCGGCGGGCTGCGGGTGGATCCGGCGGCGATGCGCCGCAACCTGGACGCGGCCGGGCCAGGTGTCATGTCGGAGGCCCTCGCGACGGTACTCGTGCCGGCACTCGGCCGGCTCGGCGCGCAGGAGGCGGTGCGGCGGGCTCTCGCAGAGGTGCCCGGCGGCGGCCTTGAGCTTGTCGCCGTGCTCCGTCGCGACCCGAAGGTGGCTGACGCGGTGAGCGAGGACGAGCTGAGTACACGGCTGGATCCGGTCAACGGGCTCGGCGCCGCCGAAGAACTGGTCGATCGACACCTGCGTTCCCATGATCGGAAGGAACGGCGATGACGCATCGGCTCGGCTACGACGTGCACGGCCCCGACGACGCGCCGGTGCTCGTCCTGGGCAGCTCGCTGGGCACCACCCGGGCCATGTGGGATCCGCAGCTCCCGATGCTCAGCGCGCGGTTCCGGGTGGTCCGCTACGACCATCTCGGCCATGGCGAGTCGGAGGTCCCGCCGGGGCCGTACTCCATCGAAGGGCTCGCGGCCGAGCTGGTCGGCTTGCTCGACAGCCTCGGCGTGCGGCAGGCGCATCTGGGCGGGCTCTCCCTCGGCGGGATGGTCGCGCTTCAGGTCGCGGCGACCATGCCGGAGCGGGTCGACCGGCTGGCGCTGGTCTGCTCGTCGGCGCGCATACCTCCGGAGCAGGCCTGGCGCGACCGGGCGCATGCTGTCCGCACGGAAGGGATGCGTTCGATCTCCGAGCCTGTGGTAGCTCGCTGGTTCACGCCCGCGTTCGCGCAGACACCGACCGCCAAGGCGCTGCACACAGATCTGCTGGATATCCCAGCTGAAGGGTACGCCGGATGCTGCGAGGCCATCGCCGCGATGGATCTGCGGCCGCTGCTTGCTCAGGTGCGCAGTCCGACGCTCGTCGTCGCGGGGCTGCAAGACCCGGCGACGCCGGTCGAGCACGCACAAAGCATCGTCGACGGCGTCGCCCACGGGGGCGCGCCGGTCCGGTTGGAGACCGTCGATGGAGCAGCGCATCTCGGTAGTGTGGAGCGTCCGGACGAGATCGGCAGGCTACTGGTGGATCATCTAGGTCCACCGGCAGGCTGACGAGTGCGGCGGGCACAGACAGCGGCGCGAGCGAGCAGGGGATGTGAGACGGTGAGCGACGATGACCGGTACGACGCCGGCATGCAGGCGCGACGGGCGGTGCTCGGCGACCAGCACGTCGACCGTGCCACCGCGGGCACCACCGCCTTCACCGCGGATTTCCAGGACCTGATCACCTGTTACGCATGGGGGGACATCTGGTCCCGTCCGGGGCTGGACCGGCGCACCCGCAGCTGCATCACCCTGGCGATGCTGGCCACGCTGCACCACGACAACGAGCTCGCGATGCACGTACGAGCGGCGTTGCGCAATGGTCTGACGGTTGATGAGATCAAAGAAGTGCTGTTACAGGTGGCCGTCTATGCTGGCGTGCCGGCCGCCAACCGCGCGTTCGCGGTCGCGCAGCAGGTCTTGAGCGAAGAAGGGCTGAGCTGATGCGAGAGGAGCGTGGCGCGGACTTCGTTCAGTCCCTGGAACGCGGGCTCGCGGTCATCCGCGCCTTCGACACGGACCATCCGCAGCTGACGCTGAGCGACGTGGCCCGGTCTACCGGGCTCACCCGGGCGGCGGCGCGCCGCTTCCTGCACACGCTGGTGGAGCTGGGCTATGTGGGAACGGACGGCCGGTTGTTCTCGCTGCGGCCGCGAGTGCTGGAGCTCGGCTACGCGTATCTGTCCAGCCTCTCATTGCCCGAGCTGGCTATGCCGTCGATGGAGCGCCTGGTGGAGCGGGTGCGCGAGTCCTGCTCGATGGCGGTGCTCGACGGCGACGACGTGGTCTACGTCGCCCGGGTCCCGACGAAGCGGATCATGAGTGTGGTGATCAGCGTCGGTACCCGGTTCCCGGCGTACGCCACGTCGATGGGGCGGGTGCTGCTTACCCACCAGGAGCCGAGCCGGCTCGATGACTACTTGGACCGGGTGAAGCTGGACCCGCTGACGCCGAAGACGATCACCGACCGTGAGCAGCTGCGTGCCGTGCTGGACCAGGTCCGCGCCGACGGCTACTGCCTCGTCGACGAGGAGCTGGAAGAAGGGTTACGGTCGATGGCGGTGCCGGTGCTCGACGGCGACGGCCGGGTGGTCGCCGCTCTCAACGTCTCGGCGCACACCAGCCGCGGCACGGCCAGCGCTATCCGCCGCGACCTGTTGCCACCACTGCGGGAGACGGCGGAGGCGATCTCGGCGGACATCGCTAGAGCGCGTCATCCTTAGAGGCCGCGCTCACCGGTCCGTGTCTTCGGTGTGCCCGGGCTCGGCCCACGTACTGTTCATCAGCAGACGAGCGCGTTCGTTCATACGCTCTTCGTCTTCGGCGTTCGGCGATTCGCGTACGGCGACGATCACCACGACACGGCCGTCCTTTCGCTGGCCAGGATCGCTCTGATGAGTCACGATCTTGTAGCCGAGTAGACGACCCGCCCTGCGTCCAGCGGAGCGTATCTCAGCGATTCTTTCCTCGTTCAATGCGTCGACGTGCTCGACGTACTGCCAGTCGACCTCGAGGTGCCGTGCAATCGTGATGGTCAACTCGTCAGGGTCCGCCACGGTACCTCCAATCGCCGACGCTCGTGTATGCCGAGGCGGGCACATTCAATTGATGATGCGGCCTACCTTACGCATTCGGCAGCGTCTCCGGCACGGAACCAGCGCTCACCATGGCGCCGCACCGTGGTACTTCCGATCATGCATGCCGGCAGGGGTCTGACACCGGCGGCCGTTCGGTAGTCACGGCCCGTCCAGCCAGGCGAGGGAGGCGACCGCGAGCTTGTGAGCGGGTTCAGCCAGCTGCCGGCGGAGCGAGAAGAACCGCTCCTCGGCCTGGACGCCCGGCCAGCTGTCCGGGAGGAGCTCGAGGGGAAGCCGGGGGTCCTCCCGGACGAGTAGCAACCACTCGGTCTCGAGCAGGACCTGCCGGGACAGCTCGTCCAGCGCACCAGGGCTGTCGCCCTTCCAACGTTCCAGGAACGCCTCGTAGCCGGCGGCGAGCCCGGTGAGGTCCCATGCTTCCGCGACGATGCGGTGCGGGTCCGTGGTCATCGCTTCGGCCCGGAAGATCTTCACGTAGTCGAGTAACCCCAGCTCGGCCAGCGTGGGCGCGATGTCATGCGGGGAGGGAGAGACCCAGAGCCCGTTCTGGAGCAGGCCGTAGCCTGCCCAACCGAGCTGTGTGCGCAGGGCGTGCCGGTCGCCGCGCCGGCTCTCCGGAACGGAGAATGCGAGCAACGTCCAACGGCCGTCCCATTCGCGGTGCACCATCTCCGACTCGAGCCGGGCACCGCCGTCGCGCAGGACGGCCTCGGACTGCGCGGTCAGGGTCAGGTAGACGCGTCGGCCGTGGCGCACGTTTCGGAACAGCCCGCGCCTGGTCATCCGGTTCAGCGCGGCTCGGGTGGCATGCTCGCCGATGCCCAGCCGGGTCAGCAGATCGATGACGCTGCCGGCGCTCACTGCGACGTCCCGGTCCAGGAGGTGAGCGCCGCAGAACGCCAGGAGGAGCGATTCCGGTCGTGGCGGGCGCCCATAGGCGTCGCGACCGGCACCTTCGCCGGTGGTGCCGGGGGCGGCTGTGTGCCCGGACATCGTTTCACTCCCGAGTGGGTCGGTGCGGATGCGCAGACAGCGGTGGTCACTGCACGACGCCAGTATATCTTTGCAAACTATTGACGGTCGTCATGAGAACATCTAAAGTCGACGCCACATCCCCGCTTCCGGGCCGGAGACGCGCCCCCGTCGTCTCCGGCCCGGAAGGTGATGGCCGGACTGC
>NZ_ML142865.1:118282-118619 GCF_004138495.1 Phytoactinopolyspora endophytica
AGGAGGTTGGACTTGTCTGAGCCCGACGCCATCGATGTGGCGGATCTGGTCGCCATTGACGTCCACACACATGCGGAGATCTCCGCAGACGGTCACTCGTCGCTGAGCCCGGAGCTCGAGGCGGCCAAGGGGACGTATTTCAAGACCGACAAGGCGCAGGCCACGATTCCCGAGATGGCGGCTTATTATCGGCAGCGACGCATCGCCGCCGTGGTGTTCACTGTGGACGCCGAGACCGCCACCGGCCATCCACCGATCCGGAACGAGGAAGTAGCCGCCTCGTGTGCCGAGCATCCGGACGTGTTGATCCCATTCGCGAGCCTTGATCCGTGGAAGG
>NZ_ML142865.1:118671-130048 GCF_004138495.1 Phytoactinopolyspora endophytica
AGGCGGCGGCCCGCCAAGCACGCGTGCTGGTACGCGAACATGGCGTCCGTGGCTTCAAGTTCCACCCGTCGTTGCAGGCGTTCTATCCGAATGACCGGATGGCGTACCCGCTCTACGAGGTGCTCGAGGAGTTCGGTCTGCCCGCTCTGTTCCACACCGGCCAGACCGGCATCGGCTCCGGGGTGCCCGGCGGGGCCGGTATCCGGCTGAAATACTCCAACCCGTTGTACGTCGACGATGTGGCAGCGGACTTCCCGGGGTTGCCCATCATCCTCGCGCACCCGTCGTTCCCGTGGCAGGACGAGGCACTCTCGATCGCCACCCATAAGCCGCAGGTCTACATCGACCTCTCCGGCTGGTCGCCCAAGTACTTCCCGCCGCAGCTGGTCCGCTATGCGAACTCGCTGCTGAAGGAGAAGGTGCTGTTCGGGTCGGACTACCCGGCGATCACGCCGGACCGGTGGCTCGCCGACTTCGAGAAGCTCGAGATCAAGCCGGAGGTGCGGCCGTTGATCCTCAAGGAGAACGCGGCCCGCCTGCTCAAACTCGGCACCTGACCCGTCCAAGGAGGCGGCGATGCGTAACCAGGGAGTGGGATCGTGGCCGGCTCGGCGGGCCCGGATGACACCGCACCGGACCGCTCTCGTGCACGAGTCGACGACGATCACCTACGGCGAGCTGCATCACCGGGTGACACGGCTGGCGCACGCGCTTCGAGGCCTCGGCGTGCGGCGTGGGGACCGGGTCGCCTATCTCGGGCTGAACCATCCTGCCTTGGCCGAGACACTCTTCGCGGCAGGTGCGGCCGGCGCTGTCTTCGTCCCGCTGAACACGCGGCTGGCACCCCCGGAGCTGGCTTTCATCCTCAACGACTCCGGCGCCGACGTGCTGATCTGGGACACCGCGCTCGCGGAGACGGTGGCGGGGTTCCGCGACGACGTCGAGATCAGGCACTACGTCGAGGTCGGGACCGGCCACATCGCGACGGACGTCGCCGGGAAAGCGAGCATGTCCCAGCCGTACGAGGAGATGCTCGCGGGTGCCGCGGCGGAGCCGATCGACGAGAACGTCGAACTCGACGAGGTGTGCATGATCCAGTACACCTCCGGCACCAGCGGGCGCCCGAAGGGCGTGATGCTGACACATGCCAACATCACCTGGAACTGCTACAACATCCTGCTCGACGTCGACGTGACACAGGACGAGATCAGCCTGGTCAGCGCCCCGATGTTCCACACTGCCGCCCTGAACCAGCTGTTCCTCCCGACGGTCCTCAAAGGCGGCACGGCGGTTCTCATGTCGCGGTTCGACCCGGACCAGGCGTTCGACCTGATCGCCGACCAGCGGGTGACATGGATGTTCGGGGTTACGGCGATGTTCCTCGCCATGGCCCAGTCGCCGCGCTGGGCGGACGCGGACCTGTCGTCTGTGCGCAACCTGATGTGCGGTGGCGCACCGGTGCCGGAGTCGTTGATCCGCACGTACCAGGATCGGGGCCTGATCTTCCTGCAGGGCTACGGGCTGACCGAGACGTCGCCCGGTGCGCTGTTCCTGCGGGCCGCGGAGAGCACGGTGAAGGTCGGTTCGGCGGGCACTCCGTGCTTCTTCACCGACGTCCGGGTGGTCCGGCCCGATCTCACCGACGTCGGAACCGGCGAGGTCGGTGAGATCCTCGTCCAGGGTCCCAACGTCATGGCAGGCTACTGGCAGCTGCCGGAGGCGACGAGCGCCGCGGTCACCGAGGACGGCTGGTTACGCACGGGCGACGCCGCAACGGTGGACGACCACGGGTACATGTACGTCGTCGACCGGGTCAAGGACATGTTCATCTCCGGCGGGGAGAACGTCTATCCGGCCGAGGTCGAACAGGTCATCTACCAGCATCCTGCGGCGGCGGAGTGCGCCGTGATCGGCGTCGCCGACGAGCGCTGGGGAGAGGTCGGCCGGGCCGTCATCGTGGTTCGGGACGGTTACACCACGACGGAAGCCGAGATCCTGGACTTCCTGGCGGGCAAGTTAGGGAAGTACAAGGTGCCCAAGTCGGTCGTCTTTGTCGATGCCCTTCCCCGGAACGCGGCCGGGAAGCTACTCAAGACCCGTTTGCGCGAGACACATCGCTGATATCGCGTCCGCGCTCGTGGCGCAGATCGTTTCCGACGACGCCGACGTCGAGAAGGCCGAGGAGTACGTTGCCTACCTTGTGAAGATGTCGGCGGCCGTCACGATAAGGGCGTTCGATGGCGCGTCCGTTACCTTTTCGCGGGCGCAGATGCTGAATCGGAGGACTGAGATATCCGTCGTCAGTCGGCTTGCTTTGGAGGCGAGCTGGGCGGCGATCCGTTCGCCGTTGACCTTCCTGCCCCATTTCGCCTCGCCGACAAGTACGGGCCGGCGGGCTCGCCCGGCCAGCACGACGGCGTCGATCTCGTCCTGATGCCCGGACTGCCACCATGAGCCGACGGCGACGGTTTCCGGATGGATCTCGGAGGCGCGCAGACGGAGATGGTCGCGATACGCGTCCTCCCAGCATGCGCCCATGTGATCGTCGACGCCGGCTTGGATGGCGGCAAGCACGGTTTCACCCAGGCCTCGATTGATCTCGTCTCGGTACCGCCCCAGGACGCCGAGATAAAAGGCGATCATGTTGTCCGTGATGCGGTAGATGCGTCTGCGTGAGCTGCCTGTTTCGGTGACCGGCTGAATCCGCTCGACCAGACGTAGCTCTTGCAGGTCTCGGAGTACCCTGCTGGGGTCTGTGCCGACAGCGTCGGCGATCTCGTTGTGCTTCGTCCGGCCTTCCGCGATGGCCCGGAGTACGTCGGCCACCTGGTCTCCATGGCGGCTCTCGGTAGCAAGGACAAGATCCCCTTCGAGTACCAACGGCGACGTTGGACGCGTCGCCAGGTCGGCCAGATTCTCGTCGACCGACTTCGCCTGGTCCCACCAGGAGAGGTAGAGCGGCATGCCGCCGAGTAGCCCGTATACCAGCGCCCGGTCGGCTGGCTTGAGATGTGGCAGCATCTCGGCAGCCTCGTGTGGGCGGAATGGGTGGACATGTAGCGACAGGTCGAAGCGTCCGTACAGTGGGGCGCGCTCCTCCTGAATGGCTCGCATCGTTCTCACCGCTGAGCCGCACAGCAAGATGCGAAGCTTGGTTCGACCAGAAGACAGATCCAGGAACGCCCGCAGGACGCCAGGCAGTTCCGGGGACTTCGTCATCATCTCGGGGAACTCGTCGAGTACGAGAAGCAAGGGCTCGTCCCTGGCGGCCTGCGCGAGATGTTCGAATGCCTCTTCCCAGCTGCGGTAGGGACTGGCGGCGAGATCGCGCAGACTGTCCGGCAATGCGTTGGCAACCTTCCGTGACAGTTGGGCTAGTTCTCCCGACTCCGTCCGCCCTGACCCGAGGTGGAACACCGTTCTACGGTCAGCGGAGAATCGCTGAAGGAGGGCGGTTTTGCCGACTCGCCGCCGTCCCCATACCAGGGCGGGCCGCGGATCGGGCTTGGCCCACCAGCTCTCCAGGTCGGCCAGCTCAGTGCGCCGATTGACGAAACCCATAGCAGGATATTAACTGACAAGACTGTCAGCGACAGCTCTGTCACCGATAGAAGTGTCGGTTACGTCATCGTTGGTTCTTGGCGCACGTCCTGGAGAGGCGCGTGGATCGCGAGAAAGATCAAGAAGATGTGCCGAAAGGGCAGCGATGCAGTGCTGGGTTGTGGCACGATGATCCGCGATGAACATGAATCTCATAACCAATGATGCGCCACTTTGTCTGATACGTTCCCGTATGTCCTGCACCGACGAAGGCTCGGCTCGTGACGGGCGCCCGCTGGAGAGTGGGGCAGTTCAGTGACCGTGCTGGACACCACGACGCGACTGGATATGGATGTCACCGGCGCGCTGTGCGCCCTCTATCGGGAGCTGGACAGCTGCTCGGACCTCCGGCCGGAGCCGCATGTCAACAGCCTGTTCGCCCGGCTGGTCCACCTTGTCCTCACCACGCCGGAGCCTGCCGCTCCACAGGTGCTCGACGACCCCGTCGTCTGCGCGTTGGCGCCCCGTCTCCGGGAGCTGTGCGCTCGCGGGGAGACCGAGCTGGAACGGACATGGGCGGAGCGCATCCGGGCCAGCTCGGATCCGGGCGACGAGCTGGCACTCTTTCCGTACCTGGACAACTACCGCTGCCTGGTGCGGATGGAGATCGCCGCACTGGCCCAGGCATGGGCGACGCCGGACCCTGTCGACGCATCGGCGGGAGAGACGCCGGGGCTCGGCGACCTGCCGGCACCGGATCGGACGGCGACCGTACGCTCAGTGGCGTTCATCGGATCGGGGCCGATGCCGTTGAGCTCGCTCCTCCTCGCCGAGGATCTGGGTGTCCCGGTCGACAGCTTCGATCGGGACGGCGACGCCGTCGCCGCCTCCCGCGACCTCGCTCGGGCGTTGGGCCGGAACGATCTGCGTGTCCACCACAAAGATGCGGCCGAGGTGGAGTTGCGCGGCTATGACGTCGTGGTCCTCGCGGCCCTGGTCGGTGAGACGGCCGAACAGAAGGCCGTTCTGCTGCGCCACCTGGCGGCGTCGATGGACCCGGGTGCATTGCTGCTGCTCCGGAGCGCGCGCGGGATGCGGACGCTGCTCTACCCCGAGATCGGAGCGGGCCGGTTCGACGGGTTCGACGTACTGGCGGTCGTGCATCCCGACGACGAGGTCATCAACTCGGCGATCGTCCTCCGCAAGCGGGGCGATCGCGCCGCGGTCACGCATGGCGGCGCCGATTCGCAGGACGCGTCCACCGGCGACGTTCCGCTCCCCGCGCAGCGTTCCCGCAAGCCCACGCCGACGCCCGGCTCGGCCGCTCCGTCGTCCGATGCCCGCCGCCGCGCGGTTCCGGAGGTGTGACATGGCGACCCTACTCATGGTGGAGAGCTGGCTGCACTCGACCGGTCTATGCCTGCCGCCGATCATCCGGCGGCTCGGTCACGAATATGTGCTGTTGACCAAGGATCGCAAGCTGTACACGTCCACCGGCGACGGTCGGCCGCACCCCGTGGTGGCTGAAGCGAGCGAGATCGTCGTCGTGGATACGAACGATCTGGATGCGGTCCTCGACATCGCCACGACCCTGGCCTCCCGCCGGAACATCGATGGGGTGCTGACTACCTGCGACTACTACCTGGAGACCGTCGCTGCGGTGGCCGCCTCGTTGGGACTGCCCGGCGCCCGGCCTGAGGTGATGCGGCGGGCGAACCAGAAGCACCTGGTCCGCGCCGCGCTCGATGCGGCCGGGGTGCCTAACCCCGCGTTCGCTGTGGTGGACGAGTGGCAACAGACTCGTGAGGCGGCGGCCCGGATCGGGACACCGCTGATCGCCAAGCCTGTGGACCTCAACGCGGGCACAGCCGTCGAGCTCATCGATGACGACGCCGCACTGAAGGATGCGTTCTGGGCCGTCGCCGGCTTCGAGCACAACACCCGCGGCCAGCCTCTGCAGCGGCTGTTGCTCCTCGAAGAGCAGCTCCAGGGGCAGGAGGTCAGCGTGGAGTCCGTGACCTTCGCCGGCACGACGACGGTGGTCGGGACCACGGACAAGAGCATCACGGCACCGCCCGCCTGCGTGGAGTCCGGTCACATGTTCCCGGCCCGGCTCGGCGTCGAGGTCATCCGTGAGGTCGAGGCGTTCGTCCGGGACGTGCTGGCGGCGATCGGCTACACACACGGGCTGAGCCATACCGAGGTGATGATCACGCGGGATGGGCCGCGCCTGGTGGAGATGAACCCACGACAGGGCGGCGGGTACATCTTCGACCTGGTGCATCTGGTCACCGGTACTCATCCGCTGGAGATGCTCGTCGAACTGGCACTCGGGCGGATGCCCCGGATCGGCGACACCCCCGCCGCCGCGCGTACGCCGGAAGCCGGGGACACGGGTGCCGTCAGCGCGGCCGTGTTCTTTGTGATGTCTCCGCGGGACGGCGTCGTCGAACGCGTCTCGGGAGTGGAGCTTCTCGAGGCGGATCCGTACGTACATCGCTGGGCGATGCCCATGCCCGCGGCGGTGCGTCGGCCGCGGGACAACGACGCGTACCTCGGCCACGTGCTCGTGGTCGATCCTGACGGTGCCGGCTCGCGAGCGCATGCGGAGAAGGTCGTCGGAAATCTACGGCTCCACTTCGACGACGGCGACGTGCGGGCACCCCTCGGCGTGCCCAGCGGCCTGTAGCGGCGTGACCTGCGAGTCCAGGGCTGTCGGCGTGTGGCAGTCTGGGGACCATGGGATCGAGCCCTGAAGAAGAGGACACCGCCGGTGTGCCGGCAAAGGCGGGGCGGGCCATCGTGCAGGGGCTCTGGATGTTGATCCCGGTGCTCAGTCTCAGCTTTCTCGCGTTCGTGCCGGCCGCCCAGACCTACTGGCGCGCCCGTACCGTGGGTTGGCTTCTGACCGCCGCCTCGCTCGCGCTCATCTCCGCGACCACAATCGTGCTGACGGCGGCGGACTTCGATGGGAGTGTTCTCGGAACCCCGGCGATCCTGGGTGCCGCCGGCGGCGTGGCCGCGGCGGCGGCCGGCCGGAAGATCGTGTTCGATCGGCGGAAGCCGCAGGTCGACCCGGCGGTGAAACGAGTCTTGGAGGATCGGGAACGGCGGCGACAGGCTCGCAGGATCGTGGAGCGTGATCCGGCGATGGCGCTGGAGCTGGGCATCGGCCTGGCCGATCAGCGCACACCCCTATTCGGACGGTGGCCTGATCGACCTGAACAATGCCACGGCTGCGGGCATCGTGCGTATTCTGGCGTGGCCGCCGGAGGTCGCCGAGACGTTCGTCGCCGAGCGTGAAGCTCGTCATGGCTACGCGTCGCTGACCGAGATCGGGGCGCTCTCGGGCGTCGACCCCAAGCTGCTGGAGGAAGCAGCGGACCGGGCCGTCCTGCTGCCCTTCCGCAGGGGGTATGGAACCGCCGCGCCGTAGTCCCGGCGGAGTCGGCGTGTGGCAATCTTGAGCCATGGCACCGAGCCCTGAGGAGAACGACGACGGCGTGCTCGCCAAGGCTGGGCGGGCCATCGGCCAGGGGCTCTGGATGTTGATTCCGGTGCTCAGCTTCGGCACGCTCGCGTTCGTGCCCGCCGCGCAGGCCTACTGGCGTGCTCGCACCACCGGTTGGCTTCTGACCGCCGCTGTGCTGGCGCTGATGTCGGTCGCCGTAGTGGTGATGTTCATCGTCGATGCCGACGGGTCTGTGGCAGGGATTCCCTGGATTCTCGACATGATCGGCGGCGTGTCCGCGGCGGCGGCCGGCCGGAAGATCGTGTTCGATCGGCCCAAGCCGCAGATCGATCCGGCCGTGAAGCAAGTCTTGCACGACCGGATGCGGCGGCAGCAGGCCCGGGGGATCGTGGAGCGTGATCCGGCGATGGCGCTTGAACTGGGCATCGGTCGGCCGGACACGCGCCGGGAGTATGCGGATGGCGGACTGATGGACCTCAACAACGTGACGGCCGCGGGGATCGTCCATTTCCTGGGATGGAGGCCGGACGTGGCCGACACGTTCGTCGCCGAGCGCGACGCTCGTCATGGCTACACGTCACTGACCGAGATCGGGGCATTGTCCGGGGTGGATCCGAAGCTGCTGGAGACCCATTCCGACCGGATCGTGCTCCTGCCGTTCCAGGGAGGAAAGGGCACCGTACGGTAGGCCGTCTCTGCCGTGCGGTCCAGCGCTACTGGTCGGCGCGCAGCAGCTCCGCGAGTCTCCGGATCGGCCGACGCCACGCCTCCAGCGCATCCGCTTGCCGATCCTTGGTCTCCACGCCGCCGGACTGGGTGAGGATGAGCCGTGCGCCGTGCCCGGTGCCGTCCTCGTCGCGGATCTCCCAGCGCACTCTGCCGGCGGGGTGGCGGCCGTCGGCCAACCATTCGTACTCCAGGATTGTTGGAGCATCGGCTGCGGTCACCGTCCCCGGCGACACGGAATCGACGGTGAACGCCTGCGGAGGTGGGTCGCCCACAGGCGGCATGCCTTCTGTCAGCGCGGCCCATGCAGTCTCTGCCGGAGCCGTCAGCTGGCGCTCGAAACGGACCCGCCAACCGTCGCCCGTGTCCTCGGAGACGCCGGTGTCCAACTCGAACGCGTCGACGTAAGAGTCGTGCAGCTCCGCCGAGGGCTGCTCGTCGGGGATGGGCTTGTCGTCGAGCAACAGCTTCATCGCATCGATACATGTCTTCCACCCGGAAGCGAAGCTGGCAGCACCCGCATGGTCGTCGAAGGTGTGAGTGAAGACGAGCCGGCAGCCGCCCTCGTCCGGCCGCAGTTCCCAGCGCAACACCTCACCGTGCCAGTTGAACTCGAAGAGCCGGGGAGGATCGACTTCGGTGATGTGCAGGTCATCGACGGAAGGGCCGGGCGCGTTCGGGTCTGATCCGAGGTCCAGCCGGAGGGCCCCGCCCGCGCGCAGGTCGATCTCCACCACGGTCATCGGGAACCATTGGCTGAGCTCGGCGGGCTCGGTGAGTGCTCGCCAGACTTTCAGGGGCGGGTGGGAGAGCCGTCGTTCCATCTGCAGCATGGTGCGGCCGTCGGCAGTGGTGCTCAGGGACTCGTTCATGATGGATCTCTCTCGTGGTCCGAGTTCTCGGGCTCGTCGGGCATGGTGTCCAAGTGCCGCTCCAGCGCGTCGAGACGGGACGCCCACATCCACCGGTACGGCGTCAGCCACTCATCGACCTGCCTCAATGGTTCAGGATCAAGCTCGTACCAGCGGCGCTGTGCGTCGTGCCGGACGCGAACCAGCCCTGCCTCGCGCAGGATGCGCAGGTGCTTCGACGTGCCGGGCTGGCTCAGCCCGAGCGCCTCGGTCAGCTCGCCAACCAGGTGCGGGCGTTCCCGCAGCAGGTCGAGGATGTGCCGCCGGGTCGGCTCTGCCAACACATCGAAAGGCATGGGATTGAACATACCTGATTGGTTATATAGCCGCAAGGGGATGTACGGCTTTGGCAGGATAGTCCCTCGTGGACATGCCTGCCGCTGAGGTCGCCGTCGATGCTGAACTTGTGGAGCGTCTGGTCTCCGCGCAGCATCCGGACCTGCTGGGGCCGTTGGTTCTCGTCGCCAATGGCTGGGACAACGTGATCTACCGGATGGGCGATGATCTGTGTGTGCGGTTGCCGCGCCGTCAGGTGGCGGTCGAGCTGACTCTCAACGAGCAGCGGTGGCTCCCGGCCCTGGCCGAACGGCTCAGTGTCGCCATCCCGGCCCCCGTGCGCGTCGGCGTCCCAGGCCACGGGTATCCCTGGCCCTGGACGATCGGCCCTTGGTTCGACGGGCTGTCCGCTGCCGACGTGCCGCTCGACGCACGGAGCGCGGCGGCGGCCGACCTGGCGACGTTCATGGCCGAGCTCCACGTGTCCGCGCCCGACGATGCGCCGCGCAACCCTGTCCGCGGGGTCCCGCTCGAGACCCGCACGGCCGCGGTACGCGAACGCCTGGACACGGGCATGATCCCAGAGGCAGATGCCCTGTGGGCGGTCTGGAGTGAGCTTGTCGAGACCGAACCGTGGCCCGGCCCGCCGGTCTGGGTACACGGCGATCCGCATCCGGCGAACGTGCTGCTGCGCCAGGAGCCGGATAGCGGGGATATGCGGCTCGCCGCCGTCCTCGACTTCGGCGATCTGACCAGCGGCGATCCGGCGACCGACCTCGCGGCCGCGTGGATGGTCTTCGACGGTCAGGCGCGCGCCGCCTTTCGCTCCGCACTCGACGAACTCGCGGGCATGGACGCGCAGACGTGGGCGCGTGCTCGTGGCTGGGCGCTGAACATGGGCACTGCCATTGCGGCGCACTCTGACGACAACCCCCGGATGGCGCAGATCGGCCGGCATGTGCTCGAACAGGTGGTGAATGCCTGAACGGGCCGTCGCGAACGTTCGTGGGCGACTCGTCGCCCATGGCGGCTTAGAGCGTAGGTGGCGCCGCCGCTGGTACCGCACGGTGCTGGGATGCCAGATCGAGGATGCGGATGAAGTTCTCCACGTCCCACGCCGCCCTGCCGATGAAGAGGCCATCGTTTCCCGGCACGTCGAGCAGATCACGGGCATTGTCTCCCGTGACGGATCCGCCGTAGAGAAGTCCTGCGAGCCGGCCCTTGTACTCACGCCGGAGGGCATTGAACACCGGCGCCACCTCGTCCGGCCGGGCCGGTCGTCCCGACGTCCCGATCGCCCACACCGGCTCGTAGGCGACGAGCACGTCGACGACGTCGCCGAGCCCATCGAGGGCTGCGTCCACCTGCGCGCAGACGAACTCGACGGATCCGCCGGCGCGGAACACGTCGTCTCCTTCGCCGACGCACACCAGCGGCCGGACGCCGTGCCGGAGCGCGGCCTCGATCTTGCAGTTGACGCTGCCGTCGGTCTCGCCGAAATGAGTGCGGCGCTCGGAGTGCCCGATCTCGACGATCCGTGCACCCGCATCCGCTATCTGGGGTACCGAGACCTCGCCGGTCCAGGCGCCGGCGTCTTCCCAGTGGGCGTTCTGCGCTCCGACGACGATCGGCGATCCCGGGCCGAGCGCGTCGACGACGGTCGCCAGGGCCGTGGCCGGGGGAAGTACGAACGGCGTCAGCCCGGGCCATCGCTCCGGAGCCACCGTGGCCAGCCGGGCGCAGTAGTCACGAGCCTCGGCCAGCGTCTTGGTCATCTTCCAGCTGGTGCCGACCCATGTCCCGGTCATGACTCGACAGGTTGCGAACCGTCGTAGGAGCAGATCGCCGCGACCTTGCCGGCCGAACGCGACTCGGGATCGAACTGGTAGCCCAGCCACTCCCGAGTGAGCCGGCGGGCGAGCTCGAGTCCGATGACCCGCTGTCCGAACGTGAGGACCTGAGCATTGTTCGAGCGCACCGCCCGCTCCACGGAGTAGGAGTCGTGCGCGGTGACCGCCCGGATCCCGGGGACCTTGTTGGCGGCGATCGCCACGCCCAGGCCAGTCCCGCAGACCAGGAGTGCGCGGTCGGCGTCGCCATCGGCGACCCTGCGGGCGGCCGCCACGGCGATGTGCGGGTAATCGGTGTTCCCGTCGGCGGTGACCCCGACGTCGATGACCTCGCTGACGCGGTCGTCGTCGGCGAGGTCCCGCTTGAGGGCCTCTTTGTAGTCGAATCCGGCGTCGTCGGAACCGACGACGATGCGGTGACCCATGCTGTGCTCCTGTTCGCGAGTATCAGAGAGAGTCGGCGACGGCGGCGACGACCAGGGAGAACGAGACGGCGCCGGGATCGGCGGTGCCGCGGCTGTTCGCACCGTGGGTGCGGGCGCGGCCCTTGACGGCGATCAACTCCGCTGTGCCCTCCGCGTCTCGCCGCGCGGCCTCGGCGG
>NZ_ML142865.1:130107-130355 GCF_004138495.1 Phytoactinopolyspora endophytica
GCCTCTCGTAATGGCGCTCCGGCCCCCACGGCGTCCGCGAAGGCATCGGTGAACGGCACGAGGGCATCCACGATCGTCTTGTCTCCGACCTCGGCCTGGCCGAGCCGGAGCACGGCGTCGGTCCCGGCCCGCATGGCGGCGACGATCTCCGTGTCGGTTGCCCCGTCGTGGTCACTCAGCGCGCCGCCGACGGCGGTCAGACCTCCGCCCCACAGCGCGCCGGAGGTCCCTCCGGCGCCCTCCGACCA
>NZ_ML142865.1:130508-143960 GCF_004138495.1 Phytoactinopolyspora endophytica
GTGAGCTGGGCGGCGAGCGTCCGGGACTCGGCGGATCCTTCCCGGATCGTCTCCTGGCCGGTGACGTCGACGACCGGCCGCGGCGGCGCGTTCCGGCGGGCGGCGTCTCGGCGGAATGCGGGGGTGTCGACCGGTGCCGTCCAGAGCCGTTCCAGCTCGTCGTCGAGGAAGGTCACGGTCAGGGAGAGCCCGGCCATGTCGAGACTGGTCACATGCTCGCCGACCTCCGGGTCCACGATCTGCAGACCGGCCTCGCCCAGGCGATCCGCAACGCGGGAGTAGACGACGAACAGCTCCTCATATTTCGAGGCACCGAGGCCGTTGAGCAGCACTGCCACCCGCCCGACGTAGCCGTCCTCGCCGCGTTCCGGTTCCTCGGCCAGCACTCCGTCCACCAGAACGTCGGCGATATCCGCCGCGCTGCCGCGCGGCCGGGTCTCGATGCCGGGCTCACCGTGGATGCCGAGACCGACGCCCATCCCGCCATCCGGGACGGCGAACAGCGGATGGTCTGCTCCGGGCAGCGTGCATCCGGAGAAGGCCACCCCGAGCGACCGGGTCCGGTCGTTGGCGCGCCGGGCCAGCCGCTCGACCTCGTCCAGGGTCTGGCCTTCCGCGGCGGCGGCACCCATAATCTTGAAGACGAGTAGATCACCGGCGATTCCGCGCCGGTCCAACGCCCGGTCCGGTGGTCCGGAGGCGACGTCATCAGTGGCCGTGACGGTGCGGACATCGATCCCTTCGGCCCGCAGCCGTTCCGCGGCCTGGCCGAAGTGCAGGACGTCGCCGGCGTAGTTGCCGAAACCGAAGATGACACCGCCGCCGTTGTCGGCTGAGCGTGCCACCGAATAGATCTGCGACGCCGACGGCGATGCGAAGATGTTCCCGCAGGCCGCGCCATGCGCCATCCCCGGCCCCACCCAGCCGGCGAATGCGGGGTAGTGCCCGGAGCCTCCGCCCAGCACGACGGAGACCTCGCCGTGCGCAGAGCGGTCGGTACGGACGACGCCGCCGTGCACGCGCTGGACGTAGCTGGAATTCGCGGAGGCGAATCCGGCCAGAGCCTCGTCACAGAAGTTTCTCGCGTCGTTGCTGAGTCTGGTCATCTCTCACCCTCCGAGCTTGGCGGTCAGGATCTGACGCACGTAATCCCGGTTCCGCGCCGAGACACTCAGGCCGTCGCCACCGTAGTGCTCGACGCAGAACGGACCGCTGAAGCCGGCCTCCAGGGCCATCCCGATGGCGCGGCGATAGTCGATGTATCCGAGCTCCAGCGGAGCCGGGGCGGAGAAGTAGGCGCCGGTGGCCGGGTCATGGTCGCGGAAGTAGTTCTTGACGTGCCAGTAGTTGGCATAGGGGAGCATCTTGCGCAGCATCTCGTCCCAGTCCTCGATACCGCGGTGCAGGCGGACGATGTTCCCGATGTCGGGGTTGAGGCCGACGTTGGGCAGGCCGATCTCTTCGACCAGGTGGACGGCGCTGTCGGCGGTGCCAAGGTACGTGTCCTCGTACATCTCCAGGGAGATCTGTACGCCTAGTTCGGCAGCCCGTTCACCGATGCGGCGGAAGCCTTTGACAGCCGCGGCGCGGACGTCGTCATCGGCCGGGTCCGTGGCGCCCTCGGCGAGCCAGAACCACAAGGCGCGCTGCTGGGCCGGGGTGAGGGGGCGGTGCAGGCCGAGGCAGACGACCGGGATTCCCATGTCGGCAGCGGCATCCATTGTGCGCAGCGCGTACCCGAGGTTCATCTCGGCACGGGCGGGATCCGGGTCGATGATGCTCTTGCGCGTGACGGATATGGCACTGAACGACAGGCCGAGGTCGGCCCCCAGCGCCTTCAGGTCGCCCCGCTGTGAGCCGGTCAGGTCGCCGGGGCGCACCCACGAGTCGGTCAGATCGACGTGACTGAAGCCGGCGAGGGCGACCTCGCGGAGGGTGCCGCGCCAGTCGTCGACGTCACCGTCGGTGATGTCCGTGCCGTCCGCACGCGTGCCGGGGAACTGAAGCAATGCGGCACCTATCGGCCACGTGTCCGGGCTGAACGGCATACGGAACTCTCCTTGCGTCTGCGGCTTTGAGGTCCTGGTGGTAAGTATCGAAGATCCTATAGGACATTTGCTACCGGAACAACGGTGCGCTAACCTCCGTCCATGGCGCTCGCGGGTTCGGATATGGCACCGGCACGGCTCAAGCGGCAGATGCTCCGGGACGACGTGTACAAGACGTTGCTCGACATGCTCCTGGAGGAGCGATTGAAGCCGGGGGCGTCGTTGAGCATCGACGGGCTGGCCCGCGATCTGGGCGTCTCGCCCACTCCCGTCCGGGAGGCGCTGGTCTTTCTCGAGCACACCGGATTGGTGGCGCGGGCCGCGCTGAAGGGGTACAAGGTGGCGCCGCGCCTGTCCGCGGCGCAGATGAGCGATCTGATCGACGCACGTGCCGTGGTCGAGCTGGCTGCCATCCGGCGGGCGGCAGAGCGTGGCCAGGAGCTGCTGCCCAGGCTCCGGGAGGCGCACGAGGGGCACCTGGCGGCGACGAACGAGCTGGTACGGTCTGCCCGCGCGGGGACCGTGCCGTCCGGCCCGGCGATCCGGGCCTACTTCGAGGCCGACTGGGAGTTCCACTTGGTCGTGGTGGATGCGAGCGGCAATACGTTCCTGCGGCAGATGCTCGACGGCCTGGGTGCGCACCTGCATCGCATGATGCAGTCGGCCGGGCGGGGCGTCATGGACTGGGAGGTCGCCCTCAGCGAGCATGGCCGGGTGCTCTCCGCGATCGAGGCGGCCGAGCCGGACCGGGCGGTCGAAGCGATGCGTCAGCACCTCGCCGGAGTGCAGGGGCGCGCCCTGGCGGAGTTCGCTCCGGACGACGAGCGCGACCAGATGTCCTGACCGACCCTTGTCAGCGGCTGTGAGCTATGGCACAGTCCTTAATCACATTCCATATAGGATCTTTGATCTACGGAGATCGTCGTGTCCGAAAGGAGTCCCATGTCCGGGATACGTGGGCACCGTCCGCGCATCGCCCTCACACCGGGCGATCCATCCGGTATCGGTTTCGAGCTCGTGGCCAAGCTTCTCGCCGAGCCGTTCAACTTGGCGCGGGCGGATGTATCCGTGCTGGCCAGTGCTGAGGAGCTCAGTGCCGCCGCGGCCGAGACGGGGGTCGTGGTCCCGCTGGCCGGCGAGCCGCACGCCGAAGCCGCCTCAGCGGTCGGCAGTGCGCTGGCCGACCGGCCGTTCGTGCGAGGCGAGGTGACCAGGCAGGCAGGCGAGCGTGCTCTCGCCGACCTGCGGTCTGCGGTGGAGATGTACCAGCGGGGCGAGATGGATGCCATCGTCTTCGCCCCGTTGAACAAGTCGGCGCTGTCGCTGGCGGGCATGGAGGACGAGGATGAGCTTCGCTGGTTCGCCCGTGGACTCGGCCATGACGGCACCACGTCGGAGCTGAATCTGGTCCCTGGCTTGATGACGTCCCGCGTTACCTCCCATATACCCCTGCGCGACGTGGCGCAGCACATTAGCGCCCGTCGTGTCGCCGCCGCCATCCGGCTCCTCAATGACGTCGTCCGTGCCTCCGGCGTCGAGCGGCCGCGGCTGGCGGTCTGCGCCCTCAACCCGCACGCCGGTGAGAACGGGAAGTTCGGCACCGAGGAGGGCGATCACATCGCTCCCGGCATCGCGCTGGCCGCGCACGAGGGGATCGACGCGGCCGGCCCCTACCCGTGCGACACCGTCTTCATCCGGGCGCGTGACGGTGGCTTCGACGGCGTGGTGACCATGTACCACGACCAGGGCCAGATCGCGATGAAGCTCATGGGGTTCGACCAGGGCGTCACGGTCCAGGGCGGATTGCCGGTCCCGATCGTCACGCCGGCGCACGGCACCGCGCACGAGATCGTCGGTCAGGGGATCGCCAAGACCGGGCCGATCCAGCGCGCGTTCGACGTCGCACTCACCCTGGCCGGCACGCGCCCTGTATCCGAAGGGCACTGACCACCCGAGACATGCCGACTCCTGAACCTTCCCAGCCGCCCGTGCGGCGCTCGCCGCCTTCTCGAGGAGGAGAAGATGATCGATCGACGGACTACTGCTTCCCTGCTGGCCCTGGCCGCCACCGGCCTACTCGTGCTGTCCGGTTGCTCAGGCAACGCGCAAGGCGGTGAGGGCGATGGTGGCTCGCCCGGCCGGAACATCACCATGATCGTGCCGTTCTCCGCGGGTGGCGGCTCTGACCTTGCAGGTCGCGCCATCGCGCAAGGGCTGGAGGACGTCACCGGCTCCACGGTCACCGTGGAGAACATCGTGGGCGGTTCGGGCGCGGTCGGCTACTCTGACCTGCTGGCCAAGGAGGGCGACGGCACGACCCTGCTGGCCAGCGAGACCGCCCTGATGACATTGCCCGTGGTCCAGGACGTCCAGTTCAGTCACGAGAGCTTCACACCGATCATGAAGGTCGGCGAAGATTACAACATCGTCGTCGTGGCGGCCGACGCATCGTACGAGACATGCATGGACGTCGTCGACGCCGCCGCCGAGTCGAGCCTGACCGCAGCCGTCTCCGGGGCCACCGGGCCGGACCACATCGCGTGGAGCCTGATCGAGGATCAGCATGACATCTCGCTGGAGCGGGTGACCTTCGAGTCCAGCGCAGAGGTGACCGCAGCGTTGCTGGGGGGTCACATCGACGTCGCCGCCACCAGTCCGGGGGAGATCGTCGGACAGCTCGAGTCGGGCGATGTGAAACCGCTGTGCGCGCTCGCCCCGGAGCGTTACGAGTACGAGCTGCTGGCGGACGTTCCCACCGGAGCGGAGCAGGGCATCGATGTGACGTTCGCGCAGTGGCGAGGGTTCATCGCCGCCGGCGGTGTGTCGGAGGAGCACGAGCAGTACTGGATCGACGCCGCCCGCGAATACGCCGAGACCGATGCCTACGAGACCTACATCGAGGACAACATGCTCCAACCGCAGGTCCTCTACGGTGATGAGTTCCGCCGCTACCTCGACGAGTACCGCCAACAGGTGGAGGCGGTGCTCGGTGATGAGTGAGGCGGGACAACCGGTCCGGCGCGCACCCACGAAGTCCGACGCGGTCGGGACCGCATTCCTCGCCGCAATCGGCGCGGTCGCCCTCGTCATGGGGCTCGGCTACGGCATGTTCGGCGACGGTGGCCAGGTCGGGCCGGGGTTCCTGCCGTCGGTGGCGGGCGCGTTCATCGTCGTGGCGTCTGCGGCCGAGCTCCTTCGGATGTACGTTGCCGCAGACAGGATCCGCGCTGCGGCAGCACAGGAACGTCCGGCCGGCGATGAACGCGACACGTTCGGCCGGACCGCGAACGAGCGGACTTTCGCGGTGACCCAGGTGTTCGGGATCGTCTTCGCGGCCCTGCTGCTGGTTCCGGTGGCCGGGCTGCTTCTGTCGCTGGCTGCGATGGTCCTGGTCATCACGGTGTGGGTGGAACGTAAGCCGGTGCTTCCGGCCGTGCTCTGTACCGCCGGCTCGCTTGGACTGGCGTACGCCGTCTTCGTCCAGTTCCTTGGCGTGCCGGTCCCCACGGGCACGCTCGGGCTGCTCTGACTGGGAGGACCCGTGTTCGACAATCTTCAACTCGGACTCGAGACCGCGATCAGTCCCGAGAACCTGCTGTGGTGCTTCGTCGGTGTGATGCTGGGCACGGTGATCGGGATGCTGCCGGGCTTGGGCTCGGCCACCGGCGTCGCCATCCTGCTCCCGGTCACCCTCGGCATGGAGCCGGTGACGGCGCTGATCATGCTCGCCGGCATCTACTACGGCAGCCAGTACGGCGCATCGACCAGCTCCATCTTGATCTCAACGCCGGGTGATTCCTCGAGCGTTGTGCTGACGCTGGACGGCTACCAGATGGCAAGGAAGGGGCGTGCCGGTGCCGCCCTGGCCGTCGCCGCGCTGTCATCGTTCCTGGCAGCGGTCATCTCGCTCATCGGCCTCATGGCGCTGGCGCGGCCGATCGCGGATCTCGCGCTGGAGTTCGGGCCACCGGAGAACCTGGCGGTGATCCTGCTCGGCCTCGCCACGATCGTCTCCTTCGCCGGCGAGAACATGCTGCGCAGCCTCATCATGGCGGCTGTCGGGCTGCTTATCTCGATGGTCGGCGTGGCGTCGGGCTTCACGACGGCGCGGTTTACCTTCGGCAACGTCAACCTGCTCAGCGGGCTGGACTTCGTCGCCGTGATGATCGGGATCTTCGCCATCGGCGAGGTCCTCCAGCAGATCCATCGAGGTGGTGATCCGCCGATCCGGGCGCGGTTCCGTGACCTGATGCTGACCAAGGACGAGTTCCGCCGGTCGATCGCTCCGGCGTTCCGCGGCACCGGGCTGGGCTTTGGTCTCGGCGTGCTGCCGGGTGCGGGGGCGACGCTGGCCACATTCATGTCCTACGGCCTGGAGAAGCAGGTCAGCAAGAACCGGAAGGAGATCGGCAAGGGCGCGGTCGAGGGGGTGGCCGCACCAGAGGCGTCGAACAACGCGGCGGCCAACGCCAGCTTCATTCCGACACTCTCGCTGGGCATCCCGGGTAGTGGAACGACCGCCGTCTTGCTGGGGGCGTTCGTCATCTTCGGCCTCCAGCCGGGACCCCAGCTGTTCGACCAGCAGCCGGACCTGGTCTGGGGACTGCTGGTGTCGTTCTTCTTCGGCAACTTGCTGCTGCTGATCCTGAACCTGCCGCTGGCGCCGGTGTTCGCCCAGGTTCTGCGGGTGCCGTACAGCTATCTGTATCCGATCATCCTGTTCATGGCCCTCATCGGCGCGTTCGCCATCGGCAACAACACGTTCGCGCTCTGGGTCGTCTTCGGAGCCGGGGTGTTCGGCTACTTCATGAAGCGATTCGACTTCCCGGCTGCGCCGCTGGTTCTGGGGCTGGTCTTGGGGCCGCTGCTGGAACGGTCATTGGTGCAGACGTCATCGATGGGACGGGGAAACCTGCTGATCCTCTTCGAACGGCCGATCTCTGCGACGTTGACCGTCGCCGCGATCCTGGCCATCCTCGCGCCGGTCCTGCTCCGAGCTGTGCGCAGACGGCGCCGGTCAGCGCTGACGTCGGAGCGGGAAGAGATTCGGCAGTGACGGATCAGTATCGTGGCCCGTTGCCTGGCGTTGTTACTTTAGCTATCAAGCCGCTCTAACGGGTCATCAGGCATTATCGCCGCTCATTTTCACGTCTGGGTAGTCAGGTGATGCAGAACTCGTTGCCTTCGACATCCTGCATGACGAGGTGCGACGTGCCGTCCTCGTTGTTTACCCGTCCGATCAAGGTGGCGCCGGCAGCGATCAGCCGCTTCGCCTCGTCGTCCTGGCGGGCGGCCCTCTCTTCGGGTTCGAAGCCTCGCCCCACCCTGATATCCAGGTGCATCCGGTTCTTCACGACCTTGTCTTCGGGTACGGCCATGAAGAAGATGTCCGGACGCGTGCCGGTGGTGTCGATGATGGCGCGAGACTGATAGCGCAGGTTCTCCGGGAGGTTGTTGGCGTCGGCCCAGTCCTCCCAGGTCGCGAAGCCTGCCGGCGGACTTCCAGGCGGTCCGGCGGGATCGCTTCCCGGGTAGTCGTATCCCTCGAGCGCCGTGAGCCAGAACCTCGACAACTTGTCGACGTCCTTGCAGTCGAAGCCGAAGCTGATCTCGTAGACCATGGATGTGTTCCTTCCCTAGGCGGCCCGGACCTGGACGTTCCGGTCTGCTGCCGATGTTGCGATATGCGCGCGGCATGCCAGACTCCAGTCTCGGCTATCCACGGTGACACCAGCATGTCACCATTTTGATGACATGCCATTCGCTTGGAGGCAGGCAGTGAACCGCACGGATCGGCTTTACGCGCTGACCGAGGAACTGCGCCGCGCCGGTACCAAGGGCCGCACCTCCGCGCAGCTTGCGGTGTTGTTCGAGGTCAGTCTGCGGACCATCAAACGAGATGTGCTTGCCCTGCAGGAATCGGGCCTACCGATCTGGGCGCAGCCGGGACCGGGTGGCGGGTATGTGCTGGACGCCGCGGCGACGCTCCCGCCGGTCAACTTCACTCCGTCGCAGGCGATCGCGGTCGCCGTCGCGCTGGCCTCAGTCAAGGACGCACCGTTCTCCGCAGATGGCGCCAGCGCGCTGGCCAAGGTCTTCGATGTGCTGGACGACGAGTCACGACGGCGTGCCGAGGCCCTGAGTGCCAGGCTCTGGATCAACGACGACCCGGCCGAACCTCCACCAGGCGCGACAGACGGCCCTCGCGCCGGCGCGCGTGCGATCGAGGAGGCACTACACCGCCGAGTCGTTGTGGTGCTGGACTACACCGACGCCCAGGGCGCGCAGACCCGGCGCCGGGTCGAGCCGATGATGATGGCACTCACCTATGGCCACTGGTACCTGATCGGCTGGTGCCGGGAGCGCGATGGAGTCCGCTGGTTCCGGTGGGACCGGGTGCGCGACGCTCGGCTCACTCCCGAACCGGCATCGGAGCGTGACCTCGCGGTCATCGGTGAGTTCCCGCCCACCGCTCGATCGATCGGACTTCGACCTGAATGAGGCAGAGTGTCAGGAGCGGCTTATCTGCGGTGAAGTCAGAAGGCCTTGGCGACCTCCCGAGCGTGAGCCTGCGCGGTGCGACGGTCCGCATCGACATCGGCAGTCACGAGGTCGGGGCGCAGCTCGATCGTGGTGATGTCGGCGACGCCGGCCCAGCGCAGCCAGTCCTCGAGGTAAGGCGCCTGGAAGTCGTTGCCGAAGCTCGGGCCTCGGCCTTCACCGTAGACGCCGCTGGTGTAGATGACGGCGGCCTTCTTCCCCTGAAGTAAGCCGCTGTAGCCCTGCTCGGGATCGAACGAGAAGGCCATCCCCGGCTGGCTGACCACGTCGATGAACTGCTTGAGGATGTAGGGCACACCATGGTTCCACATCGGGACGCTGAACAGGTACGTCTCGGCGCTGTCGAACCGCTGGAACGCCGCCTCGACGGTCTTCCACGCCCCGGCCTGCGCGTCGTCGAACTCCTGGCCGCCGAACACGGCCATCTTGGCGCCTGCCTCAGTCGGGCCGAACGCCGGCAACGTCCCGTCCCACAGGTCCCAGTGGGCGATCCGGTTGTTCGGGTGGGCGTCGCGGTAGGCGTCGAGGAAGACGTCCGCCAATGCGAGCGACTCAGAGGATTTCCCTCGCGGCGACGCGGAGATGTGAAGCAGTGCGGTCATGTGCTGTTCCCTTTCGATCGAGTCCGTCTGGTCGCCGGCGCGGTGGTTCGCGCTCGGCCAACTATCTGGACTACAGTCCGGTTATGACTGAAAGCGAGCTTACCGGACCACGGTCCGGTTATGCCAGCGGTGCGGACGAACTCCTCGTGCTGCGGACGTCTCCGCCGAAGGAGCGGGCCGACGCCGCGCGCAACAGGTCGGCCGTGCTCGAGGCAGCCGCGCGTCTGTTCGGCAGCCGCGGCGTCGACGGAGTATCCATGGACGCGATCGCGTCCGCGGCGGGGGTCGGCAAGGGGACGCTGTTCCGGCGCTTCGGTGACAAGGCGGGCCTCGCGACGGCGCTGCTCGATGAGCGTGAGCGGGAGCTGCAGGAGAATATCCTGTTCGGGGATGCCCCTCTTGGCCCCGGACGTGTCGACGATGCGCCGTCGCCCGGCGAACGCCTCCACGCGTTCGTCGAGGCCTACCTTGACTACGCCCTGACCCATCTCGACCTGGTCCGGATGTCGGAGACCGCATCTCCAGGGGCGCGCTACCGGATCGGTGCGTACCGTTTCTGGCACCGGCACGTCGCCCTGCTGCTCACCAGGGCCACACGCGACTCAGGCGTCCATGCGGATGTCGATGCCTTCGCGCACGCGTTGCTGGCACCGCTGGGTGCGGAGCACCTGCATGCCATGGTGGCGGAGCAGAGGCCGGAGCGCGTCCGGGATGCCACGCTCGCGGTGGTCAACGCGCTGCTGGCATCGCTCACTCCATGACGGTGCGCTGGAGTGGTCATCGTTGTTGGCGACTCTACGAAGGTGGTCTATCTGGACAGGGTTGAGATGAGCGCTTCAGGCCGGAAGTGGTTTTTATAACGAAGTGGTGATTCCGCGGCATTTACGTTGGTGCGAACCTGCCGTCACCAATAGCGTGCCAGCAGTCAAAGCTGATCACCGTCGCCTCAGGGCCGCTAGGAGGGCCTTGTCCGCGCGTTCGAATGACCGCCGTCCCCGATGAGGGGACTGGCTCAGATCGGTCGTGTGGCGAGGAAGTGGCAAAGGCGTCGTCAACTGTGAGAGGGGAACATATTGGACATCACATCGTCATGTCTGCGCACCGTCGTGCGGACGGCCACGTCGATCGGCATCGCGGCAGGAGTGATCTTCGGCGCGGTCGCGTGCGGGGACGGCGAGCCTTCCGGGTCGGCGTCGGTGAGCGAGTCCGCCTCGCCGACGCCGACCGCCACGCCGACGTCGAACACTCCGGAGCCGGTGGAGACACCGACGCCCACCGAGACTCCCACGCCGACGCCCGTGATCACCGTGAAGACGGTGACGGAGACGGAAGCCATACCGTTCGAGCAGGTGCAGCGCGATGACCCCGAGATGGAGGAGGGGGAGACCGCCGTCGTCGACGAGGGCGTGGACGGGGTCAAGACATTGACCTTCGAGGTCACGCTCACCGACGGCAAGGAGACGTCTCGCGAGCTGGTCGGCGAGGAGATGACGACGGAGCCGGTGGACGAGGTCCTCGCCGTGGGGACCTACGTGGAACCTGAACCGGAACCTGAACCGGAGCCGGAACCAGAGCCGGAACCAGAGCCGGAGGCTGGGTGCGATCCCAACTACGAGGGGGCGTGCGTGCCCATCGACAGTGACGTGGACTGTGCCGGTGGAAGCGGCAACGGCCCGTCCTACGTCCGAGGGCCCGTGACCGTGACCGGCACAGACATCTACGGTCTCGACGCTGACGGTGACGGGGTCGGCTGCGAGAGCTGACCCGAGGTCCAGGCCGGTTCGTCGTATCCGGACAGGACTGGCAGACTGCGCGGCGTGGCTGGAGATGCTCGTACCTGGATTGTGATGGCGCGCGACGTGTCCCATGCGGTTCGTGTCCGAGATGCACCGGTGGTCGTCCTGAGCCTCGTCTTCGACGTGGGCACCGGTCTCACGTTGGCGACATCGGTGGCGCCGACGCGCCGAGATGCGTGTGTCCGGGCGTTCAAGGCGGCGTTGTCCGAGGACGACGCGCCGTTGCCTCCGCAGCGGCCCGGTCGCGTGCTCAGCGCTGCCGCTCACATCGAGGACGTGACGAGTGCGCTCGAGGACCTGCTGACAGACGCCGAGATGCCCGTGATCGACGAAATAGTCCCCGGGCCCGACATCGAGGACGTCGTCGACTCCCTGGTGGGGCATATGTCTGGACGCCGTCAGCCCGAAGAGCGCCCGACCCCGGATGACTGGCAGCTGCTCATGACACTGGCTCTCGACTACTACCGGTCCGAACCATGGACGCGATGGTCCGACACGGACCATCATGACCTCGTCGTCAGGGTTGACCGCGTCGCCGCGCGCTACGTCGCCGTGGTCTTCGGCAAAGAGGGCATCGAGCGTGGTCTTGCCCTGCATCCCGGCGCCGTGCTGCCCGACGAACTGCTGACGTGGCAACCCGGTCAACCGGCGACGCCTGCCCAGGGCACGCTGATGTGTTACTTCGACGCGCCGTCCAAGACACCCAGCGAGTGCGCGGCGAAGGCGTACCGCTACGGCTGGCCCGCTGACGCGGACTCCGTGCCGGTGCTGCTGGTGACCGGGCCAGAGGGCGTCGCCGATATCGGACGCAGGGACAGCCAGCACGTGGCGTTGGGGCTGGCAGCCGTTCTCGGTCGTGAGTACGGGACCGAGGCCGGCGTGACAACCGCCGGTGGGTTGGACCTGGCCGATGGTGTCCCGGGTGAGTACACCGTCAGGTAAGCCGGCTACTTCGACGGCGTGGGGCGGGCCGTGGACTCGCGCACCACGAGCCGAGGCCCGATGACGACGCGATGGTTCGGGCGGTCTTCGGCCGGGTCGTGCAGGCGTGCGGTGAGTAGCTCGACGGCGGTCCGGCCGATCGCCTCCCGGTGCGGGCGCACCGCGGTCAGCGGCGGATCGCAGAGTGCCGCCACCTGGTCGTCATAGGCGAGCACGGATAGGTCACCGGGGACGTCGATGCCTCGCTCCTGACACCGCTCGACCAGAGAGATCGCCTCCGGATCCGAATGCACCAGCAACGCCGACGTCTCGCTGGCCAGGCAGGCGTCGAGGATCTCGTCCACGGTCGTCGGCCATGCGCTCTCCCGGTGGTCCACGGTCTGCATGTCCGGTACGTCGTCGGTCGGTAGCCCCAGTTCGTCGCAGGCCTCTCGCCAGCCTCGGCGTACTCGCGGCGTGTGCGGGCTACCCAGTGTCGTGATCAATCCCACCCGCCGGTGTCCCAGCGCGGCGAGGTGCCGTACCGCCACGCTCGCGCCGAGCGGATGGTCGCTGACCACCGACTCCATCGGTTCCAGGTAGGGCCCGATCGCGGCGGCGCGTTCGACCAGAACAACGGGAACGGTGGCGGACTGCAGCCATCGCACCAGCTCCTCACCTTCGGGCCCGGTCGTGGTCGGCGCGACGAGCAAGCCGTCCACGCCGACAGCCTCGACGAGCCGATCGAGCTGGCGCCGCTCGTCGGACGCCTCATAGGTGGCTCCCCGCAGGACCACCCTGACGTCCGTCTCCGCTGCTGCCTCGCGCACTCCACGGATGACATCCGGCCAGTAGTAGTCGAGAGACGGCACCACCATGCCGAAGGTGAGATGATGCGACGTCGGTGCTTGCGGCTCGCCCAGGGTGTCGGCGGTCGCGCTGTTCGATGCCGAGTTCTGGCCGTGTGCGAGATGAGCAGCCTCGGCGGCGTCCTCGTCGCGTACCGTGGCGCCGCCGTGCACACGCCGCAGCCGGCCCTGCTGTGCGAGCAGCGCGATGTCCCGGCGGACCGTGATCGGCGTGACGCCGAGGATCTCCGCCAGGTCGTTCACCCGCACCGTCCCTCGGCGGTGCAACACCTCGAGCACGCGGTCCCGGCGCTCCTCCGGAAGCAGCACCGGTGGCTCAGCCGACGTCATGCGACACCTCCAGTGTGAGAGTGAGTCTGCCGTGTACGTCGTCGCGCACGTGCAGGTCGAGCCGGGTCAGCCGCTCTCCCCAGACCTCGGCGAGCATCGGGTCGTCCAGACCGCGCTCGGTCAGCCGCCCCGTCGCCAGGTCATGGTCCCAGGTGAGGGTCACGGACCGGGCGCCGGCGAGCGGCTGAACGACGGCGCGGCCGGGCTCGGGCATCCGTACCTCGCCCGCCACCATGTACCGGACCGTGGTGTCCGCTTCGCCGCCCGCCGGATCCGTGAACGTCCAGGCGTCGTCGACGATCACACGCCGGGCGGTGCGCTCGAG
>NZ_ML142865.1:144018-147837 GCF_004138495.1 Phytoactinopolyspora endophytica
CGCGATGCGGTCCCATCGTCCCAGCCCCGCCTCCGGATAGGCCGCGCTCAGGTCGAGCCGGGCCTGGAAACGGGCGTCGTCGTCGGTGACCTTCATCTCACGTGCGTGGAACTCCCGGCCCTGTTCCTGCGCTGTGCCACGGACCTCCGGCACGTTGTGCCAACTGCTCTGCATGGTCCATATCGAGTACCGGTCGGGGCCGAACGTCTGGGCGGTATATGTGGGCCGGCCGGCGTCCACGAGGACCGGCACACCGTCGACGGCGACGACCACCGTCCCGACGTCGTTGTGGTTGTGATGCTCTGCGTTGTGTCCGCCCTTGATCGCGAGCGTCAGGCCGTCGGCGCTGCCGCCGGTCTCCCGCCCCACACCGACCTCGGTTCCCGGCAGCCACACCCCGGCGACGAGCGGCGGGGAAGCGGGCTCGGCCGCCGTCCACTCGGGATCGCTCAGGGCGCTCAGCAGCCGTCCGAGACCGACTTCCACCGACCCGACCGGTTGTCCGGGCTCGCGGTGCGCGGCCGCGTGCCGGACGGCATCATGGTCGCCGACACTGCGGGCCCAGCGGTGCAGGACGTGCCAGGGTTGTTCGCGCGGTGGCCTGGCCCGGGCGTCGGCGAAGTTGAGGTACCACGGGCCGCCGAGGTGCATGCGGTGCGGAAACGCGACGGTCTCCCGGACCACCGGTACCTGCCGCGCGTCGAGCTTTCCCGAGGTGGCGTGCGCGAGGACGTCCAGCGCGTCCAAGGCGCGACCGGCACCGTTCCACCAGTACTCGTAGCCCTCGTCGATCGAGCCGTCGTCCGGCAGCGAGGCGAGGAAACGGTCCAGCCCTGCCACCGCCTTCGCGACCGCATGGCCGCGCCGCTCCTCGTCGTCGAGCAGCTGGACGGCTGCGACGAGGACGTTTCCGCAGATCCATGGGCACCAGTTGTGCACGTCGCCATCGAGGCCGAGCCAATGCCAGTCGTCCCGGTCGAGGAACGGATCCAGCACGCGTTGCCGGGTCTCCAGCCGGATCCGCGCCCGCAGACCTGGGTAGCGCTCGTCGAGCACCTCTCCGAGGACGTGGTCCGCCCAGGCCAGTTGGGCGGCGACCTCGCCCGCTCCGAGGTCGAGGTACGGCGCTCGGACGTCGGGGACGACGGTGCCGGTGAGGCGGGGCGAACTGTCGTGCGCGGCCCAGCACCACGAGGACTGCTCGCACAACAGGGCGATGCCGTCGGCGGCCTCGTCGACCCAGTCGGTGCCGTGTCGATTCCCGTTCACACTCCGGGCGTGCGGTGTGCCACGGTCGTCTCGCGGCCGGTCCGCTGTGGCCGCGGCAAGGACGACGGCACGGGTGAGCCGCTGCTGGCGGGCACCGACGCGATCCTCGTACGCGGTGCGGTTGCCATCGTTGAAGTACCTGGCGTAATGCGAGACGAGCGGCTGCGGCCATGGATTGCCGCGTTCCTGTTCGGCGACGGAACGTAGGTGTCGCAGCGTCGCGGCGTCGCAGTCGGCCCAGGCGGGATCTCCGGCAGCGGGAGTAGCCAAGGCACGGGGCGGGGGCAGCAGCGAGCTGGATAGGGCGTGGGTCGTGGCTGGAAGCTCCCAAGCGGTCAGCAAAGGTCCAGACTTGGGCGGCGGTGGAATCGCCATCGGTGTCCCTTCTCCGGCTCGTCTGCGGCTGCATGGTCGGCAGCCGGCGGCAACTGCGGTGCTGTCGCCAGTCTGGTGGTCTATGAGACCGCAGGACCGATCATCTCTGATCAATAATGTTTATTTCAAGGCCTTGACGGCAGTGTGTCGGCTGAGTTTACTGTTCTTCTACACCTAAATGAACAGAAACGATCGACCGCGAACGACGTGCCACGATCATTGGTCGCTCACATCGAACATGTGCCGGCGACGACTACGGGAGACGCGACAGGTGAGAAGCCGAGGACGGCCGAATGCGCTGCTGCTCATGGACCAGCGGACCTTCGACATGCAATTCCATGAGCCCCAACTGCGCAGACTGCGCTCGCTGGCTGACCTGGCCGAGCCACTGCATGCCGATGACCTCGACGTGCCGGAAGTCCGCCGGCGCCTCAGCGAGGTCGATGTGCTGGTGACGTCGTGGGGATGCCCCGAGCTGACCGCGGATCGCTTGGCAGGCGCGCCTCGGCTCCGGGCGATCTTCCACTGTGCGGGCTCGGTGCGATCGTTCGCCAAAGACGAGGTCTGGCAGCGGAACATTCTCGTGACGAATGCCGCGGACGACAACGCGATCCCCGTCGCGGAGTACACGTTCGCCGCGGTCGTCTTCGCCGGCAAGAAGGCCCCTTTCCTGGCCAACGAGGCCCGCCTGCACCGCGCCGACTGGTCGTACACCCGTCTGCGCACGGACCTGTCCAACCGTGGCCGGGTGGTCGGCGTCGTCGGATACTCCCGGGTCGGCCAGCGTGTCGTGGAGCGGCTGCGCAGTTTGGACGTCGAGATCCTGGTGGCAGACCCGTACGCGGACAAGACCGAGGTCGCCGATGCGGGTGCTCGCCTGGTAGAGCTCCCCGAGCTCTTGCGGGTGTCCGACGTGCTGACATTGCACGTGCCTGAGCTGCCGGCCACCCGGCACATGATCGGGAGAGAAGAACTGGCGCTGCTCCGCGACGGCGCAACGGTGATCAACACGGCCCGGGGCTCCGTCGTCGACACCGATGCTCTGACCCAGGAATGCGCTTCCCAGCGATTGTTCGCGATGCTCGACGTCACCGATCCCGATCCGCTGCCCGCGGGCTCCCCGCTCTACGAGCTGCCGAACGTCATGATCACACCGCACGTCGCCGGCTCGCTGGGATCGGAGACCCAGCGGATGAGCGACAGCGCCCTCGACGAGCTGGAGCGCTACATCGACGGGCTGCCGCCACGCGCCACCGTCACCGCCGACGAACTGGAGGTAAGCGCTTGACCGCCGAAACCCGCACGGACCCCGCGTCGATGTCGCCGATCACCGGGTGGACCCGCAAGCACTGGACCGGCCTCGCCGACCGCATGCTGCTCTCGGTCCGGCCGTACGCGTCACCCGGCCGCGCGCTCATCACCCCGCCCGGCGACGTCGGCGGCTACGGCGCGGGCGCCGACGGGCTGGAGGGCTTCGCCCGGACGTTCCTGCTCGCCGGGTTCCGTCTCACCGGTGCGGACGGTCAGGACCCGGACGACGTGCCCGGTCTCACCGAGTGGTACGCGGACGGGATCGCCGCCGGAACCGACCCGTCGTCGCCCGAGCGCTGGCTGCGACCGGACGAGCATGGCCAGGCCAAGGTGGAGGCCGCCTCGATCGCGCTGATCCTCGACATGACCAGGCCGTGGATCTGGGACCGGCTCTCCTCCGACGTCCAGGAGCGCGTGGTCGAATACCTCTGCACTGTTGTCGGTGACGACGGCTACCCGCGTTGCAACTGGGTGTGGTTCCGCATCGTCGTCGAGACCTTCCTGCGCTCGGTGGGTGGCCCGTGGTCGGCCGGGGACATCGACTCCGACCTCGCGGCGCACGACTCCTTCTTCCGGGTGGACGGCTGGTACGCCGACGGCGACGAACGTTCCTACGACCACTACTGCGGCTGGGCCATGCACCTGTACCCGGTCCTGTGGGCGAGGATGCGTGGCGCCGACGGCGCGTCCGGAGACGGTCTCGACCTGGCCGCCGGCCGGCGCGCTCTCGACCACGCGAGACTGGAGCGCTTCCTGCAGGACTACGTGCGGCTGATCGGCGCGAACGGGTCTCCCTTGATCCAGGGACGTAGCCTCATCTACCGGTTCGCGGCCGCGGCGCCGCTCTGGGCCGGCGCGGCCGCC
>NZ_ML142865.1:147885-153349 GCF_004138495.1 Phytoactinopolyspora endophytica
ACATCGCCGTCGTCCGGTTTGCTGCGCAGGGCCGCATCCGGAGTCGTCGCGCACTTCGCCGACAACGGGTCGCCCGACGACCGCGGCCTGCTGACCATGGGCTGGCATCACGAATGGCGAAGCCTCGCGCAGAGCTACTCCGGGCCGTCGTCGCCGTACTGGGCGGCGAAAGGGATGCTCGGGCTCGCGCTCCCGGCCGACCACCCGGTGTGGACGGCGGCAGAAGAGCCGCTTCAGGTCGAGCAGGACGACGACGTGTGGGTGGCGCAGGCTCCGGGATGGCTGGTCAGCAGCACCCGGAACGACGGCGTTGTCCGCGTGGCCAACCACGGCACCGACCACGCCGTCGTCGGAGCTTCGGCCGCTGACTCTCCGCTGTACGCGCGGCTGGGCTACTCGACCGCGACGTCGCCGCTCCTGTCGCCCGACGCCTGGCACAACCCGGTGGACCAGTCGGTCAGCCTGCTCGACGCCGACGGGCGCGGCACGCACCGGGCCGGAATGCGCACGCTGCGAACCGACGTCGTCAACGCACCGGACGGTACACGGGCCGCCGTCGGTGTCTCCGTCGCCCGCGCACGCTGGGTGGAACCGGCGAGCGGGCAGCGTGACCACGGTTCGGGCCGGGGCGGTTCCTCTCGTGACGCGGCAGCCGTGACCACCGTGTCGATCCTGCGCGGGCCGTGGGAGGTGCGCTGCGTCCGGGTCGACCCGCTCGCCGACGCCCCGGACGCGGTCTCCGCGGCCGAACGTCTTCGGGTCGGCGGCTGGCCGCTGGCCGCCGACGTCGCCCCGAAGGAGTCGGCGACGGTCGACGGCGCCGCCGAGGTGCGCTCGACAAGGGCGATGTCCACGGTATTTCCGGGCGACGGGTTCGACGAGGCGGGCATACACCGCGCGGACGACGCGAGCCCGCTGGGCGATCGCAGCGCCACCCCGTGGGTGTCGGGCCCGGTGCGTCCCGGCCGGTGGAGCGCCGTCGTCGTCGGTCTGAACGGCGTCGCCGACGCGCAAGCCGTGAACCTGCCACCGACGTTCGACGTGGACGGTCAGCACGCGCTGGTGCGCGTCGAGTGGCCGGACGGACGCCGGACGGAGGTAGACCTACCACGTTCTGCGGCGGAGAACGTGCCACAGCCGCAAGCCGGCTGACGGACTCAACGGGGGACACACGACAGGCCTCGACGACGAGACCTGAAGAGAGGAGATCGGAAATGCGAGGACGTTTAGGAAAGGGAGTTGTCTCCGCTGCGGCGCTGGCGCTCGTGGTGTCCGCCTGCGGAGGCGACGACGGCGGCGGCAGTGGCGACAGCGCATCCAGCGGAGACGGCGAGGTCACTCTGTCGGTATCGGCGTGGAACATGGATACCACGCCGGAGTTCCAGGCGCTGTTCGACGCATTCGAGGAAGCCAACCCGAACATCACGATCGAGCCGGTGGACATCCTCGCGGATGACTACGACGACAAACTCACGGCGATGCTGGCCGGCGGCGACGAGACCGATGTGCTCACCATGAAGAACGTCATCGGATACTCGCGCTACGCCAACCGTGGGCAGCTGATGGACATCAGTGACCTGGTCGAGTCCGCGGACACGTCGAACCTCGCCGGTCTCGACGCCTACGACATCGACGGCTCGTACCACGCGATGCCGTATCGCCAGGACTTCTGGCTGCTCTACTACAACAAGGCGCTGTTCGACGCGGCCGGGCTCGACTATCCGGAGAACCTCACCTGGGACGAGTATGCGCAGCTCGCCGAGCAGCTGACGTCGGGCGACGGGGTTCACGGGACCTACCACCACACCTGGCGGTCGGTTATCCAGGCGATCTCCGCGGCGCAGACCGGTGGTGACCAGCTGGGCGGCGACTACTCGTTCTTCACCGACCAGTACGAGATGGCGGTCGGGCTGCAGGACTCCGGCTTCGCGCTCGACTTCGGCACCGCCGTCTCACAGCAGGCCGACTATCGGAACATGTTCGAGACCGAGGCGACCGCCATGATGCCGATGGGCACCTGGTACATCTCCGGGATCCTCGCGGCGACGGAGAGCGGCGAGACGGAGGTCGACTGGGGAATCGCCCCGATGCCCCAGCGTCCGGACTCGGGCGAGGTCGTGACGTTCGGCTCGCCCACCGCCTTTGCGGTCAACGAGAACGCCGAGCACGCCGACGCCGCCAGGACGTTCGTGGAGTTCGCCGCCGGCGAGCAAGGCGCCACGGCGATCGCCGAGGTCGGCGTCGTCCCGGCATTGCAGACGCCGGAGATCACCGACGCGTACTTCGCCCTCGACGGCATGCCTGAAGACGACCTGTCCAGGACGGCGTTCGAGCCGGACGTCGTCGAGCTGGAGATGCCGGTGAGCGAGACCACGTCGGACATCGACACCATCCTCAACGAGGAACACGAACTGATCATGGTCGGCGACAAGTCGGTCGAGGACGGCATCGCGACGATGGGGGACCGCGTCAACAGCGAGGTCCGTTAGCCCATGTCGCGCCACGTTCCACCCGCTGATCATCAACGAGGAGCCACACGCCCGCGCCACCGTGGCCATCCGTTGATGATCAGCGGGGCAAGGCCGGAGAGGACCACATGTCTCACGTAACGACTCAGCCGGACGCCACCAGGCCGGCGCCCGCGGAACGGGGCCGGCCGCCGCGCCGCAAGGGCAGAAGCCGTCAGATCAGGCGCAACACGCTCGTCGGGTGGAGCTTCATCCTGCCCAACTTCATCGGCTTCGCGCTGTTCACCCTTGTTCCGGTGACCGCCGCGTTCGTCCTGGCGTTCATGGAGTGGAACTCGTTCGGCTCCCCTGAGTGGGTGGGGCTGGACAACTTCCAGCGGATGTTCGGCGACGAGAACTTCAGGGTCGCCCTGTTCAACACCCTCTTCTACGCCGGCGGCCATATCCCGCTCACGCTCGTCGCCGCGCTGACGCTGGCGATCGTGCTGAACCGGAAGATCCGCGGTGTGCAGTTCTTCCGGACCGCAGCGTTCTTCCCCTACATCACTTCACTCGTCGCCGTCGCCGTCGTGTGGAACATGCTGTTCAACCCGACGATGGGACCGGTGAACCAGTTCCTGGAGACGCTGGGCATGGCCAACCCGCCGGGGTGGACCGCCAGCACCGACTGGGCGATGCCCGCTGTCATCATCACCAGCGTGTGGCGGGACATGGGTTACTACATGGTGCTCTACCTCGCCGGCCTGCAGACCATCCCCGAGGAGTACTACGAGGCCGCGCGGGTGGACGGGGCCAACGCGTGGCAGCGGTTCTGGCACGTCACGCTCCCGGGCCTGCGGCCGGTGACGTTCTTCGTCGTCGTCATGCTGACCATCCAGAGCTTCAAGATCCTCGATCTGATCGTGGTCATGACCGATGGCGGACCGGGCCGCAGCACGCTGGTGCTGGCGCAGCTCATCTACCGGGAGGGGATCCGTGAGGGCCGGTTCGGGTACTCGTCGGCGATCGCGCTGGTGCTGTTCTTCATCGTGCTGATCGTCACGGTCTTCCAGTTCCGCCTCAATGAACGGAGGAAGGCCTGATGACCGCAATGCCTGATGCACCGTCTCCGGCCTCGCCGGCGGCACCGGAGAACACGCCGGCCACGGCCGTGCGGGCGCGCCGTAACAGGCGCCTGGTCCGCAAGACGTTGACGTATGTCGTCATGACCGCTGCCGCGTTGCTGGTGCTGGTGCCGTTCGCGTGGATGATCTCGTCGTCGCTGAAACGCAACAACGAGGTCTTCACCGTTCCGATCCAGTGGATCCCGGACGAGTTCCGATGGTCCAACTTCGTCGACATCTGGGATCGCATCCCGATGGTGACGTACCTGCGGAACTCGGCGTTCCTCGCGATCACCATCACGTTCCTGCAGGTGCTCACCGGGAGCTTCGCCGCCTACGGCTTCTCCAAGGTGCGCTTCCCGGGCCGCGACGCCTTGTTCGTGGCCTATATCGCGACCATCGCGGTGCCGTGGCAGGCGTACATGGTGCCGCAGTACATCATGATGCAGGAGGCGGGCCTGACCAACACGTTCTGGTCCATCATCCTGCTGCAGGCGTTCGGCGCGTTCGGGGTGTTCCTGATGCGCCAGTACTACATGTCGATCCCGGACGAGCTGGTTGAGGCGGCCCGGATCGACGGCCTCAGCGAGTACAGCATCTACTTGCGGATCATGCTGCCGCTGTCCAAACCGGCCCTGGCCAGTCTGGCGTTGCTGACGTTCGTCAACACGTGGAACGACTACATGGGGCCGTTCATCTATCTGACCAGCAATGAGCTGTGGACCGTCCAGCTGGGACTGCGTTCGTTCATCGGACAGTACAGCGCTGACTACGCGATGATCATGACGGGCGCCGTCATCTCGGTGCTGCCGATCGTCGTCATCTTCCTGCTCGGCCAGCGGTACTTCATCCGCGGCATCGCGACGACGGGTCTGAAGGGGTGAGCGCCATGGAGACGACCGCGGCCGCCGTTCCTTCCCGTACCGATACAGGACGCGACACGAACATGTCCTCCGGACGCTGGGGTGATGACCCCGGCCCGTCCGGCGGGCGTGACTCTGCGAGCGGCGGCGTGGTGCGTGCGCTGCTGCGTCCGGCTGCGCAGAGCACATACGAGAACATCTTCGGCACCGTGTACGTCGGCCTGATGGTCAACCTGCTGCTGGTAGTGACCTGCTCGCCACTGCTGGTGGCGCTGGCCATCGTCCGTGACCCGGTCGCGTCGTGGCCGTTCTTCCTGGCGCTGTCATGCGTGTGCGCACCGGCGCTGGCCGGAGCGTTCGGCTGTTTCAAGGCCCTCGGCGACGATGACGGCTCGGCGGTGCTGCGCCCGTTCTGGCGCGCATACCGATCGGCCGCGCGCCGAGCACTGGGTGTGTGGGCCGCGGGCTCGGCGATCGTGGCCGTGCTGCTGGTCGACGGCGTCGTCCTCGCGCGTACCGCGTGGGGCGGAGCCCTGGTGCCGTTCTTCGTGACGACGTCTGCCCTGGTGGTCGCGGTCGTGGTCGGTGCCGTCGTGATGGTCGTCGAGCGGCCGGACGCACGGCTGCGGGAGCTGGTGCGGCCGAGCATCTACCTCCTGGCGCGCCGCTGGTATCTGGTGGTGATGAACCTGGTCGTGCTCACGCTGGCTGTCGGGATCGCGCTGCTCAAGCCTGCGATTGGGCTGCTCGTGGTGTGCTCGCCCCTGCTGTACGTGGTGTGGGCGAACACCCGTTACGCCCTCGCCCCCATACTCCCCGATGATCATGAATGCTAACCGGTGTTATGTGCACGGCTAGTGTTCATGATCATGGGACTGGTCCATCGCAACGTAGCGAGAGGAGAGCAATGCCCAGACAACATCGCTCGGCAATGTTAGCGCTCACGACGGGGGTGGCGACCGTGTTCAGTGCCGGCGTCGTGGCCGCACCCGGTGCGTCGTCGGAAACGGCCGACGACGAGCCGGGGAGC
>NZ_ML142865.1:153364-163107 GCF_004138495.1 Phytoactinopolyspora endophytica
GACCGTCCAGATCGACCCGTCGTATCAGCAGCAGAAGTTCGAAGGCTGGGGCGCGAGCCTGGTCTGGTCGGGCAACGCCACCGGCGGCTATCCGGACGAGATCCGCGAGAAGCTCGTCGACATGGTGTTCGGCGAGGACGGCCTGCGGCTCAACATCGCCCGCTACAACATCGGCGGCGGCAACGCGCCCGACGTGCGCGACGACTACATGAAGGTCGGCGCCACCATGGAGGGTTTCTGGAACGCCCCGGAGGGCACCACCCGGGAGGACATGGACTGGTGGGACCCGGACAACCCGGACCACTGGAACTGGGACGCCGACGCCAACCAGCGCTGGTGGATCGAGGCGATCAAGGACCGGGTGGACCATTGGGAGGCGTTCAGCAACTCGCCGCCGTGGTTCCAGACCATCAACGGCTACGTGTCCGGGCCGTTCAATGCCGGTGAGGACTCGATCCGCGAGGACACCCTCGACGACTTCGGCACCTACCTGGCGCGGGTCATGGATCACCTCGAGGAGGCCCACGGCATCGAGTTCGACACTGTGGATCCGCTCAACGAGCCGAACACGACGTACTGGACCACCACGCTCGGTCCGGACGGCCAGCCCGTCGGCGGGCGCCAGGAGGGTGTGCACGCCGGACCTGAGCTGCAGCAGAAGGTCATCCAGGCGCTGCGCGACGCGCTGCAAGGGGCCGACACGGACGCCGTCATCTCCGCGATGGACGAGACGAACCCGGGCACCTTCCTGGAGAACTGGAACGCGTACACGGACGAGTCCAGGGCCGCCGTGGAACAGATGAATGTGCACACCTACGGCACCGGTCAGCGCACCGCGGTGCGCGACCTCGCCAAGGGCGACGACAAGGTGCTGTGGCAGAGCGAGGTCGAGGGGTCGTTCCACTCCCCGACGGACTACACGAGCATGGAACCAGGGCTTGGGATCGCCAACCGGATCGTGAACGACATGCGCGAACTGGAGCCCTCGGCCTGGGTGCTCTGGCAGCCGATCGAGGACACGAGCCCGCAGGTGGAGGGCGGTGGCAACTGGGGCAGCATCCACATCCCGTTCGACTGCACCGACGACGACACGCTCGATTCCTGCCCGATCCAGACCAACACCAAGTTCGACACCATCCGCAACTTTACCCACTACATCGAACCCGGCGACCGCATGGTGAAGGTCGACGACACCTCCAGCGTCGCCGCGCTGAAGGAGTCCGGGAAGGCCGCGACCGTCGTGCACGTCAACGACAGCACCTCGTCGCGGGACGTGACCCTGGACCTGTCCCTGTTCAAGAAGATCGACCGGCGCGCCACGGTCACGCCCATCGTGAGCGGCGCCGACGGCGGTCTCGTCGAGGGCGATCCGGTCTGGGTCGACGGTGACTCGGCGAGCGTCGTCGTTCCGGCGAAGTCCGTGACGACGTTCGTGGTCGATGGCGTCAGCGGTGTAGCGAAGGATGCAGCGCTGGTGCAGCCGGACCATGTCTATCGGTTGGAGGGCGTGCAGAGCGGGCACTCGCTCGCCCCGTCCGAGGACGGCAGCGGCGCCGTGATCCGCTCCACCGACACGAACCGCGCCGACCAGCTGTGGTCGGTCGAGCAGCTCACCGACGGCCTCAGCAACCGGGAGCGGTACGCGATCAGCAACGTCGATAGCGGTCAGCGGCTCGCCATGCGCGACGGCAGCCTGGTCCTGGAGGATCCGGCGTCCAGCGATGGTGACATCGACGACGCTGCGCAGTGGACCATGTCGACGACTGGTGACGGCACGTACACATTCGTCAATGCCGCCACCGGCCGGCTGATCGACGTCTCCGGGCACGCCACGGGCGACGGCAGTCCGGTGGGAACCTGGACTCCGAGCTCCGGAGCCAACCAGCGCTGGACGGTGATCGACGAGACGGTCGCCGGGACCGACACCGCCGAGGTTTTCACGGTTCCGGGTCTGGCGCCGGAGCTGCCGGCGACAGTCGCGGGCGTCTACCGGGACGGCGTCCGCGGTGAGCTGCCGGTGACCTGGGAACCGATGCCGGACGCGCGGTGGGCGAAGCCGGGTACGGTGCTGGTTCCCGGCGAGGCGACCGACGCGCTGGGCAGGACGTTCCGCGCGGAGGCGATCGTCACCGTGGACGCCATCACGTCGACACGACCCGGCCGCGCCAAGACCTATGTCGGCGCTGCTCCGGGTGAGCTGCCGGAGACCGTCGTCGGCGTAGGCGAGCATGGGGCCGAGGTTGATGTGCCGGTGACGTGGGAAAGCGCACCCGACGGCGCGTTCGACGACGTAGGGGTGGCGACCCTGGACGGCGTCGCCGAGGTGATCGACGGCAGCACGGTCGAGGCGACGCTGCGAGTGCAGGTGACCGAGCCGGTGGAGGCGAACGCGGCACTCGACGACGGCGTGGAGGCGAGTGCGACCTTCACCGAGGGCGGCTACTCACCGGACCGGCTGCGCAACGGCAATACCACCGAGAAGGCGTGGTCGAACTGGAAGTCGGGGGACACCAAGAACCCGTCGGACACGGTCACCTTCGAACTTCCGGCTGGGCGTGATGTGACCCGCGTGGTGACGCACTTCTACCGCGACGGCAACAATCCGAGCGTGGCGGAGAGCCTGCGAGTCGAGATCCGGGACGCCGACGGTACGTGGGTCGACGCGAGCGGTGACGTCGAGGTCGAATGGGACGGCGGCGACGCGCCGGTGGTCGATGTCCCGGTGTCCGCGGATTCGGCCGACGCGGTGCGAGTCGTCATGGCCGCCCGGCCGTCGGGCTACATGACTCTCAGCGAGATCGAGGTCTACGCCGACGCTCCTGGCGTCTCGTCGAACGCTGACGCGGCGTCGATCGAGGTGGATGGTGTTCCGATCGACGGGTTCGATCCGGGCACGGACACGTACGAGGTCACGGTGCAGAGTCCGCGGCGCAGCGTCGTCGCGGCGAGCGCCGCCGACCCGTACGCCACCGTCGGAGTCGAGGACACGAGCAGTGATCAGCTGAACCGCACGGTCGTCGTCGCTGTGCAGAGCGAGGACGGCTCGCAGACACAGGAGTACCGCGTCCGGTTGGTCCGCCGCTGACAGTTGTCCCAACAACGGTGGAGGGTTTGACACGCCATGGCGTGTCAAACCCTCCACCAAAACTCAGACGACCCTCGATAGCGTGAACGCGTGATGGCGACCGTATCTGAAGAAACCGATCGGATGCTGGCCGAGGCGTGGCTGTGTCTGGGCGGTCCGCCCGACGCCTTGAGCCTGGTGAACGTCCAGCGGTGGGACCCGGCGCTGCTGTCGTCCAGGTTGCCGGCGATGCGGGCGATGGTGGCAGCAGTATCGGCGTCCACGCTCGCCGCGTCCGTTCTCGACGCGGCGCGCACCGGCAGAGACGTCGCGTCTGTCTCTGTTGATGCCAGGCACGTCGCAGCGGCGGCGCGAAGCGAGCGGTATGCCCGCGACGACGGAAGCGGGGCGCCGGATCTGTTCGCTGCGTTGTCGACGTTCTGGCGGACAGCAGACGGCTGGCTGCGGCTGCACGCGAACTACGACTGGCATCACGAACGGGCGCTCGCAGTACTGGGTTGTGACGGCCGGCCCGAAGCCGTGGCCGAGTCGATCCGGGGGTGGCGCGGCGTCGAGCTGGAGGACACGTTGGCCGACGCCGGCGCGCTCGGCTCTGTGGTCCGCAACCGGGGCGAGTGGAATGCGCATCCGCACGGCCGTGCCATCGCCGATCTACCGCTCATGGAGCGTGATCAGCCAGCCGGTCCGAGCCTCGCCAGTCCAGACGATCGACCGGGCCGCATGGCACAGGGGTACCGCGTGCTTGATCTGACCCGGGTCATCGCCGGACCCGTCGCCACCCGCACCCTCGCGGCATGGGGCGCCGACGTGTTGAGGATCGACAGCCCGCGCCTGCCGGAGATACCCGCGCAGGCTCTGGACATGCTCCCCGGAAAGCGCAGTTCGCTGCTCGACTTCGCCGAGCGCGACGGCCGGTCGCGCCTCGAGCAGCTCTTCGCCGAGGCGGACGTCGTCGTGCATGGGTACCGCCCGGGAGCGCTCGATCGGTACGGCTTGGCAAAGCGCGACCTCGTCGAGCGTCACCCGCACCTGACTGTGGTGGAGCTGTCTGCGTGGGGGAGGACAGGGCCGTGGTCCGGACGTCGCGGGTTCGACTCGCTGGTGCAGTGCGCTGCGGGTATCGCGGACGCCGAAGGGAGCCCTGATCACCCAGGTGCCATGCCGGCTCAGGTGCTCGACCACGCGACGGGATACCTCGCCGCGGCGGCCGCGTTGTCGGCCGTGGCGCGGACGCGGCGAGGCGAGCCGCCCGTGCATACGTCGTTGTCCCTGGCCCAGACGGCCAACTGGCTCTTTCGTGGAGGATCGGGCCGGGCTGGGCATGAAAGGCCGGTGGACCCGGATGAATACCGGATGACCCTGACCGGCGGCGATCGACCCGTTCACGTCATCGGGCCGCCCGGACGCATCGACGGCACGGAGCCGCTATGGGGTGCTACTACACGCTACGGTGCCGACCCGCCCGAGTTTCGAAGCCGAGCCGTGTGAGTTCCTACCCGCCAAGCCCTACCGTTCGGCCGTCGATAACACCTGGGGGCCGGCCCCGCCAGGTCCAGCATGTGCAGGCGAGGCACGAGAACGAAGACAACGCGAGTCACGATCTGGCCTGACTAGCGCGTTCCGGTCAGCTCGGCGACGGTCCGGATGTTCGCGAAGCGACCGGCGAGCGCGTACTCGGTCCGGCTGATGATCTCGTCCGTATGCAGAGTCCGCGGATCGGCGAGGATCTCATCCGGGGTCAGCGTGGGCGGTGCGTCGCGGTGCGGAATCGCGTTGGTCGCGGTCGCGTCGGTGACGAATGTGACCTCGTAGCCGAGATCGGACGCCAGCCGTGCGGTCGTCTCGCAGCACTGCTCGGTCCGGATCCCGCAAATGCTCAGCTCGTGAACACCCCGCGACGTGAGCAACCGCTGGAGATTCGTGGTGGTGAAGGCATTGTGCGACGTCTTGGTGAGCACTGGTTCACCGTGTTCGGGCTCCAGACCTCCCAGCAGCTTGACGTGACCGCTGGCGGGGTCGAAGGCGCCGCCGCTGCCCGGCTCGGTGTGCAGGACCCAGGCGACGAAGTCCCCTTGCGCCCGGGCCAGCCCGACCAGCTCGCTGACGGGTTTGGCGATGTCCGGGTTGGAGATGAGTTTCCACAGTGGACGCTGGCGGAAGGACTCCTGGACGTCGATGACGAGAAGAGCACGGTTCATGTGTCGATCCTGCGCCTGTGCGGGACGTCGGGGAAGGCCGCATCATGCCATCATGCGGACGGATCCGGTCACTTCGGTGCGAGCTCGCCGGACAACGCGGCGCCGCCAGTAGGGTGAGTCCCATGCCGGAACTGCCGTCCCGTGTTGAACCGTTCACGCCCCTGGCGGATCCCGCGGCGATCGAAGACCTCCGCATACGGCTACGTGCCACGCGCTGGCCGGACGCGCCCGAGGACGCCGGATGGTCGCTCGGGACCGATCTTGCCTACCTCCGCGAGCTTGCCGCGTACTGGGCGGACGGATTCGACTGGCCGGCGCAGGAAGCGGCGCTCGCACGGCTCCCGCGCTTCCGCGTCGCGCTCGGTGGCCTTGGGATCCACTTCGTGCACGCCCGGGCCGCGGCGCCGACCGGACCGGTCTTGCCACTGGTCCTCTGCCACGGCTGGCCGGACTCGTTCTGGCGCTACGCGAAGGTCATCCCGCTCCTGACCGACCCCGGCGCGCACGGCGCCGACCCCGTTGACGCCTTCGACGTCGTCGTGCCCGACATGCCGGGCTACGGGTACTCCGACCACCCCACGGGTCCGCCGCTCGATTCCATCACAGTGGCCGGCCTCTGGGCCGAGCTCATGAGCGTCCTCGGCTACGAGCGGTTCGGCGCGGCAGGCGGTGACCTCGGCAGCCACGTGAGCCGCTATCTCGGGCTCGACCATTCCGACCGGGTCATGGCGGTCCACCGCATGGATGGAGGTCTGCCCGTCTTCGGCGGCGACCCGGCGGACCTCACATCCGAAGAGCGAGCATGGTTCGAGGACGCCGTTGGCTGGGGCGCGACCGAGGGCGCCTACGCCGCCATGCACCGGACGAAGCCCCAGACCGCCGCGTTCGGGCTGACCGACTCGCCGGCCGGGCTCGCCGCGTGGATCGTCGAGAAGCTGCGGGCGTGGAGCGACAGTGACGGAGACATCGAACGGCGCTTCACGAAGGATGAGATCCTCACGAACGTCACGCTCTATTGGCTCACCGGGACGATCGCCTCGTCTATGCGTATGTACAGCGCGAACGCCGCGATTCCACCCGCGCAGCTCGTCCGCCGGGTCGAGGTGCCGTCCGGCTTCTCGCTCTTCCGTGGCGACATCATGCGCCCACCGCGGGCGTGGCTCGAGCGCACGGCGAACGTTGTGCGAGTGACCGAGCCCGCGCGCGGCGGGCATTTCGCGCCGTTCGAGGAGCCCGAACTCTACGCAGAGGAGCTGCGCGCGTTCTTCCGCCCCTACCGGTGATTGCGCCCGGCGTGGCGCCACCCAGCTTCACCTCAGCCATGTGTGCCATTCTCAGGTGCATGACCACACCGTCAACGCGGCGCCATGACGCGATGACCAGGATCGCCGGAGGTGTAGCCGCCGTGCTGCTCGGCGTGCCGTTCCTGATCCTGGTTTCCAGAGTCGTAGCCAGCCGATTCGATCCGGCTGTCGATCCGCACGGCTACGCCCTGATCTTCGGCGTGCTGCTGTCCGTTCCTCTCGGGCTCGGTATCGGCCTGGTGGCTCCCCTGGTGCTTCCGCGGGCGCGTCGACGGTCCGGTTACACAGCGAGCATGTCGATCTGCGGAGCCATCGTCGTCGGACTCTTCGCCCTCTGGTTCACCGCTTGATCGAGCCCGGCTCATGTCGGCCGCTGGGGTTGATAACTCGCGTCGGTGGTCCGCATCGGTAAGAATCATCGTCTATGACGACGACTCCGCGCTGGGCGGCCCTGATCGTCGCCGCAGTGTTTTCCGCAGCTGCGTGCTCCGGGCCGCCCGACCCGCTACCAGTCCGGGCTGCCGTGACGTGGGACGGCGGGGCGGTGCCATCCGATGATGACCCGGTTGCCGGCCCGCGGGTCGAGGCCGTTCGCGAGTACGTCCGGTGGATGAACGCCTCGATCAACGCCCTGAACTTCTCCGACCCCGGCCTCGCGGCGGTCGCCGACGAGCTCGAGATCAAGCGGGTGTACAGGGAGACGCGTTCGGACGTTGAGCATGGGCGGCTCACCCTTCGCGCGGGCCCGCCCGAGTACAGCATCGTCCAGGTGATGCTCGCAGGCGACGACGGATCCCTCATTGAGGTTTGCCAGCGCGACGCCACCGGGTGGAATGCCGACCGATACGAGGTCGAGGAGAGCCGGACCCTTGTCGGCGACGACATCTGGGAGCGCCGGCCCGACAACTTCATCCTCGTGCACTACTGGCTCGAAGCCGCGGATGATCGGTGGATCGTCGACCGCGTGCTCGATGAGCAAGAGTACGACGGCGCCGACGTCGGTGGGCCGTGCGACCCGGAGGACGTGGCGTTCGGGACCTTCGTCCAGCAGCCTGAGCTGGACCTGCTCCACGAGGTCACATCCGAGATGCTCATCGGCCCCGCCGGGGAGCGTGACGAATGGTGAGGGCATCTCTGACGACGCCGACGATACCGATCCGCCGCGGTGTGCAGGCTGCCGCGGTGACCCTGATCGCGATGCTGGCCGTCGCCGCGTGTTCCGACCCGGCGCCCGAGCCGCTTCCTGTCCGGGCAGCCGTAACGTGGCAGGGCGGAGTGCCGCCTTCGAGCGAACACGACGACGACCCACGGGTGGTGGCTGTGCACGAGTACACCCGGTGGATGAACGCCTCGATCAACGCCCTGAACTTCTCCGCCCCCAGCCTCGCAGCGGTCGCCGACGAGAGTGAGATCAACCCGACGTACACGCGGACAGTTCGTGACGTCCGGAGTGAGAACGGTGACGTTGCACTGCGTCAGGGCCCGGATGTCTTCACCGTCCGTGAGGTCGTCGAGCAGCAGGTCGGCACGAGCAGAGTCGAGGTGTGCCTGCGCCCAGCCACCAAGTGGACACTCGACGACACCGATGCCGGCGACACGACCGAGACCCTTGTCGGTAGCGGCATCTGGGAACGCCGGCACACCGGCTTCACCGTCGCCACGTACACGGTCGTCCAGGAGGACGACCATGCTCGTGTCATTTCCTGGTCGTGGTCGCCCACCCCCTGCGACCCGGGCGACGTCACGTTCGGCGTGTTCACCGAGCCGCCTGACTTCGGTCTGCTCCGCGAGGCCCGGCCCCAGATGGTCGTCGACCCCGAAGGTAACCCCACCGAGTGAACTAGGACGTCGGAGATCGACGCAAGACGTCCTGCAGGCCGTTGCCGGGGACGCGCGTGGGTCACGCCACGGCACCGGATCGGAACGGCCGGTGTCGGTGGCTGCGGTTAACCTCTGGTTATGAACCGGATTGATCGGTTGTACGCGTTGGTCGAGGAGCTGCGGGCTGCCGGGCCGCGCGGTCGCACGGCGAGGCAGCTGGCGGAGCACTTCGAGGTCAGCGTCCGCACTGTCGAGCGCGATTTGAGTGCGCTGGGACAAGCGGGGGTACCCGTCTCGGGCCGGCAGGGACGGCGTGGTGGCTACGTGCTTGATCGTTCGATGTCGCTGCCACCGCTCAACTTCACGCCGCAGGAGTTGGCGGTGGTGGCGGTGGCGCTGAGCCGGTCCGAGCACGTGCTCTGGGCCCGCGACGCGCGTAGTGCGCTCAACAAGATCGTGGCGGCTATGCCCGAGCGGGCGGTGGGCGAGGCGCGGTCGACCGCTGCGACGGTGCGGCTGCTTGTGCAGCCGGTGCCTGGTCCCGACGCCGAGATCGCTGAGGTCATCTGGAGGGCGGTGCGAGAGAATGAGGTGCTGCGGATCCGCTACATTGACGCCGGTGCCGTCGAGACCACACGCGAGGTTGAGCCGCAGCACGTGGTCGTGGGGCCGAACGGCTCCTATCTCACTGCCTGGTGCCACCTACGCCGTGACGACCGAGTCTTCCGGATGGATCGCATCACCGCGGCCGAGAGGATGCCGCCTTGGCCGCGACCAGAGCGCCCGACCCGCGAGCCGTTCGTCGACGGCCTGATCACGAAGACCCCCGTCTGGTCATGAGGCCCGCAAATGTCGCCGAGAAACACCGACATAGGGCTGTCGCGGAGCCCAGGGATAGTGGGTTTAGCCCACCGTCCGGCGGGCCGGACCCACGAGAAGGAGACACCCATGACGAACCCTGCACCCGGTATCCTGGCCTGGTTCGAGGTTGCCACCAGTGACCCCGATGGCGCCCAGAAGTTCTACGGCGACCTGTTCAATTGGTCGTTCATGGCCGACTCGGCGGCGGCCGCGGGCGGCATGGACTACCGCAATATCACGGCGTCCGGCGCCGACGCGCCGATGGGCGGCATCGCCAACACGGGCGGTCAGATGCCCGATCACGCGGTGTTCTACATCCTCGTCGCCGACGTAGCTGCCACGTGCGCGGCGGCCGAGGGTCTGGGCGGGTCGGTGGTGAGCAAGCAGCTCGAGCCGGGTCCGGGCGGTCCGGCGTTCGCGTACCTGCGTGACCCGGCCGGCAACCTGTTCGGCATCTTCACCCCGCCGACGGCC
>NZ_ML142865.1:163165-163426 GCF_004138495.1 Phytoactinopolyspora endophytica
GCGAGGCACGAAGGGCGACGCGTCCCCGTCGGGCTCCTCCGGCGGGGACAACCCGCGCGAGCTCTACGACGAGCTCACCGACGACCTTCTCTACGACCCCGCGGTCGGGCGCGCGACAATGATGGGCTTCCCGTGCGTCCGGTTGGCCGGACGGTTCGTCGCCGGCTATGACGAGCGTGCCGGCATGCTTGTGGTGAAGTTGCCGCAGGAGCGGGTGACGGAGCTGATCGAGAGCGGTGTCGGCGATCCGTTCGCGCCCAA
>NZ_ML142865.1:163501-175098 GCF_004138495.1 Phytoactinopolyspora endophytica
AACCTTCCGTGAGTGGGTGTCGGTGCCTCCAGTCGATCGGAAGCTGTGGGCGCAGCTGCTTGAAGAGGCGGTCAACTTCGCCAGGAAGGGTCTGGCCAAGTAACATTCCGCGGCCGTCATCGGCGATGCGGTGCCGCCGTGCCAAACAGGCAATAGCAATTCTTGAGCTGGCATGTGGCGGGGAGGGCGTAAACCGGATCCGAGATGTCGGAGTCTAATTAGCATGAGAGCTCGATACGTGTTTGCGGTCATGGCTCTGTTGGTCGCCGCTTGCGGATCCGAGGCACCGTCGGACTCGCCGGCCGATGCGACACAGTCACCGGGCTCGGCGGACGATACGACGCCATCGTCGGGGCGGGCTACGCCGGTGGATGTCGAGCGCGCGCCAGTCGACGCCGATGCCCCGGTCGGTGCCCTGGCGGCTGGGTTCAACGAGGCCGGGTTCGATCTGCTGCGTGAGCAGCCGGTCGAGCAGAACGTCGTCTTCTCGCCGTCCAGCATCGGCAATGCGATGTTGATGGCTCGCGCCGCGGCTGATCCGGACACGGCGGCCGCCATCGACGCGGCGTTCCAGCTTCCCGACGGTTCACACGAGGCTTGGAACGCGCTCGACCAGCAACTGGAGGCCGCGCAAGGGGAAGACATCACGGTCACTGTCGCCGATCGGATCTGGCCGCGGGTCGACGCACAGCCGGACACGGACTGGCTCGAGCTGCTCGGCGCGTACCACGGCGCCGGCATTGAGCCGCTGGACCTAGCCGGCGACCCCGGAGGCAGCCGGGACCGGATCAACAGCTGGGTCGACGATCAGACCGAGGGTTTGATACCCGACCTGCTTCCCGAGGGCTTTATCGACGGAAACACCATCTTGGTGCTCACCGACGCGCTGTACTTCAAGGCCGCGTGGGCGACACCGTTCGGCAAGTACGGCCCAGTCGACGGAACCTTCACCAGGCTCGACGGCAGCGACGTCGACGTCGAGTTCATGCAACAACTAGAGCTCGGCGACCGGCGTGGCGAGGGCGACGGTTTCGTCGGTGCGGAGATCCCGTACGCCGGCGACGAGTTCTCGATGCTGGTGCTCGTGCCCGACGAGGGCCGCTTCGCCGACGTCCGTGATCGGCTCGACCAGGCCATGCTCGATGAGATCGACGCGACGTTCACGACCGGTCCATACGAGCTGCGGGTGCCGGCGTGGGAGACGACGACCCAACTCGACCTGCTCGGTTGGCTCGACGAGAGGGGAGCGGCGCCCGGCAGCTACCCGGCCATTTCGCCGGACACAGTCCTCGACGGCGCCGTGCACGGAGCCGACATCGCCGTCGACGAATGGGGCACGGTCGCCGCGGCCGCTACCGGGTTAGGTTTCGCTGAGAGTGGCCCACCGGAGCCAGAACTCCTCGTGGCTGCCGACAAACCATTCCTCTACCTCATCCGGCACCGTGACAGCGGCGTCGTCTTGTTCGCCGGCCAGGTGACCGACCCGACGGCATGAGATCGTCGGGTCGAACATGTCATGCGGAGCGTTCGGCCGAGCCGAGTCGGGGGAACTCGGTGGTCGAGAAGACCACTTCGACCGGGACCTCGAAATATTCGGCGATCTTCAGAGCCAGATAGAGGCTTGGACTGTACTCACCTCGTTCGAGATACCCCACCGTCTGGTAGTGGACGCCCAACGCGTCGGCGAGCTCACGGCGGGAGATGCCGCGCTCGGCTCGGAGCATGGCGATCCTGTTGTACACGGTCTCGTTCATCGGTTGCCCATCTTCTCAGCCGACACGCTGCATGGCTCGGTGACGGCGCTCCTCCACAGCCGAACCGGACTCCCGGCGGGCAATGGCCCGGAGGATGGGAGGAGCGACAAGCAGGCCTACGACGGCCCACGCGACGAGAACGCCGATTGTTTCGACGGGGCGCCAGGACGCTCCGATCTCGGCGGTCACGGCGGAGTCCGGAAGGAGCGCCCACCTCATGCCGTGTCCGAGCCAGTAGATGGGGAAGACCTGGGCGATGCCCTGGACCCAGCCGGCGAGCGCGGTGATCGGGTAGAAGATGCCCGAGATGGCCGTCAGCGCGCCGATCGCAAGCATGGTCAACCCGCCCGCCGCTTGCGGGCTGCGCACCAGTGAGCCGACGACCGCTCCCCACGGCAGAGTGGCCAGGAGCCCGAGTGCGGCGAAGCCGATCAGGGCCAGCCACCGGGTGACGTCCGTGGACAGCAGCTCGGGGACAAAGATCAATCCAGCGCCAAGGATGAGAGTGAGACCGATCGCCGTGTCCAAGGTGACACTCGTGACCTTGGCGGAGAAATAGCCGATCATGCCGTTCGGTATGGCCTTGGCTCGCAGGAGCGTTCCGTCCTCGCGCTCGACTGACAGGGCTCCTGCGGCACCGAGTGCGCTTCCCGCGACCACCATCATGCCCAGAATGCTGGGCAGCACCGTGCTCGCCAGAGACTGTGTGGTGCCGTCCACCGTCGAATCGCGCTGGAAGTACAGCACCAACGCGAACGAGAGGGCGAACGTTAGCTTGAAACCGAGCTCGTCCGCGCTGCGTAGGCCGATCTTGAACTCGGTCCATCCGCGGGAGGTCCCGAGACGGGCCGCATAGGCGGTCGGGTTCATCGGGGGTTCCTTTCCAGAGGGACGACGGTGCCGTCGTCGTGTCCGGTCTCGAAGCGATGCACCAGGGACATGTAGGTGTCCTCGAGGCTGGCGCGGCGTACCTCGAGGTCGCCGATCTTGTCACCGTGCTGGGAGAACAGCTCGCGGACGAATGCAGTGGCGTCGTCGGTGGGATGTACGTAGAACTCGCCGTCGCGGCTCCAGCGCACCTCGGCGTGGTTCGATACGCTCCGGGCGAGCTGGTCGGCGCTGCCGTCGGCGACGATCCGTCCGCCGGCGAGAATCAGGATCCGGTCGGCCAATTTCTCCGCTTCATGAAGATCGTGTGTGGTGAGCAGGATCGTGGTGTCCTCCAGATCAGCCAGCCTGTGCACCAGATCGTGAAACTCTCGGCGTGCGTGCGGGTCGAGGCCAGCGGTCGGCTCGTCGAGAAACAGCAGCTCGGGCCGCCCGACGATGCCGATCGCCACGTCGAGGCGGCGTCGCTGCCCACCGGATAGCTTGCTGACTCGTTGATCCGCCTGTTCTCCCAGGCCCACCATGTCGATCAGGTGGTCAGTGCGGACCGGGCGGTCCCGGTCCGGGCTCGAGTACGGCGAGTAGAAGCGGCCCAGGTGGTGGAGCAAGTCCCGCACGCGCCACTTGCCGTGGTCCCGCCAGGACTGCAGAACGATGCCGATCCGCGCGCGCCAGTGTTCGTCCCCGGCGGCGGGGTCGGTTCCCAAGACTCGGACATCGCCGGCTGAGCGCATCCGAAAGCCTTCGAGGATCTCGATGGTCGTGGTCTTGCCTGCCCCGTTGGGGCCTAACAGGGTGATCACCTCACCGCGGTGAATGGTGAGGTCGACGCCGTCCAGCACGTCCTTTGCCCCATAACGCATGCGTAGGTCGTGGACCTGGACGACAGCGTCGTGGTCGTGAGGATGGGCGCTCGGCACGTGCGCATCGAGCTGGCTCGACACAGGATCTACCTCGCTTCTACATAGCGTCCCTCTGTTGAACGATAGTACACATACTACATATGGAAGTATAGGTATGCATATGGCGTCGGGAACGAGTCCTGGGTATCCGATCTGGCGTGACCTGTTGAGTGCGTGATCCGACGACGCGTGCCGGGTCGCGCTGGCGGCAGTCACGTCCGCGACGGCATTGGATCTTTCATCGATGACCGTCCAAACACTCGGATTGCCGTTGCACTTGCGGCGCGGTGTCTCAGGTAGCCTGTTCCTGCAGGGCCGCTAGCTCAATTGGCAGAGCTGCGGACTTTTAATCCGTAGGTTCGGGGTTCGAGTCCCCGGCGGCCCACCATGATGTCGTTGTTCAAACCGCCGACATTGCCGGTTTGAGGTCCAGCTTCGGTTCCGCCGCTGTTCTGGCGGCGGAGTGCCTGGTGTTGCATGTCGGGATTGAAGAATACGTTGACCTGTTCGCCGGGTTCGCTGTCGAGGTCTTCGTCGTGGGCGACCATGAGCTTGATGAAGAAGGCTTGGATGCCACGCCTCGGGCGGGGAGGTTTCCCTGCTGTCCGCTGATGGTGACTCTGCGGTTCGCAGCAACGTCCCTCTGGTGCACGCAAGGGGCCCGTGTCGGCTCCGCTGGCAGGATGGACGCATGGATCCCCTCGAATCGGAGCGACGCGTCATCGAAGCTGCTGAGGTTCGCGCTCGGCTACTTGGCGAGAACTCGAACCACACCGTCGCCGCCGCGGCAATGGACACTGCGGGCCGCATCCACGCGGGCGTCAACGTCTACCACTTCACCGGCGGGCCATGCGCGGAGTTCGTTGCGATGGGGCTCGCCGCAACCGTGGAGGCAGGCCCACTGATCACGATGGCTGCGGCTGGCGATCGCGGACGCGGTCTCATCGGCCCGTGCGGCAGGTGTCGGCAAGCGATGCTCGACCTGCATCCGGACATCCTCGTCGCCGTGCCGTCCAAGAACGGACCGCAGATGCATCCGATCCGCAAACTTCTTCCCGGCGCCTACGAGTTTCCCGACGCGAACGCGCTCCGGGTGCTGCGGTTCAACAAGCGCTATTACGACAGCGTGATCGACGGAACCAAGGTGTCAACGATTCGATGGGACGAGACGCCGAGTGTCGGTCCGGCTGTCTTCGTCTTCGAGGACAAGTACGACCACCCACTCGTACGCGGCGCGATCACGGGCGTCAAGCGACAACTACTCAGCGAGCTCACGCCCCACAGCGCACACCTTCCTGCAGATGCCGACATGGCCGGTTACATCAACGGACTGCGCGACCATTACCCAGCCATGCCGCCAGAGGCTGAGGTCGACATCGTCACGTTCCACGTCGAGGCCGAGCCGACGTGAAAACGCGGATCGGTTGAGAGCGCCATCGGGATACGTCTGGCCCGCGGTCGGCTTCGACCTCGACGGAACGCTCTTCGCCACCACGGAGCGATGCTGAGTGGGCCACCAGAAGGCGACGGCCATGGGCACGAGCGGCCGTCACACGGCTCTTCACACGTCTCAAGGCGAGAGTTGTCGCTAGGTCCGCCGACCGCGGATCTCCGAGGGAGAGAGAGGGACAGCCATGCCGTTGATCCAGGTGAAATTGATCGAGGGTGTCTTCGATGAGGCACAGAAACGAACGATCGTGGAACGGCTCACCGACACGATGGTCGACATCGAAGGGGAGAACATGCGTCAGGTGACCTGGGTGCTCGTCGAGGAAGTGAAGAGCGGGCACTGGGCTATCGGCGGCCAGCCGCTTACCACGGCCGACGTGCAAGCCCTTGCTGCGGGCGTGCCTGCCGGCTGACATCCGAAGAGCCGTGCGTCCTCCATCCGCCGGTGCGTCTCAACACACGCGTTGAGACGCACCGGCGTCGATCGCCTCGGCGGCGACGGTGAGCGGGTCCTCCTTGTCCTGTTCGTCGAGAAACCCTTCTGCCGTGATGGTGGCACCGACGAAGGTGCCGACGGCCAGCACGGCGGCGCCACCCCATATCGCAACCTGGCGGAGCACGCGAGCCCACAACGGCACGATGGTGAGCGACCGCTGCTCGCGCTCTGCCCGACGCTTGCGCAGCGCGCTTGCGCGTTGACGCCGCTCGCGCTTGTCCCGGGACGAGGTTGACGCCGTCATCCGGTGGTCGCCCGCCTGGCCTGCTCGTACCGGAACAAGGCCGTCGGGAGATCCTCGACCAGCGCTCCGTACCCAGTGACGGCCCACTTGTCGTCACCGAGGAAGTACGGCTCGCCGGGACGCGTGTCGCTCGGGACCGCGTCAAGGTCTTGCACACCCCGGCGGATGTCTCCATGGCAGTGCCGACATACCGGCACAGAGACTGTGCCGGCACCGATCGCGTAGTCGACCTCCTTTGTGGCCCGGTCGTGCAACGGGTTGAAGAAGCACGGCTGGTCCGCTCGGGGTCACACGCCTTCTCACACGGTCCCACGAGATCGTGGTGCCACCGACGAGGGAGGCACCATGACCATCACGATGAATCGCATTGAGACGCAGCCGTTCCTGCCCAGCAACAGTGACGCGGATGGCGTACTGGGCACCCTGCGTGACGCCCTCGGCACCGTCTCGGAGCTGGACCCCGATCTAGTGCACTCTGACACCTGCGCCGGCCACGCGATCGTGACTCTCGCCGGGGCGGCCCGGGCGGCCGCCACAGCCCTGGGTACCGCGCCCGGGACCGTCCTGCGTGAAGGATCCGGCGTGGTTGTCGTCCGTGACCTGGTCGCCGCAGTGTCCCTTCTAGAGCTCGCGGCGTCACGACGCGGTGGTCCTTCGGACCCGCGTGCCTTGGAGCAGATCGCGCGCGGAGCGAACACCGCGTACAGCCGGCTTCTGCTTGCGGCTCCGTCGGCGACCAAAACGGGCGTACCATGCAGGTGAACGGGAGGGCGCCCATGGTGACGATCAAGTTGCTCGGGCGTCCGGCAGTCTTCGGCGACGGAGTCGAGCTGGACGGGCCACGCGGCAAGAAGGGCTGGGGCCTCCTCACATACTTGGTGAGCAACGGCGCCGCCGTCCCGCGCGAGCGCCTCGTCAGGCTCCTGTTTCCGGACGCCCAGGATGGCCTGGGCTCTTTGCGCTGGAACCTTGCGGAACTCCGCCGCATCACGCGAGAGCCGCACGCGTTCGCTGGGGACCCGGTGACGCTGTCCTTGACGCGCGACGTGCAGGTCGACATACACCTTCTGGCGGCGGCCCCATGGTATGAGGTGATCGACCAGATCGACCTGTCCGCACCGCTCCTCGAAGGGCTCACGTTCCCGTCATGCGCGGGCTTCGAGCTTTGGCTCGAGGGGGAGCGGCAACGTGTCGTTGCGCTTGCCGCGGCAGCTCTCCGCGAGGCCGCACGCGACGAGATCGCCTCCGCCCGGGCGGACGAAGCGGTGGGGCACGCCCGGCGCCTGGTCGCGCTCCAGCCATGGGACGAGAACTGCCATGAGCTCCTCGTTCGTGCGCTCGCTCGGTCCGGCGACGTCCCCGGGGCCCGTGCGCACGTCGAGCTGGTCACCGAATCTTTCCTTGACGAGCTCGGTGTGCCTCCCTCCCGTTCGGTGAGCGCCGCCGCGGAGCCGCTGATGTCCCGTCCCGCCCAGGCCAGCCGGACGCGCACGGAGGCACAGCTGCAGGCGGGCGTGACCGCCGTGTCGGCAGGTGCGTCGGACACCGGGATCGGGTCACTGCGGCGCGCGGTCGCCGGCGCGAGGGCGATTGCGGACCCCGAGCTCCTGGTCAGGGCACTGATCCACCTCGGCAGCGCCCAGGTGCACGCCGTCCGTGGCGCCGACGAGGCGGGCGTGGCGGCGCTCAGGGAGGCCGTGGCCGTCGCGGAACGCGTCGGACGTCCTGGCCTCGCGACCGCGGCCTGCCGGGAGCTGGCATGGGTGGAGTTCCTCCGCTGCCGCTTCGAGCCGGCCGAGCGTTGGCTGGACCGCGCCATGGCAACCGTGGGCGCCGACGATTCGGAGCGTGCCTGGATCCTGCTGACGAAGGGCTCTCTGCGCAGCGACGCCGGACGTTACGAGGAGGCGATACCGCTGTTCCTCGACGCCGTGCGTCACGCTGAGTATGGCGGCGATCTGCGGGCGTCCGCGATGGCGCTGACCCACCTCGGGCGACTGCGGCTGCTGCGCGGCGAGGATGAACTGGCGGCGGAGCACCTGGAGCGTGCCCGGGCACTGGCGGACCAGGCCGGCTGGCTCACGTTCGCGTCGTACCCGCTGTCGTGGAGCGCCGAGGTAGCCATGCACGCCGGTCGCGTCGACGAAGCTGAGGAGTTGTTCAGCCGCGCCCACGCACTGGCCGTCGAAGTGGGCGACCCGTGCTGGGAGAGCCTCGCGTGTCGGGGCCTCGGGCTGGTCGCGGCCGAGCGCGGGGAGCACACCGTGGCTGCTCGTCTGCTACACGATTCCCGAACCGCGTGCCGACGCGTGAACGACGCCTACGTCTGGCTGGAGGCCTACGGGCTTGCAGCCCAGGTGACCCATGCGATTGCAAACGGATTGGGCAACGTCGAGGAACTGGTGGACGACCTGGACCAGCTGGCGTCGGTGCACGGCATGCGGGAGCTCCAGGCGGAAGCCGCGATGCTCCGAGTCTCTGCGGGCAGGACCGACGCGTTGGAGGCAGCCCGGAGCCACGTCGCTTCCGTCGACAATCCGGTGCTCTCCGCACGGCTCATTCAGCTGGAGGCCGCTCTGGCCCGGCCCTGAGCCATCTGGCTGGTCTACTCTGTCATCCGGCGGTGACGTCGGTACAGGCGTCCACGATGGCTTTGGCTGCGTCACGCGGTGTGCCGTGCGCGGGGAAATGATGTGCACCGATGGCGGGCCGTGAGTTCACTTCGACGATGACGTGGTTCTCGGGTGTCGCCGGCCGAGTGTAGTCGGAGGCGATGATGTCCACGCCGGAGAGGCCGAGCTGCGGAAACGCCAGCTCTGCGCGCCCGGCGAGGTCCAGATACGACGGGTGCGCCGTGTCGGTCAGGTCGACGGAGTCCGCGCCACTGGAGAACCCGCCCCGATCGTCCAGCACTACCCGCTCGCCTGACGCCGGCACGTGGTGTGGGTCGCCACGTACCGGAACCGTGTGACCCCGCAGGTGCGGGTTGTCCTGCCGCGCGGCGTTCTTCTCTTCCACCAGCTCGGCGACGGTTGATCGGCCGTCGCCGATCACCTGAGCAGGAGTGCGTCCGGCCACAGCGATGCATCTCCCGCCGACGGTGAGGAACCGAGCTTCCTCACCGTCCTGGACACGCTCGACCACGACCTTGCCGCCCGGCGACACGGCCAGCTCCCAGGCCGCCCGGAATCCGTCCTCGTCGCTGACACCCACACTGACGCCGTGGCCGGAGCCTCGCCCGGCTGGCTTGACCGCAACCGGCCACAGCCGACGTGCCCTGCTGAGCGCGCGGTCGAAGTCATCCGACCGGTAAGAGCCGCCGGCTGCCACAGTCAGACCGGCTCGGCGCAGCAGGGCGCGGGTGTAGTCCTTGCGGGTGGTCAACTCGGCGCCGATGGTCGATGTGACCGCGCATCGAGTCATGTTCCATCCATGGGTGACGCCGTCGATGTCGACCACGAACGCCGCCTTGCGCAGCCATATCGGCTCGTGCCCGCGGCGAGATACCTCCAATGCGATCAGATGAGTGGACAGCTCGTAGTAGGTGCCGAGTGGAACTTCCTCCGCAGGTGGGTAACCCATCGTGTGACCCCCTCAGATCAGACGTTGCGCGGGCTCCCTCCGCTGGCCATTCCCCTGAACGCGCCCGCGTGTGGCGAGCGTAACGGCTGGGATGGATCTCTGGCCATCAGCGCAGATGAGAATGCGTCCAGCGAAGTCAATAGGCCTTCGTCACGTATCGGGCCCGGGTGGACGGACGGCGTCGAGGAGTAAGGCGAGCGCGCGGTTGACCCGATCGGTCGGAGCGGCGGGGCCGAAGCTGTGAGCCGCAGCGCTCAACATGTCAACCAGGAGCGCGGTGTCATCCAGGCCCAGGTCGGGCCGGATGCGCCCGGCTGCTTGCGCGTGACGTAGCGGTTCCTCGAAGATCGCGAGGAACCGAGCTGAGATGTCCTGCCTGGTCGCCTCCGACACGGCACGGCTATTGAAGACGTCGACGAAGCCCACGTCCTTGACGAGCATCTCGAGCATCGCGGTGAGGATGTCGATGTAGGCGTCGGCGGGATCGGCTGCGGCGTGGCTGACCCGTTCCAGTTCGGTGATGTTGTCAAGGAAGACGGCCTGCACCAGGCTTTCGCGGGTAGGGAACCGGCGGTGCATCGTCGCCCGGCCCACCCCGGCCTCGCGTGCGATGGCATCGAGGGGAGTGTCCAGACCGCGCTCGGCGAACAGCCTGCGGGCGGCCGAGATGATGGCGTCGCGGTTGCGGCGCGCATCCGCACGCAGCGACGTCATGCTCGGCTGGACGGTCACCAGAATGAGTATAGGCAGGGCAATGTCGATGTCAGCGGACGAAAGCCCGAACATATATGGGCTTGACTGCCCACTTGGCGCTACTATGGAGGCTCGTTCTGGAGCATGTCGGCGTTAGCGCAGCAGCTCTGGAGCTGGTTCTCGTTCAAGGGCGAAGGAGGGCGTGATGTTCCAGTTCGGCACGGCTGCTTACGCAGAACTGAGCTCGACGCTGGTGACGCTGCTCTCGGCGACGTTCGTGGTGGGAATCGCGCTGTTGCTCATGTCTGCGGTCGGGCACGCGTTGCGGGCTGTGGGCTTGTATCTGTATCGACGCCATTGCGAGCGTCAGGCCGAGGCATGCCGACATGCTGAAGCGCTACGCGGGATCTCAGAGCTTGAGCAATACCTGGGCCGTCGAGACGCGACACCGTGACCGCGCGTCACCGCAGCTGGCGGCGACTATCCATCACTCGTCAGGGACTGGGCGTGTTCCGTTCCGGGGCACGGACACGGAGGACGGCGAGGGCCCCGGCCAGGATCACCAGGACGATGCCGGCCATCCCCGCGCGCTGAGTCCCGAAGATGGCGATGAACCCGCTGAAGGCCGCCGGGCCGAGAAAGCTCACCGCCCGCCCGGTCGTGGCGTAGAGGCCGAACGCTTCTGCCTCGCGTTCCGGGCTGACGATACGGGCCAGGAACGTTCGGCTGGCGGACTGTGCCGGGCCGACGAACACCGCGAGGATCAGACCGCCCACCCAGAACGTCGCCTGCCCAGGGAGTGCGGTGATGAAGCTCCCGACGACGACCAGCGCCACCAGCGATCCGACGATGACCGTCTTCGGGCCTAACCGATCATCCAGCCGCCCACCGAAGACGGCGCCGAGCCCAGCTGTGAGGTTCGCGGCGATGGCGAAGATCACCACCTGCGTGTCACTGAATCCGAACGTGCCTGCGGCGATCACTCCGCCGAAGGTGAACACGGCGGCGAGCCCGTCCCGGTATACGGCGCTCGCGGCGAGGAACCACAGAGTGCGGCGCTCATCGCGCCACATGTGAGCCAGCCGCTTGCCCAGGACCACGTAGCTGGCGAAGAAATTGTGCCGCAGCCTTTCACCGGACGGCGGAGCCTCCGGCACGGCGAGGAGCACCGGTACGGCGAACAGTGCGAACCACACCGCCGAGAACAGCGCGACGACCCGGATGTTCATCCCGTCGTCGGAGGTCACACCGAACAGCCCGACATCTGGCTGGATGAACGCGAAGAGCACGATCGTCAGCGCGACGAGTCCACCGAAGTACCCCATGCCCCAGCCGAACCCGGACACCCGCCCGATCGTCTCCTTGGTGGAGATCCGGACCAGCATGGCGTTGTAGTTCACCCCCGCGAACTCGGAGAACACACTCCCGGCGGCGATCAGCGCCAGACCCAGCACCAGGTACGACGGGTCGTCGCGGACGAAGAACAACCCGGCTGTACACAGCACCACGAGCCCTGTATGCACACCGAGCCACAGCTTGCGCCTACCCGCGGCGTCGCTGCGCTGTCCCGTGACGGGCGCGAGTAAGGC
>NZ_ML142865.1:175131-177814 GCF_004138495.1 Phytoactinopolyspora endophytica
CCAGCACGCCCGCGATGGTCAGCGCGATGCCGAGCGCTTGAGACCCGCTGTCCTCGTCACTCGCGACGCTGTCGGTGAGATAGACCGTGAAGACGAAGGTGACGATGATCGCGTTGAAGGCGGCCGACCCCCAGTCCCACAACGCCCAGCTGACAACGTGGCGCCGGTTGGGATGGGTCCTGTCGGAGGCTTCGCCGGGTACGGTCACGCCAGAATGAGATCAGATTTCCGATGACTTCGACACCTCCGGGCGGCGAATACGGTGAAAACTGCCCTGTTGCGCCGCGTCAGAGCTCGCGCAGCAAGGCCTGTTTGGCCGCCGCGAACTCCTCCTCGGTCAACACCCCGTCGCGGTGCAGTTCGCCGAGTTCGCGCAGTCGCCGCAGGACCGTGTCATGATCATCTCCAGGGCCGGCCGTGTCCGCCCCGCTACCTGTGCCGGAGGGCCGGGTGCGCCCGGGTGCCGCCTCGTGGTCGGCTGACGGGTGGGGAAGCCGTGCTACCACGGCGGCGGCCAGCAACGAGATGGTGCCGCCTTCACGACGCATGCCCCAGGTGATGCAGTTCGGGTCGTGCTTCGGGAGAAGCGCGGACGCGCCGGTCACCCGGAAGCGCAGAAAGCCGTTGGTGAAGCCGATGATCGGTACCCACTCGACGCCGTGCACGTCCTCCATGGAGATCTCTCGTGCTCCGCTGGACTTCTTGACCTGCTCGGCCCACTCGGTCCACTCGATGCGGATCCGCATGCCGTCGAATGAGACCGTGCCATCGCCCGCCGTGGCCGTCAGCGGCACGCTCGGGCCGTTGAGCAGGTAATGCTCGCACGCCCCGGGCGGCACTTGCTCGATGGTCAGAGCGTTGCGTACTTCGTCGACGAAATACTCGGCCGCACCGGCGGTGTCTTTGTCGACGGCGAGCCGGTACGGGTCCGCTTCGTCAGCCAGTTTTCCACCGGTCACCTGGAGGAACGGATCGGCGCCGTCACGGAGGCGGAGCCGCAGCCGGCCGCCTTTGCGTCCGGGCTCATAGGTGATGCCGGAGATCGCTCTGAGAGGGACGGCCAGTTCGCCGAGGGCCTGTCGCAGATTGTGGACCTTGCGATCGCCACCCGGCACGATACGGATCAGCTCACCGTCGAACGTCCACGTACCGTCGCGCGCGATCACTTCTGCCATGGGCCCGATCGTAACGGGCGTTGGGCACGCCCATTCCTCCGGCGCCGCCTCGTGCCGACCTCAGCTACCTGTTCGGCGGCGCTTCGGAGATATCGGCCAGCGCGGATCCGGGCTGCCGAGCGAGCGCTATATCCCCCAGCGTCACCACACCGAGTGGCCGCATGTCCTCATCGACGACGGGAAGGCGCCGGAGCGCACGGGTCCGCATCACCGCCACGGCATCGTCGATTGACGTGCCGGGGACGACCGACGTGACGTCATCGCTGCAGAATTCGTCGACCGGCGTCTTGTCCGCCACCCGGCCCTGAGCCACCACCCGAACCACCAAATCCCGGTCGGTCACCAGGCCGCGGACCATCCCCCCGTCGAGGACGAGCACGTCGCCGACGTCGTTGTTCCTCATCGCGACCGCGGCATCGGTGACGGAAGCGTCGATCGGAACGCTGATCACGCGCCCGGTCATGGTGTCGGCAACCACCTGCGGCGTCACCGCGGGTTCCTGGCCGGAGAAGGCCGAGGGGTCGTCGTCGGCCGGTGGCTCGGGGTCCCTCCACTCCTCGACCCGGATCGGCCGGTCCGCTTGCTCCATACCCTGGAGTTCGTGCTTGAGTTCGTTGTCCTGTCGCGGACCATGTTTGTCGCTGCCGCGCTCCACGATAGGTCCTCCTCTCGTGCTGGACCGTTGGTTAAACCGTTACCCGCGTGGGCCCAGCCCAATCGCGCCGTCTCTGGCCCAGACCACTATTCGTGAACTGGCCCTTCAACTGGGCCAGATGTTCGTTCGATGATGGTCTGACAGATCAAGCGCGGGGAGTGAACAGATCATGTGGCAAGGGCCGGCCGAGCTCAGAGAACTCGCCCACCGAGTGGCCGAGATGGGGCCGGCGGCGGTTGCGGCGGAGCTCGACGAGTTCGCCCGGTGCGCCGCGGAAGCCGGCGTCGAACCACTGCTCTTGGCCGTGCTGTGTGACCGCCGGGAGGCGGCCGTCGTCCGGCAGCGAGCATTCGCGCGGGCCGCGGCCCAGCTCGACCGGCGACGCGAAGGCACACCGACCGACATACAGCCGGACGGGCACGAGCATCGCCGTGATGCACCCGAGCGTGGCGGAGTGCACCAGTCGGCGTGAGACGCGCGTGCCCGTGATCATGAACAGTAACCGTGCTATCTACACGGTTACTGTTCATGATCATGGGGCGTGCGTTGGCTGGGCGACGGTAGAACGGAGGAGGTCGAAGAATCGCGCCGGGTCTGCGCTGACGGCGAACCAGGTGTTGGCTTCCGTGTCGCTCCGGCGCCGTACGTCGACGATGGTTCGTCCGAAGTTCTGATACCCGGTCGTGTCGACGGCGACATGGTAGTGCTCCAGCCGCACCACGGCTGGGTCGATCAGGTAGGCGATGCACAGCGCGTCGTGTACCGGACCGGCCCTCCGTTCGCCGGACTGCCGGCCGCTGATGTATCCGGAAAGGACCGTGGCCACGCCGGTGCCGCCCGGCGTTCCGAGCGC
>NZ_ML142865.1:177862-178851 GCF_004138495.1 Phytoactinopolyspora endophytica
CGGCGATCGGGTCGTAGTAGATGTTGAACTCCGCCGAGACGGTCCGGTTGCCGAACGCGTGCCCGCCACCCATGATCACGATCTCGGCGACGGCCTCACGGATCTCCGGAGCGACGGTCAACGCCGCTGCGATGTTGGTCAGCGGCGCCACCGGCACCAGAGTGATCTGCTCCGTCGTCGTGCGTAGAGTCTCGATGAGCCACTCGACAGCGGGAGTCTTCCGAGCGTGGCTGCGTGGATCCGGCAGCGGGAGCGTGGGTTCATGGATCGGCGGGCTCGGAGCTATCGGGTACGGGCGCGGCGCGAACGGCTTCCGCAGTCCGCGGTAGACCGGCACGTCGGAGCGCCCGACGTGGTCCAGGACCCGCAGTGTGTTGTCCGTCGTCTCCTCGATCGAGAGATTGCCGCCGACCGTGGTGCAGCCGATCAGGTCGATGTCGGGGTGCAACGCGGCCATCATGATGGCGACGGCGTCGTCGTTGCCCGTGTCCACGTCCAAGACCACCTTGCGTGCTTTATCCATTGCTCACCTCGTTATCGCGGAGCCGTGCCGGTGCGTGGCTGTTCGGCGCTGGCATTCTCTCGTGTTCTGCTCGTCTGCACACGTGTGCCTGCCGGTCAGCGTCGGCGGGACATGGACAGGATGGTCAGGAAGAGCAGGACCGCGGCCACGGTCGTCATGACGTATCCGACGTGGTGCATGCCGCGGGTCGACAGGTCCTGCTCCAGTACGACGCCCAGCACGCTTGTCGCCGAGATCGCCCCCAGGTAGCGGAACGTCTGGAACAGGCCAGCTGACGCACCCACCCGTTCCGGCGGCGCCGCCTCGTACAGTGCCGTCTGCAAGCCCAGGTTGTTCAGCCCGTTCGGGATCCCCAGCAGGACGATGATGGTGAGCAGCAGCACGACGGACGCGTCGTCGTCGAGCAGCTGCACCGCGGAGGTGGCTACCAGCAGGATTGCGAACCCGGTGACCAGTACCCGCCCCG
>NZ_ML142865.1:178886-180270 GCF_004138495.1 Phytoactinopolyspora endophytica
CAGGCCGACCGCGTCCGGTGTGAAGCCGCGGACGTGTTCCAGCCACATCGGCATACCGAAGAAGACGCAGTAGAAGACCAGGTTCACACCGCCCTGCTGGGCGAGCACGGTCGCCAGGTCCCGTCCCGCGACGAGCCCGCGGATGTCCAGAAACGGTTGGTCGACGGCGAGCTCGCGCCAGACCAGCAGCGCGAGGGCGGCGAGGACCACCGGCAGCAACAACCATCTGGGCTCCTCCGCGAAGGACAACACCAGAACGATCAGGGCGCTGAGCGATCCTGCGAACAGGGCGATTCCCGGGAGATCGAGGTCGCCGAGCCTCCAGGATCCGCCGGAGTGTGCGGTCGCCGTTGGAAGCACCCGCACGGCCGTGATGACGCCGGCGATGGTGATCGGGACATTGATGAGGAAGACCGCCTCCCAGCCCGCAACCGCGACCAGGAGCCCGCCCAGCACCGGACCCAACGCGGCACTGACCGAACCGGCGACGGTCAGCGTGGCGAGAGCGCCGGCCGGTGGTGCGCCGGACTGGCTCGCGGCCGGGCGTGCCGCATGCCGGATGAGGATGAGCGCGCACGGATAGGCCGTCGACGTCGCCACCGCCTGTAGCACCCGCACCACCAGCAGCCAACCGAAACCCGGCGCCAGCGGTGCGAGAGCCGACACGGTGGCCATCAGCGCGAGTCCAGTGATGAACAGCCGCCGGGCGCCGAACTGGTCCGCGAACCGGCCCATCAGCGGCTGGCACACCGCGGCCGTGAGGTAGAAGCTCGACGCCAGCCAGGTCGAGGTGGCGATCCCGACCGAGAAGTCCCGCTGCAGGCTGATCAGGGCGACGGCGATCATCGACGAGTTCAGCGGGTTGAGCACGGTTCCCAGCGCCAGAGTGAGCAGAAGCCGGACGGGCACGTCTGAAGGGGAGCGGGTCACTCGGTCCATTCTTCCCGGCATGAAACGCATGCGGTGACGCCGGACATGCCACAGTGCCAGCCTTCAACGGAAAGGAAGTCAGCGTGTCGATCCTGACAGGAGCACGCGTTCAAGGAGATGATCATCTGATCACGCATAGGGCGCGGTTCGAGGACCTGTTCACCGCTGAGTCACGGGCCGTCCTCGGGTACGCGCTACGGCGTGTGCAGGTTGCCGACGATGCCGCCGACATCGTGGCCGAGACCTTCTTGGTCGCATGGCGACGTATCGACGACGTGCCGCAGGGCCGGGACGGACGGCTTTGGCTGTACGGCGTGGCGCGGCGGGTGTGCGCGAACCACGTGCGCGGCGACCGGCGCCGGCACCGGCTGGCCGAGCGGCTCCGTGAGGACCTGCTCACGCACGTCGATCGGGACGGCGGAATGGGCGGCGCCGCGCGCGGTGACGCTATCGA
>NZ_ML142865.1:180280-181921 GCF_004138495.1 Phytoactinopolyspora endophytica
CGGGCGGCCATGAGTGAGCTCGACGAGCAGGACCGAGAGCTTCTCCAGCTGACCAGCTGGGAAGGGCTGAGCCCGACCGAGCTTGCGGAGGTCATGTCGCTGCCGCCGGCGACGGTGCGCACCCGGTTGCACCGAGCTCGCAAACGGCTGAGGGCACGACTGGAAATGCAGGGTTGGAGGGCTGAACGACGCGGCGGACCCGGCATCGAACGCAGCGGCGAGTCCGGACATGTAGAAGGTGGCAGGCCAACGCCCGTCCGGCAGAAGGAGGAGATGTGAGAGACGAGATGGATGCATTGGTGGGCGCGACCGCCCGGGTGTCCGATGCCGACGTCGAGGAGCTCCCCCTCCGATCGGCCGAGACCGAGCTCATGGAGGAGATCATGTCCACACCAGTACTCGAGACCGTTGCCGGCGCCGAGCCGCCGGGACGTCAGCCTCGGCGGTGGGTCACCGGCCGCAGGCTGGCGGCCGTGGCGGGCATCGCCGCGGTGGCGACAGCCGCCGCGTTCACCGTCCAGACCAATACCGACAGCGGTTCGGTGTGGGCCAGCGAGGTGATGAAGGTGGCGGAGTCCGTGCCGCGCCTGATCGTTGATCACCCGGATTGGCAGATCACCGACGCCGAACAGTTCACCCTCAATGAGGGCACCATGACAGTGTCCGACGGCACATACCAGCTGCACGTGGGCTGGGCGAGCGAATGGGACTACGCATCGAAAGTGGAGAACCTGCAGTCGGTGTATGAGGAGGAAAGATCGCTGGCTGTGGCCGGCCACGAGGCGGTGCTGCTCTTCTCTCCGGAGACCGGTGACGGCACGGTGTTGTGGCAGCAGGGAGACTATGTGGTCGAGGTCCTTACTCTCACCGTCCTGAACGACGGACAAGAGATCGACGCGAGCACACTGGAGGACGTGGTCGGCTCGTTCACGCAGGTCGACGTCGATACGTGGCTGGATGCGATGCCGGATGACGTGGTCCAGCCTGACGACGTAGAGGCTGCAGTGGAGGAGATGCTGGCGGACATACCCACCCCAGACGGTTTCGATCCGACCGACCTTGCCGAGTCCGCCGGCGTGCGGGACCAGTACCACCTCGGTGCCGACGTGACCGGTGCCGTCGCCTGCGGCTGGATCGGGCAGTGGACCGAGGCGACCGACTCCGGTGACGACTCCGCGGCGAGCGAGGCGGAGGAGGCGCTCGGCTCGTCCTATGACTGGCCGATCCTGAAGACGATGGAGCCGGAGGGCGATTTTCCCTACGTGGTGTGGGGGTACGCCGACGCCCTCGCAAATGATGGTGTCATGCTGGACGGAACCAGGGTCGACAGGATCACCCCCGCCGGTGAGATGGTCGGCGACACGGTCCTGGAGGAGCCGGTTCAGGTGTACCGCGAGGCGTTGGGTTGTGATGACTGACCCGTAGCCCTCGGGTTGCGAGTGGGTCCCGCGCCCGTGGTGCGTGGGGCCCACTCGGCGCACCATTGGGCAGGACACGAGCCCCGCCCCGGTCGCCAGGGTGGCGGTGGTGGGCAGGGCTGTGCGCTGCTGTTGGTGGTGGTTCAGTGGGTGGTTGTGGGGTGTGTCCAGTGGTGGTCGATGCGGGGGTGGGCGCGGGAGGGTGCCCGTGCACGGTCGCGGT
>NZ_ML142865.1:182282-182493 GCF_004138495.1 Phytoactinopolyspora endophytica
GGTCGCAGTCACGCACGACACCGGTGACGGGGTCGGTGTAGAGGCGACGGATCCAGATCCTGGCCCGCTCGCCCACGGAACCGCCCACGCTGCCGCCCGCGCTGCTGGGTGTGTTGCTGGGTGTGCCGTGGTTGTCTGCGGGTGCGCCGTCGCTTCCGACGGGCCAATCACGGGACAGCTCGGTGTCGGTGTGGGCGAAGGCGTGTGCGAG
>NZ_ML142866.1:0-5132 GCF_004138495.1 Phytoactinopolyspora endophytica
AGCTTATGTTTTCCCAGCTCTCCGCGTCAAATCCGGACTTTTATCCGAACTGGCGCTGGACCAGAGTCAGTACCGCACTCCTCGCCGGGGCAACTCCACTAGCCTACCACGTCCAACCGGGCTTCGTGTCCCGAACATCTGGCATAAAACTGGGCCGATGTCCGACTGACGCTTACACAGTCTTGGGAGGCACCTCATGAGATGACCGACCCAACCCGACCCGTGTGAGCCCGGCTTGGATGTCCTTCTCAGGAGGTTTGGCACCACGGCCGGCCGCCAAACTCGGCGTCCCGCTCCCGTAGGCCTAGAGAAACTTACGACCTGCGAGCGGGCGACGTCAAATGAGGCCGACGTGACGCCGCCCACTCCTCCAAAACGCCAGGTCAGGCCAGGTCGACGCCGCCAACGGTGCGCTTGCCCCGGCGCAGAACCAGCCAGCGACCGTGGAGAAGATCGTCGTGAGCCGGCCGGGCTTCCGGATCGAGGCCGGGATCGAGGCGGAGGTTATTCACGTACGCCCCGCCTTCCGCCAGCGCGCGTCGCGCGGCCGAGCGTGACGGCACGAGGCCCGACTGGACGAACAACTCGATGTACGTCGGCAGCTCCGCGCCTGCCTCCACGCGGGGTGCGCCCGCTTCGGCCAGCGCCGCCCCGAGAGTCCTCGCGTCGAGATCTTGCAGTGCCCCGAAGCCGAACAACGCGCGCGACGCCGCTTCGACACGTTCAGTCTCTTCCGCACCGTGCACGAGCGCGGTCACATCTTGAGCCAGCGCGCGTTGAGCCGCTCTCGCCGCGGGCTTCTCCGCGAGCTCCTTCTCCAGCTCCGCGATCTCATCCTGGCTTCGGAAGGTGAAGACCTTCAGGTAGTTGACGACGTCCCGGTCATCGCTGTTGAGCCAGAACTGGAAGAAGGCGTACGGACTCGTCATCTCTGGATCAAGCCATACCGCCCCGCCCTCGGTCTTCCCGAACTTGGTTCCGTCAGCCTTGGTCATCAGCGGCGTTCCCAGTGCGTGGACGGCCTCGTGTTCCACCCGGTGGATCAGGTCGACGCCACTGGTCAGGTTGCCCCACTGGTCGCTGCCGCCGGTCTGCAGCGTGCATCCGTACCGGCGCCTGAGTTCCAGGAAGTCCATTCCTTGCAGGATCTGGTAGCTGAACTCGGTGAAACTGATCCCTTGCTCGCTGTTCAGCCGTGCGCTCACCGACTCCTTACTGAGCATGCGGCCGACGCGGAAATGCTTGCCGACGTCTCGCAGGAAGTCGATCGCCGACAGGCCGGACGTCCAGTCCAGGTTGTTGACCAGCTCCGCCGCATGCGGCCCGGAGAAGTCGAGCAACGGCTCGATCTGGCGGCGGATACCTTCCACCCACCCGGCCACAACGTCGGGCTCGTTGAGTGTGCGTTCCCCCGCCATCTTCGGATCACCGATCAGGCCCGTCGCCCCGCCCACCAACGCGAGAGGGTTGTGTCCCGCGTCCTGCAGTCGCCGCATGGTCAGCAGCTGGACCAGGTTTCCTATGTGCAGGCTAGGCGCTGTGGGGTCGAAGCCGCAGTAGTACGTGACCGGACCAGCCGCCAGAGCGGCGCGCAGCGCCTGCTCGTCGGTCGACAGCGCGATCAAACCGCGCCAATGCAGCTCGTCGATGATATCGGTCACGGTGCTCATGTCTCCTTCGAAGATCACAGTGGTTCCGGGCGCTCGGTCCCGACGTGCTAGGCGCGCCCACGCCGGCAGGTCCCGGCCTCCCCCAATGTTCCCGCATATTCCGCATGGGCGCACGCCCGAATCCGCACGCGGCCGGGCACGCCCCCATATGCCCGAGCAGTCGTGATCACGCTCGAGCGGCCTGTCGCGGTAGTCCGGCCTTCAGTGCTAGGCCTTCCGCCGTCGTCGTGGACTGTGCGCGCGGTACGTGGAAACCGTCGGATCACTTTCGATCCAGAAACGCCACGGGAAATGCACACCGTCACCCCCGGGACTGGCGACGCCCACTCGCGGCCCGGTGGCGACTCGTTCCGGCAGCTCGTCCGAGCGCTCCAAGGACAGCTCACTCGCCTCGCCGATCAGATCAGCACCGTTGTGCTCCCGCGCTATGCCAAGCGTTGTCGTCAGCCTCGCAGGGCCGCGCGCCAAGTCACGTGGGGTACGAACCGCAGGCCGGCGACTCTGGGCGACGTCCTGTCCCTCCACAACCTCTCCGGCCCGGAGCAGCACAGCCGTGGCCGTGCCGTCCTCCCCGCACACGACGTTCGCACAGAAGTGCATCCCGTACGTGAAATACACGTAGAGGAAGCCCGCCGGCCCGAACATCACCGCGTTGCGCGGCGTCTGCCCTCGATAAGCATGTGAACCTGGGTCGTCGGCGCCCATATACGCCTCGACCTCGGTGAGCCGTACCGCGACGACGCCCTCGGCAGTCCGATGGCACAGCACACCTCCGAGCAGATCCGGCGCTACCTCGATGCCTGGACGAGACAAGAAGTCCCGGGTGATCGGCTGACTGGTCGGCTGCTCCATCAGAACAAGTATCCAGTTTGCGTCACCGCGTCTGGCACCGCCGTAGGTTTGCCACCCAGGCGGTTCGGCCTCAGAACCGCTACAGGACCTCCGCAAGCCACCATTCGGATGCCGCTCCGAAAGGCTCTGCGCCGTTCCTCACGTCTCTCATCAGCGACTTTGATCTCAGACATCGTCCGAGCCTCATGTCCACCAGCGGGGCCGACGACGCGCTGCCCTCAGCCGCGATCGCCACGTCGCTCGTCGTCGGCTTCGAGGAAGACGACCGGAATGAGGCGGTCCGTGTTCGATTCGTAGACGCGGTAGCCGTGGTAGGCGGCGAGCACCTTCGGCCACCACACCTCCCGCTCCTCCGGGGTCGCCGTACGGGCGCGCACCGGCCACTTCTCCGACCGCACCTGCACCATCGCGCGCGGATCGGCCTGGAGGTTCTGGTACCACTCGGGATGGTTCGGGCGTCCGCCCCACGAAGCGATCACCACGGGCGTGTCGCCGTCGCTGAGGTAAAGCAACGGCACCCGGTGCGGCTTGCCGGTCTTCCGGCCCCGCGTGGTGAGCAACAGCATGTCGTTGCGGACCAGCCGTCGGCCGATCACCCCGCCGGTCAGCCGGTAGAGGAAAATGTGCAGACGAGAAAGCCGCCTAGCTGTGGCATCACGCACACCTCCGAGTTTAGAACCCGGAATCTTCACCCGCCTGATCCCGGACAGACAGATCTGACACGGGCCAGTCGCGAGCGCTTTGTCGACCGGACGGCGCGCCACGGGCCACCGACCTCAGCGCGCCAACACCTCAGCACGTCAGCACGTCAGCGCGTCAACGGGCGAACTCCGCGCGAACCCCCAGCAGTCTCACAGGTCGTCGATCGGTGAACGCGCCGAGCGCCGCGAGAGCCGCTTCCTCGATCGCCGGGGCTTCCGCGGTCGGAGCTGGCAGCGCCTTCCCGTGTGTATAGGTGAAGAATGGTACGTAGCGGACTTTTACGACGACGCGGACGGCCGGGCGGGCCTCTCCGACCACGTCGGCGGCGACGAGGCGCGCCAGCCGGATGACCTCAGCCGTGACATCCTCCCAGTGGTCGAGATCGCTCTGGAAGGTCGTCTCGCGGCTTCGAGAACGGGCGACGTGCGGGGTGTCTGACACTGCAGAGCCTGCCTGGCCCCGGCCCACCCGCACCAGCCACGGCCCGGTCGTCGGCCCGATCCGCGCCGCCAGCGCGTCCGGATCCGCGTGAGCGAGCTGCCGAACCGTCACGATCCCGAGGCTTTCCAGCCGCTTCGCCGTTTTGCGCCCGATGCCGTACAACGCGTCAGTGGGCTGATCACCGAGCACCGCGAACCACGTCTGATGGGTCAGCCGGAACACGCCGGATGGTTTGCCGAACCCGGTGGCCAGTTTGGCCTGCAACCTGTTCTGCCCGATTCCGACGGTGCAGTCGAGATCGGTCGCCTCCCGCACGCGTTCCTGGATCCGCCGAGCCGTGGACTCCGGATCGTCGTGGTCGACGCCGAGAAACGCCTCATCCCACCCCAGGACCTCGACCACGCCGAACTCCCGCAGCACCGTCATCACCTCTACCGACACCGCGTCGTATGTGTCCCGGTCGACGGGGAGGAACACCGCGTCTGGGCAGCGACGGGCGGCCAACCGCAGCGGCAGCCCTGAATGCACGCCGTACTCCCGCGCTTCGTACGAGGCCGTGCTGACAACACCCCGCTTGGTCGGATCCCCGTCGCCACCCACGACGACGGGCCGTCCGCGCAGCTCAGGATCGCGCAACACCTCGACGGCGGCGATGAACTGGTCAAGGTCCACGTGCAGCACCCAGCGGGCCATGGTTCATTGTGCCGTGTCCGCCCCCGCGAGCCGGACGCGTACACGAGACACGCAAGGCTGCAACCCTGACCGGACGGCACCGATTCCGTTACGGTTCGAAGATGAGCCGCTGGATGGATGACAAGGTCGAGGGCTATCTCACCGACTTGGCCGGAACCGAACACGATGACCCCGTACTGACCGAGATGGAAGCATTGGCCGAGGAGAAGGGGTTCCCCATCGTGGGCAGGGCCTCTGGCCGGTACCTCGAGCTCGCGGCGCGCTCCATCGGTGCGAGCCGCGTGATGGAGCTCGGCTCAGGCTACGGCTACTCGGCGTACTGGTTCGCCCGCGCGGTCGGACCCGCGGGCTCCGTGGTCTGCACCGAAGGCGACCCGGAGAACGCACGGCTGGCGGAACAGTACCTGCGCCAGGCCGGTGTCTGGGACCGGGTGACCTACAAAGTCGGCGACGCATTGGAAGTCTTCGCCGAAGAGGACGGCGAGTTCGACATCGTGTACTGCGATGTCGACAAGGACGGCTACCCGGACTGCTGGCTCGCCGCACGAGACCGGATCCGCGTCGGCGGGCTCTGGCTGTGCGACAACGTGATCTGGCACGGTCACGTTGCGACCGGAACCGACCGGGAAGAGCTCCCCGAATGGACACGAGGCTGGACGAAGGACATCCAGGAGCACAACCGGCTGGTGGCCGAGGACGAGCGGTTCATCGGCAGCATCGTGCCGATCCGTGACGGAATCATGGCGGCGCTGCGCATCGCCATGATTCCGTCAC
>NZ_ML142866.1:5174-16142 GCF_004138495.1 Phytoactinopolyspora endophytica
TGACCGGGCGGTCGGCTCCGCGCCAGGCATGGTCGATGGCCGCAGGTAGGCGAGCGTCGTACGCATCGGTGCCGCTAGTGACCATCGATACCACTCCACAGGTCGTCGAAACCGTGGCACCGTTCCGGCCGGAACGCCAGCAGGGCAGGGCGGAGATGGTACGGGGGCAGCGCCAGGGTGTCCGGCCCCGGACCATCCGGGCTCTCCCAACGCTGCCGCCCGCGCGGCTCCAGGTCATGCCGGTAGGTCAGCCTGAGCCTCGTGGCCGGGAAGGCGACCAGCGGGTCTGTCCCGCTGGAGTCCGGCAGAAGGCGCCGAGACACCGACATGTCCGTGCCGACGCCGGGAACCGGGTACGGCTCGTCCCGTCCGTCGTGCAGGTAGATGTCGACCGAGCGGCGGCGCTTTCCCGACGGCGCGGCCGTCCCGGAGCTGCCACGCGCCACGACGGCTTGGACCCTGTCCCACGCAATGTCGGTGGAGACGGTCGCGCGTAGCCTCCATGGCCGCTTGCGGGTGACGGTCAGCCCGAGCGGCCCGACCTCGATACCGACACGAGCCGTGTACCTCGGCATGATCCATAGTGCGGCGGGTAGCGTGCCGCAGCAGAACAGGAACGGCGTCACGAGCAGTAGGGCGAGAAGCCCGGCCGGGACCGTGCTCCAGCCGAACGGGTTGTTCATCAGGTACCAGCAGCCCGCTATCGCCGCGATCTGGCCAAAGATGGTTCCGACGATCTGCCACGACGGGTGACGATAATCGAGCCGTACCGGAGCGCCGGGTCGCCGCAGCGTCTGGGGCGACGGGCGCGAGATGGCATCGGTGTCGACGCCCGCCACAGCTCGCCCGGCTCCGCTTCGACCCGTGGCGCCGGCCCGCGCGTCCGGAGGGGGCATGTACCACTGATCCACTCGGATGCCCGCGTAGAACAGGTCCGGCCGCACCGAGCCCACTGCCTCGGCGAGCTCTTGGACGTCCATAGCGGAACGGGGCATCAGACCTTGGATGCGCGCCCGATACGACGGGACGCGTACCCCTTCGATGTCGACATCGGGCTCATCGACACGCGTCACCGCTACGAACGGCGGCACACCGGGAACATCGCGGGTCAGATAGAGGTCGAGCAGCCGCTGTGCCGTTCGCGGGCTCTGATCAGAGCTGCCGTGCCCGGCATCCTCGGCACTGATGACCTGCACGTCCTCCCAGGCGATGCGGGCCTGCCGGCCCCGGAACCACCACCTCGGCCGTTCGACCGCCTCGAAGCCGGCCACGTCGACCACTACCGCGCGGGCCGCCAGCGCACGGGGAAGACGAACCAGAGCGACGACGAGGAGGGCCGCGACCACGGCGCCAGTAACCAGCGCGGAGATCGTCAGGGCACGAAACTCCGATTGCCACAGCACCGTCCACACGCCATTGCCCGGCTCGATTTCGTCCGCCGCCATGATGGACAGCGGCATCACGAACAGCAGGCACACGAACCCGGATGCCATGAGCCCGGGCAGGTAGTGCCACGGGTTCGGGCCGGCGTCGCGCAGGCGCACCGTCTGCGCCCGGCCCGGAGACGAGGAGGGGCGCACGGAGTTCTCTCCTTCTTCGGTGACGCGAACCGTCCGCACGCCGGGGACGCACACAGACGCTCGGCAGGATAACCCGTCGCCGTCGGAGAGGTTCATCTGCGCCCCATCCTCGCGACACCGGGATGTCGATTCCGGCCACCACTATGCGGTCATGGCTGATCTCAATCGACGCTCACTGCTCACCGGATCGCTCGCCCTCGGTACCGCCGCACTCGGCTCCGCGGCCATCGGTGCGTTCCCCGCCTCCGCCTCTACCACGTCCTCTCCCACATCCCGCCGCGGCGCCGCTGCCTTCGTGCGTTCCGGTCTGCCGTCGATTACTCACGGCGTGCAGTCCGGGGACGTCACGGCGACGACGGGCACCGTGTGGGCCAAGGTGGACCGCCCGGCACGCCTCGTCGTCGAGATCTCGCGTGACCCGTCGTTCCGGCATCCCCGCCGCATGCGCAGCGGACTGATCACCCCGGACACCGACCTGACCGGACGGATCGGTCTGCGAGGCCTGCCGCCCGGCACCGACCTGTTCTACCGCGTACGAGCGCAGGACCCGGACAGCTCCGCTACCGGTGAAGAGGTAAGCGGCCGGCTGCGCACCGCTCCCCGGAAGCGAGACGACGTCCGGTTCGTCTGGTCCGGTGACATCGCCGGGCAGGGCTGGGGAATCAACCCGGAATACGGCGGCTTCCGGATGGCCGACGTCATGCTGGACCTGGATCCCGATTTCTTCCTCTGCAGCGGCGACACCGTCTACGCGGACGGCCCGCTGGAGGAGACCGTGGAGCTGCCCGACGGTGGCGTGTGGCGCAACGTGGTGACGGACCCGAAGGCCGACGTCGCCGAGACACTCCACGAGTTCCGCGGCCAGTACGCGTACAACCTGATGGCCGACAACTGGCGCGAGTTCCTCTCCCGCACGCCGCAGATCAACCAGTGGGACGACCACGAGGTAGTCAACAACTGGTATCCCGGAGAGATCCTCGACGACGACCGCTACACCGAGAAGAGCGTCGATGTCCTCGCGGCGCGGGCACGGCAGGCGTTCTTCGAGTACGTTCCGATCTCCCCGACGCACACCGACGGCGAGGGCAGGGTGTACCGGCGGATCCAGTACGGCCCGCTGCTGGATGTCTTCGTACTCGACATGCGCACTTTCAAGGACCCGAACACCGACGGCACGGAGACCGTCCCCGATGGCGGCGTGCTGGGACACGAGCAGACCGAGTGGCTCAAGCGCGAACTCAAGCGGTCACGCGCGGTCTGGAAGGTCATCGCGGCCGACCTGCCGCTGGGGCTCGTCGTCCCGGACGGTGACGCGCTCGAGGGCATCGCCAACGGGCGGCCAGGTGCGCCGGCAGGTCGTGAGCTGGACATCGCTCCGGTGCTCTCCTTCCTCAAGAGCAACGGGATCCGCAACCACGTGTGGCTCACCGCTGACGTCCATTACACCGCCGCGCACCACTACTCCCCCGAACGTGCGGCGTTCACCGACTTCGACCCGTTCTGGGAGTTCGTCTCCGGCCCACTCAACGCCGGCGCGTTCGGCCCCAACGAGCTGGACCCGACGTTCGGACCAGAGGCGGTGTTCGTCGAGGCGCCGCCGAGGGCGAACACGTCCCCCGCGGAAGGCCACCAGTACGTCGGCGAGGTATCCATCGACGGCGAGACCGCGGATCTGACGGTGCGGCTGATCGGCGTCGACGGCTCGGTCCGATGGGAGACCACGCTGCAGCCGCACAAGCGCTGACCAACCGCCGACACTCATTCCACCGTCCCGAAGACAGCGCAGCGGTGCTGATCAGATGCGAGTTTGAGGCGTCATAGCGCCCCAAACTCGCATCTGATCAAGGTTCCCCGCGGCCTAGCTCGGACTCCGTTCTGGTGCCCTGGGATAGGGGTCTGGAGGCTAAAGCCCAGCCGGGCCACAGACCAACCGAGCCAAAGCGCACACGCAAGTCAATGCCTCCAGACCCCTACCCCAGGGCACCAGAACCGGCACTCAGGCCGTCGTGGCCTTGTCCGTCCAGGCCCGCGCTTTGGTGACCTCGGTGCGCGCGGTAGCGAGCTGCTCCCGCACCCGGTCCGGGGCCGTTCCGCCCTTAGCCGATCGGGATGCGAGCGCGCCCGGGACGGACAGCACGTCGCGCACCTGCGGCGTCAGGTGCGGCGAGACGGCCACCAGGTCGTCGTCGGTGAGATCCCACAGCTCGATGCTGCGCTTCTCGCACAGCTGCACGCAGCTGCCGGCGATCTCGTGCGCCTCCCGGAACGGCACTCCCTGCCGCACCAGCCACTCGGCGATGTCCGTCGCCAGCGAGAAACCTTGCGGAGCCAGCTCCTCCAGGCGTTCGGTGTTGAAGCGCAATGTGGCCACCATGCCGGCGAACGCCGGCAGCAGCACCGTCAGCGAGTCGACCGAGTCGAACACCGGTTCCTTGTCTTCTTGCAGGTCACGGTTGTACGCGAGAGGCAGAGCCTTCAGCGTCGTCATCAGGCCGGAGAGGTTCCCGACCAGACGCCCCGCCTTACCCCGGGCAAGCTCGGCCACGTCGGGGTTCTTCTTCTGCGGCATGATCGACGAGCCGGTGGCCCACGCGTCGTCGAGTTCCACGAAGGAGAACTCCTTGGTGGCCCACAGGATGATCTCCTCGGCCAGCCGGGACACGTCGACACCGATCATGGCGAGCACGAACGCCGCCTCGGCGGCGAAATCCCGGGACGCGGTGCCGTCGATCGAGTTCTCCACGGAGCCCGAGAAGCCCAGCTCGCGGGCGACGTACTCCGGGTCCAGCCCCAGCGACGAGCCGGCGAGCGCCCCTGATCCATACGGTGAGGCGTCCGCGCGACGGTCCCAGTCGCGCAACCGGTCCACATCCCGCAGCAGCGCCCACGCGTGGACCAGCAGGTGATGTGAGAGGAGCACCGGCTGTGCGTGTTGCAGATGCGTCCGGCCGGGCATCGCCACCCCGAGGTGGTTACCGGCGTGCGCGACCAGCGCCTCGACGACGTCGAGAACCTGCCCGGCCACGACGCGCGCCGCGTCGCGCAGATACATCCGGAGCATGGTGGCGATCTGGTCATTGCGGGAACGCCCCGCGCGCAGCTTGCCGCCGAGTTCGGGACCCACCCGCTCGATCAGTCCCCGCTCCAGCGCCGTGTGGACGTCCTCGTCGTCGACCGCAGGTGTGAAGGCCCCGGCCGCGACGTCGGCAGCCAGCCGGTCCAGGCCGTCTGTCATTCCTGCGAGCTCATCGTCGGTGAGCAGACCCGCCCGGTTCAGCACGTTGGCGTGTGCTTTCGAGCCGGCGATGTCCTGCGGAGCGAGCCGCCAGTCGAACTGCGTGGACTTGGACAGGGCCGCGAGTGCTTCCGCGGGACCGCCGCCGAATCGACCGCCCCACAGGCCCGCCGGTGCTGTCCCGCTCCCGTGTGCGGGCGCGCCGGTCTGCTCGGGCGTGCCGTTCTGCTCGGGCGCGCCGGTCTGCTCATCCGCCGGCCTCGCCGTGCGCTCATCGCGGTGCGCCGGTGCCTCGTCGCCTTCGTCCGCTTTCGACGTCTCGGAGCCGGCCGGCGCGTCCTTCTCATCGTCGTGTGTCGCGGCCTTGCCACCCTTCGGCCCGCCCGGTTTGGGGAACAGATCTCCAGGTGTGGGGATAGCGGACTCGGGCATGTGTCTCTCCATCTGTTCAAGGGCGACGTCGGCGTCCTACTGTCTCATGATCACCGGCGACCGGCTGTGCGTCTCAGCAGACACATCGCCGATGCTCATGGACGCTTGACTCAGGTGTTCTTCTGGTTCCGGACCGCCGCCAGCTTCGTCGACATGCCGAACAACTCGATGAAGCCCTTGGCGTTCGACTGGTCGAAGGTGTCGCCCGTGTCGTATGTAGCGAGGCCGAAATCATACAGGCTCTGACCTGAACGCCGGCCGGTCACCACGGCCCGGCCACCATGCAGCGTCATCCGCACCTCACCCGAGACGTAGCTGTTCGCTTCGTCGACGAAACCGTCCAGCGCATCCTTCAGCGGCGACGACCAGAGCCCGTCGTACACCAGCTCGCCCCACCGCTGGTCGACGGTCCGCTTGAACCGGGCCAGCTCGCGCTCGACGGTGACGTTCTCCAGCTCCTGGTGTGCGGTGATCAGCGCGATCGCACCGGGCGCCTCGTAGACCTCGCGGCTCTTGATGCCCACCAGCCGGTCCTCCACCATGTCCAGCCGGCCGACGCCCTGGGCACCGGCGCGCTGGTTCAGGATCTCGATCGCCTGCAGCATGGTCACCGTCTCACCGTCGATCGCCACCGGGCGGCCGGCATCGAAGGTGATCACGACCTCGTCCGGGTCACGTTGCCCGGCCGGGTCCTGGGTGTAGCTGTAGATGTCCTCGATCGGCGGGTTCCAGATGTCCTCCAGGAAGCCGGTCTCGATCGCCCGGCCCCACACGTTCTGGTCGATCGAGTACGGGTTCTTCTTGGTGGTCTCGATCGGGAGGTTGTTCTTCTCGGCATACTCGATCGCCTTGTCCCTGGTCAACGCCAGGTCCCGCACCGGAGCGATGCATTTCAGCTCGGGCGCCAGAGAGGTGATCCCGACCTCGAACCGGACCTGATCGTTGCCCTTACCGGTGCAGCCATGCGCGACCGTGCTGGCGCCGTGCTGCTGTGCAGCCTTCACCAGGTGTTTGACGATGACGGGCCGGGACAGCGCGGAGACCAGTGGATAGCGGTCCATGTAGAGCGCGTTCGCCTTCAGCGCGGGCAGGCAGTACTCGTCGGCGAACTCGTCGCGTGCATCGGCGACGTACGCCTCGACGGCGCCGCACTCCAGCGCCCGCTTGCGGATGGTGTCAAGGTCTTCGCCGCCTTGACCGACGTCGACCGCGACGGCGACGACCTCGGAGCCGGTTGCTTCGGCGATCCACCCGATTGCCACTGAGGTGTCGAGTCCTCCGGAGTACGCGAGGACGATCTTCTCGGACGTGGACATGGTGTAGGACTCCTTAGGTATTCGATTCAGTCAGTGTTCGGGATGGGCCGGGCCGGCAGCCGCCGCAGCCGGCGGTGTCGTCGTCACACCCTGAGCGGCGCCGTTGTCCTGAGCGGCACCGTTGTCCGGTGTGCCCCCTTCGGCAAGAGTCAGGAACCACCCGGCGATGCGTTCTCCCCCTGCGGGATCGGCGCTGATCACCAGTACGGTGTCGTCCCCTGCGATGGTGCCCAGCAGCTCGGGCCGGGCGGCATGGTCGATGGCCGACGCCAGATACTGCGCGGCACCGGGCGGCGTGCGAAGGACGACGAGGTTGGCCGAGCTGCGAGCCGAGACCAGGATCTCCTCGCAGACCCGGATCAGCCGGGCGTCGATGGCTCCTTCCTCCGCCGCCCGTGGTGTGGGATCGCCGCCCTCACCGGGCAGAGCGTAGACCAGCCCGCCCTGGGAGTGCCGGATCTTCACCGCGCCCAGCTCGTCGAGATCACGCGACAGAGTGCCCTGCGTCACCTCGATCCCGCTCTCCGCCAACCGCTCGGCAAGCTCGGTCTGCGAACGGATCGGGCGCTGGGCCAGGATCTCGGCGATCCGCCCGTGCCGTGCCGCCCGCGTCGTCGGTTGCGCCATCTCACCTCCCCGCCGAGCCCGGTCGGGACTTCTCCAGCAGCCAGGTCAGCAACGCCTTCTGGGCATGCAACCGGTTCTCCGCCTCGTCCCAGACCGCACTGGCCGGGCCGTCCATGACGTCGGCGGCGATCTCCTTGCCGCGGTACGCCGGCAGGCAGTGCAGCACCATCGCCTCAGGCGCGGCCGCGTCCAGCGCCTTCGAGGTCAGCGCATACGGCACGAACGGGGCCTCACGGTCCGCGGATTCGCCTTCCTGACCCATCGAGACCCAGGTGTCCGTCGCCAGCACGTCGGCACCGGTGAACGCGTCGATCGGGTTGACGACGTGCGCGACCGAGCCTCCCGTCCGCTCGGCGAGCGCAGCCGCCCTCGTCAGCACCGCCGCATCCGGCGCGTAGCCGTCCGGCGCCGCGACCCGCACGTGCATGCCGGCGTTGGCCCCGGCCAGCAGGTACGAATGGGCCATGTTGTTCGCGCCGTCGCCCGCGTAGGTCAAGGTCAGGCCCGCCAGCGTGCCCTTGCGTTCACGCACGGTCTGCAGATCGGCAAGGAGCTGGCACGGGTGGTAGAGGTCGGTCAGCGCGTTCACCACCGGAATCGACGACGCGGCGGCCATGGCGGCCAGCCGGTTCTGCTCGAACGTCCGCCAGACGATCGCTGCGCATTGACGGTCGAGCACGCGCGCGGTGTCCTCGATCGGCTCGCCCCGGCCCATCTGCGACGTCTGCGCGTCGATCACCAGCGGGTAACCGCCCAGCTCGGCGATACCGACGCTGAACGACACCCGGGTCCGGGTCGAGTGCTTGTCGAAGATGACCGCGACCGCCTGCGGCCCATCCAGGGGACGGCGTGCGAACCGGTCCGCCTTGACCTCGTCAGCAAGGTCGAGGACCTCGGTGAGCTCGCCGGGGTCCAGATCGTCGTCGGCGAGAAAATGCCTGATCGTCACGTCGCCTCCTCCTTACCGTTGTCAACCGTCACTTCGTGGCCTCCAGTAACGGATAGAGCCGGAAACTGTGGGTCATGCGTTACGTGAAGCCACGAAGCACACCCCGAGCGAGACTCGGGCGTCATCCGTCGGCTTCCTCTGCAGTCGCGTGCACGGCGTCGAGCACCTTCGGCAGCGCAGCCAGGAACTCCTCCGCCTGTGCCGTGCTCAGTACGAGTGGCGGGGCCAGCCGGATGGTGCCGGCGTTGACCGGGTTGACGATGATCCCCGCATCCAATGCGGCGGCGGCCACCTGCGGCGCGACCTCGCGGGTCAGGCCGATGCCGAGCAGCAACCCGCGGCCACGCACCCGATCGACCAACGGATGTTCGAGCGCGTGCACGCCATCCGCCAGATGCCGGCCTACCGTTCGCACGTTGTCCAGGAGGTTGTCGCGCTCGATCGCGTGCAGCACTGCGAGCCCGGCCACCGCCGCCACCGGGTTTCCGCCGAACGTCGTCCCATGCGACCCCGGACCCAGCAGGTCCGCTGCCTCGCCGAGGCCGATGCACGCGCCGATGGGGATGCCGCCGCCGAGGCCCTTGGCGACGGTCACCACGTCCGGCACGACGCCGTCGGCGGAGTGCGCGAACCAGTGCCCGACGCGCCCGATGCCGGTCTGCACCTCGTCGATGATCAGCAACGCACCGTGTTCCTGAGTGACCTGCCGTGCCGCGGCGAGGTACCCGTCGGGCGCGGGCACGACGCCCGCTTCGCCTTGCACCGGTTCCAGGACGACGGCCGCCGTCTCGTCGTCGACCGCTGCGCGCAGCGCGTCGACATCGGCGAACGGCACGTGCACGACGCCACCCGGCAACGGCTCGAACGGCTCCCTGATCGACGCCTTGCCGGTCATGGCGAGAGCGCCCATCGTCCGCCCATGGAAGCCACCGTCCGCGGCCACCACCTTGGTGCGGCCGGTACGGCGAGCGATCTTGAATGCGGCTTCGTTCGCCTCCGTCCCGGAGTTGGTGAAGAACACCCGGCCGGTGCCTGGGCCCGTCCCACGACCTGCGGCGTCGGAGACATCATCCGCCGGCCGCGCTGTCGATGCCGGCCCGGCCACGTCAGGCCTCAGAAGCTCGAGCAGGCGCTCGGCCAGCGCGATCTGCGGCGGCGACGCGAAGAAGTTCGACACGTGTCCGAGTGTGGCAAGCTGCGAGGTGACGGCGGACACCAGCAATGGGTGCGCGTGACCGAGCGCGTTGACCGCGAGCCCGCCGAGCATGTCCAGGTAACGGCGGCCGTCGGCGTCCCAGACGTAGCAGCCCTCGCCGCGGACCAGGACCCGCTGCGGGCGCCCGAACGTGTTCATGAGGGCGTCGCCGTAGCGGTCCAGCCATGCGTCGGATGCGAGCGCGGTCCCACCGGTCAGCTGGGTCAGTTCATCGTTGTGGCTCATGTCGGTGCGGCTCATGACGGCACCACCATCGTTCCTACCCCTTCGTCCGTGAATACCTCGAGGAGGAGCGAGTTCGGCAGCCGCCCGTCGATGACGGTCGCCTCCGGTACCCCGCCGTCGACGGCACGCAAGCACGCACGCATCTTCGGCACCATGCCCGCGTCGAGGCTCGGGACCAGGTCGGCGAGCTCGGCCGCGGAGATCTCCTTCACGATGTCGGTGCTGCTCGGCCAGTCCCGGTAAAGCCCTTCGACGTCGGTGAGGACGACGAGCTTCTCGGCGTTCAGCTCGACGGCGAGTGCGGCGGCCGCGGTGTCGGCATTGACGTTGTGCACCACGCCGTCCGCGTCGGGCGCCACCGACGAGACGACCGGGATCCGGCCCGCGTCGATCAGGTCCAGGACGGCGTCCGCGTTGACCTCGGCGACGTCGCCGACCAGCCCGATGTCCACTTCCTCGCCGTCGACGATGGCGGACTGCCGCTCCGCGGTGAACAACCCCGCGTCCTCGCCGGAGAGCCCGACGGCGAACGGGCCGTGCGCATTGATGAGCCCGACCAGCTCCCGACCGACCTGACCGACCAGGACCATCCGGACGACGTCCATCGCCTCCGGGGTGGTGACCCGTAGGCCGCCACGGAACTCGCTGGCGATGTCGAGCTTCTTCAACATCTTCGAGATCTGCGGGCCGCCGCCGTGCACCACGACGGGCTTGAGGCCGGCGAGCCGGAGGAAGACGATGTCGTCGGCGAAGGCGCGCTTGAGTTTGTCGTCGATCATCGCGTTGCCGCCGTACTTGACGACGACGATCTTGCCGTGGAACCGCTTCATCCACGGCAGCGCCTCGACCAGCACCCCGGCCTTCGCCAGTGCCTCATGCTGTTCGGTCACCACGCGCTCCCCGCCTCCGCCACCAAGAGTTCCTCTGTGACCACGTTGCGTCCTGCAATCCGAGCGTCCAGGGCCACACTCCGCAGGACGCTACGCCGCGTTGCGTCCTGCACACCGAGCGCTCTAGGCCACGCTCCGCAGGACACCAGGAGCACGTTGGGTGCCGACGGGTGAACGGCCGTGTGGAGGTCGAGTTCGATGCCGCTCATGTGGAGTACGCCGAGTTCTCGTGGACGTAGTCGTGTGTGAGGTCGCTGGTGAGGACCGTCGCTGTCTCCCCGCCCGCGCCCAGGGCGACCTCGACGACGACGTGCCGGTTCGACATGTCGACGTTCTCCGCCGGGTCACCGACCTTGGTGCCGCCGGACCGGCACACGGTGACGCCATTGATGGCGATGTCGATCTGGTCGGGCTCGAATACCGCGTCCGTGGTCCCGACGGCGGCCAAGACCCGGCCCCAGTTCGGGTCGTTGCCGAACACCGCCGCCTTGAACAGGT
>NZ_ML142866.1:16192-27576 GCF_004138495.1 Phytoactinopolyspora endophytica
CCGTGCGACGGTCCGGCCGACGGCCACCGCGTCGTCCTGGCTCGCGGCGCCACGCACGGTGATCTCGATGTCGTGGTGTGCGCCCTCTGCGTCGGTCCACAGCTGCCGCGTGAGGTCGGCGCAGACCTGAGTCACCGCTTCGGTCAGCTCGTCGCGGTCCGCGTCGACGCCGGAGGCGCCGCTGGCCATGAGGACCACGGTGTCATTGGTGGACATGCATCCGTCGGTGTCCAGCCGGTCGAACGTGGTCCGCGTCGCCTGCCGCAGTGCCGTATCCAGCACCTGCTGGTCCGCGACCGCGTCCGTGGTGATCACGACGAGCATCGTGGCGAGGCCGGGTGCCAGCATCCCAGCACCCTTGGCCATGCCGCCGACGGTCCAACCGGCAGCACCGGCCGTCGCTTCCTTCAGCGTGGTGTCCGTGGTCATGATCGCCGTCGCCGCGTCCGGGCCTCCGTCGGCGGACAGCTTGCCGACGGCCGACCTGATCCCGGCCTCCAGCCTCGGGCGGTCGAGCAGGGTGCCGATGAGCCCGGTGGAGCAGACCGCGACGTCGAACGCTCCGCCACCCAGCAGCTCGGCGACCAGCTCAGCGCTGGCATGGGTGGTCTGGAAGCCTTCGGGGCCGTTGTAGCAGTTGGCACCGCCGGAGTTGAGGACAACGGCGTCCAGCTTGCCGTCGACGATGGCTCGCTCCGACCAGAGAACAGGGTTCGCCTTGCACCGGTTGGAGGTGAACACGGCGGCAGCGGCGCGCTGCGGCCCGTCATTCACGACGAGCGCGACATCGGGCTTGCCGCTGGGTTTCAGACCGGCGGTCACACCGGCCGCTCGGAATCCCGCTGCTGCGGTGACGGACATGGAGGGGCTCTCCTTCTACGGATGGGAAACGGGAAGCGTGACGGGCGCGTTGACGACCATGGTTCGTCGTCGCCGGCCGCGTGCCCTGCGTCCCTTGAAGCCCCCGATCACCGACGTCGCCCCACCTCGGTGGGCGAACACGTCGACAGCGTTCTCCGTCGCCTCGTTGCCCATGTTCCTGTTCACGGCGCGACCCCCATCGTCGGCAGGCCGAGCGTCTCCGGAAACCCGAACGCGATGTTGGCGCATTGCACCGCAGCGCCGGCTGTCCCCTTGGTGAGGTTGTCGATCGCAGCGACCGCGACGACGCGCCCGGCCCGTTCGTCCACGGTGACCTGGATGTGTGCCGTGTTGGCGCCGAGCGTGCCGGCCGTCGTCGGCCACAGGCCCTCCGGGAGCAGGTGCACGAACGGCTCATCGGCGTAGGCCTTCTCCCAGGCGCTCCGGACGTCGCCCGACGAGGCCGCGCCACCAGCGAGCTTCGCGGTGACGGTCGCCAGAATGCCCCGGCTCATCGGGACAAGCGTCGGCGTGAACGAGAGGGTGATCGGCACGTCGGCGGCCAGGGCAAGGTTCTGCTCGATCTCCGGAATGTGCCGGTGACCGCCGCCGACGGCGTACGGGCTCGCCGCGCCGAGGATCTCGCTGGCCAGCAGGTGCGGCTTGAGCGACTTGCCGGCGCCGGAAGGACCGTTGGCCAGGACAGCGACGATGTCGTCCGGAGCGATCACGCCGGCCGCCAGGCCTGGGGCCATCGCCAAGGTCACCGCGGTGACGTTGCAGCCGGGGACGGCGACGCGAGTCACACCGCTCAGCCTGTCCCGATGCTTGGAACCGTCGGCATGCACCAGCTCCGGCAGGCCGTAGGGCCAGCTGCCCGCGAACTCGGTGCCGTAGAACTGCTTCCATGCCTCGGCGTCGGTGAGCCGGTGGTCGGCGCCGCAGTCGAGGACGAGCGTCCCGTCGGGCAGCTGAGCCGCGATCTCTCCGCTGGCGCCGTGCGGCAGCGCGAGCGCGACGACGTCGTGCCCGGCGAGGGCGTCGGCCGTCGTCGGCTCGATCATTTTGTCCAGCAACGGCGTCAGGTGCGGATGGTGCTCGCCGAGCCGGGTGCCGGCGCTTGTGTGCGCGGTCACCGTCCCGACGGTGAACTCGGGATGTGCAGCGAACAGGCGCAGCAACTCGCCGCCCGCGTACCCGCTGGCGCCTGCTACCGCTACCGTCTTGGCCATATACATGAGTATGCATTATGCAACATGTTCATGCAACCAGGGTGGAGACCTTGATACCACCAGACGCATCCATAGGCGCGGGAAGGTGGTTTCCTCGATGCTGGCGGTATCAAAGTCGGGGTGCCGCTCCAGCAAGAACAGCAGCCAAAGCCGAAAACCGTTTGATGAGGTAAGAGGCGTGCGCCGATCATGCTGGGGTGACATCCGCAGATTCCGCCGTCCCCATCCCCGTCGCCGGCGGCGCCCGAGCCGCCTGGACCGACATCCCAGAGCAGGTGCGGTCGGGCATCGAAGAACTGCTCGGCTCGCCCGTCGTCGACGCCGTCAACCAGGACGGCGGCTTCTCACCCGGGATGGCGGCCCGGGTGCGGTGTGCGGACGGCTCGCGCGTCTTCGTCAAGGCCGTGGGCGCATCACTCAATCCGCACTCCCCAGGCATCTTCCGAGCTGAGGCCTCGATTGCTCGGCAGCTGCCGGCTGCCGCACCAGTACCGGCGTTGCGCGCCTCCTACGACGACGGCGACTGGGTCGCGCTGGTCTTCGATGAGGTCGATGGGAGGACGCCGTCGACACCGTGGCAGCCGAATGAGCTCGAGCGCGTGGTCCGGGCCGTAACCGAGCTTTCGTTGACGCTTACGCCATGCCCGATCGACGATGTCCCCACGGCGAGCGAACGGCTGGCGACCGAGATGCTCTGCTACCGCGAGCTGGCCATGGAACCGCCAGCCGACCTCGATCCATGGGAGCGGCGGCATCTGGGCCGGCTCGCCGACCTCTCCGAGTCCGCGCTGGAGCACCTTGCCGGCGACACACTGGTCCATCTCGATCTGCGTGCGGACAACATCCTGCTGGACGATGACCGGGTCTGGATAGTCGACTGGCCGTGGGCATGCCGGGGAGCCGCATGGATCGACTCGGTGATGCTACAGATGAACGCCGCGCTGCACGGCCACGACCCCGAGGAATACCTCGACAGGCATCCTCTGCTCGTGGACGTCGACCCGGATCATGTGACGGCCTTTCTCGCCGGCCTGTGCGGATTCCTCGGGGCGTACTCCCGGCGGCCCGCACCGCCAGGGTTGCCGACTATCCGCGAGTTCCAGCGAGCCCAACATGCGTCGACACTCGCGTGGCTACGTCGCCGTACCGACTGGCCCTAACCTGTCTTCGCGGATGTCAGGAGACCGAGGACCACACCTCGTCCACCAGGCTCGCCACTTTCTCCGGATCATGGGACAGATCGCCCGTCACGTTGGTGATCTCCACCGTCAAGCCCGAACGGGTACGAAGGCACGACCCGGTGATCACCGATGCCGGGTCGATCTCCTCGCCGGCCGGGGTGACCTGAACCGTGTGCCGGACGCAGGCCACGTCGCCGTGCACCTCAACGTCGCTTTGCGGCCGAGCCAGACCAAGCTCCTCCGCGTCTTCGTAAGCGACAAACGGCGGGAACGGAGAGGTGGCACGGAACAGTTTCACCGAGAAGGCCTCGTCGTACTCGTCGTCCGAGTAGCTCTCGACGACCGCCCCGGCCCCTCCGTACGCCTCAGAGAGCCGCTTAGCGTTACGTTGATTTCGCGTTTGGGCACCTTCGAGGTTCTCCTGGCCGTCCTGCCCCTGAAAGACCGCGACGTCGGCGATCCTGGCATACCCACCGACCTCCGCCGGCGCGGTGATGTCCGCCCCGTCAGCGTCGAATAGACCTTCAGAGCTGGACTCCGCTCCGGATCCCAAGACTGTCCATGCCAGGCCCACGACGGCCGCGCCCACAAGTGCACCCACAAGTCCGAACACGAAGGAACGTGACGGTGGAGACCCGGGCTGAGGTGGCGCGGAAGGGGAATCGTCCTGGGATGGTGCCGATGGGGACACGTCCATGACCAGAGTTCTCCAACTGTGACGCGGATGCGGCTTCGCTGTCGGTACGCGCCGTCGACCGTGACGGCGCGCCAGGGGAATTCTGGTGCCGGACATCAACGATGGCAAGTTCGCCGCTACATTCCCCGCTGGCGACCCGAGCGCATGACCTTCAGCGGCGCAGGACGCGGCCAGCGCGGACGCCGGTGGGCTCGCCGTCGTCGAGCGCGACCTGGCCGGCCACGACGACAGTGCTGAAGCCGGTCGACAGCCGCCACGGGTCATTGAACGTCGAGCGGTCCGCGACCGAGTCGGGATCGAAGACGACGACGTCCGCCGTCGCACCTGCGCGGATGACGCCGCGGTCCCCGAGTCCGAGCCGGGACGCCGGCAGCGACGTCATCTTCCGCACCGCGTCGACGAGCGTGATCACACCGCGTTCCCGAACATAATGCGCGAGCACGCGCGGGAAGGTGCCGAAGTTCCGCGGATGCGGCATGCCCTGGCCCGACGGCCGCATCACCCAGCCGTCGCTGGCCACGGCAACCCGCGGATGGCGCAGCACGGTCTCGACGTCGTCGCCGCTCATGCCGTGCATGACGACTGCCACCGCAGCCTCGTGCTGCTCGAGGATCCGCAACGTCACCTCGGTGGCATCGGTACCGTCACGGTCGGCGACCTCGGTCAGGGTGGAGCCTGCGGCGTCGGAGTACCGGCCGGGACCGATCTCGGCGATCACCACCTTCGACGGATCGAGGTTCGGCTCGGCACCGCTACGCAGCTCGTGTGCGATCCTCTCCCGTGCCGCCGGGTCCGCCAGCCGCCTCAGCAGCTCACCGGGCCCACCATCGAGCGCCCACGACGGCAACCGGGTGGTCAGCGTCGTGCTGGAGGCGGTGTATGGGTAGACGTCCGCGGCGACGTCCAGGCCACGCTCCGCGGCGTCGTCGATCAGCTCCAGTGCACCGACGACGGCACCGTGGTTCCGCGGGCCGGCCGCCTTCAGGTGCGAGATCTGCAGCCGGGCTCCGCTCGCCTCTGCGATCCGGATCGCCTCGCCGATGGCCTCGTGCAGGCGCTCGCCCTCGTTCCGGATGTGCGTCGAGTACAGCAGGCCTGCGTTCCCGGCGACGCTGACCAGGTGCCGGACCTCGTCCTCGCTCGAGTAGGTCCCAGGCGCGTAGATGAGCCCGGTGGAGAACCCGGCCGCGCCCGAGGCGGCAGCGGCGCTGAGCAACGCGGACATCCGCGCCAGGTCGTCGTCCGATGCCGCACGCTCCGCTCCGCCCATCGCCGCCAGCCGGAGCGACGAGTGGCCGATCTGCGGGGCGATGTTGACCGCGGGCCGGGACTTCTCGACTGCCGTGGCGAACCCCTCGTGATCCGTCCACGTCCAGGTCAGCTCAGGGGCGAGGAATGCCGACGCCGCCCTCGCCTCGTCCAGGTCGGTCACCGGGAACGGGGAGAAGCCGCAGTTCCCGGTCAGCAACGTGGTGACGCCCTGGTGCAGCTGTGTGGTCGCGCCCGGCCAACCCTCAACGGTGAAGTCCGCGTGCGAGTGCAGGTCGATGAACCCGGGTGCGACGACCTGTCCGGTGGCGTCGATCACCCGACGGGCTTCCATCGGCTCGGTACCGACCCGCTGGATCACGCCGTCGCTGATGCCCACGTCGGCCGTCACCGGGTCAGCGCCCGTGCCGTCGATGACGGTTCCGCCACGGATCACAGCGTCGAGCTCGCTCACAGGCACCTTCTTCGGGTCGAACGGACGTCGTCGTTGCCGGCGTCGTCATGGCAAGCGTCGTCATTTGCCGTCGTCGTCCGGACTATAAGTCAGATTGTGTCAGCAGATCGGAATCGGAACGCGCGATATCGACGACGGCGCGGGCCGCGGTCGCGATCACCGCTCCAGCCACGCCGGTGCCACCGGATTGGGACGCCGGATCGGTCAATCCGCTGCCCAGCGCGGTGAAGACCACGCTCCGCCCGTCGAACTCGAGGATGCCGACGTCATGCCGGACGCCGGCCAGCTCGCCCGTCTTGTGCCGGCAGACGATGTCGGGACCGAGTGCTGCGGGAATGCGGTCGTTGAACTGCTGCCGGCCCAGGATGTCCAGCGCTATCGTGCGCAGATCGTCCGGGAGCAGGCCGGTTGAGCCGAGGAGGCCGAGCAGCAGTGCCTGGTCATCCGCGGTGGTGACGTTGTCCAGGCCGGCACGCATCGCTTCGACGTCGTAAAGCCGCCGGCCGAGATGGGTGCTGCGGGCGCCAAGAGCCGTGATACGCGCCGCCGCGTCGTCGACGCCGAGCATGTCGATCACCATGTTCGCCGCGTTGTTGTCGCTGACGCCGATCATGAGCTCCAGCGTCTCGTCCAGCCGCAGCTGCCGCACCGACGGCATGAGTCTGAGCACGCCCGCTCCTCCGACCCGCTCCCCGGGAACCACCAGGACGTCGCTCAGCTCGCGATGCCCGGCAGCGACGTCCTGCAGGGCCAGAATCAGCAGCGGCACCTTGATCGTGCTCGCCGCCCGCATCGCCACGTCACCGTTGACGGAGACGACCGTCTCTCCCCGTTCCCGCACGGCGAAGCCCCACACCCCGTCGGTGGATGTGGCCGCCGATTCCAGGGCACGCCGCAGAACGGTCACCCGCCCTTCCGCCCAGGCGGTCTCGGTGTTCACGTCCCGGCCCGTCACAGCAGCACCACGAACAGGACCGCGAACATGGTCAGGTTGGCAGCCATGATCGCCCAGCCGTTGAACAGCATCATGCGCAGGTTCGACGAGCGGGCCAGGCCCATCTGGCCGATCATGTCCGCGTTCGGGAACGGCCCGAACCAGTCGATCTGGCTGCCGCCGAGCAGTGCCGCGGACCACGCCGTCGGCGGGATGCCGAGCGCCGCCGCGAGCGGCCACAGCAGCTCGTTGATGAGAACCACCTGGGCGACGGCGGCACCCGCCACACCGACCCAGCCGATGACCAGCGCGATCATCAGGAACGGCCAGGCGCCGACCGATTCGAGGGTCGGCTCGAGCGCCTCCAGCATCGCTTCGTATGCGCCGGATTCCTCCAGCATCACCAGCAACGGGTTGAACAACCAGAACAGGAAGAACAGCCACAGCAGCTGGGCTGCGCCCGTGTAGAACGACGTCAGCGCGTCGGCCGGCCGCATCCCACCCGCCAGGGCGGTCACGATCGCCGTCACCACCATCACCACGATCGCGTAGGCGAATCCGGCTTCGAGGATCACGCCCAGGACGGCCAGCGCGACGATCGTGCCGATGAATGCGACGGCGGCGCGCTTCTCGTGCACACCGGGCGCCGACGTCGCCTGGGCCAGCCCGGCGATCTCCTCGCCCGAGTACTGATCCGTGTCCGCCGTTCGACGCTGGATGTACCGCGCCATCATGAAGCCCGTCACCCAGGTCACGACCGCCATCGGCAGTCCGGCCGAGAACAGGTACTCCAGGTAGCTGATGCCGGCAGCCCCGGTGATGGTGACCACCGGAGGTGTGAACGGGCCGATGATCAGGCCGGCCGCGCCACCCGCGTGCAGCATGGCGGCGACCGACGGCCGGGTGCGCGACACCGCCGCGGCGACCGGGATGACGATCGGGGCGAGAATGGCGTTCGCGCCGGCCAGCGTGCCGAGAGCACCCACCAGGATGGTGGATGCGAGCATGACGCCGACCTGGATCCGCATCGGGCTGTCGATGCCGACGCGGTGCAGGAGCATCCGGACCAGCGTCTGCGCGGCCCCGGTGTCCGAGGCGATCCGGCCGAGTCCGGCTCCCAGCATGATGATCAGGCCGATCACGGCGATGAAGGAGCCCAATGACTCGGACATCATCGTGCCCATGTCCAGAGGCCCGGTGCCGGTCAGGACGAACCCGATCACGACCGCGGCACCGGTGGCGAGCACGACGTTGATCTCCAGGACCACCAGCACCACGTATACGGCGATCGGCAGGAGACCCCACCATCGCGGCTGGTCTGCGGCGAAATTGACCACGACGGCGGCCACCAGGGCGGCACCTAGCAGGCCGACGGCGAAGGACTGCTTCGAACGCAGACGTTCCGGGCGTAGATCGGACTCTGTCGGTATGGTCATGCGTGCTCCGTGAGGTCGCTCGGCGCGTCGGTCACGGCCACGCCGGCCGGCACTTGGCGGCGGGCCTTGGAATGTTCAACGTACAAGTATCGGTATCAGAGGTCTAGGCCACGCTGGCCTGCTGCGGCATGCACAAGCAGCTCGTGGCGGTCTAGACCATTAGATCTTGACATCGCGGCGGCTTGACAAGGTGAAAGCGGTTTCTCTAGCTTCAGTCCTAACGGGTGGGCCATCCGCCCTTCCTGCCGACACCGGCCGACTGTCCAGGCACGGTGACCGCGGATCAAAGGAGATCTCCATGACAAACTCGATGCCCCCCGCGCGTCCGGTGTCTACCGGACGCCGAAGGCTCCTCCGCACGGCCGTCGTCGGCCTTGCCGGAACGGCTCTGCTGGCTGCATGCGGCGGATCAGACGATGCCTCTGGCGACGGCGGCGAAGACGTCACACTACGGTTCACCTGGTGGGGGTCCGACGTCAGGCATGAGGCCACTCAAGAGGTCATCGACGCGTTCGAGGCCGAGCATCCGAACATCACGATCGAGCCCGAATTCGGTGAGTGGTCGGGCTACTGGGACAGGCTCGCCACCCAGGTCGCCGCGAATGACGCCCCGGACATCATCCAGATGGACGAGATCTACCTGCGCGAATACGCCGGCCGCAACGCCCTGCTGGACCTGTCGACACAGGACGTCCTCGACACTTCCACCTATGAAGAGGCGACGCTGGCCACCGGAGAGACCGACGGCGGCCTCTACGGCCTGTCCGCCGGCGTGAACTCGCTTTCCATCTTCGCCAATCTCTCCATCTTCGAAGAGGCCGGCGTCGAGCTTCCCGACGACGAAACCTGGACGTGGGAGGAATTTCGCGAACTCGCCGTGGAGATCAGTGAGAACACACCGGACGATGTGTACGGCGCGATGACGTTCGGCCAGAACGAGTCCGCGTTCACCATTTGGGCACGGCAGCACGGTGAGTCGCTGTTCGGCGAGAACGACATCGCGTTCAGCCCGGAGACGCTGGCGTCGTTCTACGAGAACACTATCGAGATGCAAGAGATGGGCGCGTCCCCTCCGTCATCCAGCACGGTTGAGGATTTCACGATCGCACTCGACCAGAATCTGCTCGCCACCAACCAGGTCGGCATGGGCTACGCCTGGAGCAACCAGGTGCACGCCTACGTCGAGGCGTCCGGCGAAGAGATGGTCCTGCTTCGCGTGCCGAGCGAGACCGGATCGTCAACGGACAACGGCGCGTTCTACAAGTCGTCGATGTTCTGGTCGGCGTCGGCGGGTACGGAGCATCCTGAGGAAGTGGCGACGTTCATCGACTTCATCGTCAACAGTGAGACCGCCGGCGAGATCCTGCTCGCCGAGCGCGCCGTCCCGCCCAACAGCGAGGTCCGGGAGACGATCACGCCTCAGCTCTCCGACTCGGATGCGCATGCTGTGGAGTACATCGAGGACATCGCCGACGAGATCGGCGAGGCGCCGGCACCGCCGCCCGTCGGCGCCGCCGACGTCCAGCAGGTCTTCCAGCGATACGCCAGCGAGATCCTGTTCGAGCAGATGAGCCCAGAGGAAGGGGCTGAGGCATTCGCCAACGAGCTCAGCTCGAACCTCACCAGCGCCGGCTGACATCTGCCGGCCCACCACCATCCGGCTTGTTGAGCGTCAGTTGCGCTGAAGTCCCAATATGGGGCCCTACGACGCAACTGACGCTCAACAAGCGAGCGGGCGAACTGTCGGCCGATTCATTTCAGGCGACAGGGTCGTCCGAGTCGATCGGTGCGAGGCTCAGGACGCGGGCATTCGCGGCCAGGATCGTCTCCCGCTGTGCCAGGAGCGAGTCGACGGTGTCGGTACCGGCGCGGAAGTATCGCCCAGCGAGCTCATCCAGCCGGCCCTCACCGATAGCCGCCACCAGCTCGACGACAGCCTCGGGCGGGGTCCAAGCGGTGCGTCCGGCATGCATCGGCATCGGCGTGGTCATGTCGGTCTTGACGTGCCCAGGAGCGACGTCGAAGGCATACACCCCTCGGTCCCGGTACTGGGCATCGAGCTGTGTGGTGAAGCGTGCCAGCGCTCCCTTGCTCACCGCGTATCCGGTGTAGGACGTCATCGCCTTGTGCCCGGCGCCGCTGTTCAGGTTCACGACGCGTCCGCCGCCGGCCTCCAGCATGGTGCTCACGACCGCGTGGGTCACCAGCATCGGCCCACGCACGTTCACCTCGACCACGCGCCAGGTCTCCTCGACGTCCAGGTCGGTGAAACGAGCGTCGACCGGCTCGATCACGCCCGCGTTGTTCACCAGCAGATCCACGCCGCCCAGCTCACCCACGATGCTCGCGACCGCGCTGTCCACAGCGGCTCCGTCCACCACATCGGCCGTAGCCACGGACGCGACCGCACCCCGCTCCCGGCACTCCGTCGCCACCCGTTCAAGCGCCTCGCGGTTCCGCGCCAATAGGCCGACGGCCCAGCCCTGCTCGGCTAGACCCAGCGCTAGCTCACGGCCGATGCCACGGTTCGCGCCCGTGATCAGCGCGCGTCGGCGTGTCCCACTTATCAATGTTTCGTCTCCATGCCTAGCAGTCGCGTAGGTCGGGGAGAAGAGATCGCCAGGCTCAAGCCCAACCGGGCCACAGACCAACCGGTCCCGAGGCACCCAGCGTAACCAGCCGCCTGGCGATCTCTTCTCCCCGATCTACGCGACCTGTGCGTACTGTACGACCCCAGCGTCGACAGCCCCCGTCTCCATGTCTAGAGCAGTCGTGGGCTCTCCGCTCAGCTGCGCAGCACGGCGCCGGTACGCTCCGTCGCGGACGCGACCGCCGCGTCTCGCGCCGCCGTGGTCTCCTCCACCGTAAGAGTGCGGTCCGGCGCCCGGAAGCGCAGCGCGTAGGCGAGCGACTTGCGCCCCTCCCCTACCTGAGCGCCGCTGTACACATCGAACAACCGCACCGACTCGAGCAGCTCGCCCGCACCCTCGGCCAGGGCGGCGTGCACCCGCGCGGCCGGTACGGCCTCGTCGACCACGAGCGCCACGTCCTGCATCGCCACCGGGTACGTCGACACGGCAGGCGCCGGAACAGGGTTGTCAGTCGCCGGCAGGCGGTCCAGCTCGAGTTCCATGGCCGCCGTCCGTTCCGGCAGCCCCATCGCCTTCACCACCCGAGGATGCAGCTCCCCGCCATGTCCGACCAGCGTCTCACCGACGTACAGGGCAGCACAGCGGCCTGGGTGCCAGGGCGCGTGATCGTCCTTCTCAATGCGGAGTTCGACTCCGGCGGCGTCCACCACGATCCGGGCGGCCTCGATC
>NZ_ML142866.1:27631-28428 GCF_004138495.1 Phytoactinopolyspora endophytica
GAGGCCGAGCGCTCCGGCCCCCACCAACCCGTCGGCTCGCGGTCTCCGGCCAACGCCACCGCGATCCGTCGGGGCTGGTCCGGAACCGCTGCTTCCAAGGCGGCCAGTTCGTCGTCCGTGGGGCGACGGTCCACCGGGAGCCGCGGCGGCACCGGCTGCGCGCCGGCGGACGGGCGGAACACCAACCCGGTCTCGTAAAGGGCAACGTCGACCGCGCCCCGGCCGACGTTGCGCCGCAACGTCGCGAGCAAACCCGCCAGCAATGTGGTGCGCAACAGCGGCTGCTCATCCGAGATGGGGTTGGCCAGCCGCGTCGCGCGACGACGGCCGTCGTCCGCGGGGAACCCGAGTGCGTCGAACTCTGCCTCGCCCACGAACGGGTACGACGGCGCCTCCACGTACCCGGCGGCAGCGACGGCGCGCTCGACGCGACGACGCAGCCGCTGTGCCGGCGTGTACCCGCGGCCAGGTGGGGCGATCGGGAGCACCGATGGCATGGCGTCGTAGCCGTGCAGCCGCGCGACCTCCTCCACCAGGTCGTACGGGTCTGTCAGGTCCGGGCGCCAGGTGGGCGGAACCACGCTCAGCCGGCCCAGGGCCGTCTCGGTGACCTCGGCGCCGACCGCGGTCAGCAGTTGCCGCACCTCGTCGTCGGCATAGTCGACACCCACGACGCGACTGGGCAGGCTGACGTCAATCTCGACTGCCGGCGGGACGGGTGTCGTTCCCACCATGGTCACAGCAGGCTCATGCGTCGCGCCGCCGAGCTCGACGAGCAGGTCAGCGACGCGCGTGGC
>NZ_ML142866.1:28773-29740 GCF_004138495.1 Phytoactinopolyspora endophytica
CGGTCCGGTGTCGTCAGTGATAAGCAGATCGTCCCGATCCAGGTCGCGGATGGCATCGTCGAGCGTGGTGAGCTTCTCACCCGGGCGCGCACGGCGGACGACGATGGGGCCGTTCAGCAGCTCCTTGTCGTAGCCGTGGATCGGCGACCCCAGCTCCAGCATCACGTAGTTCGTCACGTCGACGGCTAGCGAGATCGGGCGCATGCCGGCCAGCTGGACCCGTCGCTGCAGCCAGCGCGGGCTCGGCGCGGCCGGATCGACCCCCGTGACCGTGCGAGCGACGAAGACCGGGCATCGCTCCGCGTCCTCTACCCGCACCGGGTAGCTGGAGTCGCCCTCCTCTGCCGCTGCGGCCTTCGACGTCAGTGCGGCCGGGTCACGGAAGTCCAAGCCATAGGCGATCGCGGCCTCGCGGGCAACCCCACGGATGGAGAGGCAGTAGCCGCGGTCGGGCGTGACGGCGATGTCCAGCACGTCGTCACGCAGGTGCAGGATCGGCGCGGCGTCATCGCCCGGCGCGCCGTCGTCGTCGCCGAGCACCATGATCCCCGAGTGGTCGTCACCGATGCCGAGCTCGCGCGCCGAGCAGATCATGCCGTCCGAGACATGCCCGTACGTCTTGCGGGCAGTGATGGCGAACCCCCCGGGCAGCACCGCGCCGGGCAGCGCCACCACGACGAGGTCGCTCACCTCGAAGTTGCGCGCGCCGCAGACGATTCCGCGCGACGGCGACGCCACGCCTTCATCGCTGCGGTCGGCGTTGTGCTCCGGGCCGACGTCTACGGCGCACCAGCGGACGGTCTTGCCGTTCTTGTGGGTCTCCTCAGAGAACTCCAGCACGCGGCCGACCACCAGAGGGCCGGTGACGTCGGCGCCGGCCTCGTCCACCGTCTCAACCTCGAGGCCGGCTCCGATCAGCCGGGCCGCGACGTCGCGGGCCGGCACGTCCGACGGAAGGTCCACGTAC
>NZ_ML142866.1:29815-31497 GCF_004138495.1 Phytoactinopolyspora endophytica
GAGCCAGGACATGGGGACACGCATCAGATCTCCATCCCGAACGCAGCGGCGAAGCGGACGTCGCCCTCGACCATGTCGTGCATGTCTTCGATGCCGTGCCGGAACATCAGGGTCCGCTCCAGCCCCATCCCGAAGGCGAATCCGGTGTATCGGTCCGGATCGACCCCACAGGCGATCAGCACGCGCGGGTTGACCACGCCGCAGCCGCCCCACTCGATCCACCCTTCCGAGCCGCAGGTACGGCAGGGCCGGTCGGGGTTGCCGACGGATGCGCCGCGGCAGACGAAGCACTGCAGGTCCATCTCGGCGCTCGGTTCGGTGAACGGGAAGTATGAGGGCCGTAGCCGGGTGGTGATGCCGTCCCCGAACATCGCCGAGGCGAAGTGGTCAAGGGTGCCCTTCAGGTGTCCCATCGTGATGCCCTCGTCGATCGCGAGCCCTTCTACCTGGCTGAACACCGGCGTGTGGGTGGCGTCCAGCTCGTCGGTGCGGAAGGTACGCCCCGGACAGACCACGTAGATCGGCGGCTTGCGGCTCAGCATCGTCCGCGCCTGCACCGGCGAGGTGTGCGTCCGCATCACCAGGCCGGAGTCCTCCGACTCGACGAAGAACGTGTCCTGCATGGTCCGTGCGGGATGGTCCGGTCCGATGTTCAGCGCGTCGAAGTTCAGCCACTCGGCCTCCACCTCGGGGCCTTCGGCTATCTCCCAGCCCATGGCGGTGAACACGTCGCCCACGCGCTCCTGAATCGTGGTCAGGGGGTGCCGGGCGCCGCGAGGCGAGCGGTCCCACGGCAGCGTGACATCCACGGATTCCTCGACGAGGACCCGTTCGTCTCGCTCCACCTCCAGAATCTGCTGGCGCTCCTCGATCGCCTCGGACACCTCGCGGCGCGCGGCGCCGACGCGCTGGCCGGCGTCCTTGCGAGCCTGCGGCGGCAGCGCACCGATCTCGCGGTTGGCCAGCGCAAGCGGTGAGCGGTCCCCCACGTGGGCCAGCCTGACTTGCTTGAGCTGGTCCAGATCCTGGGCTCCGGCGACGGCAGTTAGAGCTTCGTCGCGCATCCGTGCCACCTCGTCCGGATGGAGCGGTGTGACCTCGACCGGGTCGTACTGCTTGTTCGGCGCGGACATCTTCCTCGCAACCTGTCTTCGCGGCTATTGATAGGGGGGACGGACAACCCCGCGATTCTACGACTCCGAGGCATCCTCATGCTCGGCCCGTCCCCGGTGCGGTGCGTGGAGGGTGCACTGTGCACTCCGCGTCACCGGCCAGCAAAGAAAGTCCGCGCCGTAATGCAACCTTTTTCCGTTCGGTCCGGTCTTCCTCAGTGATGATCACTCAGAGTGCCCGGCACATGGGGGCGACGGGCACCCCTACCGCCGGAGGTCGAAGTGAGGCGCGGAAGACGAAGTATCGCGACCATGGTCGCGACGGGCATAACGATGGTCCTCGCGGCCGCGTCCGTGGGAGCGGGGCCGGTGATCGACGAGCCGCCTGCACCGAGGCCCGGGGCGGTGGCCGGCGATCCTGCGGTGACGGAGCGCCAGACGGTGACCCTCCTCACTGGTGACCGGGTGTCCGTGCGAACGGTCGACGGCAACCGAGCCGTAGACGTCGAGCCCGCGCCCGGACGCTCGAGCGTCGCCTTCGTCGAGCAGCAGACCGAGTCCGGGGGGCTC
>NZ_ML142866.1:31575-32008 GCF_004138495.1 Phytoactinopolyspora endophytica
GACGCCATCGAACCGCTCGCCGACGGCCGGCTCGACCTCCGGTTGTTCGACGTCACCGACCTGATCGCGCAGGGCTACCATGACGACGCGGACACTCCCCTGCCGTTGATCGTCGAGTACGACGACGCCCCCGCGGCCCGCCGCACCGAGCCCGAGGTGCCGGTCGCACCGGGACTCAGCGTCGAGCGGGACCTTCCCAGCGTCAACGGCGCCGCGATCCAGGTTTCGCCGGGCGCCGGAACCCGTCTGTGGGAGCACGTCGCCGGCGACGCCGGCGACGGGACCGACGCGCGCACGCTCTCTTCCGGCATCGCCGGGATCCGCTTGGACGGCCGTGTGCACGCCAGCCTGGACGAGAGCGTGCCGATGATCGGCGCGCCCACGGCGTGGGAGGCCGGGTACACCGGCGACGGCGTCCAGGTCGCGGTACTCG
>NZ_ML142866.1:32044-32616 GCF_004138495.1 Phytoactinopolyspora endophytica
AGCGGCGTCGACGCTGGTCACCCTGACCTTGGCGACGCCGTCGCGCTGGCGGCGGACTTCACCGAAAGCGAAGGCGGCACCACCGACCGCGCCGGCCACGGTACGCACGTGGCGTCGATCGTGGCGGGCCGTGGCACCGCATCGGACGGCCGGTACACCGGCGTCGCCCCTGACGCAGACCTGCTGGTGGGCAAGGTGCTGGATGACTACGGCGACGGTCAGGAGTCGTGGATCATCGCCGGGATGGAATGGGCCGTGGCCGAGGGCGCGGATGTCGTCAACCTCAGTCTCGGCGGCTGCGCCACCGACGGTTCCGACCCTATGGCCGAGGCGATCAACACGCTCACCGAGCAGAGCGGGGCACTCTTCGTGGTCGCCTCGGGCAACCACCCGTCCCCGATGGGCTGCGCCTCACCTGAGACGGTGTCGTCGCCGGCCTCCGCGGACAGCGCTCTGGCGGTCGGAAGCGTGAACAAAGGCGACGAGCTCAACGACTTCTCCAACGTCGGTCCCCGGTTGGGCGACGGAGCCCTCAAGCCGGATCTGACCGCGCCGGGCGCGGCTATCCTGGC
>NZ_ML142866.1:32653-33599 GCF_004138495.1 Phytoactinopolyspora endophytica
GCGCCCCACGTGGCCGGCGTCGCCGCCCTTCTGGTCGAACAGCACCCGGAGTGGACCGCTCAGGAGCTGGTGTCCGCGATGCAGGGAAGCGCGGTCCCCCACCCCATGCTGGGCGCGTTCCAGCAGGGTGCGGGCCGGGTCGACGCGGGACGCGCCGTCGCACAGGAGCTGGTGGCCTCGCCCGCCAGCCTGAGCATGGGGCTGGCCTCGTGGCCGCACGATGATGACGAGCCGATCGTCAGGACCCTCACCTACGTCAACTCCGGCGACGAGCCGACCACCCTCGATCTGTCCGTCACCACCCTGCACGACGACGGCACGGCTGCGCCCGACGGCATCTTCACCGTTACGCCCGCGGAGATCACCATCCCGGCCGGCGGCAGTTCCGAGGTCACAGTCACCGCCGACACGTCCGTTCCGGCACCGGACGGCGCCTACAGCGGCTGGGTCAGCGGCGAATCCTCCGGTGAGCCGGTCATCACGACCCCGATCGGTGTGGTCAAGGAGGTCGAATCCTACGACCTCACCATCGACGCGGTCGACCGCAACGGCGACCCGGCGTGGACCACGGCGATCCTTGGTGACCTGCAGGCCGAACTACTCCGTGACCTGGAGATTCCGGGCGAGCCGGTCACCCTCCGGCTGCCCGCCGGGCGGTACGACCTGAACAGCACGATCTTCACCGCAGACCCGGACGATCCATACGCCGGCAGCATCACCCTCGCCGCTCGGCCCGACCTGCTGCTCGACGGCGACACACGGATCACCCTGGACGCGCGTGACGGCGAGCTCGTCGAGACGCGCCTCGATAGTCAGACCGCGCGGCCGGGCCTGCGCCGGGCGTTCTTGACCACCTACCGGCTGGTCACCGGGATCGGCACCGACAACGAAGAGTTCGAGCTGTACGCCACTCCGACGGAGCCGGTCGACACGTACCGCTACGCGT
>NZ_ML142866.1:33616-34898 GCF_004138495.1 Phytoactinopolyspora endophytica
ATCCGCGCTGGCCGAGCCCGAGGCCGAAGACGGCCGCGCTCTTCCTCGCGGCTACCAGTTGCACGTCACCGAAGAAGGCCGAATCCCGCCGCCATCCTTCCGGGTCCGGGACTCCGAGCTCGCCAGGCTCGACACCACCGTGCACAGCCAGGGCGTCCCCGATGAGCAGATCGCCACGCTACTCGCCTATCCGTTCCCGGTCGACGGCGACACCGCCTGGGCACAGATGTACGACGTGACGATGCCCAGTGAACGCATCGATCTCTACTCCGACGACGCGACAATCCAGTGGAACACGGATCTTCGTTTCTGGGACGGCGAAGAGTACGACTACATCGACCACTTCTACCAGGACTATCAGGCCGGCCAGCGCTACGAGAAACACTGGAACGCCGCTCCGATCGGTCCGGTGGCGCGGCCCGTCTTCGCATTCGGGTACTTGTTCGCCACCGTGTCGCCGTTCTCGTCGTCGTCGCTCCGGCACTTCACCTATCCGAGCTGGGACGGCGTCGAGGCGACGACCACGCTGACGAAGAACGGCGAGGTGGTGGGCACCAGCGACGATCCGTCGGGTGGCCTGTACGAGCTCCCGGCCGAGTCGGCGACCTACGAGCTCACCACGACCGCGACGCGCGACGTCGAATGGTCGACTCTGGCCACCGAGGTCGAAGCGACCTGGAAGGTCACGGCAGGTCCGGGCGAGAACGGCCGGCTCCCGTTCCTCGCGCTGCGGACCAGCGGCGAGGTGGACGAGCTCAACCGTGCCCCGGCGAACCGGCCGTTCCGCCTGAAGCTGGATGTCGAACGCGCCGACGGCGTCGAGGCCGACGTGCGCGCTGTTGACCTGGAGGTCTCGTTCGACAACGGCGAGTCCTGGAAACGGGTGCGCACCCGACCATCGAACAGCGGGTTCACCGCCTTGGTCCCCCGGCCACCGAAGGGCAGCGAGTTCGTCTCCCTGCGGGCGAGCATCGACGACGCCGACGGGAGCGAGCTGGAGCAGACCGTGATCCGCGCCTACAAGCTGGCCCGCTGACCCAACTGACTCGCTGACTCTGCCGGCCACGACCAGGGCTGAGAGGCCCCGAGCCGCTCAGCCCTGGTCTACGAGGCGCGCCGGGAAGCCACCCGTGGCAATAGGCCCCCAGCGTTCCGGGGTGACGCGGACGACCGACTTGTCCTGGCGGCGCATCGCCTCGCGGTATTCGTCCCAGTCCGGGTGCTCGCCCGAGATGTTGCGGAAGTACTCCACCAGGGGTTCCAGAGCCTCTGGCATATCCAG
>NZ_ML142866.1:34921-38515 GCF_004138495.1 Phytoactinopolyspora endophytica
TCGGCCGGACCGTCGACCTGAACCCACTCGCCGTTGAACTCGTCGGACAGGATGATGATGCTGGCGCGGGGTGTGCGGCGGACGTTCACCGCCTTGGCGCGATCCGGATACGTCGAGACGACGATGCGCCCGGCGTCGTCGACTCCACACGTCACCGGGGAGCCCTGAGGAGTCCCATCGGCGCGCACGGTCAGCAGTACGCCGTGGTGACGCGGGCGCACGAACTCCAGCAGCCCATCACGGTCGACTTCGGTGTTGGTCGCGATATTCGGCATCTGCTCAGCCTAGTGACCCACTCATGATCATCAACCGTTGGCCGCGCCATCGCCGGTCTACTCGTTGATGATCATCGGGCCGGTGGTTTTCTCTGCGCGCGTGCCGTCGCGTACAAGCAGACCGCCGCGGCGGTGGCGAGGTTGAGGCTCTCGGCGCGACCGTAGATCGGGACACGCACCACGTGGTCCGCCAGCGCGCGCACGTCGTCAGGCAAGCCCCATGCCTCGTTGCCGAACAGCCACGACACCGGTTCGGCAAGCCATCCTGCCGTCTCGGCCTCGTCGAGATCCCGTTCACCCGCGCCGTCCGCCGCCAGCACGGTCATACCGCGCGCGTGTGCGTGCTGCACCGTCGCCGAGACCGTAGCGCCGGTGGCGATGGGAAGGTGGAACAGGCTCCCGGCCGAAGCGCGAACCGCCTTGCCGCCCTGCGGATCAACCGAGCCGCTGGTCAGCACGACGGCGTCCGCTCCGGCTGCGTCCGCACACCGGATCACCGTCCCGGCGTTACCTGGGTCGCGCGCCTCCACCAGCGCGGCGATCAACCTAGGCGCCGCACTGACCGACGGCATCTCGGGCGTGTCCAAGCCGTTCTGTCCGGGGAGCCGCGCAGAGCTCTTCCCCAGCGCCTCGTCGAGCGAGACGACCAGCGAGCGGCACACCGCGACGATCCCCTGCGGGCTCACGGTCTCTGACAGCGTGGCCAACGCGGCTTCGTCCGCGAGATGGAGCGACACACCGTCGGCGCCGGCCCGTTCAGTGAGTTCGGGATGGCGTTCGGTGGCAGCCGGCGTGGCGAAGACCTCGACCACTCGGCCCGGGCCTGCGCTCACCGCCTCGCGCACGGCTTGCGCACCCTCGGCGAGGAAGAGGCCGGCCTTCTCCCGGCCGGCCCGCCGCGTGAGTTTGCGTGCCTGACGTATCCGCTCCGAGCGCTCCGTCAACATGTCGGTCGGTGGCTCAAGGCGCGCGGCACCGCCATCACCCACCGGGAGACCGGCCCCGCACATGCGACGGGACCTGCCGGAAACTCCCGCAGGTCCCGTCCGCGCACCGCTCTCAGCGGCTTCGCGTACATGTCATTCCCTGGCGAACACCGGAGAACTAGGCGCTCTCAGCAGCCGGCGCGTTGCGGTCGGCCGGCAGCGCCGCACGGGCGGTCTCGACCAGAGCCTTGAAAGCGGCCGGGTCATTGACCGCGAGGTCGGCCAGGATCTTACGATCCACGTCGATCTCGGCCAGGCGCAGTCCCTGGATGAGCCGGTTGTAGGTCAGGCCCTCCGCCCGAGACGCGGCGTTGATCCGGGTGATCCACAGCTGACGGAAATCGCCCTTACGCTGCTTACGGTCCCGGTACGCGTAGACCAGGGAGTGTGTGACCTGCTCCTTGGCCTTCCGGTACATCCGGGAGCGCTGACCCCGGTATCCGCTCGCCCGCTCGAGGGTCTCGCGGCGTTTCTTGTGGGCGTTGACCGCCCGCTTCACGCGTGCCACTGATACTCCTAGCTCGTTCCGGCCTACAACGAATCGGCCGGGATCTTCTTCGTCCGTTCAGGCTGACAAGGGGCGCTTCTACTTGCCGAGAAGCTTCTTGATCCGCTTCCCGTCTGCCTTGGACACCTCTGTGGTGCCGTCGAGTCGACGAGTGAGGGTGCTGTTCTTGTGCTCCAGGTAGTGACGGCGGTGCGCCTTCTGGCGAAGGACCTTGCCACTCCCGGTGATGCGGAACCGCTTGCTGGCGCCGCTGTGCGTCTTATTCTTCGGCATGGTTGCCGTGCTCCTCTACTCTTCGTTCTCGGCGGTTCCACCGCTACGCGCAGGACGGACCGGCCGCTCCTTCGCGGCCGCCTCGCGTCCCGCGGCGCGTTCCGCTCTCTCTGCTTCGGCATCCGCTTCGCGCTGGGCCTGCCGTTCCACCTTGGCCGCCTGACGGTCGGCCTTGGCGTCGGCCTTCTTCTTGTGCGGCCCCAGAACCATGATCATGTTCCGGCCGTCCTGCTTCGGCGAGGACTCGACGAAGCCGAGATCCTCGACGTCGGTGGCAAGCCGTTGGAGCAACCGGAAGCCAAGCTCGGGTCGTGACTGCTCACGGCCACGGAACATGATCGTGACCTTGACCTTGTCACCTTCGGCCAGGAAGCGCTCGACGTTGCGCTTCTTCGTCTCGTAGTCGTGTGTGTCGATCTTCGGCCGGAGCTTCTGCTCCTTGATCAGGACATGCGACTGGTTACGACGGGCCTCGCGCGCCTTCATCGCAGACTCGTACTTGTACTTGCCGTAGTCCATGAGCTTCGCCACCGGAGGTCGCGCGCTCGGTGCCACTTCTACCAGGTCGAGCTCGGCCTCGGCGGCGAGGCGCAACGCGTCCTCGATTCGCACGATGCCGACCTGCTCACCATTCGGGCCGACGAGCCGGACCTCCGGAACCCGGATCCGGTCGTTGATACGGGGCTCGACGCTGATGCCGTCCTCCTCATTACTAGGGTTCTAGATAATTGCTGGCTTCACACAGCAGCAGCCAAAAAAGGCCTCCGCTATGCGCAGCGAAGGCCATCCGTAGCGATAGGCATGCATACGCACTCCTACCGCATGAGCATCTTTGATGCCCGGACCTGGACCCGACGGCCTGTGGCGGCTGTTCAGGTGGGAGGGTCTCCGCTTGCGTTCCACTTAAGCCAAACTGCGAGCAGCTGGATCAGGTGGACCGGTCAGTGTGACAGGCTACCACGGGTGAAGAACAGTTCCCACTCTGACTCTATTCCCACACCACCCCCCGGCGACCGTCCCGACCAGCAGCAGAGCCGGGATATCGCCGAAGTCCCCGCGGTGGAACTCATCTCGACGGCCGCCGTCCACCTCATGAGTGCCGCCGCCGTCCACCTCGGCCTGGCCGAGGACCTTCCGGAGCACCGGGACCTCGACGAAGCCCGCGGCCTCATCGACAGCCTCGCCGGCCTCCTCACCGCGGCCGTTCCGCATCTGGGCCATCACCACGCCGCGCCCCTCCGCGACGGCCTGAAAAGCCTGCAGCTCGCCTTCCGGGAAGCCTCCGCCATCCCGGACGCCCCCGGCGAGGGCCCCGGAGAAAAGTTCACCGGACCCGTCTACCGCTAGCCCCTTCTCGTCTTCCAAGGGTAGAGAGCGAGGTGGGTCGCCTAACCTGCTCCCCAGGCGGCGACGGGCCGGTAGCCCGACGCCAGTGCCCGCAGCCCTGTGGCGTCGACCGAGAACAAGACCGGACCAGCAAGGTCGACGACCAGTGCGTCCGCGCCGTCCGCCAGCGCGGACTCCGCGGCTGACCGCGTCGACACCGGCACCG
>NZ_ML142866.1:38585-48773 GCF_004138495.1 Phytoactinopolyspora endophytica
GCGCGCGTCTGGGCTCCAGCGTCGCAAGCTCTCGATGCATGTGAATGCCAGCAGCCCACGCCGGCCGTCGCGTCCGATGGTGCTCGCCACGGCCATCTCTGTGGCGCTGCGAGAGCCGCCCTGCGCGGCGCCGTCGACATGGTCTCCCACCTCGGGAGCCGCTGCCGGTTCGTCGGGTACCGCAACGACCGGCACAAGCACCCGTCCGCCCGCAAGAGCCGCCAGCACGTCGGCCGGACCGCCGTCTCCGCGCTCATAGGCGGCGAGCGCCGCCGCTACGTTGGGGGCGACCGAACCGTCGTCGTCGGTGAACGACGCTCGCGCCGATGTCTCATCCAGAGGCTCAGGGCCTCCCGCTTCCGAAGTCACGGGCGGTGAGATTAGCTCGCTCTGCGCGACGATGCCAGGCCCGGGACCGAGTTTCCGGCACGCCAGAGCGATCTCGACCATGCGTGCGGCCCATTTCAGCTTCCATTATTCACACTGTTTCAGCTTCCAATCGTCACACCGTGTCGGGCTCCCGGCGGCACGCGCGGGACCGTACACTCACTCATTGTGGACCTCTCCGTCTCCGACGCCCCGGTCGGCCGTCTCCTCGACGGCCGCTACCGCGTCGACTCCCCGCTCGCACGCGGTGGAATGGCCACGGTCTACAAGGCCACGGACACGCGTCTCGACCGCGTCGTCGCGTTGAAGGTCATGCACGCGGAGCTCGCCGCGGACGACACGTTCGTGGGCCGGTTCATCGACGAGGCCAAGTCCGTCGCCCGGCTCTCCGACCCCAGCATCGTCAGTGTCTTCGACCAGGGCGAGGACCAGGGCGCGGTCTTCTTGGCCATGGAGTTCATCGAGGGCAGGACGCTGCGCGACATCCTCAACGAACGCGGCCGGATCGAGCCTGACCTGTGCCTCGATGTGATCGAACCGGTCCTCTCCGCCCTGCGTGCCGCCCACCAAGCCGGCATGGTGCACCGCGACGTCAAACCAGAGAACGTCTTGATCAGCAACGACGGCCGGGTGAAAGTCGCCGACTTCGGTCTGGCCCGTCCTGTGCGCGGCCCTTCCAACACGACCACCAGGGGGCTGCTACTCGGCACCGTCAACTACATCTCCCCCGAGCAAGCCCTGGGCGAGCGGGCGACGCCCCGTTCCGACGTCTACGCCGCGGGAGTCGTGCTGTATGAGCTCCTGACCGGTCGGCCCCCGCACACAGGACCCACCGACTTCGTCGTGGTCCGGGCGCACATCGACGAGGACGTGCCACCTCCCTCGGAGGCCGTGCCGGTAGCGCCGGCCATCGACGAGCTCGTCGCCCGGGCCACGTCCCGCGACCCTGAGCGACGCTATGCCGACGCCGGCTCGTTCCTCGCTGCGCTGCGACTCGCCCGCGCCGCTATGGCCAGCGGCGACTCGCCGACCGGCACGAGCACTCACACGTCTGCGATCTCGCCCCTGCGGTCGAATCCGTCCGCCGTGCCGCACGGAGAGCACTCCGGCGACGACGCGTCGAGCCCGTTCGCCGTCGCCGACGCGTTCTACTACGGCACCGATCCCGACCTCGACGACACGATGGTCACGCCCGGCAGCGGACCCGGCCACGAACCTCCGGACAGCGGCGCCATCGACGTGGCCAACGCCTTCTACCACGAGTCGCCTCCGCCCAGGCCGGCCCCTCCTCCGCCGGAGACGGCACGCACCCGGGTGATCAACACCGAGCCGGAAGAACCCGCCAAGGGCGCCACAGTGCGCGGCTTCGCCGGCGCCGGGACCGAGGCTCCGGCGTCGGACCAGGAAGAACCGGGGCGTGCGCAGCGACGCAGCCAGGCCAAGGGCCGTCGGCGGCGGTGGCGGGGCCCGATACTGCTCCTCCTTGTCGTACTGCTCGCCGTCGCGGTAACCGTCGCGGCCTGGTGGTTCGGAGCGGGCCGATGGACGTCGACGCCGTCGCTGCTCAATCTCGAACCCGACGCCGCGGTCGCCGCCGCGGAGGAAGCGGGTTTGAGTGCCGAGCCGGACGGCGAGGCGTTCTCCGAGCGAGTCGAGGCGGGACTCGTCGTGCAGACCGAGCCTGCGCCCGGGGAGCAGATCATGCGCGGCGGCACCGTCTCGCTCATCATCTCGCAGGGCCCGGAGCGTTACGAGATTCCCGATCTGAGCGGCATGACACAGGAGCAGATCGACAGCGTTCTCGACGACCGCAGCCTCGAGGCAGAGTTCTCTGAGGAGTACCACGCCGAGGTCGACGAAGGCACGGCCATCTCGCAGAATCTCGAGCCCGGCGAAGAGGTTCGCCGGGACACGGTCATCGACGTCGTGATGAGCCTCGGTCCGGAGCCGATCGAGATCACCGACTACACCGGCCAGCCGTCGGATGAGGCGGTCGGGGCGCTGGAAGGCGCCGGTTTCACGGTGGATACCACCGAGCAGTTCTCCGACGACGTGCCGGCCGGCTCGGTCATCTCCCAGGAGCCCGACGGCGGCGAAGGCTTCGCCGGCGATGAGGTCTCACTCGTCGTCTCCCGGGGACCGGAGGTCGTCGAGGTCGACGTCCCGAACGTCGTCGGGCAGCGGGTGCGGGACGCCGAACGGGACCTCGAGGAGGCGGGCCTCGATGCCGAGGTCGAGCGGTCCTTTCCGGGCGATGGCGACGGGCGTGACCGGAACCGCGACAGGTGGGTAGTGAACCAAGAGCCCCAGGGCGGGACGCTCCCCGAGGGATCCACGGTCACCCTGTACGTACTGTGATCCTTCCCCCTTGTGACCGATGATCGGTGGGATGGGCACCACGGCGACGTTCGGCAATCCTGAATGGCCGATGAGCGGCGTGCTGAGGTCTGACAGAATCGATGGCGTGACGCCCCCTCACCCTCTGCTCGGCACCCACCTGTCCGCGGCCGGCAAGCTCGCGACCGTCCCCGAACGCGCCAAAGCTCTCGGCGCGGAGAGCGTGCAGGTCTTTCTGGGCAATCCGCGCGGATGGGCCACCACTGAAGGGGATCCAGCGACCGATGCGGCGTTCCGTGCCGCGGCGGAGAGCCTGGCTATGCCGGTGCTGGTGCATTCCGCCTATCTGATCAACCTCGGCTCACCCACCCGGCAGACGTTCGAGCGGTCGGCCGCCAGCCTCACCCATGCCATCCGGCGCGGCCGCCACGTCGGCGCCTCCGGAGTCGTGGTCCATACCGGTTCCTGCGTGGCTGAGGGCAACCGGGACGCCGCGTTGAAACAGGTTCGGGAAGCGCTGTTACCCGTCCTGGACGGGCTCGACGACGACGATCCGGCCCTGCTCCTGGAGCCGACAGCTGGCCAAGGGCAGTCCTTGTGCGCGACCATCGGCGATCTCATCGCCTACCTCGACGTTCTCGACCGTCATCCCCGCGCGCAGATCTGCTTCGACACCTGCCACATCTTCGCGGCCGGACATGACCTGGCTGCGCCCGGCGGCATGACCGCGGCGCTCGACGAACTGCTGCGGGTGGCCGGCCCGGACCGCCTCGCGGCGGTCCACGCCAACGATTCGATGGATGTGTGCGGTTCGTTCCGCGATCGCCATCAACGTGTCGGTACCGGCCACATCGGCGCCGAGCCCTTTGGGGAGCTGCTCCGGCATCCGGCCGTGGCCGGGATTCCCGTCGTTCTTGAGACGCCGGGAGGTCCGGAGGCATACGCTGAGGACATCGCTCTGCTCGACGGCCTGCGCCAGGAGGACGTCCCCTTGTAAGCCCCTGACCTCCTGAATTGCCGTCAAAGTTCCTGTTGTGGCCGACTTGACGCCAACAGTGACCGGAACGTAACCAAACGTCTTACTAGCCGGACCTCAGGTCCGAGTACGGGGTGGTCTGACTTACCGTCGACTGCGGCGGAAGGAGGCGGCCATGGTGGTCGTGATGGCATCCGGCGCAACCGATGCGCAGGTCGATGCAGTCATCGCTCGTGTCCGCCTCACCGGCGGCGAGGCATTCGTCAGTCGCGGCGTAAGCCGCACCATCATCGGTCTCGTAGGCGACGTGGAAGAGTTCCGGGCACTGAACCTGCGCCGGATGGCTGGAGTATCGGAGGTGATCAGGGTTTCGACGCCATACAAGCTCGTCAGCCGTGATCACTACCCGGGCCGCAGCACCGTCGTCGTTGGCGGACGCGACGGAAGGCCCGAGGTCCGAATCGGCCCCGGATACTTCACCCTGGTGGCCGGCCCGTGCGCCGTCGAGTCCCTGGATCAGACCCTGGAGTCGGCGGAGCTCGCCAAGGCAGCCGGGGCCACTCTGCTTCGTGGCGGGATGTTCCGGCCGTGGTCGTCTCCGCGCGCGTTCCGCGGACTGGGGAAGTCCGGCCTCCACATCCTCGCCGAGGCCGGCGTCGCGACGGGTCTGCCGGTCGTCACCGAGGTGAGTGATGCGAACGATGTCGAGCCAGTCGCCGAGTACGCCGACATGCTCCAGGTGGGCGCCCGGAACATGCAGAACTTCGCCATGCTCGACGCGGTCGCGCAGGCCGCCAAGCCTGTGCTGCTCAAGCGGGGCATCCAGGCCACCATTGAGGAATGGCTGATGGCCGCGGAGTACATCGCGCAGCGCGGCAACCTGGACATCGTCCTGTGTGAGCGCGGCATCCGCACATTCGAGCCGTCCACGCCGGCCACGCTGGACATCTCCGCCGTGCCCACCGTGCAGCGGCTGTCTCACCTGCCCGTGATCGTCGACCCCACGCACGCCAGCGGCCGGCGCGATCTCGTACTGCCACTGGCCAGGGCCGTCATCGCCGTCGGCGCCGACGGCGTCCTCATCGACGTCCATCCGGACCCGGACTCCGCGCTGTGCGACGGCCCGCAGGCATTGGCAGGCTCCGAGGTCCGGGAGCTGGCATCGGCGATCCGCCGGATGGCCCCGCTGGTAGACCGTGACCCGGTCGATGTGACGGCGAACATGGTTCCTGAGCCCCGCTGATCAGCGAGATTCCGTTCCCACGAGGTCTGTCGCCGATGCTCGCCGATGCTCACGGACGGCGTACAGGATCCCGGTGGTCCAGACGAGCAAGATGCCGGTGTAGGCGACGACACGGACGTCCGGACTCAGGTCGAACGCGTGTTCTGACATCATGGTCCGCGAGTTGAGCAGGACGATGAGCCCACCGACCGCCGAGCCCAGAATCCGTGCCGGTATGTGCCGGACCAAGTAGGCCGCGATCGGGGCCGCCACGACGCCGCCGGCCAGCATCATCGCCACCCAGCTGAGGTTGACGCCGGACAGGCCGAGCCCGAGCATGAAACCGAGGCTGCCGCACGTGGCGACCATGAACTCACTCGGGCCGACGGATCCGACGACCTTCCGGGGCTCCAGTCTGCCGGTGGCCAGCAGCGTCGAGGTGTTGATCGGCCCCCAACCCCCGCCGGCCGTGGCGTTGACGAAGCCGGCGGTCAGGCCCAGCGGGGCAAGGAAACGGTTACGCAGCGGCTTGCCCAGGTTCCTCACCGGCAAGCCGGCGACGGTGAAGCGCACCAGGATGTACGTTCCGAGAACCAGCAGGATTCCCGCCATCAACGGCGTGGCGACACTCGTGGACAGGCTCGACAGGACAGTCGCCCCGATGAACGCGCCGACCCCTCCGGGCAGCCCGATCCGGCATGCGAGCCTGACGTCCAGGTTGCCGAAGCGCCAGTGCGAGATCGCGGAGGCTGCCGTCGTACCGATCTGCGTCAGATGCACGGTCGCCGACGCCAGGGCCGGGCTGGTCCCGATGACAAGCAGCAGGCTGGTGGACGTCGCCCCGAACCCCATGCCGAGCGCGCCGTCGACCATCTGTGCCCCGAACCCGATGAGGCCCAGCATGATCAATGTATGCATCTCGGCAACTTTCTTCCCACTATTCCTACCGACTCAGTAGGTTTTCTATACTGCGGGACGGCACCCCATCCGGTCAAGATGTATCCGCCGCCGTCTCGCACTCCAATACGGCGTAGACCGCCCCCTGAGCTCGGCGGCGGAGGTGAGCCAGAACACATTTCTCGTTCCCGCGCTCCGGCAGTAGGTTCGAAAAGGTGACACCACCCGACACGCCACGCGACACGCCACGCGACGCACCACGCGACACACCGCCCGATGGCCTCCCTCGAACCGCCGGAGAGCTACGCGCAACGGGACACACCCCACGCAGCGTGAAGACCGAGATCCATGACAACCTGCTCGCCGCACTACGCGGCGGCAAGGATCCGTGGCCCGGCATCGTCGGGTTCTCCCACACGGTTCTCCCCCAGCTCGAGCGCGCCCTGCTGGCTTCCCACGACGTCGTGCTGCTGGGTGAGCGCGGGCAGGGCAAGACCCGGCTGCTGCGCACGATCGCCGGCCTGCTCGACGAGTGGACACCGGTCATCGCCGGCTCCGAGCTGCACGAGCACCCGCTTCAGCCGATCACGCCCGGCTCCATCCGGCGGGCTCGCGAGCTGGGTGACGGCCTTCCGGTGGCGTGGGTGAACCGCCGCGACCGCTACTCCGAGAAGCTGGCCACCCCGGACACGTCGGTGGGCGACCTCGTCGGCGACGTCGACCCGGTCAAGGTGGCCGAGGGCCGCAGCCTCGGCGACCCTGAGACCATCCACTTCGGGCTGGTCCCCCGGGCCCACCGCGGAATCGTCGCCGTCAACGAGCTGCCCGACCTGGCCGAACGGATCCAGGTCTCGCTGCTCAACGTCATGGAGGAGCGCGACATCCAGATCCGCGGGTACACGCTTCGGCTGCCGCTGGACGTCCTGGTGGTCGCGACCGCGAACCCGGAGGACTACACGAACCGGGGTCGCATCATCACCCCGCTCAAGGACCGGTTCGGCGCCGAGGTGCGCACCCACTATCCGCTCGATATCGATGCCGAGGTCGGACTCGTACGCCAGGAGGCACGGCTGGTCGCCGAGGTGGGCGAACCGCTGCTGGAGGTGCTGGCCCGCTTCGTGCGGCACCTGCGCGAGTCCTCCGCCGTCGACCATCGGTCCGGGGTGTCGGCGCGTTTCGCCGTGGCCGCGGCCGAGACCGTGGCCGCCGCCGCACTGCGCCGATCCGCGCTGACCGGCGAGACCCCGGCCGTCGCCCGTCCGGTGGATCTGGAGACCGTCCCCGATGTGCTGCGCGGAAAGATCGAGTTCGAACCCGCCGAGGAGGGCCGGGAGAACGAGCAGCTGCTGCACCTGCTGCGGCTGGCCGTCGCGGAGACCGCCCGGACCCGTTTCGCCGGGCTCGACCTGGAGCCTCTGGCCGAGACGGTCGCCAACGGCCATCTCGTGACAACGGGCGCCGGGGTACCGGCCGCCGATCTGCTCTCCGCCCTGCCCGAACTGCCGGTGCTGCACGACGTGGCGCTGCGCGCGGGAGCCTCGCCCGGTGACCCGCCCGGCCGGCTCGCGGCCGCCGTCGAGCTCGCGCTCGAGTCCCTGTACCTGGCGCGACGGCTGGCCAAGGACTCCGACGACGACACCACGGTGTACGGACGATGAGCGGATCTGAGCGGTACCTGTACCAGCGCTGGCACGGCGGGCCCGACCCGCTCGCGCCGCCGCTAGACCTCCGGGAGGCGGTCGACGCCATCGGCCGGGATGTGATGGACGGGTACTCGCCACGCACAGCCCTGGAGGAGCTGCTGCGCCGCGGCACCGGGGACAGTCCCGGCCTCGACGAACTGACCCGTCGTCTCTGGCAGCGGCGCGCCGAGATCGAAGGCCGGAGTCGCCTGGACGGCACCCTGCAAGAGGTGCGACGGCTGCTGGATGAAGCGCTGGAATCCGAGCGCAGGACGCTGTTCCCCGATCCGTCCGACGACGCGCGGCTACAAGAGGCGGAGCTCGACGCGCTGCCGACGGGCACAGCCGCGGCGGTGCGACAGCTGGCGGACTATCAGTGGCGCTCCGACCAAGCCAGGGAGAACTACCGCCGCATCCAGGACCTGGTCGGACACGAGCTGATGGACTCCCGGTTCGAGGGCATCAGGGATGCCCTGCGCAACACCACGGCCGAGGACTCGGAACGCGTCCGGGAGATGCTCACCGACCTCAACTCCCTGCTCAGCGCGCACGCTCAGGGCGCTGACGACATCGACGACCGGTTCGCCGAGTTCATGCGCCGGCACGGCGAGTTCTTCCCGGAGAACCCCCGTGACGTCGACGAGCTGATCGACGCGCTCGCCGCACGCGCCGCCGCGGCGCAGCGGATGCTCAACTCGATGACGCCGGAGCAGCGTGCCGAGCTGGCGGAGCTCTCCCAGCAGGCCTTCGGCGACCCGCGCCTCGCCCAGCAGCTGGCCGCGCTCGACGCTCAGCTGCAGGGCCTGCGGCCCGGCGAGGACTGGACCTCCTCGGCGAGGTTCAGCGGCGACGACCCGCTCGGCCTGGGCGGCGGCACGGACGCCATGATGCAGGTCGCCGACCTCGACGACCTGGCCGAACAGCTGTCCCAGTCCTATCCGGGCGCACGGCTCGAGGACATCGACCTGGAGGCCCTGGAGCGGCAGCTCGGCCCGGAGGCGACCGTGGACGCGCGCAGGCTGGCCGAGCTGGAACGCGAGCTGCGCCGGCAGGGCCTCGTCGAGCGTGCGCCGGACGGCTCCCTGCGGCTCTCTCCCAAGGCGATGCGCCGGCTCGGCGAGACCGCGCTCGCCTACGTGGTGCGGGCGATGCGCGGCAAGACCGGGCAGCGCCAGACCGAATCCGCGGGGGCCGCCGGCGAGCCGACCGGGGCGAGCGTGCCATGGCGGTTCGGAGACTCCCGGCCGTGGGACGTGCCACGCACGGTCCGCAACGCGGTGCTGCGCAATGCCTCCTCGGGTACCGGCGAGGCCGGCCTGGACGTCTCCGACGTGGAAGTGGTCGAGACCGAGCACCGAACCCGGGCCGCCGTCGCGTTGTGCGTGGACACGTCGTGGTCGATGGTGCAAGAGGGACGCTGGCTGCCGATGAAGCGCACCGCGCTCGCGCTGCACCAGCTCATCTCCACCCGTTTCCGTGGCGACGCACTGCAGCTGATCACGTTCGGCAGGCATGCCGCGCCGGTCGGGATCGACGAGCTGGTCGGGCTCGAGGGCGTGTGGGAACAGGGGACCAATGCGCACCACGCGCTGTTGCTTGCGGGCCGTCACCTGCGCCGCCATGCCGACGCCACGCCCGTCGTGCTGATGGTCACCGACGGCGAGCCGACCGCACACCTGGAAGCGGACGGCAGTGCCGAGTTCACCTACCCGCCGTCGATGCGCACGTTGCGCAAGACGGTGTCCGAGGTGGACCGCCTGGCCGGAGCGGGAGCGTCGCTCACGGTGTTCCGGCTCGGCGATGACCCGGGGCTGGCAGCGTTCGTCGATCTGCTCGCCCGTCGCTCCGGCGGCCGGGTCGTGGCGCCGGACCTCGACGGGCTGGGCGCCGCCGTCGTCGGCGACTACCTGCGCACCCGGTCAAGGCGCTCAGCGCCGCGTTGAGGCCAGCCACCCGGCGGCGAGCGCGCCGCAGACGAGGGCGGCCACCACGACAACGATCAGCCAGTCCCAGCCACCGCGTCCGTAGACCGCGCTCCCGGCCGTGCCGAGCACACTGCTGCCGAGATAGTAGGACGTCGTATAGGCCCCGGATACCTGGCTTCGCGCTCCGTCCGGAGCGGCCGCGGCGGCCCACCCGTTGGCGACCGAGTGCGCCGCGAAGAACCCTGCGGTCAGCACCACGAACCCAGCGACGACGAAGATCAGGGCGTCGGGCAGAGTCAGCGCCGCACCGAGCGCCGTGCCGAGCAAGGCCCCGACGAGTGCACGTCGCCGCCCCACCCGGCCCACCAGAAAGCCTGCCGTCACCGAGGAGACCGCGCCCAATGCATAACAAAGGAAGAGCAGCGACACCGCCGCGGCCGAAAGCGCGAAAGGCCGCTCGACCAGGCGGAATCCGATCGAGTTGTACATGGCCACGAACGCACCCATCGCGATGAAGGCGACCACGTACTGCGCGAGCAACACCGGCGTCCGCACGGCGGTGCCCATCGCGGCCACGACCTCTCGTGGCCGCGGCACGCTCCTCGGTCCGTCGCGATTCGGTCCGTCGCGATTCGGTCCGTCGCGATTCGGTCCGTCGCGATTCGGTCCGTCGCGATTCGGTCCGTCGCAATTCGGCCCGCCACGGCGTGGTGCCCGCGGCAGCGCCGTGAGACTCAGCGCGGTACACGTGGCTGAAACAGC
>NZ_ML142866.1:48848-49136 GCF_004138495.1 Phytoactinopolyspora endophytica
GACGACGCCGAACCCACCCCGCCATCCCAGTGCGTCCGCGCTGAACCCGACGGACAGCCGGCCGAGCATGCCGCCGATCGTGTTGCCCGCGATCATCGCGCCGACGGCGGCTGCCACGCCGTGGCGACCAAGCCGCTCGACCAGGTAGGCGGCCCCGACGCCGGCGACGCCGGCGATCGCCACGCCCTGCACCGCACGCAGGACCAGCAGCACGGAGTACGACGGGGCGAACGGCTGCACGGCGCTGGTCAGCAGCGACGCGATGAGCGAGAGGACGATCACCCGGTG
>NZ_ML142866.1:49151-49549 GCF_004138495.1 Phytoactinopolyspora endophytica
GGCTACCTCGGACACCATGGCGATCGGCAGCACGGCGACCGCGAGTGCGCCCGTCGCCACACTCACCGCGAGAGACGCGCTCGCCGGATCGAGCTGGTACTCGGTCGCCAGCTCAGACAGAACCGGTTGCGGCGCGTACAGAAGCGCAAACGACGACGTCCCGGCGGCTGACACGCCGAGCGTGATTCGCCGAGCCTCAGACCGGGACACCATGGTGGTGACGCTACGGAGCCGTCATCCATGCGTCCAATACATAGATCACAACTTATTCATACACTGAAGTATGAGTAGTCACGATGACGTTGCTGACCAGCACCTCGCCGAACAGATAGCTCCCAGCATCGCGCTGCTCGCCACTCTGCGTGAAACGCGCAACATCACCCGGACAGCCGAACGGC
>NZ_ML142866.1:49563-53012 GCF_004138495.1 Phytoactinopolyspora endophytica
ATCCCCCAGCCCACCGTCAGCCGGCGGCTGGCAGCGGCCGGTGCTGCGTTGGGATCGCCGCTCGTCCAGCCGGCTGGACGCGGCATCCGGCTCACGAGGGCGGGCTCCATACTCACCGAGGCCGCGGCCGAGGCGATCACGGTTCTTCAAGCCGGCTGCCGGCAGGCCCGCGAGGAGATCACGCCGGACAGCGGGCACGTCGTCTTCGGTTTCCTGCACCTGCTGGGCCGTTCCCTGGTGCCGAATCTGCTGAGTGACTTCCGAGCCACGCATCCGGGCGTCAGGTTCACCCTCGTGCAGGGATCACGCCAGCACGTCCTCGACCAGCTCCGGTCCGGCGACGTCGATCTGGCGCTGGTGGCTCCGCTTCCCACCGAGGACTCGTTGTTGACCGGGTTCGCCGTCGCGGAGCAGGAGTTGCTTCTCTCGGTGCCGGAAGGACACCCGCTCGCCTCCCGCCGCCGGGTCCGGTTCGCGGAGCTCGCCGAGGAAGAGTTCGTGACGCTGGAGCGCGGCTACGGCCTCCGGCAGATCATGGACCGGATGTGCGCCGACGCCGGGTTCACGCCCAGGATCGCTTTCGAAGGCCAGGAGTCCGACACTGTCCGCGGGCTCGTCGTCGCAGGGTTGGGCGTCGCCCTGCTTCCGCGTTTCGGCCCCGCGACGCCCGCCGGCCTCGTCGAGGTCACGCTCACGCCGAAGGTCACCCGGACCGTCGGGCTGGCCTGGCCCAGAGACCAATGGTCGACGCCTGCCGTCCGAGCTTTCCGCGAACACGTCCGCACCCTAAATGATCATGTGAAGTAGGTCTTCTCGCGCCTTCCCATGCCTGCAGACCTGTTATCGCACGAGGAAACCTACGTAGAGGCCGCGCCTCTTGCCATGATCATTTTTAGGACGGGCGGCGGATGAGGTCGGCCAGGATTTCCCCTGCCTTCCTGGCGTCGGCCGCCGTCACGTCGAGATGGGTGATCAACCGGACGACACCAGGCCCGACGACGCCGGTCAGCACACCCGCGTCCCGGGCCTCCGACACGAGCCGTTCCGCCCGCTCCCCCACCATCAGCAGCACGATGTTCGTCTCCACTGACGCCCGGTCCACGACTGCGTCGTCCGCGTCCGCGATGAGCTCGGCGATCACTTGGGCGTTTGCGTGGTCCTCGGTGAGCCTGTCGATGTGGTGATCGAGGGCGTGCAGCCCTGCCGCGGCGAGCAGGCCCGCCTGCCGCCAGCCACCACCGAGCCGCTTGCGCCACACCCTGGCCTCGGCGATCATGTCCGCCGGGCCGACCAGCACCGACCCGACCGGTGCGCCGAGCCCTTTGGACAGGCAGACCGACACCGAGTCGAACAGCGATGCGTACCCTCGCGCGGGGGTACCGGTCGCCGCCTGTGCGTTCCAGATCCTCGCCCCGTCGAGATGCAGCCGGATCCCCGTCCCATCGACGACGCTGCGTAATCCCTCGAGTTGATCCAGCGGCTGGATCGTCCCACCGGCGAAGTTGTGGGTGTTCTCCACCGCGACGGCGGCCGTGGACACTAGGTACGGCCCGGCGTCGGGCGCCATCATCCGGCCGATCGCCTCCAGATCGACGTGTCCGCGGGAATGCGACCAGGTCCGCGTCGTCACCCCGTGCATCGCGGCATGCGCTCCCAGCTCGGCCCGGACGACGTGGGCCCGCGACTCGCACAGCAGCTCGTGCCCCGGCGCCACCCAGCCGCGTATCCCGAGGACATTCGCCAGAGAGCCGGTCATCGTGAACAGCCCGGCCTCGTGTCCGAGCAGCGCCGCCACCCGTTCCTCGAGCGCGTTGACCGTCGGGTCCTCGCCGTAGACGTCGTCACCCGTCTCCGCGGCCGCCATCGCCGCCAGCATCTGTTCCGTCGGCCGGGTCACGGTGTCACTGCGGAGATCGATCACGCCAGAGCTCATGGGTCCAACTCTAGCTATCGGTTCTGCGGTCACCGCTGCCCGAGCTCGCCGTGACACAGGGTGTGCGACAGATTTGTGGGTGATCGGGTTATGCCGCGGTGATCTGGTTGTGTGGTCGCTGCCAGATCTGGTCGTTGCGTCCGCTGGCGTCGTGGCAGCGGAGGGTGAGGATGCTGGTGGCGCCGGGGATGCTCCAGCGCATGCCGGAGAGTTTGAGGCGTTGGCCGATGATGGCTTTGCAGCCGGCCTCGACGGTTCCGGAGCCGACGAACATGCCGAGTTCGCGGTAGACGTTGTAGCGCATCCGATGGGCGTTGGTTTTGAAGTAGGGCAGGGTCTTGTCGAGGAAGTGGGCCTTGCCGTTGGGAGGTAGCGGCGCGTAGCAGTTGGCGACGAGGGTCTCGATGTCACCGTTGTCGAGTTCGTCGAGGCGTTCGGCGAGCCAGCCCTGGTGGTCTTCTCCGAGGGTGGGGGCGAGCAGGTTCGCGATGTCGTGGACATGTTCGCGGGCGTGGTAGAGATCGACGATCTGGGTGGCTTCGGGGAACCAGGTGTTGGCGAGGTTCCAGATCCAGGGGGCGCCGTCGCCGAGGACGATGAGTTGGCGGATGTGGTTGGCGCCGCGGCGACGGGCTTCGGCGGCCATGAGCCGACCGAACTCGGGTGCGGGGTCGAAGGTGGCCACGTGGCTGGCCGAGTCGTCGTCACGCATGGGCCGGCCGTCGTCGTCGAGGCGGGTTTGGGTGAATACGCAGGCGAGCTTGGTCTCGCGGGTGCGGGCTCGGCCGTCGTCGGCTTTGCCGGTCCGGCCTGCCGTCTCGGTCGGGATCATGGGCACGCCGGTGCCGTCGATGGCGACATACAGCTTGTCCGGCATCGGCGATGGCGGCAGTGGCACCACCCGGCGGGCCAGGATCGCCGCGGTCTCGGCCCGCGCGGCCTGCTCGGCCGCGGCGCCGTCGGCTTCAGCCGCGCGTTCGACGCGTTTCGTGGTCAACTCGACCCCGGCCAGATCGGCCAGCAGCTCACGGGCCTTGGCGAACGGCACCGCCGTGGCGGCCCGAGCGATCATGGCGCGTAGTCCCGGCGACAATGACATCCCGGCCACACCGAGCCCGTCGTCTCTGGGCGAGCACCCGTGCCCGCACTCGGCACAGTGATACCAGGCGCGACGTAGCTGCACCGAACCGAGCACGGTGTCGACGATCTTGACCCGGTAGCCGACGAACTGTGCGGCATGCCCGGCGCCGCAGACGATACGCGGGCCGTGATGACCGGGATCGACGGCCAGCAGCCGCTCCAACAACGAGCAGCCCAGCTGCATCATGGCCGTGCGGATCGCCAGCTCCACCGCCGCCAACCCCTCCCCATCGGCGTCCACACAGTTGGTGGCCAGCCGCGTCAGGCGTTCGAGTTCGCCGGTGAACTCGGCCACCAGCGCGCTCACGAGCCCCCTTTTTCACCTCCCGACTCGGAGGGCATATGCGCCTGTCCCGCTCCCGGTGGGGCAGACCGG
>NZ_ML142866.1:53048-58291 GCF_004138495.1 Phytoactinopolyspora endophytica
TTCACAGATCGTCTCGTTGATCTGCACGATCTGCTCCGACAACGCGGTGAACTGCTCATAGTTCGCCAACTCGGCCCGAACCTTCTCCAGCTCCGCACCGGACAGCTGACGACTGCGCGTTCTGCCCTGCACCGACCGGGTCCACAGATACCGCGGCCCATGCCCGGGATGATCTTCCCGCGCACACGCACAGTTCGGCTTGCCACAACGCCGGTAGGTCTCGTTCACGCTGCCCCGGCGAAAGTCCCCAGTCGCGGCCAACTGCTCATACAACGCGTCCCACTGCTGCTCCAACGACTCAAGCGGCTGCTCGGTCATCCGAACCTCCTAGTCTGGACGTGACCACACTTCCAGACTAGTCAACTACCTACGCCTCCCGGAATCACCTACACACGTGTCGCGCACCCCGTGACACAACGCGCCCGATCCGCTGTCGGACCCGTCTGGCAGACTGCGATTCGCAGGGACCTTCCCCCGCAACCCGCCTGATAGCAGGGGATGATCAACGTGGCATTTCTCGGTTGGCCTGCCGAGGCCTTGGAGTTCTACGAGGGCCTGGAAGCGGACAACTCCCGGACCTACTGGACGGCACACAAGGCGGCCTACGAGCGCGACGTCCGCGAGCCCATGGTGCAGTTGCTCGCCGAACTCCAGCCCGAGTTCGGCGCTGGGAAGATCTTCCGCCCGAACCGCGACGTCCGGTTCAGCGCCGACAAGTCACCGTACAAGACGGCCATCGCCGCCACCCTGGAGCAAGGCGGCTACATCCAGCTCTCGGCCAGCGGGCTGGCCGCCGGTGCAGGGATGTACATGATGGACGCCGATCAGCTGGCCCGGTACCGGCACGCCGTGGCCGAGGACGAGACTGGAGAGGAGCTGCGCGGGATCATCGAGGAGCTCGCCCGCCGCGACATTCAGGTCACCGGTCATCAGCGGCTGAAGACCGCACCGCGGGGCTATCCTAAGGATCATCCCCGGGTTGAGCTGCTGCGTCACAAGGGCTTGGTGGCGTGGCACGAGTGGCCGGTGGACGCATGGCTGGGCACTGCCGCCGCCAAGGATCGGGTCGTGGAGTTCCTGCACATGACGGAGCCCCTCAACGGCTGGCTCGCCGAACACGTCGAGTAGCCGGTTCACGGTGGTCCTGTCGTGTCTTGACGTGGTTCTTGCGTGCTGCCACTATCGGCCCACTTGACCGGCCGAACAATCTCCCCCCGCGGCCGGACAAGGCGTTGCACCACATGTTCCATACGACGGCGTCGCAGCCGACAGCGCTTTGCGGCCCCGGGGAACGCACGGGGTCGGAGTTCTCTCGCGCAGACACACGTCGCACATATGACGCGAACGACTCTTCACCGGTGCGCACGGGTGACCGCGTTCGCGGGAGTTCCCGAGGGAGGGGAGACGAACAATGACCGACGCGACACTCACCAAGACCCAGTGGCACATCGTCGGCGAATCAGTCGGGTCGTGCAGCTGCAACGGAGCCTGTCCATGCCAATTCGGCGGGGTGCCGACGAACGAGAACTGCGAGGCGGTCGAAGCCTGGCGTATCGACGAGGGCAACTTCGGCGAGACCGACATGGCGGGCGTCGTCTTCGCCGAGGCGCTGTACTGGCCGGGTCCGATTCACGAGGGCGGCGGTACCCGGCTGGTAGTTCTCGACGAGGCCAGCACGCCGGAACAGCGGAACGCGGTGCTGCAGATCACCAGCGGAGCGCAGGGGCACCCGTTCTTCGAGATCTTCGCCTCGGTCACCCCGAACGTTCCTGATCCGATGGTCGCGTCGATCCACGTCGAGATCGATCGCGACGCCAGGCGCGCCGCGATAAACATTCCCGGCATCGCGTCGACCACGGTCGAACCGATCCGCAACGTGGCCACCGGCGAGGAGCACCGCGCCCGGATCGATCTGCCCGACGGTTTCGAGTTCAAGCTGGCTGAGATCGCCCAGTCGGCCAGCTGGGACGTCACCGCGGACGGACCGTTGTCGCTGCACAACGAGAACACGTACACGCACTTGTACGCGTTCGACTGGAGCAGTGATGGCACTACCCGCTAGTGCGTCCGGCACCCCTGTGGTGCCGGGTCGCCGCTGGTGGGTTCATCGTTCGTCCTGGGTAGCCGGCGCGGCGCTGCTCGTCGTCGCGGCGGCCGCCTGGATGGGCGTCGTCCGTGAGGCGTCCTCCATGTCGTCGGCCGATGACATGGAGGACGGGGCGACGGGCATCGGCGCTTCTCTGGAGCTCGGCGAGGCTGCGGCGTACATCGGGTCATGGGGTGTCATGATGATCGCGATGATGCTGCCCAGCGCGGTACCGATGATTGCGCTGTACAGCACGGTGCGTCCCAGCATGGCCGCCCGGTATGGCGGGCGAACGGTGTCGACGTCCGTCTTCGGTGCGCTCTACGTGCTGGTATGGATGAGCACAGGGATCCTGGCATACGCGGGCTCGGTGCTCGCGTCCGCCGCCGCCCATGCCTCCGACGACGTGTCCGAGCTGGCGCCGTACGCGGTCGCGACCGTGCTGGTCGCCGCCGGCGCGTACCAGTTCAGCCCCGTCAAGCGCACCTGTCTGCGTCGATGTCGCGGCCCGCTCGCGTTTCTCGCGAGCCAATGGCGTCCGGGAGTGAGCGGCGCGATCCGGCTTGGGCTGGCACACTCCGGCTACTGCATCGGCTGCTGCTGGGCGCTGATGGTCGTGCTCGTCGCTGCCGGCGCCATGGGGATGATGTGGGTGCTGCTCATCGCGGCGCTGGTCTTCGTCGAGAAGGTGCTTCCATACGGCGAGCACACCGCACGCACGATCGGCGTCGCCCTGGCCCTCCTTGGCCTGCTCGTGGCCGCAGAGCCGGACCTCGCCAGCACGCTACACGCCTGACTGCTCTATCGGCGGACCGACGCCAAGACAGGCCCGGCCCGCTCGTGACATACTGACGGAGTGATCCAATCCGTGCGCTCCTGGTGGTGGCTGCCTCAGCAGGCGGCCTGACCGAGCGCACCTTCGCCAAGCGCATCTTCCTGGCCGCCGTTGCGGGCGGCCGTACACCCTCCATCAGTGAGATCACACCGGTCTGCCCCGTCTTCGGCGGCCCCGACACCTACGGGAGCAGACCATGTTCACCAGCACGACACCGACCACGACCACATCAAGCCCGGACAGCCCATCCGCAGCCGGACCGGCGGCGTCCTCGGAATCCAGCGGGAGCGCCGGCCACACCCCTCTCCTCGCCGAGGAGAGCGACGTCCGCGCCGACCCCGGCCGGTACCGTGTCCTGACCGGCGACCGGCCGACCGGACCGCTCCACCTCGGCCATTACCTCGGCACCTTGCACAACCGGGTCCGGCTCCAGTGCCTCGGCGTCGAGACCTACATCGTCATCGCCGACTACCAGGTGATCACCGACCGGAACCGGCCCGGTGACGTCGCCGCGAACGTCCATGAGATCGTCCTCGACTACCTGGCCGCCGGCCTGGATCCGAGCCGGACGACGATCTTCGCCCACAGCACCGTACCGGCGCTCAACCAGCTTCTGCTCCCCTTCCTCTCCCTGACCAGCGTCGCTGAGATGCAGCGCAACCCGACCGTCAAGGAGGAGGCGCTGACGGCAGGCATCAGCTCCGTCAGCGGGTTGCTGCTGACGTATCCGGTCCACCAGGCCGCCGACATCCTCTTCTGCCACGGCAACCTGGTCCCGGTCGGAGCGGACCAGGTCCCCCACATCGAGCAGGCCCGACTGGTCGCTCGCCGTTTCAACGAGCGCTTCGCCGACGGACACGCATTGTTCGCCGAGCCGCAAGGGCTCCTCTCCCCAGCACCCGTCCTGCTCGGGGTCGACGGGCAGAAGATGAGCAAGAGCAGGGGGAACGGCATCACCTTGCGGGCCACCGAGGACGAGACTGCGCGCCTGATCCGGCAGGCCGTGACCGACAGCGAACGACTCATCACCTATGAGCCCGAACGACGTCCTCAGGTCGCCAACCTCCTGCTCATCGCCGCAATGTGCACAGGCGCCACGCCGGAAGCGCTCGCCGCGGAGATCGCTGACGGCGGTGCCGCCGCGCTCAAGCACGTCGCGACCGATGCCGTCAACGAGCACCTGCGCCCGCTACGGTCCCGGCGAGCCGGGCTGGCCGCGGAACCCGGTCTGGTCCAGCACGTGCTGCGCACCGGAGCCGAACGAGCCAACGAGGTTGCGAGACAGACCCTCGACGACGTTCAAGACACGCTCGGCATGCGGTACTGAGAAACGCGCCGACCGCGAGAGCCAGGCCAGGCGCCCGAAGACAACCCTGCCGCACTGGATGAGCGGTATCATGCAGGTGCGCCACCGCCCGCTCGGCATGCTGCGATGCCATTGCGGGTGCAGGTTGCGCAAGGGGGCATCGATGGAGATCAGCCAACCGTATGCGGCGCCCGCGGCCACCGAGCTCGACGCGATGACGGCGTCCCAGCTTGAGGCTCGGGCAGACGCCGAGTTCTGGCTCGGGCGGCCACGGGAGTCGATCGTGACCCGGCAGCAGGCCTATCGGCGGCATCGCGACGCCAACGACGTGCGCCAGGCCACCAAAGCCGCCTGGCGGCTGTTCTACGCATACTTCGACCTCGATGACACCGCCGTGGCCAGCGGCTGGCTTCAGCGTGCCCATCGGCACGCGCTGGAGGTACCGGACCAGATCGAAAGCGACTACGTCGCGCTGGCCGATGCCGACTGGGCGCGGGCTCACGGGCGCCTCGACGACGCCCTCACCCGGGCGCGCCACGCCGCCGATGCCGGACGCCGCACCGGCGATCTGGATCTCGAAGCGCTCAGCCTGGCCACTCAGGGCCGGGTGCTGATCGCGCGCGGCGAGACGGCCGACGGTGTCGACCGGCTCGACGAAGCGATGGTCGCCGCCCTCAGCGGCGATCTTTCGCCGTTCGTCCAGGGTTGGGTCCATTGCGTGCTCCTGTACACCTGCGAGCAGCTCGGCGACGTGCGACGGGCCGCCGAGTGGACCGACCTCGCCGTCCGCTGGTGCGAGGAACGCGGCGAACAGAGCTCGTATCCGGGCCTGTGCCGGATGCACCAATGCGAGGTCCAGTCATTGCGCGGCGACTGGACTGCCGCGGAACGAGAGGCGCTCCGCGCCGCCGAGGAGCTCGCCACTTTCGGCGACTACCTGATCGCCGACGGCCAGTACCTGGCCGGGGAGATCAGGCGCCGCCGCGGCGACTACGACGGCGCCGAGAGAGCGTTCC
>NZ_ML142866.1:58383-60803 GCF_004138495.1 Phytoactinopolyspora endophytica
TCCGTCGCGCACACGAACTCGGTCGCGATCCGCAGCCGGGGTTTGCCCTGCTGCAGCTCGCGCGCGGGGAGCCGGAGAACGCGGCCGCGGCGCTGCGGCTGGCACTGACCCACCGATCCGGCGGTCCGGCCAGCCGGGGCCGCTTGCTGGCGGCGCAGGTGGAGGTGGAGCTCCGGTTGAGTCACGTCGACGCCGCCGCGGCGTCGGCGGCCGAGCTCGACGAGCTCGGGTCCGCCAGTCGCGCTCCGTACGTGCAGGCCATGGCAGCGGCAGCGGAGGGTGCCGTGCTGCGGGCCCGGGGCGATGTCGACCGCGCCGTTCGGGTGCTCCGGGATGCTCGTGATCTCTTCCACGAGTTGTCCTGTCCGTACGAAACCGCCGAGGCCCGCGTTCTGCTCGGGCTCGCCGCTCGTCAGGCCGGCGACCTGAACACCGCGCATCTGGAGCTCGCGTCCGCGCGGGCGGCCTTCGACCGGCTCGGCGCGATACCCGGGGTGCAACGCGTTGACGAGGTTCTCGGAGTGGGCTTGCCCGCCCCGCACGGTCTCAGCGCCCGGGAGATCGAGGTGTTGCGGCTGGTGGCGGCCGGTAAGGCGAACCGGGAGATCGGCACGGCCCTGTTCATCAGCGAGCATACGGTGGCACGTCACCTGAGCAATATCTACCGCAAGATCGACGTCGCGTCCCGATCAGCCGCGACGTCCTTCGCCTATGAGAAGGGACTGGCCTGAGCCTGGTCGGATAGTCAATCCTGACCATCCGCCGCCCGGACCCGTTGCATAGTGTTCGCGATGTCATACGCCGCTCGGGACGCCTAGCGTCGAACCAGCAGGTGGCGCCCGCCACCACCACGTTCGACACCTGGAGCCAGCGATGAGCACTACGGTCCCGACCGCCTCCTTCCTCCCCAACGGACGGGTCATCACATCGGAGGACACCGGCTATGACAGCGCACGCGCCGTCTGGAACGGCATGATCGATCAGCGTCCGGCGGTCATCGCCCGGTGCACCGACGCCGAAGACGTCGCTGCCGCGCTGGCGTACGCACGCACGCAGAGCTTGCCGGTGTCGGTGCGCGGCGGTGGCCACAACGTCTCCGGCACCGCTGTCCGCGAGGGAAGCCTGGTCGTCGACCTTTCGCCGATGAGATCCGTCGAAGTGGACGCCGGCCGGCGGCGCGTGCGGGCCGCCGGCGGTGCGATCCTCGGCGACGTCGACAGAGCGAGCCAAGCGCACGGTCTCGCCACCCCGTTCGGCGTGTACAGCCAGACCGGCGTCGCCGGCCTGACGCTCGGCGGCGGCCTCGGCTGGCTGCGCCGCGCATACGGAGCGAGCTGCGACAATCTCGTCGCAGCCGACCTGGTCACCGCCTCCGGCGAACGGGTGCGAGCAAGCGAGACGGAGAACCCGGAGCTGTTGTGGGGCCTGCGCGGCGGGGGTGGCGGCCTGGGCGTGGTGACATCGTTCGAGTTCCGCGCCTACCCGGTGGGGCCGGACGTGACCCTCGCCCTGGTGTTTCACCCGTGGAAGGACGCTGCGGACGCGCTGCGCAACTACCGGGAGTGGAACGAGTCCGCCTCCGACGACGTCAGCTCGTTCGCCGTTGTCTGGCACGCGCCGGCGATCGACGACATCCCCGTCGAATATCATCACCAGCCGGTCGTGACCTATGCCGCCGTTCACTCGGGCGATCCGGCGGAAGCCCGCGCCGACCTGGCACCATTACGCGACTTCGGTACGCCGATCGCCGACCTCTCCGACGTCACGTCCTACGTCGAGGTGCAGAAGCTGTTCGACGAGGACTATCCGGCACATGTGATGCGCTACTACTGGACCTCGGTGTACCTGACCGGCCTGGACGACGAGGCGATCGACACGCTGAGAGAGCTGAACGAGGCCTGCCCGTCACATCACTCCACGCTGGACATCTGGCAGCTCGGCGGAGCGTTCGCACGGGTGGGCGCGGACGAGACGGCCTTCGGCGACCGCTCCGCGCCGTACCTGCTGGGTGTCGAGGCGAACTGGGAGGACGCCGCGGACGACGAGGCGAACATCGCCTGGGCGCGGAAGGTGCGCCAGGCCATGGAGCGCTTCTCCACCGGTGCGGAGTACCTCAACTTCCCCGGATTCTACGAGTCCGGTGAGCGCACACTGCGAACGACGTTCGGTGGGAACTACGACCGGCTGGCCGCGCTGCGCAAGGCGTACGACCCGACAGGCCTGTTCGACTCGGCAGCGCACATCCCGGCCTGAGCTCGTCGCCTCGTTCCTCGACCAAGGGTAAGGACGTCGCCCGTACTGCATTCTGTGTCGGATGCCACGATCTGTACCGCCAAAGGCTCGATTCCGGGCTCTACACGACACAGAAAGTGGCATCCGACACAGAATGTGTCATCGAGAACGACGAACCCGCCCTCTCC
>NZ_ML142866.1:60813-70165 GCF_004138495.1 Phytoactinopolyspora endophytica
TGAAATGAACAGCATGTGTCCGCTTCCGGGTGCAGGACGCGGATGCGGATACGGACGCGACGATCCGAACAGCTCGCGGAACTCCACAATCCTCAGCCCGCAGACCCAGAAACCTCAGCTCGCGGTATCGAGGAGCTCGGCGACGAGGAAGGCGAGTTCCAGGGACTGGGTACGGTTCAGCCGCGGGTCGCACACCGTCTCGTAGCGGCTGGACAGGCCGTCCTCGGCGATCGGGTCTCCCCCGCCGACGCATTCGGTGACGTCGTCGCCGGTGAGTTCCACGTGAAGGCCACCCGGGTGGGTCCCCTGGGCGATGTGCACCTCGAAGAAGCCGCGCACCTCGTCCATGACGTCGTCGAAACGGCGCGTCTTGTGTCCGCTCGGCGCCTCGTAGGTGTTCCCGTGCATCGGATCGCACACCCAGGACGCGACTAGACCGCTGGCCGAGGCTTTCTGGATGAGCGGCGGCAGCGCGTCGCGGATCTTGCCCGCACCCATCCGGGTGACGAACGTCAGCCGGCCGGGTTCACGCTCCGGGTCCAGTTTCTCCGCCAGCGCCATCAGGTCATCCGGCGACGTCGTGGGGCCCACCTTCACCCCGATGGGGTTGCGGATACGGGAGGCGAACTCCAGGTGAGCGCCGTCGAGCTGGCGGGTGCGCTCACCGACCCACACGAAGTGGCCGGATACGTCGTACGGTGCCTCAGTGCGCGCATCGACCCGGGTCAGCGCCGTCTCATACTCCAGTAGCAGCGCCTCATGGCTGGAGTAGAGCTCAACAGAGCGCAGGCTCTCCGACTCGATGTCGATCGCGCGCATGAACCGCAATGCCTGGTCGATGCGTCCGGCCAGCCGCTCGTATCGCTGACCGGCCGGCGAAGTCCGCACGAAGTCCGTGTTCCAGGCGTGCACCTGATGGAGATCGGCGAAGCCGCCGCCGACGAACGCGCGGGTGAGGTTCAAGGTCGCCGCCGACGCGTGATACGCCCGCACCATCCGCCGCGGGTCGGGCACCCGCGCCGCCTCGGTGAACTCGAAGCCGTTGACGATGTCGCCGCGGAACGCCGGCAGCGTCACCCCGTCACGGGTCTCATTGGCGTTGGAACGCGGCTTGGCGTACTGGCCGGCCAGCCGCGCGACCTTGACCACCGGCATGCTCGCGGCGTAGGTCAGCACGATGGCCATCTGCAGCAGCGTCTTGAGCTTGTTGCGTACGTTCTCCGCGGTGACCCCGTCGAACGTCTCCGCGCAGTCGCCGCCTTGCAGCAGGAAGGCCTCGCCCCGGGACACGGCCGCGAGCCGTTCCCGCAGCTGGTCACACTCACCGGCGAACACTAGCGGGGGCATGGTCCGAAGCTCGCCAACCGCCTGCTCGGCGACCGGCTGACTTGGCCATTCCGGCTGCTGAGCGGCGGGCAGCCCGTGCAGCGCCGTGGTCAGTTCCGTGAACAGCTCAGAATCCGCGTGCGAGGTCACGCGGCCAGGGTAAGCCTTCTTCCGCCATGCGAGCGAAACATCCCAAGGTCTGGACGCTAGCGCAGGGTGGGCCATACAAGTGCCGCGCGCCGCTGGCGCCATCCCCGCCGAGCTGTACTAGGGTGACCGTCGGGCCATGAGAGGTCCCGATGACACACCGGCGCCACCGCGGTGATGCGGTCCGACGAGGGCCGCGTGCGCTCGGTGCAGCTGCCGATGGTGTGTCGAGGCCTCGAGCACGACGATGTGCGCGCCGGCGCCAGAGGTTCGAGTGCGGAAGGGTTCTTGAGTCATGTCCGATCAGCCGATTCGTAAGGTCGCGATGCTCACCGCTGGAGGGCTGGCGCCATGCCTCTCCTCCGCTGTCGGCGGACTGATCGAGCGCTACACCGAGATTGCTCCTGACGTTGAGATCATCGGTTACCTCGACGGTTATGCCGGCCTGCTCACCGGCAGGTCGATCACGGTGACGCCCGAGATCAGGGCCACCGCCCATCGCCTGCACCGGTTCGGTGGCAGCCCCATCGGTAACAGCCGGGTCAAACTCACCAACGTCGAGGACGCCGTGAAGCGCGGGCTCGTCAGCGAAGGCCAAGATCCCTTGCACGTGGCGGCCGAGCAGCTCACTCGCGACGGCGTCGACGTCTTGCACACCATCGGCGGCGACGACACCAACACGACCGCTGCCGACCTCGCCGCATACTTGAAGTCCAACGGCCATGAGCTGACCGTCGTCGGCCTCCCCAAGACGGTGGACAACGACGTGATTCCGGTCCGGCAGAGCCTGGGCGCCTGGACCGCCGCCGAACAGGGCGCCGCCTACGCGCGCAACATCATCTCCGAGCACTCGTCGAACCCACGCATGCTGGTCATCCACGAGGTCATGGGCCGCAACTGTGGCTGGCTCACCGCCGCCACCGCCCGTGCCTACCGCGGCTGGCTGGCCACCCAGGAATGGGTGCCGGAGCTGGGCAACGACCCGCGCCGCTGGGATGTGCACGCCGTCTACGTGCCCGAGCTCAAGCTGGACATCGAGGCCGAAGCCGGGCGGCTGCGCGCGGTGATGGACCAGATCGGTTGCGTGAACATCTTCCTGTCCGAGGGCGCCGGCGTGGAGCAGATCGTCGCCGAGCTCGAGGCGAGCGGCGCCGAGGTCCCCCGCGACCCGTTCGGCCACGTCAAGATCGACAAGATCAACCCCGGCGAGTGGTTCGCCAAGCAGTTCGCGGACCTCATCGGTGCGGAGAAGGTCAACGTGCAGAAGAGCGGCTACTTCAGCCGGTCCGCTGCAGCCAATGTCGACGACCTTCGGCTGATCAAGAGCTGCACGGACTACGCCGTGGAGTGTGCGCTCCGGCGTGAGGACGGGCTGATCGGGCACGACGAGGAGCACGGTGGCCGGCTTCGCGCCATCGAGTTCGATCGCGTGAAGGGCGGGAAGGCCTTCGACGCTTCTACGGCGTGGTTCGCCGATCTGCTCTCCGCCATCGATCAGCCGGTCCGATAACAGGCCTGACCGCGGCTACCGCCTCGGCGACGAGCCACTGCTTGTGCTTGTTGAGTGTCAGTTGCGTCAACGGCCGGTTTTGCAGGCCGTACGCGTCACTGACACTCAACAAGCAGTCGGCTTTATCGTGAGCGCTGAGCTCACAGGCCGGTGAGGAACTCCTCCAGCAGCGGCCCAGCGGTCTGCGAGCCCGACTCGCCGTCCTCGACGAACACCGCGACCGCAAGGTCCCCCTGAATCGCAATCATCCAGGCATGCGTGCGCGGCGGCGTGTCGGTGCCGTACTCGGCCGTCCCCGTCTTCGCGGCGACGGGATCGCCCGGCACGTTCTGCAGGAACGACGCGCTTCCGCCGTCAACGACGCTGCGCATCATCTGCCGCAGCTGGGACGCCTCGTCACTTGCCAGCGACGATCCGCCGTCGCCACTGTCGCCGTCGCCATCGTCGCTGGCGACCTCCTCCAGCAGCCGCGGAGTGACCGTCTCTTCCGCTGCGACCGAAGCTGCCACGGTCGCCATCCCCAGCGGCGACGCCAGCACCTCGCCCTGACCGATCATCGAGGCGGCATGCAGCGTGCCGTCCGCGTCAGAAGACACCTCACCGAGGAACGACGCGAAGCCCAGGCCGGCCTCGCTGTTCAGCCCCAGCGACGTGGCGGCATCGGCGAGATCACCCTGCGGCGCCTCATCGCGCGCACCGATGAACGCTGTGTTGCACGACTCCGCCACCGCCGTCTCCAGCGGGATGTCACCGAGCGCGCTGTCGGGGTAGTCGCTGTAGTTGCCGAACTCTCTGCCTTCCACCTCGATCGTCGAGGGGCATTCGACGGTGCTGTCCGGCGCCACCCCCGCGCGCAGCAGCGCCAGCGATGACGCCACCTTGAAGGTCGAGCCCGGCGCGTACTGACCAAGCGTCGCCGTGGAGTATCCCTCGCTCCCCGGACCGCTCGCCGCGGCAAGGATATCGCCGGACGACGGTTCGACGGCGACGATGGCGCTGGCGGGCTCGACGTCGGCGAGCACCGACTCGGCGTGCGTCTGCGCGTCCACGTCGAGGGTCGTGACCACGTCCTCCCCCGCTACCGGCTCACTGTCATGCATGACCGTCGAGTCGCCTTCTTCCGGCACGAGCTCGACGACGACGCCTGGTGCGCCACGCAGCGTCTGGTCGTACTGCTGCTGCAAGCCGGACAGGCCGACGACGTCTCCGGCCTGAATCTGACCATCCGACTCCTCGATAATCTCCTCAGTCGCTTCGCCGACGGTGCCCAGGATCGGACGGGCGAACTCGCGGGTCGGCGCCAGCGACATCGTGTCCTCCAACGCGGCCGCGCCATCGATTTCGGCGATATCGCCGAGCAGCGGTTCGGCATCCGGCGCCCGCAGCGTGACAGCCTCGATGAATGCCCGTTCACCGGCAGCGACCACCCGGTCGCTGAGACTTCCCGGATCGACATCGATCAGGTCGGCGAGTTCTTCGGCCGCACCGGCCATGGTCCCCTCGTCGGTACCGTCGTCGAACCGCGTCTTGTCGATTCCGATCCGGTACACGTCTCGCTCCGTGACCAGGACCTCGCCGTCAGCCCCGAGGATGTCGGCACGTTCCGGATCGCTGCGGCGGACTCGTAACCGGTCACCGGCTTCCAGGTCAGGATGGAGCAGAGCGGGTGACCACTCGACCTGCCATTCCTCCTCGTCGCCTTCGCTCAGTGTCAGCACCGCGGTGGTCGTGTACGCCCAGGTCTCGTCATCGCCGGCAGAGTCGTCGCCCTCAGACTCATCGTCACTCTCGGCTTCATCGCTACCGTCGGCCTCGTCGTCACCCTCGGCCTCGTCGTCACCCTCGGCCTCGTCGTCACCCTCGGCCTCGTCGTCACCCTCCGCTTCACCACTTCCGTTGCCGGCGAGGTCCCAGGACACATCGAAGGTGACGGACCACGCGTCGTCGTCCTCCCCTTCCGGAACGATGGCGCGCACGTCCACGGAGCGTTCCGCGCCGTCCATGCCCTCGGTCATCTCCTCAACCTCGGCTTCGACGTCCGCCGCCGGCGTTGCGGCCAGGGGCACATCACCGAACTCCCCCGAGGCAAGCGCCGCCGCCAGCGAGTCTGCGGCCGGATCAGGCTGCGGCGGGTCGTCACTGCAAGCGGCCAGAACCAACACCACTGCCCCGGTCACAGCGGCCACGCTCCCACGGACCGTCGTCCCGCGCGTGCGCCCGCGACCGTCCGTCGTTCGCATCGTCATCCGGCTCACCAGTGGTGCCCCCCGCCGGCCGCGGAGGACGCCGAACACCCAACCTCGCCTGGCTCGAGGCTGATCCGGCGCGGACGCCACACCGTCACCTCATCCGGCACCACTTGCGCCATAACGCACGATCTATCGCGCCCGATCGCCACGCCGACCGCATCGTCCACAGTCACCACCCAGTCATCTCCTGTCACAATATCGTCGCTGCTCAGTATCTCTTTGGGATCAACGTCCGGCCCGTCGAGCGCGTTCTCCACGGCCTCCGTGTACGCCGACCGTACCGCGTCGGCCACCGCATCCTCCGAGACGTTCCCTCCCGCCGCCAACGGCTCCAGGCTGTCTCGCAGCACGTCGTCGATCCCGGCCGGAAGTGTGGGCACAACAGGTGCGGGGCCGATCTCGATGACCGGCGTGGACGGGCATTCATCCAAGCGCTGGGGCTCGTGGTCATCCATGTCACCGAACTCCCACCGATAGCAGGCGCTGATCTCGTATATCTCCCCGATGCCCGACATCCAACCGGTACTCTCCTGCCGTTCCCTGCGCAGCCGGAGGACGACGCCAGGTGATTCCTCGCCCGGCGGACCCGACAGTTCAAGCGCCTCGACATCACGTCCCGGTCCATCGGCGAGACGGGCATATGCTTCCGGGTCCGGTTCGCGGTTGCGGACCATCACCAGCCCGAGCTCGGCGGCGTAGTCGTCCAGGAAGTCCACGTCGCCCAGGTTTCTGGCGCCGTCCACCGACTCCTTCTCAGCATTGACGTGATTGACGACGACAACCGTGGTCAGCACGGCAGCCGCGCCGACGCTGAGCAGCCCGATACCCCACCTGCGTGCTTTGCGTCCCACAGGTCATGACCCAACCACGAGCGCATCCCCTCCGTCCAATACGGATATCGGTTCCCGATATGTCTACATCAGATATCGTTACTGCTCGTGGACCTTGTCAGGCATCTGGAGTACTTCACCACCGTTGCGCGTGAGCGACATTTCGGGCGCGCTGCGCAACGTCTGGGCATCCGCCAGCCACCGCTCTCCCAGGGTCTGAAACGCCTCGAGACCGAGCTCGGGCTCCACCTGTGCGAGCGGGACAGCCGAGGGGTGACGCTCACCGAGGCGGGCCATGCCCTGCTGCCCGCTGCACACCGCGTGCTGGACGAGGTCGAACAGCTACGTCTGCTCGCCCGCCGCCAAGAGGAACCGGCCCGGACCCGGATCACCGTACGGATCGCACCCGGTCTCGGGAGCAATCACTACGCCGCGCTCGTCGCAGCGTGTCACCGAGTCGCACCCGACGCCGACGTGGACGTGACCGAGCAGCCCACCACCGACCAGCTCGGCGATCTTCACAGCTCACGCGCGGACATCGGTGTCCTTCGCGAGCCGGCGGTGGCGCGAGGCCTGACCCTGGGGCCACAGGTTGGCGTAGTCCTGAACTGCCTCCTTCCGGCCGCCCATCCCGCCGCTCAACCGACCGCGGAGACCAGCTACGTCAGACTGCGCGATCTCACCGGCCACCACCTCGTCCTGCCTCCGCGTCACCAGGCGCCCGCGGCTTACGACGATGTCGTCGCCACCTGCGAACGCCACGGATTCCTTCCCGAGTCGATCGACGATGTCGGCGACGAACGCCTGGTCCGCGGCCTCGTCGCGTCCGGAACACATGTCAGCTTCACGACCGACAGCCCTGGCAGCGGCAACGGCGAAAGCGTCGTCGTACCCATCGAGAACGAGCCCCTCACCCTGCTCTTGCGGCTCGCCTGGCGCGGCGAACTGCGCGACCCCATCGAAGGGCTTCCGTCCGCGATCGTCGGCGCACTGCTCCGACGCGACGACGCCGACACATCTCTGCGGCCGGCGCATACCCCACGAGCTGTCTCCGAACTACCCAGAACGACGACATGATCGCGCGCCGGTCACATCTGCCCCGCCCTAGCCAGCCCAGGCCGCGAACATGAACGAGAATACCGTCCAGAGGATCCAGCGCTGCTTCGACGACGCCGGAGTCTTCGGCCATCTGCATGCCACCGCTCTGCACGACCGCCGCCGGGAGATCGGTGTGCTCCCCGACGAGCAGGTGGTCCTGGCATCCGTGTTCAAGCTCCCCCTCGTGATCGCGTTCGCCCAGATGGTCGACGCGGGCGAGATCGACGCGGCTGAGCAGACGACTCTCGACGCCAGCGAGCGCAGCCCAGGCCCGACCGGGTTCGCCGCCATGGTCGACCCAGTGACGGTCTCGTGGCGAGACGCCGCCCGATCGATGATGGCGGTCAGCGACAACGCGGCGGCCGACGCCCTGCTCGATGTCGTGGGTCTCGGTCGGGTGAGCGGGGCGCTCGACAGCCTGGGCGCACGCTCGACCCGAATCGTCAGCGGCATCCGCGACTTCTACACCACCCTGGTGGAGGACTGCGGAAGCACCTCCCTGGGCGAAGCGATCCGGTATATCCAGAGCGTGACGTCTCTCGCGGACCTCGCCAGCTTCGACCCGGCCAATCCACGGAACAACGTCGGCACCTGCCGCGACATGACGAGGATGCTAGAGGCCGTCTGGCGTGACCGCGCCGCGTCGAGCGAGCAGTGCGCGTTCATCCGCGGCGTCATGGCACAGCAGGTGTGGGCACAACGGCTCTCCGCGGCGTTCCCGTTCGACGACGTGGTCGTGTCCGGCAAGACGGGAACCTTCGTCGCGCTGCGCCACGAGGCCGGTGTCGTCGAATACCCGAACGGAGAGTCCTATGCGGTCGCCGTCTTCACAATGTCCACTCGCGCACGCTTGATCTTGCCCGCGGCCGACGCCGCCATCGCGCAGGCGGCCAAGCTCGCCGTCGCCGCACTACGCTGACCATGCCCGCCGTCGCCTCGCCACGCTGACCATGTCCGCAATGCATACCCCCGTCACCCGTCGCCCGTCGGCTTCATGGTTGTGGGTAGGCTCGTCGCTCGTGTGGAGCACAGCCGTGAGGATCTACCGGCAGGTCGTTCGCCTCGCACTGCTCGGTCTCGCCATCGTCGCCGTCGTCGCGATGCATCACGTCGCAGGGCCGGCGCCGTCAGGTACCGACAGCGCACCCAGCGCGGCCGCACATGTCGTCACCTCCACCACACCCGGGCTCGACATCCACGTCGCCCCGCCGGGTGACGGCCAACATGGTCACGGCGAAACCACAGGTTCCGGCACCCCCAGCCATTCCCCGGTGGACCATCTCATCTCCTTGTGTCTGGCAGCGCTGACCGCCGCGACGCTGACGGCGATCCTCTGGATTCTCACCAGCAGGATGACGCTGCTGGTCATGCCGCGGCTGCGTCACTGGGTGCGGTTGGCCGTCCCACGGCGCCCGCCGCCACGGCAGCATGGATTCGCATTGCTGCTGACCCTCTGCGTGATCCGGACCTAACTGCCACGTCGTCCGTGGACAAACCCGGGTCACCAAGCACACCATCAGCAGAGAGATGACACAGACGATGCAACGCTCTTCCACCATCATGTTCCGCAGGCTCACGTACTGTGCCGCCGGCGCCGCACTCCTGGTCGCCGGCCTTGCCGCCTGCTCCAACGACGACAACAGTGACGCCGATGCCGATGTCACGTCTGATACCAGCCACAACGACGCAGACGTCGCGTTCGCTCAGGAGATGATCCCGCATCACGCCCAGGCGATCGAGATGTCAGAGCTGGTTCCGGATCGCGCCGAGTCACCAGAGGTGCAAGCCCTCGCCGAGGACATCGAGGCGGCCCAGCAGCCAGAGATCGATCTCATGTCAGACATGCTCGTAGGCTGGGATGAAGATGTCCCCGACATCGAAGGCAGCGATGGCGAGGGCAGCGATGGCGGCCACGAGGGCCACGGCGCCGACGATATGCCAGGCATGATGAGCCACGACGAGATGGCCGAGCTTGACGCCGCCACCGGAGCGGACTTCGACCGGATGTGGTTGACCATGATGATCGAACACCACGAAGGCGCGATCACCATGTCAGAGGACGTTCTGGCCGATGGCACCGACACCGATGTGGGCCACCTTGCCGAAGAGATCATAGACGTCCAGCAGGCAGAGATCGACCAGATGCAAGGACTGCTGGAGGGCCTCCCGTCATGAGGACTCGGAAACGCATG
>NZ_ML142866.1:70199-75259 GCF_004138495.1 Phytoactinopolyspora endophytica
AGTCGGCCGTTGCTGCGGTGATCACCGGCCTCGTGCTCACCGGATGCGGCGGGGATGACGAACCCGAAAGCGCCCGAAGCGACGGGGAACACACCCAGGACGGGTCCGAGACCGGAGACCACGAAAGTGGAGACCACGAAAACGGCGGCGACGAAAGTGGTAGCGACGAGGCCGGAGATGATGATGGGGCCGGCGAAGCGTTCGGCCACATTCACGGGCTCGGGGTGGTGGACGGTGTTCTCCATGTCGCCACGCACTACGGCCTGTTCACTGTGGACGACGGCGACACGACGATGGTGAGCGAGGACGACCATGACTTCATGGGCTTCACCGTCGTCGACGACGGCACGTTCCTGGCGAGCGGCCACCCCAACAGCCGCACTGACCTACCGGGCCATCTCGGACTGCTCGAAAGCTCCGATGGGGGCCGCACGTGGGAGGAGGTATCCCTCACCGGCGAGGTGGATTTCCACGCTCTGGATGCCAAGGCCGGCGTCGTCTTCGGCTTTGACAGCGGCACCGCCCAGCTCATGAGCAGCGACGACCGTGAGAACTGGACACAGCACGGCCAGTTTTCCATGTCGGACGTCGCCATCAGCTCCGACGACGCCGACACCGTGCTCATCACCACGGAGTCCGGTCCTTTGGTGAGCGAGGACGGCGGCGAATCGTTCGAACCGCTCGACGGGGCTCCCGTCGTCGTGTTGGTCGATTGGCCACGGCCCGACGAGCTCTATGCGGTGGCTCCGGACGGCGCGATACATCGGAGCGCCGATGGTGGAAGCACCTGGGACAGCGCAGCGGAGTTGAGTGCTCAGCCCCAGGCCATGACCGTCGCGCCCGACGGAGCGGTCTATGTCGCTCTCGAGGACTCCCTCGTCGTATCCGAGGACGAGGGTGAGACCTTCAGCGACCTCTACACATGGAAGGCGCCCTAGTCGACACCACGTTGCCGTGGGCCACCGCGAACATGCCTGTTTCGGGGTGGCCCACGCAGCACCACCGTCACATCCTGGCTGCCGAGAAGTACATGGAGATCATGCTGGCGAGGGTCGGCAGGCCAGGCCTGCCCCAGCGTCCATCTAGACCGGCTATCCCGACGACGGGATCGTCGCCGTGAAGGTCACCCGAAGTCCATCGAGTGTCCTGTCACAGGGCGACGTAGGGCTGCTCGGCTCCGTCGCGCGTGGTGTGGGCGGTCCAGTAGTGCTGGGCGATGGTGTCGGGCTGGGTCTCGGGCCCGCCGCTGCCGATCCAGGCGAAGAGCGGGATGTGCGCGACGTACACGCCAGTGTCCGCGGTGGCCTGGTGCAGTTTCAGTGCGTAGCTCCGCAGCGCGCCGCTGCCGATGGTGGTCGTGGTGAACTCGGCGGGCCCGGCAAGGGGGTCCTGGGAGGTGCCGCCGGTCGTGTAAAGGATGGTGCCGCTGCCGCGCTCGATCATGGCGGGCAGCACCTGCTCGGTGGCTGCGATCCCGCCGTAAAGGTAGTAGTCGATCTGTGGCTGGATGTTGGCTCTGCTCGCCTCCAGCGGGGCCGGGTTGCTCAGACCGGGGACGGGAGTGTGCGGGGCGGGTGAGTATTCCAGGACATCCACGGCTCCGAAGCGTTCCTTGATCCGGTCGAAGGCGGCGGCGACCGAGGCCGGGTCCATGACGTCGGCGGCGAAGCCGGCGGCCTCGATCCCGGCTTCGTTCAGCTCCGCGGCGAGGGCGTCGAGCTTCTGCTGGGTGCGGGAGACGAGCGCGACGGGGAACCCGTGGCTGCCGAATGTCTTGGCGATGGACAGTCCGAGGCCGGATCCGGCCCCAACGATGGCGATGGTGGACATGGGTGGTCTCCTAATGAGTCACGAGTCGGCCAGTTCGGCAGACTCTGGGTTGATCTGGCCGCCGGAAGATGGGCAGCGCGCTCCGGTGATCGCCAGAGCGAGTCGTTGTCGTGGATTGGTGTGTGGTCGCCGATTGGGTGTTGCATACTGGTAGTGCGGTTGCACACCAGATGAGAGGTAGTGGGATGGCGTCAGCGCGGCAGATCAGTGGTCCGTGCCAGGCATGGCCGGAGGACAGCGCCTTTATCCGCGAGGTGCTCGATCGCATCGGTGACAAGTGGACGGTGTTGATCATCAGCACCCTGAGCGCCGGCTCGCTGCGCTACTCCGACTTGCAGGCGAGCATCCCCGGGATCTCCCAGCGGATGCTGACCCAGACGCTGAAGCACCTCGAGCGCGATGGACTGATCACGCGGACCGCGTACGCCGAGGTCCCGCCGCGAGTGGAGTACGAGCTGACGGATCTGGGCCGGTCCCTGATGGATGCGGTGACGGCGATGGCTGGTTGGGCCGCCACCCACCACAGTGAGATCGCCAGCAACCGGGCCGCCAGCGAATTGACCGGAGTCGGCCGAGGCAGGGCCCCGGTCAGCGCGTCGGCAGGCTGACCCGTCGGTGGCGCTCATCGCTGCGTAGCCTCGGGCACATCGCCCGTGGCGTTCTCGTTGCTCGCCTCCACGGGTCGCTGCCTCGTCGGCGGTGTCGATGTGGCACGCCCCGGTATTGGGCTCGCACCACCCGTCGGCGGGGGCCGCCACGATCTGGAGCCCGCCCTTCGCCTCGCTCATGACACACGCTCACCCGGCACGGGCCCGGCCACCTGCTCCAGCATCTGGCCGTAGACCGGGACCTTCTGAGCGCCCGGGGCGGCCACCCGGCGGTCGAGGACAACGAACGGGACGCCGGTCGCGCCCAGCTCCAGGCCCTCGTTGCGGTCGGCGCGCACGCGGTCGGCGTACTCGTTGCTCGCGAGGATCTCGCGGACTCGCTGCCCATCCAGCCCGACCGACTCCGCGACGCCTGCGAGGGCGTCCGGGGCGTAGGGGTTGAGGGTGCCGGCGAAGAAGCCGTCCTGGACGGCAGAGAAGAACTCGAACCCGCGGTCCTGGTCGCCCGCGTACTGCACCACGCGGTGCAGGTCGAACGTGTTGGCGTTCAGGCGGTCCAACGAGAACTCGAGCCCCTCCTTGCCTACGATCGCTTGAAACTGGCGCTCGGCCCGGAGGACGTCCGCGGCAGTGCCGCCGTGGGCACGGACGAAGCTCTCCTCATTCTTCTCTGGTTCCTGTGGCGCGCCCGGGTCCAGTTGGAACGACCGGATCACGATCTCGAACCGACCTGCGTCCGGGCGCTGCGCGATCGCGGTCTGGAGCCGGTGCTTCGAGAGGTAGCACCATGGGCAGCCCAGGTCGGACCACATCTCGATGACGACCTGCGACCCCTCGGATCGCGTTAACTGCTCAACCATCTTTCTCACCTCACTAGTAGTGCGTAACACCATCATGAGTGAGTAAGACAGGGCTTACAAAAGGCACTTTGAAGTGCGTCAGCATCGCTCGACAGGCACTACACCCTCATCTGCGAAAGCCGGATAACGGTGCGACGCATACCTGTCATTTGTCGGCTTGCACAGGACGACAGGCGTGCAGGGCCCGAGACATACGCGCATTTCGTCGTTGCCCTCATCGTGCCCGGACAGTACCGTCGACGTCGGCCAGGCAGACAGTCGCCACCATGAGGATCGCAACCGTGCCGCCGAGCACCATCACCACCGACGGAGACGTCGCGTCGACGACGACGCCTCCCACGAGTGCCCCCACCGCGATGGTCGCTTGGAAAGACGCAGTGAAGACAACTGTGGCCGCCTCTGGTGCATGTGGCGCCGACGCAGCGAACCAGCTCTGCGAGCACACTGGTACCGCCCCGTATGCGGTCCCCCAGACGACCAGCAGCACCACCGCCCCGGGCACCGATCTGCCGAGCACCGGCAGCAGCAAGGTGGCCCCAGCAAGCAGGCACGCACTCGCACCGAATACGACACGCAGGTTGCGCGACACCAATGCCCCGGCGACGAAGTTTCCCGCGACGCCGGCTGCACCATAGATCAACAGGCATACCGTGATCCCACCCGGAGCGATGCCGGTAACGGTCTCCAGGAACGGGGTCACGTACGTGTACGTGCCGAAGTGGGCGAGCACGATCAAGAAGGTGGCGGCCAGCCCGACCCGGACCGCAGTGCTCCGCAGCATGCCGCGCAGCACACTCAACCGGGTCACTCGCACGGGCGGCAACGGTGGCACGAACACAATCAGCGAGACGAACACTGCCGCGCTCACGATCGCCAACGCCACGAAGGCCGCTCGCCAGTCGGCGATGTTGCCGATGAGCGTGCCGGCGGGCACCCCGAGCACAGACCCCAACGGGACGGCAGAGAAGATCACAGCCGTCGCCAGGCCGGCCCGTTCTGGCCGTACCAGCCGCGCCCCAAGACCGGCGCCGATCGACCAGAACGCGCCGATGACGAACCCGACCAGCACCCGGGAGATCATCATCACCCAGTACGCCGTCGCCACTGCGGCAAGGATGTTGGCCAATGTCAGGACCAGCATCAACAGGCATAACATCAGACGCCGGTCGAGACGCGCGGTCGCAACCGTCACCGTCGGAGCGGCTATGGCGGCGAGTACGCCCGGCATCGTCATCATCAGTCCGGCCACGCCGTCTGAGATGCGGAAGCTGGCACCAACGGCGGTGAGGACGCCGATCGGCAGGATCTCGGTTGTGACGATCGCGAAGATGCCCATCATCACGGTGACGACGGCCAGCCAGCCGACCAGTGGCGAACGCACAGGTGCGGGATCGGTCGGTGCGGCAGGATCGGCGGTATTGCTGGTGGTGGTGCTGGTGGTGGACATGACTTCCGTTCGGTCGGCATGGTCCGGAGCACACGCCCCGGCCAGTTCCATTCCAGCCAGCACAACGGGCTCGGTCCGGCGGTTTTCCGCCTTCAACACCTGCCGGTGCGCCACGACACATAGCTGTCACCTGCCGGCATGTATGACATCATGGGCGTGTAGGGTCGAATTACATGTGCGGACTCTCAGGTGAGTACACGTTCGACGGCCGCCCGGCTGATCTCGCGGCCGTGGCCAAGATGTGCGATGCAATGGTGTCGCGGGGGCCGGATGATTCCGGGGCGTACGCCCACGGGTCGCTGGCGCTGGGGCACC
>NZ_ML142866.1:75287-77195 GCF_004138495.1 Phytoactinopolyspora endophytica
CCATCATCGACCTCTCCTCTCACGGCCACCAGCCCATGGTGGACTCCAATCTTGGCCTGACCACGGCGTTCAACGGCTGCATCTACAACTACAAGGAGCTTCGAGCCGAGCTCACCCATGCCGGCTACGGCTTCTTCTCCACATCGGACACCGAGGTCATCGCCAAGGCTTATCACCACTGGGGCGAAAGCTGCGTCGACCATTTCAAGGGCATGTTCGCCTTCGCCATCCACGAACGCGACTCCGGCCGCCTCATCCTCGCCCGCGACCGTCTCGGCATCAAGCCGCTGTACTACGCCGAGAACAATGACCGGATCCGGTTCGCCAGCAGCCTCCCCGCCCTTCTGCGCGGCGGCGACGTCGACACCAGCATTGACCCGGTGGCACTGCACCACTACATGTCATGGCACGCCGTGGTGCCCGCGCCCTACACGATCCTCAAGGGGATCCGGAAGCTTCCCCCGGCGACGATGCGGGTCGTCGAGCGCGACGGCTCCAGCCGCGACCGGACCTACTGGGACCTGACCGCCACCCGCGATCCGGAGAAGGCCGGCTGGAGCGACACGGACTGGGAGGAAGCGGTCCTGGAGTCTCTCCGGACGGCGGTCCGGCGCCGGCTCGTCGCCGACGTACCCGTCGGCGTCCTTCTCTCCGGCGGGCTGGACTCCAGCCTCGTCGTCGGCCTGCTTGCCGAAGAAGGTCAGCGTGGACTCAACACGTTCAGCATCGGCTTCGAAGCCGTCGGCGGCGAGGAAGGCGACGAGTTCAAGTACTCCGACGTCGTCGCCCGCGAGTTCGGTACCGAACACCACCAGATCCGGATCGGCACCGACCGCATGCTCCCGGCGCTGGAAGACGCCATCAAGGCGATGAACGAGCCCATGGTCAGCCATGATGCCGTCGCGTTCTTCCTGCTCAGCCAGGAGGTCAGCAAGCACGTCAAGGTGGTCCAGTCCGGGCAGGGCGCAGACGAGGTCTTCGCCGGCTACCACTGGTATCCGCCGCTCTCCGGAGTCGACCGTGACCTGGCCGTCGATACCTATGTGAAGGCGTTTTTCGACCGCGACCACGAAGGTATGCGCGAGGCCGTAGCTCCGGAACACTTGGCCGGCTCGCCGGTCAGCTACGAATACGTCGAGGCGCACATGAAGCGGCCGGGCGCCGAGACCGCTGTGGACGCCGCGCTGCGCCTGGACACACAGGTCATGCTCGTCGACGACCCGGTGAAGCGGGTAGACAACATGACGATGGCCTGGGGTCTGGAGGCCCGCGTGCCGTTCCTCGACCATGAGCTGGTCGAGCTGGCCGCGCAGTGCCCGCCGGAGCTCAAGCTGGCCCAAGAGGGCAAGGGTGTGCTCAAGGAGGCCGGGCGCCGGGTCATCCCGAGCGAGGTCATCGACCGTCCGAAGGGATACTTTCCGGTTCCGGCCCTGAAGTACCTGCGCGGTCAGTACCTGGAGCGGGTGCGCGAGGCGTTGCACTCCCCCGCGGCCCGTTCCCGCGGGCTCTTCCACAGCAGCTACGTCGACCACCTGCTGGCCGATCCGAACGCCGAGCTGACGCCGCTGCGCGGCAACCGGCTCTGGCAGCTCGGCCTGCTCGAGCTCTGGCTGCAGACTCATCTCGCCGGGACGGGTAGCCCGTCGTGAACGACGGCCGCCGCAAAGGTGCCGGCGACCAGCGACGCCCGCTCTGGAGCCGGCCATGGCAGGAGACCCCGGAGCACCTCGTCCGGGACATGCGCCGCGGCGTCGCGATGGACTGCGGCTGGGGCCGGCTGATCTTCGCCCAGACGTTCTCCGACGACGACGACATCATCGACCTGCTCCGTGCCGAAGAGGCGGGGCGCCGGGACATCGCCATGTACGTCCCGGACCCGCACGTCCTGGTCTCGCGGGCGCCCGATCA
>NZ_ML142866.1:77241-79709 GCF_004138495.1 Phytoactinopolyspora endophytica
GTTCATCGACCCGTCGATGACCTACCGGCTGGAGCTCCACCGCTACCGGCCACGCCGCGAGCTCATACCGGGCGTGGTGGTCAGCACTATGGCCGAGGCCGAGGAAGCCGATGAGATCAACCGGATCTACGCCGCCCGGCATATGGTGCCGGCCGATCCCGAGTTGATGTGGTCCAACCATCGGACCCGCACGTTCAGCTGCCTCGTCGCCAAGGACGAGAACACCGGAGCGGTCATCGGCACCGTGACCGGAATCGACCACGCGCTCGCCTTCGACGACCCCGATCAGGGAACGAGCCTGTGGTGTCTCGCCGTCGACCCGCAGTCTCCGGTGCCGGGCGTGGGCGAGGCACTCGTCCGGGTGCTGGCCGAGCGCTACATCGGCCGCGGCCGGGACCATCTCGATCTGTCCGTCATGCACGACAACGATCCTGCGATCCGGCTGTACAAGAAGCTGGGCTTCCGCCGGGTCCCGGTGTTCGCCGTCAAGCGGAAGAACATCATCAACGAGCCGTTGTTCGTGCCGGAGCCGGAGGCCGAGCTCACCGAGCTCAACCCGTACGCGACGATCATCGCGGAGGAGGCGCGCCGACGCGGCATCCTGGTGGAGGTGCTGGACCCGGAGTGGGGCGAGATGCGCCTGGTCCACGGCGGCCGCAAGATCGTCACCCGGGAGTCGCTGTCCGAGCTGACCACCGCCGTCGCGATGAGCAGGTGTGACGACAAGCGAGTCACCCGGCGCGTCTTCGAACGGGCCGGCCTGAGAGTCCCGCGTGGCAAAGTGGCCAGCGACGAGGCGTCGGACGCGGCGTTCCTCGCCGACGTCGGGCAGCTGGTGGTGAAACCGGCGCGCGGAGAGCAGGGCAGGGGCATCACCGTCGGCATCATCGATCCGGACACGCTCCAACCGGCCATCGACCTCGCCCGAACGTACTGCCCCGACGTCCTGCTCGAGGACTGCGTCGAGGGCGAGGACCTGCGCATCGTCGTCATCGGCCACGCTGTCGTAGCCGCCGCGATACGCCGGCCGGCGACGGTCGTCGGAACGGGCCGACACACGATCGCCCAGCTCATCGACCGGCACAGCCGCCGCCGGGCAGCCGCGACCGGCGGCGAGTCGACGATTCCGATGGACGAGGTCACCACGGAGACGGTGCACGCTGCCGGCCACCATATGGACGACGTCCTGCCCGAGAACGAGTCTCTCCGGGTCCGCCGGACGGCCAACCTGCACACCGGCGGGACCATCCACGACGTCACCGCGCAGCTGCACCCCAACCTCGCCGACGCCGCGGTCAGCGCAAGCCAGGCCATCGACATCCCGGTGACCGGAGTGGACATGATCGTCCCCGCCGTCGACAAGCCTGACTACGTGCTCATCGAGGCCAACGAGCGTCCAGGACTGGCCAATCACGAGCCGCAGCCCACCGCCTCGTCGTTCGTCGATCTGCTCTTTCCCGAGACGCGCGCGGAGCCGCGCGCGTGGCAGCCCGCTCCGCCCAGCTCCGACCGGTAACGACCGGACGCTCGCGGCTTACGCCCCATGATCATCAACCCTCGGACCGGTCATCGCACGACCAACGGTTGATGATCATTGGAGGGAGCTGGGGTGAGCCGCGCGAGCGGCCAGCAGCATGGCGGCGACGCTGCCCGGCTCGTCGATGCGGTGACCGAGCAGATGTTCGGCGCGGTTGAGCCGTTGGTGAAGTGACTGGCGCCGAAGGTGCAGCACCGCCGCGGCCCGAGTCGGGCTGCAACCGTGCCGGAGGAACACCTCGACCGTCCGCACCAGGTCGCTGCCGTGCGCCGCGTCCCATCTGCGCAGCGGTCCGAGCAGGTCGTCGACGAGGTGCGCCCGGGCCTCGTCGTCGAGCAGCCCGAGGATCCGGTCGGGCACCGTCTCGCGCCATGTCCTGATCCCCCGCCCAACTCCTGGTGCGTCGCCGGGCCAGACCGTCTGCGCGGCGGCGTGCGCCTCACGCAGCGACCGGCCCGCGTCGGCCAGCGGCACCGGTGGACCGACTGCCGCGTGCAGATGTCCGGCCGGTGGCACGCCATCCAGGCGCGCGGTCTGTGGTACCTGTTCTCCCCCGTCGTGATCCATCAGCTCACGCATCCGGTTCACCAGTGCTCCGGCAGGATCGGACTCTTCCGGATCCGTCATGACGATCGCCAGCACCTGCCCGCGAACCCGTCCGGTGAGGACCCCCGGCCCACCGGCCGCAGCGGCGGCACGGATCAGGGCCCCCGTCGTCACCGGGTCGGGCGCGTCGGCCACCACCCCGACGACGGCCGTGCCGGGCTGCGGGTGCAGACCTGCCAGCCCGGCACGGACGACGAGCTCGTGCTCGCCCACCATCCCCCCGGCCAGAAGTTCCTCCAGCAGTGCGGTCGCCGCGGAGCCAGACTCGCCGGGTGAGTCCCCGAGGTGAGCCACGGCGACGGCGGCCGCGGCGGCGATCCTACGG
>NZ_ML142866.1:79729-83885 GCF_004138495.1 Phytoactinopolyspora endophytica
CGGGGGTCAGAGCCTGTGGCGGCCACCCGGGCGGATCTCCCGGCAGGTGTCTCACCGCACCGCCCGCACCGCCCGCACCACCCGGGTCACCCGCCGATGTCTCTTCGCCGACGAGCACCTCGCCCCACGGTCTCCCGTCGACGAGGACCGGCGCGCGCACGACCGCTTCCGCAGCGATGCGATGCAGCGCCTTCGCTGAGGACACGCCGCCCGCGGCCACCAGACGACCTGACGAGGTCGACACCGCGACCGAACGTCCTGTCTGTGCGGCGGCGGTCCGCGCGATCGCATCCAGACCACCGCCCGCCAGTGCCGCCAGGAGCTGGTCGCTCAGCTGGTCCACCAGGCGCATCGCGACGCTCTCCCGATCCAGCAGGACCGTGTTGACGGCGCGGCAGATGTGCTCGAACGGCACCACCCTGTCCAGCCGGACCAGCGGCAGCTCGCACCGGTCGGCCTCGTCGATCAGCTCGTCGGGCACGGTCGTGAAGGAACGCCCGGTCTCGATGGCCACCGCGGCGACGCCGCGCTCCGCGAGATCGCGTATCCAGTACCGGCGGGCACCCGCATCGGCTCCGGACAGTCCGAGACCGGTCGTCAGCAACAGCTCGCCGCCGGAGAGCAACGGACCGATCTCGAAGATCTCACTCGAATGCGCCCATGTGACGTCGCGGTTCACTCCGGCGGGCGCCGTGGTCAGCGCCGGAGCGGCCGCCCGTATCTCCGGAAGGTCGAGAATCTCGCGCAGCATCAGCGACATGTGATGACCATGCCGTAAATCCTGACGTCGATCAACGACAATACGTCGCACTTTGCGCCGCCAGAAGCTGACATCCTGTCCATTGCCGCGCCGACCATGGCGGCGCAGGCTGGTATGGCCTGTTCCTCGGTTGCGTGCCCGTCCATTCCCCTCCAGGCCGTTTCACCGGCCACGGGACCACGCACCCGCCCGGGAACAGGCATCTTGTCGAGCCCGCTCCTGCACCGTCGCCGGCCGGGCCGAGCCTGGGCGATGCCAGGCTCGCTGATGTGAGCAACGGATACGGAGGTAGTCGGTGCGTCTCGATCCCCAAAGTCCTGACGATGACGTTCTGCGTGCTTGGCTCGAGGTGGCCCTCGACCAGGCCCGGGCCGGTCTCGCCGAGGGCGGCGTGCCCATCGGCGCCACCCTGATCGGCCGGGACGGCGATGTCCTCGGCCGCGGCCGCAACAGGCGCGTCCAGGACGGTGATCCTTCCGTGCATGCCGAGACAGCCGCGTTCAAGGACGCCGGCCGGCAGCGCTCCTATCGGGGCACCACGATGGTGACCACCCTGTCACCGTGCTGGTACTGCAGCGGGTTGGTCCGCCAGTTCGGCATCTCGCGGCTCCTGATCGGCGAGGCGGTCACGTTCAGCGGCGGTCACACCTGGCTCGCCGAGCACGGCGTGGAGGTGATCATTCGCGACGACGCCGCGTGCGTCGTGTTGATGGAGAGGTTCATCGCGGACAATCCGGCCCTATGGATGGAGGACATCGGCGATGACAGCGAACTCTGAGACACCCCACGCCGGCCCCGAGCGGCCGGTCGATCCCGACTACCCGGTCGACCCCGTTCCCGCGCACGCGCGCAAGTCGCTCTTCTCGCTCTCGATCGTCCTGCTCGGCTTCACCTTCTTCACACCGACCATGCTCGCCGGGGCACAGGTCGGAGCCGCGTTCGAGTTCTGGCCCCTGATGGGCGTTCTCGCGTTCGGCAGCCTCGTCCTCGGCGTCTACGTCGCCGTCCTCGGCGGTATCGGCACCCGCACAGGCCTCACCACGGTGGTGATGTGCCGCTACGCCTTCGGTGACCAGGGATCCAAGCTCAGTTCGCTGCTGCTTGGCGGAACCCAGATCGGCTGGTACGGAGTCACGGTCGCCACCCTGGCGCAGCTGGTCGCCCAGGCGGCCGGGTGGGAGGGCGACGGCGTCGAACGGCTGTTGATGGTGGCCGGTGGCCTGGTCATGGGTGCCACGGCGTATTTCGGCTATCGCGGCATGTACGGCCTGTCCGTGATCTCGGTGCCGCTGCTACTCGCCGTTGCCGGCTGGGTGACTGTGCGCTCGTTCGACGAGGTGGGCGGGATGTCCGGCATGCTTGAGCAGGAGCCGACGGCCACCATGGGTGTCGCTGCTGCGGTGACCATCATCGTCGGGACCTTCGCCTCCGGCGGCACCCAGGCGCCGAACTGGACGCGCTTCGCCCGCACACCGGGGCAAGGACTCGGCGCCTCCCTCGTGGCGTTCCTCGTCGGGCAGTTCCTCATGCTGTTCTTCGGCGCGATCGGCGCCATCGCGTTCGGCGAGCCGGACTTCGTCCTCGTCCTGTACGGGCTCGGACTGACCGGCTGGGGCGTCGTCTTCCTGATCGGCAACCTCTGGACGACGAACGACAACACCGCTTACAACTTCGGTGTGGCCGGCGCCGAGATCGCCGACTCTCGCTCCAAGAAGCCCTACGTCATCGTCGGCGTCCTGATCGGTACCCTGCTCGCGGTGACCGGCATCTACGACAACCTGATCAGCTACCTGAACTGGCTGGGCATCATCATCCCGCCGATCGGTGGTGTCATCATCGGTGACTGGTGGGTGCGCTGGCGCCACGGGATGCCGTCCCCGTCAACTCACTCGTTTCCCACGGTGCGCTGGGGGAACATCGCCGCCTATGCGATCGGTGCGGTAGTCGCCTGGGCCACCGACGAGTGGGGCTGGGGCATACCGCCCATCAACGGCATCCTCGTCGCCGTCGTCGCCTCCGCATTCGCATCTCGGGTGCCCGCCCCGCGCACGCCTACCTGACCACCTCCCCAAGGCCCTCCCCTTCCGTGCTGTGTGGTGCTAGGATCCTGCGGTTCTGGGTGACTGTTCTCAGGAGTTCATACGCATGAAAGTCGCACTCCGCGCAGTGATTGCGCTCGGTCTACTCGCTGGTTTCTACCTCTTGGTCGGCCTCATCGTTGTCCTGGCCGTCGTCATAGACATCGGCCTCATCGTCCGCGGCGACGGTCAAGGGATACAGGCCGGCATCGCCATCACGCTGGTCGCAATGGCGCTGGTCCGGGCACTGATCGTGGTGTCCAGGCGCCGTTCGGGCAACGAGCACGGCGTCGCCGTCTCCGCTCAGCAGGAGCCGGAGCTGTGGCGCACTATCAACAACGTCGCGGAGCGGGTTCAGACCCAGCCTCCGGACGAGATCCGCATCATCCCTGACGTCAACGCCGCCGTCAGCGAGGACACCAGGTACCTCGGCTTGAAGGCGACCAAGCGACGCATGTACATCGGCATGCCGTTGCTGCTGACCATGACCGTGGACGAGATGCGCTCGATCCTCGCGCACGAGCTCGGCCACTACAGCGGCTCGCACACCCGGCTCGGCGCGCCTGTCTACCGCGGCCGAGTCTCCCTGATCGCCACGGTGCGGAGCCTGGAGAAGCATCCGTTCGTCCAGAAGATCTTCGTCGGATATGCCAAGTTCTTCTTGCGCATATCGCTGGCCGTCTCACGACGGCAGGAGCTCGAGGCGGACGAGCACTCGGTCGCCGTCGCCGGACGGTCGGCCGCGGCAAGCGCACTGCGTAAGGTACACGGGCTCGCCCCGGCATGGGGCTACTTCCTGGACTCCTACGTCGGGCTGATCGGGCCGGCCCAAGCCCGCCCGGCCGACCTGTTCGGTGGTTTTCACGCCCTGGTCAACAACCCCGTTCGTCAGCGTGAGATGGCCGCGATGATCTCCGAGCAGGGTGAGCGCTCGCCCTACGACTCGCATCCCGCGCTGCCAGACCGGCTGGCAGCGATCGAGAAGGTGGCGGAGACATACATCGATCCCGACGACCGTCCTGCCACGACCCTCCTCGCCGACGCCTCTGTCACGGCGCGCGGCGTCGAGGAGGCGTTCCTCGCCCCACCAGCGCTCGCCCTGCCGACCGCCACCTGGGAAGAGATCGTCGCCCGTGGCATGTATGAGGCGGCCAACCGGGCGGCGGTGAGCGATCTGGCGATCGCCGGGCAACGGACCACCGGTGCCGCGGTGCCCACACTCGACGCCGCGCTCGAGGCGCTTGCCCGGGGGCACGCCCCGCAGCTGCGCGCCGACCTGGTCGCCGCCGGCTGGGACGACGGCGAGCGGCTGCTCGAT
>NZ_ML142866.1:83936-84232 GCF_004138495.1 Phytoactinopolyspora endophytica
GATCATCAGGGCTCTGGAAGCGGCCCTGATCGACCGTGGTTCCGCTGGCTGGACATTGTCCTGGTCGTCGTCACCGAAGCTGCTCGACGTGAACGGCCAGGAAATCAAGCTCGACGAGTTCGTCGCGAGCGTCGTCGCAGACCCGGCTGGACAGGTCCCGATTCTGCGCGACTGGCTGGCCCGTTCCGGCGTGCGCGATGACTACGGGCCAGAGGTGGTCATGGACCCCGCCTGATCTCTACCTCAACTGCGGTGGACGCGCCGGGACGTCGAGCCTGGCGCGTCCACGGAGGTGA
>NZ_ML142866.1:84242-96736 GCF_004138495.1 Phytoactinopolyspora endophytica
CTCCCTTCGACGATCTGCCGCTGCGCCTCCCGCAGACGCCGGCTCGCGCCCTGGAGATGCTCGCGCAACTCGTTCAGCGCATCCTCGGTCTCGCCCCGGCGCAGTCGCTCGAGTATCTCTGCGTGCGATTCGGCCGAGGGATGAAGATCCTCGTCCTGCGCGGTCGTGACCTGCAGGAGCGTGGTGAAGGTGGGTTGGAACTCCCGCCACACGTTGAGCAGACGGCGATGTCCGCACAGCTCATAGAAATACGAGTGGAACTCCAGGTCCGCCACGGCGAACTCGGCGGCGTCCCCTCGATCCGCAGCCTCACGCATCGCTGTCAACGGCCGCTCGAATGCTGCCCATTCACCGGAGAGACGTTCCGCGCAGAGCCTCAGCGCCAGCGATTCCAGCGATTCACGGAGCGAGAACAGCTCGTCGACGTCAACGTCGTCCAGACCGATGACGTAGGTACCCCGTCCTCTCGTCTCGACCAGCCCTTCCGACTCGAGCTTCTTCAGCGCGTCACGGATGGGTCCTCGACTGACGCCGAAATCCTGCGAGAGGCTCGATTCGACCAGGTGCTGGCCGGCAGGCAGCCGCCCGGTGACGATCAGCACCCGTAGCTCGTGCGCGACCTGCTCGCCAAGAGCCGTCTGCTTGATAGGCGAAACGTCAAGTGTCATGTTATTCCAAGTCTACAGTTAACCGTCAACTAGCTACCTTACGGCCACTGATCCCCAAGCGTCAAGGTCGACATTCAGCGGGATGTCGACCTTGACGCTCTTCCTCCGTCGATCAGCGCTGGCCACAGGAGGGCAGGACCGATCGTGGCGTTCATGACCGGCTCGTCAGCTGCTCCGTCGTGCAGTGATGAAGACCGGTTCGTAGTCGACGTGGAACCCGCCCTGCTGTACGGGCAGCTCTGCGCCGACGGCGCTAGTCAGCTCCACGACGTCACCCTTCTCAAGCCCGAGGCGCGACCAAGACACGTTGCCGCCGCCGTTAAACTGCCACACCACGTGCACGTCGTCGTTCTCGCCGGCGAAGGTCGCGTGCCACAATCCGTCGTCCTCGTCGACACCCGCCGGTTCACGGTGGTCGAGCAAGTGCACGAGCGTGACATAGCCGAGATAGGCCGGCTTGGGGAATCTCCAGAAGTCGACCGTGCCGAAGGCCTGCTCAGGGAAGGTACGGTCGTCGAACCCTCGATCCTTGTAGTTGTACCAGAAGATCTTGTCGGCGCCGTGCTGCAGACCGAGCACGTGGAGCTTGATCAGGTAGTTCAGCCCTTCTTCCCGGGTCAGTCCCCGGACGCCGCCCTTCTTGCCGAATATTCCACCGGGGTAGCTGCGGTTATGGGGCGCGCCGACCTCGGTGAACCAGATCTCCATCGTCCGCCCGGCCTTGCGCATCTCGTCGAGGACGAAGCTCATCATGTCTGCCATCCACGTCTCCGGCGTCTTGAAGTCCGGCCAGGCGTACGGGTGTATGGCGAAGATGTCGAACGTAGCCGCCGCGTCGCTGTTGAGGAACCTGATCACGTCCTCTCTGCGCTGATCCGGCTCAGCGAGCTGGTAGCAGAACTTGGCGTCGACCCCGGCGTCGACGGCCGCCTGCCGCGCCACGCGTACCTTGGCGTCCAGGTTGGGCCAGTAATAGGGCGCGTCGTATATCTCACCACCCGACATCAGGTTCTCTTCAAGCCCCAGCTCCCAGTGGGTGACGGATGGATCCGCCTCGAAATGGGCCCGCAGCCGCTCGTAGAGCGCGTCGAGCTGAGATTGGGGAATCGGGTTGGTGTCGGCGGGATCGTCCTGTGACTTCCACTCCCCGTTCCTGGGCACCAGCGGCAGCTCCACGAGGCCTCGCTCGACGTGGCGGTCGATGCGGTTCTGCCAGCCTTGCGGGTTGAAGTTCCCCGTCAGCCACGTGATCGTCTTCGACCAGCCCACCACGTAGGGGTCATTGAGGTCGGTATGGACCGTCCCGAACGACGAGCCGGGATCCAACGAACGGTCCGCGACGGCCCGCGGCGGTAGCACGGCGAAGCCGTACTCCCGGTCCTCACCGACCACGTGATCGAGGAACACGACTTGGTCGGACGTGCTGAACACCAGTCCGTAGTAGCCGATGGCGGGGTCTGACGGAGAGGCGATGCTGTGGGCCTCGCCGACGGCCAGCGCAACCGGCGACGACAGCTCGTCACCGCGGTGGTCGTACCAGGCGGCCGTCAGTTCCGGCGCGGGCACGTCCGGCAGGCTCTCACCGGCCAGGCCGGTGATCTGCAGCTCGGTGAGGTTGATCCTGAAGGACGTGTGCGCTCGCACGACCACCGCGCTGGCGGTAACCGGCTCGTCGAGCCCGAGGCGTGCGGTGACCTCGGTTCGCCACTGGTTGATCTCAAAGGTCGACCGCAGGGCTTTATGGGTCGAGATGGCGTTGCCGGATGCGTTCAGGAACGTCACCCATATGTCGAACATGCTGAACGCGGTGCCAAGATTGGCCCCGGTGAGCGTCACCGACTGCACATCGACCGGATCGGGGAAGTCTGCACGCACGTTCACCCACCGTTTGGCGCCGTCATCCGGGAACTCGAAGAACACCGTGCGGTTGTCGCCGTAGAGGAGTCGTCCGTCGGTGAGCAGGTCGCGTGCCTCGGCGACGCCCTCGGTGGCCTCCGGGGTGGTGCTCGGCGTCACGCTGATCTGACTCGCCAGATGGGCGAGATTGCCGAACGCCACCAGCGACGGCAGTACGTCGACGGTGAAGGAGCTCCCCGGCGAGTGCGCGTACCGCTCGGCCGAGTCGACACTGAGCTGAACCAGGCCGTGTGCGGTACCGGTGAGGTTCAGCTCGGCCAGCTCGAGGGTGTCCCCGGTGGTGGCGACTCGTACCGTGACCGACCTGATCGGCTCGGTCTTCTCCGGTTCGGCCTCCACGGCGAGCAATCCGGACTCCAGCGACCGGATCTCGGCGGAGCGTTCCTCCGTCGTGAAATCCCATGCCGTGAACGTCACCGTCGCCGTGTCGACGCCGGTGGCAAGCAGGCGGACCGAGCGCACCTCGGCCGGCGCGCCGGAGGTGGGCGTGCCGAACGTAGCCGTCACATCCACATACCGGCCGCTGGGCTCCGCACCGGAGAAGTCATATCCCACCACGGGACTGGTCTCACCGTCAGTGAGCAGGGTGAATGCCTCATCAGGATCAGTGTTGGTGCTCGACGACGGATCGACGCCCGGTGCCAGGGCGAGCGACGCAAGCGCAAACGTGATATCCCCGGTCGCCACCTCCTCGGCCGTCCGCCCCCGGCCCTGTCCCTGTCCCTGTCCCTGTCCCTGTCCGCCCGCCCTGCCCGTGCCGGATGCGAGCGCCGGGCTGCCCAGAGCACCGGCCAGCCCGGCCCCTACCGCAGTGCCCCCAGCTCGATAGAGAAAGGTTCGACGGTTCATCGGGCGGTTCACGGGACGGTTCGTGGATCGACGGTTCGTGCCGCTCATGAGATTCCTCCTACGACGATCGGTCGGCGCGCTTCACGGCGACAGCCATCACAGCCACAGCAGCTTGGGTGTCCCGGCGTCGCGGCCGTTCTTGACCACGTGGTTTACGGGATGATCGGACAGCAGACACCCCTTCGGGAAGGTGAGGACGGCCCGCAGGCCGCGTCTCCCGGCAGGAAGAGATGACATGGTGAGATCAGTCAACCGTTGCTGGTTAACCGACTGCGATGGGTGCTCACTAGTGACCGTCGTCGTCCGACGGATCACGATGCCGGTGTCTAGTTCTTCACCGCTCCGGCCAGGCCTTCGACGAAGTAGCGCTGCAGCACGAGGAAGACCACGATGATCGGCAAGGTGCTCAGCGTCGCCGCGGCGGTCATCCCGGACCAGTCCGAGTAGTCGTCGCCCCGGAAGGAGTAGATACCCACGGAGAGCGGCCGCAAGTCCGGCTGCGCCAGCGTGAGAACCAGCGGGATCAGGAAGCTGTTCCACGTTCTCATCAGCGTCAGGATGATGGCGGTCGCGATCGCCGGCTTCGCCAGCGGCAGCATGATCTGCCAGAAGGTTCGGAAGAATCCCGCCCCGTCAACCGTGGCGGCCTCGTCGAGCTCACGCGGCAGTCGCTGGAAGTACCCGGCGAACAGCAAGATGGTGATGACATTCGCTCCGCCGGCCTCGGCAAGAATCACGCCCAGCAGGTTCCCGCTCAAGCCGAGGCGGTTGACCAGATCGAAGACGGGAATGACCGTGTATCCCTCGGGCAGGAACACCGTCGCGATGAGGGCACCGTAGATGAACTTACGGCCGACGAAGGTGTAGCGCCCGAGCGCGTATCCCAGCATCGAGGTCGTGATCACGACAATCGCGACCGTCCCTGCCGAGATGATGACGCTGTTCCAGAAGTACTGGCCGATATGCGCTTCTTCCCAGGCCCGGGAGTAGTTCTCCCACTGGGGCGCATCCGGAATCAGGTCGAAGCTTCCGAAGATCTCCCGATTAGTCTTCAGCGACGACGCGATCATCCACAGGAACGGGTACATCCAGAGGAAGCCGACCCCCGCGAGGACGACGCTCGTCACGAGTTCTCTCAGCCGCCTGGGCGTAAGCTTCGGCCGGAACCTCCGGCGTGGCTGGTCGTTCACCGGCGGTTGCGCCGCAGCGTGTTCACGAGTCTCTACCGAGCTCACTGGTCTTCGCCTCCCGTTTCCGTGCGCGCCGCCGCTCTGAGCGAGCGTGCACGACGCAGCGCCCACCCCTGTCCCAGCGCGATCACCATGACCGCCACACCGAAGATCACGGCTACGGCGGACGCGTAGCCCATCCGCGGTTCCACAGCACCCTCCGGGGCGAACGCGAGCCGGTAGACGTAGAGCTCCACCAACTCGGTCGAGTAGTTCGGCCGGCCCTGTGTCATCGCTTGCACCAGGCCGAATACCTGCAGCGTCGACACCACACTGATCAAGGCGATCAGGATGGCGAAAGGCTTGATCAGCGGCATGGTGATATCCCGGTGCATCCGCCATCGCCCGGCACCGTCCATCCGCGCCGCCTCATACAAGCCGGCCGGCACGGTCTGCAAGGCGACCAGCCAGTAGATCATCGTGATCCCGAACGACTTCCAGATGTGTACCGCAACGACCGAGATCAACGCGGTATCCACACTGCCGAGGAAATCGATCGGCGTGCCGACCAGCCCGGTCTCCAACAACGCGATGTTCACGGGACCGTCGAACGGGCTCAGCAGGAGCGACCACACCACGCCCACGACCGCCATCGTGGTGACGACCGGCAAGAAGAAGATCGTTCGAAATATCGAACGCATCCGGAGCGCCGCGTCGTTCAGAATGATCGCGACGACGAGTGCGAGGAACAGGCGGATCGGGACGTCGATGGAGGTGAAGAGGAACGAGCGCCCAAAGGCACGCCAGAAGAACGGGTCCGATACCGCCTCTCGATAGTTGTCGAGGCCCACGAACTCGCCGTCGGCCGTGATTCCCGACCATTCGAGGAAGGATATGAACCACGACGCGACGATCGGGTAGAAGGTGAACAGCCCGGCGAGGATCATCGCAGGCAGGATGAAGACGTAGCACCAGATGGTGGTCACCCGCCGCGCTTTGTTCCGCGGTAGCTTAGACCGTTTCACCGGCGGGCTGGCTGCCGGCTTGGTGGCAGTTTGAGTCATGATGTCGGGCCCGTTTCGTGTGGGACGCGCGTCAACAAGCGCCGATCACAGCTGCTCGTACATGTCCGGCGTGTAGTCAGATCGGGGATCCAGGTTCGGGAAGACCCAGTCCTCACGGGAGAGCGTCGCCCCGTCCGACACCGCGGCGTCGACGGCACGGTCGAACTCCTCTTCCGACCTGTCCTTGAGACCCTGCATCGCCTTACGCACATCGGTCTCCTCTCCGATGAAGATCGCCTCGACGACATCGTCGAATGTCGGAGTGATCGCGCGCAGCTCGCGGTTGACCTGAACGACGTCAGGATTGCGCAGCAACGGATCCGGCACGAGGATCATCTCGTCGGTCAGATCTGCCACCTGTTGAGCCTGCTCGTCGAGTCCGCCGATCTCAGCGAGTGCCTCATCCAGGTAGGGCCGGATAGACACACCACCGAAGAGCTCAGCCATGTAGCGCTGGCCGGCCATGCTGCCTTCGTAGGCAAGGATCGCACCTGCGATGTCTCCAAGCTCGCTCCCGGCGAAGAGCCACAGAGAGTTCTGCAGGTTGATCGGCGAATGCCCCAGCGGTACAGGGTCGACGCCGTCAGGCACCGGCTGCGCCGCCACACCGACCTCGAAGGTGGGATCCTCCTCGCGCCAGAGATCGACGTTGAACGGTGACCACATCACCATGCCGCCGGCTCCCTGCAGCATCCGGGCCCGGATCTCGTCCGGATTCATGGACAACGAGCCTGGGAGGATACTGCCGTCGTCGAACATGGCCTGGAAGAGCTCGATGGCGGCGATGAACTCGTCACTGGTGTAGGCGAACTCTCCGTTGCGGGGATCGATGAAGCCGCCCAGCGTGTTGATCACTGGAGAGCCCGCCATCCTCGCCATGTTCGCGATGTAGTTCCCACCGGCGCGGATCCGGTAGGTCAAGCCGTACGATCGCCCGTCCCCGGCATCTGTGACCGCCTTGGCCGCCGCCCGGAAGGTGTCCCATGTCAGGGGTTCAGTGGCGGGATCGTACCCCGCATCGTTGTAGAGCTGCTTGTCGTACAGCACCATGGTGTCGTAGATCTTGTTCGACCGGATCGGGAAGGTGTACGTCTTCCCGTCGAACACATTGATGTTGTCGAAGAACGAGCCCTCAGGAAACCCCGCCTTCCAGTTCTCGAAGTCGGGGATGAAGTCGTCGAGGGGCTGAACCCAGCCGTCCTCGACCGCACGGACCGCGGACAACGTGGCGTCGGGGAGAACGAAGACATCGTGGGCGGATTGGTTGCGCACACCGAGCCCGACGACCTCAGACAGCTCGGAACCCGGCATGCTGTCGTGAGCGATCTCGATGTTGGGGTACTTGGCCTGGACCTCAGCGAGGACATTGGCATGGTATTGCTGGCCCAGGACTCCGGCAGTCGTGAGCCAGCGCAGTTGCACATCGCCCTCTGGCACGTTCTCGATGGCCGGGAAGCCGAGGTCGCTCGCGTCGTCCGTCGGCGCTTCGGCGGCCGACCCGTCGTCTCCTCCCCCACAGCCGGCGACGGCGGTGCCTGCGACGGCGGCCCCACTGAGGGCGAGGAATCGTCGTCTGGTCAGATCGAGCTCTCGCGGACCGTTCATGGCCTTCTCCTCCTCGAGAATTTCAGGTGACATAGCTCGCCCGGCGTCCGGGCGGCAGATGAACGCACGGTGTCACGGAACAACCAGCGGGCGATATTCACATTGTCGTTGTCCGTCGACGGTTGACCGTTACCACATCATGTAGGTGCGGCTAACCGATGTCAAGAGCGGTTACTTCGGGATCGGACACACGGACGAAACAGACAAGCACGCACCCTGACCATCACCCGCACCCACGCCCGCCGGCTTGAGAAGCTTGACAACCAGCAGATACGCGGTCGACCATAACGTTGACGGTTAACCGTCATCCGACGTGCCGGCAACGCCTCTGTCCTGCGCGCGGAACGATGTCGTAGACAGGTAGACAGCTCGGCCGACGTCCATCCCGAGTGTTCACTCGTCGGACATAAGGAGAGGAAGACCACCAGATGCCTACAGGCACGAACGACGATCGCCCGAACATTCTGTTCCTGCTTGGTGACGACTGGGGGTGGGGTGATCTCGGGTGCTTCGGCCACCAACGGGCGCGCACACCACATCTGGACCGGCTCGCCGCACAGGGTTCGCGGTACACCCAGTTCTATGTCGCCTCCCCGCTGTGCTCACCGAGCAGAGCGTCGTTCTTGACAGGCCTGTTCCCTGGACGCGTCGGATTCCACCACGTCTGTGCGCCACGGTTCAACCGGGAGCGGGGCGTACCGGACTTTCTTGATCCGACGGTGCCGACTGTGAGCCGGACGCTGTCCACGGTCGGGTACCGCACGGCCCATTTCGGCAAGTGGCATCTCGGCCACACCGAGGATGCCCCGGCCCCTGGGGAGTACGGCTTCGACACGTACGTCTCGACGCAGGCCACCGGACCGTCGCTGGTCGATAGCTACTTCGCGCAGGCGTCCGGCACTCAGCGGCCCGCAGACGACGCCGCCGCCTTCGACGAGTTCCGTCCACACTCTTCGCGCGTCATCGCCGACGAGGCGATCAGCTGGCTGGGTGAGAACGCAGACTCGGACGCACCGTTCTTCATGCAGCTGTGGTTGCTAGACATGCACTCCACGCTCGATCCGCCAACCGAGCAGCTGGAGGAGTACCGGCACCTCACGGCGGGGAATGCCAAGGAGTGGGGCGCATTGGCGAACTACTACTCGGTGCTCAGCGAGGCTGACCGGCAGATGGGCAGGGTGCTGGACGCGCTGTCCGAGCGTGGCCTCGCAGAGAACACCATCGTCATTTTCACCGGCGACAATGGTCCTGAAGACATGTATGTCCCGGGAGCGTCGCACTCGGCCGCAGGAAGCGCCGGGCCGTTCCGCGGTCGCAAACGGAGCCTGTACGAGGGCGGCGTCCGGATGCCGCTGATCGTGCACTGGCCCGGACACACCGACGCGGGCGCCGTCGACGACGTCTCCGTGCTCTCCAGCGTCGACCTGCACGCCACACTGAGTGCCATCGCCGGGATCCAGCCTCCGGACACCGACGGCGGGGATGTCAGCGCCGCCTGGACCGGCCAAGCCCACCGCCGTCAGAAGCCCTTGATGTGGGAGCACCGGTTTCCGAACGGCAGCCATCCCGTACATTGCAGCCCAGCGTCGGCGATCCGCGACGGCGACCTCAAGCTGCTGGTCAATCCAGACGATTCACGCGTCGAGTTGTACGACGTCCCGCGTGATCCGATGGAGCTGACCAATGTCGCCGATCGCCATCCCGCCGAAGTAGCCGACATGGAACGCCGCCTACGCGCATACACGGCGACACTGCCCGACGGCCCCCGGCATCCCGACGCCGGCTCGAACCACTACCCGTGGCCGGAGAAAGGCGTCATCGAGCCCCCGCCACGCGCAGCGTGGGCGCTCTGACGTCACCACCGACGCTGCCCGCCTGGAAACCCCAAACTCGTGGGTTTCCAGGCGGGCAGCGTCGTGTCTGTCTTGTCCCCGTACCGCGGATGACACTCTGCCGGACCTGTGAGGCAGGCCCGGCAGAGTGTCATCCGCGGATATCTGTGTCGTCAGGGCATCAGGGCACTCATGGCATCAGAGCGAGGTCTTCGAGCGTCTTTCTCAGCAGTCGTCGATCGTCCTCGGGCACGGTGGACAGCGGCGCGGAGATGGCGCCGGTGCCGATACCTTGCTCCGCGACACCCGCTTTGAGCACACTCAGCCAGAAATGCCGCCCGGTCAGGTCCACCAGCGCGTCAAGACACGCTTGCAGATCCTCTGCCGCCGTGAGGTCACCGTTGCGCACTGCTTGCGCCAGCGCCCGCATGGTTCCCGGCGCGAGATTCTCCAGCCCGGAGACGTACCCGTCGATCCCCTGCTCCCAATAGCCGCGCGCATTGGACTCATCAGTGCCCTGCAAGATCGTGAGATTCGTGGACTCACGTGTTTCCAGCAGCCACGAGAACAACTCTCGATCCCCGCCGGAGTCCTTGACCGCAACGATGTTCGGATGCTCCGCCAGCCGGGTCACCATATTCCTGGTCATGACGGTATGCGTATTCCGCGGAATGTTGTATAAGGCGACCGGCACAGCCGAGGCCTCGGCCACGGTCATGAAATGCCGGTACATGCCCGCCTCATCCACCGGGTAGTAGTAGGGCGTAGTGACGGCCACGAAGTCCGCACCCGACTCCACAGCACGACGCACGTGCGCCACAGACCGTTTCGTCCCCACATCACCCACGCCGCACACCAGCGGCACCCGGCCAGCGACGTGCTCGGCCGTGACATTCAGTGTCGCCTGGGCGGTCGCACCCGGCAGGATTGGCAGCTCACCGCTCGTGCCCAGCACCAAGATCCCGTCCACCGATCCCACGAGACGGTCGATCTGACGACGCAACGCCGGCTCATCGAGCCCTTCGTCCACGTCTAGCGGAGTGATGATCGGACAGTAGACGCCCCGCGGTGCTGCGGGCGGGCGAGGATGGCCCACGGCCGGTACCTCCAAGAAGAAATAAACGTCGCCGATGGCGGTCAACCGTCGTTGGTTAACCGGCTAGGATAAGCTGCCACCGATGACGGTCGACGGTTAACAATTACTATGTCGGATTGACCCAACCCTGTCAACCGCCCGTCAGCACACCTGCAGGGCGCCCACGAGGCGGCCTCACGCTGGGCGCGGACCATGACCTCCCTGCGACCTATGACCGCCCTCCGGTCCATGACCGCCCTCCGGTCCATGACCACCCTGCGACCCGTGACCACCCTCCAGGCGCATTGCCATCAAGGTCGGCCGAGGCACCGACGGCGGACTCCATGCGTACTCCTGGCATGCGTACTCCTGGCATGCGTACTCCTGGCATGCGTACTCCTGGCATGCGTACTCCTGGCATCCAAACATCGGGGTTCCGAGCATCGATGAACTAAGGTAGCCTCTGGTTAACCGTCAACGGTTGTCCAGTTGCCGCGCCGCGGCGGCCACGCGCTCAGAATCCAAGGTGATCATGACACGTCAACAAGGCCGGACGTCCGCGCCGAATATTCTGCTGGTCCTGACCGACCAGCAGCGGTACGACTCACTCGGGACCTACGGGGCGAGCGCCGCGCATACCCCACATCTCGATGCGCTTGCCGAGTCGGGAGCCGTGTTCGAACAGGCCTATTGCCCGTCGCCACTCTGCACGCCGAGCCGTGCGAGCATCTTCACCGGTAAGCACGTGGCCGGGCACGGCGTGGAGCGACTGTACGACACCCTCCCCGACGACGAGATCCTCTTTCCCGAGCGTCTGCGCCGGCAGGGATACCGGACGGCACTCATCGGCAAGCTTCACGTCAGCAGCCGCATGTACGAACGAGAACGCCGGCACCCGAACGACGGCTTCGACGTGTACGAGTGGTGCAACGAGATGACGTTCGACATGGATTCGCCGTTCCACGCCTACGCGCGATGGCTCCAGGAGAATGATGCCGACTTCCATGCGCGGCTGGTGCAGGAGGGTCGGCAGGTCAAGAACTATCCACGCCATCTGCACATGACGCACTGGGCGGCCGAGCGGACCATCGAGTTCGTCCGCGACCAGGTACGTGACGGTGTACCGTTCTTTGCCTGCATGAGCGTCTTCGACCCGCACAATCCGTACGACACTTACCCACCGGGCATGGACAACCTGGTCGGAGAGCTGCCTCCCGCCACGCCTGTCCCGGACGACCTTGCCACGGTCCCGGCCGGAGTTCGTCGCGAGATGCGCTCCAAGACACTGCAGAGCCATTTCAACGGCTCGCTCGACGAGGCCCGCCGCGGTTACCACGCCGCGGTGGCACTGATCGACGCCGAGGTGGGACGCGTCCTGCACGCGCTGGACGAGCTCGACGTGGCAGACGACACCCTGGTGATATTCACCAGTGACCACGGCGACATGCTGGGCGACCGCGGCCTGATGACCAAGGGCGCGTTCTTCTACGATCCCGGCGTCCGCGTACCCCTGTTGATGCGCTGGCCCGGTGTCGTTCCCGCTGGACGTCGAGTCCACACACCTGTGTTGCTGAACGACATCGCGGCTACTGCCGTCTCAGCTGCCGGGTGCGCCACACAGGAGCTGGGGGCCATGTCCGATTCACTGGATCTGGTGCCGCTCGCCCAAGGCCAGAGTGGTCCCGCCCGGCCATTCGTGACCAGCTGTTATCGCAACGGCGGACTGAACGTCGGCGGCTCCACGACCTACTTCGATCCCCCACTGCTCGCAACGATGATCCGCGACGACCGATACAAGCTGACCGTCTACCACACCGACGGAGAGGACGGCGTGGGAGGCGAGTTGTTCGACATGGTCTCAGACCCCGACGAATCTAAGAACCTGTGGAACGACGGAGCGGCCCGAGCTGCCAAAGCCCGCCTGATGCAATCCCTGCTCGACTGGTCCGTCATGCAGGAATGGTCGGGCGGATCGCGTGGCGGCGAGTGGCTCCCGGCCTCTTCGGTCGCGTGACGCCTGGGAGGCCCGAGCGGGCACGGATGACTGATGAGAGAACAGTGAACGACCACGGAAGGCAGGTACCGTAACCGATGCCGCACGAACAGTCGCCACCAGGCACGATCGTCGCCCATATTCCCGCACACGAGCAGAGGTTCATCGGTTCCCCCAGCATCGCCAAACTTCCCGGAGGCGAGTACGTCGTCTCGCACGACATCTTCGGCCCCGAGTCCGGTTTCAATCGAACCGTCGTCTACCGCTCCGTCGACCGGGGTACCTCGTGGAGCCGGCTGGCTGAGCTCGACGGGCAGTTCTG
>NZ_ML142866.1:96790-112952 GCF_004138495.1 Phytoactinopolyspora endophytica
GACGCTCTTCGTCCACGACGGAGCGCTCCACGCGCTCGGGACCAGCACCCGATACGGCGACGTCGTCATCCGCAGGTCCGACGACGGCGGCGTCACGTGGACCGAACCGACCGGTAACCGGTCAGGTGTTCTCCGTACCGGCCGCTACCATTGCGCACCCACCCCCGTCGTCGTTCATGCGGGCCGGATCTGGAAAGCCTACGAAGACTTCGAAGGACATGGCGGCGGAGAATGGGGCACCAGCTTCCGGGCCGGAATGCTCTCCGCACCGGTCGATGCCGATCTCCTCGACAGCGCTAGCTGGTCGTCGACCAACTACCTGGAGAGCGACCCCGGCTGGTTCGGCACCGAAATCTGCCGAGGCTGGCTGGAGGGCAACGCCGTTGTCGGGCCGGACGGGTCGATGGTGGACGTACTGCGCGTCGACCACTGGCAAGGTCCCCGAACCAAGGGTGCGATCGTCGAGATCGACGAGACCGGGTCCCGAGCCACCTTCGACGCGCAGACCGGGTTCATCGACATGCCGGGCGGCGTCACCAAATTCACTGTGCGACACGACCCGGCCTCCGGCCTCTACTGGTCCCTGGTGAACGACGTGCCGGAACCCGAAACCACCGCCAGGGGACTCCGATCACGGAACTGGGTCGCCCTGGCCTGGTCCAAGGATCTGCGCGAGTGGAATGTCGGGCAGTACGTGCTCGACTACCCCGACGACGACCTCCACCACGGGTTCCAGTACATCGACTGGATCGTGGACGGGGACGACATCGCGTACGTCTCGCGGACCGCGTTCGACGACGCCTACGGCGGCGCCAAGAACTTCCATGACTCGAACTATCTGACGTTCCACATCGCCAAGGACTTCAGGGCGGCCGCGGCAGGCACACACTGAGCTGCTGCCGTCGTTGATCGGTTCGCATGAGGAATAGTCAAGACCTGTGGATTGGCGTGTCACGCGACTGGCTGATCACCTCCTGATTCGGTCTCGTCGGGGGCGTTCGACGAGTTGGCCTCTTTCGAATGTCGCGTTGGCTCGGACGACGTCTGATACACCTCAGGAACCAAATCGCACGTCCAACACCTCGTCTCGCATCTCGCTTAAACCGGGGTGTTGCAATCACCGACAGAACCCAAGGATCGGCTAACGAGACGGCGGCCGAAGCGGCCATCGGTTCGCAGCAAACCATCAGGTCAAACGGCGGTCAGAACCTGATAGCGACCAGGTCGCGCGTCCTGACGGCCGACCGATCAAGGCACAGAGTCAGTCCCCGGCGCCGGTCGCGTCGTAGCGCAGTTCGACCAGCTGCGAATCGGGCAGAACTCGAGCTGCGAGCAGTTTCAGGCCCGCTCGCGATCCCGAGTAGAGCTTAGATCCGTCACCGAGCAGGGCGGCACCGACGAGGACGACCAGCTCGTCGACCAAGCCGTCCGCGAGCAGCGGATTCCAGGTCGTTGCGCTACCGAACATGAGCAAGTCATCGCCGCTGCCCCGCTTGAGCCGCGCGATCTCCTTCGGAGCCTCGGCGCGAGACACCACCCGCGTTGTCGCCGCCCAGGGGGCGTCAGGGTCGACCTTCATCGAGTCGCTGATGACAACAGCATCCAGGGAGGTAACGAGTTCAGCGATCTCGTGATCGCGGTCGTTCTGCGACTCGTCGGCGGCCACGGCAGACCAATGCTCCCAGTTGCCGGGGAACCACGTGCTGCCGTACACGAGCGTGCCCGCGCGCCGTAGAAGGCCGAGATTGTGAGTGTTAAACGCATCCTCGAACGGCATCGAGGCGAGATCCTTATCGGGACCTTCGTAGTACCCATCGAGAGACGTCAAGACAGAGACGATGAGCTTCGGCATGCCACGATCGTAACCTGGATTGGCGTGTCACGCGACTTGCTGATCACCTCCTGACTCGGTCTCGTCGGGGCGTTCGACGCGTTGGCCTCTTTCGAATGTCGCGTTGGCTCGGACGGGGCGACCAGGTGTGGCGCGTTGACGGCGCGCCAGCGGGCTTGGGCGGACTCGATGAGCTTGACGGCCATGGCCAGTCCGGCGGCGCGGGAACCGGGTCCTTTGGGTGACTCGCTGCCGCAGCCTCACGGCGGCGAAGGTCGATTCGATCGGGTTGGTGGTACGCAGGTGGATCCGTGCTCCGCGGGGTAGTCGTAGAAGGCGAGCAGCACTTCGAGGTCGTCGGTGATTTGGCGACCGCCTTGGGCCACTTCGTGCCGTCGTCGGTGGCGAACGCCTTCGCGGCTGCCTCGGCGTGCTCCCTGTCTTCGGCGTTCCAGATCTCCGCCAGCGCGACCTTCGCGCCGGGCTGCGCTGATTTGGGCAGTGCGTTGAGCACGTTGGCGATCTTGTGAAACCAGCACCATTGCTCGCGGGTTTCGGGGAACACGTCGCGGACCGCGGCCCAGAACCCTAGCGCGCCGTCACCGACCGCGAGCACCGGCGCCCACATCCCGCGCCGCTTGCACGAGCGGAGCAGGTCGGCCCACGACGCCGAGCTCTACCGGTGCCCGTCGTCGAGGGCGATCAGTTCCTTGGTGCCGTCCGCGCGGACCCCGACCATCACCAGCAGGCACACCTTGTCCTGGGTGAGCCGGATCTTGAGGTGGATCCCGTCCACCCACACGTACACGTAGTCGGTGCCGACCAGCGAGCGCTGATTGAACACGACCGCCTCGTCTTGCCACTGCTCGGTGAGCCGGGTGATCGTCTTGGCCGACAACCCGGCCGCCGAGCCGAGGAACTGCTCCAACGCCAGGGCGAAGTCCGAGCTGGATAGGCCGTGCAGGTACAGCAGCGGCAACACCTCCGCCACCCCCGGCGACTTGCGCGCCCAGGCGGGCAGGATCGTCGAGGCGAACCGCTTGCTCTCCCCGGTGACCTCATCGGTGCGCTTGTCGTTGATCCGCGGCTGCCTGACCGGCACCGCACCCGCGGCAGTGGTGACCTCCCGGTGCCGGTGGTAGCCGTTGCGGACCACGAGCCGGCGGCCGTGCTCGTCGACCTCGTCGACAACACCTCGACGTAGGCGCTCACCTCGGCCTGCAACGCCCCGCGAGCATCTGCCGAGCACCGTCGCGGACGATCTCATCCAGCAACGACCCGCCGGCCGCGTCGGTCGCGTTCTCGTTGGACGCCTCGGCGTCGTGGACTACCTTGAGCATGGGTGCACCTTCCCGAGCCGACGCGCCAACGCCGACCCTGATCAGACGAATCGGATTGCTTCGATCTTGCTCGGGGGTGCGCCTGCTTCACGTCACCCCGCCGAGAGCCATCCACAGGTTCTGATCATTGCTCGGTTCGGATGCGTCACGGGTACTAAGCGCGACAGCACATCGAGACCCATGATCAACACATCAGAACGGCGGCTCGTCTCCCGGTTGAACGACAGTACGTGGCGGGTTGGCCAGCCAGGCCGCTCTGGACCTGCGGGTACGCGGCGTCCGTGTCGGCGTTCTCACGGGTGTCTTGGCCGGCTTCGGCATGATCGACGGTATGGCGCAAGCACAGGTGTCCAGGCTGGCGCAGCCGCACTCCCTCGCGCTCGTCCGGTCGGCCTCCCCTCGTCGGGCCTCGCCATTGACACCAGCCGTGGGCTCGCCATTGGCACCGGCCGTGGGCTCGTAGTCTGACCGACTACCGGTGTCGTCCGTGAGGTCCGCCGTTCCAGCTGTGCTGCGACGCCGGATGCGACGCAAGGACTGCTCGGCGCGGAACTTCTCGGTTTCGCAGGCACGAGGACTGCGCGATCGGGGAACGCTCGTCGCCGGCATCACAGGGGGTACCCGGTTGATGTGGGTGTGCCCCAACGGGCTCGTCCATTCGACGACGCCAGGTCTGAGCATACGGACTTGCCACCCGCCCTCATGTTTGAGCCGGTGGTCGTGGCGGCACTTGCACGCAAGGTTCGCGCTGGTGGTGGACCCGCCCTGAGCATAGTCAACGACGTGGTCTAGGTCTGCGCCCCGAGCCGGCACCTGGCAGGCGGGGTGGACGCAGTAGCGGTCCCGGGACTCGATCCAGCGACGTAGCCGGATCCCGGCTTGCCGGGGTCGTCTACCTTGTTCACCGCCACTGACACCACCGACACCGCCGCCGCCACTGACACCACCGACACCGCCACCGACACGGGCACCTTCGGCACCACTCGCGCCGGGCACGCCCGTCGCTTCCGGTGCTTCGGCCTCCGCGCGCGTTCTTACCAGGGTGGCGGCGTAGTGGCTGTAGATGTCGGCGATGACCCGCGCCCAATCGGGGTGATGGGCAGCTCCTGATACCAGCTGCTCGAGCTCGGACGCGCGCAGCTGGAGCTCCACAATGGCTTTCCGCCGGGAAGCATCATGTCGGGGTGACGAACCATCACGCCGGGGTGGCGAATCATCGCGCCGGGGTGTGACATCGTCCCCCGGCATACGCCGGCTTTGAGTGGTGGGTCGTGCCGCCGTCACGCCGCAGTCGATGGCGCGTCCATGTTCGTCGCAGACGATCCAGCGCCATTCGGCGTCGGTCATAGCCGCGATGATCTCTCGTCCTAGGGCGGCGGGCACGTAGTCCCAACCGACGACCTCGGCCGGACGCTCGTTCAGCCCGAGTAGCGAGCAGATCTCTACGCGCAGCTCACGCACCGACCACGGCCTCGCGATCACGGCCTCGGGAACTCCTTCCGAATCCGCCGTGTCGCTGTCACCGGCAGGGGCAGTGGAATCCTCGAAGCCCGCAGCGCTGCCACCGCCGTCGGAATCCGGTACGTCGCCGCCGTTTCCCCGCGACACACCACCGTCCGGGTCGTCATCGTCCTCGTCATCCGGGTTGATGTCATTGCCACCGGAACAGCCCAGATTGTCGTCACCGGCGCCGTCGGGCGTCTCGCTGCGAGGCCTCATGTCATCGTGCGCACTCTCGCCATCGTCGGAGAGATCTCTCACCCCATCCGCACGACTCTTCGTGTCAGCACGAGCAGGGCTCTCGCCGCCAACGTCAGTTTCGGCGCCTTGGCGGTCCGTGTCGCTATGGCCGTGACCCTGGGTACCCGCGTCGTTCTGGCTCTCACCGTCACCCGGGCACTCACCGTTACCCCGGCACTCACCGTCACCCCGGCACTCACCGTCACCCCGGCCCTGGGAGCCGCCGATGCGGGGTTCGAGATAGGGGTGCTTCAGGACATAGGCAATGACCTGGGCGTTGTCCATCAATTCGAACGTGCCGTCGAGCATGCCCAGGTAGATGTCAGTACGGATATGATCGATACGACGAGCATCGCCAGCACGTTTGCACGCCCTGGCTATGGCGTCGACACGGTCACATGCCGCGGCGGCACGTTCGATCGGCAGATCCAATCCGGACACGTTCGCCGTGCCATCCGGGGTGCGCCGCCCCACTATCCGACGCTCGCGCACTGCTTTGCGGTACTTCTTCGCTGCCCATTCCGGGTCGACCGCGATTGCCGCCCGCTTGATCCGGTCGATGAGCTCACCCACCATCAACATGGGCGCTTCCGGCAGCAGATCAGCACAGATCTGTGCGGCCTGGTCATGATCGAGCCCGTCCGTCCACTGGCAGAATGCCTCCGCTCGCGGTTCATCCAGCACGCCCGCATCCATGGCGGCGCCAAGCATGGGCAACCGCTCAAACACGTCGTGTGCCAACGTGAGGGCGCGTTCCGCCCGCCGCCGCGACCATACCAATGCCGCGCGAGCCTCCTCTGAGGAGAACTCTCCCAGCTCGGCGTAGCGCTGCACCGTGTCGACCGAGCCAGGGATACGCAGCCCGGTCTCCAACAGCGACCGTAGAAAGACGGCCCGCTCATGACACGACTGCCGATACGCCGCCGCCATCACCACCACTGTGTCGAACCCGGACACTCGTTCCACCGGGACCGCTTCTAGCGCCGCGGCCAGTTGTGGACCAGGGGCCATCGTGGCCAGGTCATCGGGAATCGATACAGGTGTCGGCGCCATGGTGAGCCTCCCTCCACGCGGCTGGCCGCAGCGACGCGGTCCACACGCCGCATAAGGACAAAGAGAGTTGCCCCGGCTACCGCACCGGGAACATGCACGGCCAACACCAGCCGTGTCACCAGCCATCGAACCTGAGGGGATCACTCACCCATCGACTACGCCAACCGTATATCAGACACACATTCGAATCAAGGCCATTGACGCGGCATGACGACGCATTTAGAGGACAACGACAATGGCTCCGACCGGAGGTCAGACAGACGAGTCGGTGCGGACCACGGAGCAAATGCCACCCGGCACGCGCCACCCGGCACGGACGACGGAGCAAGCGCCACCCGGCACGCGCCACCCGGCACGGACGACGGAGCAAGCGCCACCCGGCACGGACGACGGAGCAAGCGCGACCCGGCACCGGCAACCTGCCACGGATGACGGGGCACGCACGACGGGCAAGCGCGACGTAGCGCGTGCGACACGGCACGGACGATGAGGCCGCCGATCGTTCACATGGACCAGGACCGCCGAGCCTGTGCGCACGGAGCAGACGTCGTGACCCCGTGATCATCAACCTCTGGGCCGGTCATCGTCCGGCGAGAAGGTCGCGCAGATTGGGCGATGGGATCACCAGGCTCATGCCCAGCCGGGCCACAGACCGACGAGCCTGACGCACTCAACGCAACCCGCCACCTGGTGATCCTTCGGCCCAATCTGCGCGACCCCTAGGACGTTGATGATCTCTCTGTCAGGATTCTTCGTGCCGGGTCACGGGCATGTCACGGGCTCTCGGCGTCCTGGCCGAAGCGCGCCAGCACCGCCGCCTCGGCGATGCTGACCAGGGTGTACAGGATGATCGCGGTGCCGGTCACCACGACGACCGACGCCCACAGCTCGTCGTACCGGAAGCCGCCTGACGCGCGCATGATGGCACCGCCGATGCCCTCGCCGGTCGCGAGCCATTCGGCGATCAACGCACCGGTCAGAGCGGTCGGCACCGAGATCCGCGCGGATGCGAACAGCGCCGGGAGCGCGCTCGGCAACGCCACCTTGCGCAGGATCGTCCAGGTCCCACCGCCGTACGCCACCACCAGCTCCGTCGAGCGTGCCGACGCTGAGCGCATCCCGAAGACCATGTTCACCAGCACGGGGAAGAACACGACGATCGCACCGACGACGGCGACGCCGCCCAGCCCGCGACCGAAGATCAGGACGATGATCGGCGTCATCGCCACCAGCGGCACTGAGCGCAGCATCATCGCCACCGGCATGAACGCCTGCTCGAGCCCGGACACCAGCACGAACAGCACCGCGATCAGGCCGCCCGCGAAGAGCCCCACGGTGAATCCGGCGGCGGTGTCTCGCAACGTCGTGCCGAGGTTGGAGAACACCGCGTCCCGGTTCGCCGACGCGTCGTCGACGCTGAACAGGTACTCCCAGACCGCCGACGGCGACTTGCCCACCAGCGGGCTGACGTCGAACAACTCCAGGAACGCCACCCACGCCACGAGAGCGACCGCCGACGCCGCCAGCAGCAGCCCCAGTCGACCGGCCAGCATCCGTGCCACCATCGCTCCACGGCTCATCGCTCACCGCCCGGCAATCCCTGACCGGCCGACCACGGAGTGACCCAGCGCGACACCAGCCCGACCAGCGCGTATCCGGCGGTGGCCAGCAGCCCGCAAAGCAGCGCCACCGCCCAGGCCCGTTCGACCTCCAGCTGACGTTGCGCCACGGCCATCGCGACCCCGACCCCGGTGTCGACGCCGCCGAGATACTCGCCGACGATGGCGCCGAGCAGAGCTGCCGGAACAGCGATCTTCAACGCGGCGAACGTCGCCGGCAGCGCGGAGATCGCCTGCACCTTGGTCAACTGCTGCCACCGGCCGCCGCCATACGCGCGGATCACGTCGAGCGTGGTGCGTCGCGACGACCGCACCCCGAGCAGCGCGCCGATCAGCGTCGTGAAGAACACCATCATCGCGGCCAGGAAGACCGACGGGGTACGCCCGCCGAATACGACGAGGAGAAGCGGGCCGATCGCCACCATCGGCAGGCATTGGGTGATGACCGCGACCTGTGTCGCCACCCCTTCCAAAGCCGGAATCAGGAGCACCAGCACCGCGATCGCCAGCGCGACGGCGTTGCCCCAGAGGAAGCCTTGCGCCGCACCGCCCAACGTGTCACCGACATGCCGGCTGTAGAAGTCCCAGCCGTCGTCCGGGAACTGCCGGAGGACCGCCCACGGTGTGGGTACCGCGCCGCTGGCGGAGAACGCCGTCTCGGCGGCGATCCACCAGACGGCCAGAACCACCACCAGTCCCCCGACCCCTACTAGGCGGGCCCGGCTGCGCCCACTCAACCCGATTCCTTGCCGAACAGCACGTCCGAGACATGATCGTGCAGCTCGTGGAACTCCGGCGTCCGCATCATCTCGATGGTCCGGGGCCGCGGCAGGTCGACCGTCACGGTCTCGACCACCCGTCCTGGACGTGGACTCATCACCGCGACCACGTCGGACATGAAGATCGCCTCGCCGATGCCATGGGTGACCATCAGCGTCGTCGCTGGGCGCTCGGTCCAGATCCGCTGCAGCTCGAGGTTGAGCCGTTGCCGCGTCATCTCGTCCAACGCCCCGAACGGCTCGTCGAGCAGCAGTACCTCCGGCTGGACCGCGAGCGCCCGCGCGATGGACACCCGCTGACGCATACCGCCCGACAGCTGCGCCGGCCGCGCCTTTCCGAAACCGTCCAGTCCCACCAGTTGCACCAAGTCGTCGATCAGACCGGGGTCGGGACGGACCCCGGCGACCTCCAACGGGAGCCGGATGTTCTTGACGACGCTGCGCCACGGTAGCAACGCCGAGTCTTGGAAGGCGATGCCGAGCCCGTGCGAGCGGCGCAGCTCGGCCGGCGACGCGTCATGCACAAGAGCCTGACCCTGCGTGGGCTTTTCCAGTCCGGCCAGGATCCGCAGCACGGTCGACTTCCCGCACCCGGACGGGCCGAGCAGCGACAGGAATGAGCCGCGAGCAGTGGCCAGGCTCACCGAGTCGAGCGCATGGACGCTCTCTCGGCCGAGCTTAAAGGCCTTGGACAGCCCCATCAGGCTGATCCCCGATGCCTGGGCTGCCGCGGCCGCGCCGCTTGTCTCGGTCTCCGTCGTCACCGTGGTCACGTCTCTCGTCGGGTCACGTCTCGTGGTCACGTCTCTCGTCGGGTCACGTCTCGTCGGTCACGTCTTGTCAGGTCAGATTTCGCCAGTCAGATCAGGTCCGGGTTCTCGCTGTACACCTCGTCGAGGACCGAAAGGTCGAACAGTTCGTCGACGCCGATCTCGATGCCGGCGTACTGCAGGGCGGCCACGTTGGCGTCCATGAGCTCGCTGGTCACGGTGAACAGCCCGTTGTTGCCGGTGTCCTCCGACTCGATCAGCTCCGCCTGCCCGTCCATCACGTCACGCTGCTCGTCGTAGTCGAAGTTCTGGTCGACACCGTACTTCTCGACGGTCAGGCGCGTCGCCTCGTCCGGGTCCGCCAGGGCGTCCCGCCAGCCCCTGATGGTGGCGGCGAGGAAGGCCTTGAGCTGTTCCCGGTCGTCGTCGATCGTCTGCTGCAGCACGGCGAGGCTCTCCCCCACCATGGACAGGCCGTGGTCGGCGAAGAGGATCTGCTCGGCGGCGAAACCGCGGCGGTTCAACACGGCTGCGCCGGCGGTGGCGTATCCCACGTACCCATCGATCTCACCGACGGTCAGCGGTGTGGGATCGGACTGGAACGGGACGCGCTCCACGTCCGCCGGGTCGATGTCATTGGCCGCGAGGAAGGCGGTCCACACCAGGTCGTTCGCATCCCCCACACCGATGCGCTTGCCGATCATGGCCTGTGGGTCCGGGATCGGGTTCTCCTCCAGGGAGACGATGCAGAACGGGTTCTTCTGGTAAGTCGCACCGACCAGCTTGATCTCGGCGCCCTCGAGGATCGCCGGCGCAGCGATCAGCGGAGACGAGACACCGATCCACGCCTGGCCGGTGCTCAGCGCCGCCTCGGCCGGCGTGCCTCCCGGTCCTCCGGCGCCCAGCTCGACGTTCGAGAACCCCGCGTCTTCGTAGTACCCGCCCTCGAGGGCCATATAAGGCCCGACGAACTGCACGTTCTTCACCCAGGACAGCTGCAGCGTGACGTCGCCGTACGAGCCCTGCTCATCGGCGCCACCGCCCGACCCGGATGCCGTGTCGGCGTCGTCGTCGCCTCCACACGCCGCCAGCAGCCCGCCGGCCACCACCATGCCGGCGGCGCCGGTGACCTGCAGAAAACGGCGGCGACTCACGGAAGTCGCGAGGTTCGACAGCTCCGATCCGGTGACTGGCATGTTCTCTTCCCGTCTGGTGTGTGAAGCCTGGCGCCTGACGCTTGCAAGGGCGAACGAGGCTATGGGGGGCCTGAGCCAGTAGACCGCCCGGCATGCAGCCCGGGCTATCCCCAGCCGCACGAAGTTTGGCACGCGTCGTGTCCCCGGCGTTGTCGGATGCTCCAAAATTCTTTCCGTCGCGTAAGCGGGTGATTCGATCTCACTCGTGACAACTCGCGTCGTCGAAGGCGGATGAAGCCGGCTCCCACCACGACGCCACTCCATAGCCGGCCTGTGTACAGGAATGCGGCCTCGACACAACACACTCTGCCGTCTGCACAGAGAACGACATTGCGGTTGCTCGGGCAGCCGCAATGTCGTCCCCCACGGCTCGCCGGTTGATCATGGGCAGCTCTCCGGTTGATCATGGGCAATACGACGAGCGGACGCTCCCGATGCCGCGCAGAGATTGGTCGATTCTCCAGATACGCGTGACCGGGCCGTGTGATTGGCTCGGAGGCGATGTCATCGAGGACCGTTCCGAGGCCGGTCGGCCTGTTTCCGCACGGTCCGGGAGATCCTGGAGGAACGTTGACGACATGGCCGGTCGCCGAGCTTCATGTGCACATCGAGGGGACGCTCGAAGCCGAGCTCCTGGTGCAGCTCGCCCGCCGCAATGACGTCACGCTGCCGACCACCGACCCGACCGAGCTGCGTCGCCGATACGCGTTCACTGACCTGCAGTCCTTTCTCGACATCTACTACGCGAACCTCACGGTCCTGCGGACCGCCCAGGACTTCTACGACCTCGGCCTCGGCTACCTGGAGCGCGCCGCCGCGGGTGGCGTCCGGCGGGCGGAGATCTTCTTCGATCCACAGGTCCACATCAACAACGGCGTGCCGCTCGACGCCGTGTTCGACGGTCTCGGCGGGGCGCTGCGCGACGGCTCGTCGTCGACGGGCGTGTCGGCCGAACTGATCATGTGCTTCATGCGGGACCTCGGTCCGGAGGCCGCCCGGGAGACGCTGCTGGCCGCTCTGCCGTTCCGGGAACATTTCATCGGTGTCGGTCTCGATTCGGCCGAGGTCGGCCACCCGGCAGGGCTCTTCCGCGACGTCTATCAGATGGCTGCGGCCGAAGGCCTGCACCGCGTGGCGCACGCAGGCGAAGAAGGCGGGCCGGACTACGTCTGGGAAGCCCTCGACATCCTCGGCGTGGAGCGCATCGATCACGGTATCCGCGCCCTGGAGGACCCGCATCTCATGGTTCGGCTCCGTGACCAGCGGATACCGCTGACCGTGTGCCCGCTCTCCAACGTGTGCCTGAAGGCCGTCGGAAGGCTCGCGGACCATCCCCTGCCCGCGATGCTCGACGAGGGCCTGCTGGCGACCATCAACAGCGACGATCCGGCGTACTTCGGCGGGTACGTGGACGACAACATCGCCGCCGTGCAGCGCGAACTCGGCCTGGACGACGAGCTCATCGCGACCATCGCCACGAACTCGTTCAGGGCCAGCTTCGCCGGTCCGGCGCAGCGTAGCCTGTGGATCGACGAGGTGCGAAGCACCCTTGCGGCGACACAAGGCGCGACAGCCCGGGCCGGCTCGGAGAGGACGTGAACATGGCGGAGGGTCAGATGAGACTGTCGGGCATCCGAGTGTGGGACGGCAGCGGCGATGCCGGCCTCTCCACGCTCAGCTGGGACGACGGATGCATCACCGGCCTCGAACCATCCGGCGACGATCCGTGGCCGGAGCTCGCCATCGTGCCCGGGCTGGTCGACACACACGTGCACATGCTGGGCCACGCCGGCGAACGCGGCGACCCAGCCGGCCGGGACACCTTCACCTGGCCCCTGGTCTCGACGCGGGAGGAGCAAGTGCTGCACGTCGCGGCCAATGCGCAGAAGGCGATGCGGCATGGTGTCACCACACTGCGCGACCTGGCCGCCGACGAGGCACAGGCGGCAGTCGGCCGGGTCTTCGACCAGGGGCACCTCAGCGGCCCGCGCGTTCTGGCCAGCGGCGGCGTCGGCATGACCGCCGGTCACCTGGATCTGTTCACACCGCCCGCCGTGCGTGAACGCCCACCGACGGCGGACAGCCCGGCGGAATGTCGCAGGCTGGTGCGCACCTGGGCCCGGGCCGGCCTGACCGGCATCAAGGTCTACACCAGTGGTGGAGTGCTGTCGATCGGCGACCAGGTCGGCTGGCGCAACCACACCCTCGAAGAGCTGCACGCCACGGTCGACGAGGCACATGCCCTGGGCATGCTGGTGGCGGCGCACGCGCACTCGGCGGAGGGCATCCGCATCGCGCTGGAGATCGGCGCCGACTCCATCGAGCACGGCACCGAGATGACCCCGGATGTCGCGGCAATGCTGGCCGAGCGACGCGTCCCGGTCGCACCGACCCTGCTGATCAACGAGATGATCGCCCGCGCCGAGGTGCCCGTCGCGCCGGAGGCGCAGCAGGCCGCCGCCGAGCTGGTCGCCGCCCGCGACGAAGCCTTCCGCGACGCGGCGCGTGCCGGCGTCAGGTTCGTGCTCGGCACCGACGCCAGCGGCTACTTCGTCGAGTTCGGCGACCAGTGGGACGAGCTTCGCCGGATGGCCGATGTCTTCGACACGGGGCCGGAGGCCGTTCTGCGCGCAGCGACGTCCGACGCTGCGGACAGCATCGGGCTGGGCGCGGTCACCGGTCGGATCGCACCCGGCCTCGGCGCCGACTTCGTCGTCATGCGTGGACGCCCATGGGAGCGCGTGCGGGATCTGTCCGCCGACAGCATCGTCGCCGTCGTGTGCCGCGGCCGCGTCGTCGCAGGCGCCCTGCCCGTCCCGTCGGGAAGTACATGATCAAGTACGACGTTGGTGGCCTATAGCGCCACAAAGTCGCACTTGATCATGGAGCGAACGTGGCCAGTCGTTGATGATCTCTCTGTCATGGGAGGCATTGGAGAGCGAGGTAGAAGTCGACGCGATCGTGCGTGGACGAAAGGTCCCGGTGAGTCAGCTTCTCGATCCGGCTGACCCGGTAGCGCAGCGTGTTGACGTGGACGTGCAGCCGTTCTGCCGACTGCTGCCAGGAGCCGTTGGTGTCCAGAAACGACCGCAGCGTAGTGATCAGGTCGGAGCCGTGCCGGGCATCGTAGTCCAGCAGCGGCCGCAGGAGCCCGTCCGCGAAGGAGGCCTTGACCCGGTCCGACAACATGGACAGCAGGGCGTCGTGCGAGAGGATCGTCGCACCTGACGAGACCACCACCGGCCCGTCGCCCGCGGCCCCCTGGAACCGTTGCCCCGCCACCGCCAGCGCGGCGGCCAGCTGGCTGACGCTGTCCGAGGGCTCACTCACCCCGGCGACAAGCTGACGACGCCGCAGGAGCTGGTGGCCGGATGCCGCCCTCATGCATTCGGCAACCGCGTCCGACTCGACGCCGGTCCCATTGAGCAGTACGACGGCGTGGCCGCCGGCCACCGTGCCCAGCACATCCGCGTCGAGCTCGACCAGCTGGTCGGTGACCAGCTCGAGGGTCGCCTGCGGCGGAAAGGACGTGTCGTTGATCGCAGCGACGACGATGACCGTCGGCAGCCTCGGGTCCACACCCAGCAGACGAAGCCGTGCCGACACCTCACCCGGGGGAACGTCTCCGGCCTTCAGCACATCGATGAGATCGCCGATCTGATGCTGCCGAGCCGAGCGGGCCTTCTCCTCGAGGTCGAGCTGCAGGCCCGCGACGCTCAGGAGCGTCTGCACCAACCGGCCCGCGTCCGGCGGCCAACCGCGGTGGTCTCCGGCGCAGACCAAATAGCCGCGGACCCGGGCATCGCTGCCGTGCACGGTCCACACCGAGTCGGCACCCCGGTCGTGCCCGATGTCCGCGTCGTCGTACGTGGTGTCCGCGTCGGCGGTGTCGTCGTCATGCTCGACGACGAGGCCGGTGGCCGGCTCCTCGAGCACCCGGTTGAACAAGCGAGCCAGCCGTCCCGGTTTGAGCTGTGGTCCAGCGCCGGCCACAGCCGTGCCGGTCGGCGAGATGATCCAGCAGTCGATGCCAAGCTCGCGCTGGAACAGTTCCAGAGTCGCGCCCGGCCCATCCCCGATCGCAGCCATCTCGACCAGCCGCCGGTCCAGCGCCGCGGCCCTGGTGAGCGCGAGCTCACGAGCGTTACGCGTCTGGTCCCGGACCGATTCCCGGATCGTGTTGAAAGAGACGTCGCCGGAGACGGTGAGCAGCGGTAGCCGCCGCCGTCGGCACTCCTCGACCAGCCGCGCCGGGATGGTGCCCACCACCAGGGTCCCGACCACCAGGGCAGCCACGCTGCAGTCGGCGAGCGCCCCGACGAATCTGCCGGCGTCGTCCGGCTCGTGGTACCAGACGCAACTGGTCAGCACGAGGTGACCGTCCCCGAGGAAGCGCCGCGGGTCCGGCAGGTCGGTGACGTATGTGTCCTGGACCGTCGCCTCCAGGTCTTCTGGTTCGGCGGCGACGACGCTCAGCCGCAACCGTTCTTGATGGACAAGATCGATGATTCGCAACGGCTCGTCCTCCGCAGGTCTCGAGAACCCATCGCCGGCGGCACCGGCGGCGGTGGCGGTCTGGCAGGTCTGAAGTCAGATTCTGACAGATGTCAAGAGGCTGTGCGGGCAGGGGCGCCGGTGAGGTGAGCGAGTTCCTGTTTCGCACGTATGTGGGAGCGGAGCCCTGGTACGTGAGGCATCCGCGCCCGGGCCGGCCATACTACGGAGTGCCGGGACGGCTCACCGGCCATGGATGGCGTCGACGAATCCGGCGATCGCCGTCGCCGTGCCGGAGATGTCGTCGTCGTGAATCCAGTGTCCGCATCCGGCGAACTCGACATACCGCGTCTGCGGTCGTCGATCGATCATCTCCCGGGCGTGAGCGGTCTGAAGCACCATGCTCTGGGTGCCGTGCAGGAGCAACGCGGGGCAGCTGACGGCCTGCCAGTCCTTCCACCAGTCCCCCACCAGCAGCTCTTGCGAGCGCATCATGTCCTCGTAGTCGAACCCGAGCCCCCAACCGTCGGGATAGCGGATCGCTCCCTGCAGGAAATACGCCGGGTCAGGGACTCCCCGGTCCTCGAGGGCCCGGCCGAGGTCACGCAATGTCGGCGCCCGCTGCGGCCAGTCGCCGACGTCGAGGATCAAGGGCTCGACCACGGCCGGAGCTTCCTCGGCTATCACCGCTTCGACAAGCTCAGGTATACGCGCCGCCAGCTGGTACGCGGTGACGCCACCCATGGAATGGCCGAGCAGGATCACCGGGTCAAGGCCGCGTGCCCGCACGAACTCCGCGACGTCGTCGATGTAGGCATCCCGCGTGAACGGCCCGCCCCGCGGGGCGTGTCCGTGCCCGCGCTGGTCCACGGCGATGATCCGGACGCGGTCCTGCAGCTCCCACGCCAGCGAGGCGAACGTCCGCGCCGAGCCGAAATGCCCGTGCAGCGCCACGACCGCGGGACCGGAACCACCATAGTCGATCACCGGCATCGCCGGGGTTGCCGCATGGCTCATCACGCGGCAGTTTCGCACGCAGTAGCCAGTGACCTCACCCTGGCAACCGTATCCGAGCCGTTGCCGCCGACGCCCCTCGGTACCGCCGATCGTGACACGCCGGAGGCCCGCATCACAGGCCCCGGAGCGTATGTCAATCTTGACCCCATGGACCGCCTCGAGATCGACCTGGAGTACATGCGCAACATCCTTCTGGAGCTGCTGCGCACCCCGAGCCCGTCTGGCCGCACCGACGCCGTCATGCAGATCATCGGAGACCGGCTGGCCGAGCTCGGCTTGCCTATGCAGGTCACTCGCCGAGGCGTGTTACGGGCGACCTTGCA
>NZ_ML142866.1:112962-113475 GCF_004138495.1 Phytoactinopolyspora endophytica
GAGACCGACGAGACAACCCGTGCCGTCGTGGTGCACGCCGACACCATCGGCTGCATGGTCAAGAGGATCAAGGAGAACGGCCGCATCGAGGTCGTCCCCGTCGGCACGCACAGCGCACGCTTCGCCGAGGGCGCGCACGTCACGGTCTTCGTCGACGACCTCACTCAGATCTACACCGGCACCGTTCTGCCACTGATGTCCAGCGGGCACAACTTCGGCGAAGCCGTCGACACGCAGGGGGTCGGCTGGCATCAGGTCGAGATACGCCTCGACCAAGACGTCGCCAGCCGGCAGGATGTCTACGACCTCGGCATCCGTGTCGGGGACTTCATCGCCCTCGACGCCGCCCCGCAGATCACCCCCAACGGCTACGTCAAGTCCCGGCATCTCGACGACAAGGCCGGCTTGGCGGCCTGCCTGGCGGCGGTCAAGGCGCTGATCGACCATGGCGCGATACTCCCGGTCAGCGCCTACCTTCTGGTGACCATCGGGGAGGAAGTCGGCATGGGCGCC
>NZ_ML142866.1:113520-114122 GCF_004138495.1 Phytoactinopolyspora endophytica
CCACGGGCTCGACGACCGGGTGGCCGAACTCCTCGCCGTGGACAACGCCGTCGTCGGCGAGGGACAGGAATCACGCGAGGACACCGTAAACATCGGGATGCTCGACTCCACCGGCCCGTTCGACTACCACCTGACCCGGCGCCTCATCGGCCTCTGCGAGCAGCATGACCTCCCCTACCGGCGCGACGTCTACCGCTTCTACCGCTCCGATGCCGCACCGGCAATCGAGTCAGGTATGGAGACGCGCACCGCGCTCGTCGGTTTCGGCGTCGAGTCCAGCCATGGGCACGAGCGCACCCACCTGGACGGGATACGGCGGATCGCCGAGCTGCTCACCATCTACCTGACCAGCCCGCTGACATTCACCGACTGGGACGAGGATCCCACCGGCAAGCTGGAGGACTTCCCGAGCCACAGCGTGCAGCCCGCCGAACCGGAGCCCGAGACCGCGCCCGGCCGTCACGGCTGATCCCTCGCCGAGGAGGTGGCGTGGGCAGCAAGGACAGTACCGGTCGAGAGCATGACTCCGGCGGTGGTCGCCTCGCGTCCCGCGGGGTGGAGCGCATGGGATCAGCGCCATGGGTTACCTCCCGCGGGACCAC
>NZ_ML142866.1:114189-118237 GCF_004138495.1 Phytoactinopolyspora endophytica
GCGCGACGTTGACACGACCCGCGACCCGGGACGTGTCGCCCGTGGTTATCCGTCGGTCCCCTTGTTCTCCCGCTGCTCGGCGGCGATCCTCGCCTTGACGGTGGCTGCATACACGTCCACGTACTCCTGACCGGACAGCTCCATCAGTGCGTACATGATCTCGTCGGTGGCCGCGCGCAGCACGTAGCGGTCCGTCTCCATGCCCTCGTAACGGCTGAAGTCGAGCGGTTTGCCGAACCTGACCCCCGGCCGCATCCGCTTCGGGATCATCCGCCCTGGCGGCTGCATCTCCGCGGTGCCGATCATCGCGACCGGGATGACAGGCACCTTGGCCTCAAGCGCGAGCCGCGCGGCACCGGTCTTCCCGCGGTAGAGGCGGCCGTCCGGCGATCGCGTGCCCTCCGGGTAGAGGCCCAGCAGTTCACCGTCCCGAAGATGGCCGAGGGCGCTGCGCATCGCCGCCTCACTCGCCCGGCCGCCCGCGCGGTCGACCGGCAGGTTGCCGGTGCGGGAGAAGAAGAACCGCTTGAACCAGCCTTTGACACCAGGCTCGGTGAAGTAGTCGCTCTTTGCCCAGAAGGTCACCTTGCGCTCCAGCGTCAGCGGCATGAAGAAGGAGTCCACCACGGTCAGATGGTTCCCGGCCAGGATGGCCGGTCCTTCCGCAGGCACGTTCTCCGTCCCTTCCGCCCATGGTCGGTAGTACAGGCGGAGCAAGGGACCGAGGAGCACCTTCTTCAGCAGCCAGTAGAGCACGATGCGAACATTACAACGAGAACCCCCGGGTGTGCGTGATCACCGCATGGCCACCTGGGCACGCGAGGGCATTTCCGTGGAATGATGGAGACCATGCAACAGCCGCTGGCCGCCGCACCTTTCCAGCACGACGGCGGACCCATCGGTATTCTCCTGTGCCACGGATTCACCGGTTCGCCCGCATCACTGAGACCGTGGGCCGAACATCTTGCCGCGACCGGGTACACAGTCGAGCTCCCAACGCTCCCTGGGCACGCAACCAACTGGCGGGAGATGAATCTCACCCGCTGGCCGGATTGGTTCGCCAAGGTCGAGAACGCGCTGCTGCGGCTCAACGAGCGATGTGACGCCGTCGTCGTCGCCGGACTGTCCATGGGAGGCTGCCTGGCCCTCCGGCTGGCCCAGGTGCACCCGGCCGCGGTCGCGGGCCTGGTGCTGGTGAACCCGGCCATCGCCAGCGCCGACCGGCGCCTGGTTGCGTTGCCGCTGCTGCGTCACGTCGTTCCGTCGCTCGCGGGCCTGGCGAATGACATCGCCAAGCCGGGCCAGAATGAGCACGCCTACGATCGGACACCATTACGGGCGCTGCATTCGTTGACTCAGATGTGGAAACTTGTACGCCGCGACATGCCGATGATCACTCAGCCGCTGCTGATGTTCCGCAGCACCACCGACCACGTCGTCGACGGTTCCGGCGCGCCGCTCATCCTCTCGGGCGTCTCGTCCACGGACGCCGTGGAGGTTCTCCTCCATCGCAGCTACCATGTGGCGACTTTGGACTACGACGCGGAGACGATCTTCACGCGGAGCGCCGAGTTCGCCGAACGGGTCGCGACGGCGCGGCCGCTGCAGGGCGGAACCCGATGAGGGCCGGACACGAGATCAGCACACAGCCGTACACGGACACCGGAAGGGATGAGGACCGCCGATGAGCACGGGTCGCGACGACGAGAAAGCGTGGGCCGAGCTGGTCGACACGTTCCATTCCGAGCCGGACCCCGACGACGGCGCCCGACGTTGGCCGGCGGCGGAGGACATCGCGCCTGACGATGGCTCGCCCTACGACTTCTCGGACCCACACAGCTCCGATCCGTATCTCGCCGAATCGGGCTCGGACACCTTGGAGGCACCGCCGCCGGGCGGTCCGCACGACCGTGACTCTCACGCCGATCGCCCCGCAGACCCGCGTCGCCCCGGAGACCCGCGAGCCGAGCCGACGCCGAACGGCGGCGAGTCCGGCGACAGCGAGTCCGAGGAGGAGGATCATTTCGTCCCTCCGGTACCGCCGCCCATTCCCCGAGGAGACCGCGTCACCCGCTGGGCATGGGCGGGCATGCTCGCACCGCCACCGGTGCTTCTGCTCGCCACGCTCGCCAGCTGGTCCCCGCCGGACGAGTTCATGGCCATCTTGGTCGGGGGTTTCATCGCGGGGTTCGTGACACTGGTGTTGAGGATGCGCGGCCGCAACCCGCACGATCCCGACAACGGCGCCGTCGTCTGATCGCGGTCTCTCTCAGCGCCCGCCCAAGATGAGATCCACGACGACGGGGCGGTGGTCGCTGGCAGCACGCGCAGCCGGTGTGTCGACCACCTGATACGACGCGACCTCGACCTGGCCTCGCACGAACACCCCGTCGCGACGCTGGTCCGGCCGATCCGCCGGGTAGGTCGGAGTCGCGTCCGCCGCGCCCAGGTCGGTGTACTGCGACGCCAAGCGGGACCAGGTGGCCGCGGACGGAGCCTCGTTCAGGTCGCCCGCGATCACCGCCACGGGCACGGGCGAGGCGGCAGGCTTGGGGCTGTGATCCACGTCGCCCTCCAGACCAGATGGCGGCCGGCCGGTCTCGCCCGGTGAACGGATGACCCGGTTGAACAGCCCGGTGATCTCAGTCAGGTGCCGGGCACGCTCCCCGGCGTCCGTGCCGAGCTGTACCGAGGCAACGGCGAACCGAGCGGATCCCTTGCTCATCGAGGCCAGCACCACGCCCTGGCGACGCAGGCCCGGGGTCCGTCGCAGCAGGTGTTCCTGCACATGCCTCACGTCGACCCGTACCGCGGTGAACAGAGCGGTGCCCGCGCTGGTACCTCCGCCGCCCGCGTAGAGCAGCTGCGACCGGCGAGCCAGCGCCGCACATTTGCCTCGCCATGCGAGCCGGCTCGGCGCCTGCTGCAGACATACGACGTCCGGGTCGAGTTCACGTAACACCGCCGCGGCGGCCGCTCCGTCACGTTTGAGCCCACGCACGTTGTAGGTCACCAAGCGGAGCCGGACCGTCACTGGCTCGGTTTCTCCGGCCGGTTTCTCGTCCATCGGCACGTCCATCTGAGCATCCACGGGTTCACGTCCGCGCGAGATCGGCCGCACCGACGATGCCGGCGTCGTTGCCCAACGTCGCCAGGCGGACCGTGGCATACGGCCGATGAGTCCCTCCGGTGATGTTACGGCGCAACGCCTCTTCGACGGGATCGAGCAGCAGCGCTCCGGCGTCGGCCACTCCCCCGCCGATCACGAACGCACCCGGGTCGAAGATCGACACGAACGACCCCATCGCGGCGCCGAGCCAGCCGGCGAGCTCCGTGATCAGGTGCTGGGCGAGCGCATCTCCCTCCTGAGCCGCCTCAGTCACCATCGGCCCGCTGATGGAGCCTGGGTCACCCCCGGCCAGCTCCACGAGGCGTTCCGGTGATCCGGGAAATGCCGCGGAACCCGCCGCCGCGGCCCGCGCGTTGCGCACCAGCGCGGTGCCGCTGGCGTAGGCCTCGACGCAGCCACGAAGGCCACACCCGCAGTATTGACCGTCCGGCACCAGTCGCATGTGCCCCAGTTCGCCGGCGATCCCGTTGGCGCCGCGATGCACTTGCCCGTCGAGAATCACCGCGCCGCCGACTCCGGTGCCCACGGTCAGCAACACCATGTCGTCGACGTCTTCCGCCGCGCCGAAGCGAAACTCACCCCACGCTGCGGCGTTCGCATCGTTCTCCACCACGACGGGCAGGCCGGTGGCCGCGCTGACCTCATCTCGAAGCGGAAGGTCGCGCCAGGCCAGGTTGGGAGCGAACATGACACGCGAGCGGCCCGCGTCGATGAACCCGGCTGACCCCACACCGACCACCTCGACGTCGTACTGGGCCGCGAGCTCGCGTGTAACGGCGACGATGCTGCCGACGATTCCGGAGACGTCTTTGGACGGCGTGTCACGCCTGGTACGCGCGATGATCGCGCCCTTCTCGTCGACGACGCCACCGGCGATCTTGGTGCCTCCGACGTCGACACCGATGCTGTACGTCACGC
>NZ_ML142866.1:118274-120983 GCF_004138495.1 Phytoactinopolyspora endophytica
GACCCGCTCTCCACCCGCTTCTTGAGTTCCTTGAGTGCCGTATCGATGATGACCTTCTCCGCCTTACGCTTCATCAAGCCGAGCATGGGAATCGCCACATCCACTGTGAGCTGGTAGGTCACCTCGGTGGTCCCGTCCGTGGACTCCTCTAGCCGGTACGAACCTTCAAGAGCCTTGATCAGCGACCCTTCCACCAGCCTCCATCGGACCTCGGTGTCACCGTCCCACTCGTAGGCGAGCGTGTAGGTGTCCTTGACCGGCCCGGCGTCGAGGACGAACTTCGCCTCCTGCGGGCGATCATCCTCCTCATACGCGGCCAGCACGTCCACCCGGCGGACCGAGGTGGTCCATTCCGGGTAGGCCTCGAGGTCAGCGATGACGGCCATGATCGCCGACGCGGGCGCACTGACGGTGATGCTCGACGTGGTCTGTGCAGCCATGCGCTCAACCTTAGTGGTTGCTTCCGCTGTCTCCACCAGGGGTGGGCGCCGGGCCGACGGCGTGTGCGCTGGAACCTGACTCTGCCGGGCACGTGGATGGATGCGGGGCACGCCTACAGGCCGCTCCGCCTCAAGGCTGTCCTTCAGCGCATTGATGTGTCGCTTGAACGATGTCACGTAATGCCGGTGGAGCCGAGCGACGTCTGGCCGCCGCAGCGCCCGGCGGCGGACGTCGGCCGGATCGGCTCGGAGGAACCAGTGCACGACCACGCCGTCACGCCACTCCTCGAGCCAGATCTCGGCCGTGCCGGTGAGCTCGCCCTGGACGTTCCACTGCAGGCCTTCCCGGCCACGGTCCTTCGTCACCGTGAGCAACAGCCGTGGCCACCATTCCTGCCACAAGGCCGGCTCGGCGACCCGTCGTGCCACGGTGCCGGCGTCGGCCACGACGAAGGTCTCGTCCATCACATCGATCGCCCGGCCGTGTTCCTCGGTCATAGCCGTGCTCCTCGGTCATATTCGCTCGCTCCACCATGTCGGTCATGCCCAGCCTCGCGTTCTATTGCGTCTCAGCGCATGACCATGGACAATGCGTTCAAGATCTGCTTCAACACGCCATTTTTGATCTCATGGGGCAAACTTATCCGTTGTGAGCGTTCTGACGTCTGATCCCGCGGCAGCGCAACGCCATTGGCGTGCGCTCGCTGTGGCCCGCCCCGGCATGCTCGCGCTCGTAGTGGCACTGACCGGTTCAGCCAGCAACTTCGTCGACGACTGGTGGTGGCTGGGCGCGTTGGCGCTGGTCGCTCTGGCGGCGGCGATCGGCGAGCGCGTGCTGCCACCGTCACGGATCCGGGCGGCGGCCGAGATGGGCCTCGCCTCGATCGTGATCGGGCTAGGTTTCCCCGACGCCTACCTGGCGTTGCCCTACCTGCTGCTACCGGCGTTCGCTGGAGGGCTCGCCGGGGGTGCGGCCGGCGCCATCCTCGCCACGCTCATCGCCGGATTCGGCATGGCTGCGGGCGACATCCTGGCACGGAACGCGCTACTCAACGGGACATCTGCTGGGAGCCTCGCCGCCTGGCTGGTGATCGTCTTCGTCACCGGCGCGATCGGCGCGTGGCTGCTACGCCAGGAGAACGTCCACGTAGCCGACGGGGAACGGTATGCCGCCGCGTACCGGCTGCTGTCCGAGCTCCGCGTCGTCTCCCGACGGTTGTCCGGCGGGCTCGATCCGATGACCTTGGCTGAGGGCATCCTGGACCACGTCGCCTCCAACATCGAGGTCCGCCGCTCTGCGCTGCTGGTACGTCGCGAAGGCGGCGTCCTGTTCCCGCTCGCTCGACGCGGAGACGACGACGGATGGCTGGTCGGCGCTGAGCACGACCCGGTCGTGCTCGACGCATGGACGAACGAGGTGCCGGCGTGGGCACCAGCCGGCCGGCGCGGGTACCGGGTGGTGCTGCCGCTACGCGTCGGATCCAGGACGATCGGTGCGGTCGTCGCCGACATTCCGGAGCAGGTGTCCTCGGAGGAACTGAACGAGCTGGCCCGGTCCACCGACGAAGGCGCTGTGCGCTTGGAGACCGCCCTTCTGTTCGACGAGGTCCGGGAACTGGCCACCCGCGAGGAGAGGCAGCGGCTGGCCCGCGAGATCCACGACGGCATTGCTCAGGAGCTGGCCTCCCTCGGTTACCTCGTCGACGACTTACTGGCACGTACGACCAACGCGGACGCCGCTTCGCTGGCGACCACTCTCCGCCGCGAGCTGACCCGCATCGTGACCGAGCTTCGGCACTCCGTCTTCGACCTCCGCAGTGACCTCGACCGCGAAGCCGGCCTGGGCGAGACATTGTCCGGATACGCCCGGCAGATGGGCGCACAGGCAAGACTCAATGTCCACCTGGTCAACCAGGAAGGTCAAGAGCGACTCAGACCGGAAGTCGAGGCTGAACTACTACGAATCGGGCAAGAAGCGATCACCAACGTGCGTAAGCACGCAAAAGCCCGTAATCTGTGGGTCACCGTGAGTGTAAATCCACCATCAGCTCACATCCGGGTCGCCGACGACGGCACGGGGATGAGAGAACGCCCGAGCGACCGCTACGGGCTGGACATCATGTCCGAGCGAGCCCGGCGTATCGGAGCTACGTTGGTGATCGAAGACGCGCCCGAAGGGGGTACGGTCGTTGGCGTATCCCTTGGAACTGATAACGAAGAGGGGTTAATCCGTGCCAGTGACGGTCATGCTGGTCGATGATCACGAGCT
>NZ_ML142866.1:121000-126258 GCF_004138495.1 Phytoactinopolyspora endophytica
CGTCAGGGACTACGCCGAGCGTTCGAGCGCGACTCAGAGTTTCAAGTAGTCGGCGAGGCAGCCTCCGTAGGCGACGCACGGCGACTGGCCGAGACCACTCAGCCGGACGTCGCCGTGCTCGATGTGCGCCTGCCGGACGGCAGCGGGCTCGACCTGGCCCAGTCGTTGCGCTCCGCGCGTCCCGACGTCGGACTGGTCATCCTCACCATGTACGCCGGCGACGACCAGTTGTTCGCGGCCCTCGACGCCGGAGCCTCGGCGTTCGTTCCGAAGAGCGCGCCCAGCGACGACGTCGTCGCCGCCGCCCGGCACGCCGCCGCCAAGCCGTCGTCGTTCATCGCCGCGGACCTGGCTGAGGCCATGCACCGCAAGCTCAACCCCAGCGGCCCGCAGCTGACTCGGCGGGAGCGAGAAGTCCTTGGGCTGCTTGCCGAAGGGCTGGGCGTATCGAGTATCTCGCGCAAGCTCTACATCAGCGAGTCGACCACGAAGACGCACGTGTCGAAGCTGTACGACAAGCTCGGTGCTGGAAACCGCGCGCAGGCGATCATGGCAGCGGTGCGGGCCGGGCTGCTCGACAACACCACCGAACCTTAGCCATGTGTGACGCTCACCGGGCCGTGGTTACGCCAGGTGGGCCAGGGCTGTGGTTACGCTGAGGGGGCCGGAGAATTCTTCTCCTTCTCACGCGGCCGGCGGGGCGGCTCGGCAGGGTGATTGCGCCGGTCAGCCGCCGGCCGAAGATCAGTCGAAGAAGTTCTCCGGCCCTCTCCTACGTTCGGCCTGGTCTCAGGGCAGCACTGAATGCCCATCCCCGTTGAAGGGCGCCGCCACGTCGGTTCCTTCGCCGAGAGCACCACACAAGCATGCATCATGGTCGCGCGGGCGACCACAATGTCGTTCCGTTCGGAGAGCGGCAGAGAGAGCGACGTCGTGGTCACGGGGTCCATGCCGGAGGCCTGTTCGGCGCAAGCCGGTTCAGGGGTGGGCGAGGAGTCGGCGGAGGGTCGTGACGGAGTTGGACCAGTCCCACTCCCCCTCTACCCAGGTTCGGGCTTGCACGCCCAGATCCCGGGCTCGTCGGCGGTCGACGAGCAGTGGCACGGCGCGCGCAGCGATCGCCGGCGGGTCCCGGGGATCGAACACATAGCCGGTCTCACCGTGCCGGACGGTCTCGGGCGCGCCGCCGCTGTCGCCCACCAGGACCGGAACTCCGCACGCCTGCGACTCCAGGAAGACGATCCCAAGCGCCTCGGGCTCCAGACCTGAACGACGCGTGCGGCACGGCATGGCGAAGACGTCGGCGGCGTCGAACCAGGCCGGCACCTCAGACCACGGCACCGCACCGGCGAAGATCACGCTCTCCTGGACCGAGTACTCATCGACCAGCCGTTCGAGACGACGGCGATACGAGCCCTCACCGACAAGGAGCAGCACGGCGTCCGGCACCTCGCGCAGGATGTACGGCATGGCCCGGATCAGCGCATCCTGCCCCTTGCGAGGCACGAGACGCGCGACCGAGAGCAGCACCGGACGGTCGGCGCCGATTCCCAGCCAACGACGCGTCCTGGCGCCTCCGGCGCCGGGCCGGAACACCTCCACGTCGACTCCGGGCGCGAGCCGGACCATGCGTTCAGCGGCGGCCGCCGACAGGCTGCCCGCGATCCTGTGGCGACAGAACTCGGAGACGTACGTCAGCGCATCGCAGCTGTCCCCGATGCGCCGAAGCACACGTCGGGCGCCCGGCACACGCGCCCACCACGTCTCGTGCCCGTGCGTCAGGCCGACAACGCGCTCGGCACCAGCGCTTCGGAGGTCCGCGGCCAGCAACCCCAGAGGTGCGGCCGCGCCGAACAATACGGATGTGCATCGCTCCGCGTGCAGGATCGCCGCCGTCCGTCTCGCCACCGACGCCGTAGGAAGCAGGACCGACGATGGGTCCCGGACCACCGGGTAGCGCAACCTGGTGTCGAACGCTCGTTGTCCAACCATCGCCGCGGTGTAGACGACGACTTCGCCCTGGGGTAGTCGCTCGCACAACGAGTAGACGAACGACTCGATGCCGCCGCGCCGTGTCGGAAAGTCGTTGGTAATGACGAGCGTGCGGCTCACCACACTGAGCTTGACACAGCGAAACGGCGTCTGCCCGCTCCACGAACGGAGCGGGCAGGTACCTGAGTCACCGGCGTGAGGCCGGTCAGCCTGGCCGGCTGGCGCCCGCGAAAGGCATCAGGTCGACCGAGTCGACCTTCACAGTGCTGCCCGGGTGGGTCGCATGCACCATCTGTCCGTTGCCGATGTAGATGCCGACATGGCTGATCGGGCTGTAGTAGAAGACCAGATCGCCAGGCTGAAGCTGGCTCTTCGAGACCCTGGTGCCCACGTTGATCTGCGAGGCCGACGAGCGCGGCAGCGAGACGCCCGCTTGCGCCCATGCGGCCGACGTCAGGCCGGAGCAGTCCCATGCATCGGGCCCGTTCCCCGCCCATACGTACGGATCGCCGACCTGGGCGAGCGCGAAATCGACCACAGCGCCCGCATCGCCGCTGGCCGGTGGCGGATCGGTCTCTTCATCCGAGTCGCCGTCGTCCGAGTCTTCATCGCCGCGGTCATCGCTGCGGCTCTCTTCCTCGGCCGCCCGACGACGTGCTTCTTCCTCTTCTTCACGGCGGCGCTCCTCCTCGAGCCGCTGCCGCTCCTCTTCCTCCAGCTCGTCGAGGATCTCTTCGCTCTCGGCGAGCATCTCCTCGATCGAGCTCTTCTCTGCCTCGCGCTCGTCCTCGATGGCCTGCATGCGGCTCAGTTCCTCGTCGGCGAGCAGCTTGGCCTGTTCGAGGGCGCGCGACTCATGCTCGACCGTGGTGATCTGGCCGGCCTGCTGCCGGGTGTAGGCGTCGAGCACCGACGCCTGGTCCAGGTATGCCGCCGGATCGTCGGCGAACAGCACACGTACCGTGGGGTCGATGCCTCCGGTCTGGTATGTCGCGGCTACGAAACCCGCCATATCCGCCAGGGCGGCGTCGAGCCTCTCCTCCTGCTTCTCGATCGCGTCCTCGGCACGGTTCAGGCGCCGTTCCACGCTTTCGAGCTCTTCTCCGGCGAGGTGGAACCGCTCGGTCGCGACCTCGGCCTCATGATGGAGTTCGTCGACCTTCTCCCGGATGTCATCCAGGGACGGCTCCGGATCCGCGTGGCCGATCTGACTGAAGTTGACACCGGCCGCCACAGTGACGGCGGCTGTACAGAAAGCTATGAGTCGAGCCGATCCATGGGATCGGCGCTGGCGTTCAGGCACGCTGGTCCTTCCTTAGGCTGGCGTCAGGCACCTGATGCGGCAGCTTAGCCAGCCAAGCCAGCGAGGGCAAACCCCTACGCCATGTTTCGCCAAACTCTTGCGCGCAAGGGTAAATCTCGACTTCGCATACCCGATGACGTGCTCACTTTACGTGACAAATTTCCTACTCAGCGTGGCGAGTGAGGCCAGTCCGAGGACCTCCGCACCGCCGAGTGGTCCACCACCGTCGTCGAATGCCTCGTCCGGATTTCACGCGGAGCGCTCCATGGGCTCGGTCCCGTCCGTCTCCCGGCTCTCGGCCGGGCGCGACTCGACCACGCTCAACCGCAGCGGTGGCACCATTCCCGCGTCAGCCAGCACACCAATGGCGCGCCGCTCCGCGCCGTCGAACTCGTTCTCGTCGTTACCGAGCAGCACGTTCACCACGCAGTCCGAGCATGCGATATTCCGCATCTCACAGCGATCACAGTCGATGAGCATGGACGGGCCTCCTTGTTCTCAACGCTCTTGTCTACCCGGGCTAGACACTAGAGCTCGCCACCGACAAGGTCGGATCGCCGCTTAGCTTGTAGTTAAACCTTTCGCCTGGATTTGGTGCCTTTGTGGTGGGCGGGTCGGCGGCGCATCCCGCGCGCGATGCCGGCGGGCGTCGGCGATACTGTGCGCGTGGAGTACGTGTCCAGAGTGCCGCGACCGCCGCTGAACGGGCTGATCGACGACCTCTACTACCTGGAGGGCGCGCCGCCGTACGCGCGGCTGATGCTGCCGCCGTCGCCGGCGGCGTTCCTCGTCGTCAACTTCGGGGCGCCGTTCCGCATCCGTGCCGGCACCGACATCCAGACGGCCGAGTACCTCGATGGCTGCGTGGTCACCACGCCCACCCGCGCGTTGGAGTTCGGCTACCCACCCCGGACCCGGTCCGTCGGCGTCCACTTCAAGCCGTGGGGGCTGGCGCCGTTCCTGCCGATGCCCGCCGCCGAGCTGTGCGACCAGCCGGTGACGGTAGAGCAGGTTTGGGGCAGGCCCGCCATTGCTGAGCTGCGAGACCGGCTGGCTACGGCGGACGGACCTCACGAGATGCTGACGCTGCTCGAGGAGGAGCTAATGCGACGGCTGGGCGACGCGGCAGGCCTGGGACTGGTCTGCCATACGGGCCGCATCATCGCGGCGACCAGCGGGGCGGTGGCGATCGGCGATCTGAGGGTGGCAGCCGGTGTCAGCAGCACTCACCTGGCACAGCGGTTCAAGGAGCTCATCGGCGTCACGCCGAAGCGGCTGGCCCGCAGCTACCGCTTCGCCGCCACCGTGTTCTCGATCAACCCCGCCGAACCGATCGACTGGGCCGACCTCGCCAGTAGCGCAGGCTACTTCGACCAGGCCCACTTCGGCCACGAGTTCCGGGCGTTCACCGGGCTCACGCCGACCCGGTACGTCGAAGTCCGGCGGCAGTTCCTGCGCGAACATCCCGGCCACGCGCTGGACAGCTGGCCGCTGCCGGCCGATTGATTTCTTACAAGAGCGACAGTTCACGACACGCCAATATGGGGGCACCCCAAAGCAAAGGAGAGCCCCATGGGCAAGGTAGTCATGTACAACGTGGTGTCGGTGGACGGCTTCGTCGCGGACGAGAATGACCAGCCCGGACCGCTGTTCGACTGGTACTTCAACGGTGACGTCCCGTTGGACGAGAACGGCGAGCTGAAGGTGTCGCAGACGTCCTACGACCACATCCGGCCGTACTGGGACCAGATCGGGGCGACAATCGTCGGCCGCCACGTGTTCGACATAACCGACGGCTGGGACGGGAAGCCTCCGGGCGAGGTCGACCACGTGGTCGTCGTGACGCACCGGCCGGAGCCCGAGGGCTGGGACCCCGAGGGGTCGTTTCACTTCGTCGACGGCGTCGAGGCAGCCATGGCCAAGGCGCAGGAGCTTGCGGGTGACCGAGTGGTCAACGTCGCCG
>NZ_ML142866.1:126286-134897 GCF_004138495.1 Phytoactinopolyspora endophytica
ACGTCGGTGGCCAGGTGCTCGCCGCGGGCCTGGTCGACGAGGTGCGCATGGACGTCGTACCCGTCGTGTTCGGGTCCGGCAAGCGCTACTTCGGGTCGGTCGACGCGCAGCACCTGTTGGAGGATCCTGACGTGGTGATTCAGGGCAACCGGGTGCTTCACCTGCGCTATCGGGTGCGCCGTTGACCGATCTGAGCGGGTACGCGAAGAAGTCTACTGCGGACGGTGACACCAGATCGGACCTCCGGCTGCGTTTGCGCAGGCCGGAGGCCGTTTCTCGGTCGGTGTGAAGTTGTGGCGAGACGGGGCTCAACGCGATCTCTCAGCTGCGCAGCAGACCCACCAGCGCCACGGCCTCCACGCTGTGCACCCCGGGTCGGCGTACCGCCTCAGCGATCTCGCGGTCGGAGGAGACGACGATGACGGCGCGCCCCTCCGGCTCCGCCGCTACGAGGTCCTTGATCAGGTCGTCCGCGCTCCTGCCCGCGGGGCTGAAACGGACCCGAACCCCCTGGACCGCGCCCACCGGAGGCGGAGCGGACACGTCGGCACCGTCGAACACACAGGTCACCTCAGCACCTGTCCGTGCCGATATCGCCCCGAGCCCTTGTGCCAGCCGCACACGCTGTGCCTCGAGTGGCGTCGTCGGCCATGCGGTCTTCGTCACGTTGTATCCGTCGACGACGAGGTGCACCCTCGGCAGCCTCAGCAACTCGTCGAGCAACCGAGGGTCCTCGGCGTTCCGTCCGAGCGCCGTCCCAACCGGCCTCTCGGGCGACGACGGCTCGACGGACGGTACGGACTCGGCCGGACGCAGCGACGTCGCCGGTAGCGCCAGCTCACGGCGGAGCCCGTTCGCCGCCTCGGCCAGTGTGTCGAGCAGCAGTGTGAGCCGAGCGGTGCCGAGATCGCGCTCATCGCGTCCGGAACGCCGGGACGACGCCGCCGCCTCCTCTGCCTCAGCCAACCGCGTGCGAAGCCGCCGCATCTCCGCCTCCGCGGCCTTCTGAGCCGCTTGTGCCCGTTCCGTCGTCTCCGCCGCGTCCGACCGTGCGGCCTGTTCGGCGTCGCGCGACTCGGAGAGCTGTTGACGCGTGTGCTGCACCCGGCGACGCAGCGTGGCGTTCTCCTCTTTGAGCCTGCTGATCTCCCCCTTGAGCCGTTCACGCATCTCCCGGGCGCTGGTGCGCGCGGCGTCGAGTTGCGCCTGCACTCTGGCGACCGCTTCGGACTCGCGGGACTGCCGATGCTCGTCTACCTTCTGTTGAATCGCCTCGGACGCGGCGCCGACCAGGTCCTCCCAGCCGTCGGGCCGTTGCAGGTAGGCGACGGCGGCGACGTCCGCCGGGTCGGCGGCCAGCGGCGTCTGGCCGTTCTCCAGGCTGCTCACCAGATCCGGATGGTGCCGTGCCGCGGTCTCGAACACCTTCATCCGGAACGCGGCATCGGATTCGAGCCCTGCAGCTATCGCGGTCCCGCCCAGACGGACGCGCTTCGCCGATGCGAATCGAGCCACCGGACGCAGTGACGTGGGTATGTCCGCAGCGGGAAGTAAGCCCAAGGTCTCAGCACCAAGAGCCACCACCTTCATCCGTACCGCCTCGGGAAGCACAGTTCCAGGCTAGTGGTCACCACCAAACCCAACCGCGTTCGCTCGCGCGACCATCCGTCGTTCGTGGCCATGGACGCCGAGCGGCGTGGCAGTGAGACCCTGTCGGTGGGTGCCCGTAGCGTGCCTGTCCATGGAGGGCGTACAAGGGACGATCGATGAGATCGGCATGCCGCTGGAATCCACGACCTTCGTCGTCGTCGATCTCGAGACGACGGGCGGGTCACCGAACGCCGCGGAGATCACCGAGATCGGCGCGGTGAAGGTCAACGCCGGAGAGGTCCTCGGTGAGTTCGGCACCCTGGTGCGTCCCTTGTCACCGGTGCCGCCGTTCATCGCCGTTCTCACCGGCATCACCGACGCGATGCTCGCCGACGCACCGCGGATCTCCTCGGCGCTTCCGTCGTTCCTGGAGTTCGCCCGCGGATCGGTGCTGGTGGCACACAATGCACCTTTTGACATCGGATTCCTCCGGGCGGCTTGTGACCAGATCGGCATCGCGTGGCCGATGTTCCAGGTGCTCGACACCGCCCGGCTGGCGCGCAGGGTGCTCGCTCGCGACGAGGCGCACGACTGCAAGCTGTCCACGCTCGCCCGGCTGTTCCGGGCGAGCACCACCCCGAACCACCGTGCGCTGGACGACGCGCGTGCCACCGTGGACGTCCTGCACGGCCTGCTCGAGCGCCTGGGCAACGTGGGCGTACACACGGTCGAAGAGCTCAGCTTGTGGCAGAGCACCGTGACGCCGGCTCAACGCAGCAAGCGCCATCTCGCCGAGCAGATACCGGCTGCGCCGGGCGTCTACATCTTCGCGGACGACGGCGGCCGGGCACTCTACGTGGGCAAGAGCAAGAACATGCGCACACGGGTCCGCAACTACTTCACCGCGTCAGAGACCCGCACCAGGATGACCGAGATGATCGCGATCGCCTCGTCGCTCACCGGCATCGAATGCTCCACCCCGCTGGAGGCCGAGGTACGCGAGCTGCGGCTGATCGCCGAGCGAAAGCCCCGTTATAACCGCAAGTCCCGGTTCCCAGAGCGGGGCAGCTGGCTCAAGCTCACCATCGAGCCCTTTCCGCGGCTGTCCGTTGTCCGCAAGGTCAGCGACGACGGAGCCGCCTACCTCGGCCCGTTCGGCTCACGCCGGCTGGCTGAAGCCGCGATGACAGCGGTGCACGAGGCCATCCCCATCCGGCAGTGCACGCAGCGACTGTCGCCGAAGAAGCCACAGAGCCCGTGCATCCTGGCCGAGATGGATCGCTGCGGCGCGCCGTGCTCCGGCGCAGAGACCGTGGAGCAGTACGCGGCACACGCCGAGGCCGTGAGGTCGGCCTTCACCGGAGATCCAGGGCAGGTCGTGCGGCGGATCCGAGAGCGTATCGAGTCGCTGGCCAACCGGCAGCGGTACGAGGATGCCGCTTCGCACCGGGATCGGCTGTCGACATTCATCCGTACCGCCATGCGCTGCCAGCGGATCGGTGCTCTCGCAGCGGTCCGGCAGCTGGTGGCGGCGAGACGGCTGGAATCGGGCGGGTGGGAGTTCCATGTCATTCGGCATGCTCGTCTCGCCGCCGCAGGCACCTCCCCGCCGGGCGCGGATCCGCGGCCCTACATCGACGCCACGGTCGCTACCGCGGAGACTGTGCCGCAGCCTCCGCCGCCACGCGCCGGTGGTACCGCCGAGGAGGCCGAGTGCGTCCTGCGGTGGTTGGAGATACCCGGGGTGCGGCTGGTAGAGGTCGATGGAGACTGGTTGTTCCCCGCGCCCAGTGCGGCCGCCTACGCCGGCATCGCCACCGCCGGCGAGGTTGACCATGCCGCCGCGGTGCCGTTCGCGGACCGCCGCGGGTTGCGCCCGTCGGCCTGAACGCCGAGGGAAGCGAGCCCATGCCTTCCGTATCTCACGACACGACCCGTTCACACGTCGCGGGCTACAGCGGGAGCCACGGCCGGCACCGGGTAATGTCGGCCGGGTGGGGCGTTGTTCACGCGAGAGCCACGCGAGCGCACGATGCGCACCTGCTTTGAGAGGAGATTCGTCCAGTGATCACTGCGATCGTGTTCATCCAGACCGACGTCGCACGCATCCCAGAGGTGGCCGAGCAGATCGCGGCTCTCGACGGTGTCAGCGAGGTCTACTCGGTCACCGGTGAGCTCGACCTCGTCGCCCTGGTGCGGGTCCGCCGGCACGAGGAGATCGCCGACGTCGTGGCCGACCGGCTGAACAAGGTGGACGGCGTGCTCAGCACCGAGACGCACATCGCTTTCCAGGCCTTCTCCAAGCACGACCTCGAGTCGGCCTTCGCCCTCGGGGCCGAGACGCCAAACGATTAAGGGGTCGCGCAGATTGGGACAGAGGAATCGCCAGGCTCAAGCCCAACCGGGCCACAGACCGACCGAGCTTGGCACGCTCAGCGTAACCCGCCGCCTGGCGATCCTTCGTCCCGATCTGCGCGACCTCTGACGTCGCAGCCTGCGCGACCCCTGACGTCGCAGCCTGCGCGACCTCTAACGTCGCAGCCTGCGCGACCTCTGACGTCGCAGCCGCGGGACGCTGATGTCCCCTTGGCGCAAGGCAACTGGCGTCCTGGCCGGGCTTAGCTTCTCGCGGCAGCGATCCAGCGGTCGAGCAGCGATGCGGCAGCGCCCGAGTCGACGGCTTCTGTCGCCTGCTGCAGACCTGCGGACATCCGATCCGCCAGTGGAGCGCCGGAGCTGTGGTAGGCCGCCAGACCAGCCGCAGCGTTGAGCAGCACGGCGTCACGCACCGGCCCTTCCTCACCGATGAGGACCTTCCGGACGACGTCGGCGTTGTAGGCGGCGTCTCCCCCGCGCAAGGCTTCCTGCGACGCGGGAGCGAGCCCGAGCGTCGCCGGGTCGAACCTCTCTTCGGCCACCTCGCCCTCGTGCACCACCCAGATGCGCGACGTGGTCGTGGTGGTCAGCTCGTCGAGTCCGTCGTCACCGCGGAACACCAGCGCCGACACATCCCGCGCGGCCAGCACGCCCGCCAGCACGCCCGCCATTCGGGGATCGGCGACGCCCACCGCCTGTGCCGTCGGCCTCGCCGGGTTGGCCACCGGCCCGAGGAAGTTGAACACCGTGGGCACGCCGAGTTCACGACGTGGTACGGCGGCAAACCGCATGGACGGGTGGAATGCCGGAGCGAAGCAGAAGGCTATGCCGACCTCGTCGACCAGCTCAGCCACCCGCGCGGGCGGCAGGTCGAGCCGGAGGCCCAGCCGTTCCAGGACGTCGGCCGCACCACACGCCGACGTCGCTGCACGGTTGCCGTGCTTGACGACCCGTGCCCCTGCGCCCGCCGCCACTATCGCCGCCATGGTGGAGATGTTCACCGTGTGCGCGCCGTCGCCACCGGTTCCGACCACGTCGAGAGCAGGGCCGGAGTACGCGAACGGTGTCGCGTTGGCGTACATGGCTTCGACAAAGCCTTCGACCTCGGCGACGGTCTCTCCCTTGGCCCGGAGCGCTATCACGAAGCCCGCGATCTGCACCTCCGTCGCCTCGCCGCGCATGATCTCGTTCATCGCCCACGTGGCCGATTCCACCGGCAGGTCATAACCTGCCACCAGCGTGGACAGCACACCGCGCCAGGTCTGCGGCACATCGCTCATGATGCGGTCCGCAACTCGCCGCGACGTCGCATCAATGTGGCCACTGCCGAAGCCAGCTCGCGTGGGTCGAGCGGATGGGAGACGACGGCCTCGGCCCGGGACCAGGTCGCCAGCCAGGCGTCCTGCGGACGTCCGACCAGCAGCAGCACAGGCGGTGCCTGATAGATCTCGTCCTTGATCTGACGTGCGATCCCCATCCCACCGGACGGCGCGGCCTCCCCGTCCAGAATCGCGATGTCGACACCGCCCGCGTCCAACGTCTTGATGACGGCCGGATGAGTCGCCACCTCGACCAACTCGATCAGCGGCACATCGGCGGCCGGACGCCGGCCGAGTGCCAGCCGGACCTTGTCGCGCGTGGCGCGGTCGTCGCTGTAGACGAGGATCGTCATCTTCGGCTCAGTGCTGCTCATCGTTTGGTCCTCGCTGGCGTTGGAATACACGGTGCCACGGCTACGCGCGTGGCTCGCACACGCTCGCATGACGCGGGCTGGATGTTACCAATAACGATGCTACCGCCCTGATGTCACCAGGTGAGCCGGGCCGTCCGAGGTGGGCATTCACGCGGTGGCGGGCACATCGACCACATCCGAAACGGTATGACGGCGGGGCGGCGTCACGGCGCCGAGGGACGACCGACATAATGGCGACGTGGCTTCCACGACTGTCGACGCTGCCCATGCCCAGCCGCCGGTACGGCCGAACCTTACGTCGGTCGGCACCATCGTCTGGCTGTCCAGCGAGCTCATGTTCTTCGCGGCACTGTTCGCGATCTATTTCACGCACCGTTCCAACAACGAGGCACTCTGGGCGGAGCAGTCCGAACTGCTCAACATCCCGTTCTCGTTGACCAACACCACCGTCCTGGTGTTGTCGTCGGTCACGTGCCAGCTCGGCGTCCTGCGGGCTGAACGCGGGCAGGTGGGCCGGACCGGCAGCCTGCTCAAGGTCGGCCAGTGGGGCTTGCGCGAGTGGTTCGTGCTGACGTTCATCATGGGATCGATATTCATCGCCGGGCAGGTGTACGAGTACGCGGAGCTGGCCATGCACGAGGGACTCACGCTCTCCAGCGATCCCTATGGCTCCGTCTTCTACCTCGCCACCGGATTCCACGGCCTGCACGTGACCCTCGGTCTGTTCGCGTTCCTGTTGGTGCTGGGACGCACGTTCATGACCCGGAGGTTCACGCATCAGCAGGCCACCAGCGCCATCGTCGTGTCCTACTACTGGCACTTCGTCGACGTCGTCTGGATCGCCCTGTACCTCACCATCTACATCGTCCAGTGATGAGGAGAAACGTGTCCCCATCTTCGTCCCGTCGCAACGGCCGGTGGCTGGGCCGGGCGCTTACCCAGCGTCGCCGCCACCCGTTCGCAGCGGTCGCGATCCTCCTCGTGGTGCTGTTCGCATGCGGCAGTGCATATGCCACGCTCTCGCCGTCGACGACGTCCTCGCCGACGGCCTCGGCTGCGGCACAGACCACGCAGATCGAGGAAGGCCGCCAGCTCTTCGCGATCGGATGCGCGTCGTGCCACGGACTCGGCGGAGAAGGCCAAGTCCGTGATGACGGCACCGTCCTCGGCCCGTCGCTGATCGGCGTCGGCGCCGCCTCAGTCGATTTCCAGGTGGGAACGGGACGGATGCCGATGGCCGCGCCTGGGGCGCAGGCCGAGCGCAAGACGCCGTCCTACTCGGAGGAGCAGACCGCCGCCCTCGCCGCATACGTCGAGTCGCTGGCTCCTGGTCCGGAGATTCCCGACGACGCCATGCTGGACACGAATGCGGAGGGTGTCGACGTCGCCCGTGGCGGCCTGCTCTTCCGCACCAACTGTGCGCAGTGCCACAACACCACCGGCCAGGGCGGTGCGCTGACCTACGGCCAGGAGGCACCCAACTTGACGGGTGTCGACCCCAAGCACATCTACGAGGCCATGCTCACCGGGCCGCAGGCGATGCCGGTGTTCAATGACGAGACGCTGGACCCGGTAGACAAGCGTGACATCATCGCGTACCTCGAGTCTGTGGAAAACGAGCCCGATCCGGGTGGCCTGGGCATCGGCCGCGCCGGACCCGTCTCGGAGGGCCTGTGGGCGTGGCTGGTCGGCATCGGGGGCTTGATCGCCTTCGCCGCCTGGATCGTCACCCGATCGGCGTCTGCGAGGAGGTCGTCGTGAGTGCGAAGAGTGGAGATATGAACGGTCCGGTCGACCACCCCGAGCAGTCCGGCGAGGTCGAACGCCACGCACCCGCCGGTGATCCCATCCCTGACCCGGGGTTCCACGAACCCGGCCCCCGGCTGACCGATGTGGACGCGGGCGCGGCGAAACGCGCGGAACGCCAGGTCGCCGGCATGTTCATGCTGGCGTCGGCGTTCATCGTGGCGTCCATCGCCGCCTACATCGTCTTCGGCATCGACGGCGGCGAAGGCGGCGTCGATGTCGGCGACGTTCAGGTGTCGAACTTCGCGCTCGGTATCACGCTGGGTATGGCGATGCTGCTGATCGGTGTCGGCGCCGTTCAGTGGGCGCGCGCGCTGATGACCTCCCCGGAGATAGCCGAGAACCGCAAGCCCTTGCGCAGCCAGGACGATGTCCGGGAGAGCGCGATTGCCAGCTTCGACACCGGCGCGGCCGAGACCGGTTTCGGCCGGCGCAAGCTGATCCGCAACTCGCTGTTCGGCGCGTTGGCTCTGTTGCCGCTGCCCGCCGTTGTCCTCCTCCGTGACCTCGGCCCGACGCCGGGGAACACCAAGGAGAACACTGTCTGGGCCGAAGGCGTCCGGCTGCTCACAGATGTGACGGACGAGCCGATCAGGGCCGATCACCTGGAGCTCGGCCAGCTGGTCAACGTCATGCCCGCCACGTATCACGATCTTCCCGACCATGGCCCGGAGCGACTGAACGAGCGGGCGAAGTCCCCGGTCATGTTGATCCGGATGCTGCCTGAGGAGATCAACGCCGCGGAAGGCCGCGACAACTGGCACATCGACGGGATCATCGCCTATTCCAAGATCTGTACCCACGTCGGCTGCCCGATCAGCCTCTACGAACGCACCACCCACCACATGCTCTGTCCATGTCACCAGTCGACGTTCGACCTTGCGGACAACGGGAAAGTGATCTTCGGCCCGGCTACCCGCGCGCTGCCGCAGCTCCCGCTCGCCGTCGACGGCGAGGGCTTTCTCGTAGCGCAGAGTGACTTCACCGAGCCAGTCGGGCCGAACTACTGGGAGCGCGAAGCATGAGCACGACGCGGACCGACACCCCCTCTGACACCGGTGCGACCGACACGAGGGCGACCGACACGAAGGCGAGCGACAACCCGGTCGTCAAGGGCGCCGGACGAGTCGTCGACTTCGTCGACCA
>NZ_ML142866.1:134922-136534 GCF_004138495.1 Phytoactinopolyspora endophytica
TCACCGCGAGCAACTGGCTGAAGAAGAACATTCGCAAGGTCTTCCCGGACCACTGGTCTTTCCTCCTCGGGGAGATCGCGCTGTTCAGCTTCATCCTGATCATCTTGTCCGGGATCTTCCTGACGCTGTGGTTCAAGCCTTCGATGGCACACATCACGTATGAGGGTGCCTACGTACCGCTGCGTGGGATCGGCCTGTCCGAGGCCTATGCCTCGACGCTCGAGCTCTCGTTCGAGGTCCGTGGCGGGCTGCTGATGCGACAGGTCCACCACTGGTCCACACTCATCTTCATCGCGGCGATGTCCGTGCACATGCTGCGCATCTTCTTCACGGGCGCGTTCCGCAAGCCTCGCGAGATCAACTGGCTGGTCGGCATCACGATGCTGTTTCTCGGCATCGCCAACGGTTTCACCGGCTACTCACTCCCTGACGATCTTCTCTCCGGTACGGGTCTGCGGATCATCGAGGGCGGCATGCTGGCGATCCCGATCGTCGGGACGTACCTGTCGTACTTCGTCTTCGGTGGTGAGTATCCCGGCGATGACATCGTCGCCCGGCTCTACCCCATCCATATCTTCCTGGTCCCCGGACTCATCCTGGCGCTGGTCGCGCTCCATCTGATGCTGCTCTGGTACCAGAAGCACACCCAGTACCCGGGCGCGGGCAAGAATGACAAGAACGTTGTCGGCTACCCGTTCTTCCCCGTCTACGTGGCCAAGGCCGGTGGCTTCCAGTTCATCGTGTGGGGCTTCATCTTCCTGATGGCGGCCACCATCCAGATCAACCCGCTCTGGTTCTGGGGACCCTACGATCCGTCACAAGTCACGGCCGGCACACAGCCGGACTGGTATGTCGGCTTCCTGGACGGCGCATTGCGGCTGATGCCTCCATGGGAGATCGACATATTCGGGCATGCGCTCACCCTGAGTGTCTTGATACCGGCCGTCATCTTGCCTGGATTGATTCTGACGCCACTCGCTCTGTATCCATGGATCGAACAGAAGATCACAGGCGACAAGCGTGAGCACCACGTGCTGGACCGGCCGCGCAACGTTCCCGTGCGTACCGGGCTGGGCGTCGGTTTCATCGTGTTCTACATCGTGATGTGGATCGCCGGTGGTAACGACTTCTTCGCCACCGTGCTGCACATCCCTGTGAACTGGGTCTCTCGGTTCTTGCAGGTCAGCGTCATCGTGTTGCCCGTGGTGGCGTTCTGGGTCACCAAACGCATCTGCCTGGGGCTCCAGCGGCGCGACCGGGAGAAGGTGCTGCACGGCCGGGAGAGCGGCACCATCGTGGTCAGCCCGGAGGGCGAGTTCACCGAGCGCCATGTGCCTCTCGAACAAGGCGACGCGTACGCGCTCACGTCGCACGAGCGAGTCGAGCCTGTCGATCCCGGACCGGCCACCGATGCCAACGGCGTTCCCAACCCGAACTACAAGAGGGATCGTCGGCGAGCACGGATCTCCCAGTTCTACTTCGGCGATGTCATCCAGAAACCGACCGCTGAGGAACTCGAGGCGGCACATCATGAGCCGCATGGAGCGATCGAGGAGTCGGCCACTGAGAAACATGGCGGCGAGGTCACCAGTGGTCAGCAGTAAGGCCTGAG
>NZ_ML142866.1:136545-143139 GCF_004138495.1 Phytoactinopolyspora endophytica
TTCCACGTCGACAGGAGCCTGTTGGCCGGCGCCTGAGACCTCGCCTGCAGGGCCTGGCTCGACGCCGCAGCAGCATAGAACGAGTCGACGCGACGGCCGCGTCCCGGATCTCCCCGGGGCGCGGCCGTCGTGCGTACGTGGTGGTGCACGCAGATGAGGTTTTGTGAACTCGCCCGCTGGGATCGGGCCGAACGCCGTGGAATCCGTTCAGCGACGCCGGTTCGCGCCCAGAATCGCGTTGAGCCCCTGCTCCCCTCCCCGCATGACAACACGGTGGCCGAGCACGAACAGCGGCCACAGCAGAGGCGTCGTCAGCCGCATCCACCGGCGTGCCGCCACAACCTCCAGCGCCACCTCGATGTTCGTTCCCAGTGGCACCGTCCCGCTGGGATCCGCGTTCCGGCTGGGATCCGCGTTCCGGCTGCGCACCTGACCGCCTGTACCAGCGCCGTAGGGTGCCGCGTCGGCGAACTCGACAGTCGCACTCCCGATCACGTCCCCGCGCACGGACAGCGTCACCTGCTTCTCCGGGATCACGTCAACGAGACGGAGGTCGGTGCGGAGCTGGTAACCGATGGGACTGCGCCACAGGCACTGGGACTCGCTCCCGACGAGATCCTCCGTCCGATCCACCTCGATCGAGCGCAGCCTGGGCCACCAGTCGAGCCATCCCTGGCCTGGCTCTGTCAGAAATGCCCAGCAGCTGCCCAGCGGCGCGTCGACGAACCACATCGACTTGAGACTGTACGAGCGTGGCTTCACAGCACCGACCCTACGTAGCACCACACGCAGGCCTACAGCCGCGTTCGACAGCCTCGGGCTCGACGGTGGAAGACTATCTCGCGACAGCTGGAATGCTCGCCACGCTATAGCAGGTCAACAAGCTCCAGCGATATACATGACAACTCTCCAGCGCTCGACGCGCGCGCGTATCGCGTATACAGAACAGGGGCCGGAGAAACTCTCCGACCCCTGTTCGTGTCAACGCAAGCCTCAGTGGGAGTATTCGCCTCGGTAGTACTCGAAGACCCATCCGAGGACCGCGATAGCAGCCAGCGCCACGCCGATGATGAAGATGAACCAGGCGAAGACCAGGCCTAGAAACACCACCGTCGCCGCCAGGCCGCCCATCAGCGGCCACCACGAGTGCGGGCTGAAGAACCCGTACTCCCCGGCCAGCTCTTCGATCTCGCCGTCATGGCGGTCCTCCGGACGCGGGCCGAGACGACGGACGAGCAACATGAAGTAGAAGGCGATCATCGCGCCCAGCCCGAACGTCACCGTCAACGCAGTAGTGCCCGTCGGATCCCCCGAGGCGAACCAGTAGATGGGTGTGACGATCGCGAGGAAGACCGCGACGACCCCGAAGACAAGCGCTTCAACCTTCACTGCTCCCCCTCCCCTTTCTTATCGTCGTCTGTACGGCCGTCCTCATCCACCTGGTCGACGTCCGCCGGGCCGAGAACTTGCACCAGCGCCCCGCCGTCGGTGGGTTTGACCTGAGACTGTGCGGCCGCTTCCGGGAACTTCAGGTCGAATGCCGGACGCTCACTGCGGATCCGCGGCAGCGACGTGAAGTTGTGCCGAGGTGGCGGGCAGGACGTCGCCCATTCCAGTGATGCCCCGTATCCCCATGGGTCATCGACCGCGACCTTCGGCTGCAGCCGCGACTTCCACACGTTCCACAGGAACGGCAAGGTCGACACGGCGAGCACGAATGATCCCACGGTAGAGATCTGGTTGAGCAGCTCGAAACCGTCCTCAGGCTCATAGTCCACGTAACGGCGCGGCATCCCGTCGACGCCGAGCCAGTGCTGGACCAGGAATGTGCCGTGGAAGCCGATGAACAGCGACCAGAAGTGGAGCTTTCCAAGCCGCTCGTCCAGCATCCGACCCGTGAACTTCGGCCACCAGAAGTAAAAACCGGAGAACATCGCGAACACCACAGTGCCGAAGACGACGTAGTGGAAGTGCGCTACCACGAAGTAGGAGTCCGAGACATGGAAGTCCAGCGGCGGCGACGACAGGATCACGCCGGTGAGCCCGCCGAAGAGGAACGTCACCATGAAACCGAGCGCGAACATCATCGGAGTCTCGAATGTGACCGAGCCTCGCCACATCGTCCCGATCCAGGCGAAGAACTTCAGTCCGGTGGGAACGGCGATCAGCATCGTCATTGCCGCGAAGAACGGCAGGTTGACCGCCCCGGTCACGTACATGTGGTGTGCCCAGACCGCCACCGAAAGCATGGCGATCGACAGCGTCGCCAGCACCAGGCCTTTGTAGCCGAAGATCGGCTTGCGGCTGAAGACCGGGATGACCTCAGTGATGATCCCGAAGAACGGCAACGCGATGATGTAGACCTCGGGATGACCGAAGAACCAGAAGAGGTGTTGCCAGAGGATCGCACCACCTGCCGACGGGTCGAAGATGTGCGTCCCGAGGTTGCGATCGGCGAACAGCGCGAACAGCGCGGCGGCCAACAGCGGGAAGGCGATCAGCACCAAGATGGCCGTGACCAGGATGTTCCAGGTGAATATCGGCATCCGGAACATGGTCATGCCAGGAGCGCGCATACAGACGATCGTCGTCACGAAGTTCACAGCACCGAAGATGGTGCCGAACCCGCTCATCGCCAGGCCTGCCACCCATAGATCCCCACCGACGTGTGGCGTATAGACGTCATTGGAGAGCGGTGTATAGGCGAACCAGCCGAAGTCAGCCGCACCACCGGGCGTGATGAAGCCCGCCATCACGATGAGCCCGCCGAAGACGAACAGATAGAAGCTGAACATGTTCAGCCTCGGGAACGCGACGTCGGGCGCACCGATCTGCAGCGGAACGATGATGTTACCGAATCCGATGAACAATGGAGTCGCGAACAGCAGCAGCATGATGGTGCCGTGCATGGTGAACAGCTGGTTGTAGACGCCATCGCTCACCACCTGCCGTCCGGGCGAGAAGAGCTCGGCACGGATCAGGAGGGCCATGACTCCGCCGGCGAGGAAGAACCCGAACGACGCGATCAGGTACATGTACCCGATCACCTTGTGGTCGGTCGACGTCATCCAGCGGACGGCCACGCTACCTTTCAGCCGCGGCGTCGTCACCGGCAGAGGGGCCTCCGTCGTGGCGGCCGTACGTTCGAGGTATGTGGTCACTCTTCGCTCCCGCCTTCGCCAGCCGGCCTCTCCGCGTAGGCGCCGCGGATCGGGGCGTCGATCTGGCCCGTCTGGCCTTCGTCACGCAACTCCTGCATACGGGCGGCATACTCCTGTTCAGAGACCACTTCGACGTTGAACAGCATTCTCGCGTGATACGCACCGCACAGCTCCGCGCACTTGCCGGCGAAGGTGCCTTCCTCGTTGGGCGTCACCTGGAAGCTGTTGGTCCGGCCCGGCACGACGTCCATCTTCATGTAGAACTGGGGTACCCAGAAGGAGTGGATCACGTCGGGCGAGTCGAGCTCGAACCGGACCGTCTGGTCCACCGGAAGGTACAGCGTGGGAGTGTCCGTGGTGGTGCCGACCTCGTAGACGTCCTCGTCGGCGTAGTTGAAGGTCCACGACCACTGCTGGCCGATGACGCCCACCGTCAGATCCGGCGGTTCGGATTCGTCGAGGATGTCGTCCTGATGCTGCACGGTGAAGTAGAACAGCACACCGATGACGATCAACGGCGTGACCGTGTAGAGGAATTCGATCGGCACGTTGAATCGAGTCTGCTTGGGCAGCTCGTCATTGCGCTTGCGGTACGCCACCATGGCCCAGAGGATCAACCCCCAGACCAGGATGCCCACCGCGAACGCGGCCACCCACGAGCCGACCCAGAGGTCACCGATCAGCGGCGCTTCCTCGGTCACCCCTTCGGGGAGACCGAAACGCTGCCCTTGGTTATCAGCGTCCGCAGCGCAGCCGCTCAGCGCCAACACTGTGCCCACCGCAGCGGACGCAGCCTTAACCCTGCGACGCACCGGGCGAGCCGACCTATCCTGACCCACGAGGCGCCCTTCCATGCTTTGCACTCACTTGTGAAGCAGCGCCGAGCCGGGACCGACAACGTCTCGCAGCGCGCACTGCACCCAAGGCAAGCTTCTCTTGTCGCAGCCCACCCTAGCGGTTCGCACTCGGCGGCCAGCGACGAGGTCGGCCTATTACGGTACGTGTCGTGGAGTCCTTCTCTGATCAGGCCGACCCCCGCGTCGGATCCGGCCATTTCGACGCCGCCTCGACCGAAGCCCTGCACCCAGCGGCGCGTGAGGTCTGGCTGGCTGCGATCGACGACGGCTGGGCCGACCCGGCCAGGCTGTACGGAGCAGCGCGCCGGGCCCGCATGCTGCTCGACAATGCGCGCGAGATCGTCGCCGCCGTTCTGGGATCGAGGCCGGATGAGATCTCCTTCACATCCTCCGGCACCCAGGCCGTGCAGCTCGGCATGCTCGGCGCGCTGCGGGCCCGGGAACGAACTCACCGCGGTATCGTCGCATCGGCCGTGGAGCACTCATCTGTCCTGCATACGGCCGCCTACGACGCGAGCACCTCGTCGCCCGCCACATCTGCCGCCTCCGCGGGCCCGCCGGTCCAGCTCGTCGACGTCGACCGGCATGGACGGGTGGACGCCGGCGAGTTCGCGGCGGCGTTGCGGCCCGAGACCGCGCTCGCGTGCCTGCAGACGGCGAACCACGAGGTCGGCACCGTGCAGCCGGTCGAGAAGGTCACGCAGCCGTGCCAGGAGCACGGGGTTCCGCTGCTGGTCGACGCCGCCCAGACGGTCGGCCGCCGCCCGATACCCGCCGGCTGGTCGGTGCTGACCGCCAGCGCCCATAAGTGGGGCGGGCCGCCCGGGGTGGGGGTGCTCGCCGTGCGACGCCCTACCCGGTGGCGGTCCCCGCTGCCCGAAGACGAGCGGGAGGGCGGACGGGTGCCGGGCTTCGAGAACCTGCCCGGGGTTTTGGCGGCCGCTGCCGCTCTGCGTGCACGCGTCGAGGAGTCGGACGAACTCGCCCAGCGGCACTGGAAGCTTGTGGAGAGAATCCGCCACGAGATCCCGAAGCGCATCCCCGACGTCGAAGTCGTGGGCCACCCGGTGCAGCGGCTGCCTCACCTGGTGACGTTCTCGTGCCTCTATGTCAACGGCGAGGCACTGGTGACCGAGCTCGACCGAGCCGGGTTCGCGGTCAACAGCGGATCGTCGTGTACCGCCAGCACGCTACGCCCCAGCCATGTACTGGAAGCGATGGGCGTGCTCACACACGGCAACGTCCGCGTCTCGCTCTCACGCGATGTGACGGCGGACGACGTGGATCGCTTCCTCGACGTCGTGCCCGACGTGGTGACCAGGCTCCGATCCGAGGCGGGGATGTGAGCGACTGGACTGGTCGGCCGTGGTCCGGGAGGTGGTGGTCCGGGGGAAGGAATCTCCCGGCTCAAGCCCAACCGGGCCACAGACCAGCCGAGCCCGGCACACACCACACAACCCCATGCCGGGTGATCCTTCCCCCGGACCACCACCGACGTGGGGCGTTAACCCCGGGAGATCCTTCCCCCGGATTACCGGCCCCAGGCTCCATTCGTAAAGGAGGTGCGACGTGATTGAACTGGAGCTCGACTGTCGCGGGCAGCTGTGCCCGCTGCCGGTCATCGAACTGGCCAAGCGGATCGGCGATGCTCCGATCGGCGGCCTGGTGCGGATCATCGCCGACGACCCAGCCGCGGCGACGGACATCCCGGCATGGTGCCGGATGCGCGGACAGGAATACGCCGGCCCAGGTGAGGCCGAGGCTTCCGCCCCGTCGTACCTGGTCCGGCGTATCCGCTGACCGCGCGAGTTGTCAGTGGAACGAGTCGCCGCAGGCGCAGGAACCACCGGCGTTGGGGTTGTCGATGGTGAACCCCTGCTTCTCGATCGTGTCCACGAAGTCGATGGTGGCGCCGCCGAGGTACGGCGCGCTCATCCGGTCGACGACCACGTTCACGCCGCCGAAGTCGTGCACGGTGTCACCGTCCAGCGAACGCTCGTCGAAAAAGAGCTGATAGCGCAGGCCCGAACAGCCACCCGGCTGAACAGCGATGCGCAGCTGGAGGTCGTCCCGGCCCTCCTGGTCGAGCAGAGCCTTGACCTTGCCGGCGGCCCCTTCAGTAAGCACTACGCCGGTAGCGGTCTGTTCCTGAACCGTCATCGTTGTTCTCCTGACGAATAGCGGACTGCGTCACTAGCTTCCAACGTACGCGGTCCCGATGTCATTCCGGACCGACAGTGCAAGTGTAGGACCTGTTCGCCCTGTTCCCATATCGTGCGACGGTGACGGGTGTCGTCAGAGCTCGGTCAGGTTGACAGAGTGATTCATCCACGTCTGCCCCACGTCCTGGCGACACGTTCCGCGACGCCGGCCAGGCTCTGCGCCGGCTGTGCGAACGCCTCTTCCTCCCCCACCATGTCGACCAGGGAGTACGCCGCCTCGATCCCGTTGGCCCGGAGCTCGCGGCTGCCCACTTGAACGGCTCCCGCCAACGCCACACACGGCCGCATGGCCGCATTCGCCAGTTCCGCCACGCCGACCGGCACCTTGCCGTTCATCGATTGCCAGTCGAGTTT
>NZ_ML142866.1:143233-144957 GCF_004138495.1 Phytoactinopolyspora endophytica
GGCCATCTCCGCGAACCTGGTCAGCGCAGCATCAGCCGCCAGCTTCGATTCTTCCTCGACCAGCCCCTTCTGCTCACCGAAGACATTGGTCGCGCCGCGCAACCCGAGCAGCGGGTTGTCGACGTCCGACGCGGCGACCAACTCGACACCCGCCACCTTCTCGCGAGCCGCGGCCAGGTCCACGCGGGACAACGTGGCCAGATCTGCCGGACCGCCGGTCAGCGCGCCATCCGGTTCCGACGTGGCGCCCAGCGCCGCGAGCAGGCCCGCTCCCCCGTCGTTCGTTCCGGAGCCGCCGAGCCCGACGACGACCCGCCGTGCACCAGCGTCGACGGCCGACGCGATCAACTCGCCGACGCCATAGGTGGACGCGCCCATGACCGCACCCGATGCCGGCCTTCGCCCATCGGAGTCCAGCGGCAACAACGCCAGCCCGCACGCCTGTGCCGACTCGATGTAGGCGACGTCGTCCACCAGCAGGAACGTGGCGGGCACGGTCTCTTCCAGCGGACCATGCACCGTGACGGCGAGCAGCTGGCCGCCGAGGCTCGCATGCAGGACGTCAACGAATCCGGGACCGCCGTCGGCCATCGGAACCGGCACCACCTCCGCGTCCGGGGCGGTGCGGCGCCATCCGTCAGCGATCGCCTCCGCGGCCTCGACCGCGGTCAGCGTTCCGGCGAACTTGTCAGGGGCAACGAGGATCCGCATGGCGCCGAGTCTGTCAGATCGCTGCCCGGACGGCACCGTCGCAGGCCGCTGCGGATGGGCCGCCGCCGGCACGCGGTCTCGGTGTGGAAGCATCGAACACGCAGGCGCTGCCGGTCGCCCGCAAGGACGGACGCCGGCACGTCGTCCCAAGCGGCCACGCGGACCGGAGGTTCGACATGCGGATACGGCCGATGCGGCCCGAAGACGTCGTCGTCGCGGAGCAGATCACCGCGCACGCCTTCGGCACCGCCTCCACGGCCGTGCCGACAACCGCGGGCGGCACGTTCTCGACCACTGAGTCCCCACAAGCCGAGCAGCCACCGTCCGGGCAGGACGGCCTACGCGCGGGCCGCTCACCGCAGGCCAGAGAGCGCTGGATGGATCGGCTCCGGCACGTGCTCGGCACAGATCCAGGCGGATGCTGGGTGGCCGACGACGACGGCGTGATCGGTATCGCGGCGTCGCTACGCCGTGATCTGCTCTGGGTGCTGTCCACCTACGCGGTCGCCCCAAGTCATCAAGGACGAGGTGCCGGCAAGGCACTGCTGGAGGCCGCTGTCGGCTACGGCCAGGGCTGCCTGCGCGGCATGCTCTGTGCGCTGCCGAACCCGTGGGCGTTGCGCCGGTACCGCAACGCGGGCTTCACTCTGCACCCCACGTTGAAGCTCGTCGGCACGGTCGATCACAGCGTCATACCCCAGATCGACGGCGTGCGTGTGGCGACAGAGGCCGACCTCGACCTCGTCGACTCCGTGGACCGGCAGGTACGTGGCGCCACTCACCGTCCGGACCACCCGATACTGAGCGACTATGGACTTCTGCTGGTGTGCGACCTGTTCACCGGCTCCGGCTACGCCTATCTCGACGGCTCTTCGGTCGGATTGCTGGCCGCGACGAACCGGTCGATCGCCCAGCGGCTCATGTGGGCGGCGCTGGCTCAGGCAGGGCCGGCCGACGACGTCAGCGTGCGGTATCTCACATCCGACCAGGAGTGGGCGATCGATGTCGGCCTT
>NZ_ML142866.1:144967-146597 GCF_004138495.1 Phytoactinopolyspora endophytica
GGTCTGCGCATTGAGCGAGACGGCTGTCTCGCATTCCGGCACATGCGACCGCCCGTTCCTTATGTCCCCTCCGTGCCGCTCGGTTAACGTCGTGCGACGATGGTGCTGCGCCACGGTGACGAGCAAAGCTCAGCGGGCTGACATCGCAAAGTGAGCGAGAAGCCGGGCGCAACGGGGCATACCAGCTGTCCTACGTGTGTTGACGCCAACGTCGAGACAACGCGGGCTGCGGGCAAGATGATGACGTCGAGGCCTGTGACCCCCGCCGGAAGAAGGACGAAAGAGCCGTGACCGTCACGCAGAGCTCGCCTCAAACCCCCCTGCCGTTACTGCTGCTGGGACGCAACGCGGACCCCGCCACCGAACGTGGCGTCGAGTGTCCCGGCGACCTCCCAGCTGCCAGCGACCCGGAACTCGTCGAACGCGCTCGCGCCGCCCGCGAGGCGCTTGGTGACCGCGCCTTCCTGCTGGGGCACCACTACCAGCGCGACGAGGTCATCCAGTTCGCCGATGTCACGGGAGACTCGTTCAAACTGGCCAAGGACGCCGCCGCACGGCCCGAAGCGGAGTACGTCATCTTCTGCGGCGTGCACTTCATGGCCGAGTCCGCGGACATCTTGACCAGCGATCATCAACAGGTCATCCTGCCCGACCTCGCCGCAGGCTGCTCCATGGCCGATATGGCGCGGCTGATCCAGGTCGAAGATGCCTGGGCACGCTTGGCCGACGCCGGTGTCACGGCGTCCACGGTGCCCATCACATACATGAACTCCTCGGCCGACATCAAGGCGTTCGTCGGCCGCAACGGCGGCGCCGTCTGCACCTCCAGCAACGCCAAACGCGCCCTGGAGTGGGCATTCGAGCGGGGCGAGAAGGCCCTGTTCCTGCCCGACCAGCATCTGGGCCGCAACACCGCGGTGCTCGAGATGGGCATGTCGCTGGACGACTGCGTGCTCATCGACCCGCATAAGCCCGGCTTCGGCGTGACCGACGAGCAGCTGCGCAACGCCCGCATGCTGCTGTGGCGGGGCCACTGCTCGGTACACGGCAAGTTCACCGCCGACTCGGTCGCCGACGTGCGCGAGAAGGTGCCGGGCATCAACGTGCTGGTCCACCCGGAGTGCAAGTACGAGGTGGTGACCAGCGCCGACTACATCGGCTCCACCGAGTACATCATCAAGACCATCGCCGAGGCTCCGTCCGGCTCGGCCTGGGCGGTGGGCACCGAGCTGAACCTGGTCAAGCGGCTGGCTGAGCGGCACCCGGACAAGAACGTCGTCTTCCTCGACCGGAACGTCTGCTTCTGCTCCACGATGAACCGGATCGACCTGCCGCACCTGGTGTGGGCTATGGAGAGCCTGGCCGACGGCCACGTGGTCAACCGGATCGAGGTGGACCCGGACACGGCTCATTGGGCTCGCGTCGCTCTGGATCGCATGCTCGCCCTGCCCGGCATCTGAAGATCGCGACTTCGATACCAAACATCACCTAGAGTCGCGCAGATTGGGACAAAGGATCGCCAGGCTCAAGCCCAACCGGGCCACAGACCGACCGAGCTTGGCATACTCAGCGCAACCCGCCGCCTGGAGATCCTCTGTCCCAATCTGCGCGGCCTATGAGGTCAGCGTCC
>NZ_ML142866.1:146729-150850 GCF_004138495.1 Phytoactinopolyspora endophytica
GGAACCAACGGCTGACGTCCTGCTCGATCGAGAGGTCGCCGCTGACCAGGGCCCGCACCTGAAGCTCGAGGGCGTTGTCCCGCCGCTGGGCCTTGCTGTCCATCGGCGCGAACGGGTAGAACGTACCCCGCTTGTACAGGTACACCAGCGCCAGGCCACGGCCATCGTCCGAGCGTAGCCCGATCGTCGTGCACAGCAGTGACGGGCCGAAGTCGTTTGCCTCGAGCGTGGAGTTCACCGAGTGCAGATCGGTACAGAGCGCGACCATGTCATCCGGAGAACGTTTGACGACCAGCCAGGTGTAGCCGTAGTCGTCGAGCTTCTCCTCCGGCTCAGCTCCGCCGAGCAGCTCCGTGATCTCCGTTTTCAGCCGAGCGAACGGGCCCCCTTCGGCCTGCCGGAAGCAGACCGCTCCGACACCCGTCGGGTGCATCTGCGCCGAAGCTTCCAGGGTCAGCGCGGCCGTCGGCAAGCCGAACAATGCGTCTAGATTCGGCTCGACCCGCTTGGACCGACCGAAAATCGTATCCCAGAATCCCATGATCTCCTGTTTGACCTGTCACTCGCGGCCGAGCTCGACAGAGATCTTGTCGAGTTGAGCGAGCCGCTTGTCCAGCTTCGGATGGCTGGCGAACAAGGATGCGATGTCCAGCTTCCCGGTCAGCGCGGGAACGAAGAAGAATGCGTTGTACGGCTCCGCCGCGCGCAGGTCCTTATTGGGGATCTGTGCCATCTCGCCGGAGATCTTGGTCAACGCGCTGGCCAAAGCCGACGGCTGCCCGGTCAGAATGGCCCCGGCGCGGTCCGCCGCCAGCTCCCGGTAACGCGACAACAGACGCGTGAGCAGGAAGCTGACGAAGTAGACCACGGCAGCGACCACCATGACACCGAGCGCGATGAGAGCGGCGTTGTTGTTGTTTCCACGACCACGCATCATCCCGCTCCACAGGACGGCACGAGTCATGAATCCGGCCAGCACACCGACCACCGAAGCGATCGTCATCACCAGAACATCCCGGTGAGCGACGTGCGAGAGCTCGTGCGACAGCACCGCCTCGAGCTCTCGCTCGTCCACCTTCCTTCGAAGTCCGTCCGTCACGCAGACGACTGACCGGTCTGGGCTGCGTCCAGCCGCGAAGGCGTTGGGCAGGTCTGTGTGGGCGACCGCGACCTTCGGCTTCGGCATGTCCGCCATCGCACACAACCGGTCGATCACCGCGTGCAGCTGCGGGTCCTCGGCCGGCGAGACCTCGCGGGCTCCCATGGCGGACAACGCGAGCTTGTCGGAGAAGTACCACTGCCCCCACAGCACGCCGAGCCCGATGATCACACCCAGCACCCACGCGCCCGACAGCAGCGAGATCGCGCCGACCAGCACGACATAGAGCACGGCCAGCAAGACCATGGTCATCAGCATGCGCGTGGTCAATCCACGGTCCGGCGCGAACCTCGTACGTGCCACCGGGCTACTCCTCCTGTTGTCGCAGTCCTGCGGAGAGTCGAATGAGAGACTTTCCTCTAATCAACGCTGTGGCGTGCCACAGCGTTCCCAACCGCCACCCGCAGGAACAGACTTCAGCGAGCCGAGCTCGGAGGATCGGCCGGGATCAGGCCCTCCTCCGTGAGCAGCTCACGGACCTCGTCGATGTGTGCCTCCGCGTACGGAAGGAAGAGATCACTGTCGACCAGCTCGTCATCGGGCACCGGAGTGCCCACCTTCCGTACCTCGTCCAGCAACGTGACCAGGGCGGCGCGGAACCGCTCGTCGTCGCCCGAGTCGACCGCCTCACCGAGCTCATCGTCGAGACGGTTCAGCTCGGTGAAGAACTCGTCGGCAACCTTCAGCTGCCCCTCGCCCATGATGCGGATGATCACCGCTGTCCCTCCTCGCGCTTGGTCTCCGCCTCAAGGACGGACTCGGCCGAACCAGACTCACCTTCGATCGCCTTCGGCGCCTCGCTGGATCCTCCGGTCAGCTCACCCCTCATCTTGGCCAGCTCCAGCTCGACGTCGTTGGTCGAGGACAGCTGGTCCAGCTCGGCGCTGATGCTGTCCGAAGGGCTCCCGGTGACGTCGTCGAGCGCGCCAGACGCCAACAGCTCGTCGATCGCGCCGGAGCGCGCCTGCAGCTCGGCCGTCTTGTCCTCGGCGCGCTGCACGGCCATGCCGACATCGCCCATCTCCTCAGAGATGCCGCTGAAGGCCTCGCCGATACGGGTCTGAGCCTCGGCCGCGGTGTAGGTGGCCTTGATGGTCTCCTTCCGGGTGCGGAAGGATTCGACCTTCGCTTGAAGCCGCTGCGCAGCCAGCGTCAGCTTCTCTTCCTCGCCCTGCAGCGCCTGATGCTGGGTGCGCAGGTCGCCGATCTGCCCTTCCAGGCCAGAACGGCGGCTCAGCGCCTCACGAGCCAAGTCCTCACGGCCGAGGGACAGCGCCTTCTTGGCCTGTTCCTGCAGCTTGCCGGACTGCTGTTGGAGTTGGGTCATCTGTACTTCGATGCGCTTGCGGCTGGTGGCAACGTCTGCCACCCCGCGGCGCACCTTCTGAAGCATGTCGAGCTGCTTCTTGTAGGAATAGTCGAGGGTCTCCCGGGGGTCCTCAGCACGATCAAGCGCCTTGTCGGCCTTGGCCCGGAAGATCATGGACATTCGCTGAAAGATCCCCATGTGGCCAGGTAGCCCTTCCTTGAGCGGTTATCAGTCTGTCCTTAAGCGTTCGCAGTCCTACCCTACGGTGTGAAGGCCCACGATGGCAGGGAGGGTACCAACGCGACGGCCATTCACCTACAACCGGTAAGCCCAGCCGATGGCCTTGGGACTGTCTCTAACCTACCCTGTAGGTGTGTTCCGTCGCCGATCCGACTCCGAATCCAGCAACGCCCAGACCGTGGCGGAGGCCGATATGACCTCTGATTCTCCCGGTTCCGACAACGCGCGTCCAGACATCCAGCCTGGTCCGAAGGGGCGCCCGACGCCTAAGCGCAGCGAGGCCGAACAGGCTCGCAAGGAGCGGGTGAAGCCCCCGCTGAACAAGCGCGAAGCGATGCGAAAGGATCGCGAGCGCATGAAGGCGCAACGGGCCAAGGCCCGCAGCGCCATGGCCACCGGTGACGAGCGCTACTTCCTGAAGCGCGATCAGGGACCGGGCCGGAAGTTCCTGCGCGACTACGTCGACTCCCGGCGTACCGTGGGCGAGTTCTTCCTCCCGATCATCGTGGTCGTCCTGTTCGGCAACTTCATCCCGATCCCGCAGGTGCAGGTCATCATGATGACGCTCTGGCTGGTGGTGATGCTCATGCTCGTCGTCGACATGACGATCCTCAGCATCAGAGTCAAGCGAGAGTTCCGAAAGAGATTCCCCGACGACGAGGGACGTGGACACGCGTTCTACGCCATCATGCGGGCGATGCAGATCCGCCGGCTGAGGCTCCCGAAGCCTGCTGTCAAGCCTGGAGAAGTGGTGTGACGGACACATTCACCGGCGGCAAGGATGTCACCGAGATCCTGATCCGCCCGCTGAGGTACTCCGACCCGGTGGTACGCGCGCTCGAAGACGAGCTGCAGCAGGAGTACATCGAACGCTACGGCGACCCCGATGACGCTCCAGTGGCACCGGACGAGTTCGCGCCGCCGGAGGGTCAGTTCCTGGTGGGCTTCCTCGGCAACGAGCCCGTCGCCACCGGCGGTTTCCGCCGGCACGCGGATCATGTCGCCGAGATCAAGCGGATGTACGTGTCGCACGACCACCGGGGTGGCGGCCACGCCCGCCGGATGCTCGTCGAGCTGGAGGAACGAGCGGCGGCTGCCGGCTACCGGCGCATCGTGCTCGAGACCGGACTCAAGCAACCCGAGGCTATGGCCCTTTACACCTCGAGCGGTTACGAGCCCACCAGCCCGTACGGCATTCATGCGCACACCGAGTTCGTCCGCTACTTCGGCAAGGATCTCGACCCGGAACCAGCGGCGACGGACGAGCCGGAACCCGCCTAGTGCCCCGTAAAGCCGGTCTCTTGACGTCTGTGGCGCCCAGGCGGACGCCTCGCGGCGTTGCCGTCGTCGTCCGATGTACCAGCATCGACCTCCTCCGGCGCCTTGCGAGGCATCCACCTGAACACCACAGCC
>NZ_ML142866.1:150860-152237 GCF_004138495.1 Phytoactinopolyspora endophytica
TACGGGACACTGGAGCCGGCTTCGCAGCGCCCCATACCGCCTCTTGCCGGACGCCTATGTTCGCTGGACAACTGAACGGGATGGGCGTGTTGTAGCGTCAGAATCATGGAGTTTCGCACACTAGGCCGTTCCGGCCTCAAGATCAGTGAGATCACGTACGGCAACTGGATCACTCACGGTTCGCAAGTGGAGGAAGACGCCGCGCAAGCCTGCGTGCAGGCGGCGTTGGACGCGGGGATCACCACCTTCGACACGGCCGACGTCTACGCCGCCGGCCGTGCGGAGGAGGTCCTGGGTCGTGCACTGGCCGGCCAGCGACGCGAATCCCTGGAGATCTTCACCAAGGTCTTCTGGCCCTCCGGCGGAACCGGGCCGAACGACCGCGGCCTGAGCCGCAAGCACATCCAGGAGTCGATCAATGCGTCGTTGCGGCGTCTGGGCACCGACTACGTCGACCTTTACCAGGCGCACCGCTACGACCACAGCACACCTCTCGAGGAGACGATGGAGGCATTCGCCGACGTCGTGCATGCCGGCAAGGCGCACTACATCGGTGTCTCCGAGTGGACCGCGGATCAGATTCGGGAAGCGCACGCGCTCGCTCGCGACCTGCGCATCTCGCTGATCTCCAGCCAGCCCGAGTACTCGATGCTCTGGCGCGTCATCGAGTCCGCGGTCGTGCCCGCCTGCGAGGAGCTCGGCGTATCCCAGATCGTGTGGTCGCCCATCGCGCAGGGTGTGCTCACCGGCAAGTATCTGCCCGGCCAGGCGCCGCCGGCCGGCTCGCGGGCGACCGACGCGAGCGGTGGTGCGGGCGCCATTCGCCGGTGGATGGCGGACGACGACCTGCTGGCCCGTGTCCAGGAACTGCGGTCCCTCGCCGACCAAGCGGGGCTGACCATGGCTCAGCTCGCCATCGCCTGGGTCCTGCAGAACCAGAACGTCGCCGCGGCCATCACCGGGGCCTCGCGACCGGAGCAGGTGGGAGAGAACATCAAGGCCGCCGGCACCAAGCTCGACGCAGACTTGATGAAAGCGGTCGACGAGGCTCTCGGCGACAAGGTGGAGCGCGACCCGTCCATCACGGCGACGCGCTCCCCCGTCTTCGACTGATCGGCTCGGAGGCGAGGAGACCCGGGTCGCTCATCGGCGCATGTCCCGGGTCGCCTCGTCCGCGCGCGGATGTGCGGACGTAGGGTCACCGCAGAGGAGGATGATCTGGCGCATCCTTCCGTCGTCGATCCCGCTGGAGTACCGATGACCAGGCGATCCTATTCAGGCGGCTCAAGGCTCATCGGACCGTAGACCTCGCGGCTGTCCTCGTAGAGAGTCACCGAGTGCACGCCGGATTCGGACAGCTGCCGCCAATGCTCGCCT
>NZ_ML142866.1:152288-160833 GCF_004138495.1 Phytoactinopolyspora endophytica
CCAGCTCTCCGCGTCGGACTGGGTGGGAAACTCCACGCCACTGCCCGCGGCAGAACCGTCGTCGTCCTTCATCACACCACCATCGGCGTCGATGAACCGCCAGCTCCACGCCATTCGCGAACTCCTCTCAGACATCGGCACCTCCCTTGTGGGCGACGACTGTCGTCCATGTGCGGGACATGCTCCTTGAGACTCTCACAGTTCACCGGCCCGACCACCGCGGGACCGTTCATCGGGCCTGCCATCTCGACGTCGCGCACGGGGCGCGCGGCTTCTTACGCACCCGTCTTGACAGATACCCCGTCATCCTGTTGTCTCCCTGGTAAAGTTTCTGCTTCGGGGGCGAGCGGAGTCAGGGTTGCATTCTTCTTTCAACGAGCCGGAGCGGCCGCTCCTTCGAGATCCGGATCTGCGTCGATACCTCGCGGCACGGCTCGTCTCCCTCGCCGGCTCGGCAGTCACGTATGTGGTCATGCCGGCTCTGGTCTACTCCCTCACCCAATCGGCCACCTGGACCGCCTTGGTGGCCGTGGCGGAAGGCATCCCCTACCTGCTCGCCGGTCTCTGGGCCGGCCTGCTCGCCGATCGGTTCGAGCGCAAGAGAGTCATGATGAGCTCGGATGCCGGCGCGGCGCTCGTCCTGTTCACCGTGCCTATAGCCGCATGGATGGGACATCTCACAGCGCCGCACGTCATCATCGTGGCCCTCGTCGCGCAGACCATCTTCGTCTTCTTCGACGCAGCCAACCTCGGCGCGCTCCCCAGCCTGGTCGCGCGCCGCCGGCTCCCGGCGGCCAATTCGCTCGTCGCCGGCGGCGGAACGATCGTGGAAGCCACCATTCCGGCGCTGGCCGGCCTGCTTCTCGTCGTCATGACGCCGGAGTCGCTGATTGTCATCGATGCCGTGACTTTCGTCGCCTCGGCTCTTCTGGTGAAACGCATCGTACGACCGCTGAGCAAGTCCCGCGGAATCGGCACGATCGTCGATCAATCCAGCCGCGCAGCCATCGCGCAGGGTGTCCGGTTCATCATCGACCATCCGGTTCTGCGATACATGACCGTGATCGGCACGCTGGTGGCCTTCAGCGGCGGCTCGCTCGTGGGCGTGCTGGTCGTGTGGGCGGACCGCAGCCTCGGCGTGCAGCAGGGAGATTGGCGGTTCGGCTTCGTCTTCGCGGCGTGGGGAGCCGGAGCCGTGGTCGGGAGCATGCTCATGACCCGCATCGTCTATCGCCTGGGCGGTGTCCGGACCGCGCTCGTATGCCTGCCTCTCTCCGGCGTGGGCGGCGCCGCCACCGCGCTGTCCCCGAACTGGGTCCTGGGCGTGCTCGCGGTCGCCGCGTGGGGCGCCGCCTACATCGTCGTCGCCGCGAACTCGGTCACTCTTCGCCAGCAGGTGACGCCCGAGCCCCTGATGAGTCGCGTCATGACCGTAGGCCGCATGACGTCCTTCGGCTCCGGTTTCCCGGCCGGAGCCCTGACGGCTGGGCTACTCGCCGACCACATCGACGTCGCGCATGCGCTTCTGCTGTGCCAGCTGACCATCGTCGCCGCCACGGCCGTCGCATGGCTGTCGCCGCTTCGTCAAGCCCCGCGGCACCTGACGACGCCCGAGGACGCCACCACTGTCTGAGCGCTACTGTCTGAGCGCTACCGCCGGCCGATCAGGACGGCGACGTCTTGACGAACGGCGGACGGACCACCTCGAACGGCTCGGAACGGCCACGTACGTCCACGCTGACCTCGTCGCCGTCAGAGACGTCGGGCGGGAGCAACGCCAGGCCGATGCCCTGTTTCAGGGTGGGCGAGAACGTGCCGGAGGTGACGACGCCCGCGTCCACACCGTTGACGGACACCGCCATGCCGGGCCGCGGAATCCCCCGGTTCGACGCCAGGATGCCACGCAGTCGCCGTACCGGTCCGGCTTCCTTCTCCTCCAGGAGCGCGTCACGGCCCCAGAACGACGGCTTCGACCAGCCGACCGCCCAACCGGAACGCCCCTGCAAGGGGCTGATCTCCCGGGAAAGGTCCTGGCCATGCAGCGGATAGCCCATCTCCGTGCGCAATGTGTCCCGCGCGCCGAGCCCGCACGGCGTGATGCCCTGCGGCTCGCCGGAGGCCAGCAACGCATCCCAGATCACGTGCACGCCGTCGGACGGCGCGATGATCTCGTAACCGCGCTCGCCGGTGTAGCCGGTGCGGCAGACGGTGATCGGGATGTCGTTGAACTCGGCGTCGACGAACGACATGTAGCTGTGTCCCACCGCGATCCACAGCGCCGAGAGGACAGCTTCACTGTTCGGTCCCTGCAGCGCGAGGATGGACAACCGGGTGTGTTCGTCGCGGATCTCTACACCGTCCGGTGCCGCCGCCTGCAGCCGGCGGACGACCTCGGCGCTGTTCGCCGCGTTCGGCACCAGCAGCAGTTCCTCGTCGGATCGCAGGTACACGATCAGGTCGTCGACGACGCCGCCAGACTCATCGCAGCACAGCGTGTATTGCGCCTCGCCCGGCCCGATCTTGTCCAGCGCGTTGGTCAGGCAGGAATCGACGAAGGCGCGTGCACCTGGTCCGGTCACCCGGGCCTTGCCCAGATGGCTGACGTCGAAAAGACCGACCTGCTCACGCACTGCGTTGTGCTCGGTCACTACCCCTGAGTACTGAAGCGGCATCTCCCATCCGCCGAACTCCGCGAACTTCGCTTGGAGCTCGACGTGCCGGTCGTACAGGGCCGTTCTCGAGGGTGTCTCAGTCTCAGTCACACCTCCGCACCATATCCTCTATCCCCACGACGCGTCTGCCGCCCTCCACGGCGCGGCCCGACCTCAGCACGGGACGAGGCAGCTCCACGTCTACGGCCAGCCCTGCGCGTCGACATGAGTTACGTGCATAGACGGGCGCATATGCATCGGGACTGAGCGCAGGACAGATCTTTACCGCATCCTGACTCTCCCTTGGCTCGGCGTCGTGACACTGGGATCGCACATACAACTACCGGGAGATGGGGTACGCAGCATGAAGTTCGTCCAGATGATCGAGATGCGCACGTCCAGGTACGACGACCTTGTCACGCTTGCCAACGAGTGGGACAAGGCGACTGAAGGCGTGAACACGGTGACTCGCGAGCTGGTGACGTCCGACCGCGACCGACCGAACACGTACGTGATGATCGTCGAGTTCGACTCCTACGAGGACGCCCAGAAGAACAACGAGTTGCCCGCCACGAACGAGATCTCCGCCAAGATGGCCGAGCTATGCGATGAGCCGCCGGTCTTCCGCAACCTCGACCTCATCGAGCGACGCCACTGAAGCGCGCGATCGAGCCGGCTGAGAGTTCCTCGAGGCTCGCTGCCTCCCGCCTGTACGGAACGAAGTAGCATCGACGTTTGACTTAGCAGTTCGACGTCAGGGAGAGCCGTGAGCGCCATCACCTTGTCCTCAGCCAGTCCGACCGGGCTCAAAGTCGATGCGGTGGTCATCGGCATCGCCTCCGGCGACGACGGGCCCGCCCTGCTGGCCGGCGCCGAGCCGGTCGACAAGGCTTTCAAGGGCACGCTCACCGAGACGCTGAGGCAGCTGGGAGCATCCGGTAAGGCCGACGAGGTGATCAAGGTGCCTGCTCTGGGCAAGATGAAGGCGCCTGTCGTCGTCGCCGTCGGTGTGGGATCTTCCGCGGCGGACGGTACGCCGGCGCATCGGGAAGCCATCCGCCGGGCCGCCGGAGCCGCCGCCCGCGCCCTCAGCGGCACCAAGAGTGCGGCGTTCGCGCTTCCCGTGGGCAGCGCAGAGGACGCCGCCGCGGTCGTCGAAGGCGTTCTGTTGGGTGCGTACTCGTTCGACGCATACAAGTCCGGCGACGCCACACCGCCGCTGGAGGCGGTCACCCTGGTGGGAGCCGGTGTCAAAGCCAAAGCCGTGAAGGACGCGGTCACCCGCGCGGAAGCCGTGGGGACCGCGGTCAACAGAGCACGCGACTGGGTGAACATGCCGCCGCGTGACCTGTTCCCCAAAGCGTTCGCCGACACCAGCACGAAACTGGGCAAAGCCGCCAAGCTCAACGTCGAAGTCCTGGACGAGAAGAGCCTCGCCAAGGGCGGATACGGCGGGCTGATCGGCGTCGGCCAAGGCTCCGCCAACCCTCCGCGGCTGGTTCGCCTGAGTTACCGCCCGACCCGGGCCAAGAAACATGTCGTGCTGGTCGGCAAGGGCATCACGTTCGACAGCGGAGGTCTCTCCCTCAAGCCGTCCGACAGCATGGCCACCATGAAGTGCGACATGGGCGGCGCGGCCGCCGTGGTCGCCGCGACCCTGGCCATCGCGGAGATCGCCCCGAAGGTCGCCGTGACCGCGTATGCGGCGATGGCCGAGAACATGCCGTCCGGTGACGCCCAGCGGCCGTCGGACGTCATCACGATGTACGGCGGGAAAACCGTCGAGGTCCTCAACACGGATGCCGAGGGCCGCCTGGTTCTGGCCGACGCTCTGGTCCGCTCCGGCGAGGACGAACCGGACCTGATCGTCGACGTCGCGACACTCACGGGAGCGGCCGTCGTCGCCCTCGGTCCACGTGTGTCCGGGATCATGTCCAACGACGACGACCTGTCCGAGCGCGTGCACGACGCCGCCGAGCGTGCCGGCGAGCAGATGTGGCCCCTCCCCCTGCCCCCGGAACTCAGAGAGAAGCTGGACTCGGCCGTAGCCGACATCGCCAACATCGGCGACCGAAACGGCGGCGCGCTGCAAGCCGGTCTGTTCCTCAAGGAGTTCGTACCGGAGGGCGTGCCGTGGGCACACCTCGACATCGCCGGACCGGCGTTCAACGACTCGGCGCCGTACGGCTATACGCCCAAGGGTGGAACCGGCACAGCAGTACGCACGCTGGTGCAGATCGTCGACGATGTCGCCGAGGGCAGACTCTGACACTCGCCGCTTGGACGTGCCGCACGAGCGCCACGGCCCCGAGTTGCAGGACTCTAGGGCAGCGGAGGCGGGCTCAGACGCCGCGCCCGCCCGTCTTGCGGTTCCACTCCCGCATCCGCTGCGGATATCCGACGACCTGGGCGTCGTACGCGGGGATCCCGAGCTTGCGGGCGAGGTCGTGGGCGGCCGCGGCGTCCCGGACCCGCCGGCGCGTCCATTCGCCGTCATGCGCGACCATTACGACGGTGGTCGCGGTCATCGTGGTGGGAGGCTCGACGAACGCCTCGACGCCGTGCCTGGAGCCGGCGAACTCCTTCAGGTGCTTGGTGTCGGCGTCGTCGGCAGCTCTGTCCAGGCTGCCTTCAGCGCTCTTACGTCGCCGACCGAACCACCGCATCGTCACACCTCCGTCGAGCTGTCCTATGAACTCCCGACAGTATCGCTTCTGTTCCGTGGAGATCACCTGAGTCGGTGACCTCGTCGCTCAGCACGGTATTCGGGGCGGGCGTCATGTGGCTCGCCCCCGAGTGACAGGATCGACCTCACGGGTGCGTCCGGTGCTGTTCGCCAGTGGCCGGACACGGCCGGCGCGAGCGATCATGGTCACGGAGAGTGGAGCGCGTATGAACGCTGAGGCATACGACTACGACGTCGTCGTCCTGGGTGGTGGAAGCGGTGGTTATGCGGCCGCCTTCCGCGCCGCCGAACTCGGGCTACGCGTCGCGCTGGTGGAGAAGGACAAGGTCGGCGGCACCTGCCTGCACTACGGCTGCATCCCCACCAAGGCGCTCCTGCATGCCGCGGAGGTCGCCGACATCACACGCGGCAGCGACACGTTCGGCGTCAAGGCCACCTTCGAGTCCGTCGACGTCCCCGCCGTCAACGCGTACAAGGACGGCATCGTCGCCAGGCTCTACAAAGGCCTGCAAGGCCTGGTCAAGGCCAACCGTGTCACGCTCGTGGAGGGCATGGGACGGCTGGCCGGCCCGAATGCTGTGGAGGTCGACGGCACCCGCTACACCGGCGCCAACGTCGTCCTGGCCACCGGGTCCGACGCCCGCAGCCTGCCCGGTCTGCAGACCGACGGCCGGCAGATCCTCACCAGCTACGACGTGCTGAATCTCGATCGTGTACCGACATCGGCGGTCGTGCTGGGCGGCGGCGTCATCGGCGTCGAGTTCGCCAGCGTCTGGCGGTCTTTCGGTGCCGAGGTCACGCTCGTGGAGATGCTGCCTCGCCTGCTGCCGGGCGAGGACGAGGCAAGCTCCAAGACCGTCGAGCGAGCGTTCCGCAAACGCGGCATGACGGTGAAGACCGGCGCACGGTTCGCCGATGTCCAGCAGGCGGACGCGGGCATCACCGTGTCGCTCGAGGGCGGCGAGTCCATCGACGCCGAACTGATGCTGGTCGCTGTCGGCCGGGGACCGGTCACCGAGGGCCTCGGTTATGCCGAGGCCGGCATCACGCTCGACGGCGGGTTCGTCACCACGGACGAGCGCTTGCGCACCGGCGTCCCGGGGGTGTACGCGGTCGGCGACGTCGTCCCCGGGCTGCAGTTGGCGCACCGTGGCTTCGCGCACGGCATATTCGTCGCTGAGGAGATCGCGGGCCTTGCCCCGGTGCCCGTGGACGACACCGGCATCCCTCGCGTCACGTACTCCGATCCGGAGGTCGCCTCGGTCGGGCTCACCGAAGCGCAGGCCCGGCAACGCCTCGGCGACGACCAGGTGGAGACCTTCGACTACAACCTGGCCGGGAACGGGAAGAGCCAGATCCTCGGCACTCAGGGCTTCGCCAAGCTGGTGCGGGAGAAGGACGGTCCCGTGCTGGGCGTGCATCTGGTCGGCGCCAGAGTGGGCGAGCTCATCGGCGAAGCGCAGCTCATCTGCAACTGGGAGGCGCTGCCGGAGGAGGTCGCCCAGCTGATCCACCCGCATCCGACCCAGAGTGAAGCTCTCGGCGAGGCACATCTCGCGCTCGCCGGAAAACCTCTGCATGTCCATGGCTGAGACAGTGATCACGGCCCGTCGACACGGCGTGTGTTCGCGGTCACAGGAGGCCTGTGACAACCGGCGAGTGGGGGCGATATACGCTCATGTTGGCTGGTACGGTCGCGTAGGCTCAAATGGCGTAAGAGACGTTCGAGAGGACTGACGATGGCAACCTCTGTCACCCTGCCCGCACTCGGAGAAAGTGTCACCGAGGGCACAGTGACCCGCTGGCTCAAGCAGCCCGGCGACCAGGTGGCCGTCGACGAGCCACTGCTGGAGATCTCCACCGACAAGGTCGACACCGAGATCCCCTCCCCCGTCGCCGGCACCCTGCAGGAGATCAAGGTCGGCGAGGACGAGACCGTCGAGGTCGGAGCCGAGCTCGCCATCATCGGCGAAGAGGGAGCCGCAGGCGGCCAGCAGGCACCGCAACAGCAGGCACCCCAGCAAGAAGCCGCCCAGCAGCCCGCGGCCGAACAGCCCGCCCCGGCCCAGCAGCCCGAGCAGGCACCACCGGCCCCCGCAGAGCAGGCTCCCCAGGCATCCCAGACTGCTCAGCAGCCGTCCGCACCGACCCCATCCGCGCCGGCGACCGCCGGCGGCGACGGGGCGCCGTACGTGACGCCGCTGGTGCGCAAGCTCGCCACTGAGCACGGGGTGGACCTCTCCACCGTCACCGGTTCCGGTGTCGGTGGACGGATCCGCAAGCAGGACGTACTCGGCGCCGCTGAGGCGGCCAAGGCTGCGGCCGCCGCACCCGCGTCGTCCGCTCCGGCCGCCGCGCCGTCCGCAGAGCCGTCGCCGCTGCGCGGTACCCGGCAGAAGATGACCCGGGTCCGCAAGATGATCGCCGACCACATGGTCAACTCGCTGGCGACGTCGGCACAGCTGACGACGGTGATCGAGGTGGACATCACCCGCATCGCCCGTCTGCGTGACCGCGCGAAGAAGGACTTCCAGGCACGGGAAGGCGTCAAGCTCTCCTTCCTGCCGTTCTTCGCCAAGGCGGCCGTCGAGGCGCTGAAGGTCTACCCGATCGTCAACGCCAGCGTCGACGGCGACGAGATCGTCTACCACGAGGCCGAGAACCTGGGCATCGCAGTGGACACCGAGCGCGGCCTGATGGTCCCGGTCGTCAAGAACGCCGGCGACCTCAACATCGGAGGGCTGGCCCGCCAGATCGCCGACCTGGCCGAACGGACCCGTTCCAACAAGCTCAAGCCTGATGACATCTCCGGCGGCACTTTCACGCTCACCAACACCGGGAGCCGGGGCGCCCTTTTCGACACACCGATCCTCAACCAGCCGCAGGTCGGCATGCTCGGCACGGGTGCGGTCGTGAAGCGGCCGGTGGTCCTGACCGACGAGACGGGCGCGGACAGCATCGCCGTGCGCTCCATGGTGTATCTGGCGCTGAGCTACGATCACCGGATCGTCGACGGCGCGGACGCGGCGCGGTATCTCACCGCCGTGAAGGATCGCCTCGAGGAGGGACAGTTCGAGGGAGACCTCGGGCTGTAGGTGAGCGCAGAGGTCGCCACCTCCCCAGCGCCCCGTAAAGCCGGTCTCTTGACGTCTGTGGCGCCCAGGCGGCGCCTCGCGGCGTTGCCGTCGTCGTCCGATGTACCAGCATC
>NZ_ML142866.1:160843-162461 GCF_004138495.1 Phytoactinopolyspora endophytica
TCAAGGAACCGGCTTTACGGGACACTCGCGAACGACATCGTGGTCGTGATCACGACCACGATGTCGGCTTCTCCACGTGACCCGCAATGCATCGGGCTGCGCTGGGTAGCCTGAAGGACATGCGGGTAGCGATCTGTGGTTCCAGCGGTCTCATCGGCACGGCTCTGCGGAACTCGCTGACCGCGGACGGGCACGACGTACTCCGGCTGGTGCGACGGCCGGCGGCCGGCGCCGACGAGCTGCAGTGGGATCCTGCGGTCGGTGACATCGATCCGGGGCCGCTGGAAGGTCTCGACGCCGTCGTGAACCTTTCCGGAGCCGGCGTCGGTGACCGTCGCTGGACGAAACGTTACAAGCAGGAGCTGTACACCAGCCGGATACGGCCGACGGCCATCCTCGCCAAGGCGATCGTCGGCCTGGACCGGCCACCCCGGGTGTTCGTCTCTCCCACCGGGATCTCCGTCTACGGGGTGGACCGCGGGGCCGAGGTCGTCGACGAGGACTCCAGCTCCGGCACCGATTTCCTAGCCGAGCTGTGCCTGGCATGGCAGGCCGCGGCTGAGCCGGCCAAGGACGCCGGCGTGGCGGTGTGCCACCCGAGGTTCGGCCTCGTCATGGATCGCTCTGGTGGCGCGTTCAAGCAGATGCTCCCGATGTTCCGGTTCGCGGTGGGAGGTTCGCTCGCGGGCGGCAGACAGTACTGGAGCCATGTCTCACTGCCGGACACGGTTCGCGCGCTCCGGTTCCTGATCGAGCAGCCCGGCTGTGTCGGGGCATACAACATCACCGCGCCGGAACCGGCGACGAACGCCGAGTTCACCCGGGTGCTCGCGCACATGCTGCATCGCCCGGCGGTGCTTCCCGTCCCACGCTTCGCGCTGCGGCTCGTGCTCGGCGAGTTCACCGACTACATCGCCGGCAGCCTCCGGGTCGTCCCGCACCGGCTGACCGAGGCCGGTTTCGTCTTCCAGCACCGCACCACGAGGGAGGTCGTCGCCGCGGCGCTGCATCAATGAGCCGCGGACGCACCGTTCAGCCGAACCGCCACGACGGCGTCGAGGATCCCTCGTCGGCGATCGGCACCAGCTCGGCCATCCAGGACTCGTTCTCCGTACCCGGCTTATCCTCCATGACCTCGCCGTCGTCGTCGACGAGCTGGTAGGCGGGCAGCCGGTCGGAGATCTCGACGACGACCGTACCCCCGTCCCGTTCCACCACCTCAGCGTCGATGACCTCGAACGAGAGGTCCTGGGTCCGCACGCCCGCGTCCGCGTACTCCTGCAGGAGCTCGACGTCCCGGACCAAGCCCTCGCTGGTGGGCGCGTAGACCTGGCACAACAGCTCCGCATCGATCTCCTCGAATGCCTGCGCGCGCAGGGTGTAGAGCCGCTGCACCTCCTCGGTCCAATCGGAGACCTCGGGGGGTTCGTCGTCGGGCGCGGGCCGTGGTCCGCCGCACAAGTCCACCTCTTCGCTGTCCGTCGAGTCGGGAGTCCCCAGATCCGCGCTGGGAAGCTCGGAGTCGTCCTCGGCCAGGTTCATGCCGATGACCACGGCGCCGGCCACCAGGAGTAGCACCACGAGGACGCTGGCCACCTTGGTCAGGTCGCCACGGCTT
>NZ_ML142866.1:162484-167460 GCF_004138495.1 Phytoactinopolyspora endophytica
CACGCGAGCGACCGCTCGGCTCCGTCGTGCCGGCATCGTCATCGCGTGGCGTCTTCCCGCGTCTCGCGGAGGAACGGGCACCGGCCGCCGCGGATTCACTCTTGCCAGAGGTACGACGTTCGCCGCGCTCTCGGCCCCGGCGGCCCGCAGCGGCGGTCTCGGACTGTCCCGCGGCACCGGCACGCTCGCCATGGCCAGTGGAGTCGTCGTCCGCTCGCGGCCTCCGCCTGGAGCCCCCCTGGGTCTCGTCCGCCTCGTCCGCATCCGCCGACGCCCTGCGTCGCGCTCGTCGCCCCGGTGTGCTGACCTGCCGCATGTACGCGGTCACATCGTCCAGTTCGTCGGGATCGCCGCTATCGGGCCCGGACACCCCCGCACCCGGGGGGACGGCGGCAGGCGGCGATGCCGCACCGGGAGGCGCCTCGCCCGACGACGGCGGCGGACCCTGCGGCGGCGGGCCCTGAGGCGTTCCTTGGGTCGGCGTCATCGGCGACGATGCGCCGAGCGGCGGCGGACCCGGCATGGGCGGCGCATGAGGCGGCGTCTCCTCAGGCACCACCAGCTCCACCGGCTCCGGGTCCGCGATGGCGTAGAGGGCGTTCACCAGCGTCTCCGCATCCGGACGACGGCCGATGTTCCGGCCGATCGCGCGGGTGACGACGGCTTGGGCCGCGGGAGGCATTCCGGTGGCGAGCAGGTGCTCGGCGGACGCGGCGTACAGCTGCTGCGCGGAGACGGGTCCGGTCAGGCAGAGGATCCCGATCGCCGCGATGCTGTATACGTCCGCGGGTGGCGCCAACCCAGCCCCGGTGGCCGCCTCGGGCGCGATGGTGGTGCCGTGGAGGTTCACCCGGGCACCGATGGTCGCCAGGCCGATCCCGGCCAGCATCGGCCGGCCGTCTCTGGCGAAGACGATCTCGTCCGGTGTGATGGCGCCGTGCACGATTCCGTGGTGGTGGATCTCCGCCAGCGCCTCGGCGACGGGAGCGCATGCAGTGACCATCTCCCCCGGCGCGAGGGTGCGCCGGTTGACCAGGACGTCGGTCAGGCTGCCGCCCTCAGCCGCCGCGAGGACCAGTACCGGCCCGGTCGGCGTCTCGACGACGTCATGGAACGGGATCACGTGCGGATGGTTCAGCGCACCCATGACGAGCGTGGCCGAGCTCAAGCCGTCCCGTAGCGTCTGGGCGTCACCGCGCACCTGTCGCAGCGTGACGGGCTGCCCGGTGGCGTTCTCGGTGCCCAGCCACATCGGCGAATCGGCTGACCCCAACCGCCGGACGACGGTGTACCCAGGGACGTGCAACGACCCCTCCATAGCGTCTATGTTTCCAAATCTTGGTGCTCGTCGCCGCCCGAGATCAACTTTCCACCGGAATAGTCTCACCTAGACGCGCCCCTGGCGACCCAGACTGGCCCGGTCGCGGGCCCAACCCTCAACTGTGACGCATTTAGTCCGATTTGACCACTTTGTCCCCTCCTCTGTGACGCAGGTGACCTGAGGCATAGAGTACGGCGACACTCACGTCATAAGCTCATCACCCATGAGGGAGCTGCGGGTAATCCGCCACGAGGCACAGGTGCCCTACGACGAGGCCTGGGATGAGCAACGCACGCTGCACGGCGCGCGTGTGGCCGGCGAGATCGACGACACGGTCGTTCTCCTGGAACATCCGCCCGTATACACGGCCGGAAAACTGACGAAGCCTCACGAGCGCCCACTCATCGACGCCGGCGCCCCCGTGATCGACGTGGACCGTGGCGGCAAGATCACCTGGCACGGCCCAGGGCAGATCGTCGGCTATCCCATCATTGAGCTTCCCGGACGGCTCGACGTCGTCGCGTATGTCAGGCGCGTCGAGCAGCTCATGATCGACGTCTGCGCCGAGTTCGGTCTGACCGCGGAACGCATCAAGGGCCGAAGCGGCGTGTGGGTGCCGGCCGACGACCGCGGCCCGGCTCGCAAGGTCGGTGCCGTCGGCATCAGGGTCGCCCAGAAGGTGACCATGCACGGGTTCGCCTTGAACTGCGACTGCGACCTGGGCTGGTACGACCGTATCGTCCCGTGCGGCATCTCCGACGCCGCCGTCACGTCGATCTCGCAGGAGCTCGGGCGCGCCGTCACCGTCGCCGACGTCATGCCGCGGGTGGTGGAGCACCTCGCCGTCGTGCAGGCCGAGCAGCCGGCACCGCCCGAGCACAGGAAGGCAGCGGTCTGACGGCCACAGCCGCCGCGCCGGTGCCTCAGCTGCCGGCGCGGCTGTGGCGCTGGGCACACCACATGGCCCAGCGCGGTACCGACCTCGTAGGGTGAACGTGTGACTGTCGCACCGGAGGGACGTCGGCTGCTACGCCTCGAGGTCCGTAACAGCGAGACGCCGATCGAGAAGAAGCCATCCTGGATCAAGACCAAGGCCACCATGGGCCCGGAGTATCGGGAACTACAGGCCTTGGTGAAGCGTGAGGGTCTGCATACCGTCTGTCAGGAAGCGGGCTGTCCGAACATCTTCGAATGCTGGGAGGACCGGGAGGCGACGTTCCTGATCGGCGGTGACCACTGCACTCGCCGATGTGACTTCTGCCTGATCGACACTGGCAAGCCCGACCCGCTCGACGTGGACGAGCCGCGCCGGGTCGCCGAGTCGGTCCAGGCCATGGGGCTGCGCTACGCCACCGTGACCGGCGTGACCCGGGACGACCTCGACGACGAGGGCGCCTGGCTGTACGCGGAGACCGTGCGCCAGATCCACAAGCTCAATCCGAACACCGGCGTAGAGATCCTCACGCCCGACTTCTCCGCCAAGCCCGACCTGCTCCAGCAGGTGTTCGACGCCGAACCCCAGGTGTTCGCACACAACGTGGAGACGGTTCCGCGGATCTTCCGCAGCATCCGCCCCGCTTTCTCCTACGAGCGCTCCCTCGAGGTGCTGTCTCTGTCCCGCGCCGCGGGCATGGTCACCAAGTCCAACCTGATCCTCGGCATGGGCGAGACGCGCGAGGAGATCTCCCAGGCGTTGGTCGACCTGCACGACGCCGGCTGTGATCTGATCACCATTACGCAGTACCTGCGTCCCACTCCACGGCACCACCCGGTAGAGCGCTGGGCCACACCCGAAGAGTTCGACGAGCTCGGTGCCGAGGCGACCGAGATCGGCTACGCGGGCGTCATGTCCGGCCCGCTCGTGCGCTCGTCGTACCGCGCCGGCCGCCTCTACCGGCAGGCTCTTGCCGCTCGGCAAGGACAGACGACGACTTAGGGGTCGTGCGACCCTCAACGTCCCGGGAACGTCGACCGCCGCGACCTGTTGACCGCGGTGAGATCGGCGAGATCGGCGGAACCGCGATATCCGGACGGTCCCGTCGAGCCGACCATCGTGTTTCTTAGCTAGGATCGTCATATGGCGCGTAAGGACCAGGATCAGCAGGACTCCGGCGAGAAGAAGGGCCGGATCGCACAGATCAAACAGACCTACCGGATGGCCAGGAGGTCTGACCGCTGGGTCGGGTGGATCACTCTGGCCTGGATGCTCGGTGTCCTCGGCCTGACGGTGCTGATCGGCCTCTTGCTCGGCCCGCTCTGGGTCTGGCTGATCCTCGGCCTCCCGTCCGCGCTGCTCGCCGGCGCGATCGTCTTCGGGAAGCGAGCTGAACGCGCGGCGTACTCGCAGATCGAAGGACAGCCGGGAGCCGCGGCCGCCGCCCTCGGTACGCTCCGAAAGGGGTGGGATTCCGCCCCAGGCATCGGCGCCAACCGGCACCAGGACGTCGTCCATCGGGCCGTGGGGCGTCCGGGCATCGTCCTGATCGGTGAGGGCGAGGTGCACGGCAGAGTCGCGAATCTTCTTCAGCAGGAGAAGAAGCGGCATGCCCGAGTCGCACCGGAGACGCCCGTCTATGACATCGTCGTCGGCCGTGGCGACGACCAGGTGCCGCTTCCACGGCTGACCAAGCATCTGCAGAAGCTGCCGAAGAACCTCCGCCCGGCAGAGGTCACGGAACTCCGGCAGCGGCTGCGCGCGCTGGGGACACAGCCGGTGGGAATGCCGAAGGGACCGTTGCCCAAGGGCATGAAGCTCCCGACCGGTGGGCCGCCACCGACCAGCCGTCGCTGACTCAGGTGGATCAAGCCCTGCGCGGGCCGTTCACGGCCGCCGTGTTCGTGGCCAGGTCGTGCAGCCCACGCCGGTCCTTGTCGGCCACGATCGGCGGGATCACCAGCAGGATCAGGCCCGTGCGCAAGGCGGCGTTGAGGATGCCCACGCGCCCGCCGGTCAACCGCACGATGCGGACACGCAGCATCCACTGCGCCATGCTGGCGCCGGTGAAGGCCGTGCTCAGCCATACCATGCCGAACCAGCATGCCAGCGGCAGCCAGGTCAGACCGGACCCGATCTCCCAGGCTTCACCACCGACGAGAATGAACGCGGCGATGTTCGCCAGCACCCAGTCGATCGCCAGGGCCGCGAACCGCCGGGCCCATGTCGCGGGCGACCCGGGCCCGGAATCCGGCAGTGCTGAGTGCGATGGGGACGGTCGGTCGGTGCTCACCCCACGACTCTACCGAGGTCGCCCGCGCCGCCGGATCCCAGCCGTCCGGTCATGGTCACACGACACGATGATGGCCCACGATCGTATCTTCGCTGTAACGACGTACGGAGACAATCAGGGCAGTATAGGCACCCAGCCGACGGCTTTGTTACGTCTACTGTCGGCGGCGTAACACTCGTGAAACACTAGAGACACAAGCGGGAAATGCCGCACTCATAACGTCGCTGGCTATCTAGCGAGTCGGTCAGAGCTGACCGTCGACACCCATGGCCAACCCCGCCAGGTGCGAAGGAGAGTACATGTTCACCAACGCCGACGAGCTGCTGAAGTTCGTCAAAGACGAGGGTGTCGAATTCGTCGACATCCGCTTCTGTGACCTCCCAGGGGTCATGCAGCACCTCAACGTTCCCGCGTCGACCTTCGACGCG
>NZ_ML142866.1:167470-172429 GCF_004138495.1 Phytoactinopolyspora endophytica
ATCGCCGGCGGCATGATGTTCGACGGCTCTTCGATCCGCGGCTTCCAGGCCATCCACGAGTCGGACATGAAGCTCATCCCCGACCCGACCACAGCGTTCGTCGACCCGTTCCGCCAGGCCAAGACGCTTGCGCTGAACTTCTCCATCGTCGACCCCTTCACCGACGAGCCGTACAGCCGCGATCCACGCAACATCGCGTCCAAGGCGCAGGCCTATCTGGCCAGCACGGGTCTGGCCGACACCGCGTACTTCGGTCCCGAAGCCGAGTTTTACGTCTTCGACGACGTCCGCTTCCAGACCAACGAGAAGTCCGGCTACTACTTCATCGACTCCATCGAGGCGGCCTGGAACACCGGCCGTCAGGAGGAGGGCGGCAACCGCGGCTACAAGACCCGGTACAAGGGCGGTTACTTCCCCGTCCCGCCGACTGACCATTACGCCGACCTTCGCGACACCATGGTCAAGACGCTGATCGCCGCGAACATCCCCGTGGAGCGCGCCCACCACGAGGTCGGCGCCGCGGGGCAGGCCGAGATCAACTACAAGTTCAACAGCCTGCTGCACGCCGGCGACCAGCTGATGTTGTACAAGTACATCATCAAGAACGTCGCCTGGGCGGCCGGCAAGACGGCCACGTTCATGCCCAAGCCGGTCTTCAACGACAACGGTTCCGGCATGCACTGCCACCAGTCGCTGTGGAAGGACGGCTCGCCGCTGTTCTACGACGAGCTCGGCTACGCGGGCCTGTCGGACATGGCTCGCTGGTACATCGGTGGCCTGCTCAAGCACGCCTCGTCGCTGCTGGCGTGGACCAACCCGACGGTGAACTCGTACCACCGCCTGGTGCCGGGCTTCGAGGCTCCGGTCAACCTCGTGTACTCGCAGCGCAACCGCTCCGCTGCCGTGCGTATCCCGATCACCGGGACGTCGCCAAAGGCCAAGCGGATCGAGTTCCGGGTTCCGGACCCCTCCAGCAACCCGTACTTGGCTTTCTCCGCGATGCTGATGGCCGGGGTCGACGGCATCCGCAACAAGATCGAGCCGCCGGAGCCGGTGGACAAGGACCTCTACGAGCTGCCGCCGGAGGACTTCGGCGACATCGGTACCGTCCCCGCTTCGCTACCGGACGCGCTGACGGCGCTCGAGGAGGACCACGACTACCTCATCGAGGGCGACGTCTTCACGCCGGACCTCATCGAGACCTGGGTCGACTGGAAGCGCACCAACGAGGTCGACCCGATCCGGCTGCGTCCGCACCCGCACGAGTTCGAGCTGTACTACGACCTGTAAACATCATCCTCCATTGAGATAGAGGGCGCCGGCCGATGGCCGGCGCCCTCTATCTGCGTGCACTGACGTCCACGTCATTTCGGGACGGGGCGGCAGCCTGTCACCTCAGGGTCGGGGTCCATCCAGAGGTGGACGACCCCGCTTCGATTGTCATTCCGTAGGCAGACGGTTAAAGGCGCGGAAACATCCTCCGGACAGACGCATGGACGGGGCGATCGCGGGCAGTCTGGATAGTGTCCGCACAACCCCACGAGGAGGACACCATGGCCACCCACGCCACGGCCGCCTTTCCCAGCACGCAGCAGTCGACCAGGATCTGGCTCCACCGTGCTGCGCAGACCGTCTCCAACCGCGCCCATGCCGTGTCCGACGCGTGGCAGCGGCTGACCAGTCCCCCGGCGGCCGACCCACGGTCCGTCCAACGGATCCTGGTCGACATCGGCCGTCTGGAGCCGCACCACGCGACCGGAACCACCAACCCGCGGACACTGAGGGCGCTCGCCGCCTTCCAACGCGAACGCGGCCTCCGCAGCGACGGCATCGCCGACGCTCGCACCGTGCACGAGCTGGCCCTCACCTGGCACGCGATGTCGGAGACCGCATGCGACGCGGACGGCTGCGCAGGCCGGCACGACGACGTATCCGCTCCCGCACAGCTCCACCGATCGGCGGCATGAGGACGGCCCGGCTGGGACTTCTTCAGTCCCGGCCGGGCCGTGATCGTGGGTTGGCTCCTACCGTCCTGCGGGGCGTGGGCCAGAGGCCACGCGGTACAGGAAGCTACGAGGGGCCACGCGCCTTTAGTAGCGGTAGTGGTCCGGCTTGTACGGCCCCTGGACGTCGACGCCGATGTACTCGGCCTGGTCCTTGGACAGCTCGGTGAGCCTGCCGCCGAGCGCTTCCAGGTGGACCCGGGCGACCTTCTCGTCGAGGTGCTTGGGCAGCAGGTAGACCTGGTCGGTGCCGTACTGGCCCTGCTTGGTGAACAGCTCGATCTGGGCGATCGTCTGGTCGGAGAACGAGTTCGACATCACGAACGAGGGGTGGCCGGTGGCGTTGCCCAGGTTCAGCAGGCGGCCCTCGGAGAGCACGATGATGGAGTGCCCGTCGGGGAAGGTCCACTCATCGACCTGGGGCTTGATGTTGACCCGCTTGACGCCGGTGTAGTTCTCCAGCTGCGTCATCTGGATCTCGTTGTCGAAGTGGCCGATGTTCCCGACGATGGCCTGGTGCTTCATCTTCACCATGTGGTCGATGGTGATGACGTCCTTGTTGCCCGTCGTCGTGATGATGATGTCGGCCTGACCGACGACGTCATCGAGGGTGGCGACCTGGTAGCCGTCCATCGCCGCCTGCAGCGCGCAGATCGGGTCGATCTCGGTGACGATGACCCGGGCACCCTGGCCGCGCAGCGACTCCGCGCTTCCCTTGCCGACGTCGCCGTAGCCGCAGATGACGGCGGTCTTGCCGCCGATGAGCACGTCAGTGGCGCGGTTGATACCGTCGACGAGCGAGTGGCGGCAGCCGTACTTGTTGTCGAATTTCGACTTGGTGACCGCGTCGTTGACGTTGATCGCCGGGAAGAGCAGCTCACCGGCCTCGGCGAGCTGGTACAGGCGGTGTACGCCGGTCGTGGTCTCCTCGGTGACGCCCTTGATGTCCGCCGCCAGAGTGGTCCACTTGCTGCCGTCGACGGCCAGCGTTTCCCGCAGCAGCTCCAGGAAGACCTTCCACTCCTCCGGGTCGTCGGCACCGGCGGCCGGTACCACGCCGGCCTTCTCGAACTCCACGCCCTTGTGCACCAGCAGCGTGGCGTCGCCACCGTCGTCGAGGATCATGTTCGGACCCTGGCCCGGCCAGGTCAGCATCTGCTCGGTGCACCACCAGTACTCCGGCAGCGACTCGCCCTTCCAGGCGTAGACCGGGGTGCCCGACGGCGCGTCCTTGGTGCCCTTCGGCCCGACGACGACGGCCGCGGCCGCGTGGTCCTGGGTGGAGAAGATGTTACAGCTCGCCCACCGGACGTCGGCTCCGAGCGCTACCAGCGTCTCGATCAGCACCGCGGTCTGGATGGTCATGTGCAGGGAGCCGGAGATCCGCGCACCCTTGAGCGGCTGGGACGCTCCGTACTCTTCACGCAGCGCCATCAGACCGGGCATCTCGTGCTCGGCCAGACGAATCTCGTTACGTCCGAACTCCGCCAGCGACAGATCGGCGACGGCGAAGTCGATGCCGTTGATCGTCTGCTTCGGCACGGACGGGGTGAAACCTGCGGTCATATTCTTCTGACTCCTCTTTTGCGCGTGATCGGTTGTGGTGCTGCCCGAGGTCATGGTTTAGGTGTCGACGTACTTGGCCTCCGCGTCCGGGAATGCGTTCTCAGCCACGTGTGTCCACCTCCTCAGGCGACGCGCCCAATGAAAGGCTTGACTTCGGCAGCTGCGTCCTCGCCGTAGGCATCGGCGAACCGGCGTACGAACGAGTCCGGCTCAAGCACATAGTCCTGACCCCCGAGCGTCTCCAGGACGATGGTGGCGAGAACGCCCCCGACCTGCATGGCGCGCTCTGTCGAGAGTTGCCAGGATACACCCGCGAAGAAGCCCACCCGGAACGCGTCGCCGATCCCCGTGGGGTCCACTTCCTGCTTCGCCGGGACGCTCGGCACGGTCACGACCTCGCCGCTGCTGGACTCCAGACGTGCACCGGCGGCGCCGAGCGTCGTCATCCAGTAGCCGACCCGGCCGAGCACGTCCGCCTCGGTCCAGCCGGTCTTCTCCAGCAACAGGCTGTGCTCGTACTCGTTGGTGAACAGGTAATGCGCGCCGTCCACCAGCAGACGCAGCTCGTCGCCGGTCATCCGGGCCACCTGCTGACCGATATCCGCCACGAACCGGTACCCCTGATCGCGGCACTCCTGGGTGTGCTTGATCATCGCCACCGGATCGTTCGGGCAGATCATCACCAGATCGAACCCGCCGGTGCGATCCGAGATGGGCGCCAGCTCGATCTCGCGTGCATCCTCCATCGCACCCGTGTAGAACGAGGCGATCTGGTTCTGCACCTCATCCGTCGTGCAGATGAACCGAGCGGTGTGCTTGTCGTCCGACACGTAGATCGACGACGTGTCCACGCCGTGGCCGTCCAGGAAGGAGCGGTACTCGGCGAAGTCCTCGCCGACCGCACCCACGAGCACCGGAGACAGCCCGATCTTCGCGAATCCGAGAGCGATGTTGCCGGCCGTTCCACCACGGCGGATGTCCAAGTGGTCGATGAGGAACGACAGCGACACCTGGTCCAGCTGGTCGGCCACGAGCTGGTCGGTGAACCTGCCCGGGAAGACCATCAGCTGGTCGGTGGCGATCGATCCGGTCACTGCGATACGCAAAGGGGTCTCCTCGTTCTATCGAACTGGGCGGCGCCGGGCGCGTGTTTGTGGTGGCCCCTGCCCACGTCGGCGTGCATCGTCAACGTTGTCGGGCCGGCCCCATTGACGCACATGGGCGAGCACTGCGGCATATATCATTCTTGCCACGGCTCGCCCACGTGCGTAAGAGGGCTCGCCCCGACTCCTTCCACGGAAGGGTCAGACGCGGGCCGCGGCCTTGAGCTCGTCGACGCGGTTGGTGCGCTCCCACGGCACGTCCAGGTCGTCGCGACCGAAGTGACCGT
>NZ_ML142867.1:0-1275 GCF_004138495.1 Phytoactinopolyspora endophytica
AGTACGAACTCAGCAGCAGCCGACACCGTGTCCAACATACAGGCAGTCTATTCACTTAACGTATGAAATAACGGCTCGACACACTAGCGTTCTGCGTCTTAGTGTCCCGTGATCCCGGTTCATTGAGACCGGCTCTACGCCGGCACTGGGCTGTCGAGGCGCGTGACGCCGGGCGAAGCCGTCGCGGCGTCACGCGTCGTCAACCCACCACGGCTGGACTCCACCCACCACCTGCCGGTGGCTTCCAACCTTCACCGCTTAAGCTGGTGCGCGGCCCAGACACAACGGACGGGAGGCGTATGTCATGGCCGCGTCTGGACACCATCATGGCTCGCGCACCACAAGACTGCGGACCCGCCGCAGGCTCCGCCAGCAACGCTACGGCCAGTTCCTGGTACGGACTGTCGCCGGCACCCTTCTTCCCGGCCTCGGTCTCATGGCGGCAGGTAAGCGACGCATCGGCAGCCTGCTCCTCGCAGCCATCCTGTCCAGCGCCGTCGTCGTGGTCGCCTTCGTCATCATCACCCCTAACCAGCGCCTGCTCGCCTACGGCGGCGACCGTACGGCGCTGTTGCTCATCGGTGTCGGACTGGTCTCGGTCGCGGTCATCTGGCTGATGCTCGCACTGGTCAGCCACCGGCTGCTGGAGCCAGAAGGGCTGTCCGCCCGCAAGCGGCTCGGCGGCGTTCTCGCCGTGACTCTCGCGGCATCGCTGGTGGTCGGGCCGCTCTCACTCGCGGCACAAAACGTGTTCACCCAGCGGGATCTGATCGGTGCGATCTCCGGCGGAGAGAGCCTCACTGCGCCCGAGATCGCCGACCACGACGATCCCTGGGCCGACCTTCCACGACTCAATCTCCTCCTCATGGGCAGCGATGCCGGCGACGGCCGCACGGGCGATCGTCCGGACACCTTGATCGTCGCCAGCGTCGACACCGACAGCGGCGACACGGTTCTGGTCTCGGTGCCCAGAAACCTGGTGGGATTTCAGTTCCCGGCGGGCAGTCCTCTGCGGGAGCGGTACCCGGACGGCTTCACCGGGCCCGGAGATCCGCGAGACTGGATGATCAACGCCGTCTACGACTTCGTTCCACGCGACAACGGTGACATCTTCACCGGGATCGGCAACCCCGGCGCCGACGCGACCAAGTCAGCCGTCGAGGGCGCACTCGACATCGACCTCGATTACTTCATCATGGTCAACCTCGAAGGTTTCCAGGTGCTGGTGGACGCGATCGGCGGCGTGACTCTCGACGTGCCGCGGGACATTCCGAT
>NZ_ML142867.1:1311-3783 GCF_004138495.1 Phytoactinopolyspora endophytica
ACAAAGAAGACGGCACGGGCTGCACAGAGCCCCGCGGCTACATCAGGGCCGGCGAGAATCAGCATCTCGACGGTGCACAGGCGCTCTGGTTCGCCCGTTCACGCTGCGGATCCGACGACAACGACCGCATGGAGCGTCAGCAGTACGTGCTGAACGCCATCGCACATCAAGTCGACCCGCAGACCATGCTGACGCAGTACCAGAGTGTCGCCGCGGCCACCAGAGACATCGTCGAGACCGATATCCCCGAGGAACTGTTCCCCGGGCTCATCGGCCTCATGTTCGACGTCCAGAGCGGCGCGATCGAGACCATGCCCCTCACATACGACTTCTTCCAGACGACGATGGATTCCACATCGGCCGACCCTGACTACGAGCTTCTGCATGCTGCCATCGCCGACGCGATCGGCCCGAAGCACCGCACGAGCGCGGGCGCGTCGAGCGCTGACCTGGAGGCCGAGAACGGCTAACGCGAGCTCACGACGACGGTCGGCCCCGAGGCGGAACGTCGCTCGTCGTTGAGCGCCCGCACTGACCGGGACTCTGCAGGGCACAGCTCAGTCGCGGTCGTCCCAGCCCTTCCCCCACTCCTGCTCGCTGCGGTCAGCCCGGTCCATCTCGGCGGTGCGTTCTCGTGTCCGGGCGATCGCGTCGGCGGCCTCCTCACGGGTCTCGTACGGCCCCAGGCGGCGATCATTGGGGCAGCCTTCTTCCGGCTCGACCCGAGCGTGAATCAAGCACCAGTACCACGGTCCGCGCATGCCCGTCTCCTTCCAGCCCTGCGACCACCATAGGACGATCGGCGGAGATGGGCTCGTCGACACCTGGGGACGCCCAACTAGACTGGTGTCCCGTGAGTCCCCTCGTTCCCGGCACTGTGTCGCCGCAGCGCGCCGTCCCGTCGTCCATCGCCCGTCCCGAGTATGTGGGTAAGCCTCAGCCGGCACGCTTCACCGGCTCGGAAGTGAAGGACGCCGAGACGATCGAGCGCATCCGGGCGGCGGCTCAGCTGGCGGCGCAGGCATTGCAGGAGGTCGGCAAGCACGTCGAGCCGGGCGTCACCACGGATGAGCTCGACCGGGTCGGGCACGAGTTCCTGTGCGACCACGGGGCGTATCCGTCCACGCTGGGCTACCGCGGCTTTCCGAAGTCGCTGTGCACCAGCGTCAACGAGGTCATCTGCCACGGCATCCCGGACTCGACCGTGATCGCCGACGGCGACATCGTCAACGTCGACATCACCGCCTACATCGGCGGAGTACACGGCGACAACAATGCGACCTTCCTCGCGGGCGACGTGGACGAGGACAGCCGGGTTCTGGTCGAACGGACCCACGAGGCGCTGATGCGGGCCATCAAGGCCGCCAAGCCCGGGCGCGCGGTCAACGTGATCGGCCGCGTGATCGAGTCCTACGCCAAACGTTTCGGCTATGGGGTCGTGCGTGAGTTCACCGGGCACGGCGTCGGCGAGGCGTTCCACTCCGGCCTGGTCATCCCGCACTACGACGACCCAGGGTCGACGATGCTCATCGAGGCCGGCATGGTCTTCACCATCGAGCCGATGATCAACCTCGGCACTCACGAGTGGAACATGTGGAACGACGGCTGGACGGTCGTCACCAAGGATCTACGACGCTCCGCCCAGTTCGAGCACACCATCCTCATCACCGAGACCGGCGCCGAGATCCTCACCCTCCCCTGACCGCCGACGCCTCCCCCCGCCCCCACCTGTTCGACGGGCTCCCCGGCAGGCCTCAGGCCGGGGACATGGCGAACTCGGACGTCGCGGACCGGTGCTCGCTGGGCCGGGTCCCGAAGTGGCGTTTGAACGCGACGCTCAGCGCGTACGCGTTCGAGTAGCCGACCTTGCGGGCGATCGACTCTACGGTGGCATCGCTGCGTTGCAGCAGATCCGCCGCGAGGTTCAGCCGCCACCCGGTGAGATAGGCCATCGGTGACTCGCCGAGCATGTCGGCGAACCGCCGGGCGAACGTCGCGCGGGAGACGCCCGCCTCGCGGGCCATCGCCTCGACGGTCCACGGCCGCGCCGGGCCGTCGTGCAGTTCCCGCAGTGCTGGGCCGACGACCGGATCACCCCACGCCCGGTACCACGGTGGTGCGCACGCCTCCGGCCGGGCGAACCATTCGCGAAGCGTGCCCAACAGCAACAGGTCGAGCAGCCGGTCCAGCACCGCCTGCTGGCCAGGATCGTCGCGATCGATCTCGTCGACGGTCAGCTCGAGAATGGGGCACGGTCCGCCGTCGTCCGGTACGACCACCACCGGCGGCAAGACGCTCAGCAACCGCTCCGAGAGCTTCCCCTGTACCTGATAGCCCCCGGTGAGCAGGACGTTGGGGCTCTCCCGGTTCTCGCCACAGGTGCGCGTACCCAGCATGATCTCCGGCCCGACGGGCTCGCCGGCCGGGCCGGTGCATTCCCCCGGCCCGTTGACCACGTAGTAGGGCGGAATG
>NZ_ML142867.1:3838-7567 GCF_004138495.1 Phytoactinopolyspora endophytica
CGCACCGGCTCCGCACCGTCGGGGACGAGCCACCCCTCGCCCCGAAGCATGGTGACCAGCGTGAGCGGCGCGCCGTCGGCGAAGCGAACCGCCCACGGAGGGCTCATGATGGTGCGTCCGAACAGTGCGCCGTTGGAACGGACCTCGGTCAAGAGGTTGGCCAGAATGTCCATAGCTGGATCTTAACGCCCCATTAGACGCTCAGACATCGACATGAGGCCTAGGAGCATTTGATCGTCCAGCCCCAGCATGGTTGATTAGGTCACATGACAGATGCAGCCTCTCCATAGTGCTGAGAGACTGCACTGTTCTCGGGCGCTCGAGCGCCTGCATACACCCGTACCCCGCAAAGTTCTCTCGAAAGGCGACACACCATGTCGAGCACCAGCGTCCGCAGCGTCATCACCAACCGGGAGATCCGGCTGGCGTCCCGTCCCAATGGTGCACCGGGGCCGGAGAACTTTGAACTGGCCGATACCGAACTGGCCCCGCCCGCAGACGGGCAGATCGTCGTCCGCAACACGTGGATGTCCGTCGACCCCTACATGCGTGGCCGGATGGACGACGTCGAGTCCTACATTCCACCCTTTCAGCTGGGTGAGCCGTTGGAAGGCAGCGCCGTCGGCGAGGTCGTCGAGTCACGTTCGGACGCCGTTCCGGTGGGCGCCACGGTCTCGCATTTCCTCGGCTGGCGCGAGCACGCGGTCCTGGACGCCGCTGCGGCCACCGTCGTCGATACCTCGATCGCGCCCGAACAGGCCTACCTGAGCGCGCTGGGTACGACGGGCCTCACGGCCTATGCGGCGTTCACCGAGGTGGCACCCATCCAGGAAGGAGACGTGGTCTATGTCTCGGCGGCAGCCGGCGCCGTCGGGAGTGTCGCCGGGCAGCTCGCGCGAATCTTCGGTGCGGCCCGGGTGATCGGCTCGGCCGGCGGCGCGGAGAAGGCCAAGAAGCTCACGGCCGATTTCGGGTTCGACGCGGCCATCGACTACCGGGCCGGATCGATCTCCGATCAGCTTGCGGCCGCCGCGCCGCAAGGCATCGACGTCTATCTGGACAACGTGGGCGGCGACCACCTCGAAGCCGCCATCGGTGCCCTGAACGTCGGCGGACGCGTGGCCCTGGTCGGAGCTGTCAGCGGTTACAACGCCACGGAGCCGGTGCCCGGTCCCCGCGACTTCTACCGCGCCTACACCAAGCGGCTGACGTTGCGCGGAATGCTGGTCACCGATCACCTCCACCGCTTCCCCGAATACATCACCAAGGCGGTCGGCTGGCTGGCCGACGGCAGCCTGCGCACCGAGGACACGGTGGTCGACGGACTGGCAAAGGCACCGGCCGCGTTCTTCGGCGTGCTCAACGGCACGAACACCGGGAAGATGCTGGTCCGGCTCCACCGCTAGCCCGGATCTAGCGCGAGCGAGTTCGAACCTAGCGCCTCTGCAGTGAATGATCAGTTCACAACGCAGAGGACAACCATGGACACTGTCGCAACGAACAAGGCCGGGCGCCGCGAGTGGCTCGGACTCGCGGCGCTCGCGCTTCCCACCATGCTGATCGGGCTCGACCTGACGGTCCTGCACCTGGCCGTGCCGGAGCTGAGCGCCGACCTGCAGCCCGGAAGCTCGCAGCTGCTGTGGATCACCGACATCTACGGCTTTCTCATCGCCGGGTTCCTGATCACGATGGGGACGCTCGGCGACCGGATCGGACGGCGCCGGCTTCTCCTGATCGGTGCGGCCGCGTTCGGGCTCGCGTCGATCCTGGCGGCGTACTCGACGAGCCCCGAGATGCTGATCGTCGCCCGGGCGGCGCTCGGCATCACCGGTGCCACTCTGATGCCGTCGACCCTGTCACTGATCAGCAACATGTTCACGGATCCGAGACAACGTTCCTTCGCGATCGCCGTCTGGATGATCAACTTCATGATCGGCGGTGCTGTCGGGCCCCTCGTCGGAGGGCTGCTCCTCGAGCAGTTCTGGTGGGGCTCGGTGTTTCTCATCAGCGCGCCCGTCATGGCGCTCCTGCTCATCGTCGGCCGTCTGCTGCTCCCCGAATACCGCAACCCGGATGCCGGGCGCCTAGACCTGACGAGTGTCGTGTTGTCCCTGGTCGCCATCCTGGCCGTCATCTACGGGGTGAAGGAGGTCGCCAAGGGCGGCTCGGCCGGCATCGCTCTGGTCGCCGTCGCCGCCGGGCTCGCCGTCGGCACCGTGTTCGTCCGCCGTCAGCGGCGGCTGGCCGAACCCCTGATGGACCTGACGCTGCTGGGCGACCGGGTGTTCAGCACGGCCCTCGGTGCTCAGCTCATGGGATTGTTCGTGATCTCAGGCATGCAGTTCCTGCTCATCCAGTACATGCAGCTCGTGCTGGACGTCTCGGCACGGCGCGCCGGACTGTTGATCATCCCCGGGATGGTGGTCGCGATCGCCACCAGCCTGATGGCTCCCGCGCTCGCACGCCGCTGGCGTCATGCGCCGGTCATCAGCGCCGGCCTCCTGGTCAGTGGTATCGGGCTGGTCGCCGTCACGCAGGTGAGCGCTGATTCGGGGGTCGGGCCGGCGGTGGTCGGGTTCACCATCATCTCGCTCGCCATCAACCCGGCCATCGCCCTCACCTACGACCTGGTCATCGGCAGCGCACCGCCGGAGCGGGCCGGTTCGGCCTCCGGCATGGCCGAAACCTCGTCCGAGCTGGGGCTGGCTCTCGGGGTCGCCGTCAGCGGAAGTGTCGCCACGGCCGTCTACCGCGGGCTCACATCCGCCGACACGCTTCCCGACGGCGTCGAGCGGAGCGCCGGGCCTACGGCCGTCGAGACCGCTGGTGACACGCTCCCCGGTGCTCTCGACGTGGCGGCAGGCCTCCCGGCGCCGGCCAGCACGGAGCTGCTCGAGGTGACGCGTGACGCGTTCACGCGAGGCGTGCAGGTCGCCGGTGCCGTCAACATCGCGATCGTGGTCGCGATGGCCGCTTTGGTGGCCATCATCACCCGTCGAGCTGGCGACGAGCACCGGGATACGCCAAGCTAGAAGGGTGGGCGCGACAAACGGTTTCGGTATCGACATCGGCGGCAGCGGAATCAAAGGTGCACCGGTCGATCTCGACCGCGGCCAGTTCGCCGCCGACCGGGTCCGCGTCGACACTCCCAAGAAGTCAACGCCTGACAACGTCATCGATGTCGTCCTGAACGTGCTGGACCAGTTCGGCTGGGACGAGTCCTTCGGATGCACGTTTCCGGGAGTCGTACGGGACGGCGTCATCAGCTCGGCCGCCAACGTCGACGACGCATGGATCGGCGTGAACCTGGAGAAGGAACTGACCGAGCGCACCGGCCGGCCGGTGGCCGTCGTCAACGACGCCGACGCCGCCGGTCTGGCCGAAGCCCGGCTCGGGGCCGGTGCCGACGCCGACGGCGTCGTCATCGTGACGACCCTCGGTACCGGCATCGGCAGCGCGATCCTGAACAACGGAGTCTTGCAGCCGAACACCGAGCTGGGCCACATCTTCCTGGAGAACGGCAAGGAGGCAGAGCACTGGGCCGCGGCGTCGGTGCGGGAGAGCAAGGACTTGTCGTGGGAAGAGTGGGCGCAACGGTTACAGCGCTACTACACCCACCTGGAGTTCCTCTTCTCCCCTGACCTGTTCATCGTCGGAGGCGGCGTGAGCAAGAAGGCGGAGAAGTTTCTCCCGCTGCTGGATCTCGACACTGAGATCATCCCAGCGACA
>NZ_ML142867.1:7608-8292 GCF_004138495.1 Phytoactinopolyspora endophytica
CGCAACGACGGCGGCATCATCGGCGCCGCTCTGCTCGCCTCCGAAGCCCACGCATCGTGACCATCGGCAACCTTGGCGCCCCGAACCGGGCCCGCTGGTGATCACGGCGGCGTGAGCGGGGTATTCTCGACAGACGAGGACGAGCTGGCCGGGCGGCCGCGTCGGCACCTTGAGTGCCGCCGAGGAAAGTCCGGACTCCACAGGGCAGGGTGGTGGGTAACGCCCACCCGGGGTGACCCGCGGGACAGTGCCACAGAAAGCAGACCGCCCGCGTGCTCCGGTGCGCGGGTAAGGGTGAAACGGTGGTGTAAGAGACCACCAGCGTCCTGGGTGACCAGGACGGCTTGGTAAACCCCACCCGGAGCAAGGTCAGACAGGGGATGTTCGAGGGTTGCCCGCCCGAGTCCCCGGGTAGACCGCACGAGGCCGCCGGCAACGGCGGCCCCAGATGGATGGCCGCCGCTCCCGGTCCGCCGGGAGGCACAGAATCCGGCTTACAGGCCAGCTCGTCCTCGCTACCTGCGCGGATACAAGCGCATCCCACCTGACCTGGTATTTCACGTGCCCGGCCCCTGCCACGGGAGGGCCCGGACACGCCGTCGGCCGGCAGGCCGGCCTTCTCAGCGAGGTTCCCGCTGAGCAGCTGAGGGCAGCGCGGGACGGGCATTGGTGACAGGACGCGAC
>NZ_ML142867.1:8318-9602 GCF_004138495.1 Phytoactinopolyspora endophytica
CGCGCAGCACCGGGTCGCCCTCGTCGGCTTCGATGACGTGGAACTCGCCGACCTCATCAGCCCCGGCCTCACAGTCATCGCCCAGAACCCCGTCGCCGTCGGACGACGCGCGGCACAGCTACTCCTCGCCCAGCTGGCGAACACCCCGGGAGAACTCCACGGGGAACGCATCCCCACCACACTCATCCCACGCGGATCAGGAGAGCTACCCGGTCCTCACCACGACACCAGAGAAGCCGCGCAAGATATTGGGATCGAGGATCTCCAAGCGGCTACGCCGCGCCTGGGACTTCACCCGGAAGCAGTGACCCCTTTTGGGACGGCGGCAGGTTTGCCAGAGCCGGGGGATGGGGTCACGCCTCGTCCGCAAAAGTCATCGCCAAGGAGTGTGTCAACAATATGGGCACTAAATGATCACTGACGGATCGTTTTGTTCATATTGTTGACATGCTGCGCCACGTCCGCCATGCTCCCTTCATGGCCGACGTCGTCGTGGATGGATCCCAGCGCTCGCTGCGGCAGAGCAACCGGGATCGGTTGCTTGGACTACTGCGAGAGAACGGTGTACTGCACCGTGCCGAACTGGCCAGGAGAGCCGGTGTCTCACGCACAACGGTGTCGACGATCGCCGCTGATCTGCTCGCGGAGGGCTTGGTCGTCGAGGTGGCTGAGGACACGGCCCACGACACCCCCGGCGTCGTCACCGCCGACGAGGACAGTCCGGAGTCCGAACGCAAAGGCTCGCGGCCGCGCACGGGTCTGAGTCTCAATCCCAAGGCCGGTGCGGTCATCGGACTCGACTTCAGCGCCGATGCGGTCATCGGCGTCCTGGCCGACCTCGGCCACGAGGTACTCGCCGAGGACACCCGGGACCTCGCACCCGACCTGCCCTGGGAGCGTCGTCTGGATGTCGGTACTGAGCTGGCTGAACGGCTTCTGGCCAGGGCCGGCATACATTGGTCCCGGATTGTCAGTGCCGGTCTCGGCGTTCCCGGCCCGGTCAACCAGAGCACCGGCGAGATCGGCGCGTCCAGCCGCTCGCTGCCATGGTCCGGCGCGCATGCCGCCGCGGACCTGGGTCGCCGGCTGAATGTCTCGGTCAGCATGGACAACACCGCTCATCTCGGGGCACTGGCAGAGATCGCGTGGGGCGTGGCTCAGGGCTGCCGCAACGTGATCTATGTGAAAATCTCCTCCGGGGTCAGCGCCGGGCTGATTGTCGACGGCAACGTCTTCGGTGGCGCGATCGGCGCCACCGGAGCACTCGGCCACATGCCCGTGGAC
>NZ_ML142867.1:9637-14539 GCF_004138495.1 Phytoactinopolyspora endophytica
CACGGTCCGGTTTGCCCGTGCGGCAGCCGCGGGTGCCTGGAACTCTTCACCGCGGCGCCGGCTCTGGCGGAACAGCTACGGCCGGCGCTGTCCGGAGGCTGGCCCAGCGATGTGTCCAGAAACTTGACGCTAGACCGTGTCGTCGAACTGACCCGTGAGGGCCACCCCGCCGCCAGGCGGGTCCTGAGAGACTCGGCCCACATCCTCGGCCGCGTCCTGGCCGGCGTCAGCAACCTACTCAACCCCGAGCTCGTCGTCATCGGTGGAGCGCTAGCCGCGGCAGACGAGCACTACCTCGCTCCCCTGCAGGAGACCCTGCACCACCATGCCCTGCCTATCGTCGCCGACCAGCTCCGCGTCGTTCCCGGGCGGCTCGGAGACCGGGCCGGTGCGCTCGGCGCCGTCGCCCTTGCTCTGCGGGACGCTACGCCCTTACGGGCGCACGGCGCCGCCTGACACCAATCCGCCCGCCTGCCCGCAAGCACCAAACGCCCAGGAGGCACGCGTCATGATCACCATCAACGGCGCTAGGAGCGCTCGCAAGGCTCGAGACACAGGTCGCGCTCGGCGCATACCGGCAATCGGCGCGGTCGCCGCCGCCGTGGCCCTCATTGCCGCGTGCTCGTCGATCGACAGCACAGACAACAGCGGCAGTGAAGGGGACGGCACCGAGGCCGAGGCCGAGGCCGACGCCGGCGACCCCGTCCACGGCGGTAGCATCACGATCGGTCGGCCGGCCGACATCGTCAGCCTGGACGGCGCAGTGGTTGGCGGTTCCCAGCTCGCCTTTTACGACGCGATCTACGACACGCTCATCAAGCTTGACAAGAACTTCGAACCGCAGCCGCAGCTCACCGAGTCGTGGGGCCTGTCCGACGACTACATGAGTCTCTCGCTGACCCTGCGCGACGACGTTACGTTCCACGACGGCAAGCAGTTGACCTCCGCCGACGTGAAGTACAGCGCCGAGCGCGTCGTCGACCCGGCGGTCAAATCGCCCCAGCTGGCCACGTTTGCCAGCCTGATCTCCTCCATCGAGACTCCCGACGACACCACGGTCGAGATGACGTTCAGCCGGCCGTTACCGAACATCTTCGACTTCCTGGAGATGCTCTACATCGTCGACCAGGAGACCGTGGAGGGTCCAGCCGCGGCCACCACGGCCAACGGCACTGGCCCGTTCAAGCTGGCCGAGTGGCAGCCTGAGCGCAGCTACACCCTGGAACGCAACGACGACTTCTGGGGCGAGCCGACGTACCTGGACGAGGTCGTGGTGCAGGTCGCCCCGGACCCGCAGTCGATGGTCGTGCAGTTGGAGTCCGGTGAGCTCGACGCGATCTCCGATGTCCCGTTCACCGACGTCTCGCGGCTCGAGGAAAACGACTTCAACGCCGAGGCGACCGCGCCGGCCGGTTCCTGGTACATAGCGGCGAACACCGAGGACTCCGCGCTGGCCGACCCGCGGGTGCGGCAGGCGATCAACCATGCCATCGACCGGGAACGGTTCGTCGAGCAAGTCCTGTCCGGGATCGGTGAGGCCACCGCCCTGCCCTGGCCGGTCGACTCGCCCGCCTATGACGAGGCGATCGACGACACGATCGCGTTCGACCTGGAGGAGGCCAGGCGGCTGTTAGACGACGCCGGCGTTTCCGAGTTGTCGCTGGACATCTGGGCCAACGGCGGCCAGCAGCCGCTGGTGGACTACGCGCAGATCCTGAAGTCCGACCTGGCCGAGATCGGCGTGGAACTGAACGTGGAGGCCCCGGAGATCCCGCGCTGGCGCGACCTTCAACAGACGGGTACGTACACCGGGCTGATCTCCGGGCCGTACGGGGCGTCGAACTTCAGCCCGGCCTCGCTGTTCCTGCTGGCCCGTCCGTTCAAGCCCGACGACAACACGGCCAATTACACCAGCGAGGAGTACACCGCCGCGGTCGAGGCCCTGTCCACGACGGCCGACGAGGCCGAGCTGCAGCAGGCGTACGACGAGTTCAATCAGCTTTTCCTGCAGGAGTCGTTCCTCATGCCGCTGGCCACGAACCGGATGGTGATGGTGAGCGACGAGACGGTCCGCGGTTGGGGCGAGAGGCGGGTCAACGGCGGGTTCGACTTGCGTGAGGTCTGGATCGAGCAAGAGTGACCGACCGGTCGACCGAGCGCGTTTGCGCAGCCGCTTCCGACCGGCTGTGGGGATGCGCCCCCGAGGGAGGTCCACGCGGATGACCCGTTACATCGTCTGGCGGATCGCGCAGTTCGTGCCGGTACTGCTGATCTCCAGCTTCGTGATCTTCATGATCATGCACTGGGCTCCCGGTGATCCGGCCAGCCTGCTCGCCGGGGACGACGCCGGCCCGGAAGAGATCAACGCGATCCAGGCAGAACTGGGCCTGGACCGGCCGGTGATCGTGCAGTTCGTCGACTGGCTCGCAGGCGCGCTCACGGGCGACTTCGGAGTCTCGTACATCAACGGCCAGCAGGCTGCGGACCTGATCTTCAGCCGCGTGGGGCCGACTCTACAGCTGGCGTTGACCAGCATCGTCATCGCGATCCTGATCGCGATCCCGATCGGATGTCTGGCGGCGTTGCGACCGAACGGCCTGCTGGACCGGATCATCACCGGGCTGACCACGCTGCCGATCGCGATCCCGAACTTCTGGCTGGCCATCGTCGCGATCATCGTGTTCTCTCTGTACCTCGGGATCCTCCCAGCCGGTGGCTACGCGCCGTTCTCCGACGGTCCGCTCGAGGCGCTGAAGTACCTGATCCTTCCGGCGTTCGCCCTGGCCAGCGACCAGATGGCGATCCTCATCCGGTACAGCCGGACGGCGATGATCGAGTCTCTGTCCGAGGACTACATCCGCACGGCAGTGTCCAAGGGGATCAGTCGCATGCGAGTGGTGCTCCGCCACGGGCTGCGCAACGCCCTGGTGCCGGTCGTCACGATGCTCGGGATCATGCTCGGTCACATGCTGTCCGGGGCGATGATCATCGAGTCGATCTTCGCCTGGCCGGGCATGGGCCGACTGCTGGTGCAGTCGATCACCAACCGTGACTACCTGGTCGTCCAAGGCGTACTGCTGCTGATGGTGGCCTGGTTCGCCCTGATCAACCTAATCGTGGATCTCCTCTACGGAGCCATCGACCCACGGATCCGCCTCGGGCAACAGGAGGTGTCGGCGTGATGAGCCGACAACAGGTATCCCAGACGAAGAAGCTCAGCGCTCCGACACCCGCGGCCACCGACGACGCCCTACCCGAATCGCGGTCGCGGAGGCCGCAGAGCCAGCTCCGCCGGGCGCTGTCCAAGACCGTCCACTCCCCGCAGGGCGCGATCGCGCTAGCCGTCATCGGGTTGTTCGTGCTGGCCGCGGTGTTCGCCCCGCTGATCACGCCGCACGACCCGATCGCCCAGGACCGGGAAGCCGTGCTGGCACCACCTGGCGGCGAATATCCACTGGGCACCGACCACCTCGGCCGGGACATCCTGTCGCGGATCATCTTCGGCGCCCGGATCGCACTCTCAGTCGGCATCGGCGGCGCGCTGATCGGGGCGACGATCGGCACTCTGCTCGGGATCTCCGCCGGGTACTACCGTAGTTGGGTTGACGCGGTGACCGGACGGGTCTGGGACGCCCTGCTGGCGTATCCCGGGCTTCTGCTGGCGATCGTGATCGTGGCCATCCTCGGCACCGGCACCAGCCGGGTGATGGTGGCCATCGCGTTGATCAACATCCCGGTCTTCGCCCGGCTGTCCCGAGCGTCGACGCTGAGAGAACGCCAACGCGACTATGTCGTCGCGGCTGAATGTCTCGGCGGCCGAGACCGGAACATCATGTTCAAGCATCTGCTGCCGAACGTCCTCGGCCCGCTGCTGGTCCAACTGAGCCTGGCGATCGGTATGGGGATCCTGCTGGAGGCCGGGTTGTCCTTCATCGGCCTGGGCACCCAGCCGCCGGATCCGTCCTGGGGCTTGATGCTCAACGAGAGCCGGACCTACCTGCGCGACGCACCGTGGTTCGGCATCTTCCCCGGTCTGTTCCTCGCGGTCTTCCTGCTGGCGCTGAACCTGCTGGCGGACTCGCTGCGGGAAGCGCTGGGCACCAAGAAGAGCCGGGTGTGGTGAGCGCGATGACGACGACCAGCACGACAATGACCAACGACGTTATCCTCGACGTCCGCGACCTCGACGTGACGTTTCACTCCGCCGAGGGAGAGGTCAAGGCCGCCGACAAGATCAGCTTCACTGTCCGCCGCGGTGAGACCGTGGCCGTCGTCGGCGAGTCGGGTTCGGGCAAGAGCGCCTCGGTGCTGGCGATCCTGCAGCTGCTCCCCCGCGGCGGTAACGTCAACGTCCGCGGCAGCGTGAGGCTCGACGGCCGGGAGCTCATCGACGCCGACGCGGGTACCTTGCGGAAGGTTCGCGGCGGTGCCGCGTCGATGATCTTCCAAGACCCGATGACGTCGCTGAACCCGGTGATGAAAGTCGGCGCCCAGCTCGTCGAGATGCTCCGGGAGCATGGATACCCCGGTCGCAAGCGGGGCGCGTATCAGCGGGCCGTGGAGCTGCTGGAGGTCGTGGGGATCCCGCAGCCGGCGTTGCGGATGCGGCAGTTCCCGCATGAGTTCTCCGGGGGTATGCGCCAGCGGGTCATGATCGCCATGGCGATCGCGAACGAGCCGAGCCTCCTGATCGCCGACGAGCCGACCACCGCGCTGGACGTCACCATTCAGGCGCAGGTCCTCGATGTGCTCCGGGAGGCGAAGGCCGCTACCGGCGCCGCGGCCATCGTCATCACCCACGACCTCGGCGTGGTCGCCGAGCTGGCCGACCGGGTGGTGGTCATGTACGGCGGCCGCGTGGTCGAGACCGGCACGGCCGAGGAGATCTTCGCAGCACCCCGG
>NZ_ML142867.1:14604-14996 GCF_004138495.1 Phytoactinopolyspora endophytica
GTACACGATCGGGCTCATGGCCGGGTTGCCGCGGCTGGACGCCGACCTCGAGCGGCTGGTTCCCATCCCTGGGGCACCGCCGAACCTCGCCGACCCGCCGTCCGGGTGCCGGTTCCACCCCCGCTGCGCAGTACGCAACGGGCGCGCGGTCTGCGTCAACGACTCACCGGCACTACTCGAGATAGCGCCGGACCATCGGTCCGCTTGCCACTTCGCCGGCGAGACCGTGGCCGAATTGGAGCGGGTCAGCGAACTCACCGGCGTCGCCCTGGCTGCCGACGGCTCGGCCGGTGACGGATCGACAGGAGACCTCTGATGACCACATCGACCCTGAACCGCCCCGACGGCACGCCCGCCGGGACCGGCGACGAGATCCTGCGCGTCGAAGACCT
>NZ_ML142867.1:15023-15386 GCF_004138495.1 Phytoactinopolyspora endophytica
AGATCCACTTCCACGTCCGGTCCGGGAACCTCTTGCACCCGAGGGAGACCGTGCACGCGGTCGACGGCGTGTCGTTCAGCGTCGGCCGCGGCGAGACACTGGGTCTGGTGGGCGAGTCCGGCTGCGGGAAGTCCACCACTGGTCTGGCGGTGATCCGCCGTCTGAAGCCCACGTCGGGACGGATCGTCTTCGACGGGCAGGACATCACCGCCGCGAGCCGGTCACAGCTGCGGCCGGTCCGCCGGAACATGCAGTTCGTCTTTCAGGATCCGGCCGAGTCGCTGAACCCGCGCATGACGACGCACGACGTCATCGCCGAACCGCTGCGCATCCATGGCCTGTATGACGACGCCGGCCCGCTCC
>NZ_ML142867.1:15429-17909 GCF_004138495.1 Phytoactinopolyspora endophytica
GAACTGATGGAGCGGTGCGGCCTCGACCCGCGGTGGGACAACCGCCTGCCGCACGAGTTCTCCGGCGGGCAGCGGCAGCGCGTCGGCATCGCAAGGGCGCTCGCGCTCGACCCTTCGCTGCTGATCCTGGACGAGCCGGTGTCCGCGCTGGACGTCTCGGTGCAGGCGCAGATTGTCAACCTGTTAGTCGACCTGCAGCGCGACCTCGGCCTGTCGTACCTGTTCATCGCGCATGACCTCGCCGTCGTCCGGCACATCAGTCACCAGGTCGCGGTCATGTACCTCGGCCGCATCGTCGAACACGGCACGAAGGAGGAGATATACCGCAACCCGCGCCACCCGTACACGCAGTCGTTGCTGTCATCGGTCCCGGCCCATTCCCCGGCCGAACGGAACCGGCCGGACCGGATCAAGCTCACCGGTGACGTGCCGAGCCCCGTGCACCCGCCAGCAGGCTGCCATTTCCACACCCGCTGCTGGAAGGCGATCGACCGCTGCGGCACCGAGGATCCCGCGCTGAACCGCCGTGGAGGCCCGCAACTCGTCGCCTGCCACCTCGCCGATATCGAACCGACCTCACCGAGCCAGGAAACACCCGATCAGAAAGGACAGTGATGTCCCGACGCGCCCGGTTGTTCCCCGTCGTAACCGCTACCACCACCGCACTACTGACAGCAGCCCTGCCGCTGTCCGCCACAGCCGACCCGGCCACGACACCCACCGCTCCTGCCGGCGTTACCTCCACCAACGACGAGGCCGCGCCGCCGTCGAGAGAGGGAAACGTGGTCCTCGGCCCGGAATGGATGGTCCTGCACGGCCCGGACATCGTCGAGAAGACCGCAGCCGAACATCTCGCGGAGGAGCTCGGCGACCGTCTCGGTATCGACACCGCTCTGGAGGTCCGCGCGGCGGACAGGACGACTACCAGCGCCGCCCTCAAACGCGAGGACATCGCCGGTGTCATCGTCGTCGGGACCCCGGACGACAATCGCCTGTTAGCGATCGCCGACCGCCGCGACGCGTTCGACCTGCCCGGCGACTCGCCCGAGGCCTATCACCTTCGGGCGACGTCCGAGGGCGCGATGGACGTCGTCCTCGTCGCCGGGGCCACCCCGAAAGGTGCGATGAACGGCGCGTTCCGGCTGGAGCAGCGACTCGAACGGGAGAACAGCCTCGACGTCGCCGCGATCGACGAGGCCGACGCGCCCGCGTTCGCCAACAGGGTCGGCGGCCACAAGTTCACCCAGTCGCCCCCGCCCGGTTGGACCGATGACCAGCAGGGCGAGTACTACGCGCAGAACTACATGAACGTCGTGTGGGGCGAGAAGCACGGTGCTCCGTTGCCGGCCGACGTCCGGGAGAAGTGGGGGCTGCGACTCGCCTACGAGGTACCGCTGCCGGGCGTGGGGAAAGAGTGGCTCAACGACCCGGAGCACGCCGACTCGATCTGCGTGCGCGGCAACGGCAACCGCACCGTCGACCCGTTCACAGCCGAGGGAGCGGCAGCCTACGCCGACGTGTTCGCCGCCGCGCTGAACGATCCCCAGCACGACGACCTGGCCATCCTGGAGACCGTCTTCGGCGACTACAGTCACATCCCGACGCCGAACAGCACCCGGTTGTCCGACGACAAGCCGTGCGGTCTGAACAAGGCAGACGTCGCCGTCGAGATCATGACGATCATGCAGGACGTGATCGGCGACCGGGACGTCACTCCCATGGCCTGGATGTGGCACCTCTACCCGGCCGAGACCGACGCGGATGTCATGGAGCGACTGCGCGACCTCGGCGTCGGGATTCTCTACAACGAGGCCGGCAACGGAGACAACTGGATCACCCGCCGCACCAACTTCAACGGCACCGCCCTGGAAACCGAGAACGGCCGGACGAAGTGGGGACCGGACTACGCATCCCTGGTGTCGGCCGGTGGGAGCTGCGAGAGCGTCAAGCCGGTCATCGGGCTGCCCACGCCGCACGCCGCGGCCACCAAACTCCGCGAGCTGTACGACATCGAAGTGCAGAACTTCTATCTGTGGTGGGGCGGCGTCGAGGGTTGGACGTACTCCTCGAACATGTCGGTTATCCGAGAGATGGTCTGGGAGCCGGACCTGTTCGACCCGACCGACACCACGCCGTTTGACGCGGACCATCCCGATCCGCTGATGGCACGGGTGGCCACCACCGACTTCGGCGCCGACAAGGCCGCGGACGTGATGCGGTACTGGTCGCTGGTCGACAAGGCCCTGCTCGATCCGTCGTACCGGACCGGGGAGGAGTCCGGGCTGCGGGTGTACAGCTGGTACCAACGGCTGGCGATCTACCTGAACCCGGGCGTCTACGGCGGCGGTGCCGCACTGCGTCCGCTCACCCCGGACGGCCTGAAGAGCAAAGAGTTCAACGTCTACCGGAACTGGCCCCGGCCCATGCCCGAGGTCATCGCCAACTTCGACCAGGTCGCAACCGACCTGGCCCAGGCCAAC
>NZ_ML142867.1:17935-21596 GCF_004138495.1 Phytoactinopolyspora endophytica
GGCGCACAGCTGGACGACGGCACATCGGAACGGTTCGCCCAGATGCGGTTCTGGACCGAGCTCTACACGGACGTGTTCACCTCGCGCCTGCACTTCCTGCAGGGCCTGGCCGTGGCCGACCGGTACGACGACGTCGACGACCCAGCCTTCCGGGCCGAGCTGGAGCCGATCGCGGCCGCCGAGCTCGACACGATCGAGGCGCTGGAGGACAAGCTCGCCTCGATGCCGGTGAACGCGACGTTCTTCAAGGGCACCCAGTACGTTGTGCGCTCAGAGGGCGACCGGGACCGTGACCTCGGTCTTCTGGTGGCCAAGCGGCTGGCCACGCAGGCGTTCGTGGACGGGTCGGTCAACGTGGCCGCCGGCCGGCCGGTGAACGCGTCGTCAGCCCCGGACCAGACCCGGCTCCCGGCCAAAGCCGTCGACCGCGACTGGTCGACCGAGTGGCGGTCCCGCCCGGCCAGCGGCGAATGGCTGCGCGTCGGCCTAGGAGAGGTGATGCCGGTCGACATGGTCGTGGTGCGGTGGAACCCGAGCCAAGCCGCCCGTTCGTACCAGATACAGGTGGCCGATGCCGCGAGCGGACCGTGGACCACGGTGGCGACCGTCTCGGACCCGACGGGCCGCGACGACGCCATCGACCTCCCTGCGGGGACCACGGCGCGCCAGGTCCGCCTCGTCGGTGGGCAGCCACGGGCGAACAACCTGACGATCCGCGAGCTCGAGGTCTACTCCCCAGGGGACGACACGTGACTCGAACGGTTCTGGTGACCGGCGCCGCCGGCCAACTCGGCCGCGCAGTGGTGCAAACGCTGCGGGCGGCCGGGTCGGCGGTGGTGGCGGTCGACCGCTCCCCCGCTGAGGTCGGCGACACGGGAATCCGGGTCGCCGACCTCACCGACACGGATGCGGTAAACGACGTCATCGCCGGGTGCGACGCAGTGATCCATCTGGCGGCGTTGCGCAGCCCCGGCTTGGCGTCCGCCGCGACGGTGTTCTCAAACAACACGCTTGCCACGTTCCAGGTGCTGACCACGGCGGCCGCCCACGGTGTGCGCAACGTCGCGATCGCGTCCAGCATCGCCATGTATGGCATGACGTTCGGGCCGTCGGGATTGTCGCCGGAGTACGTCCCGGTCGACGAGGACCACCCGGTGACGCCGTACGACCCGTACGCGTTGTCCAAGCAGACGGACGAGGCCACCGCCGCGATGGTGCACAGGTCCACCGGCATGACCATCGTGGTGCTGCGGGTCGGCTGGGTCGCCTCCAAGGATGCGATCCGAACGCGGATGGCAGAGGTCGCCGAGGATCCCACAGTCGCCAAGTCGGTCCGCGAGCTGTGGTCGTACCTCGAGGAGGACGACGCGGCGCGGGCCTTCGCCGCGGCGCTGGGCGTCCCGGACGGATGCCACGCGGTGCAGGTCGTCGCGCCGGATTCGTTGTCAGGCACCCCGACGGCGGAACTTGTCGACCGCTACCACCCGACGACCCGGATCGATCCCGCGCTCACCGGGACCACGGGCGCCTGGACCGCCGGCCGGGCGGCCGAACTGCTGGGTCTGGGGCCGATGTGGAGCTGGCGCGATGGCCCCGCGATGACGAAGGAGACCGCTTGACCGAGAACCCTTGGCTTCCCCCGTGGCACAGCCACGACACAACGGTCACGATCACCGATGTCCGGACGATCGTCACCGCCCCGGCGGGTATCCCGCTCGTCGTGGTCAAGGTGCTGACTAGTGAAGACGGCCTCTACGGGCTGGGCTGTGCCACCTTCTGCCAGCGCCCGCTCACTGTCGAGTCCGCGGTCCAGGATTACCTTCGGCCACAGCTGATCGGCCGCGACCCGTCCGACGTCGCCGACATCTGGAATGCAGCCCACCTGTCGTCGTACTGGCGGTCCGGGCCGGTGCTGAACAACGCCCTGTCCGGCGTCGACATGGCGCTGTGGGACATCAAGGGAAAGCGGGCCGGGCTGCCGGTGTGGCAACTCCTCGGCGGCCGCGCTCGCCAGGCGGTGCCGGCCTATGTCCATGCCCGTGGCCGCGACATCGCCGAGGTCACCGAAGCCGCCCAAGCGCACATCGAGGCCGGGTTCGGGCATGTCCGAGTGCAAATCGCCGTGCCGGGCGTCCGGACGTACGGCTACCCCGAGGTGGTACCGCCGCAGGGCACGACACGCCGCGGCATCGTCTCGAACGGTTGGGATCCGGACGCCTACCTGCGCCTGGTTCCGCGGCTGCTGGAGCACCTGCGCACCGAACTCGGCGACGGGGTCCGCCTACTTCACGACATCCACGAACGGCTGACGCCCACGCAGGCAATCCGGCTGGCCAAGGCGGTTGAGCCGTTCGACTTGTACTACCTGGAGGACCCGGTCGCCCCGGACGACCTCGGCTGGCTCCCGCTGCTCCGGGCGCAGACGTCCACGCCCATCGCGATCGGCGAGCTGTTCGTCAACCGGGCGGAGTACCTACCGGTGCTCTCCGACCGTCTCGCCGATTTCATCAGGTGCCACGTATCGGCAGTCGGCGGCATAACACCCGCCTGGAAACTCGCACTGGCCGCGGACCTGTTCGGCATCCTCACCGCCTGGCACGGTCCGGGAGACGTGTCGCCGGTCGGCCACGCCGCGAATCTTGCCCTCGACATCGCGGCGCCGAACACCGGAATCCAGGAGCTGTACCTGTTCCCGGACGCGGTGCGCGAGGTTTTCCCGGGCTCGCCCGAGGTCCGCGACGGGCACCTGTGGCCGACCGACACGCCGGGCCTCGGTGTCGACCTCGACGAGACACGCGCCGCGCAATTCCCACCCCCGGACCCCCTGACCCGAGACGGATGGACCGCGACGAGGCGGACCGACGGCGCAGTGCAGCGCCCGTGATACGGAACCGTCCCGCGGCACCGAGCACCCACGCGCGAGAGGAACACCCACCATGACATCGCTCTCCGTCCACAACCTGGCCAGCTTCGAGCACGTCCGGGGCGACGGCGCCCACAAGCTCCGGCTGGCCCGAGTCGCCCAGGTGGCCAAGTGAGCGTCGATCCCGTGACCACTGACCCAGACCGGAAGCCGAACATCCTGCTGGTCATGACCGACCAGCAGCGCTGGGACGCCCTGGCCGCGGCGGGCACGTTTCCGGTCCGCACGCCGAACCTCGATCGGCTCGTCGCGGAGGGCACCTGGTTCCGCCGCACGTACAGCCAGAGCCCGCTGTGCGTGCCGAGCCGGGCCAGCGTGCTCTCGGGGCGGTATCCGCACCAGCACCACTGCGTGGACAACGACTCCTCGCCGTGGCCGGAGGCGCCGTCGTTCGTCCGGTCGCTGCGGGAGGCCGGGTACCGCACGGCCAACGTGGGCAAGTTGCATTTCACCTGGTTCCACGACGTCGAGGTCCTGCTCGCCGACCCCATCCTGCGCGCCATGGGCTTCGACGAGCCGTTCGAGACCACAGGGAAGATGAGCCGCGGCAACATCCGGGCCAGCGCGTACACCGAACACCTCAAGGCCCGAGGACTGCTCGACGCCTTCCACGCGGACTTGATCGGACGAGCGACCGCCGGTCCCCTGCAGTCGCGCCCGTCCTTTCTCAGGCAGAACGACCACATCGATGGCTGGGTGATGGGCCGGGCCGAGGAGTGGCTGCGCGACGCCCCGGAC
>NZ_ML142867.1:21606-25559 GCF_004138495.1 Phytoactinopolyspora endophytica
TCTTCTTGTGGGTCGGGCCCGAGGGTCCGCACGATCCGTTCGATCCGCCGGAGCCGTATGGGTCGATGTACGACCCAGCCGACATGCCCGTCGGGCCGCTGGACCACCGGTACCCTGTGGGGCCCAATATCGCCAGTTCCGACATCCCAGACGCCACGGAGGAAGAGATCCGGCGGATGCGGGCACACTACATGGCCAACGTCACGTTCATCGACGCGTGGCTGGGGCGGCTACTGTCTACTCTGCGGACGCGCGGATTGCTCGCGGACACGTGGGTCGTGTTCACCAGCGACCACGGCGACCTGCTCGGCGATCACCGGCTGGTGGGCAAGGGGCAGTTCTTCGAGTCCTCAGTACGGGTTCCGTTGATTCTGCGGCCACCGGACTCGGTCGCCGGGGCCGGCGACTGGGGCCGCGGTGTCGTCCGTGACGCACTCGCCGAGCTGATCGACGTTCCGGCGACCCTGCTGGAGATCGCCGGCGCCGATCTGCCCGGCCAGCACGGACGCAGTCTGCTCCCGCTGCTCGACCCGGACGCCGACGACGTTCATCGCGAGTTCGTCACCTCCGAGATCGAGCACCGGATGATGATCAGCGACGGCGACACAAAACTCGAGCTCGGACCGGACGACCGGCCGATCCATGCCTTCGACCTGATCGCCGACCCAGACGAGGAACACGACCTGGCCGGCACCGACGCGGCTTGGATCCCCCTGCTCACGAAGGCAGCGACGACGTTCCGGCACGACACGCCGCCGGACATGCCACAGCCGTGGCGCCACCTCACGCCGTACGAGCACTGGGGCCGCAACCTGCTGCGAGAGTACGGCGCAGACTCATGAGCCCGACGAACCCCGTCAGCCACACGAGTCCGGAAAGACTGGTGAACCCTATGACCGCGACGAACATCCTGTTCATCACGGCCGATGACCTCGGCGCGGACACCCCCGGCTGCTTCGGCGGCCCGGCGGAGGTGACTCCGGCACTTGACCGGCTGGCCACGGAGGGTGCGGTGTTCCACCGGGGCCACGTGCCGATCGCGGTGTGCCAGCCGTCGCGGTCGGCGATGCTCACCGGGCGCTGGCCGCACCGCAACGGCGCGGAAGGCTTCGAGCCCATCTCCGACGGGGTTCCCCTGCTGACCGATCTGCTCCGGCCGGCCGGGTACCGGGCGGGGATTCTCGGCAAGGTGAACCACCTGCAGCCGGAATCCCGATTCGGATGGGACTTCGTCCGACAGCAGGCTGATCTGGGCATGGGGCGCGATCCCGCGATGTACGGGGCAGCCACCTCCGCCTTCATCGTGGCCGCGGACGAGCGGCCGTGGTTCCTCATGGCCAACGCCCACGACCCGCATCGCCCGTTCCACGGCAGCGACCAGGAACGCGACCAGTACACCGACGACCAGCGGGCCACGATCCCAGCCCCCTCCCGCGTGTACGCGGCCGCGGACGCCCCGCCGCCCGGGTTCCTGCCGGACCTGCCCGAGACACGCCGCGAGCACGCCGAGTACCTATCGTCATCGCGCCGGTGCGACGACGTCCTGGCCGCCGTGCTGAACGCGTTGGAGGAGTCTGGACAGACCAGCCGGACGCTGGTCGTATTCCTATCCGACAACGGCATGGCGTTCCCCTTCGCGAAGGCCAACTGCTACCTGCAGAGCACACGGACCCCGATGATCGTCCGGTGGCCGGGCCGAGTCCCGCCAGGCACCGAGATCACCGAGCCGTTCGTATCCGGGCTCGATCTGCTACCCACGTTCTGCGAGGCGGCAGGCGTTGCGCCGCCCGGCGGGCTCGACGGCCGGTCGCTGCTCCCCCTGCTGCTCAACGAGACCCACGCGGACGCCGAGCGCGACCACATCGTCACCGTGTTCCACGAGACATCGCGCAAGAACCGGTACGAAATGCGATGCGTGCAGGACCACCGCTACGGCTACATCTGGAACGCCTGGTCCGACGGTGACACCACCTACAAAGCCGAAAACATGCAAGGCCGCACCTGGCCCGCGATGCTCGACGCCGCCACCACCGACCCGGCCCTCGCCACCCGCACCAACCACTACCTCACCCGCACGCCCGAAGAGCTCTACCGCCTCGACATCGACCCCTACGGCACACACAACCTCGCCGACGATCCAGCCCACCAGACCAGCCTGCAGGCCGCACGGTCCCGACTGCACGCATGGATGCTCGCGACCGGCGACCCGCTGGCATCGCACTACTGGCCGGTCGCCACACCTGCCGACCCCGGCCGCACAGCCTAAAGACGAGCGACCTAGCCCGCCCACAATCAGCAGTTCGACATGGAAGCGTCATGAACAAGCGCGCCGGGCCGTCTTCTGGCGCCCTGATGAGACACGAGCTTGACGATGCGCGGGATCAGCTGGCAGCGAGCGCCGGGAGTACCAGCAGGCGGCGATGTCGCCTCGGCGTCGTCAGCTGGCAGAATGTGCCGTCCCACTAAGAACGGTAGGCGATGAGCGACCCAACAGAACCGAATCCGGATCCTTACGGCGTTAGCGCCACGAGGCGAGGTGCCTTCTACCGCATCGGACCCGGCGCTCAGATCACCCTGGGAATCGCCGTGCTCGCGGTGGCCCTTCTCGCCGTGCTCGGCGCGATGTTCACTTCGTCAGCCGCGACGTCGGCGCGAGTGGCGATGGCGGTCGCAGGCACAAGCGCGTTAGTCCTCGGCATATACTGCCTACGAGTTGGTCGCGCACGGATCAAATGGCGGCGGCGCCAACGCTGAGCCACGCAACTAGGACTGATACGTCCAAGGTAGCGCGGTGTCGCCACGCGGTCCGGCCGGTATCGTCGGAGCGTGTCCTCATCGAAGCCGCGTCGGCCGTCAGCCAGGGTGGCCCCACCCGCCTCTAATCACCCTGGAGAACCCTTCGGATGGACCGCCCGTTCGAAGGAGCCCAACGCCCGAGTCCGACGGGCGGGCCGTCGACGTCATCCGTTCTCCGATCCACGACACCAGCTCGGCTGGGGAATCTTCTGCATCGTGGGTGCGGCCATGGTCGTGCTGGCCTACCTCACGCGACCGGTTGACCACATAGCACGTACCGTCGTCGGTCTGATCATGCTCGGTCTCCTTGTGGCGGGTGGAGTCTTCCTGGTCTACGCCGCCGTTGTCCGCATCCGCTGGAGGAAACGGCACGGGGTGCCACCAGTCGGTGGCCCAGGGACCGACCAGTGATCACCGACACGTATGCGGTCACGACCGGGCGTCGTCAGTGCGACGAGTCCTGAATACGGACTCTCGATCCGCCTGGAAGCGGTAGTCGGTCGGCGACTGCTTTCTGTACGTCAACCGGTGACGTCGTCATCGGCATTGGCTCATTCCTCGTCTCATGGGGCGCTGGTAAGGATCGTGTCACCAGGTGCAGACGAGCCAGGCGCGTGATCTGGCGATCAGTCCGTTGAGCTGTCGTGCCGTTGGAGTGTCCGGTACACCGTGGTGCGGGAGACCGTGAACAGTTCGGCGAGGTCGGCGATGGTGTATTCGCCGGTGCCGGCCATGCGGACGAGTTCGCGCCGTTGTTTGGGTGAGAGCTTGGGCTGTTTCCCGCGGAGCTTGCCTTTCGCTCTTGCCACAGCCATGCCTTCGCGGGTGCGCATCCGCAGTAGGTCGACTTCGAACTCGGCGAATGTGGCGAGGATGTTGAAGAACATCTTGCCCATGGGGTCGGTGGGGTCGTAGACCTGTCCGCCGAGGGAGAGCTTGATGCCGCGGGCGGCGAGGTCGTCGCCGATCGCGCGGGCGTCGGGCACGGAGCGGGCCAGCCGGTCGAGTTTCGGGACGACCAAGGTGTCGCCGACCCGGACCGCGGCCAGCGCCTGGTCAAGGCCGGGGCGGGCACGGTTGGTGCCGGTTAACCCGTGGTCGAGGTAGACCCGCTCCGGTGATACGCCGAGTTCGATTAGCCGCTGTTGCTGGGCGGT
>NZ_ML142867.1:25569-31185 GCF_004138495.1 Phytoactinopolyspora endophytica
TCGTCGGTGGAGCAGCGGGCGTAGCCGATCATGGTGTCGGGCATGGCCCGGAGTGTACGGTTAGCCCCCGACAATCGGGATTTTCACCGTACGGGGTATCTGCAACACGGCAGGTCACGGTCAGGGCGATCGGGCTGCGCCGCTACCGAGTGTACGTAAGGGGTTCCTCAGCGGACGCAGTTCATGTTGCTGCTACCAGTGTCGTTCTCCGAACCTCGCTGGCAGCCGGATGTCTCGGTCAGGTGGTCTGCATGAGTCTCAGCGAGACGTAGGTCGAGAAGCCTGCGCGTCGTGCGAAGCGGACGGATCGACGCTCGTACTTTGTGAATCCGAGCTTGGCGTACAGCTTGAGGGCAGGCGTGTTTGTGTCCTTGATGTCCCGTAGGACGTACTCCTCGTAGCCGGGCAGAGCCAGCAGGTGCTGCATGAGAGCCGTCGCCACCCCGGGTCCCTGGTAGGTGGGGTGAGTAGTTACGAACCCGATCTCGGCGAGGCCCTCCTGTGCGTCGGGAAGGCCACCGAGAAACTGGCTACGGATCACCAGGTAGCTGATCGTGCCGTGGATGAGTCCCAGATGGTGCCGGATCTCCCGCCACTTCGGCGGGAAGCACTCCTGTTCTTGCTCGGTGAGCGTGGCGACGCCGCGGGGCGCCGTCCGAGAGGGCGACGTAGAAGCGGTCGACGAGAAATGCGTCCGCGGTGACGTGCAGGTGCTCGGCCAAGTACGCCACCGCGGACGGCGGCACCTCACCCGCCACGCTCGGGAACCGCGCCGCGATCTCGAAGAATTTCAACAACACCGCGAAGCCAAGCCGCGTCGCACCGGTCTTGTTGCCCACCAGCGTCCACGACGCGACCAAGTCCTGTGCCGACCACTCCAGCACGCAGATGATCAACGCCCCCTACACCGGCGCCGTCATCCGCATCGATCCCATCGGGCATTACCTCGCCGCAACAAGACCGTCGCAAGGGACAGCAACATGAGACCCGTTGTGACGGTGATCACAGGGCCGTGTCGGGTACGGCGACGATCCGGGACCACGGCGGTGATCGCCCGTGTGATTGAAGCAGGCGATGCCGATGGGCGGTGCAGGCACGTCCACCCTGACTATGGTGCCTGGCCGACCTCGGTCTCACCTTGTCGAGGAGGTCCACACCGACGACATCCACGCGCGTCTTGCCGAGCTCGACCACTCGGCCAGCTGACCGCCGGTTCAGCTCGTCATCGCCGCACCGACATCGAACTCCGTGCCGAACGGGTCCGTGATGTTCGCGACCCGCCCGTAGATCATGTCGTAGGGCTCGGCCGAGGTCCCACCCGCGTCGACCGCTCGCCGCGCCGCCGCATCGGCGTCGTCCACCTGGAACAAGGTCCCCCAACGGGACTTCGTGGCCTTTGGGTCACCGGCGATGCCGCCGATCTCGTGGCCATCCGGTCTGCGCAGGAACGTGAAGTCGAGCTCGGGCATGTCCGGGTTGGCATCCAACGTGTAGCCGAAGACCGCGACGTAGAAGTCGCGCGCGGGCCCGGATTCCGCGGTGACCAGGTCGTTGCGGAGCAGGGCGTTCGGCTCGTTGACGATCTCGCAGCCGATGTGGGCACCGGCCTGCCACAGTCCACACTGCGCACCGGTGGTGTCCTTGATGATCGCCGTCCGGCCCTGGTCCAGCACGTCCATCGGACCGGTGATGATCGAGCCGCCCGCGTCCCGCGCTCGGGCGGCCGCGGCGTCACAGTCATCCGTCGCGAAGAAGACGTTCCACCAGAAGTCCGTGGCGTCGGGATCGGGGTTCGGCCTGATGGCCGCGACGGGTCTGCCCCGTAGCAAGCACTGGGTGTAGTGGCCGAACTCCGCCGGTCCCACATCGAACTCCCAACCGAACAACGCGCCGTAGAAGGTCATCGCGCGGTCGAGATCCGGGATGCCCAGGTCGATCCAGGTCGGTGTGCCAGCCGGCTGCTTGGTGGTCAGCTCGCTCATCGTCTCTCCTTGTCGCGTCCCCATCTTGTCCCGCATGACCCCGGAACCTTAAGAGGTCATGTCGCCCGCGTTCACGGACGCCGGTCCTTCTTCGAGGTCGACGACCTCCAGCGCGGCAGCGATGTCAGGGTGATCCTGGGGCGAGAGCGGCTTGATCTCCCGGGAGGCGCCTTTCTGCACGCAGGCTTAGTTCGCTGCTGGCGTCGTTGACGACTTCCCGGGGTGAGTCCGTGCGCTGGCTGCCCAGTTGACGAGCTCGCGGCAAGGTCCGCGTCATCGGCGCACCCGTCATGGGGAAGGGATCGCAGGCTTGCAGATCGCGTTCGCGCCAACACGCGGCGAGACTCCGGAACTCAGGAGTCGCCGCTCACCGATCGATGCTGACGTGGCCGATGGGCCTGCGTTCCGAAGCGACCGACGGTCGCGACCTGATCAGTCGACGGGCTACTGGTTGAAGAACGTCTTCAGTACACGGGCCATGAGTTCGGGGGCGACGACGTGTCCCTGCCCGTCGAGCGTGTGTCGTTCGGTCTGGGGGGTGGCAGCGGCTATCGCTTTCGCGGCGCGGTCGAAGAAGTCGGTCGGGAGGCCCGCCATCTGGGGCTCGGTGATCGGACCCTCGGTGGTCACCAGGACCGACTGAGTGATGCGGGCAAGTCGGTTCGTGGGGATCTTGTAGTCATTGAGGACCACGGCGTCCTTGACGAGCGTGTGGGCGAGCGCGACGGACGAGGCCCAGTTCGGGTGTTGTTTGCCAGCCGCGATGTCCGCGTCGGGTCCGCCGGTAAGCCTCACGAACAGTTCCAGGAGCTCCTCGTCCCGGCCGGCTTTGTATGCCTCGTGGGTGTCCGCGATGTACTGGTTGAACCTCGGCCGCAGGTCGTCCCCGATCGCGTACGGCACATCCCACACCGCGATCTTGTCGATCGCCGAACCTGCCGCTGCTGCCTCCAGCGCGAGGGCGCCGCCAGATGAGGCGCCGTACACGTGAACTGAGCCGCCGGCTGTCGCAATCAGCGCGTCGAGGTCTTCCACCTCCCGCGCCACGGCGTACGGCGGTGTATTGCCGCTGGCGCCCCGGCCGCGTCGTGCGTAATTGTAGACCGTGAAATGGTTGGCAAGGAGCCGGGCCAGCGGCGCGTTCTCAGCGCCGTCGTCTAGGGTGCCGCCGACGAGGATCACCGCCGGGCCAGTGCCTTTCCGGTCGTAGGCGATCCTCGTACCGTCGGCGGACGTCACACGAAGTGTCATCTCGTTCACTGCTTCTCTCCATTTCTCGATGCGTGGTCGTCACCGTCGGAGCATGTCGACCAGGATTGAGTTACGTGGGCTGCCCCCTCCGTCACTTGCACTTCGGGCCGGTTTCGGGAGTTCCGGGCTTGGTACCGGTGATGGCGTTGGCCGAGTGGGCCGGGTTGTCGGAGTTGATTTCGACCAAGTGCTCGCGGTAGCGGCATCTACTTCTTGTTGCGGTAGAGGACCATGGTGATGGGACCGAAGACCGCGACGAGAAGTACGGACGAGACGAGCACCCAGCCGATTTCCCCGGCGGGCACCGAGCCGTGCATCAGGCCGCGTACCACGGTCGCCAGGTGGGTGATCGGGTTGACCTCGACGACCGCCTGCAACCACCCGGGCATCGTCTTCGGGTCCACGAAGATGTTGCTCACGAACGTCAGCGGGAACATCACCATCATGCTGACCCCCGCCACCGAGTTCGGCGTGCGCAGGATCAGGCTGAGCATCGTCCACAGCCACGACAGGCAGAACGAGAACACCAGCAGCAGCACCACCGAGAGCACCACCCCGACGGCGCCACCCTCCGGCCGGAACCCTAGGACCAGGCCGAGCGTGATCACGATCGCCGACCCGATCGAGTAGCGCATCACATCGCCGAGCAGGGCGCCGACCAGCGGCGACGGTCGCCACACCGGAAGTGACCTGAACCTGTCGAACACCCCCTTCTGGATGTCGGTGTTCAGCGTAATGCCAGTGTTCATGGTGATCATGACGTTCGCCTGCACCAGGATGCCGGGCAGCAGGAACTGCAGGTACTCCTGAGTCGACCCGGCGAGCGCGCCACCGAACAGGTAGGTGAACATCAGCGTGAACATGATCGGGAACATGGTCACGTCGACGAGCTGCTCCGGGACGTGTTTGATCTTCAGCAAAGCGCGCCAGCCGAATGTCAACGAGGTGAGCACCGGACCGGGGCTAGACGGCCGCTCGCCGGCCAGCACACTGCGCAGCGCGTCCTCGGTGACCGGCGCCGACGCCTGTTCTGCGGACGTGGCATTCATGCGGCATCCTCCTCGGGTGTCTCCTCGGCGGCGTGTCCGGTCAGGGCGAGGAACACCTCGTCCAGGCTCGGCTGACCGAGCGCGAACTCGGTGACGTCGATGCCGCTGCGGGACAGCTCGGCGAGGGAACGGGCGACCCGCTCGGGGTCGGAGATCCTTGCGGACAGCGCGGCCGGGTCGGCGGAGGGCTCGACCTGCACCTCGAGGACGCCGGCGAGGACCCGTTCGGCCTCGGCCCGCTGCTCGGGCGCACGTAGCCGTACGTGCAGCGAGCCGGCGCCGACCGATGCCTTGAGCTGGCCGCTCGAGCCCTCGGCGATCACCTTCCCGTGGTCGATCACCGCTATCCGGTCGGCCAGTTGGTCGGCCTCGTCGAGGTACTGCGTGGTCAGCAACACGGTGGTGCCCTCGGCGACCATGCCCCTGACGATCTCCCAGACCTGGTTCCTGCTGCGCGGGTCGAGCCCGGTCGTGGGCTCGTCGAGGAAGATCAGTTCGGGGGTGACGACCAGGCTCGCCGCGATGTCGATGCGCCGGCGCATCCCGCCGGAGTACTTCTTCACCTGCCGGTCGGCCGCCTCGGCAAGACCGAACGCGTCGAGCAGGTCGGCCGCCCGCTCCCTGCCTCGGCGGCGTGAGTAGCCGAGCAGCCTGGCGAGCAGCAGCAGGTTCTCCACGCCGGTGAGGTCCTCGTCGACCGACGCGAACTGCCCGGTGAGGCCCACCCTGCTCCGCACCGCCCGGGCGTCACGCACGACGTCGTAGCCGAGCACTTGCGCCTCTCCGGCGTCGGGGTGCAGGAGCGTGGCCAGCATGCGGATCGCGGTGGTCTTGCCCGCCCCGTTCGGACCGAGCACGCCGTACACGCCCCCGGCGCTCACGGCCAGGTCCACACCGGCGACCGCGTGGGTCTTGCCGAAGCTCTTCTTCAACCCTCTCGTCTCGATCGCGAGCTTTCCCATGGGTTCGATTCCTTCTCTCGGTGTTGCGAACGGATTAGTTGAGCAGGGAGCGCGGCCAGCGCCTCGGCGAGTGGGGCGTTCTCCGTTCCGTCGTCGAAACTGCCGCCGACCAGGATCATCGGGGGCCCGTCGCCGTGCCGTGTGTAGCCGATGACGGTGCCGTCGGCGGAGGTCACAGCGTTCATACTCCTAATTTAGTAGCATTCACACCTGTTGTGCAAGTACACTCGGGTGCATGAGCAAGAAAAGGCTGTTCGACGACCCCTGCGGCATCGCGCGAGCGCTGAACGCGGTCGGCGAGCGGTGGGCGTTGCTCGTCGTGCGGGAGCTGGTCTTCGGCCCGAAGCGCTACTCCGACCTGCACCGCGGGCT
>NZ_ML142867.1:31203-34799 GCF_004138495.1 Phytoactinopolyspora endophytica
AGATGAGCCAGAACGTCCTCGCGCAGCGGTTGCGCGAGCTCGAAGCCGACGGCCTGGTGCGGCGAAGGCGCCTGGGACCGCCTGCGCCCGCCGCCGTGTACGAACTCACCGAGCGCGGGCAGGAACTGGAGCCCGTGCTCCGCGCGCTCGCCCACTGGGGCAGCCGCGCACCGCTGCCCGAGGACGGCGCGGCGGAACTGAGCGTCGACGCGCTGCTGTTCGCCCTGCGCGCCACCTTCGATCCGGCACTGGCGGGTGAGCTGTCGCTGCGCTGCCAGCTGGACGTCGCGGGCGACCGGTTCCGCATCACCGTTGCGGGCGGGCGCCTCGAGTTGGACCGCGGTGAGCACGCCGAACCCGATGCGTGGCTGACCGTGCCGGAGGCGGCGACATTGCGCGATCTGGTGTTCGCCGGTGCGGCGCTGCACGACGCCGTCGAGCGGGCAGACGCCGAGGTGGCGGGCGATACCGCGCGGCTCGCCGCACTGCTGCGCTGCTTTCCCGCAGCCGTGCGGTATCCGGCGCCACAGGACCCCGGGCCGCCGGATCCCGTTTAGCCGGGCCCCGTTTCACCTGGCCCCGGGTCACCGAACGCCGAACTCCCGGATCCCGCCGTCAGCGCAGGAAGTCGTCGGGGGTGAGCGGCAGTCCGCCGACCCGGACACCGGTGGCGAGGTTACGCCGGCCGACAGTTCAGACTCCGCGGGCTCGCGGAACTCATCGCCGAGACGACGACGCACCACTTGGAAAGCGACCCGCAGCTCAACGCCTGGCGCTGGTCCACGACCGAGCATGATCGACCTGTTGCAGTAGCCCATCCCCAACCGGACACCATCAGCTCATACCGAGCGGGAGCCGGCTGGTCATGTTGAGCTTCACCTCGCCGTAGGGCAGGACGTGTGACCAGAACAGTGGGGTGAGGCCTCGCTGGTCCTCGAGTGTCAGGACGTGCTCCCAGTCGGGTTCGGCGAGCAGGTCCTGGAGCATGAGTGTGTTCACGTAGACGAGCGCGGCCTGCAGGATCCGCAGACACAGCACGCTCATCTCCTGCTCGTCGCGACGGTTGCTGGCCAGGTCACCGCCCTTGCTGTAGAAGATGACCGCGTTCGCGCGGTTCCAGGACTCGACCACGTTCAGGCCCTCGTGGATCTCCCGTTGCAGCTGTCGGTTGCGCAGGTAGCGGGCGAGGAAGATGGTTTTCTGTGCTCGGCCGAGTTCGATCATGGCCTGGTAGGTGGGGTGGGCGGCGTTGGCCTTCATGAACCGGCGCAGGATCGCCTCGGTGGACGCGGTGCCTGTTCGGATGGCGGTGGCGTACTTGACCATCTGGTCGTACTGCTGCTCGATGCGGTCCCACCGGATCGGCCGGGTCAGCGCTGGCGCGAGTGCTGGCCAGCTGTCCGACTCTCCGGCGACGGGCCGGTAGAGCTTCACCTTGTTGATCCGCTTAATCCGCGGCAGCAGGTCGAAGCCGAGCAGCTTGGTGATGCCGAATCCGATCTCGGACTGGCCGTGGGTGTCCACATAGTTGGCGTCGACCTGCATGTCAGTGCCATGCCGGATCGCGCCGTCGACCATCGCATGCACCTCCGAGGCCGAGCAGTTCAGGCGCTGGGAGTGGATCACCATCGAGCCACGGTCGACGTGCCAATAGATCAGCACGCCACGACCGCCGTACCGGGAGTGCCACTCGGTGAAGATGTTCTGGTCGAACGCGCCGAAGTGTGTGGAGTCACTGGCCACCGCCGTGGATCCCTCGCCCCACAGGGCCTGCTGGCGGGCGGTGAAGGTGGCGTTGGCGATCTCGATCGCGATTTGTCTCGCTGCCTCCGTGGTGAGGTAGCGGCGGCGGGCGTAGCGGATCTCGTCCTCGCCGTGCCCGTGCTCGCCAGCGGCGACCGCGCGGATCCCGGTATTGGTGCCGTACCCGTAGATCGCCAACAGCAGCCGCTCGGCCAGCACCCGCTCAGGGAGACTGCCCCGGCCGGCCACCGAGGTGACAGCTTGCAGGCAGCCGGTGCGCAGCACCGCTTCCTTGAGCATGTCGATCAGCGGCACCGTGCCCCACCGTGCCTGCACCGCCTGCTTCAACCTGCGCAGGTTCCGCGGCTCCGGCGCGGCGTCGAGTGGGGTGAGCTTGATCGCGCCTGCCGCTCGGTCGCTGACCTCCAGCCAGTCACAGGCAGGCAGCGCCTCGTCGAGGGCGTCCAGTTCGCTGTGCATCTCCTGGCGCAGCTCGTCGACGAACGCCGACGCGTCGAGAGGTTTGCGGAGCGCCTGGTAGTACTCGACACGCCGGTCCTGGAAGTCGGTCGGCAAGTCCTCGGCCGGGTTGCGCCACTTGTCGGCGCCGACGACCCAGATCTCCTTGCACCGCAGCTGGTCCCGCAGGGCCTGGAAGGTGCATACCTCGTAGACCATGCGCACCACCCGCCGCCGACCACGGGTATCGGTCTTGTGCACCAGCGCGTCCCAGTCCGCGCCAAGCCCGCGATGGGTCGGGATGTGCTCACCGACCGGGTAGTAGTGCAGGTTCCCCGCGCTGGCGTGCCGGGCGACCAGGTCCACGGCGTCCAGGACGAGCCGGCGTGGTGTTGTTGCTGCGGAACTCCAGCACGTCCAGGAGCTTGATCAACCCGGTCCGGTAGTGGTTCGTGTACGACGCCTTCAGCGTGGCCTTCACCGTCCGCTGATACGTCGGACCAAAGGACTTGAACTCCGCGACCAAGTCTCGCAACACCGCCCGCGGCGCGACCGGGAACACGGTGTCCCGCACCAGCCGGTCTCCGGCATCCACCGTCGCCTCGGCGAGCCGGAACAGCAGGTTCTCCTTACCGGTGACACGCTGGAACTCCTTGATCAGCTCCTTGGTCACCTTCACCTCGGCGCGGGCGTTGATCCGATGCACCGTCGAGATCAACAGCTCGACCAGCGTGTCCGTGATCTCCCGCTCCCGGCAGTACAACAACGCCGCCAACAAGGTCAGCGTCACTGCCGGCGAGTGCTCGCGCAGGTGGCTCGGCGCTTCCACCGCCGCGCGTGCCCGCCAGGCCGCCACCACCTTCGAGGCGATACCGGCGAACACCCCGGCCGGTAGGCCTACCGCACGCACCGCCTCCAGCTTGGCGATCTCGGTCAACATCGTGTTCAGACTGACGTTGCCGGGCTCGGACCGGACCGCGGCCAACACCGCCGGACCATCATCGCCGTCGGCGTCGTGGCCCGACTCGTCGTCGACGGTGGAAGCGACCAGAGCAAACAACCGATCCCGTACCTCTGCCGGCAAACGGGCTGCCACTCGTCCTACCAGCAACTCCTCGCCACGGTGTAACGCTGACCGGACGATCCGGTCGACACGGCCGCTCGAGGGCTGTTCGATCCGCTCGTCCCGGCACCGCGCCAGGAGTTCGTGACGTACCTGCTCGGCGCTGCGCTCGGCCTGCGTGACGTTCGCGACCAGCCACTCGGTGAGCTTGTCTGCATCGGCAACGCTGCATTCGCGGTACCCCAACGCCCGGCGAATCTGGACACGATTCGCCTTGATCGTGCGACCCGACCAGTCGTAGAACGCCAGTTCCGACGCGGCCACGCCGACC
>NZ_ML142867.1:34809-40973 GCF_004138495.1 Phytoactinopolyspora endophytica
AACGTACTCGACCGCAGCGTCCGGAATCTCACTACGACCACGCGGGAACCGGCCCTTCTCGGTGTAGAAGCGCAGCAGCAACGCGAACCCCAACCGTGTCGGGCCACGCTTGCCCGCCACCAACGCCAGCTCGTCATCAACCAGCGTCCATCGATCGATCAGCTCATCTTGATCAAGCTCCCGCGCCACGCGCGGACGCTACTCCCATCGCCCGCACCCTGACCAGGCCCCACTCGACGCGACTTGCACCTGATGACACGTTCCTTACCGACACCCCCTCATGGTCGGGAAATCGCGCTTGACCAGTCGGCACCTTCGACCTATGGTGGACCCAATATTGGATCCAATTAGGGGTCCAGTTGCGTCGTCGGAAGTGAGTCAATGGAGATCGGAATCGGGAGTTATGCCTTTCGATGGGCGGTCGGGAACGAAGCGTTCCGTCCCGCCGTTCCTCTGGGCGTATTCGCGATGGTCGACGAGGCCGCGCAGCTGGGTTGCACATTGCTTCAGATCGCCGACAGCCCAGAGCTCGAGTCATTCGACGGGGCGCAGCGCCACCGGCTGCGATCGTACGCGTCCGGTAGAGGTGTGCGATTGCAGGTCGGCACGTCGGGCCTGACGGAGCCACGAATGCGCGACCAGCTACAGGCAGCACAAGACCTGGGAGCGGACGTCGTGCGTGTCGTGTTGGACGGCGCGGAGGGGCACCCAACGGTGTCGGAGAGCGTCGCGGTTCTCCGGCGTCTCGCGCCGGACTATGAAGCCGCGGGCGTCATGATCGGCATCGAGAACCATTTCATGACCCCGAGCGAGGATCTCGCGACGATTGTCGAGGGGACCGCGAGCACCGCCGTCGGCGTGTGTCTCGACACGGCGAACTCAATCATGATCGGCGAGTGGCCACTCACCACGGTCAAGATGCTGGCGCGCTACTGCGTCAACATGCACTTCAAGGATTACGCGATCCTGCCCGACCGCAACGGCGTGGGTGGGCACATCGTCGGCCGCACACTCGGCGAGGGTTGGCTCGACATCCCGAGCGTATTGGACTCGGCCGCGCCGGCGGACCGGCGGCTGGCGGGACGGCTTGGTGTCATCATCGAGCAGTGGCTGCCCCTCGCAGGCAGCGAGGCGGAAACCATCTCGGCCGAGCGCACCGGTCAAGCGGCTAACGTGGCCGCCGCGCGTCGAATACTCGCCGCTTATCCGCAACCAAGTCTGTGAGGAAGTGCACCGCTCATGGCTGCCCGTGACAACGTCTCCGCTCCCGAGCGCGTCTACCGCGAGCTTCGTCAAGCAATTCTGCAAGGTTCGATCGCACCCGGCGAGCGGCTGACCACCCAAGCTCTTGCCGAACGGCTCGGCGTGAGCAGAACGCCGATCCGGGCCGCGCTCGTCCGGCTGGAAGCCGACGGTCTCATCGACAATGAGGGTGGCCGCTCGGCCCGAGTACGCCCCATGACCGTCGATGAGGTCGAACACGCCTACGACGTCGCCATGGGCCTCGAAGGCGTGGCGGTCTTCCGGCTCGCCCAGACCGCGGATGACAGGCAGAAGGACCTGCTCCTGGAGACGGTCGACGCCATGGGGACGGCAGCTGAACAAGGTGACCGCGCGGCGTGGGTCCAGGCCGACGAGCGATTCCACGAACTACTCGCCGAGATGGCCGGAAACCCACTGCTGAAGCAAGTCATGCAGCGCGTCGAAACCATCATCGGCCGGCTGCGGTTTCTGTCCCTGCACGTCAATCCCGCAGGCGCGACGACGTCGGCGCGGGAGCACCGAGCCGTGGTGGATGCGATCCGAGCCGCGGACGCCGAGACCGCGCGCCATCAACACCACGATCACTGGGATCGCGTTCGCGAGGCAAACGTCAGTTTCTTACGTGAAGGGTTCAGCGGTTCCGCCGGCTACCTCTTGTCCACTCCCCCGGTCCGCGGTGTCGAAGGGGGGATTCGCACGAGCGACAGGTGAGTCCATGACCGTTCGTTGACGATTGGAAGTGCTGACAATGATGTCCTTCTCCCGTTCGCGCTACGCGAGCATCGCAGCAGTCGCCGTGATGCTGGCGTCAGCCGGATGCACGAATTCAGATTCCACTGGCACAGGCGACGGCAGCCACGAACTGATCATCGGGGCGACGTCGGCCGGTTCCTCCCTCGAAATCCAGGCGCTGGAGCGCTGGGCCGATGCGGTCGACTCCCGCACGGACGGCGAGCTGACCATCACGATCTTGCCCGACGGGCAGCTCGGCAGCGAGCTCGAGATCCAGGAAGCGATCATCAACGGTGACGTTCATGGCGTCTCTGGCGGAGTCACCGGCGTGCCTGAGCTTGACTTCCTTGCGGCGGCGTACATCTTCCGCGATGCCGACCACATGACGGACGTCCTTCGTAGCGATGTCATCGATCCCTGGTCCCAGGCATGGGTCGATCAGTCCGGGGTCGAGATCGTCGGCGTCTTGGAACGGCTGCCCCGAACGCTCACCAGCAGCCGTCGCGTGGAGACCCCGGCCGACGCCGAAGGACTCGACATACGGGTACCAAACACCGATTTCCAGATCTCGATCTGGGAAGCAGTCGGTGCCACGCCTGTGGCGATCCCCGCGCAGGAGGTTTACTCGGCTCTGGAGACCGGCGTCGTCGACGCACAAGAGAACGCGCTCGATACCGCCTATGCCAATGGCGTCGGCGAAGTCCAGCGTTACGTCACTCTCACCGAGCACACGTTCATGCCGCAGTTCGTCGGGGTCAGCAGCCAAGCGCTGCAGGAACTTCCTGACGACCTGCGGACCGTGCTCGACGAGGAGATGTCTTCGGCGGAGGACTGGTTATCCGGCGAGTTGGAGACGGCATACAACGACATCCTCGCCGACTGGGAGCAGCAAGGACTCGAGATTATCGAGCCGGACGTCGACGCCTTCCGCGAGCTGATGTACCCGGTCACCGAACGCCATGCCGCAGACATCTGGGGCGAGGACGTGCTCGAGCGCATCCAGACGGAGTTCTGACCATGCCGCATGCAGATCGGCGCGATCACGCGCGCCGCATCGTCGATCGCGTGACGAGTGCTCTCGATGTACTGCAGCGCACGCTCGTGATCGCACTCGTCGCCATCTTGTCGGCGCTGGCACTGCTGCTGATCTGGCAAGTGTTCGACCGGTTGGTTCTCGGCGGCGGCCAGAACTGGGTCGAGGAATCCGCCCGCCTGTCATTGGTGTGGCTCACGTTTCTTGGCGCTGCGGCACTGCTGCGGGAACGCAAACATCTGACCGTCGAATACTTTGTGGACAAGTTTCCCCCACGGGTGCGCCGAGCCATCACTGTTGCGGTAGACATGTGCCTCGCCGTCTTTCTGACGGTCCTCCTGTGTCAAATACCGGCCGTATGGGCGTCCTCATCAGTGCTGGTCTCCCCCAGTCTCGGAATTCCCCGCACGGCGCTCGCGCTCGCCGCATTCATCAGCTTCGGCATCGGACTCCTCTATTGCCTCGAATCACTCGCACGGCAATTCCTGCACATGCCAGATGTTCGACAGATCACAACTGACCCGTCAGACGAGCGTGCGGACATTTCAGTTTAGGACCGACTTATGGATATCATCTGGCTCCTTGCGCCGATGATCGCGCTGATATTCCTGCGTGTCCCGGTCGCTTACGCGATCGGCATCTCGGCAATAGGGTTCTCACTTATCGAAGGAACCAACCCGGCCGCGGTCATACAGCGTTCGGTCGCTTCGCTCGACAGCTTCACGCTGCTGGCGATTCCACTCTTCTTGCTCGCCGCGGAGATCATGAGCGCCGCGGGCCTGACGCGGGTACTCATGGACGCCGTGCTCAGCTGGGTCCGCAGCAGGCGCGGAGGTCTCGCATACGCCAACGTCGGCGCGAGCATCGTCTTCGCGGGCATCTCAGGCTCAGCGGTGGCCGACGCCGCGGGCACAGGCCGACTGCTGGTACCACAGATGATCCGCAACGGCTACAGCGCTCGTTACGCGGCTAGCGTGACCGCATCATCGTCGCTGGTCAGTCCGATCCTGCCGCCCTCCATCCCGCTCATCGTCTACGGACTCGTCGCCCAAGTCTCAATCGGAGCCCTCTTCCTCGCCGGCATTCTGCCAGCACTGCTCATGGGCGCAGCCGTCATGCTCGTCGTCTTCCTCACCACATTCCGCGACCACACGCTCACCCGTGAGCGGTTCTCGCTCCCCGCCGCGTTCAACGCCACGGTGAAAGCATTTCCCATCCTCCTGCTCCCGATCCTCATCATCGGCGGCCTGCGGTTCGGCTACTTCACCCCCACCGAAGCCGCCGCCATCGCCTCCGGCTACGCACTGCTCTGCACATTGTTCTACGTTCGCCTGCCGCTACACACGCTCGGCGCCGTGATCCGGCGAGCCGCACTCACATCGGCGAGCATCCTCATCATCATCGCCTTCGCCGCCCACCTCGGCTGGATCATGTCCGTGCGCGGTATCCCGAAGACCATCGCCGAATGGCTGTCCTCCATCACCACATCACCCCAACTCCTACTCCTCATAGTCCTCGCATTCCTGGTCCTCATCGGAACCTTCATGGAAGCGATCGCAGCAATCCTCGTCACCGTCCCCGTGCTCGCCCCCGCGGCCACAGAACTGGGAATCGATCCGGTTCACTTCGGCATCGTCGTGGTCATGGCGCTCATGCTGGGACTTCTGACACCACCGGTCGGGCTCGTCCTCTACGTCGTGGGACAAGCGGCAGGACTCGACGCCATGAAAGTCGCCAGGGCCAACGCCTGGTTCTTCCTCGCACTCGCACTCGTCACACTCACGGTCGCGCTCGTCCCACAGATCAGCCTCTGGCTGCCACATCTCACGCAATGAACCAGAAGGGAATCCAGAATCGATGAAACTACAGCACTCGATCATGGTCGGGATCCTCGACCGATACGCCGACAGATTCACGGAGTTCCAGCCGGCCAAGCCGCTCGAAACGAGAATGGCCCAGGCATCGACTATCCCTGGCGCCGACGGCGTCGAACTCGTGTATCCGGCCGACCTCGCCGACCGAGACCGCGCGGCGGCGTTGGTCCAGGAGTCCGGTCTCGCCGTCTCCGCGGTCAACCTCAACGTCAAGTCGGACGCCGTCTGGCGCAACGGGTCGTTCACGAACCCGGACGAAGAGATCCGACGTCAGGCCGTCGACTGGCTGACCACCGCCATGGACCTCGCCGCCGACTTCGGCTCACACCTCGTGACGGTCTGCCCACTCATGGACGGCTGGGACTACAGCTTCCAGGTCGACTACGTGAACCAATGGCGATGGCTGGTGGACGGGTTCCGCCGTGCGATGGACCACAGAGACGACGTGCGCGTCAGCATCGAGTACAAGGCGTACGAGTCGCGCACACAGATCACCGTGCCCGACGTCGGGACCACCCTGCACCTGTGCGATCGGGTCGGCAGCGACAACCTCGGCGTAACGATGGACGTCGGCCACGCGCTCATCGCCGGCGAGACCCCGGCCATGAGCGCCGCGATGGCGCACGACGCCGGCCGGCTCTTCTACGTGCACTTCAACGACAACAACCGCGGATGGGACTGGGACATCGTCCCCGGAGCGGTGCACATCTGGGAGATGGTCGAGACCCTGTTCTACCTCGACCGCATTGGATGGGAGGGCTGGCTCGCCTACGACGTGTTCACCAAGCACGGCGACCCGGTCCAGGCGTTCGACGCGACCATCCGGGCGATGGAGGCGCTCGAGCGGCTCGTGGACAAAATCGGCCGGGACCGGCTGCAAGACCTCATCGACAACGCCACACCCGCGGAGGCGACCGCCCAACTCATCACGGCCCTCGTGGACTGACGCGACCGGGACGCCCAGATCCGTGCGGTGGTTGATGTCCGCTCTGCGTGAAGATCACGGGGGCTGACACACCCGGTGGGTGGTTCGAGCCCCGCTGGGTGGGTGGTTCGAGCCCCGCTGGCTAGGCGAACGGCCCGACGGTGATCTTCCACTCCTGGAGCTCTCGATCCTTGGTGACGTCGAGCCGGGTGTAGGGGTCTTGCTCGACCAGCGCCTGGGCGGCGTCGAGGTTCTCGGCGCTGAAGACGATGATCCCGCCCGTCAGGTCGGCCAGCGGGCCTGCCAGGACGACCGAGCCGTCGGCTTCGAGCCTGGC
>NZ_ML142867.1:41048-45993 GCF_004138495.1 Phytoactinopolyspora endophytica
GTGCTCCATGTGGTCCGGCCTGTGCTCTGCGCGCAGGGGGGTGTCGTGGTAGCCGTAGGTGAGGATGAAGTGGGCCATGAGTGGTCCTTTCGATGAGAATCGGTGGTGCGGTCAGGTCCGGCGCAGGTGCCGTACTCTCTTCTCGGGTGACGGTTCAGGTAGAGGCGGGTGCGTGGATCGGCGTGGCGGTGTCGGTGAGTGCCCGGCCGGACCCGCCCCAGGCCGTGGCGATCAGCTCGGCCGCGATCGACACGGCCGTCTCCTCGGGGGTGCGGGCGCCCAGGTCGAGCCCGATGGGAGACCGGAGCCGGGCGAGGGACTCCTCCGAGACGCCCTCGTCGCGGAGCAGGCGGAGCCGGTCCTCGTGGGTACGTCGGCTGCCCATCGCCCCGATGTACGCCGCGGGCGTCTGCAGTGCGGCCACGAGGAGGGGCACGTCGAACTTCGGGTCGTGGGTCAGGACGCACAGCGACGTGGACCGATCCACCTCGGCGCGTTCCAGGAAGCGATGGGGCCAGTCGACGATGATCTCGTCCGCCTCGGGGAAGCGGGTGGCCGTGGCGAAGACGGGACGGGCGTCGCACACGATCACGTGGTGACCGAGGAACTTGCCGATCCGGGCCACGGCCGAGGCGAAGTCGATGGCGCCGAACACGATCAGGCGCGGTGGCGGGGCGAACGACTCGACGAAGACGGAGAGCTCGTCCTTGCGGCGCTCGCCGTGCGAGCCGAGGGTGATGGTGCCGCTGGCGCCGCGCGCGAGGAGCCCCCGACTGTGGTCGACGACGGCGTCGGTGAGCCGGCCGTCACCCAGCCACCCGAGCACGTCGTCGGGGGTGACCAGGACGTGCCGACCGATGCGGTCGCCGGCCACGACGGTCGCCACGCAGATCGGGCGTCGTGCCCGGACGGCTTCGGCGATCTGCTCGATGACGGTCCGTCGCTCCTCGTCGGCCGGCTGGATGAAGATGTCGAGGATCCCGCCGCAGGTGAGCCCGACCGAGAAGGCGTCGTCGTCGGAGACGCCGTACCGGACGAGGCGCGGCTCGCCGGACGCGATGGCTTCCCGGCACTCCTCGTACACGGCGCCCTCGACGCATCCCCCTGACACGCTGCCGATGACCTCGCCGTCGGTGCGGACGGCCATGGAGGCGCCCGGCTGACGGGGCGCTGAGCTCCAGGTGCCGACGACGGTGCCGATGGCGAAGGTCAAGCCGTCGGCCATCCAGCTCTCGAGGTTGGGGAGGATGTCACGCACGGGGCTCTCCGAGTCCGTAGACCCTGCGGGCCGTGCGGGAGAAGACGTCGGCCTGTTCCTCGGCGGTGCGGTGACCGACCGCGCGCTTCCACGCGTGGGTGAGCTCCGGCATCGAGGTCCACAGCTTCTCGACGGGGAAGTTGGTCCCGAACATGGCGCGCGACGAGCCGAAGCTCCCGAGCACCTCGTCCGCGACGAACCGGAGCAGCTCCACGTCCACGCGGTGGACGAACGTGCCCTGGCCCGTGAGCTTGACGACCACGTTGGTGCAGGCCGCGAGCTCCCGGATCCCCGCTCGCCACTGCGCGAGCACCTCCGGGTCGTCGCGGTCGGTCAGCATGCCGGCGTGGACGAGCACGAACGCGACGTCGGGGTTCTCGGCGACCAGCTCGGCGGCGTCGTGCGCCTGGCCCGGGAAGACCTGGAGCTCGAAGAGCCAGCCCAGGTCGCGCAGTGCCGAGATGTTGCGACGGAAGACGGGGTCCTTCATGCGGTCGGGGCTGTCGGCGAACCGGAACTCGGGGCGCTCGTGCCAATGCAGCTGCAGGCGCGTTCCCACCACCAGGGGGCTCAGCGCCTGCTGGGCGAGCATCACCTCGACGGCATCCGGGGAGAAGAGGTCGGCACAGCCCACCATCGCCGTGGGCCATCCGGTCTGCTCGTGCAGCTGGGCGATCCAGCGGACCTCGTCGACCACCCGGTCCATCGGCCAGTTCGGCTGGACGTACACCGAGGTGCGGATGCCTGCCGAGGTCGCGTCCGCGCGGTACTCCTCGATCAGGTAGTCACGCTGGATGGGTTCGTAGGGACCGAAGATCCTCGGCACCATGGGCCCCGAGAGCCAGGGCATGTCGTCCCGACGCCAGACGTGATGATGGGAGTCCACGACGTCCCCGGTGTACAGCGATCCGTCAGGCATGGAATTCCTCTCGAAGGCGTGTCTGCGGCCCGCGGCCGAACCCGTGTCGTACGTCGACCAGTGCCGTCGCCAGGTCGCGGACACCAGCCAGGGTGTCGAGGTCACCGAGCACGGCCGCCATACCGCGGGTCAGCGGCCGGTAGTCGGGGTCGCAGGCCAGCGGCGACCACCAGGCCAGCTGGTGGGCCAGCTGCGAGAGCCGGTGGACGGACGCGGCCATCGCCGTGCAGTCGCCGCGTTCGAGCCCGTCGGAGAGGACCACGACCAGGGCGCCGCGGGCCATGGTGACGAAGTGGGCGTCGAGCAGGAACTCCTGCAGGCTCTCGCCGATCAGGGTGCCTCCGTCGGCGTCCAGGACGGTCCGGGCGAGGGCGCTCAGGGCGGTGTCGACGTCGCGGATCCGGAGGGTCGGGGTCACCCGCGTCAACCGGGTCCCGAAGGTGAAAGCCTCGGCTCGGTCACACGTGCCGACGACGGTGTGGGCGAACCGCAGGTAGTCGGGGCCGTACTGCTTCATGGAGCCGGACACGTCGACCAGCAGCAGGATGCGCCGTTGCCGCGAGGGCCGATGACGCCACCGGAGCTGGACGATCTCACCGTGCGTACGACGCGACTCGAGGTACACCGCCCTGAGGTCGACCCGGTGGCGCCGCGTGCCGGGGACGCGCCGGCGTGACCGGGTTCTCGGGACCGCGCGGGTGAGCTCGCCACGGATCTGCCGCATGAGCTCGAGGGAGCGAGCATCGGTCGCGGCGAACCGCTTCGGGGTCTCCGGGCTGGTGCGGCTCGCCATGAGCCCAGAACCCCCCGCGTCGTCGACCACCACGTCCTCGGCGTCGTCCTGACCTGAGGCGCTCGTCGGCTCCTCGTCCTGGTCTTCGCTCTGGTCGGTCTCGTCCACCGGCTCATCGGACGCCACGAGCGCATCGGACGTCGTGCCGAAGAACCGCTGGAACACCTCGTCGTAGGCGTGCCGGCCGGACTCCGACGTCACCAGGCTGGCCATGCCGACCCAGTAGAGCTGTCCGGTGGTGGAGGGTGCGATGGTGTCGATCCCGGCGAGGAAGTCCCGCTGCTTGTTGGCAGGCACGCTCAGCCCCTGGGCGTGCAGCTCGCGGAGGAACCCGAAGAGGTGGTCCTGCGTGCGCGAGACGATCCGCGGCTCCGGCACGGTCTCAGCGCCGCGAGCGTCATCGATCGTCATCGACGAAGACCTCATCTGCATGCGTCGTCACCAGGACGACGTCCTCCTCGTTCTTGACCAGCAGTCCCAGGGAGGCCTGCAGCGCCTCGGTCCAGGCGGTGCCCTCCTCCCTCAGGGCGAGGGAGCCCTGGGCCCAGGCGATCGACTCGGCGATGCCGGGACGCTTCATCGGGCCCAGGGAACGCACGATGTTGACCGACCGGACCAGCTGCGTGGCGCTGCGTGCACTCAGGCCCGGTGCATGGGCCTCGACGATGGCCCGCTCCCGCGCGGGGTCCGGGAACGGGATCCAGTGGTAGAGGCAGCGCCGCTTGAGCGCGTCGTGCAGCTCGCGGGTGCGGTTCGAGGTGAGCACGACGACGGGCGGCACCACAGCGGTGACCGTGCCGAGCTCGGGGATCGTGATCTGGAATCCGTCGAGGAACTCCAACAAGAACGCCTCGAACTCGCTGTCCGCCCGATCGATCTCGTCGATGAGGAGCACGGCGCCCTCCGGGCTGCGCAGTGCCCGGAGCAGCGGCCGCTCCAGCACGAACTCCTCCGAGTACAGGTCGCCCACCGCCGCGCCCTCGACCTCCGCCGTGCGCAGGCTGAGCAGTTGCTTGGGGTAGTCCCACTCGTACAACGCCTGCGAGGCGTCGATCCCCTCGTAGCACTGGAGACGGATGAGCTCTCTGCCCAGCAAGTTCGCGAGCACGTGGGAGATCTCGGTCTTCCCGACCCCGGGCTCCCCCTCCAGCAGCAGCGGTCGCCCCAGGGCGATCGCCAACCGGACGGCGGTCAGCAGCCCCTCGTCGGCGAAGTACTTGCGCTCGATCAGCCGGCGACTGATCGTGTCGTGGTCGAGCGGCATCACGCGGCCGGCTCACCGGCGCGCAGCGCATCGAGCCCACGCAGGATGGACTCGGGGGTGAACGGCATCGTCGTCAACCGGACGCCGCACGCGTCGAAGATGGCGTTCGCGATGGCCGGGATCGGCGCGTTGGCGGTCATCTCGCCGATGCCCTTGGCGCCGAAGGGGCCGTTCGACGCAGGACGTTCGAGAATCACGCTGGTCTGCACCGGGGTCTCGGCAGGACCGGGCATCAGGTACTCGCAGAAGTCGATCGGCCCGTGGGCCCGCGAGGCGGGGTAGTAGGGCTCGGTCGACTCGAAGATCGCGTGGGAGACACCCATCCAGGCGCCACCCTCCACCTGCTGGGTCGCCATCGCCGGGTTCAGGGCGCGACCGATCTCGTAGGCGTTGTGCAGCGACAGGACGGTGACGACACCGGTCTCGTCGTCGACCTCGATCTCCGCGACGGTGCACGCGTGCGCCTGGCAAGAGTCGGGATCCATCTCTCCGGTCTCGGGGACCGGATAGCTCCGCTCCTTGAGGAAGATCCCGCGTCCGGAGATGGTCCTGCCGTGCTTGAAGTGAGCCGCCAGCGCGATGTCCTGGACGTGGATCTTCGTCTCGGAGCTTCCCTTGAGCCGCACGTACCCGCTGCCGTCGGTCTCGAGGTCACCCGCGTCCACCTCGAGCTCCTCAGCAGCGACCTCCAGCATGACCTCGCGGGCCTCG
>NZ_ML142867.1:46027-47870 GCF_004138495.1 Phytoactinopolyspora endophytica
CCGCCATGATGACGGCGTTGCCGACGCGGTGGGTCCCGCGACTGGCGAACGTGCCCATGCAGTGCGGGCCGGTGTCGGTGTCGGCGGTGTCGACGATGATGTCCTCCATCGGCATGCCGAGGGTCTCGGCGGCGCACTGTGCCGCGATGGTCTTGAGCCCCTGGCCGAGGTCGACCGAGGACAGGCTGATGACGAAGCCGCCCATGGTCGTGGCGTGGATCAGTGCCTGGGAGGGGTCACCGCCCAGGTTCATCCCCGTGGGGTAGTTGACCGACGCGTATCCGCGTCCACGCAAGATGGTCATGATCAGGCTCCTCTCGGGGTGGACGACGACATGGCCAGGTACTCCGCGGGCAGCTCGTGACCCACGAGAGCGGCGGCCCGTTGAATGACCTCGATAAGGGCGGTGCCGGAGGCGACCTTGCGGTGCGCCTTCAACTCCCCGTCGCGATAGGCGTTGCGCAACCGCAGCTGCAGGGGATCCATGTCGAGCGCCCGCGCGATCCGGTCCATCTGGGACTCGATGGCGAAGTCGGCGATCGTCACACCGAAGCCGCGCATGGCGCTCGACGGCGTGCGATTGGTGTAGACGCAGTGGCAGTCGGCGTAGACGTTGGGGATCGTGTACGGGCCGGGCAGGTGCGCGGCGGCCTTGGTGGTGCCGTACGGCGTGTGCCGGGAATATGCGCCCGAGTCGACGTAGAGCATGATCTTGCGGGCGACGATGCGACCGTCGTCCATGACGCCGTCCTTGATGTAGATACGCTCGGCCGCCCGCGGTGAGGAAACCTGCATCTCCTCCTCACGCGTGTAGACGAACTTGACCGGCCGGTTGGTCAACATCGCGGCGAGGCAGGCCAACGGCTCGACCATCACGTCCACCTTGCCTCCGAAGCCGCCGCCGACGGTTCCGCCCTTGACCTGGAGGTCGGTGAACGGACGGTCGAGGATCAGGGCGGTGTTATCGAGGGTGAAGAAGGCGGCCTGCGTGTTGCTGTGGATGAGGAGTCGGCCGTCGCTCTGGGGGACGACCACGCACCCGGTCGTCTCGGTCGCGGCGTGCTCGATGGGCGCCGAGCTGTAGCGCCAGTCGAAGATGTGGTCGGCCTGGGCGAACCCTTCCTCGACGTCCCCGAAGCGGATCCGACGGGCGTGGTGGCCCTCGTAGACGAAGTAGTTCGTCCCGGCCTTCTTGATCACCGGTGCGTCCTGCGCCATCGCCTCTTCGACGTCGAGCACGGCGGGTAGCTCGCGGTAGGAGACCCGGACCTTGCTGGCTCCCTCGACGGCGGCGCTCTCGGAGTCGGCGACGACGGCGACGATCGGCTCGCCGGCGTAGATCACGCGGTCCTCGGCCAGCACCGGCTCGTCGTTGGGCTCGATCCCGATGAGCCGGAGCACGGTGTACCAGTTCGCCGGCACGTCCTGGTGGGTGATGACCCGCAGGACACCCGGGACCTCGAGCGTCTCGGAGCAGTCGACGCTCTCGATGAGCGCATGGTGGTGGGGGGAGCGGTGGATCTTGACGTGCGCGAGGTCCGGGAAGGTCCTGTCCTCGAAGAACTCCGTGCGTCCGGTCACGTGCCCGAGCGCGTCGGAGCGCTGGACGGTCGTCCCGATGACGTTGAAGTCGGACGTGCGCTCGTCCTTGAAGAACTCGGTGTCGATCGCGTTGATGTGGGCCATCAGCGGGTCCCCCTGTCGGCTACTGTGTCAGCCACTGGGTCGGTCACCGCGTCGGGAGGCACAGCGTCGCCCAGGCGGCGTCGCCGACGCTCGGCGGCATCGAGGATGGCGGTGACGATCGGCTCGTAGCCCGTACAGCGGCACACGTTCCCGCTGA
>NZ_ML142867.1:47899-56804 GCF_004138495.1 Phytoactinopolyspora endophytica
TTTGACGTCCTCTGTGGTCGGGTTCGGGTTGCGCTCCAGGAGCGCCTCCGCGGACATGATCATGCCGGGTGTGCAGAAGCCGCACTGCGTCGCGAAACCGTCGAGGAACGCCTGCTGCACGTCGTCGAGCACCGGACCGTCGGCAAGCCCTTCAACCGTCCCGACGGCAGAGCCGTCAGCGGTGACGGACGGGACGAGGCAGGAGACGACAGGGTCACCGTCGAGCAGGACCGTGCACGAGCCGCAGGCGCCCTGGGCGCACCCGCGCTTGGCGCCCGTCATGCCGAGCTGGTCACACAGGCTGGCCTGCAGCGTGGCGTCGGGCTGGGCCATGAACGCCCTGTCGACGCCGTTGACCTTGAGTGTGACGATCTTGACCGTCATGGCGATGAGTCCTTCGGTGTCAGTGGCCGAGCAGGGCTCGGCGGAGGTGGACGGGGAAGACGCGGCGGCGGTACCACGCGGAGGCGTAGGCGTCGTCGACGGGCGAGATCTCGCCCAGACCGGCCTCGGCTGCTGCTCGCACGGTCGTCTCGTCCAGGGGCCGGCCGACGAGCGCCTCCTCGACGGCACGGGCGCGTACGACGCGGGGGCCCACCCCGCCGAGGGCAATCCGGGCGGCTTCGACGACCCCGTCCGCCTGCGTGAACGTGGCGGCGACGGTCACGAGCGACGCCGAGTTGAAGCGTCGGCGGGACGCCTTGACGTACCTGAACTCCATGGGGCCGGGGATGTCGAAGCCCACGTCCGTGACCAGCCCCGAGGGACGCTCATCGGTGACCAGGTCCTGGACCGACGCGACACGTGGACCGCCCTCGTCTACGACACCGGCCTGCGCGTCGAGGGCTACCAGGGCCACCGCCAGGTCTCCGTGCGGCTGGGGTGCGAACAGGTTGCCACCGACCGTCGCCAGGTTGCGCACCGGCACGGAGGCGATCGATCGGACCACGGGGTTCAGCACCGCCAGTCGCACGTCGCGCTCCACCTGGAAGAGCGTGCTTGCCGCCCCCAGCGTCACTCGCGAGCCGTTGACGCGGATCTCGGCCAGACCCGCACGTCGCAGGCTGACCAGCTCCGTGGGCTCCGACGCGTGGTCGTTGAGCCAGGGCATCAGGAGAGTGCCCCCACCCAGGGCCGTACCCCCGGCGGCAACCAGGAGGGCAGCGGCGGACGCGTCCCCAGGAACGTGAACCTCAGTCAACATGCGACTCCTTTTATCGATATCGATAATCGAAGGGTATTGGGTCTGACTATGCTGGTCAAGACACTAGGTAAATCGGGCGCACGCGGCCGGGCCGTCGGATGGAGGACGTTCGTGACGATCGAGCCTCATGCCGGCGACCACCGCCCTATCCGTCGGTCCAAACCGACGTTGAGCGACACCATCCGCGACGGGCTGGTCGAGCTGATCATCTCCGGCGAGCTCCACAGCGGCGAGCGTCTGGTGGAGACGAAGATCGCAGCGGACTTCGGGACGAGCCAGGCACCGGTGCGCGAGGCCCTGCGCGAGCTGGAGGGCCTCGGGCTGGTCGAGAGTCGGCCGCGGCGAGGGCGCCACGTCCTGCCGTTCGTCGAGCAGACGCTCCGTGAGGCCTACATCGTCCGCGCCGCCTTGGAGGAGACCGCGACGCGGCTCACGATGCTGAACGGCAGTCTCCCGCTCGAGGCCATGCGCGACGACGTCGCCGACATGTACCGCTGTGCCGCTGTGGAGGACGAACGGGCGATGAGCTTGGCCAGCGCTCGGTTCCACCGCCGCGTGGTCACCGCCAGCGACAACTTCCTGCTGGAGCGCGCGTGGGAAGGGCTGCAGATCGAGGCGCGTACGGCGATCGCGCTGGTGGTGGCCAACCCCGCGCTCCAGCACGTCGCTGAGGAGCACGATGAGCTCCTCCGAGTCATGGAGACGGGCGACGTCGAGGCAGCGTGCCTGCATGCGCGCGCTCACCAATGGATCTACGCCGACTTGCCCCACGACATGCACGGGACCGCCCGAGCGGCGAAATTCGGCAGCGAGGACTCGTAGTCCCAGCGCGCGTCGCGCTACTCGTTCGAGACGACGTTCGTCTCGAACTGACCGCCCTCGCCGGTGCCTACAGAGACCTCCGCTGCTGCACCGTCGACACCGGCAGCACCATCGTCGTCGGTACCTTCGCCGGCCGCAGTACCGTGGACTCCTTGCTCCGGACTGCGCGCCGGACGATGGATGTCCATCTCGAGGGAGGCGAAGAACTCGATGTGGGCCTTGAGCTCGGAGGCAGCGAGCCCGCTGTCGCGCAGCTCGAGCGCCCGCAGTACGGGCCGGTGCATCTCCGCGATCATGCGCAGATCCCAGTGCGCTTTGATCGCGCTGATGAGCGTGACGGTCTCGATTCTCAGCGAGTGCCACACGTCCAGCAGCACGGGGTTGCCCGCAGTCTCGACGATGATCTCATGAAACCGCCTGTCGTGTGTCAGTTGCGCCCGGACGTCGTTCTGCACGGCCGCGCGGCGCATGCCCTCGACCTCGTCGGCGAGGGCAGCGACGACCTCGTCGGTCATGCGGATCGCGGCCTCTCGTCCAGCCATCTCTTCGAGCGCGGCACGGACCGGGTACATGTGGCCTAGTTCCTCGGGCGTGACCTCGCGGACCCGGGCGCCACGGTGCGGCCGGGTCTCGATGAACCGCATGCCCTCCAGGTCGCGCAACGCTTCGCGCACGGGGGCCTGGCTGGTCCCGAACTCGCGGGCCAGCTGGCTCTCCACGACACGGGCTCCTGGCGGGTAGGTGCCGTCCAGGATCCGCTCCACCAGGCGGTTCCTGATCTCCTCGCGAAGCACCGTACGGGTCAGGGCATGGGCCATGTGATTGGAACCTCCGAACATGTTGATCGATTATCGATCTATAACCGATCTTGTGATCGGATTATACTCTCGACTCTTGCCTCGACCTAGCACGAGTCTCGCGGGCATTTCTCGCGAGTCTCATCGATCTCTTGACGGTCGTGAAGCCTGACGAGATAATCGATAATCGCTAGCGCCCTCAGGTATCCTGCCTGAGACCGACAACGGAGTGGGTTGATGACTGGAAGCAGTGCGCGCGCAACGTTCTTCGGCGACGACGAGTTCCCGATCGCGTGGGACGAGGGACAGCGGGAGCTGTTCTGGGTCCACGATGACCTCCACATCCCGAACCCCGTGTCGCCGATGTATGCCGACATCGGCGGCTGGTGGCTCAAGTGCGACTACATGTTCCGCCGTTTCGGCACGCCGTTCGCGTCCGATTGGATCATGAAGGTCATCAACGGCTACGTGTACACGGCGGCCATCCCGGCTGCTCCCGGCATCCACGCCGAGGCGAGCGAGTTCGGCGCGCGCTACACCCCGCGCACCCCGCTCGACGCGCGCTACGCCACGGAGATCGCCGCGTACCTGGATTGGACGCTGCCCCACTATGCGGAGAACTTCCTCGGCTGGTGGAGTGACCGGTACGTTCCGGAGATGGAGCGCAACTTCGAGCGCTTCGACACCTACGACACCGACTCCGCCTCGCTGATCGAGTTGGCGATCCTGCTCGAGGATGCGCTGGACATGCACGACCGTCACTGGCAGATCCACTGGGTGCTCAACTTCGCCCAGTTCTCCTCCACGCTGGCCCTCAACAACGCGATCGGGGAAGCGAAGGGCGAAGGTGACCACAGCGGCCTCATGGGCCGGCTGCAGAGCTCGACCGAGAACCGCAACTGGGACTCGATCGAGGAGCTGTGGCGCATGAAGGAGCTCGTACGCAACAACAGCGGCGACGTGGCCTCCGCGTTTACCAAGCCCACGGCCAAGGAGGTGCTGCGAGCGCTGGAGTCCACCGAGGCAGGTCGCCGGTTCATCGCCGAGCAGGTCGAGCCGTACCAGGGCGTGTTCGGCTTCAAGTCCATGTGGGCCCACGAGTTCGCCTACAAGACGTGGCGCGAGGACCCGGCGCCCATCATCGAGGCCGTGCGTGGCTATCTCGAGACGGATTACGACTTCCCGAGCGAGCGCGAGGCGGTCCGCCGCGACCTCGAAGCCGCCCGGCGCGAGGCGCTCGAGGGCGTCCCCGAGGGCCCGGCGCGAGAGACGCTTGAGCGCGCACTCGATCTGGCGCTGCGCATGAACCCGCTGACGCCGGACCACCACTTCTACATCGACCAGGGCACCAACGCCCGGGTGCGACTCGTGTTGATCGCCATCGGCCGCGCGCTCGTCGCCGCCGACGTCCTCGATGACCCGGAGGATGTGATGTTCTTGCGGTACAACGAGCTGCGCACGGTCATGGCCGGCTCCTTCGCCGACGACGTGCGCGAGCTCGTCTCGGACCGCAAGGACGAGCGCGATGAGGCTTTCGACCGCCGCCCGCGCGACTGGGTCGGCACCGCCACCGACCAGGCGCTTGCCTTCCCCTACCTGAAGAACTGGGGCTTCCCGGAGAAGTTCGAGCGCGAGGCGGATGCCTCTGGCGACGTCGTCGGCGGGCTCCCGGCATCGGCCGGCGTCATCGAGGGCACCGCCCGCGTCGTGTTGACCCCCGAGGAGTTCGATCTGGTGGGGAGCCGGGAAATCGTGGTCTGCCGGATGACCTCGCCGTCCTGGGTCGTGCTGTTCACCCGCATCGGCGGCCTGGTCACCGACGCCGGAGGAATGACCTCGCACCCGGCCGTCGTCTCTCGTGAGTTCGCGATCCCCGCCGTCGTCGGCACCTCGGACGCGACGCGCCGCATCCGCACGGGCGACCGCATTCGGGTCAACGGCTCCGCCGGGCAGGTCGAGATCCTCGAGCGCGCCGGAGGCACCGCCGGTCGACCTCTCGCCCACGCCAGCCAGCTCTGACCCGTGACGGAGGATCCGCAATGACGCAGACGACCCCACTAGTCCTGCCGTTCACCGACCCCCGCTGCCGCGACGTGACACTCACCGGCGGCAAGGGTGCGAGCCTGGCGACCATGACGGCCGAGGACCTGCCCGTCCCACCCGGCTTCGTGGTCACCTCGGCGGCGTTCGAGGCGGCGCTCGATACCGAACTGCTGCGCAAGCGCTGCCGCGCGCGCGACATCAAGGGTGCGCGGGAGCTGGTCCGCGCCGCCCGCCCGCCGCGCGATCTCATCGCCGAGCACTACGCCACCCTCGCCGGCCTGGTCGCCGTGCGGTCCTCGGCCTGTGCCGAGGACTCCGAAGGCGCCAGCTACGCGGGCCAGCAGGAGACCTACCTCAACGTCGGGTCCCTGGAGAAGGCCCAGGAGATGGTGGTCGAGTGCTGGCTGTCCTTCTTCACCGACCGGGCCGTGTTCTACCGCGAGGAGAAGGGCTCGCTCGACGACGTGGCGATGGCCGTCGTCATCCAGCAGATGGTCGACTCCCAGAAGGCCGGCGTGATGTTCACGGTGGACCCGGTGCACCAGCGCCGCGACCGCATTGTCGTCGAGGCCGCCCTGGGCCTGGGTGAGAACGTGGTCAATGGCGAGAACACGCCGGACTGGTACCTCCTGAGCCGCAAGGGCGAGATCAAGCGGAGCCGGATCATCGCCGACCCGGTGCTCGCCGGCGACGAGGCCCGCCGACTGGCCGAGCTGGGCGTGCACCTGGAGGGTCTGCATGGCTACCCCCAGGACATCGAATGGGCGTTCGACCTTGACGGGGCGCTGTTCTTGCTCCAATCGCGCCCGATCACCACCGTCTGATCAAGGAGGATCCATGGCCCACGTCGTCGTCGCGCACTGGCGCGCCCGGCCCGGCAGCGAGGCCGAGGTGCGGGCCGTCATCCACACCATGACGGCCCTGACCCGCCAGGAATCCGGCTGCCTTCAGTTCCAGGCCCAAGAGTCCACGAGCGAGCCCGGCACGTTCCTGCTCTACGAGCAGTACACCTCAGCCGCCGCGGTGGACGAGCACAGAGCCACCCCGCACTTCGTCGAGCACGTGTTGGGCCGCGCCGTATCCCTGCTGGAACACCGGTCCGCGCAGACCTACGAGACGATCGATGTCTGAGCGCGCGCAGCGCCTGCTCGTCCTGCGCCACGGTGAGGTGGCGTCGCACCGCGGCGACGTCCCGGTGACCGACGCCGGCTTGGAGCATGCCCACGAGGTGGGCCGGCGCCTGGCCGCGCTGTGCCACGAGGGCAAGGTGACCCAGGTACTCAGCGGGGAGACCCGGCGCACCCGGGAGACAGCCGTGGCCGTGGCCGACGGCGCCCGGGCCGCCGGAGCCGCCGTGGACGGACCGCGCGTCTCCTTCGCGCTGCGCAACCCCGACCTGTATGTCGCGGGCCACCGCGTCGACATGGTGTCCTCGGCGCAGGCGCTTGCCGCCCAGCTCGACGGCGTGGACGTCGCGGCCGCCGGAGCCGTGCCGTTCTTCCGCACCTTCATCCCCCACCGGGACCGGATCGGCTTCTGGCTCACGCATCCGTCCCCGCCGGGGGACGACGCCGCCACCGTCGCGCGCCGCATCCGCGCGTTTGCGGCGAGCCTCGCCGACCGGCCGGAGGTCGCCCTGACGGTAGCGGTCACGCACTCCCCCGTCCTGCGTGCGCTCGCCCTGGATGCGATGGGTGTGGACAGCGGCGAGCCCGAGTGGGTCTCGGGCCTGGACGTCGAGATAGGCCCGGACCGCGAGGCGCGCGTCCGCGTCCTCGAGCACTCCCCCTGACGGAGCCCCGTATGCACCCATTCCGCTACTCCCTGCCCGGCGCCCTGCAGGACGCCGTCGACCTGCTCGCCGAGCACGGTGAGGACGCCTGCCCGCTCGCGGGCGGCACGGACCTGACAGTCGGGCTGCGGCATGGCACGGTCCGGCCGCGCATAGTGGTGGACCTCAAACGGCTGGCCGACCTGCGGCCCGGCGTCTCGGCCGAGAACGGCGCGGTCGTCGTCACCGCGCCGACGGTGCTCACCGAGTTGACCGCGCATCCCACCGTGCGCAGCGCGCTGCCCGCCCTGGTGGAGGCGGCCGACGTGGTCGGATCGGTGCATATCCGGCACCGCGCCACCCTGGCGGGGAACATCTGCAACGCCTCACCGGCCGCGGACACCGTGCCGGTGCTGGCCGCACTCGAAGCCTCCGTCGTCCTCGAGGGACCGGAGGGTAGCCGCCGCCTCCCGGTGGCCGACTTCGTGCAGGGCAACCGGAGCACCGACCTGCGCCGCGGCGAGCTCGTCGCGGTCGTCGCGATTCCCCTGCCCACGGACCCTTGCGGCACTGCGTTCGCCCGGATGACACGCCGGCGCGGAGTGGACCTCGCAACCGTCAACGTGTGCTGCACCGTGTCCCATGACGGCACGGTGACGTTCGTCTACGGCGCGGCCGCACCCCGGCCGGTGATCGTGCGGGACATCACGGGGACGCTCGCCGCACCAGACGCGGACCGCGCGGCCGTCGACGCCGTGCTCGACCAGATCCTCGGGCGCACGACGCCGATCACCGACGTGCGCGCCAGCAAGGAGTACCGGCTGGCCATGCTGCGGGTGCTGAGCCTGCGGGCCCTGCACCGCGCGCGGGAAAGGCTTGCCACTCAAGAACTCGCCAGGCAGGAGGGGGACCGATGACCGACCCGCACCCCATCGAGGTGGACACGCATCGCATCGAGGTGACAGTCAATGGCGAACGCCGCACTGTCGTCGTCGCCGCGTACACCGTGCTGCTGGACATGCTCCGCGACACGTTCGACCGCACCGGGAGCAAGGAATGCTGCGCGGTCGGCGAGTGCGGTGCGTGCACGGTCATGGTCGACGGGCTGACGGTGAACTCCTGCCTCGTGCTGGCCGTGGAGGTCGACGGCGCCGAGGTCACGACGGTCGAGGGTCTGGCCGAGCCGGGCTCGCTGTCCACGCTGCAGCAGGCGTTCCTGGACCACGGGGCCGTGCAATGCGGATTCTGCATCCCGGGCATGCTCATGTCCGCCCAAGGGCTGCTCGAGGAAAACCCCTCCCCCGACGTCGGCGAGGTGCGGGAGGCGCTGTCGGGGAACCTGTGCCGGTGCGCCGGGTACAACCGCATGTTCGAGGCCGTGCTGTCCGTCGCCGAGGACGCCCGATGACCACCGCCACGGGACGCACGCCGGCCGACCTGCCACCGGCCTCGATCGGCACCAGCCGAGCCCGGGTAGGCGGACGCGAGCGGCTGGACGGCACCCAGCAGTTCCTCGCCGACCTGCGTCTCGAACGGCTCGCGCACGTGAAGCTGGTGACCCTGGACGTCGCCCGCGCCCGCATCCTGTCCGTGGACGATTCAGCGGCCCGGGAAGTCCCCGGCGTCCTGGACGTCGTGACCGCCGCCGACCTGCCGGCGCAGCGCTTCGGCCCAGCGTTCGAGGACCGCCCGGTGATCGCCCTGGAGGAGACGAAGTACCACGGGGAGCCTGTCGCGGCTGTCGTGGCGGAGACCGAGGACGCCGCCGAGTGGGCCGCCGACCTTGTGCGCGTCCAGCACGAGGAGCTGCCGGCCGTCGTCACCCTCGCCGACGCGCTCGCGCCGGACGCCCCGCTGGTGCAGGAGCCGTCGATCCGGGTGGAGGATGACCCGTTCGCGACGACGAACGTACTGCGCGAGCGCTTCTTCACCTGGGGGGACGTCGACCAGGCCACGGCCGACGTCGTCGTGGAGGGCACCTACACCTTCCCGATGGTCACCCACTTCGCCATCGAGCCGCACGGCTTCATCGCCTCCGCGGACCCGGACGGCGGCCTGCGCCTGTGGAGCCCGGTGCAGCACCCCTACCTGCTGCAGCGCATGATGGCCGACCTCTTCGACCTCCCGCTGTCCAAGGTGCGAGTCTTCGCCCCGGACCCGGGCGGCGGCTTCGGCGGCAAGCAGAACCCCAAGCTCGAGCCGCTGCTCATCCACCTGTCGATGCGCACCGGCCGGCCGTGCCGGCTGGTGCTCACCCTGGAACAGACG
>NZ_ML142867.1:56872-60598 GCF_004138495.1 Phytoactinopolyspora endophytica
CCAGGCGGTGCGCCGGGCCGCGGCGCAGGTACGGGTGCGCAGCGGCTTCAGTGGCGACGGCGAGTTGGTCTTCCACGACGTGCACGCCGACTACCTGATCGGTGCCTACGCCGACATCGCCGAGCGGGTTATGACCAAGGGCGGCTACCTGTCCTGCGGCCCGTACCGCACGGCCAACGCCCGTATCCGGGCCCGCGCCGTGCTGTCCCATACCACCCCGAGCACCGCGTTCCGGGGATTCGGCAGCCCGCAGGTGACCTGGGCCGTCGAGCAGCAGTTCGACGCGGCCGCACGGCGCCTGGGCCTGGACGGCCTGCAGATCCGTGCCCGCAACCTCGCCGACAAGGGCGACGACGTCGTGCCGGGCGACGCTCCCGCGGACGGGCACTGGCCGCAGGTGCTGCAGAAGGCCGCGGAGATGGTGGGCTGGGACACCCCCTTGCCGCCGGGACGCGGGCGCGGCATCGCCGTCGGCATCAAGGCTGGGGCCACTACGGGCCTGTCCAACAGCACTGTCCGGCTGCTCGCTGACGGCTCCGCGATCCTCTACGCCGGGACCTCGGACATGGGCCAGGGTGCCCGGACGATCTTCGCCCAGCTCGTGGCCGACGCGTTCGGCATCGAGGTCGACCGGGTACAGGTGGTCATGGGCGACACCGACGTGGTGCCGTTCGACCTGCAGACTTCCGCAAGCCGCTCCACCGTCTTCATGGGCACGGCGATCAGTCGAGCGTGCGCGGACGTACACGAGCAGCTCGCGGAGCTCGCCTGCGACCTGCTAGGGCTCGACGAGTCCCAGGTCCGGGTCGAGCACGGGCTGGTGCACCTGCCCGACGGCACCCGCACCATCCCCGACTTCGTCCGGACAGGGCTGCGGCGGTGGAACGGCGAGCTCGTCGGCACCGGACGCATGCGCAAGCCCCGCGTGGGCGACCACCCGCTTGGCGGCACGCCCGCGTTCTACGAGTTCAACTGCACGGCGTTCGAAGTCGAGGTGGACCGGGAGACCGGCGAGATCCTCATCCATGACCACGTGACGGTCTCCGACGTCGGCCGGGCATTGAACCCGCTGCAGGTCGAGACCCAGGACGAGGGTGCCGCGATCATGGGCCTGGGGCATTCGCTCATGGAGCAGCTGATCCACGACGACGCCGGGCGCATCCGCAACCTCGGCGCGCTGGACTACCGCATTCCGACCACCAAGGACGTCCCGCTGGGCCTGCGGACCGGCATGGTGGAGAATGCCGACGGGCCGGGCCCGTACGGCGCCAAAGGCATCAGCGAGGGCGCGCTCCTGTGCACGGCACCCGCCCTGGCGGGGGCCGTGGCCCAGGCCACGGGTGCGGTGATCCGTGACCTGCCGCTCACGCCCGAGAGGGTGTGGTGGGCCCTGCAGCAGCAGGCGGGCGACGGCAGCGCCTGAGGACACGATCGGGTGGCAGGACGAAAGCGCGAGCGTACCGCTCAGCCCTCGGGTCCCCCGCCGAGGTAGGCGTAGACCACCGCGGGGTCGGACGCCAGCTCGGCCGACCGACCCGTCATGATGATCTCGCCGCGCTGCAGCACGTACGCCCGCTCGGTGAGCTCCAGCGCGAGGAGCGTGTCCTGCTCGACGACCAGCATGCCCATCTTCCGGTCGTCGCGGATGCGCGAGAGCATCTGGCACAGGTCGTCGACGAGCCGAGGCGCCAAGCCCAGGGAGGGCTCGTCGAGCAGCAGCAGCGACGGGTTCGACATGAGCGCCCGCGCGATGGCGAGCGCCTGCTGCTGGCCGCCGGACAGGTCGCCGGCCGGCTGCCGGATCTTCTGCGCGAGCGCGGGAAAGACCTCCAGCATGTACTCGAGCTCCTCCTTGATGGCCGCCTTGTCGGTGCGCAGCCGGCATCCCAACAGCAGGTTCTCCCGCACGCTGAGGCCGCCGAAGATCTGCCGGCCCTGCGGGACGTGCGCCATTCCGCGGCGCAGTATCTGCGTGGGCGAGCACCGCACGACGTCCTCGCCGCCGAGCTCGATGCGCCCGCTCGTGGGCCGCATGAGGCCGGAGACGGTGCGCAGGAACGTCGTCTTGCCCGCACCGTTGGCCCCGAGCAGTGCGACACTCTCGCCGGCGGCGACCTGCAGGCTGATGTCGTGCAGGACGGCGATCTTCCCGTAGCCGGCGTTCAGGCCCTTGGCGAGGAGGGACCCGCCACCCGGCACGGCCACCTGGGTCGCCACGGTGGACTCGACCTTCGACATCACTTCTCTCCTCCAACCGTGTCCGGGGCCGTCCGCTCGGCGAACCGCTCCCCCAGGTAGGCGGCGACGACCCGTGGGTCGCGCTGCACGACGTCCGGGGTGCCCTCCATGACCTTGGCGCCCGCGTCGAGCACGACCACCCGGTCGCACATCGGCATGAGGAAGGACATGTCGTGGTCGATGATCAGGATGGTCAGGCCCCGATCCCGCAGCGCGAGCAGCCGGCGTTGCAGCTCCAGGCTCTCCGCGCTGGTCAGGCCCGCGGCGGGTTCATCCAGCACGAGCAGCTCCGGCAGCCGGGTGGCCACCACGGTGGCGATGCCGAGGTTACTCACCTGCCCGTACGGCAGATCCGACGCCGGCATGTCGGCGACGCGGTCCAGGCGGAAGGTCCGCAGCAGTTCGTCGATGCTGCCGACCTCCCGCGCGAGCGGCCCCTCGGCCTTCTCGCCGAGCGACCACACGAGGTTGCAGTGCTGACGCGGCGTGTACTCCGGAAACGACATGGACTGCTGGAACGTCCGCAGGATGCCCAGCCGCGCGCGCTCGTGTGGCCGCCGCCCGGAGATGTCCTGCCGCTTCCATCGCAGCGCGCCCGCGGTGAGACCCTGAAACCCCGTGATGCAGTTCACCAGTGTCGTCTTGCCCGAGCCGTTCGGCCCGATGATGCCGACCACCTCGCCGCGGCGGACGTCCAAGGAGACGCCGTCCACGGCCTTGAGCGCGCCGTAGTGCCGCGTGACGCCGTCGATCTCGAGCAGGACCTCGCCGGCCCCGGCCGTCCGCTCGCGCGGCGTGGCGGCGGGACCGGCAGCGGATGCGACGTCGTCGGCCGGGGACGCGGCGGTCTCGGCGGCGGTCTCGGCGGCGGTCTCGGCGGCGGCCTCCGCCACGGCGGTTTCCGGATCGTCGCCGCGACGGCGCAGCCGGTCGGCCAGCGCCCCGAGCCCGCCGACGATACCGGCCGGCGCGAGCAGCATGAACAGCATGAGCAGGACACCGAACGCGATCTCCTGCTTATGCGGGTCCTCCAGCCCGAGCGGCCCGAACCAGACCGGCAAGAAGACGACCACCCATGCGCCGACCAGCGGGCCGACCAGGGTGCGGGTGCCGCCCATCACGACCATGAGGAACACCGAGATGGTCGCCATGACCCCGAACAGGTCGGGTGTGACGGCCCGCAGGTGCATGAAGTACAGGTGGCCGCCGAGCCCCGCGATGGACGCGGAGATCACGAACGCGGCGAGCTGGTACATGAACGTGTTGATGCCCAGTGACCTTGCCAGCGGCTCGTTGTCGCGGATCGCCGCCAGCCGCCGCCCGAACGTCGACCGGCTGAGCACCCAGGTCACCAGCACGACCAGGTAGAGGAACACCAGCGCGACGAAGTAGCGCCGCATTGAGGAGTCGATCGGCAGCCCCGGCAGTCCCAGCTGCTGGGTGAGGTAGAGCCCGACGGGACCGTTGGTCAGGGAGTCCCAGTTGAGC
>NZ_ML142867.1:60624-62039 GCF_004138495.1 Phytoactinopolyspora endophytica
CCAGCACCAGGAGCTCGCCGAGCGCGATGGTGATGATGAGGAACGCCATCCCGCTCATCCGCAGCGCCAGCGCGCCGACCGCGGTACCCACCGCCGCGGTGACGGCGAGCGCCAGCAGGAGGCTGAGGGAGAAGCCAAGCCCGAGTTTCTCCAGGCCGAGCGCCGAGGCGTACGCCCCTACCCCGAACAAGGCGCCGTGACCCATCGAGGCCAGGCCGAGAAAGCGCAGCAGCACGGCGATGCCGTAGGCCAGGATGCCGAACACGGCAGCGGCCGTGGCGAGTGAATAGGCGGAATTGGTCGCCGACCAGGTGAACTGGGGGCGCAGGGGGTCCAGGGGCACAATGACGAGCGGCAGCAGCATCATCACGACGGCGGCGACGCGCCGCACCGTGCGGCCCCTGCGGGCTGGGCGCGGCGCCTGGAGGGTGTCGTCCGCCGGGGAGGTCGCCTCGACAGCGGTGTCAGTACGCACGGTTGCCTCCGAAGAGTCCAGCGGGCCGCCACAGCAGCAGCAGCACCATGGCGAGGTAGGCGTAGCCGTTCTGCCACTCGGCCCCGATACCGTAGGCGCCGCCGAGTGCCTCGGCCAGGCCGAGGCCCAGCCCGACGATGAGTGCGCCCCAGACGTGGCCGAGGCCGGCGATCACGGCGACCGCCAGGCCCTTGATCACGAACGGTGTCGCGGAGTACGGGGTGAACGGGAAGAGGGTCGCCATGAACGCGCCGGCCAGTCCCGCGAGGCAGGCGCCGAGGAAGAACGCCCACGAGATCGACCTACCGACCCGGACACCGACCAGCGCGGCGGCCTCCCGGTTCTCCGACGCGGCCCGCATCGACCGCCCCAGGTCGGTCCGGTTGAGGATCCAGTACAGGGCCACGACGCCGCCGGCGGCGATGGCGAACGTGAGAATGCGCTCGCTGGGCAACCGGGCACCGAGGATCTCGGTGGTCCCCGAGACCGGGCTGGAGATGCGTCGCTGCTCAGGGGACCAGATCACGGTGAACAGGCCCTCGAGGGCGATGGTCAGACCGAGGGTGACGATGAAGCCGTTCATCGGCTTGTCGAGGGTGAAGCGCAGGAATCCTCGGTCTACCGCGACTCCGAACAGCCCCACGGCCAGGGTCACCGGTACCACCGCCGCCCAGAACGGGACGCCGGCGGCGACCAGGGTGTAGCTGAGGTAACTGCCCAGCAGGAGGAACATGCCCTGGGCGAAGTTCACCAGGCGTGAGACCCCGAAAATGAGGGTCACGCCGATGGCGACGAGGACGTACAGCGCGCCGACTCCGAGGCCGTTCGCGACTTGCTGGGCGAAGTTCGACATCGTCCACCGATCCGTCGAAGGGTGCAGGAGCGGGCTCCCCGGGGAGCGGGCGCCCCGGGACCGTGTGCGGAGCCCCGGGGCGGCGGC
>NZ_ML142867.1:62075-64520 GCF_004138495.1 Phytoactinopolyspora endophytica
GGGCGCGGCCCGACCTCGACCACGGAGCGCGGTTCCTCGGAGAACCCGCTCTCGAAGTCATAGACCACGACCTGCTCGTTCTCGTCGATCACGAAGTGGGCACGGGACTGGTCGGTGGACCGGTTCGGCGTGCCGAATGCGGGACCGAACGGGCCCTGGTACTCGGCGTCCGGCCAGGCAGCGGCAATATCCTCCGGGTCGAGGCTATCCGCCGCCTCGATGGCCGCCTTGACCATCAGCGTGTCGCCGGCGAAGCCCAGGAGGGCGACGGACGGCAGGTAGGCCTCGCCCTCGGCCGCCTCGTCGAACTGCTCGATCAGGGCCGCCCACTCGTCGTCCTCGGGCTCGTAGCCCTCGAACCAGTTGTAGGCGTACTGCAGCGACACGAACGGCTTGCTCCCGAGGTCGGCGCCCTCGAGGTCGGCGAAGGTGACCGCCTCCGAGGAAAAGATGTCCGCGACGTCCAGCTGGGCACCCTGCGGAGCCGCCGCCGCGGCGACGTTCGGCAGGTAGCCGAGGTGGATGAGCTCCGGGTCGCCCTGGCCGAGGTTGGTCAGGTAACTCGAGAAGTCACCCGTCGCGTCCGTGGGGTGCAGCTCCTGGGCGACGACCTCGAAGCCGTACTCGGGAGCCAGCTCGCGCCAGGTCTCGTGGTAGACCTGCCCGTTCGCGTCGTTGGGGAACAGTGTGGCGATCCGCGTGACCTCGGGGAACATCGCCCGCAGGTGCAGTATGTTGGCCTCGGCGCTCTCCCGGTAGGTGAGGAACTCGAACGTCAGCAGCGGATTGCCTTCAGGGTCGTCCATCAGCAGGTCGGTGGCGGCGCCGCCGTTGCCGATGGTGAGGATGTCGTTCTCCTTGTAGATCTCGTACGCACCTTCGAAGCCGAGGTCGGGCGCGGCGGTCCACAGGACGCCCTCGTCTGCGGCCTGCTGGGCGCACTGGATGCCGTACGTGGCCTCGGTGCGGTTGTCGCACTCGATGACCTCGAGGGTGTAGCTCTCCCCGCCCACCTCGATGCCGCCCTGCGCGTTGATCAGGTCCGCAGCGACCCGCACGCCGACGACCTTGGAGATGCCGTAAAGCGAGCCCGGACCGGAGAACTCGAAGTTGGCGTGCATCTTGATGACGTTGTCCTCGCCGACGGTGTCGTCCGCCGACTCCCCGTTGGAGGGTCCGCAGGCGGCGAGCATGCCGACGACCGTCAGCACGCCGACACCCGCCGAGGCCCAGCGGATCCTCGGCACCGGGCGGCTGCCGTGTGCAGTGGTGGTGTGAAACAGCGACATTGCTATCTCTCCTTGTGTGGGATGACGTGGAGCTCGGCTCTGCCGCGCCGGGGCCGGACGGCCACTCGTGCGGCGCGAACCGCTCAGCGGGCGGTCAGCTTGTCGTAGAGGGAGGCCGCGTTGAGGGTCTGGATGTGGCTCATCATGTAGCCCTGACCAACGTCGACCGGGTAGCGCTCGGCGAAGTTGACTCGTTCGATGGTCTCCTCGCGGGACCAGCCGCGGGCGACGGCGTCCGCCACGGCGTCGACCCACGTCTGCAGGACCTCACGCTGGACCTGGAGATAGGCCAGGTCGGTCACCGGGCCGTGGCCGGGCACCACGTGCTCGACGTCGAGTTCGCCGATGCGGTCGAGCGCGCCGAACCACTGATCGACGTCGGAGGTCATGAGCCAGGTCTGGCACTCGCTGAAGATGGTGTCGCCCGTGAAGACTACGCGCTCCTGCGGGACGTGGACGGCCAGCTGTCCCGGCGTGTGCCCGGGCGTATGGATGAGATGGAACGTGTGCGACCCCAGGTTCAGCGTGAGGTCACCAGTGAAGACGATGTCCCCGCCGTTGGGGTCCTTGTAGTAGGTATCCCGGTCGGGGATGATGTCCGCGGCCTCGGGGTCGTCGGTGGGGATCGCCTCGAGGGCGTAGGCGAACGGGTCGAGGTCCGGCGTGGGGACCATGAAGTTGTCGGCCACGCCCTGATGATGGACGACCTGGCCGGCGCCCCTGAACCAGTAGTTGCCGAAGATGTGGTCCACATGGTGCTCCGTGTTGACCACGTACCGGATAGGGCCGCGCGCCTCCACCTCCTGGCGCATCGCCACGGCCTTGGTCGGCAGCTGGGGAGTGTCGACGACGAGGACGCCGTCTGATGTCACGACGTAGCTGGGGTTGCAGCCCCGCCACTCCGTCTCGGTGTACACGTTCGCCGTCACACGCTTCATCGCGTTAACTCCCAGGCAGTCAGTTCTTGACCGGTGCCCTGCAACCCAGAGCGACGCCGGCTACGTTGAGACAGCATCGATTATCGACCATCGAAAGTCAATACCACCGATCGTCCTTCCCAACCTTTGATCGATCAATCAGGATCGCCACCCCTGGAGTCGAAGCCTCGCGCCGAGCACTTCCATACTTCGGCCACGACGACCTCACCAGTACCGAT
>NZ_ML142867.1:64546-69607 GCF_004138495.1 Phytoactinopolyspora endophytica
GCCCGGCCCCAATGCGCGTGGGGGGCGCGTTCGTGGGTGCCGCGTCTGGTACTGGTCGGCAGATCATGCACTTGACTATCGATAATCCATCGATATCATCGATCAGACACGCCAGCGGCGACGTCTCTCCATGTCCTGCTGGCCGACGCACCGCAGGAGGCGACATGGACGAGCTCGCACGGTTCAGGCTGGACGGCAAGGTGGCGGTGGTGACTGGGGCCTCGGGCGGCATCGGCGCCCGCACGGCGCTGGCGCTCGCCCGGGTCGGCGCGGCGGTGACCTGCGCCGGGCGCTCGATCGAGCGACTGAATGCAGTCGTCGAGCGGATCGAGCGGGCCGGTGGACGCGCGATCGCCGTCGAGGGTGACATGGCCGCCAAGGCCGACGCCGACGGCGTCGCGGAGGCCGCCGTCGAGAGCTTCGGCCGGCTCGACATCATCGTCAACACCGTCGGCGGCGGCGCGGGAACCGCCCTGTACCCGGCCCATGAGTACCCCGAGTCGGAGTGGGACCGCATTATCGACCTGAACCTGCGCACCTCTCTGCTGCCGACGCAGGCCGCCGTCCAGGCCATGATCACCGCGGGCAACGGCGGGCGGGTCGTGAACTTCTCCTCCGTGCGAGGGCAACTCGGCATCGACAACGGCTTCTCCGCCTACGTTGCCGCTAAGGGTGCCATGGACGCCGTCAGCCGGCAGTGGGCTACCGAATGGGCCAAGCACCGGATCACAGTGAACTCCATCGCGCCGACCTTCGTGCGCACGGCGCAGTCAGAGAGTCTGCTGGCCGACAAAGCGTTCTATGAGGGTCTCTTGGCACGGATCCCCCTGCACCGGATCGCTGAGACCGACGACGTCGTGGGAGCGGTCCTGTTCTTCTGCTCCGAGGCGTCGTCGTTCGTGACCGGTCAGCTGCTGACGCTCGACGGCGGTCTCACCGCGGCCCAGTGACCTGCTGGACCCCATCGCCTCCACCACCGCGCAGGCCGATCACTCAATCCGGGCCGGCGCACGCTCATGCCTCCACGCCGCCCGTTGGGTCCTCGCCGGCCGGCCTGTGCGCCATTGTGTCCTCAACAGGCTCGTCGACCGGCCGGACGGTGACTTCCGGGACGTAGGTCCGCGTCGCCGCGACGTCTGTCCGCTCACCGATGATGGCGAACTCGCCGACGAGCCTGATGTCGCTCGACGAGGAGCCGACTAGGACCTCCACGTCCCCAGGGTCGACCACGAAGCTGGTCGCGGTCGCGCTGTACCCACACATGGACATCGGAACGTCGAACCGCACATCCGCACTCGCCTCCGGTCCGAGCGGCACCCGTGCGAAGCCCGCCAGCTGCTGCGCGGGACGCGTGACACCGAGCGCCGGCAGACCGAGGTACAGCTGGACGACCTCGGTGGCTGGACGCCCGCCCAGGTTCCTCACCGTTGCCGTGATGCCCACCGTACCGTCGATGCCGACCTTGTCCCGGTCGATCCGGAGGTCGCCGTACTCGAACTGGACGTACGAGAGGCCGTGCCCGAAGGGGTAGAGCGGTGTGCTCTCGAGGTCGAGGTACCCCTTGAAGATGTCCTTCGGCAGCCTGCGGTACCCACTGCCGCGCTTCTGCGCCTGGAAGATCGGCACCTGCCCGACTGCGCGAGGCAGAGTGAAGGGGAGCTTGCCCGAGGGCGCTATGTCCCCGGTCACGATGCGTGCGAGCGCCGGCCCGCCGGCGGGGCCGGGGTAAGGGCTGGCTACGATCGCGGAGACTTTCGCCGAGATATCGGCCAGGGCGTACGGGCGGCCCATCGTAATGACCGCTGCCGTCGGCCTGCCCACCGACGCGACGACGTCGACGAGGGCACGCTGCGCCTCTGGGAGCTCCAGCGACGCGGAGTCGGTGCCCTCGCCCTCTGTGGTGTTCCCGGCGAACGCGCCGCAGCGCCCGCCGATGGCGAGGATCACGACGTCGGCCGATCGGGCCAGCTCGACGGCCTCGTCGAGGCCTCCGTCGATCGCCTCCATCACTGCCGAACCCGGGCAGGTCACCACGTCGAGGTGCGGGGCGGCAGCACTGAGGGCCTCCGCGAACCCGACGGCGTCGTACATCTCGCGGACCATCTGCTCCGGGTCGAACGCCGCCATCGTCTCCACCAGCTGGTCGAAGGCGCCACGCAGCGTCGGCGGTAGCTCGTCGCGAGAGCCCTCGAGACCCGCCATTCGCGAACGCCCGTCGGCGATGCCCTTAATCATCTCAAGCATGGGCGGGTACGTGTAGTTCGCGAACGTTCCGATCACGTTCGAGGCGTGCGGGCCGATGACGGCCACGCGCTGCGGGGTGCGCGGCAGCGGAAGGAGGCCGTCGTTCGTGACCAGCGTCATCGATTGTTCGGCGAGCTCCTGAGCCAGGTCGCGGCCCTGCCGGGCGATCGCCTCGATCACCTTGGGCCGCTCGTCGACGAACGGGTCCTCGAACAGCCCCAGCGCGAACTTCTGCTCAAGGACCAGGAGGACGGAGCGGTCGACCTCGGCCTCTGGGACGAGGCCGCTGCGAACAGCGTCGACCAGGCCCGCGCCGTACCCGTACGGCGCGGGGAGCTCGACGTCGAGGCCGGCGTGCAGAGCGAGGGCCGCGGAGCTGGCCGCGTCGGGGGCGGCGCCCAGGCGGTCGACCCCGTACTGGATCGTTCGGTAGTCAGCGACGACCGTGCCGCGGAAGCCCATCCGTCCACGCAGCAGGTCGGTGAGCAGCTCCCGGGCGAGACCGGCGGGTACGCCGTCGACCTCGGAGTAGCTGTTCATCACGCTCGCCAGCCCGGCGACCCGGATCGCCGCCTCGAACGGCGTCGCGAAGACGTCGTACAGTTCTCGGGGTCCTGCGTGCACGGCCGCCGTGTTCTGCCCGCCCTCCGACGTGGCGTAGCCGAGGAAGTGCTTGGCCGTGGCGATGACGCCCTCGGCGGGGTCGTCGCCCTGCATGCCGGCGACGTAGGCGATGCCAAGCGCCGAGGCGAGCAGCACCTCCTCGCCGAACGTCTCGTGGACGCGGCCCCACCGGGCGTCCCGCGCGATGTCGAGCACGGGCGCGAGCGCTTGGCGCACCCCGAGCGCGCGCAATTGGTGGCGGACGAGGGTCGTCATCGCGCGCACCTTCTCCGGATCCCAGGACGACGCGAGCCCGATGGCGGTGGGGAACGAGGTGAACGACGGCGCGAGTGCCCCGTTGAGCGCCTCGTTATGCAGTACGGCGGGGATCCCCAGCCGGGTCCTCTCGCGCAGGAACCGCTGGACGCCGTTGTTGAGCTGGGCCACCTCGACCGCGGAGAGCGCACCGAGGGACGCGGCCGAGATCTGCCCGATGCCGGTGCTCAGTAGCGCTTTGAGCTGGCCGTCGTCGATCCCGCCCGCCGTCTTGAGTTGGTTGGGCAGAACCGACGTCAGCTGCTGCGTCTTCTCCTCGAGCGTCATGCGGCCCAGAAGGTCCACCGCCCGCTCCGCCGGGCTCGGGGACGGGTCGTGGTAGGTCGTTTCCATGGAAAAGGCTTCTCTCGTTCAATGTGGGCAGGACAGGTCGGACGGGCGCGCGACGATTCCGGACACGCGTGCCGACGAGGGGTGGCGGAGAACGCCGCGCGCCTACTTCACAGCGCCGGCACCGAGGCCGGCGATGATCTGCCGCTGCGCGAGCAGGTAGAAGACGATGACTGGGACCACCGAGATGGCCGTGGCGGCCAGGAGGATCGTCTGCTCCGGCGTCTCGGAGGACACGAAGCTCATCAGGCCCCGCTGTACGGGCATCCGGCTGTCGTCGGCGAAGAGCACGAGCGCCATGAGGTACTCGTTCCAGACCTGCAGGCCCTGGATGACGCCCACGGCGGCCAGGCCCGGTCTGGCCAGCGGCATGATGACGCTGAAGAACGTCCGCACCGGCCCGGCCCCGTCGATCGAGGCCGCCTCCTCGAGTTCGCGCGGCTGGCTCACGAAGAAGCTGCGCATGATCAGCGAGGCCATCGGGATCCCCGCGGTGATCAGCACGAGGACGTAGCCGACGCGGCTGTCGGTAAGGCCGAAGGAGATGAGCAGCTTGTACTGTGCGATGAACATCGCCGGTGCGGGGATGATCATCACGGCGAGCAGCACGATTGTGACGAGCCCCTTGCCCGCGAAGTCGAGCCGGGCGAGGGCGTAGCCGGCCAGGCTCGAGACCACCAGGATCCCGGCGACGGACACGGCCGTGTACATGATGCTGTTGGACAGGTACACGAAGAGGTTGCCGTCGACCCAGGCATCCAGGTAGTTCTGCCAGGCCGGCGCGGGGGGCACCAGGGTTTGCCCCGCGTACAGTTCCTCACGGGTCTGCAGGGAGCCGGACAAGAGCCAGAACACCGGGAACAAGGAGATGAGGGCAGCCACCACGAGCAGCCCGTAGAGACCAATCCGGTTGGTCCGGACGACGGGGCGGCGCCGGCGGTGCTCCGGTGGCTGCGACGCCTCGGACGGGCGTCGGGGGCTCGTCGTCGCCCCCGGGTGCAGGACGTCGTGACCCCTCATGCGCGCGACCGCCTTCCCGTGATCCAGAGTTGCAGAGCCGCCAGCGCCACGAGCGCGCCACCGAAGAGCACGGACATGGCTGCCGCGGCACCGTAGCGGTTGTTGGTGAATGCCTCGACGTAGATGAGCAGCGTCGGGACCATCGTGTGGTGGCCGGGGCCGCCGTTCGTCAAGACCTGGACAGTGCCGAAGATCTGCAGCGCGGCGAGAAGCGTGAGCAAGCTGACTATCGACGTCACCGGGGCGAGGCCAGGCCAGGTGACGTAGCGGAAGCGGGCCCAGCCACGCGCTCCGTCGAGGCTGGCGGCCTCGTACCGCTCCTTCGGGATGTCCTGCAGCCCTGCCAGGAACAGGATGAAGGCGAAGCCCCAGTGGTACCAGACGAACACCGCTGCCACGGAAGGCAACGCGGTCGACGGGTCGCCGAGCCAGTTGTGCGTCAAGCCGTCGAGACCAACCCGGTCGAGGAGCGTGTTGATGATGCCGACGTTCGGCTCGAACAGCCACTGGAACATGGTGCCGACGACG
>NZ_ML142867.1:69626-72358 GCF_004138495.1 Phytoactinopolyspora endophytica
AAACGCTCGGCAGGTAGTATGCGGTGCGGAAGAACGCGCTCGCCCGCTTGGCGCTGTTCACGGCGACGGCCATGGCCAGGGCGATGCCGTTGCCCAAGACGAAGCCGGTGAGGCCGAAGATAACGACGTTCTTCATCGATGCCCAGAAGACCTGGTCGTCGAACACCCGCCGATAGTTGTCCAGCCCGACCCAGGGGGTGTTGAGGCTGATGCCGTCCCATTCCTGGAAGCTGAGCAGCAACGCCTGGAAGAACGGTGCGATGGTGAAGGTCCCCACAAGCGCGACGGCGGGGCCGAGGAAGAGCCAGCCGACGAGGCTGCGCCGGCGGCGGCGGCCCTGTCCCCTGCGCGGAGCCGGCCGGCTCCGCGCAGGGGACAGGACGGCCGGGGCCGTCATGCGCTCTCCTGGGCCGCCTGGACGTCAGCGAGCACATCGTCGACCGTCGCCTCGCCGAGCATCAGGCTCTGGGCGCCGGCGCCGATCGCCGCGACGACATCGGGAGTGAACGACGCACGCACGGTTTGCGCGGACGACAGACCGGCGACGAAGCCGTTCATCGGGGCGAGCATGTCGCCGTCCTCGACCACGTCGACGTTGGTGGGGATGACGCCTACCTCGTTGGCGAACACCGACTGCTGCTCCGGCCCGGTCAACCATTCCAGGAAGGCGAGTGCCTCGTCAGGGTGATCGCCATTCGGGTTGACGGCGGCGCCCTTGCCTAGACGGACCACCGCGCGTGCGGGTTCGGTCCCCTCGGCGGCGGGCAGCCCCATGGTGACGTAGTCCGTGTAGTCCGGTGCGGTGCTTCCCGCGACCGCGACAGCCGCGGTGTTGTCGAAGATGGCTCCCACCGTGCGGGAGTTGAAGAACGCTCGCTCGACGTTCGGGTTGTCGTCCGATCCGCCTGGAATAGAGCCGTTCGCGACGACGCCGGCGTCTCTGAGGTCCACGAGGAGCTGGAACGTCCTACGCCACGCGTCGGTCTCCCAGCTCGCCTCGCCGTTCAGCGTCGCCTCTATCTCCTCGTCGGTCATGTAGTTCGAGGCGAAGGTCTGCATGAGGTGGCCGACCTGCGATGCGGCGATCGAGAACTGGCCAGTCGAGCCGGCGTCCTGCAGGGTGCCAATGAGGTCGTCGACTGTCTGCGGCAGGTCCTCCGGATCGATACCGGTCGTGGGGTCGACGTAGAGGCCGTAGGACGTGAGGTCCCAATGCACCGAGTAGAGGCCTGCGGGGATGTCCAGGTTGTTGCCGTCCTCGTACGTCGCGAGTTCGAGCGCAACTGGGTCAAAGGTCTCGCCCCAATCGCCGTCCAGCTCGGGCGCAAGGTCCATCGCCCAGCCGGCTCTGAAGTAGGGGGCCATGGTGAAGGCGTCGATGACCGAGTACAGGTCGGGCATGTCGCCGGACTGCGCCATGGACTGCAGACTGGCGGGGAAGTCTGCCGGTCCGGGGGTCTCGACGGTGATCGTGACCCCGGTCTCCTCGCTGTACTGCGCCGCGAGTTCGGTCAGGGCCTCTTCCTGGCCGCGCGACTGGTTGAGGAAGCTCAGCTCGACGTCGTCAGAGGAGTCGGAGCCACCCGTCCCGTCGCCCGAGCCCCCGCACGCCGAGAGCGTCAACGCGCCGATCAGGAAGATCGCGGCGTACGCTGCGCGAAGCGGGCGGCCGTTGCTGCTGAAGGTATCCATAGTGTCCTCACCTTTCAAAAGACGGTGAATCGGATCGGTGGAGCAGAAGTCGCGACCGTGTGGTTGGTGGCGGCTACCGGAGCTTTGCTACCGGTAACAATAGATACAGTTGGCACCGGTAGCAATACCCTTGCCCTAACGGCTGTCTGCCCGCAGGCGCGGCTGAGGCCGACTTGTCCCACGAACAGGAGAACCAGATGGCATCGCCTCCGGAGCGCCCGGGGCTCGTTCGCCCCGAGCGACCGACCCTGACCGACGTCGCACGTCTCGCCGGTGTCTCACGGCAGACCGCATCCCGGGTCGCGCGCGGCAGCAGCTTAGTGAACGCGGACACCGCCCGCCGCGTGCGCAAGGTGATCGACACGCTCGGCTACCAGCCCAACGCGCTGGCGCGGGCGCTGTCGGTGGGCCTCTCGCAGCACATCGGCGTGGTCACGCACGCCGCGTCCGGCGAGGGCACCGGGACGATCCTGGGCGGCATCGAGTCGGCCGCGGCCGAGCTCGGGTACCGGGCAATCGTCGCGCACGTCACGACCCTGGGCCGGCAGGAGCTCCAGGACGCCGTCGATGCACTGGCCCGGATCGGGTGCGACGGCATAGTGGTGATGGCGCCGTGGGCGTCCGCTGCCGACTCCCTCGGCCTCGTCTCATCGCCCGTCCCGCTCATCACCACGAGCGAGGTGCCCGGCTACGACGGCCCGGCGGTCCATTCCGACACCGCGGCGGCCGCCGAGCAGGCGACAAGCCACCTCCTCGGCCTCGGTCACCGGACCGTGCACCACGTCGCCGGGCCGGACGACTGGAACGCCGCCCGGCTCCGGACCGAGGGCTGGCGCAGAGCGCTCGAGCAGGCCGAGCGGCCAGTCCCACCCATGCTGACCGGCGACTGGAGCAGCGCGTCGGGTGCTCGGCTCGGCGCCGAGCTGGCCAGGGACCCAGAGGTGACCGCGATCTTCGCCGCGAACGACACGATGGCCCTCGGTGTGCTGCACGCCCTGTGGCGAGCCGAGCGGGACGTCCCGGCCGAGGTGAGCGTCATC
>NZ_ML142867.1:72446-73740 GCF_004138495.1 Phytoactinopolyspora endophytica
CGACGGCGGTCCCGCCGGTGAGCACTTCTGCCCACCCCTCACGACGATGCGCGCGGACCCGCACGAGCACGGCCAGCAGGCCGTGCAGCTTATCCTCGCGCACCTTGACCGCCAGGTAGTGCAGACACCAAGGCTCATCGAGACCCGGCTCATCGTGCGCGAATCCACCGCCCCGCCGCCCGCGTCGCGCGCCCGCCAGGGGGCACGCCGTCCCTCTTAAAGACCGACAACGCGGCGGCGGTGCCGGTCAGGGACCGACGACCGCGGTCGTGCCACGCAGGCGCGGCACCGCGTCGGAGACCTGCGGCACCGGGCAGAGCTCGAACGCGGAGACGATGGCCTCGCCGTTCAGCGCCTCGAGGGCGACGACCCGCCCCGTGAATCCACCCGCAACCTCCGTCGAGAAGTAGCGCCCGTCGATCGTGGCCATCGCACAGAAGCCGGAGTCATCCACGAATCCGGCCTCGATGCGGTCGGGCGCGGCTCCGTCCTCGTCGCCGGGCGGAACGGCGCGCAGCGCCAGCGCGAGACCAGGACCCGAAAGCCGCTCGGCAAGCATCTGGTCGAGCGGACCGATCACCGCCCTGACCCGGAGCCGGTCGCCGACACGCTCCACGCCCACCCAGTGACGGTCGTCGAGCCGGACGGAGAGCGCGACGTCGCCGGCGCCCACTCTCGCCGCGGCCTGCCACGCGAGATCGGTCGTGCGCACCGCGAGCAGCGCGCCCGACACCCGATCCCGGTCGCCGCGCGAGGCGACCAGCGTCGCCCCGGCGGGCCCGGGCGTCGCGACGTCGCCCACCGAGTGGTTCCGCGAGAGCCACCGCCGGTCCAGTAAATCACCGTCGAACCTATCCACAAAGTGGCGGTCAGAGTCGGGCACCGACACGGCGTCCTCGTCCAGGACCGGCCAATCGTTCACCCAGTGCACCTGGGCGAGGAACGTCTCGCGACCGTTCACGTGGTAACGCGGGAACTTCCCGCGGGGCCGGGTCGCAAGGTAGACAGCCCACCATCGGCCGTCGGGACCCTCAACGAGATCGGCGTGCCCGGTGCTCTGGACAGGAGAGGACGTGCTGCGGTGCGTGAGGATCGGGTTGCCCGGGTGTGCCTCGAACGGTCCGGACACGGACCGGGACCGGGCGAGGGTCACGCAATGCCCGCGGTCGGTGCCGCCCTCGGCGATCACCAGGTACCACCAGCCGTTCCGCGTGTAGAGGTGTGGGCCCTCCGGGTGCGCCATCCCGGTGCCCTCCCAGATGACGCGAGGCGCGGTCGTCAGTTCTCCGGCCGC
>NZ_ML142867.1:73805-79824 GCF_004138495.1 Phytoactinopolyspora endophytica
CGAGCTGCGCCTGCGTGATCCGCCCCAGCTGGTCCTTCCACGTCAACCAGCAGGTGCCGTCCTCTGTCCACACCAGGTCGGGGTCGATCCCGACAGCGCCCGCCACGAACACCGGCGCATCCCAGGGCCCGCCCGGGTCGCTCGCACGGACGAGCACGTGCCCGCGGTCGACGTCACCGATCGACGTGGTCACGACCCAGAACATGCCATCGTGGTACCGAATCGTCGGAGCGTAGAACCCACCGCTCGCACCATCCTGGGCGACGACCCGGAAGGGAGCAGGATCGTCGAATACCGCTCCCACCGGCGTCCACGTGAGCAGGTCCGCCGAGCGGTGCACCGGGACCGCGGGAAAGTACTCGAAGGACGAGTTCACGAGGTAGTACTGCTCGCCCACCCGGCAAACGGAGGGGTCCGGGTAGAACCCCGCGAGGACCGGTTCCTTGCTCATTGCTCCTCCGCTCAGTCGTTGGCATCGGTAACAATGCCGCACGAACCCTCCAGGGGCAAGAGCAGTCGCCTCTCGAGAGGACGGCGTGAGGACGGCTGACGGAGCCAGTGCTTCCACCACCGGCACTGTCAACCGATTGCCTCGCTGCCTAGCTCGGATTATGTAAAATGCCCTACGGACTCGGCAACGGTCATGCGGTCACGGTGAGGATCCAGATGAGCGACGACAATCCGGCTGCGGTGCACCGCATTGGCAACCGGAAACCAGCCGCGACTATCTACGACGTGGCCGAGGTGGTCGGTGTCAGCCCGTCCACCGTCTCGCGCGCGCTCAACAAGCCGGGCCGCATCAACGCCAAGACCGAGGAGCGCATCCGCCACGCTGCCGAGGCGCTTGGCTACCGTCTCAATCCGATGGCACGTGCCCTCCTGACCGGAAAGACCGCCATGGTGGCGCTGCTGGTCTCCGACATTACGAATCCGGTGTTCTACGACATCGTGCGAGGTGCCGAGAACGTCGCCACGGAGGCCGGTTACACGCTCGTGTTCGCCGAGTCGCACCAGCGCTCTGACATCGAGTTCGCCACCGTGGAGCGCCTGCAGCCCTCCGTCGACGGCGTGCTCGTAGTCGCGTCGCTCCTCGACGAGGATCAGATCGCACAGCTGAGCGAGACCAAGCCCATAGTCATCGCGCTCCGCCCGGTCGAGGGCATCCCGCACGTGGTGCCGAACAGCGAGACCGGACTGGTGCAGGCCGTGGACCACCTACAGGAACTCGGCCACCGCTCGATCGGCTATCTCTCAGGACCGACGACGTTCTGGGCCAACCGGCACCGGTGGAACATCCTGTTCGAGCACGCGGTGGCGAAGGGCATGTCGATCGTCGAGATCCCCCCGGACGATCCGGTCCCGAACGGCGGTGCGACGAGATTGCGCAGGATCCTCGCCTCCGGCGTCACCGCCGTCGTCGTCTACAACGATCTCATGGCCATCGGTTTGATCTCGGAGTGCAAGCGGGAAGGGGTCGACGTCCCCGGGCGCCTTAGCATCGTCGGATTCGACGACGTCTATGGGGCGAACCTGATCAGCCCAAGTCTCACCACCATCGACAGCTCACTGGGCAAGGTCGGTGGCGCCGCCATGTGGTGCCTCCTCGCCGAGGTCGACGGCACGACGGGGTATGAGCCGCCCGAGCTGCCGACGCGCCTGATCGTGCGCGAGTCGACGGCGTCAGCCCCCTCGTGATCCTGCCGGGGAGACCGAGACCGAGATCTCCGTACTCCGTGAGATCCGGTGCGTGCCGCTCGGCAGCACGACGGCGGGCTCACCCGCGAGTAGACGTGGACGCGACCGGTCGGTCATCCGACCGACAGGAAATCACCGATTGTCGCGGCCGTCTCACGCAACAGCGGGACGGCGCGCTCGCCGAACTCGTCGGTGACCCGTACGGCAGGCCCGGACACGGACAGGGCCACCGGGGTCGGAGTGCCTGATACCGGGACCGCGAAGCAGCGGACGCCGACCTCCTGTTCGCCGTCGTCCACCGCGTGGCCGCGCTTGCGGATGGAGTCCAGTTCGGCGAACAACGACTCGATGTCGGTGATCGACTGCTCCGTCGCCGGAGGGAGGCCGGTGCTTGCGACGATCTTGCGAACGTCCTCGTCGGCGAGCTGGGCCAGAACCATCTTGCCGACTCCGGTGCTGTGGCAGTGCACTCGCCGCCCCACTTCGGTGAACATCCGCATCGAACGAGTCGAGGCCGCCTGGGCGACGTAGACCACCATGTCGCCATCGAGCATCGCAAGATTGACACTTTCCTCGAGCTTGTGCGCGAGTCGTTCCAGGTGGGGTTTCGTGCCGGCGCCGAGCTGGCGCCCGGCCGCCTCACCCAGCCGGATAACGCGTGGCCCGAGCGTGTATCGACGCGAGGGCAGCTGTCGTACGTACCCACGGTTGACCAGAGTGCGCAGCAATCGGTGAATCGTCGGCAGGGCAAGGCCAGTGCGGGAAGCGAGCTCGCTCAGTCCCGCATCACCGCCAAGGTCTGTGAGGATCTCCAACAGGTCGATCGCACGGTCCACGGATTGAACTCCGGCAGACTCCGGCACGCGACACCTCCTCGCCACATATTAGAATGCGCTATACGGAATTATCCTTCCATAATACGGAAGCAGGTGCAACAGTGGTAGACGATACCGCCAGCGGAGCGGACGTTCGCGCAAGTCAGCGCCCCAAGGTCCACCGGGCCGGATTGCCGAGCCCCAGTTACACGATCACCCTGCGAGTCGAGACTCCCGCATCGCAGCAGGCCACGAGTACCGTGGTGCACGCCGTGGCCGAGGCTGGGGCAGCCGTCACGGGGGTCGACATCGCCCACTCCACGACGTCGGTGATCACGGTCGACGTCACCTGTGACACCGTCGACGCAGAACACGGCGAGCGGGTCCGGGAGGCCCTCGACACCCTGGACGGCGTGCGCGTACTGAAGATGTCGGACTCGACGTTCCTCATGCACCTCGGTGGCAAGCTGAGCGTCAGCCCGAAGACTCCGCTGAAGACGCGTCGTGATCTGTCCCGTGCTTACACTCCGGGCGTCGCTCGCGTCTGCCTGGCCATCGCCGAGAGACCGGAGGATGCTCGCCGCCTGACGATCAAGCGCAACACGGTCGCCGTCGTCACCGACGGAACGGCCGTGCTCGGACTGGGAGACATCGGCCCCGCCGCGGCCCTGCCCGTGATGGAGGGCAAGGCCGCCCTCTTCAAACAGTTCGCCGGCGTCGACGCCTGGCCGGTCTGCCTCGACACCAAGGACACCGAGGAGATCATCGCCGTCGTCAAGGCCCTCGCACCCGTCTACGGCGGGGTCAATCTCGAGGACATCTCCGCGCCACGCTGCTTCGAGATCGAAGCCCGTCTGCGCGAGGAGCTCGACATCCCGGTCTTCCACGACGACCAGCACGGCACCGCCATCGTCGTCCTCGCCGCCCTGATCAACGCGCTCAAGGTCGTCGGAAAGAGCATGCCGGACGTGCGCATCGTGGTGTCCGGCGTCGGCGCCGCCGGCTCGGCCATCATCAAGCTCCTGCTCGCCCAGGGCGCACGGAACATCGTCAGCTTCGGACGGAAAGGCGCCCTGCACGACGGCACGCGGAACGGCGACCCACACCGCGATTGGATCATCGACCACACCAATTCCGGTGGCTTCACCGGCACGCTCCAACAGGGCCTCGTCGGCGCGGACGTCTTCATCGGTGTCTCCGCTGCCGACATTCTCACCGGCGAGGACATCGCCCGAATGAACGACGACGCCGTCGTGTTCGCGCTGGCCAACCCCACACCCGAGGTTGACCCGATCGAGGCCGGCGAGACAGCCGCCGTCGTCGCGACCGGACGCAGCGACTATCCCAACCAGATCAACAACGTCCTCGCCTTCCCCGGCTTGTTCCGCGGCCTGCTCGATGCCGGCGCCACTCACATCTCCGACGAGTTACTGCGGGTCGCCGCCGTCGCCATCGCCGGCGTGGTCTCCGACGATGAGCTCAACGCGGCCTTCATCATCCCCGGCGTCTTTGACACTCGAGTAGCTGAGGCGGTGGCTGATGCAGTGCGGATCGAATCTGCCCAGCACATGGCCGCCGCTACCAGTTCGTAAGGGTCTTCCCTGAATTGCTTTCTCTCCAGCACTCATCTAGCATTTTCATACAGGAGATATTCTTTTCCGTATTACGGAAGTTTGGAGCTGGCACGTGACGACTCTGGATGGGATCACGATGACCGGAAAGGTGGCAGAACGTTACGAGGAGGTGCTCACCCCGAAGGCCCTTGAGCTCATCGCCGTCCTCCATCGCCGTCTCGGTGACCGCCGGCTCGAGCTGCTCGAGGCGCGAAGGCGTCGAGTCGGCGAGCTGGCGGCCGGCGGCACCCTCGGCTTCCTCCCCGAGACCAAGCACATCCGTGAGGACGACTCGTGGCGTGTCGTGCCGCCGGCTCCCGGGCTTGAGGACCGCCGCGTCGAGATCACCGGCCCCACTGACCAGAAGATGACCATCAACGCGCTGAACTCGGGCGCCAAGGCATGGCTCGCCGACCATGAGGACGCCAACACCCCGCACTGGGACGCGGTCGCCAGCGGGCAGCTCAACCTGCTCGACGCGATCAACCGCACCATCGACTTCACCGCGGACAACGGCAAGTCCTACGCGCTCAAGCCCGACGCGGAACTGGCCACCATCATTGTGCGGCCCCGTGGCTGGCACCTGCCGGAGAAGCACATCCTGGTCGACGGCCGCGAGACCTCAGGCTCGCTGGTCGACTTCGCCTTGTATATGGCGACCGCCGGCCTGCGTCAGATCGAAAAGGGCCAGGGCCCCTACTTCTACCTGCCAAAGCTGGAGTCCCATCTCGAGGCGAGGCTGTGGAACGACGCCTTCCTCATCGCCCAGGACTTCCTCGGCATCCCGCGCGGCACGATCCGCGCCACCGTGCTCATCGAGACCTACCCCGCGGCCTTCGAGATGGAGGAGATCCTGTACGAGCTGCGCGAGCACTCCTCGGGTCTGAACGCGGGCCGCTGGGACTACATGTTCTCGGTCATCAAGTCCTTCCGGACCCGCGGCCAGGAGTTCCTGCTCCCCGACCGCAACGCCGTCACCATGACGGTGCCCTTCATGCGCGCCTACACCGAGCTGCTCGTGCGCACGTGCCACAAACGCGGCGCCCACGCCATCGGCGGCATGGCCGCCTTCATCCCCAGCCGGGACGAGACGGTCAACGAAGCCGCCTTCGCCAAGGTCCGCGACGACAAGACCCGCGAGGCAGGCGACGGGTTCGACGGCTCCTGGGTGGCCCACCCGGGCATGGTCGAGCTGTGCAAAGAGGTGTTCACCTCCGTCCTCGGCGAACGGCCCAACCAGATCGGGCGCACCCGCGACGACGTCCATGTCACCGCGGACCAGCTCCTCGACGTCGCCTCCACCCCCGGCGACGTGACCGAGGCAGGGCTGCGTAACAACATCTCGGTCGGCATCCAGTACCTCAGGGCCTGGCTGGGCGGGCTTGGCGCCGTCGCCATCTTCAACCTCATGGAGGATGCGGCGACCGCCGAGATCTCGCGGTCCCAGGTGTGGCAGTGGCTGCACAACGGCGTCATGCTCGCCGACACCGGCGAGAAGGTCACGCGTGAGCTCATCGACCGCATCGTCGACGAGGAGATCGCCAAGCTGCCCGGTGCTGCGGCCGACTATGAGGAGGCGAAGCAGACCTTCCTGGAGGTCGCCGTCGCCGACGACTACGCCGACTTCCTGACGCTGCCCGCCTACCGGCGAATGGACTGACCCCAAACCCGGAACCAGAATGAGCGGCCCGCCGCCCACTCGACAAGGAGGCAGTCCATGTCCGCTCTGAGCCGCGTCACCGCGGAGCTGGAGCGTGCCCTGGGAACCGACCGGGTCGTCACCGACCGGCAGCGACTGCGCACGTACGAATGCGACGGCCTCGCCCAGTACAAAGTGGTACCCGGTCTGGTGGTACACGCGGAGGACAGCGAGCACGTCCGGACCGCGGTGCGGGC
>NZ_ML142867.1:79875-80897 GCF_004138495.1 Phytoactinopolyspora endophytica
CACCGGGTGCCGTTCGTCGCCCGGGGATCCGGCACCGGTCTCTCCGGCGGCGCGCTCCCCCATGCCGAAGGTGTGCTCGTCGTCATGTCGCAGATGCGTACCATCCGCGACATAGACATCGAGAATCAGCGCGCCGCCGTCGACCCCGGGGTCATCAACCTCCAGCTCAGCCAAGCGACGAGCCCAGATGGGTATTACTTCGCACCGGACCCGTCCAGCCAGACCGTCTGCTCCATCGGTGGAAACGTCGCCGAGAACTCAGGGGGCGCACATTGCCTGAAGTATGGGTTCACCACGAACCACGTGACCGGGATAGACCTGGTAACCCCCGGCGGTGACCTCGTGGAGATCGGGGGCAAAGCGCCCGACCCGCCCGGCTACGACCTGCTCGGCGCCCTCGTCGGCTCCGAGGGCACCCTCGGCATCGTCACGTCCGTCACGGTGCGGCTGACCCGCCTGCCGCAGGACGTCCGCACGTTCCTCGCGGGTTTCCGCACCGTCGACGACGCCGGGGCTGCGACCTCGGCGATCATCGCTGACGGGATCATCCCGGCGGCGATCGAGATGATGGACGCGCTCGCGATCGAAGCCGCGGAGAAGGCCGTGCAATGCGGCTACCCGGCGGACGCAGGCGCGGTGCTCGTCATCGAGCTCGACGGTCACACCGCGGACGTCAACGGCGAGTTCTCGGCTGTGCTGCGCCACTGTGAGGAGAACGGCGCCTTCGAGACCCGGGTGGCGGCCGACGACGCCGAACGGTCCCTGATCTGGAAGGGCCGAAAGTCCGCGTTCGCCGCTGTGGGACGCATCAGCCCTGATTACATCGTCCAGGACGGCGTGATCCCGCGGACCGCCTTGCCGCGGGTGCTACGCCAGATCGCCGAATTGAGCAGCGAACTCGGAGTACGTGTCGCGAACGTCTTCCACGCCGGCGACGGCAATCTCCACCCTCTGGTCCTGTTCGACGACGCCGAGGACGGAGCCGCCGAACGCGCCGAGGAGGTCGCCGGAAGAATCCTCGA
>NZ_ML142867.1:80907-88482 GCF_004138495.1 Phytoactinopolyspora endophytica
GCATCGCCAACGGCGGATCCATCACCGGCGAGCACGGCGTCGGCTCCGACAAGGCAAGCTACATGCCCAAGATGTTCACCGAGGAGGACCTCGACACCATGCAGGCTGTTCGCTGCGCCTTCGACCCCGACAACATCTCCAACCCCGGCAAGATCTTTCCCACACCGCGGCTGTGCGGGGAACGCCCCGGACGCCGCCAGGGCGCACACCCACTGCAAGGCGCCGGCATCGCGGAGGTCTTCTGATGGGTACGTCCACTGATCCGGACGTCACCGCGCTCGCCCGCAGTCTCGACGGCGACGGCGAGATCCGGCCCCTCGAGCCCGGCGATCCTGCCGGCTCGATCGACGGAGTGCCTGCCTCCATCGTGGCCCGGCCGACGTCCGTGGCCGGTGTCTCCGCAGTGCTGCGCGAGGCACACGCCCAAGGGCTCGTGACCGTGCCGCGCGGCGCTGGAACTGCCCTGGGCTGGGGCAGCCCGCCCGAACGAGTCGACATGATCCTCGACATCACCCGCCTCGACCGGCTTATCGAACATGAGGCCGGTGACCTGGTCGTCGTCGCCGAGGCCGGTCTGCCGCTGCACAGCCTGCAGAACGAGGTCGGCCGCGCCGGCCAGGAACTCGTCGCCGACGTCCCACCGGAGCGTCTCGCCGCCGGCTCCACCGTGGGCGGGACACTCGCCACCGCACCCTCCGGGCCCCGCCGCCTGCAACGGCTCGCGTTACGCGACCTCGTGCTCGGGGCGACGGTCGTGCTCGCCGACGGCACCGTGGCGACCTCAGGCGGCAAGGTCGTGAAAAACGTCGCCGGGTATGACCTCGCCAAACTCGTCACCGGTTCGTTCGGCACGCTCGGCGTGATCGTACGCGCGGCCTTCCGGCTGCACCCCGTCCAACCGGCCCGCGCGGTGGTACTGCGCACCGGGCCCATGGAGGAGGTCGCTACTCTCGCCCGCCAGATCGTGGCCTCCCAGCTCGCGCCGGCCGCCGTCGAGATCGACCGCCCGGCCGACAGCGACGAGGCTACCGTGGCAGTCCTACTGGAAGGCGCCGCCGAAGCCGTCCGTAGCCGGACCGAGGAGGCCACGGCGCTCCTCGACGGCGAACTCGCATCCCCACCGCCGTGGTGGGGACAGCTGCCCGGCGGCGACGTCCTCGCCAAGGCCACCGCCACGCTGACCGGCGTCACCGACCTCCTCCGCGCGGCTCGGGACGCTGAGCAACGATATGGCGCCGGCGTCGCCATCCGCGGAACCGCCGCCGGGGTCCTGCACGCCGGTATCACCGCCTCCTCTGCCGACGGTGTCGCCGCCGTCGTCGCTCGGCTCCGCATCGCCGCGCCCAGCCCACGCGAGGGCACCGTCACCGTGCTGCAGGCGCCGAGTGAGGTGCGAGCCGACCTGGATCCGTGGGGTCCGGTCGCCGGCCTGGAGCTCATGCGCGGCATCAAGAACAGACTCGACCCCGGCCGCAACCTCGCACCCGGCCGATTCGTCGGAGGGATTTGACGTGAACGACAACAGCCAGCTGCCCGACGTCCTCGGCATCGCCGCTTTCGACGACCACCACCCGCCGTCGCCCGAGCTCATCAACGACTGCGTGCACTGCGGCTTCTGCCTCCCTGCCTGCCCCACCTACACACTCTGGGGCGAGGAGATGGACTCCCCTCGCGGTCGCATTCACCTCATGAAGCAGGGCTTGGAGGGCGAGCCCATGACACCCTCCATGGTCCAGCACGTCGACGCCTGCCTCGGCTGTATGGCGTGTGTGACCGCCTGTCCCTCCGGCGTCCAGTACGACAAGCTCATCGAGGCCACCCGCCAGCAGGTCGAACGACGCGGCTCCGAACACCGCTCGCCGGCGAACCGTCTGCTGCGCGGGGCCATATTCGCGCTCTTCCCCCGCCCGAAGCGTCTCCGCCTCCTCCGCGGCCCGCTGGCCCTCTATCAGCGCAGCGGCCTCAACCGGCTGGTGCGCCGCTCGCGCGTGCTCGACAGGATCTCTCCGACGCTGGCGACCATGGAAGCCATCGCGCCGCCCGTCCAGCGACGGGTCCGGATCCCCGGCCTGGTGCCAGCGCGTGGCGAACGCCGCCTGACGGTCGGACTGCTAATGGGCTGCGTCCAGCGCGAGTTCTATCCCGACGTCAACGCCGCCACCGTTCGCGTACTCGCCATGGAAGGCTGCGACGTCGTCACTCCCCCGGCGCAGGGCTGCTGCGGAGCGCTGTCGGTCCACACCGGGCGCGAGGACGAAGGGCTGCGCTACGCCCGGGCCCTCATCGACGCCTTCACCGACGCCGGCGTCGAGCGCATCGTCGTGAACTCCGCCGGCTGCGGATCCACCATGAAGGACTACGCGGATCTGCTCGCCGACGACCCCGACTACGCCGAGCGCGCCCAGGTCTTCTCCAAGAAGGTCCGCGACATCTCCGAGGTCCTCGCCGAGCTCGGCCCTGTCGCCGAACGCCACCCGCTTCCGGTCACCATCGCCTACCACGACGCCTGCCATCTCTCCCACGCGCAGGGCGTGCGCACGCCGCCCCGCCAGCTGCTCAAGGAAATCCCCGGGCTCACGGTCCGGGAGATCGCCGAGGGCGACCTATGCTGCGGGTCAGCGGGTGTCTACAACCTTCTCAATCCCGAGCCCGCCCGGGAACTCGGCGAACGCAAGGCAACGAACGTCGCGAGCACGGGAGCCGACCTGCTGGTGACGTCCAACCCCGGGTGCCTCCTACAGATCACCAACGCTCTCGAACGCCAGGGCAAACACATGCCCACGGCTCACATGATCCTCGTGCTCGACGCCTCTCTGCGGGGTCGCGGCGCGCACACACTTGTGCCCGCCGGCTAGCAGGGTGAACGGAAACAGCCGGTGGCTCGGGCGTTCTGGGCGCCCGCGACGCTACCGTGTCACCGGCCATTCCGTGCTGTGCAGCACCACATAGGGCTGGTTGGACAACGTGTCGTTGAGGCCCGGGACGAAGATCGGCTGGTCCCCCGCCCGTCGTACCTCGGCGAAGAACATCAACGGGTACGACGACGCCGTGAACTCACCAGGAATCCACGCCGAGAAACACGTTCCCTGGCGATCCATCACCACCTGGTGGAAAGTCTCGGACTGATCGACGTGGCGGTAGTGCAGCTCGGCACCATCCACCGGTGTGATTGTTCCAGTCTCCAGCCGCACCTCCAGCGGCTGACCCCGGGTGAATCGTTCCGGCACGACGAAGCGCGCGTCGTCCAGTCGCCAGCGATCATCACGGGCAACCGGAGTCTTCGCGATCGGTGGCGGCTGGACACGCAGCGCCTCGTCGCGTTCCAGGGAGAGCGCGAACAGATCTTCCCGCATAGCCGGGAGGCGATCCGCCCAGTGACCACGCTCGGAGATGCCCACACCGAAGGCAAGATCCTCCTGGTAGACGCCGGCGAGGACATCCGCGATCGCCGCATACGAGGCATGGGCCGCCTCTAGCAGCCGAATCGTCTCCGAGATGGCCGTCGGATCAGCCGTCCGGCGGAACACGGCGTAGTGCACCGCCGCGCGGAACTTTCCAGCGAAGAAGCGGCCGAGCCGTGTCAGGACGTCCAGGTCGATGAGAGTTCGGTGCACCTGCGCCGCGGGCGGCTCATCGAGCCCAGCTCGCACGCGGCTGATCGCCGCTTCGCCGTCAGCGACCCACTGCTCGATCCATGAAGCCACCTCGAGCGGCGTGTACTTCCCGGTCAGCGCACCGTCGAGCGCGTCGTCCGCGTACTCTCCGACGGCATAGAACATCGTGGGGTCGAATGGCGACACACCCTCCCAGGTACTCGGTGCCGGTGTGTCGAAGGCGTAGTGGGACGACTGGCGCCAGAACGAGATCGGCAGGTCGACGTACATCTCGGGCCAGTAGAAATTGTTCGCGCCACTGACCCCGTGCACAACCGAGACGAGAGGGAGGATGCGGCTCAGCGACGCGAGTGCCGACTCCATGTCGGCGGCCGCCGCGCCGTACTCGGTCCGCAGGAAACGGCGCCACGTTTCGGGCGGAGCGTCGGGGTCATAGAGTAGCCGTCCCCAGAGCAGATAGGTGTACCGGTACTTGTGCCAATCGGCGACACCGAGCCGAAGGTCGTCGCGCAGGTAGGGGTCGCGTCCTCCCGGTTCACCGGTGCCCTTCCTGCCCTTGAAGGACAACGGTTCACAGAACTCGACCCCACGTGAACCGCCGAAGGTCGCGAAGCGCCCGAAGCCGCTTGCCATCGCCGGGTCACCCCACAACAGCAGCTTCTGGGTTCCGGGCCACACCCGGAACATGAAGTCGACCGGACGGTCCTCACTCAGGAAGTCCGCGTAGCCGTAACGCGTGAGCCGGCGCTCGACATCGGTCACGCCAGCAACCTGCGCATCGAAACCGGGCCACGTCGCACCCTCGAGTTCACGGTGCCGAATCGATGCCTGGTGGTAGGGGACGCCCATGTGTTCGGCCCAGTACTTCCCGGAGATCACCGGCCGGATTCCCGGCTTATCGACGGCGTCGAGGATGGCCTGGTCAATGCCCTTGGCATGCATGTCGACCTGGAGAGGGCGCCCGGCTTCGGACACCGCGTGGAAGACTTTTTCCCAGAAGACCTCGTGCCCCTGGTCGTGAATTCCGCCCTCGTAGTGCACCCGGAAGGTGAGCCCGTCGATCTCCGGGATTTGGGCGAGCAGCATTCGAATCGCGGCGGCACAGTAGTCGGCATGTATCTCGGGGCTGATGCCGAGGATCGGATACCAGTGCCGCGAGTCGTACCCATAGTCGTAGGCGTGATTCCACAGGCCCAGCTGGAAACTCATTCCCCGCCGGCGCGTCTCTCCTGCGATGTGCGCAAGCGCGGCCAGATTGCGATCACGTTCGGCCGCCGTCACCCCTTGGGCACGCACGTGAAAGCCGGGAACGTCGAGCAGGAAGGGATACGCGAAGCACAGGTAGTTGTCGCTCGCCGTGCGGCTCTCCACGCCGGTCCCGTAGTTGTACTGCATGCCGAACGCCAGGTGGAAGCGGTTGAACCGTTGGGTCGCGACGTGGTCGAGGTAGTCGGTCCAGAACGCCCGGTCATGCAACCACGCCGAGTCCTCTCCGACGCTGGCGAATATCCTCTGGATCCCGCGCACTGGAACCGCTGGGCGCTGCGTCTGTTGAGGTCCCGGTGTGAAGTCGCCAAGTCCACCGGCGGCGAGGCGCTCCCCGATCTCAGTGAGGGCGTAGGTAAACCCCACATCGTCCGGCGCCGCGACCGCTATGCGCCGCCCGCCGGTCTCGTCGGCGACGATTCGCAGAGCGTACGATTCGGGCGAGTGCGGCACATCCCGGAGTCCGGCGGCAGCGATGGACATCGAGTCTTCCGCCGGGATAAGCGCCACCGTGAGCGCGCAATCCCGGTCATCGGCAAGCACGACGTGCGCGCCATGTGTCGTCGCCGCACCGTCGAGCCTGCCGATCGCCCAGCGCACCGGTGCCTGAGCGAGCACCGCGGGCGGGCCGACGACGGCGACCCCAGTCACTGCTCGGTCCCGGGCTTGCGGCCGTCGAGGCCCCGCCAGCGGTCGCGAAGGGCGAAGGCGGCGCCCTTCGGGCGGCGATCGCGCGTGAAGATGCCTTTCTTGTTGCCGTCGACGCGGTGGATGCCGTTCGACGTGGCGAAGTCGGCGAAATTCCAGATCTGCTCGCCGACGAACTGCGGGAAGCGATCGAACACGCGATGGTGCATCGCCAGATAGTCGCGCTGATACTCCTCGGTCCACGCCTGATCCCACACCGAGTGCAGGCCCGGCTGCGTGTCGGCGCCGTACTCGCTCATCATGATCGGCTTACCGGTGCGTTCGACCCAGCTCTGGATGTCGCGCTCGAGATATTGTTCCGCGACGTCGAGCTCTCCCGTCGCGACGTACCAGCCGTAGTAGCGGTTCAGGCTGACGACGTCGAACAGGTCGATGATCTGGTCGTTCTTGGTGTTCGCGAACATCACGAGCGCATAGGTGAGAGGACGCGTCGAGTCGAGTTCGCGAGCGAGGATCACCAGCGGCTCGAAGTACTCGCGCGCGCCGTCTTCGTTCGACGCGGGCTCGTTGGCGATACTCCACATCACGACCGAGGGGTGGTTCTTGTCGCGTCCGATGAGCTCACGCAGGTGCTGCGCGTGCGCGGCACGTGTGCGGTCGTTCGCGTACTGCTCGGAGAACGTCGGGAAGGGCGGCTTGCCCGCCATTCCACCGACGACGCCCATGTTGAGCCCCACCGCCGCCGTCTCGTCGATGACGACGATGCCGTGCCGGTCGGCGAACTCGATGACCTCCTCGGCGTAGGGGTAGTGCGAGGTTCGGAACGAGTTCGCGCCGATCCAGTCGAGCAGCTGGAAGTCGTGGACGAGGTACGCGTCGTCGTGACCCTTGCCGCGCACGGGAGTGTCCTCATGCTTGCCGAAGCCGGTGAAGTAGAAGGGCTCGCCGTTGATGAGGAACTCGTGGCCGCGCACGCCGACCGTCCGCACACCGACCGGGAGGGTGTAGCTGTCGACGACCTCGCCGCCGTCCGTCAGCTCGATCGTGAGGTCGTACAGGTAGGCGGCGCCGGGCTGCCACAGAACGACGTCGGGGATCTCGACCTCGCCGCCGGCACCCTCCGCTGTGGCGACGACCTCACCCTCGGCGTCGACCATCCGCACACGCACGTCGCCGATCCCGACGGTCTCGACGTCGTAACGAACGGCTCCCGTGGTCCCCTCGAAGCCCGTCACGACCGTGACGTCATCGATGCGCCGCTTCGGCGTGCTGTAAAGCCAGACGGATCGGGCGAGTCCCGCGTAGTTGTAGAAGTCGTGGAAGTACGTCTGCTTCTTCCGGCCCGTGACGCCGACCTCGATCTTCCCCGGCGGGATCGTCTCGTTCGTGAGGTCGCCGCTGACGGCCACCGTGAGCCGGAACTCACCCCCGGCCGACACGACGTCCGTCAGGTCGATATCGAACGGCGTGTAGCCGCCGATATGCTCCCCGACGAACGTATCGTCGATGTACACACGCGCCGCATGAGTCGCCGCATCGAACCGGAGGAGGATCCGCTCACCCGCCCACCCGCGCGGCACGCGCACGGCGCGTTGGTAATAGACCCACCCGACATGGTCGCGGATCTCAGGATCCGTGAAGAGATCGTTGAAGCTCGCGGGCACGGCCGCCTCGTGCGGCGTCTGGAGCCGTCCCATCCACGGCTCGTCACCCACCCGCGAGTCGATCGCGAATCGCCAGACGCCGTCCAGATTGACGAGCTCGCGGGTCGGTGTGGGGATGGGCTTGAGCATGGCGTGCCTTCCTACGCGTCGGGACTACTTGGTTCCACGTGCACGGGTGCCCCACCCGCCCTCACGCGAGGGCGTTCCGGCGGGCGACCTCTCCGAGCCAGCCGAGGCTCGGTTTGGGCGTGCGCACGAACGTCTCACGATCGACGGCGATGAGGCCGAAGGTCGGGCGCCAGTGGCCCCATTCGAAGTTGTCCAGCAGCGACCAGTGCAGGTAGCCGCGCACATCGGCGCCAGCGGAGGTCGCCGCCTGGAGT
>NZ_ML142867.1:88515-92571 GCF_004138495.1 Phytoactinopolyspora endophytica
GAGCGCCTCGCGCGTGTAGCGGATCCGCTGCTCGTCGTCGCTCGTGGCGATGCCGTTCTCGGTGACGAGGATCGGCACACCACCCGTCACCTCGTGGGCGTGGCGCACGGCGATCCCTAGCGAATCCGGTCGGTACGCCGTGCCGACGAGGGTGTTGTCGGGGTGCGGCGGATGCGGCACGGGACCGCGAGCGTCGACCTCTTGGCTGGAGTACGCCTGTACGCCTGCCCAGTCGTCGCCGCGGCTACCCTCCCAGAACACGTCCTCCTTGCCATACCGCACCTCGATGAGCTTCTCCTCGCCGCCCGGAGCTGCCGTGAGCGCACCGGCGGCGACCGTCCAGCCGACCTTCGCGTCGGTGTGCTCGCGCAGCACGTCGCGCGCCGCGTGGTGGATGCCGACGAACATGCGGCCGATCTCGGGATCCGCGTAGGCCAGGAAGTTGCGAGCGTTGCGCTCTCGCTCTTCCTCGGACTGCTCACGCTCGACGGTCGGGCTCGTCCACTCACCGTCCGCGCCGGCGGACATCCGCTTCATCGCCGTCATGATGGCCGCCTGCATGTTCGGCTCGTTCATCGTCGCGACCCACTCGACGCCGTCGAGAATGCGCGTCGTCTCAGCCACGTACCGCACGAATCGGTCCGACGCATCCGGCGCGGTCCATCCTCCTGCCTCGGCGAACCACTGGGGCGTCGTGAAGTGCTGCAGTGTCACAACCGGCATGACACCGTGCTCTATACACGCGTCGATGACGCGCCGATAGTGCGCGAGCGCGGCCCGCGAGACGTGCCCCGGGATCGGCTCGATGCGCGACCACTCGAGGCCGAACCGATAGGTGTCGAGGCCCGCGTCCGCGAGGAGCGCGATATCCTCGCGATAGCGATGGTAGCTGTCGCATGCGTCGAGCGAGAGTTCCATGCCCGGAGTCCGCTGCTCCTTGGCCCACCAGTCGCTGTTGACGTTGCTGCCTTCGATCTGGTGACCGGACGTCGAGGCTCCCCAGAGGAAGTCAGGGGGGAACTCGGTCATCGTAGGTACCGCCTTCCGTTGTGTCATGTGTCCGCAGCGAGCAGCTGTTTCCGCTTCTCGCGCTTCTCGCGCTGCCGCGCCGGATCCGCGACCGGCGAGGCGAGCAGGAGTCGCTCGGTGTATGGGTGCTCGGGCGTTGACGTCACGGTCGCGGCGTCGCCGGTCTCCACGAGATCCCCGCGATAAAGGACGGCGACTCGGTGGCTGATGTGTCGGACGACGCCCAGATCGTGCGAGACGAACAGGTACGAGACGCCGGTCTCCCGCTGGATGTCGACGAACAGATCGAGCACCAGCGCCTGCGTCGACAGGTCGAGGGCCGACACCGGCTCGTCGCACACGATGACCTTCGGGCCCGGGGCAAACGCCCGCGCAATCGCGACGCGCTGGCGCTGTCCGCCCGAGAACTCGCGCGGCAGGCGGTCGATGGCATCAGTAGGCAGGCCGACCTGGTCGAGAAGCGTGCGCACGCGGGAGCGGGCATCGCGGCCCGTCGCGCCGTGGACGACGAGCGGTTCCGCGAGGATGTCGCCGATCGTCATCGACGGGTTCAGGGACGTGTAGGGATCCTGGAACACGACCTGGATATGGCTCGCGACGCCACGCCGGGCTCGTCCGTGCAGGCCGCTGATCTCCTGGCCCGCGAAGCGGATGGATCCTCCCGACGGGCGGACGAGCCCGAGCACCGCACGGCCGATGGTGGTCTTGCCGGACCCTGACTCGCCCACCAAGCCGAGGGTCTCGCCGTGACCGACATCGAGAGAGATACCGTGCAGGACCTCGACGGGCTTCGCGCGGAAGCCCTTGCCCGGATAGCTCACGCGGAGTTCTTCGACTTCCAGCAGACTCATGATGCGCCTCCCTTGGCAGCAGCGGCCGGATCGGTGCGCACCGCGTTCTCATCGAGGATCGAGCCGAGCAGCATGCGCGTGTACTCGTGCTGCGGGGCTCCGAAGATCTCCTCGGCCGCCCCGATCTCGACGATCTCGCCCTTGTTCATGACAGCGATCCGATCGCAGATGTCGGCGACGACCCCGAAATTGTGCGTGACCAGGAGCACGGCCATGCCGAGTTCATCCTGCAGATCACGCAGGAGATCGAGAATCTCGGCCTGCACGGTCACGTCGAGCGCGGTCGTCGGCTCGTCGGCGATGAGGAGCTTGGGCCGGCTCGCGACGGCTCCTGTGATGAGCACGCGCTGCGCCATACCGCCCGAGATCTCGTGCGGATACGCGTCGAAGGTGCGCTGCGGATCGACGATGCCGCATCTGTCGAGCAGGGCGATCACGCGCTCCTTCGCTTCCTTTCTCGGCATACCGGTCGCCGCGCGCAGGCCCTCGACAAGCTGCGAGCCGACGCGGAAGGACGGGTCGAGATTCGACATCGGCTCCTGGGGGATGTATGCGATCGCGCTGCCACGCAGAGCAGCCATCGCCTTGTCGTCGAGCCCGAGGAGCTCGCGCCCGTCGAAGCGGATCGACCCGCTCGTGATGACCGCCTCGTGCGGGAGGACGCCGAGCGTCGAGAATGCCGTCTGAGATTTCCCGGATCCTGATTCGCCGACGAGCCCGAGGAAGCCTCCCGCCGCAAGGGACAGGTTCACCCCGCGCACCACCTCGTTGAGCTCGCCGTCGACGCCCGGATAGGCGATGCCGAGATCGCGGATCACGAGCAGCGCGTTCGCGTCGGTCGAGCCGTCGCGCTCAACGTCCGCCACGACGCGCTGGCCGGCGTCGACCTTCGTCGCCTTCGGTTTCGATCCCTCGAGCGTGTCTCGCAGCGCGTTCCCGAGCAGCACCAGCGATGCCGTGATGACACCCAGGAGCAGGCTCGGCCAGAGGAACTGGGTCGGCGAGACGTAGAAGTTTCGGAAGCCGGAGGAGATCATCGCGCCGAAGCTCGGGATCTCGAGCGACCCGACGCCCAGGAAGGCGAGGCCCGACTGCACGGCGATGGCTGACCCGGCCATGAAGGCGGTGGCGATGATGATGGGGCCGCGGACGATGGAGAGCACGTGGCGCCCGAGGATGCGGATGTTCCCCAGACCCGACACCCGCGCGGCGTCGACGTACAACTCGTTCTTCACTCCAAGCACGAGGTTACGCACGATGCGGTAGATGCCCGGCGCGAGCAGGAAGCCGAAGATGAACATCGTGGCGCGGTAGTCACCCCCCGTGACGGGCATGAGGATGATGAGCAACAGCACACCGGGCAGCGTCATGAGGAGGGCGAAGATCCACTCCGTGATCGACTGTGTGGCGCGATTGAAGTACCCGCCGACGAGGCCCGCTGTGACGCCGACGGCGAGTGCGACGCTCGTTCCGATGAGTGCGGAGATCGCCGCCGTGTTGATGGAGTGAAGAAGACGGCTGAAGATGTCACGCCCGGACTCATCGGCGCCGAGGATGTAGCCCGGTGTTCCGAAAGGCGCGTTGACCATGCTCAAGTCGGCGTCGTTCGGTCCGTGTGGCGCGATGAGCGGAGTCAGAGCACCCACGAGGAAGATCGCGGCGAGAACGCCGATCGTGATCGCCGCCTGTGGGTCGCGCAGGACCTTCTTCCACATGGGCGTGCGCGCGGAGGCGTTCGCCTTCGCGGTGACGATCGCCTCGGTGCTGGGCGTTTCGACGGCATGCGTCGTGGGGTCGTCGGAGGTGCTCAATGGACTCTCGCTTTCGGGTTCAGCCAGCCGTTGGCGATGTCGGTGACGAGGTTCACGACCGTGACGAGGACTACGCCGAACACGGAGATGCCGAGGATGACGGGGATATCACCCTGCAGGGAGGCGTTGAACGCGTAGCTGCCGAACCCAGGGAGCGCGAACACGTTCTCGATGATGAGCGCCGCACCGAACATCTGGATGAACTCCAGCGACATCACGGTGAGCGCCGGACTGCCGGCGTTGCGGAGCGCATGCTTGAGGACGATCGACCGCGACGAGATGCCGCGCGTGCGCAGCGTGCGCACGTAGTCGCGGTTGAGCTCGTCGATCATCCGTCCACGCACCTGGGCCGACATGTTCGCGAC
>NZ_ML142867.1:92604-100599 GCF_004138495.1 Phytoactinopolyspora endophytica
GAATCACCAGCACGATCACGGGGATCGTGATGCTGCGCAACCACCCGAGGGCGTCGTCGCCGAACCGCACGTATCCCGTCGCAGGAAGCCAGCCGAGCTGGACGCCGAAGAGGACGACGAGTCCGATCGCGAGCAGCAGCCCCGGGAGGATGTGTCCAACCAGGGAGATCCCCTGGGCGATGCGGTCGATGACACCGCCGTGCGAAGCCGCCCACACGCCGAGCAGCACCGACAGGATCGCCGTGATCAGCAGCGCGGGAACAATCAGTGACAACGTGACGGCGAGCCGCTCAACCACGGCCGAGCGCACGGGAAGCGACGTGAACGCGGACTGGCCGAGATCGCCCTGGACCGCGTGCCCGATCCACTCGACATACTGCACCATGATCGGCCGGTCCCATCCGCGTGCCTCCACCAGAGCCGCGGTGGACTCGGGTGTCGCCCCCTGGCCGAGCATCGTGCGGGCGGTGTCTTCGAATGAACTGCTGATGAGAAGGAAGACGATCAAGAGGATGACGAGCGCGAGCACCAAGCCGGCTGCCAGTCGTCTGACGATGTAGAGGGTCATCTCAAAGCTCTCGTGAGGCGGGGAGTCCCAGTGGACCGGCAGGCCATGCCGTCGGTCATTACTCGAAGTCGAACGCGCGGATGGTCGTCGGCAGTCCACCCACATTCGAGTAGGTGACCCCGTCGCGCGCTGCCCACGTCGTGCCGCCGAAGGCGATCGGCACCTCGAACGCCTGCTCGACCGCGTGTGCATTGACGTCGCGGTACGCCGGTATCGCGTCCTCGTAGTCGACGGTCGTGTTGATCACGCTGAACAATTCGTCGAGGGTCGGATCGGAGTGGTCCTGCGGGTTCGAGAAGCCCCCGGCGGCGAAATGAGAGAATGCGTCCGACGGGTCGGAGTTGAACCCGGCGACCTGGAAGGACAGGCCATAGTCGCCCGACATGTGGGCGGATTGCACCTGCTGCGGCGGAACGGACACCCACTCGAGGTTCAGGCCGACATCGGAGAAGGCCTGCGAGATCGTCGGTTCGAACGAGGTCGACAGGAATGTGCTCGGGATCTCGAGGTTCTCCCCCGCGTACCCGGCCTCTTCGACGAGCTCACGCCCTCGCTCGGGGTCATACTCGTAGAGCCCCTCCAGGGCCGGGTCGTAGACCTCGCCTTGCGGATTGAAGATCTGCACCGTCGGGGCGCCGAGACCGCCCAGCAACCCCTCAACGAACGTCTCACGGTCGATCGCGTGGTTCAGGGCCTGACGAACGCGCACATCACCGAGCGCGGGCCAGGTCTCGCCCGCTCGATCGAGGATCTCCAGCACGAACACCACATTCGCCTCGATCTGGCTGAGAGTGTAGACGCTCTCGTCGAGCTGGCCGACCATCTGCTGCTGCACGCTCGCGGCGTCGATCTCACCTGCCTGAAGTGCGTTGAACGCGGCGGTCGGATCGGGCATCACGCGCACCGTGAACGTCGAGACCGGTATCGCATCGGCGTTCCAATAGTCCTCGCGCTTGTTCAGCACGTAGGTGTTGTCCGGCACGCTGTTCGCGACATCGAGCACGAACGGCCCTGACCCGATCGGGTCGGTTGCGGTGCGCTCGTCGTCCAGCGTGTCGGGGTGCCCGATCGCTCCCGCCCCGTGGGCGATGTTGGAGAGGAACGTCGGGTCGAAACTGTCGAAGTGCACCTCGACGGTGCTCGGGTCTACGGCGGTGACTTCCGTGACCTGGGAGTACTTCGTCTGGACGGGGCCCGGCGTCTCACGCGTGCGCTCCATCGACGCGACGACCGCGTCGGCGTCAACCGGCGTGTCATCGCTGAAGGTCATACCGTCCCGAAGGGCGAGCGTCAGCAGTGTGCCGTCCTCGTTGTATTCCCAGCTTTCGGCCGCGTTCGGGATCAGCTCGCCCGTTTCCCGGTCGCGCGCCAGCAGCGTGTCCAGCACTCCCGACCACACGAACGTCTGCTGCCCGTCGATGAGCTGAGCAGGATCGAGGGAGTTCGGGCCGGACTGGACCGCGATCGTGAAGCTCCGGTCAGCGGATGGGTCGTCGCCGTCCGCTGGAGCGGCGCCGGAATCGGCGCCGGAATCGGCTCCGCAACCCGCGAGTGCCAGCGCCAGAGCGGTGGCTGTGGCCGCGAGTGCAGATGCTCCGCGGCGCTTGGTCCGACGAGTCGAGTACATGTCATTCTCCTTCGAATGGGTGGCTTCGGTCAGTCGCCGCCTGTCACCGGTCGCCGTCGCCCTGCGAGTAGTTAAGCAGTGTCGAGCGGCCGTGACAACCGATTGCCAAATTCGTTACGAATGAGCGATGCCCGCTCGGCACCGTCGTAGCTGATGAGGAGGGTGTCGGATCTGTGAAGAGGCGGTCATCGTGGATCTGGCATGCGACGGCTGCGCACGAGCCCGTATGTCTGTCAATCGATTGCCACAGTCACCATTCCGCAGCCTGCCCGCGCAGCAGCGCTTCGCTTCGCCACCCATTGGGTAAGACAGCTCACTCAGCAACGTCGAACACCTGCAGGTCCGGCATGGACAGGGCACTCCCGACATACTCGACGCCCTCGACCGTCGCCCAGATCGTGTCGATCCACAGAGCGGGTGAGAACCACGCGTTGTCGATTCCGAACTGGTTGATCCGGCGGTACAGCTCGTCGGCCTCGTCCGGGTCGATCTCAGCCGCAACCTCCTCGATGAGCCCGTTAAGCTCGGGATCGATCGAACCGAACGGGTTGTTCGATCCATCCGGGGCGAAGTACTGGGCCACCGCGCGAGACGGGGGCGCCGCGCCCCCGATGTTCCAGTAGGCCGCCCAGTCGGTCGACTGCCCGGAGGTCTGTGCCGGAACCGGATCCCACTGGAGCGTGATCCCGATGTCGGCGAAGGCCTGCGAGAGCGTCGCCTGGAACTGCATCGACATCAAGTTCCCGGGCATCGCGAGGGTGAACCCGTCGCCGTAGCCGGCCTCCGCCATCAGCTCGCGCGCCGCCTCGACGTCGTACGGGTACGTCTGCTCCCTCTCTGGCAGGTAGGCGGAGCTCAGGGGGTTGAAGATCTGTGCGGTCGGCACGCCGAAACCGTAATTCAACGACTCGACCATTCCCGCCCGGTCGATCGCCATGTTGATCGCCTGACGCACGCGCAGGTCTGCGAGCGCGGGGACGACCTCGCCGTCCCTGTCCGCCAGCACGATCTGCGCCAGGCCGACACCCTCGACCTCGGTCAGCGACAGGCCGGCGTCCACCGCGTGCTCGGCCATTTCGCCGTCGACGGTCGCCGCGTCGAGCTCGCCCGCGATCATCGCGTTGAACTGCGCGGTCCGATCCGCGATGGGCCGGATCGTCACCGTGTCGAACGGATACGCGCCGGTGTTCCAGTGGTCGTCGCGGCGATCGAGCACGTAGACCACGCCGTCCTCGGTCTGGTCGGCGTCGAGCGTGTAGGGCCCGGATCCCACAGGGTCGAGCTGGGTCCGCGGATTGTCGAGCGTCTCGGGATCGCCGACGACACCCGCGGCCTGTGCGAGCGAGTTGAGGAGGTTGTCGTCGGGCTCGCTCAGGTTCAGCACGACCGTATGGTCGTCGGGCACCTCGATCGATTCGATCGCCGAAAGATTCCCCTGCTGGGCACCAGCCGTGGTTCTCGTCCGTTCGAGCGTCCCCCGCACGTCCTCGGCGGCGACAGGCTCTCCATCTGAGAACGACATGTCGTCACGGAGGTGCAGCGTCAGGGTGAGCGCGTCGTCGGAGTACTCCCAGCTCTCGGCAGCCGCTGGCTGGAGCTCCCCTTCATGATCGAGGTACAGCAAGGTGTCGAACAGCGCACCCCAGACGTAGCGTTGGACGCCGTCGTGAAGTTCGGCGGGATCGAGAGAGTTCGGCGGCTGCGGCACCCCGAACACGAGTGTGGCGTCCCCCTGTGGGCTCGTGGACCCGCCTCCCTCAGAGCTGCAGGCGCTCGCTACGAGGAGCGCTCCGACCAGCAGGGCGCTGCCGGTGGTGCGGCCAAGGAATCGTTTCGGCATGTAGTCTCCTTTGACTCGGTCGTCGGTGATGGTCCGGTTCCCCGTCGCGCCGATCTGCACTAGCGCGGATGCGTATCGTGCTCACCTCTCCCGCGGGTGCGGGATGCTGCCACTGAAGATGTCTCGTGGGCTCAGCTGATTGAGAAGCTGCTCCCCCGCTCGGTAGCGGCGGATGTTCTCCACGATCGTGTCGATGGACCGCTGCGTGCGATCGGGGAGCCTCGGTGTTTGATGAGGGGTGATCAGCACGTTGGGCGCGTCCCACAGGGGCGCGTCGGCAGGCAGCGGCTCGGGGTCGGTGACATCGAGTCCCGCACCAGCTACCACCCCGGAGTGCAGCGCATCTACCAGCGCGTCCTGGTCGATCAGCCCTCCGCGTCCGAGGTTGATGACGTAGGCTCCCGGCCGCAGCCGAGCGAGGCGTTCTCGCGACAGGATGTGATACGTCTCGTCGCTCAGGTGGGCGGCGAGCATCACGACATCGGTCTGCTCGAGCATGGTGTCGACCGAGTCACCCGCGTCCGCGGCATAGAGCCGGTCGGCCTCGTCGCCCGTTTCCCCAGCCCGACGGCGATACGCGAGCACACGCATCCCGAACGCCTTGCCGAGCTTGGCCATCTCTCGGCCCGTATGTCCGTAGCCGACGATGCCGAGCGTCTTCCCCCACAGCGCCATGCGGTCGGCATAGCCCGGGATCCCACCCCATTCGTGCGCATCCTGCTTCTCGAGGAGCCGACGCGCATCGAACGTCAACGCGAGCGCGAAGTAGAACGCATGCTGCGCGAGCGCGGGAGCGGATCGCCCGGCTGATCCCGTCACGATGAGGCCGCGCTCGAACACCTCGGGGCGCGCGGAACGGGTGAGCCCCGCATGGTCGCAGTGCACCCACCGGAGGTTCGGCGCCGTAAGGAACCGGTCGTCGATATCGCCCCACATGACGGCGACATCGGCGCGCTCGAGCTCTCGTTCGAACTGATCCTGCTCCCTCGGGTGCAGAGCGACGACATCCGCAGGAGCGAACGCACGTCGCAGCTGCTCGATCTCGTCCGGCTCCCAGAGGAGCGACACCACCACGCGCACGATCTCACGCCCCTGCCCGTTGCTAAGCATCACGTAACTTTCCCCTCTGGTTGGACCAATTGCACGGCAAGAGAATCATGCGCCATGAGCAATGTCAATGGTCACCGGTGATGGCGGCCATTCAGAGAACCCGCTAGGGTTTGTGATGGCCACATTGGTCCGACCAGACTGGCCGCGATGCGAGGAGGCATGCACGTGAGCACGACGCCCGACGAGACCCCATCAACGGCGAAGTGGTGGAACTACCCGTTCGCCGTCTTCCAGACCAACCTCCAGGAGATAGACGCGAGTCTCGATGTCGAGGCTGCTCTCGACGCGATCGAGGCGCACGGCGCGAACGCCTGGTTGCTGAACACCGGCGGCATCATTTCGAACTTTCCGACCGAGCTCCCGTTCCAGACACGTAATCCTCACCTCGCGGAGAGGCCGTCGGGCGACCTCGTCGGCGACGCAGTCGAGGCCGCACACCAACGCGGCATACGTGTCCTCGCCCGATTCGACCTTTCAAAGGTTTCCGCTCCGATCGCCGCGGCCCATCCGGAGTGGTGCTTCCGCACCCACGACGGCGAGCCGCAGGTCTACAACGATCTGTGGAGCATGTGCCCGTCCGCGGGTTACTACCAGGAGCGCTCCTTCGACATCATCGACGAAGTGCTCGACCGCTACCCGATCGACGGCGTGTTCTTCAACTGGTTCAACTTCAACATCATCGACTACAGCCGCAAGCTGTACGGCGTGTGCCACTGTACCGCGTGCGTGCGGCGGTACCGGCAATGGAGCCACGGCAAGTCGTTGCCCGTCGACACCCGAAGCCCCGAGATCCGCACATGGAGCCGGTTCACAGCAGAGGTGCTCGCCGACCTCAACACACGAATCACGGCGCACATCCACACACGGGCCGAGGATGTGCTCGTGGTCCTCGGAAAGCAGGCGGACATGCGGTATGCAGAGTCGAACAAAATGTTCGGCCGCGACCTCTGGCCGCACACGACGGGCGAGGACGTCAGCGAGCTTCACCATCACGAGCCGCCCGTCCCGGCGCTCGTGAACAGCGTCAGCTTCGTCGACATGCCGTACCGCATGGCGGGCGAGGAACCGTCGCACTTCGCCCAGTACCTCATCCAGGGGATCGCCCGCGGGGGCATGCCCTCCACCTACATCATGGGAGCACCCGGGCGCATCCCCTACCCGTCTCTGGAAGCCGCAGGCGAGATCACGAGATTCTTCCGGCGCCACGAGGAGGACGTCTACGGACGACTCGCACCCGCGTCGCGCATCGCCCTCGTGAAGGCACCACCCGCACAGCTCGGCTCAGCGGCATCCGAGGAGTACCACGGGACGTACTCGATGCTGCAGCGAGCGCAACGCCCCTTCGACGTAGTACCACTCGATCAGATCGCACAGCTTCAGGCCGCGGGCCGGCTGGCTCGATTCGACCTCCTGGTCATTCCCGACGTCGGCGCCCTCGGATCCCAGGCGGCCGCCCTCGACGCGTACGTGCGTGACGGCGGGAACGTCCTGACCACCGGAGCATCCGGCTTCACCGAGGACGGAACCGCCGAACTGCGCACCTCGCCCGCACACGCTCGCGTCGGCGACGTCCGGTGCGGGCAGGATCTCTGGTCGACGTACGCGACGCTGGCACCCCAGGATCATGCCGCATCGCACCACTTCGACGCGCCGATCGTCCCCGTGCTCGGGAAGCTGCACGACTGCGCGTGGGCCGTCGGCGCCCTGCGCCACGGAGTCATGCTTCCCCCCGCCCCCTTCGGCCCGCCGGAGAAGGCGTACGGTCACATCCCGTCCAAGGAGCCCGCATACGGCAGCCTTCCGGATCCCAGCGGCGGCAGCGTCACGGTTCTACCGTGGACGATCGGGCAGTCGTACCGCGAGATCGAGACCACACCGCCTCAGGAGATGTTCCTCCGCATCGTCGACGCCACCGCTCCGCCGCGGCTACGCTTCGACGCGCCGGAGAACGTGGAGGTGATCGTCGGCACGGCAGGCGACCATCTCGTCATCCACCTGGTGAACCTCACGGGAGCGAGCCGACGCGGGTTCCGCCCTCCCGTCGCCGTCACCGGCGTGCGCGTTATGCTTCCCCAGACAGCGCGCGACCCGCGAGCGGATGCCCTGGTCGCAGGTGTGCCGTTGGATGCCGGCGTGGACGGCGTGCTCGAGCTCGGGACGCTTCATGACTTCGAAGTTCTGCGCATCAGGGGAGCTGCATCGATCGCATGACGCCACCGCCGACCCGTCACACGGAGACCGTCGATCGTCTCCTGTCCGCCATTCAGGACGGAGACTTCGCGATCGGCTCCGTGCTCCCGCCGGAACGCGTCCTCGCCACGGACTTCGGGGTCAGTCGCAATACGCTTCGTGAGGCGATCCGCGCCCTCGCCAATGCGGGCGTGGTCGAGATCCGCGGGCGATCGGGGACCGTCGTCCTGCCCGCCGCGGCGTCATACAGCGTCGCTCTCCGCGCCCGCGCCGAAGCCGCCGGCGACCACAGCCCACTGGACCTCGTGGTGGCGCGTCTCTCCGTCGAACCCGCGTGCGCCGAGCACGCCGCGATCCATCACACGGAGGAAGACCTGCGCAGGATGTCTGATGCGCTCGCACAGCAAGAGGCAGCCGTGCACAGCGGAGATGACCCGTCGGCGCCGGATCTCCTCTTCCACAGCGCCGTCGCCGCGGCAACGCACAACCCTGCACTCGCAGTGCTGCAGAACCAGCTTGCGCAGATGATGCACGGTTCGCTGTGGACCGAGCTCAAGGGCAACGCACGCGCCGGCGCGGAGGCCGGCGAACGCTACCTCTCCCACCATCGGACCATCGCAGACGCGGTCGCGGCGGGCGATCCGCGCCGCGCGGGCCAGC
>NZ_ML142867.1:100654-104702 GCF_004138495.1 Phytoactinopolyspora endophytica
AGCCACCTCGTGGAGATCGAGACCGCCCTGCAGGCGCAGGCACAGCGGAATCGCGAGGCACAGCACGTTAGTGCCCCGTAGGCTCGCTCGTCGCAATGCGTCACCTCCGCCTCGACAGTTCACTCGTGGCAATCGGTTGCGATGTGGAACGATGGAAAGCCGCAGGACTTCAGGAGGGTACGTGTGTCCGAGCACCTGTCGCGAGTCGGCACGAATGGCAACCGGAAGCCATCCGCGACGATCTACGATATCGCGCGCGAGCTTGACCTCAGCCCCTCCACCGTGTCGCGAGCGCTCAACAAGCCCGGACGCGTCGCGGCGAAGACCGAGCAGCGGATCCGCGATGCGGCCGCGAAGCTCGGCTATCGCGGCAACCCCATGGCGCGCTCTCTCCCGACCGGGCGTACGCGCATGCTCGGGCTCGTCGTGTCCGACGTGACGAACCCTGTGTTCTTCCGGCTTGTGCGCGGCGCCGAACAGGCATGCGGCGAGCTCGGTTACACGCTCGTGCTCGCGGAGTCACAAGAGTCGGGCGAGGTCGAGTACGGCACACTCGATCGGCTGCTCCCGGCGGTCGACGGCGTCGTGCTCGCGGCCGCGCGGCTCGAGGACGACCAAATCCGCCAGATCGCGGCGTCGAAGGACGTCGTGCTCATCAACCGCCGCGTCGGGGAGCTCCCCGCCATCGTGCCCGACATCGACGGCGGCGTCGCGCAGGCCATCGACCACCTCGCTACCCTCGGCCACACATCGATCGCCTACCTCGCGGGGCCGGCGACCTCCTGGATGTCCCGCGAGCGCGGCGAGCGCCTATTCGAGCACGCCGTCGCGCGTGGCCTGACCTTCGTGGAGATCGGCCCCACCTCCCCCGATCTCGGGGGAGGCCAGTCCGCGCTGCGTCGCGTGCAGGCGTCCGGCGTGACCGCCGTGCTCGCCTACAACGACCTCATGGCGATCGGCCTCCTCCGCGCGTGCCGCGCCGAGGGCATAGACGTGCCAGGCGATCTCAACATCATGGGCTTCGACGACATCTTCGGCGCCGACCTCACGACACCCGCCCTCACGACTGTGCGCAGCCCACTTGACCGGGCGGGCGACGCGGCCGTGCGCAGCCTCGTCGCGACGTTCGACGGGAGCGAGCCCGCGGCACCGGACCCACTACCCACAGAGATCGTCGTACGTGAGTCGACCGCCGCCCCACACTGATCCCGGCAGCGCCGGGGCGACAACTATCATCGTTTGACAAGACCCAGCCACGCGGTCGGTCACCGATGCAGAGATCCGCGCTCCTGGAGAGGCCGATCGGCGCACACTTCGACAACTGCAGGCGCCGGCCGCTATGCCCGGACGGCCTCGCCGTAGGCCTCGACGAACCGCTCGAGGAGCTCGAGGAACTGCGTGGCGTCGTGGTCGCCGAGGGCTGCCAATCCGGCCTCGTAGGATCCGAGGACCACGGATATGGCTTCTTCGAGCGCCGAGAGCCCGTGCGCAGTCGGCTCGATCAGCCGGGCAGACTGACCACGCTCGGTGATCCGGCGCACGAGCCCCTCGTTGAGCGCGCCGTTGACCTGACGGTTGACCGTGGACTGCTCCAAGCCGAGCGCGTCGGCGATCTCCCGCAACGTGCGGGGCCGACGATCCGACAGCAGCCACAGCAGGCGACCATCGGCGACCCCGAGCGGACTGCGGGACTCGACGAGCCGGCGGTGGATGTCTAGGCGGGTCAGCAGCCCTGCCAGTGCACGACCAATGGTCAGATCGGATTCCGAGGCGGCGGATGCAGACGTCGCGGACGGCGGTGTCACAGGCGACATCAAAGACCTCCAGGACTCCCGGATTGTGATCGAACAACGTATGTAGGTAGCATACACTCAATTGAGTTGTATGTATCATACATATCCTTCGGAGTGCCATGACTGTCCCCCGTTCCTCCACCGCCGCAGACCTCGCGGCACCTCAATCGACGCGCCGCGCCGTAGCCGCCGTCGCGGTGCTGTGCTTCAGCAGCCTGTGCGCTGCACTGATGCAATCACTCGTGATCCCGATCCAGGGCGAACTGCCCGTGCTGCTGCAGACCTCCGCCAGCAATGCATCGTGGGTCGTCACCGCGACCCTGCTCGGGGCCGCCGTCGCGATGCCGGTGACCGGGCGCCTGGCCGACATGTACGGCAAGAAGCCCGTCCTGGTCACCTCTGCCGCCGTCCTCGGAGTCGGTTCGCTGATCTGTGCCGTGTCCGACTCGGTCGGACCGATGCTCGTCGGCCGGGTGCTCCAGGGCATGGCTATGGGCTACATTCCCGTCGCTATCAGCATGGTCCGCGAGACCGCGCCGCCGCACCTGCGCAACACCGCCGTTGCCGGGGTCAGTGCGACCCTGGGCGTCGGCGGCGCGCTCGGCCTTCCACTGGCGGCCTGGATCGCCCAAGACTTCGACTGGCACGCGCTGTTCTGGGTCTCGGCCGCCCTCGCCGCGGCCATGATCGCCCTCACGGCCACGGTCGTCCCACGTGTGCGCGACGCCCACCCGGGCAAGCTCGACGTCGTCGGCGCGCTCGGACTAAGCGCCGGACTCGTCGGTGTCCTGGTCGGCGTCACCAAGGGCAACGACTGGGGCTGGGGCGACTCGAGCACGCTCGGCTTGATCGGCGGCGGCGTCCTCGTGCTCCTGCTGTGGGGCTGGTACGAGATGCGCCACCGCGAGCCGCTCGTCGACCTGCGCACCAGCGCCCGCACACCCGTCCTGCTCACCAACATCGCCGCCGTGCTCATCGGCTTCGGCATGATGGCGCAATCCATCGTCGTCCCACAGCTACTGCAGCTGCCCGAGGCGACCGGACATGGGCTGGGCCAGACCATCCTGCAAACCGGGCTCTGGATGGCGCCCGCAGGCATCATGATGATGATGTTCACCCCGGTGTCATCCCGGATGCTGACCCAGCTCGGCGCGCGCATCACCCTTGCAGTCGGAGCCGTCGTCATCGCCCTCGGCTACGCAGTGGCCGTATTCCTGATGGATGCGCCATGGCAGCTCATGCTCGCGTCCTGCATCGCATCCGCAGGCGTGGGAATCGGCTACGCGGCGATGCCCACACTCATCCTCACCAACGTCCCACCGAGCGAGTCGGCGGCCAGCGTCGGACTCAACGGCCTCATGCGGTCCATGGGCACCACGATCGCGGGGGCAGTCATGGCCGTCGTGCTCACCAGCCAGACCACCACAATGGCGCCGGGCCTCCCAGCCGTGCCCGCCCAGAGCGCGTTCCAGCTCTGCTTCATCATCGGAGCCGCCGCCGCCATCGCAGGCGCCCTCATCGTGTTGCTCATCCCACGGCAGAAGCGAAACGGCACTCACACCCTGACCGACACCGACGACACCGGCGGGACAAGAGCCGAAACAGTGCTGGTGGACTGAGCCGCCGGTGCAGATCAACACCGGCTATCCGAAGAACTGTGAGACACGGGCCTCAAGCACGGGCCCTTGACCGCAATAGATGTGCCGGCGAAGTCATTCTCCGGGCGGCGGGGGCGTCTTCCTGTCTGACGGGGCAGTGGTGAACAGTCCCCTGTGGAGGATTTCGCGGATCCGGTGCGGGCGATGCGGACGAGCCGCGAGAGCATCCGCCGCGTGTGCGGCCATGGCCATGGGAAGGCTGAGAAGGACGTCGTCCGTAGTCACCGATGCATGAACGACGCCACACGCTCGCGCCCGGTCCACGAGCGGCTCGATCGCCGCCGTCGTGCGGCGGGCGAGCTCACCGAGGTCCGTTCTGTCGTGACGTGCGCTCACGCGTGCGAGCCATGGAGCGCGTAGCTGCACATCGAACATGTAGTGGAACAGTTCTACGGCGCCATCGTCCCTGTCGGCGAGAGCTGCGGCCCTGGCCTCGATGTCTGCGACGTTCTCCTGTAGCACCGCCGTGGCGAGAGCCTCCCGGTCGGTGAAGTGGCGATGCAAGGTGGTGCGACTGACACCTGCCGCACGTGCGATCTCTTCGAGCGGAGCATCCGGGCCGAGGCTCGCGAATACCTGCCGTGCGGCGGAGACGAG
>NZ_ML142867.1:104744-106827 GCF_004138495.1 Phytoactinopolyspora endophytica
CGTTCGTGGTTGCGCGCCACGTCGCGTCGAGTGGATGTCGCAGGCATGCCCCGAGGATAGCGACCCGCTCAAACGACTCAGGAGAATCAGGCGCGAACGAAACGTACATTGATGTACGGTTTGATGGAGTCATCAAGTCCAAGGGGGGCCACGGCTCGGGAGTGCCCGAGCCTGGGCCCCTTCTGTGTTTCGACGAAAGGCCGCCGTTTTGCCCCTCCCCCTCCCCCATGCGATGTCCCAGTCCACTGGCCTCGGGTTCGACCCGGATGAATTGCGCGAGAAGTATCGTCGGGAGCGGGACCGCCGGTTCCGCCCGGACGGCAATACGCAGTACCGACGTGCGGCCGGAGAATTCGGGTACTACGCGAAGGACCCGTACACGCCGCGCGTCGACCGCGAGCCTCTGACGGACCGGGTCGAAGTCCTGGTCGTCGGCGGTGGCTTCGGCGGCCTGCTGACCGGAGCCCGGCTACGTGAGGCCGGCGTCGACTCGGTACGCATGCTCGATGAGGCCGGGGACTTCGGCGGCACATGGTATTGGAACCGGTATCCGGGGATCCATTGCGACATCGAGTCGTACGTGTACATGCCGCTGCTGGAAGAGGTCGGTTATGTTCCCCAGTGGCGTTACGCGCCCGGCGACGAGATCCGCCGCCACGCGGTGGCGATCGGCCGGCACTACGGGCTGTACCGGGACGCGGTGTTCCAGACCCGCGTCACCGGGCTGCGGTGGGATGAGGACGCGACAGAATGGTCCGTCGACACCGACCGTGGCGACGCTATGCGCGCACGCTATGTGGTCGTCTCTTCCGGCACGCTCACCCAGCCCAAGGTGCCGGGAATCCCCGGCATCGAGGGCTTTCGCGGGCACACATTCCACACCAGCCGGTGGGACTACGACTACACCGGTGGGACTCAGGCTGGCGGTCTGACCGGACTGGCGGACAAGGAAGTCGCTGTCGTGGGAACCGGGGCCACCGGCTTGCAGGTCGTGCCGCACCTCGCCCGCGACGCCCGGCACCTGTACGTGTTCCAACGCACGCCGTCGTCCGTGGACGTGCGCGACAACGGTCCGACGGACTCAGAGTGGGCAGCCTCGCTGCCACCAGGGTGGCAGCGGGAGCGGATGGAGAATTTCCTCGCCATCGTCTCGGGCGAAAACGTCGAGCAAGACCTGGTTCAAGACGGATGGACAGCCACGGCGCGGCTTCAGCGCAAGATGCTTACTGGCGCGGTCGACACCACGCTCGACGTGGAAGAACGCGAGCGCCTCGATGAGCTGGCCGATTTCGTCAAGATGAACGAGATCCGTGCACGAGTCGACGAGATCGTCGACGATCCGAGCACGGCCGAGTCTCTCAAGCCCTGGTACCGCTACATGTGCAAGCGTCCCGGGTTCAGCGACGAGTACCTGCAAGCCTTCAACATGCCGAACGTCACGCTCGTGGACACGGCCGACCAAGGCGGCGTCACACGCATGACCGAGAACGCAATCGTCGTGGGCGACGCAGAGTACGAGGTCGACTGCGTCATCTTCGCCACCGGGTTCGAAACAGGCATCTCCGGCGTTCTGTCCGGCACATTGCCGGTCTACGGGAAAGGCGGGACTCCGCTGCTGAAAACCTGGGCTCGTGGCCCCCGGACTCTGCATGGCTTCTACACCCACGGGTACCCGAACCTGTTCCATCTGGGATCGCTGCAGAACGCCAACTCGGTCAACTTCGTGCACATCCTGCAGGAGCAGGCGGGTCATATCGCGGCCGTCATCGCCGCGGCACGCAAGACCGGGGCCCGGTATATCGAGCCGACGCGCGAGGCGGAAGAGGCCTGGTGCACGACGATCCGCGAGTCAGCGACCGACAACTCCGCGTTCCTCGCTGAGTGCACACCGGGCTACTACAACGCCGAGGGCACACGGCGCGAAGCGCCGACCTCATACAGCCCCGGACCTGTCGCGTTTCATCGGATACTCACCGCATGGCGGCAGGGCGACCTGAGCGACGTACTCGTCACAGACACAAGCGGGATACAAGCCGCCGCCACGAATCCGCACGGCAAGAGGAGGGCTGATACGTGAACGCCG
>NZ_ML142867.1:106844-115619 GCF_004138495.1 Phytoactinopolyspora endophytica
TCCGCTCGATGCAACACACGTCGTAGCCGAGCCGTGGCCGTCGTCGGCCTGGGTGTCGCCCTCACGGGATGCGCCGCGTCGGCAACGCAGGACACGTCCACCTCGCAGGACTCCTTCACCCCTCCGAGTGTGGCCGAGCGAGTCCTCCAAGTGACCTCGGTACATGGGGAAACGGGGATGACGTTACTCGAAGGGCCGACCTTCGACCATGACGGCACGCTCTATGTCGTCGACGTTGCCGCGCCCGCCGGAGAACCCAAGCTCATAGCCGTGGATCTTGACTCCCACGACGCGTCCCCGGTCTTCACCGACGACACCGGGGCGTATACCTCGGCCCAGTTCAGCCCTCACGACGGACGCCTCTACCTGACCGACTACTCCGGCGGCCGAATCATCAGCCTCACCGCGGACGGCGATGACCCGCGGACGTTTGCCGAGGGACCCATCAATGGCAGGCCGATGCATCCGGACGACGTCGCGTTCGACACCGAGGGGAACCTGTTCGTGACCGATTCGGCGCCGATCACCTACCCCACGGGTAAAACGTCAGGCCGGGTGCTGCGGTTCGACCGGGACACGGCCGAGTCCACCGTTCTCGCGACGAACCTCCCCAACCCGAACGGGATCTCGTTCACCCTCGACTACGACGCGCTATGGGTAAGCCAACTCGACGCGAACCGCATCGACCACCTCAAACTCAACGACGACCGCACAGCCGTCGTGAGTGGCCACACCGCGGTCCACGTCGATGGCGGGACGACTCAGACCGACTCGAACGCCGTCGATGCGTCAGGAAACATCTACCAGGGAGTGCACGGCAAACCGACGATCGTCGTCTACAGTCCCGATGGCATGCACCTGACCACGATCACCGTCCCCAGCGAGGACGCCGGCCTCGTGTCGGCGACCAACATCGCAATCCGGCCAGGCACGACCGAGGCCTACATGACGGTAAGCGGACCCGCCGGCGGCTTCATCTACCGGTTCGAAGCGCTAGACATAGGCGTACGCCAGTCAAACGGCGGGTGAGACTCGCCCCGGCTTACTGAACGGACCAGCCACCGTCGGAAGGCAGAACCACACCATTGATGTTGGCAGCATCATCCGACAACAGGAAGGTTATCGAAGCAGCCAGTTCCTTCGCGGTCGCTACCGTCGGGATCTGACTCTGGAACGGTCGAAGCCTCGCGGCGCCCTTCTCGGAAACGTTCGACGGGAACGACATGCCGGTGGCGACACCGCCTGGTGCGACGGCGTTCACTCGAATGCCGTCCGCACCATACATGAAGGCGGCGGAGCGGGTGAGGCCGATGATGCCGTGCTTGGAGACGGTGTAGGCGTTCCCAGACGCGTTGCCACGCAGGGCTGCTTCGGAGGCGACGTTGACGACGGAACCGCGACCTTGCTCGAGCAACATCGGCAGTACCGCGCGGATGAGCTTGAATGCGCCAGTGAGGTTGACATCCAGGACACGGTCCCACATCGCATCCGTGGTCTCATGCAGGGGCGAGAAGTCATCGTTAATCCCGGCGACGTTCGCGAGGCCGTCGATCCGCATGTCGGCTGCGGCGACGATCTCGTCGATGCTCTGCTGGTCCGTGATGTCGCCGGCTACGGGCACGATGGTCTCTTCGTCTGTATGCGCGGCGACCAAGCCTTCGAGACTGTCAGCGCTGATGTCGACCGCGACCACATGTCCGCCCTCGCGGGCGACACGCGATGCGGTGGCGTATCCGATCCCCGAAGCCGCTCCGGTGACGATAACCGTCTTGCCCGCGAAACGACCAGGCGTCACAACCTCACGCCAGCTCACCTCGTCACCCTCAGTGGGCACCTGACCGTCGTTCACCGTCAGAACCAGCTCGTCAACGACCTCTTGCGGCATCTTTCCCCGACTGAGTGCGACCAGCTGTTGTAGCGGCAATCCCCGCACGGAAGCGAGCTTTGACTCATCGACGCCGGCCCGGGACAGAAGCCCGCGAACGAGCTCGCCTCCGACGGGATGGTCGAGCCACTGGCCTATCGTGCTGTTCGCCGTAAGGGCCTTCAAACCAGCCATGATTCCTTCTCTCGATATCCGGTGCTTGAGTGAACGTCGTCATCCACAGACGCATGTGTCAGCCGGCTGTCATTACTGAAGCTGTGTCTGGTCCCGCTTCTCATGAGTGCTCTGATCACTCATGTGGTTCGCCAGGGCCGCTCCTGCGAGCTCGGCGAAATACTCTGGATCTGCCATGGCGGCCGCTGCCGATCCGGCCAAGCGGGTGAGATCCGCGGTCACACCGTCATGGTCGGATTGGATGCTTCCCGCGATGATCGCGAGTGGGAGCCCTTTCTCGGAGGCCATCGCCGCGAGGGTTCCCACGACCTTTCCTGACGATGATTGCGAGTCGAACCGGCCTTCTCCGGTGATGAGGATGTCTGCGTCCTCCATCGCGCGGGTCAGGCCAGTCTGAGCCGCGACGTACTCAGCCCCAGGGACGACGTCTACATCCCAGATGGACGCGAGGCCGAATGCTGTTCCACCAGCGGCCCCCATGCCCGGCCGCGATGGGTCACACGTCAGCTCTCGGGCGAGGTTCTGCAGCCCTCGCTCGAACCGCTCCGCCGTGGCCGGTGTGATTCCCTTCTGTGGACCGAATACCGCTGTGGCGCCTGATGGGCCCAGAAGGGGCGCAATGACGTCAGTGAGAAGGGTCACGCCCCCTGGAGGCGCCGAAGGAACGTGACCCATGTCGACGGATGCCAGCGAGAGAAGACCTTCGGCGCCGTCGGGGATGGAGTTGCCGTGATCATCGAGGAAGTCCGCGCCGAGAGCGCGCAGGACGCCCGCCCCGCCGTCGTTGGAGGCTGAGCCGCCAAGGCAGAGGATCAAGCTCGTGGCCCCCTCACGCAACGCGGCGTCGATCACCATTCCGAATCCGCGAGTGGAAGCGGCGCCTGGATCGAGTCGTTCCATGAGCGTGATGCCGCTCATGTGAGCCAGCTCGACGATCCCCGTGCCGTCGGGCAGCCGGAGCCAAGAAGAGTCGCGGAGCCGGCCGTCCGGTCCAGGGACGTCGGACACACTGCACCAACGAGCTCCCGCGACAGCTCGTGCGATGATCTCGGCTGTACCCTCACCGCCATCGGCCTGCGGATAACACATGACCCTGTCACGCGGACGCGTTGCCTCCCAGCCGCGTGCGATCGCCTTGGCAGCGATGTTGGCCGACATGGATCCCTTGTAGCTGTCGGGCGCGACGAGCACCTCGAGATGGTTCGACACGTCGTGCTCCTCCATCGTTGGGGCAAGCGGAGAGGGCTCAGTGGACCTGGACCTGGTGGAGCCGGTGACCGATTGCCGTACTCATGGCAGCGACGCTGTGCTGTCGATGACGATCACCTCGAACAACTGGATCGTCGGGAGCTCGACCACGAACTCGGCACCTTCCGATCGAGCCTCAAGCTGGATGCCCGCGACCATTGCATCGACCCGAGCGTCCGCGGCCAGCCCTATCAGTCGGAGATGTCCACCGCTGATGGGAACGTGTGGACCGTAAGATCTTCGACGCGCGCCAGTGTGGTTGATCAGATGAACGACGGCCTTCTCACCGGCTGCTCCCGCGATCACCTCGACCGCGTCATGCATATCGGCCGTGATTCGAGGGCTGACCAGTGATTGCAGAATTCCGCTAAAATGATCGCGTACGTCGCTCTTGCCGAACTCGCGATATGTGCGTCCGATGGTCCACGGAATATGCACGACCTCGCCTGCTCCGAATCGCCCGCGCACGTGGTCGGGATCAGCGCTCCCTCGATGCCCGTACGCGATCTCGGGTGGGCCGAACGGGGCTTTGGGCAACAGGAAGCCGGTCTTGTCGGTGCCAGGTTTCCAGATATATCGCTGATATCGTCCGTAGACTGGGATAATCGGCGCTTCGTAACGGAATTCATCGATTCTCGGCTGGGTGGCGCTGGTCACATATGTCGAACGCAGCTCCGTGTCCGACAGCGCCGGTGTCAGGGCGTGAAGCGCGGGGGCGCAGGACAGCTCAAGTGCTCCCGAACGGCTCAGCCCGGACGATCCCGTGGTGAGGAGCTTCCCGCCTTGATAGACGAAATCGTCGACCTGTGCCGCGCTCTCACCGAGCGTCCCTGCGTCGGGCAGGATGAGGAGTTCATAGCGCGTCAACAAGCCTCGCTCCCCCATTCGCTGAAGCTCGTCGATGGGAACGACGTCGAATGGCACGTGTGCCTCGAGCAGCGACGCGTACAGCCCGCGGAACTCCTCCAGCGCGTCCCAGTACGCTCCGTGTTCAGCCGTCGCCATGCTGGGACGAACCAGCGCTATCGTGGCTGCAGGCTTCAGATCCCGGTAGAGAGTCGCATTGGCCCGGCGGAAACGCATGATTTCGCGTCCCTGAGAGATGCTCCACTGCATGGGTAGCCGGCCGGGTGCGCCGAAGGAGTACGCCGAAGGATTCCCGCCACGCGCAAGCGCTTGGACCAAATACTGAGCGAAGTGTTCGGGTTGCTCGGAGCCCATGCGGTAGGTCGCGTCGATGAACGCGACGCTGTTGACCATGACCGCCGCATCGGGACGCGACGAGACATGTGCGCTGACGGCCTCAGCTGTGGCATGCGGCCATAGTTCCTTGCCTGGCATCGCCCGGTACGCATTGTTGCCCTCGAGGTAGACGATGGGCGCCCCGCTACGCAAAACCACACCCACATCGCGTTCACGGGCTGAAACGTGATCCACGATCCTGGCCGTCAACTCGGCGAGCGTCGCGCCGACGTACGCTCGCCACGGGCCGAAGGTGTCGGACTTCATATCGGATGGCAGCTCCAGCCCACCGCTGAACTCCGCGAATCCCTTCTGGCATGCCGCACAGTGGCAGGCCCCATGTGTGACCTCGTCGTAATCACGCTCGTTGAAGTTGAACCAGTTGAAGAAGATCGCGTCGACTTCATACCGGTCGAGCACCTCGTCGATGACGTCGAAGGCACGAGCCTGGTAGTACTCGCCGGACGGGCACGTGCTGAAGAGCGTGTTGTACACCTGCGGCCCGCCATTGGGCGAGTAATAGAGCCATTCCGGGTGCTCGCCCGCGATCCGCGCGGAGACCTTGGACATGTCGAATCGAGCAATGACCTTCACACCACGTCGCTTGGCGGCGGTGACAGCATCTCCCAGGAGATCGCCCGATGGGCGGCGGGCCAGGAGCGGATTTCGCGTCTGGAACGGAAGGTCGGTTGGGTAGAAGGACATGATGCCCCCGGCGTTGAGCAGCCAGGTGTCGCCGCCGTAATCCTTGATTGCGTCGAGCGCGCTCTCGACATCCATATCGACGTCGATCTCTTGCAGGTTTGTCTGGACAATATTGAATGGAGCGCGCCAACGGCTGCCCTCCGGTAGGCCACGTTCCGTGTTTGAGTTCTTAGGCATTGTCTGCAAGAGTTTCCAGTCGCTTGCTGTCCTGGTCGCCACAAGGGGCATATTCCACCCCCGAAGGCAAATGGAATCTGCGTCACGCGAGGTGCGACAGGGACTGTCGCCCGATCAATTCGAGTTCGAGCGGCCGGAGAGCTGCTCGATCTGAACGAGCAGGGCGGAGTGGTCTAGCGAGCCATGGCCCTGCGCACGCAACGACCCCATGAGCGTGGCTGCAAGTGCCCCCAGAGGAATCGCGACACCCGCTTCTCGCGCCGCGGCCGTCACAATGCCTAGATCCTTGTGATGCAGGTCCACCCGGAAGCCCGGAGTGAAATCACCGGCCAGCATAGCGGCGGCCTTGCGGTCGAGGATGGCGTTTCCCGCCAGGCCGCCGGCGAGAACCTCCACGGCGCGATCGCGATCGACGCTGTGCGCCTCAAGGAACACCAGAGCCTCCGACACCAACTCGATCGCTCCGGCGACCATGAGCTGGTTCGCGGCCTTGACGGTCTGCCCGGCACCGGCCGGGCCGACGTGCACCACGGTCGCGCCCATCATGTCCAGGACTGGCTTGGCCGCTGCGAACGAGTCCGCCTCACCACCGACCATGATGGAGAGCTTGCCGTCGATGGCGCCCTGCTCGCCGCCACTCACCGGCGCGTCGAGAACCCTGAGTCCTCGATCGCGTCCCGCTTCCGCTAGCTGACGCGAGACGTCCGGCCGGATGGTGCTCATGTCGATCACCAGAGTGCCGGCGGTCGCGACGTCGAATACACCGCCCTCCTCCAGCAAAACCTGCTCGACATCGGGCGAGTCCGGAAGCATCGTGATGACAACGTCCGAGCCACTCGCCGCCGCGGCCGCTGACGACGCTTTCCGGCCGCCCGCAGCGACCAGTGGTTCGGCCCTGGACGGTGTGCGGTTGTACCCCACGACATCGAAACCTGCGGTTGCGAGGTTGACGGCCATGGGCGCACCCATGACACCTAGGCCGATGAATCCGATGGTGGTCATCCGAGGGCTCCTCCAAATTGGTCCAACCGCTTGGCCAATGTGGACTCTACGGCGGTGCTCGCCGAGCTGTCAACCGTGCCCGGGGGGCATCATCCGTCGAGACGTCCCGTTCCAAGACCACCGTCCGCGTGCTCGATCTCGGCCAGCAGGGCCGTCTCGATCGCGCTCATGTGCACCGCCATCATCTGGCCAGCACGGCGGGAGTCGCCCTGTTTGATCGCCCGGAGGACATGCCGATGGTGCTCCAGGTACTGCTCGGCCGCGCCGATGTTCGCGCGCGAGCGCTGCTTGAGCTCGCTCCATGTCTGCTCATGCATGAGATCCACGAGCATCCGCTCCTGAGCGAGCAGCACCCCGTTGTGCGACGCCGCCGCCACGGCCAGGTGGAAGGCGCTGTCCACCTGGCTCACGTCGCCGCCCTCGCGGATCAGCCTGTCCTGCTCGATGATGGACTCCTCCATCGCCTCCAGGTCACCCGGATGGTGCGACGTGGCCGCGTGCTCTGCACACACCGGCTCGAGGGCACTGCGGGCTACCATCAGGTCCAGCGGGCTGTGCTCGCCGATCACGGCTGCGTGCGCACGCAGCATCGCGGCATCCGAGCCGCTCTGCTGCGTGACGTATGTGCCGCTGCCCGTGCGAACATCGACCACACCGGCGTGCTCCAGCACCCGGATCGCCTCGCGCAATGAGCCCCTGCTCACCTGCAGCTGGTTGGCCAGGACTCGCTCAGCCGGCAACGAAGTACCGGGTGAGAACTTGCCGGAACGGATACTCGCGAGGATCTGGTCCACCACGGAGGTGTAGACCCGTGACCTCTCGACAGCGTGGAACGCGTGCTCATCTGCCTGCGCCACCGGCATGGCCCCTTTCTCTTCTCTCTTCGGCAACAATACGGCCGATCGGGCACCAGGCACGCTCTTGGATACGCTCGGCCCACGAACAATTGGCCAGGTGGCTTGACCAAAATTGCTACCCGTGTCCTCGCTCCCTGAGGATGTACGCCAGGCCGAGCACCTGCTGCAGCTCCTTGAGTAGCGTGATCATCTGCGCCTGGATGGACACGTCCAATGCAGACACGTCCTCGTCGAGGATGAGGAGCGCCGGCTCTGAGGCCGGGGCCCGTGCGATGGAGACGCGCCGGCGCTGCCCGCCGGACAACCGCACCGGGTACACGTGCGCGTAGCTGCTCGGCAACCCGGCCTGCCCGAGCAGTTCCGCGACGCGACGCGGCCGTTCCCGGGGCGTCACCATGCCCTTGTGTACTCGTTGGGCGAGCATCACCTTCGGTAGATGTTGAGCAACCAGGGGAACACCGATCCCGTCTATTTCACGCCTCCCGCGCCGAGGCCCTGGATGATGTGCTTCTGCGCGAGCAGATAGAAGATGACGACAGGAACGATCGATATCGCCGTCGCGGCCAGCAGGACCTGCTGCTGTGGGGTTTCGACCGACACGAAACTCATCAGGCCCCTTTGCACTGGCATCAGCGAGTCGCTGTCGAACAGCACCAGCGCCATGAGGTACTCATTCCAGACCTGAAGTCCTTGAATCACGGCAACGGCGGCCAGGCCCGGCCTTGCAAGGGGAAGAATCACGCTCACGAACGTCCGGATTGCCGATGCTCCGTCGATCGACGCTGCCTCCTCCAACTCCGGGGCCAAGCTCACGAAGAAGCTGCGCATAATGAGCGTTGACATCGGTATTCCGGCGGTGACCAGGATGAAGATGTATCCGAGACGGCTGTCAGTCAGTCCGAATGAGAGCAGCAGTTTATACTGCGTAATGAACATCGCCGGCGCAGGAATTACCATCACGGCCAGGATCAGGACGGTGAAAAACGCCTTGCCGCTGAAGTCAATCCGGGCGAGCGCGTAACCAGCAAGACTCGCGACGGCTAGGATCAACGCGATACTGGTCAGGGTATAAAAGAGGCTGTTTCCCAAGTAAACGGCGAGATTTCCGTCTACCCAGCCAGTGACGTAGTTCGTCCACTGCGGCGCCTGGGGAAAGAATTGCTCCCCGCTGTACAACTCCTCGCCGGTCTGCAACGATCCGGACAGCAGCCAGATGATCGGGAACATCGCGATAAGCGTCGCCGTCCCGAGTAGCCCGTACAGGCCTACATTTGCCGGCGTGATCCGGCGTCTCCGGTCCGGCCTACCGCCCCCCGGCTGCCGTACCGAATCCCCAGAGTGCGTGTGAGTTGCCCGCGATGCCATCCCAGCCAATCCTCGGGTTTGCCTATCGTTCATCGACGCAACCGCCTTCCAGCAACCGCTAGCTGTACCAGCGCCAAGACGACGAGGGCTCCGCCGAACAGCACGGACATCGCGGCAGCG
>NZ_ML142867.1:115629-133405 GCF_004138495.1 Phytoactinopolyspora endophytica
GGTTGTTTGTAAACGCTTCGATGTAGATGTGCAGCGTGGGCACCATCGTGTTGTAGCCCGGCCCGCCATAGGTGAGCACCTGGACCGTGCCGAAGATCTGCAGTGCCGCGAGAAGCGTGAGCACACTCACGATCGAGGTGACGGGTGCCAGTTGCGGCCAGGTGACGTAGCGAAACTTCGCCCAGCTTCGCGCGCCGTCGATGCTCGCGGCCTCGTATAGCTCCCTGGGGATGTCCTGAAGGCCTGCGAGGAACAGGATAAAGGCGAATCCCCAGTGGTACCAGACGAACGTGGCGGCCACCGAGAGCAGGGCTGTGGAGGGGTTGCCGAGCCAGTTCTGTTGTAAGTTCTCCAAACCCACGGTCCCGAGCAACGTGTTCAGGATGCCAACGCGTGGCTGGAATAGCCAGAGGAACATCGTGCCGACAACGACCACAGAAAAGACACCCGGGAGGTAGAAGGCCGTACGGAAGAACGCCTGACCGCGCTTCACCCGGGTCACAGCCAATGCCATAACAAGGGCGATGCTGTTGCCTGCGACGAAGCCGATCAGCCCAAATGCGAGCACATTCCTCATCGACGCCCAGAAGACCTCGTCTTGTAGGACTCTGTCGTAGTTTTCGAGGCCGACGAACGGTATATCTGGACTGATGCCGTCCCAACTCTGGAAACTGAGCAGGATTGCTTGGAAAAAGGGGACAATCGTGAAGGTCGCAATCAGGCCCACCGCAGGTAGCAAGAAGAGCCAGCCAATCAGGTTCTTGCGATGCTTAGTGCGTATCCTGCGGCGCGGCACCGTGGAAGACCGAACACGTGTGTGTCTAAGTTGCGTCGTCACGAACTCTGGTCCTGAGCAGCCTGGACTTGGGCGAGCGCCTCCTCTACGGACATCTCGCCCAGGACGATACTCTGAGAAGCGCGAGAGATCGCGTCCTCCACGTCGGCGGCCATGAAGGCGCCAGGCAGGACTTGTGCGTCTTCGGCGAGAGCGGCGAAACCTTGCATTTCAGGTGGGATACTTCCGCTGTCGAGCAACTCAGCGCTCGTCGGGATCATGCCGACCTCATCAGCGAAGACCTGTTGCTGCTCCGGCTCGGTCAGCCACCTGGCGAAGGCGAGGGCCTCGTCCGGGTGTTCGCCCTCCGGGTTCACCACCGCGCCTCGACCTCTGCGCGCAACCGCACGTGGCTCGTGGGCGCCGTTGTCGGCAGCAGGCACGCCCATGGAGAAGTACTCCGTAAACTCGGGCGCCGTGGCGCGTTGGACACCGATGCCAAACGTCCCGTCGAAGATCGCTTCGACATCGCGGACACTAAAGAACGACTGCTCCACCCCCGGGTTGTCCTCGGTGCCACCGGGGATCTCGTCGCTCGCAACAACGCCCGCATCCCGGAGGTCGATCAGCAGTTGGAACGTCTCGCGCCATGCGTCAGTCTCCCAGCTGGCACGGCCTGCCAGCGTTGCCTCGAGCTCCTCATCGGTCATGAAGTTGGACGCATAGCTCAACAGCAGCCGGTGCGCCAGTGACGCGGCGACAGAGAACTGGGCGTCTTCCTCGCTCAGTTCTGTCGTCAACTCGCTCATGGTCTCTGGCGGTGCGTCAGGGCTGATACCCGTGGACTCCGCGACGAGCATGGCGTAGAGGGCCGTTTCCCAGTGGACGGAGTAGATGCCTTCGGGGACGTCAAGGTTGTTCCCGTCGGCGAACCGCCACAGATCGACGGCGGCAGGGCTGAAGGTCTCTCCCCACTCGCCGTCGAGCTCAGAGCTCAGTTCCATCGCCCATCCGGCATTGTAGTACGGAGCCATCTCGAAGGGGTCCGTCGCTGAGTAGAGGTCTGGCATCCTTTCCGCCTGAGCCCTGGACTGGAGATCCTGAAGGTAGTTCCCAGGGCCAGGGGTCTCGATGGTGACTCCGACGCCGGTCTGATCTTCATAGTCGGCGGCGAGCTCGGTCAGGGTCTCCTCCTGGCCGCGTGACTGGTTGAAGAAGACGAGTTCAACTTGTCCGTTGGAGTCGTCTTGTCCGTCGGAGTTGTCGTCGGACGATGTGCATCCCTGAAGTACAAGCGCCGCGGAGAGCAGGAATGCTGCAACGGCCGGCGTCCGGAGGCCACGCGGCGGCCACTGAACTGCGGTTATGGTCTGAGTGCGCATAGTCCTCACCTTTGATCGACTATCGAAACTGGTTTTCCCCACTCGTCATGGCAATCGGTCGCCACGTCAGGGGTCTATCTGCCTGCTGGGAGCCCACAGGTTGTCTGGAATACGCGGAGCGGCTGCCGCCACCACGCTTCTCTCAGGCCCATCGGATACCACCTCTCCGGAGGAATTGGTCCAACCACCTGCTCAGTGGGTGGGAGTCTAGGGAGGCCAAGCCGCGCGCGTCAAGAGGGTGACGCAGAATGATGTCACATCGCACTAACCCTTTTTGACGTGCAATAACCCCATACGCACACGCCAAAGGGATGCTCGGGCGACCCAACCGCCGAGCACCCGCAGCATGGCCGTCCAGACCTTAACTTAGGTCAAGCGACTCGACCAAAAATTGTTTTCCGTATTACGGATAGTGCTATCGTGCGCCTCGATCGTCGATGGTCGAGGCGGTCGCGGCGCCGGTGTTCAGTGGTGGAACGTGTGGCGTGCGCTGAGCGTGATCGCCCCGGACGGCCGCGGCAACTCAGTTGCTGTTGCAGGCGACGGTCCGCTGCGCGTCGCCGACTCGTGCCCGGAGTGACCCGAGCCAGAGTTCCTGCATAACACGTAATAACGATGAGGTGAGCGGGTCGGCACTGCTCGACGCGTCCGATACGCGTGCACACGAGAGCTACGCGGAATTCGCTGCTACGCCCCTGCTGCCGTCGTTGCTCGCGGCCATCAGCTGTTCGAGTGTCTCGGTGGGCACATTCACCCCTGGGAAGTTGCGGAACGTTCTCATCGGCATCGAGCCGATCAGGTTCAGAACATCCTGGCCTTGATCGCTGTCGTCGGCTTCGCTCGTGCCGGACCATCGCTGCAGCGAGGCGACAAGAGCAAGGGCGGCTACCGTAGCGACCTCACGGATCAGCTCGACCTGGGCCGACGGTAGATCGAGGTGCTCTCGGTCGAAGCCTTCGGACTCGTCGTGATCGGCAAGTCCGACGAACACCACGGCTACGTCCGCATCCTCCGCTGCCCGAACGACCTCGGCACGCAGGGCCGCTGAGTCGCTGCGCTCCTCGAGCGCGAAGCCTGGCGCGTACCGCAAGGTCTGGCCATGCTCGGCCGCCAGCACCCGCATGGCGTCCAGCGCGGAGTCGGTCTGGTGCGCGTTGATGTGTGAGCTTCCGCCGCCTTGGAAGCGCGGAGCCTCGGCGAAGTGCCCGATCACCGCGAGGGTCCCGGCGCTCTCCAGGGGCAGCACCGGGCCGTCGTTCTTCAGCAGGACCGCGCAGTCTGCGGCCAAACGGCGGGCCAGGTCATGATGCTCGTCCAGGTCGACGCCGCCGGCCCCGTCGGCCGCGTTCGTCGGCGGCCGCCGCGCCACGCCCAGTCAGGGCGATCACCCGTCGCACACTCGCCTCGACTAGAGCCTCGTCCACCTCGCCGCGGCGGACCGCCTCCACGATCTCGGCGTCGGTCGCGCCTCCGGTGCCGGGCATCTGCAGGTCGAGGCCCGCCTTCAGGGCGGCCACCCGGTCGAGGACCGCGCCGCAGTCGGAGACCACCGCACCCCGGAATCCCCAATCGCCCCGCAGCACCTCGGTGAGCAGCCACCGGTTCTCCGAGGCATACACGCCGTTGATCTTGTTGTAGGAACACATCACCGTCGCCGGCTGCGTCTCCCTATCCGGACGCCGGATTCCGTGCGAACCGTCGGTTACTGGGCGAACAGCCAGTCGATGATGACGTCGTTCGTGTAGGTCGGGATCCACGAACCGTGATCGAACAGGGGCGTCGTGCCGGCGGGGAACGTGGTGAAGATGTGGTTGCTCCTTGTCGCGAGCGCTCGGTCGCGCGCCTCGGCGGCGTACGCCTCTTGGGCCGCGTCCGGGGCAGTGCCTGCCCACTCGCTCCACGTGACCGGGTAGCCGGCCGCCTCGATCGCGGTGAAGATGCGGTAGTCCGAGCCCGGCTGGTCGTAGGCGACGATCGAGTCGTCGATAGAGTGCACGGCCCAGATCGGGAATTCGCCCAATGTCGACGCGGCCGCCGCCTCGTCGCCGCCGGCGCCGCAGACGAGGATCGCGCCGGCGAAGAGGTCGTGGTATTCGGGCAGCAGGCCCCAGGATCCGTACGACCCCATAGATAGACCGGTGAGATAGACCCGGTCCGGGTCGATGGCCGGATTCTCCGCCAGCGTCTTGCGCACCAGCTCGACGACGGCCTCCTGCATCGGCGGATCCCACCAGCCGCCGGTGTCCGGCGTCAGCGGATCCGCTTGCGGGGACAGGACGAAGGCCGGGTGCCGGGCCTGACGTTCGGGATCGGCGAACGCCACCGAGATCTGGTTGCCGGCGATCTGGCTGACGTTGTTCGTCCCGCTCTCGCCGTAGCCGTGCAGCGTGACCACCAGCGGGTAGGTCTTCCGACCCGTCACGTCCGGCGAGTACATCCGGTACGGCAGGGTCACACCCGCTTCGGCGTCGAACGTTCCGCCGTCGTACTCGTCGACGATCAGGGTATCGACGGCCGAATTGGCCAATACGTTGCCGGGCTGGGCCTCGATCGTGTGTGGCCGCGCGTCGATGTCCATGACCTGGGCCACGTCGTACGCGCCGTCGAGGTCGTAGAACCGCGTGTAAACGTCGTTGTAGGAGGCGCCGGCGAGGTCGTCGTTCTCATGCAGCTCCAGGATGACGAACCTGCCGGGCCGCTGCCGGTCGGTGAACTCCGGCGTCCGGTTCGTGTAGGCGTCGACCACCGTGCGATCCCCGACGAGTGGCTCGGCCCCCGGGCGCTCCAGGGTGGCCTCGACGTCGAACGCGTCCTCGTCGATGGCATCGCGGCCGACGTGGACGACGCCGTCGTACTCGACCGCGAGGCCGGTGACCTTGAGGCCGAGTGGTGTCACCTCGGTGATGACGGTGGAGTCCACGACGGTGAGCTCGTGACCTCCCGCAGCAGCTGTAGCGGCTGTGGCGGCCGCGCCACCGGCTACGACAGACGCAGCGACAAGGGACGTGGTGATCAGCGCGGCGCCACGTATGGCGTGACTCTTCATGTGCCTGCTCCTCGTTGAGTCGGGGTCGTGCCGTGGTCTGGGCAGCGGGTGCGTTGGAGCGTTCAGCCGATGCCGATCGCGGCGCCGGCCTGCTCGTCTGCCTCGGCCTGGGCGGCCAGCAGGCGGTGCCGGTCGGCGCGTCGCTGCTCTTGACGGTCCGGATCGGGAACGGGTGCGGCCATGAGCAGCCGCTGGGTGTAGGGGTGATCGGGGTGCGCGGTGACCTGGTCGCCGTCGCCGGATTCGACGATCTCGCCGCGGTACATGACCGCGACCCGATGGCTGATGTGCCGCACCACGGCGAGGTCGTGTGAGATGAACAGGTAGGCCACGCCGTTGCGCTCCTGGATCTCGATGAACAGGTCGAGCACCCGCGCCTGGGTGGACAGGTCCAGCGCGGAGACCGGCTCGTCACAGATGATCAGCTTCGGGTCGAGCGCAAGTGCCCGGGCGATGGCGATGCGTTGCCGCTGGCCGCCGCTGAACTCGCGCGGCAGCCGGGAGCCGGCGTCGGCGGGCAGGTGTACCGCGTCGAGCAGGCCTGCCACCCGCGCCCGGGCCGTCTTGCCCTCCGTTCCGCCCGCGGTGAGGGGCTCGGCGAGGATCTGCTCGATGGTCATCGCAGGGCTGAGCGAGCTGTACGGATCCTGGAACACCACCTGGATCTCGCTGCTCAACGCCCGCCGTTCCCGCCGTGACAGGTGCGCGATGTCGCGCCCGCGGTACTCGATCCGTCCGGCGGTGACCGGTGCGAGCCCGAGCACCGCACGCCCGAGAGTGGTCTTGCCGGAACCGGACTCCCCCACCAGCCCGACCGTCTCGTTCTCCAGGATGTCGAGCGACACCCCGTTCAGTGCGCGAAAGCCCGAAGCCCGGAACCCCTTGCCGGGATACACCACGTCGAGGTCGCGTACATCGAGTAGCGGTTCCGCGGTCATCGCACACCGCCCTTCACGTCGGCCCGGACCAGTGCACCCCGCGGCTCGCCGTCGTCGAGGATCGCCTCGAGCAGCGACCGCGTGTATTGGTGCTCAGCGGCACGGAAGATGGCCCGGACCGGGCCGGTCTCCACGATCCGCCCGTCCTGCATCACCGAGACCCGGTCGCACAGGTCAGCGACAACACCGAAGTTGTGCGTGACCAGCAGCAACCCCATGTTTCGCTCCTCCTGAAGGTCGCGCAGCAGGTCCAGCACCTCGGCCTGCACCGTGACGTCGAGTGCGGTCGTCGGCTCGTCGGCGATGAGCAGCTCGGGATCGGTCGAGACCGCGCCCGCGATGAGCACGCGCTGCGCCATGCCGCCCGAGATCTCGTGCGGGTAGGCGGCGAAGGTGCGGCGCGGCTCCGGGATGCCGACGCGGTCGAGCAGCGCGAGCGCCCGCTCGACCGCATCCTTCTTTCCGAGGCCGAGCGTCACGCGCAACGGCTCGACCAGCTGGCTGCCCACCGTGAATGCCGGGTCGAGATTACTCATCGGCTCCTGCGGGATGTAGCCGATCTTCCGGCCGCGGACGCGCAGATAGTCGCGCTCACCGGCGCCCGCCAGCTCCGCGCCACCGAACCGGATGGCCCCGCCCAGCACCCGGCCGCCATCGGGAAGCAGGCCCAGCACGGCGAACGCGGTCTGCGTCTTGCCGGACCCCGATTCCCCGATCAAGCCGTGCACCTCGCCGCGGCGCACGCGCAGGTCGATCCCGTGGACCACTCCGGCAACGCCGCCGTCGGCCTGGTGATAACCGACCCGCAGATCCTCGATCCGCAGCAGGTCCTCACCCAGCCCGCCGTCCGCATCGCGCGGGTCGTCCGGGTGCTCCACCACCGGATGCCGCGCCTGCTCCGGACGGGCCGTATGGTCCGGATTATCTGGATGGTCCCGCCTGCGCGAGGTATCCGGCCGGTGGTCCCTGCCCTTCCGCCGGCGCCGGGACTTGGCACCGGTGCGTTCCATCTCATCGCGCATGACGTTGGCGAACAGGGTCAGCGCGATCGTGGTAAGCGCGATGGCCAGCGCGGGCCACAGCATCAGCAACGGTTCCCGGTAGATGTTGTCGAAGCCTTCGTTGAGCATGCTGCCCCAGGTCGGCACCGACAGGTCGCCGAGCCCGAGGAACTCCAGGCCGGACTGGATGGCGATCGCGATGCCGGTGACGATCGCCGACTGGATGGTGATCGGAGCCCGCACCACGGAGAGGATGTGCCGGCCGATGATGCGCCCGTCGCCGAGACCGGAGACCCGGGCCGCGTCCACGTACAGCTCGTTGCGCACCGCGGTCACGGCGGCATAGACCAGCCGGAAGAAGGCCGGCGACAACAGCACGCCGAAGATCGCCATGGACAGCCACACCGACGGTCCGAGCACCGACCGCGCGGCCAGCAGCACCACGATCCCGGGCAGCGCCATGATCAGGCTGGTCAGCCAGGTCGAGACGGTGTCGAACCACCGACCGTAGTAGCCGGCCAGCAGACCACCGGCCACGCCGATGACCAGCGCCACGGCCAAGGCCAGCATCGCGGCCGCGATGCTGATCTGAGTGGCGACGAGCAGGCGCGACAGCACATCGCGTCCGGAACCGTCCGTCCCCAGCAGGTACTCCGAGCCCGGCGGACGGAGGATGTCCTGCAGCGACGCCAGGTTCGGATCGCGCGGCGCGATGAACGAGCCGGCGACCGCCACGACAGCGACCACCGCCAGGAAGCCCAGCGCAGCGACCGCCGTCGGGTTGCGCAGCAGGCGCCGGAACAGCGACACCTTGGCCACGACGGCCGACGGCGTCTCGAGCGCCGGGTTCGATGCCTCACTCACGACAGCCTCACCTTCGGGTTGAGCGCCGCCTGCAACACATCGATCACCAGGTTCACCACCACTACGACGACGGCCGTAGCGAGCACCAGACCCATGACGATCGGAATGTCACCCGACGTGGTGGCCTGCACGGCAAGTTGCCCCAGACCCGGAATCGCAAACACCTGCTCGACGATCACCGCGCCGCCCAGCAACCCGATGAACTGCACCGCCAGCACGGCCAGCGCTGGGCCGCCCGCATTACGCAGCACATGCTTGAACACCACCCGGCGGAAACCGAGGCCCCGGCTGCGCAGCGTGCGCACGTAGTCACGGTGCAGAGCGTCGATCACCGAACCGCGCACCTGCTGCGCCACGGCCGCGATCGCGCTGATGGACAAGGCGGCGATCGGCAGCGTGACCGACGCCAGCCATCCCGTGAAGGACGTCGTGATCGGCGTGTACCCGGTCGCCCTGAACAACCCCAGATTGATCGCGAAGAGCAGCACCAGCCCCAGGGCCAGCAGGAAACCCGGAACGGCGAACCCCAGGACGGAGACGAACTGCACGAACCGGTCGATCCAGCCGCGCCGGACGGCGGCGAGAACCCCCAGCACGACGGCGATGGCCGCGGCCACCAGCGTCGCGCCCAGGACCAGGGACAGCGTGACCGCGAGCCGGCCGGTCACGCTCGTCGTCACCAGCTGGCCGTTGAACCAGGACCGGCCGAACTCCCCGGTCACTGCCTGCCCCAGCCAGTCCGTGTACTGCTCCCACAGCGGCCGGTCCAGACCGAGGTTGGCCGCCTTCTGCGCCACCTGCTCCTGGCTGGCGTTCTGGCCCAGGATGCGGCGGGCAATGTCGCCGCCGCCAGCGTAGAGCAGCGCGTACGCGATCGTCGTGATGACGAGGACCAGACCGGCGCCGGAAGCCAGGCGCCGAAGCACGAATCGAAGCATGGGCCACTCCCGTCGTGTGGCGAGCCGGGGACTATGCCTAGCTCGCCGGCCGGAAATCGTAGATCGTCGGATAGGCGTTGGTCGGTACGAGCTCGACCGCGGTGGCGGGATCCGTGGCGAAGCTGCCCTGCGCCCGGTAGAACGGGGCGAACCAGGCCTGCTCGACGAGGTAGGCGTTGAGTTCGCCCGCCGCGGCGGCCTGCTCGTCCTCGTCACCGAACTGTATGCGCTCCATCAGCTCGTTGACCTCGGGATCCTCGTACTTGAACGGGTTGAACACGGCGTTGGGCCCGACCATGAACTGGATGAGCTGCCAGTCGGGGTTCTGCTCCAGCGCCATGAACGCCAGCGGGAACTTCGGCGCCAGCATGTCGGCGATGTAGTTGTTCCCCGGATCGGTGTACTCGACCGTGACGCCGACGTCGGCGAGCTGCTGCTCCAGCAGCGTGAACGTCGTCGAGCCGAGCACCGCGGACGTCGGCATGGACAGGGTCAGGTTGTCCGCGTAGCCCGCTTCGGCCAGCAGGTCGCGGGCCTTCTGCGGGTCGTAGGTGTAGCGGTCGTCGAGCGCCGGGTCGAACGCCTCGGAGGACTCCGGGAAGACCTGCGTGGTCACTGTGCCGTGGCCCTGTTCTATCGCTTGCAGCAGCCCTTCCCGGTCGAAGGCGTAGTTCAGCGCCTGGCGGACTCTGAGGTCACCGAGTGCCTCGTTCATGGTGCCGCCGCGGTCGAGCAGGAGCAGGCCGTGGAAGTTGAGCTCGTCGGCGTGCACCGTCCACCCGGCAGCCCCGACCTCCTCCAGGTTGTCGTTGGTGGACAGCTTGACGCCGTTCGCCTCGCCCGCCTTGACCGCGTTGAGCGCCGCAGTGGGGTCCTCGAACACCTTGATGGTGACGGCGTCGTAGTGCTGGAGGTCCGGATTCCAGTAGTCGGGGTTCTGCGTGTAGACGTAGCTGTTGCCCGTGACGGTAGCGCCGGTGTCGAGGACGTACGGACCGGATCCCACCGGGTCGGTGGCGAGATCCTCGTTGTCGAGGACCTCGCCGCTGGCGACGAGTCCGGGGTCGCGGGTGAGGTAGTTGAGCAACGCCGGGTCCGGGGCGGCGAGGCGGATCTCCACGGTCGTCTCGTCGACCGCCACGGCCTCGTCCACACCGGCGAGGTAACCGGCGTCCGGCGAGTCGCCGTTCTTGAACCGCTCGAGATTCTCCTTGACGACGTCGGCGGTGAGCATCGAGCCGTCGGTGAACTCCACATCGTCGCGCAGCGTCAGCGTGAGCACCGTGTTGTCGTCGTTGTACGACCAGTCGGTGGCCAGGAACGGCTCAATCTCGCCCTCGGGCGTCATGAGCAGCAGCGTGTCGTACACCGCCTGGTAGAAGGGGGCGTAGTTGCCCCACTCGCTCCCGGCCGGATCGAACGTCGCCGGCGCGCCGATGGCGCCCAGGGTCAACGTCCCGCCGCTACTGCCGCCGCCGTCATCGCCGCCGGACGACGACGACGGCGATGACGTGTCGCTTCCGCACGCGGCCAAGGCCAATGCGGCGGCCAGCGCGGTGCCCAGGATGGCATGTCTCTTCATGGCCCTGCTCCTCGTTGAGTCGGTGTGATGCTTTCGGCGGCGGGCGTGGCTCGTCGCCGCCGGCGTGTGGTGACGGTTGGTGGCCTACTCCGCCGCCGTGAGGCGCAGCGCCACGTACTGCCGGCCGGGTAGCTGGATGGTGAACGTGCCCTCGTAAGTGCCGTCGACGGGTTCGATCGTCATGTTCCAGGTGTCAATGACCTCGACGCGGTACCGGACCCCCGGCGGGAGGGACACGGTACGGAAGCGGGGGCGGTTGAACCCGAAGTAGAGAATGACGTACTCCCCCGCCACGCCGCCCCACGGCGTGTCCCACTCGGATGGCAACGGGTCGAGGACGCCGCGTGGCGCCTCGGCCACGATGGAGGCCAGGAACCGGATCCGTTCCGGGCTGTCGCCCTTCAACACCCCGCCCTTCGCCCACCAGATGACCTCGTCGTCGGCGAAGTAGGTCTCGCCGTGCTGCACGTAGCCGCCGCGGACGGCACCCTCCCAGCAGCGACGGACCATCTCCTCCGCGGTGATGTTGCCCCACCCCTGATCGAGGTCGCCCTCGTAGGCGCATTCGTCGACGACGACCGCCTTGCCCCACTCCTCGCGCCAGGCGTCGATGTTCTCGGCCGTTCGATAGACGTCGATCCGCTGCATGCTGGCGTGGGTAATCCACGGCTTCGAGTAGTCGTAGAAGCCGAAGCAGTTGTGGATCGAGATGAGGTGGCCGGCGTGATCGTTGTCGACAACGACGGCGGCGAGCCGTTCCCAGTCCTCGATGCTCTTCGTCCACATCAGGTCGTACTCGTTCGCCATCGACCACCAGATATTGGGATATGCGGCGAGCCGCCTGACCAGGTACGTCACGTATCGGTCATCGGCGGCCCGGCCCAGGTCGGCGAAACCCCACCGGTCGTACGGATGGAAGATTATGAGGTCCGCCTGCACGCCGATCGCGTCGAGCTGGGCGATGCGGTTCTCCAGGTGACGGAAGTACTCGACGTCGAATCGCGTGGTGTCCCAGCCGCCGTCCTCGTTCCGGGCGTACGGGTATCGGGGCGGTTCGTTCGTGTTGTAGAGGTACGACTTCGGGAACACACACATCCGCACCTTGTTGAACGGCGACGCCTGCAACGATGCGAGTGTCTGCGCTTCCAGGTCATCACCTTGGTGCGTCCACGCGTATGCCGTCGTGCCGAACGGGGCGTACCGAGTCCCGTCGGCGTGCCGGAAATGAAACTGATCCGCGACCCGCACCCGGCCGGGGTTCTCAGACGGCGTGATCTCGAACGTGCTCGAGACGCCGTTCAGCGATCGGGCCGTCGACGACGACGTGAATCGCCACGTGCCTGTCTCTTCAGGCAGAAGGCGGACCAGGTAGCGCCCGTCCCCGTCGTAGAACCCACCGACGCGCAGCTCGGAGCCGGCGGGCGACACGAAGGTCACCGTGAGCTCGACGTCGACGAAGGGGTTGCCGTGCGCCGGGCCGTCGAAGGCGATCTCGAACGGGGCGTGCACCGGACCTGATCCGGCAGCGCGAACGGCTGCCGAACCTTCCGCGACGTCGTCGGGCTCGTAGTCAAGGCGTGGCTCGATCGGGGCAGCCTCGACCCGCGGCGGCGTGGTGTCGTCGATCTGGGCCATCTCTTCCCAGAACTGCTTGCGTGCCTGCTCGTCTACTCGCATCGCCGGATCGCGATCGACGAGGACACCCACGGGCATGCTGCTGAGATTCTGCACCATGGGTGAGTTGGCGACCCCAGGGACCGCCTTTTCCAGCAGCGCTCTGGCCCTCGGATTGGCGAGGACCGCGCTCAGGCGGGACTCGGAGGAGAAAGTCCGGCTCATGAGCTCTCCAATGCTTAAGTTGGCGGGACACCTGCGGCCGCGTGGCGCCGACGTCCCGTTGCGCCCCCGAGAAGCCGGTCACGGTTTGCGCAGCGTGTGAGGCCTTGTGTCCGGGGACTGTAGCACCGTTCCACCATGTGTGCAATTCCACCCGCTATTGAATGGACATGACTTTGCACTTGCGCCGCCCTCCCGGATGCGACATTATGGGCACACCCATTCGCTCCTGACTAGGTATGCTCATGATGATTGCTGCACCAGATTCGCTGCGGGACTGGCAGGCCGAGCGCTCGGAGATCGCCCAGCTGCCCACCACGGCCGCAGGTGAACGCCTACGCGCCCGCGCACAGCGCACCCGGCGGTCGATCATCCGCATGATCGACCAGGCCGGCGCCGGTCACATCGGCGGGGATCTGTCCGCCACCGACATCCTCACTTCTGTCTTCTTCGGCGTCATGCGGGTCGATCCGAACGAACCGACGGCGCCCGATCGGGACTGCTTCATCCTGAGCAAAGGCCACTGCGCCGCCGCGCTCTACTCCACGCTCGCCGCGGCCGGGTACGTCGACGAGCGCGAGCTGGACACCTTCATGGCGCCCGGCTCCGCACTGAACGGTCACCCGAGCCGAGGGAAAGTGGCCGGGGTGGAGACCAGCACCGGGCCGCTCGGCCACGGCCTGCCGGTCGGCGTCGGCACCGCCATCGCGGCCAAGCTCACCGGTTCGGACGCCCGGACCTACGTCGTCACCGGCGACGGCGAGATGCAGGAAGGCAGCAACTGGGAGGCACTCATGTCCGCCGCCCAGTACCACCTGGACAACCTGACCCTGATCGTCGACCGCAACCGGCTCCAGCAGGGTGCCCGGACCGAGGAGACGAACGGCCTGGATCCGTTGGACACAAAGCTGGCGAGCTTCGGCTGGGACGTCCGGGAGGTTGACGGCCACGACTTCGGCCAGCTGCTCACCGCGCTGACGACGCCGAGCGACCGACCCGTCGCGATCATCGCCAACACCATCAAGGGCAAAGGGGTCTCGTTCATGGAGGACCGCGTCGAATGGCACCACAAGGTGCCGGACGCCGAGCAAGTGCGGCGCGCGCTCGCAGAGCTGGAGCCGGCGTGAGGGAACAGACGACGATCTCGGACGTACCGCCGTTCGACGAGCCTGTGTTCGACAATCGCGTGGCGTTCGCCGAGGAACTTATCGACATCGCACACCGGGACGAGCGGATCGTCGCGGTCTGCAACGACTCCGTCGGCTCGAGCAATCTGGTGAAGTTCCGCGCGGAGTTCCCGGACCGAGTCATCAACGTCGGCATCGCCGAACAGAACATGGTCGGCGTCGGCGCAGGCCTCGCCGCCCGCGGCCTGATCCCGTTCGTCTGCGGCGCGTCGCCGTTCCTGACCGGGCGCGCACTGGAACAGATCAAGGCCGACATCGCGTACAGCCAGCACAATGTGATCCTGTGCGGGATGAGCCCGGGCATGGCCTACGGCGAGCTCGGCCCGACCCACCATTCGGTCGAGGACCTCAGCTGGCTCCGCGCCCTGCCCGGTCTGGACATCGTCGTCCCCGCGGACGCGGAACAGACCCGGCTCGCCGTGCGGCAGGCGGCTTCGCACCCACGGCCCACGTTCATCCGCGTCGGGCGGTTCAAAGTTCCCGACGTCACGCATGGCGCGGCGAAGCTCGTCCGGGGACGCTTCTCGACCGTTCGCGACGGCGACGACGTGACGGTGATCGCCACCGGGACCATGGTCTCCCGGGCACTACAGGCAGCCGACGTCCTCGCCGCCGCCGGGGTGTCCGTCCGCGTGCTGGACGCTGCATACATCGCACCGCTCGACATCGAGGCCATTACCGCGGCCGCCGGTGCGACGCGCGGTATTGTCACCGCCGAAGAGGCCAGCGTGTCCGGAGGGCTCGGCGCGGCCGTCGCCTCCGTCGTCGCACAGCTCCCGGCACCAGCCAGGGCGCCGATGCGGATACTCGGGGTGAACGAGTTCGCTCCCACCGGCAGCACGGCGTATCTCCTGGACCATTTCGGGCTGAACGTTGACGGTATCGTCACTGCGGTGAAGGAGTTGCTCACCGAATGAGCCGGCGCACGGGGTACGTGATCGCCGTCGATCAGGGAACCGGATCCACCAAGGCGATCGCGCTCGATCACGCCGGCGACGTCGTCGCGCACGAGTCCGTGCCTACCGGCCAGACGTTCCCGCAGCCGGGATGGGCGGAGCAGGATCCTCACGAGATCATCGACAGTGTCCGCACGGCGCTCAGCAGGCTCTGTACGCGACTCGATCAGCCGGTGGCGGCGGTGGGTGTCAGCTCCCAGCGTGAGTCGGTGTTGCTGTGGGACAGCCGCACAGGTCAGCCGGTCAGCCCGCTCATCAGTTGGCAGGATCGTCGCACCGCCGAACTCGCCGCTCGACTCAAGGTGCACGACCGGGCGGTGCGGGATACGTCGGGCCTTCCGATCAGCCCGATGTTCTCCGCACTCAAGCTGAACTGGCTCGTCGGCGCCGCCGACGGCACGGCCGATGTCACCGCGGGAACAGTCGACGCGTGGATCCTCGCCTGCCTGACCGGCGAGCGCAGGATCGAACAAGGGAACGCCAGCCGGACCCAGCTCCTGGAGCTGTCCAACGCTCGGTGGAGCCCGGCGCTGCTGGACATTTTCGACATCCCGGTGAGCGTGCTCCCGGACGTCGTGCCGTCGAATCTGCCGTCGTCGCCGATCCGAGGCATCGACGGCCTCGAAGGCGTCCGGATCACCGGCGTCCTCGCCGACTCCCACGCCGCGTTCTACGCCCACGGCGCCTTTATGCAACCGTCGGTCAAGGTCACTTACGGGACGGGCTCGAGCGTTCTCGGCATCGGCGACGGCCGCAGCACGCCCGCACCTGCCGGCCTGGTGAGCACGATCGCGTGGGCGGCACCTGAGACTGTCTACGCGTTCGAGGGCAACGTTCTCTCGACCGGAAGCACGCTCACCTGGCTTGCGCGGCTGCTGCGACTGACCCCCGACGAGCTCGCCATGGCGGCGTCGCAGGCGCCTAGCCACTGCGGGGTGGACCTCGTCCCCGCGTTCGCCGGCCTGGGTGCGCCTTGGTGGGACGAGGGCGCCGCCGGCGTCATCACCGGGCTCACCTTCGACACCGACACGGACGTCATCGCGCGGGCCGCGCTCGAGTCGATCGTCCTTCAGGTGGAAGACGTGCTGGCAGCGGCAGACCTCCCGGGAGACGCGCCGATCCTCGCCGACGGCGGACCGACCGGCAATCCGTTCCTCATGCAACTTCAAGCCGATTTCAGCCAGCGCACCGTCCATCGCGCCGACACCGCCGAACTTTCCGCCGTCGGCGCCGCGCATCTCGCAGGCCTGACCGCCGGCTTCTGGACCGACGACGAACTCGCCGGACTGCCTCGGCCGCGGACCGTCTTCACACCCGCCATGGACACCGGCGAGGCCGGCACCCGACGCGAGCAGTGGCACGCTGCCGTCGCCATGTCCCGGCTCCACCCTGCCGCATCAACCACCGCAAAGGAGCACCCATGAGCGACCGCGAGCAGCTCTTCGGCGCAGGAATCTGGCACTTCGCCACCTACGTCGACCGCTACGCCACCGACGGATACGGCGAACCACGCAGCATCATCGACGCGATCCGCCTCGCCGGAAAGGTCCGGGACCTCTCGGTGGTCGACCTCAACTACCCCTTCTTCGGTGGCGACTTCTCCAACGACGACGTCGCGGCCGCGTTGAAGGAGGCCGGGCTCGGCGTCATCGGGATCACGCCCGAGATCTACACGCGCACCTTCGCCAAGGGGTCGTTCACCAACCCAGATCCGGGTGTCCGCGAGCTCGCCCACGACCTCGTCACCAAAGCGGCCGACGTCGTCCGTCACTTCGGAGCCAGCTACGTCAAGCTCTGGCCGGGCCAGGACGGCTGGGATTACCCGTTCCAGGTCGACCACGGGGCACTGTGGAAGCACTCGCTCGACGGCGTCGGCCGGCTGGCGCAGGAGAACCCGGATCTGAGATTCGTCATCGAGTACAAGCCTCGCGAACCCCGGGTACACATGAGCTACGACTCCGTGGCCCGGACCCTGCTCGGCATCGAGAAGATCGGGCTGCCGAACGTAGGCATCCTGCTCGACTTCGGCCACGCCCTCTACGGCGGCGAATCGCCGGCCGACTCGGCCCAGCTCGCCATCGACTACGGGCGTCTGTTCGGCATGGACGTCAACGACAACCTCCGGGGTTGGGACGACGACATGGTCGCCGGAACCGTGCACCCGATCGAGTTGTTCGAGTTCTTCTGGGTGCTGAAGAAGAACGATTGGCACGGCGTGTGGCAACTCGACCAGTTCCCCTTCCGCGAGGACAGCGTCGAAGCCGCCGACCTCGCCATCGACTTCCTCAAACGCATCCACACCGCACTCGACGTGCTCGACGTGGAGGGACTCCGCGAGGCGCAGGCGAACCACGACGCGCTCGCCGCCCACCGGATCGTCCAGCGCGCCCTCTACCACTAGGTACACTGGCCGCGGCGCACCAGATTCGAGCGAAAGAGGGCCAGTGACGGCTACCGGACCGCAGACGCGTGCCGAACCACAGACGCGGAGGCCACCACAGCTCGAGCGCCTAGGCATGCTGACCAAGGTCGCCCGCATGTACCACGAGCAAGGCCTGCGTCAGCCCGAGATCGCCGCGCGTTTGCACCTCTCCCAATCGCGCGTCTCTAGACTCCTCAAGGAAGCCGTCGACCTAGGGATCGTCCGTACAGTCGTCATCCCGCCCAGCGGGATCTACTCCGACATCGAGGACGCCATCCGCGACCGGTACGAGCTGGCCGACGTCGTCATCACCGAGGTCTCCGGAGAAGGCGACTCGGCCCTGCTCGCAGCGCTCGGCAGCGCGGCAGGCAGCTACCTGGAGGCGACGCTGACCGGCTCCGACCATGTAGGGATCTCCTCCTGGTCAGCCACGCTGCTCGCCACCGTCGACTCGATGCAGCCCCGCACCATCCGTAGCGCCGTCAAGGTCGTGCAGATGATCGGCGGAGTCGGCTCGGCCAACGTCCAGGTCCAAGCGACCCACCTCGCAGACCGCCTGGCCCAGGTCACCGGGGCAGGCACGACGTTCCTGCCCGCCCCCGGCATCGTCGCGAACAGTAGCGTCCGAGACGCCCTGCTCTCCGACCCGTCGATCCACGACGTCCCGCCGGAGTGGGACGACCTCACCGTCGGCCTCGTCGGCATCGGGTGCCTCGAACCCTCACCACTGCTCGAATCGTCCGGCAACGCCGTCTCCAAACAAGACCAAGACGAGCTGCGATCCGCCGGCGCGGTCGGCGACGTCTGCCTGAGGTTCTTCGACATCGACGGCGAACTCGTCGACACACC
>NZ_ML142867.1:133426-140120 GCF_004138495.1 Phytoactinopolyspora endophytica
TCGTCGGCATCAGCAGCAACGGCCTTCGCGCCATCCCCCGGGTCGTCGGAATCGCCGGCGGCAAACGCAAATGGTCCGCCATCCGCGCCGCCGCACGCGGAGGATGGATCCACGTCCTCGTCACCGACCTCGACACCGGCCGTGCCCTCCTCGACTAACCTGAACAGCAACCTCGCTGACGTCTCGGAAGATGAACCCGATTCCTCGCCATCGCAGAGGCTAGTGCATGGCTGTCGGCCGCCGAACGCCACGGCGGTAACGGCACCACGGCCGAACTGCGCGCCTGCCTGACCGCAAGCCAGGCGCTGGGAGAAGTGAGCACCGTGGCCTCCCAGTACGGAAGGCCTCGGCCTGCTCGCCGAAGAACTCGCGGCGCTGCTCACCACCGGTGACGTCGCCGCCGACGACGACGCACCTTCTGACCTGGTGTTTCGCCTCTCAACGGTTGTCAACGTTTGACGGGGTTCCGATGCTTCAGGTAGCCGGCGTGGTCGATGCAGAGCGTGATGCCAGGGAACCGACCGGCGGTGGCTCGCCTCGCGGGTCGCGGAGCGAGCCACCGCCGGATGCCTGGCTACCATTCGAACGTGCTGGTAGCGAGCAGGTACTCGGGGCCCACCCGGACGATCGACGGGTCGGGGTGGACCCCCGGCAGCACCGGATTCTGGATCGGAGTGGTCGGCCGGCTCAGGCCTGCGCCTCCTCGGTGGTGAGGAAGCGGAGGCCCTGGACGTGGTCGTTGACGAACATGGGCACGCCGTCGGAGGCCAGGTACCAGGGGGGCTTGCCGCCGCTGTCGCGGATCACTCTGCCGTTGACGCGGAGGTTTTCGAAGGTGACGTCCTTGATGAGGCGGTCCGCGTCGAGGCCGATGAGCATCGAGATGTCAGCGTTGTCACCGTTGTAGGCGAGGTCCTTGACGTAGACGGACTCGATGCCGCGGCCGGCCGTGGTGTTCCACTTCGGGTTGTAGCTCACCCGCATGTGGACGAGCTGGCCCCAGCGGAAGTTCTCCACGCGGATGTTGTCGAACATGACGTCGCGGACGATGTTGCCGTCGCCGGGCACGATGGAGATGCAGCCCTGGTAGAGCACCTGCGGTTCGCGGTGGTCGAGGATGTCGATGTTCTCGAAGTTCAGGTTCTCCAACACCTCGGGGGCGTTGGGGTCGGGGTTGCCGTGCCCCCCCATGTTGATCGGGTGGGCGACGTCGGCCCAGAGGGAGCAGTTCTTGACGGTGATGTTGCGGGTGTCGCCGTAGAAGTCCCAGCGGTGGGTGTAGAGGGCGATGCAGTCGTCGGAGGTGCGCAGGAAGCAGCCGTCGATGGTGACGTTCTCGGAGCAGTAGAGCTGGATGCCGTCGCCCCAGCCCTGGTGGCTGAAGGCGCGCATGTTCGTGATGGTGAGGTTCTGGGACTCGGCGATCCGCACGTTCTCGTACCGCGGGTTGAGGATCGTGACGCCGTCGATCGTGATGTTCTCGCAGCCTCGGATGCCGATCGCGCCCCACTTGGAGTTGTAGATGACGCCGCGGCCGATCAGCGCAGAGTTCTCCACGTCGTCGAATCTCACGATCGCGTTGAGGACCGCGCCGGGGGCCAGGTAGACGGTGGTTCCGCTCGGCACGTGCAGTTCCCCGTCGGTGGGGGTGTGCAGGCCGGGCCCGAAATACATGACGTTCTCATCGCCGTCGGCGGGTGGGTCCTGCTCGATGGGGTTGGCGAGCAGGTGCAGGCAGTCGAAGATCTCGTCGTCGACCTGGATGACGAGATTGCGGGGGCGGTCGAGAGTGAAGCGCGCGGTTCGCCCCCGCACATCGGGGCTGATGCCGTACGAGTCCGGGCGGATGCGCACGTTCTCGAGGCGGCCTTGGCCTCGCGTTACCTCGACCTCGACGGTGCCGGAGAAGTCGAAGGTGGCCATCGAGGAGTCCTCGAATGGATTGTCGCCGGTAATGGCGTCGATATGGGCGAGCTTGACCCGGTAGACGCCCAACGTCTGCCAGGTGCCGCCGACCGGACGAACCCGGACGGCGAACGTGTCGTTGGTCGGGACACCTTCGAGCTCCGGGTGCGGGACGACGCGGTTCGGGGCGGATTCTGCTGCCTGCACTGCAGTGCCTTCTACTGCGTGCGCTGCAGTGCCCGCGAGGCCGGCGGTCAAGCCGGCGAACACGGTGGCACCTGCTCCTTGGAGGGCGGTGCGTCGGGAAATGGGCTGGCTCACGCTCATCACTCACCTTCTCGACCCGCAGGTCGTCTACTGGGAACTCACCGGAGGAACCGCAGAAGCCGAAGTCGATGACGACGTTGTCGACACCACCGGAAAGCGCATACCAAGGACACGATCACCCGGCCCTGAGCTGGTGGTCAACGATCGAAAATTTCGATCGTTGACCACCAGCTCACGGTGGCGGAATCGTGACCGGTGTCGGTAAGCGCTTCCAGGTCGAGAGAGGACTCTGCGATGAGGCAAGTCACGACGGGAATCCGGAACCGGGTGCGGCGCGGGGTGGTGGCGTGCGCGGTGGGCGTGCTGGGTTCGGGGCTCCTTGTCCCGCTGACGGCTGGTGCCGAGGACTCGGTCGAGACGCCCGCTCCCCCGGAGATCGTTCGTACGGTGAGCGATGCCGGGTTCACCCATCCCGGGGTCGGCTTGACCGCCGACCACCTGGAGAACATGCGAACCCAGGTGCTCGCGGGTGTCGAGCCGTGGGCGAGCTATTACGACGCGATGACGCAGACGCGGTACGCAGCGGTCGACTTCCGGGCCTCGATTCAGGGGCCGACCGATGAGGAGCCGACGATCACGGCGTACGACAACGCGGGTGTGCGCGGCCGGCAGCACGCCGACAGCATCGGAGCGATGACACAGGCCCTGATGTACCTCGTGACCGGTGAGGAGGTGTACAGGGCCAACGCGCTGCGTGTGATCCGCTCCTGGAGCAGCCTGGATCCCGCGCAGTATGAGTACTTCCCCGACGCGCATATCCACACCGGTGTTCCGCTCTATCAGACGCTGGTCGCCACCGAGATCATCCGCTCCACCGAACCCGCGAACGACGACCTCGACGGCTACGATCTGCGCTGGACCGAACGAGATCAGCAGCGCATCGAGGACAACCTGGTACACCCGGTGCTCGACACATTCCTCTTCTCACAGAACCGGCTGTGGAACCAGCACCTCTACGGTGTGATCGGCATGGTGGCGGCAGCGATCTTCCTCGACGACGCCGAACTCTACGCCGAGCGAGTCGAGTGGTTCACAGTCAATTCGACCTACGAGAGCGAACACACGATCAACGGCGGTGACGTGAACGGCTCACTGGCCGCGATCGTGCGCATCATCGATGCCGATGATCCGTTGAACACCCGCGGCAAAGATTTCCTCCAGGTCATGGAAATGGGACGTGACCAGGCACATGCCGAGGGCGACATCGACTTGCTGACGGCCCTGGCCCGAATCGTGAACAACCAAGGCACCCGAGTCGATCCGGTCCACGGGACGGTGTCGACCGAACCGGATGCAGTGTCGCCATATGAGTTCCTCGACAATCGGATCCTCGCCGGTGGCAACGTCTTCGCCGCGTTCATGATGGGCGAGGAACTGCCCTGGGTCGACACGTCCGGCGGATCGGGCAAGCTCGCAGAAGGGTATCGCGGACGCCTGCGTGAGCCGCTCAGCGAGCTCTATTACCAGTACACGTACGTCGCAGGCGTAGACGTCGAAAGCCAGGCCCCCTTTGTCGCCGAGATGTTCGAGCACAGGGACGGGCCTCTGTTCCACTTCGGTACAGGAGTGACCAACTTCTGGAACGAGATGGGCTCCGACTTCACCGGCGCCGAATACTGGGTTGCCTTCCCGCCCGAACTCGCCGAGCAGGACGACACGGTCCCAGGGCTCGGCGACGGACCGGAGCTACCACTGGAGAAGTTCGGCCACACGCTGGGCAAGGGCGCACGGCAGCAGGTCGACGACACCGGAGAGAGCTTCGTGCGGCTCGACGCGAAGAAGGACGATGCCCAGGTCGCGGTCCGTCGCGTGGTGTGGCCCGATCGTTCCGGCACCGCACTGGTTGGGATCCAGGTGCGTACGAAAGGCACCGCGACCCTGGAGGTAGCCCGGACCTCATATGCCGAACCCTTCACAACGGTTCAGCTTCCGGACACGAACGAGCAGTGGCGTTACGTTTGGTTCGACGTCGACTCGTCGAAGGTGCCGACGGTGGGGCATCACATCATGTTCCTTCGCGCAACAGGGGGACAGACTCATGTGGATGTGGCCAGCGCGCTCGCGAACGCGAATGGGGTTCTCGACCCTCCGATGTTCGACGACGCGCCGTCGCTGGACGTAGTCGCGGTGGCGGGCGAGCCGTACACCAGAACCTTCGGGCTGGACACCGCCGGGCAGGACGTCTCGCTGGAGTTGCAGGGCGCTCCGAAGAGCGCCGAGCTTGCCGCCGACGGCACGTTCGGATGGCGGCCGAGCACCAAGGATCGCGACCTGGGCGCCCACGACTTCGTCGTCGTCGCCTCGGCCGACCAGGTAGATACCGCGCTACCGGTGACCGTCACGGTGGCACCCGATCGGTCGGCGGCGATCGATGCGCTGGTCGATGGGCTCGACGACCGAGATGCCTACACGACGGCGAGCTGGCAGCCGATGGTCGAGGCACGTCAGGCAGCTTCGGCAGCGACTGAGGACGCGTCCCCCGCGGAATTCGGCGCGCTTCTCGACGCGCTGCGGCTGGCAGTCGACGATCTCGAGCTGCTTAGTCCGCAGCTGGACGACGAAACGCTGGACTTCTCCCGGTTGGTGACATCACCGGATCTGTCGTCCGCGACACTCGCACTCCTGATCGACGGCGATAACCAGACGTTCTGGGGTGACATCCGCCGGCCGAGCGTGCTGATGGACTTCGGGACCGGATACCGATTCCGCGCCGACGCCTTCGGCTGGCTGGCCCGCGACACGTTCCCGGATCGCTCGCACGGTGCCAACGCCTACGGATCGAACGATGGCACCAACTGGACTCTTCTCACCGAGAATCACACCGAGGGCGACGATGTCGCGATCGAGACGATCTCGGTCCGCGAGGAGGTGCGCGACAGCCAGTTCCGCTACCTGAAGCTCCAGGTCGACGAGCCACAGGGGCCGGGAATCTTCTCGATGGCAGATATCCGGATCCATGGCGAACGCACTGAGGCAAGCCTCGACGATCTGTTGGACGAGGCCGCGGCAGCGGATCTGTCGACGTACTCACGTGCATCGGCAGTGAAGTTCACGCGGGAGATCGACGCCGTCCGCGAAGCTGCGGCTGAGCCGGATGCGGACACGAGGGTGCTCGCATTGCGGGTACAGCAGGCCTGGGACCTGCTCGAACCGCCCCCGATCGAGACGGCGGACGTCGAGCAGACGTGGGTCACCGCCAGCACACCGTCCTGGGATGGCAGCCGGGACGCCGCTGGCAATGGCTGGGCGATGTTCGACGGCGACACGGCGACGTTCACCGATACCCAGGAGAGCGCAGGCTGGGTGCGTGTGCTTCCGGACGATGGCACCACCTTCCACCTCGAGGCCATTCGGTACATGCCTCGTTCCGGCTTCGTGAATCGTGCCGAAGGCATGGAGCTGCAAGGCTCGAGCGACGGTGGAAACACGTGGCAGACCTTCGCCACCATCAGCGACCCGCGCGCCGGCTGGAACCAAATCGACCTGCCCACGGCCGTCGAGACGCAGGCCATCCGTGTGATCAATGACACGGGCAACACCAACCTGGCCGAGGTGCAGCTCGTCTCGAGCACGGTGGATCGCTCCGCCCTCGAGTTGCTCCTCGACGAATCGGCCGATCTCACCGAGGACGACTGGACCGCCGAATCGTGGGCTGATCTCTCAGATGCACGAGCCGCCGCGATGATGGTGTTCGAGGCTCCCGATGCGAACCAATCGCAGGTCGATGATGCCGCAGATGCCTTAGCGGCCGCGGTAGCTGGGCTTGAGCCTCGCTAGACCCGACAACCACGAGGTGAACGGTAAAGGCGCTGGCCAGGACTCTGATGAAGGTGGCCCACAGGACGTGACAAGCCGCACAGCCGAAGCGCCGCCACCGGCACGGACAGCGGCGCCGCGGCGCCAGCGTCGTCGGCGCCGCAGCAGGCCGCTGAGCCGCTCCAGGCGTTCACCCACCCCGGTGCGCTCCACACCCAGGAGGCGTTCGATCGGATGGCGGCGAGGGTGGCCGCGGGTGACCAGCCGTGGCTGGCGGGTTGGGAGCGGCTGACCGCCAACTCCCACTCCGCGGCGGGCTGGGAACCTAACCCGCAGGAGTTGATCATCCGCGGCGCAGGCGGCTCAGGCCGGAGAACTACCCGATCCTCTACAACGACATCCACGCCGCGTACCAGAACGCGTTGCGCTGGAAGATCACCGGCGACACCGCGCACGGCGATACCGCACGGGACACCGACTTCCTGGTCCGGCACAACGACACCTGCGACTCCCACTACTGGGCCAACTGGGACCTGTGCAACATGGCCTCGATCATGGCCATCGGGATCCTCTGCGACGACCAGGCCAAGTTCGACGAGGCGGTGGACTACTTCCACAACGGCGCAGGCAACGGCTCGCTGGCCAACGCCATCCCCTTCGTCTACGACGACGCCGGCCTCGCCCAGTGGCAGGAGACCGGACGCGA
>NZ_ML142867.1:140136-141731 GCF_004138495.1 Phytoactinopolyspora endophytica
CACACAGCATCATGGGCATCGACCTGATGGGCACCATCTGCGAGATGGCCTGGAGCCAGGGCGTCGACCTCTACGCCGCCGACGACTACAGGTTCCGCAAGGCGTGCGAATACGTGGCCCGGTACAACCTCGGCCACGACGACGTGCCGTACACCACCTACAACAACTGCGACAACGTGAATCAGACCGTCCCCGGCACAGGGGGCCGAGGTCAGGAGCGCCCGGTCTGGGAGCGGGTCTTCCACCACTACTGGGGTCCGGCCTGGCGCTCGACGTCGTTTAGAGCGCCGACACGGGCTCGGACCTGCAACGTTGGAGGTTCACACCACAGTGAGCGTGCCTTGGCGAAGGCAGTGACCTGTGCTCGCCCGGACCACGAGTCGCGCGTCGCACTCGATGACTGACGGCTGGCTGGGCACCGTCGTGAGAACGTCGAACCCAGCGCTGGCCATCGCCTCGAACGGCTGGCGGACGCTCGTGAGTGCCGGCCGGGCAACCGCGGCCTCGAAGGTGTCGTCGTAGCCGACGACCGAAACGTCATGCGGGATCCGCACGCCCAAGTCGGCCGCGGCCAGATAGCCGCCCAATGCCATCTTGTCCGAGGCGAACACCACCGCTGTTGGCGGCACGGGCAGGGTGAGCAGCTCGTGCATCGCCTGCCTGCCACCCGACAGCCGGAAGTCGCCGTACTGGAGGAGCTCCGCATCGACCGGAAAGCCTGCCACGGTCAGAGCCGCCTGGTAGCCGGCCAGCCGTTGTTGTGACGATAGTGAACGGGGCTTGCCGGCGACCATGGCGATGCGCCGGTGACCCAAGTCGATCAGGTGCTGGGTCGCGGCTCGCTCCGCGTCCCGGTTACGGACCCGCACGGTCGGGATGGTGGCGCCCGGCTCGTGGTAAGGATCAATCACGACGTGCGGGATCTCGTGCTCACGTAGGTACCTCACCTGGGCATCGGTGAAGTCAACCTGTACGCCCAGCACACCACAGCTACCCCGCGCGGCAATCCCGTCCAGCCACTGCCTCGACGGCGTGGTGCGCGGGGTGTGCCGGGACAGCGCACTGACCACTATTCCCAGCTCGCGACACTGGGCTTCGGCTTCGATGGCATTCACCAACGCCGAGGACCAGGCTGTGTCGAGCTCGTGCAATACCACGTCAACCAACGCAGCGCCGACCCTGACCCGATCCGCAGGACTTCTACGCCGCGGGTAGCCCAGCTCGTCGAGAACCCTCATCACCCGCTCTCGGGTCTCGGCCGCGACATCCGTTCTCCCGCGCAGCACCTTGGACACGGTGGGCACGGAGACCCCGGCGCCGCGGGCGACCACTGTCAGCGTCGGTGCCTTGCTGACCCGCCCGGTCACTGGTCAGTCGCCTCCCTTCTCTACGCTGAGAACGCGATCACGCTGAAGGAACCTGAGTTGCGCCCCTCGTCATCTGCTCCGCCGTGGCGCGCGTTGCCCGCCGTCGGCCCCCCGGGGGCCGCGAGAAGCACCGGCTCGTGCGCGTCAGGCGTTGCCGGACAGGTGTTCGTCGGCTTGTTTCTCCATTTCGGCTTGGAGTTTCTCCAGGCCGGCGTTGTCGGCGGCTTT
>NZ_ML142868.1:0-9307 GCF_004138495.1 Phytoactinopolyspora endophytica
ACGTCTGGAACGGACACGGCAACAACCACTTCGACACCCGCATCCGACTCGGACCCGGCTGGACACCCTACTTCCCCGGCTAACCACGCAGAAACGATCAAGGTTCGATCGGGCACGCGAAACGCAACTCATATGGGCGGCGCAACCGTTGGGGTGCGCCGCCCATATCTATCGGAGTCCGTGCCTCAGCCGATCGTCGTCGTGCCTTTCGAGCGCCTACGCACAGGCGGCGGTGTACTCGTACGCGTCCGCCGTCGCGCCGGTCACGCCGACATCGAGCGGTGACACCCCGAGCGATGCCTCCGGGTCCGGCTGGTTGATGACCGCGGTGCGCACGGCTTCGTCGTTCGGGTCGCCCCCGAAGGTGGCCGGCGGCAGGATCTCCTCATAGTCGACCTGCAGGCCGTCGACGGCGGCGCGCACGCCCGCCCGGGTCAGGTCGCCGCTCTCTATCGCCGACTCCAGAGCAGCCTTGATCGGGTACGACCAGACCCAGCCGAAGATGTACCCCTCGTTCGCGGGCAGCTCGCCGCCGAGCGACTCCCGGATCGCCTCGTGGCCGGGGGTTTCGGCGTCGATGCCCTCCCACGGTGCGATGTGTCGGTACACCGCGGTCATCGCCTCGCCGGCGGGTGAGTCCAGCAACGCCGGGTCCCATGTCGGCACCGACCCGAGGAACTGGCCTTCGAAGCCTTCGGCCAGCGCGCCGCCGACGATCGCGGCTGCCTCAGCGGGACCGACCGCCAGCACCACCACGTCCGCGCCGCTGCCGACCACCTGCCCGATCGCGGCATCCTGCGAGCCGACGACGGCATCCGGTGCGGTCTCCACCCATCCGGCGAACTCGGCGTCGTTCGCCTCGGCCCAGGCCTCGGCTCCGGCCGACGAGTCGCCCCCGTAGTCACCGGGGTACCCGACCGCCATCACCGTCGACGGCGGTGCCACGTTCTCGCCGAACCAGTCCAGCCCGATCTGGGCCTCGATGCAGTACGAGTAGCCGGACTCCAGGATCAGGCCCTGGTCGTTCTCGTCGAACGCCCACCCCGACCACCAGGTGGCCGGCGCACCGATCATGTCGTCGGCGTCCATGTCGGACAGGATCGCCTCGGTGGGCTCGGTGCCCAGCGTCTGCGCCAGGGCGACGACGTTCGGCTCGATCTCCCGGTACCGTGCGCTGTGCTCCTGCGGGTCGTACAGCGTGTCGCGGGTGTAGGTCGAGATGTCGACGTCGAAGCCGCCGATGCCGCCCTCGTCGTTGACCCGCTGCCAGAACGCCTCCTGCCCGGCGGTCAACGGGATGCCGAGCGCGGCGAACGGTCCTTCGCTCAAGTCGGACAGGACACCGAGGTAGATGCAGCCGTTGTCGGGGTTGACCGCGTCCGGGCATGGATCCTCGGTGACACCCGTGTCGAAGGTCACGCCGTCTGTCTCGCCCGTGGCCTCAGAGTCTCCGTCTTCCTCGTCTTCGTCGTCGCCCTCGCCGTCTTCGCCTCCCTCGGCGACGTCCGTGGCGCCATCATCGGGCTCGTCATCGTCGTCCACGGCGCACGCGCCGGCGAGCAGCGCCGCCACCCCGGCCACGGCGACGCCCCGGCGCAACATGGCGTGTCTCCTCGGCGATGTTCGGGAGTTGCTCCTCATTGAACTCTCCTTCCTCTGTTCTGTTGTGCGTCTGTGCCGACCGCCTGAGCCGCCGGTGGTTCTCGTCGGGCGCGCGGCACCCGCCGCGTGCGTGGTGTCAGTAGGAGAAGGGCCAGGCCTTCCAGTAGTTGCGGACGCGTACCCACAGCCCGTACAGACCGCGGGGTTCGAGGACGAGGAACAGGACGATCAGCGCTCCGAAGAGCATCGTCTGAAGCTGGAACACGGAAAGGAACCCACTGGACGGGCTGGTCGAGATGAACGGCACCACGTCGGCCAGCTCCGAGACCAGCCGAGGCGTCAGCACCACGAACGCCGCTCCGAGGATCGAACCGCTGATCGTGGCGATCCCGCCGATCAGGATGACGGCCAGCAGGTCGATCGAGAGGAACAGGTCCCAGCTGGTCGGTGTGACCCGGCCGATCACCACCACCAGCAGGGCACCGGCGACACCGGCGTAGAACGACGAGATGGTGAACGCCAAGGTCTTGGTCCGCCGCAACGACACGCCCATCAGGGCTGCCGCCACGTCCCGGTCCCGGACGGCGGCGAACGCCCGGCCCGGCTTGGACCGGACGAGATTCCGCGCCGCCATCGCCATCACCACGAAGATCGCGAAACAGACGAAGTAGAAGACCGCCTCGCGGGACAGGATGTAGCCGAACACGTGGTAACGCGCCCGCAGGTCCAGGCCGAACAACACCGGTTCCGCAGGCGCCCTGCCGACGCCCACTCCCCCGGTGATGGACCTCGCCTCCTTGAAGACGTGCTCGCCGATGAACACCAGCCCGAGCGTCAGGATCGCCAGGTACAGGCCGCGTACCCGGGCGGCCAGCGGCGCGACAACCAGGCCCACCAGCGCCGGGACCACACCGGCCATCGGAAGCCAGACCGCCATGTCGAGGCCGAGACCCACCAGCTCGTCGTCCCCTGCGCCCCCGAACACGGCCGCCGTGTAGGCGCCGAGACCCATGAAGAACGCGTGTCCCAGGGAGACCTGGCCGGCGTAGCCGGTGACCAGGTTGAGCCCGATCCCGGCGATCGCCATGATGAACACCGTCGTCATCAGGCTGGTGAGGTCCCGGCTCAGGAAGAACGGCAGCGCCAGGACGGCGACGACCAGGGCCAGGGTCCACGCGCGTTTGGCCGGCGTGTTCCAGATCGCCTGTTCGGCGGCGTAGCTGGTACGCAGCAGTGGCCGCCCACGGACTGCGCCCGTCGACCGGCCACGTATGACTGTGCCCGTCGATCGGCCACGTGTGACTGTGCCGGCCGTCATACCCGTTCCACCTCCCGGGTGCCGAACAGTCCGTATGGACGGAACGCGAGGACGACGATCATGATCACGTACGGCACCACCACGTCGACGTTGGCGCCCAGCCACTCCGCATACCGGGGCTGGTAGGTCCGGGTCAGCGCCTCGGCGATGCCGATCAGCAGCCCCGCGTAGACGGCGCCCTTGATCGAGTCGAGCCCGCCGACGATGATGACCGGGAGCGCTTTGAGCGCTACCAACGCGGTGATGGCCTCGAACCCGCCCGCTGACGTGCCGACCAGCATCCCCGCCAGCGCCGCCAGCGCCGCGGAGATCCCCCATGCCAGGCTGAACATCCGCCCGACGTTCACGCCCTGCGCCAGGGCGACCTCCTGGTCCATCGAGGTGGCTCGCATGGCCAGGCCCAGCCGCGAACGGGCGAGGAACAGCCCGACCGCGCCGATGGCCACCAGCGAGACCACGATCTTGGCCAGATCTACCTGCGCGACCGACACACCGAACAGCGACGCGCGCTCCAGCCCCCATGGGTCCCCCACGGTGCGTACCTGCGTCCCGATCAGCCGGTGAGCGACGACGAACAGCACCGTCAACACCCCGACCGTGACCATGGCCGCAGCGAACGGCTGCCGGCCGACCATCGGGCGCAGCGCCACCCGTTCGGTGGCCATCCCGACCGCCGCCAGCACCGCCATCGCCGCCAGCACCGCGACCGGGAAAGGCATGCCGACGCCGGTGGCGAAGACCGACGTCGCGTAGGCGCCAAGAATCATCAGCGCCGGCTGGGCGAAGTTGATCACGCCAGTGGCACGGTAGATGATCACGAACCCGACCGCGAGCAGCGCGTAGGTGCTCCCGATGCCCATCCCGCGGACCAGGCCGGAGGAGATCAGCTCGGTCACGAGTGCACCCCCGTCAAGTCTCCGCCCGGGAACTTCGTGGTGTCGCCGTACATGTCGTCGATCAGCTCATCGAAGGCGTCGTGCAGCTGTTCCCGGCGCACCTTCTGGGTGGCGGTCAGCTCGCCGTCGTCGTGATCCAGTTCCTTCGGCAGCATCCTGAACTTGCGGATGTTCTCCACCCGCGCCAGGCCCGCGTTGACGTCCTTGACGACGCCCTGCACCAGGGTCAGCACGTCGGTCTTCTCGGTCAGGTCGCGATACGTGGTGTACGGGATCCGGCGACGCTGCGCCCAGTCCCCCACCGTGTCCAGCTCGATGCCGATCAGGGCGGTCAGGTATCGGCGACGGTCACCGACGACGATCGCCTCCTTGATGAACGGCGAGGTCTTCAGCGCGTTCTCGATCTCCGACGGCGCGACGTTTTTGCCGCCCGCGGTGATGATCACGTCTTTGATCCGGTCGACGATGCGCACGTGGCTGCCGTCGACCCATTCGCCGACGTCCCCGGTGCGCAGCCAGCCGTCGGGGTCCAAGACCTCGGCCGTCTTCTCCTCAAGGCCCCAGTAGCCGGCGAAGTTGCCCGGGTGCCGGGTCATGATCTCGCCGCTGGCCGGGTCGAGCCGCAGCTCGGTCCCGGCGTGCGGCTCCCCCACGGTCCCCAGCTTGACCCGGCCACGGCGGTTACCGGTGGCGACGGCGGAGTTCTCCGTCATGCCGTACGCCTCCCGGATGACGACGCCGATGCCGAAGAAGAACTTCAGGACCTCCGGGGCCACCGGCGCCGCGCCGGAACCGGCGGCGCGGACCTTGCGCAGGCCGATCCGGTCCCGCAGGGCGCGGAAGAGCAGCGGATACCCGAGTGCGTACAAGGCCCGGGTCCGAAACGTGTGATTGCCCTCGTGCCGCACAAGGTCGTCCCCGATCCGCCGGGCCAGCGCCATGCCGGCGCCGTACGCGAGGCGCTTCAACCGAGACGCCCCGCTCATCCGGCTCTGGATCCCGGCGTGGATCTTCTCCCAGATCCGCGGCACGCCGAAGAACAGCGTCGGCTGCACCTCGCGCAGGTCCGCCGCCACCGTATCGATCGACTCGGCGAAGTGCACCGTCGTCCCCGCCCCGGCGTTGATCCAGATGGTCGCGGCGCGCTCCACCACGTGGCAGAGCGGCAGGTAGGACAGGGTCACGTCGTTCTCGTTCGGAGGTGGGTCGTACAGTCCCGGCCCCACCCCCAGCACCTCGGTGGCGAAGTGGACGTTGCGCACGGTGAGCATCGCGCCCTTGGGCGGCCCGGTGGTGCCGGACGTGTAGATCAGGGTCACCACGTCGTCCGGAGTCCTGGCGGCCGCGGCGTCGTCGAGCAGCGTCGGGTGCGCCGCCGCGTGCTCCCGCCCGCGCTCGATCAGCTCCGGCCACGGCATCAGGGTCGGATGGTCATACCCGCGAAGGCCGCGCGGCTCGAGGTAAACGATGTGCTCCAGGTCCGGGCATTGATCCAGCACGGCGAGCGCCTTGTCGACCTGTTCCTGGTCTTCCGCGACCAGGACCCGGGCGCCCGAGTCGCGCAGCAGGTGGGCCACTTCGGCGGTCGGGTTCGTGGAGTACAGGCCGACGCTGATGGCACGGACGGCGACGGCTGCGACGTCGGTGTAGAGCCACTCGGACCGGTTCTCGGAATGAATCGCGACTCTGTCCCCAGGTCCCACGCCGAGGGACACCAGCCCGTGCGCGACGAGGCCCACCTGCTCCCAGTAATCCCGCCAGGTGATGCCCCGCCAGATCCCGAACCGCTTCTCGCGCATGCAGACCCGCTCCGGGTCGAGCCCCGCCCATTCACGCACCCGGTCCGGGATGGTCCGGCAGGTCTGCACTGCAACGGCCGCGGTCACATTCACGACGCCTCGCCCAGGTAAGCCTTGACGACCGCCGGATCGCGTTGCACCTGTGCCGGCGGCCCGAGCGCGATCCGCCGGCCGAAGTCGAGGACGAGCACCTGATCCGCGATGTCCATGACGAGGCCCATCTCGTGCTCGATCATGATCATGGTCACCCCCAGCTCGCCGCGGATGTCGAGGATGAACCGCGCCATGTCCTCGGTCTCCTCCACGTTCATGCCGGCCACCGGCTCGTCGAGGAGCAGCAGTGTGGGCTCCATGGCCAGCGCCCGTCCCAGCTCGACCCGCTTCTTCAACCCGTACGGCAGCATGCCGACGAGGCTGCCGCGGATGGCCTGGATCTCGAGGAAGTCGATGATGTCCTCGACCACCCGCCGGTTCTCCGTCTCGGCGCGTCGCGCCTTGCCGCCGTAGAGCAGCGCGGCGAGTGTCCCGTACCGCAGGTGACGGTGTCTGCCCAGCATGAGGTTGTCCAGCACGGTGAGGTTCTCGAACAGCTCGATGTTCTGGAACATCCGGGCGACGCCGAGCCGGGCGATCACGTCCGGGCGCATGCCACGCAGGTCTTCGCCGCGGTAGCGGATGGTGCCCTCCTGTGGGCGGTACACGCCGGAGAGACAGTTCAGGATCGAGGTCTTCCCCGCCCCGTTCGGCCCGATGATCGCCAGCAGGCTTCCCTCGCCGGCGCCAAAGCCGACGTCCCGGATCGCGGTCGTGCCGCCAAACCGTAGCGTCAGGCCGGCCACGTCCAGCAACGGCTCGGCGAGTGCCGCATCGGGTGCCGCGGTCACGACAGCCACCTCTTCCGCCGCCGGTAATGCTTGACGTCACGGAAGGAGACCGCCCGTTCCTCGGAGAGGCCGAGGTAGAACTCGCGGATGTCGTCGTTCGCCCGCAGCACTTCGGCTGGGGCGTCCATGACCACCTTGCCGGTCTCCATTACGTAGCCGTGCGAGGCGATGGACAGCGCCATGCTGGCGTTCTGCTCGACGAGCAGAACGCCAGTGCCCTGCCGGTTGATCTCCACGATCAGGTCTTTGATGTGCTGGACGAGCCGGGGCGCCAGCCCCAGGCTGGGCTCGTCGAGCAGCAGGTATCGCGGCCGGCTCATCAGCGCCCGGCCGATCGCGAGCATCTGCTGCTCGCCACCGGACAGGTACCCGGCGACCTGCCGACGGCGCTCGGCAAGCACCGGAAACAGCGTGTAGGCCCGTTCCAGGCCGACCGCGACGCTCCGGCGGTCCGCGGCATGCCCGCCGATGCGCAGATTCTCTTCGACGGTCAGCTCGGTGAAGATCCGCCGCCCCTCCATCACCTGCCCGACGCCCGCCGCGACGGTGCCCGGCGCATCGAGGTGATGCAGCGGCTCGTCGTCGAGGGTGATGCCGCCTCTGGTGATCGAGCCCCGGTGTACATCGAGCAGCCCGGTGATCGCGCGCAGCACAGTGGTCTTGCCCGCGCCGTTCGCGCCCAGCAACGCGACGATCGCACCGGCAGGCACCTGAAGGGTGACGTTCTTGAGAACAAGGACGACGTCCTCGTAGACGACGTCGAGATTCTTGACCGCCAGCACCCACGCCTCGTCTCAGTCGTCACGATCGTTGCCGCCACTACCCGGTCGAGAGGCCTACGGCCTCGCTGGCACGTGGTGCATATTCCTACTCGCCAGTAGGTTGCGCTGTCAATGCTTGTTGCCCAGCTGTTTCCAACCTGAAAGGGGTTCCACGGTCCGCCCTATTTCACCGCGCCCGCCGTCAGCCCCCGCACCAACCACCGTTGCGCCGTGGTCGCGAGCACCAGCGCGGGCAACGAGATCAGTGTGCTGGCAGCCATCAGCCCCCCGTAGTCGCTTTGCCCTTCGCCGATGAAGGTGAACGCGATCGCCGGTAGCGGAATCGTGTCGTTGTTCGAGAGTGCGAGCGCGAACAGGAAGTAGTTCCAGGAGAACACGAAACTCAGCGTCACGGCGACGGCAAGGCCCGGTGCGACGAGTGGGAGGGCCACCTTGATGAAACGCGCACCGATCGTCGCCCCGTCGATCATGGCCGCCTCGTCGAGGCTCGCCGGCACGGACTCGAAGAACGGAACGAGCAGCCAGATGCACAGAGGCAGAGTGATCACCACGTGAGCCAGGACCAGCACCGTGTAGTTGAGCGCCGTGTTGCTCGGGGCCCCGACCGCGACGGAGAAGATGAAGAACGGCAGGACGAACATGACTCCTGGCGCCATCCGGGCCAGGAGCATCACGAACGCCAGCCCGGACCATTGCCGCAGGACGATGACGTAGGCGGCGGGCGCACCGAACAGCAGGCCCAAGGCCGTCGACCCGCCGGCGATGATGACGCTGTTGACGATGTACCGGCCGAAGTCGAAGCGATCGAACACCCGCACGAAGTTGTCGGCGGACAAGGCCGAGGTGACGTCAAGCGGTGTGGACGTGATGTCGAGATGTGTACGGAACGCCGACCACAGCATGAACAGGACCGGTCCGAAGAACAGCATGAGCGCCACGAGGTAGCCGACGTAGATGAACAGCGTGCGGCGTCGTCGGGCGGAGACCACGTCAGTACTCAACGGAGAACCTCCTCCGAGCCCAGGTGAACGCCGCAGCCACCAGCAGCACCAGGACGAACAGCGCGAGCTGGAGCGTGGCGGCATAACTGGCGTCTTGGTTGACGAAGGCCGACCGGTAGCCGTAGACGTTCAGGGCATTGGTCGAGTTGACCGGCCCGCCTTGCGTCATCACATAGATCGTGTCGAAGAAGCGGATCAGGTCGACGGTGCGCAGCAACATCGCCACGGTGAGCACCGGAGCCAGCAGCGGCAGACCGATGTGCCAGGCCTTGCGCCAGCCGGACGCGCCGTCGATGCCGGCGGCTTCGAACGGATCGCTCGGTAGCGAGCGTATGCCGGCAGCGATGATCAAGGCCATGAACGGCGTCCACTGCCAGATGTCGACGAGGGCGATCGACCACGGCGCGATGTCGGGATCCCCGAGCCAGACCACCGGGTCGATGCCGAGGCTGCCGAGCAGCCTGTTGGCGACGCCCAGCGACGGATCGTAGATGAGCAGCCACAACAGCCCGACGGCGACCTGCGCGGTGATCGCCGGTATGAGCATGGCGGCCTGGAAGGCCCGTCTCCCCCGCACGTCGACGCTGAGCAGGTAACCGAGTGCGACGCCGAGGATCGTCTCCACGATCAGGCAGAGGATGAACAGGAACATCGTGACCCGCAGCGACTGCCAGAACAGCGGGTCGTCGAACATCCGGGTGATGTTGGCCGCACCGAGGAACCCGGCGTTGCTGCCGTCCGGCTGCCGGTCGGAGACCGACAGCCAGAAGGTGTATCCGATGGGCAGCAGCACGACGACGCCGGTGACCAGGAAGGCGGGAGCGAACAGCCAGGTCGTGCCCTTGAGCCGCGCCTGTGCCGAGGACTGGTGCCGGCGCTGCCGGAGGGCGAGCCGACGCCGGCTCCGGCCGCGTGATGTCCCCGAGCCGCGAGCGCGTGGCGGGCCGGTCGAGACCGCGGGCATCAGCCGTCAGCCTCCAGCAGCGGCGTGAGACCGTCCTGGATCTCCTGCGCCGCTTCCTCCG
>NZ_ML142868.1:9337-13816 GCF_004138495.1 Phytoactinopolyspora endophytica
GGTGTTGCCGTTCTCCTGGATGTAGATCAGCGCGTCGCGCCATTCCTGCTCGGCCTCGGTGTCCAGGATCTCCTGGTAGGTCGGGTCGTCGAACAGCGAGCTACGCGGCGGTGCGATGCCGTCCTCGGCCATGGTCAGCTGGGCCTCTGGAGCGGTCGCCCACTGCACGAACTCCCATGCGGCGTCCTGCTGCTCGGAGAACGGCGAGACCGTCAGGCCCCAGGACAGGATCGTCGGCGTGGAGCCGTCGGGTCCGCCGGGGATGTTCGCGACCCCGACGTCGTCCGCGACGACAGAGTTCTCCGGGTCCACCGTGTTGGGGAACAGGTTGGAGGACTCCAGCTCGATGGCGACCTCGCCAGAGGCGAAGAGCTGCGTCGACTCGTTGAACGAGTAGTTGATCACGCCGGGCGGGCCGTAGTCGCGGGCGAGCGTCGCGTACTGCTCGATCGCCTCGTGCGCCCGCGGGTCCTCGAAGGTCGGCACGCCGTCGGAGGTCCAGGTGAGGCCGTCGGCATGCATGAACGGCCCGAACGTGTACGCAACGGTGTCGGCGATGCCCCTCAGCGTGACGGGCGTGATCCCATCCCCCTCGGCCTCGATCGTCTCGGCGGCGGCCAGCAGCTCGTCGATGGTCTCGGGGACCTCGATGCCGAGATCGTCGAAGACGTCCCTGCGGTAGAACATCACCGGGCCTTCGACGTTCATCGGCATCGCGATGATCTCGTCGTCGATGGTCATGCCGTCCATCGCGGCAGGGGCGAAGCCGTCGGCGTCGTACTCCTCGGGGGCCGAAGCCAGGTAGTCGTCCAGCGGCTCGTAGTATCCGGAGGCCGCGAACAGTGGGCCTTCCCGGGACGGCAGCGTCATGTACACGTCCATCTCGCTGCTCTGCGACTGCAGGTTCAGCTGTACACGGTCGCGCATCTGCTGCTCGGAGAGCACCTGGACCTCGATGTCGATACCGGTGTCCTCACTGAACTGGTCCGCGATGTCGGCCAGGGCGTTGCCGTTCGGGTTGCCGTTCAGGATGATGTTCAGGCTCGGGTCGGTGTCGTCGCCGTCTCCAGCGCAAGCGGCCAAGACCATGACCGGGCCGAGAGCGACCGTACCCAGGCTCAGCCTTCGTGTCGTCTTCGTCGTCTTCACGATTGCGTTCCTCTCATGTGGCGGACAGTCAGGTACGGCGGATTCGTCCTTTCTTGCTTCACTGAGCCAGCACTCAGTTCAGCGCTCATCGGTACTGTTTCGGCCAGTTCGCCGTGTCGAGCTGGCTATGCGCACGCCAACGGCCGATCTCCTCCCGCAACGTCGCCTTCACCCGGGCATGTTCTGGGCTCGTCCACAGGCTGTGTTCCTCGGTGGGGTCGTTGTGCAGATCGAACAGCTGACCTTCCGCGGAGTCGATGAACTCGACGAGCTTCCAGCGGTCCGAGCGCACCATGGTCATCAGCGCGGTGCCGGTGAGGATGGCGTCGCCGGCATGTTCGGAGAAGACGTACTCCCTTCCCGGCCAGCTGTCCGCTTCGACGTCCGGCCGCAGAGCAGGCATGAGCGACTCCGCGGCCATCCAGTCCGGACGGTCGATCCCGGCGAGTTCCAGGATCGTCGGGCCGAAGTCGAACAGGGACGCCAGACCATCGACGACGCGGCCTTCGGCGATCCGCCCCGGACCCCACACGATGGCCGGGACACGGACGCTCGGCTCGTACATGGTCCATTTCTGGCTGTGCCCGTGGTCGTTGAGCATGTCGCCGTGGTCCGAGGTAAAGAGCACCACGGTGTTGTCGAGAACGCCCTGGTCCTCCAAGGTCTGCAGAATCAGGCCCAGCTGCTCGTCGATCATGGTGATGTTCGCGTAGTAGTGCATCCGCTGACGATGCGTCTGCTCGGGCGTGGGGTCGTCCAGATGAACGATCGAATCGTGATCGGTGTCCTGATGGGCACGGCGCAGCTTCTTGAGCGGCTCCGGCTGGTCGTCCAGATCACGCTCACTGCGCACCGGAGCCGGCAGCTCCTGGCCCTGGTATCGCTCCAGGTGCCGTGGCACGGCGTCGTAGGGCGGGTGCGGTCCGGGGAATCCGACCTGCAGGAAGAACGGCTGCTCGGCCACCGGGTACCGCTCGAGCCACGTGCGCGCGAGGCCCCCGACGTAGACGTCGGAATGCAGATCCTCCGGAAGTTCCCAGACGAACGCGCCCAACCGCTCCTTGTAGTCGGGCCGGTCGCGCAGCGTGGTCCGGTCCGGTTTGACCTCACCGCGCACGTGCAATGCCTTGTCCCAGTTGTCCAGGAAGAAGGGCAGCAGCGTCGGATGGCCGCGATCCTTGTTCTCCACGACGTGACGCTCGTGGAAGCCGACCGAGCCCTCGTATGGATATGTGTGCATCTTGCCGACGTTCACGCACCGGTATCCGGCGTCGGCGAGCCGTTCCACCCAGGAGTGATGCCAGACGTCGTCGTTGCGCAGCACGCCGGTTGTGTGCGGATACAGGCCGGTGAACAGGCTTGCGCGGGACGGCGCACATGAGGGTGCGGTCACGAACATCCGGTCGAACGCCGTACCTTCCCGGACCAGCCGGTCGAGGTGAGGCGTCTGGACATGGGAGTGCCCCAGCGCGGCGATCGTGTCGAAACGTTGTTGGTCCGTGATGACCAGAACGATGTTGGGGAGCCCTTGGGACACTGCTGACCTCTTTCTCTCTCCGACGGCGGCACAGACATGGGCGCTTCGACGTTCTTTTCACTCATATGAGCTTTAATTACTCTCATATGAGATAATGTATTGGTAATGCATCACGGATCGCGCCGTCAAGCCCCGACGGGACATCGGACCCGGAGAGGAACCCGCCGACGGGCCTGAGGGAGAGGTCATGCGCGCCGGGGCGACATAGAGGTCGCGACGGCCTGGAGATCGTGACCGTGAAGCTGAAGACCAGCAGGCAGAGCCTGCACAGCGGGTCTTGGTGAGCTACCTCAGGCGGCGTCGGCCAACGCGTGCGCCAAGCTCTGGTCGACGACGAGCGTCGAGATGAGGCCGGCACGTATCGCCGTGCGGGTGGCCTCGAGCCGGTAGGCACCGTAGCTACTGCAGACCACTTCGGGTACGCGCTTGAGCTCGTCGAGACTGATGCCGATCACGCGGTCATCGATCACCTGCGGAACCATGCGCCCGTCGGCGTCGAAGAGGCGACCGCTGATCTCGCCGATCACACCGAGCTCACGCGCCCGGCGACGTTCGGGCTCGGTCAACGAGTCGTAGATGGTCGACGTCGACGGCGCCCACGCCCCCATCGAGACCACCGCGACATCGAGCTTGGCGAAGTACTCCATAGCTGTGGCTATGTCGGGCTGACGCAGCAGTGACGACGCCGCGGCCGAGTCCGGCACCAGCAACGGAGCGTAGATCGGGAACGCCTTACCCTGGTTGGACTGCGCCGCTCGACGCACCAGCTCGACACTGCCGACGTTCTCACCCGGCGGCGTCACATGGCCGGCAAGCTGGATGAAGGTGCACGGCTGGACGCCCGACAGCTGATCGACCATGGCCCGCAACGCGCGGCTCCAGGTCAAGCCGACGATGTTCCCGGGCTGGACGATCTCAGCGACCACCTCGGCCAGGGCGCGGCCGATATCCTTCATGGGAGCATTGGGCGAGGCAGACACGACCATCACCCGCGGCACCCCGAGGGCGTCCTGCAGGATCGCGCTGAGCTCGCGGTCGATCCGGCCCGGGCTGCCGATCTCGATCTGAACCATGCCGGACTCGCGCGCCAGCTGCAACAGTCGTGCCACCTGAAAGCGGCTCAGGCCGAGCTCGTTCGCGATCGAGACCTTGGACCGATCATCGAGGTAGTAGAGGCGAGCGATCGTCACAGCAAGAGACAGCTCGTCCTCCGGGCTCAAACTCGGACCGCCCGAGCCACCCGTACCACTCGGCGGCCTACCTCGCCTCGCCACGTCGTTCCGCTCTCCTGCTTCTCGGATGATTCACACTACAGCTCTACCGAGAGACATTAACACTCATATGTGAGTATCAGGGAGCCACCCGCCGGCCGTGTCGCACCTGGCCGCCCGGCGCAAACCCCGCTCCGCGAGGCGTCGGCCATCGCCCGGCTCTCGCTCGAGCGCACGACGGCCCTCACGGGCGCTGCGCCCGTGGGCAAAGCAGTGAGCGCTGACATATCAGAGCCCGGAAAACAACAGAGCGCGACCCCCTTGACGCTCAATCGTTATGCGCGCCACACTGGTGTTGCGTAGAAAACAACGGTTGTTCATAGCGCAACCCCCTATCAACAGCCAGCGGTTTCGTAGCGACGCCTCCGCCTATCAGGGGCGCCAGAAGCACCACATATCACACAGCGGGGCTCATCCCTCCGCAAGACCTCAGAAAAGGGGGCGACCATGACCGACCTACTCGGATCCCAGATCACAGAAGACACAGTCAGCCAACCGCTGTCCAGCACACCCGCCAACCCC
>NZ_ML142868.1:13857-14869 GCF_004138495.1 Phytoactinopolyspora endophytica
GTTGTACACCCGGTTGCGCAAGTCCCCGTATTTCTGGAAGTCCAGGGCGCATGGCGTGGCGATGTACAGCGTGTACAACCACACGTACCACCCGCGGCACTACGGCGATCCCGTCGCCGAGTACTGGCACCTGCTCAACGGCGTGACTCTGTGGGACGTGGGCGTCGAACGCCAGCTGCAGATCTCCGGGCCCGACGCGTTCGACTTCACCAACACGCTCGTCCCCCGTGACCTGCACAAATGCGCCGTCGGGCAGTGCAAGTACGTGTTCATCACCGCTCCCGACGGCGGCATCATCAACGACCCCATCCTGCTGCGGGTCGAGGAGAACACGTTCTGGCTCTCTCTCGCCGACAGCGACGTCGGCCTCTGGGCGAGGGGCCTGGCGTACAGCGGCGGCTGGGACGTCGAGATCAAGGAGGTCGACGTCGCGCCCGTGCAGGTGCAGGGCCCGAAGTCCAAGGATGTGATGGTCGACCTGTTCGGCCCGTCCATCCTCGACATCCCCTACTACTACCTGCGGTCCTACCAGCTCAACGGTATGAACGTCGTGGTCAGCCGCACCGGATACACCGCGGAGGTCGGCTACGAGATCTATCTCTATGACGCCACCGAGAACGCGAGCCGGCTCTGGGACGCCGTCTGGCAGGCCGGCCAGCTGCATGACATGCGCGTCATCGGCCCGTGCCACATCCGCCGTATCGAGGGCGGCATGCTCTCCTATGGTGCCGACATCACGCTGGACACCAATCCGATGGAGGTCGGGTACGACTACCGCTGGATGGTCGACCTCGACCAGGAGGCCGACTTCGTCGGCAAGAAGGCACTCCGTCGGATCCGTGAGAACGGCCCCACCCGGCTCATGGTGGGCGTGGAGATCGGCGGCGACCCGCTCGGCTCCTACAACGACGGCTCGATGATCGAGCCGTTCGAAGTGCTCGCCCCGTCGGCGACCCACCGGGAGACGATCGGCCGAGTCACCAGCGCCTGCTACTCCCCGCGCCTGGAACGC
>NZ_ML142868.1:14908-15303 GCF_004138495.1 Phytoactinopolyspora endophytica
ACATCGGGCTGGCGATGCTCGCCATCGAGTACACCCACCTCGGCACCAACGTCGTCATCGAAACGCCCACCGGGCCACAGGCCGGGGTGGTCGTCGAGAAACCGTTCATCGATCCGACCAAGCGGACCCCCCGGTCCTGACGCGGGCATGAGAATCGGGAGCCACCATGAAGCCCCAGATTCCGGGCAGCCGGTACCGGCAGGAACGACTGCTGCTGCTCGACGCGCCCCGGTTCGAGATCCTGCCGCTGCGAGACACGCTGTCGCTGACTGACCCGCTCCCCGCCGGCACGACGGTCACCGTCACCGCGACGCCACGCCGGGGCGTCGAGGCGACCGTCGCGCTGGTGGAGAAGCTCGCCGAGCGAGGGTTCGCGGCCGTGCCGCACCTCCCCG
>NZ_ML142868.1:15321-35645 GCF_004138495.1 Phytoactinopolyspora endophytica
CGAGCGGGCAGGGGTCAGCGACATCTTCGTCGTAGGCGGCGACGCCGAGACCCCGGCGGGCATGTTCTCCGACGGCCTGGACCTGCTCAAGGCGATCGACGCGTCCGGACATCGGTTCGCGCACGTGGGCATCCCGTCCTACCCGGAAGGCCATCCGGCCATCGACGACGAGACGCTGTGGCAGACGTTGACATCCAAACAGCAGTTCGCCACCTACACCGTCACACAGATGTGCTTTGACGCCGACGCCATCTCCCGCTTCGTCGTAGACGCCCGGACCCGGGGCATCGGGTTGCCGATCGTCGCCGGCATACCCGGAGCCGTCAGCGCGTCGAAGCTCCTACGGGTCGGCACCAGGATCGGCGTGGGCGACTCGATCCGGTTCGCGCGCGGGAACCGGTCCATCGCGCGTCGCCTTTTCGGCTCCGCCTACCGGCCCGACGCGCTCGTACGCAAGCTGGCGGCACACGCTGTGGACGGGTTCGCCGACCACGACGACCACAACGCCCAGGTCAAGCCGCACGGTCCCCGCCGGCCACGGCCCGGCACCACACCCGTCCTGGCCGGCCTGCACATCTACACATTCAACGAGATCGCCGCCACCCTGCACAGTCTGGAGAACCTCGGCTGGTCGCAGGGACACGGGGCGGCGGTTGCACACGAAGGAGGTGGGCACCCATGACGATGCCGTCTGACATCACGATCTCGCGCAGCGCGCCGCTGCTGCCGCTGGATCGAATCGCCGCCGGGATGGGGATCGGCGAGCACCTGCTCGAACCGTACGGCAGGGCGGCCTCCAAGATCTCGTTGGATGCCATCTCCGAGCTGGACGACCGGCCGCGAGGCCGTTACGTCGTCGTCACTGCCATCACGCCGACGCCGCTCGGCGAGGGCAAGACCACGACGACGGTGGGGCTCGGCCAGGCCTTCGGCGTGCTCGAGCAGCGCGGCGTCGTCGCCATCCGGCAGCCGTCGATGGGTCCGACGTTCGGGATCAAAGGCGGCGCCGCCGGTGGTGGGTATTCCCAGGTCACACCGATGGAAGCGCTCAACCTCCATCTGACCGGCGACATGCACGCGGTCACCGCCGCGCACAACCTGCTGGCGGCCATGGTCGGCAACCACATCCATCAGGGGAACAGGCTCGGTATCGACCCGCGCTCGATGGCGTGGCGTCGCGTGCTCGACGTGAACGACCGCGAGCTCCGCCACATCGTGACCGGGCTGGGCACCAACGCCGACGGCGCACCTCAGCAGACCGGGTTCGACATCACCGCGGCCAGCGAGGTGATGGCGGTGCTCGCGCTGGCGTCGTCGTTGCAGGACCTGCGCGAGCGGCTCGGCCGGATCGTCGTCGGCTACACCTATGAAGGCGAACCGGTCACGGCAGAGATGCTCCGAGCGGCCGGATCGATGGCGGTGATCCTGTCCGAGGCGATCAAGCCGAACCTCATGCAGACCATGGAGCAGACTCCGGTACTGGTGCACTGCGGCCCGTTCGGCAACATCGCGCATGGCAACTCGTCGATCGTCGCCGACCGGATCGGCATCCGTGGGGCGGACTATCTGATCACCGAGGCCGGGTTCGGCGCGGACATGGGCGCGGAGCGGTTCTTCAACATCAAATGCCGCGTCTCCGGCCTGGTCCCTGACGCGGCCGTGGTGGTCACAACGGTACGAGCGCTGAAGGCGCACTCCGGCAAATACAAGATCGTGGCCGGTCGGCCGCTCCCGGACGAGCTCCTCGCGGAGAACCCCGACGACGTCCTGATCGGCGCGGCCAACCTGCGCAAGCAGATCGCCAACGTCCGGCTGCACGGTGTGACGCCGGTCGTCGCGGTCAACGCGTTCCCCACCGACCACGCCAGCGAGCAGCAAGCGATCCTCGACGTCGCGGAGGAAGAAGGTGTCCGCGCCGCCATCAGCACCCACTTCGCGGAGGGCGGAAAGGGCGCCGTCGCGCTGGCCGAGGCGGTCGCAGACGCCTGCGAGGAGCCGTCGCAGTTCCAGCTGCTCTACGACGACGACCTGTCCCTGACGGACAAGATCGACACGGTCGCGCGCCAGGTGTACGGGGCGGATGGGATCGACGTGTCGCCCGCCGCGGCACGCCAGCTGGAGACCTACGAGCGGTGCGGTTTCGGTGGACTGCCGGTCTGCATCGCCAAGACACACCTGTCTCTGTCGGCCGACCCTGCGCTCAAGGGAGCACCCACCGGGTGGCGACTCCCGGTCCGCGAGGTACGGGCGTCCGTCGGGGCGGGCTTCGTCTATCCGATCTGCGGCGACATGCGCACCATGCCCGCGCTGTCGAAGACCCCGGCCGCCGAGCAGATCGACATCGACGAGCACGGCCAGATCGTCGGCTTGAGATGAGCGTTCCCATGATCATCAACTGTCCGGCCGGCCATAGCCGGTCCATCGGTTGATGATCATGGGACGATAAAGGAGGTCGTCATGACCATGAATACGAACACCTTGCCCGGGCGGGCCGACGTGGTGGTGATCGGCGCCGGCATCGTCGGGAACTCGCTCGTGCACCACCTGGCCGACCTCGGATGGTCCAGCATCGTGCTGCTGGACAAAGGCCCGCTGCCCGACCCGGGCGGATCGACCGGGCACGCCTCCAACTTCATCTTCCCGGTGGACCACTCCAAGGAGATCGTCGACCTCACCGCGGACTCGATGCGCCAATACGAGAAACTCGGCGTGCTCACCACCTGCGGCGGAATCGAGATCGCGCGCACCGAGGCACGCGAGGAGGAACTGCGCAGGCGGATGTCCTCAGCCGTGACATGGGATATCGACGCCGAGCTCATCGGCCCGGATCGCGCGGTCGAGCTGGTGCCGTTCATGAATCGGGACATCATCCGGCTCGCCTTCTGGACCCCGTCCGTCGCCGTCGTCGACCCGCTGCAAGCAGGCGCGCTGATGCGCGAGCAGGCCGCGGCGACAGCGGATCTGACCGTCTCCGCCAATACCGAGGTTCTTGGCATCGAGACCATTGCCGGGCACGTCACCAAGGTGCGAACGGACCGCGGCGACATCGAGACCGAGACCGTCGTGGTCGCATGCGGCGTGTGGAGCCCCCGGATCGCGCGCATGGCCGGCGCCACGATCCCACTCACACCGGCGGTTCACCAGATGATCGACGTCGGCCCGATCCCCGAGCTCGCCGCGACCGGTGTGGAGATCGCCTATCCGATCGTCCGGGACATGGACACCTTCATGTACGAGCGGCAGAGCGGCGCGGACCTGGAGGTGGGCTCCTACGCGCACCGGCCGATCCTGCACGACCCGGAGGACATCCCGTCCGTCGCGGCCGCGCAGCTCTCCCCCACCCAGTTGCCGTTCACCGCCGAGGACTTCGATCCGCAGATGGAGGACGCGCTGGAGCTGTTCGGCAGCATCCTGGACCGGGAGGACGCCGGCGTACGGCACGCGATCAACGGGTTGCTCTCGCTCACCCCGGACGGCTCCCCGCTTCTCGGCGAGACTCCAGAGGTCAAGGGTCTCTGGTCGGCCGCCGCGGTGTGGATCAAGGAGGGACCGGGCGTCGGCCGCATGCTCGCCGAGTGCATGACCCACGGATCCGCCGAGATCGACCTGCACGGCGCGGACATCGCTCGCTTCTACCCCAACCAACGGACCCGCGCACATATCCGGGAGCGCACTTCGGAGGGGTTCAACAAGACCTACGGCATCGTCCACCCGCGGGAGCAGTGGCTCTCCTCACGGCAGCAACGGCTCTCCCCGTTCTACGAGCGGGAGGGCGTCCTGGGCGCGGAGTTCTTCGAGGTCGGCGGCTGGGAACGGCCGCACTGGTACGAGTCGAACCGGCCACTGCTGGAGGAGATGGCAGAGTTCGGCCACAAGTTCCTTCAAGACCGGCCGCACGAATGGGACCGACGGTGGTGGTCGCCGATCATCAACGCCGAGCACCTGGCGATGCGCCAGCGGGTCGCGATGATCGACCTGTCCGCGTTCGCGCACTTCGAAGTCGCCGGACCGGGCGTGCTCGACTACATCCAGCGGATGATCGTCGCCAATGCCGATCGGCGCGTCGGCCGGCTCATCTACACCCCCGTTCTGGCGCCCAACGGAGGCTTCCGCAGCGACCTGACCGTCGTCCGGATGGCCGACGACCGATACCGGGTGATCACCGGCGGCTCTGACGGAGCGCGCGACGCCGCCTGGTTCAGCCGCAACGTACCCGCTGACGGCTCGGTGACGTTTACCGACCTCACCTCGGCGACCTGCACGCTCGGGCTGTGGGGACCACGCGCCCGCGACGTCCTCGCGTCGGTCACCGACGACGACGTCACCGACGACGGCTTCGGGTTCGCCACCGCCCGGCACATCACGGTCGGAACCGTTCCGGTGCTGGCGCTGCGTGTCTCCTACGTCGGCGAGCTCGGCTGGGAGCTGCACGCGCCGTTCGATCAGGGCCGGGTGCTGTGGGACATCATCGCCGAAGCGGGCGCCCCGCACGGCATCATTCCGGCAGGCATCGGCGTCTACGGCACCACCGGCCGCATGGAGAAGGGCTACCGCCTGATGGGCGCGGAGCTGACGTCGGAGTACACACCGGTCGACGCCGGGCTGGCGCTGAAGAAGGTCAAGGAGCACGACTTCATCGGCAAGGACGGTTACCTGCAGGCCAGGGAACACGAGCCGATAGCCGAGATGTGCATACTGACCGTCGACGACCACCACGACTCCTCCGGCATGCGCCGGTATCCGCAGGGTGGCGAGCCCATCCTGAGCGTACGGGGCGAGCGCGTGGTGGACCGGATCGGCCGGCCGTCGTACGTCACCAGTGCCGGGTCCGGCCCGTCGGTCGGCGCCTATCTGCTGATGGCGTACCTGCCGGTGGAGCAGGCCGAGGAGGGCAACCGGCTGCTCGTGCAGTACATGGGCGAACGGTACCCGGTGACGGTGGCGCGGGCGGGCCGGACGCCGCTGTTCGATCCGGATGACTCCCGGATGAAAGGGTGAGGAGGCCGAGCTCATGGAGGTTCTGGTCTGTGTGAAGCGGGTGCCGGCTTCGGGCGGGACACCGCAGCTCACTGATGATGGGCAACGCGTCGACACGCGGAATCTGGCGTTCACCGTCGGCCCGCACGAGGAGTGCGCCGTCGAGGAGGCGATCCGGCTGGTCGCGGAGCACGGTGGCGCGGTGACGGTGCTCAGCGTCGGGCCGGCCGAGGCCGACGAGCAGCTCAGGTACGCGATCTCGATGGGTGCCGATCGAGGGGTTCTGGTCGAGACCGGCGCCGACGAACTGGATCCGCAGGCGACCGCGGCTGCGATCACCGGGGCGGTCCGCCGGCTGGAGGCGGAACGGGCGCCGTTTGATCTGATCCTCTTCGGCAACGAGTCGCCGGACGCCGGGAACTACCAGGTGGGTGTGCGGGTGGCATGCGCTCTGGGGCTGCCGATCGTCGGCGGGATCAAAGGCATCGACATCGACGACGGCGCGCGCCACGCCAGGCTGCGTCGCGACGTGCCGGCTGGCGTCGAGGTCTACGAGGTCTCGCTTCCGGCCGCGGCTGCCGTGAAGGAAGGGCTCAACCTTCCCCGGTACCCGAGCATGCGCGGGCGGCTCCGTGCCCGTAAGGCCGAGTTGGACGAGCTCAGCGCTCGTTTGCCGGACGCGGGTGCCGGTACCGGCGCCGGTGACATTGACACGGTGCCGTCTGAGATCGCCATCGGCCGGGGCGGGCTGCGCAAGATGCGGCTACGGCAACCGGAGGAGAAGCGGACGGAGACGGTGGTGTTGGGACGCGGCCCCGAGGCGGCGCCCGCCATCGTCGACATCCTGGAGGAACTGGACATGGTGTAGGCGGGCACCCGGCACGGGCGTTCAGCGCACCATGCAGTCGAAAGCAGGTGAGTCACGGTGTTGGTTCTGATCGAGCACAACGGCGAGGTCGCGGCCTCGTCGCTCGAGGCATTGACCGTCGCTCGGGCCATAGCGGACGACCTCGGCGAACCGGTGGAGGCCGTCGTCTTCACCGCAGGCACGGATGCGGACCCGAGCGGGCCGACCCTGGGTGGTGTGAGCGCCGCTGAGGAGGAAGCTCTTCGGTCGCGGCTGGAGCGGCTCGGTGTGTCGGCGATCCATTCGGTCGCTCACCCGGAGCTGGCGACGTACTCCCCGGAACGCTGGGGCGAGTCGCTGGCCCAGCTCATCCGCCGGGTCGAGCCGTCAGCCGTCGTGGCGGCAGGAACCGACCGGGGCAACGAGATCATGGCGCAGGCCGCGGCCCGCGCTGATCTCCCGCTCGCCACGAACTGTAGCGCCGTGGCGTCCGCGCCCCCGGACGACCCTGGCGCGACCAGCCAGAACGGGGCCGGGGCGCAGCATTGGCGGCTGACCCGGGTCCGGCAGGGTGGGATGCTGCTGGAGGACGCGGAGCTGGCGGCGCCCGTCGCGCTCGCCACCATCGTGCCTGGCTCGGCAGAACCGAACGACGACGCGACGCACGACAGCAGCGGTGCCGCCAGAGCTGGGCAGCCGATGGCGGTGGAGGTCTTCGAGCCACGCTTCGACGACGCATTCGTCGCGAGCCGGCTCGTCGAACGCACCACCCGCGACGCGGGCGTGAGCCTGGCGACGGCCCGAGTCGTCGTCTCCGGTGGGCGCGGTGTCGGCAGCGCCGACGGATTCGCCTCGCTCGAGGAACTGGCGAAGCTGACGGCTGGGGCGGTCGGCTGCTCACGCGTGGTCACGAACAACGGCTGGCGCCCGCACAGCGACCAGGTCGGCCAGACCGGCACAAAGGTCAACCCCGACCTCTACATCGCCTGCGGAATCAGCGGCGCCACCCAGCACTGGGTGGGATGCATGGGTGCCAAAGCCATCCTGGCCATCAACACCGACGCGGACGCACCCATGGTCGACCGGGCCACCTACGCGGTCATCGGTGACGTCGCGGACGTGGTGCCGGCCATCGTCGACGAGATTCACCGACGTGCGCACTAGTGTCGCGCGGCGACACGGGGCTGACCGGATTCTCAGGTACTGGTCGGTAGACTCACCTCACGTGGAGTCAACCAGCAATACCCGGACGGCCGGTCACGTCCAGTCCGTGGAGCGAGCGATCGCCATTCTGGAGTTTCTCGCTCGTACGGACTGGGCTGGTGTCACCGACGTGGGAAACGCCCTGGGCGTCCACAAATCTACGGCGTTCCGGCTGATCAGCACGCTGGAGAGCCGTGGTCTCGTCGAGCAGCACATACAGACCGGCAAGTACCGTCTGGGATTCGGCCTGGTCCACCTCGCGCATTCCGTCACCGTCGGCCCGGAGGTGACCCGGCAGGCCCAAGCCGGCTGCGAATGGCTTGCCGAGAACAGTGAGGAGACGGTCACGCTTTCGGTGCTCGAAGGCAACGAGTCGGTCACCGTGGACCAGATCCTGTCCACATCGACGGTGGCCAGCCGGAGCTGGCTGGGTCGCCGTACGCCGCTGCACTGCACGTCGCCCGGAAAGGTGTTCCTCGCCCACCTCGAGGAGGAAGAACAGGGCTCGATCATCGCCGGTCCGCACGAGCGGTACACGGACTTCACGATCATCGACGCGGACACGCTGTCGCAGGAGGTCCAGCTGGTCCGCACGAACGGCTACGCGACGTCGTTCGAGGAGTTCGAGGAGGGCCTCAGCGCCGCCGCGGCGCCCGTCTACGGCGCCGACGACTCGGTCATCGCCGCCATCGGCCTCTCCGGTCCGTCGTACCGGCTCGACCGGGCACAACTGGACGAGACGGTACCGCTGGTCATGGAGGCCGCCGAGATGGCATCGGCGTCGTTCGGATACCCGCCGCCGCTGGAAGAGGAATCCAACTGAGTGCCTGTGTCTGATCCGCCTGATCACGGCGCACACACCAGGGCCGACGCTCTGGAGCACGAGCAGGCGTATGTGTCCATGCTGTACGAACGCCTGGACCGGCTACGCCAGCGCACGACCGACCGGCTGGCCGAGCTGTACAAGCAGCCCGGCTTCAACCACCAAGCGGTGTGGGAACGGGAGGCGTTCGTCGACCGCGAGGTGGGGCGGATGGAGCGGCTCCTGGGGGTCGACCGCGGGCTCTGTTTCGGCCGGCTGGACACGCGCGACGGCGAGGTCTCCCACATCGGGCGGATGGCGATCGCCGACGACGAGTACAACCCGCTGCTCATCGACTGGCGGGCGCCCGCCGCCGAACCGTTCTACCGAGCCACCGCCGCCAACCCGGGCAATCTCGCCCGACGCAGGCATATCCAGGTCCGGCACCGGAAGGTGACCGGCATAGACGACGAGGTGTTCACCGTCGACGGGATGGGCCCGTCGGCCGGCGCCGTCCATGGCGAGGCGGCGTTGATCTCCGCGCTCACCGCCCACCGCACCGGCCGGATGTCCGACATCGTCGCCACCATCCAGGCCGAGCAGGACCGCATCATCCGTTCTCCGCTGGCGGGCATACTCGTCGTGCAGGGAGCGCCGGGTACGGGCAAGACCGTCGCGGCGCTGCACCGGGCGGCCTACCTGCTGTACACGCACCGCGACCGGCTGGAGCGCAGCGGGGTCCTCGTCCTCGGCCCGAACGAGACGTTCATGCGCTACATCGACCAGGTCCTGCCGTCACTCGGCGAGACCGGCGTGACGCTGAGCACGGTGGGCGGTTTGGTCCCCGGTGTGACGCCCGGCCGGCGCGAGCCGGACGCCGTGGCCAGGCTCAAGGGTGATCTGCGCATGAGCGACGTCATCACCTCCGCCGTCCGCAACCACCAGCGTGTGCCCCGCAAGGCGATCCCGGTGCACGTCGACGGCACCACCCTGGAGCTCGCTCCGGACGACATCCGCGCTGCCCGCACCCGCGCCAGGCGCTCGCGCCGCCCGCACAACGAGGCCCGCCCCGTGTTCGTGCGCGAGCTGCTGACCGGGCTGGCCCGACAGTACCTGCAACGGCCCGGGCGGACAGTGGACGAGGACGAGGTGCCCGACGCCCGCGCGGAGCTTCAACAGCATCCGGACGTTCAAGTGGTGCTGGACGAGCTCTGGCCTTCGCTCACCCCGCAGCAGCTGCTGGCCACGGTGCTGTCCATGCCGAAAATGCTGGCCGCCGCGTTCCGGCCGCTGGAACCGGACGAGCGTGAGCTTCTCTACGACTCCAGGTACACGCCCGACGGCGCTTGGTCCGAGGCGGACGTCCCCCTTCTCGACGAGGCGGCCGAGCTGCTCGGCGACGTCCCCGACGAGGCTGCTCTCGCCGCCGCCAGGCGGGAGGAGGCGGAACGCCGCGCGGAGGCGGAGTTCGCTGAGGAGCTGCTGACCGGCCTGGACCTCGGCTTCCCGGTCGACGCGGGCCAGGTGGCCGAGCGATACCGCGGCGCGCCCGTCTCCACCAGCGTGGGTGAACGGGCGAGCCGCGACCGCAGCTGGGTGTACGGGCACGTCATCGTGGACGAGGCCCAGGAGATGTCCCCGATGGCGTGGCGGATGGTCCTGCGCCGGATCCCCGGCATGTCCATGACGGTCGTGGGCGACATCGCACAGACCTCCGCCGCGGGTGGTGCACGGTCGTGGGCATCGGTGCTCGACCCGCACGCCGAAGGGCGCTGGCGGATGGAGACGCTCACCGTCAACTACCGCACTCCGGCCGAGGTCATGGACGTGGCAGCCGACGTCCTCGCCGCGATCGACCCGATGCTCGAGCCACCGGAGTCGGTACGGTCCACCGGTGAGCGCCCATGGTCCGTGCCGGCCTCCGCGGCGACGCTCCTTCCCGAGGTCGTCGCCTCGGTGGATGCCGAGATCGCCGGGCAAGAGCAAGGCCGGCTCGCCGTCGTCGTGCCGGAGGCCCTCTCCGATGACGTCTACCACGAGCTCGAACGAGGCCTCGGCGGGGAGCAGACGGCCGAGCTCACGCGGAGCGGCGGCGACGCGGTGGAGCCGGCCGGCGACGACGGCGTCGGCCGGGTGGTCGCGTACGGCGCCGACGGCCCGGGAGCCCTGGACGCGCGGGTGGTGGTGCTGACGGTCGACCAGGCCAAGGGGCTGGAGTTCGACGCGGTGATCGTCGTGGAGCCGGCGCAGATCCTCGCCGACTCGTCTCACGGCGCGACCGACCTGTACGTCGCGGTCACCCGGCCCACCCAGCGCCTGGGCGTCGTGCACACCGGTGAGCTTCCCGACGAGCTCTCGGTCCTCGCCGACGCCCCGGCGCCCTGACACGTCTAGGCGTAGACCGGCCGGCCTCCACGATCCGGTTCCGGCGGGCTCGTCACTCCAGTTCTTGTGTGAGCTCCTCGACGACGGAGACGACGTCCGCCCGCTCGGCCAGCTCCCCGTCCAGCCGGGCGAGCACCGAGCGCACCGCATCATTCACGGGCCCCTGTGCGGCGGCGACGAACTCGGCTGCCGCCGGATCGCGGACGTCGAAGGTGTCGCCGCGCAGATGGCGGATCCAGCCCGCAAGCGTCCGCAGCGCGCCGACGGGTTCCCTTCCGGCCGCGACCTCCGCACGCAGCACCGGCAGGATGCGCACGGGGAGCTTCAGCGACCCGTCCATGCCGATCTGGGCAAGCCTGTGCTGGATACGTGGGTTACCGAACCTCTCGGTCAGGGCCGCGCGGTAGGAGGCGACCTCGTCCGGGCTCAGCTCCAGGTGTCGCTGGGCGGTGTCCCACCATTCGTTCATCCAGCGCACGCATACGTCGTCGTGCATCGTCGCGGCGACGGTCTCGTGACCACGGGTGGCGCCGGCGTAGGCGAGCAGCGAGTGGGCGCCGTTCAACAGCCACAGCTTGCGACGTTCGAACACCTCGACGTCGTCGACGAACCGCGCGCCGGCGTCTTCCCAGCGCGGGCGCCCGGCCGGGAAGTCGCCGGCCAGGATCCACTCGGAGAACGGCTCGGTGACAACCGGGCATTGATCAGCCCATCCGGCCAGTTCCTTGGCCGTTGCCCGGTCCTGATCCGTGGCCGCCGGCGTGATGCGGTCGACGACTGTGCTGACGAACGAGACGTTGGCCTCGATCCATGCCGCCAGCTCCACGTCGACGTGCTCGGCCGCCCACTGGACCGCGCGCCGCAGGACAGTGCCGTTGTCCGGCAGGTTGTCGCACGACACCACCGCCAACGGACCACTACCGGCCTCCCTGCGGGCACGCAATCCGGCCAGCACACGCCCCGTGACGCTGGACGCCCGAGGACTCTCGGCCAGCGCGCGCACATCGGCCGCGAGGCTTTCGTCCCGTTTCGGATCCTCCGGATACGCGGCCTCCGTGACCGTCAGCGTGAGAATGCCGACCTCGGGTGAGGCGACGGCTGCGAGCCAGGCGTCCTCATCCGTTCCGGCATGTGCGCGTACCAGGTTGGCGATCGTCTCCGCGCGGTCCCCGTCTGGGTGCCGCTCGATCAACGTGTATCGGCAGCCCTGTTCATTCAGGGCATCAGCCAGGCCGGGGCGCCGTCCCGTGAAGGCTGCGATCCCCCAATCGGCCGCATCCGGAGCGTGCGCCGTGTACCAGGCCTGATGTGCGCGGAAGAATGCACCGAGTCCCAGGTGCACGATCCGGACGGGTCGATCACTGCTCATGCCGGCGCCTCCGCCCCGGACCCGCCGCCGAGCTTGAACGCCACCCGGGGCTGACGGTCGACCAGCTCCACCATGACCTCGGCCGCCTCATCCTCGTCCAGTCGGTGTTCGGCCACGTACTCGGCGAGCACTCCGGCATCGACCCGCCGGGACAGGTCGTGCCGGGCCGGGATCGAGCAGAACGCTCGAGTGTCGTCGACGAACCCCGCGGTCTTGCCGAATCCCGCCGAGTCGGTCACCGCGTGCCGGAAACGGCGGATCGCGTCCGGGGTGTCCAGGAACCACCACGGCGCGCCGACGTAGACGCTCGGGTAGAAGCCGGCCAGCGGCGCGATCTCCCGCGAGTACAGGGTCTCATCGACGGTGAACAACACCAGGTGGAAGCCGGGGTGAGTGCCGTAGCGCTCAAGCAGCGGCCGGAGCGCCCGCACCACCTCCAGCTGGGCAGGGATGTCGTGCCCGGTGTCCCCGCCGAACCTGTCGAAGGTCGGCCGGTGATGGTTGCGGACGATCCCCGGGTGCACGGCCATCGCCAGCCCGTCGTCGCAGGACATCCGGGCCATCTCAGCGACCATGTGCCGCCGGAACGCGGTCGCCTCCGCCGCCGTCGCCTGTCCGGCGAGCGCAGAGGCATATATCCGCCGGGCCTCGTCCCGTCCCAGCGGCTCCGTTCCCAGGTCGATATGGCTATGGTCGGTGGCGGTCGCGCCGTGTGCGATGAAGTACCGCCGACGCGATTCGAGAGCGGCGATATAGCCCTCGTACGAGCTCGTGTCCACATCGGCGGCAGCACCCAGGCGCTTGACACGCTCCGGCCAGCCGGGTGCGGCCGGCTCCAAGTAGGCATCGGGGCGGAACGTCGGCACGACCCGGCCGTCCCACGTCGGATCGTCCCGCAGCGCCGCATGGTCGGACAGGTCGTCGCAGGGGTCATCCGTGGTGGCCAGGACATCGATCCCGAACCGCGCGTAGAGTGCCCGCGGACGGAACGCCGGGTCTTTCAGGCGTTGCGCCACCGCGTCGTAGGTCTCGTCGGCCGTCTCCGCTGCAAGCTGCTGTTCGACGCCGAAGATCTCGGCCAGCTCCGCCTCCAGCCAGTACCGGATCGGTGTGCCCCGGAACGCCGGCCAATTCTCGCAGAGCCGCCGCCACACGGCACGCGCGCCGGCTTCGTCCAACGGCCCTTGCGCCACACCCAGTTCGTCCAGGCCGACTCCGTGCGCGTGCAGCATACGGGTCACATAATGGTCCGGGGTGATGAACAGCGTCGCCGGGTCGGGGAACGGCTCGTCGCGGACCAGCATCCCAGGGTCGACGTGTCCGTGCGGCGAGACCACCGGCAGCTCACAAACCCGCTGGTAGAGGCGCCGGGCAATGTCGCGCAGGTGCGGCTCGGCCGGTAACAGCCGATCGGGATGCGGTGTCCGGCGCGTGCGCCCTCGGTCGTCTTCGCCCATCGTGCCATGGTCGCCCCAGACCGGTCAGTTCGGCAACCGGTTGCCAGCTCTTGCCGCTCGCTGCCGGGCGGGGCGGCTGGATCACACATTCGGTCTCCGAACGTGTCATCCGCCACGGAATGTGTCATCGTCGTCGCCGAGCGGGTACTAATTGCCCTTTGCCGGCGCGGCGGTCGACTCCCGCACGATGAGCTGGGACGGCAGCACGACGGGGCGACGGCTCCGAGGTTGCGCGCCCTTGATCATGGCCAGCAGGTTGCGCACCCCGGTGGCGCCGAGCTCTCGTAGCGGAGAGGCGAGGGTGGTCAGCGGTGGCGTACACCAGTCCGACCCCAGGATGTTGTCGCAACCGACCACGCTGACGTCAGCCGGAACGCTCAAGCCCAGGTCAGAGAGGCCCTGCATGGCGCCGATCGCCAGCAGGTCGTTGTAGCCGATCACGGCCGACGTGGCCGCCGCCGTCCTGACCGGAGCCGATGCCGCCTCCCCGGCGCCGCGATTGCCGGAGCGTGCCTTCGAGTCCGGTTTCACCAGGTCGGCCGCGGCCGCCCATCCACCGGCAACGGTGGGCGCGTACGGCCCGATCCGTCGTACTTTCATCCCCAGCTGCTCGCCTACCGAACGCAGCGCCCGCCAGCGCACCACGTTCGCCCACGAGGTCGCCGGGCCCGAGATATAGGTCACCCGGCTGTGTCCCAGGTCAGCCAAGTGGGTGGCTGCCGCCCGCATGCCCTGGTCGTTGTCCGGGACCACGCTGGGGACCTGCTGGGTCACCCGGTTCATCGTGACCATCGGACGTTGCCGGGCGATGGTACGGATCGCGGCGTCGGACAGGCGCGACGTGGCAAGCGCAAAGCCGTCCACCGTGCGCAGAAGTTTCTCCATGACGTCGCGCTCCCGCTCCGGCGACTCCTCGATGTCACTGAGCACCAGGGTGTAGCCCGCGCGCGACGCCGCTTCCTCCGCGCCACGGATCATCGGCGAGTAGACCGGGTTGGCGATGTCCGACACGATCAGGACGATCGTCTCGGTCCGCCCTGTGGGCAGGTACTTCGCCAGCGGGTTAGGTTGATAGCCCATCCGGGCGGCCACCTCGTGGATCCGCTCGCTGGTTGTCGCGCTCACACGACCGGGCTGTGACAGGGCCCTCGATACGGTCGATGGCGCGACGCCGCATTCCCGAGCGACGTCATAGATGGTGGGCATCGATCTGCCCTGTCTGCTGCCCATCCCTGCCTTCCCCGGACACGGAAGCTCACGCAACCGCTTGCCGCACATAGTGTGCCATCGATGTCGTGTATGGGCGCAATCGTCTGGACAGTCACGAGCGCCGCCCGAGCGGCTGATCCTGGTGATCTGCAGCCTCCGGCACCAGGTCTCACCTGAGGTCCAGGACAGGTTGAGGTTCGACCCTCTAACTATTAGGTTCTAGTACTATGCCCAGCAACTCGCATGGCGCTTCGGCGGCCGACCGGGAGCCGCCGGCGGCCGACCCACAGACAGGGGCTGTTCCGGATATCCGGGCCGGTGCGGAGATTCCCTATCCGGACGCGCGTCGCGCCGTGCGTACTCTGGTGCGGCTCCAGCGTGCGGTCACGGCAGCCACGCCTGCTGGGCTCTCGATGCCGCAGTACCGGATGCTGGTCCGGCTCAGCGCCGGTGGTGAGCGTTCCGCTCGACTGGCCGACGCGCTGCGGGTCCGTAAACCCACCCTGACGGCACTCGCCGACGGCCTGGTCAACGCCGGTCTCGCGTCCCGTATCCGAGACCACGACGATCGCCGTGTGGTCCGGCTCGAGCTCACCGACGCCGGCCGGGCTGCGCTCGACGAGGCGGACCGAGTGCTCGCCGAGCGGCTCGGCGACATTCTCGGCGAGCTCCACGACCCTCGACGGTTCGTCGACGACCTCGCGCACATCGAAGCCGTCTTAGAGAGCCGCGCCGCGCAGAGACGCACACCACCCGAAGGAGAGAGCCACGCCACCCCGCACACCTGACAACGGCGACCCGACATCTTCCCGTACCGAGACGAACACGCCGGGCGATCCGGGCTCACCCGGCGATACGCCTGGTTGGCTGTCCCGGCTCATCTCGCACTGCTGGAGACATAAACGCAGCGTCGTCCTCGCCTTCGGCTCCGCGCTGGTCGGCATGGCGGCGATGGCCTCCATACCGCTCATCACCAGGACGATCATCGACGATGTCATCCTCGCGGGCGACCGGGATGTGTTCTGGCCCGCCACAGCGCTCATCGTCGCCGCCACCATCACGTTCGTGTCGCAGTTCGCCCGGCGCTACTTCGGCAGCCGGATGTCTCTCGACGTCCAGTACGACCTGCGTACCCGGCTGTTCGCGACGCTGTCCCGGTTGGACGGCGCCCGCCAGGACCAGCTGAGCACCGGTCAGGTGATCGGCCGCTCCATCTCCGACCTCAACATGGTGCAGGGCCTGCTGCAGATGTTCACCATGATGACCAGCCACATGCTGCTCTTCCTCATCTCGCTGGTGATCATGGTCGTCCTCTCCCCCGTGCTCACCCTGGTCTTCCTCGCCGTCGGACCCGGGTTGTTCTACATCGCCAACGCCTCCCGCCGGCGGCTCTTCCCCGCCGCGTGGCACGCACAACAGCAGACCGGCACGGTCGCCGGAATCGTCGACGACGCCGTCACCGGCGTCCGGGTCGTCAAGGGTTTCGGCCAGGAACGCCAGGAGCTCGGCAAGCTGGACGACGCGGCGACCGGGCTGTTCTCCTCCCGGATGCGGGTGGTCCGGCTGAACAGCCTGTACAACCCGTCGCTGCAGGCGCTCCCGGCGGCCGGCCAGGTCGGCATCCTGGCACTGGGAGGTTGGCTCGCGATCCGGGGCGACATCACGCTCGGCACGTTCCTCGCCTTCTCCACTTACCTGACGCAGATGGTCGGTCCGGTCCGGATGCTGTCGAACCTGCTCACCGCGGGGCAGCAGGCCAAGGCGAGCGTCATCCGGGTGTTCGAGCTGATCGACGCCCGGCCGCTGGTGACCGATTCGCCGGGCGCCATCGACCTGGAACCCGGACCCACCAGCGTCGAGTTCGACAGCGTTCGCTTCGGCTACGAACCCGAACAGCCGGTGCTGCGTGAGCTGTCCCTGACGGTCGAGCCCGGGGAGACCGTCGCGATCGTCGGCACGTCGGGCTCCGGCAAGTCGACGCTCTCCGCCCTGCTCGGCCGCTACTACGACGCCGACGCCGGGGCGGTGAAGGTCGGCGGCCACGACGTGCGTGACCTGACCCTCGCCTCCCTGCGTGCCCGCATCGGTCCGGTCATGGCCGACAGCTTCCTCTTCTCCGACACCGTCCGCTCGAACATCGCCTACGGCCGTCCCGGAGCCACCGAGGACGACGTCATCGCCGCCGCGAAGGCCGCCGAGGCGGACGAGTTCATACAGGCACTGCCCAGCGGCTACGACACCGTGGTCGGCGAGCAGGGCCTGACGCTCTCCGGCGGCCAGCGCCAGCGGATCTCGCTGGCCCGGGCGCTGCTCAGCGACCCCGACATTCTCTTGCTCGACGATGCCACGTCCGCCGTCGATGCCCGTATCGAGGCCGAGATCCACGGCACCCTGCGCCGTCTCATGGCCGGCCGGACGACGATCCTCATCGCGCATCGCCGCTCGACGATCAGCCTGGCCGATCGGATCGCCGTTCTGGACGCCGGCCGCGTGGTCGACACCGGCAGCCACGATGAGCTCGTCGTACGGTGCGCCCTCTACCGCACGCTGCTCACCGGACAGGCCGACACCGGTGACGACCCCGCGGACACCCGCATCGACGGCGTCACACCTGAGCTCTGGCCGGACGAACCCCTGGAGAACGGCGACGGCCCAGCCGCCGTCGTCCTCGGTCCCGGCCGGGGTGGTTCCGCGGCGGGCGGACCAGCGGGCGGCGCCGGCGGCCGTGGAATGGGTGGACTCGGCGGCGGTGGAGGCGGCGGAGGCGGCGGTCCGCTGAGCGGCCAGATGGCCTCGTTGCCCGCCTCGCCCGAGCTGCTCGCGCAGGTTGACGCGCTACCACCGGCCACGGACACCCCCGATGTCGACCAGCGCTACGCTCGCGCGCCCGAGCCCCGCTTCTCCTTGCCTCGTCTGCTTCGGCCGCTGGTCACGGTCCTGTTGGCCGGCCTGCTCATGGTCGCGCTGCATTCCCTCGCCACGCTGGCCTTCCCCATGCTCATGCGGCTCGGGGTGGACCACGGTGTTCAGGACCAGGCCAACGGCATCGTCCTGCTCGCCGCTGTGGTCGGTGCCGGCATCGTGATCGCCGATTGGGTGGTGCTGCGGGCGCAGACACTGATCACCGGCCGCACCGGCGAGCGGCTGCTCTACACGCTGCGGGTCAAGGCCTTCTCCCACTTGCAGCGGCTCGGACTGGACTTCTACGAGCACGAGATGTCCGGCCGGATCATGACCAGGATGACCACTGATATCGACGCCCTGGGCAACTTCCTGCAGACCGGGCTCGCCACGGCCGTGGTCAGCGTCGTCTCGTTCATCACGGTGCTGGTGATACTCCTGGTGATGAACATCCAGCTCGGCCTCGTCGTCGTCGCCGTGCTGCCGGTTCTCATCGTGGCCACCCTGGTGTTCCGGGCCCGGTCCTCACGGGCGTATACCGAGGCCAGAGAGAAGGTCGGCGTCGTCAACGCGGACCTGCAGGAGAACCTGGCCGGGCTCCGGGTCACGCAGGCGTTCCGCCGCGAGCACCACAACCGGACACGGTTCGCCGCGCGCAGTCTCGAATTCCGCAACACACGGCTGCGCGGTCAGCGCTACATCGCCACCTACTTCCCGTTCGTGCAGTTCATGGCGCATGCGACGTCGCTGCTCATCCTCATCGCCGGCTCGGAGATGATCGACGACGGCGCGCTCACCGCGGGCGCGTTGATCGCCTATCTTCTGTACATCGAGCTCCTCTTCGCCCCGGTCCAGCAGTTCTCCCAGGTGTTCGACAGCTACCAGCAGGCCGCGGTCGGGCTGCGCCGGATCAGCACGCTGCTGCACACGCCGACCAGCACCCCGCGCCCGTCCTCCCCACGCGAGGTGCCGGAGCGCCTCAACGGCGACGTCGTCTTCGACGATGTCCACTTCCGGTACAACCCCGACGACGCCGAAGCACTGGCCGGGGTGGACCTCGCCTTCCGGCCGGGCGAGACGGTGGCGGTCGTCGGCGAGACCGGCGCGGGGAAGTCGACCCTGGTCAAGATGGTCGCTCGGTTCTACGACCCGACCGGCGGCCGGGTCTGCGTGGACGATGTCGACATCCGCGACTTCCAGATGGCGGCGTACCGGCACCGCCTCGGTGTGGTACCGCAGGAGGCGTATCTGTTCCCGGGAACGGTCCGGGACAACATCGCGTACGGACGGCCGGAGGCCGGCGATGCCGCAGTCGAGGCGGCGGCCCGCGCCGTCGGCGCCCATCCGATGATCGCGCAGCTCGAGCACGGATACCGACATCCCGTGGACGAGCGAGGCCGGAATCTCTCCAGCGGCCAGCGCCAGCTGCTGGCGCTGGCCCGGGCACATCTGGTCGATCCGGACATCCTCCTGCTCGACGAAGCGACAGCGGCGCTCGACCTGGCCACGGAGACCGCCGTGGCGCAGGCCACCGACCGGCTCACCGGGAGCCGCACCACACTCGTCGTCGCTCATCGGCTCACCACGGCCGCTCAGGCGGACCGGATCGTCGTCCTGGACCACGGGAAGGTCGTCGAAACCGGAACCCACGAGAACCTGGTGGCGTCGGGCGGCGCCTACGCGAAGATGTGGGCAACCTACGTCGGCGAGAACACCGCCACACCAGACAAGAACGGCTCCCCGAAAGGTTGAGGGTGCGGCCTCGTGCATGCACCAGGCCGCATCGTGGTCGGTCGATGACGACGTGCTCCACCGGCGCGATGCTGACGCCGTCGATGCTGCAATCTGTACCGGATGCCGCATTTCGTGTCGCTATAGGCGCCGAACCGAGTCCTTAGCGACACAGATTGCAGCATCCAACACGAATTGCAGCATCGATGGGACGTGCTGCAGGCCCGACCGTGGAGGCGTGTGAGGAGTGTGAGGAGTGTGAGCTCGTCAGCGGAGCGCCGCGTCGCCGCCGTCTCGGGCCAAGGAGACGAGACGGCTCACCGCACGGAAGTACTTCTTGCGGTAACCGCCCGCCAGGAGGTCCTCCGCGAAGAGCCGGTCCAGAGGAACCCCGCTCGAGACGACCGGGACGTCGCGGTCATACAGACGGTCCACGAGTACCACGAGACGCAGCGCCACGTTCTGGTCGTCGATGGTGCGCACGCCGCGCAGGTGCACCCGGGACACATCGTCCAGCATCGGCCCGTACCTGGACGGGTGCACCGTCGCCAGATGCTCGCAGAGCGCGTCGAAGTCATCCAGGGTCGCCGTGTCTTCACGGGCTGCGAGCACCACGACCTCGTCGTCGGTCAGCGGCTGCGGAGCGTCCGGCAGGCCTCGGTGCCGGTAATCCTCCCCGTCGATCCGGAACACGTCGAACCTCGCCGCCAGCGCCTGGATCTCGCGGAGGAAGTCCTCGGCCGCGAAGCGTCCCTCTCCCAGCTTGTCCGGGAGTGTGTTGCTGGTGGCGGCCAGCTTCACACCCGCCTCGACCAAGCGTGTGAGCAACGTCGAGATGAGCACGGTGTCGCCAGGATCGTCGAGCTCGAACTCGTCGATGCAGACGAGCCGGCGCTGCGACAACGCCTCCACCGTCGGGCCGAATCCGAGCGCGCCGACCAGGTTGGTGAGCTCGACGAACGTGCAGAACGTCTTCTGCTCGGCCGGCACGGCCGCGGCGTGCCAGAGCGATGCCAGCAGGTGCGTCTTGCCGACGCCGAAACCGCCGTCGAGGTATACGCCCGGACGACCGTCACCGTCGGATCTCCGTGCGTCGGAGTTCCGTGCGTCGGAGTTCCGTGCGTCGGAGTTCCGTGCGTCGGAGCCGCCGATGCCCGATGTCGCGGCCCTGCGGCCGAACCAGCCACGACGACGGCGCCGCGCGGCACCGACAGTTCCGGCGAAGGCGCTCAGCGCATCGACGGCGTCGCTCTGGGTCGGCTGGGCGGGGTCCGGGATGTACGAGTCGAATCTGACTTCGCCGAAACGTGGCGGCGGAACCATCTCCGCGATGAGCCGAGACACCGAGACCTGGGGACGGCGGTTCACCAGCTGATCGGGCACGGATCCAAGGATATGGGCTCGTCCTTCGCGCTCTTCATCCAGATGCTCCGAGCGCTGCCA
>NZ_ML142868.1:35724-36243 GCF_004138495.1 Phytoactinopolyspora endophytica
CGTGCCGGCACGGACCGGCGCGTCATGGGTTGACCGACGACGTCTGATGGAATCGGGGTGTGCGGCTCATCTACCCACCCCAGGATCCGGCGGAACGCGGAGCGGGAGACCTCGACGATCCCGAGTCGTTGGCGGCCGCGTACGCGTATCCCGAGAGCGCCGACGGTGTCTGGCTGCGAGCCATGATGGTCAGCAGCATCGACGGCGCCGCGCAAGGACCGGACGGGCGCTCCGGCACGCTGTCCACGCCACCCGACCAGAAGACGCTGGCGTTACTGCGCGCCCTGGCCGACGTCGTGCTGGTCGGCGCCGGAACCGCCCGTGCGGAGCACTACGGTCCGGTCGAGCCGCATACCGACTACGCCCGGCTGCGCGAACGCGCCGGGCAGCCGCCTGCCGCTCCGATGGCGGTGGTGAGCCGGCGCCTCGAGCTGCACCCGTCGTCGCCCCTGTTCACGCATGCACAGGAGATGACCGGGTCGAAGCAGCGGACCATCATCTTCACCGTGGAGTCGGCGC
>NZ_ML142868.1:36274-37033 GCF_004138495.1 Phytoactinopolyspora endophytica
TCGAGCGCCGGTCCGCGCTGGCCGAGGTCGCCGACGTGATCGTCGCGGGTGAGGACGACGTCCACCTTCCGGCCGCGCTCGAGCATCTGTCGGCCCGAGGGCTGCGCCGCGTACTCTGCGAGGGCGGACCGCAACTGCTCGCACATGTCGCGCGGGCCGGCTTGCTCGACGAGCTGTGCATGACGCTCACCCCGATGCTGGTCGGCGGCTACGCCACGCACATTCTCGACGGTGCCCCGATCGACCGGAGCCGCTGGACCCTCGCCCACGTCATCGAGGACGACAGCACGCTCCTCACCCGCTGGCTGGCCCGTTGAGCCGGCCGTCTCAGCCGGACAAAACGGTGGAGATGTCGAAGCTCACCGGCTCTTCGAGCTGGTCATAGGTGCAGCTGCGCGGGTCGCGGTCTGTGCGCCAGCGGCGGAACTGCGCCGTGTGCCGGAGCCTGGTCCCCTGCATGTGATCGTAGGCGACCTCCACCACGAGGTCCGGCCGCAGCGGCTGCCACGACATGTCCTTGCCGGCGTTCCAGCGGCTCTGACCACCGGGCAGCCGGGTACCCTCGTGGGCCTCGGCGCGCGCCCATTCCGCCCATGGATGCTCGGAGAAGACCTCGTCGCCCATCCGGTACGGTTCCAGCTCCTCCACCAGCTCCGCGCGACGTTTCATCGGGAACGACGCGCTGACGCCGATGAAGTGCAGCGTGCCGGCGTCGTCGTACAGGCCCAGCAACAACGAACCGACCACGCCGCCGCCCTT
>NZ_ML142868.1:37056-37515 GCF_004138495.1 Phytoactinopolyspora endophytica
TGCCAGCGGAACCCGGCCACCACGCAATCGGCCGTCCGGTCATGCTTGATCTTGGTCAGCACCCGCTCACCCGGCCGGTACACATCGTTCGGACCTTTCGCGATCAGCCCGTCCAGACCTGCGCCTTCGAACTGGTCGAACCACTGCTGCGCTTCCGCCAGGTCGGTGGTCACCTGCGTCAGGTAGATCGGCGCGCCCGCGTCCGCCAGAGCATCGGCCAATGCCGCCCGCCGTTTCTCGAAGGGCTGGTCCATGTGGTTCACGTCGTCGAGCGCCAGCAGGTCGAAGCCGATGAAGCTGGCGGACGTCCGCTCCGCGAGCTCACGCACCCGCGAGTCCGCCGGGTGGATCCGCTCCAGCAGACTCTCGAAGTCCAGGTGGTCATCGGTGACGATGACCAGTTCCCCGTCGACGACGCAGCGCGTCGGCAGATGCTCACGCACCGCGTCGACCACTTCG
>NZ_ML142868.1:37546-43863 GCF_004138495.1 Phytoactinopolyspora endophytica
GTAGCGGGTCATGGGACGTTCGTTCCGGCTGCCGATCTCGACCTCGTCGCCGTCGCGATAGATGATGGCCCGGAAGCCATCCCATTTGCCCTCGTAGAGCTGGCCGGGCGGGATCTTCTTCGCCGACTTGGCCAGCATCGGCGCCACCGGCGGCATCACAGGTAACTGCACGCAGGTCAATCTACCCGCGTCCGGTGTCAATCGCGCGTAGCCGGCGACGACGCGTCCGCGTCCCGGCTCGGGTCTCCGGCTCGGGTTCCAGCTCGGGTCTCGATTTCCTTACAGACACTCACCGCGTGGTCACGTCTTCACCCATCCGGCTGACTTTGGTGTCACCATGACGTATGGAACTGTTGAACGACGACACACCGCGTCGCCCGACACCCGGGGAGGTCCCCATGTCGTACAAGGTCGTCGTGCTGGTCGAGGAGCCGGTCACCAGTTGGGACGCTCGGCAGATCGTCGCCCTTCACGCGGATTTCTCCGACCCGATGCATTACTACGTGCTCATTCCAGTGGAAGACGCCGCCAGCCGGGTCGAGGCCACCATCGGCTCCCTCGCGGCGAGCGAAGTGATGGGAACCGCCGCGCTCTACCTGGATGAGAACGACCTCGAGCGGGTGCATGAGGAGATCCGGGCGGCCAGCCGGCAGGCTCTGGAGGCCTCCGTACAGGCCTTCAAGGAGTTCAACGTGCGGGTCACTGGCGAGGTCACGGCCACCGACCCGCTCGAGCGCCTCTACTCGCTCGTCCAGGAGTGCGGTGCTGCCGAGGTCATCATCCTCACCCGGCCGCACTTGGTCGCCGAGTTCTTCCACGTGGACTGGACCACTCGTGCACGGCGTAAGCTCAAGGTGCCGGTGCTGCATCTGCTCGCTCAGTCCGAGCCGGATTGGGAGTCGGAGGTGCGCAGTCAGAACGGCGACGACGCGGACACGTGAAGGACGAGGGAGACACGTGAGGCACGTAAGGTACCTGCAGTGAGCGAGCCGGCCTTTCTCGACGTCGGCGGACGTGAGGTCCGTGTGTCGAACCCGGACAAGGTGTACTTTCCCGAGCGAGGCTTCACCAAGCTCGACGTCGTGCAGTACTTCATCGCCGTCGGCGACGGGATACTCAACGCGTTGCGGGAGCGGCCCACCACGCTGGAGCGCTGGCCGTCGGGTGTCTTCGAGGGCGCAAAGCTGTCTACCCGGCAGGACAACAGGGGCGATGCCTTCTACCAGAAGCGGATACCGAAGGGTGCCCCGACATGGGTGGAGTCGGCGAAGATCGCCTTCCCCAGCGGGCGCCCCGCCGACGAGGTCTGTCCCACCGAGCTGGCCGTTGTGCCCTGGGCGGCGAACCTCGGCACGCTGACCTTCCACTCCTGGCCGGTGCGCAGGTCGGACACCGACCGGCCGGACCAGCTGCGCATCGACCTTGACCCGCAGCCCGGCACGGACTTCGCCGACGCCGTCAAGGTCGCGTGGGAGGTCCGCACCCTGCTGGCTGAGCTCGACATGGCGGGTTTCCCGAAGACGTCGGGTGGACGCGGGGTGCACATCTACGTGCCGATCGAGCCGCGCTGGGAGTTCACGGAGGTCCGGCGGGCCCTCATCGCGTTCGGGCGGGAGCTGGAACGTCGCATGCCGTCCATGGTCACCATGTCCTGGTGGAAAGAGGACCGCGGCGAGCGCATCTTCGTGGACTACAACCAGATGGCCCGGGACCGCACATTCGCCTCGGCCTACTCCATCCGGCCCAAGCCGCGAGCCACTGTCTCCGCCCCGCTCGACTGGGACGAGCTCGACGACGCGACGCCCGACGATTTCGACCTCGCCACGATGCCGGGACGGTTCGCGGAGGTGGGCGACCGGCACGCCGGTATGCATGACGACGCATATTCGATCGAGCCGCTGCTGGAGATGGCCGAACGCGACGAGCGCGACCACGGTCTCGGTGAACTCCCCTACCCGCCGGACTATCCCAAGATGCCCGGCGAACCGCCGAGGGTCCAGCCGAGCAGGGCGCGCAACTCCGAGACCGACGACGCCACATGACCGGCGACCCTCGGCCATGTGTCCGGCGCGGGTAATGTCGTCGGTATGCCGTACGAGGTAGAGAAGACCGACCAAGAATGGCGCGCCGAGCTTTCGCCGGAGGAGTACCACGTGCTCCGGCAGTCCGGCACCGAACGGGCCGGAACCAGCCCGCTGGAGCACGCCGACGACCGTCCCTACGTCTATCAGTGCCGAGCATGCGGCGCCGAGCTGTTCGAGACCGGCACGAAGTTCGACGCGCATTGCGGTTGGCCGTCGTTCTACTCCCCGCTCGCCGAGGACCGGGTCGAGTACATCGAGGATCGCGCTCTCGGCCAGGTCCGCACCGAGGTGCGGTGTGCGCGCTGCGGTTCCCACCTCGGGCACGTGTTCACCGGCGAGGGCTTCCCTACCCCGACGGACCAGCGTTACTGCATCAATGGAGTTGCCCTGCGGCGCGTCACCGCCGAGCCCAGCTGAGCGGCCGGGCGGCAACCGCACAATTCTCCGAGAGATGTGGCTTGATCGCCGTTACCCTTGCTCGTTGTGACCGCGGTATCCGGGCGTAAGCCGACAGACCTAGAGCTGCAAGGGCTGCTGCCCGGCCAGCTGGTCACGGAGCCCGACCCGGGACCGCATTGCGGCGGGCCTCGCCGGTCGGCCCGTGACTGGGTGGTCGACGTCCTCTGTTTCCTGATCGCCCTCGGTCTCGGTGCCTGGACCTTCGTCGATGTGCTGATCAACGACGGCTGGAGCGCGCTGCGGGTGCTCGATCTGGCCGCCGGGTCCGCCGCCTGTGTCAGCCTCTGGTGGCGACGGCGCTGGCCGGTTCACCTCGCGCTGGCGATCACGGCCGTGTCCACCTTCGCCACCTCCAGCACCGGTGCCGTGCTCATCGCGATCTTCACCGTCGCCGTGCACCGCAAGCTGGCCGTCACAGCCGTCGTCACGGCCGTCAACATCCTCGTCGGCATGCTGTACTTCGCGATCTATCCGGACGACGAGCTCCCGTATGCCGGCTCCGTCGCCTTCGTCGTCCTGCTCATCGTCGCCGTCGCGATGTGGGGCATGTTCGTCCGCGCACGACGCCAGCTCGTGCTGTCCCTGCGCGAACGGGCACGCCAGGCCGAGTCGGAGGCGCATCTGCGCGTCGAGCAGGGCAGGCATCGGGAACGTGAGCGGATCGCCCGGGAGATGCACGACGTCCTCGCACACCGCCTTTCGCTGCTCAGCGTCCACGCGAACGCTCTGGTGTATCGGCCGGACGCGCCCGCAGAGGACATCGCCCAGGCTTCCGGGATCATCCGGGACAGCGCGCACCAGGCGTTGCAGGACCTTCGCGAGGTCATCGGCGTGCTGCGTGCCCCCGCGGCAGATCCCGACGACGACGCCCCGCACCCCACTCTCGACGACCTCACCAGCCTGGTGGGCGAGAGCCGACAGGCGGGCATGCATGTCACGGTCGCCGACGACCGCGACCTCGCCGCCCACGAGGGCAACACGCACGAGAGCAACTCACAGCTACCGGCGGCGGTGGCCCGGTGCGCGTATCGCGTGGTTCAGGAGGGCCTGACCAACGCCCGCAAGCATGCCCGCGGCGCTCGCGTCACGATCACGCTGACCGGTTCGTCCGGCGACGGCCTCCAGGTCCGGGTGCACAACACAGCCCCATCCGGTCCCTCGTCTTCCGAGCGCATTCCCGGCGCCGGTACCGGGCTGGTGGGACTCAGCGAACGGGTGGAGCTGGCCGGCGGAACACTCCGGCGCGGGCCCACTGCCGACGGCGGTTTCGCGCTCTGCGCCGACCTCCCGTGGCCGGCGTAGCACCCGTGTCACACTTCCGTTTCACCTTGTTTCGGCACGGCCCTTTCGGGAACTAGAGCATCCGACATACCGGATCTCTGGCTCGCAAGGAGGCGGCAGCGATGCGAAAGGGCGGCAGGTGGTATGTGGCCCTGGGCGGAGCGCTCGTGCTGTTCGGCGCGGCGTGTACCCCGGGCGGTGACGACGACGGCGACGGAGACGGAGAAGGCGGCGGCGAGATCGTCTGGGCGCTCGGCGGCGCCGAAGCACAGCCCGGAGGGGTCCATCAGAGCGTTGCGGAGTTGTGGAACGACCAGAACCCAGACAACCCCGTGAGTATCGAGCAATTGCCGGAAGAGGCGGACCAGCAGCGCGAGCAGCAGGCACTCGAGTTGCAGGCCGAAGGTAGCAACTTCGACGTGCTGGGCATGGACGTGATCTGGACCGGTGAGTACTCCGAGAACGGCTGGGTCGAGAGCCTGGAAGACGTGCGGGGCGATATCGAAGGGGCATCGATTCCAGGCGCTTTCGAATCCGCTACGTGGGGCGGTGAGCTTTGGGCCGCGCCCTACAACACGAACGCTGGATTCCTCTACTACCGAACGGATCTCGTCGATCAACCCCCGGATACCTGGGAAGCCCTATGTGATCAGGGGATCGAGATCAGCCAGTCGGAAGACATCGGCAGCTTCATCGGGCAGGGTGCACGGTACGAGGGCTTCGTGGTGAACTGGCTCGAGTACTACTGGAGCGCCGGCGGTGAGCTCTACAACGAGGACCAGACCGAGGTCTTGTTCGACACCGATCTGGCCGTCCAAGCCACCGAATTCATGGCCAACGCGATCCAGGACAACTGCTACGCGCCCGGGTTCAACACGGCCCGTGAGGAAGAGGGCCGCAACGAGTTCCAGCAGGGCAACATCGCATTCCTACGCAACTGGCCGTACGTGTACTCGCAGGTCGCGGGCGACGACGGTAGCCCGGCGAATGGCAACTTCGATATCGCGCCACTTCCCACTTTCACGGGCGAAGGCACGGTCTCCGCGCTGGGCGGGTTCAACAACGCAGTGAGCGCGTTCTCGGACAACAAGGACGCGGCGACGGATTTCGTCGTGTGGGCGGCGACGAACGAGGAAGCCCAGACGATGCTGGCGACCGAGGGTTCGGTGCCACCAACCCTGGAATCCGTCTACGACCAGCTGACGGACGACCCGGTCATGCAGCTCCTCGGCGAGATCCTGCCCGACGCACGGCCGCGGCCGCCCGCGCCGCAGTGGAATCAGATCAGTGCGGAGATGCAGCAAACCTTGTTCCCCGCCGTCAACGGTGAGGCGGATGTCCAGGGCGCCGTCGAAAGCGTCCGCACGTATCTGGAAGGAACCCTCGAATAGGTCGGCCGCGATAACGAAAGGAGGCCATCGTGGCCGACGACCGTGTCACGTCAGACGTCGGCACCGAGTCTGCGTCTGATGACAAACCCCTGCGGCGCCGCCGAGGAGGGCTGTCGGAACGAGCCCTCGCCCGGCTGTTCGTCGCTCCGTCCCTGCTGTTGATGGCCGGCGTGGCGTTGTTTCCTGTGGTCTACGCCTTCGTGCTGAGCCTGTACGACTACACCAGGCGGCAGCGGACCGGATTCGCCGGGCTGGAGAACTACGCCGACGCTCTCGCGGACGATCGATTCTGGGACTCGTTGTGGTTCACGCTCCTGTTCACCGCCACGTCGGTGGCGGCCGAGTTCCTGATCGGCTTGGGATTCGCGCTGATCATGAACCAGGCGTTCCGCGGCAGGGGCGTGACGCGGGCGGCCATCTTGATCCCGTGGGTCATCCCCACGGTGATCGCCGCCCAGATGTGGTTCTTCATGTTCAATGTGACGCCCGGGTTCATCAACACCGTGTTCAACCTGGGCAACTTCAACTGGCTCGGACAACAGGGATGGGCGACCTTCGCCGTCATCTTCGCCGACGTGTGGAAGACAGCGCCGTTCGTGGCCCTGCTTCTGCTCGCCGGACTGCAGACGATCCCAAGCGAGATGTACGAAAGCGGCTTGGTCGACGGGGCCGGCGCGCTGCAGCGGCTGTGGTACATCACCCTTCCGCTGTTGCGCCCGTCGATCCTCGTCGCACTGCTGTTCCGGACGGTCGAGGCGCTACGCGTCTACGACCTGCCACAGGTCATGACCGGCGGGGCGTTCGACACCGAGTCGTTGTCGATTCTCGTCCAGCAGTTCGTCGTACGCACACCTGACCCGGGCTACGGCGCGGCGCTGTCGACGATCTCCTTCGTGATCATCCTCGCCATTGGCATGATCTTCGTCTCGCTCCTTGGACGGGCGCTCGTCCTTGAAAGGACCACTGAACGATGAGTGACGTCATCAGGTTCCAGGAACGGCGTCGCCATGGACGCCGCCGGCCCGGGCTCCGGCGGCTCAGAAGCGAGCGAGGGGCCGTCCGGGCAGGTTCGGCAGGAAGAACATGGGCCAAAGCAGGGCTG
>NZ_ML142868.1:43888-48413 GCF_004138495.1 Phytoactinopolyspora endophytica
TCGTCGTCCTGTTCTGGTGTCTCTTTCCGTTCATCTGGCTCATCATGACCAGCCTCAAACAAGGCGACCGGGCGCTGAACAGTCCGGACCTGTTTCAAGGGCCGTTCGGGCTGAGCAACTACGAGAGCGTGTTCGACCAGGACTTCCACCTCAACCTCCGTAACTCGCTCGGAGTCGCCGGGATGACGACGATCATCTGTATCGTCATCGGTTCCCTGGCCGGCTATGCGCTCGCCAGGCTTCCGTTGAAACGCAAGATCTTGCTGCTGTCGGGTGTCCTGGCCGTGTCCCTGTTCCCGCCGGTCGCGTTGGTGCCACCGTTGTACGAGGTGTGGCGCGCCGTCGGGCTGTTGAACACGTGGGAAGGCCTGTACCTGCCCTACACCGCGTTCACATTGCCACTGACAATCTTCATCCTGACGACCTTCTACGCGTCGATTCCCAAGGATCTGGAGGACGCCGCCCGAGTCGACGGCGCGACACCGTTCCAAGCTTTCTACAAAGTGGTCTTCCCGCTCGCGGCGCCGGGAGTGTTCGCCGCGGCGATCATCATCTTCGTGACGGCATGGAACGAGTTTCTACTGGCCAACACTTTCGCACCGCGGAATCCTGAGGTCGCACAGACCGTTCCTGTGGCCATCGCCGCGTTCACCGGGCAGGTGGAGTTCCAGCGGCCGATCGGCACCATCACGGCGGCATGCGTCGTCGTGGTGATCCCGATGATCATCGTCGCTCTCATCTTCCAGCGACGGATCGTGGCAGGGCTGACATCTGGCGGCCTCAAAGGCTGAGCGTGCGTTCCTCCCGAGACCCGGGTCGCGGGTCCCGGATGCGATGCCCGAACAGCCGCCACGCCCACACCTGCCCGGCCAGCAGGACGGGTGTCACCACGGCGATCCCCGGCACGAGCATCTCCAACGTGCCCTGATCGGCGGCCGCGCCGGACAGCGGCAGAGCAGCCATGCCGGCGACCGTGACCAGCCCGGCCATCACGGCCGAGGTCAGCACGAAGGTGCGTCTCTCCCCCACCCCGCCGAACCACCGGGCGCAGCGGCGGCAGAGGTCACCGTCGAGGCGCAGACCGCAGAACGCCAGCCCGTGCAGGGCGAACAGCACCATGACGGCGGTGATCGCGGCCGCCACCGCCGGCTCGGTCATCACACCGTCGGCCGCGCCGCTCAGCCACCCGGAGAGGATCCATGCCCAGCTGCCGGCGACGACCCAGCTGCCCACGGTGACCGCGGCGTCGCACGTCGTACGCCAAGCCCGGCCGCCGCGGCCCGCCCCATCCACGCGTCCCCGGAACCAGACCCCCGCGTCACGGACCACCCAGCCCACAAGCAGCGACAGCACCAGCGGAAACAGGCCGCCGAGCAGCACACCGTCGAGCGTGGGAAACAGGCCGATCAGCACACCGGCCGTGGCGATCAGCCAGACTTCGTTGGTCAGGAAGAACGGGACGATGGCGGCGACGACGAGCCGTCGTTCGCCGGCGCCCCGGGCCAGGAAGGGCAGCAGCATCCCAGCCCCGATGTCGGCTCCGCCCAGCACGAAGTACCCGATCGCGTAGAACGCGAGCATGATGACGGCGGCGGTCTCCATCATGTCTCATCTCCCCACGAAGGTCAGGACCGCGCCGGAGCGGTCCGGCCGGTCGGCGTCGCCGCCGTCCTCCGGTACCGAGTGCTCAGCGGTGCTGCCCAGCGCGACCGAATCGGGGTCGCTGCGAGCGTGCCGGGCCATCAGCCACAACGTGACGATGATCAGCACGCCGAACAGCACAGAGAACGTCAGCAAGGACATCCGCATCGCCGTGTCGGAGACGTCCGACACGGCATCGGAGACGGTGAGCATCTCGTACACCACCCACGGCTGCCGGCCGACCTCCCGGAACACCCAGCCGGAGATCATCGCGATGTACGGCAGCGGGATCATCGCCATCAGGAGCCAATGCCACGCGCGCGCCCGCACGATCATCCATCGCGACGCGGCCAGTAGGCCGTTCAGCATCAGCAGCATGAACAACAACGCGAACACGACGAGCATCACCAGCGCGGCGACCCGGGCCAGCCCGGGAGGCGAGTAGTCACCGGCACCGAGCTGCTCGGCCATCTCGACCTCGAGCGCGCCGACGCGCACGCTGTCATCGCTGAACGTCGCGGCCTTCATCGGCTGGATGTCCTCCAGCCGGCTGAGTTGTATACCGCCGCTGGTCACGCTGATGAACAGCGCCGGGAGCGCCGTGTAGACGCCGATGCGCAGCGAGCGGCCGAACAGCTCCGTGTGCGGGGTACGCCGGCGCAGGTGGTACGCGCTGACTCCGGCGACGAGGACGCCGGCGGTGACCAACGCACCGCCCAGGATGTGCCAGAAGGCGGCGATGCTGCTCTCGTTGGTGAGCACGGCGCTCACATCGGTGAGGACGAGGCTGTCGCCGTGGATCTCGGCCCCCACCGGGTTCTGCATGAACCCGTTGGCCACCAGGATCCAGTACGCGGAGGCGTAGGCGGTGAGCGTCACCACCCCGATCACGGCCAAGTGCAGCCATCGGTTCATCCGGCCCCACCCGAAGATCCACAGTCCGAGGAAGGTCGACTCGATGAAGAACGCCACCAGCGTCTCCATCGCCAGCGCTCCGCCGAACACGTTCCCCGCGAAATGGGTCAGGCCGCTCCAGCTCAGTCCGAACTGCAGCTCCATGACCAGTCCGGTCAGGATGCCCATCGCATAGTTGATGACGTACAGCTGCCCCCAGAACCGGACCATCCGGCTGTGCACGGGGCTCGGCCTGATCGTCGCCCGCAGCTGGATGCAGGCGACGATCGTCGCCAGGCCGAGTGTCAACGCAACGAATAGGAAGTGCGCGCCCGCAGTCAGTGCGAACTGCAGGCGCGCCAGCTCCAAGGTCTCCGATGTCATCTCATGCCTTGCTCGGCTAGCGCCGGTTGAGGCGCCGGAAGACGCCGAACTCGATCAGCACCGCCGCCGCGACGCTGCCCCCGATCAGGATCGGGCGCAACCAGCCGGGTCGATCGTCCTGCTCCGCGATCGCCAAGCCCAGCGCTTCCCCGGCGACGATGCCGACGACGACGAGAACCCACAGCCGGACCTTCGCGCCGGTGCTGACCCTCCGCCGAGGCTGCGACTCCCAGCTCCCATCGGCATTCTCGCGTTCCCAGCTCACCTCGTGTGCTCCTCGCTCATCTCGTGGGCCGCCGGTGCGGATGCGGTGACCGTGTCATCTCGTTCCAGCGGGATCTGTGGCACCAGCCGGTCGAGCCAGCGCGGCAGCCACCACGCCTTCTCCCCGAGCACCCGCATCACAGCCGGGACCACCAGGCAGCGGACGACGATGGCGTCGAGGAAGACGGCGACCGCGAGGCCGAGGCCGAACTGCTGCAGCATCCGGTCCGGGCTGAGCACGAAGGCGCCGAAGACGACGATCATGATCGCCGCGGCAGCGGTGATCACCCCGCCCGTGGCGGCCAGACCCTCGCGCATGGCGCGCAGTGCATCGCCGGAACGGCGCCACTCCTCGTGCATGCGGGAGACCAGGAAGACCTCGTAGTCCATGGAGAGCCCGAAGACGATCGCGAAGATCATCACCGGGACGAACGCCTCCACCGGGCCGGCGGACACGCCGAACATGCCCTCGCCGAAGACCATCGTCACCACGCCCAACGAGGCCCCGATCGTGAGCAGGTTCAGGATCGCCGCCTTGAGCGGGATCAGCACGGACCGGAACACCGCCATCAGCAGGAGCGACGAGAGGCCTACGACGACCAGGAGGAAGATCGGCATCCGGTCGCTCACGGCCTCCGCGAAGTCGTCCGCGGCGGCGGTGGAACCGCCGACCAGATAACTGCCACCCGTCTGCTCCTGCAACGCTGGCAGGGTCTCGCCGCGCAGCTCGGAGACCAGCTCGCTCGTCTCCTCGTCCTGCGGCGCGCTCTCGGGGAAGACCATCACGGTGGCCAGGTCGGTATCCGGTATGTGCTGGACAGGTGTAGCACCGGCGACGCCCGGCGACGACGCCAGAGTCTCCTGGATCGCGCCGTCGTTCTGCTCGTCCACGCCGTCGCTCAGCACGAAGAGCGGACCGTTCACGCCCGGGCCGAAGCCCTCGGCAAGCAGATCGTATGCCTGACGACTGGTGGTGGACTCCGCGTCGTTGCCCGCGTCGGCGAACCCGAGCCGCATGCCGAGAACCGGAATCGTGAGGACGGCAAGCACCACCACCGCGGCGGTCAGCGGCGCCCAGGGCCGGCGGGCCACACCGTCGGCGAGCCGGCGCCAGCGGTGCCCCTCGTCCTTGCCGGTGCGCTCCGCGTGCCGGATGACCCGTCGCTCGATCCGCTTACCGAAGACGGTCAGTAGCGACGGCAACAGCGTCAGCGACGCGGCCATGGTGACCAGCACCGTCAGCGCCACCGCAAGAGCCACGCCCTGCAACGAGCCCAGCCCCAGGGCGAACAGGCCCATCAGCGCGATCACGACCGTGACGCCGGCGAAGATCACCGACCGG
>NZ_ML142868.1:48450-49906 GCF_004138495.1 Phytoactinopolyspora endophytica
GGTGTCGAGTGCCGTACGCGCCGCCTGTTGGCGGTCCGATCCCCGCAGCAGCTCGCCGCGGTACCGGGCGAAGATCAGCAACGCGTAGTCGATGCCGACGCCTAGGCCGACCAGCATCATCAGTGGCGGCGTGTAGCTGGCGATGGTGGTGAGGTTCGAGGCCAGGATGACCACCCCGAGCGTGCTGCCTACGGCGAAGATCGCTGTGATCACCGGCAGGCTCGCGGCCAGGAAGGATCCGAACATGAAGACCAGGATCACCAGTGCCGCGAGCATTCCGGCGCCCTCGGCGCCCCCGCCTTCGGACTCTTCGGCGTTGCGGACCGCGTCACCACTCAGCTCCACCTGGAGCCCGTCGCCGCCGGCGGCCTGGGCGGTGTCGATGATGTCCTCGACAGCCTCGCTCGGAACGTCCGTAGCGCCCGCGTCCAGGGCCACCGTGGCGTAGCCGATGGTCCCATCCTCGGAGATCGCCTGCGCCGACTCATACGGGCTGGTCACACCGGCGACGTGCGGCAGCGCGCCCACCTCGTCGAGCATCGACTCGATCCGGTCCTGCGTCCCCGCGTCGGCAAGGCCGTCCTCGTCGTTGACGACGATCTGGATCGAGTCGCCGGACTGGGCCGGAGCGTTCTCCTCCATCCGATCGTTGAGTTCTTGTGACTCGGTGCCGGGGAGCGTGTGATCGTCGTGGTAGTCATCCCCGACGGCCCCGGAGGCCGCAGTGACGCCGACGAGGAGCAGCACCCACACCACAAGAGCCAGCCAGTGGTGCCGCTGCGCCCAGCCGGCGAGCTGCTGCAGCCGGCTGGGTCTGGGCTGCAATGTCGTGCTTGCCACGATCGATACCTCCTTGAACAACGCACAGTGCGAACACCGCACTGCTCGGACGTATCAAGAGTCGGTCGTGAACATGCCTGAAGTCGTCAGGCCTGGGATGACACCTGCCGTACCCCCTGAGTTGCGGCCCGGCGCCGTGCCGTACCACGAGAGTTGCGACTCTGTGCGTTCCAAGCGCTCCTTGACGACTCGGGCAACCGCATATCCCCTCCGGCCGCGGGTACCCGACAGGTATGACGACGACCGAACGGGCGAAGACACACACGGACGAGTACCGCGGCCAGGACTCCGAACCGACCGCGAACGTGCCGGATGGTTCACGGCCCGGCGCGCCGGACATGTCGATGGACGGCAAGCCTCGGCTGGTGCGCTGGACACAGTCACTGGAGAACGCTCACGGCATCGACCGGATCCAGCAGCCGGTGTACCGGCTGGCCGAGACGCTCGTCTCCGATCCTCAGCGCGGGAACCTGCTGCGTGGCAGCACCTGGCTCGGCCACGCCGCCCATCCGCTGATGACCGACCTACCGGTGGGCGCCTGGACGTCGAGCGCCGTCCTGGACCTCATTGGCGGCCGGCAGTCGCGACCGGCCAGCCGCCGGCTCATCGCGTTCGG
>NZ_ML142868.1:49916-52547 GCF_004138495.1 Phytoactinopolyspora endophytica
AGCCGCCGCGGTCCCGACCGCGCTGACCGGAATCGCGGAGTGGACGAATACCACCGGCAGGGAACGACGGGTCGGCCTCGTCCACGCACTGGGCAATACAGCCGCGCTCGGGCTCTACGCCGCCTCGTGGAACGCACGGCGCCGGAATCGCCATGCGATGGGCGTGCTGCTGGGGCTGGCCGGTGGTGTGGTCGCGTCCGGGTCGGGCTACCTCGGTGGCCATCTCGCCATGGCCAGGAAGGTGTCCTCGCGCCATCCGGCATTCGACAACGCGGGCGGCCAGCCGGGGTGACGATTACCTGAGGCCACCACCGCTGCTGGAGCCGGATGCGCCGGCCCGGAACGTCTCCACGATGCCGACGACCTCGTCGTCCGTGGTCTGGGTGAAATCCTGGTACCAGGCGCCGATGCCGCCCAGGTCCGCCGGCACGGAGAGTGAGATCACGTCATCTGCGATGCCGGACAACCGCTCCAGCGTGTCCGGCGGGCAGACGGGCACAGCCAGCAGAATCCGCCTCGGGTGGTGCCCGCGTAGCGTTCGCACGGCGGCCTCCGCCGTGACACCGGTGGCCAGACCGTCGTCGACCAGGATCACGTCTCGTCCCCGAAGTGCGGGCAGCGGTGTGGAGCCACGGTACGCGGCGATCCGGCGATCCAGCTCAGCGCGCTCATCGTCAGCGAGCCGCCGCATCTCCTCCTCGCCGAGGCCGAACGCGCGGCCCGCTCCGGTCACCACGATCTCGTTTCCGCCCTCGGCGATCGCGCCGATGCCGAACTCGGGCTGTCCGGGTGCCCCGATCTTGCGGGCGACGTAGACCTCCAGCGGCGCCCGCAGGGCGGTCGCGACATGCGCGGCGACGGGGACTCCGCCGCGAGGCAGGGCGAGCACAACCGGGCTCTCGTACGTCTCTTGGGTCAGCCGCTCGGCCAGCTGGCGACCGGCGTCATCTCGGTCTCGGAAAGGCATCGGCAGCACTCCATGACTGGTTCTCACCTCCTCGCGTACCCAATCAGCCGAAAGGCGAACGTGCGGCGACGAACGTTGCCCCGCACCTGAGCCCTTGGTCACGAGGGTGATTCGGCCTTCCGCCCCACACGGCCGACGGCGACCAGCGCCATCCCCAGCACGATCGCCGCCAGTTGCAGCCCGGTGAGCGCTCCACCGTCCGCCACGTGCGGCAGGAGGCCGAACTCCTCGGAGAGCATGGGGACGTGCGGGCCGAGCAACCCACCGATCCCCTGGATCAGCAGGACCACTCCGATCACATCCGCGATGACACGCATCTGGTCTTCCTCCCGTCGTCGTTCGCATCAGTGACACCAATCTGCGCGACGACGCCGGATGAGGGCGTCGGCCGATCGAGTGATGTCGAGCCGGCCCGCTGCCGATACGTATACATCCTTCGACTGACGCCGAGCTCAACCCAGCAGCTCGTGGTCTGCGAGGACCTCCTCGACGACGCGTTGGCCGGCCGCCACCACCTCGTCGCCGTGGTCGGCGTCGACGTTCTGGGCCAGTCCGAGCAACGCCTTCCACAGCGCCCACCCGCGAGCCCGTGCCCAGGTCTCCGCGTCCTGGTCGACGGCGCCGCGGAAAGCCTGCCGGCTCGCGCCGGAGAAGAACGTCCATGCGATCACCAGATCACACGCGGGGTCGCCGACCCCGGAGGTGCCGAAGTCGAGCACCGCGGCCAGCCTGCCGTCCCTGACCAGGATGTTGCCCTCCGCGATGTCGCCGTGGAACCACACAGGGTCGCCGTCCCAGGTCGCCCCCAGGGCCGCCTGCCAGACGTCCATCGCCCGGTCGGTGTCGACCCGGTCCCCCAGTACGGCAAGCGATCGGCGGGTCTCGCCGTCGTAATATGCCGGCGACGCCCCACGGAAGAAGCTGTGTTCACCCGCGCGCGGCCCACCCGACGCGTCGATGCGCTGTAACGCCTGGATGAACTCCGCCACCGCCACCGCGAACGCCGATATATCGTCGATCCGGTCCGCACGCGCTGTCTCGCCGTCCAGCCATCCCCGGACCGCCCATTCGAACGGATAGCCTTCGCCCGGTTCACCCTTCGCGATCGGCCTCGGGATCGGCACCGGCAGCTGGGGCGCGAGGACGGGCAACCAGCGGTGCTCCTTGTCGACGGCGGGCAGGTAGGACTCATGGGTCGGGAGCCGCACCGACATCTCGTCCCCGAGGCGGTACGTGCGGTTGTCCCAGCCGTCGAACTCGACGGGCCTGACCGGCAGGTCCGCCCACTGTGGGAACTGGGCCTTCACCAGCCGCTTCACCAGCTGAGCATCGATCCCCGCACGTCCATCGCCAAACCGGTCGACCATGATCCCGAGGATGTCGCGAGCGATCTAGGTAACGCAACTGATTTCAGCCACGCGGGACTCTCAACGCACGATGATCATGTTCCCTTTGAGGCCCCTATAGGGGCACCAGACGGCACATGATCATGGACGACCCGACACATTCAGGATCACCTTCGCGATAGCGGCCGCGATCTGATGGGTGCTTTCCTCGTCGCAGAGGAGGTACGTCTGCGGCAACCAGATCGTGTCAGTGCATACCCGGTCGGCTGCCGGGCACTCGGGCTCCGGATAGGGCTGCGCCAGCCGCTGCGCGACCGC
>NZ_ML142868.1:52584-56485 GCF_004138495.1 Phytoactinopolyspora endophytica
GTCTCGCGCATCAGCGCAACGTTGCGATGCAGCGGGACGTAGCCCGTCGACGCACCGGTCAGCCCTTCGGCGGCGAGCGCGCGCACCGCGGCATCGCGCGTGCCGGCCGCTGCGAGGGCAGGGGCCCGAAATATGAACAGGTGCCGCCCGTGCGCCGTCACCGCCGGATCCGGCGGAGCCAGCTCGACGCCCTCCACATCGCTGAGAAGCCCGGCAAGCAACATGGCGTTGCGCTCGCGCACCTGTTGCCGCGCCGGGTGCCGGACCAGCTGCGCCCGCAGGATGGCGGCCTGAAACTCCGTCAGCCGCAGGTTGTAGCCCACGTCCGCGTGTTGATACCAGCCACCACCGGGCACCCGGCCGACGTTGACCAGCGAGTACAGCGCGGCGGCCGTCCGCTCGTCGTCGGTGACGACCGCGCCGCCCTCGCCGGAGGTCATGTTCTTGCTGCTCTGGAAGCTGAACGTACCGACATCACCGATCGCGCCGACCCGGCGGCCCTTGTACGCGGCGCCGTGCGCCTGGGCCGCGTCCTCCACGAGCGCGACGCCATGCCGTTCGGCGATCGCGGTGAGCGCGTCCATGTCTGCCGGGCGGCCGGCGAGGTGCACGACGACGATCGCCTTGGTGCGCGGTGTGATGGCCGCCTGGACCGCCTCCGGGTCCAGCAGGTGCGTCGATGGGTCGATGTCCGCGAAGACCGGCACCGCTGAGATCAAGAGGGCCGCGGAGGCGGTTGCGATGAACGTGTACGGCGGCACGATCACCTCGTCTCCGATGCCCACGCCCGTGGCGCGGAGCGCGGCGACGATCGCCAACGTGCCGTTCACCAGACATGTCGCGTGCGCCGCCTGCTGATACTCGGCGAACTCACGCTCGAACGTGGCGACGACGTCTCCGTGGGTGCTGCCCCATTTCCCGGATCTGAGCACCTCGAGCACGGCACGCTCCTCGTCGTCGCCGTGGTCCGGCCAGCCGGGAAAGGCCTCACCAGGGCTGAACGCAGGCGTCCCGCCGTCGATGGCGAGCGCCTCGGTCGTCACGTCCATCGGTGCCTCCTCCACGTCATGTGTTCCCATGATCATCAACCGCTGGCCGCACCACGGCCGGTCCGACCGTTGATGATCACCGGAGTCGGGCGAGTGCGGTCTCGAACGCCGTCAGGGTCTGGTCGACGTCGGCGTCGGTGTGCGCCGAGGACAGGAACCACAGACCACGCGGGACCATGTTGATCCCCTCATCCAGCAACAACCCGTGCAGCCGCGTCATCGTTGAGCGGTCCGTCGTCGCGAACTCGCGGTAGTCGCGAACGTCCGCCGCGTCGGTCAGGTAGATCTGGAACAGGTGCCCTGTGCCCTGCACGAGCATCGGGACGCCGAGGCGGGACGCGATCGCCGCTATCCCGTTCATCAGCCGCCGGCCGCGCCGCTCCATCTCCGGGTAGATGTCCTCGCGTTTCTCGTCGAGCACCTCGAGGACGGCGCGGGCGCCGGCCATCGCGACGGGGTGCGAGTTGAAGGTACCGGCGTGCGAGACCTTGCCGGAAGCGATCGATTCCATCACCTCGGCTTTACCGGCCAGCGCGGACACCTGCATCCCTCCCGCCATGGCCTTCCCGAAGACGCCGATGTCCGGCGTGATACCCAGCCGCTCCTGGGCACCGCCCGGGGCCAGCCGGAAGCCGGTGATCACCTCGTCGAAGATCAGCAGGATGCCCTCGTCGTCGCAGATCTGGCGTACGGCGGCCAGATAGGCGTCGTCCGGCGTGATGGCTCCCGAGTTGCACAGCACCGGCTCCATGACGACGGCCGCGATCTCGCCTCGATGCCGCGCGACCGCGTCGGTGAACGCCTGCAGGTCGTTCCACGGCGCCAGCACCAGGTCAGCCGCCTGGTTCTGTTGCTGGCCGCCGGATCCCGGCACCAGCACCGGGTGGTCAGCCGGACCCGCCTGGTCGAGCGGCGGGTGCACGCTGAACAGCACTGGGTCGAACCAGCCGTGGTAATGGCCCTCGAACTTGAGGATCTTGGCCCGGCCGGTATGCCCTCGGGCCAGCCGGATGGCCGCGTGGGCGGCTTCGGATCCGACCGAGTTGAACCGGATCAGCTCCGCGCACGGCACCATCGAACGCATCCGCTCGGCCACCTCGATCTCGGCCAGGTGCTGTGCCGAGTACGTCACTCCCCGTCGCATCTGCGCCGACACCGCCTCCGCCAGCACATCTGGGCTGTGGCCCAGGATGGCCGGCCCTTGGCCGAGCACGTAGTCGATGTAGCCGTTGCCATCGACGTCCCACAGCCGGCTCCCGCTGGCATGGTCGACGTAGATCGGGGTTCCGGGCAGGCGCCGCGCGTCGCTCGAGACCCCGCCGGCGATCACCTCACGGGCACGCGCATACATCGCGTCGCTGTGCTCCTGATTCCGAGCCACTCCTGCCCTCCAACCTCATCCACCCTTGGCGCGCCTTCCCTTACGGCACACTAGGCGGGCGATCACCGCGCGCGTCAACCAACAGCGCATCAACCGTGCACTGACCGCATCGGCGCGTTCTTGTCCGCGCCATCCCGGCATGCTGAGCTGGGCCATGTCGCAGCGCCACGTCGAGAGAAGGGATTCACGTGCACCTGGGACGCATCAGAAGGTCTCCTGGCGAGCCGGTAGAGCTTGCCGCCTGGGACTCCGAGCTCGGCCTGGTGTCGCTACGACGGCCGGCCTCTGGCATCGGCGCCGATCCGCTCGCCTTGCTCGAGCGCTACGGCCAGGACGGAGCGGCCGACCTCATCCGTACCGCAGGTGCCGAGGCGCGGCCAGAGGACCTCCTGGCCGAGAAGTCCGTCATCTTCGAGCCTCCGGTCGCCCGGTGCAGCAAGGTCTGCTGCATGGCCCTGAACTATCGCGCCCACGCCGAGGAGAGCGGCCTCGAGGTGCCGCCGGACCCGGTCCTGTTCTTCAAGCCGCCGTCGGCGCTGACCGGTCACCTGGGTGAGATCCGGCCGCCTGCCCGGACCAAGCACGTCGAGCACGAGGTCGAGCTGGCCGTCGTGATCGGTACCCGCTGCCGAAACGTGCCGGCCGGTGAGTGGCGCAGCGTGGTCGCGGGCTACACCATCGTCAACGATCTGACCGCACGCGACCTGCAACTGATCAACCATGAGCGCAACGTCCCGTGGGACCAGTCCAAGGGGTTCGACGGCTTCGCCCCGCTCGGTCCGTACCTGGTCACCGCGGACGCCGTGCCCGACCCCGGCCGGCTGGAGATGACCCTGACCATCGACGGTCAGATCCGGCAGCAGGCGAGCACGTCGCAGATGGTCTTCGACATCCCTCAGCTGATCGAGGACCTGACCGACGGCATGACGCTGGAGCCGGGCGACGTCATCGCGACCGGCACGACCGCGGGGATCGCGCCGGTCGCCGACGGCGACGTGATGCATGCGGCCATCACCGGCCTGGGCACACTATCGAACCGCGTCAACTTCGCCGACCCGGTGTGATCCGCGCCCGGATCATCTAGAGCGGCTCGGTTCGGGTGGTTGGGCTCACAAACCCGCTGGCCAGCCCGTACACACCGATGTCACGCAGCGTCGGCTTGACCATGGGCTTCGCCACGGTCCTCGGCTTCACGCGTGCCACCGATCGGATCGTTACCGTAGCCACCGTCCGGATGGACATCGTAGCCGTCGGTGTGCTCACAGGTGCGGCTACCACTATGACTCTCACCGTCGTCGTTGGGCTGTTCAGTGTTTCGGCGATCGGTCTGTTCGGTGTTGCTGTTGTCTGTGTTCTGGGGGCCGGCTCGGGGTTGTGTGGTGTCGTCGTTGGCTTGTTCGTTGAGGATGTGGTGGATGGTTTCGGTGGCGGTGGTGGGTGGGTCGGATTGGTGTGCGATGCCGTTGGGGTC
>NZ_ML142868.1:56854-57155 GCF_004138495.1 Phytoactinopolyspora endophytica
CGGCTCGCCGCCGTGTGTCGGCAGCGAGGCAGAGTTCAGCTGCCGGCGGCACAGCTCGACGAGTGCGTCCGCGCGGCGCTGGGCGGCGCTGCGGGTGTCGTCGGGGCCTGACGGTGTGGCCAGGGCGTCGATCGCGGTCTGCACGATCGCGCCGTCCTCGGCGCCGAGGACACCATCGATGGACACCGCGCCTTCGAAGGTGGCGGCGACATCCAGCCAGCGGCCCTGGTCGCGTTTCTCGGCGCGTTTCTTCGCGCGTTTGTTGTCCACGGCCGCGCCCATCCCGCGTAGCGCGGCGCGT
>NZ_ML142868.1:57683-66702 GCF_004138495.1 Phytoactinopolyspora endophytica
GAAGATTACCAGAAGCCACCGGTAGCGTCACGCCGCATTACGAGGCTATATGGACTTGACGGCCTACATATCGACGTTGTCATGGGCGTCCCAGCAAATATCGGGTGTTACCGCCCCTGCCATAGGCTAATGTGTACTCAGATGCATTGCCCACGGCCGTGCGGACATCTGTGATGCGTGCGCCCGTCACCGGCCCGGGCACGCCCTCGAACCGCGTCATCTTCGCCGACCCGGCGTTGGGACGCTTTCACGGAATGAGGATGATCTTGCCGCGGTTGCGCCCAGCCTCGGCATCACGGTGAACCGAGGCTAGATCGACCAGGGGCAGGGAGGCAGCCACGTCGACGTGGACGGCGCCCGCGTCGACGAGCTTCACCAGTGCAGCGAGCTGACTGGTGTCGTTGCGCGCGACAAAGCGCATCGCAGTCACCTCAGCGTCGAGCGGCTCGATCGGGATGGTGACGGAGACCAGCGTCCCGCCGGGCCGGACCAGCGACACCAGACTCGCCGCCTGTTCAGGGCTGATCGCTACGAGGTTCAGGATGGCGTCGACCGGTCCATCCAGTGCCTGGCCGAGCGGCGCGTCGGTGTAGTCGATGATCTGGTCGGCGCCGAACTGCCGGACCGCCGCCGTACTGCGCGGGCTCGCGGTCGCGATGACGTGTGTTCCCACGTGCTTGGCCAGCTCGACCGCGAACCCGCCGACGCCGCCGCCTGCGCCGTTGATGAGCACCCGCTGGCCAGGCGTGATACGGGCGTGTTCGAACACTGCCTGCCATGCGGTGAGGCCGGCGAGGGGAATGGCAGCGGCGTGGGCAAGCGGGACGGCGGTGGGCGCCGGCACCAACGTATCGGCTGCGGCGACGACGTACTCAGCTGCGGCGCCGCCGCTATCGAGCCGACCGATGACCTGGTCGTCCGGCCCGAGAGTGTGCACGCAACTACCCACCTCGACCACCGTGCCGGCGACGTCCCACCCGAGTGTGTACGGCAGATCCAGCGCGAAGACAGAACGCAGCAGGCCGGAGCGCAATCCGATCTCGGACGGATTGAACGAGGTCGCCGCGACCTGGACCAACACCTCACCGGGACCGGGCATTGGGCGTGGGACTTCTTCATGGCGGATGACGGACGCGTCACCGTACTCGTGAATTCGTATGGCTCTCACGTACCGAATGTATGACGAGAGTGGAAGACGGCCCATGCGTATCAGTCTTCTCTTCCTACTCGACCGTCTCGATAGCAATACTGTGGCTATGGACGTACTCAGCGATGTGATCGCAGTCATGCGCACCGGCCAACCGCGCTCGGCGCGGGTCACATGGCACGCGCCGTGGGCACAGCAGTTCGCGTCCGTGCCCGGGTCCGCCGGCTTCCAGATGATCCTGCAGGGGCCGTGCTGGCTCATCCCGTCCGACACCGATCCCGTGCCGCTGGCCGTAGGAGATGTGGTGCTCCTGCCCCGCGGGCGTGGGCACACCCTGGCCGACAGTCCATCGACCCGACCGACCGTGCCGGCCTGCGACCCGAGCGACCCACAGTTCCTCGAGCGCCACGCCACCGCCGACACCGTCGGCGAACCAGTCCGCGCCGACGCCCCGGTCACCGTCACCCTCTGCGGCGCCTACCAACTCGATCCGGCCCGCGCCCACCCACTGCTGGGCAGCCTGCCTGAACTCATCCATCTTCCCGCGCACCTCGGGCGGCACCCAGAGCTACGCTCTACCGTGGACCTGCTCGCCACTGAGCTGGAACGGCCTCGCCTCGGCACGGATGCCATCATTCCCGCATTACTCGACACGCTGTTGCTGTTGATGCTGCGCACCTGGTTCGATGAGCAGCCCGCAGACGGGACCGCAACCGGCTGGGCAGCCGCACTCAAGGACCCAGCCATCACGGCCGCGCTGCAGGCCATGCATCGCGAGCCTGCGCGGCCTTGGACCGTAGCGACGCTGGCCACCCAAGCAGGGCTATCCCGGGCGCCGTTCGCCCGCCGCTTTACCACCCTGCTCGGTCAGCCACCGCTGAGCTACCTGACGTGGTGGCGGATGACCACCGCCGCCCGGCTTCTCCAAGAGTCAGACGCACCGCTGAGCGCCATCGCCGGCAGAGTCGGCTACGCGTCGGAGTTCGCCTTCGCCAACGCGTTCAAACGCCACTACGGCACACCCCCTGGCAGGTATCGCCATACCACGTAGCGGTTACTCGCGGCGCCAAGAAGGAGAACCGTGCATCGAACGGAGACAGCCGGTCAGATACGTGAGCTCGGCGACTCGGCATCGGTTGGCGATCATGCGGCGGGCATTTAGAACATCTCATTGCCATGTTTGGGACGTCCTAAACTGCGCATGATCCGATATGCTGTCAGCATGTCCGCTGAGAGCCTCCTACAGGATGCCGGGCGTACGGGACTCACGGCCCAGGCACGCCAGGGCACCCGGCCCGCAGCCGCACCGCTGACCCGGGAGTTGCCCGGCGACGGCGAGCAGGGCCGCGGTCACGTGGGCTCCCCGGCCGTCTGTTGTCTCCTGGTCGATGTGGACGCGTTCCTCCCCCGCGCTGCCGAAGCCGCAGACGGCTGGTCAGATCGCACACGTCATCGGCTCCGGCGCATCATCGACGAGCAGGTCCGCCACGAGACTGAGGCAAGCGTCCAACCTCTCCCCCCGGACGAGTGGCTGCTGACCCTCTCGTCACCGACCGCCGACGACGTGCAGCGTCGTGCCAGGCGCATCGCCGCCGGGATCCACCACACAGTGCGTGCCGGCGGAGAGCTCACGGTGACCGTTGCCGTCGGCCGGACGACCACCGGACCCGACGCCGTTCCGGAGGCGGTCTCGTCCGCGCGCCAGGCACATCGCTCCAAGCTTGCCCTCGGGCCGGACCGAGTGATCCCGGCGCCCGTCCTGGATGGCGGATCAGTCGACCTCCACGCGTCGCACAGCTTTCCCACCGGACCTGATGTCAGCGCCCCGCATGACGTCCATCGTGAGCTGGCACGCGCTATCAGCAAAGGCGAGTCCGACCGCGCCAGGCGCCTTCTCTGCGACTGGTTCGGAACGGCGACCACGTGTGCCGACGGCGACGACGAACTGGTCCGGCGCTGGCTGCTGGGCCAGGTGCTTGCCACCACGGCCGTGCTCGACGGACGGCTCGGCGCCGGCACGGCGTCGGACTGGATGGCCGTCTGTGAGGCGGTCCCCTACCCGGCGCTCGCCGAACTGGCAGACCTTCACGAACAGACGACGGTCGCTGACTGGGCCGGACGAGTGATCGACGCGCTCGTGACCCGACACCGACGAACCTCGACCCGCACCTCGACACTGGACCTCGTGCGACGCCACGTCGACCAGCACTTCACCGACCCAGACATGCGCCTGAAGAGTGTGGCGGCCATAGTCGCCGTGAGCCCGTTCCACATCTCGCATCTGTTCCGTTCCGAGCTGGGCACCACTTTCCGCGATTACGTCACCCAACGGCGGGTCCGCCGAGCCCAGCGCCTACTGGAGGAAACCCGGCTCGGCATGGAGCAAGTCGCACAAGCCAGCGGCTTCGGGACGCCGATCCAGCTGCGCCGGGTCCTAGTCCGCGAGACCGGAGCCACGCCCTCGGCAATCCGCCAGTCCGCCCGCGAGCGAACCTGAGGATTGGGCACGACGGCATCCTGATCATCCGAACTCCGCATGCGCGAGTCGAAGATACAGACGAGGTGGGGAGGGACAATTTCCCGGCCAGACACCAAGGACCCAGCCCACTCCACCCAGGGGAAGGCTCGGGCATCGGCGTGTGAGGAGTTCTGCGACGATCTCGCCGCGGGCGAGGCCGGGAAATTGTCCCTCCCCACCGGACGCAACCTCAAACCGTCAGCGGGGTTCCAGGCGCTGGACGAGCAGCCGGAACCGCTGTCGCGGCCGGCCACCTCCGGGCGACGGCGCCGGCGGCATGGTCCACGCCAACCCTGCCGCGACCAGGCTGTTCAGGATCCGCCGCGCGCTGCGCAGCGTCACAGAGAGTGCCTCGGCGACCCGGGCCGCGTCCACGATCAGCGGCTCGGGTTCGGTGTCCGGCAGCGCCATGATGATCCGCCGCAGCATGTCGCGCTCGTGCGGGTACTTGTCGTCGGCCACGACGCGCTCCTGACGTCGCGACCTCGGCGGCAGCCCGACGACCGTGCCGTCGGCGCCCACCACCTGAGCGGGATGTCCCGCGTGGCTCTGGGCCAGCCCCAGCGCCTGCTGCGCGTTGGCGTCGGCCTCCTGCACTGTGCGCCCGCTGCCGATGCCGACGAATGCCTGCAGCCCCAAGGCAGCCTGCAGCCTGTCCACGAACGGCGCCGTGTGCAGGTTGTCGGTGAGCTGACGCAGCGCACCAGCGGTGGCGGTGATACCGAACGTCATCCCCTCGTACGCGAGCAACGCCGCGCCAGCGGCTTCGACTTCCTCCAACAGGACCTGGTGGACGGTGAGCCGGGTGCCCTGCAGCCGGTAGTTGCTCCATCCCCAATGGCCGGAGCCCTCCGGGGACGTGACGTGGACGGTCATCAGGACCAGCTGCGCCTCCTCCAGCAGCGACCCCGTCCCCAGCAGCGCACTGGTCACCACCGCGTTGCGGAGGTTGGCCATGGTCGGGGCCATCCGGACGGCGGGGATGCTCTCCGCCTCCAGCCGGTTCGCCACCGCCTTGACCGTCGTAAACGCCGCCGTAGTGGCACCGGATCGGTACAGGTCAGCATGGAACCGACTGAACCCGTCCACCGACTCGGGCCCCTCGTACGGCGCCACGTGCAGCCGGCTCGCGTCGCGGCCGATGTCTGCGAAAGCCTCTTCGACCTCCGTCTCCGATATCGAGTCGATGCTGATCCGTTCCATCTCGATGGCCGGGTTCGCCGAGGCTCGTATGAGCGCCGAGAACAAGGAGGTGCCGCTGATCGGCACGAAGGTGGACGGGATGGGCAGAGTGTCCGCGGCGAGGTCGTACTGCAACGGCCCGGTGAACAGGATGATGTCGGCTTCCCCGCTCACCGCCTGTGCCCGCGTCAGCAGGTCCGCATCCACCTGATGCGCGGCCCCGATCAGCTGGACGTTGTCACCCACCGCCGCATCCAGGCTCAGGATGTTCTGGACCACGTCCGGCGGCCCGACGACGCCGACCTTGACCGGGGCGCGGACCTGAGCCAGATGCTCCCGGCGCGAGGCGACGCGCGAGGACGGCGCGGATGGCGTGGCCGGCTGGGAGAGATCGTCGTTCACAGTTGTCAGTGTGCCGGACCCCTCTCCAGCCGGTCGAGCAGGGCGGCGCCGCCCGTGTGTCCGCCGGTCAGCAGAGCTGCCATGCTACCGCCCAAGACCGCCGCCCGGTCCTGGACGCCTAGGTCGGCGAAGAGGACCCGTCCCAGGGACATTCGCAGGTCGATGAACGGGAAGTCGGACCCGAACACCACCTGGGCCGAGCCCACGGCGCCGACCATCTCGGCGATGGCCCGTCCGTGGTTGTGCGAGCCGCACAGCTCTAGCAGCACCCGGGGATGCCGCCGGGCCACCTCGATCGCACGGCCGAACGAGCTCGGTGCCACCCCAGCATGCCCGGCCAGGATCCACGCCCGCGAGTGATCCGTCGCCACCCGGTCGACGTGCGACAGATCGTCGAACTGCGAGCCGGCCCAGGTGTGGGTCAGCACCGGCCTTCCGGTCCGTTCCGCGTACTCCCACACCGGCCGGTACCGCCGCCCGTCCAACGGATACTCGTGCAGGTCCGGGTGGAGCTTGACCCCCACGAACGACGGGTGCCCGTGCCACCGCTCGAGCTGCCCGACCGAGTCCTGCCACGGGTTGACGACGATGTAGCCGGCGAACCGTTCCGGGTGCGTCTCGCACAGAGCAGCCGTCTGCGCGTTGCCCGACTCCGCGTCCAGTTCTACGGCGAGCATGCTGGAGGCGATGGCGCCGGACACCCCGCAACGGTCCATCACCCGCAGCATCGCCTCGCCGCTCGGATCTGCGACGAAGAACCGGTTGTACGGCCCCAGATGAGCATGGGCGTCCAGGATCGGTGTGCCGTGCCGTGGTTCGCGGCTCAACACCGGCCCGGCGGGCGCGCGACTGTTCATCTCACCTCCACCGTGGGTCGGGGCGCGGCCAACAGCCGGCGCATGGTCTCGCCGCCGATCGCACGCACGTCGGCGTCGTCCAGTTCAGACCAGAGCAGGCGGAGTACCGCCTCTCCCGGGTCACGCACCGGCTGCCCGGTACCGAAGACCAGGCGGTGCGGTCCGAACCGTTCTACAAGGAATTCCAGCGCCAGGTGCCCGGAGAGGTTGGCCGTGCAGAGCAGAACGCGGGCGTGACGTTCAAGCATGCCGCACAGCCGCCGCAGTTCCCGGTAGCCCACATCGGAGAGGACCATCCAAAGGTCCGGGTGAGCGGCCGTCACCGCCTCCACCGTGCGCCAGTCTGTCTCGGCCGCGTCGATGAGGAACGGCAGCCCAGTTTCGGCGGCCGAGTCCAGCAGGGGCGCCATGTCGGGCCCGGCCAGGTCGAACCCATGCGACGACGGCCGGGCCGTGAGCAGGCCGACGCCGCTGGCCCGCGCCCGGGCCACCAGCTCCGGCCCGTCCGGCAGTTCCCCGCAGGTCGGCGGGAGAACAGTCCAGCATGCCCACAGCCGCGCCTGGCCCGCGACGTCCGCGAGTACCTGGGCGTTACCCGCGGCAGGCTCGTGGTGAGTCGCCAAGGTATGGGCGACGACAGCCTCAGCGATGCCGTACCGGTCGAGTGCCGAGATCAGTGTCCCGGTCGTCCCGTCGCCCACGTCGTGGGCGGGATGCCGCCCGAGGGAGGCGGCAACGTCCAGCAACTTCAGGGATCCGCCCGCCTGGGAGCCGGCCGGCACGCGAGTCCCCGGTTCCCCGCTCGGGAGCAGCTTCCCGTTGCCAGCGTCTTGATTGATGCCAACGTCTTCAAAGACCGGGTCCCGCGATGGGTCTCCCTGTCGTGTTTCGGTCGTGATCTCCTTACCCACCGGCGACCTTCCACGCTATCCGGATCTTCCAACGTCCCTCCGACGGCAGCGTCACCCGCTGCGCACGCTCACTCGCCGCGGCGACTTGCACGCCGTTGACCGTCACCGGGCCAGTGGCCACACCATCCGGTGAACCATGCAAGGTCACGGCAGACCGGCGATCGGTGACAAGCTCCGCCGTCATGCCTTCATCTGTGGCCAGGCACCACCAGGCGAGCAGCCCACGGCCGGTGATCGCTGGGAACGTCTGCACACTGCCCGGCGGCGGATCCGGCCGTTCGGGATCTAGGTCCCAGCGCGCCCGCTCAGTCCGGCCGTCGTCATGGATGCGGGTCCAGCTGCCCGGACCAAGCGTGTCGACGACGCCCGCCAACCGCACATTGAGGTACCCCGCATCCCCCGGACCCGTACCTCCCGGACCCGCGTGGCTCAATCCGGCGTGGCTCTGCCCGGCGTCGTCAGGACCCGCACCTCTCAACCCAGCCGTGTTCACCGAGCCAGGGCCGTCGCCGGTGGGTTCGACGCCGGCTTCCGGCGCCTCATGTTCGAACGGGACCAGCACCGTCCGCACGGTCGAATGCTCATACGCCAGATGCAGGCCGTGGATAGTGCCGTACTCGTCCGGACAGGCCCGTCGTTCACGGAGGCGATTGCCGGCGCCATCGGCGTCGTCGCCCTCGAGTGCGACTTGACTGGACGGCAGGCGTGCCGGACCTGTGCCACGTTCGACGCCGACGGGCGTCTCGACCGGAACCACGACCAGACCGGGGCCGGCGCTGGACACATACCGCTGTCGATTCCGCGTCCGGTCCCCTACCTGACCTTCGGTCCGATCTTCCACCCGACCTTCCGCGAGGTCCTCCGTCCTCCACGCAGACCGACCGTGAATCGTCCAGGTCGAGCTGATCGGCCGGTCTCCCAGTTCGTCCTCCACCAGCCAGTACGCCGGATCGGACCGCACGAAGACGATCCGACGACGGTGCCGTCGCTCGAACGCGTCGTGCCGGCCGGCCACCACATCGACGCCCCGCCGGGAGACTGAACCCCCTGGCCACGAGCCACCGTCGCCGGCAGAATGAGCCGACATTCCAGTTGTCCCCGCGACCACAATGTCGTCATCTTCCCTACCCAGGCTCCAGAACGACTCCACTACGGTGTTGCGCTCGACCGAGTTCGGCTCGCCCTCCAGCGCGACACTATTGTGGCCGCGGCCCGCCTGGTACCAGGTGTAGTACCCGGGGTCGTCGTAGCTCGGAGGTCCCCCGGCCTCCCACGCCAACGGCTCGCCCCACCCAGAGATGACGAAGTCCAGGGCCGCGTGGTGCGAGTGCGGCTCCAGTTCGTGGCCCACATACGGCCCCAGGTTGACGACGGTGGTGAGGTCGTCGACCTCCCGCCCCTGTCGGAGCATCGCGTACCCGCAGCGACTCAGCAGGGTACTGGCGCCGCTCGGCTCTACGCTCGGCGCAGTCCGGAAGAACTCGACCGGATCCGTGCCGTCCGGGCGCGGTCCGAGCCAGTCCAGCCGGTCGACGATACAGTCCGCGTCCATCCAGCGCTCGACCAGCCACTTCCACTCCGGCACGCCGTACAGGTGATGCCCGACCAGCAGCAGCTCGGCCGGGCGGACGATGTGTGAGTCCTGCAGGTGCGGAATCCACCCGGCCGGGTGCGCCATCTCGGCCAGCCAGCTGTGCGCCTGCCGCAGCCGCGGGTGATCGATCAGCGACCGCTGCCCCGAGTCAGCCGAGAGCGCCGCCATGTGCAGCGCCTGCAGGCACATGGTGTGGTACGAAGGCGACCGCTCGTAATGGCAGCCGTCGGCGTAGAAGTCCAGCTCCAGATGGTCCTCGATCCGGCGCCGGGCGACGTCGAGCCACTCCGTGCGCTCGGCGAACTCCGGATACACCGAACTCACGTGCGCCAGCTCACAGACCGAGACCAGCTGCCAGTTGCCGTTGCGGAACGTCACATGTTCCTCGGCGGCCCAGCGAGCGCCGCC
>NZ_ML142868.1:66809-68225 GCF_004138495.1 Phytoactinopolyspora endophytica
AGGGATTTCATGGTCCGTCGCCACTGCTCGTCGGTGAACGCTGGCTCCGCCGACAGCAGCGATATCGCCTGGTTGAACACGCCGCTGCGGGCCCTGACTCCGAGCGAGTACCAGATGACGTCCAGCCCTGGCCAGCCACCGATCACCTGGTCACGGGCGTCGTACCACTGGGACACCAGCTCGCCGAAGCGAGCCGCGTACCTCGGCCGGCCGGTCAGCGCGTAGGCCTCCAGCAACGGTCGCATCCAGTACAGGTAGTGGAATCCGTAGAAGCGCGACCGGCCGAGGCTGGAGTCCAGGAAGTCGACCTCCGCCTCAAGCAGATGATCCGCCGCACCCAGAAATCCTCCCTGCGCTGCCCGGGCGCCGAAGACGTGCCCGACCGACTCCGCGCTGCGCAGCACGTCGTCGGCCGGAGGCGCCGACGGGCGTGAGCGGCGCCGGCGTACCCATCGCCCGATGTCGGCCACCGGGACCGGCGCCGCAGTGCTCGCCCGGTAGGCACGCCACTCGCGCAGCGCCCGGTCCGTGTCGTCCCCCGACTTAGCCACCGTCTCCAGCCCCGGAACCGTCAGATCCAGCGAGTCCAGGAGGTGCCGGTCGCCGATGTGCCGCATCCGGGCGTCGTCGATGTGCGGCGGGCTCTCCACCCACTGGGTCATCCGGCCACCTGTTCCGTGACCGCGACCGGTTCACCCGACGCGATCGACGCATGTGCCGCCTCCAGGACGGCCGTGACGTGCCGCGAACTCTCCACCGTGATCAGCGGCTCGACTCCGCGTATGGCACAGTCGACGAAATGCGCGACCGCGTCCCGGTAGGCGCCCGCACGCACGCCGTGCACGGTGCGCTTGAGCATGTTCCGCGGGAACGTGAAGGCGTCAGGGGTGGCCAGCAGGACGTTCTCCTGCTGGCGATCGAGCTGGATCGCGCCGTCGTCGCAGATCAGGGTGATGTAGCTGTCGACCATGGTCGGGAAGGTGTTCGGATAGATCCAGGCCGACTCGAAGGTGGCGATCGACCCGCTGCTGAACCGCGCCTGGATCTGGATGCCGTCCGGGGTGTCGATCCCCATGGAGCGCAGTTTGCCGTGGCGCGCGGTGGCGAACACCTGTTCGATCTTGTCGTCGAAGAGCCAGGTGATCAGGTCGATGTCGTGGCTGGAGAGGAACCAGGCGCAGGTCGTACGGTCCGCCCAGCTGAGCATCTCGGTGGGCACGTAGATGGTGTCATCCTTGCGCGCATACCCGACCGCAGGACTGCCCAGTCCGGCGATCAGATCCTTCGCCTGTGCGTAGGCAGGCACCCAGCGGTGGTTGAAGATGCACATCGCGGTGACGCCCGCCTCGCGCACGGCACGGACACACCGGTCGGCGTCGTCGACCGAGGTGGTGAAGGGCTTCTCCACCAGCACGT
>NZ_ML142868.1:68275-76218 GCF_004138495.1 Phytoactinopolyspora endophytica
CGGCGGCGGCGGCCTTGACGACGACGTCGGCGTGCAGATGGTCGGGTGTGGCCACGACGACCGCGTCGACCGTGCCCGAATCGATCAGCCGGTCGTAGTCATCGAAGACGGCGGGCCGGCCGCCGAACTCGCCGGCGAGCTTCTCGGCCCCCGCACGGGTTCCGCTGGTGATCGCCGTCACCTCGGCGTCCACCAAGGAATCGATCACCCGGGCGTTGCCCGTCCCCATGATTCCCGCGCCGACCACACCGACCCTGAGTTGTTGAGGCATTACTGAAGCTCCGCATTCCACTGTTGTTCGGCATTGTCAAGCGCGGTCTGAGCGTCGACGTCACCCTGCAAGAAGGCCCGGACCTGCTCGTCGAAGAGTTCCCCGAGCTGCGTGTCCTTGGATGTACCCAGGGCACCGTCCTCCAGGTCCGGAAGGGTCTCCACGATGATCTGGCGGGCCTCGTCCGTGGCCGTCTCGCCTTCGGTGTCGAAGAACGGGTCCTCCAGCGTCTCCTTCGTCGACGGGAAGATCGCCACGATCTTGCAGAACTCCAGCTGGTTCTCGGCGTTGGTCACGAATGTGAGCCAGTCCGCGGCTGTCCCCTTGTTGTCCGAGGCCGAGGGAATCGCGAAGGTCTGCTGACCCGCCAGCAGAAGTTTCCCCTCCGGTGTCCGTACGCCCGGAGTCACCGCCAGATCGCCATACACCTCCGGGGCGTTTTCCTCGGTACTGACCAGCCGGGTACCCGGTACGTTCGCGGTGAACCCAACCTTGCGGTTCTCGATATTCTCCGGCAGGTTCCGGATGTCCTTAGAGATGGCCCCGGGGGCGATGGCGCCGGAGTCATAGGCGGCCTTCCACCTGTCGAGAATCTGCGCCGTCTCCGGGGTGTTGAACGCAGCTTCGGTGCGCTCCTCGTTCAACATCTCCACGCCGTAGTAGGGCAGTACCAGGAAACCGGGAATCGAGTTCATACCCGGGATCTCTGCAGTCTCTTCCACTTCGGAGGCCAGCTCGAGCACCTCGTCGAAGGTGGTGGGCGGATTCGCGGCGTCGAAGCCGGTCCCCTCCATCGCCGACTCGCGGTAGATCGTTACCGGTGACCCACCGTTGTACCAGGGCAGCGCGGTCAGCTTGCCTTCTCTCTGCAGCGGTTCAACAAGCGATTCCTGGTATTCGCCAAGCTCCTCTTCGGTGAGGTAGTCGTTCAGATCCGCCAACGAGTCCTGGAACTGACCGAGGTCGGCGGAGGCGACGTTGACCAGGTCCGGAGGTTCGCCGGCGGCCATTGCCGCGAGCAGTTTCGTGGCGAGATCCTCGCCCGGGACATCCACCCATCTGATCGTGGTCTCGGGGTTCTCCTCCTCGTAGGAGTCGATCAGGTCCTGGATGTAGTCGGCGTAGTTGGCCTGCAGGTTGATGGTCCACCATTCGACCTCTCCGCCGAGTTCGGTCGAGTCGGGCTGGGAGGGCTCCTCCTCCGCATCAGCGCCGCTGATGCAGCCGGACGTGAGCAACGCCAGCCCGAGCGTCGAGGCGGCCAGTGTGCGCAATCTTCGAGCCGGCCGGAGGGTTGTGGGATCGGATCGCATGGTCTCTCCTGAACGAAAGGATGGTGTCGAAGCCACGGAGTTCGGCGCCGGTTGATGGTGGCGACCAGTTTCGGACATCCACTCCCTGGAGTCAATAGGAAATCGCAGACAGCCGACAGCAGACCTCCAGAACGTCGCGATGAGTGGACAAATGTCCATGTCACACAGATGAAACAATGAGATCGGAATGGGGGGTAGACGACAGCGAAAGGGTCTGCTTATAGTCGCTGCGATGTTTAGGACGCACTTTGCGTGGCTTACATATGACCTAATCTGACCCGCGATCACAGCCCGGAGGTGAGATGCCACAGCAGTCCGGAAGTGACGTACCAGAGCTGGCGCCCGTGGCCGATCAGACCACGCCGCATCCACCTCGGCAACGAATACGCACAGGCCCACCACGAGGCGGGAGCCCTGGCGTCCGCTCGCCGCGAGCTTCGCGCTGGCGCGCCCAGACGAACCATCCCGCCGTCTGGACTCCCTGGCTGTACATGCTCCCAGGGCTGGTCCTGTTCGCGGTGTTCTTCGTCTGGCCGGCCGTCCAGGCGCTGCAGCTCGCGTTCTACGAGTACGACGGGATTTCCGCGCCGGTCACGGTGGGCCTGGACAACTTCGATCGGATGCTCGACGATCCACGGTTCCACGAGGCGTTCGTCAACTCGTTCCTGTTCCTGTTCGGCATGATGCCACTCGCAGTCGCCGTACCGCTGCTGCTCGCGGTTCTGGTCAATCAGAAGATCCCCGGCATCCAGGCATTCCGGCTCGCCATCGTCATGCCCGTCGTCGTTTCCATGGTGGCCGTCGCCGTTACCTGGAAATACGTCCTCGACGCCCAGGGGGTGCTGAGCTGGCTGGTCACCAGCCTCGGCATCTCGGACGAGCCGACCGCCTGGCTCCTGAGCAGCGATTGGGCGCTGCCCTGCCTGATCGTGATCGAGGGCTGGAAGAGCATGGGGATCTACATGATGATCTATCTTGCTGGCCTTCAGGCCATTCCGGTCGACCTCTACGAGGCCGCGCAGATCGACGGCGCCGGCATCTGGCACCGGCTGACCAAGATCACCGTTCCGCTGATGATCCCGTACGTGGCGGTGACGTCGACGATGGCCATGCTCGACGCGATGCAGGTCTTCACCTCGGTCTACGTGATGACCAGAGGCGGGCCCCAAGACAGCACCATGACCTTGGGCTACTACGTGTGGTCCAAGGCGTTCGAAGACTACGAGTTCGGCTACGCCAGCGCGATCGCGCTCGTCCTCTGGGCCGTCATGATCATCCTGGCCGTGGTCAACTACCAGCTCACGAAGGAGCGCCGATGACGGTCGGAACCCGCCGACGCCGCGCGTCGACACTCACGGGCAACTACCTACTGCTCCTCGTCCTGGCAGTCATCTTCGTCGGGCCGTTCATCGTGCTAGTGGCGTCGTCCTTGAAGCCCGCCACGCAGGACGTCTTCTCATTTCCGCCGGATCTCATACCGCGCCCGCCGGTCCTGGACTGGTTCATCCGCGCGTGGACCGTCATCGATTTCCCGCGCTATCTGCTCAACTCGGTGATCTACGTCGGTGTGATGGTGCCCGCGTACCTGGCCGTCTCCGCGCTGACGGCCTACCCGCTGGCCCGGATGAGGTTCCGGTTCCGCACGGTGATCTTCTTCCTGTTCCTGTCCACCATGTTCCTGCCGGGCGAGCTGATGCTGATCCCGCGGTTCCTGGTGGTCTCCGAGCTCGGGCTGGCCGATACCTACGCCGGTGTCATGCTGCCCGGCCTGCTCTCCGCAATCGGTATCTTCCTGCTGCGCCAGACCTTCGCCGGGGTGCCGCAGGAGCTCGACGACGCCGCGCGCATCGACGGCTGCAAGGAGTGGGGCGTGTTCTGGCACGTGATGCTGCCGGCGGCCAAGCCGGCCCTCGCCGTGCTGGCCATCTTCGGCTTCATCTCGGTGTGGAACAGCTTCATCTGGCCGCTAGTGGTGCTCAAGGACACCAGTAAGTACCCGATCGCGCTCGGAATCTCCTACCTCACCGGCGTGACCGGCACCGACGTCCGTTCCGTCGCGGCCGGCACGGTGATCTCACTGATCCCCGTCCTGATCTTCTTCATCGTGATGCAGCGTCACATCCTCGAAGGGATGAAGGGCGCCGTGAAGGGGTGATCGGCCACCGCGCTCCACTCCCCCATCCCCGAATCCCAGATCGCCTCTGATCCTTTCCACTCACCCCAGGAGGACTAGCGATGACCAGCAATCCCAGCCTCGGACGCCGACGGCTGCTCCAGGCCGGCGCCGCGCTCGGCCTCGGCGTCGCCGGCGGACTGGCGAGCGTCACACCCGCACGCGCCGAATCCCGGGACTATGCGCTACGCGCCACGTACGACTGGGCCGAGGCGTACTTCACCGAGCACGGCGAGGCCCAGCCCGACCGGCCGAACGAGTTCCGTGGCTCGCTCGCCTGGGGCCAGTCCTACATCCTGCGGTCCTACCTGGCCATGTACGAGGCGTTCCGCGATGAACGGTACCTGGATCTGCTCTGCCGCAACGTCGACGCCATCCTCAGCATCCGGGACAGCGAACGCGGCGTGACGGACTGGCGCGGTGAGTCGCTACCGGTCTGGCGTGGTTGGGCACCGTACACCGCCGGTGACGTCGACATCCCCGGAACGAACGGAACTCCGGTGCTGCGGCTGCGCACCGCCCAGTCGTACGCCGACGGAGTGACCGCCGACGTCACACACGAGTCCGAGGATCGGTTCACGGTCACTATGACCGACACGCGGATCGACCGCTCCGACACGTTCACCGATCTCACGATGGACGCCACCAGCCCGGACTTCGCGGTGACGCGGATCCACGACGCGAACCCGACCGCGACCCGCGCCACCGCCGTCGATCTCAGATCCGACAACTCACCGGCCATGCCTGAGCCGGGCAGCTACACCATGGCCTCCCACTACGTGACGTTCTCCGTGCACACCGGGATGATCGTCGCGCCGATCGCCGAGTTCTGCCACCTCGTCCGGAAGAACCCACGGCTGATGCGGCGCTACGGCGCGAAAGCCGCCAAATACCTGCGCGCCGTCCGTGATGCCGTCGCCGTCCATGATCACGAGTGGCGACAGAACGATCAGGGCGAGGGCTGGTACGTCTGGGAGAAGGGCACGCCGCTGGCGTTCGACGGCTGCGAGATGCCACACAACCAGTTCCTGGCGCTGGCCACCGCACAGGCCTACCTGGCCGCGCTGGTCGACGACGGCCCGTACCGCGAACACGCGGTCAGGATGCTGACCACCTTCCGCAATGACCTGCAGGTACAGGACGACAGCTACGTGTGGAAGTACTGGTGGACGAAGGGTCACGTCCACAACGGCTACTCGCAGGCCGACGACGTCTCCGAATGGACGCCCGCGTACAACGGCGCCCGGCAGATCGAGGACGGATCGCACGGTGCGATCAGTATCGAAGCAGCGCTCGCGGGCTACCGTCTGGGGTTGGTGTTTGACGAGACCGACATGCGCCGGTTCGCCGCCACCTACACCGACAACCTCATGCACTACGACGACGACGGCGAGGCCCACGTCTGGTACCGGGTCGACGGAACAGCCAACCTCGGGCTGCAGGACCTGCAGGCGCCGCGATGGGCGAACCTCGCGAGCTGGGACGAGCGGATCTTCACTCATGCCCGGGAGATCTTCAACCGCGAGCAGCCGGAGCCGCTCTTCGGCTCCTACCTGCTGAGCACCGCGTTCTTGGCGGCGCACAACCGGGAGTAGCCCTGAGAACGCCTTGACGTCGATCCCGCTCGCGCGCTTCAGTACAAGGATGACCGCGGTGGAGTCCTACGTTGAGCGTCCGCCATTGCCGGGATTGGCGGGGGTGGTGCGGACGGTCTGGATCCAGCGCACCGGTGAGGCGCCGTACGTGCAACGGCATCTGCCGACGGGCGGGGTCGAGATCCACTTTCCGATCGGTGGCCGCGCACAGCTGGTCGGTCCGCTGACCGGTCCGGAGATTGAGGTCATTCCGGCGCACACGGCCATCGTGGGAGTGCGGTTCCATCCAGGGACCGCGCCGCCCCTTCCAACGGTCCTCGACGATCTGGTGGACCTGCGCCTGGGTCTGGTGGAGTTGTGGGGAAGCTCGGGCGAAGGCCTCGTGGAGGCGATGGCCCGCGCCGGGACGCCCGAGCGGGCGCTCGCGCTCTTGCAGATCCACCTCCTGCGGGAGTTTCGACGTGCGGTCCGTGTCGATCCGCTGGTGGGCGAAGCCGTGAAAGCCCTGATGCCATGGCACCAGGTCAACATCGACACCCTGGCCACCCACCTGGCACTCTCCGCGAGCCAACTGCGCCGCCGCTGCCTGCATGCAGTTGGTGTGAGTCCCAAGGTCCTCCAGCGCACGTTGCGTTTTCAGGGCTTCCTCGCGCTGGCTCAGGCAGGTGTTGTGTCCACCGGCCGGCGTGGTGCGGACGGCATGGCAGGGCTGGCGGTTGACGTGGGGTACGCCGACCAAGCACACCTCAGCCGAGAATGCCTCCGCCTGACTGGCCTGACCCCACACCAGCTCCTCGGCGGCGACATCGACCGGTGCGCCTGTGGACATGAGCACTCCGCCTCCTACAAGCCCTTCCTCGCTACCCGCAGCAGGCCGCGACTACAAGTCTGACCCTGCGCGATTCGTTCAAGACACGTCGTCGCGCGTCTCATAGTTTCGATCTCGTGACCGACCTGGCCGAGCTCGGCAGCTCACTCGACGGCGAGTCGTTCAGCCCTGATTCGTCGGGCTACGACGCGATCTGCCGCCCAGTCAACGTCGCCTACCGGACGGTGCGTCCCCGGCTCGTGGTTCTGTGCCGCTCGGTCTCGGACGTCGTCGCCACTATGACGTACGCGACGGCTACTGGGGACCGCATCGCCCCTCGTGGCGGGGGGCACTGTTTCGCGGGCCGATCGTCGACGGACGGGATCGTGCTCGACATGTCTGGCCTCGATGGCATCTCCGTGGCAGATGACCGGGTGGCCACGATCGGAGCCGGCGCCCGCTTAGGACAGGTATACACGGCGCTACACGCCTACGGACGGACATTGCCGGCCGGGTGCGGTCCCACCGTCGGCATCGCAGGCCTCACCCTGGGCGGCGGGATCGGCCTGCTTGGGCGCAAACACGGCCTGACCTGCGATCGCCTCGTCGGTGCACAGGTCGTGCTCCCCAACGGAAGCGTCGTGGATTGCGACCACGACCATGAGCCGGACTTGTTCTGGGGTCTGCGCGGCGCGGGCGGCGGCCAGTTCGGAGTGGTCACGTCACTGCGGTTCGACACCGTCGACGATCCGATGACAACCCGCATCGAGGCGCACTGGTCGGACATCGCTCTGGAGGACCTGGTCGTCGCCTGGCAAGCCTGGTCCCCGGACGCTCCGGACGATCTCACCGTCAACCTCACCCTTGTGTCTGAGCCCGGCGCACCTGTCCAAGCCACCCTCTTCGGTGCCTCCACCCTCGAGAAAGGATCGACCCGGGAGCTGCTGCAGGAACTCATCGATCAGGCGGGCATGGCCCCGGAGATCGAATTGTGCGCCGACATGCCCTACCACCACCTGAAGGACACCTTCGCCGAGCTGGACCCGCGAGATCTGCCCGAACGAGCCCTGCGGATCCGGTCGGAGTTCTTCTCCCACGCGATATCTGACCGCACGCTCGCGTCGCTCCTGACCCAGCTCAGCGACCCAAGGACCAGGGGCCGACGGCAGCTCACGTTCGCCGCGATGGGCGGGGCCTACAACAGGGTCGCCGAGGACGCCACCGCGTTCGCACATCGCAGCGAGCGCTTTCTGCTCGAGCACCTCGCCGACGCGGCCGACCCGTGGGTCGACGGTTCATGGGCGACCGCCCACGCCGACGGGTCGGGGCGTGTCTACCCCAACTTCCCCGACCCCGAGCTCGACGACTGGGCCGTGGCGTACCACGCGGGTAACTATCCCCGGCTGGCCGCGGTCAAGAACGCCTACGACCCGCACCGATTGTTCGACTTCCCCCAAGCCATCTAAGCAACACCGAACTCAGCAGTGAAGGAGAGAGACATGAGCAAGGTTCTCAGCGCCCACGCAGTCTCGGTCGATGGCTACATCAGCGGTCGCACCCCTGACGGCGAGGAGGAGTTCGGACGCGGTCTCGGTGACGCGCCCATGCTTTTCGACTGGTACTTCAACGGGGACACGCCGAGCCAGGTGTTCGACGGGTTCAAGCTCAGCGAGCCCAGCGCCCGGTTCTTCGACGCCCTCGCCGAACGCGACGGAGCGGCGGTCGCGGGGCGCACCACCTACGAGCACTCCAGCCACTTCGGCGGCGGCAGCCCACACCCGAC
>NZ_ML142868.1:76259-77412 GCF_004138495.1 Phytoactinopolyspora endophytica
GCTCGTCGTCCTCAGCCACGGGCCCGTGCCTGAGATCAGCGACGCGCAGACCCTCGTCACCACCGGTATCGCGGACGCCATCGCCGCGGCCCGCAAGATCGCCGGCGACAAGGACGTCGGCCTGATGGGTGGCGGTGTGGCCACCGAGGCCCTCAAAGCCGGGCTCGTCGACGAGCTCATCCTCCACCAGGTACCCATCCTGCTGGGTGGCGGTCGCAGGTTCTTCAACGAGCTCCCGGAGCACGTGCATCTCCGTCTGCTGCAGGCAACCCCGGCACCCGGCGTGACGCACCTGCACTACGAGGTCCTCCGATGATCCTCGTCACCGGCGGGCTGGGGATGATCGGCGCCCACACCGCTCGCGCACTCGTGGACCTCGGACAGGAGGTCGTCGTCACCGCGCACCGCCGGACCGAGGTCCCGTCGTTCCTCGCCGGCAAGGTCACCGTGGAATCCCTCGACGTCACCGACCGGGACGCCTTCCTCGCACTCGCCGAGCGGCACGACATCAGCGACATCGTCCACCTCGCGGGCAGCATCCCCGTCGAGGACCCGGTCCACTTCCTCCGTACGGACACGACCGGCCTGCTCAACGCGCTGGATGCAGCGCGCGCCTGGGGCGTCCGCAGGTTCGCCGTCGCCAGCAGCCTCGGCGTGTACATCGGTCGGTCCGAGATACCCTGGCACGAGGAGCTCGCGCTGCCCACCGCGGAGCTGCCGCACCTGATCGTCGCCTTCAAGAAGGCGGTCGAGCCGCTCACCACGCACAGCCTCCAGGGCAGCGGCGTCCAGGCGGTGTGCTTGAGGATCGGGACCATCTGGGGCCCGCTCGGCGACCCGGAATCACCGTTCTTCCCCATCCCCTCCTACATCAACGCCGTGCTCCGCGGTGAGAAGCCGCGGCCGCTGCACGCCGACGACGGCGGCGACCGCTGCTACGCACCCGACGCCGGCCGCGCGATCGCCCTGCTGATGACCACGGAGACCCTCCGGCACGACACCTACAACGTCTCCAGCGGACGGCCGGCCACCAACCGCGAGTTCGCGGACGCGCTGCAGGCGATCACCCCCGGCCTGCAACTCGACCTCCTGCCCGGACGGCAGGACGGCCCCGGCGACGATCCCTACCTCGACACCACCCGACTCACCCACG
>NZ_ML142868.1:77442-82556 GCF_004138495.1 Phytoactinopolyspora endophytica
GCTTCGCACCGGCATTCGACGTCGCCACGGCGGTTGCCGATTACGTCGCGTGGCGCGCCGACAACCACCGCTGAAGGAGCACCCACATGCTGGATCCCGACGTGCGCCGCGTACTCGACGGCGCCTCGATCGCTCACCTCGCCACCATCCTCCCGGACGGCTCGCCCCATGCCAGTCCCGTCTTTGTCGGCACCCTCGGCGACCGGATCGCCTTCTTCACCGGACCCACTATGCGCAAGGCACGCAATCTGCGCCGCGACCCTCGGGTGGCGCTGTCCATCGCACCCGTCGACAACCCGTTCGAGCCCGTTGTCGTCCGTGGCCGGGTCGTCGAATGGCTCGACGGCGATGGAGCGTGGGAGATCATCGACCGGCTGGCCATGAAGTACATCGGTGCGCCGTACCCCCGAGGGCAGGAGCGCGTCGTGGCCGTCATCGAGCCCGAGCAACAAACCGTCGGTGTCGGGTGAGCATCCCCACCTGGCCATCCTCGGCTGATCACTCCAGTGTTACGCCGGGAACCGGCTCGGGTGGGTTCACGACGGCCTCCTTGCCGAGAAACGCCGCGTGCGCGTCGGCAGACGAACGCAATGCGTCCATCTCGGCGACGCCGAATGACCGGTAGAGCTGGGTGTCGATGATGACCTGGCGCCGCTGGACTGTGCGTCTCCAGAAGCCGACGAGTTGCGTGTCGAGGATGACCAGTCCGACGTACGCGCCACGGCCTTCCGGCCGCAAAGCCCCGAACCCGGACCGGTCGATGATCGACCGGCTCTCGGAGTACGAGATGGCGTACTCGTCGTACGGCTGAAGAAGCAGCACCCGAGGCCAGGCCGGACCGGAGAGCTCGTGCTTCTCCGGTCCGAGCGCGGCCTCCGGCTCGCCGTGCCAGTAGGTGACGTCATCGACGACGAAACTCTCCAGCGATCCCGACACCGTTCCAAGGCCGGCCTGGATGTCCGCCACGGTAAGCCCCGACCACCACGCGAAGTCCTTCACCGTCGCGGGACCCCGGCTGATGAAGTACCGCAGAGTCAGCTCGGCGAGAGCGACGTCCCGGGAGAGCCGCCTTGCCTGGCGTGCGCGTTCCTCCAGCAGAGCGTACGTGTGCTGCTTTCCTCGCCGCGGACCGCTGCAGATGACACGCTCCAGCTCGGCGTACATCAGGATGAGGCCGAGCCGCAGACCCTCGGCCACGACACCGGCGTCCGCCAGCGTCGCGGCGACTTCCTTCCGGGTCAGTGCGTTGCCGTCGGCGAGCGTGGCGCCGATGGCGTCCAGGCATGTGCCCAGCACATGCTCGTCCAGCTGGTGCTGGCGGTAGTAGTAGGCGTTGAACGCGTGGACGCGCGGCGCGGTCAGCTCAAGCAGCCACTGGATGTCCTCCGGTAACACAAAGTGCCAGGTGGGCCGGAGGACATGGGTCCGCAGCAGGGTGCCCGCGTCGAACGCTGCAAGCAGATCCTGCTCCGAGCCGGAGGTGAGCCTCTGCCGCACCGACCACAACGCCGGCCCGAACTCCTGCGACTGCATGGCGACGAACCCTCGAAGGACATCGTCGGGCGCCGACCAGCGGCTGGCACACAGACCAACGGCATGCATCCGCCACGGGGCAAGATCCTCGTCCATGGGGAGACATTAATCGCCCCGGCCGACACTCTTGGTCGCCCGGCGTCCCGAGATCCACTCACGCCACCAGGGGACGCCACGTAGGCTGAGGGCAGGAAGGGGGTCTCCCACATGCCCAAGGCGACGCGGGTCCGGCTCGCTGATGTGGCACGTCGAGCGGGCGTCTCACGCACCACCGCTTCGGTCGTGCTCAACGGCAAACCCGACCGCATCCCGGTGGAGACCCAGCGTAAGGTCGAGCGAGCTGCTGCCGAACTGGAGTACCGGGCGAACAGCATGGCCCGAGGGCTCCGGCTGCGGAGGTCGCTGACGATCGGCTTGATCTCTGATGACATTGCGTCGGAGCCCTTCGCGGGTGCCATGATCCGCGGTGCACATGAGGCGGCGTGGAAGGCCGGCTTCATGCTGGTAGTCCTCGAGACGATGGCGGATGATGAGCGGGAACGCCGCTCGATCGAAGACCTGCGCCAGCGTCAGGTCGACGGCTTTCTCTACGCCACCACCTACCACCAGATCAAGGAGCCCCCCGCGGCGCTCGCCGACTCCCCCACCGTCATGCTCGACGTCCGGGATCCGCGCGGCGAGCTTAGCGGCGTGGTGCCCGACGAGATCGGCGGGGCGTACGAAGCCGTCTCGCAACTTATCGAAGCCGGCCACCGCCGGATCGGCTATCTGCAGAACATCACGGACATCCCGGCCACGCGGCTGCGGCTCGAGGGCTACCGGAGGGCCCTGGCCGACGCCGGCATCCCGTTCGACCCCGGCCTGGTGGAGGTCACGCTTGCCGAAGATCGGATCAGGGCAACCGAGAGCGCGCGGCACATGCTCGCGCGGCCCGACCGGCCCACCGGGCTGTTCTGCTTCAGCGACCGGCCCGCCTCCGCTTCGTACGACGCGGCCGAATCGCTCGGGCTCCGCGTCCCCGAGGACGTGTCGATCGTCGGCTTCGACAACCTGGAACTGCTGACGGTTTGGGTCAACCCCGGCCTCACCACGATGCAGCTTCCACACGAAGCCATGGGCCGCTGGTCCGTTGAACAGCTGCTCCGTCACATCGAGGATCCAAGCCTGGAACCGGTGCAACATCTCATGCCGTGCCCGCTCGTCGTCCGGCGTTCTGTCGTCCCGCCGTCCGGGCGCTCTTAAGCCTGACGTTCCGGCCGCGGGCACCCGCGGGTCGCGCGGAAGCCGCATTGTCCTGACTCGCCCCTCCACGAACCTGCCCTGGAACAGACTCATGTGCCTCCCTCCCGTCATGGTCACGTAACGGACGGCTAACGAAGCCTTGACGCGCACGCAACGGCGGATTAACGTCCACTCCATTGCAGAATCGATTCTGCACACGAACGAATCGATTTTGCGCATGGCCTAGACGGAGACCGTTGTCGGTCGACACCGACAAGACAGGGAGACAACGCCATGACTCATCCAGCCACCCGCACGCCACAGCCGCCGAGAGGCATGCTCACTCGTCGCCATGCCCTCAGGCTCACAGCCGGCCTTGCCGCCATTGGCCCGCTCGCGACGGCGTGCGGCGGCGAGGACAGCGACAGATCCACAGCCGGCGATGAGCTCGGCGGCACTCTCCGCATCGCGATGTTCACCGACAACGACGCGATCGAGGACCCGCGGGTTCAAAGCTTCAACGAGGAGTACCCAGACATCAACGTGGAGTTCGTGCCCATCAGCGGCACAGACTGGGAGGAGTACTTCAGCAAGCTGCTCACCGAGGTGGCGGCCGGCAAGGCCCCCGACCTGATCGTCGTCGCGACCGAGGGCACACAGCTGTTCGCCGGTCAAGGCCTGGTACAGCCGCTCGACGAGTTCGTCCAACGTGACGCCGATGAGCTCGAAGAGTACTTCGAGGATGTTCATCCGGCGCTGGTCGAGGCGATGATGTACGAAGGCTCCCTGTACCAGTTTCCGGACGATTTCAACGCGGCGAACATGTACCTGAACACGAGTCTCATGAAAGAGGCCGGACTCGAGATGCCCGCGCCGGACTGGGATGTCCAGGAGTTCGAGCGGTATATCCGGGAGATCAAGGACGCGACGGGGAAGTTCGGCTATGGCTGGACCAACCGGCTGTGGGGCTCGTGGATGCCCTGGATCTTCGTCAACGGCGGCAACCTGTTCACAGAAGAGCGCGCTCCCGGTGGTGAGTGGCTCTGGGACCGGTTCTATACCGACGACCCGGCCGGGGAGGGCCGCGGTGGTGGCTGGCGCTGGGAACAGCCCACAGCGAACTCGCCGGAGGTCGTGGAAGCGCTCGAGTTCGTGGTCCGGTTACGTGAGGACGACCTGACTCCGGCAGTGGAGGTCGGCGGCGGTGGGCTGCTCGAGGGCCTGTTCGCATCCAACGAGCTCGGGATGACACCCGCCGGTGGGTTCTGGACCGGCGGTCTGGCCGAAGCGGGTCTGGAACCCGACGATTTCGACGTCCAGCTCTTTCCCGGCTGGGAAAGCCAGCGGCATCAGTTCGGCACCGGCGGCTTCGCCATAGCGGCCGACACCGACAATCCCGAGGCCGCGTGGGCTTGGATCAAGCACACGATCAAGCGCGACGTCATGGAACTTCGACCGGAGCACCGGAACAACGTCACCACACCGGTGCGCCGGTCCATGGTGACGGAGGAACGATACGCGGAGACCGGCCCGTCGAACTGGCAGATCTTCTACTCCACACTCGATGATCACCCGGACTCCGCGCCCATCCCCGCGCCTCCGGTCGCGAACGCGACGACCGAAGCGTTCGTGCGCTGGACGCAACAGGCCATGAACGGCGACATGACCCCGCAAGAGGCCATGGATGGGTTGCAGGCCGATCTCGAGCGGATCGTCGCCGACTACGGCTCCCAGTACTGACGCAGGGCAGGGGCCGGAGACAATGACATACGACCTTGCACACGCGCCGCGGCGCCGGCTCACGCGGGCGTTCGCTGCAAACGATCTCGACGGGGTCCGGCGTCGCCGGGCCGTCCTGGGCTATCTGTTCCTGCTGCCCAGCCTCGGCGGTATTGCCGTGTTCGTCGTGATCCCGATGGTCGCGGCCTTCGTGCTGAGCCTGTTCCGATGGAACATGATCAGGCCGCCTCAGTTCGTCGGCCTGGAGAACTACGAGCGGCTCATCGGCGACGCGCGACTGCTGACGACGTTCGTCAACACCGCACTGTTCGTGGTCCTCGCCGTGGGCCTCCAGCTGTCCCTCGCCCTGTTCCTGGCCCTGGGACTGCAGCGCCGGATGCCGAACTGGCTGCGGACGCTCCTACGGGCGTCCTATGTCTTTCCGCTGCTCACATCGGCGGCGTCGATATCGATCGTGCTCAGTTACATGTTCAGCGAGAGCTTCGGCATCGTGAACTACTACCTGGGCCTGATCGGCATCGAGCCTATCGCCTGGTTGAACTCGTCGCGGTGGGCGCTCATCGCCGTCGTGCTCGCATTCGTATGGCACCAGCTCGGCTTCACCTTCCTCATACTGCTCG
>NZ_ML142868.1:82566-85123 GCF_004138495.1 Phytoactinopolyspora endophytica
CGCCGACATCGACGGCGCCCACGGATGGACCCGGGTACGACGCGTCATCATCCCGCTGATGAGCCCGTCCCTGCTGGTGGCCAGCGTGATGGGGTTCATCAGCGCGATGCAGGTCTTCGACCAGGCGTTCGTCATGACGAACGGCGGCCCGGGGGACTCCAGCCGCACCGTCGTGATGGCGATCTACGACGCGGCTTTCCGCAACCTGGACATGGGATATGCCGCGGCCATCTCGGTCGTCCTGTTCGCGGTGATCATGCTGCTGACCGCGGTCCAGTTCCGCCTCAGCAACCGCTGGGTCCACTACCAGTAGGAGGCGACAATGGCTCTCAACACCTCCCCACCTCAGACCGCCGACCCATGGGCGGAGCCGCCGACCGCATCGGACAGACGGCCGCGCCGGCGCCGGGACGGCCGTCCGGGCAAACCCGACAACCGCGTCACGCGTTACCTGACCCTAGCGCTGCTCATCGGCGCTGCCGTTCTCATGCTCGCGCCGTTGGTGTGGGCATTCAGCACATCACTGCGCACACCGGCAGAGTCGTTCACGCTGCCCCCGAAATGGCTGCCGACCGACTTCGCGTGGGAGAACTACCGCGAGGTCTTCGAGGTATCGCGGTTCACGAACTACCTGACGAACAACGTCATCGTCTCGGTCGCGATCGTCCTCGGTCAGCTGGCCACCGCCAGCCTGGCCGGCTATGCGTTCGCGCGGCTGAAGTTCCCCGGGCGCGGCCTCCTCTTTGGTCTCGTGCTTGCCACCATCATGGTGCCGATCCAGGTGACCATCGTCCCGATCTTCATCCTCATCACCGAGATCGGATGGGCGGACAGCTTGGCAGCGCTCATCGTCCCGGCGTGGCCCACCGCCTTCGGGACGTTCCTGCTCCGCCAGTACTTCAAGACGATCCCCATCGAGCTGGCCGAGGCCGCCGCGATCGACGGCGCGGGTGAATGGCAGATCTTCTTCCGCGTCTACCTGCCACTGGCGAAGCCTGGATTGGCCGTCGTCGCCATCCTCGCGTTCAACTTCCACTGGAACGAGTTCTTCCGTCCGCTCATCTTCCTGTCCTCGCCGGAGAATTTCACGCTCCCGCTCGGGCTGGTGAATCTCCAGGGCTATATGGGAACCGGCTCGATCTCGGTGGTCCTTGCGGGCATCGTCATCTCGTTCCTGCCCGTGCTGGCTCTCTTCATCATCGCCCAGCGATTCGTCGTCGAAGGTCTCATGCGAGGCGGCCTCAAGGGCTGACGTCAACGCGCCTAGCCACACGCTCGACTATCGGGTCACACCCAACCGAACAAGGAGAACCACTTCATGCTAGACCCTCGGCCGCGTGCCCACATCACCGCGCCTTCCGGCTGGCTGAACGACCCCAACGGGTTGATTCACTGGCGCGGCGAGTACCACGTCTTCTATCAGCACAACCCGTTCTCGACGTCTTGGGACGCTCCGCACTGGGGGCACGTGGTCAGCACCGACCTGGTGACCTGGCGGCACCTGCCCATCGCCCTTCGGCCGACGACGGGCGGGCCGGACACCGACGGCTGCTTCTCGGGCTGCATGGTCGACGACGGCGGGGACGCTCCTCTGGCCATCTACACCGGAGTCCGGAACGTCGGCGATGAGCTGGTTCAGTCCACATGCCTGGCCCGAGCCACGGCCGGCCTCCGGCAGCTCGTCGCCCACCATGCCAACCCCGTCGTCCCAGGCCCGCCCGATTCCGAGGCCACCGAAGGGTTCAGGGACCCGTTCGTCTGGCGCGAGGATGACGGCTGGCACCAACTTGTGGGCTCGGGCAGCCATCGTTCTGGCGGCATCGTCTACCACTATCGGTCTGCGAACCTCGTCGACTGGGAATGCACAGGGGTGTTCCATCGCGGGCTCGCCAACCCTGGTGACCCGATGGACACCGGGATCATGTGGGAGTGCCCACAGCTGGTTCGCGGTCTCGACGCCGATGTCCTGATCGTCTCCGTCCACGATGACTCCGATGTGGGCCGCCGGAAAGTCGTGGCACTCTCCGGCCGGCGCGAAGGCGACGCATTCAAGGAGTCCGGTGTCGACATCGTCGACCATGGTTCCGCCTTCTATGCGCCCGCCGTGACCGTCGACGCCGCTGGCCGCACGCTGATGTGGGGCTGGATACAGGAGACCCAGACGTCGGCAGGACAGATGCATCAAGGCTGGTCCGGAGCGCTCACGTTGCCACGGGAGGTATGGATCGACGAGTCGGGCGCCCTGTGCAGCGGGCCCGTGGCAGAGACCTCTGGCCTGCGGACCACTTTACTTCTCGACAAGCGGGTGGAGCTGGCGGCCGGTGAACACGACAGCCTCCTCTCCGACGGTGCGCACGCATGGGTCGAGCTGACCGTAGACGTGTCGCGTGGCCATGGCGTCGAGCTGCATGTGCTCAGCGATCCTGCTGGTCGCGAGTCGACGATCGTGCGCTATGATCATGCCGCGGAAGAGCTCGTTCTCGACCGAAGCAGGTCGACACTATCGTCCGAAGCCATCACAACTCGCGAACGAGGGCCGCTGACCGTCACCGACGGC
>NZ_ML142868.1:85138-86549 GCF_004138495.1 Phytoactinopolyspora endophytica
GGCTCCAGGTCATCGTCGACGGCTCGACACTCGAGATCTTCGCCCAGGATCGAGTCGCCTTGACCAGCCGGTGCTATCCCACGCTCGAGCACAGCACCGGCATGGCCATAAAGGCAACAGGTGGTCCAGTGGCCGCTGATGTCCGCGTGTGGGGGCTCCGGTCCATCTTCTGACAGCGCGGCTCAGGCGGGAAGGATCTGGCGCAAGTCCATGAGAACTTCGTCGATCACGTGCTGTAGGGCGCTGGCTTCGTCATTTCAGGCACGCGATGCCGCCGCGGCGGCCGCGATGCGGCCGGCGAGGCCGGCGCCGACCGGCTTCCGTTCGGTTACGGCCGCCCCAGGCGGAGCAGGATCGACTCGCCAGGAGCGTCGTCGAGGCCGTCGTTGTCGACGGCCGCGATCAACTCACGCCGCCCACGCTCGCCGCCGATCACTGCGAGCCCCTCGACCTTGTCCGCCACTTCTCCCCCGCCGGCACGCAGCGCGGGCAGCAGGTCGACCACCGGGGCCTTGTCCAGCACCGGCTTCGGCTCGCCCGCGGGCACCGGCGACACCGCCGACACGTCCACCCGGTAGACCATCTTCACCTCGGCGGTCGCGCCGCGCTGGTTGTCCCGCTCGACGACGAGCAACTCGGCGTCGCCCGCCGCGGTCAGCTCGGACAGGCCCACCCACGCACCGTCGGGGGCGTCGTCAAGCGGGTATGCGGCGAAGGCCCATGTGCCGGTGCTCGGCGTGTATCTGGCCAGCGTCGCCTGGCCGGGCTCGTTGTCCGCCCACTCGCGCTGCACCGCGACCCACACGTCGTCACCCAGCACGGCGACGCCCTCGAAACCGAACCGCGACGCGCCGGCCGTCACCTCCTCGGGCAGCCGGATCTCCTCCATGACGGCGCCGTCGGCGTCGACGCGCACCAGCATGTGCTCGGCCCCGTTGTCCGGGTTGCCTTCGGAGACGAGCCAGTACCCGTCTTCACTGGCAGCGATCCCCTCCGGGTCATACGCGGCCGGCTCGCCGTCACGGGTGATCATCAGCTCCGACTCGACGACGGCGGGCACCGCGTCGGCGTTGACCGTCAGGATCCGGCTGGGCTGGTACGCGTTGTCGGTCACGGCGACCACCCGGCCGGCGTCGCCGGGCACGGCAGAGAGGCCGGACAGCGCCCCGAAGCCGATCGGGGCGCCGTTCTCGTCGTCGGCCGAGACGATCGTCGGTGCCGCGGCGTTGCGCTCCAATCGCGCCGTGTGCGACGCATGCGTGAACCAGTAGCTTGCCAGCGACGAGCGGACGCCGTCGTCCGCGGAGTCCTCCTCTGAGGAGACGAGCAGCAGGTTTCGCTGAGGGATCGGGAGCAGGCCCTCCGGAGCGACGCCGGTCGGCAAGCCTTGGACCAGCTCGGGCGCACTCGG
>NZ_ML142868.1:86565-90663 GCF_004138495.1 Phytoactinopolyspora endophytica
CCACGTTGTAGACCGCGACCAGGTTGGCGCGCTCCAGGCCGACGAACGCGTAGCGGTGCCGGCCGTACGTGGCCACGGCGATGCCCTCGGGCTCGACGCCCTTGTTGTCGGCGCGGTGGTCGGGATACTGGCCGTTGCGGATCGCGAGGTTCTCCAGCTCGTTGCCGGACGAGAACACGACCTCGCCGGTACGGGCGTCGAACGCCGTCCAGGTGCGGGTGCCGCCGAGCCAGTCGCCCTCGTCCGCGGTGGCGATCGTGTCGTCGTCGAGCCACGCGATGGCATCCGGCTCGCGCGGCCCGCTGATGGTGCCCTCCGGCGCGATGCGGCCGTCGTCGTCGGTGTCGACACCCTCGACGGTCGCCGTGCCCGCGGAGAAGTGACTGCGCACCGCGCCGTCCTCAAGGTCGGCGATGACGATGTGGTTGTTCTCCTGCAACGTCACCACGGCTTCGTTGCGGCCGTTGATGGCGACGAACTCCGGCTCCGGGTCCTCGGGTGCCACCTCGGCCAGCCCGGTCAGGTCGACGCCGCGCACCGTCCACTCGCTCGGATTCCCCTCCAGATCCACGATGGACAGGTGGCCGGCCGGCAGCTGCGGGAGTCCGCCGTCGCCGAGGTCCTCATCCCGCTCGTTCTCGATCGCGACCGCGGCGTAACGGCCGTCAGCGGAGATGTCGATGGCGTCCGGCTGGCCGCCCAGGTCGTGCTCGGCGACCACCTCACGCGTCGCGAGATCGATCACGATGAGCGCGCCGGACGGTTCGGTGAACGACTCCGAGGAGTTGACGGCGACCAACGCATACCCGGAAAGCACGTCAACCGAGGTCGGCTCCCCGTCCAGCGGCACCGTTCCCTGTGGGGTCAGCGCTCCGCGCGCGCCGATACCGGCCAGCCCGATCCGCTCACCCGGGGAGTCGGTGTATACCGCCGTCCGCCCATCGGGAGTGACCGCGGCGATCTCCGCAGCTGTCTCCTCCTCGACAGAGGAGTTCTCGTACACCGGCATGGTGGCGACCCGCTGGAACCAACCGTCGCCACGGGGTATGCCCGCCTCCGCATCTGATCTGCTCGCGCTCGCGGCCAATGACGACGTGGCGAGCAGCACGACGGCCGCCCCAGCGGCCACACCCCGCAATTTGCCCTGTTCCGTGCCCCGAACCAAGACCGGCACCTTGACCTCCCATGGACGCGATCAGCTCAGAGCTTTCTAGCTGAGCTGATCGACCACATGAGATACGCGATGTGAATGCCGGACAAACTCCCAGATCACGGACGAGCTATGAGTGCACGACCTTCGCGGGACGGCGCGTTGTCACGTTTGGCGTTGCCGAGGCGTCTTGATGATAGGGGCGTATGGATCGCGTATCACCACGGACCGGGATAGAGGAGGCACTCATGTTCACCGCCGCCCGCGACGTCGACGAGTTGGGCGGGCGCTATCCGCATGTCGTGCTCGGGATACCGCGGGGAGCGACCTCGGCCCAGGTGCGGCAGGCGTTCCGCCGGCAAGCTCTGAGCGGCGGCCACCCGGACAACGGCGGCGACGACGCGACGTTCCGTGCCCTCAGGCGCGCACGGGACATTATGCTCGACCCTCGTCGATTCAGCGAGTACGACGCCGCCGTCGGCGCAGGTCGATCCAGTGGCACGCGCGTCCCAGCAGCGGAGAGTTCCGCCGGTCCTCCAGGCGACGGGCACTCGACGCTGTCCCCAACGCCGCGCGCCACGTCGCCTGCGGCCTCGCCCAATGCCTCACCCACGGTGCCGCGCGCCGCACGGCGGGCCGGCCGGGACAGCGGCTCGGCCATCCCCGTCCTCCTGTTGATGATCTACGGGCTGTCAATCCTCGTGTTGCCACGCATCCTGGTGGCGGTATTCGCCATGATCGGCGTATGAAATGTCGTCGGGTACCAGACGATGGCACGGTTTCACGACCGCGCACTGAAGACGATGATGTCGGCGCTATCCACGAAAACCTTCCCCACGCGTGAAGGAAACCGTAGTTAGCGCACCTGATCGTGAAGAAACTTGCACTTAAGGGCCACCGGGTCGATACCGACACCCGGCAGGAGATACGACGCCCGCTGGACGCGGCAACAGCGAACGACCACCATCCTTGTCAGTCTCCTGGACTAGCGTGCACATATGCGATTCGGCATTCTCGGGCCATTGGCCGTGCACACCGACGACGGCGACCCCGTCAGCGTGCCCGAGCTCAAGGTTCGGGCGCTCTTGGCCGACCTGCTGGTGCACGTCGGGCGCCCGGTGTCGCCGGATCGGCTGATCGACGACCTGTGGGGATCCGGCCCCCCGCCCAAGGCGGCCAACGCGCTGCAGACGAAGGTCTCGCAGCTGCGCCGCGCGCTGAGGTCGGCCGAGCCGGACACACACCCGGCCGTCGTCTACGGACCGGCCGGATACCAGCTGCGGGTCGCACCAGACACTCTCGACACGCACCGGTTCTCCGCGCTTGTGGCCGACGCTCGATCCGCCGCTGGTCCTCACGATCGGGTCGCTCTGCTCACCCGGGCACTGGACCTGTGGCGCGGTGCCGCGCTCGCCGACTTCCAGAACGAGCCGTTCGCCCAGGCCACCCTCAACCGGCTGGAGGAGGAACGGCTGACGGTCCTCGAGGAGCTGGCCAAGGCCAGGCTGGAAGTGGGCGAGCATGCGCTCGTCACAGCCGAGCTGAGCGACCTCGTCGCTGTGCATCCCCTCCGAGAGCGGCTCCGCGCCGTACACATGCGGGCGCTCTACCAAGCGGGTCGGCAGAACGAAGCGCTGGACAGCTACAACAAGCTCCGGAAACATCTCGCCGACGAGCTCGGCGTCGACCCCAGCCCGGAGCTCGCAGCCCTGCACCAGGACATCTTGCGACAGTCCGCGGACCTTCAGCCGCCCAGACTGGCCGGAGAAGGTGCGACCGAATCGGTCATACCGAGTACGTCGCCGGGCACCGGCCCGCCTGCGGTTCGGTCCAACCTGCCGTCACCTCCGACGGATCTCATCGGGCGGGACAGCGCCCTCGCCGACGTTCAGAGTCTGCTGCGCGGCAACCGGCTCGTCACCCTCACCGGACCCGGCGGTGTCGGCAAGACCAGGCTGGCGATCGCGGCCGCCTCCGGAATGGACGGATCACAGCTCCCGGACGGTACCTGGCTCGTCGAGCTCGCAAGCCTGTCCCCCGGCGCAGGCGATGCCGCGGCGTTGGACGCCGACGACGTCGCCCACACCGTCGCCGCCGCGCTCGGGCTACGTGACACCCCGACGCGCGCAGCGAGAAGGCGCGTCCGGCCCAGCGCGTCTGCCGGCACCGGCGCCGCGGACTCCGTGGCCGGCACTCCAGGCGACGCCACGGGCGTCGAGTCCGACGGCACGCTCGAGCAGGTCGTGACGGCTCTCCGCGACAGCCGCATGCTGCTGGTGTTCGACAACTGCGAACACATCGTCGAACCCGTGGCGGAGACGATCGAGCGGTTGCTGGCCGGCGCACCGCACCTGCGCATCCTGGCCACGAGCCGGGAGACGGTCGGCGCATCCGGCGAGCGGGTATGGGCGGTCCCACCTCTCGACCTCCCGTCCCCCGTGGTCAATGACCCTGAGACCTTGCGCGGGTTCAGCGCCGCGCAGCTCTTCGCCGTCCGCGCTTCGTCCGCGGCACCGGACTTCGCGCTCACGGCGGAGAACACGGCGTCGGTCGCGGCGATCTGTCGCAGGCTGGACGGGATTCCGCTGGCTCTGGAACTGGCGGCGAGCAGGGTGCGCGGTCTCGGTGTCCACAAGCTCGCCGAGCGGTTGGACGACCGGTTCCGGCTGCTCTCCGCGGGCAAGCGCGGCGTGCCGGCTCGTCAGAGGACGCTGCGCGCGGTGATCGACTGGAGCTGGGAGTTGCTGACCGAGCCGGAACGCGCCGTGCTCCGCCGGCTCGCCGTGCAAGCCGACTGGTGCACGCTCAGTGCCGCGGAGGTCGTCTGTGCCGGCGACGGCGTCGCCCTTGAGGACGTCGGCGAGCTTCTGGCACGTCTGGTCGACCGCTCCCTTGTGGTAACCGGCCGGTGCGAGGAGATGCGATACGGCCTGCTCGAGTCCGTCGCG
>NZ_ML142868.1:90725-94032 GCF_004138495.1 Phytoactinopolyspora endophytica
GTACTGTCTCGGCAAGCTCGACGACGCCGGAGAGACCACCCGTGTACGACGGCGGCACCGGCGGTACTACACCGAGCTCGCCGAACGGGTCGCGCCCCGGTTGCGTGGACCGGAGCAGCGAGACTGGCTCAAGCGGCTGGACACGGAGTCCGCCAACATGCGCCGCGCGCTCGACAACGCCGTCCACGACGGCGACGCCGAGCAGGCGCAGCGGCTGGTCAACGCCCTCACATGGTTTTGGTTCCTGCGAGGCAGACGGCGCGAGGCATCCCGGTCGCTGGCACGAGCGCTGGCTGTTCCCGGTCAGCCGCACGCCCAGGTGACGGCCCGTACCCGGAGCTGGCACGCCGGCATGACCATGCTGGAGAACATCCAGCGAGTGGAGCCCAACGAGACGGTGCTGAAGCTCCATGCCGAGGCGGACGACCCCGCGGGCCTGGCACATGCCCAGTTGCTGCTCGGCATGGCGGAGCTCAGCTACGGCAACCTCCCGGCGAGCGAGCAACTCGCCGTCGGCGCGCTGACGGCGTTCCGTGCGCTCGATGACAACTGGGGAACGGCGGCGTCGCTCGCTCTGCGGGCCAGCCAGGCGATCTTCCGCAGTGACCTGCACGCTGTACGGGAACGTGCCGAGGAGAGCATGGCCTTGTTCGACGCGATCGGGGACGACTGGGGGCGGCTACAGGCGGTCGAAGCGCTAGGGGCGTACCACGAGATCACCGGCGACTACGCCTCCGCGGCCGGGCTGCTGCGGGAAGCCGTGCGGGTGGCCGAAGACCTCGAGCTGTGGTCCGAGCTCTCCTGGATGGTCTCCCGGCTCGGCCGGATCGCGCTGCTCGAAGGCGACTACCCGGAGGCGGACCGGCTCCACCAGCGCGGCCGTGAGATCGCTGTCCAGCATTCCATCGTGGCTGGGCAGGAGTTCGCGGACATCGGCCTGTCGATCAGCTATCGGCACCAAGGGCGGCTGGACGAAGCCGAGGTACGGCTGCGTCACTGGCACGATTGGAACCGCAAGCTGGAGGCGGAGTACGGCATGACGCTGATCCTCGTACAGCTCGGTTACGTGGCCGAGCTCCGCGGGGAAGCCGATCGTGCACGAGGGTTTCACCTGGATGCGCTTGCCACCGCGCGTTCCACCGACGACATCCGGGCCAAGGCTTTCAGCCTCGAGGGATTGGCCGGCGCGGAGTCACTCGCAGGCGACCATCGCCTCGCGGCACGGCTGCTCGGTGCTGCGGCCGCCGCTCGCCAGTCCGTCGGTGCGCCGCTTCCGTCCGGTGAGCGCCTCGACGTCGACCGCGTCACGGCGAGGATCCAGAGTGCTCTCGGACAGTCCGAGTACTCCGTCGAGTTCGAGCGCGGCACTCGGCTGACACCGGATGCCGCCGTGTAAGGGGCCACTACCGGTACTCTGTCCATCAGAAGTTACTGGAAATACAGTTTCCAATATGGAGTCCCCATGTCCCGACGCCCTGCCACACCCAGCCTGCTGCGCTCATTGAACGATCGCAGCGCCCTCGAGCTGCTGCTCCGGGACGGGCCGCTCACCCGCGTGGATCTGGGCCGACGGACCGGACTGTCCAAGGTGACCGCCTCCCAGCTCCTGGCCCGCCTGCAGGAACGCAGCCTGGTCGAGGTGGTCGGCAGCCAGTCCGGAGGGCGCGGCCCCAGCGCCGAGCTCTACGGCGTCCGCCCCGGCTGCGCCTATGGCATCGGCATCGAGCTCAACCCCGATCATCTCCGGGCCACCGCTGCCGACGTCACCGGCACCGTCGTCGGCCGGATCGACTGGGAGATCAGCAGCGGGGAGGATCCCCGGCAACTCATCCAGAAGACCGTGGCGGCGGTCGTGGCAGAGGCCGGCATCGACGATGACGGCGTCCACGATGTCGTCGTCGGCACACCCGGGGTGGTCGACCCGGTTAGCGGTGAGGTGGAGCTCTCGTTCGACCTGCCCGGATGGCGCCATGGCCTGCGGGCCACCCTCGCGGCCGACCTGCGATGCGACCTGACCTTCGAGAACGACGTGAACCTCGCGGCGGTCGCCGAGCGCGCCGAGGGAGCCGGCCATGACGTCGACGACATGGTGCTGCTGTGGGTGGGGCGCGGCGTCGGGCTGGCGGTGGCTCTGAGCGGTCACATCCACCATGGAGCCACCGGCGCCGCCGGAGAGATCGGGTACCTCCCCGTCGCCGGGGTGCCGTCACCCGCCAGCGTCGAGGTACCGGCACGAGGCGGCTTCCAGGCGCTGGCCGGAGCGGCCGCCATCGCCGGTCTCGCCCGAGAGCACGGCCTGGTCGCTGACAGCGCGACGGACGCCGTCCGAAGCGCGCTCGCCAGAGCCGGCGAGCCCGGTGCCGACGCCTTCCTGCACACGTTCGCCGACCGCCTGGCGCTGGGCGTCGCGTCGGTCTGCGCCGTCGTCGACCCCGCGCTGGTCATCGTGACCGGGGACGTGGGCGTGGCGGGCGGCGAGCGCCTGTGCGACATGGTCGCCGCAGCCGTGCGACGCATCGCCCCCGTTCACCCGCGGGTGGTGCCGGCGGTTATCACCGACGCACCGGTGCTCCGCGGCGCCACCCTGACGGCCGTGGAGAAGGCGCGCTCCTCCCTCTTCACCGGCAACCGCTAGCCGAACTGCAGGACGCTACGAGAGCACACCTTGAGCTGTTACTCAACCGTGACGAGAAAAACTGGAAACAAACCTTACATTAGAACCTCCATTACTGATAAGACTCTTTTCAGTAGCGTTTGACGTGCCGGTTCGCCCCGTCACACACCGGAGGGACTACCAGTGAAGACCACACGACTGCTCAGCACGGGACTCGCCGCCGCCGTTCTCGTCCTTGCCGCCTGTGGCGGGGACGACGGAGATTCTGAGCCCGCGGACAACGCCGAACCCGCCGACGACGACACCAGTGGGGACGGCGCCGACGCAGCCGCACCCGAGGCGGCCGAGATCCGGCTCTGGCTCAACGGCGGTGACACACCCGACTCGATGCGCGACTGGCTGATCGAAGAGTTCGAGCAGCAGAACCCCGGGTCGACACTGGTCATCGAGGAGCAGCAATGGGAGGGCCTGGTCGACCGGCTCACCACGTCCCTCGGCAGCGCATCCGAGACGCCCGACGTCGTCGAGATCGGCAACACGCAGGCGCCCACGTTCACCACCGTCGGAGCATTCTCCGACCTCACCGACCTGCTGCCTGACCTCGGCGGTGACGATCTCCTGCCGGGCTTCGTCGAGGCCGGCAGCGTCGACGACCGCACCTATGCGGTGCCGCTGTACGCCGGTTCGAAGTAC
>NZ_ML142868.1:94093-100570 GCF_004138495.1 Phytoactinopolyspora endophytica
ACCGCACGGATCTGTTCGAAGAGTCCGGCCTCGACGTCCCCGCCACCATGGCCGACTTCGTCGACGCCGCCATCATCTTGAGCGACGACAACGCCGACGTCGACAACTTCTCCGGCTTCTGGCTTCCCGGCCAGGACTGGCGCAACGCCGTCACCTTCCTCTGGGACGCCGGCGGTGAGCTGGCGGTGCAGAACGGCGACGCGTGGGAGGGTGCGCTCTCCACACCGGAGTCGATCGACGGGCTGGAGCTCGTGCAGCAGCTGTTCACCGAGGCCTCGGCGGCACCGAAGGACGGCAACGAGGCCGACCCCCAGGTTCCGTTCTGCGCGGGTGAGGTCGGCATGCTCTCCGCGCCCGGATGGGTCCGCTGGAGCATAGACGACGAGGAGGTCGGCTGCCCGGACATGATGGAGAACGTCGGCGTCTTCGCGATGCCGGGAACCGGCGGCGAGCCCGCGCCGGTCCTGCTCGGCGGCTCGAACATCGCGATCTCCGCCAGCTCCGAGAACCAGGAACTGGCCGCCGGACTGGTCGAGCTGATGCTGAGCGACGACTTCCAGCAGCAGTACGCCGAGAACGGGCTCACCCCGGCCAAGGCGTCGCTCGCCGACGGGCTCGGCGACGACGAGTACGCCACCGCATCGATCGAGGCGGTCAGCAACGCCAAGCTCACACCCGCGGCGGCTAACTGGGCCGTCGTCGAAGGGTCACGCGTTCTGGAAGACCTCTTCGTGGCGATCGCCAACGGAGGGGACGTCCAGCAGCTGGCCGAGGACGCGGACACCGCGATCACCGACCAGCTCGGCTGAGCACCGATGCCGGCTCACGACCCGGACCGGAGTGCCGTGTGACGAGCGCACAGCCCTTGACCCGCCGCCGGACGCCGATGCCCTACCTGCTGCTGGCGCCGGCCCTGGCCGTACTCCTGGCCGCACTCGGCTACCCGCTGTTCCGGCAGGCGGTGATGTCCTTCCAGGAGTACGGCCTGGCTCAGCAGTTCGGGCAGCCACCCGAATGGGTGGGCTTCGACAACTACACCCGGTTGCTGACCGACTCCTACCTCTGGGCCGTCATCGCCCGGTCGATCGGGTTCTGTCTGATCGTCGCCGCCACCACGATGGTGGTCGGTGTCGCCGTTGCCGTGCTGATGACGGCGGTCAGCCGGGGTGCCCGGCTGACCCTTCAGATCGCGCTTCTGCTGGCCTGGGCCATGCCGCATCTGGCCTCGCTGACGGTCTGGCAATGGCTGTTCGACGCTCAGTACGGCGTCGTCAACTGGTTGCTGACGCGGATCGGTTTCGAGCAGTTCGCCGGCCACTCCTGGTTGATCGATCCGCTCTCGTTCTTCGTCGTCGCGGGCATCGTCGTGGTCTGGATGAGCGTGCCGTTCGTGGCCTTCGCCGTGTATGCGGGCCTCACCCAGGTGCCGGCGGAACTGCAGGAAGCCGCGGCGATCGACGGCGCGTCCGCACGTGCGCGTTTCCGTCTGATCACCGTCCCTTTGATCAAGCCGGTGCTGCTGATCGTCGGGTTGCTGCAGATCATCTGGGATCTCAAGGTGTTCACCCAGATCTTCGTGCTCCAGGACGCCGGCGGAGTCACCCGCGACACGAACCTGATCGGTACCTACATCTACCGGCTGGGACTCGGTGAGGGGCAGTTCGGCCTGGCCGCCGCCGCGTCCTGGTTCATCCTGCTGGTCACGGTCGGCCTGAGCCTGTACTACGTGCGGATCCTGGTCCGCGACGACGAGGAGCTGGACGCATGACGACACGGCCGGCCGACGGCGGCGATCTGGTGGCCGCCCCTCCCACCGGATCCACCGCCCCACGCGGCACTCCCGTTGCGCCGGCAGGGCACGGACCGCCAGGTGTGAGGCGGTCGCCGGCTCGCCGTCGCCGCCGGATGCTCAACGTCGTGGCCATCGTGCTCGCCGCCATCTGGGCGTTTCCGGTCTATTGGATGGTGAACAGCTCCTTCCTGACCTTCAACCGGATCCGGAGCCCTGAGCCGACGTTCGTGCCGGTCGATGGCACGCTGGCCGCCTATCGGCGGGTGTTCGACAGCGACTTCCTCGACTCGCTGAGGATGAGCATGGCCGTCACACTCATCACGGTGGCGGCTGTACTGCTCTTCGCGTTCCTGGCGGCATTGGCGCTGTCCCGGTTCCGGTTCCGAGGACGCAAGAGCTTCGTCCTCGCGGTCCTCGTGATCCAGATGATCCCGGCTGAGGGACTGTTCATCTCCCAGTTCAAGCTCCTCGAAGGCTGGCAGCTTCTCAACAGCGTCATCGGGCTCTCATTGCTGTACATCGCCGGCGTCGTGCCGTTCACGATCTGGATGCTGCGCGGATTCGTCGCGGGCGTGCCCCGGGACCTCGAAGAAGCCGCGCTGGTGGACGGATGCGGCCGGGCGCAGGCGTTCTTCCGGATCACGTTGCCATTGCTCGCACCGGGTCTCGTCGCCAGCGGCGTCTACGCGTTCTTGCAGGCTTGGAACGAGTTCACCCTCGCGCTGGTCATCATGACCCGCCCCGAGAACATGACGCTGCCGCTATGGCTACGGACGTTCACCGACGCCAACCGCGCCAGCGACTGGGCCGGGATCATGGCCGGTTCCGCGCTGATCGCTGTCCCGGTGATCGTCTTCTTTCTGATGGTGCAACACCGGATGGCCTCCGGTCTGACGTCCGGCGCCGTCAAGGGGTAAGGATGGGTCAACCGTGCGATCACCGGAGCGCCGCGCGGCTCACTTCGGCGTTGGCACGCCACCTTCTCCCAGGTCGATACCGCATATGTCATTGGCGTGTGCGTTGAGCCTGCGCGTGATGTCGTACCGCTCATCATCGTCATTGGCGTAATCCAGGTCACCGCCCGCCGCGATGCCGCTCTCGTACAGATCGATCAGCCATCCCCAGTCAGCCTTGATCTCAGGCGGAGCTACCGCTTCGATCTCAACGAATCCGTCGAGCGCCTCCTGAAGCGAGTCGACGTCGCTCCGATCGAGGTCGATCAAGGTCATGTTGGTGACCGACAGGTAACCGCAGTATTCCTCGTTGCTTCCGGCGTCGACGTCGGGCGGCGTGTCGCCAGACGTGGGCGAACCGCTGGCCGTCGGCATGTCACTGGACGTGGGCATATCGTCAGGCGTGGGCGAATCGCTGACCGTGGGTGAGCCATCGCCACTCGGCGTGCCTTCAGCGTTTGGGGTGCCACCGTCGTCCGACGAGTCGTCATCGCCGCAGGCCGTCAAGCCACATGCCAGCGCGACCGTCACGATCGCGGTGGCCGCCCGGTGGATACGCATAGAGGAGATTCCTTTCATTGACAGTCCGACAAACGGACAGCAACTGTACCGGGTGACAACCCAGCCGCGGTGGATATATCAGCCGGGCGAGCTCGTGTGACGGCCTATGACCGGCGCCAGGCGCCATAGCGCCAGCGCCGCCAACACATGCCAGGCCGAGTGACCCTGCAGCACACTCTCCGGCGCGCAGAGCGGTCCCCCGCTGCGCGAGAGGGTACCGACGAGTGCACCCGTGCCGAGCAGGACCAGCGACGTCAGGATGGTGCGCCGAAACTCCCTGCGGTAGTACCAGCGCAGCAGAGACGCACCCACCGCCAACGCCGCCACGGACCCCTGAGCCGCCAGCCGCGCCGGTTCCGACACCTCGCTCACGACCACAACCACCAACGTCGGCACCACCCACCACACGGCGGGGAGACGACGTCCAGCGAGGTCCGCCGCCGCATCCGCGCCGACGAACGCCACTAGGGCCACCAGCGGCACGTCGTGCGGCAGCCCTGCCCAGGAAGGCGCAGGACCATGGAAGATGACCGAGCCCAGGCCGGTCGCCACAGTCAGGATGCCGTAGGTGACGCGTGCCGAGCCTCGACCCCGTCCGGCGGCCAGGATGGCGAGTCCGGCCAGGACGAACGCGAAGCTGGTGGCTGAGTTGACCGGCTGGCCCCAGAAGCCCTCCCCGAACAGCTCACAGTCGTTGTCCGCCGGCCGGTCCACACAGCGAGATTAGTCTCTAGGTTGCGTTCCAGGCGTGGTAACTCTCGACCTCGAGCCACGCGCTGACACGAGGACGGTCGCGGTTCGGATACTGGTCACCCGTGTAGTGCCGGGCCAGCCGGTCGATACCCGTCATGTCCGGGTCGTCCTCGAGCGTGACGGTCCCTTGCACGCTCACGTGCCGATACCAGGAGTCGCCGTCGAGCACGGTCAGCGAGACTCTGGGATTCGCCTTGATGTGCTCCAGGCGTTTGCGGCCGGCATCCAGATTGAGCAGGATTCGACCGTCGTCCCACAGATACCAGGTAGCTACCGTCACCGGTGTACCGTCCGGGCGGACAGTGCCCATCACCGCGGGGTTCGGCCTCTTGAGGATCTCCACCAGGCGTTCCGGGATAGGCGGCTTCGCCACGACAACTCCTTCACCTCACGCGTCTCGTCCATGACCGGCCGACGACCGCGGCACATGCACGGTTCTCAACCGCGGCGACGGCGTGGTTGCCGACGATACTCCACCGTCGCAGGTGGGCGCGGACGCAGTCGCTATCACCAGTAGGCTCGTATTCGTGTCCTCCTCGAATCGTGCTCTTTCGTTCGGGCAGATCGCCGGCGAGTACGACCGGATCCGTCCCACGTATCCGCCGGCCGCCATCGAGTGGGCGCTGGGCAATGAGCCCTGTCGCGTCGTCGACCTCGGTGCGGGCACCGGAATCCTGACTCGCCAGCTGCATGAACTGGGGCACGACATCGTCGCCGTCGAGCCCGACGCCGAGATGCGTGGCCTGCTCGAGTCCACAAGCCCAGGGCTGCGCACTCTGCACGGGTCAGGCGAGTCCATTCCTGTTCCCGACGAGTCGGTCGACGCGGTGCTGGCCGGGCAGGCCTACCACTGGTTCAGAACCGAGGAGGCCCACACCGAGATCGCTCGCGTCCTCCGCCCGCGTGGCGTGTTCGCGCCGATGTGGAACCTCCGTGACGAGAGCGCCCGGTGGGTGGCCGAGTTCACGGCTGCCGCGGAACTCAGCCAGGATGGATCGAACGACGTCGTGCGGCTCGTGGACTCCTTCGGCCCGCTGTTCGACACACCCGAACGTTCCCAGTTCTCTCATTCGGTGACGATGACGCCGGAGAGTCTGCTGGCTCTCATACGCTCCCGCTCCTACTACCTGGTCTCGCCACCGGAGCGACAGGCCGAGCTGGACGCGGCCGTGCGCACCTTCGCCGCCGAGCACCCCGACCTGGCCGGGCTGGAGCAGTTCGAGCTCCCCTACGTGGCGTACGTCTTCCGCGCGCGACTCCGGAGCTGATGACGCTTGCAGCGTCGCGCTGCAGGCCATGGATCCATCAGACACGTCCCAAAGCCGTGACACTATCCCGTGACACTGAACGTCGTTTCCGCAAGGATCCGGTAGCCGTCCTCCTCGAACAGGTATGCGACGTAATCACCCGGAGGTGGCGGCCATGTGTCCATACCCGGCCCTGGTGTATCCGCCGAGAATGTGACGGTTCCGTCGACGACCGGCTCCGTCGGAGTCTGCCCACCGCCCACGTACTGCCAGAACCGTGAGGCGATCGTCCCTGGGGTCTCGCCCGTCCGGTAGAACCCGACCCAGTCCGTAGCGTTCCCGGACGCGTTCGTGAACGCCGCCGCGATCGGCTCGCCGGACGAGTACGTCTCGGCGTCCAGGTTCAGCGTCGTCTGCTCGGCCCGGTCCCGCACTGTGATGGTCGTCGATGCCGTGGCGCCGTTGTGGCCATGAAGATTCACCGCGTACTCGCCGGGGTCGAGCAGGCGGCCTCTACCTATGCCGGCGCTGTCGTCCACGACGACCGTACCCGCCTCGCTCTGGGTCGGCACCACCCGGACCGGCACGCTCGACCGTCCAACCTTCGCGACGGTGATCCGGTCCCCACGGGCGGCACCGAGGAAATCGACCTCGATGGGCTCGCCTGGGTAGTAGACCGGCGAGTCGGTGGCCACCAGTGGGTCCAGCTCGGCGACGGGCTTCGGGACGACGCCGAGCTCGGACACGACGGCGCGGTGATCCGACGGCCACGGTTCGACGACGATGTCGCTGATCGTGGAGTCCTCGCCGACGACAACGCTGTCCCGCGTCGTGGCTGGACCGGCGGCGTAGACGTAGTCGATACGGTCGTGCACCTCGTCGTCGGTCATCGCTGGTGGCGGGTAGCCGGGTGTCCACGTGTACGCAGGAAACTCGACCTCGTCCGGGTGGGTCTCGCGGAAGGTGTCCCGGAAGCCCAGCTCCTCCAGCCGCGTGGACACCGGCCACGCGATCTCGTCGCGGAACTCCTCGTCGGACGCTTCGGCCGCCTCCCGCGTCCAGTCAAGGTGACTCGGCACGTTGAGGTCACCGGTCAAGAAGACCGGAACGCCCTGCTCGGCGAGGCCGGGAAGGATGTCCAGGTGGTCGGCGAGCTCGTCCAGGTGCCGCT
>NZ_ML142868.1:100615-106227 GCF_004138495.1 Phytoactinopolyspora endophytica
CAGCGCCAGCGCTTCCTCGACCGACGCCCCGTCGCGCAGCTCATATGGGCCGTACGGATACGCGCTCAGATGCACGTTCGATATCGCCACAACCCGAGCGTCATCCACCAGCGCGTACACGAACACGTCCGGCTGCTCGCTGCGAATCAGCGGATACCGGCTGATGATCTGCTGATGACGTCCGCTGCTCGGATAGTGATACCAGCCGAGCTCATCGGCGATGCGGCCAAGATTCGCATTGGACTCCTGAAGCCCGACGATGTCCGCGTCCGCGGCTCGGATCGCCCCGGCGACCTGGTCGAAATCGACCTGCTCGCCGCCCACCCAGATGTTGAATGTCATCACACGCAACGCGACTGCCTCGTCCACCGCCGGCTGGGCGGCAGCGAGCCCTCCGCTTGCGAGAGCCATCATCGCGGCAAGCAACAGTATCGCGATTCGGTACACAGCCCTCACCATGGGCGGCCTCCCCAACTGGTCGACAGGCGCACAAGGCTTCTAAGCGGGCCTCGCTCGCCACTCAGCCCGATTAACGTCGACGTGGATGACATGCCGGAGATCGGCGCGTGACGGGCTACTTTCCACAGCACATACTTCTGTGAAACGAAGCGTCTTTAAGAACGACTCCCACGTCGACCGCTCAAAGCGGCAGGAAAGAAGATGGAGATCAATGACTCATGGATCGCGGCTACAGCCATTGCCAACGGCTGGGCGGTCCTCACGCAAGACGACGGGTTCCCCGATGACATTCCCAACCTGACGATCATCCGAGTCTGAATGCTCCTTCAGGCCACCGCCCACCGATCATCTTTACTCGGACGGAGAATCGTCGGCGGTACGCCGAGCGGAAGCGTCCCGTGCCCTCGCGCCGAGCGCGCGCAAATGCTCGATCAGCTCGGGTGGTTGCTCGACGCTGAATTCGCAGCCGAGCACGATCATGCGCCCGGCCAGCCACTCCATTGAGTCGTCCCGGAAGCTGTCCAGCCGGCAGGTCCGCTCGTCCAGAGGTTGCACGTCACCCGGTGTGTCACCAAGGCGACCGGCGACGTCGTGGACGGGAGCCTGAAAGGTCGCGACCACATGGAGGGTCGGGGTGCCCCAATCGGACCGCTTGCCTGCGACGTAGTCGGCCGCGTCTTCTGCGGGGAGCTCATGTGGCGTGTTGCGGACGCCGATCGCTTCTGGCCGGCTGATCCGGTCCACCCGGAAGGTGCGCCAGTCCTCCCGATCGTCGTCGTGGCCGACGAGGTACCAGCGCCGCCGGTTCGCCACGAGGCCGATCGGTTCGACGAGCCGTCTGCTCTCGGTGGAGTCGTTGGCCTCGTAACCGAAGCGGACCTTCTCCCGGTTGGCCACCGCGGCTGCGAGCGCCGTCAGAACCTCGGGATCGACCGTCGGGCCGTCGCCCAGCACGGGCATCGTGGCGGCGTTGATTGTCGTCACGCGGTAACGCAGCCGGGACGGGAGCACCTGCTCGAGCTTGGCCAACGCGCGTGCCGACGCCTCGCCCAGGCCTTCCACCGCGAGGCCGGCGGCGGTACGGATCCCGACCGCCATGGCGACCGCCTCATCGTCGTCAAGCAGTAGTGGCGGCATAGCGGCACCTGCCACGAGCCGGTAGCCACCCACAGCGCCCATGGACGCCTCGACCGGGTAGCCGAGCTCCCGTAGCCGTTCGATGTCCCGGCGGACGGTACGCGGACTGACCTCGAGCCGCTGCGCAAGCTCGCTACCCGGCCACTCGCGAGGGGTCTGGAGCAAGGACAGCAGCTTCAGCAGCCTGGCCGGTGTGTCGGTCATGAGATCCAGAATGCCATCCAACTAGGACAAGAACTGACCTACACGGAATCTAGCGTGGTCAACGCACGCCGGGAGTTCCCCGTCGTCATCGAACGTCGGTAGAACCACACACGAGAGAGGCAACCATGAACACCGAGATCCGTGACTTCCGCATCGACATCCCGCAGGCTGACCTGGACGACCTGAACGAACGCCTGGCCAGGACACGCTGGGTGGACCAGCTGCCTGGCGACAGGTGGAGCAGAGGCGTGCCCACCGGTTACCTCCGCGAGTGAGCCGAACACTGGCGGACGGGCTACGACTGGCGCGCTCACGAGGCGGAGCTCAACCAGTTCCCGCAGTACATCACCGAGATCGACGGGCACGACGTGCACTTCCTACACGTGCGCTCCCCCGAGCCCGACGCGCTGCCGCTCATCCTCACGCACGGCTGGCCGAACTCGTTCGTCGAGTTCACCAAGACCATCGGACCGCTGACCGACCCCCGGTCTCATGGCGCCGACCCTGCCCAGGCGTTTCACGTCGTGGTGCCGTCGGTTCCAGGGTTCGCCTTCTCCGAGGCTCCGCGCGTGGGCTGCAGCGTCGAGCGCGTCGCGCGGATGTGGGCCGAGCTGATGAGCCGGCTCGGATACGACAGCTACGGGACGCAGGGCGGTGATCTCGGCGCCTACGTCGCGCCGGCCATTGCCGAAGCCGACCCCGAGCACGTCGTGGGCGTCCACATCGACGGCGGGATCGGCTTCCCGACCGAGGCCGACGTTCCAGGCATGACCGACGACGAGCGCGCCGAGTACGAGATGATGCAGCAGTGGATGACCGGCGGCGTCGATCATCACACATTGCTCCGCGCCGCACCACAGACCTTCGCCCACGCCTGGCACGACTCCCCTGTCGCTCTGCTCGCCTGGATGCTGCAGAAGTTCCGGGAGTTCACGCCGATGGCGGACGTGCCGGAGGACGTCATGAACCGAGACCACGTCCTCACGAATGTGAGCCTCTACTGGTTCACCGGTACATCCGGCTCGTCGTCGTGGCCGATGTACGAAGGGCTCGGCGACGACGGGTTCGCCTGGCCGACGGGGCAGAAGGCCGTGCCGACCGGCGTGTACGGCGGTGGTTCAGCGCTGATGCGACGGCTCGCGGAACGCAACAACACGATCCTGCACTGGCCTGAGGCCAACCCAGGCAACCACTTCGTCGCCATGGAAGTCCCTGACGTCCACGCAGCGGACATCCGCACGTTCTTCGGCAAGGCCCTGCGCCGACGGCCGTAGAAGTCACACGGCAAGGGCGACCAGATCAAAGCCTCGCCGGTCACCGAGTCCACCGCAACCCCCGCCATCAGCGACGGACTGACCATTGGGTCCGCTTGAAATCCACACATATCAGGGACCGGTGTTCCCTCAGCCGAGAGTCGCAACAGGGCGGGCCATCTCGCGCGGCATACTGGACGCCGTGACGATGCGACAGCCGCGGTTGGAGATCGAGTACTGCACGCAATGCCGGTGGCTGCTCCGCGCCGCCTGGACGGCGCAGGAGATGCTGACCACATTTCAGACTGAGCTGGGCGAGGTCGCCCTGGTGCCCGGGACCGGTGGAGTGTTCGACGTACGCCTCGACGAAGAGACCATCTGGTCACGTAAAGCCCAAGGCGGCCATCCCGACCTTGCCGAGCTCAAGCGCCTCGTCCGCGACCGGATCGCCCCTGACCGTGACCTCGGGCACTCCGACCGCCGCTCACATTCCTGACCGTTCGCCGTTTCAGGGCTGCGCCGACCGCCGCTCAGCCCGGGACATCGCGGCCGGTGGCGTAGTAGTAGCACGCAATGACGACGGTCTTCGCGATCTCGAGCACTGCTTCGTCGCGCGGCCCGTAGAGCCCTAGGGCCGTCCGGGCGTCTCTAGTAGCGTTGATTCATGGTTGCCCTGAGACCACTGGCCCCTGGCGACCCGTCACGGATCGGCAACTATCAGCTCTCCGAGGTGCTAGGACGAGGCGGCCAAGGATCGGTCTACCTCGGCGAGACCCCTGCGGGGCGGCCGGTGGCGGTGAAGATTCTCAATGATCAGATGGTGACCGAGCCCGCCGCGCGACGGCGGTTCCTGCGCGAGTCCGAGATCGCCCGCCGCGTGGCGGTCTTCTGCACAGCGCAAGTCCTCGATGTCGGTTTCGAAGCGAACCGCCCGTACCTGGTCAGCGAATACATCCAGGGACCTTCTTTGCAGCAGCTCGTGACCGACGAAGGCCCGCGGGCCGGCAGCAGTTTGGACCGACTCGCCGTCAGCACGCTCACCGCGTTGTCCGCGATCCACCGCGCTGGCATCCTGCATCGCGATCTCAAACCCAGCAACGTCATCATGGGCCGAGAGGGACCCGTCGTCATAGACTTCGGCATCGCCCGCTCCCTCGAGCACGCGACGACGGGATCGGCTCTAGTCGGTACTCCCGCCTATATGGCGCCTGAGCTCATCGGCCGCGAACCTGCCGGGCCCGGCTCCGACGTGTTCTCCTGGGCCTCAACTATGGTCTTCGCGTCCACCGGGCATACCGCCTTCGGTGGCGGCCCTGTGCCGGCAATCCTGCACGCGGTACTGAACGCCGAGCCGGACATGTCCGGTGCACCTGACCGTCTGCGGCGACTTCTCAGCCGCGCTCTGGCGAAGCGTCCCGACGACCGCCCCACCATCGACGAGCTGCTAGCCGAGCTCACCGGTCACGAAACCGACACGCACCGGGTTCCCGGACCGGCGCCGGCCCGGCACGGCCAGGCGACTACAGCTTTCCTTCCGCCACCGCAGCCCACCGCCTCGCCGCTCTCCACCCCGCCCTCGGTGCCCTTCGGTCAGCCCGTGGGCGAGATCTTCACAGGTCATACCGCCGCCATCACCTCGCTGGCAATCGACGACCTGGAGGGCCGGTCCGTCGTCGTCTCGGCCGACGCCGACGGCACGCTGCGGCGATGGGATCTGTTCACCGGCCAACAGCTCGGCGAGCCGATGCGTGGCCATGAGCGTGCCCGTGGCCACATCACGTCGGTCGTGGTGACGCAGAGCGACCGCCGATCGCTGATCGTCTCCGGCGACCGGAGCGAGCGGGTTCGGCTGTGGGATCTCACCTCAGGCGACTGTCTCGAGGAATGGGACCAGAAAGGAAACGTGCTGGCCGTCGGCCAGTGGGATGGCCGCCCGGTCCTCATCGGAGGCCGCGGCGCCGTCGTCGAGATTTTCGACCTACCCACGGGCAGACTGGCCTGCAGGCCACTGACCATCCCGTTCTATCGCCACGATCCCGGCGCCCGCCCCGTCGTCAGCCAACTGGCCGCGACGAGAGTTGACGGCCGAACGGTCATCGTGGCCGGATGTTACGCGGACCATCGGCTCAACCGCGCGGTCTGGACATTCGACGTGGCTACCGGCGAGGCCCTGCACCTCCCGTTGAACCGCCAGGAAGGTTCCATCGACCTCATGGCGACGGCGCAGCACGATGGTCAGCCGATCGTCGTCTCCTACGGCCGCACACGGTGGATGCGGGCGTGGGCGATGCGGGCGTGGAGCCTTTCCACCGGCGAGGCATTCGGCAAGGTCGAACAGGCCAGGAGCGTCCGCCGTACGATTGCGTCGCTGGCGACCGTACGCCTGGCCGGCCGTCCCACCGTCGTCCATGCCGCCCACGACGGGACGGTTCGGGTACTGGACGTGCTGACGGGCCAGCACATCGGGCAACCAATACGCGACCACGAACGTCCTGCCGGCCATGTCACCTCGATGACCGCGACGCACATAGCGGGCGATCCAGTCGTCGTCGTCGGCCG
>NZ_ML142868.1:106237-107131 GCF_004138495.1 Phytoactinopolyspora endophytica
CGCCACCGCACGGGCATGGAGCATTGCGCCACCAAGCAACTGAAATTCCCGGCGCGGGGGCCACGCGACACGCGAGGCATCGTTCACCGAAGCCACACCGCGGACTCATCTCACTGCAGACAACGGCCGAAACTGCGTGCTCAGGGATGGACATCTCAGGAGGAACCCCACATACTTTGAAATTCCTCGAAGATCGCCGGGCTCTCAAGGCGGTGCCTATGGTCGTTTTCTTCCTCGGCCTGGTGCTGAACGCACTCCTCGTTCTCACCGTGCTGGCCTTCGCGTACCTGCTGTTTCGACTCGTCACCCAACCTGGCAACCTGCAAGACCGCTATCTGCTCGCCGCCATGGTTCTGGTAGGAGGCATGACGGATCTCACGGTGAATGCTTCAGGGCTGACCCTGGCGGACTCCACTGTGCACAGACTCGGCGACGCCGGCGGCTTCGGCGTCGGCCTCAGCGCTGCCATCGGCGGTCTCGCAGGGCTCGGCGTCGGATGGATCGTGACGCGGCGCCGCCTCTGGCGCGACAAGAAGCGCGTAGTGCGGATCCTCGTGTTCCTGGGAACCATCGCCGCCATCGAGTTCATGCTCATCTATGCCCAGACGATACGCGAGGAAGGCCTTTCTCTTGGAGCCTCGATCATTCCCAATGTGGCATTCATCGTCTGCGCCATCTTGTACCTCGCGCTCGCATCCGATCCGGACGCCAAGATGAACGCCCCGTGGCGGCGGGGCCAGGACGGCCCATTCATTCCACGGTGACAGGAGGTCGTTCGATGCCCCAGCCACCGATGAATACGAGGCGCACCTGTCCGTACTGCGGACACGACATCATCCTGGGCAAGCTCCCGATCGTCGCCACGAATTTCGGTGATCGGCTTCCCGGCGATCC
>NZ_ML142868.1:107154-126494 GCF_004138495.1 Phytoactinopolyspora endophytica
ATCGGCCTGCGTCGGGTACGGAACCGCTGGCCTGGATCGGTGACTGGCCGGTAGTCGCTGATGCGCCTATGTTCTCCTCGCACCGTGCCTCTCGCGGGCCGATGGTACGGGCACGTGAATCATTGCGTGCAGCGTTTGCGCTGCCACTTCCCACCGACGTGGCCGAGTTCGAAGACAGTCCGGCCCGCCTGTGCACAAATGAAAGGTGCAGGACCCCGCTACCCGCCGAGATCGACACGGGTCGGATCTTTATCCTCCCGATCGTGGGTACCGTCGGTGCGGGCAAGTCCTGCTATCTGACCGTCACTCTTCAGCAGGCCTGGCGCGAGCAGCGCCTTGCCCGCTTCGGCTTCGAGCAGTTCAGCCTGGACGAGCAGTCGGTTGAGACCTACCGGCTGCAGTACTACCGCCGACTGTTCCGCAAGAAGGAAGTCCTGCCGCCGACCCAGGTCGACGAGGATGTCACGCGGAAACCGATGGTGTGCCGGGTCCAGTACGAGGGAGCGGAGCCTGCGCTGCTGTTCTTTCACGACATCGCCGGTGAGATGTTGATGGACATGAGCAAGCGGCGTCGCTTCGGCGGGTTCATCCGCCGCGCAGACGCGATCATTTTCCTGGTCGATCCAGTCTGTCTGGACCGGCCTGACGGCCGTCCATGGACAGAGCGAGGCGTACTCGGTGCGGATCACCTGGATCATCCCCAGGGTCCACTCTTCCGGGCCTGCATCGAGGAACTGGAGCCCGGGCGCCGTACACCCATCGCGGTCACGCTGTCGAAATCCGACTTGGTTGCCGATGCCCTGCCGGAGATCGGTCGCTTTCTCGTCGAACCACCAGATCGACACGACGCGGATGACTGGAATCAGGACCTCGCAGATCTCGAGCAGACCGTAGTCCGGGCACTGCAAGGGCTGGCGGAGTGGGATCTGCTCAACGCGCAGCGTCTGGTCGACCCCGGCTTAGTCTCGTTTCACGCCGTGGCTCCGTTGGGTACGAACCCCAGCAACGGCGAGGTCAGTGGGCTCAGTCCGCAGCGTTGCATCGATCCGCTGGCGACCGTGCTATTCCGCATTCCCGCGCTGACCGAGCCCGCCGCGTGAGCCGGCTCGACCAACTGCTGTTCACCTGGCAGGACGGCAGCTTCCGGGCCGTCGCCGCCACCGGCGAGCTCGCCGAACCACGTGGTTGGCTCGCGGAGCAGACCCTACGACTGTGCCGATACCACCCGCCCACCGCGCTGGAAAGCCCCGAAGAAGCCCCCATCTCGTACGGCTGGTGGACCGAAGGGCCGACTCGGTGGTTGTTCCGGCGCGGCTATCTCGGAAGCGACCCCACCGGTCGACCCGGAAACTTCTTCGCCCATATCGTGGTCGGTGAACGCCACGCGTTACCGGTGCACGAGCTGGCCGAACGGTTCGCCTCGCCATTCTGGTGGAGCGGAGGCCCGGCGCCGTCCTCCTTCGGCCCGATCGAGCTGGCCGACATCTCCGCCACACCCGTCCATCCGGCTGGTCAGGCGCAGCTCGAGTCGTTCGTGACCACACTGCTACACACCCGCGGCATGAGCTGTGCTGTCATCTATGAACCTCCCGCCAACATTGTGGCGTGTGTGGCGTCAACCTGTCGCCGGCTTCCCGGGCTCCTCGACGATCTGCAGTTCTCCACGTACGAGACACCGCAGCACGCGGACGCCTTCCATCTGGTCGGGATGCACCCGTCTCAGAATCCGCCGCATGGCGCACTCGTTCATGGAACGATTCCGGCGACGAAGACAACCTCGGCCGGCCGCATCCTCGTGTCGGATCGCTCGGACCACCAAGACGTCACCCGGATCCTCCTGGCAGCTGCCACGGCTGACGGCTCCGACGGAGCCGTCGACAGACTCGCCGCTTCACTGCCTTCGATCGAGAACCGACGCTCCGATCTGCACCCCGTATCCCGCAGGCTGAACATCGCCGACCGGCTCAACCTCCTGCGCTCCGCCGCCGGACGGCAGGTTGACGAACAGGTGATCGCGGCTCTGCTGGACAGCGATCCCCCGGACCTGTTGCACATCGCGGACGACCGTACGCTGCCGGTGACGTGGCGAGCTCGTGCTTTGGCGACACGGCTGACGACAGCATCCGCTCCTGTACGGCCTGTCCTGGAACGGCTGCGCGACGTCGCCGGTCTGGGCCCGGCAACGGCGCAGGCGCTACCCACCTCCGAGCCGCTGATCCGGGCGCTGAATGGGCAGACCGCCACGACGGTCAGACATGTCGTCCTCGCCACCATCGAGGGCTTCTCCGAAGACGACCGGATCTTGCTGACCCAGGCTGCGCTCCGGGTATGGGAACCAGCGCGAAGGCCCGTGCAACTCGCGTGGATATTCGAACGGATACAGCCATCGGATGAGCGCTGGGATCTCATTGCATCCGACGTGGTGCTCGGCGCCATCAAACCAGCACTGGAGCGGCGACAGCCGACGGCGCCGTTGTCATCCGCCGTCGTCACCGTGCTCACGGATGCCGGCGGACCGAGATCCACGGACCTGCTCGCCGTCGTCGGCGGACTTCTGGGAGGCGTCCAGGCACGCTCCACGTCCGCCGGCGAGCACGAGTTGCGCTATGCAGTCGATGCAGTGGCCACGATCGCCGATCGCCATCGGCGCGGCCTGCTCGCCGAACTGGCGCTCGCGGTGCTGCCGGCGGTCCCCGCCGGGCAGGAGTGCATCAGCGGCGTCGTCGCCGGCCTCCAGCATCTACGCCACTTCACGGATGACCAGCTGGCGGGTGAACTGCTGAAGCTCGCTGATCGCAGCGGACACCTGTCTCCGTTGCCCTATATCGCATTCGTCATCAAGATGGTCGGCGAAAAGCGCCTCGAACTGACCCGGGGTGGAATCGTGGCTCACCGGCACCCCCGTTTGAAGAATCACGCGTGGCAAAAGCTAGCGGTGCAGGCGGCGCTTCGCCTGAACGACCCGGACCGTCATCAGGCCGCCATGCTTGCGCGCAACGCAGGTGACCGTGCCGAACGATGGTGGATGTCGCTCAACGAATGAGCCCTCCGCGAACTGCTCTCCGAGCTCCGTGCAGAGTCATCCACCGGCCGGGGACGCTGCGAGGCGGCCCTTCATGCCTCGCTGTCCACGTTGAGATAGTGCAACGTGAACGGCTCGGCCAAGATGTCGTCGAGCACAGCGGCGACACCCTTGAAGTGCGGCGTGGCGAAATGTTCCTTCAACGCCTCGCTGCTGGCCCACGTTTCAATGATTACCATGGCATCTGGATGCGCCGGATCCACGTATGGGCGATACTCCAGGCAACCATCCTCTGCCAGCGACGGTTCCACCATCGCTTCCAATTCCTCCCGCAAGCGACTCTCCTGCCCAGGCTTGGCCCGGAAGCTGGCAATCAGAGCGACGGGGGCGATGACCCTGGGGTCCTCGATCCTGGTCCCCTTGATGAGCCACCCGGGGCCGTCGGCGAAACCCTCGATCAACGAGAAGAACCTGGCGAAATGAGGACCCTCGGCGTGCGCGTTGAAGGCGGCTTCGTTGTCGTAAGCCTCGTTCAGGTAGAAACGATTCGGGTCGTCAGCGTCGCAGATCAACTCGAACCGTCGGGTTCCCGGCTCGTCTGCGGCGGAGTTGCGGCCGTCTTCCAGAGCGGCGGCGATGAACTCCTCGCGGCGCTCGTCCGGGACGGTAAAGGATACGGCGATGTGGTACATCAACACTCTCTCGTTGTAGGAGCTGGTGATGTCGAGTCTTCATGCCCGAACGGCGGTTACCCAGGGCTCTGCGAAGACTGGTCACAGCAGTACCACCCAGCACGGACACGGACCGCCGATACTGGGTGAATGAACAAGGCTGAAGACGTCGACGGTTTCCTGCGATCGCGGCGAGCGCGCCTTCGCCCAGACGACGTCGGTATCCCCGACTTCGGTGAACGGCGACGGGTGCCCGGGTTGCGCCGGAGCGAGCTTGCCCAGCTCGCAGGTGTCAGCGTCGACTACTACGTCCGCCTCGAGCAGGGGCGGGCGCGTAACGTATCTGAAGCCGTGCTGGACGCCCTCGCTCGGGCGTTACGCCTTGACGACGACGAGCGCACGCACCTGTACAACCTCGCCAAGCCGACCCACTCGCGGCGCCGGGCTGCACGACCTCAGCGGGTGCGTCCGCAGCTCCGGCATCTCCTCGAGGCGATGAGCACGACTCCCGCGTACATCATCAATCACCGGACCGACGTACTGGCCTGGAATCGGCCGGCTTCCCTCCTGTTCGCCGACTTCGATTCGCTGCCCGCCACGGAACGCAACTGGGCTCGCCTGGTCTTTCTCGACGAGTCCACCACGGAGATCTTCACCGATTGGACCGGCAAAGCCCGTGACCTAGTGTCCTACCTTCGGCTCAGCGCAGGACGCCACACCGAGGACACCGCGTTGGCCACGCTGGTCGGAGAGCTGTCGGTCAAGAATGAGACCTTTCGCCGGATGTGGGCCGACCACACGGTTCGAGAGAAGACTCATGGGACCAAGACCCTCCGGCATCCACTGGTCGGAACGGTCACACTGGGCTACGAGACATTCAGGCTGCCGGATCTTCCCGACCAAGCGCTCATCTCATATGTGGCCGAGCCGGGATCGGATGCCGAAACCGCGCTCCAGCTGCTCGCTTCGCTGTCGGCTGCCGTGAACACGCCCAGCTCGACCATCGATGCTCCCGCCACGGTCGGCTAGTGCCCTGGGCGTTGGCCGGACGCCCACTTGCCGGGTGTGGAAGCAGCCCGGGAGAACTGTTCAAGTCCGTCGCCATGGAAGTCCCTGCCGTCCACGTAGCCGACAACCGCGAGCTCCGCAAGGTCCTGCGCCGACGGTGAGATTCCCACCAGCCCGCTACCCCGTTCCGATCCACGGCGACGGCCGTAGAGATCAAGGGACAGTGTAGCGACCAGATCAAAGCCTCGATAGCGTCTAAATCAAGGCGAAAAGGGCGGCCAGATCAAGGCGTGAGTAGCGGCCAAATCAAAGAGAGAGTAGCGGCCAAATCAAAGCGTCGGCGTGTCATACTAACGTCATGGCACACCTTCCCCAGTCGCCCATGGGCCGCATCCTTCCACGCAGGGCCACCGCCTCAGTGGAGGAAGCCCTCGACGACACTCGGGTTGTGCTCGTCAACGGTGCGCGACAATGCGGGAAGAGCACCTTGGTCACCCAGCTCGGCAACGCGCGCGGCGCCGAGTGGCGCAGCCTCGACCGAACCGCCACTCGCCAAGCCGCGACATACGACCCCACGGAATTCGTCATGAGCGACGACCCCATGGTGATCGATGAAATCCAGCGAGTACCTGAACTCCTACTTGCGATCAAGGAGACCGTCGACGCCGATCCTCGTCCCGGTCGATTCCTCCTTACCGGCTCTGCCCGGGTACTCAGCCTCCGTAGCGTGCCGGACGCCCTGCCGGGACGCATAGAGACAATCGAACTCTGGCCTCTCTCGCAAGGAGAGATCGACAACAAACCTGATGGCTTCGTAGACGCGATCTTCGAACTGGGAACCGAACTGCACCATACGTCCGAAGAGGATCGGGACGGCTACATCCAACGCCTCACGCGTGGCGGCTTTCCGGAAGGCATCGCCCGGACACCTCGCCGACGAGAACGATTCCTGGACGCGTACGTATCCGACCTGATCAATCGCGACGTCATCCAACTCTCCGAGATCGAGCGCGGGCCTGAGATGCGAGCCCTGACCCGCCTCCTCGCAGCTCGATCTGGCCAACTCCTCGTCCCGGGCGCGCTAGGAAACGAACTTGACCTAACCTGGCCAACCATCAAGCACTACCTCGGCTTGCTCGAAGAAGTCTTCCTGATCAAGCGAATCCCGGCATGGTCCCGAAACCTCAGTACACGTGCCGTCGCGACCGCGAAGGTCGCGATGGTCGACTCCGCTATCGCCGCCAATCTTCTCGGTTTCGACGATCACAGCCTGCGCCAGCCCGCCAGTCCCCTGGGTCCGCTACTTGAAGGCTTCGTCGCAATGGAGATCGCACGACAACTGACGTGGTCCCAGCACCGCGCCGAGATGTACCACTACCGCACCAAGGACAAGCTTGAAGTCGACATCGTCCTCGAGAACCGTCGCAACCAGGTCGTCGCCATCGATGTCAAAGCGGCGTCCACTGTCAGATCGGACGACTTCCGCGGGCTCCGACACCTCGCCGACCGTCTCGGAGATGACCTCATCGCAGGGGTAGTTTTCTACACTGGCCAACAGACGCTCCCCTTCGGACCACGTTTCCGTGCCATCCCCATCAGCGCACTATGGGAGCTATCTGCGCCCCGATAAGCGACGTACCGAGCGGCCGACCGGCTGTGTCCCGGACGCGCGGTCACCGAGTCCACCGGAGCCCCTTCTCAACCGCATTCGACGTACCCAGTCATGATCACCGCGCAGCTCGTTTGGTGATCACTTCATCAGGCGCCGGGCGACGAAGTCGGCGAGCCTTCCGTACGGTGGGTAGACCGTACGCATGGTGTCCGGCAGGAGGGACTTCGACAGCACGGCGCGTTCGTGGCTGAACGTCCGGATCGAGCTTTCACCGTGGTAGCGGCCGGTGCCGCTCTCCCCCACCCCGCCGAAGGGCAGCTCGGGTGCCGCCAGGTGAGCGACCGGGACATTCACACCCAGGGCACCTGACGACGTTCTGCGGGCGAACGCCTGACGCACCGAGCGATCCTCGCTGAACACATAGAGGGCGAGCGGTTTGTCACCCGACCTCACGACATCGATCGCCTCATCGACGCCGGACACCCGCATGATGGGCAGGATCGGACCGAAGATCTCCTCTTGCATGGCGGCGTCGCCGCTGGTCACCTGGTCGAGTACGGTCGGCTCCAGGTAGCGGCTGGCCCGGTCCAGCCTTCCCCCGACGACGACCGTGGCCGACTCGAGCATCTGGGCCAACCGATCGAGGTGTCGCTCGGAGAGGATGCGTCCATAGTCCGGGCTGGCCGACGGGTCGTCGCCGTAGAGCCGGGTGATAGACCGCCGCAACGCCGGCACCAGGGCGTCGGCGACGTCTGGTGTGGCGAGTACGTAGTCAGGCGCGACACAGCTCTGGCCGGCGTTCAGGAACTTGCCCCACGCGATGCGGTCGGCCGTGGACCTCATGTCCGCCGTGCCGTCCACCCATACCGGGGACTTGCCACCCAGCTCCAGCGTCACGGGCGTCAGGTGTTTCGATGCCGCCTCGGCGACGATCCGCCCGACGCGGCCTCTGCCGGTGAAGAAGATGTGGTCGAAGCGCTGCCTGAGCAGGTCGGAGGCCTCGTCCGGCCCACCCTCGACGACGGCGACCGCACGAGGGTCGAGATACCGCGGCAACAGCCTGGCCAGCACGGCGCTGGTGGCCGGAGCCAGCTCGCTCGGTTTGAGCAGCACGGTGTTGCCGCTGGCGATCGCTCCCGCCAGAGGCGCCAGTGCGAGCTGCACCGGATAGTTCCACGGCGAGATGACCAGCACCACGCCGAGCGGCTCTCGCACCGTCCAGCCACGAGCGGGCCACAGCGCCACCGGCAGCCGGCGACGGCGCGGCCGCAGCCATCGACGCAGGTTTCGCAGCGTGTGGTTGACCTCCGCGACCACCACGCGGAACTCGGTGAGTTGCGATTCGGGCGCCGGTTTGCCGAGATCCTCGCGGAGTGCGTCCTCCAGCTCGCGCAGCGGCGACTCGTCCGTGAGCATCCGGACCAGCGCGCGCAGCTGGGCACTGCGCCAAGCCAGCGGCCGCGTCAGCCCGCCGTCGTACACATCCCGCAACCTGGATACGGTCGCAGCTGCACCCTCGCCGTCGCCGTCTTCGCCCGCCATAGGGGCCATGATGACACCGCACCGTCGACGTCAGTCGACTGGCGTGACCAGCATGAGACCCACAGCGTTCTTCGTGAGGAGCTCAGTCCGTACCACCTCTGACACCGGCCCATCGGATATCGAGTCCTCAGCGCGGACGAACTCGGTCGTGCCGTCGTAGTTGTAGTTGTTGTGCGTCTCGTCGACCAGCCAACGCTCGATCCGCACTCGTTTGCCCGCGAACCCACACTTTCCGCTCACTTTCGTCGCGCTGTGGTGCCGGTGTCGCCTCCCGCGCGTTGACGCGGTAGCCGCGAGCCTCCTGGCCCGCGATCATGGATACACTCCGGATGTCTGACAGGTTCATTGACTCCGGCCATTCTGGAAGGCCCATGCCGCATCTGCTCCCCGGCGTCGCCGTCCCAGGCGCCGTCCTTCTCGCTCTGACCGCTTGCTCGTCCGGCGATGACACACCCGAAGCCGACGACCCGACGACGACGCCGCCGGCCGCCACAGCCGAGCTCTCGGTGGAACCGACGACCCGGGCGACCGAAGGTTCCAGCCCTGAGTCCGAACCGACTGCGGAGACGGACGCTTCGCTGAGCGGGCTCGTCCCGGACGACCTCGCCGGAAGCACTCGACGAGCTGTCCGCGAACGGCACGTACCGGCAGATCATGGACGCCTACGGCCTCCCGGACGTCGCCCCCGCCGAGCCCGCGGTGAACGTCGCCGAGCACTGATCCTCGTCAACGTCCGGTGGCCAGACCCCAGCGGGTGAGCTCCAGGATGCGTTCGCGCGGCACGACGCCGCAGCGCGCGGACCATGCCGCCCACTCGTGGGCCAGCTCGCGCACCAGCTCCGGGTGCTCCTCAGCGACGTCGTGCAGCTCCGTCGGGTCCGAGTCCGTGTCGTAGAGCTCCCAGTCGGCGGGATACTCGCGGACCAGCTTCCACCGCCCGCGCCGCACCGCCGCGTTGCCCAGATGCTCATAGAACTGGCAACGCTCGTCGTCGCGCGGCGCGCCGCGCAGGGAACTGAGCATGCTCATGCCCTCCAACGGCAGCGGATCCCGGCTCGGGAACTCGTGCGGGTACTGCGCGCCGGTGATCTCCAGCAACGTCGGCATCACGTCCGGTAGGTAGTGCGGGGCATCGCAGACCGTCCCTGCGCTCTCCCCCAAGCCGCGCGGCCAGTGCACGATGAACGGTGACGCGACCCCGCCCTCGTGCGTCCAGCGCTTGTGGAAGCGAAACGGCGTATTGGACACATTCGCCCACGGCGGGCCGCAGAACATGAATGTGTCCTCACTGCCCGGCATGTGCTCCGGGTGCCGTCCGACATACACGTCGCGACCGTCTGTGGTGGCCGTCGGGATGACCTTGGGGCCGGGCAGGTGGACGTCGGCGCCGAGCCGGGGTGGCACCTCCTCCGCGCAGCCTCCGTTGTCGGAGAGGAACACGAACACGGTGTTGTCGAGCTCACCGGTCGCGCGCAGCTCGTCGACGATCCGCCCGATGCCACGGTCCATGACCTCCACCATGGCCGCGTACACCTCCATCCGCCGCTGCTCCCAGTCCCGGTCCTCGGCGTCCTCCCACGCCGGCACCTGCGGATCCCGCGGGCTCAGCTCCGCCTGCTCGCTGACGACGCCCAGCTTGCGCTGCTTCGCGAAGCGCCGCTCCCGGATCACGTCCCAACCCTCGCGGTACCGCCCGGCGTACCGTGCGATGTCTGCGTCCCTCGCTTGCAGCGGGAAATGCGGAGCCGTGTAGGCCACGTAACAGAAGAACGGCCGCTCGCCCTCCGCGACGGAGTGCTCGCGGAGGAACGCCACAGCGTTCTCAGTGATGGCGTCGGTGTAGTAGAAATCCGGATCCTCGCGCGCCTCGTCGGAGACGTCCTGCTCATCACGGTGCAGCCCGGCGGGAGAGAAGTAGTTGCCACCCCCGTTCAACGTTCCGAAGAAGCGCTGAAACCCACGACGGGTCGGCCATGCCCCGCCCGGCCGGCTCTCCTCGTGGGAGACGTGCCACTTGCCGCTCATGTATGTCGCGTAGCCTGCCGCTCCCAGAACCTCGGCGATGGTGACACACCGGTCGTTCAGGCTCCCCGGATACCCGCCCGGGCCGTCGTCGCCGGTCAGCACGCCGATCCCGGCCTGGTGCGGATGCAGGCCGGTCAGCAGCGACGCCCGTGACGGGCTGCACCGCGCGGTCGTCGTGAAATGCGTCATGCGGATCCCGCCCCGGGCCAATGCATCCAGGTGGGGCGTATCGATCTCGCTGCCGTAGCAGCCGAGATCCGAGTAGCCCATGTCGTCGGCCAGGACCAGCACCACGTTCGGACGCTCGTCGTTCGTGCGGCTGCGCATCAGACCCATCCCTGCAGGGAGTCGAGAAACGCGTCTGGGTCATCACGATGGATCGTGTGGCCGACATCAGGGACAACCCGAGTCTCGAGGCCCCGCTGCCTCATCTCGGTGACCGCTTCCTGGCGGTAGTAAGGGCTCTCCCCCGCGATCAGCACCAACGACGGCGCCAACGGCTGCGACGGTGCGAGGTCAGCACCGGAGATCAGAGAAGCACCGTCTACGGTGTCCGGGTCCCAGTCGCGCAACGTCGCCAGCTCCACATCGACATCTTCCGTGTCCCAGCGGGGGTGAACCTGCACGATCTGATCACGCGTCGCGTCCTTGAACCTCCTGAACCGCTCGTACCGGTCAGCGCTGACGTCACCATTACCACCGCCGGCGAACCAGGCGGGATCGACGTAAGCCGCGCGACCCGGGCGTAGGCGGTCCACTGCCAGCGCGAGCGCCACCGCGCCGAGCGAATGGCCGATCGCGACGTCCGGGCCGGATGGCAGTGTCTCGACCAGGTCATCGGCCCAGTCCTGTGGCGAGTAGCGGCCACGGCCGCTGCGCCCGTGCCCGCGAAGGTCGACGCCAACCACCCGGTATCCACGCTCGGCGATCCTCGGTGCGACGACCTGCCAGGTGCGTGAGTCGGACATGATGCCGTGGACCAGTACGGTGGTCCGTTCCCCCTCGCCCCAGGTACGGGTATGCAGTCGCATCCGGTCTCCTATCCCTAGTCACAATCCGGGCTTGTTGAGCGTGAGTTGCGTTTCAACGCGAATTCACGACACACAGCGGAACTCACACTCAAGAAGCCGGCGCGAGCACCATCTCGCCGGCGAAGTGACAGGCAGCGCGCTGGCCGGCCGGCGTCGTGTTCAAAGCCGGTTCCTTCTCGACGCAGATCTGACGCTCGGGATGCACGAGCGGCCCGATGGGGCACCGAGTGCGGAACCGGCAGCCCGAAGGCGGATCCTTGGGGCTGGGCAGGTCACCGGTGAGTACGATCCGTTCCCGGTCCCGCACGGCCGTGTCCGGTACCGGCGACGACGACATCAAGGCGACGGTGTACGGGTGCTGCGGCGAGGAGTACACCGCCTCGACCGGTCCGGTCTCCACGATCTGTCCCAGGTACATGACCGCTACCCGGTCGGAGAGATGCCGGACGACGGAGAGATCGTGGGCGATGAACAGGTACCCGAGCCCGAGGTCGTCGCGGAGCGTCTCCAGCAGGTTGATGATCTGTGCCTGGATCGACACATCCAGCGCGGAGACGGGTTCGTCGCAGATGAGCACGCGCGGCTCGACGGCAAGCGCCCGGGCGATGCCGATGCGCTGCCGCTGCCCGCCGGAGAACGCGTGCGGGTAGCGATCGAGGTGGCCCTCGTTCAGCCCTACCCGGCGGATCAGCTCGATCGACTCTCCGGCGCGCTCCGAGCGGGGCACGCCGCGCATCTCGAGTGCCTCGTCGAGTGACTGGCGGACGGTGCGGCGCGGGTTGAGCGAGGCGTACGGGTCCTGGAACACGTACTGCACGGTGGACTGCAAGGCCTGTATACCGCCGGGTGACGAGGCGTCGACCAGACCGGCCCCGACCCGGATGCTGCCGGACGACGGTCGGTTGATCCCGACGACGGTCCGGGCCAGCGTCGACTTCCCGCATCCGGACTCGCCGACCAGTCCCAGTGTCTCGCCGCCGGCCACGGAGAGGCTGACCCCGTCGACCGCGTACACCGGGTCTGGCCGGCCGAACAGGCTCCGCCGATCCGCTGCCACGTTGACGCGCAGGTCGTCCACGACGAGGAGATCCTGCAACGCACCGGTGGAGTCGGATGTGTCGGATCCGGCTCCTCGTGTGTCCTCGTCCGGATGGACGGCGATGCCGGTCACCCGGCCACCCGACGCGGTGGTCCGACCTGTGTGGTCAGCCGGCTCGAGCGGTGGGATCGTGTCGCCGCGTTCGGTGATCCAGCAGGCCGCGGCCCGCAAGCCGTTCTCTCGCGGACTCAGCTCGGGGACGTCCGACCGACATTGGTCCTCGGCCAGACGGCATCGGGGATGGAACGCGCATCCGGGCGGCAAGGCGGCCGGGTCCGGGGGCGCGCCGGGGATCGCCGGCAGGCCCTGCGAGCGTCGGCCGTCTCCGTTCTCGTCGATCCGAGGCATCGCCTTGAGCAGGTCAGCGGTGTACGGGTGCTCCTGGCGGGCGAAGATCACCTCGGCAGGCCCGTGCTCCACGACCCGGCCCCCGTACATCACAGCGACGTCGTCGCACGTCTCCGCCACCACGCCCATGTCATGCGTGATCATCAACACGGCGACACCGACGTCATCCTTGAGCCGGGCGAGCAGCCGCAGGATCTGCGCCTGGATCGTCACGTCCAGAGCGGTGGTCGGTTCGTCGGCGATCAGCAGTTTCGGGGAGCTGGCCAGCGCGATGGCGATCACCACACGCTGCCGCATCCCGCCGGAGAACTGGTGCGGATACTCGTCGACGCGCCGTTCGGCATCCGGGATGCCCACCTGCTCGAGCAGCTCCAACGCGCGCCGGCGAGCCGTCCGCTTGTCCGAGCCGTGCACGATCAGCGCCTCGGCGATCTGGTCGCCGACCGACATGACCGGGTTCAGCGCGGACTGCGGGTCCTGGAACACCATCGCGATCTCGCTGCCGCGGATATGGCGCATCTCGTCCGTGGTCAGCCCGCGCAGGTCGCGCCCGTTGAAGAGGATCTCACCGGCGACGATCCGGCCCGGCGAGTGCACCATGCGCATGATCGAGCGGGCGGTGACCGACTTCCCCGATCCGGACTCCCCGACCACGCCGAGCACCTTGCCGGTGTGCAGTGTCAGATCGACGTCGTTGACGGCTCGGACTATGCCGGTTTCCGTGACGAACTCGGTGCGCAGCCCATGCACCTGGAGAAGCGGGCTCGTCTCGTGCCCTGTACGCATATCGTTCTCCGCACTTGTCGCGGCAGTGTGTGCCGCAGTCTTCGGGAGTATGTTCACCGGCGAAGCACCGCCTTGTTCAACGCGTCGGACAGCAGGGTGAAGCCCAGGGCGAGCAGGAGCAGGACGAGACCGGGCCCGATGATGTAGGCCGGATGCACCTCGACATAGCGGGCGCCGGTATTGAGCATCGCACCGAGCGACGGCACCGGTGGCTCGATGCCGAGGCCCACGATGCTCAGCCCGGCTTCGATGAAGATCGCGACCACCATGAACACCGACGCGTTCACCACGATCGGATCGATGATGTTCGGAAGCACGTGGCGGACCATGACGGTCCGCTTGCGCACACCCAGTACCCTGGCGGCCAGCACATACTCCCGTTCCTGCTCCGCCAGCAGCCCGGCCCGGGCCTGCCGCCCGAACATCGGCAACCCGACCACCAGGATCGACAAGAACAATGCCAGCCACCCGGTGCCGACCACCAGGACGATCGTCATACCCAGGATCAGCCCGGGAAAGCCGAGGATGATGTCGAGCAGCCGCTGCATCCCGGTGCCCAGCCAGCGCGCGATCACCCCGGCCAGACCCATGAGCGTGCCGATGGCCGCGCTCAGCGGCACCGCAGTCAGCAGCAGGCTGATATCCGTGCGCAGACCGAACACGGTCCGCGCCAAGATGTCCCGCCCCAGTTCGTCGGTCCCGAGCCAATGACCGGCCGAGGGCCCGGCCAGGGCGCCGCTGCTCTGGTCGTCGTAGCCGTCCGGGAAGAGCACCGGCGCCAGCACGGCAGCTAGGATGAGCAGCGCGAGCAAACCCGCCCCGACAGCTCCGCGGGGACGTTTCAGCGCCGAGACATACCGTTGCCACGCGCCGCCACCGGATCGCCGGGCGGATGGACGTGGGACGGCACCCACGTTCCCCGCACCGTTCGCCGGTCCGTTCACGGTTGTCGTGTTCGTAGCCATCGTCATGCTCCCAACCGGACTCGCGGGTCCAGGCCAGCGAGGGCGATCTCGGTCATCAGCTGCATCAGCACGGCGATCAGGACGGCACCGACGATGATCACCTGCACGAGGTTGTAGTCCGCGTTCTGCACGCCGGTCACGGCCAGCTGCCCGATGCCGTTCCGGGCGAAGATCATCTCGATGACGACGGCGCCGGCGAGCATGTCACCGAACCGCATGCCGAGCGCCACCACGGCCGGTCCGAGGCTGTTGCGCACCACGTGCCGGATGCTGATCCGCCGCCGCGGTACACCCTTGGCCACCGCCAAATCCACGAAATCCTGCTGCCAGACGTTGTGCATCGACGACTGCACCAACCGGGCCACCCCGGCGGACATCGGCACCGCCAGCGCCACCGCCGGCAGGAGCAGGTACTGCAGCCCGATCACCGGATCATCCAGCACGGCGACCTCGCCACTGATCGGCAGCACTGGTAAGGCGACACCGAGGACGATGATCAGTAACAGCCCGGCCAGGAACGGTGGCGTCGCCAACAGCAGCGTATTCGTCGCGTCCGCGGTGAGCCGGGACAGCCGCGACCGGGCCGAGCCGCCGAAGACACCCACCCCGATGCCAACCACCGTCAGAATCAGCATCGCCGCGATCGTCAGCTCCAGCGTGCTACCGATCCGGTCCCCGATCAGCTCCGACACCGGCCGGTTGAACTGTAGCGACTGTCCCAGGTCACCGGTGAGCAGTCCGCCGATCCAGCTGAAGTACTGCTCCACCAGCGGCCGGTCCAGGCCCATCTCGACGCGCATCGCCTCGATCTGCTCCGTCGTCGCCTCCGGACCCGCCGCCGCGGCCGCCGCATCCCCGGGCGCCAGCCGCGGCAACAGAAACGCGATCACGCTCGTGGCCGCGATCACCAGCAGGACCGACGGCGCGCGTCGTAACAAGAAGCGGATCATGATCTCACCCGTCCAGAGGTCGTGCAGCACACCGTGGATCCATCAGGCACCCTCTAAGTAGGCAGCCCGGAACGACCGGCCGTACTTGCCGATCAACTGGTCCTTCAGCGCGTCGGCGCGCACGCTCGTGGCCGGCGCTATGATGAACGGGAGCAGGAACGCCGTGTCGAGCAGATGCTCCGACAGGGCTTGCAGCGCCGCGGTCGTGGTCTCGTCGTCGGGGCTGTTGACGAGCTCCTGGACCAATCGCTTGTACTCGTCATCGTCGTACTGCCCGGTGTTTCCCTCGGCCCGCAGTTCGGGGAGCGAGTTCACCATCAGCGCGGGCGCCTGCCCCGCCGTCGCGCTCCAGATGTGGAACATCTGCCCGAGGTCGCTGGCGGCCCGGCGCGGCGCGAAATCTGGGATGGAAAGCTCCTCGACCGAGAGGTTCAAACCCACCGCCTCGAGGTCACGGGCCACGATCTGGTAGATGCCGCGCGGGGCGGGCTGCGCGTGGATCGCGACCTTCACCGCCGCCCCGGTCGCACCGGCGTCCTCGATCATCTGCCGGGCCCGGTCCGGGTCATAGGTGTACGTGTTGGCCAGATCCGCTGGGTAACCGGTCGCGCTGTCGACCCACGGCAAGCTCGTGGTGTTCGCCACTCCGCCCAGAACCTGCTCGGCGATCCGTTCCCGGTCGATGGCGTACGCGACAGCTTGCCGGACCTGCACGTCGTCGAACGGCGGTGTCGTCACGTCGAAGCCGAACGCGTAGATCAGGCCGTGATTCTCGATGAGGTCGAAGTTCTCGTCGTCGACGATTGTCAGCATGTCCTGGGTGGTCATGCCGCCGCTCATCTGTGTGCGGCCCGAGCGGAGCGCCGACAGCTGCGCCGTGGAATCGCTGATCACCGTGATCTCGACGGAGTCCAGATACGGCAGCTCCGGGTCCCAGTACGAGTCGTTGCGGGTGAGTATGAGCTCGCTTCCCGCGGTGTACTCGGACCAGACGAACGGCCCGGTCCCCACGACATCGGACCCATCTTCCAAGCCCTCGTAACTCTCGCGGTCGATCATCGGCAGGGTGTCGAGGACGTCGAAGGCCACCTCCTGCAGCGGCGTAGGCGAGCTGATGACGATCTCGTAGTCGCCTGTCGCCTCCATCTCCCAATCGCTGATCACGCCGGCCATCTCCGACAGGCCGCCGCCCTCCTTCGCGTGTTCGAAGGCGAACACGACGTCCTCCGACGTGAAGTCGCGCCCGGAGTGATACGTGACGCCTTCCCGCAGCGTCAGCACGAGCCGGGTGTTCTCCTCCTGGAACTCCCACTCGGTCGCCAAGACCGGAACCACCTCGTAGCTGTCATCGACAAGCGTCAGGGTCTCCAGCACGCTGCGGCACCAGAAGATGTTGCCCGGCCGTCCGGTGTTGTAGGCGCCTGGTACCGGCTCCGCCACCACCGACGTCACGAGGGTGCCGCCGCTTTCCGGGTTCCCGCCGCCTTCAGCGGCCGCGTCGTCGTCCGTGTCCTCTGCCTCGTCCACGGCCGAGCGGCAGCCGGAGACGGCGGCCAATCCCATGGCCGATACCGCGCCGAGGAAGGCGCGTCGCGAGAGCGAGTTCCCTCGCACTCGACCTGTCACTCTGACCTGTCCTGTTGGGTACATCTGTGGACCACCTCACTCGCTTGTCGCGCGGCGCACCTCGGCCCGCGCGGTCGACAGGGGTTACTGCGGTCTGTTCGATCCGACGGTGTTGTCTATGCGTCGGCCGGTGCGTGCACATGCACGTCGACCGAGGTTGTGCGGTGTATGTCTGTTGCGGAGAAGCCGACGAGGACATCGAAGCGTCCCGGTTCGACGGCCCACGTATGGTGCTCGGTGTCCCAGTGCTCGAATGCCCGCCGGGGCAACGTGACCTCGGCGGTCGCCGTCTCCCCCGCCCCGGCTCGCGCCACCGCGAATCCGGCGAGCCATCGCACTGGGCGGTCGACCGCCGACGACGGCCGGGCCAGGTAGACCTGGACCACCTGTTTGCCGGGCCGCTGGCCGGTGTTGCGGACACCGACGGTCACGACACCGGCCGCGCTGTCGATGGCCGGCGCCGAAGGACCTGTTGAGTCCCGTCCCGGCTCGGCCGGCGTTGGGGCCGTAATCTCGGCCGGCGCACGGACCTCGGTCAGCTCCCAGGTGGTATAGCCGAGGCCATGCCCGAAGGGATAGGCGGGTTCGCCGCCTCCGCGCAGCCAGGCTCGGTAGCCGATATGGATGCCCTCGTCGTACGCGAGCTCTCCGTCCACGGGCGTGGTGTTGGAGACCGGAACGTCCTCCAGCCGGCCCGGCCACGTCGTCGGTAACCGACCGCCTGGCTCGGCGACGCCGAGCAGGATGTCTGCTACCGCGTTGCCCATCTCCTGGCCGCCGAACCAGCCCAACAGGATCGCCGCTACGTCCTCCCGCCAGGGCAGCTCCACCGGCGCACCCGAATTGACCACGACGACGGTACGCGGGTTCTCCGCGGCCACCCGCCGGACCAGCTCGTCTTGACGGCCCGGCAGACGAAGGTCATGCCGGTCGTAGCCTTCGCTCTCCACCTGCTCGCTGGTGCCGACCACGACGACGGCCAGATCAGCACCGCGTGCGGCCTCAGCGGCGGCTTCCAGCTCAGACGCGGGCGAGCGACGCGGTGGTCGCACACCGAGCCCGATGGACACGCCGAGCCCGCCGATCTCATGCCGCAGAACAAGCTCGATCGGCTGGTCGTGGTCGAGGTCGACGGTGGCGCTCCAGTGCGGCGGCCCGAGCATCTGCATGGCCGCGTCGACCTTCCCGGACACCACCTCCCCGTCATGTACGGTCTTCCCGCCGACGGAGAAGGCGGACGTGCCGGCGCCGATGAAGCCTACGTCCCAGCTCCCGGCTCGGTCGGGCACGAATGTAGCGCTCAACTCGACTGCCGCTGCGCCTGCCGGCACATCCGTCGCCCACCGCACCAGATTGGTGGACGTCCGGCGCTCCTCTTCGATGAGCGTTCTGTCCGCACGCAGCCATCGGACCCGCACCGGCGGGGCATCGTCCGGCCCAGGCATCCGATCGGCTGGAACCTCCGGCAACCCGTCATCCAGGTGACAGCCGTCGACGTGGCTGACCTCGGCTATGCCGTCGAGCGCGGTTCGCACACCATCCAGGATCGACACCGTGTACCGGGGCCGGACCTGTGCGCTTCCTCCGCCCTGGACGCGTGGATGCGCGGCGAGCTCACCGATGACGGCGACCTTCCGCAACGACGGCGTGTCCACCGGCAGGAGCGGGCCTTCGTTGCGGATCAGCACCATCCCGTCGCGCGCGGCGCCACGAAGCTCCGCGCCATCCGCGGTCACGGTCGGAGCGAGCGCCGGAGCCACCACCTCGTCTGTGGGTGGGCCGCCGTCGATCGGCGCCAGTGCACCGACCCGGGCGGCAAGACGCAGCAGGTTGCGGACCTTGGCGTCGATGTCCGCCTCGTCTACGGCACCGGCACGCACGGCCTTCTCAAGGGCGGCTCCCCAGGGGCCGTCGGGCCCGGGCATGGCGAGGTCCAGCCCTGCTTGTCCGGCCGCCACGGTGGAGCGGGTGGCCCGCCAGTCGGAGACGATCGCGCCGTCGAAGCCCCACTCGCTGCGCAGGGGATCATTCAGCAAGTCGTGCTCGGTCATCGTGGTGCCGTTCACGGAGTTGTAGGCGGCCATCGCCATCCAGACGCCGGCGCTGCGGACGAGGTACTCGAACGGCGCCAGGTACACCTCGCGCAGCGTCCGCTCATCCGCCCGGACGTCCACGTTGCGCCGGTCGGTCTCGGCATCGTTCGCGACGTAGTGCTTGACCGTCGCCGCCACGCCGTCGTCCTGCAGGCTTCGCACCACTCCTGCCGCCATGTGCGCGGTGAGCAGCGGGTCCTCCGACCAGCACTCGAAGTGACGGCCACCGAGCGGGCTGCGGTGCAGGTTCACCGTGGGTGCCAGCACGACGTGCACGCCCTTGCGCCGGGCCTCGGCTGCGAGCGCCCGCCCTGTCCGCTCAGCACGTTCGACATCCCAGCTCGCCGCGATCGCCGTAGGCGATGGCAGGCACGCCGACGGATCCCCGTCGTCCCACACGACGCCACGCACGCCGGACGGTCCGTCGGCCAGGGCCATCTCGCTCAGCCCGATCGCCGGCTCTGAATGCGTCGACCAGAAGCTCCCCCCGGTCAGGAGCCGGACCTTCTGTGCGAGGTCGAGCTTGCCGATCAACGCATCGAGCTGCTCTTCGCGGGGGTCG
>NZ_ML142868.1:126537-128951 GCF_004138495.1 Phytoactinopolyspora endophytica
CACGGGGCCACCTCCCCGCCGCCGGACTCCGGCCGGGTCAGTCGCCGCAGGTACTTCGCCATGATCGCGCACATGTCCACCGACGGATCAAGCAGCCACTGGACCTGTAAACCGTCCATCATCGCGATGATCTCGGCCGCCGTTTCGTCCGGGTCGAGCTCCGGCAGCAGCAGGCCGGCGTCCCGGTCTCGCTCGATGCGACGCGCGACCGACGACCGGACCCGAGCGTAGCGTTTCCGGAAGAACTCGTGCGCGGGATGGTCGGGCTCGATGCTCTCCGCAGCGGTCACCGCGTACAGCCGCATCGACTCCGGGTACTCGGCGTTGTGCAGGCACAACGCAAGGATCGCGTCTACCGCGGTGGTGCCGTCGAACACGCCCGCCATGGTCCTGAAGCTGTCCTCGTCCCGGCGTTCCAGCGCGGCGATCAGCAGCTCCTCCTTGCTCCGGAAGTGATGAAGCAGTCCCGGCTGCGAGATACCGACGGTCGCCGCGATGTCCGCGAGAGACACCCCCCGGAATCCGCGGTTGCCGAACGCCTCCGTGGCGACGTCCAGGATCTGTTCCCGGCGGACGCCCGGTGGCCTACGGTTTCTCACTGACGAGGACTCACCCACGGCCCACTCCTTTGTCTTCCTACGTTCGCTTTGCGTATGGACGTTCGCATGACGACCAGATACTGTGATTGGCGTCACCTTACCGAGTACTCGGTAAGTAACGCTAGAGTTTCCGCACAGTTAATTCCGCACACCGGACCGCCCGTGGACCAGCGCCGTAACAAAAGGCCAGGTCACAACAGCTGAAGGAGTCGCAGATAACGATGACGCATCAGCCGAACTTCCTGATCGTGGTCGCCGACCAGCTCCGCGCCGACGCACTCGGCGCCTTCGGGAGCCCTGTCGCCCAGACACCGAACCTGGACCGCCTCGCTGCCGCCGGGACGTCGTTCACCAACGCCTACGCTCAACACCCGGTCTGTGCGCCGAGCCGCGCGTCGTTCCTATCCGGCTGGTACCCGCACACGGCCGGGCACCGGTCATTCGGCAGCCCGCTCCGCCCGGAGGAGCCGAACTTCCTGCGCACGCTCCGGGAGCGCGGCTACCACGTCACCTGGGCAGGTGACCGGGGTGACGCCTTCGCTCCCGGCGCCACCGAGCTCAGCGCCGACGAACACGGCTTCACCACCGCGCCGACCAGCGGCCGCTGGGCTGGTGGCGCGAGGAACCCGACCGAGTTCCCCAAGCTGACGACGGGCGCGGGTACGCCGATCGACGTGGAACACGACCTGTGGGACCGGCTCTTCTATCAGGGCAGGGTGACCGACGCCGACGACATCGACTTCGACGAGGCGGCCGTGCGGACCGCCGAGGGCTGGCTGGCCGAGCCGCCGGACCAGCCGTGGGTGCTGTTCGCCCCGCTGGTGGCACCGCATTGCCCGTTCCGAGCACCCGAACCGTGGTTCTCGCTCCACGATCGTGACAGCATGCCCGATCCCGTGACCGGCAGCGGGCCCGAGCCGGCGTACATGCAGGCCATCCGCGAGTCCTACGGCACAGACCGGGCCACGCCCGAGGTCTGGCGCGAGGTGATCGCCACTTACCACGGCATGGTCTCCCGGCTCGACGCGCACGTGGGGCGGTTGCTCGACGGTGTGCAGCGGGCCGGACTGGCGGACGACACCGTGACCGTCTTCTTCTCCGACCACGGCGAGTATCTCGGGGATTTCGGCCTGATCGAGAAGTGGCCCTCCGGGTTGCGTAGGTGCATCACCCGGGACCCGGTGATCATCAGCGGCGCGGGTCTGCCCGCCGCCGGGCCGGTCGACGCGATGGTGGAGCTGATCGACGTCTTCCCCACGGTGCTGGACATTGCCGGAGTCGAGGCGACACACCGGCACTTCGGCCACAGCCTGCTGCCCCTCATGCGCGGTTCCACCACCCAGCACCGCGAGTATGCGTTCAGTGAAGGCGGCTTCCTGGTCGAGGAGGAACCGATGTTCGAGAACTCCGGCTTCCCGTACGACCGCAAGGCCGGCCTGCAGCACGAGCGGCCGGAGGCCGTCGGGAAAGCGATCGCGGTGCGCGACGCGCGGTGGACCTACGTGTGGCGCCGGTACGAACAGCCCGAGCTGTACGACCGGACGAGCGATCCGGACGAAGCGCACAACCTCGTTGGCCGGCCCGAGCTGGCGGATGTCGAAGCGCGGCTGCACGAGGCCATGCTGCGCTGGCTGGTCGACACCGGTGATGTGCTCCCGTCCCGCGTGGACCCTCGGCTGCCGGAGGTTGATCTCCCCACACCGGGACGGAGCTCGAACGCCACGCCCGAGCGCCCCGTAAAGCCGGTCTCTTGACGTCTGTGGCGCCCAGGCGGCGCCTCGCGGCGTTGCCGTCGTCGTCCGATGTACCAGCATC
>NZ_ML142868.1:128964-129548 GCF_004138495.1 Phytoactinopolyspora endophytica
GTCAAGGAACCGGCTCTACGGGACACTCGGGGTGCGCCGTCGCTCTTCGGCGCACGACCTACGATGTGGCCAGGGCCAAGCGGAACAACGGCCTTGGTTGGTCGTGGATTGGACAGCCCGCATGATGACACCCGGACCGTCCGGCGCCGCCTCTTCTTCTCCGGGCCCTATCAAGGTCGGACTCGTCGGTGCCGGCCCGTGGGCCTCGATCCTGCATGCGCCGCTGTGGTCTGCCGGACCACAGACCGCCCTGACCGGCGTCTGGGCACGCCGGATCGAGGCGGCGCGCTCTGTTGCCGACATGCATGGGACCGAAGCCGTCGAGTCGTTCGACGAACTGCTGGAGCGTTCCGACGCGATCGCCTTCTCGGTGCCGCCGGACGTCCAATGGCGCATGGCCGTGCGCGCCGCGGACGCCGGCCGGCATCTGATCCTGGAGAAGCCGATCGCCGACACCCTTGGTCACGCCCGCACGCTCACCGACGCCGTCGCCACCGCCGGCGTCGGCTCGCTGGTGATGTTCACCACCAGGTTCTCCTCTGGCGTCCGAGCATTCCTCGAACAGGCGCGCTCGTTCGACACGG
>NZ_ML142868.1:129601-130819 GCF_004138495.1 Phytoactinopolyspora endophytica
CACGTGCCGCGATGCTGACTGCGGCTTTCCTCAGCGGACCGTTCGCCGACTCGGCGTGGCGGCGCGAACGTGGCGCCCTGCTCGACGTCGGTCCGCACGTATTCGACCTGCTTGACGCCGCCCTCGGTCCGGTAGAGAGGATCAGTGCCCGCGCCACTGCACGCGGGTGGGTCGGCATCCACATCGACCACCAGAACGGCGCGGGTTCCGATGTCACGATGAGCTGCGAGGTGGGCGTCGAAGCCGGGAGGTTCGACGTGGAGCTGTACGGCCCCGAAGGATCATTGACGTTCACGGTCGGCACCGGCGACGCCGACGACCTGCATGCCACCATCAGGTCGGAGTTCACCCAGGTCACACGGGGCAACGTCCATCCCTGCGACGTGCACCGCGGCCTGTACATCCAACAACTCGTGGACGCTGCCGAACGGTCGTTGGACGCCGGGCCGGTCTCACTCGTCCCGCCCACCCGGTGAGGCTCCCGAACGCGCCGAGCGTGCGCCGGCGGCTCGGCCTCATTCACGCGACTCCGGCATCTCTTCGCCGGCCACTCGAGGACGACCGTCGTCCGGATCGCTCATGGACGCTCCTCAGCGTGCATGAGCTGGAGGCGGTCGTCCAGAAGCCGGTCGATGCTCTCCGAGGTGAGCAGGACATCGACAGGATCCTTGCACCGCAGCCGCTGCTCGACCAGGGCCGAGATGGCGGTGTCGACCTCGTCTATCTTGGAACCGACAAGCAGACTCATCGTGATCCCTCCCCAGCTGATGAATGGCTACGCGATATGAGTAGCCATTCATCGCCGAGTTGAAACAGCAGACGCCGGACACATTGCCCTACGCCGACTCCTCATGCTGCCCGCGCACACGCAGCCGCTGTTCCCTCGGCACCAGGGTCGGGTTGACGTTCGCCTCCACAGTGTCGCGGTCGATGACGACGTGGCGGATGTCGTCGCGGCTCGGCACCTCGTACATCACGTTGAGCAGCACCTCTTCGAGCAATGCCCGGGTGGCGCGGGCGCCGGTCCGCCGCAGCAACGCATGGTCGGCGATGGCCGCCAGGGCGTCCTCGGTCATCTCCAGTTCGACGCCGTCCATCCGGAACAGCTCCTGGTACTGCTTCACCAAGGCGTTGCGCGGCTCGGAGATGATCCGGATCAACGCGTCCCGGTCCAGCGGACTCACCGTGGTCAACACCGGCAGCCGACCGATGAACTCA
>NZ_ML142868.1:130829-131498 GCF_004138495.1 Phytoactinopolyspora endophytica
GCTGGGAAAAGACATCTGCCGAGTCCCGCTCGGCCTTGCTCTGAATATCCGCGCCGAACCCCAAGCCACGCGAGCCCACACGCTGCTGAATGATGTGATCCAACCCCGCGAACGCCCCGCCCACGATGAACAGCACATTCGTCGTGTCGATCTCGATGAACTCCTGCTGCGGATGCTTACGCCCGCCTTGCGGCGGCACACTCGCAGACGTCCCCTCCAACATCTTCAACAGCGCCTGCTGCACGCCCTCGCCCGACACATCCCGGGTGATCGACGGATTCTCACTCTTGCGCGCGATCTTGTCGATCTCGTCGATGTAGATGATCCCGGTCTCGGCCTTCTTCACGTCGTAGTCGGCCGCCTGGATCAGCTTCAACAGGATGTTCTCCACATCCTCACCGACGTAGCCGGCCTCCGTCAGCACTGTGGCGTCCGCGATCGCGAACGGCACGTTCAACATCTTCGCCAACGTCTGCGCCAGATATGTCTTCCCGCACCCGGTCGGGCCGGTCAGCAGGATATTGGACTTGGCCACCTCGACGGCCTCGTCCTTGCCCGAGCCGCCGCCGGCTCCGGGCTGATGCGCACGCACCCGCTTGTAGTGGTTGTACACCGCCACCGACAGCGCCTTCTTCGCCGGCTCCTGACCGATGACGTACTGCTCCAAGA
>NZ_ML142868.1:131510-132540 GCF_004138495.1 Phytoactinopolyspora endophytica
TCGCCAGACTCCGTGTTCTCGCTGAGCTCCTCTTCGACCAGCTCGTTGCACAACTCGACACACTCGTCACAGATGCAGACACCGGCCGGACCCGCGATGAGCTTACGGACCTGCTTCTGGCTCTTACCACAGAAAGAGCATGTGAGCGGATCGCGGCCGTCACCCATCTGCGCCATACGGGTAGTCTCCTCAATTGTTGGAGCCCAGGTCCAGCGAACCAGGTCAGACTCAGCCAATCAGGACGCACACCGCATCTGCCCTGAGCACTCCGCGGCCAGCCTGATGACTCAGTTGAGCTTATACCTGGTCGCCGATGAGCACGTGGACCTCATCGGAGACGGCGTGGTCGCGGTGCTCGGAATACCCCGCTGGCCGCTATCGCGCGGAGGTGGTCCGCGCCGAGGGCGGTGCGGACCATGCAGTCACCGGGCCGGGGCTCTCAAGGGAGCCACCATCACCCACCGCCGGACAATGCGCCGGCGCCGTTCAGCGAACGGCGTCGGCAGCTCTACCGCGCCGCGTCAGACCTCGCTCCTCCGCTACGCCGAAGTAGTCGCCGCCCTTCTTCCTGCGGTCGTCCGTTCCCCACTCCCTGGTCCTCGGCACCGGCACCATACGCGGAACGTGCTTGGAGCAGTGGATGTAGGCCTCGTGTATGTCGACGACCACCCAGCGTTCCGGCCTACGCCCAGGCACGTCCGCATCCACCACCTGATCCGGATACCGAATGAGGAAGTCTCCGGCCGAGAGCAGGGTGGCTGCTCCATTCACATGCAGCCCGACCAGATCACGGACGAAGTCCATGAACAGCAGACCGACGTGTGGGTTCTCCGAGATGTTGCCCGCACTCGCCAGCACCCCGTTGCCCCGGTACTCCGGCCATGCGATCGTCTTGTCGTCGAGGACCCGGACGAACCCGGCCGGACCGGCGCGGAACGTCGCATCGCACTCCCCATGGCTGTCGGAGGTGCTGACGAACACCATTTCCATTCGCCCGACGAACTCGCACATCTCGTCGTTCAAGGAGTCC
>NZ_ML142868.1:132550-132864 GCF_004138495.1 Phytoactinopolyspora endophytica
TCTGCTCGCGGTAGAACCGATCCGCCCGGTCCCGGGTACCCGAAGACTGCTGAAGCGCATGCTCTCCTGCGGAACCCGGCAGAACGTCATCCGGGCTGCCCTGTGCATGTGTCATGAAATGAACCTCCTCGCGCCCTCCGCCGCATCCCCACCGCCGCTCACGACGATATCCATGATCACTGATCAATTCAGGGTGCGATATGGCCCAAATGGCCGATTCTGATCATGCGCAAGAGCTGGGACAATAAGCACCGGCACGGCGCAGCCTCCGTCAACTTCTGTTCGAAGGGTCTTGACCGGAGCGAATGTGAGCG
>NZ_ML142869.1:0-4697 GCF_004138495.1 Phytoactinopolyspora endophytica
GCCGTTCGTGTGGATCAAGACCGCCGACGAGATCCTCAACTCGCTCACAAAATATATCGCACGAATTAAAGGCGCAGGACACTAGTGCCTCGCGTGGGAAATAGCTTTACGGTTTGATGGTTGTCAGAATGAGGTATGGCGAATCGTGCTGCTCCGGCGTTGTTGTTGCGTGAGGGCGACCGTGAGGAGTTGTCCCGGCTGACTCGGTCATCGTCGGTGCGGGCCGGTCTTGCGCAGCGGGCGCGGATTGTACTGCTGGCCGCAGACGGGATGTCGAACACGGCGATCGCGCAGCTGGTTGGGGTGTCGCGGCCTACGGTGATCGGGTGGCGGGATCGGTACCAGGCGGGCGGGATTGGCGGGTTGCAGGACGAGCAGCGCCCGGGGCGGCCGCGGAGTATCGACCATGCGGCGATTGTGGCCGCGACGTTGATGCCGCCACCGAAGAAGCTGGGCGTGACGCACTGGTCGACCCGGCTGCTGGGCAAGCATTTGGGTGTCTCGGATGCGACGGTGGCCAAGGCATGGCGCGATTACGGGATCCAGCCGTGGCGGGCCGAGTCGTTCCGGTTCTCCACTGATCCCGAGCTGTTCGCGAAGGTCGTCGACGTGGTCGGGCTGTATCTCGCACCGCCTCAGAACGCGATCGTGCTCTCGGTCGATGAGAAGTCGCAGATCCAAGCTTTGGAACGCTCCGCGCCGGTGCTGCCGCTGCAGCCCGGGCTGGCCGAGCGTCGCAGCCACGACTACATCCGGCACGGCACCTCGACCCTGTTCGCCGCGCTGGAGGTGGCCACCGGCAAGGTCACCGCCGCGGTCAAGCCACGTCACCGGCACCAGGAGTTCTTGGGCTTTCTCAAGCAGGTCGCCCGGGCCTACCCCGAGGGCGAGTTGCACCTGGTGATGGACAACTACGCCGCTCACAAGCACGCCGAGGTCAAACGGTGGCTGGCTGCGAACCCACGCATCATCTGCCACTTCACACCGACCCATGCCTCCTGGATGAACCTGGTCGAAGTCTGGTTCTCGATGATCGAACGCCAAGCGATCCACCGCGGCAGCTTCACCTCAGTCAAAGAACTCAACGCCAAAATCCGCGCCTTCATCAACGGCTGGAACAACCGATGCCACCCCTTCGTATGGACCAAGACCGCCGACCAGGTCCTCAGAAAAGCGAACCGTCAGAACACTTCAAACGCGCGGCACTAGCCCTACGAGCCAACCGTGGAGAAGATCCAAATACCCTCTGACCTGGGTGGGCGATACTGGGATCGAACCAGTGACCTCTTCGGTGTGAACCATGAACGAACACCTCTCCTGCCTGCGGAAACGACATATCCGCAGGTAGAACGGCTCCGTCCGAAGCCGTTGACCGCCGTTCCAGGCCGTTCAAGGGACATATCAGCTCCCAATCTGCTCCCAAGCTGTGCTCCCACGCCTTGCCTCACCCACGACCCGGTTGTCAATGCTTCTTCCCACTCGATGCAGAGCGTCCGACAGGGGCTACGCAATCACGACGACTGGCGGAATGGCCGTCAGCCGGATCGCTGTCACTCTTCTGTTCACTGTCCTATCCGATCTGCATCTGCAAAGATGCTGACGTGTCGCTTGACCTGACACCTGTGGAAGAAGCGTTCCGGCGCGCACGGATCGCCGTTGCCTCACACACCGACAAGATGGCCAAGGCCCACGCCACATGGCGGGAAGAGACCGCCACTGAACTCGTCCTCGCTAATACCCACCCCGTCGTCCGGTTCGCCGACTTCACCCGCGGCGAAGAATCCACGATCGGTGCCGACTGGCTGTGGTGGTGGGTCGGGCAGGACGGCACAAGCTTTGGTGCGCTCGTCCAAGCCAAGAAACTCACCTTCACCGAAGCCGACACTGCCCAGGTCAAGTACCGGCACTCAAAAGGGCGGCAGTTCACCGACTTGCTCAACGCGGCGAAGGACCTTGAGGTCCCGGCGATGTACGCGGTGTACTTCGGGGGCCTGGGATATCGGTCCGGATGGCCGTGCGAGAAGGAGCCACCCGGGTGCGATGAGTGTGAACGCCTGACCATCACCATGGTCCCCGTGCTCGCGTACTCGCAGTCACCAACGCCGGCGCACGCAGCAGAATTGGCCCGCCAGTACGGCGTTCCGTTGGAGAACCTCACCGACGCGGAGACCTGGTGGCCTACTCTGCCCTTGCCGACTGTGCCCTTGGCCACCGACCTACGCGACTTTCTCATCCGCCCGCAGGACGGCGCCCGCGAGGTCGCGCAAGCCGTGATGCGGCTGCTCATCACCTTCAGGTCCCGCCAGTTCGAACGCGCGACCCCGGAGACCGCACTACCAGCCGACAGCATCACCGCCGACCGCGTCTTCACCGACCTGCCCGACGACCGCCTGCACAACGGGAACCGATACTTCGAGCACGTCCTCCGAGGCCTACGCCGAACACCACCGGGATACGTGCTCGACATCGTCAATGGCAACGCACCGCCGACATGGTTGGCCGACCAGGTGGCGGGCGTCAGCGTTGTACAACTCCCTGCCCGCGGCCACCCCAAGCCGCCGGTCAAGCGCCCACGCGACGGCCCGGCCGGCTGACGAGCCAGGCGAACGAACGCAGCAGCAGCCACAGCAGCTAACGACGCATCGGTTGCCGGCCGCGTATCAGCACGGGCCGCCCAGAGCCTACTGGCGTGATACTCGCCCAACACTGACACGTCAGGGACACTGGAAGCTCTGAAGTTCCAGCGCCCTCGTCACGCGGAGCATGAAGCGCGACGACTCGTAGCTTCATCTCCTCGAGTATCGACGATGCACGCTGCACGTAGTTCGCCCCTCCGGGAGACACCACTGCCCTAGTTCAGATCTATGCTGGTTGGCGTATTCAACGACGCGTCGCGCGACCGCACATGGGCGCCATCACCCGCCGGATGGACTGTCCAATGACAGGGCGCAGATTCATGGTGGAGCAACCGTGAACTGAGGATCACACAAGCCGATGCCAGACTTGACCGAAATGACCCCGTAGCGACAACAACCATCCAGGGTCAAACTTCAACTGTCGCCACGGGGTCCACTTTGGAGCGTCGTTGACAGAAGTTTGTCCGCATCGTCGCCAAGGCTCTTGCGAAGGTCACGCATCCATGCGGCTTGGCGAGCTTGCTGTAGCTGCGATAAGCGCCTGGTCTTATTCCATCGGGCGTGTTTAGCGAATCGTTCCCATGCAGCCTGCCTGCTTACGCCGAGCACATCAGCGATCTCGTCCCACGTAACGCCGAAGCTACGAGCAAGTTCAACCTCGAGGGCGAGCAGGCGCTCCGCCGCCGCCACGAATTCACAGGCCTGAAAAATCCATTCGCCGAAGTCACTATCTGCAGTGGGTTGCCGCTTCCCTCGTGCCGCTGCATCAGCGACAACACGGTGACGTCTGGCCAGGTGCGAGTATCCACGTCCAAGGGATGCTAAAGATTCTGCGTGGGCGCGGAGAGTGTTCCGGTATGTCGTAGCCACATGGCCTATGTTCCCCGATCACCTACGGTTCCGTCAAGGTAACCCTGACACGTTTGATCAAGATTACCTTGACACACGATGACTCGTAATCGCCAAGTCTCGCGGCCCTAACGTGCGCCTTTGTCATCACTTCGTCAAGATGACCTTGAGCTCCAAAAGCCGGCACTCGGACAGGGCTGGAAACGGAGGCAGACGGTTGCCACCCGCAGCACAAAGTCCGACGCTAGGCGGTGTACAAACGTCGACCGCAAGGAGTTACCGGTGTGGAACGTTGTCGCTCATCTCGCGTCCTCTCCAGTGATTCTCGCTGGAGCATTGGCCGTTCTGAGCCTCTCGACCCGGCCGATCTTCAAATATCCCCACGTCTGGCGCTATCTAGAGATTCGGCACCGACATCGCCATGAGATCAACAGATACCGAGCGCTGAGGCGAAGCCACGGATCCGAACACAGCGTCAAGGCCAGCTCTTATGCTTCACCCGTCCCCAAGTCCGCCGCCAGCGGTGCTCACGTTGATGTCGTCGTGGAGGACAAACATCGCGAGCGTCACAATGGATATGTCGCCGGTGGCCCCGAACGAGAGAAGAACTAACGCTGCGGCCGGGCGAACTCGGCCAGCTAAACGGCGAGGCAATCCCACCCTCCACGTTCCTGCCCTGGATCAAAGTCGAGTCCTTCAGCGAATCTGTACCTGCTACTTGGCAACAATAGAGGGGGAGCAGCTCTCGCGAGTGTGGAGTGTTTGGGCAGCGTGGCCCTTGTTCGCCTGATCTCAACTGGTCGGCCGTTGGTAACATCGCAGCAGTCCTTTGGTGTGCTCGTCGCCGTTGCCGCCCCTGTCCTCGGTCGCCGGGCGTCCAAGCGCCTGGCAGCCGACACTGCCACGGAGTTGCAGTCTCTTTCTCAGCTGCACGGAGCGGAGCGCTGCGACGACATCCGGCTCGCGCTCAACGACTCATCCGACACCCATCGCCTCGCATCGCTGATCGATCAGGGCCGACGATTTACCTCGGGACGTGAACGTCTCGATGTCGAGAGGCGCTACTTCGCCAGCCCCGCCACACCTCTTGTAACCGGACACTCGATCAGGCACCTTCCCACGCCATGGCGCAAGGAGATTGTCCAGGCCGTCCTGAAGACCTTACCCGCACGACACACCTGCCCTCCCGTCCCACCCCACCTGGCGCATGAC
>NZ_ML142869.1:4708-8918 GCF_004138495.1 Phytoactinopolyspora endophytica
AACTCACCTACCTCAGCCACGAACTCGACGCCGATACATTCCGCATCGCCGAATTCATCGCCCAACGTGCACGTGAGTCCTGGACGCTCAACGAGCAACTCATCCGGCATATCATCGCCCCGCCAGTCGGGTACTGCCCGCCAAATCCCGGCGCATGCTACGACAAGTACGGGAACGGTAACCGCCTCTAATATCCCATTCATCAGACTCCCCGGACTACGTGTCTTGGCCCGCGCACAGTTGGAACCGTCAGCACCAATCCAGCAGGCCCGATCCAGCAATTACGTGCGCAGCACGGTATCGCTGACGCTCACGTCGGAGCCGACAAGAACGACCAGCTCGCCCACGAACCTGTCATCCTGTCCTTCTATTTCGGACCGAAGCCGAAACCTAATATGGTCACGTTCCTCTCGAATCGTGATCTCCGTGATGGTCTCACGCTCCATCACGAGCCGCTCGTGGTTACCGATGTACCAGCGAACGGTAGCTGAGTTAGACCACGCGTCCCAGGCCACGACCACCCTGCTCCCGTCTCCTGCAACTACGGTGACGGTGCGTTGAGCAGGCTCATCGCCGTGCCCAACGTCAACCGCCAGAAGAGCAAGCTCATAATCATCAGGCGCCTTAACCGGCATGTACACCAACGCCCTCCTCTCGGAATCACTGTCGTCAACCGCATTCCCCTGTCCGCCACATGCCACGTTGACTCAAATGGATACCGGTCAGGTTGCCGTCCCCTCGTACACGTAGCTCGTGCTCCCCCGCGAGGTGAGCCGGTTGGCCGCACCGTAGCTACACGTGACAGTGCCAGCGGACACGGCATGTGGGGCATCACCTCGGCCCGCCACCGCGTTGCCCATGCACTTCACACAGGGGCACCTCAGGCTAATCCTGCCGCAGTGACTGGATATCCTCTTGAACAAGATCGTCACTTTCAAGCCTCGTAAACAGATCCTGACATGCCATATCTTCCTCTGAGTATATTCGTTCTTCGTTTCTGTTTCCTCGCTCACTGTAGAACACGTGAAACCCACGTGCATCGTGAATTATGCAGTAGGATTCATTTCTATCGCCCCAGGCGCTGTACGCCTCGTCTGGAACGCCCTTGTACCTAAGGGCTTCGACTAATTCCGACCTATTCATTACCCAACCCTACGAAGATATCCCGCTTCGACAAGATGTCCTACTGTGTCCGGCAAGCAATACTGCATGCCCAGACCAGGTTCGCTGAACCATGGCTACGCCATTCGAGACCTAACGACGAGGCGATTGGTCACTTCATACACAGCATACCCAGAGTCTGTGCTCCCAGGCTTCAGCTCGAGCAGTTATCGGCGTGCCGTTAGGTGCCACGTACCTTCCGGAGGGTCGCCCAAAACCGATCAACAAGCGTTCCTGGTCGTAGGACGACGACCTTCTCGGCAAGGAAGCCGCCATTCGGAGGCCACTCAAACAACGCTGGCGGCGGAGCAACCCGAGTCACCCCTGGGTTGCTATTCGGCTTCACAAGTGCAGGTGGGCAGCAAAGGATGCCTCTAGCGGTTTGGTCAACGGGTCTCACGGCGCGCGGATCGCCTCGTAGGTATGCCGTCATGGCTGACATGCACGTGCCACGGGGAGGCCATCCGGAGACATTTCGGCCCGTGCGGAACTCATCATCTGGACGTTGGTCTCACGACACGCGGAGTTCATGGCGTCGGTCGAGACTCTTCGCTATGAACGAGCCGGCTGGTCAATCCGTATCCAAGCATTCCGTCAGCCGCCGCACCGTACTCGCCGCAGGTGTCGGCGCAGCCGCTGCGGTGACGATGCCATCGGTCCCCTCCTGGGCGAGCACATCCGGATGGAGACCACACGCCAAGCACGTGCTACTCATCGGCTGGGACGGTTTCGACCCCGCCTACCTGGATCTGGTCGACACTCCGAACCTCGATGCGCTAGCCCGCCGCGGTAGCCTCGGCACGACCAGCGGCTCTTTTCCGACCATCTCCAATCCGTCCTGGGCGACCATCGCCACTGGCGCCTGGCCGCAGACCCACCTGAACACGCCGTACTTCATCGACCCGTCGACTGGGCAGGCCGTGAGCCAGACCCGAACCATGGAGGCGCAGAGCATCGCCGAAGCCGTGGTCGCCGCCGGCGGCACGGTCGCTTCGGTGCAGTTCTACATCGTGCAGAACCACGGGGCCGTGTACGGAGATCCGCGCGCCCTCTATGTGCAGCCGGGAGGCGCCAACCCCAAACGAGTCGACGTCGCGATCGACATCCTGCACGGACGCCCGGTCCAGTCGGGTTCAACGACGGTCACGGTCGATCAGCCTCCGACGCTGTTGGCGGTGTACGGCAGCGACCTCGATGGACTCGGCCACAGTGAGGGTGCCGAGTCGCCGAACATGGGGGCGACACTTGCCGCCATGGACGCCGATCTGGGCAGGCTCGTGCAGGCGACGAAGGACGTCGGAATCTATGGTGAAACCGCGTTCGTACTGCTCGGCGACCACGGTATGACGACGTTCTCCCGGGGATTCGGAGAACTCGTGCTCGCCGCCCTTACCGACGCCGGATTCACCCCGGAGTTCGTCTCCCCTGGCAGTGCCCCGTCCCCGCAGACTGACATCGCCATGGTCATCGGCGGAGTCGCCAACGTCTACCTTCTCGGCGATGCCAAGACCGACGCGGGCATCGCGCGTGCCCGATCGGCGCTCGAATCGGTGGAGCAGGTACAAGATGTCTACGATCGCACGGACCTCGATGCGCTGCACGCCAGCCCACTTCTCGGCGACTTGGTGGCGGAGCCTGCCGCCGGCTGGTCGTTCTCCGTCACCGACCCAGACGGTCCGCGTGGATACCACGGCCGAACTGGTGAGCTCGAGGCGGTGCTGCTTCTCTCCGGTCGTGGCGTGAACAGGCGCACCAGGCGGGTAAGCGCTCGACACGTCGACATCGCTCCGACGATCGCCGCGATGCTTGGTATCCCGGCACCAGCGCAGGCCGAGGGCAGAGTGCTCACGGAGGCGCTGCATCACCGCCTGGGCGCATAACCGGCCAACCAGGAATGCGAACGCAGTCATGCTGCAACCACTGTCACGGCGGCACGACTGCTGCCCAGAACAATGTTGCGAAGCATCTCCGCGGCCCGCCTGCGGATCTCTCTCATGGGCGGCCCACGGAGGCGGTAATAGTCGGAGGCTTCCTCGATCGACTCACCGATGGCCAGCGCGTCGTTGAAGCCGTCGAACAAGATCACGTACAGTCCCCTTCGACGTCGGCGAACCATGCGTCGAGCGCATCCGTCATCTCGCGAACCCGGCCGGGGTGGTCCGCAGCCACGTTCTTGCTCTCCTGCGGGTCCCGTGACACGTCGAAGAGCTCGGCGTCCATGTGTGCTGACGTCACAGGCGTCCGCGCCGTCGGCATCGGCAGGATGGCGGCGTGCCGCTGCGGGTTGTACTTGAGTTCTCGATCCATGGTCGCGTCGTCTTCGTCAAGGCTCATCGCCTCGTCGATCGGCGCGAATACCAACTTCCAGTCACCGTCTCGCATGGCCGCGTTGCAGCGCGACACGGGTTCATACCGGTTCCACTGCCAGAACCTCGGCGGGGATGGAGCATCGTCGTGCCCGTGCATGGCGGCGAGCCGATCCGTCCCGTCAAGCGGCAATCCGGGCCGTCGGCCCGCATCGATGCCGGCGACGGACAACGTCGTGGGTAGCCAGTCGCAGAAGTGAACCGGCTCGTCGACGGACCGGCCACCCCCGAGACCGGCGCCGGGCCAGGACACGATCGCGGGCACGTTGATACCGCCTTCGAGCACCAGCGTCTTCGACCCCCGGAGGTTGACGTTGAACCGTTCCGTCGACCCACCGTGAGTCTGGGTGAAGTCCGGACCATTGTCGCTGGTGAAGAGGACGAATGTGGTGTCGCGCAGCCCTGTTTCGTCGAGCGTGGCCAGAAGCCGGCCGATACCGTCGTCCATGACTTCGACCATTGCGTAAATGGTCGAGACGGCCTCGTTGAAGCCGCGCCTCCGGTAGGCGGCCACCCGATCCTCGGGGGCTTGCAGCGGCCAGTGTGGGGCGTTGTAGGCGAGATGCAGGTAGAACGGTTCGTTCCTGTGTCGACGGACGAAATCGATCGCCTCCGTCGTCCATACGTCGGTCAGGTAGCGTCCGTCGGACGCTTGGCGCTCGAAGCCCCGGTCGAGCGTCCAG
>NZ_ML142869.1:8947-10276 GCF_004138495.1 Phytoactinopolyspora endophytica
CCAACCACCGCTGAAGCCGACGAACTCGTGGAAGCCACGGCGAGTGGGGTGGAACCGGTCATCCAGGGCACCGTTGTGCCACTTACCGACGAGGCCGGTCGCGTACCCGGCCGCACAGAGATCGTCGGCGACCAGCCGCTCTCTGAGTCCGATCCGGTCAAGCCCTCGCCCCTCGAGGGTGTCGACGGCGCCGGTGCGGTGCGGGTAACGACCGGTCAGAAACGACGCCCGAGCGGGTGCACACACCGGCGACGCCGAATAGTGGTTGCGCAAGACGACGCCGTCGGCCGCCAGCCGGTCAAGGTTGGGTGTACGCGAGCGACCGTCGTTCATGAAGCCGAGGTCGCCGTGGCCCAGGTCGTCGACGACGATGTGAATGATGTTCGGTCGGTCCCCGGACGGCCGTGGCATCGTCATCAGCGAGCCAGCCAGCCGCCGTCGACCGGCAGAGTGATCCCGTTGACATAGTCCGAGGCTGTCGAGGCCAGGAAGACCGTCGCGCCGGCGAGATCGTCTGCGCGCCCCCAGCGCCCGGCCGGAATGCGCTCCAGGATCGACTGGCTTCGCGCCGTGTCCGCACGCAGTGCCCGGGTGTTGTCGGTGGCGATGTATCCCGGCGCGATGGCGTTGACGTTGACCCCGTGGGGCGCCCATTCGTTGGCAAGTGCCTTGGTCAGACCCGCGACTGCCGACTTGGACGCCGCGTATCCCGGTACGTTGATGCCGCCCTGGAAGCTCAGCAATGAAGCGGTGAAGATGACCTTCCCGCGGCCTCGAGTGATCATCTCCCGCCCGACCTCGCGGCTCAGTACGAATTGGCTGGAGACGTTGACCGCGATGACGTCGTCCCACATCTCGTCCGGATGCTGGGCGGCCGGCGCACGGGCGATGGTTCCGCCATTGTTGACGAGGATGTCGATCGGGCCGAGGTCGCGCAGATCCGCGGCCAACCGGTAGACAGCATCGCGGCTACCAAGATCCACCTGCCTGGCGGTGAAGTCGCGCCCGGCCGCCCGGACCAATCCCTCGACCTCGCTGCCGGACTCTTCCAGGTGCGCCGACACACCGATGACGTCCGCGCCGGCCTCCGCCAGTGCACCTGCCATGGCCAAGCCGATACCTCGACGTGCTCCGGTGACCACCGCGATCCGCCCGGTCAGATCGAACATGGATGTGCGCCGTTCCGTCATCCCTGTCCCGTCTGACAACCGACTAGAATCTTCATGACGCCACCGCGCTCCAGCGCGTCGAACGCCGCCGACGCCGACTCGAGCGGCTCGATCCGCGAGATCAGCGACGACGCAGGGATCACGCCGGACGCCACCAGGC
>NZ_ML142869.1:10335-15262 GCF_004138495.1 Phytoactinopolyspora endophytica
ACCGCCTCGCCGAAGTCGTGCCGCTGATACAACCGCGCACCCACCAACTCCAGCTCGCGTAAGAAGAACTGGAACAGATCGACCTCACGCGGTTGCGGATGGATGGCCACCATGACCAAGCGCCCGCGTCTGGCCAGTACGTCGACCGCCGTAGCGACCCCCGCACCAGCGCCGGACACCTCGAATGCGACGTCTGCGCCGGCGCCGTCAGTCCAGCTGCTCACCGTCGACGTAGGGTCTGCCACTCGCGGATCGATCACGTCGATGTCGTTCGCCGCAGCGATGGCGCGACGGATCGGATCCAACTCCACCAGAAGTACGCGCGCACCGGCATGCTGGGCGACGATGGCGATGAGCTGGCCGATCGGCCCTCCACCGACCACCACGACGTGTTCGTCCGGTTGCACCCGCGCCCGGCGCACGTCGTGCACCGCGACCGCGACCGGCTCGACGAGGGCAGCCCGGTCGAGGGCCAGGTCATCGGGAAGAGCGACGAGCAACTCTGCTGGAACGTTCCACGATGTCTGCATCGACCCGGGCGAGTCCACGCCGATGACGTCGAGATCGTGGCAGATGTGCGTCAATCCGCGTGTGCAAGCAGGACAGTTCCCACAGGCGCGGGTCGGCATCACCGTCACCGGTTGCCCTATCCGCCAGTCCGGCACGTCGTCGCCGACCGCGGCGATACGCCCCGACATCTCATGTCCGATCACCGCAGGCGCCTTCACCCGGGCATCCATGTCCCCGTGGAAGATGTGCAGATCGGTTCCGCAGATGCCGGTGTAGGCCACTGCGATCTGCACCTCTCCCGGTCCCGGTGGTTCGCGTTTGCACGGCTCCACGCTCAGCGTGCGCCTCCCCCAGTACGCGAGCATACGGCCCGCAGTGTCAGTCAGAGACTGGTCACCCATCGCTGACATGGCCATTCACCGCCTTCGTCGTCATGTGCCGCCGTTCTAAGCCTTCCAGCACTGGGGACTTCGCACCATGGACTGGCCGGCAGACCTTTGCACGAACCGCTCCACCGCCACGCCCGGCGCTCAGGACATGGGCCGAGACATCTCATAGACATCGCTCGATCGACGCCAGCACACCGAGCCGTGATTGAATGGGCGGACGACGTCTTGAGTTGTGAAGGAGTGGCGTTGAAGTGACGGTAGACACCTACGCTGACTATTTCGACTTCACCGTCACCGACATTGATTACGTCATTCAACGCGACCCGAACCCGAGCTGGGGAATAACAGCGTTGGTCAACGACCATTCCCACATACTCGTCTACGCCGCCTCCGGGATAGCGCACTACAATTTCGAAGGCCACGAACGCCTGGCAGTCCAGCCCGGCGACGTCCTGTTCTTCCCGAAAGGGACGCCACATACCGGGCGTGCCGACGAGGACGAACCGTGGTCGTTCCTCTCCGTCGCGTTCGACGTGACCGCTGACGCCACAGGCACCCAGAAGCAGCTGTCCTCGCTGCACAACGTCTACCGGGGTGCACCCGCCAAGCAGCTGTCCGCGCAGTTCACGGAGCTGTACGTGGCCTGGAGCGACAAGAAGCCCGGATATCTCATTCGCTGCCGGGCCATCACCATGGCCATCTTGTACGAGTTGATTCGCCAGCAGACGCTCCCGCACGTCTACACCCCGCACGCGCAGAAGATCATCAGACTGATCGAGATGATGCAGGCCAACTATCGTGAGTCGTATTCGGTCACGCATCTCGCAGAACTCGCCGGCCTGAGCCACTCGCACTTCCGGTCCATCTTCAAGGACCTCACGGGTTTGACCGCCAAGGAGTACCAGCACCGAATCAAGATCACCAAAGCAAAGGAGTTTCTCCTCAGCGGCGAATGCAACGTCACTCAGGCGGCCACCCGTACCGGCTTCAACGATATCTATTACTTCAGCCGTCTCTTCAAAAAGGTGGAGGGACGCAATCCTTCGGACTTCACAAAGCGCTGAGCGATCAGATAGCACGTAGAGACCGCCGGAGACGGCGCCGCCCTCGATCTCCGCGGTAGATCACGGTGCGGGTCGAGGGCGGCGCCAGCGGAAGTCCTACCGTAGCCGCGCGGGCGAGTCCACCGGGACTGCTGCCTCCGGGAGACCGGATGAGGCCGCGGGCGAGAACGTACTCACCGCACTCGACGGACCCGACGAGCCGCACTCGACCGACACCGGGATGCCGGTCACGTCGGACAGCTGGTTCCATACGGTGCGCATCTGGGCGTCTGTCAGGGCAACGGAGAACGGCAGGAAGCCCCAGAAGTCGCCGTCGTAATGGACGTCCGGCCACCAGCGGAAGTAGCCGATATTGACGTGCGAGCGATGCCGGAACCTGATCTTCTCGAAGTTCGTTCCCTTCGAGGCGATCAGCTCACCGTCCCGCCAGGTGGTGCGCGAGTATCCACCCTGGTGTCGAACGGCGTAGATATGCCATGCACTGGCATCGATCCCCATCGGCATCTCGCCCTCCCTGGAAGTCTGCCAGTTGCCCGAGCTGTTCGTGATGAGGTTCGTGTCGGTGAAGTGCCAGCTCAGCAGCCGCTGCATATTTGCTTCACTGGTCGGCTTGCACACCACGAAGCAGGTGAATCCCGGGAGAGCGCGAATCGGGGCCACGGCGTCCATACGGCTCTTGTGGAGCCGAAGCACCGGTCCTCCGTTCAGGCCGCCGGTGACGAGCTCCGGATAGTCGGCCGGGGAGGAGTCCAGCTGGGTTTCGTCCTCGCCGTTATGGTTCTCCGTGGTCACCTTACCGGCGTCGCGCCCTTCCGGGCCTTGGTCCGTGACCGTGACCACCAGGACCTTCGAACCGTCGGCCCAGGACGTGATCGCCGCCTCGTCGAGAGAGCCATCGGCGCCGAACGCGAAGTTCTCCTGGACGGAGTCACTCGCACGCTCCAGCGTGATCGCGCCGCCCACGAAGGCCGGAACGACCTGGTTGAGCCCGATGACGCTGATCGCCTCCGTCTCCCAGTCGACCTCCGGCCGGGTTGAGAACTCGAGCGGCGCCGGGTCCGTGAGACCGGACCGGTTGATGCCGCCAATGCTGTAATCGGCGGAGCCCGGAGGCGGCGTGTACCTGAAGGTGGCCAGCCCGTTGAATCCCGGCGACAGCTTGACGGACGCTGGCTCGAACTGGCCGCCTCCCCCGATGTCGGTGGGATAGACCCTGATGGGCTGCTCGATGTAGCCCCGGTAGTCGACGATGAACGGCGCCGACGACTCTTCCGCACATCCGCCGTTGGGGCCGCTGAGATAGTAGACGTCCGGCGCCGGGGCGCCGGTGTACTTGTCCAGCACCGCCATCTGGACGGTGTTGCGTCCGTCCCGCTGTGGCGTAATGCCCATCACGTAGTTCTCGAACCACGCGCCGCCGGACCAGTACGTGACGCCTACGCCGTTGTCCTCGCAGTAGGCGAGCATCTTGTCGAGGGTCTCCAGCCACTCGGGATCTCGGTTGCTCGCCCCTACCTCGCCGACCAGGCCACGCATCCCGTGCTGGTTGAGCCAGCCGACATAGTCCTCCAGCCGCTGCGCACCAATGTCCGTCGTCAGCGGACCGGGCGGGTCTTGCAGCGTGTCGCCGGCCGCGACCTCCTCGTCCCAGTCGTAGTGCGTTCCGGACGAGTCACGGTCGAAGTAGTTGTGCGCCGAGTAGATGAGGTTGTCATTGGGATCGTTGAGGATCAGGTCGCTGTTGTACTCGAGCCAGCTCGCGGCGGATGCCCAGTTGTCGCCCTCGACGATGATCGGGGTCGATGTGTCCACCGTTCGGATCGCGTCGATCGCCGCTTGCGCCGCGTCCGGCCAGGCGTCCGGCGAGGGCATGTTCTGTGGCTCGTTCATCAGGTCGTATCCGCCCAGCCCGGGTTTGCCGACGACGGCCGTCGCCAGCCGGGTCCACAGGTCGGCGAAGTCCTGGCTGGTCACGACGCCAGCACCGATCTTGTCATCGCCGTACTTGCCATAGTCGTGCACGTCCAGGATGATCTTCATGCCCTGCGTGCCGGCATAGTCGACGACGTCCGTGATGAATCCGAGGTACTCCGCGTCCAGCGGCCCGTTCAGGGCGTGCTGGACGCGTTGCCACCTGAACGGCAGCCGGATCACCGTGAGGTTCCGGCTGTTCATGTAGTCGAGCTCTTCCGGAGTCGGTACTGCGTAGTCGAAGTGAGGCGTGCCCGGCATCTTCCACGGCGAGAACTCCAGCCCGGCGAGATTGGCGCCGACGTAGAACGTTCCGTCACCGGGGTCGGCGGCGGCGCGGGGTGCCCGGAAGATCGAGGGCGCCGCCACTCCTGCGGCAACGCCTGCGGTCACGACGCCCGCCGTGCCCAGGAGCCGGCGGCGACTGATCTCTGGTGCGGTGTTGTCGGTCACGTCCATTGTGGCCTCCGATCGATGGTTAACGCTTGATACCGGTGAGTTCGAGCTCGGCGGCGCGCAGGCAGGCCGCCTGGTGGTCACCTCCTTCCGCGTCGTTCGTGGTCGGGTGCAACACCGGCGGGCTGGCCGGCTGATCGCACACGCCGGCCCGGGCGTAGTGGCAGCGGGTGTGGAAATAGCAGCCCGGTGGCGGGTTGACGGGGTCGGGCAGGTCGTCTGCGAGCCGGATCCGACGGTTGGCGTCGCGCCGGGCGGGGTCCGGCCGCGGCACGGCCGAGAGCAGCGCCTCGGTGTACGGGTGCTGGGGGTCGTTGTAGACGTCGGCGGTCTCGGCGAGCTCGACGATCTTGCCCAGATACATGACCGCGACCCGGTCGCAGATGGACTCGACCACGGACAGGTCGTGGGAGACGAACAGGTACGTCAGGTTGTACTCGTCCTGTAGGTCGCGCATTAGGTTGAGAATCTGCGCCCGCACCGAGACGTCCAGCGCGGAGACCGCCTCGTCGGCGACGACCAGGCGCGGCTCGAGGA
>NZ_ML142869.1:15272-18545 GCF_004138495.1 Phytoactinopolyspora endophytica
GGCGCTGGCCGCCGGAGAACGCGTGCGGGTACCGGTCCATGTAGTCCGGGGACAGACCGACCTTGCGGAGCATGACGGCCACCCGGTCGGTCAGCTCCGAGCCTCGCGCGATGTTGTGCGCGATCAACGGGTCGCCGACGATCTGCCGGAGCGTCATCCGCGGGTTCAGCGACGAGAACGGGTCCTGGAAGACCAGCCTGACCTGCCGCTGGTACGGCCGCAGCCGGGCTCCGGACAGCTGCGCCAAGTCGACGACGTGCCCGTCCGGGGCGCGGTAACGGATCTCACCGGACGTCGGCGTCTCGGACCGGACGATGGACCGGCCCAGCGTCGTCTTGCCGCACCCGGACTCCCCCACCAGTCCGAGCGTCTCGCCGGGACGGATCGTCAGGTTCACCCCGTCGACGGCGTGTACCTGCCCCACAGTCCGGCCGAAGAAGCCCTTCTTCACCGGGAAGTGCACCCGGAGGTCCCGCACGTCGAGCATCGGCGCGAGGTCATCCTCGCCGCCCGTCCCGTCGCCATCCGGAACCGCGCCGACGGTATAGCCCGTCGAGCCGGCAGCTTCGTCCGGTGCATCAACGGTTTCCCCGACCGCTTCCCCGGCCAGGTCAGCAACGATCGGCAGAAGTTTACGGCCGCCGGGGACCAGGCTCGGCTCATACAGCACGCACTGGACATGGTGTCCCGGTGCCGGCGTGACAGTGGCGGGGTCGGAGGCGTCACACAGCCCGTCGATCGCCTCGTCGCAGCGCGGATGGTAACCACAGCCCGCCGGCCGGCGTGCGCCGTGCGGAACCTGTCCCCGCACCGTCACCAGCCGCTGGCGCGTACCGGCGCCCATCCGCGGGACCGAGCCGAGCAGCGCTCGGGTGTATGGATGTTTCGGGTCGGCGAAGATCTCGTCGACGCCCGCATGTTCCACCACACGGCCCAGGTACATGACGGCGACCTCATCGGCGATCTCCGCCACCACACCCAGGTCATGGGTGATGAACAGCACCGACATCCCGGTCTCGCGCTGCAACTCGGCGAACAGGTCCAGGATGCGAGCCTGAATGGTCACATCCAGAGCCGTGGTCGGTTCGTCGGCGATCAGCAACGAGGGCCCACATGAGAGCGCCATCGCGATCATCACGCGCTGGCACATTCCGCCCGAGAGCTGCCACGAATAGGCGTCCACCCGGGCTTCCGGCTTCGGGATGCCGACCCTTTCGAGTAGCGAAATCGACTCCTGCCGGGCCTGTTCCTTGCCCATCCCGCGGTGCAACCGGAGCATCTCCCCCAGCTGTGCGCCCACCGTGTACATCGGCGACAGCGACGCCATCGGCTCCTGGAACACCATGGAGATCTCCTGGCCGCGAAGCCGGCGCATCTGCTGGCCTCGCGGATCCAAGCCGGCCAGATCGACCCGGCCGCCGTCCGGGCTGTGCCACCAGACGTGGCCCGCGGTGATGCGACCCGGCGGGTCGATCAGGCCCAGTACGGAACGAGCGGTGATGCTCTTACCGCACCCGGACTCCCCGACCACGCAGACGGTTTTGCCGGCGGGGACGGCCAGGTCAACACCGTCCACTGCGCGGACGATCCCATCTCGGGTATCGAACTGTGTGTAGAGCCCGGAGATCTCCAACAAAGGAGCCGCTGCCGACCCATCACGGGCGTCCGCCGTGACGGTGGCTGTGCCCGTGGCGCCGTCGTCGGCCCTCATGTCCGTCCCCTTCGACGTCGTATGGAACATCAGTCAGTCCTCACTTGTACGGGTCCGCGGCGTCACGCAGACCATCGCCGACGAAGTTCAACGCCAGAACCGAGACGACGACAGCCAAGCCGGGCAACAGCAGCCATGGGGCGTCCTGCAGGACCCGGAAGTTCTGCGCCTGCTCCAGCAGCACGCCCCAGCTGACGACCGGTGCCTGCAGGCCCAGGCCCAGGAACGACAGCGCGGTCTCGGCCAGGATCATCGCCGGGATGGACAGCGTCAGCGAAGCGATCAGGTGGCTGGTGAACGACGGGAGCATGTGCCGGAAGATGACCCGGCGGCGTTTCGAGCCGTCCAGCCGCGCCGACGCCACGAACTCTTCGGTCCGAAGTGACAGGAACCGGCCACGCACCACTCGTGCCAGGTCCGTCCACGCGATGGTCGCCAGGATCACGGTGATGGCGAAGTACCGTTGCAGCGGCGACCAGTCTCTCGGCAGAGCCGCCGCCAGCCCGAGCCACAGGGGCAGAGTCGGCAACGACATGAAGAACTCGACGACACGCTGGATCAGCGTGTCCGTCTTCCCGCCGACGTACCCCGAGATTCCACCGAGCACGATGCCGAACGCGAACGCCATGGCGACGCCGACCAGGCCGATGGTCATCGAGATCCGAGTGCCGTGAATCATCAACGACAACAGGTCCCGGCCTCGTCGATCCGCGCCCAACAGGTAGAGCGGCTCGTCCGCGTCCTTCGGACCGATGAGATGACGGTCCCACTCGATGACGCCGAACAGCGTGTACGGTTCACCCTTCACGAAAAAACCGACGTCGACCTTGCGGTCCTCGTCCTTGGTGTGGGTCAGGGCGAACGTGTCCGGATCCTGTTCCAGCTCGTAGCCGTACGTATGCAGGCCCCAGTCCCAGCCATCACCCGACGTGTCGACCACGCTGAGCGTCTGTGGCGGGGCGTAGATGTAGTCCGAGTCGAACGCGCTGGTGGAATACGGGGCCAAGAAGGGCCCGAACAACGCCACGAAGTAGAACACGCCCAGCGTCACCAGGCCGGCCATCGCCAGCCTGTGCTTGCGGAAACGCCACCACACCAGCCGCCACTGCGACGCACGGTCCCGGTCGAAGCCGCTCGAGCTTGTCTGCTCGTTCAACGTGCTTGTCATCGCCAACGCCTCCTCAACCTCACCGCACGCCTGCTCGGACCCGCGGATCGATCCGCGCCAGCAGGATGTCGGACAGCAGTGTCCCGATCACCGTCAGCACGCTCACCAGCAGGATGATCGCCCCGGCCAGGTACATGTCCTGGCTCTTCAACGCCTGGAGAAGCAGTGGTCCGGTCGTCGGCAGCGAGAGCACCTGGGAGACGATGATCTCCCCCGACACCAGCGACGGCAGCACCCAGCCGACGGTCGACAAGAACGGGTTCACCGCTACCCGCAGCGGATACCGGAAGAGGATCCGCTGCTCGGACAATCCGTGCGACCGCGCCGCCACCACGTACGGCTTGCGCAACTCGTCCAGCAGGTTCGCCCGGAGAATCCGGATCAGCCCGGCGGT
>NZ_ML142869.1:18582-32421 GCF_004138495.1 Phytoactinopolyspora endophytica
CGCGGTACCCAACACGATGATCGGGATCCACAGATGCCCGAGGAGATCGACGAACCTGCCGACGCTCCACGGAGCGTCCTGGTACTCCTGCGAGAACAGACCGCCCACATCTGCCCCGAAAGCCGTCAACGCCACGTACATCAGGCCCAGCGCCAGCAAGAAGTTCGGTATCGCCACGCCGAGGAACCCGAACGTCGTCGCCACGTAGTCGCCGATCGAGTACTGCTTGACCGCCGAGTACATCCCGATCGGGAACGCCACGATCCAGGTGAAGAGCAACGTCGACAAGGTCAGCACGATGGTCAGCGGCAACCTGTCGCTCAGCATCGCCGTGACCGGGCGTTTCCACTGGAACGAGTATCCGAAGTCTCCGTGCAGGACGATGTTCGAGATCCACTTCCAGTACTGCACGAGGAACGGCTCGTCCAGCCCGTACCTCGACCGCAATGCTTCCAGGGCCGCGGCGTCGACGGTCTCCCCGTCCTCTTCCAATTGCGCCACGAGCGTCGTCACGAAGTCACCGGGCGGCAACTGGATGATCGCGAACGAGACGAACGAGATCGCGAGCATGGTCGGCACGATGTACGCCAGCCGTCGAAGGATGTAGTTCAGCAAGCCGGCCTCCTCGGTGCGGCGATGGTCAGCGCGGAAATGACGCAGCACGGCAGGTCCCGCGGTGTCCGCCCGTCGCGGGACGGGCGGACACCGGCACGGTCGCGATGCCGACCGGTCGTGTCAGTCACGTCACGAGCTCTTGAAGTACTGCTCCGGATTGGTGAGCGCTGGCGTCCGCACCCGGAAGCTCTCCGGCATGGATTCGGGAACGTTGCGGAACTCGCTCTTCACGATCCCGTAACCGTCGATCGGTTGGAGCACCCCGATGTGGTAGAACTCGTCCGCAGCGATCTGCAGGATCTCCTCCATCAACCGTTGCTGCTCGCCCGCGTCCGGCTCTTCGTGCAGCTGCCCGTACAGGTCGAGCTGCCGCTGGGTGGGCTCCGGCGGCTCGTCGCCCGACTCGCCGCCCGTCTGGTGCCACTCGGCCCATAGTTGCGCGTAGTCGGAACGGTCCGAGACGGGCAGATACCAGTACGGGTTCTGGACCACGTCCAGCCCTCCGCCAGCCTTCCACACCGCCGCATCCAGCTCGTTCGCCCGGCGTCGTTCCTCGAACAATGACCGGTCCATGGGATCCGGTCTCATCTCGATACCGACCTCGGCCCAGTAGTCCGAGATGAGGTCCAGCGCGTCCGCGGTCTCACTCGGAACACTCGCGTGGCTGACCAGGAAGCTGATCCGCTCACCATCCGGCCCCAGCCGGTACCCGTCGGAGTCTCGCTCGTCGTACCCGGCATCATCCAGGAACTGGTTGGCCAGGTCCACGTCGTACTCGGTGTACTGCGTGGCCAGCTGCTCGTTGTAGAACGGAGACGCCGGCCGGGGCGCCACCTGCGACGAGTCCCCTTGGCGCTGGAACACCGTGTCGATGATCTCCTGGCGGTCGATCGCGTGCGACAATCCGATCCGGAAGTCCTTGCCGCTGAACACGTCCCGGAGTGCCTCGTCCTGGTGCGTCAGGTTCAGCATGATGACCAGCTCACTCGCGAGCGTCGATCCCAGGGAGAAGAAGTCGAAGTCGCCGTCCTCGCGTCCTTCGGCCAGCACCGGCTTGTTCACCGGCGTGTTGAAGGTCCGCGCGTGCAGGTCGAAGTCACCTTGCAGCGCCGAGGCGAGCATGACCTGCTCGTCGTCGAGGATCTGGTACCGCACACGATCCAGGTACGGCAGCTGGTTTCCCTCCGGATCCGTCTTCCAGTAGTAGGGGTTCCGTTCCGCCACCACGCTCGAACCATCGCCCAGCGCCTGCGTGACCACCCACGGATTCAGCACCGGCAGGTCGGCGTTGCTGTGGATCTCGCGCTTGTACTCGAAGAGCTCGACCCAGTTGCCGAACCCCTCCTCCGACACCAAGGCGTCGATGTCGTCGTTGTGGTCGGCGTGGAACTGACGCAGGTAATGCGCCGGCACGACGCCCGCCACGCCTTCGGCGAACTGCTGGAGGAACATGCCGTTCGGCTCGGCGAAGACGAACGTGAACGTGTGGTCGTCCTCCACCCGCAGGGTGGCCGGCTCGCCACCGCTCACGTATTGCGCCGGAGTGGCCGGAAACAGGTCGGTGTTGAGCGTGATCTCCTCATAGGCGAACACGGCGTCGTCCACCGTCACCGGCTCTCCGTCGGACCACTTCATACCCTCGCGCAGGGTGAACGTGTACTCGGTGCCGTCCCCGCTGACCTCGTACGACTCGGCGATGTTCGGGATGATCTCGTCATCACCCGGGGCACCTGTCCAGTCCGGAACCCACCGCAGCAGACCCTCGTACCCGATCGTCCGCACGATCCACTCGTCGTCGCCGGGGCCGTTCAGTGCCGTCTCCCACGTGCCGCCGTACGCACCGATGCTTTCGACCGGTTCGACGACGAGCGGCTCGACCGGTAGGCGCTCCTCCGCCGCCGGCAGGTCCCCGGCTTCGACCCGCTCGGCCAGCGTCGGAGCCTCACCGCCGAGCTCGGCAGCGGGTGCGTCGCCGTCCTCGGACGTGCCTTCATCGACACCGTCGCCTGAACTGCACGCCGCGGCGAACAGGCTGGTGGCCGCAAGTGCCGCCACCAGCGTCCGCACGCGTCGGGCGCCCAGCACCCCGTGGCCGATGCCGCGTCGCCGGCGCGGAGCCGATGTGTCCGTGCGTTCCATGTATTCCACGGCCTGCTCTCCCGAGCCGCCGGGCCTGGAGCGTGCGGGATCATCCCGCAGGTGCCTCTTCATTGGAGCCTCCTGCTCATCTCTTCGTCGCTGGTCATTTCGTCGGCTCGGTCACAGTGCGTGCGGGCGGTTCCGCAACCGCACGTCGGTGATGCCATGCCGGTGAGCTTCGGTCAGGGCGAGTATCAGCGGCCCGAAGCTGTGCCGCTCGTCGAGGTACGGCAGGCGCAACGTCATGTACGCCTTGACCGTGCCTTTGTCCTTGCCTTCGCCCGGGGCCAGACACCCCGGGCAGCTGAACTCAGTGGAAAAGTCAGGGTTGATACAGATGCCGGCCAGGCCGGCGACGCCGTGGCGGAAGGGCTCGGCATACCTGGCCGGGTCAAGCGCGTCGTGCCGCATGCCGAGCCCGATGCCGTACAGGATCAACCCGGTGCCGGACGACTCCTCGTAGGAGTGGTCGTCCGGGATCTCCTGGCGCCACAGCCCTCGTTCGGACTGGTGCGCCAGCAACGCGGCGGACAGCGCCCGGAAACGTTCGACGACGCCGGCGCGGTGCGGCGAGTCCGCGGGCAGGGCCGCCACCAGCTCGGCCAGAGCCAGGTACCCCCAGCCGTTGCCGCGCCCCCAGTGGTCCTGCGAGTACAGGCCCGGTCCGACGACGTTCTTGCACTGGTGCAGCAGGCCGGCGTCTGGGTCGAGGAGCTCGTCGTACATCAACACGGCCTGCCGGACCGCCTCGTCCACGTAGCTCCGTTCCGCCAGCGCGAGACCGGCATACAACAGGTAGAGCGTCGTGGCCATGGCGGCGTCGATCCAGATCTTGTTCGACTCCGGCTCGCGAGGCATGATCACGATTCCGCTCGGATCGCGGGGCGCGCGCATCATCTCGTCGGCGTATTCGCGCACCAGGTGGGCGCGGTCCCCCATCCTGCCGGTAGCCAGCAGGTAGGCCTGCGAGATTCCACCGATCGTGTAGCTCGGGAAGTTGTAGGTCGGGTGGTCGATCTCGTCCGGAAACCGCCGCAGGATCTTCTCGCACCGCGCCCACAGATCGTCGTCGCCGGCCGCGTCGGCAGTGCGTGCCAGGCCGTAGATCGCCAGCAGTCCGTAGTAGTGCTTGACCTCATCGATGCTCTCGTAGTGTCCGTAGAGCCCCACGGCCACATCCAGCGGCCTCACCATGGCGACGCTCCCAGCGTCAGCACGTGACCACACATACTGTTCATCACCTCGCCGTCGCACGCGTGAACGGCTCGAACTCGATCGAGCTGATCCGGACCTGCGGACGCGTGCCCAGGACGAACATCACCGCGTCGACGACGTCGTCGGCGCTCATGAACTTCGAACGGTCCACTGGTCGCTCGCCCCAGAACGGTGTGTCCGTGCCGCCCGGGCTGAGCGTGGTCACCCGGACGCCCAGCTCTTCGACCTGCAGCGCGAATGCCCGGGAGAACATGTCCAGCGCCGCCTTGGCCGTGCAGTACAGCGGCGCCGTCGGATTCGGCCGTAGGCCGGCCACAGAGCTGATATTGATGATCGACGCGCCGGCCATGCCGTCGACCAAGGGAAGTACGTGTTTGCAGCACAAGAACGCCGAGGTGACGTTGGCGTTCCAGATCGCCTGATAGTCGTCCACACTTGTCTCTGCTATCCGCCCCGGAATCGACATGCCGGCGACATTGACCAGCGCGTCGACGGCACCGAATCGCTCGTCGATCGCGGCGAAGAACCCGCGTACCTGTTCCTCCTCCGTCACGTCGGCGGCGCTCGCCCACAGTCGCCGGCTTTCGCCGCCGAGGCCGGCCACGACCCTGCCGAGCCGGTCGGCAGAGCGGGACGTCAATGCCAGGCTGGCACCCGCGTGGTGCAACCTCGCCGCCAGCGCCGAGCCGATCCCGCCGGCCGCACCCGTGACGACGACGCGCCGCCCGCTCAGATCTGCCATGCTCCGATCTCTCCTTCCCTGGTGACCATCGACCGTTGAGCCGGCCACGGTGTAGCCGATCCGTCCGTGATCACGGGACTCGCTCAGAAGTAGCCGCCGCGTTCGACGACGTCGCGCGGGGTGGCCCCGTCGCTGATCATCTCCTTGATGCCGACCTCGTTCCGTCTGACCTGCTCGGCCTCGACCAGGACGTCGTATGCGAGAGCTCGAGGGACGACGATGACCCCATCGATGTCAGCCACGATGACGTCGCCCGGTGCGATCGACACACCGCCGATGGAGATCCGCTCCTGCCACGACGTGATGCGAAACCGCCCCTTCATCCCGTTCGAACTGCGGTAACGGACAAAGGTGGGAAAGTCTTGGCTCAGCACCTTGTCGGTGTCCCGGACACCGCCGTCAACCACCGCACCACGGCAGCCCTGGCGCTTCGCCGCCATGGTCATGACCTCGCCCCATTGTGCGGACTCGTCGTCGTGCCCGGTCTCCCACACGCACACCATGTCGGGACCTATCGCCTCCAGCATCGCGGCGCGCTCAGGCATGTCATCCGCGCCGTCCCGGTTCTTCTCGCCGGAGACCGTGAAGGCGAAGCCGGCCACCTTCATCTCGTCGCGCAACGGCCTGATCTCATGCGGAAGCGCCTGATCGACCAGACCTCGGGTGCGCAACACGTCATTGATAGCGGCAGTGAACAGCTCTGTGTAACGCCGGCACAACTCATCCGGTGGGACGGGAAACGCGCTCAATGCGAACTCGCGACGTTCGACACGGTACCTTGTGCGCGAGGGCCATCCGTTCTGCCACGTATCTTGAACTTGACCATCTGATGTCCTCCGGGGTTGCTTTCTCGTTTCCGGCAGCTTGCCGGACCCGCTAGGGAGACTCCATAGACGCGGCATCAATTATTTGCACATATCGCCGGGCGTGGATGCTTCGCGAATCCCGACGAGTCAACTATTCGACACCGGCGAGCAGCGACGATCAACCAGCTTCCGAGCAGCGCCTGTTATTCGATTGTGATTATCGCCGATGGGGTCCCGGCGCGCAGCTACGGCGTTCCGTGCAAATCGGCGACGAAGAGTCTATGGCGGCTCAGTGTCCGACAAGCGAGACTGGGCCTTCCCAGTGCCCTCAATTCGTCAGAACGGCGGCCCTAGCATGATCACGTTGTCCGATCACGACGTCGAACGCGTCCGCGCCTTGGCGCACCGTCCCGGACATCAGGCCAAGCTCTACACAGCCCTGCTCGGACGCGCCCGGCAGTGGACTGAAACCCCTGGCGTGACCACTGCAGACGGCGTCATGCAGTGGTGGCACGTGGTCTGGGAACGGCTGATCGACGTCGCCGCCGCCCATCGGTTCGAACCCGACGAGATCCGTGCGTCGTGGCTGCGGAACGAAATCCTCGCCATCTGCGCCCGCCCGGCGGACGACTGGGTCGGCCCGTTCTTCCGGCCTCGCACCGATCCGCCGGCCGGCATGCTCGAAACAGCTCACATCACGCTCGCCGTGACCACGGTCGCGTCACTCTGTCCTGAGCTGTTCAGCGACGGCGAGCACGAGCGGATCCGCGAAACCATCCGGCAACGAGGGCAACTGCTGTGCAAGCGTGCGCTGGATAATCGCCTCGGAACGGACGCCCGGCGCGGACTCAACAACTGGTTCATGGTCATGCTGAACGGCTACGGCACCGCCTCGGTCTTCCTCGAGGACGGACCGGCCATCGAGGAGACCGTCGAACGATTCGGCATCGCCACCACGCTGTACGAGTCCGACAGCTACGGCGAGTCACTGCAGTACTGGAATTACGCCAGCGGCCAGCTCGCGCACCTGTACGAGGTGCTGGTACAGCACCGCTCAGCGCTCGCGCAGCGCCTCGACCATGATGGGTACACCAGGTGCATCCGATGGGTCGTCAACTCCCACTTGTACATCAAGCCGCTGGCGGGGTGGGGCGAGGCCAGCCTTCCACGCGCCCTGAACTTCGGCGATTCGGCGGCCATCTTCCGGCCCACCGCGGACTTGCTCCTGCACATCGCGTCCCGTGCCCGCGACACACACCCGGTCGACGCCGGACTTGCTCGGTGGCTGTTCGACCAGACGTACGCCGAGCCCCAGCTCGGACCCGTCGAGGGCGACAGTTTCGGGTTCGCGAACAAGTTCCGTTGGAGCAGCCTGCTGATGCTGGACGACACCGCTCCGGCGATCGCTCCCGAAGAAGCGAAGCTTCATACAGCCGAGGGTTTCGCATGTGGCACCGTCGCTGTGCGGGACCAGTGGCACGAGCCCACCACCATCCTCGGGATACAGGGCGGCCACGAACCACTCACCACCCACTCGCATCGCCACGCCGACCAGAACAGTTTCATCCTCGCGCATCGCGATGAGCGATTCTTCGCCGATCCGGGCCACTGCTGCTACCGGCTGGCCGCGCAGTGGGCCTCCACCAGAACTCGCTCACACAGCACCTGGACGTTCGAACGCCCGGATCTCCCTGGAGACCTAATCGAGCAGCGCAAACCTCGCGCAGGGGACGCTGCATCCAACCGGCTGACGCTGCTGCGTCAAAGGGACGGCGTTGTCGTCGTACGGTCTGACGCCGCGGCCGCATACCGCGGAGAGCACGACGACGACGCTGGGCAGGATGCACCCGCCCGCCACGCCATCCAGCGCGCCGAACGCACCTGGATCGCCGTTCTGCCGCACCTGGTGATCATCGTCGACCGGATCGAAGCCGCGACGCCGATACGGATCAACAGCCACTTCGTGCTCAACAACCGGGACAACGTGCTACGCACGAACATCGCGGCAGACACCAAGCTAGTGTTCCGGCGCCGGACAGCGGCAGCCAAGCTCTTCCAGCTCGCGGCCATCTCCGACGGCATCACCGGGCGAAGCCGGCTGGACCGCGCCTGGGGCTACATGCACGACGTCTACCATCCCGAACCGAATCAGCCAGGCCAGAGTCGCGAGGGCGCCTCGCACATCTACACCTTCGCCGGCACCGAGCCCGCGAAGACCCACACCATGATCTACGGCATCGTTCTCGACGCGGAGACCGGCATACGCCAGTGGCACATGACAGGAACGCTCGACGATGGATTCACGTTCGACCGCAACGGCGAAGTGCTGTGGCGGCTCCGAGCCGACAACGACGAGATACTGCTGCTCGAGCACGTGGCGCACGGCTGCGCGTACCGGATCGACTCGGACCTCACCGTCGAGTCGCCGGGAGGGAGCGGAGTCGACCGTGACTGATGAGCAGGAGCACGTGCCCGATCCGAAGGGGCTCGCGGGCGCAATACTCGACTTCAACGCATGGGAGTTCTGGCAGTCGGCCAGTGCCGACCAGCAGCGTTCGCAGCTCGGCTACCAGCGGAAACTGGCAGACCGGAACGCTCAGTTCGCCGACAGATGCTTCGTCTCCGAGCTCGCGGCCTGCTATCCGGACGAGCTCGTGATGGGCGAGCGCTCCTACATCGCCGCGTTCGCCTACGTGACCGGATCGGTGCGAATGGGCGCGGACACGACAGTGAACGCCTACACCATTGTTCGCGGAAACATTCGATTGGGCGACGGTGTACGGATAGGCGCACACTCGTCGCTACTGGGGTTCAACCACTCGATGGAGCCGGATCGCCCGGTCTTCCGCCAGCCGGTGGCGAGCAAGGGGATCACCGTGGGCGACGACGTGTGGATCGGATCGAACGTGGTGGTCGTCGACGGCGTCGCCATCGGCGAACACAGCGTCATCGGAGCAGGTGCGGTGGTGACCAGGGACGTGCCGGCCTGGGCGGTGGTGGCTGGCAACCCGGCGCGCCGGTTACGAGACCGTCGTGACCCACGTGCCGGATCGTCGGCCGGACCGACGGCTGCGCAGCACGGCACGCTCACGGCTCGGCTGGAGAAGTTCGGCCAGGTGGTGCGGGAGCAAGCCGTCGATGTGCTCGCACGTTGCTGGACGACCACCGACGACGAAGTCCGCGGGTGGTTCGTCGACCGGCCAGGCCGGCCACCGACCGTCCGGGCGCTGTGTGATGCGGTCGAGATCTCCGACCTGCTCCTCGGCCGGGCGCCAGCACAGTTGCCGGCCGAGCTGATCATCGACCGCCTCGGCAACTGGCAAGTCCAGGCGACAGGGCTGGTGCCGCAGCTCACTATCGATGGGAAAGCCGTGCGTCCTGGGCAGGCGACACTCCAGGACCACGATCTCGGCGGCGGCCCGGTGCGCTACCACATCCTGGCCGCCGGGCACGCGCTCGAGCTGCTCGGATCGTCGTTCCCGCATCCCATCACGGCCGTCCACGACATCACGTCCGACCAGCTTGTGGCCACGCTCGAATCGCTACCGTGGACAGACCGTGCATGGTCCGCCGGAGACTGGATCGATTGCTTCGCCACCGGCCTGTATTGGAACCGGCATCTGTTCGGAATCCGCGGCACACTCGACACCTTGATCGGCTGGCTACACACCCACGTCGACGCCCACACGGGCATGTGGGGCTCGCCGACCGTCTCCGAGGCACGCCGGCAGATGGTCAACGGCTACTACCGCCTGACCCGCGGCACGTTCGCCCAGTTCGGCCTCCCCGTCCCGCACCCGGAGCAGGTGATCGACACCGTGCTGGCGCACACCCGAGACACCCGATGGTTCGGCGAGGACGGCGGCACGGCGTGTGACGTACTGGACGTCATCCATCCGCTGTGGCTGACCGGCGCACAGACAAGCTACCGCCGAGCGGACGTCCACTCGTGGGCAGCCACACAATTGGACCAGGTCTTGCGACGCTGGCATCCGCACGCCGGATTCGGCTTCGCTCCACGGCCAGGCAACGGACTCGACGCGGAACCAGGGCTACAAGGCACAGAGATGTGGCTCGCCATCACCTGGTACCTCGCCAGCGTTCTGGGCGAAGCCGGCGCACTCGGCTACGCGCCGCGCGGCGTTCACCGGCCGGACGCTCGAATCGCGCGCATCCCGGAACGCGCCGGGGATCTCAATAGTCAACGGTGACCAAGCGATGGACGGACCCCGCGTGCATGGTGGAGTCGCGGCTTTTCGCAGTGATGACTATCAGGCTCTAGCGAGTTCGAGCAACTCCTCGACGGACCAGTGGTCATCCACATGTGCGCCGTACTTCGCCGCGAGGATCGTGCCGTCCGTGCCGATGAGAAGGTCTGCCGGCAGGCCGAGATGTTCTTCTCGCCGTGAATCGTCACCAGGTCACGGCCGATGACGACGTCGCCGACGGTCAGCCGCATCATGAAACCCTTTCACCAAGCCGGCGATGTCTCCAGATGAGCTCTGCTGGCGATGGTCTCGGCCCGGAAGCTGGCAACCATCGTGGCCAGGAACGGCGCGAAGGTACAGCTCAGCGACGCGGTCGCGTACGGTGTGCGCGGTCACCCCGTTGGCCAAGTACCGCTGGCCGAACAGGCACGCTGCCACGAGGGCAAGGTCGCAGTTGTCATGTCCACATAACGGTGGGGAGGTCCGCCTGACGGTGCGCAGCGCGCACCTTCTTCACGAAGACAGCCCGAACAGCGTGGCCGAGGGGGTTCCGCGGCTGGATCACGCGCTGTTCCTCACGCCTTACTCCCCCGCCGCCGAGTCATCAACGTTCCTGCAGGTCAACCCACTCCGCATCACGGGAAGCGGACCCGGGACCGCGTCCCGTGAATCGCGGCTAATCGGTAAGCTGCCATGTGATGTCCGCTGAGCCTATGTGCAGCGCACCCACAAAGAGTACCGTCTGAAAGTCGTTCTCCTGCGGTTCAACGACCATAGCTGCCTCGTGATCAGCCGGGAGTAAGCCACCAACCGCGGTGACCCCGAAACTCTCTACGTCGCCGGGTTCATAGGAGAAATTGGCTAAGCCCTCAATGCTGGTTGTATCGGTCTCACGAAAGTCGCCGGACGGTGACGAGGTTGCCGTGACCATGGCGCCAGGTATCGCAATCGATTCGCATGTCGTTTCATCGATGCAGAGGTCCGCCGTCACCTGCACAGTCAGCTCAACTGTCGAGTCTGATGTGCACGAATACCAATAGAAACATGAGGGAAGACAAAACAAGCAATCTGAGCCGAGACGTTCGCCCAGGCTGCGCATAGCGTCTCATGGTAGGGACGACTCCGCTCCTCGTCTAACGCGCTTGCTCTGTCTGGGCAACGGGGAAATTAGCGTAACCGAGGCGCGTCAGGCGGAGCAACAGCTCAGGCCGTGTGTCGGCGTACGACCTCACGTGTCGGTCTGGTACGGGTTCTTGCGGACGTCGAGCTCAGGTTGGAGGGTGAAGTCAAGCTCGTCGAGGGGGTTCTGGTGGGGCAGCCGTGCGAGGCGTAGCTGGTTACGGAAGTGTCGGTCGTCTTTGACCCCGGCTTCCTCGCCGGTGACGAGGCCGAGGAAGTCTAGACAGCTCATCTGGTTGTTCTCGGCACACGCAGCGGGACGCCGCGGAGGCCGGTCCAGCGAGCCGGCGTACCTGCTGATCGGCGAGCACATACGGCAGGGCCGGCAATCCCCGCAGCGCCCCCTGATCAGCCACTGCGCGCACTGCGATGACCTGCCCATGGTGCGGTGCCCTGGGCACACCGGATCGGGAAGCACACGCCTTACGCGGCGTTCACCTCCTGAACGCTGTTAAAATTGATGATTTCACGACATCTCGGGTTCGACCACGTCGTCTCCACTACATTCCGCGCTGAGAATATCTTCTATCTCGTCAAAGTGCATTGCCGTCCATACGGCCGCAGACGTGCTTCGCCGTACCTTTTCTGGGTCATAAGCCCGCTCCTTGGCGTGCCAGGATGCCAGGCCTGAACTGGCGGTAAATATGCCGACGCCCGCTGCAAATGATCTCATGCGTCGATAACCGTGGATTATGAAGTGCCGTTTGGCCAGTCGCTCGAGTACCATGGCGACGCCGAGTCCGGTGCGGGACATCTGCCCTTGCGGATGGATCACCGCCTGACGGATTCGGAGGGGCCGATCCGCCCAGTCCGCGCCAGTCACCTCGACGATGATCTCTGTCGACATCGCCCTGCCATTGCGACGCGTGAAGCTGACGCCCTCGGCCAGATCGAAGCGGACGTTCTTTGCACCCGTCTCGGTTCCCAGCGCAACGATGTCGAGCGGTGATATCGCGAGTGCCTCCATGCGTGTGCCGTCTACGGCGTGGATCGTTGTCTGCATATCGCCCGCAGCTAGCCATGAGTAAATGCCGTCGCGGCGTTCCAAGGCGAGCGGTGATGCGCCGGTCAGGCGCTCCAGGTCAGCGACCTGCTCGGGCCCACCTTTGTCCTGATCATCGAGGACGGCAGCGATACGGATCCCTTCGACTCGTCTGAAGAGCGAGGCCAGCTGCAGCACAGGGATCGTCGTGGCGCCCACCAGCCACTCGGTACCCAGCACGATCGGTGCGCGGCCTGGTTGATGCATGAAGGTCGCCACTTCCGGGGCGATTTCGTGCGGTCCGGCCGAGATGCCGATATGCCCAACTCCTCGTGACTGCGCGAAACCCAGGGCAGACAAGCGGTCGTCCCTGTAAAGCGTGGCTATCGCGGCGACCGGTCGATTTCCGAGTCCCAGGTCTTCCGCGTCGAAGTTCACGTGACAGCCTCCGCGGCGCCCACACGACTCGCAACGCTCTGAGCCTTCACGAGGTCGCGTCCACCGATAAGCAGTGGGACATTGGGATGTGACGAGCGAAGATGGCATGCGGCCCATTGCCCGACAAGACCGGAGCCACCGGCGAGCAGGATTGGGTCCAACGTGGACTCCTTCACAAAGTTATGGTTGCCACATCGGAACGTTGCGGTGCGGGTGGGCCTCGCCGAGGCGAGACGCGGCAGGGGCCCTGCGTCTCGCTATCCGCGTGGGATCGCGGCCGCGGCGATGATGACGTTTGTTCACGATGGTCGCGGCGACGGTACGCGCCACAGCCTCAGCCGCAGCGCCCGCACCCCAGGTGCCTTCCTTGAGCTCCTCGGCGCGGGCGATGACCGGTGAGGTCCACGGGATATCGCGGTCGAAGTGGGGCAGCATTCCGCTGCCGTAGAGGAGCGCAGCGACCCGGACCGTGGGCTCCGCACCGTCGACGAGCACGGCACGGACGCCGGCCAGCAGTCCATCACGGCGCCCGGTGATCTCGATGGGAAGGATGTTGTCGGCGGTGCCGTGCAGGAAACGAACCCTCCACAGCCAGGCGGATGTTGGCCTGAGAGCTGTCCATACCCGGGCGCCCGGTGTGAGAGACGAGGCCGAACTTGGTGGCCAGCACCACCTGCTCCCGGCGCCCTTTCACGGCGCGACCCACCAGCTCCTCATTGGTGAACGGGCCGTATGCGTCTGCGGTGTCGCGGCGCGTGACCCCCAGGTCGAGGGCCCGGTGGATCGTGCGGATCGACTCGCCGTCGTCACGGCCAGCGCCGGTGTAGAACGCCGACACCCCCATAACCCCCAGGCCGATGCGTGAGACGTCAAGCCCGTTCAGCGGGATGGTCCTCATCGCAGTAGTGCCCTTCTCTGATGTCGTTCAACAGTGGAACTCAGGCGAGAAGCCCGCGAGGGGCTCATCGTCGCGGTTCCCAAACGGACGGGCGGTCCGTGTCGCCACGCACCGGGTCTTTGCCGATCCGTCCGAGGTGCGTGTGCCTGAAGGCGTCCGGCATCTTCAAACCGTAGCCGAGGGCGCGATCAACGCCGACGTGGAAGGCCCACGCACAAGCCAGGACTCCGGTTGCCGCCGAAAGGTCCGGAAACGCAGGCTGCGTCACGAGCGCGGTCAGCCCCGCAAGGGCCGGCAATGCATAGTTGTGGACCAGGTTGTACGACGTCGCCCCCGCGGCGGTCGACCGCACGTATCCCAGCATCGAGAGGTCGAACACGAGGAACGCAGCTAGCAGCACCCACCACCATGCGGGATACAGCACCACGACCGCGACAACGGCGAGCAGAGCCACGGCTCCCGCTTCGACCCGTTGAGTGAGATGGACCTGTCTCATGAGGCCTCCAACCAACTATTGCGACACCGTGTTCAGCCCGTACTCGCCACCGGCGACCAATGTCGCGGTCGCGAAGACGTCGGGGTAGGGCCCCGCGAGGATGACGGCGGTTCCCGCACCG
>NZ_ML142869.1:32453-38323 GCF_004138495.1 Phytoactinopolyspora endophytica
AGGCGCCGGCGACGTCCACGTGGTCCGGGTCCGCATTGTACTTCTCGACCACCTGCAGGGCCACGCCGGCGAGCAGCGCGGGCTCGCCGGCGTAGCGGTGCTGTTCGCGCGGGTCAGCCGAGTTCCAGCAGTTGATCGCGCTGCAGAACATCCGTTGCGTCGGATAGACGACGATGAAACCCTCTCGGTCGGCCAAGCCGTTGAACTGCGTCGTGGACTTCATCGAGTTCCACCCGTACCCGGACATCCCACACCCGTGAATCGCCATGATCACCGGCAGCTGGGTCGTGCCGTCGTGCTGCGGCGGAAGGTGAACCTGGTACCGCTGAGAACCGGCGTCGCTTATGTACCTGTGATTGCGGTCTCCCCCCTCCTTCCACCAGGGAAGGCCGAACTGGAAGACCGCGATACCGACACCGACACCGACCGCGACCACGAACACCAGCCCGACACCGGAGACGATCCAGGGCCATCGCCGGCGACGACACCGGTCAGCCCACGGCCGACCAGACTCGAGTGCCTGGTCCAGGGCGCTCACTCAGTCACGGTCCCGCGTCGCCGATGGCGTCATCTCCCGGTGCAACCTTGTGGTAGGTGTTGACATGGATGACGTCCTTCCATGTCGCGCCGACCGTGGCGAGCGTGCGCTCCACGTTGTCGAATGCCTGGATGATCTCGTCTTCCAGCGAGTCAGGGATGGCCAGGTCGTCATCCACCCCGGCCTGGCCCGAGGTCTCGACCCGGTCGCCGACGCGGACGGCTCCGCTGTAGCCAGAAGCCTCGTGTAGCTTCTCGCCGTAGCCCGGAACGATTCCGAAGGTGACGGTGCTCATAATGCTCCCTCGTCCTGCCCGCCCGCGCCGAGAAACGTGCGCAGCGCGGCGTTGACGTCGTCGGCATGCGTCCAGAGCAGCCCGTGCGGGGCACCCTCGATCTCCACGTACTGCGCCTCGGGCAGGGCTTGGCGGAAACGGCGGGCCGTCGCGTCGATGGGAAGGATGTTGTCAGCGGTGCCGTGCAGGATCAGCGCCGGCTTGCCACTGTTGCGGACCGCCTCGACGTCGGAGCGGAAATCCTCGATCCAGGAGGAGACGACGGCGTAGGCCGCCACCGGAGCGCTGGAGACGGCGACGTTCCAGCTGCCCGTGACTGTCTCCTGGCTGATCCGGCTGCCGAGGTTCTCGTCGAGGTTGTAGAAGTCGGAGAAGAACTGCGTGAACCACGCGTAGCGGTCCCCCTTCGCGGCGGCCTCGATCCCGTCGAAGACCTTCTGTGGCACGCCCTCGGGGTTGTCGTCGCGGGCGACGAGGAAGGGCTCCAGCGAGGCGAGGAACGCGAGCTTCGCGACCCGCTGGTGGCCGTAGCGCGAGACGTAGCGGGCTAGTTCGCCGGTGCCCATCGAGAATCCGACCAGGATGACGTCGCGCAGGTCGAGCGTCTCGAGCAGGGTGTTCAGGTCGGCGGCGAAGGTGTCGTAGTCGTAGCCGGATCCGACCTTCGACGAGCGCCCGAAGCCGCGACGGTCGTAGGTGATGACCCGGTAACCGGCAGCAAGCAGCTCACGTGTCTGACGTTCCCAGCTGTGACCGTTGAGCGGATATCCGTGGATGAGGACAACAGGCTGGCCCTCGCCCTGATCCTCGTAGTACAGCTCGATCGGGGTGCTGTTCTCGTTCCCGACAGTGATGAATCCCATGATCTCTTTCCTTCCTCGTTGATCTGCTGTGCCGGTCAGCGGGCGACGGTGGCCGTGCCGGCGTGGCTCCCCATGGCGAGTGCCATGGAAGTCGTTTCGAACGTGCCCACGTGAGCGGCGTCATCTTCGTGGGTGATGCCATTCGCATGTCGAGACGCTCATCGACGCGGCTCCCAGCGGAAGAGCCGGCGGGCCAGTGCGACGGCGACGACGACCCAGGCCAGGGTGATAGCCAGAAGGGACAGCGAGTCCGCGAGGGGGACGCCGCCGTTCCAGGCGTTGACGACCAGTTCGGTGGCCGAGCCGCCGGGGAGCAGCCGTTTGAGCAGGGTGAGGTCCTCGGTGCCAGTGATCCCGACCCAACTCGCCACGGCGATCACAGACAGGCTCACCGGCAGCGTGGTCACCTGGGCGTGCTCCGGCGAGTTCGTCAATCCCGCGGTGGCCAACGCCAGGCCCACCATCATCGCGATCATCGCCAGGATCGCTACGGCGAGGAGCAAAACATCGGCCGGTTCGGTGGCGACCACGCCGAACACGATCAGGATCACCACCGTCTGGACGATCGCGATGGCGCTGATCGGCAGGATCAGCCCGGTGAGGATGCCGGCGTCGCCCGCCGCGGTGGAGCGTAGCCGTTTGAGGAACAGGTTCTGCCGGCGCGAGGCCAGGGTCGTCACCGCGGTGGTATAGAGGCCGAAGGCCATCACGGTGAACAACACGATCGCCGCGATGTAGCCAAGGCTGGCGTGGTCGGCGAAAATCTCGTGCTGATAGACGAAGTACCCACTGACAGCCACCGGAATGACCAGGCCAGTGACCAGGACCAGCCGGTTCCGGAAGATCTGGATCAGCTCACTGCGAGCGATCGCTAACATGCTCGTGGTTCCTTTCGTGGCGAAATGTCATGGGGTTCAGTCACGGCTGATGGCGCGGAAGACGTCATCGAGGCGGGTCGGGCCGGCCCGCAGTTCCTGTAGCTCCACCCCGGTGTCGTGCGCCCAGCCCAGCAGGCGGTGGAGGTCCTCCTGCAGGCCGAAAGTCTCGACGTGGAAAGCCCCGTTGACACGCGCGATGTCGATCGGCGGCTCGGGAGCGCCGGCCGGAAGGGCGAAGCTAATGACGGACGGCAGGGTCTGCGTCAGCTCGACCACCGTTCCCTCCTGGCGCAACGTGCCTTGGTGCATGAGCCCGATGCGGTCGGCGCGCTGCTGCGCCTCTTCCAGGTAATGGGTGGTCAGCACAATCGTGACTCCCTCTTCGCGCAGCCGGTCCGCCGCGGCCCAGAGCGCGTCGCGCGACTGGACGTCGAGGCCGGTGGTCGGCTCGTCCAGGACAACTAGTTCGGGCTCGCCATAGACCGCGGTGGCGAAGTCGAGACGCCGCTTCTCGCCACCAGACAACTGGGCCACGCGGGTGCCGGCCTTGCCGGTGAGGTCGACGAGGTCCAGCACTCGGTCGACCGTGTCCGATCGTCCGGTGAGCCGGCCGATCAGCCGAGCCGACTCCGTGACGGTGAGATCCGGGGAGAACCCGCTCTCCTGCAGCATGATCCCCATCCTGGGACGGACCACGCGCCGGTCCGTAGGGCTCTCGCCGAACACACGCACCGTTCCCGACGACGCCGTCCGGTGTCCTTCGATGACCTCCAGAGCCGAGGTCTTGCCCGCACCGTTGGTGCCCAGCAGTGCGTACAGCTCCCCTCGCTCGACGCGGAACGAGAGATCCTTCACGGCATGAAAATCGCCGTAACTGACGTTCAGTCTGTCAACGTCGATGACAGCACTGGCGGACATGGCGGTTCCTTTCGCGGTCCGGAGCGGGCGACGGCCCTGCGGGCCAGGGCCGTTCCCGGGCGGATGAGGTCCGGCTCTGGTCCGGGGTGTTGCCGGTCCTGGCCGTGTCTACAGGCTGGCATCGGTGGCGGCACCTTCGCGTCGGTGGAAGCCCCTGATGTCTCCGCCCATCGTCACCGTGCCCAGAGGTGGATGGTCGCTGCCGGGACGCGCCAGACCAGCCCCAGGGTGGCGTGCGTGCCGGCCCGGCATGCGGGCAGCCGGATCGCCGACCCGTCCACGGTTGAGAACCGGCTCTGGCGGGTGCGGTTCGCATCGGTGACAATTACCTATACCTATACCTATACCTAGTACAGTGGCGACGGACTCGGGTGGGAGTGAAACTGGCGAACCTTCTGGGCCGGCGCACGGAGCGCGAAACGGTCACGCAACTGCTCGCGCAGGCGCAGGCGGGGCGCAGCGGGGTGCTTGTGGTGCGCGGGGAACCGGGCATTGGGAAGACGGCGCTGGTGGAGCACGCCCACGACACCGCGACTCCGTTGGGGTTCCGGGTGGAAAGTTCGATTGGGGTGGAGTCCGAGACGCAGTTTGCGTTCGCCGGATTGCACCAGCTGTGCGCTCCGCTGCTGGACCACCTGGACGCGCTGCCCGAACCACAGCAGGCCGCCCTAGCCGTGGCATTCGGACAGCGCACCGGTGCCGCGCCGGACCGGTTCCTGGTCGGGCTGGCCACCCTCAACCTGCTGGCCGAGGTCGCCGAGGAGACACCGCTGCTGTGCCTGGTCGACGATGCGCAGTGGCTCGACCAGGCATCCGCCGAGGTCCTGGCATTCGTGGCGCGGCGAGTGGCGGCCGAGCGGGTTGCACTGGTGTTCGCGCTGCGCGACCATGGCGAAGGCGATGTTCGCCGGTTCTCCGGACTGCCCGAGCTGCGCCTGGATGGGCTCGGCGAGACCGACGCGCGGGCGCTGCTGGCGGCCGCGGTCCCTACACCGCTGGATGACGGGGTGCGCGACCGGATCATCGCCGAGGCGCGCGGCAACCCCCTGGCGCTGTTGGAGCTACCGCGCAGCACGCCGCCTGCGCAGCTGGCCGGCGGATTCGAGCTGCCCGACGCACTCAGCGTGCCACGCCGCATCGAAGACGCCTTCCAACACCGCTCGAGCAGCCTTCCCGCCGCAACACAGCTGCTGCTGCTGGTCGCCGCCGCCGAGCCGACCGGCGAGGTGGCGCTGCTATGGCGCGCGGCCGACCACCTGGGCATCGCCCGCGAGGCGGCGGCACCCGCGGAAGCCGCCGGACTGCTCGAGATCGATACCCGGGTGCGGTTCCGCCATCCGCTGGCACGTTCGGCGGTCTACCAGGCCGCGACGCCGCCGGACCACCGCCGCGTGCACAGCGCACTGGCTGCCGCAACCGATCCGCGGACCTACCCCGACCGGCGCGCCTGGCACCGCGCGCAGTCGATCCAGGGCACCGACGAGGAAGCCGCCGCGGAGCTGGAGCGCTCGGCGGATCGCGCACGCGCCCGCGGAGGGCTGGCCGCGGGTGCAGCGTTCCTGCAGCGCGCGGCGACCCTCACCCCCGATAGCGCTACCCGTGCCCGGCGAGCGCTGGAAGCCGCCCGCGCCAAGCACGACGCCGGAGCGTCCGAAAGCGCGCTGGAACTGCTCACAACGGCGGCCGGGCCGCTAAATCCCCTGCAACGCGCGCGCCTCGACTTGCTTCGAGCCCAGATCGTGTTCCACCTGACACGAGGCACCGAGGTGCCGGGCATGCTGATGGATGCCGCGAAGGCGCTCGCCCCGTTGGACGCCGCGCTGTCCCGCGAGACCTACCTGCATGCGCTGGACGCGGCGATCATCAACGGCGGGGGCGACGCGGTGCGCATCGCCGACGCGGCCCTGGCCGCCCCCGCACCTGGGGTACCGACGCGACCGGTGGACCTGCTCCTCGACGGGCTCGCGACGACCTTGACGAGGGGATACGCGGCAGGAGCGCCCGGGCTACAGCTTGCTCTGGAAGCATTCCGCGACGACCCGCACGGCGGATCTGTGCAGAACAGCCAGAGCGACAGCTGGCTGTGGCTGGCCGGCCGCAACGCGGTTGCGGTCCTCGACGACGATCTGCTCTACGTGCTGGCCAGCCGCAACGTCCAGCTGGCCCGTGAGGCCGGCGCGCTGGCCACGCTCCCCGCCGCGCTGAGCTTCCTGTCCATCACGTCGGTCCTGATGGGCGAGCTCGCCCGCGCCGGCGAGCTGGCTGCCGAGGCCACAGCGATCACACAGGCGACCGGGGGCGTGCCATTGCACCATGCTCACATCATTCTGAGTGCATGGCGTGGCGACCAGGCCGAGACAACCGCGCTCAACGCCACC
>NZ_ML142869.1:38346-39623 GCF_004138495.1 Phytoactinopolyspora endophytica
AAGAGGGCACCTACCCCGACGAAGGGACGGAAGTCTCCCTGGCCCAGTACGCGGTGGCAGTACTCCACAACGGGCAAGGCAACTATTCGGTCGCGCAGGAAGCCGCGGAGAGGGCGTGCAGGTCCGACGAACTGTCCATCAGCAGCGCCGGCCTGCCCGAGCTCATCGAGGCTTCCGTACGCGCCGGCGAGCCGGAACGCGCGGCGGCCGCACTGGAGTGGTTCAGCTCACGGGCGGGTGCGTGCGGCACCTCGTGGGCGCTCGGCCTGCAGGCGCGCTCACGGGCGCTGACGAGCACCGGGCCCGCCGCCGAGGAGCACTACCGTGAGGCGATCGACCGGCTCGGAAAGTCCCGGATGGCCAGCGACGCGGCCCGTGCTCACCTTGTCTACGGCGAGTGGCTGCGCCGCGAAGGCCGCCGCCAGGACGCACGCAAGCAACTCCGCACCGCCCACGAGCTGCTGTCGGACATGGGTGCGGAGGCGTTCGCCGCGCGTGCCGCCCGCGAGCTGCGGGCCACCGGCGAGCACCCGCGCAAACGGACCGCCCAGCCGACCGATGTCCTCACCGCCCACGAGCTGCACATCGCGCGATTGGTCGCCACCGGCGCGACATCCCGGGAGGTCGGCGCGCAACTGTTCCTCAGCCCACGCACGATCGAAGCCCACCTGCGCAACATCTTCCGCAAACTCGGCATTACCTCCCGCCAACAACTCAGGAAAATGCAGCTTCCCTGAGCAGACAGGCAGGTGGCGGTCTGCCGGTCTCGCGTCTGCGCGCTAGCCCACGATATCCGCCGCTGCGCGGGTCCAGGTTAGGCCACTCATCCGAAAACAGGTTGGGACAGGTTGGGGGCTGACCGGCCTAGGCAATTCTCACTGACACGAACTGCGCCCGGCAGCGTAGTGAGACCAGGGACCTTCACCGACGCGAAAGAGCGGTCTGCGGCGCAATTCTGGACACGGCGCAACTACTCCGGAACCGTCGAGACGAAGCGAATCGTCGTTATCCCGACCTGATGCGCCTGTTGGCCGCCGACCCATGTTCGACTGAGGATTACGGCCCCGTCACCGCACCAACGACAGGAAGGCTCCACGACCATGTCCACCGATGTCGACGTGACGAGAGATCCGGACCGGCAGCGCTACGCCGCCTCCGCCGGCGACGTGACGGTCGCCGGGTTCATCGACTACCAGGAGACCAGCGAGCTGGTCGTCCTGACCCACACCGAGGTCGATCGGGCGTTCGAGGGCCGCGGAGTCGGCAGCGCCCTGGCA
>NZ_ML142869.1:39662-40382 GCF_004138495.1 Phytoactinopolyspora endophytica
CGCCGCACTGGACGACATCCGCGAGCGCCGGCTGAGGACGCTGGTGATCTGCCCCTTCATCCTCGGGTGGCTGCGCCACCACCCCGAGTACCGCGACCTGCTCTACCGCGCGCCCCCGCCCAAGGTCGGCGACGAGGAGCCGACATGATCGGCCCGACATCGGCCGTGCCGCCTCGGTTCGACGGCCTGCGAGCCCTCTTCATCAACGCCACGCTGAAGCGCTCACCGGAACCCAGCCACACCGCGGGCCTCGCGCGCGTGAGCAGCACCCTCATGCGGGAGAACGGCGTCGAAGTCGAAGAGATCCGGGCGGTCGACCACGATATCGCCACCGGGTTGTGGCCGGACATGACCGAGCACGGTGCCGACGTCGACGAGTGGCCCGCGATCTACCAGAAGGTGATGAGCGCGGACATCCTGATCCTCGCGGGGCCGATCTGGCTCGGGGACAACAGCTCGGTGATGAAGCGGGTCATAGAACGGCTCTACGGGTGCTCCGCCTCGCTCAACGACGCCGGTCAGTACGCTTACTACGGTCGCGTTGCGGGATGTGTGATCACCGGCAACGAGGACGGGGTCAAGCACTGCGCGATGAACGTGCTCTACAGCCTGCAGCACCTGGGCTTCACCATTCCGCCGCAGGCCGACGCGGGCTGGATAGGGGCCGCCGGCCCGGGCCCGTCCTACCTCGACCCCGGGTCCGGCGGTCCGGAGAACGAC
>NZ_ML142869.1:40392-42757 GCF_004138495.1 Phytoactinopolyspora endophytica
CAACCGCAACACCGTCTTCATGACCTACAACCTCATGCACCTCGCGGCGATGCTGCGCGCCGCGGGCGGCGTCCCGGCGTACGGGAACCGACGCAGCGAGTGGGACGCCGGCCAGGCCCCCGACCAAACCAACCCCGAGCATCGGTAGCCCACGCCGCCGGGAAGGAGAACTCATGGCAACGCAGATCGGAGCACCGCAGGACTGGCCGCGGCTGCGGGTCGACGATTGGACCGACACCCGCGACACCCTGCACATGTGGACCCAGGTCGTGGGCAAGATCCGGCTCTCGCAGGCCCCTCTGCTCAACCACTGGTGGCAGGTCACCCTGTACGTCAGCCCTCGCGGGCTGACCACCGGCGCGGTCCCCTACCGCGGCGGGTCCTTCGACCTCGAGCTCGACTTCGTCGAGCACCGCCTCAGGGCGCGCAGTAGCGCGGGCGAGGAGCGGCTCGTCGGCCTGTCGTCACGCCCGGTCGCCGACTTCTACGGCGAGACCATCACGGCGCTCGAACAGCTGGGCATCGAGACGACGATCGACGCCCGGCCCAACGAGGTGGACCCGGCGATCCCGTTTGCCCACGACGACCAGCACGCGACCTACGACCCCGAGGCCGCCCACCTGTTCTGGCAGCAGCTGCTGCAGGCCGACCGCGGGCTCGGTGAGTTCCGTTCCCACTTCGTAGGCAAGGTCAGCCCGGTGCACTTCTTCTGGGGCGCCATGGACCTGGCGTGCACCCGGTTCTCCGGTCGGGACGCGCCCGAGCACCCCGGCGGTGCCCCCAACTGCGGCGACTGGGTGATGGTCGAGGGCTACTCCCGCGAGCTGAGCAGTGCCGGCTTCTGGCCAGGCGGGGGCGAGGAAGGCGCGTTCTACTCCTACGCCTACCCCGAGCCCGACGGCTTCCCCGACCACCCGGTGGCACCCGACGCGGCGTACTACAGCGTCGAGAACGGCCAGTTCCTTTTGCCGTACGAGGCGGTGGCGGAGGCCGACAACCCGGACCGGGCCTTGGCTCAGTTCCTGCACACCACCTACCTGGCCGCCGCCGACCTGGGCGGCTGGGACCGGAAACGCCTGGAGGACGACCCGGCCCGGTGGCCGCAGCACCGACCCGGGCAGAAGGACTGAGCATGTGCCAGCAGGCTATCGCCACGGCGGCGAGCTCATGCTCTGCGACATCATCGTCGCCATCGGACCCTCGACGAAGCGCGCGACCAGCCGTCTGGTGATGCGACTCGGTGATGTCCCAGATCATGTAACTGAAGGCGCTGGCGGTATCCCCGAGCACCTCCTCGGTCAGGCAATGGCCGTTGGCGAAGTGGACGCGGCGGCGCCCCACCCGAAGTCCGAAGAACCATCAAACGGAGGTTTCACGATGACCACTCAAAGACAGCGAGTCGCCATCATCACCGGCACGGGAAGCGCACAGGGAATCGGGTTCGCGGCAGCTCGTCTTCTCGGCGCCGGCGGAAGTCGTGTGGTTGTCACATCAACGACAGATCGTATCTTCGAGCGGGTCACAGAACTACGCGCCGCCGGTATCCGAGCGGAAGGGGTGGTCGCCGACCTCACTGATCAGACCGGTGTGGACGCCGTCGTCACGTGCGCGTCGGATTCGTTCGGCGGCGTGGACATCCTCGTCAACAACGCCGGGATGACTTCCGTGTCCGACTCGTATGCTTCGGGCGCGGTCGACGGGCTATCCCTCGACAACTGGCATGCCTCGCTCGATCGAAACCTGACCACGTCGTTCCTGATGATCCGCGCGGTGGCGGGCCTTATGCAGGCTGCCGGCTACGGCCGCATCGTCAACGTGTCATCGGTGTCGGGGCCCGTCGCCGCTTACGCCGGCGATGTTGCCTACCACGCGGCGAAGGCCGGCATTGTCGGACTGACGCGCGCGACGGCGATCGACACGGCCGCGGCGGGCATCACGGTGAACGCCGTCGCTCCGGGGTGGATCGACACTTCATCCGCCTCCGATCGCGAGCGGGCGATGGGCGCGGCCACACCCGTCGGCCGGTCCGGCACCGCGGATGAGGTAGCGTCCGCGATTGCGTTCCTCGCCGGTGAAGGCGCGTCGTACATCACGGGTCAGGTAATCACGGTCGACGGAGGGAACTCCATCAGCGAAGAGCGCGGGCGCTGAAACCCCAAGCGAAGCAGCCGCTCCGATTGGACGCGGCTGAGGCGTACTCCTTCGCCAACGCGTGACGACGCCCGGTGCCTGCGTACCACCTACCTGGCCGCCGCCGACCTGGGCGGCTGGGACCGGAAGCGTCTAGAGGAAACCCGGCCCGGTGGCCGCAGCACCTACCCGGACGACGGGCTTGAGCATCGTCGAGCTCACGTAGGCGGCTCAC
>NZ_ML142869.1:42767-43694 GCF_004138495.1 Phytoactinopolyspora endophytica
ACACCTCAGCACGTAGTGCTCCGACCGGTGATCACTCCTGTCGACGCACGAACTCTTTCTGCCGGTCGTTCAGGTCGCGTTCGACCAGGTCGAGGATGAGCTGAGACTGCTCTTCCGTCAACGGTGGCAGCTCACCTGCGAACTCTGTGAGCAACGACCGCGCCCAGACCGTGAGCTCCTCGAGCTCACGGTCCGTGGAGGTCTCGTCGATGGCGTCGAACCGTTCCTGCATCGACACCAAGGCCGACCGCAGCTTTGGCTCCAGCAGTGCATCGGCCAAGAGATCGATCTGTGGGTGATCCTTGTAGAGGTGAGCGAGCAGAATTGCGGTGGGGACGTCGGTGGACGTGAGGCTGAGCGCGGCGGCCACTCTCGACAAGCCGACGTGGTGACCCGCTCGCGCCCGGGCGAGCCGCTCGCGCTGTTCCGTGAGCGCGGCGATCCGTGCCTCCAGAGCACGATCGACCTCGTCGAGCGCCTCGTCAGTGGTGGCGGAAGCGGAGTCGGCGGCGACAGCTCCGGCCTGTGCCAGCGACAGGCCGGAGCTGGTGAGTTGGTTGATCCTCAGCACCGCCACCAGGTGGTCGACGGTGTAGTCCCGATACCCGTTGGACCGCCGCGGCGGCTCCGGCAGCACACGAGCCTGGTGGTAGTACCGGATGGTCCGGATCGTCACACCGGCAAGCTCGGCTAGTTCTCCAATGCGCATCAGACTCGCACCTGTTCCAGTCTGCGTATGCGCCGGTTGAACAGGGCTACTGTGACCGCGATGATCCACAGCACCGCGAAAACCGTCGTGGCGAGGCGAAGGCTGCCGAACTCGATGAGTAGTGCGGCAGCACCGATACCCGCCGGAGGAACCAGGGTCATGATGGCGTTCTGTGCTCCCAGCACCTTGCCTCGTTGACCTTCGTCGACGTTCTCGAC
>NZ_ML142869.1:43713-43946 GCF_004138495.1 Phytoactinopolyspora endophytica
GTCAACCCAACCACGGCATTCATGCCGCCACCGCCGAGGCCCACGATCGCCGCGCCGGTGAAGATCGACCACACCGGACCCAGTATGCCAACAACAGCGAAACCTATCGCGACGATGACGGCACCGGTGACGAACCATGTACGACGCGGGATCCGGCTGCCGAGGGCGGCGAACAGCCCGCCACCGACGAGCAGACCCGCGGCAAGTGCGCTGAGCACGAAGCCGACGAACTG
>NZ_ML142869.1:43998-46350 GCF_004138495.1 Phytoactinopolyspora endophytica
CCTGGAAGGTGAAGTGAACGGGGATCACCATGCCCTGTGTGGCGGCCAACACGACCGCGAGTGTTACCCCCAGCAGGAGCATTGCGCGCAGCAGCGGCGAGCGGAACAGGATCACCAGTCCGAGGAACAGCGATCCGGCTCGCCGGGTCGTCGCCGCGCCGTCGCGTTCCCGCGGATGCGCCGTTGCCCTTGACGGGACGGCAAAGGTCAGGATGGCCGCCAGCGCTGCCGTACCGGAGGTGACCCACAACACCGCCACCGGTTCCAGGGCCGCGACGAGAATCCCCGCGATCGCCGGGCCCAACAGCAGGGCCACCCCCGCCAGCGATTCTCGCAGACCGATAAGTCGGGCCGGATCGATGCCGGCGGCTCTGGCGATCGCCGGAACCATCGCCTCCCGGGCGGTGATACCGGGAACATCTCCGAAGGAGCTCAAGACAGCCACCACGATGAACCACCCCAGGCTCAACCCGACCGTGAGGTCGATGATCGGCAGGATGAGCAACGCCACAGCCGAGATGACATCGGAGAGAATCGCGGCCGTCCGACGGTTGATCCGGTCGACAAGCGAGCCCATGAGAAGCCCTGCGAGGGCGGCGGGCACCGCCGCCGCGATCGCTACGGCCCCGGCGCCAAGTGGGCTGCCGGTGGTGAACAGCACCAGCAGTGGCAGAGCGATGCCGGTGACCGAGTTGCCCAGCAACGAGGTGCCGAACGAGGTCAGGTAGAAGAAGGCGATCCGTGTCATGCGACAAGGAAAAACTATGACGTCGCGTCATAGTCAAGTTCGCGTGACAGTACGTCTCGACCGGCCGAGAACAGGACCGTCGCCTGACCGCGCGGCGTCGCCGCCGGACAAGCATTCCGCCGCCGGACCAGTTCGAGTAGCGTCGGCATCATGACCACCGCCGAGAAGGCCACCACCCTGAAGGCGCTCCACGAGGCGCCCGAGATCCTCCGCGTCGTCAACGTCTGGGACGCGATCAGCACTCGCACCGTCGCGGACCTGCCCAGCACACGCGTGATCGGTACCGCCGGGCACTCGATCGCCGCAAGCCACGGATTCGCGGACGGTGAGATTCCCCTCGATGTCGCGCTGTCGGCGTTGACTCGGATCGTGCAGGCGACCGACCTGCCCGTTACTGCTGACCTGGACGCTGGCTTCGGGGATCCGGGCGAGTCCGTCCGCCGAGCGATCGGAGTCGGCGTCGTCGGCGCGAACGTCGAGGACCGGCTGGTTCCGCTGACGGAAGCGGTGGCGAACGTCGAAACCATCGTGCAGGTCGCGGAGCAGGAGGGCATCGCCTTCCAGCTCAACGCCCGCACCGACGCGATCGTGCGTGGCGGCGACCGCCCACTTTCCGAGAGCCTGGACGACGCGGTCGAGCGTGGCCGAGCCTTTCTCGACGCCGGTGCAAGCCTCGTGTTCGTGCCCGGAGTCCTCGACCGGGATTCCACCGAGCGCCTCGTCGCGGGCCTCGGAGAGCGCAAGCTCAGTGTCATCGGCCTGCCGGGCGCGCTGTCCGCGGCCGAGTACGAATCATTGGGCGTCGCCCGCATCTCCTACGGGCCGCTCACCCAGCGCGTGGCACTGCGCGCATTGCGGGATGTCGCCGAGGATCTCTACGCGAACCGCGCCATCCCGAAGGACACCCCGGCACTCAACTGAGACACCGGCCGCAACGGCTTTCCAGTGACCGGACTATCTATGCGGGAGAGCGGCCGAGGCGACGATGACGTTGTTCACACGATGGTCGCGGTGATGGTGCGCGTGACAGCCTCTGCCGTAGCACCCGCACCCCAGTTGCCTTCCTTGAGCTCCTCGGCGCGGGCGATGACCGTTGAGGTCCACGGGATATCGCGGTCGAATTGGGGCAGCGTTCCGCTGCCGTAGAGGAGCGCAGCGAGTGCAGCGTCCCGGACCGTGGGTTTCACACTGTCGACGAGCACGGCGCGGACGCCGGCCATCAGTCCATCGCGGCGCCCACTGTCGCCCTCCGCATAAACAGAGGTCTTGAAAAGGCCGAACGTCGTGCGCGTGCTACGGCGGAGGTCCCCGCGCTTCACGAGTCGATCCAGCAACGGCTCACGCAGGGTCGGCCCCGTCGCGGCCAGGACAGTCTGCACGCTCCGGGCCTTGTCCGCGACATACTCCCGGCTCGCGCGGAGGAGCTGGTCCGAGGGCGGGTTGTCAGCGACGGCCTCCACGGCCATGGTCCCTAACCGCCCAGTTTCCGTCCGGACGTGACTGGCAAGCCCGAGGTCCGCGAGCACCGCCCCGGCGAGCGCATAGTACAAAGTGCCTTCCCCCGCGATACTCCCCGTCCCGGTCTGACGACCGGAACTCGGCTG
>NZ_ML142869.1:46360-64001 GCF_004138495.1 Phytoactinopolyspora endophytica
AAGAAGGAGAAGATCCTCCGCCAACGTCGCGTTGTGATGAGCGGCAGTCTCGTTCGACTCCTTCGGAGGAGCCGAACGCGAATCCTCATGCTGTCCGGTCATGTGCTCATATTCCCTTCTTGTCCCTTTGCCGTAGCCCGCGCCTCGGGACGGCACCGCTTCGTCACCCCGGCCACCGTGGTGCGCGTCCTACCATCCTCGTTCTGCGGCCTTGACCTCCTTGTTCGCGATTGCGGTGCGTAGATCGGCGTGATCGGCGCAGGTCTGTTCGGCATAGGCGCGGGCGTAGCGGAGGATGCCGTCAGCGAATGCCGCTCCTTTGCCGATGTAGCCGGCGATTGCCTCGGGGTCGCCGCTGCGCGCATGTGACTTTGCCAGCGCGTGGCCGCACGCCGCAGCAAACTGCGGCAGAAATCCCGATATCTGCTTACCGCTGGGGATGACCTTCATATCGCGGAATTGCCGTACGTAGTAGTCATGGTTGTCGACGCGCATATGGCCGAGGAAGATGTCGCTTGCCGTCTGCATGAGGCGTTGTCCGACGATGATCCGTTCGCCGTGGTTCGGAAGCTCGCTGGGTCCAAGGAACTCCTCATAGACCGATGCGGTCGCTTGTTTGGCCTGGGAGAACACCGACTGCCGGCTGCTGTCTCCTTCCAGCAGGTGCAGCCAGACGCGCATGCCGACGCTGCCGACGCCCACAATCTGCCGGACGGAATCAACGCGTCTGAATCGGTCTACGAGTCGTCGCAGATGCGGCGGGATCGAGGCAAGATAGGTGTCGTAGACCTGTTCGTAGGCTCGCACCCGCTGCTCGTGGCTCATGCCTTCGTCTCTGCGCTTCATCGGGTCCAAGATGATGCGGCGTCGCCCGTTCTCTTCAGTGACGAGTTGCCGCACCGCGCCGTGATGCGTCCGCTTCCTCGACTGCTTCTCGATAGCACGAGCGGTGGCTTCGGCGAACTCTGAGGTCAGGCCCTCCAACGGCACGTCCGACGTGATCTGGTCGTACCAGATGTCGAGCTCGCCCATGCGGGCATACCTACGCATCGCCTTGCGGTAGCCGTCGATTGCCGCGGACGCCGCATCCTCACCACAGCCCACGGGTAGCTGTTCCGAGTCCGAGAGTACATAGACGCTCGTGACGAGACGCTTCAGATCCCACTCGAACGGCCCGGGGAGGGTTTCGTCGAAATCCCGCGCGTCGAAGAGTAACTGTCGCTCTGGCGAGGCCCAGAACCCGAAGTTGAGGATGTGTGCGTCGCCGCACATCTGAACCGTCAAGCCTGAATGCGGCGCCGAGGCGAGATCGGCGGCCATCACAGCGGCAGCACCCCGCAGGTACGTCCACGGTGAGAACGCCATCCGAGCGTACCGCAATGGTAAGAGTTCGGGGTCGCGAACGGCCTCCTGTGCGCGTAGCCGGTCGATGGCTCTCATCTGACGGACGCTGGGGTCCCACCGCGCCGCGGCTCGGCGCGGTGCCTGCTGACGCGCACGGCGACCGTCGCGGGTGCCGGCGGCGACCTTCTCCGATGCGCGAACGCGTGGAACCGGCTCGCTACTCATGAGTCACGCCTCTCGCCACGACTGCTGCCCTCGACCACAGTGTGCGGCGGGTTCACGGCTTGTTCAACGTCGCCGACGACGGTGACACGGCCGCCATCGCCTGGATCGGGCTCTGGGATCATCGATTCTGGGTCGACGAGATAGACCTCGTGACCTTCCAGCGTGAGCCGGCGCACGGCCTCCAGCAGCATGCGCCGGGCCACGTCGTCGATCGAGAAGACCATCGTGAGGTCCAGCGCCACTCTGGCCTCCCGGGGCGCGGTATCCACGATCTCCCGAACGACTCGCTCGGCTCCGGCAAAGCCGATCCCGCCCTGCAATCGGAAGACACGGGTCGCGGCCGATCCGCTGCCGCGGACGTGGTTGGATCGCACGACGGCGCGCGCGGCGGCCGGAACCTCCATCACATGCAGACCCATATCGGCAGAGAACCGTTCGAACAGTGACACGCCTCGAACACTGTTCCCATGGAGGTCCAGCCGCGGTGAGAAGGTGGCGATGCCGATCTGACCCGGGAGCGCGCCTATCAGGCCTCCGGCCACACCGCTCTTCGCCGGAATGCCGACCTGAGTCGCCCAGTCACCAGCCGCGTCATACATTCCGCAGGTGGCCATGACGCTCAGCACCTGTCGCACCACCCGCTCGTTTATCACTTGCTCGCCTGAGAGAGGATTCACCCCTCGGTTGGCCAACGTCGCTGCCATCATGGCCAGATCTCGCGCCGTGACGAGCACCGAGCACTGGCGGATGTAGCCGTCGACGATAAGCCTCGGGTCTTCAGTCAGGATGCTGTGACTGCGGAGCATGTGCGCGATGGCGAGGTTGCGGTGCGCGTTCTCCATCTCTGAGACACACACCGCCTCATCCACCTTCAACCGACGACCGGCGAACGCCGAAAGACCCTGGACCACGCGCTCCACCCGCTCTGTCGGATGCAGCTGCTCCGCACTGGCCAGCGCGTGTGCGGTGATCGCACCGGCGTTGATCATGGGATTGCGGGGACGCCCGGTGTCGCCTTCTAGGGAGATCTCGTTGAACGCCTCTCCGGATGGCTCGACCCCGACTTTGGCGAGCACAGCGTCGAAGCCGCGATCAGAAAGCGCCAGCGCATACGTGAACGGCTTGGAGATCGATTGGATCGTGAACTCGGTATCGATGTCTCCGGCACCGTAGACCACGCCGTCAACGGTGGCGAAGACCGCGCCGAGAAGCTCCGGATCCGCCGCCGCGAGCTCGGGGATGTACCCCGCGAGCTCCCCGGAAGTGTTTGACTCTACATCTCCGAGCACCTCGGTCAGATAGTCGGGAATCACTGACCGCATTCGTCCTCCTTCATGATGGCCCGACCGTCCGAACACATGACCTACTCTGCGCAGCGCGCATCACGAGCGAGCCGGTGAAGGCGATCCCTCGAAGGTCGGCGTATGTGATCCGTGGGCTTGCCGCAAGACTCGCACCGACGACGGCACCTTCGCGTCGGTAGAAGCCCCTTATGTGTTGCCAGCCGTCGGTTATGGCGCTGGCGGCTGTGCCTCTGAGGGCACTGGGGTGGACACCCGTTGCCTGACGAACCACGCCAGTGAGTACTACTCCCCTGGCGGTTTGCCCTGCATTTCGCCGTCGGCAGCGCATACCAGTTGTGCTCTGGAGCCTTGGGCTCCAAGCAGACAATGGGGAGAATGCCGACGATCGAGACAAGTTCGCCGCGTACATGGCCGGGCTGGACGCCGTAACCCTGGAAGAGCATCGGAATCCGGGTCAGGACCTCGCGCACGCCGGCGCCCTTCCGCTGGAGTCCGTATTCGCCGACATAATCACTATGATCGCTGAGCATGACGGTGAGCACCGGCCCGTCGAGCACCGACTGGGCGTGCCGACCAGGCGCTGGATCTGGTCGTCGATCATCGGAAGCGCACCGCAGTAGTTAGCGCGGTAGCGGCGCCATTGACTGTCGTAATCAGGGCGTTTCTGCTGGACGAGTTCTTGTAGCCAGAGCCAGTGGCCGCCCTTTGCATGGGCGGCTTCAGGGCCGTGGGCAAACAACGGGAAGGGGGTCGCCCGGCTCGCCGCATACGACGACGTGGACATCGGGTTCACCCTGACCCGCTTCTGGCCGGCCGCCTGGCGCGGGCACAGCGGGCGCTGGTGCCGATCAACACACAGGCGCTGTGCGCCTTCGACCACCTCACCGAACACGGCGTGGACGTGCCGACCCGCGAGGCGGCACCGTTCCTCGCCCTCTACCGCACCGCATCCGAGCGCACCACACTGCTCGACGAACTGGAACACATCCGGTCCGCAGGCCAAGACCTACACTTCGACACCTTGACCGGCGGACAGGCCCGCGAACTGGAGCCGATGCTGGGAAACACCGTCGGCGCGGCGATCCGCCTGCACCGCCAGCGCTACATCGACCCCGGCGCCTTCGTCCACCACTCGCCTCCCGCTGGGCCGAAGAACACATCACCGACGTACTCGTCGCACGCGAAACGGACGATACCCGCTCCTGAACGAGCCGGAGTACCGTCCCGCGAGCGGGCGACGCCACTCGGGCCGACCCGAGCCGTCCGAAACACTGATCGCGGCTAGGGACTACTAGCAGAGCCACGCTGCACAAGTGAGCCGAGTAGGACAGTTCTGGCTGGTGCCGCCTCATGGTGTTCAACGAGAGAGTGCATGGTGCGGGCTGCGGTCCTGCCGAGTTCGAGTGTCGGGATGTGGAAGGTAGCTCGTGCAACCCTGAACACTTCGGAACGCGAATGTGGTCAAGATCGCGTGCTCCCATTATGCTCCCGCTTCGCACGAACGGCCGTCGATGACGTTGATCGACAGGCCGCCTAGCTGGGGAAATACGGGTGGGCGATACTGGGTTCGAACCAGTGACCTCTCCGGTGTGAACGGAGCGCTCTCCCACTGAGCTAATCGCCCTTGCGCGAGTAGAACCATATCTCACCCGGAGCCCCAACGCCGAACCGGCACCCCAACGCATGCCCCAGGCCACACGGGCTCTCAGATCCGCGTGTGACGCACACCACCGAGACAGTTATAAATTCGTTACATAGAGCGCGTCACACCTTGCCTGACTCCGCGTCTTGGGGGGTATGGAACACTCCACGGTCTCCCACCCGATCATGCTCCGGCTGCTCACCGGCACGCCGGACCCGAGCCCGCTACCCGCGGACTTCGAGTACTCCATCCATGACCCGCTCTCCGTGACAGTGGCCTTCGGGACGAACTCCGATGCCCCTGTCCGCTGGGTCTTCGCCCGTGACCTTCTCAGCGAAGGTCTCGACGGTCAAGCCGGCATAGGCGACGTCACGGTCTCGCCCGTCGGGAGTCCCAATGGGATCCCCGCCATCGAGATCCGCCTCTCCTCCCCCGACGGCGATGCGTTCCTGCGAGCGCCCGCCGACGCGATCGAGGAGTTCCTGGCCGAGACCTGGCGCCTGGTGCCACCTGGAACCGAGAGCCAGCACCTCGACATCGATCTCACATTGGACGCTTTACTGGATGGGGCATAAAGGGTCTATCACTGTTATGTCCCTTTTCGGGCATCTGATGTTGTGCTACAGGCACTGAACGGTCTACGGTCAGCCAACCTGGAACTGTCCCAACAGAGGTAGGCCGTGACTTTCAGCCACGACGTACAACACTCGCTCGGCGTCGTCGTCGACCTGGTCAACACCGCTCCAGAGAGCGGTGGCCAGGAGCTTCTTCCCGACGTCGACGCGCTTCGTGCCTTTGTCGCCGACAACATGATCAGTGACGTCGGCACGCTGACCCGCAGTGATCTGGCCAATGTCCAGGCCTTGCGCCGCAAGTTCCGGGACGTCTTCCTGGCGGAGCAGACCGAACAGGCATCGGCGCTCGTCAACGACCTACTGGCCAAGGCTCGGCTATGTCCCCGTCTGACCGACCATGACGGCTACGACTGGCATATCCACTACTTTGCCCCAGGCGCGTCTCTCGCCGAGCATCTGCTGACCGACGGCGGCATGGCTCTGGCCTTCGTGGTGGTCGCGGCCGAGCAGGAGCGTCTACGGGTGTGCTACGCGCCGGATTGCGAGCGTGTGCTCGTGGATCTCTCGCGCAACCGGTCCAAGCGCTACTGCGACAGCCGCACGTGCGGCAACAGACTGCACGTCGCCGCCTACCGCGAACGACGGCGCGCGGCCGGCTGATCCTGTCTGCTCGCGGCCCAGCCCGGCTACGGCTCGAACGTCTGGGCACTGCGGCGTGCGAACGCCGCCGCGGCTTCTGCCGTCACCGTTCCCGGTGCCGTCAGCTCACGACGCCGGCCGTCGTGAACCACCGCATGGACGGCCTGCACGTCACGCACCGACGACGTGAGGAAGATCTCCTCCGCATGGTCGAGGACGTCGAAGTCCAGCTCCGCCTCCTCCGCGCCGGTCCATTCGAGTACCAGCCCGCGCGTGATTCCGGCTAAACACCCCGATTCGAGCGGCGGCGTCAGCAGTCGCCCGTCCACCACGACGAAGATGTTGCTGCCCGTCCCCTCGCACAGCAGGTCCCGCGTGTTCGCGAACACGGCCTCGCTCGCTCCGCGCTCGCGCGCGTGCGCCAGTGCGATCACGTTCTCCGCGTACGACGTGCTCTTCAGGCCCTTCGTGGCGGCCCGTTCGTTGCGGCGCCACGGCACCGTCGCCACGGTCGTCGTCGGCGGGTAGGGATCCACGGGCGTGCAGGCCACGATCAGGGTGGGTGCCGCGTCGCCCCGCCCGGAACCGAGCGGCGCCACGCCGCCGGTGTAGGTGATCCGCATCCGTGCCAGGGGCGGAGCGCCCAGATCAGCGAGGACCTCGCCGACGGCTTTGCGAACCATCTCGTAGTCCGGCACCGGCAGCCCGAGGCCCGCCGCCGAGCGGCCCAACCGGTCGAGATGGCGCTGCAAGGCGAACGGCACCCCGTCCACCACTTTCATCGTCTCGAACACGCCGTCCCCGACGGTCAGGCCGTGGTCCAACACGTTGACCTTCGCCTCAGCAGCCGGCGCAAGCTCGCCGTTCACCCAGATCAGCACGATGCCAAGCTTACGAGACGTTCCGCCTTCAGTTCCGTCTCGGCCCACTCCTTCTCAGCGTTCGAGCCCCAGGTGATGCCGGCACCGGTGCCGAAGTAGAGCGTCTCGTCGTCGGCCCAGAATGTCCGGATTCCGACAGCCAGCTCACCTTCGCCGGTGTCGGCGTCCACCCAGCCGATCCCTCCGCAATACGGACCGCGAGGAACAGGCTCTAGATCGGCGATCGCCTGCAAGGCGCTCGACTTCGGCGCGCCGGTGACCGAACCGGGCGGAAAGGTGGCGTCCAACAGCTCGGGCCAGCCGGCGTCGTCCGTGAGCTCGCCGGAGACAGTCGAGACGAGGTGGACCAGGCCAGGATGCTTCTCGACGGAGAGGAGCTCCTCCACCGCGATGGTGCCGGTCCGGCTGACCCTGGAGAGGTCGTTGCGGACCAGGTCGACGATCATCACGTTCTCCGCCTCGTCCTTGGCGGTCAGATCCGCCTCAGTTCGCCCGGTTCCCTTGATCGGCGACGACCAGACCTTACCGGCGCGACGTCGCAGGAACAGCTCGGGCGACGCCGTCACCACCTGTACGCCGGGCAGCTGGACCAGACCACCGAAAGGTGCGTCGTGGTGCTCCGCCAGACGCGTGGCTAGCGGCACTAAGCCATCGGGCCCGAGTGCGGGCAGCGGCGCACTCATGACGCGGCAGACATTGACCTGGTACACGGTCCCCGCGGCGATCCGCTCACGCACGTCTTCGACGGCCGCGATGTACTGCTCGCGATCCAGCGACGTGACCCAATCGCCGCTGCCGGGCCCACGCCACGACGCCTCAGCGCGCAACGAGGTTCTCTCCCAGGTGTCGAATCTGGCGCATGTGACATCGCCCTCGAAATTCACGACGACGGCCCACCGACCGGACCCGTCCAGCACCGCCGGGTCGTCGGCGATCTCAACCAATCCCGTGGCCAGGAGGCCGCCAAGATGCGCCACCGGCTGTATGGTGTCCGATGCGTGGTCCACGTCGTGCGACGCTACCTGATTGCGCGGGCGGCGTGCCCCATGCGTATTGGGTGGTCGTGACCGCCGTGACCCGCCTCGTACGCAGTGGATCTCAGATCGTCTACCCCCGTGTTTGGAATCAGGGGCCCAGATGGGCTAATGTTCTATCCGCACCCGGGTTCACCGGAACACCTCGGTGAGCCAAGGGCGCGGTGCGGACGTAGCGCAGCTGGTAGCGCATCACCTTGCCAAGGTGAGGGTCGCGGGTTCGAATCCCGTCGTCCGCTCGGAGCGAGGCCCGCCAGGCCTCACCTCGGTGGAGTGGCCGAGAGGCGAGGCAACGGCCTGCAAAGCCGTCTACACGGGTTCAAATCCCGTCTCCACCTCGCTTAAAGTGCCGTGAACCATCGTATCGGCATGGGCGATTAGCTCAGTGGGAGAGCGCTACCTTGACACGGTAGAGGTCACTGGTTCAATCCCAGTATCGCCCACCACACGTAACACCAGATCAGCCCCGGTCCTCGGACCGGGGCTTTTCCGTTGTGTCACCTTCGTGCCACTCCCCCTCCCACATCGCATCGGAGCAACTGTCAAACCCCGCGTATCGATGAGTGTGGCCGGACTTCCCAGGTCGGCCGCTGGAGCTGATCGTTGTGCACGATGATGTCGGCGTGGTCGGTTGGGCGAGCTGTGGCGAAGTAGAGCTGCTGGGAGGGGATATAGCGGTTGCGCCATGACCGTTCGATTTCGGCGGTGTCGGCGGTGGATCCGGCCAGCGCCGTGCCTCGGCTCCGGGCGCGATCTGCCGTCTGCATGAATGGGACGGACACGAAGATCCGCAGGTCCCACCGGTCGATGAGTTCCGGACGCAGGAGGAAGACGCCGTCGAAGAGCAGTACGGCGTCTGCGGGGGCGGTCGTGGCCGACGGGGACGATGCGGTGTCGGTGTCTCTGTCGTAGACCGCGTGCTGGAACCTTCGGTCTCCGCTTGGGCCCAGCGGATCGAGCAGGACCCGGCACAGTGCGGCGCGGTCGTGGGCGTCGAAGTAGCAGCCTTCGGCCGAGTACTGGCCGCGTCGGTAGCGCTGTGCACGGGGGAAGAGAAAGTCGTCGATGGTCGCGCGGATGACGTCGCGGTCCTGCGCGCGCAGGACGACGGCGAGCTCGTCGGCCAGCGTGGTCTTGCCGGCGGCGGGCGGCCCGTCGATGGCGACTCGCAGCGGGTGTGCGGTCGTGACGGACCTGATCGCCTCGGCCAGCCGACTGACGAGCTCGCCGCGGGTGCCTTGGTCCATTGCTGCCCCTCTCACGGTGTCTCTGTTCAGCATCGCACGTCAGGTTGGTGACTTTGGTGCGGTGCCGGACCGTGGCGAAGGATGACCCAGCTCGACAGCCCGGCCGAGCTGCCGAGGAACTGACTCAGCGGGCCGGGTGTTCGGTGATCCAGTGACTGGCGAGCAGTCCCGAGCCCGCGGTGAGGACAGCGGCGGCGACGACCGTCGCATCCAGGCCTGCCAGATCGGCGAGGACACCGGCGGTCAGGCCGCCCACCGCATAGCCGATGTCGCGCCAGAACCGGTAGGTGCCGAGTGCATTGGCTCTCCACGTGGGGTGGGCATGGTCGGACACGGAAGCGATCAGCGCCGGATAGACCATGGCGGTGCCCACGCCGAGCGCGATCGCGGAGAGGACTCCGGCCAGCAGGGGGCGTTCCAGCAGCGCGAGGGCGAGGACGAATCCGCCTGCCTGGACGTACATTCCCGTGACGATGAGGGGTTTACGGCCGATGCGGTCGGAAAGGAGACCGGTGGGGATCTGACAGAACCCCCACAGCAGTGGGTAAAGGCCCTTGATCAGACCCACAGCGGCGAGCCCGAGACCATGTTCGGTGAACAGCAAGGGGAAGACACCCCAGGCCAGGCCGTCATTGAGGTTGTTCACCATGCCGGCCTGACTGGCGCCACGCAAACTGCGGTGACTCCACGAGGTGCGGGTGAACGCCTTGCCCAGGCCAAGACGTTCGACGGTGGCGGCACGCGGCGAATGCTGGGCGAGCTCGAGCGCGACGTGCCCGGCCGTGTCCCGCACGACGATGGACAGACCCAGCCCGCCGACGACGAACGCGATGCCGATCAGCTCAGGCACGGGCCGCAGGCCGTAGACGGTTGCGAGGTAGCCAGTGACGAGCGCGGTCCCGCCGACAGCCGCGTATCCAGCGGCTTCGTTCAAGCCCGTAGCCAGCCCACGCCGGGCGGGACCGACGAGGTCGATCTTCATGTTGACCGTCATCGACCAGGTCAGGCCCTGGTTGACGCCGAGCAGGACGTTCGCGGCGACGATCCATCCCCAGGAGGGAGCCCAAGCCAGCGCGAAGGGAACGGGGATACCGATGAGCCAGCCGGTGATGAGCAGCTGCTTGCGGCGGAATCGGGCCGTCAAGGCTCCGGCGGCCAGGTTGGTCATGGCCTTGGTGAGGCCGAACGCGATGATGAAAGAGAACACGGCCAAGTCACTGGTCAGCCCGAAGACGTCGGTGCCGATCAGGGGCACGGTCGTGCGTTCTAGCCCGACCAGTGCGCCCACACAGACGTTGACGACGACCAGAAGGGTGAACTGCAGCCAGTTCTCCCTCAGCCCCAACTCGGTGGTGCGTCCACCCGGAGGCGGGTCGGTCGGGCCAGCGATCACTGGAGCGAGTCCCCAGCCCCGTCAGTCAGCGCGACGCCTTGGGCGGCCGCAAGGTCGTCGGGTCCGCCGTTGAAAACGGCGAGGTCCGTGTGGCCGGCACGCTCCAGCAGACTGGCCGCGGTCATCGCCCGCTCCCCGTGCCCGCAGTGCACGATCGCGCCTTCGGGAGCGTCGGCAGCGCGCGTCGCCAGCGCGCCGAGCTCGATGTGCACGGCGCCGGGGACATGACCGGCCACGTGCTCGGCATCCTGACGGACATCCACGACCGGACGCCGGCCGGCCTCGTCGGTGGTGAGAAACGCGGTGCTGCGTTGCTCTTCGCCCGCGGCGAGCCATGCGGGCATGCCTCCGGCCAGGTGCCCCACCAGGCGCTCGTAGCCGATCTTGTAGGCCTGCCAGACGATGTCGGAGACGTCCTGGCCATGTTCGGCCACGATGGCCAGCGGCGCGGTATCGGGAAGGAGCCAGCCCAGCCAGGTCGCGAACTGGTCCCGCAATGTGATGGAGATCGCCCCGTGGATGTGGCCTGCCGCGTACTGAGCAGCAGGCCGTACGTCGATCACGTAGCCACCGTCGGCGAGCAACGTCTTGACCTGTCCGGCATCGAGGCCGGGCAGCTGGGGTTCGGACGTGATGACGGCCGGACCGCGCCGGTTGTGCTCGGTGAGGCGGTCGAAGTAGGACGGGTAGCTACCCAGGCTCGCGGTCAGCCGGCGGACGAAGGTGTCCTCGTCAGGCGCGGCGAGCAGCGGGTTGGCCCGCCTCTGGGCCCCGATGGTGGTGGTGCGTTCAGCGCCGGCGGGTGCGGAGCAGAACGAACCCGCGCCGTGGGTGGGCCACACCTCGACGTCGTCGGGTAAGGCGGTCAGACGCGACAGCGACCGGTACTGGGCGCGTGCGAGCTCTTCGGTGCGCTCCGCACCCAGGAGGTCAGTGCGGGCTGCGGAGTTCACGATCAGTGAGCCGCCGGTGAACACGCCGAGCTCCCGGTCGCCGTCCAGCAGCAGATAGGACAGATGCTCATCGGTATGGCCGGGCGTGGCCAGCGCACGCAGTGTCAGGCCGCCCAGGTCCATCTCGTCGCCGTCGGCGAGCGGCGTGTGAGTGAATGCGCGCCGCCCCGCGGCGGAGGCGAGCACGACGGCGTCGTCGTCGTGTCCGAGCTGCACGGCCCCGGAGAGGAAGTCCGCGTGCAGGTGTGTGTCGGCGGCGAACGCGACATGCAGGCCGCGTCGGGTGGCTGCCTGGCGCAGGGCGCGTAAGTCCCTGGCAGCGTCGACCGCCAGGGCGCGACCGTCGCCGAGATCGACCAGATAGGCGCTGTTGCCGAGCCCTTGATCGACCAGCGGGATGATGTGGTCGTCGGTGAAAGCCACGGGATCCTCCAGAAAAACAGTGCGAAGCACGGTAGGTACGGATACTCTAGTACACTAATCCATGGATCTATGGAGGATTCTTGCCTGAAACTGTGAAGTCCCCGACCAAGGCCCGCCTGTACGAGGCGTTCGCCACCACGGGCAAGGCGCTGGCCAGCGGAAAAAGGCTAGAGCTGCTCGATCTCCTCGCCCAGGGCGAGCGCACCGTTGACGCGCTCGCCAAGGCGGCCGGGTTGAACCTGACCACGGCGTCCGCGCATCTACAGACGCTCAAGCAGGCCGGGCTGGTCACCACCCGTCGTGAAGGCGTCCGCATCCACTACCAGCTGGCAGGCGACGACGTCGCCCAGCTTTTCGCGCTGCTACGCAAGGTCGCCGAGACCCACCTGCCCGCCGTCGAGCCGGCTCGCGCGGCCTACCTCGGCGAGGATGGAGGGCAGGAGGTCAGCCGCGAACAGCTGCTGGCGCACGTAGAAGCCGGTGATGTCGTGGTCCTGGATGTGCGCCCTCTCGAGGAGTACGCCGCCGGGCACATCCCCGGTGCGATCTCCATCCCCGTCGACGAACTCGCCGAGCGGATCGACGATCTACCTGATGGCGTCGAGGTCGTCACCTACTGCCGGGGTGAGTACTGCGTACTGGCCCACGACGCGGTACGCATGCTGACCAGCCGCGGCCGCAGGGCGATCCGGCTCAACGACGGCATGCTGGAGTGGCGCCTGGCCGACCTGCCGATCGCTGCCGGAACCGACGCATGAGCACCGCCATCCCCGCCGAGCTCGCCGACGGTCCGATTTATCTGGATTACAACGCCACGACCCCGATCGACCCGGATGTCACAGAGGCGATGCAGCCTTACCTTGGGCGCTGGTTCGGCAACCCGTCCAGCAGCCATGCCTACGCTGACCAGCCCCGCCGTGCGTTGGCAGAAGCCCGCGCCCAGGTCGCTGACTTGATCGGGGCTACTTCCGCCGAGGTGGTGTTCACCGGCTCCGGGTCAGAGGCCGACCAGCTTGCGATTCGCGGCGCCGTCCTGGCCTCCGGCCGGCCGCGTCCGCATCTGGTCACCCAGGTCACCGAGCACCCAGCCGTTCTGGAGACCTGCCGCGCTCTCGAACGCTTACACGGCGCACGCGTGACGTATGTTCCGGTCGACAGCGACGGGCTGGTCGATCCCGGAACACTCGCCGCGGCACTGGAGACCGACACCGTGCTCGTGTCGGTGATGGCCGCCAACAACGAGACAGGCGCCATCCAGCCCATCGCCGAGCTGGCCCGCATCACCCGCGACAACGGCGCTCTGTTCCATTGCGACGCCGCCCAGGCCGCCGGAAAGATCCCGCTGGCCGTGGCCGAGTTGGAGGTGGACATGATGACCATCGTCGGCCACAAGATGTACGCCCCGAAGGGCGTCGCCGCGCTCTACGTCCGCCCTGGTGTCACCCTCGAACCGCTCCTGTACGGCGGCGGACAAGAAGGCGGACTGCGTGCCGGCACCGAGAACGTCGCGCTCGGCGTCGCCCTAGGCGTCGCTGCACAACGGGCAGTGGAAGAGCTCGCCGCCGGCAGCCACGGGCACACGCAGCACCTCCGCGACCGCCTCCATCAGCGGCTGAGCGACGCCCTGCCGGGCCGGGTCCTCCTCAACGGCCCGAATGACCAGCGCCTGCCCAACACCCTCAACATCAGCATCGACGGCACCCAAAGTCACGCTCTCCTCGACGCGGTCCCGAGAATCGCGGCGTCAACCGGGTCGGCTTGCCACAGCGGTCGTCACCGGCCCTCCCCCGTGCTTTCGGCTATGGGGATGAGCGCCGAGCGCAGTCTCGCGGCGCTGCGTCTGTCCCTCGGCCGCTGGACCACCCCCGGCGACATCGACCTCGCGGCCGACCTCCTCGTCGCCGCCGCTCGACGTGACACGCCGCGGCCATAGGACAGCTCACGTCCCGTCCGCGTGTACAGCCAGAGCCTGGTCCGTACGCAAGCGACGCCGGCCTAGTCCGTCTCGTAGCCACGACGATGGTCAGGTTCGATACCCAAGATCATGCGCAAGGCCGTCTCGACTTCCGCCATGGTTTCCGCTTTGGCGCTCCCCAGGCGCTCCAGAAAACTACCGCGCGAGACAGCGCGAATGCCTCGTGTGACCGCGACGCTCGGCATCTCCACACCCTCGCCTGGCGAAACGTTCGGCCGCAAAGGCGATGGTGCCCGTGAGCTCGAGACCGGCACAACCACCAAGAGCTCATCTTGCACACCAGCTTTGATCTCATCCACCGACACGACGATCACTGGCCTGTTCTTTCCAGGCTCACCCTTGCGCGCAGCACCGAGAGAGACCAGCCACAGCTCGCCCCGCTGCGGCTCAGTCGATGCCATCAGACAGAGTCGCCTCCCACTCCGCTTCTTCTGCCTGGACCTCGGCCGCGGCAGCGTCATTACGCACAGCCGCACGTTCAGCCCGGAAGAACGACTCTCGCCTCGCCTTGCCAGCCATCTCTGCAAGGAGCGCCGAGATCGACAAACCACGTTCCTGTGCCTGCTCTGCCAAGAGATCACGCGTCTCCCGGCTCACTCTGAGCGTGGCAGTTTCAGCACCCATGTAGCCATGTTATGGCGCCATCGAAGGCGACACAAGGTGGCTTCGACAACAGGCGTCCACAGCGTCTCAACCCCTCTCTGAGGCAGTCAGCATGCCGGCAGGTCAGTGGTCAACCATCCAGCACGGCCAACGCGAACCGCCGACGACGATCAGGGTCAGCGATCACTTCGTACTCGCTCACCTTGTCGTCTTTGACGGTAATAGTGATGATCAGCCGCAGCCGTCCGCGCGGAGCCACGACGATGCCCACGGCGCCATCCACCAGGGCGACCTCCGCGAACCGCGCCTGCCGCCCCAGAATGGCGGCCTCCTCGGCTACTGCCTGTGCGCCGCGAACCTCCGTCGCGACGTCCGGTGGCAGCACGGCAGGCTCAGCCCTTCGGACGACGTCGGGGGCCAGCACTGCGAGAAACGCCTCGACGTCGCCGCCCCGGGCCGCGTCCAAGAACGCCTCGACAACTCTCCTGTGCCGGGAAAGTTCAACGCTGGAGACCGCTGGAGTGCCCTGCACTCTGTGCCGCGCACGGCTGGCCAGCTTCTTCGTGGCGACCGTGGAGCGCCCCACGATAGGAGCGATCTCGTCAAAGGGCATGGCGAAGGTGTCATGCAGGACGAACGCCACCCGCTCCGCAGGGCCCAGCGTGTCGAGCACCACGAGCATCGCGCGGCCGACCGAGTCGACCAGCAATGCTTCGTATTCGGGATCGCCTCGCTCATGCGCGTCCCGGACCGACTCGGTCACCCGTTGGCCCACCGGCTCCTCGCGTCGCGACGCGCGCGACCGCAGCATGTCGAGACACACCCGGGATATGACTGTCCTCAACCATCCGGGCAGGTTCTCGACAGCGCCGGGATCGACACGGTTAAGCCGCAACCACGTCTCCTGGACAGCGTCCTCCGCCTCGACGGGTGAGCCCAGGATCCGATACGCGACACCCCGCAGGTGGCTGCGCTCAGCCTCGAACCGTGCCGCGAGCTCGTCATGATCGTCCATCGGTCACCTTTCCGGACCGCCAACCGTCACCTACGTAGGGACCGGAACGCGACGGTCAATCCCGATAGACCGTTGCCAGCCAACACACACATTGGCGACTCCGACGAGGACGCACATGAGCGGACAAACACCCGCTCGAATTTTATCTCGCGCTCCTCGTGCCTACTCCCCCACCGTCGCGCGACGTGACGGGAAAGACGTGCATGCGCGCCATGCATCCCTGATGACGACGGGTGCACGTGCCATCCCCTGATAGCCAAGGAGACACCCATGAGCACAAGCCTGTCCACCGCCCTCGGCCAGCCACTGCTGCGCAGTGTGACGATGGGAGACCTCGAGCTGCCGAACCGCATGGTCATGGCTCCGGCGACGCGCGCTCGCGCCGCCAACGACCAGCTCGTGCCGACCGAGCTTCATGCCGCCTACTACTCGCAGCGCGCCAGCGCCGGCCTGATCATCACCGAGGGAACCTGGATCAGCGAGAACGCGATCGGCTTCATCAACGTTCCCGGCATCTACAGCGAGGATCAGGTCACCGAATGGAGCCGGGTGACCGACATCGTGCATGCCGTCGGCGGTCGGATTCTCCTGCAGCTCTGGCACACGGGTTCCGTCTCGCATCCCGATCTCCGTCAAGGCCAGCTTCCAGCCGGCCCGTCGGCGGTCAACCCGTGCGAGCGAGTCTTCACCCCAGCCGGATTCAAGGAAACCGTCGTGCCCCGCGAGATGACGATGGCGGATATCACGCACACGATCACCGACTACCGCACCGCCGCGGAGAACGCCCGACGTGCCGGGTTCGACGGGGTCGAGATACAGGCCGTCGGGTCATCCCTGATCCCGCAGTTCCTGAACCCACGCCTGAACCGCCGCAACGACGGGTACGGCACCGACCGAGCCGGCCGACGGCGGCTGGTGCTCGAGATCATCGACGCGGTCACAGCGGCTTGGCCCGGAGGGCACGTCGGCCTGCGCCTGTCGCCCTACTGGACCGTGCGGGACGTCTTCAATGCGGACGACGACATGCGGTCGACCTATCCCTACGTCGCCGACGACGAGGTCCTCAGCGACTACGACGAACTCGTCGAAGAGCTCAACCGGCACGCGCTGGCCTACCTGCACCTGCGGGGACCGGTGCTCGCGGGACCGGACGGCACACCCGACTTCAGCGCGTTCGCCCGCTACCGGAGACTGTTCGACGGCGCGCTGATCGCGAACCACGGGTTCGACCGCCAGTCCGGGAACAGCATCATCGACGAGGATGCGGCCGACGCCGTTTCGTTCGCGCGACACTTCATCGCCAACCCGGATCTCGTCACGCGATTCGCCATGAACCGCGCCATGACCACCGGCGATCCTCAGACGTACTACGGGGGCGAGTCTCGCGGTTACGTCGACTACCCGGTGCTGAGCTGGAGCGAGTAGCCGCGGCCCTCCAGTCGCGCGTGCGTCAGCTGAGCGGCACGGGGATCCGGTGATCAGGCTGACCATCCTTGGCGAGGATCCAGTGCGAGTCGGCCGTGGCGTGGTAGAGGCGCAGGCCGGCACCGGGCTGGACGTCGTCGCTGCTCCATTCGTGTCCACCGTGCGCGATCGAACGGCGGGAGAAGGCCTCGATCCCCTGACCTGTCTCGCCGTCTTCGAGCAACTTTGCTTCTGCGGACACGTACACGCCTTGCCCTGTGCCTATCGCCGCCTGCGAGTCGAACACCACGAAGCCCACCTCAGGTCGCACCGCGATGTTGCGGGAATGCGTCACGTCGGGCGAGGAGATCCAGAAGAACTCGCTGAAGTCAATGTGCGCGAAGTAGACCGGCGAGCTCCACGGTCGTCCCGTCGCATCGGCGGTGGCGAGGACGAGGTAGCGGGTGGCCTCGATGATGTCTCGGACGGTCTGCGCAGCAGGGTCGGTGGCCCGCATGTCAGCCCATCCTTCGGTAGATGAGGTCGAAGTCGTGCTCCCAGTCCCCGCCCTCGGGACCGATCTCCCAGGCGCCGTTGATCACGCTTGCGTCGTCGCTGAACGTGCCGGTGAAGCGCTGGCGGAAGTCGAGCGGCGTGAAGTCAGGCGACTCCCGGGTCAGTGTCCATACCCCGTCGGCGAAGTCCATCGCATACAGGCGTACGACGCCGCGGGAGTCGTAGTAGTGCTGCGTGTACGCCCTGGTCCTCGGATCGACGCTGATGATGGTCAAGCTGTTGGGTGCCTCCGGTATCGTGATCTCGGTGCGTTGGAGCAGAAACTGCCCGTTCAGGGCCCATTCGAATCGACAGCGTGCTCGCGCGTCATCCGCGGCCGCCGCGGACGCCATGGCCGCTGCGGGGTGGCCCTCAGGGAAGCGAACCTCCAACATCCATTCACCGACGAACGCGTCCAGGCGCGCCAAC
>NZ_ML142869.1:64044-67305 GCF_004138495.1 Phytoactinopolyspora endophytica
GCCTGTTCTCAACCACGTTGTTCACTTCCGTTCCGGTGGACTGGGTGGGTCATTCTCCGGAGATAGACCGCTGGGAGCGAGCAGACTCATCGCGACCGCCGATTGTCGACGGCGTCGCTCGCCCGTCGTACCGCTACCAGCCTGCCGTTCAACGGTGAGGATTTCATGAGTCTGCAGGTCAAGGGCATCTCATACGTGGTCGGCGATGTCAGCGCAGCCGACATACGCCGCGATCTAGGTGTCATCAGGGACGATCTGCGTTGCACCACGGTGATGCTGATCGACACCGACACGGAGCAGCTGATGGAAGCGGCCCGGCTCGCGCTCGAGGTCGGGCTGGACGTCTACGTTCGGCCATACCTGGCCGACCGCCCGCGACGCGAGTTGCTCGCCCACCTGGCGGCGACGGCGACCGAAGCGGAGAAGCTGCGCGCATCGCATCCGGACCGCCTCACGCTCCTGCTGGGGAGCGAGTTCTCCCTCACCTCCCCCGGCATGATTCCGGGGCCGAATGTGTTCATCCGTCTGCAGATCCTGCTGCGATGGCGCCGGTTCTTCGATCGACGGATCACCCGCAAGCTCGATGCCCTGCTGGCTGACGGTGTCGCCACCGCACGCAAACATTTCCATGGACCGGTCACCTACGCTGCCGGATACTGGGAGCACGTCGACTGGTCCCGCTTCGACCTCGTGGGCGTCAATCTCTACCGGATCGGCTCCGATTTCGCCGCATACGAGCAGCGCCTGCGCGACCTCATCAACATGACCGACAAGCCCGTCGTCATCACAGAATTCGGCTGCGGCGCCCACCTCGGTGCGGAACAGCGCGGACCCGGATCGTTCCGGATCGTCAACTGGTTCGCCGATCCGCCTCAGGTCAAGGACGGGCACATGCGAGACGAGCAGACGCAGGCCACCTACCTCGGTGAGCTCATCGAGCTCTACTCCCGGCACGACGTACACGGCTGTTTCGTCTACACCTTCTCCATGCACGACTTCCCCCACGCCGACGACGCACGCCATGACCTGGACATGGCGGGCTTCGGCGTGGTGAAGACCTCTGCCGACGACCCTGCGTGCTGGGAGCCGAAGGAAGCGTTCCACGAGGTCGCGCGGCGCTACACACTCCACTGAACCAAGGCCGAGCGCCGTGGTGTGCCGTGCCTCGAGCCGGACAACGTGCCAGCCGCCCGTCTGCGACGCGATGAGTTCCTGCCCGGCGGGTGGTCACAACACGTGAGGGCCGGCGTCTGGAGCACCGATGCGCCGTTCCTCAGCCGTGCATCACGCGACCGATGGAGGATTTCTCGCCGGGCATGTCGAGATCAGGGCTCTCTGCTTCGACCTCTGCTGTGACAGGCCCACATGGGCAGACATGGACAGGCGCCGACCCGTCGGCGCGGAGAGGATCAGGCATGGGACAGCCAGTGGTGCATTTCGAGATCGTCGGAAGCGATCCGGCGACGTTGCGCAGCTACTACGGCGATCTGTTCGGCTGGGAGTTCGGCCTGGGCGACGCGTCGGCGACGGCCGTGTCCGCGCCGGGTGAGTACGGGTTCGTCGACGGAAGCACGACCGGCGACGGCACCGGCATCAACGGCGGCGTGTGCGGCGGCCAGGGCTACGAGCCTCGAGTCCTGTTCTACGTCGGCGTTCCCGACGTCGAGGCCGCGCTTCAGAAGGCCGAGAGCCTTGGCGGGAAACGTGTCATGGGTCCGGCGCGCTCATCGGATGGGCCGCTCGTCGTCGGGCATTTCACCGACCCAGAAGGCAACCTGATCGGCGTCGCCGGCACGGTCTGACCCTCGCTGCACTGCCGAATCGGGAATGAGGAGAGATGAAATACCTGATCTTGATCTACAGCAACTCGCAGAACTGGCAACACCCGATGTTCATGCAACGCCCCGAGTTCCACGCGCTCCCCGGCGAGGAACGTGAACGGCTGGTTCGCCAGTTCAACGATCTGCAGCAGGAGATCACCGAGTCCGGGGAGCTCGTGGCCGGTGTTCCGTTGGCCGACCCGATGAACACCATGACCGTGCGGACGCCCGACGGTGTGCCCTTGACCACCGACGGCCCGTATCTCGAGTCCAAGGAACAACTGGCGGGATACTTCGTCGTCGATTGCGAGAGCCCGCAACGTGCGACCGAGATCGCGGCGCGCTTCCCCGACGCGCGGTTCTCCCCCATCGAGGTGCGCCCGATCATGGATCTGTCCGGCCAGGAGATGTGACCGTGGCCGTGCATGTCAGGGACGTGACTGTCGAGGACCTGCTGCGCCAAGCCGCGCCGCAGGTCCTCGCCGCGCTGGTGCGCCGCTACGGCAATTTCGAGACAGCCGAGGACGCGGTCCAGGAGGCGTTGCTGACCGCCGCTACGCAATGGCCCGAGCGCGGCATTCCCGACGACCCGCCGGCCTGGCTCGTCACGGTCGCCTCCCGACGCATGACCGACCTGCTACGCAAGGAACAGGCGAGCCGTCGACGCGAGGAGAAGGCGGTCCTTGAGACCCTGCCGGACGAGCATGTCGCCCCGGCCGCCGACACTGAGCTGCTGAGGAGCGACGACGACACGCTGACGCTCCTGCTGCTCTGCTGTCATCCCTGCCTCACGCCGCGCTCCCAGGTCGCGCTCACACTCCGCGCCGTCGGCGGACTGACGACGGTGGAGATCGCGCGCGCTTTCCTCGTCCCCGAGGCGACCATGGCGCAACGCATCAGCCGGGCCAAGCAGCGCATCAGGGCCGGCGGCGCTCGCTTCAGCATGCCGCCTGTGATGGAGCGCGAGCGTCTTCGTTCCGTACTGCACGTCCTGTACCTGATCTTCAACGAGGGCTACGCCGCGACGTCGGGCTCCGACCTCCATCGCGCCGACCTGACCCAGGAGGCGATCCGGATCACTCGAACCGTCCATCGCTTGCTGCCGGACGACGGCGAGGTCGCCGGACTGCTGGCTCTCATGCTGCTCAACGAGGCGCGCCGTGGAGCGCGCACCGGGCCCGACGGAGGCCTGGTCCCGCTGGCGGAACAAGACCGCGCCCAGTGGGACCACCACCTCATCCAGGAGGGCGTCGATCTCGTCACAGACACGCTTGCCAGGGCGCCGATCGGGCGGTACCAGGTCCAGGCGGCCATCGCAGCGGTCCACGCCGAGGCGGAGCGCGCCGAGGACACCGACTGGGCGCAGGTCGTCTCGCTGTATCGGATACTTCGAGACCTGGATCCCAACCCGTTGGTCACACTCAACCAGTCGGTGGCGCTC
>NZ_ML142869.1:67337-67921 GCF_004138495.1 Phytoactinopolyspora endophytica
TGGCGCACGGCCCGCGCGCCGGCCTCATGCTCCTCGAACCACTCGACAAGGACACGCTGCTGTCGCGGCACCATCGGCTGCACGCGGTCCGGGCGCACTTGTGGGAGATGGCCGGAGAGTACGACGACGCTCTCGCCTGCTATCGCATGGCCGCGCGCCTGACCACGAGCATTCCCGAGCAGAACTACCTGAATGCCCGCGCGTCGCGGGTCGCGGCGGCGATCGGTCAGCGCCGCTCCAGTCCGCCGGCCGTTCCGCCTGATCGGCCGGCCAGCGGCGTCGCTTGAGTTCCGTTCACAGTCGTGCACCCTGCCAGCGCTGGAAGGTTCTCCCCGTCAGCGGTGGAGCGTTCTGCACGCTATGGCGCGGAAGGGATTCCACTGCTGAACGGAGAATCCTCCACCGTTCGACGGCGTACTGTCTCAGTCCCATGCAGGCGGAGCGGTCCGGAACGGATCTCGCTCATAGCAAAGCAGTTGACCCCAATACGAAGATCCACATATACTCGAACACATGAACGGTTCCGGTGTGGTTGAGCAGCTGGCTGGTGTGATTGACCAGCTGGCCGACCTGCCTGCCGCGGA
>NZ_ML142869.1:68962-69335 GCF_004138495.1 Phytoactinopolyspora endophytica
GTGGCGGCGGGGGATGGGCGCACCCGCAACCAGCTCATGGCCGATGAACTTGTGGCGCGGCTCACCGGGCAGGCATCCGCGTCCGCGGTGTCCGCGGAGATCGCCCTGATCATGACGGACACAGCGCTGCTCGGCGGAGACGATGCCACCGTGGCGGAGATCCCCGGCTACGGCCCCGTGCCCGCCCCGATCGCGCGTGCCCTCGCACACGCCTTCGCCCACACCGACGCCGACGCACCCAACCACGACACACCCAGCAACGCGAACACGAGCAGCGTGGGCGGTGGCGTGGGCGGGAGCGTGGGCGAGCGGGCCAGGATCTGGATCCGTCGCCTCTACACCGACCCCGTCACCGGAGTCGTGCGTGACTGCG
>NZ_ML142869.1:69432-82798 GCF_004138495.1 Phytoactinopolyspora endophytica
ACGCGGCGTGTGCCAACGCGGCAACCACACCCGCCAAATGCCCGGCTGGACCGTCCGCGTCATCGACCCCGACCGGCACATCGTCGAAACGACGACACCCACCGGACACACCTACCGATCGTCACCACCACCCGCACCCGGCGCCCAACACCAGAACCACACACGGGACCGTGCACGAGCAACTTCCCACGCCCGGCCCCGCGCCGACCACCACTGGCCCAGTGACGCAACCACCCACTGAACCACCACCAACAGCAGCTCACAGCCCTGCCCACCACCGTCAACCTGGCGGCGTGGGCGGGGCTCGACGCGATATGGTCGATACCAGCACGCGGTTGTGCCTAGGGTTCCGCACGTCGCCCGTGGCTTCGTTCAGGCGAAGCACTCCCCACAATCAGGGCGGCATGGCCAGGACCGAGCGGCACCAGCTCCGGCGTCATAGCGACGGCGAGCCACACCTGACTGGATAAAAGCCTTGAGGGCCCGGTGTCCCCTACCCTCGGGAGCATTTCGTGGCCGCCTCCACTCCGCTCGTCGTTCTGGTCGTCCTTATCGCCGCCGTCCTTCACGCGGGCTGGAACGCCATCGCGAAGGCGATGTCCGATGGCTTCAGCCTGTTCACCCGGATGTCCGTCGCCGTCGTCGTCATCGGCTTTGCGCTCGTGTGGTTGGTCGATCCACCGCACCAGGACTCCTGGCCGTGGCTCGCGGCATCCGCAGCGGTTCACGTCGCCTACATGATGGGCTTGCTCGTCGCCTACCGCCTGGGTGACTTCAACCAGACCTATCCCCTGGCTCGCGGTCTCGGTCCCATGGTGGTCGCCATCGTCGCGGCCACGCTGATCGATGAGCCCCTAGCCCTGCTGCCCGCATTGGGCGTGGTGATCATCGGCGCCGCCATCGCTGTGCTCGGCCTGACACCATGGCGACGCATCCGCCACAACCGTGCGGCGATCGCAGCAGCCGTCCTGACCGGTCTCACCATCGCCACATACACCCTGCTCGACGGCATCGGCGTCCGCAACAGCGGATCCGCGGCCCGATACACCATCTGGTTGCTCACGGCGCACAGCGCCGGGTTCGTCATCACGGTCAAGTTGCTCCGGCACAGTCGATGGATCCCGGCGGAAAGCCCCAAGCCGACGCCATGGTTGGCGGCCACCGGCACGGCGATCATGTCGATGCTCGCCTACGGTCTGGTCCTGTGGGCGCAGACGAAAGGCACGCTCGCCGCCGTTGCCGCCTTGCGGGAGAGCAGCGTCGTTGTCGCAGCCCTGTTGGGCGCGGTCCTCTTTCGTGAACCGATGGGCCGGATACGCGTGGGTGCCAGCGTCGCGGTCGCCGTGGGCGTCGTGCTGCTTGCCCTCGGCTAGTCGCGGCACACGTCAGCGGCCGGCGGCAAGCTGACGGGACATCCGCTCCAACTGCGCCAGTCGCGCCTTCATCGACGGGTGCGGCTCGAACATCCGGGCCGCCGCCCCCGGCTTGTGCTCCTTGCCGTCGATCCGAACCGACGAGTCGAACGGGACGATCGCCAGCGCCGAGGCCAGCCGCTTGGAACGAAGGTCCTCGTCAGGGACCCGTTGCTCGGCATCCGATACCTTGATGAGGGCCGCCGCCAGCACAGCGGGCGCACCAGTGATTCGCGCGGCTGTCCGATCCGCTGCCATTTCACGACGACGTGGCAGTGGCGTCGATAGCACGAAGCCAGGTATGGCCACCAACACGCCGAGGCATATGGCCGGAATCACCAGGTACAGCGCAGCGAGCGCGATGGCGATCCGCGCCAGCACGAACAAGATGACCCGTCTATGTGCCTGACGGGGCGAGAAACGGCTCACCGGCTCCGTATCCGGAAGGCCGGACTTACCACGTTCGACGAACATCGGCCGCCATGCCTTGCCACACGATCGAGCAGCCCAGCACAGTTTCAGATCCAGCCGGCCCATGAGCATGAAGATCGCGCCGGGCAGCATGACCGCCCATCCCGACATGGCCTCCGCGAAGGCCATGACCCGTGTGTCGCGATGTGCGATATGGGCGATCTCGTGCGCAAGAACCGCCTCCAGGTGGTCGTTGTCCAGCGTCTCCACCAGACCTGTGGTCACGCACAGCGTCGGCCGCTTCCCGGGCTCGACATACACCAGGCAGTTCGGAGCGTCCACGTCGATAATCCGAACCTCAGGCTTATCCTGGCCGGCGACTGCGCACAGCCGGTCGAGGATCGCGTGCAGCGCCGGCTGATCTGATGGGCCGCATCGCGTCGGCTCCACGCCGATCGGCCCACCCTTGAGCATCCATCGGAAGCTCTCCGCTCCCAGCAGCGCGATCATCGGCAGCAGAAGGCCCAGCCACCACGACATCCCCATGGCCCAGGCCGCCCAGCAGGCGAGTACGGCGTACCCGATCGAGACAGCAACGATGACCAGCCACACGAACATGACCGGCCAAAGCCACCGGATTTCCACGCGGTCGTCCACTGATCTCTACTCCTTGCTCTCCCGGGCTACGGTCCCGGACGACGGTAGAGTACTGGGCGCCGGTGCAAGGCCGCTTGCACTCGGATCGCCGGCTGTTCGACGGCCGGGGTTTGTCCTTTCCATCGCACGGCCTGTCCGTTGTGCCGATCAGATCTCATTTGCCCTGCTCATCGGTTCAATGCTCCAATGAGCTGGTGGATCATGATGCAGTGTTCGCATTGTTCGACGAGCAGATGCGACGCGGCGCACGGCCCGACGCACCCGGAGCCAAGGTCGAGCACATGGGCGACCTCGTGCGGCAAGTCGGCACCGACGACGGGTGGAACGGCATCATCTGGTCGAACCTCGATCCCGAGTCTGCAGCCTCCGCCATAGCGGAGCAGGTGGAGCATTTCAAAGCCTTGGGGCGTGATTTCGAGTGGAAGGTGTACGCCCACGATCAGCCACGGAACCTCCCCCGGCTGCTCCGCAAGGCCGGCTTCGTGCCCGAGCCGGAGGAGACGCTGATGGTCGCCGAGGTTCATGACCTGCCAGCCAACATCGAGCTCCCAGATGGCGTGCACCTGCACCCTGTGACTGACGGGGCGGACGTGGATCTGGTGACGGAGGTCCACGATCGGGCGTTCGGTACGGACAGCTCCTGGATCGGCCACCAACTGCGTGCTCAGCTCCGCGAGGCACCGGAGACCGTCGCCGTGGTCGTTGCCATGGCCGGTGATCGGCCTGTGAGCTCCGCGCGGATGGAGTTACACCCGGGCACCCGTTTCGCGAGCCTGTGGGGTGGCGGCACCATCGGAGAGTGGCGTGGGCAGGGCATCTATCGGGCGACCGTCGCCTACCGTGCTCGCATCGCAGCCGAGGGTGGTTACCGCTACATGCAGGTCGACGCGTCCAGCCAGAGCCGTCCCATACTGCAGCGGCTCGGGTTCACGCCGTTGAGCACCACCACCCCGTACCTGTGCACGCACTAAGAACCTGCAGTGGTCACAATGCCGCTAGGCAACTCCGGCGAGTCATGGCAGGATCGTGCAGGTGACCAGCAGACCCGCCACAGCGCAGCACTTGCGCGACCTTGCGCAGCTGCGCCGCGTCCGTGACCGGATCGACCGGGAGTACGCGCAGCCGCTTGACGTCGAGGCGCTCGCTCGCGGCGTGAACATGTCGGCCGGGCATCTCAGCCGTGCGTTCCGGCTCGCCTACGGCGAGTCGCCGTACGCCTATCTGATGACGCGGCGCATCGAGCGCGCGATGGCGCTGCTGCGTCGTGGCGACCTCAGCGTCACGGAGGTCTGCTTCGCGGTCGGCTGCTCGTCGTTGGGCACCTTCAGCACCCGTTTCGCCGAGCTCGTCGGTATGCCGCCCAGCGTCTATCGGCGCCAGGCGGCTCGCGCCACGATGGGGATGCCGCCGTGCGTGGCCAAACAGGTGACCAGACCGATCAGGAATCGAGAAGCGCCGGTCACGCAGCCGCAGCTAACGTAGCCGCCATGGACATCACCATTCACCAAAGTTTCCTCCCGCACAGCGACCCGGACGCCTCGCTGGCCTTCTATCGCGACACCCTCGGCATGGAGGTCCGCGGCGACGTCGGATACGGCGGGATGCGCTGGATCACGGTCGGGCCCGCCAACCAACCCAGCACGTCCATCGTCTTGGAGCCGCCGGCACCCGAGGGATGCGGCAAGACCGACGACGAGGTCCGCGCCATCACCGAGATGATGGCCAAGGGCACCTACTCGGGCGTCAACCTAGCCACCCCCGACCTCGACGGCACGTTCGAGCAGCTACAGGCCGGCGAGGCCGAGATCGTCCAGGAACCGACCGATCAGCCGTGGGGCGTTCGTGACTGCGCGGTCCGCGATCCATCCGGCAACCTGATCCGCATCCAGGAGCTGCGCTGAGCCGTCCGGCAATCGCAGCCATGCCCCCGCACCGACGGCCCGCGTAACAGATGGAGACACATGAGCATGGCCACGAGGACGGACACACAGTCGCCCGCAGTGCACGTTGCCGACAGCCACGACCTGATCCGCGTGCATGGCGCCCGTGAGAACAACCTCAAGGATGTCAGCGTCGAGATCCCGAAACGCCGGCTCACGGTGTTCACCGGTGTCTCCGGCTCGGGCAAGAGCTCGCTGGTGTTCGCCACGATCGCGGCCGAGTCGCAGCGGATGATCAACGAGACGTACAGCGCCTTCTTGCAGGGCTTCATGCCGAGCATGGCCCGGCCCGACGTCGATCTGCTGGACGGGCTGACCACCGCGATCATCGTGGACCAGGAGCGGATGGGCGCCAACCCACGCTCGACCGTGGGCACCGCCACCGATGCGAACGCGCTCCTGCGCATCTTGTTCAGCCGGCTCGGGGATCCGCACATCGGATCGCCTCAGGCGTTCTCCTTCAACGTCGCATCGATCAGCGGGGCGGGTGCTGTCACCTTCGAGCAGGGCGGAAAGACCGTGAAGGAGCGCCGCGAGTTCAGCATCACCGGCGGCATGTGCCCGCGCTGCGAGGGCATGGGCAGGGTGACAGACTTCGATCTGACCCAGCTCTACGACGACAGCAAGCCGCTCAGCGAGGGCGCGCTCACCATCCCCGGCTACAGCATGGACGGCTGGTACGGACGCATCTTCGGCGGCGCCGGCTTGCCCATGGACAAGCCGATCGGGAAGTTCACCGAGGCTGAGCTGAACAAGCTGCTCTACGGCGAGCCCGAGAAGATCAAGGTGGAGGGTGTCAACCTGACCTACGAGGGCGTGATCCCGAAGATCCAGAAGTCGATGCTGTCCAAGGACCGGGAGGCGATGCAGCCGCACATCCGGGCTTTCGTCGACCGGGCGATCACCTTCACCGCGTGCCCCGAGTGCGATGGCACCCGGCTCAGTGAGGCCGCCCGGTCGTCGAAGATCAAGGGGCTCAGCATCGCCGACGTGTGCGCGATGCAGATCAGCGACCTAGCCGACTGGGTTCGCGGCTTGGACGAGCCCTCCGTGGCGCCGCTGCTGACGACGCTGGGAGACACCCTCGATTCGTTCGTGGAGATCGGGCTCGGCTACCTCAGCCTCGATCGGCCGGCGGGCACGTTGTCCGGTGGCGAGGCCCAGCGCACCAAGATGATCCGCCACCTCGGCTCGGCGCTGACGGATGTCACCTACGTCTTCGACGAACCGACCATCGGCCTGCATCCGCACGACATTCAGCGGATGAACAACCTGCTGCTGCGATTGCGCGACAAGGGCAACACCGTGCTGGTCGTGGAGCACAAGCCCGAAACGATCGCGATCGCCGACCATGTCGTCGACCTCGGTCCCGGCGCAGGCACAGTAGGTGGCAGCGTCTGTTTCGAGGGCACCGTCGAAGGGCTGCGAGAGAGCGAGACCCTCACCGGCCGCCACCTCGACGACCGGGCCAGCCTCAAGAAATCCATACGCAAACCCACCGGTGCACTTCAGATCCGCGGGGCGCGGCAGAACAACCTCCAGGATGTCGACGTCGACGTCCCCACCGGTGTTCTGACCGTCGTCACCGGTGTCGCCGGCTCCGGCAAGAGTTCCCTGATCCACGGAAACCTCGCAGGACGTGACGAGGTGATCGTCGTCGATCAGACCGCCATCAAGGGCTCCCGGCGTTCCAACCCCGCCACCTACACCGGGCTGCTCGAGCCGATCCGCAAGGCGTTCGCGAAGGCTAACGGCGTCAAGCCCGCGTTGTTCAGTGCCAACTCCGAGGGCGCGTGCCCCACATGCAATGGCGCAGGTGTGATCTACACCGAGCTGGGCGTCATGGAGACCGTCGCCACTACTTGCGAGGAGTGCGAGGGCAAGCGGTTCCAGGCAGCGGTACTGGAATATCGACTCGGCGGCAATGACGTCGGTAAGGACATCAGCGAGGTGCTGGCGATGTCGGTCACCGAGGCCGAGGAGTTCCTCGGCGCCGGTGAGGCGCGTACGCCGGCCGCACACAAGATCCTCGACCGGCTCGCCGAGGTCGGGCTGGGTTACCTCAAGCTCGGCCAACCGCTCACGACGCTCTCCGGTGGTGAGCGGCAGCGGCTCAAGCTGGCCACTCGCATGGTCGAGAAGGGCGGCGTCTACATCCTCGACGAGCCGACCACCGGCCTGCACCTCGCCGACGTCGAGCAGTTGCTCGCCCTGCTCGACCGGCTCGTCGACTCCGGCAAGTCGGTCATCGTCATCGAGCACCACCAAGCGGTCATGGCGCATGCCGACTGGATCATCGATCTCGGCCCGGGTGCCGGCCACGACGGCGGCCGGATCGTCTTCGAGGGCACACCCGCCGACCTCGTCACGAACCCCTCCACCCTCACCGGCGAGCACCTCGAGGCCTACACCGGCAGCTGAACGAAGGCCCCTATGCGCGCCGGGTCATGACACGCGAGGTCACCATGAGCCCCAGGGCTGCCCACGCCGCGAGCACGACGAACGGAAGCACCGCGATCCCGGCGCCGGACGCGTCGATGGTCTCCCGCACCGCTTGCGCCATGTATTGGAACGGAAGCCACTGGTGCACGTCCGCGGCCCAACCGGGGAGCCGCTCCGCTGGGTAGTTGATCGGCGCGAACATCAGCGCCACGATGAGGACGAGGTTGGTGATCAAGCCCACGAGGGCGGGTTTCACCGTGTACGCGATGCAATAGCCGACGCCCGCGGTCCCGGCGCTGACGAGGAGGACCGCAGGCACCAACAACGGACTGACCGAGATGTCGAGGTCGAATCTCAGGACGGATACGAGAAGCGTCATCGCCAGTCCCGGTAGCGCAACGACGATCCATACCGCCGCGTCCGCCGCCATCATGGCCAGCCGCGGCACGGGCATCGAACGCTGGTAGTCGAGCAGGCCCTTCTCCTTGCGCTGCGCGACGAGCTGGGGCGCCATGACCATGCCCACGGTGATCAATGAGACGGTCATCGCACCAGATGTCAGATAGAGGGCCGCTACGTCGTCGACCCACGGGATCAGCAGCGAGAAGCCCACGACGATCCCCGCCGACATCAACGTCTGGATCGCCAAGAAGATCGGCAGTTCGGTCCGCAGGCGCAGGACGTTCCATTTCAGAAGCAGCCCGAAGCTACGCAGCCAGTGACGCATGTCCACCCTCCACCGTGCCGTCGCCGACGCCGTCAGCCGAGCCGACGAGCCGGATGTAGATGTCTTCGAGACTCACCGGGTTGAACGAGAACTCGTCGACCAGACCGGCGCGCTGGTGCACCTGTGCCCACGACAGCGCGGCCGAGCAATCGTCGGCCTTGACCGCGACCATCATGCGCCGTCCGACGACGACGGCGGCGTCCGCGCCATCGAACTCGTCCGCCAGGCTCCGAGCCACCGAGCTGTCCACCGCGGTGACCTCGAGCCGCAGCCGGTCGGCGTCGTCACCGCGTAGGTCGGCCGGTGCGCCCTGTGCGACGACGCGTCCGCGGTCGAGAATCGCCAGCCGATCGACCGCTCGCTCCGCCTCGACCACGTTGTGCGTGACCAAGAGGACCGCGCACCCGTTCTCGGCTAGCGTGCGGACTTGTCCCCACAGGACGCGTCGGCGCACCGGGTCCACGTCGTTGGTCGGTTCGTCGAACATCACCAATCGGCCGGGCTCCGCCGCTGCCATCGCAAACGCCGTCAACCGGCGAACACCACCGGAGAGGCGTTCTCCCTTCGCGCCGGCCCACTCGCCGATGTCGAGCGCTTCGATCAGCTCGTCCGCGCGCCGCCTCGCACGCTTCCGAGCCGCACCACGGATCCGCGCCATCAGTTCGATGGCCTCTCGCGGCGACACACCATCCAACGGTGCCTGTGCTTGAGGTTGCAGTGAACAGACCCGACGTGCCATCTCCGGGGCAGCGATCGCGTCCTTGCCGCCGATCCGTATGCCTCCGGCTGTGGGCTTGGCGATCCCGACCACCTGATTGAGCAACGTGGTCTTTCCGGCTCCGTTGTGGCCGAGCAACCCGTACACCTCGCCGGCCGACACCTGCAGGGACACATCGTCATTGGCCCGGAGTCCCTTGCGGTACTCCTTCGTCACGTGCTCGATCTCAAGCACAGGCGCGTCAGCGCTCATCCGTGTCCTCCTCCGCGCCTTCTGCGTGGCCGGTTGTCTCTTCGTCGTGAGCGTCCCCGGGCGGACCCGCGGGGATAAGCCACGTGACCAGCCGGACAGGCCGGGCGTCAGCGGGCCGCCGCTCCGGGTCGACCCGTTCGTCGAGCCTGGATAGAACGTGCCGTTCCAGCAGCGCGCCGAAATCGGCCCGGAACGCGGCCATTTCCTCCGCGGTCATCCATGTCCAGCTGTACGACTCGACGGTGTTCTCCCGCCATCGGGCGGGTTCAACACGCTTCGAGGCACGCCATGAGCGCATCCTTGCCATCTCGCGGTTCAGCATCACCTCGTCAACGGCATCAACAGCACGGGCCAGCTCGGGGGTATCGTCGCCGGTCCCGAACGTGGTGCCTTCGATCACGGGCTTCCAGCGCCGCTGCCTGCCTGGGCCGCTACCGGCCTCTTCGACGAAGCCGTAACGTGCCAGCTGCCGGAGGTGCCACGAGCAGTTCGCGGGCGACTCGTCCTGCAACTGCTCGGCGAGCTCGGTAGCCGTCCCGGAGCCCAGCTGCACCAGGTGGTCCATGATGGCGAGCCGCACCGGATGTGCGAGAGCACGCAGTTCAGCGGGATCACGCAGCTCACGCTGCGGTATCGAGAACTCGGACGCGTCGTCGCCTGTCGATCCGCTCTCCCCCGGCTCGTTCCGGCCCTCTGTCTGCTCGTCCTCATTCGTCGACATCCTCAAAAACTATCTTTCGATAGCCTTCTTTCGCAAGGGCCCTTTCGACGATTCGGACCATCGTCACAGCACGTGAGGTCACTGGCGTCCTAGCATGAAACGATGCACCGCAGCGAGCAGCCGGAACGGGACCTGTCATGCCGGCCGTCATGACCGTCGGGCACGGTGCGCGGCCGGCCGAGGCATTCGTCGCCGTGCTCCAAGACGCCGCTGTCGAGGTTCTCATCGACGTACGACGGTTCCCTGGATCACGCAAGCACCCACAGTTCGGCCGGGAAGCGCTCGCCTCCGGCGTCTACGACCACGGCATCCGGTATGAATGGCAAGGTGATGAGCTCGGCGGACGCCGGGATCGTCGTGAGGACACCCGGCACACGGCGCTGATCAACGCCGCGTTCGGCGGCTACGCCGACCACATGGACACCCCTGAGTTCCGGCGAGCGACAGCCGAGCTGATCACCCGCTCGGGCGACGAGCAGTTAGCCGTCATGTGTGCTGAGACGCTCTGGTGGCGCTGTCACCGGTCGTTCATCGCCGACGCTCTGGCCTGCCAGGGCACCGACGTGGTTCACCTGCTCGACGTCGGCCGCCGAGAGAAGCACCGCATCCGTCCGACGATGCGCGCCGGCGACGACGGGTGGCCGGTCTACGACGTCCCCGACACGCTGCCACTGGACGAGTAGCCGCGGCAAACGATCCTATGCGTCCAGCGCCGCGAGCAACTGTTCCAGCGAGGATCGTGTCATAGGCCGCTTCAGCAGGTCAGTGGTCTCACGCTCGACGAAATACGGCGTGGTCGTGGTCAGCCGGGTTGAGCGTCTCGGACGCGTCGGCGGTACATGCACCGCGCCATCTCCACACCTCGTGTGGGCGAGACCATCGCTCACACGAGGTTTCGTTTGTGCGTAGAGACAGCGCCAGCAGGCCTGACAAGGTCGCTGCGGAGCATCCGAGGTCCGTCGGGATCACGAAACATCGGCCCGGTGTAGCCGGGCACGCCCATGGACGACGCGGGCCAGGTGGCCGAATACTTCGGCGCAGGTGGCCAGCGCAAGGGCGACGATCTCGAGGCGGCGGGCTCGCCGCCTGGAGATCCGGGAACGTCTCTGGGCGGCGCGTTGCCGGTCAATGGCCTCGCGGATCTCCAGTTGGTGGAGTTGCTTCTCGCTCTCGATCTGTTGGATCCGGTATTGCTGGTCGATGGTCAGCATCGAGTGCTCCCGTGATCAGTGAGGTGAGGAGTGGCCGAGGCGTACGGCCGGCCGCCCGGAGAAGCACCGAACCCGCCCGACGATGCGGTGCGCCGGCGACGACGGGTGGCCGGCCTATGACGTCCCCGACACGCTGCCACTGGACGAGTGAGCCGCGGCAAACGACCCTATGCCTCGAGCGCCGCGAGCAACTGTTCCAGTGAGGATCGTGTTATGGGCCGCTTCAGCAGGTCAGTGGTCTCGCGCTCGGCGAATATGGCGTGGTCAGAGTCAGTCGGGTCGATGGCTTCGCAGATCGTGTTGTAAGTCCAGTTGAGGTACGCCGTAATCGCGACCGAGAAGGACGCGAGTCCGAGCCTTGGCCATTGGCCTGCGGCATGAACGTAACCGTCGCGGAACGCCGCCGCCGCATTCCCGTTGATCGATGGTCGCAGCGTCCAGTGCGTGAGTGCGGATCCGAGTTCGAGTTCGGAGGTGAGAGACCCGGCGAAGTCCCATTCGGTGACCACCAGCTCGTCATTGTGACTTGTGCGGACATTTTCCGGGATGAGGTTGCAATTGCAGAGAATGACCTCGCTGCCGTCGATGTCGGACTCGACAGTGCACAAGTCAAAGATCGCCGGGAGTGCATCGCCCAGCTGCTCCGCCCAGGGTTTGCCGGCGGCGCGGGCTCGATCGAGCAGACCTTCCCATTCCGAGTCGGGCGGCCGCGAGGTCATGTACGGGTTGATAGGCGATTCGCTCGGGATAGCCAGGGAGTGAAGCGTCCCGTAAATCGTGCCGATCCGGCGAGCCACCGCCGCGAGCGTTGGGGTCACCGGCGAGGGCCCAACGTCGATCCACTCATGAACCCGCCAGGCCTGGGCCTCCACGGTTTCGATCAGAAGACCTTGAGGACTGCGAACCGGAGTCGGCGCGGCTATACCGGCGGCAACCGCCGCATCGCGTAGCTGAGCGCCGACTTCGGCCTGCGCATTGGTGATCCAGGGGTACACAGTGACGGCCAGCCAGCGACCGCGCCCGGTCGTGATCGACCAGCAGCGGCCCATCGGAGTGAACGAGACAGGTGACGCCGGACTGGTGACGCTGCCGAGGCCGAACGTTGTGGCCAGCGCGTCGGCGAACCCGTCGGGCGCCACAGGCGCACTCTCGGCCCGGCGCTCGACCTCGGACTTAAGCTCGGGCCAATCGCGCATGCCGTACTCGACGGCGAGTATCCGTTGTGCCTCCGCCAGCGATGCTTCGGGGTTGGATTCACGCAGCGCAGTGTGGAAGTCCTTAGCCTCTTTGCGCAGAAAGTCGAGACTTGGGTTGTCAGGCAGAAATCTCACAGCGTGTCCTCTCCTGCCCGGACTCGCACGGGCCACAAGAGAGCACCGTGTACTTCGCTCTGGCCAATCACGACATTGGGGTGGCTTCCAGCCTTCCGGCGAGTCTCGACGCAGCCCCAGCCACGTGGCGCAAAATGCTACACGATCTCCGACAGTCCGGTCAACGGATAGCTGTTCCGGCCGTCTCACGTTCGCGAGCACCAGAGCGGACACTTCCCCGTCCGACACGTTGGATAAGGTCAAGGCGTGGACCTCGTCACTCTCGCCGACATCCGGGCGGCCCAGAATCGCATCGGTGATGTCGCCGTACGGACCCCGCTCATCCCCGCGCCGTGGGCGCCCGGCAACGGCCAATTGTTCATCAAACCTGAGATGCTGCAGCCGATCGGCGCGTTCAAGATCCGCGGTGCCTTCAACAAGATCGCCTCGCTCACCGCAGACGAGCGCGCCCGCGGCCTGGTCGCCTCCTCCAGCGGTAACCATGCGCAGGCGGTGGCATACGCGGCGCGGATGTTCGACGCCAAGGCCACCATCGTCATCCCCGACACCGCGCCCGCCCACAAGGTGGCTGCCACCAAGGCGCTGGGCGCCGAGGTGATCCTCGTGCCACCGGCGGAACGCGATGTCGTCCCCCGTCAGCTCGTCGCCGACCGCGGCTACGTCCTGGTCCCGCCGTTCGACGACGCGGCCATCATCGCCGGACAGGGCACCATCGGCGCGGAGATCGCCGACGACCTGTCCGACGTCGACCTGGTCCTGGTACCGGTCAGCGGTGGAGGGCTCATCTCCGGCGTAGCGACGGCCATCAAGGCGCTGCGGCCCGAGGCGCGCGTCGTCGGCGTCGAGCCGGAGCTCGCGGCCGACGCCACGGACAGTTTCCGTACCGGGCGACGCGTCGAGTGGTCGCCTGAGCAGACCCACCGGACCATCGCCGACGGCCTGCGCACCGCCTCCGTCGGCGTCCTTCCCTGGGAGCACATCCGGGCCTATGTCGACGACATCGTCACGGTCTCCGAGGACGAGATGCGTTCGACGATGCGGACGCTCGTCGTCGACGGACGGCTCGTCGCCGAGCCCAGCGGCGCGGCCGCCACCGCCGCCTATCTGTACGCGCGTGAACGGCTTCCAGAGGCCACCAGGACGGTCGCCGTCGCCAGCGGCGGAAACGCCGACCCGGCGCTGCTGGCGGAGATCCTCGCCATCGGTTGATCATTGAGTCGGCGCTGATACATCACGTGACGACCCGCCATCGCCCACGCGGAGGTCCCCATGACGTCGAACACGCCCACAGCCGCGGAACTCGTCGACGAGGTCCGCACCGAGCTCTCCTCCGTCGAGCAGAAGCTCGCGAGCCATCCGTTCCTCGCTGCACTCGCCGCAGGTGACGTTCCCAAGGCCGCACTGGAACACTTCGCGGGTGAGCAGCATTGGATCATCACCAGCGACCGCCGAAGCTTCGCGTACCTCGCCGCGCGGTATGCCGACTCCGAGGCGGGCGAGTTCTTTCTCGGCCTCGCCCACGGTGAGGGTGTCGCTCTTGGTCA
>NZ_ML142869.1:82808-91492 GCF_004138495.1 Phytoactinopolyspora endophytica
GCTCGACCCAGACGGTCTGAGCGACTACCAGCCGACGCCGGGGGCACACGCCTATACGGCCTACGTCTCCTGGCTGGCCCTCAACGGCTCGGCTGCCGACGTCGCTATGGCCTTCCTCGCCAACTTGGACGCGTGGGGCACGAGCTGTAGCCGTACCGCCCAGGCGTTGCGATCCCAGTACGGCGCAGACGACACGGCGGTCGGGTTCTTCGACTTCTTCGCGACGCCGCCGCCCGGGTTCGAGGAGCAGGCACACGCCGTGATCGATTCCGGCCTGCGTGCCGGCGGTTCCCCAGTGCGTGCGAAGTCCGCGGCGCGTCTGCTCCAGGCCTACGAACTCATGTTCTGGGATGCGATCGCCGCAGCGTGACGAGCTCCCGGTGGGGGGTCAGGCGCCGCGGGGCGAGAAACCACGGGCTCAGCTCATGCCGACGTCACGGGGTTTCGGGATCACATGGACGCGTATGCCTCGGCCAACGACCGCAGCACCGGCGAACAGCCTCCGTCGACCTTCAGGGTGGCCAGGTCGTCCCCACGGCTCTCGCCACGGTTCAGGATCACCACCGGCTTGCCGTGCTTGGCCGCATGCTTCACGAAGCGCAAGCCGGACATGACCGTCAGCGACGACCCCGCCACGAGCAGCGCCTCCGCCTGGTCCACGTATCCGTACGCTTCGAGGACCCGGGCCTTCGGCACGTTTTCGCCGAAGTACACGATGTCCGGCTTCAGGACGCCGCCGCAGTACTCGCAGTCCGCCACCTGGAACTGCTCAGTGGACGCGATGACGGCGTCGGCGTCCGGTGCGATCTCGATGTCCGCCACGTCTGCGGTGTACCCGGGGTTCAACACGGTCAGCCGCTCGGCCAGATGCTCACGGGTGATCACCCGGCCACAAGACAGACAGATCACCCGGTCGTACCGGCCGTGCAGGTCGATCAGTCGCCGGCTACCCGCCCCCTCGTGCAGCGTGTCGACGTTCTGTGTGATCAGGCCGCTCACCACACCGATCGCTTCCAGACGGGCGAGTGCGCGATGACCGTCGTTGGGCTCGGTCCGGGCCATATGCTGCCAGCCCACATGGTTACGGGCCCAGTAATGGCGCCGGAACGCGAAGTCGCCCGTGAACTGCTGGTATGTCATCGGGTTGCGCGGCGGCGAGTCCGGCCCGCGATAGTCCGGGATCCCCGAGTCGGTGGAGATCCCGGCACCCGTCAGTACGGAGATCGGCCCGGACCCGAGCGTGTCACGTATCTCTGCCGCCGCGGCCGCCGCGTCCTCGACCGCCACCATGTCCATCGTCACGCCTCGAGGGTATGTGCTTGCAGATCAAGGTCATCAATCCGTCTGCGCCCGTGCGCGCCGTTCTCGCAGGGCCGCCAGGCCCGCGACCAGGGCCACAATCACGCCGGTGTACTGCACCAGGACGCCGACGAGGACCATACCGCTCTCCGGATCATTGAGGTTGTCCCTTCCAGCCGATACGGCCAGACCAGACACCAGTAAGAACAACGGAATGACGACGCCGGTCACGGGGCCCCACAGCCGCCGCCCCGCGACGACGAGGCCGACCCCGGCCAGCGAGAAGATCGCCGCCGAGCGCGCCGCCGGCGTCGATGTGTCGCCACCGAGCAGTTGCAGCGCAGCGCCGGCCGCGATCACCAGCATCGCGACGACGTTCACCTTTCCCGCAACGGTCAGCGCTGCCAGCATCGACCTCACCGACCGCGGCGAGTCTGGACCCGGGTCCACTCCGCGGGGCGTCATGCCGTCACGTCCCGTCGCTGGAAGACCAGTCCCGCCACGGTCATGAACAGCACCATGTAGCCGATGGAGCTGATCGCCGCCACGCCGGCGGTCACCTCGGGCCTGCCGCCTTCCGCCACGGCCTCGAGCAGCAGCCCAGGGAACACCTGCTGAGCTGTCGGCCATGGCCCGTAGAGGATGTGCTCGAACGGCATCGCCCAGGCGACGCCGACGGCGAGCGCCAGTGGCACCGACTTCAGCAGCATCGCCACCGTCATCCCGAACACGGCGTATCCCGTCATCCAGATGAGGATCATCCCGTAGTCGCCCAGGCCGGCCAGCAGGCCGTCAGCACTGACCCACGCATCGGTCGAGATGTCGTACCCGGGTGCGATCACCAGGCCAGAGGTCCAGAAGACGATCGCGGTGAAGGCCAGCACACCCGCCGCGAAAGCCAGCGGCGCCAGCAGCTTCCCGGCCAGCAGCCGGAGCCGATGCGGCTGGCGCAGCAGCATCGTCCTATAGGTCCCGCGGGAGTACTCCACCGCGAAGACACCCACGAAAAGCACGAACACAAGCGAGCCGGCGAAGCTCGCCGTCCGCCGGAACAGCTCGGTGCCGCCGCCGGCCTCGGCCAGCCCTTCGACGGTCGTGGCATAGTCGGCATCACCGGCCTCGGCCACCGGCGAGGCGTTGCCCATCACCAGTGCGGCGCCGCTGACCCCGACGACAAGCGCCAGGAGAAGCGTGACGGCGACTGTTCGGGGCCGGGTGAACTTGACGAGCTCGGCACGGAAGGTGCGTATCACGCGTTCTCTCCTTCGAGGATGCTGAGGTAACTGGACTCCAAAGTGGGTCGCCGCACTTCAAGCTCGGCGAGCACGATCCCAGACATCAGCGCGGCGTAGTTCAATTCGGCGGCCAGCTCACGGGGCTTTCGTCCCTCAACGGTGACCAGCAGCCCGTCGCCGTCCGGCCGGGGTTCAAGGCCTTCGGTCGTGACGACGTCGGCCAGAACCGTGAGATGGCCTGGGTCCAGCGGGGCGAGCATGATCGTGTCGGCCGTGCCGGTCCCGAACCCGGCCGAATCGCCGGCGTAGATGAGCTTTCCCTGGTCGATGATGATCAACCAGTCACAGACCTGCTCGAGCTCGCCGAGCAGGTGTGACGAGACGAGGACCGTGCGCTCCTCTGCCGCGATGCGGCCGATCAGAGCGCGCATCTCGGTTATCCCGACCGGGTCCAGCCCGTTGGTCGGCTCGTCCAGCACAAGCAGCTCCGGATCGCCGAGCAATGCCGCTGCGACGCCGAGACGCTGCTTCATCCCCAGCGAGTAGCCACGAAACCGGTCGTCAGCCCGATCGGACAGGCCGACGATATCGAGGATCTCCGGGATCCGGCTCTCGTCGTGCCCGGCCAGGCGCGCCATCGCGCGCAGGTTCTCCGCTCCGGTGAGTCCCGGCCAGAGTGCGGGCCCTTCGAGCAGCGCACCTACCCGATGCAGATAGCGGGCCGGGTTACGCACGGGCTCGTCGAGCACGGTCGCGTCCCCCGCCGTCGGCCTGACGAGGCCGAGCAGCATCGCCATCGTCGTCGTCTTGCCCGCTCCGTTGGGGCCGATGAACCCGACGACGGAGCCCTCCGGCACCTCGACAGTGAGCTCGTCTACGACGACGCGTTCGCCATAGCGTTTGGTCAGTCGGTCGGTCGCAATGACCGCAACGTTCTGTGTCATGTTTCAAGACTCGGAGAGACGGGCTCCGATGTCGTCCGCCGAGTGACGACTCCTTGGCCTACGCTTATGGACGTACGAATCCCGACGTGTATACACGCACAACCAGCTGCGCACGGGTCCGTACACCCAGCTTGGCCATCGCGCGGCTGACATGGGTACGCGCGGTCGCCGGGCTCATGTCGAGCTCAGCGGCGAGCTCGTCGTTGGACATCCCGAGCGCCACGAGACCCACCACTTCCTGCTCGCGTTCGGTCAGCGCCCACATGGCCTGCGGTATCGTCTCCGCGCGTTTGGGCATGGAGGCGAACTCGGCGATCAGCCGCCGGGTCACCGACGGCGACAGGAGCGCCTCACCATGGGCGACCACCCGCACGGCACGAACGAGCTCCGCCGGCTGGGTGTGCTTGAGCAGGAAGCCGCTCGCGCCGGAGTGCAGCGCCTCGAAGACATACTCGTCGAGCTCGAACGTCGTGAGGATCAGGACTTTCACACCGCTCAGTTCAGTGTCCTCGACGATCCGCCGGGTGGCTTCCAACCCGTCGACCTTCGGCATCCGGATGTCCATCAGCACCACATCGGGACGGCGTGCCGAGATGACCTCGAGGACCTCGGCTCCGTCGCCGGCTACGCCGACCACCTCGATCTCGTCCTCATTGTCGAGGATCATCCCGAAACCCGCCCGTACCAGTGGCTGGTCGTCCGCGAGCACGACACTGATCACGACTGCCCCTCCCATGCCGCGTGCACTCGGAACCCGCCGGTTGGTTTGGGTCCGGCTTCGAACCGGCCACCGGTCGACTCGACCCGTGACCGCATTCCGTGAATGCCGCTGCCGGTCCCCTTGGGCATGGGCACGAGAGGCGCGCAACCGCCGTCGTCACACACGTCGACGGTCATGCGGCGATCGCCGCCCACATCGATCGTCACCTGGACCTTCGCCGCTCCGGCATGGCGCATCACGTTGGTCAGCGACTCCTGCACGACGCGGTATGCGGCGGTGCCGATGGCAGGCGGCACCAACTCCGTCGGACCTTCCATCGAATACTCGACCTTGATCCCCGCGCTCTCCGCGGAGTCCGCGAGCTGCTGGACTCCGCCCAGCCCAGGGGCCGGAGCGCGCGCGGCACCGTCGTCGTCGTGAAGAACCGACAGCATCACCGCAAGCTCGTCGAGCACGTCGCCGCTCGCATGTCGGATCGCATCGAGCGCATCCTTGGCGGCATGGGGCCGCCGCTCGATGACGTGGGAAGCCGCTCCGGCCTGGACATTGATCGTCGAGATGGCGTGGGCGACGCCGTCGTGCAGGTCGCGAGCGATCCGCAGCCGTTCCTCGGCGATCCGCCTGCGCGCCACCTCCTCACGGGAGTGCTCCAGATATCGTGCCCGTTCCTCGAGCTCGACCAGATGGGCGCGTCGGGTGCGCAGGGCGTCGCCGAGGAAGATCGCTGCGGCGGACCATCCCACCAGCACCATCAGCATGACGAGCCCGTCTACCCAGAGCGCGCTCAGGCCGAGGGTGATGCAGAGGGGCGTCGCTACCGCCAGCGTGGTCCGCCGATCCGTCAGCCGGCTCAGCGCCAGCAACGACAACCAGACCGTCCCGTAGATCGGCCCGTTGACGTACCCGCTCAGGACGTAGACGCCGACGGCCAGGGTGGCGAAGACCGCAGTGCCTCGCGGCCACCTCCGACAGCAGGCCATCGCCGCGCCCGCCACCACGATCAAGGCATACGCCTGCCAGTCGAGCGGCTCGTCCCGGGTTATCGACAGGTGCGCGGTCACCCCGACCACGAACACCGTGATGACGCCGGCCGCGGCAGAGTCGGCGTTCCATCCGAACGGGACCCGTGCGGGCCCACGCTCGGAACGGAAATCTGGCGTCACGGCGGCAACGCTATTCAGAGATCAGGACGGAGGCGTCCGCCCTGCGCCGTACATCGACGTACTGCAGGCTGCGTATGCGCCGCCCCTGTCCACAGCGAGTCACCTTACGGTCGTTGGAGCGGCAGTAAGGTGACTCGCTGTCGTGGCAGTTCACGGTTCAATGGTTTCGGCCTCGGATTCGGTAGTGCTCGCGCAGCGCCTTCTCACGCTGCTTCCACAACGCCCTCTCCTGTCGCTGAAGCCGGGCGTCCGCGCGTCTGGCCTGATAGGCCGCCTCGCGGCCGAGCTTGCGCCAGCGGGCGAACCGATTCTCGTCGAGCTCGCCGTCGTCGATCGCGGCGAGGACGGCGCAGTCCGGCTCGGACGTGTGCGAGCAGTCCCGGAACCTGCATTGTTCGGCCAGCTCGTCGATCTCCGGGAACACCTCGGCGATCGCGTCGGCGTCAGCGACCAGACCGACCGCGCGGACGCCGGGCGTGTCGATCACCACGCCGCCGCCTGGCAGCACGATCAGCTCCCGATGCGTGGTGGTGTGCCTACCTTTGCCGTCCCGGGCGCGGACCTCGTTGGTCGGCATCACCTCGGCGCCGGCAAGTGCGTTGACGAGTGTGGACTTGCCCGCGCCGGAAGGGCCGACGAACGTCATGGTCGTCTCGGGGCTGAGCCGCTCGCGCAGCTCCTCCAGCCCATCGTCGTCGGGCACGCTCACTGCGAGCACATCGACGCCGAAAGCGGCCCGGGCGATTTCCTCGCGCATGCCCTCCGGGTCGGGCACCAAATCGGCCTTGGTCAGTATGACGAGCGGTGTGGCGCCGCTCCCCCACGCCAGCACCAGCAGCCGTTCGATACGGCCGACGTCGGGCTCCGGGTCCAGATGCTCGACGATCACCACGAGATCGACGTTGGCGGCGACGACCTGGCCGTGGGATGTACGGTCGGCGCTGTCGCGCACGAGTGCTGTCCGTCGCGGCAGCACCGCGTCGAGAGTGATCCGGCCATCGGGCCAGTGCTGGATCGCCACCCAGTCGCCGGCGGCCGGGAAGCGCGAACGGTCAGCCGCGGCCGACGCCAGCACGTCGCCGCCGTACGTGGCCAGGACCTCGCCGTCCGCGGTAAGAACCTCGGCGCCGCCGCGCTCGACGCGGCTGACCCGTCCGAGGACGTGCGACCCGGCATAGGACTCGAACGCCTCGGCGACCTCGCCTGTCCGGTCATGGCTTGTTGGAAAAGGCAACACCTGTGCGCCGTCGGCGGCGGACGTCGTGCTCAGGCCTTGCGATGCATGGTGGTCGTGTTCGTGTGGATGAGACATGATGAGACCTTCGTGGTCGGCGAGGTCCCGCACACGAAGATCTGACGATCTACAGCTGCGGCACCTCGAGGTGAGCGGGCACTAGGCATGCGAACCTCACAGTCATGACCCTCACCTCCTCACTGTCCCGCGGCGCCCGACGGGCACCGGCCACTACTCCCTGCGAACACGTCCGTGTCTGTAGCCGATACGCTAACCGTCGCATTCAGTGCGCCGCCACTGATTTATCCCCGGTGCCCTGGCTGGGGCCCGGGACGGGAGAAACGGCGCGAACTCATCGGCGACGGCGTCGGCGACGCGCTCTGCGTCCTGTGATCCGTCAACATCGAGCACGCGCACGCCGTGTTGCCGGGCGGATTCCACGGCATCGCACGCGACCAGCCGATCGCGCTCAATCCGGTTGCGCTGCCCCAACTCGGGATCGCTCAACTCAACGCCTAGGGAGCCCGCGCGCGCCAACGCCCTGAGTTGGTGTCGGCGGAACTCCTCGGTCGGGACCATCACCACCATGCGACGAGGCGCGGCCAGCAACGGCGCGACGAGCTCAGGCCGCAGCCCCCAGCCCTCGGCGATCAGCGGCCGTCCGCTCACCAGGGCTCGGAGATCGTCGAGCGCCCACTCGAACCGTGCCGGGAAGCCGTCGATCACCTCGTCGGCCATCTGCCGAGGCGAGCGCGTAACCCACATCCATTCGGGGTCGGGTGGGTCCACAGCGTCACCGGAACGTGCACGGGCGGCAACGTGCCGATCTTGGTGTCCGCGCGCGTCATGGTAGTCGTAGTGATAGGCGGTCAGCCCGTACCGCTTCGCCAAGATTCTCGCCACCGTGGACTTGCCCGCCCACTGTGCCCCACCGATCCACAACGCCTGCCCGATCGTGCCAAAGGGATCCCAAACCACGGTAGCCATGCTCCGTGGCCTCGGCGCGATAATCAAGTCTTGTTTTCTCAGGTCAGACCTGGTTTATTGCGTGTGAGGAGCCCATTTCGGACGGCTCGCTCACGCGGCCCTGATGGCTTCGCCGTTACCTAGATCCAGGATGTCGACCGTTGGACCAGCCGATCGACGTCGAGGGCACCACTCGAAACCGCGCGAACGATCAGCCGCGGCCGACGCCAGGACGTCGCCGCCGTACGTGGCCAGGACCTCGCCGTCAGCGGAGTTGAGACCGGCGCCACCGATTTTTCGGTGACCCGGCGTGACCACTAAGCGAGCGGGAGCAGTAGCTCGACCGTGTTGGCGGTCGGAGCACTGTCCTGCGGGTTCGTGACGTAGTGCTCTACGACCGGATCGTCGGCGAGCTGACGACCGCTGTGTGGTACCCAGTGGCCGAAGAGCCAGGCGTACGTGTCCGGCATGTCCGCGTAAGCGCCGACGTGAGTGAGCGCGGCGTAAGGGCCGCCTCGTATCGTGAAGTACTCGACGTCGACCGCGTCGGAAGACAGCGGTTCCAGTTCGCCGGTAAGTCCGGGCGGCCGGATCACACACGCCATCGATTCCAGGTCCGCTTCCGCTGTTCGCGTCGGGTCCGAGATGTACACGCCGTACATCTCCCGGTCGGCCAGATCGTAGCCATGAGCCGCGAGCCAGATTCGCAGGTCATGGAATGTCCGATCGATCCTCAGATAGGAACCGCGGTGTCGTACCGCGATGCATTCGATCGGTGGCAGTGCCCGTAATTCCACGTCGAAGGCCTCGGGGTCCCTGTGAGCGCGAGCCAGGCGAAGATCGACATGCGTCCCGCTGTCGCGGTACCGGGCCGGGGTGGTCCCCGTGGCCGCTCTGAACGCGCGAGTGAAGGAAGACAGGTCCGGGTAGCCGCATTCGCCTGCGATCCGGCGGACGGGCATCGTGCCCGATACCAACTGCGACATCGCCCGCTGGATGCGCACCCTCTTGACGAGCGATGGCAAGGATTCGCCGAACGCTGACACGAAGATTCGGTGCCAGTGCCTCGGAGAGAACCCGGCGATCTCGGCGAGCCTGATCAGGTCCAAGGGTTCATCCACG
>NZ_ML142869.1:91508-92196 GCF_004138495.1 Phytoactinopolyspora endophytica
GTAGATGTAGGTGAGGACCGCGTCGAATCGCTCTTCATACTCGACCAACGTTCGAACCCGGGTCATCGCTGCCTAACCGGTTGCGCCCGCGCGCACCATTTCACCCTCGACGGTCATGGTAGCTGAACGCGATCTCGATCATGATCCGAAGCTCAGCCAGCGGCAGCGCGCCCGCAGGGTCGAGGAGCACCGCCCTGCGACCGCTGAACTCCATGTGCGCGACAACGCTCCGGAACTCTTGAATGAGCGACGTTCGACAATGGACCAGCAGCGCGGGCGCACCGGGACCGCACTCGCCGAGTCGGATCGCAGTGCCGACCCGGTCGTGTAGCGGCCGGTATGCGGGTTGTCCCCATGCCAGGTACTCGTGCACACCGCCCGTCGCGGGCAGCTCCGTGGCGGTCGTGAAGATCAGGTCGCGCACCGACAGCAGGATGTCGCGTACAGGAGGGGTGATCTGCTCGTACGCCGCTGCCATCTCGGGGCTCAGCGCAGGCACCTCGCTGCTGACGCTCATCGGATACCCGTCCTCGGGATGGAGCTTCGGCCGTCCAGCGTTCTCATGTCAGCTCACGCCGAGGTTGACGGAGACCGAGCCGTCGGCTCCGTACCGTTCGTATTCACAGATGAACGTCTTGCGCGCATCGTCGTAGTTCCAGGCCGCCTGCCACGCTTCCAGCACGCGTGA
>NZ_ML142869.1:92219-96566 GCF_004138495.1 Phytoactinopolyspora endophytica
ACGGTCCGGGACGGCGAACCCGACTCGGTCCGAGGCGGGGACCGAGGCCATCGTCATGCCCTCCGGGATCATCGTCGACGGATCAGCTGCCACTCCGATGATGAAACTGAACCATCCCTCTCTACTGCGACCGGCGTGCTCAAGGTTGGTATACACGGCATAGACGTCGTCGGCGAGGCGTCCCGGCACACGGGCGAGTGCGTCGCCCGCCATGACCTGCTTCCACAGCACCGGGATGTCGTCGGCCGACGCGCTGCCGTTGGTGCGGATGCCATAGCCGAGGACGGTGAACGGGCCTGCACGAAACTGCTGAGGATCGATCGTCATGGCTCCACCGTAGAGGGGGCGCGGTGTGCAATACGTGCCATCATGGTGGGCCCTGGAACCGGAACGGGTGCTGGTCAATGCTCGGTTTCGAGGACGAACCAGATCCCGACGGCGGGCTCGACGCCGTCGTTGCGATAACCGTGCAGTGTGGTCGTCGACACAGACCCGCATTGCTCGCCGCCAGCTGGTGCCTGTCGAACCCGAGCGTTCAGACCAGATCGATGCGTTTCAAGGGCTTCTCCTCCAGCACGCTCGACGCTGGGAACGCTCTCCCGGCGTGCACCACGTTTCGACTATAAGTCGTAACAAATTATGGACGAAAGTCGACACGTCGCGAAAAGCAACCCGTCTGCGATGTCATACGTAATGACATACACGACGTCGGTTTCTATGAGAGGGAGACACGATGAGAAGAGTAGCAACGGCCTGCGCGGCGACTATTATGGCACTTGTGATGAGCGGCACCACTGTCGCTGTTGCGCAAGCGCAGACGGGCAGCACCGAGGCGGTAACTCGGATCGAGGATCAGATCGCGCCGCTTACAGCTTACGACTGCTTGGAGTATCTTCGTCTAAACAATTACTCCGGGAACCGTTTCCATGCCGCGGCCTGCGCCTTAGGCACGTCGGGCACTCCGACCGCAATCGCGTCGTGCTCTGCAGGGCTAAGGGTCACCGGAGTGCGCCTTTTCCACGCGACACAGGCTTGTCTACAAGCTCCCCTGTAATAGTTTGTGTAGTTTGAATTCACAAAAGGGTCGAGACTAAGATCCGCGGACAAGGTTAGTGGAGCCAGGACGGATAGCTCTTTAGGCGTCCAAAGGGTTCTGGTCTTTCCGTCCCTTCGTGCCGTGTGGCCTGGACGGCCGTTGCACGTAGTCGTGTAGCTTCCCGGTCCAGCCCGAGCGGCCGCGGCTCACGATGCTGCGCCACGGGCCCAGGGATTGCGGAGGATTAGCTACCAAGGGAGCGTCGAGATAGGATGGGATGGGTGAGTGATGACGGTGGCTACATCGTGCTGCCAAACGGTGAGCGTGTCAGTGAAGCGGAACTAGTCCAAGAGGTTCGTCAAGCTCTGCTTGACCCTGTCCAGCATGACAGATCGCCGCCCGTGGACGAGCACGGCGACCCGCTCCCTCGCTTGAACGTAGATGATCCGAGTCCAGAGACGGACGACCCGGTCCTAAGAGTCGGATACGCATTGCTCGCCGACCTCCCATTAAACTGGGAGACTGCGTTCCTTGACGTGACGGCCGCGGCTGACGAGGTCCGCACCTCCGCGATGGTTAAGGTACGAGGCGCGGATGCCGCATCGCACGCGTTCCGCTTCTACTTCCCAGAAATCGCTGAGGCGTGCTTGGCGCTGCGACGCGCAACGTACGAACCAAACGGGCGCGGCGCTTGGTACAACGCAATAATCCGGCTAGACCGGGACGGCACGATTAGTCTGAACTACGACTTCACCAACCCACCATTTGGCTGCTGGAGCCCGAACGAGGCCGACCTCGTGCTGCGCGACCAGGTGCTGTACCCACGCGATCCCGAGCTGCTACCTCCCTGGCATCCAGCCCGGCAATGACGACCCAGCGGAGGTGGCACTTCTCCGCGCGGGCGGGATAAGGCTGACGACACGGCGCACTCAATTTCTTACCGTGCCCTGGCGAGGTCGGACCTATCAATTAGGCTTTCAACCTGGTTGAGCACCAAGCCTGTTGGCACGGGGCGGCATTGAGGAAGAGGTGAAGCTCCTGATAGATGGGTTGTCGACCAAGATCAACCTGTTCGCCCGGAATATCACGTGCTTGTCTACCCATCGGGGATCGATCCAGCTCGAGCCGCGCTTCCTGTCCGATGCCTCAATGACCGGCTTCGAGGACGAACCAGATCCCGACGGCGGGCTCGACGCCGTCGTTGCGATAGCCGTGCGGCGTGGTGGAGTCGAACGAGACCGCGTCGCCGGGCGCCAGGCGATACTCGTCGAAACCGAGGGTGAGCACGAGTTCGCCGCCGACCACGTAGCCGTACTCGAAACCCGGATGCCGCATCAGCCTGCCGTTGCTGGCTGACGTGCTCCCCGGTTCGTACGTGATCCGCAGAAAGTCGACGTGAGTACCTGGCACCTGTCCAAGACGTTCCCACGTCACCCCGGAGTCCAGGGTAAGCGCCTCGCGCTCGGTCGGTTGGACGACAGGACCGACCCGGCGTTGCCGGTCCGGGCCCAACACCCGCAGCCCCGTCTCCTGAACGCGATCACCTTGAGAGGCGCCACCGGGACCATCGCTGGCACCCTGCATGGCGGCAGCGACCGCGGCGCGACCTGGATCAGGTACACCTTGGCTCTGATCGACAGTGCCCTGTCCCGCCGACGCCCGCCCGGCCCGGTCGAACAGATCCTCGATCGATACGCCGAGCGCGGTCGTGATCGCGTACAGCGTGCTCACCGACGGCCGGCTCTTCCCGGTCTCGATCTGAGAGATCAGGCTGGGCGACACCCCGATCTCGCGGGCCAGACCGCGGGCGCTGAGCCCCCGTCGCAGCCGCTGCGCACGGAGCCGATCACCGATGTCGAGCCCCGAGTCACCTGCCATCGGCACCCCTCTCTCATGGTCAGCATAAGTTAACACGCTGTCCTCCGATTCATCTCCCAGATCACCCAGTTCCGTGTAGCCCTGGGTATTGACCTCCTCTCCCCGACTGTTCAATGATGGTTAACGCCACTGAACAGTCTCCGTGACATGTTCACCAGAAGGAGTGACGGCCAATGACGGTCCGTACCTTCGGCCCCAACGCCGTGGACTGGGAGGAACGAGTCGATCTCGATCGACTGCGACAGGCGCGACTGGCCCGCCTCAAAGCGTTCCTTGACCGCTCGGACCTGGGCGCTGTGCTGTCGTTCGACTTCTCCAACATCCGCTACATGACCTCGACCCACATCGGCACCTGGGCGATTGACAAGCTCATCCGGTTCGCGCTACTCCCCCGTGGCGGCGAGCCGGTCGTCTGGGACTTCGGCTCGGCCGCGAAGCACCACCAGTTGTACAACCCATGGTTGGACGGCGAGGACAGGGCACGAGCCGGCATCTCCACACTGCGCGGAGCCTTCCATCCCGACGCGGGCATCGCTGCCGACGTCGCCGGAAAGGTGGCGGCGGTCCTCCGCGAGCACGGCCTCGACGCAGAACCGCTAGGCATCGACGTCGTCGAGATGCCCATCCTGGCCGCGTTGCAGGCGGAAGGACTCACCGTCGTCGACGGCCAGCAGGTCTTCCTCGAGGCGCGCCGCATCAAGACACCCGACGAGATCGCCCTGCTGACCCAGGCCTGCTCGATGGTCGACGCCGCCTACGAGGACCTGTACGAGTTCCTGCGGCCCGGGGTGAAGGAGAACGAGTGCGTCGGCGTGGTCAGCAAGGCCCTCTACGACCTCGGCAGCGAGTACGTCGAGGGCGTCAACGCCATCTCCGGCGAACGGTGCTCTCCGCACCCGCACGTCTACAGCGACCGGCTCATCCGGCCCGGCGACCCGGCCTTCTTCGACATCCTCCACAGCCATCTGGGCTATCGCACCTGCTACTACCGCACGTTCGCCGTCGGCAGCGCGTCGATGGCCCAACGCGATGCGTACACACGCTGCCGCGAATACATGGATCATGCGATCGCCCTGGTCAAGCCCGGTGCCACGACGGCGGACATCGTCTCGGTCTGGCCTCGGGCCGAGGAGTTCGGTTTCCCAGACGAGACGGCCGCGTTCGCCTTGCAGTACGGGCACGGCGTGGGACTCTCCATATGGGAGAAACCCATCTTCAGCCGCCTGGTCTCCCTCGACCATCCCGAAACCCTCGAGGAGGGCATGGTGTTCGCCCTCGAGACGTACTGGCCGGCCGCGGATGGTTGGTCGGCGGCGCGTATCGAGGAGGAGGTCGTGGTCACCACCGACGGGTGTGAGGTCATCACCAAGTTCCCGGCCGAGGAACTGCTCGTCGCCGGCCGGAAGTACTGGACCGCGGGCGGTGCGCTGAAC
>NZ_ML142869.1:96613-98658 GCF_004138495.1 Phytoactinopolyspora endophytica
GAGTCGCAGTCGCACCTCAACACCGGCAACGGCACCCCGCCTCACGCCGCCGCCGGCGACCGGGCCGGCGCCGACGTCACGGACGGGGGCGAGTAGCGATGACCGAGGCCGACGTGCGCTCCACCACCACGGACACCGAGGTCGGCGCCGCGGACGCGGCCCGCGGTTCCGACCTCGGCTCTGCCGAGTTGCTCGCGCTCTACGAGCAGATGCTTCTCATCCGCCGCACCGAGAAGGCCGCCTACGACCTCTTCATGTCCGGTCTGGTCAAGGGGACGACGCATCTCGCCTCCGGTCAGGAAGCGGTCGCGGTCGGCGCGAGCGCGGCGCTGCGGCCCGACGACTACGTCTTCGCCACGTACCGCGGCCACCATCACGCGATCGCCCGCGGGGCAACCCCCGAGGAATGCCTCGCCGAGCTGATGAGCAAGGCGACCGGGCTGTGCCAAGGCAAGGGCGGTTCGATGCACCTGACCAAGGCCTCAGCCGGCATGCTCGGCTCGTACGCCATCGTTGGTTCACACCTGCCGATGGCGGCCGGGGCCGCCTGGTCCGCCCTCCTACGCGGATCCGGGCAGGTCGCCGTCGCCTTCTTCGGCGACGGCGCCACCAACATCGGGGCCTTCCACGAAACACTCAATCTGGCCGCGGTGTGGCGGCTGCCCGTGCTGTTCATCTGTGAGAACAACTTCTACATGGAGTACACCGCGATCGGCACCGTGACATCAGTGGCCAACCCGGCGGCTGACCGCGCCGCCGGGTACGGGCTCCCTGGACACGTCATCGACGGCAACGACCTGCTCCCCGTGCACGCCGCCGTCGCCGACGCCGCCGCACGTGCCCGCGCGGGCGAAGGCCCCACGGTGATCGAGGCGCAGACGTACCGGCACTACGGCCACAGCCGGACGGACCCGGCCAAATACCGCCCGGACGAGGAGGTTCAGCGCTGGCTCGAACGTGATCCGCTGTCCGTCGCCCGGCGCCGGCTGGAAGAGGCCGGTGTCACCGAAACCGAGCTCGACGCCGCCGAAGAACGGGCGGAACACAGCGTCGCCGCCGCCGTCGACGCAGCCAAGAACGCGCCGGACGCCGACCCGGCGGAGGCGTTCACCGATGTCTGGGCGGATGGAGGCAGCGCATGGCGGACGTGACAGCCGCGGGTGGCACGGCCTCCGCGAACTCCCCGAACACGCAGACCACCTACCGGGAAGCCGTCGCGGAGGGCATCGCCCGCGAGATGCGCCGCGACGACAGCGTCGTCTGCCTCGGCGAGGACATTGCCGAGGCCGGCGGGGTGTTCAAGACCACCGTTGGGCTGCTGGACGAGTTCGGACCGGAACGGATCTGGAACACACCCATCTCAGAGCAGGCCATCGTCGGCGCCGCCATGGGTGCGGCTATGACCGGCATGCGCCCGGTCGCGGAGATCATGTTCAGTGACTTCCTGGCCTGCTGCTGGGACTATCTCGCCAATGAGATCCCCAAGGTCAGGTACATGACCGGCGGCCAGGTCACGGTGCCGTTGGTGGTCCGCACCGCCAACGGCGGCGGGCTCGGCTTCGGCGCCCAGCACTCGCAGGCGGTGGAGAACTGGGCATTCACCGTGCCGGGACTCAAGATCGCGGCCCCGTCGACGCCGGCCGACGTCGTCGGTCTGATGGCGGCCGCGATCCGCAGCGACGACCCGGTCGTCGTCTTCGAGCACAAAGGACTCTTCGCCAGCAAAGGCTTGCCCGCGCCGGACGACCACGTCGTCGAGCTCGGCCGGGCCGAGATCGTCCGCCAGGGCGATGACGTTACGGTCGTCGCCCTGGCGTCGACGGTGCCGACGGCGCTAGCCGCGGCCGGGCGGCTCGCCGATGAGGACATCTCGGCGGAGGTGATCGATCTGCGCTGTCTGGTCCCGCTCGACGTCAGCACCGTCCTCGCGTCGCTCAGCCGCACGTCGCGGCTCGTCGTCGTCGAGGAGAATCCCTATCAGGGCGGCTGGGGCGCGACGTTGGCCTCGCTCGTCGCCGACGAGGGGTTCGACCTGCTGGACGCGC
>NZ_ML142869.1:98744-101353 GCF_004138495.1 Phytoactinopolyspora endophytica
ATCGCCGCAGCATGCGTTCCGTTGCCGTTCGCCGACGCCCTCGAGGATCAGGTGATCCCGAACGTCGACACCGTCACCGACACCGTCCGAGCTCTCACCGCCTACTGACAACCCCGCAGCTGCATGCTGCACGGATCCCCGGTCAATGACGACTCAACGAGAGGGAGACGACAGATGACCCACCGGATGCTTCTCCGTGGCGGCCACGTGCTCACCATGGACCCGAACCTCGGCGACCTGCCGGCTGGTGACGTCCTCATCGAAGACGACACGATCACCGCCGTCGAGCCGCGCATCGAGGCCGACGTCGACGCGGAGGTCATCGACGCAGCCGGACACATCATCATCCCGGGCTTCGTCGACACCCACCGGCACACGTGGGAGGCCGCGATCCGGGGCTGCGCGCCGAACGCGACGCTGGACGACTACTTCGTCGAGGTGCTAGACACGTTCGCCCCCGTATACCGGCCGGAGGACGTCTACGCGAGCAACCTGGCCGGCTCCCTGGAATGCCTCAACGCCGGGATCACCACCCTGGTGGACTGGTCGCACATCAACAACACCCCCGAGCACCCCGACGCCGCCATCACCGGCCTGCGCGAGACCGGCATCCGTGCCCAGTACGCGTACGGGTCCGCGAACACCTCGCTGGCGAAGTACTGGTTCAACAGCGCCGAGGTCATCCCGGGCGACGACGTCCGGCGGGTCCGCGAGACTCACATCCCCGGCGACGACGGGCTGCTCACGCTCGCCCTGGCCACCCGAGGCCCCGGTTTCTGTCAGGACGACGTCGTGACGGCTGAGTGGCGGATGGCCCGCGACCTGGGCATACCGATCACCGTGCACGTGGCGATGGGCCGCCTGGCGGGCCGGTTCGCGATGGTCGAGCAGCTGGACCGGCTCGGGCTGCTCGGACCGGACACCACCTACATCCACTCCTGCTACTTCAGCGACCATGAGTGGCAGCGAGTCGCCGACACCGGCGGCACCATCTCGATCGCGGCCCAGGTGGAGCTGCAGATGGGTCACGGGTGGCCCCCGGTGGGCAAGGCGTACCAGTTCGGTCTGCGCCCCAGCCTGTCGGTCGACGTCGTCACCACCGTGCCCGGTGACATGTTCACGCAGATGCGCGCCGCGTTCGGTGGCGAGCGCGCCCGCGTCAACGCCACCTGCTGGGAGGCGAACACCGGTGTGCCGGACACGATGCCGACGGCCCGGCAGATGCTGGAGATGGCCACGATCAACGGCGCACACGTCGCCGGGCTCGAGGACCGGACCGGATCGCTGACACCCGGTAAACGGGCCGACGTCGTCGTCATCGACGCTCGTTCCATCAACGTCGCCCCGGTCATCGACCCGGTCGCCGCCGTGGTGCTCTGCGCGGACGTGAGCAACGTCGAGACGGTCATCGTCGACGGCGTGATCCGCAAGCGCGATGGCGTGCTGGTCGGCGACGTCGCCCGGGCACGCGGCCTCGTGGAGTCGTCCCGCGACCACCTGGCAGGGGCCGCGGCCAACGCCAAGGCCGCGGCATGACCTCGCGTCACCTCGTGCGCCGGGCGTCGGAGGCGTCGTACGGCCGGCCCGCCGGCTGGTCGGCCGACGCGCCCGGGTACCGCCGCTGGAGCGTTGTCGGTGAGGACGCCGGGGCCGTGCACACCGGGTTCGGGGTGTGCGAGCTCGAGCCCTCAGGCGCACTGCCGGCCCACGTCCACTCGTTCGAGGAGAGCTTCCATGTCCTCGACGGTTCGGCGATCGTGGACACTTCGGACGGCTCGTACCGGGTGCGGGCCGGAGACTACGGATTGATCCCGGTCGGAGTGCCGCACGCCTGGCGTACCGAGGGTGACACGGCCGTGCGCTGGGCCGAGATGCAGGGCCCACAGCCGCGTGAACGGCTGGACGGCGATACGTTCCTGGTCCCGCCGCTGCCCAAACGGGACCCGATCCCGGTCGACGCCCGCGACCCGCGCACGCGTTCTCTCGGCACCATCACGCCGGGCCACATGGATCCCGGCAAGCAGAGTCAGAGCCTGCTCGCGGTGTCCGCCAGCATGCGCACGGCGCTGCTCGTCTACAGCGGCATCACCGTCAAGATGATGGTCGACAGCGACCTCGGCGCCCAGCTGACCTCGATGTTCATGGTGCAATACGAGCCGGACGGACTCGCCGGGGCACATGACCACCCGTTCGAGGAGACGTATCTCATCCTGGAGGGCACGGTCGAGGCGAGTTTCGACGGCGAGAAGCACGTGCTCGAGGCCGGCGACGTGGCGTGGGCCGGCGTCGGCTGTGTGCACGCGTTCACCAACGTCGGCGAAGGGCGGGTGCGCTGGCTGGAGACGCAGGCACCGCAGCCACCGCCCCGGCACTCGTACCGGTTCGCCCGGGACTGGGACTACCTGCGAGAACGGCTGTCCGAGAATGCGGAAGGGAGCATATAGATGGCACAGCGCACCGTGCTCGTCGTCGGTGGGACGTCCGGCATCGGCCTGGAGGTGGCCCGGCATTTCGCGGCCGCGGGCGACGACGTCGTCCTGACCGGCCGTGACCCGGTACGGGCCGAGGCGATCGCCAAGGAGTTGACGATCAAGGTGGGCCAGGAGGTG
>NZ_ML142869.1:101375-103170 GCF_004138495.1 Phytoactinopolyspora endophytica
CGCAGCCGGTTCGGCCCGTGGTGTCACGCTCGAGCTGACCGACGTCGATGGGATCGCGGCCGCGCTCGCACCTGTCGAGCATGTGGACGACGTGGTGCTGGCCGCAGTGGACCGCGACCACAACACGGCCGCCGAGTACGACGTCGCGGCGGCGCTCAGCCTGGTGACGCTCAAGCTGGTCGGCTACACCGAGGTGGTGCACACGCTGCTCCCCCGGACCGGCGCCGACGGCTCGATCGTCGTCTTCGGCGGGCTCGCGAAGGACCGGCCGTACCCGGGCTCCACCACGGTGTCGACGGTGAACGGCGGTGTGATCGGGATGGTGCACACCCTGGCGAGTGAGCTGGCGCCGATCAGGGTGAACGCGATCCATCCCGGCATCGTCGGCGACAGCCCGTTCTGGAGCGGCAAACCGGCCGAGGTGCTCGAGGGATTTCAGTCGCGCACGCCCACCGGTCGTCTGGCCGCGATGGCCGACGTCGTCGACGCGGTGGCATTTCTGCTGCGCAACCCGTCGGTGAATGGCGTGAACCTGAACGTCGACGGCGGCTGGCTGCTCCGATGAGCATCGCCGTCGTGGGAATGGGGCGCATGGGCGCGGCTATGGCGACACGGCTGAGCGAGCGGGGCCAGGACGTGGTCGCCCTGTACAACCGCACCCGTTCCAAAGCCGAGGCCGTGGCCGAGCGCATGGACAGCACCGTCGTCGACTCGGCCCGGGAGGCCGCCGCGCGAGCGGACGTCGTGTTGGTCTCGCTCGGCGACGACGACGCGGTGACCCAGACCTACGACGGGCCTGACGGGCTCGTCGCCGGGCTGAGCGAGGGGACCGTCGTCGTCGAGACCAGTACCGTTGACCCGCAGACGGTGCTCGCGCTCCGGCCTCGTGTGGAGTCGACGGGAGCGTCGATGCTCGACGCCCCCGTGTCAGGCAGCGTCGCCCTGGTGGAGAAGGGCGAGCTCACCTTCATGGTCGGCGGGGATGCCCAGGCGTTGGAGACCGTCAGACCGGTCCTGGACACGGTGGCGAAACGGATCCTGCACGTCGGCGCCTCCGGTGCGGGGTCCGCGATGAAGCTCGCCGTGAACGCCGTCGTCATGGGGCTCAACCAGGTGCTCTCCGAGGCCCTGGTCCTGGCCGAGAGCGCCGGGGTCCAGCGCAGCGACGCGTACGAGGTCTTCGCCGCCAGCGCCATCGCGTCGCCGTTCGTCCATTACAAGCGGCCCGCCTTCGAGCGGCCGGAGGACACACCGGTCGCGTTCAGCCTCGACCTGGTGCTCAAGGATCTGACCCTGATCACCGGTCTCGCCGAACGTCTGGGCGTCTCGATGGACCAGACCGCCACGAACCGCATCGTCGCGCAGGCCGCCGTCGACGCCGGGCTCGGCGAGCGCGACATGAGCGCGATCGCGGGATACCTCGCCGGAGGAAGGCGACCTTGATACCGCCAGGTTCAGTTCGAGGGCCATTTCGGCCTCCAGAGTGCCTCTCGCGGTATCAAGGTCGGGATCTCTACCGATCCGAGTGACCAAAATTCGCTGGAACTCGCCAGGTCGCTTGCCTACCGTTGCCACATGATCCACGAGCGCCCGTTGGCGTACATGCTGGGCCTGGAGGGGGTCGCACTGCTCCGGGCCTTCGCCGGGGAATACGATCGCGACTTCGTCGATGCGCGGATGGCCGAGATCCGCCGCCTGCTCGACGACGACGCCCTGGCGTGCCACGAGGCGTCGGTACAGCGAGTCGACACCGTCGACGGTTACGAGGTGTGGTCGGCGACGTATGACCGGCCCA
>NZ_ML142869.1:103185-104281 GCF_004138495.1 Phytoactinopolyspora endophytica
CGCCTTCGAGGAACCGATCGTGCGAGAGATCATCGACGATCGTCCGGCAGGCGCCGCGCTCGACGCCGCTTGTGGCACCGGAAGGTACGCAGAGTACCTGGTGGATCGAGGCCATCGGGTCATCGGCGTGGACAGCTCGCCCGACATGCTGGCCAAGGCCCTCGACCGAGTGCCGGACGCCGAGTTCCGAGAGGGTGACCTGCACCGGTTACCCGTTGATGACGACGCAATGGATCTCGTCGTCTGTAGTCTGGCGCTGACTCACGTGAGCGACCTGGGACCGGTGATGGCCGAGTTCGCCCGAGTCCTGCGTCCCGGCGGGCGGCTGGTCGTCTCCGACGCCCACCACGAGACGGTGTTCCTGGGCTCTCTCCCGGCCGTCGTGCTGCCCGACGGCCAGCGAGGGCGCCTGCCGGCGTACCGTCACCTCGCCGGGGACTACGTGCGAGCGGCGCTCCCTGCGGGACTCCAGGTACGCCGTTGTGAGGAGCCACGACATCCCCTCGGCGTGGAAGGCCCGGTCCCGGACGCCGCGACCGACGTCGGCCCGTGGCACGTCTGGCCCTGGAGCCTGGCCGAGATGGTGCCGGAGGCGGACCGCGCCGCGCGTGCCGGAACCAGGATCACCATCATCTGGGAGTTCGAGCTAGTGCGGTAGAACGCCCAGGCAAGAACGCCGGCCGCTGGCGTGGCTGCCATGCCCGAGAACATTCCCCGGTCGTGGCACTAGCGGGCGCCGACGCGGCCTACGGCATCCGCGCCAAGCGCGCAGCCGGCCGCGAGCGCAGCCTCTACATCGGTGATCGCGCGCGTCCACGACTCGAGGAAGCCCGCCGCGAACGCGTCGCCGGCGCCGGTAGCGTCGACGACAGGCACGGCGACCGTGTCCTGTCCCACCACCTGCTCGCCATCGGACCATAGGGCCCCGTCCGCGCCGAGCTTGACGACCGCTGCCCCGCTCACGAGGCCCGCCAGTTCGGCCGCTTGCCGCCCCGCATCTCCTGAACGGCAACCGACGAGCGCCTGGGCCTCGGCGCCGTTCGCGAAGAGGATGTCGACGCCGCGAACCCAGTCGATGAATGCCGGGCCAACCCGC
>NZ_ML142869.1:104306-110675 GCF_004138495.1 Phytoactinopolyspora endophytica
CCGAGGCGGCGTCGACGCTCGTCGTGAGGCCGGCGTCCCTGGCCAGATCCAACGCACGCCGCCCCGCGTCCCGCGACCGGTCGTCGAGCAGCGTGTATCCGGACAGGTGCAGGTGGCCTACGCTCGCGTGGCCGTCCGGGCTCATGCCCGCATCGCTGTCTCGGATCGCCGCTGACACGTCGTCGGGGTCGAGCAGCGCGTTCGCGCCACGGTCGCTGATCATGGTGCGCTCATCGCCGTGCGTCAGGACGATGACGCAACCGGTTGCCACGCCGGGCCGCACCGCCACCCGGGTCCGCGCACCAGCCTCGCGTAGCTCGGCCAGCCGGTCATGACCCGCCTGGTCATCGCCGACCGCGCCGACAAATGTGACGTCGGTGCCGATCGATGCCAGCCATGCCGCGGTGTTCGCCGCCTGGCCGCCGCCGCTCACGCGGATCTCGGCGGGCGTGTCGGACCCGACCGCGAGCCGCACCGTGCTCATCGAGTCCGAGCTCATGGAATCCGCGCCCGCGGACACGAGTGTCGCCATGACATCGGTGACCACATCGCCGACGACGATCACGACGCGGGCTTCGCGGCGGCCACGGCGATCCGCGCCGCCAGTGCGGCGTTCGCAAGGATGATCCGGATGTTGGTGGCCAGGCTGGCGCCGCCGGTCGCACTGTGGAAGTGCGCCAGCAGCACCGGCGTGACCTCCTTGCCCGTGACGTGATCGCGTTCGACGACCGCCAAGGCCTCGGCGAGGACCCGATCATGCAGTTCCGGGTCGAGCTGTTGCGACTCCGGCAGCGGGTTGGCCACCACCAGCGCACCCGGATTCACCCCGTACGATCGCTGCGCATGCCACGCCCGCGCGATCTGGTCCGCTGAGTCCAGCTGCCAGTCCAGCTCAAACCCACTGTCGGTGATGAAGAACCCCGGGAAGCGTGTCGTCTGGTAGCCGGCGACACCGACGCCCAGAGTCTCCAACCGCTCCAATGTCGCGCCGACGTCCAGGATCGACTTCACACCCGCGCAGACGACCACGATCGGCGTGCGGGCCAGCGTCGTCAGGTCGGCCGATTCGTCGAAGGTCTCCCCCGCCTGCCGATGTACCCCGCCCAGCCCGCCGGTGGCGAAGACCCCGATGCCCGCCGACGCCGCGACAGCACTGGTGCTGGCGACCGTCGTCGCGCCGTCGGCGCCGCGAGCCGCCGCGATCGGCAGGTCCCGGGCGGACAGCTTGATCACGTCGTCACTCGTCGCCAGCCTGGTCAGCGACTCGTCGTCCAGCCCGACGGTCAGTTCCCCGGCCACCATGCCCATCGTCGCCGGGACGGCCCCATGCGCGCGGACCGCCGCTTCGATCTCGCGCGCTACCCGCAGGTTGTCCGGCCGCGGAAGGCCGTGCGAGATGATCGTGCTCTCCAAGGCGACCACCGGACGGCCGTCGGCCAGCGCCGCGCGCACCTCGGCGGCGATATGAATCATTGGTTCAGACACACTCCGGACGCTACCTCGCCACGCCTGAGCAGCGGCTCACGGCACGCACATCCACGCGGACCAGCGGCTGGATGTGATATCGGCCGCGCACCACTATGTGGTTTGATGCGCACATGTGCACACGACGACGCCCCACATGATGGGCGAACGCGACGACCGGTCCTGGGCGGACGACGTCGACGGTCCGGATGCGCAGCCCGATCACCAAGGCCACGGCTCCACGCGGCACCCGCGCGGCCGGTCGCGTGCGGGCATGGGTCACGATCGGTCCTCGGAGTTCGAGCTCGTCATCGATGCGCTTCAGGGCATTGCCGTGTTCATCCTCGCGATCGTCCTGACCGTGGCTCTGCTCGGCCGCGATCACGGCTTCGAGATCCTGGTCTCCATCGCACTCGTCCTGCTCTGGTGGCCCGTGGTCCTGGTGCATAGCAGGCGATTCTCCTGGGCGGGGCATATCGTCGCCGCGGCGTGCGTACTGAGCCTGCTCATCGGGCTGGGGATCTTCTTCCTCGGCGCTTTGTGGCAGACGCGGCTCATCGTGCTCGCACCGATCCTCGTCGCCGTGCTGATCGCCGCCCGCAGCCGGTGGCCCGCCGAGTCCGCGCCGTCCACCCAATCACCCGACGACGAGTTCATTCCCGACACGCCGAGGTCCATCAACCTCTCGGTCTGGCTGATGCTCGCCGCCGCCGGCCTCGAGATCGTCCGCTTGGTCCTGCTTGTCGTCGGCCGCGACGGAACCGACGACGTCGTGCGCGCCTTCTACACGGCGTTCGGCGGCGACCTGGTGGACGGTGGATCCGGACGGCTGCTCACGAACGGGTTCCGCATGCTCGTGGTCGCCGCGGTCGTCATGGCCGCCGCGTGGCTCTGGCTGAGCTGGGCAGGCAGCAGGGGTTACCGGTGGGCAGGCGACGTTCCCGTGGCGCTGAGCACCATCTACGTGCTCAGCTTGGCTCCGATGATCTTCCTCGGCGACGTCCGTGCACCGCTCGCCTTCGGCGGCCTCGCCGTCGTCCAGGCCGGACTCGCGGTCACCGTCGCCGTCCAGCTGCACACGTCCGAGGCTCGCCACTACATCAGCGTTGTGTCCCGGATGACCTGAGACCGGTGCACGCCGGCCTCAGGTCATCTCCCTCCTGATCAGGTGTGCGTCGTCGGCGGGACGAAGGTCTCCTTGATGGCCCGGGTGGACGTCCACCGCTGCAGGTTCTGCGGCGCACCGGCCTTGTCGTTGGTCCCCGACGCCCGTGCACCACCGAAGGGCTGCTGGCCGACGACGGCGCCGGTCGGCTTGTCGTTGATGTAGAAGTTCCCGGCGGCGAAGCGCAACGCCTGGCTGGCGTGCGCGATCGCGGCGCGGTCCTGGGCGATGACGGCGCCGGTCAGGCCGTACGGCGCCACGTCCTCCATCTGCTCGACGACGCGCTCGTAGTCGGCGTCTTCGTACACGTGGACGGCCAGGAACGGGCCGAAGTACTCGGTGCTGAAGACCTCGTCGCGCGGGTCGTCGCATTCCACGATGGTCGGCCGGACGAAGTAGCCCGCCGAGTCGTCGTAGGTTCCGCCGGCGATCACGTTCGTCGACGGCTGCGCGTGCGCGCGGTCGATCGCGGCCTTCAACCGGGCGAACGAACGAGAGTCGATGACGGCTCCCATGAAGTTGCCGAAGTCCCGGACGTCGCCCATCGGCAGCTCCTGCACGGTGGCGACGAGGTCGTCCCGTATCCGCCGCCACACGCTGCGCGGTACGTAGGCGCGGGACGCCGCCGAGCACTTCTGACCCTGGAACTCGAACGCCCCGCGGATCATCGCCGCCCGCAGCACCGCCGGATCCGCCGACGGGTGCGCGAGGATGAAGTCCTTGCCACCCGTCTCACCGACCACCCGCGGGTAGGAACGGTAGGACGTCAGGTTCTCCCCCACCGAGCGCCACAGGTGCTGGAACGTCGCCGTGGAGCCGGTGAAGTGGATGCCGGCCAGCGACGGGTCGGCAAGCGCCACGTCGGAGACCGCGACGCCGTCGCCCGGCAGCATGTTGATCACGCCCGGCGGCATTCCGGCCTCCTCCAGCAGCCGCATCGTCCAGTACGCGGCGAACTGCTGGCTCGGGGCCGGCTTCCAGAGCACGGTGTTGCCCATCAGAGCCGGTGCGGTCGGCAGGTTCCCGGCGATGGCGGTGAAGTTGAACGGCGTGACCGCGTAGACGAAGCCCTCCAGCGGGCGGTGGTCGAGCCGGTTCCACACCCCGGGTGCGTTCGCCGCCGGCTGCTCGGCGAGGATCTGCCGCGCGAAATGCACGTTGAACCGCCAGAAGTCGATCAGCTCGCATGCCGAGTCGATCTCCGCCTGCACGAAGGTCTTGCTCTGCCCCAGCATGGTCGCCGCGTTGACGGTGTCCCGCCACGGCCCGGACAGCAATTCTGCGGCCTTGAGGATGACGGCGGCACGGTCGTCGAAGCTCATCGCCCGCCAGGCCGGTGCCGCATCGGCGGCCGCAGTGACCGCCGCTCGCGCGTCGTCCCGCGTCGACGAGCGGAACGTCCCGAGCACGTGCCCGTGGTCGTGCGGCTGCACCACTGTCTGCTCGGCGCCGCCGCCGGTCCGCCACTCACCCGCGATCGACGCCGGCAGCTCGATCTGATCGGATGCGAGCTCCTTGAGCTTCGCCTCCAGCCGGCCACGCTCGGCGCTCCCCGGCGCGTAGGCCTTCACCGGCTCGTTCACGGGCAGGGGCGGATGGGTGACAGCGTCCACGGCGCTTTCCTTTCGTCGGCGGGTTGAGGGGCAGGGTGGTGCTAGCGGGTCAGCACGGATCGGAGGAAGAACGTCAGGTTGGCCGGGCGCTCGGCCATCCGGCGCATCAGGTAGCCGTACCAGTCGGCGCCGTAGGGCAGGTAGACGCGGACCTGGCTGCCGGTCCCGGCCAGACGGCGCTGCTCACGCGGACGGATGCCGTACAGCATCTGGTACTCATAGCTGCCCGGTGCTCTGTCGTTCCTGGCGGCCAATGCACTGGCCACCTGAAGCATCCGCGCGTCGTGCGTGGCGACCATCGGGTGCGCCGAGCCGGCCATCAGGATCCGCAGGCAGCGGACGTAGGAACAGTCGACGTCATGCTTCGACGGGTAGGCGACACCGGCGGGCTCGGCGTAGGCACCCTTGACCAACCGCACCCGCGAACCGTCGTACGCGAGGTCGCGGCAGTCCTGTTCGGTCCGTCGCAGGCACGACTGCAGCACCGCACCCACCCACGGGAAGTCGGCACGCAGCTCGCGGACGGTCTCAAGGGTGGAGTCGACCGTCGTGTGGTCCTCCATGTCGACCGTGACGGTCGTGCCGGCACGTTGCGCCGCCGCGCAGATGGCACGTGCGTTCTCCAGCGCGATGCGGCGTCCGTCTCCGGGTAACGCCTGGCCTACGGCGGACAGCTTCAGCGAGACCTCGGCCCAGGCGGCGATGCCTTCTCGGCCGAGCCGTTCAAGAAGACCCACGTATGCGTCGCGGGTGTCCTGGGCGCGGGCGACGTCGATGGTGTCCTCGCCGAGGCGGTCGACGGTGACCGCGAGGCCCGACATGATCAGCCGCTCCGCGGCGCCGGCCACGTCGTTCTCGCTCTCACCCGCGACGAAGCGATCCACCAGCCGACGCGACACCGGCGTGCTGGTGACCAGGTGCTTCACCCGAGGGCTACGCGACGCCGCCAGCAGCGTGGGACCGAGCACATGACCTCCCCGATAGGGTGACGCGTCGTGAATCCCTCACGCGCGCACGACGCGGCGCCCGGGCTACGCACGGGCGGTTGACGGCGAAACTACGCATCCATCCGGCATGCGCACAGCGGACAGGTGCCACACAGTAATGACGCTGGTTTGTACAAATGCTCAATCGGCCTGGACTTTACGGCTCTGGCCTGCAAGAATCCCGACACGATGGCTCACTGGAGGACGGCTATGCGACCCGAGCTTCAGGACATCGTCGATGAGGTGTCCCGGGTTCTGCGTAAACCGGCCACCCTCGAGGATCGCCACTTCAACCTGGTCGCCTTCGGCTCGCACCACGCCGGTATCGACGAGGTCCGCCAGAACACCATCCTGGGGCGGCAATCGTCAGCCGGGGTGCGCAGCTGGTTCGAGCAGTTCGGTATCACCACCGCCGACCAGCCGGTGCGCATCCCGTCGTCGCCGGAGCGCGGGGTGCTTGGCCGGCTGTGCCTGCCGGTGCGCTGGCGTGGCATCACCTACGGTTACCTGTGGATGCTCGATCCGGACGAGGAGATCGACGACGCCGGGGTGAGGGCCGCGTTCGAGCTGGCGGCTCGTGCCGGTGCCTTGATGGCCCAGCAGGCACGGGTCCGGGACGACCTCGGCTACAAGCTGTGGGACGTGCTGTCCGCGGACCCGGAGATCGCCGAGCGCGCGGCGAGCGAGATCGACGACGACGGGATCATCACCCGCGGCACGCCGGTCGCCGCCGTCGACATCCGCACAGCCGTGACCTCGCCCGAGGCCGGCCGGCCGCTCCCGCTGAACCTGTCCCAGCTGCCGCGCTCGGTCCTGGTCTCGGTCGAGGACGACCACGCGACGCTGCTGCTGCCGGCGCCGCCGCCGCGTTCCTCCGCGGCGGCAGAATCCTCGCTGACGACAGACCCCTCGTCGACGGCATACCCCTCGTCGACGGCATACCCCTTGTCGGCGGCCGACCTCATGCCCGCACGACAGATCGCCGATCGGCTGCTGGACTCTCCGGCAGACTGGTTCGACGAAGCCGACCCGGTCGAGCTCATCGCCGGGATCGGCGCGCCCCGTACCGACCTCGCACACGCTCGAGGCTCCTGGCAGGAGGCACGGCTGGCGACCCGCGTCGCGCAGGCCGTTCCGGCAC
>NZ_ML142869.1:110859-112899 GCF_004138495.1 Phytoactinopolyspora endophytica
GGGACCACCGCCTGCTGCTCCACCTGGGGCTGACCCTGGCCCCGCTGCTGTCCGGCTCGGCCGTCGTGACCCATGATCATCGAGGATCTGGCGTGTGATCACACCGCGGATCCTCGATGATCATGGGCTGGTCAGCACCGGCTCCGCCTCCGGCGGCTCCTGCATCGCGCCGACCCAGCTGCGCTCCGGCGGGCGGCCGACGAACCGGCCGAAGACGAGCGCCGCCACGGTCGCCAACAGGACACCGGGGATGATCTCGTAGATGCCTTCGAACGGCCCCATGTACGGGTCCACGTGCTCCCACAGCACGACAGTGAGGGCGCCGCCCACGATGCCCGCCATCGCCCCGGCGCCGGTCATCCGGGGCCAGAAGAGTGACAGGATGATCACCGGCCCGAACGCGGCACCGAACCCGGCCCAGGCGTAGGAGACGATCTCCAGCACAGCCCCGCCGCCGAGCGCGATCACATAGGCGACGACCGCCACGCCGGTGACGGTCAGCCGGCCCACCCAAACAAGGGTCATGTTCGACGCCTGGCGGTTGAGGAACGCGCGGTAGAAGTCTTCGGTGAGCGCCGTCGAGGACACCACCAGCTGGCTGTCAGCTGTCGACATGATCGCCGCGAGCACGGCGGCCAGGATGATGCCGGCCAGCCACGGGTCGAGCATCTGCTCGGTCAGGGCGATGAAGACCGTCTCCTGGTTCTCCAAGGGCTCGTCGAGCTGTGCGATGCCGACCAGGCCGACCAGCGACGCGCCGGCCAGCGTCACGAGCGCCCAGCTTGTCCCGATCCGCCGGGCGACCGTTATGTCGCCGACGCTTCGGATGCCCATGAACCGGGCGAGGATGTGCGGCTGCCCAAAGTATCCCAAACCCCACGCCAGCAGAGACACGACCGCGATCACGCTCAGCGAGCCGCCGTCCGCCCAGGTGCCGTCGGCGAAGCTCGCCTCGGCTCCCATGTCGAGCAGATCCGGCTTCTGATCGTTGAGCGCGTCGTTCAGTGCTCCGAAGCCGCCGAGCAGCCCGATCCCGACAAGGGGGATCGCCAGCAGGGCCAGGAACATCAGCGTCCCTTGGATCGCGTCGGTCAGGCTCACCGCGAGGAAGCCGCCGAGGAAGGTGTAGACGACGATCACCGCGGCCGATATGGTCACGGCCAGCTCGAAGTTCATACCGAACATCTCTTCGAACAGCACGCCGCCGGCGACGAGTCCGCTGGCCACGTAGACGGTGAAGAAGACGACGATCACCGCGGCGGACACGATCCGCAGCATCCGGGTGCGGTCTTCGAACCGCTCCTCCAGGTACGCCGAGAGACTGACCGCGTCCTTGGCACGTTCCGTGTAGGTCCGCAGCCGTGGCGCCACGAACTTCCAGTTGAGGTACGTGCCGACGGCAAGGCCGACGGCGATCCAGGTCGCTCCGATCCCGGCGGCGTACACCGCGCCCGGCAGCCCGAGCAGCAGCCACCCGGACATGTCGCTGGCCTGTGCGGACAAGGCAGCGGTCGGAGCGTTGAGCTTACGGCCACCGAGCGCGAAGTCGGTGAAGCTGTGGGTCCGCCGATAAACCCAGATGCCGATCGCCACCATCGCGATGAGGTAGACGACGAAGGTCGTGACGATCGGTGCGCTGACATTGATCATGTGTTCCTCGCTCGATAAGGCGCTGACGGACACACGCCGAGTACAGGGACAGGTCGAGGCCGAACGCTCGACTCAGCGGAAGCACGTTGTCGAGGAGTGTAGGGAGAAGGTACGGCGCTCACGACCGACATGTGCGCAAATAGTCGAGGTCGCGATGTGGCAGATGCCAAAAGGCGCTGTTGCAGAGGCCGGCCGGGCCATCCCCGACGGAATGGCCCGGCCGGCTGTCGGGCGAACCTCAGGTCTGGGGTGCGGCCTGACTGGGCTGTGAGGGAGCGTCGCCAGAAGGCTGCACCTGCGGGAGCAGCCTGTTAAGGATCTCCTCAGTCTCCCGGCACGCCTGCTCACATATCCGGCAGTGCGAGTGTGCGTCCCGGTGCTCGCCGCAGG
>NZ_ML142869.1:112946-122710 GCF_004138495.1 Phytoactinopolyspora endophytica
CCACACGTCTTGGTGGCCTGGGCGGCGGCCTGGACCTGGGCGCGGGTGACCCGCGCGTCGTAACCGGTCTGACGCGTGAGTACCGCGACGGTGGCCGCACAGATATCGGCGCAGTCCAGGTTATCCCGGATGCACCGGGTCAGCCGGGGCAGCGCGTCCGCTTCTTCGGACAGGCACGCGTCCGCGCACGCCGAGCACGCCTGAGCACACGCGCCCAGGGCATCGATCACCTCCGCGAGCTGGCCGCGATCGAGGTTGATGTCGGCTGGGTAGGCATCGATCATCTGCCGGGTGTAGGTCATCATTACCTCCTCGTGGATGTGTCTCCGTGGCCGTTCGGCACACGGGATCCGGCGGGAGACCCGAGCACGGCAGCGTGCATCCGGGTTCCGGCCTATGGCGGCGGGCCAGGCCCTTCGGACGTGTCCTTGGTGTTACCGCGTTGTCCCATCCAGCCGGCCACGGCACTCGCAAGCAGAACGACGACAGCGATGATCAACATCCATCGCACGGCCTCGATGGCGAGACCGAATCCGCCGATGAGCAGTGCCAGCAGCAAGAGCAGCAGAGCGATACGCAACATCTCTCCTCCAGATTCACTCCGTTGAGTGAATGACTCCCCTGCGTGTACCCACCTGAGGACGTTCGACGCTCGCTCCGGTACCACGGGGACTCGCCGATCGCCGACCACGCTCGACGGGGCTCGATTGCGGCGTCGCGGCTTTCAGATGGGTTCGGCTGCGTCTACGGTGGTGGTGTGAGCTCCACCCACGAGGTGACGAACCAGCCACCGCCGCTGACCGGCTACGACGTGTTCGGCGCGGACGCCGCCCTGGTCGAAGCTGTGCGGCGCCACCACGGTACGACAGAGCTGGACAGGTGCCATGAGCTCGGCATACTGGCCGGATCGCCCGAGGCGCAGCAATGGGCACGGGAGGCAGATGCGCACTCTCCCGTCCTACGCACCCACGACCGCTACGGACATCGCGTCGACGAGGTCCAGTTCCATCCGTCCTGGCACCGGCTCATGGAGCAGGCGGTGCGGCATAGCCTCCACGCGGTCCCCGCGCATGCCGGCGCCGACGGCGGGAACGGCGCGACTGGCGCGGGTGGCGCCGATTCAACAGGGACATCAGCGGGCGGGGGCACCCATGTCGGCCGTGCCGCGGGGTTCCTCGTCTGGAGCCAGGTCGAGGCGGCCCACATGTGCCCGATCTCCATGACCTACGCGGCGGTGCCAGCGCTGCGCACAGACCCGGAGATCGCCGCGGTCTGGGAGCCACGCCTCACCTCGGCCGCATACGACTTCGGCCTCCGACCAGCGCGGGAGAAGGCCGGCGCGCTGGCAGGGATGGCGATGACCGAGAAGCAGGGCGGCTCGGACGTCCGCGCCAATACGACGACCGCCACCCGGTCGGGCGGTGGCTGGTACCGGTTGACGGGCCACAAATGGTTCTGCTCGGCGCCGATGAACGACGTCTTCCTCATGCTGGCGCACGCTCCCGGTGGCCTGAGCTGCTTCGTCGTTCCCCGGGTCCTCGACGACGGCACTCTCAACGCCATCATGCTGCAGCGGCTGAAGGACAAGCTCGGCAACCGCGCCAACGCCTCCGCCGAGATCGAGCTCTCAGGGACCTGGGGCCGGCTGCTCGGTGACGAGGGCCGCGGGGTCGCCACCATCATCGAGATGGTCGCGGCCACCCGCTTAGACTGCACGCTCGGCTCTGCCGCTCTGATGCGCCGTGCCGTCGCGGAGGCGGGCTGGCATGCGGCGCACCGCACGGCATTCGGAACCAAACTCGATGACGCCCCGCTGATGCAGGCCGTGCTCGCCGACTTGGCCGTCGAGTCCGAGGCCGCGACGACGCTCGGCATCCGCCTGGCGGCATGTGTGGACCGCGCTGACGACCCGCACGAGCAGGCGCTTCGGCGCATCGGGCTGCCGTTGGCGAAGTTCTGGATCTGCAAGCGCACTCCCCATGTCGTCACGGAGGCTCTGGAGTGCCTCGGTGGGAACGGCTACGTCGAGGAGAGCGGAATGCCCCGGCTGTATCGGGAAGCCCCGCTGAACTCCATCTGGGAAGGTGCGGGCAACATCCAGGCACTCGACCTGTTACGCGTCCTCAGCCGTGAGCCAGAGGCGCTGGACGCCTGGCGGGCCGAAGTGGACGTCGCCGACGACGCCGGCGCCACCAACGCCAACCTCCTGCGCTCCGCCGTCGCCGACACGGAGACCCTGCTGCGCAGCGCGGCAACCGATACCGACACGGCGATGCGTCTGGCACGGGTGCTGGCGGCACGGATGGCCGCGCTGCTGCAGGCCTCTCTGCTGGTGCGGCACGCGCCGTCCGCTGTCACCGATGCGTTCTGCGCCACGCGGCTGGACGGGACGCATGGCGTCTACGGCCTGCTGCCACCCGCCGCCGACACCCGCACCGTCATCGACCGCGCGACGCCGAGCCGCTGAAGGTGACTCGACGATGATCTGTACGGCGTGCCGCGACGGACACCACGAGGACTGCCCCGCCCGGACGAAGGGTCGCTCATGGTGCGACTGCCAGCACTATGACGCCGACCGGCCATCGGAGCCGGCGACCGGACACGCCTCCGAGTAACCGCTAGCCGCGCGCCTGGTCACCGCCCCCGGTCGCCTCGCTCGCACCGAGCAGGTTCCGGGTCAGGGCGCCACCGTCCACGACGAGCTCGCGAAGGGCATCGGCGACGTGAGCGTCGGTGACGGTCAGCGGGTCGCCGCCATCGTCGTCGGCCGCCAGCAGCGCCGCCTTGCGGAGCAGCTCCTTGATGAACGACGCGCTCACGCCCTCCGTGCGAGCGATGGCCGTCTTCCGGTCCCCCAGCTCGAGTTGCAGGCCATGCCCGTACAGATCGAACAGCCGCCGGCGACAGGATTCGTCCGGTAATGGCACATGCACCGCAAGGTCGATCCGGCCCGGCCGAGCCGCGAGAGCGGGCTCGAGCAGATCGGCCCGGTTCGTGGTCAGCAGGAAGATCACGTCGGCGTCGTCGGCCAGTCCGTCCATCTCGTTCAGCAGCTCGAACAACACCGGTCCGCAGGCGCCCTCATGGGTGCGCTCCTCGGCGACCAGGTCGACATCTTCCAGGACCACCAGCGCCGGCTGCAGCATCCGGGCCATCGCACACGCCTGCGGGATCAATCCTTGTGTCCGCCCGGTCAGCAGCAACGTGGTCCGATCGCGCATCTGAGTGATCAGGTACATCGCCGACAACGTCTTGCCGGTCCCCGGCGGGCCGTGTAGCAACAGCCCGCGCTTGAGGTGCTGGCCAGCCGCCCTGAGCCGTGCTCGCTGCCGCGCGACTCCGATAGTGTGCCGTTCGACGCGCGCCAGTGTCTCGTCCGGCAGGATCACGTCGTCGCGCGAGACGTCCGGGAGCCGCTGGAACTGAACCGACACTGCCTCCCCCGGGTTTCTTCCGGCCGATAGTGCCACGATCCGGCCCCGGTACACGCTGTGCTCGCGCACGAGCGTGCGCAGCTCGGCCAGGACGGCCTCGCCCACCTCCCGCGTGCCGGCCATGACCTCGACCACGACCTGTGGCCGGACGCCTTGGAAGCCGGGCCCGCGGACCAGCATCGCCACCCGGCGCCCGCCCTCACGCAGCAAGAACAGGCCGGTCTGCACGCAGCTGATGGTCTGATCCTGGTCGAGTGTGACGGTGGTGTATTCAACCGGCCCGACCTTCGGCCCTCCGGAGCCGAAAGCTCCTGCGTTCGTGGGCGTGACGAGCTCGCCGAACCCGATCCCGAGCATCCGGGTCATGCTGGAGCCGATGCCCAGCAGGTCGACCTCGCAACCTTCCCGGCCGGTGATCACGTCAAGCGCGACCTGCACATTGGGGTGGTCGGAGGCCTCGAAGGCCTGTCCGACGATGGGCAGCGTCGCAGGCTCCGATTCGAAGTGGCTGCGCAGAAGCTGCGAGAACACCGGTTCGGGCTCGTCCGCGGTCTGGACGGCCTGCTCCAGAAAGCCCTTGAACGCTGTCCCGAAATCCGCGGCGGACATGCCATCGTGATCATCAGCCATCCACCCAACGTACGGGCAGGAGCGCGGCCATACCAGGGGCCCGTGACGGTAGGCGCCTGGCGAGCGCGGCGCCCGTTGAGATCAGAGGCTGACGGAACAGTCCGGAACCTCTTGCGAATCCACCACCGTGCGGCCTTCTACCGCGATGGTCACCGTCCCGGAGCAGCCGGAGCTGGACAGCGTCCCGTCGAACGTCGCCGTCGCATCCTGGCCGTCGACCGTCATGGCGGCGCAGTCCGCCGTGCCGGCGAGCGTGGTGCCGTCCTGAGACAGGTCCGTCGAGCAGTCCGGGTCACCGTCGAGCTCGATGCCCGCATCGGCGAGCTGCTCCCGGATGCCCTGTTCCAGGGCATTGGACGCTACGGAGTTCGCGCGGTCGGTGATGCCGTCGGAGATCGTGTCCGAGATCTCCGAACATGCCGTGACGGCGAGCATGGGGACGACGAGCAGGAGAGGAAGTGTGCGCACCCGGTGGATGATAGTCGATCTTGCCGAATGTTCCTTATGCCGGATGTCTTACCGGCTACGTCATGATGTCCGCCAGCTGGGGGCATAAGCTGGCCTCAGAAGATGCATAAGTGCCGTCAACATTTGAGACGGTCGTCCAGATTGCGGACAACGGGTCGAGATCCGATCGCGGTCGTGCGAGTATGGCGGACATGTTGAACGCGTCGATCCTCTACCTCGTGGTCCGCCGCCACGTGGACTACCGGCGCGTCTCCAGCATGATGTGTCTGACCAGCTGACCGCCGCCCGTTGATCGATTCCGGGCGCTCGGACGTGTCGGCTTATAGGTCACCGTCGATCTGACCCGCGCGAACGTGCGTCCCCGACTCGCGAGGACGAGATTTCCTTATGCCATCGAGCCAGGTAACCATCCCGCGCCGCCCCCGTGGTGAGGGGCAGTGGGCGTTCGGCCATCTCGAACCGCTCAACCCCAACGAGCGGACCAAGAGGGACGACGACGGTCTCAACGTCCGGGCGCGCATCGAGAACATCTACAGCAAGCGCGGCTTCGCCAGCATCGACCCGCAGGATCTTCGCGGTCGCTTCCGCTGGTACGGCCTCTACACGCAGCGCAAGCCTGGCATCCCGGGCGGGCGTACGGCCGTCCTCGAGCCACACGAGCTCGACGACGAGTACTTCATGCTCCGCGTCCGCATCGACGGAGGGGCGCTGACCACCGAGCAGCTCCGCGTCATCGCCGACATCTCCACCACGTACGCGCGCGATACCGCCGACGTGACAGACCGGCAGAACATCCAGCTGCACTGGATCCGCATCGAGGACATCCCGGCCATCTGGGAGAAGCTGGAAGCCGTCGGCCTGTCCACCATGGAAGCCTGCGGCGACACACCACGCGTCATCCTGGGCTCCCCCGTCGCCGGAATCGCCGCCGACGAGGTGCTCGACCCGCAGTGGGCCATCGACGAGATCCATCGCCGCTATATCGGCTCACCCGAGTTCTCCAACCTTCCGCGGAAGTTCAAGTCCGCGATCAGTGGCCTGCCCGATGTCGTGCATGAGACGAACGACATCTCGTTCATCGGGGTCGACCACCCCGAGCACGGGCCTGGACTCGATCTCTGGGTCGGCGGCGGGCTCTCCACCAACCCGAAGCTGGCGGTCCGGCTGGGTGCATGGATTCCGCTGGAGGAAGCCCCCGAGGTCTGGGCCGGCGTCACCGGCATCTTCCGCGACTACGGATACCGCCGGCTGCGCCACCGGGCCCGGTTGAAGTTCCTCGTCGACGACTGGGGCGCAGAGAAGTTCCGCGAGGTCCTCGAGTCCGACGACTACCTCGGCCGCAAGCTCATCGACGGGCCCTCCTCCGCGGTGCCGGAGCACCCCTACGACCACGTCGGTATGCACCCGCAGAAGGACGGCCGGTACTACGTGGGCGTCGCTCCGATGGTCGGCCGCGTCTCCGGCACCACCTTGGCGAAGCTCGCGGACACCGCGGAGTCGCACGGCTCCGGCCGCATCCGCGCCACCCCGCACCAGAAGCTCGTCATCCTCGACGTCGACTCCGACGCCGTCGAGCCGCTCATCACCGAGCTCGACGCGATCGGCCTGCAGGCCCGGCCCAGCGTGTTCAGGCGCAACACCATGGCCTGCACCGGCCTGGAGTACTGCAAGCTCGCCATCGTGGAGACCAAAGGCCTGGCGACCGACACCGTCACCGAGCTGGAGAAGCGGCTCAGCGACCTGGACGGTCAGCTCGACGTCCCGATCTCGCTGAACGTCAACGGCTGCCCCAACTCATGCGCCCGGATCCAGGTGGCCGACATCGGCTTGAAGGGGCAGATCGTCAAGGGTGAGGAAGGGTTCCAGGTCCACCTCGGCGGCGGTCTGGGACTGGACTCCGGGTTCGGCCGCAAGCTTCGCGGCCACAAGGTCACCGCCGACGAGCTGCCCGACTACGTCGAGCGGCTGGTCCGGCGCTTCGTGGAACAACGCACCACTGGTGAGCGGTTCGCCCAATGGGCCGCCCGAGCCGAGGAGGCTGACCTGCAGTGACCGAGACACGAGCGGCTATCCTGCACTGCCCGTTCTGCAGTGAGGAAGATCTCTTTCCCGTCGAGGAACACGGCGGGTGGGAATGCCGCTCTTGTCTACGCGTCTTCTCAGTGAAGCTGCTCGGCCTGTCCACACGAAGGGGTGCTTGATGACCGTCACCGCTGCCGAACCTCTCGAAGAGCTCGCCCTCGACGCGGCACGCCAGCTCGAGGGAGCACCCGCCGGGACCATCATCCGCTGGGCCCACGAGACCTTCGGCGACAAGTTCACCGTGACGTCCTCGATGGCGGACGGAGTGCTGTCACACGTGGCGTCGCAAGCCATACCCGGAATCAAGGTGCTCTTCCTCGACACCGGCTACCACTTCGCGGAGACGATCGGCACCCGGGACGCGATCGCCTCCGCGTACAACATCGAGGTCGAGACGATTACCCATCCGCTCCGCGTCCCCGAGCACGAGGCCGAGTACGGCAAGCTCTACCAGACCGATCCGGACCTGTGCTGCGCCATCCGCAAGGTCTGGCCACTGGACCGTGCGCTGGCGCCGTACGACGCATGGGCCGCCGGTGTTCGCCGGGCCGAGTCGCCCAGCCGTGCCGACATCCCCGTGGTCGCGTGGGACCCGAAGCGCCGCAAGGTCAAGGTCAATCCCCTGGCGGCCTGGACCGACGACGACGTCGAGGCGTACGTCGCCAAGCACGACATCCTGATCAACCCGCTGAAGCAGATCGGGTACCTCTCCATCGGCTGCGAACCGTGCACCAGGCCCGTTCAGGCCGGCGAGGATCCCCGCGCCGGCCGGTGGTCCGGCAGCGCCAAGACGGAGTGCGGCATCAACTTCTGAGCGCGCAACGTCCTGCACGTTGGCGGTCGCGGGCCGAGCGGTGGGGAAGAGAGATCTCCCGGCGGCCACCTGCGTGAGTATGCAACGTTCAGTTGGTCTGTGGCCCGGTTGGGCTTGAGCCGGGGGATCTCTTTTCCCCACCGCTCGGCTCGAGCGTGGATAGTGCGTATGGTGCGTCGGCGGGTGAGATGGGCTCGAGAGGATAATGGCGGTAGCGCGGTAACGGCGCCGCGGGGGCAGACACGGCATAAGGGAGTCTCATGGGCACCGATCGCGCGGCAACGGCCGGCTCGGCTCAGACCAGCTCACGATATCCGCTGACGCTCGACGTCGCCGGGCGACGCGTCGTCGTGGTGGGCGGCGGGCCCGTGGCCGCGCGTCGAGCTGAGCCACTGGCGGAATGCGGTGCCGACCTGGCGATCGTCGCCCCGGCCCTCTGCGAACCGCTGGCCGCGCTCGTCGACCAGGGCCGTGCGAGCTGGCAGCCACGCCAGTACCGGCAGGACGATCTCGGCGAAGCCTGGCTGGTCCACACCGCCACTGGTGACCGGGCCGTGGACGATGCCGTGGCCGCCGATGCGGAGAGTGCGCGTGTGTGGTGCGTGCGCGCCGACGACGCCGCCGCGTCAGCCGCCTGGACACCCGCGGTGGCCCGCATCGGCGACCTTGTGGTCGCGGTCAGCGGCGGCGGGGACCCTGGCCGCGCCCGGACCGTCCGCAACGCTGTCCAGACCGCATTGGAGACCGGCCGCCTGCCGCTGCGGCACAACCGCGGCGCGGCGTCCGGAAGCGTGGCGCTCGTCGGCGGAGGCCCCGGCGATCCAGGCCTCATCACGACGCGCGGCCGCCAGCTTCTCGGCGAGGCCGACGTCGTCGTCGTCGACCGGCTCGCTCCCCATGAGCTCCTCGACGATCTCGACGACGACGTGCTGGTCATCGACGTCGGCAAGACCCCCGGCAACCACCCTGTCCCCCAGGACGAGATCACCCGCCTGCTGATCGAGCACGCGCGCGCAGGCAAGCGCGTGGTCCGGCTCAAGGGCGGCGACCCGTTCGTCCTCGGCCGCGGCGGCGAGGAGGCGATCGCCTGCCGTGAGGTCGGCGTGCCCGTCGAGGTGGTTCCCGGCGTCACCAGCGCAGTGTCGGTTCCGGCCGCGGTCGGCATCCCGGTGACCCACCGCGGTGTCTCCAAGCAGTTCACCGTCATCTCCGGGCACGAGGGTCTGGACTGGCAGCCGCTTGCCAAGAGCCAGGGAACCCTGGTCTTCCTGATGGGCGTATCGCTGCTCGCCGACACCGCTTCGCACCTGATCGCCGCGGGCAAGGATCCAGCGACGCCGGCCGCCGTCATCGAGGACGGCTACGGCCCGCGTCAACGGCTGACCACGGGCACGCTCGAGAACATCGCCGCCCGCGCCGCCGAGGTCGGCGCCCAGCCGCCCGCCGTGATCGTCGTCGGCGACGTGGCCGCCCTCGCGGCCCAGATCTCCCCATGATCATCAACCGTGGGCCGCATGGGGACCGGCTCAACGGTTGATGATCACCGGCTTAGAGATCGTGCGGGTAGGGATCGTAGTCGCGAGCGTGAAGGCATGCTGGGCGCACGTCGAGTGCTCCGCAACGCAGTTTCGTGGGTGTACTGGCCAGGCGATGGGTTTCTCGTTATCCCAGCGCGGCCGATGAGTTTGTGGCTCCGGGCCGGTCTAAGCTCGTGACACCCTAGGAAAGGACACCGCCATGTCGGAGCTTCTCGTCGATTTCATCACCTCCCTCGACGGCCACGCATCAGGAGAGGGATGGCCCGGGTTCTGGGGCCTCGAGGGCCCGGAGTACCTCGCATGGCTCGGCGAGCAGCCCGAGGCCACCTACCTGATGGGAGCGAACACCTACCGCCTCATGTCGGGCTTCGCCGCCGGCGAGGTCCCGAATGGCCAAGACGAGTTCAGGCCCGAAGAAGAGGCGTCCGTCGACGAGCTCACGCAAGCGTCCAAGGTGGTGTTCTCCTCCTCACTTGAGGAGCCACCGACGTGGGCCAACACCACGCTCGTCCGCGACGACGCCGTCGAGGCGGTCCGCGCCATGAAGTCGAGTGGCTCGGGGCTCCTCAGCACGATCGGCAGCCTCAGCCTGTGCCGGTCCCTGCTACGAGCCGGACTCGTCGACCGCTTCCGGGTCGGGATGTTCCCGGTGATCACCGGGGCCACGGGCGCAGAACGCATCTACGACGGCTATCCGGATGTCGCCCTCGAGATGATCGAGCACCGCACCTTCGATGGCCGCATCCAGCTGGTCGAGTACAAGCCCCGAGTGCTCGAGCACCCGCCGCTCGGCACCCC
>NZ_ML142869.1:122732-125339 GCF_004138495.1 Phytoactinopolyspora endophytica
GAAGCCTGGACCACCCACCGCTGGGACGACCGGCCAGCCCGTCGACCGTGACCTACCTGCGGAACCTCTTAGGTGTGGCCGAACCATCCGGGGATGTCCACTCGCAGCGGGTCCGCCGGAGTGACTCGGCGCAGGTCGTCTTCGAGCGCCCGCAGCCGGTCGGCTCCCAACGCCTCCTCCCACTCGGCGCGTAGCTGGTCGAAGATCGCCGCCGACTTCGCTAGGCTGTCCGCTCCACGCTCGCTCAGACGGAAGACCTTGCGTCTGGCGTCGTTCGGATCCGTGTCACGCACGAGGTATCCCAGACGCTCCAACGAGTCGATGGTCTTACCGGCCGCCTGTTTCGACACACCCAGCCGGCGCCCCAGCTCGGCCGCGGTCGCCCCTTCCGAACCGATCGCCTGCAATGCGAAGCCGTGCACCGGACGGACATCCGGGTGTCCCTGCCTCGCCAGCTCGTCGTGAAGCGCATCGATCAGGACCCGAAAGCCGAGGAAAAGCCTCAGCGGCAGCTCGAACCCCGGGCGGTCACTTGACATGATAGACAACCTGGTTAACTATATCGACAACCATGTTGTCCATTATAAGGAGTTGCACCATGTCTGTCATTCGCCACGCCGAGAGCCGCCGCACCGAGACCCCCTCAGCGGTGATGACCACCCTGGCGTCACCGACACAGGGTGGCGGCGAGCAGCCGATATGGCGGGTCGACGTAGGGCCGGGACAGGTCGGGCCGGCCCATGTCATCGACACCCAACAGATCTGGACTGTCCTGCACGGAGACGTGACGGTCGACCTCGACGGCAGCACGATCGACGCCGGGCCAGGCGACACGATCGTCATGCCCGGCGCCGTGCCGCGCCAAGTCTCGGCCGGCTCCGCGAACGGCTTCGCCGCGATCGTCGTCGGCGCGGCGGGCGCCCGGGCAAGCCTCCCCGACGGCACGGACCGCGGCGTACCGCCGTGGATGCTCTGACATCGCCGGCGTCAACGGACAGGTCACTTCCAGCGGAAATGGATGAAGACGCGGCCGAAGTTGTCCGAGTCCTTCTCCACCCGGTGGTAGAGCGCCTTGATCTCCTTCTGCTGTAGGAACCGGAGCACGCGCTTCTTCAGCTGACCTGAACCCTTGCCGGGGATGATCTCGACAAGCTTCGCCTTCTTCTGCACCGCCTCATCGATCACCGCGCGCAGCTGCCGGTCGATCTCGTCACCACGGTTGTAGACATCATGCAGGTCAAGCTTGAGCTTCACACCACGATCGTCTCGCCCCCGGCACAGTTGCCGCAACTGGTCTTCCTGATCGCCGTCTCGTTGCTGGCCGACACGGCTGCGCACCTGATCGAAACCGGCAAGACCCGTCGACTCCAAGCCCGCGGCCTCCGCCTCAAGCTCCACTGTTGTCTCCATGAGCTGAATTTCTTATCGCGACATCTGAGATTCACGCGAAGTTAGGCAGCATGTTCCTGAAACTTGAATGGCCAGAACCCTCGCCTTGATAAGTATCGGTCCATTGGAACAGGGGACTCGGCACATTCCAGATCTAGGCAGGGTATGACTGGGGGCGGAGTTCGGCCTCAGTCTCGCACAAGCAGCATCATGCCGTTGCGCAAACACGCATTAATGCTGTTCACGAGCTATCGCCGGTAAAACTACGCGACGACGCACCCATATAGCAATTGTGTACCGCCGTAAATTACCGTCATGATCACGCGGATGAAACGCTCTCGATGACGAACCCACGCCTCCTTACGCCGCGCATACGAAAGGCTGCGGGTTTGCCAACGAGCGCATCCGCCGTCGTGTTGTCTCGTGAAAGGAGATCAGCGCGGAAGTCGAGAGCGCGACCACGCACGCTGGGGTCTGTCAATCAGACACCAAGCGGTTAAGGGCGGAGGAACACTATGCAAAGGAAGCTCAATCTGACCAGAGGCATCGCCACGCTGGTTGCGATGACCGTCGTCGTAGCCGGCAACCTGATCGTGACATCGACCCCAGCATCGGCGGCTCCTGATTTTCAACTGCCCTTTCCATGCGAGCAGGAGTGGCGGCTGAACACGTGGGATTCCGGCCACGCTCCATCGTTGGACATGGTGCGCGAACCGCAGTCCCAGACCGAGGGCTCGTTGCTGGTCGCGCCCGCCGCGGGCACGGTGAACCAGTCGTACTACCACTCCAACGCCGGCCACATGATCCAGATCGACCATGGGGGCCGTCATTTCACGACCTACATCCACCTGCAGTCTCGAGCCGTTGACGTCGGCGACACGGTAGCGCAGGGGCAGACCATCGGGCGCGTAGGCCACACCGGCCCGACCTCCAACGACGTCCCGCACCTGCACTACGAGCAAGGCTACGACTCCAATGGAGACGGCAGGGCCAGCTGGGGCTTCGACGGCGCTGAACGGGTGACGGCCAGGTTCGATGGCAAGGCATACGGCCCCGATCCAGGCCTCGAGTGGCGCTACGTCGAGAGTCGCAACGGTTGCGATGAGTCCTCACGGCACGGTGGTGATTTCGATTCTGATGGTGTGGGAGATATCCACGCGACATGGAACGACCACCTCTACATCTGGAACGGCCGCGGAAGTAACAACTTCACCAGCA
>NZ_ML142870.1:0-1815 GCF_004138495.1 Phytoactinopolyspora endophytica
GACGCTGCTCCGAAACCGACACAGCGCCTTCGTCGCCCCGGACAACCCGGACCGTCCCCAGCACTTCGAACCGCACGCCATCCCCTTCTTCTCCGGCGACCCGCCGATCGCCCGCGACACCGCCGTTCCACGATGCCCAGCACATCCTGCCAGCAGAAACCCACCAGTGACCGACCAGTGACCACTACGTGATGTGCTGCAAAGGTTGCCATGAACTGCGCACAGCGAAGAAATCCGCGACAGAGGCTCATAGCCGGGGGGTGAATCATGAAGTTCGGCGTGCTGGGACCCTTGGAGATCCGTGACGACGACGGACAGGCCATCTCCCTCACATCCTCCAAGCAGCGCTCGCTGCTTGCCATCCTGCTCTGCAGGAAGAACAGCCGCGTCTCCACCGACAGCCTGCTGGAGATGCTGTGGGCCGCAGATCCACCGTGTTCGGCCCGGACCAACCTGCAAAGCTACGTCCACCGGCTGCGCCGGAGGTTGGGCGACTTCCGCATCGTCCATCAGGTGTCCGGCTACGAACTCACGGTCAAACCCGAGGAGTCCGACGACGAAACGTTCGAACAACTGGCGGATTACGGCCGCCGGGCGCTGGAGGCGAACGATCCGGACAGCGCCGCCCGTCTGCTCAAACGGGCGCTGGGCCTCTGGCGAGGAAACGCCGCCTACTCCGACGTCGACCATTCGAGCGCGATCCACGCCGAAGCGCTCCGGCTCGGCGAGATGCGCCACGTCGCCCTCGAGCTCAAGATCGATGCAGACCTTGCGCTGGGACGCCACGATGCGCTGATCCCGGAGCTCACCACCCTGGTCGAGACATATCCGCTGCGCCAACGGCACTACGCACAGCTCATGCTGGGCCTGCACCGGGCGGGACGGACGGCGGACGCACTCAGCATCTACCAGCGTGCCCGGACCGCGATGATCGACGAGCTCGGCATCGAGCCCAGCTCCGACCTACGCGATCTTGAACGAGCCATCCTCAAGGGCGAGCCCGTACTCGCGGTACCGGGGCAGCCGAAGGTGGACCTGTCCGGAGTGCCCGCACAGTCACGATCATCCGAGGCGTGGCCGTCTCCGCCGTCAGGCGCGCCGCTCACGACCTCCGCCTTCAATGGCTCCGCGTTCAACGATTCGTCGCTTACGCGTTCCCGGCGGGAGCTCGGACGCCACGAGGTCGGCCTGATTCTCGCTCGGTTCTTGCGCGAGCTCGGCATCGACGAACGCGAGATCCCCAGCGACGCCGATGCGCTCGCCGACCTCTTCAAAGCCGCGGTCCCTGGCCGCTCCATCCGCGTCGTCCTCGACGGCCCGTCCGCCGCGCGCCGTGCCGCGGCCACCGCCAGGGCTGACGACGCGCTGGCCAGAACGCACCGGCACCGGCAGGGGGGAGCGCGTTGACAGCGCCGGTGCTCGCCACAGGCGAGCACCCCATCGTCGAGCTGCCTGATCGTACGGACAACGCGACGTATAGCGCGGATATAGCGGGATCCAGGATATTTTCGCCCGGTCGATCCGGCCTCGGGCATCGAGCCTCAACGGCTGCGCGTGCTACGTGCGCCCGTTGACAGCACGTTCGCGGGCTCGCGTTCGTGCACGAACCCGGCATGGCCACATGACAGGCCTGCCCAGACGATCAAGAAGACACCCGGGAGATAGACGACAGTGATACAGACTTACCGCAGGTGGCTGGCCGCCACGGTCGCGGCGACTGGCGCCGGAGCGCTCACACTCGGCGGGACATTGCTGCCCGCCGGTGCCGTCGACACCGAGCCGGGCGGGCTCGGTGTCGACGACCTGCTCAGTTCT
>NZ_ML142870.1:1828-4684 GCF_004138495.1 Phytoactinopolyspora endophytica
CGGAACCGCCGGCAGCGAGGCACTGGAGCAGCTGGACGAGCCCGCGCTCGAAGTGGTGGCTACCCGCGCCGACATGACGCTCGAGACTCTGACCTCCTATCTGGCCGACGACAAGGCGATCGTGTCGCCGGGCGGTTTCGTCGCGGTCATTGACCAGTGGGACGCGCACGACGCCGGGGAGCACCCAGCAGACGTGGAGGCGGCAGACGTGCCGGGCGACCCTGCCGAGGGTTCACGTCCTGGTGCCTCGCGCACGATCTTCATCGACTTCGGCGGCGAGACCATCGAGGGCACCGAGTGGAACCGCACCGTCGACGAGGAGACGATCGAGGTCCCGGCCTACGGTGCGGACGAGGAGTTCCAGCGCGTCGTCTGGGAACGGGTGGCGCAGGACTACGCGAGCTTCGACGTGAACGTCACCACGTCCGACCCCGGCGCCGACGCGCTGTACAAGACCTCCGAGGACGACGACGAGTACGGCGCTCACCTGCTCATCGCACCCGACTCGAGCATGTTCCCGAATGATGAGATCCAGAGTGCCGCCGGGTACGCGTGGATCAACATGTTCGGCGCGGAGTTCGGCGCTCCGGCCGTGGTCTTCGCGGACATCCTGCAGGACAATCCCTCGTACATCGGCGACGCCGGCAGCCACGAGGTGGGGCACAACCTTTCACTGCTGCACCACGGCATCGGATCCGATGAGTACTACGGCAGCACTCCACAGAAGCCGGAGTCGATCTGGGGCCCGGTGATGGGCACGGCCTACAACGTGCCGCTGAGCACCTGGTCCCACGGCGGGTACGCGGACGCCACGAACCCCGAGCAGGACGACCTCGCCGCGATCACCGACCGCGACGGCGCCCGTCACCTGGCGGCTCTGTTCCACCAGGACGGCAGCCAGTACATGGGCTACTACTACTGCTCGGACGCCGACGACCCGGACGTTCCGAACCCCGGCGACCGGTTCTGGACGGCCGACCAGGAGACCGGCGAGTGTCTGGACGAAGAGCTGGAAGTCCGCTGGGACTACGCCGACCGGCTCGAGTACGCCTCCGACCCGCACGGCGACACGGTGGACGACGCGACCGCGCTGGACGGCTCGTCGGGGGAGTTCGCCAACGAGGGCCTCATCGTGACCTCCGAGGACGTGGACGTGTTCTCCTTCGTCACCGACGGTGGCCCGTTCGAGGCCGAAGTCGCGCCGATCGAGCCGGCCACCAACCTCGATCTCAAGTTGACCCTGCTCGACGGCGACGGCGACGTCGTCGCCGAGAACGAGCAGGAGACCAGCTCGGACGGCGGCCCTCAGGCTCAGGGCCTCAACGCAGTCCTGGCGGAGGAACTCGAGCGCGGCGCCTACTATCTCGCGGTCGAAGGTCGTGGCCAGGGCGATCCGGCGGAGAACACGCCAGACGAGGGCTCCGGCTACCCGGGCTACGGCTCGCTCGGCTACTACGAGCTGAGCGGGACCGCCGAGCCGCTGGACGCCGCACCGATCACCATCACCTCCCCTGACGACGGAGCCGAGGTGGAGCCGAGCGATCTCGAGGTCGCCGGCACCGCGGAAGCGGAGGCAGAGGTCACGGTGACAGTCGACGGCGACACGGTCAGCGCTGAGGCCGACGCCGAAGGCGCATGGGTTACCATGTTCGACGGCGATCTTCCCACCGGCGAGTCCATGATCACAGCCCAGCAGACCGTCGACGGCATCGTGATTCCCGAGACCGCGTCGGTGACGGTCACCGTTCCGGGCGACGACCCCGGCGACGAGGACGGGACCGACGACGGCGGTGACGAGGACGGGACCGACGACGGCGGTGACGAGGACGGCACGGACGACGGTGGCGAAGGCGGCACCGAGAACGGCACTGACGACGGTGGCGACGAGGGCACCGACGGATCCGAAGACGGCGGTGACGACGACGGTGGCGAGGACGGCACCGACGGCGGCACCGATGAAGGCGACGATGACGGGGAGGACCTGCCGGACACCGGTACGTCGAGCATGCTCCCCCTCATCGCCGGTGCGGTAATGCTGGCCATAGGCGCGGCCCTGTACACCAGGACACGCAAGATCAGCGCTTAGCGGGCCGGGACACACGTACCGCATGCACCAGGGCATCAGCACCATGTGGAGGTCCCGTCGACCATGGCGGGACCTCCACGCCTGACGCCACAGAATCTATTCACCACTTGGGAGAAAACGATCATGATTTCTAGCACTTCGAACCTCACGGCGCGACGCGGACTCGGGCTGCGCGCCGTGGCCGGCGCGTTCCTCGGCGCCGCTCTGCTGTTCACGACCGCCGCCTGCGGTTCGGACGACAGCGACGACACCACGGCGTCGTCGTCCGAGAACGACGACTCGCAGACCGAGGACGAGCCGGCCGACGCCGCGGACGAGCAGGACGCGGAAGACGCCGAGGAGGACACGGAGGACGCCGAGGAGAGCATGGACTCCGGCGACTACTGCGGCAAGATCGAGGAGTTCGGCAACAGCATCCTCGACAGCGGCTCCGCGATCGGCGACCCAGACGCCCTGCCCGAACTCGTCGAGGCGTACCGGGAGATCGCCAGCGTCGCTCCCGCCGATCACGCCGAGGACTGGAACGCCATGGCGGACGCCATGGATTCGATCGCCGACCTCGACATGTCCGACCCAGACTCACTCGAGGACATGGAGCAGCTCGACGTCGAAGGGGCGATGACGCGGATCGGCGAGCACGTCCAGAGCGCATGCAGCTGACCGTGTACCGCGCACGGGCATGACGTGGCCTCGGGCGAGAGCTCTGAGGCCATCAGGTACGGAGTGTCCGGCCAGTTAGGGGGACCGGAGGCTCTGGACCGCACCGGGGT
>NZ_ML142870.1:4702-10870 GCF_004138495.1 Phytoactinopolyspora endophytica
GCTCGATCATCTCCGCACCCCGGATCGCACAGCGAAACCCCGCGCGCCCGGCGGCCGTCCTATAGATGTCGATCCGCCATGACGTCGAGTGGAGTGACCCCGATGCCCACCAGCCCGGTCCGCCGGAGATCGATCACCGTCGTCGCTTCGGTGGCCGTGGTCGTCGCAGTGGCTGCTGGGGCGACGGCGATCGGTTGGCTGTCGGATAGCGACGATGACACGGTCGTCACCCAAGAGCCGTCGGCCGGCCCCACGGCGTCCAGCAGTACCGCGGACCCGGATGACCCGGGAGATCCCGACGACACCGCGGCACCGGCCACAGGGCCACTCACACCCGCCGGGGGCTTTCTGCCCGAGCCGATGGGCGGCCAGGAAGCGATCGACGAGCTCGGTGAGAACCTGGAGCGCGTGGCCACGATCAACGACATGAGTGCTGAAGAACTACGCGAGCTACTGCTCCGCGACCAGACGTTGCGTGTCAGTCCCGACGGTCACCTGTTCTACGTCGAGACCGCCACGCCGCCGTCGCCTTAGGCCGGGTTCGGATAACGTCTTGGCCATGACGGACAGGACGAAGAGCTGGCTGGAGATCCCGGAGGGAGCCCCTTTCGGGCTCCACACATTGCCTTACGGGGTGTTCTCGACCGAAGGGGAAGACCCCCGGGTGGGCGCGGCCGTCGGCGATTGTGTGATCGACTTGGCGCCGCTCGCCGCCGTAGAAGGTCTCGAAGGAGGCCACGTCTTCAACCAGCCCAGTCTCAATCCGTTCCTGGCTCTTGGCCGCCCGGCGTGGGAAGCGGTGCGGGGATGGCTGCTGGAACTGGTAACGGCCGAGTCGCGACGTGACCTCGTCGAGCCGCATCTGGTCCCACTGGAGGCGACGCGGCTGCACATGCCGTTCGACGTCGCCGACTACGTCGATTTCTACTCGTGCCAGGCGCATGCCGAGAACGTCGGCAAGATCTTCCGCCCGGACTCGCCGTCCCTGCCTACCGCCTGGCGGCACCTGCCGATCGGTTATCACGGCCGCTCGGCCACTGTGGTTCCGTCCGGGTCTGAGATCGTCCGCCCGTCCGGTCTACGCCGGGCCGGAGACGGCGTCGCGTTCGGCCCGTCGACGCGGCTGGACATCGAGGCAGAGGTGGGGTTCGTCGTCGGAGCACCGTCTGAACTGGGCAGGCCGGTCAAAGTCGGCGAATTCGCTGATCACGTCTTCGGCGTCGTCCTGGTCAACGACTGGTCCGCCCGGGACATCCAGGCATTCGAGTATGTGCCGCTCGGGCCCTTCCTCGGCAAGTCGTTCGCCACGTCCGTCTCACCATGGGTCGTGCCACTGAGCGCACTCGAACACGCCCGCGTCGAGCCGCCGGCCCGCGACCCGGAACCGGCCGGCTACCTGGTTGACACCGAGCCGTGGGGCCTGGACATTCGGCTGGAGGTCGAGTGGAACGGCACCGTCGTATCACGTCCGCCGTTCGCGGACATGTACTGGACGCCGGCGCAGCAACTGGCCCACCTGACCGTCAACGGTGCGGCAGTCCGGACCGGCGAGCTGTACGCGTCCGGCACCGTGAGCGGGACCGTGAAGGATGAGTGCGGATCGTTCCTCGAGCTGACCTGGAACGGCGACGACCCGGTGATCCTGACGGACGGCTCGCGGCGGAGGTTTCTCGAGGATGGAGACGCGGTGACCATCCGCGCCACCGCTCCGGGTCCGGAGGGGCTCCCCATCTCCCTCGGAGCGGTCACCGGAACGATCCGCCCGGCCTGAGCCGTACATCTGCGGGCATGAGAGCGCGATGACGTGCCCGATCCAGCATGTCCCCACGACGGCACGGCTCTGCTGATTACATAGGCCTATGCAGATACGCGCGCCGCACATCCCTCCCCGGGCGACGTTTAGAGCCAGATCCACATGGAATCTCGGGCTGCTGCTGTTCTTTGTCGTCCTGCTCCAGTTCGGCTACCCGGTCACGCTGCGCGGGGAACTGTGGACAGGACTGTACATGCTGCTCTACGCCGGGATGGTCCTCTTCGGGATCCTGACCATCCGCGACGAGCGACAGCCGCTCGTCCCTGTGTTCGTTCTCGCGGGGAGCTTCGCGATCTTCGCCACCTGGTTCTCGTTCGACCAGGACAACCGGTCCGCGACGCTCGGGATGCTGATCACGGTGGCGCTGTTCATGATGGCCTTGAACATCACGCTGATGAGGTTCATCTTCCGCCGTGGGCATGCGGTGGGCCTGGATCTGATTCTGGCCGCTGTCTGTGTCTACGTGATCTTCGGGGGCCTCTTCGGCGCCATCTTCAGTGTGATGGAGATCCTGGAGCCTGGAAGCTTCGAAGATCCGGCCACTCCCGGGGAGTCGCCAGCGTGGCAGCAGCTGGTCTACTACAGCTACATCACCATGTCCACGGTCGGATACGGCGAGGTCCTTCCGCTCACGCCCTGGGCACGTTCGCTGGCGACGTTCCAGGCCGTGGCGTGCACGCTGTTCCTGACCATCGTGATCGCCCGGCTCGTCGGTATCTGGTCGAGTTCTGCGCCGTCGCCTAGCTCTGCGCCGTCGCCTAGCTCTACGCCATCGCCGAGCTCAACGGACTCACCGAGCGGTGCCGCCAACGGCGATCACTGAGGACGAGGACCGCTCATCGACATCAGGCCAGCGGTGGCGCGACGTGCTGGCCGGCATGATCACACCGAGGGCCGGGTCTGGTCGCGGGTACGATCACGACCATCCGCTCCAGCTATTCCGCGGGCTCAGTCATGACGGGCGTATTCGTGGTCGACGTGGCCACGGGGCTCGATCTGGAAGGTACTGTGCTCGATGTCAAAATGGCCTGCCAGGCAGCCGTGCAGCCCGTCGAGGATGGACTCGTTGCCGCACTCGTCCAGCTTGAGCTCGTCGACCACGACATGCGCGGAGATGACGGGCACGCCACTGGTGATCGTCCAGGCGTGCAGGTCGTGCACGTCGACGATGCCTGGCACTTCCATCATGTGGCGGCGCACGTCGTCGAGATCCACTCCCTTCGGTGTCGCTTCCAGGAGCACGTGCAGCACCTCGCGCAGCAGCATCCACGCTCGGGGAAGGATCATCAGACCGATCAGGATCGACGCGATGGCGTCTGCTCTCACGTAGTCGGTGACCATGATCACGATGGCCGCCAACACCACGGCCATCGAGCCGAGCATGTCACCGAGGACCTCGAGGTAGGCGCCCCGCACGTTGAGGCTCTCCTGTTGGCCGCGACGGAGGATCAGCAGCGATGTCGCGTTGCCGATGAGGCCGACCAGGGCGGCGAGGAGCATGATGCCGCTCTCCACCTCACCGGGGTCGGCAAGCCGTCGCACGCCGCCGATGAGCACCAGCACCGCGGCGACGCCGACGACGACAGCATTCGTCATCGCTGCGAGAATCTCCGCGCGCTGCAGGCCGAAGGTGCGCTTCGTGCTCGCGGGGCGGGCAGCTATTACCGTCGCCAGTAGCGCCAGCCCGACGCCGGTGCCGTCCGTCAGGCTGTGTGCCGCGTCCGCCAGCAGCGCCATGGAACCGGACAGGGCCGCCCCGACCACCTGGGCCGCCGTGATCGACACGACGATGCCGAGCACGAGCATCATCCGCTTGCGGTACGCGTACGCCGCCGTGCCGGCTGCGTGGCCGTGCCCGTGCCCGAAACCCATCAGTGTCTCCCGTGGTGCGCGCCGTGTAGCAGACAGCCACGGACGGCCACTCCGCATGGGACCAGCGGCTCGGGTCGCTGAGGTCGATGGTGTTCAGGGCACAAGGTCACAGCGGAACCGGCCGCATCCAGCACCGTCTCGGCCGCCGCCAGCAACTCCCACAGCTCCGGCCGCGTCAGTGCGTAATACGTGGACCTGCCGTGCGGGTGGGCGTCGACCAGCCCGGCGGAACGGAGGCAGGCCAGGTGGCCCGAGACGGTGGACTGGGCGAGGCCGAGCTCGCCGGTGAGATCGACGACGCGACGCTCACCGTCGGACAGCAGCCGGATGATCGCCAGCCGGGCCGGATCGGACAAGCTGTGGAACAGCGCGACCGCCGCGCTGTCCGTGTCCCGCGTACCTTCGACGCGAGCACCTGCCAGCGCGTCCGGCTCCGTCGCGCTCTCACCGCGAATCATCGTCATATCCCGATGATAACGGTCAAGAGCGATACATCACAGCCTGCTTCGCATCACAGGTTGCCGCGACGTTCCTGCTCACGTTCGATCGACTGGAACAGTGCCTTGAAGTTGCCCTTACCGAAGCCGAGCGAGCCGTGCCGTTCGATCAGCTCGAAGAAGACCGTTGGGCGATCACCGATCGGCTTGGTGAAGATCTGCAGCAAGTAGCCGTCCTCGTCCCGGTCGACGAGCACTCCCCTCTTCTTGAGCTCCTCGACGGGTACGCGCACCTCACCGATCCGGGCCCGCAACTCCGGATCGTCGTAGTAGCTGTCCGGAGTGTTCAGGAAGTCCACGCCTTCGGCACGCATCGCGTCGACGGTGCGCAGGATGTCATTGGTGGCCAGTGCGATGTGCTGGCATCCCGGCGAGCCGTAGAACTCGAGATACTCGTCGATCTGAGACTTCTTCCTGGCGACCGCCGGCTCGTTGAGCGGGAACTTCACCCGGTGGTTCCCGTTGGCGACGACCTTGGACATCAACGCCGAGTACTCGGTGGCGATGTCGTCGCCGACGAACTCGGCCATGTTCGCGAAACCCATGACTTTGCGGTACCAGTCGACCCAGTAGTCCATCTGGCCGAGCTCGACGTTGCCGACACAGTGGTCGACGGCCTGGAACAGTCGCTTCGGAGCACCTTCCCGCTTGACGAAGGACGAGCTCCGCTTCTCATACCCCGGAAGGTACGGGCCGCGATACCGCGACCGATCCACCAACGTGTGCCTGGTCACGCCATACGTCGCGATCGCAGCGAGCCGGACCGTGCCGTGCTCGTCAGACACATCGCGCGGCTCGTCGAGGATCGTCGCACCCTGCTCCCGGGCATGAGCGACGCACGCGTCGACGTCAGGCACCTCCAGGGCGAGGTCGACGACGCCGTCCCCGTGCTCCCGATGGTGGTCGAGCAGCGGGCTTTGAAGCGACACCCCGCCCTTGAACACGAACCGGGCCGAACCGCTGCGAAGTACGTACGACTTGTGGTCCCGGTTGCCGGTCTCCGGCCCCGAGTACGCCACGAGCTCCATGCCGAACGCCGACTGGTAGAAGTGAGCGGCCTGCGTGGCGTTGCCCACGACGAACACCACAGCGTCCATCGCGGTCACCGGGAAGGGGTCCTTGCTCTCGTCGTACTCCACCAGTCCGACAAGGCGCTTGAGCTCATCCAGGTCGAGATCTGCCGCGCGCTCCTCCGGCGTGAGGACACGCGGCGCGTCGGTCGTGCTCATGGTCGCCTCCAGCGTCGTGAGTGCCGGGCCACGGTGCCCAGCGCCGCCCTTTTGGATGGACTCTGCCGTTGTGCCCGCGAGTTGCGCAACCATCACGCTAGCCAGTACGCAAGCTGTACATTCTGAGCATCTGATCGACGACTAAGCTATGCAATGTGATTGACACTTTGGACACGCGCATCATTGAGCTGTTCACCCGGGAGCCAAGGATCGGTGTCCTGGAGGCGTCCCGTCGGCTCGGAGTCGCACGAGCGACCGTCCAGTCCCGGTTGGACAAGCTGATCACCACCGGAGTGGTCCGGTCGTTCGCACCGACCATCGACCCGAGCGCACTCGGATACCGGGTGACCGCGTTCGCCTCATTGGACATCCGCCAAGGGGCACGCGAGTCGGTCGCCGCCCACCTCGACCGCATCCCTGAGGTCCTCGAGGTCCACACCATCACTGGGCAAGGTGACCTGCTGTGCCGGATCGTCGCTCGCGACAACGACGACCTCCAGCGCGTCATCGACGACCTCGTCGGCGACGCCGATATCGTCCGCACCTCGACGCTGATCGCACTGTCCACCGTGGTCGGCCCCCGGATGCTGCCACTGGTGCGCAGCGCCGGCGGGTACGCCCGCGACCACACTTCCTGATGCCGTGACCGCTCGTCACCTGCGACGTCATAGGGCGTCAGGCATCCGTAGTGCGGACCCCGCTTGCCAAGGCCCCCGGGGTGCAGGCTTAAATGTGCAGAGTGTCCAAACGTGCGTCG
>NZ_ML142870.1:10938-14134 GCF_004138495.1 Phytoactinopolyspora endophytica
GAACGCTGGCCGCCTTCCTGATTCTGGCTGCGATCGTCGGCTTTGCTGTCGGTGCCTATCTCGGCACCCAGTCCGACGACGCTGAGCCCAGCGCGGCCTCGACCGACCCAGCCGACACCGAGACCCCAGACGGCACCGACGACGGCGACGACGACGCTCCCGGCGACGACGAACCGGACGAGCAGGACGAGGAAGGGGACGAGCCGCCGGCGGACGGCGAGCTGACCTTCACGCTCGACAGGTCATCCGCGGCGTCCAATGAAGAGATCAACTACGAGGGCCGCCTCGAGTCAGGTGAGGAAGGTGTCGAGCTGCAGGTCCAGCGCAGCATCGACGGCGGGGACTGGGAAGACTTTCCGGTGACCACGACGACCGGATCAGACGGCGGGTTCAGCGGCAACGTGCAGACCCAGCGCAGCGGTGAGAACCGCTTCCGTGTCGTACGCATCGATGACGACTCCGTCGTCTCGGAACCGGTGGCTGTAGATATCGCGTAGGAGGACGTTCTCAGGCCGTGATGCCGAGAAGTTGACCGGCCGCGGCACGGAAATGATCACGCGCCTGCTCCGACGTCAGCGTGGGTTCTCCCCGGAGCCGCTGCAGCGAGAGTCCGTCCACCAAGGCGACCAGTAGCGACACGGTCCGGTCCGGATCGGCGGAGGCGAATGCGCCGGCTTCCACACCCCCTGTCACCATGGCGCGCAGCATCTCATTCCACCGGGCGTAGCGCGACTGCTGTCCGGTGCGGACCTCCCGGCCTTCCATAGTCGATCCGAGGGAGTCGAACCACAGCTGCCAATGCCGTCGGGTCTCCTCGGTGAAGACGCCGTCGACGAGGACGTCCAACGCCGCGAGCGGGTCGGTCTCGGCGCGGATGCGTTCCTCGAGACGCTCGTAGTAGGCGGTGACGTCCTGGGCGACGGCGACGTCGACGATGTCGTCCACGGAGCGGAAGTGATAAGTGACCGTGCCGACCGAAACGCCGGCCGCGCGTGCGATGCCCCGAAGCGTGACGCCGCGGAGGCCGAACTCATGCAGCAGTGGGATCGCCGCCTCGACGATCATCTGGCGGCGGACCTCGGGGGGCCGGCGACGGCGGACCTCGGTCACGCCGTCAACCCGACGTCCGGGGGATGCGATGCCGCCACGTCCGCTTGGCGACCACGCCATCGGCGTCGCTCGCCTCCAGCAGCGTCTCCACCACGAACTCATCGTAGGTGGCCGTCATCTCGCTCGACGTGTGCAGGCTCGCGGTCCATTCGCCGCGGGACAGGGCGATACGCCACTCGGACGAAGCCCTGGCTGCCAGTGGATCGTCCGCACAGATCCGGTACGTCTCCCGTGCCTTCTCCGTGTAGTGCAGACCATCGGGGAAGATCCGCGTCCCGCCGTAGTTCGGGTCGACGCTCAGGATCCACTCGCCGGTATCGACGACGTGTGTCACCTGCCGCTCCGGGCCGTCGGCCCCAGCTCCTGCACGATGCTCCAGCGGCGGCGCCTGTTCCGGCTCGTCGAAGGCGATCCCGGCTCCGGACGTCTCCCTGCCGGCCGTCTCCAGGCCGACGGCGCCGTCCCATAGCGGCACCGTCAAAGCGCTCCCGGCTGGGTCGAGGCGCAGCGTCGCCGTGTCGCCGTGTGGCCACACCCAGGGCCAGTAGGTGGTGCTCACCGCTAGCCGAAGCCGGTGGCCGGCCGGAAGGGTGTAACCGGCGGCGGTCAGGCCGACCCGCACGTCTTCGATGTCTCCTGGAGTCCAGGGCACCGCACGGTCCCGGCCGTGCCGCGTCATCAGGTTGAGTACGCCCCGGCTGACCAGGGTGGACGATCCGTCCGGTGCCACATCGCAGAGCCGGACCACGACGTTCGCCCGCGGCACGTCACACGCCATGCGCAGCGTGACGGCGGCCTGCCCCAGAACCGGCAGCGGCTCGGTCAGCGGCGGCGTGTCGAAGCAGACCGATCGGCCGTCCTCGGCTCGCTGGTCCGGCGGGAGGTCGCTGGGGTTACCGAACGGGAAGAACCGGCCGGCGTCGACGCCGGTGTGCTGCGGAGTGCGCACGACGACGTGTCCGTCGGCGTCCGTGAAGGAGGCGCTGCGCATCTCGTCCAGCCCGGTACGCCGCCACGTGATCGGAGACTCCGGCGATGGGCCCGACGGTGGCTCACCCGGCGGTGCCTGCAGGCTCACGTCGACGCCGACCCACCGGCCTTCCCGACGCGGATAGGCGGTTGCGGGTGCCACGCCGTCCTGCAGGTAGGCGCGTAGCAGCGGCTCATCCAGGACGCCCGTGTCCTCGCCCTTGAGCCAGTGGTCCCACCACCGCAGGGTCTCCTGCAGGAAGCCGATGGCGGGCCCAGGCGGCAGCTCGATGTCCGGATACCGGTGCGCCCACGGCCCGAGGATGCCTCTGACCGGCCCCGGTAGGTTGTCTACCAGGCGTAGCACGGTGTCCCGGTACGGGTCGGCCCATCCGCCGACGGCCAGCACGGCCGCTCGCACAGACGAGTAGTCCTCGCAGACGCTGCCATGGCGCCAGTACGCATCGCGCTCCTGGTGTGACAGCCAGGTGCTCAGGAACGGCTGCGCGGCCTCCAACCGCTCGCGCCACATCTCACGCCATTGCTCACCGACGACGGCCGGGTCCGGGGGACGCGCCGTGAACGCCTGCATCGTCCCGGCCCAGGCCGGCATGTCGATCCCGAGAACGGCGCCGCCGATGTAGTGCACGTCGTTGTCGTATCGGTCGTCGGTGGAGCAGACCGTCACGATCGCCTTCAACGGTTCCGGACGCAACGCGGCGATCTGCAATGAGTTGAAGCCGCCCCAGGAAATGCCGAACATGCCCACAGCTCCGGTGCACCACGGCTGTTCCGCCAGCCAGTGCACCACGTCGACGCCGTCGGCGAGCTCCACCTCGGTGTACTCGTCGACCATCACGCCCTCGGAACTGCCTGAGCCGCGCAGGTCGACCCGGGCCGATGCATAGCCGTGCCCGGCGTACCAGGGGTGACGCTGCGCGTCGCGGACCGCGGTCCAGTCGTCCTTGCGGTAGGGCAGATACTCCAGCAACGCAGGAACCGGCTCGACGTCCGCATCGGCGGGCCGCCAGATCCGGGCGTGCAGGCAGGTGCCGTCGCGGGTGGGAATCCAGTGGTCCTCGACGATGATCTGGCGGGGGAACTCGGTCCGGATCCT
>NZ_ML142870.1:14159-18627 GCF_004138495.1 Phytoactinopolyspora endophytica
CGGCCGCGCACCGGTCCCCATCGCCGGATCCGGTGTCCGTTCCCCAGATCCTCCATGCCCGGCCCGGCATCTCGCCAGCTCCATGGGGACGTCTCGGCGTCGCCGGCATCACCGCGATGCGTGGCGCTCTCGCTGACGCCGGCGAGCTGCCCAGCATCGAGAGCACCCTGCAGGCCGTTGTCCATGCGCCGTCGCACGGCCGCCCGGGCGAGTACGGGGTCGGGTTCCAGCGTGGCGTCGATCAGCTCGCGCGTGTACGGATGGTTCGGCCCGTCGAACACGGACGCGGTCGGTCCTTCCTCCACCACCACGCCACCGTGCATCACCAGCAGCCGGTCGGCGATCCGGTTGACCACTGCCAGGTCGTGACTGATGAACAGGCAGGCCAGGTCGTGCTCCAAGCGCAGCTCATCGAGCAGGTCCAGGATCGTGGCCTGCACCGAGACGTCCAGGGCGGTGGTGATCTCGTCAGCCACCATCACCGTCGGGGATCCCGCCAGCGCCCGGGCGATCCCGACCCGCTGCCGCTGCCCACCGGAGAGCTGTCTGGGGAGCCTGCGTAGCAGCTCAGGCTCCAGATGCACGTCGCGCGCCAGCTGGAGCTCCTGAGCGCTCAGCTCTGAGTTCGCGACACCACGGAAGAGCTTCAGCGGACGCCGCACCGCATCGGAGACAACCCGCCGCGGGTTCAGCGATGTGTCGGCGTTCTGGAACACCAGCTGGATCCGGCGGCGCAGAGCCAGCGGCCGTGCGGCGGCGGTGTGCGCAAGGTCGCCGTCCCCGATGTCCTTCCCGGTATCGGTGTTCCGAGCGCTGTCCGCAAGGTAGCGCATCGAGCCGTCCCGGGGCGGGTGTAGCCCGGCCAGGGTCCACGCCAGGGTCGACTTCCCGCTGCCTGACTCGCCGACCAGCGCGACTACCTCGCCTCGTCGGAGCTCGAACGATGCCCCGCGCACGGCCAGGTCGTGTTCATCCCGGCCGTAGCCGATTCGGACGTCGTCGACCCGGATCACCGGCTCGGTCCGCACGACCTTTCTGGAGCCGTCCCGCGCATCGGCGTCGATGCGCGGGACGGCCGCCAGCAGGTCGCGGGTGTACTCGTCACGTGGCGTCTCAAACAGCTGCGAGGTCGGCGCGGACTCCACGGCTTTGCCGGCCCGCAGCACGGTCGCGTGGTCGGCGAGCGCCGCGACGACGCCGAAGTCATGGCTGACCATCACGGTCGCCGTACCGAGCTGCTCGGTCAGCGCCCGGAGCAGTTCCAGGATCGCGCGCTGCGTGACCACATCCAGGCCGGTCGTCGGCTCATCCAGTACGAGGACCTTCGGACGGGCGGCCAGCGCGAGAGCGATCGCGACCCGCTGCTGCTGACCGCCGGAGAGCTGGTGCGGGTAGCGTCGGCCGATCTCAGTCGGATTCGGGAGGTTCACCTGCTCGAACGCTTCGATCGTCCGGGTACGCGCGGTGGAGGCTTCGACACCGCTCACCCGCAGCGCCTCCGACACCTGGCGGCCCACCCGCATCGACGGCGTCAGGGCGTGACCGGCGTTCTGCGGGACCATCGCGACCGTCGTGGAACGCAGGCCGCGGAGCCCGGCACGGTCCAGGGTGAACACGTCTCGCCCGTCGACGTGTACCCGGCCCGACGTCACCCTGGCTCCCGCACGTAGGTAGCCGAGCAGGGTGCCGGCCACAGTGGTCTTGCCGGATCCGGACTCCCCCACCAGCGCCGTCGTCGTTCCCGCAGGCACATCGAAGCCGACATGATCCACGACCGTCGTGTCGCCGTACGCGACGCTCAGGTCGTCCACTCGCACCAGCACGTCGTTCCCGCTCATCATCTCTCGCCGCTCATCATCTCTCGCCGATCACTCGGCGCCTCGCCGCTCATAGTCTCTCGTCGCACTTGCCTCATCGATCGCTCCGCCGGAACCTGTCGATGCCCCACGCCTTGGAGAGTCCGTCCGCGGCCAGGTTCAGCCCGACGACGAACGTCGCCAGCGCGATGATCGGCGCCAGCGTGGCCATCGGCACGACGGTGAGGGCGGTGCGGTTCTCCGCTACCATCAGGCCCCAGTCGGGGGTGGGCGGGTTCGCTCCGAAACCGAGGAAGGACAACGAGCTGACCAGCAGCGCCGCCCAGGAGGCCCGCATCGCCAGCTCCACGGCGACGACGTCGGCGATGTTCGGCAGCACCTCCCGGCGGAGGATGGACCAGCGGCGCTCGCCACGGGCGCGCGCCGCGGTCACGTACTCCAACGGCACGATGTTCTGCGCAGCGGCCCGGACGACTCGGACGACACCGGGCACGTAGACCACGGTGATGGCCGCCACGACGACCCAGGTGCCGGTGCCCAGAGCGGTGACGACCACGAGCAACGCCAGGATGGCCGGCACCGCGAGAACGCTGTCGACCAGCCGCATGACCAGGTTGTCCACCCAGCCGCCACGCAGCGCGGCCACACATCCGACCAGGGTCCCGAGACCCACCGCCGCCACCGTGGACAGCGCGCAGACCACCAGAGCGAAACGGCCGCCGTGCAGCACTCGGGTCAGGACATCCCGGCCGTACTGGTCGGTGCCCGCGATATGGTCCCAGCCCATGCCCGCAAGGGCCTGCTGCGGATCGTTGGCCGTCGGAGAGTAGCCGGTCAGCAGTGGTGCGACCAGCGCGACCAACACGTGCAGGGCGACGAGCGCAAGCCCGACCGTCGCCGCGCGCGAAGCCCGGACCGCTGTCCATACGTCACGCACCGCACTGTGTCGTCCGTCGTTGCTGTCGCGCACCACATCGCTGTCGCGCACCACATCGCCGTCCATGCCGTGCTCCTTTCTCCCGGTCATCTCGCCACTCCCCTGCGCAGTCGCGGGTTCAGGGCGATCGCCGCCAGGTCCGCAGCGAGGTTGCACAGCGCGTAGACCACGGCGCTCAGCACCGCGATGGCCTGTAGCACCGGCAGGTCACGGTCGTAGACCGCGTCGATCATGAGAGTGCCGATCCCGGGGTAGTTGAAGACGGTCTCCACCACGACGACTCCACCCACCAGCCAGGCGATGTTCAACGCGATCACGTTCAGTGTCGGCAGCACGGCGTTCGGCAGTGCGTGCCGCAGCACCACCCGTCCGGTGCCGAGCCCACGCAGCCGGGCGGTCTGGACGTACTCACTCGCCATCACGTCGATCACGCTGGTCCGCATCATCCGCACCACGTACGCCGCCAGCGCGATGCTCAACGCGAGGGCGGGCAACCAGATCCCCGGCAGCAGCTGCCCGATGGTGGCGTCGGCGTCGTCGAGCACCACTGCGGGGAACACCGGGATGGTGACCGAGAACAGGAGCACGAGAAGTGTCGCGACAACGAACTCCGGAACGCTCATGCCGACCAGGCTCGCGCCGGAGATCAGGTGATCGGGCCAGCGGTCGCGGTACAGGCCGGCCACTACGCCCAGCACCAGCGAGAGGACCAGCCCTCCTACGATGGCGATCACAGCGATGAGCAGCGTGTTACGCAGATGCAGACCCAGCGTGGACCCGACGTTCTCGCCCGAAGCCAACGAGGTCCCGAAGTCACCCTGGATGGCTCCGCCGACCCATTCGGCATACCGGCGCCACGCCGGCTGGTCGAGGTCGAGCTGGTCACGCAGCGCCTGGACGGCATCCGGCGTGGCATCACGACCGAGGACCTGAGTGGCGACGTCGCCCGGCAGTGCTTGTAGTGCGACGAACACCAGAAGCGACGCCAGAATTATGGTCAGCACCATCGCGCCGAGCCGGCGCAGGACGAACAGAGCCATCACCGCTCTCCCTCGGAACCTGCGAGGCCGATGTTCAGGTAGTCGAACTCGAAACCGTGCTCGTAGTAGTTGACGACGTCGCGGGAGAGCCCGACCAGCCGGTCGGCGAACATCGGCGTGATGGAGCCGGAGTGATCGACGATGTATCGCTGCGCGTCCTGGTAGAGGGTCCGCCGCTTGTCGTCGTCGATCTCACGGCGCGCGTCGTCGAGCATCGCGTCGAACGTGTCGTCCGCCCACGCCGTCTCGTTGTACGACGACCCGCCGCGGAAGATCTGGTTCAGCAGCTGGTCGACCGGCCGGCCCGTGAACCAGTAGGTCGCCATCAGCGGCTGCTGCATCCAGATCTGCGAGTAATACGAGTCCGCCGAGGCGTTCCGGATGTTCACGGTGATCCCTGCCTCGGCGACGGCGTCGGAGAGCGCCAGCGCCATCGGCGTGAAGACCGGGTCATAACTGGACGTGTACATGTCCAGCGTCAACCCTTCATGGCCGGCAGCGCGCAGCAGCGAACGGGCCTCGTCCGGGTCCCGTTCCAGCGAATAGTCGACCCACAGCGGGTTGTCCGGTGGCACCGGATTGTCGTGCCCAAGCTCCCCCGCGCCCTGAGCCGCGACATCGAGAACCCGCTGTGGGTCGTAGGCCAGCTTCACCGCGCGGCGGATATCCGGGTT
>NZ_ML142870.1:18651-26832 GCF_004138495.1 Phytoactinopolyspora endophytica
GGCTCCATCGTGGTGAGCATCGGGATCGTGTACCACTGACCGTTGCGTACCCGGGCGATGGTGGCGTTCTCCGATGCGTTCACCACCCTGGCCGTGACGAAGTCCAGGTTGGTCTGCGAGAGCAGGTCCACCTGGTCCGCCAGGAGCGCGTTCGTCCGTGCTTGCTGGTCGGCAATGGTGAAGAAGGCGATGCTGTCGAGCGTCGGTTCCCCTTCCCAGTACGCGTCGTTCGCGACGACGCGACCCCGCCCTGCGGCGGTGAATGAGTCGAGCTTGAACGGGCCCGTGCCTATCCCCGTCGCACCGGCCTCGTCGCCGCTTCCGTCCGGAACGACGTAGCAGTTGTATCCGGTGAAGAGACTGGGGAGCTCGGCGTTGGGCGAGGTGAGCTCGATGACTAAGGTGCGCTCGTCCGTGGCGGTCACGCCGTTCGGCTCCATCAGCGGAGCCAGCACGCCCTGCTGCGGCGACGCGAGATCGGGGTCGAGCAGCCGGCGGATCGTGTAAACGGCGTCATGAGCCGTGCATGGCCGGCCGTCGTGGAAGCTCACACCGTCGCGGATGCGGAACGTCCAGCGCATGGCGTCCGCGCTGAAGTCCCATTCCTCGGCCAGATCCGGCGCGACCTGCCCGTCCCGGTCAACGCGGGTGAGGCGGTTGTACAGGGCACCGAGGTACTCGTACGCGGAGAGCGAGCTGGCGGGATCGAGCGTTTCGGCGTTCGAGGCCGGTGGGCGGGCGATGCGCAGTTCACCGCCGGCTCGCGCCGAACCGGTACGGGCCTGTTCTGGTAGGACCGTCGTGGCTGGTCCCGATGTCGAACAACCCGTCATGGCGGCAGCTGCCAGGCCGATTCCACCTGCCAGCAAGGTTCGCCGAGTCATGGGAGAGCCCGTCGCTGAAGGGCGTCGCACGCGAACTCCTGTGGGTAGGGATCATGGGCACCGCGCTCGCTGCCACCCACAGCCTGGGCTTCGTTGCCCGTTCCGACGGCACATCGCACCCACCGACATCTACGGCCGTCATCTCAGCGCGGTTCATCAGCACCCCGCGCACGTCGCCTGTCATCACTCGACGTGCGGTTCCTAGCTGGAGCGCCTTAATCGTTCGCTTGAACGATTAGCGTCACGTACGTTAGCGGCACACTCCAGTACGGACAACCCGGCGGCACGCACCGGACCCGGACGCGGGCAGCACAATCGCAGGCTGCGCAGGCGGTTTACGTGACTATCGATAAGTCCGCATTATGAGATAGCGAATGCCCGCCGACGACGGGACCACACCCGCAGAGGGATTCAGAGCAGGACGCGCAACGTCTCGGCGGGCCCGACGAAACGATGGTCCGCGACGCATCGCACGTCGACGTGCTCCACCGACCCAGACGTACTGGCGAGGCGACCCCGCGTGGTCACAGTCGCAGGCAGCCCGCATTCAGGGCAGTCGAAAAGCATCGTGTTACTCCTCGCGGCGAGGCGATGTCGCGCCTCCCTTGCCGCGAGCCTGATACCGATACATCAGCATCGATGGTGACTTCACACCACACGTCATGGTGCCGCACCTCTGACCTTGATCGCCAGTCGCGACCGTCCCGGAACCAGACCCGTGAGACTCCAGTTCCGGCGAACCCCTTGCGGTGGACGCCGCGGTCGACTTTGCTGGTGTCCTACAAGCGCGCACCGGGATCTGGACGCCGTCAGGCGCAACATGATCGCGATCACGAGGAGGTGAGGCGCGCTGCGGCGCCGATCGATGCGCACATCAGAGGGCTGGCATGCCTGACCGGCCCCATGCGTACGCGGGAGGGCCCATGACCCACATATCCATGACGGTCGACGGCGTCCGGTACGACGACGACGTCGAACCCCGCACTCTCCTCGTCCACCACCTCCGGGACAAGCTCGGCAAGATCGGGACCGTCGTCGGCTGCGACACCAGCAACTGCGGCGCCTGTACCGTCCTGATGGGCGGCAACAGCGTGAAGAGTTGCACGGTCCTCGCCGTGCAAGCCAGCGGCATGGACATCACCACCGTCGAGGGCCTGGCCGGCCGCGACGGCGAGATGCACCCCGTACAGCAGGCGTTCCATGAGACACACGCGCTGCAGTGCGGCTATTGCACGCCCGGCATGATCATGTCCGCGGTCGATCTGCTGGCTGAGAACCCAGATCCCACCGACGCCGAGATCCGGGACGGCCTCGAGGGCAACCTGTGCCGGTGCACCGGTTACCAGAACATCGTCAAGGCCGTCCGGGAGGCGGGCGAGACGATGCGCACGGCCAGGCATGCGACACCAGAGACGGCTTCGGCTCATGCGACCCGGGACGAGGTGACGACATGACCGTGACCGAGGACCGCTCCGGCGCCGAAGTCGGACGTGAGCGTCTACGCAAGGAAGACGCCCGGCTGATCACCGGCCGGACGATGTGGACCGAGAACATCAGCCTTCCCGGCATGCTCCACCTGGGGATCCTGCGGAGCCCGATGGCACACGCCCGGATCACCCACGTGGATGTGGGCCCGGCGCTAGAGATGTCCGGTGTCGTCGAGGCATTCAGCGGGCGAGACATCGCCGACATGCAGGGAGCCATGCCGTGCGTCTGGCCCGTGACTGAAGACACGGTCCTGCCGGACTATCCACCACTCGCCGTCGACGAGGTCCGGCACACCGGTGAGCCCGTGGCCGTCGTGGCCGCCCGGGACCACGCCACCGCGATGGACGCGCTGGAGGCCATCGAGATCGACTACGAACCGCTGCCGGTGGTGCTCGACATGGAGGAGGCACTCGCTGACGGCGCGCCGCTGGTCCACGCGGACACGGGCACCAACAAGTGCTACACGTGGGTGCTCGACTCCGCAGAGGCCGGCACGGGGGACGACGTCGCGCAGGCAGAAGCGGACGCCGAGATCGTCATCAACCGCCGCTACATCCAGCAGCGGCTGATCCCCGCCTTCATGGAGCCGCGCAGCGTCGTCGTCGATCCCACAGGCGAGCAGATCACCATGTGGTCCGCCACCCAGGTGCCGCACATCCTCCGCCTGCTGCTCGCCATGTCCACCGGAGTCCCCGAACAGAAGATCCGGGTGATCGCCCCGGACGTAGGCGGCGGTTTCGGCGGCAAGCTGCAGGTCACGCCAGAAGAGTTCATCGCCTTCGCCGCCGCGCGGCGATTCGGCCGGCCGGTCAAGTACGTGGAGTCACGCTCCGAGACGATGCTCTCCGGCCATCACGGCCGCGACCAGATCCAGGACGTCACGCTGTGTGCCCGTCGCGACGGAACGGTCACCGGCATCTCCGTGAAGCTGCTGGCCAACATGGGCGCCTACCTCGGCATCATCACTCCTGGCATACCGATCCTCGGTGCGTTCATGTACGGCGGCATCTACAAGTTCCCCGCCTACCGGTTCGAGTGCAGCGGGGTGTTCACCAACACGACCAAGACGGACGCCTACCGCGGTGCTGGCCGCCCGGAGGCGACGTTCGCGCTCGAACGAGCCATGGACGACCTCGCAGACGAACTCGGCATGGATGCGATGGAGGTGCGCCGTCGCAGCTGGATCAACCACGACGAGTTCCCGTACACAACGTCGGCCGGGCTGACCTACGATTCCGGCAACTACGAGGCCGCCACCGAGAAGGCGATGGAGCTCTTCGGATACAACGAGCTCCGCCGCGAGCAGGCATCCCGCCGGGAATCCGGTGACCCGGTCCAGCTCGGCATCGGTATCTCCACTTACACCGAGATGTGCGGCCTAGCGCCGTCGCGTATTCTCGGCCAGCTCCGGTATGGCGCCGGCGGCTGGGAGACCGCATCGGTACGGATGCTGCCGACCGGCAAGGTCGAGGTGATCACCGGAACCTCGCCACACGGCCAGGGACATGAGACCGCATGGAGTCAGATCGCGGCCGACCGACTCGGAGTGCCGTTCGACGACGTCGAGGTTCTGCACGGTGACACCCGCACGTCGCACAAGGGCCTGGACACCTACGGATCTCGTTCCCTCGCCGTGGGTGGAATCGCCCTGGTCAACGCCTGCCAGAAGGTGGTCGACAAGGCCAAGCCGATCGCCGCGCATCTCCTCGAGTGCGACCCGGCAGATCTGGAGTTCGTCGACGGCCAATACCGGGTCAAGGGAACACCCGGAGCGGGCAAGACGCTGGCGGACTGTGCATTGGCGGTCTTCACGTCGCACGACATGCCGGACGGCGTCGAGTCCAGTCTGGACGCCGACGCCACGTTCGACCCGGAGAACTTCTCCTACCCGCACGGCACCCATCTGTGCGCCACCGAGGTGGACACCGAGACGGGTCGCGTCACCATCCGTTCGTACGTCGCCGTCGACGACGTCGGCCGGGTGGTCAACCCGATGATCGTCGAGGGTCAGGTGCACGGTGGCGTGGCGCAGGGCATCGCCCAGGCGTTGTTCGAGGAAGCCGTTTACGACGCCGACGGCAACCTGCTGACCGGCACGTTCGTCGACTACACGATCCCCAGCAGCGCCGACCTGCCGGACATCGTCACCGATCGGACCGAGACTCCAGCGCCGGGGCATCCACTCGGCAGCAAGGGTGTCGGCGAGGCCGGCACCATCGCCTCGACTCCGGCCGTCGTCAACTCCGTTGTCGACGCATTGCGCCACCTCGGCGTCTCCGATGTGCGGATGCCGTGCACGCCGGAGCGGGTCTGGCAGGCGATCCGAAGTGCCCAGGACGGAGCACAGGAAGGTGGTGCGCGGCTATGATCCCGACCGCGTTCGACTACAGCCGTCCCACCGGAGTCGACGAGGCAGTACACGCCCTGACAGACGGTGGTGAGGACGCCAAGGTTCTCGCCGGCGGGCAGAGCCTGATCCCGATGCTGAGGCTGCGTTTCGCAGCCCCGAGCATGCTGGTCGACCTGGGTAGCGTCGACGAGATGCGGGGTGTCCGCGACGACGGAGATGCGCTCGTCATCGGCGCCATGACCACGCATGCCGAGGTCCTGGACGATCCGCTGATCCGAGCACAAGCACCGCTGATCGCGCAGGCCACGGCGACGGTAGCGGACAGGCAAGTACGGCACATGGGCACCTTCGGCGGTTCGCTCGCGCATGCGGACCCGGCCGGGGACATGCCCAGCGTCGCGACCGCGCTGGACGCCACATTCGAGATCGCCGGCCCTTCCGGCCGTCGTTCGGTGCCGGCGTCGGAGTTCTTCGTCGACTACCTGACCAGTGCGCTCGAACCAGACGAGATTCTGGTCTCGGTGCGAGTGCCAAAACTCGCCGGCTGGGGTACCCACTACGAAAAGTTCAACCGGGTAGCGCAGGCATGGGCTCTGGTCGGCGTCGCGGTGGCGATCCGGCGGTCCAACGGAACCATCGACGAAGCCCGGGTCGCCTTGACCAACATGAGCTCCACTCCGGTTCGGGCACACGGCGTTGAAGAGGCGCTCGTGGGCGCACCGGCCACGGACGAGTCGATGGCAGCCGCGGGTCAGCATGCCGCGGAGGGCACCGAGCCGACCAGCGACGTGTCTGCCTCCGCGGACTATCGGACTCATCTGGCCACGGTGCTCACCCGCCGGGCACTGGGAACGGCAGCCGGCATCTGATGTCGCAATGAGCCCGGGCAGCCCTCGCGTCGGAGGCGTCGGCACGAGTGCCGTGCGCAGTGCACCACACTGACGCTTGGGCTGCCCGCAAAGGAGGAGGACCATGCAACTTGATCACCAGTTCACCGTCCCCGTACCGGTCGACGACGCGTGGAAGGCCCTGCTCGACGTGCCGCGTGTGGCGCCCTGCATGCCCGGCGCCACCCTCGACGAGTTCGACGGCGAGACCTTCTCCGGCTCGGTCAAGGTCAAGCTCGGGCCGATCAACCTCCTTTACAAGGGCCATGGCCGGTTCGCAGAGACCGATGAGGCGGGTCATCGCCTGGTCATGGAAGCGTCGGGCAAGGAAAGCCGGGGCTCAGGTACCGCCGCCGCGACCGTCACCGCCACCATGGAGGCCGAAGGCGACACGACAAAGGTGAACGTGACGACCGATCTGAAGATCACCGGACGCCCGGCGCAATTCGGGCGCGGAATGATCAACGATGTCGGCGCCAAGCTGCTCGGCCAGTTCTCTGACTGCCTGGCAACCACGCTCGGCGCTTCGCAAGCGGCGGCCGAGCCGAGCACCGCGACCGACAACACGAGCACCGCGGCTGAGAGCACGACGAGCGCCACGGGTCAGCAGCCGCCATCCGAGCCCCGGGCCGCGGCCGACGAGGCCAACATCGAGGTCGAGCCGATCGATCTGCTTCAGATCACCGGCACCCAGGCAGCGATACGCCGCTACGGTCCGTACGCCGCGGCAGGTGCCGTGCTCGCCATCGTGTTCTGGCTCGTCGTCCGCCGACGACGGCACTAGGTGGTGCTGCCAGGCGCGAATACCTGCGCAATTTCCATGCGGTCGACCGCAACGGTCACGTCGTCGCCGACGGCCTCCGGCTTTGTCTCAGTGACACGTCCGCCGCTCCTGCGATAGCCTGGTAGCGGCTGCTAGGAAGCCACCGGTCCGCGGGAAGGGCTAAGCCCGCCTGGATATGTGCCAATGTGACATCGGCAATGCACTCCTTTCGACCTGAAGACGCGGACATCAGGCAGACGGAAGGAGAGTGCCATGCCGGCCATTTCGCTCCCTGCTCATCCCAGTCTCGAATACCTCCGCAACGAGGCACGCGCTCTACAGCGAGTGGTCCGCGCCGGAGATCGTTCGGCCTTGACTCGCATCCAGCGTCATCATCCCGATCAGACCTCCAGCGACGACGTGACGTCAGACCACCTCCGGCAGTTCCCGCTCAGCGCCGCACAGCTCGTCGTCGCGCGTGAGCATGGCTTCACCAGCTGGCCGCGGATGAAAGCGTACGTGGACATGGTCGCCGAACACGGCTGGTCCACAGCAGAACAGCCGCCCGACGGAGCCACCGACGATTTCTGCCGCCTCGCCTGCCTCGACTACACCGATGACGATCCAGCACGGTGGGCACAGGCCAGGAATCTGCTGGCAGCACACCCGGAGCTGGTGGACGCGGACGTGTGGGCGGCCAGTACCGCCGGCCGGCCACATGCCGTCGAACGCCTGCTCGACGCCGATCCATCGCTCGCCCAAGCTCGCGGTGGACCGTACCCGTGGCGGCCGCTGTTTTATCTTGCGTATTCGCGTCTTGACCCCGATGTGCCCGCCGACAACGTGCTGGCCGTCGCTCGGATGCTGCTCGATGCCGGAGCCGATCCGAACGAAGGCTATCTGTGGAACGGCCGGCCCTATCCGTTCACCGTACTGACCGGCGTTTTCGGCGAAGGCGAACAGGGACCGATGCGGCAGCCCCGGCACCCGCATTCGATCGCTCTGGCCCGTCTTCTCCTCGACGCGGGCGCGGATCCGAACGACAGCCAAGCCCTGTACAACCGCATGTTCCGACCGGACAACGACCATCTGGAGCTGCTCTTCGAATACGGCCTAGGCCACGGCGACGGCGGGCCGTGGAAAGCACGGATGAACGACCTCATCGGCTCTCCGTCCGAGCTACTGCGCTCCCAGCTTCGTTGGGCGGTCGAGCACGGGTACTCGGATCGGGTACAGCTCCTGATTCGGCACGGCGTCGATGTCCACGCCGCCTACGACGACGGCCGGAGCCCACTTGACCTAGCGGTACTCAATGGCTTCCCTACGACTACCGCACAACTCCGTTCGGCCGGCGCGTCCGCTACGGACCTAGAACCGACCGACCAGCTGATGGGTGCCATGCTGCGGGCCGATCATGAAGAGGTCGAGCGGCTGCGGGCTCAACACCCAGGCGCGGTCGAGACGCTTCTCCAAGCGCGTCCCGGGCTCGTCGTCTGGGCCGCCGCCAATGGACGTTCCGACACGGTGAGGCTGCTCATCGAGCTCGGGTTCGACGTCAACGCGTACAGCCGTGGCGACGCACCGGAGGAGCAGCCATGGGAGACCGCCTTGCACCGTGCTGCCTTCGATGGAGACCTGGCGATGGTCCAGCTCTTGATCTCGCTGGGCGCGGATGCGCAGGCTCACGATCAACGGTTCGACGCGACGCCTCTCGGCTGGGCGCAATACGCGGGCCATGAGGCTGTCGTCCAAGTCCTCGCCGACATCACCGCGAACGGGTGACTCAGAGACCCCTGCGATGGAGCGTGC
>NZ_ML142870.1:26885-27496 GCF_004138495.1 Phytoactinopolyspora endophytica
GCGGATCCTGAGACCACGCCTGGGTGGCGCCACAGCGTGTGGGCTCTGACGCCACCTGAGCGTGTACGGGTGGAAGCCCCTAGAAGGGTGGCTCGTCGGGTTCGGGTGGTCCGTTGCCGTCGGCCGTGGGCTGGTCCGTTTCATTCGGGGAATCCGGAGCGCGGGCATCGGGAGCGATGCGGGGCAGGTGAACGGTGGTGGTGTGCCCTGTGGGGCTGGTCCATTTCTGTTGGCCGTCCGCAAGGCGGGTAACGCTCCATCCGGCTCGATGTTTCTGCAGGTGGCACGTTTTGCACAGGGCGGAGCAGTTGCACGCGGAGGTCGGGCCGTAAGGCCACGGAGTCCGGTGGTCGATCTCGCATCGGTAAGCAGCCTGGTGGCAGCCGGGCATGAGGCATTCGCGGTCACGGAGGATGACGAAGTCGACGAGGTCTTGCGGCGGTGTATAGCGAGTGGTGCCGTAGTCCATGGCGTGCCCACCAGCGGGTGAGGTGCCGACCCACCGCCAGACGCCCGCGCCGGCGAGGCGGCGGGCCATGTCGGCATCGATGGGTCCGTAGCCGTCGAGGTAGGCAGGATGCTCATCGAGTCCGAGCAGGGTGGTCATGGGC
>NZ_ML142870.1:27559-41587 GCF_004138495.1 Phytoactinopolyspora endophytica
GCGTGACGTTCACCGAGACAGGACGCCCGTGAGCAGTAGCCAGGCGGATGCCACCGACGGCCCCACAGTGGGAGCACACGTTCCCGCCCAACGTTGCGGTATGCAGCGACGCCCAGGCCAGCGCGGCCAGCGCATCCGCCCGGCGCTGCGCCGGCGTTCGCTGCCGGCACGCGCCCAGGTGATCGCGGCGTGACTGGGTGCCGGTGTCGGTGTCACCGGCGTCGCTGTCGCGGTCGTCGCTGTCGCGGTCGTCGTCTGTGTCACCGTCGTCGACTGTGTCACCGTCGTCGACTGTGTCACCGTCGTCGCTGTCGCGGTCGTCGTCTGTGTCGCTCTCGTCGACTGTGTCACCGGCGTCGGTGTCGCTGTTGTTTGGGCAGGTGCCGGCATGTGCGCAGTCGCGGTTCTTCTCGGCGTCGGCGGCGGCGTTGAGCACGGTCATGATCGCGGTGACCTCTTCGGCGGGCAGGTACGCGATCAGCCAGGCCATGCCGTCCTCACCGGGCTCGGACCACACGTCGCGACGTTTACGCGCCTCGCGGCGGCGACGCTTCGCCCCGGCCACGTCGAGCTCATGCAGGAGCTCGTTCAGAACGCGGGAAAGCTTCACATCGGTCCAGGTGTGCACGAATGGCAACACCGCCTTCAGGATCAGCTCGACCACCTCAGCGTTACTGCACTTGTTCAACGCGGTGGTGATCAGGCGGGCCTTCTTCGCGTCTACACGCCCATCGGCCAGTGCCTGGTGCACCCGCGGGTGGTCCCGCACCAGGGTGAGCGCCTGCCCGACGAGTTTCTCCGCCTGCGGCTTGGTCCACGGATGTACAGCGCACAACGCCCCCGCAGTGACCGGCACCGGGTGCAGACACCCGTAGCGTCCGCCGTCGTCGTCCGGGCGCAGCTGCGGGCGGCGGGTCAACTCGGCAGCGTTCTCGGCCTGGCGCGCTCCGGCCCAGGCGATCACCTTCTCCCAGGCCGCCACCGTGTCCGCGAGCTCGTGCACCTCCATGGATCGCGGCCGAACACCTTCCAACGTCAGGACCAGCTCCGCCCCGGGCGGGATGTCCGCCAAGAACGAGGCATCCACCCCAGGCAACGGCCCGAACGGTCCGTTGTCTGCACCAGCCCTGGCGGCACCGTCCGGGTCCACGTCGTCGTCCGGGTCCACGTCGTCGATCAGCGGATCATCGACGAACCAGCCCCCGACGGCCGGACCCAACGGATCCACACCGTTTCGCAGCTCGTCCCGCTGCGCCTCCGATGCGGCCATCTCCGCCTCGACGAGACGCACCCATGCAGCATCCCAGCCCGCACCGGTCTCCGCGCCGCCGGGGACATCGTCCCCCGCAGCATCCGGGAAAGGCCTGGCCGAGCTCATATTGATCATGCTACTCGAACACCCGTACGGACGCAAGCAGATCAGTCGTATCAATCTCCCCCAGGGATAAACCGCGCCAAACCCAGCTATCTACTCCGTGCGCGACGGAATCGACCCTGGACGCAGCATTCCGGACGTGACTGCAGAAACACGTCGCCTGTCGAACGGCTTGCCGGATAAGGGCCGGCGAGCACTACCACGCTCACGCTTCGCACTCGCTGACCCTGCCATTGGTGAAGCCGACAATACGTGTCCCTAAGGTCTTGTACATGGCGCATCCGCTGTACAAACTTCTCCACGAGGCAGCCGACGGTCGCTTCCCTGCGGCGGATGGGCAGGTCCGTGTCGTGCCACCGCTGCACGACGGCTTGGAATGCTCCTACGCCTTCACCGGACACGCCATCGTCGCGACGGCGCTGCCCACAGTCGACTTCCACGGCGACCGGCCGGACGGGTTCGGCGGGTCCCTCGCTCCCGGCTTCCTCCGCCGGCTGGCCGGCCCGGGCGGCTGGATCGGTGTCATCGATGCGACCCTGGTCACGCGCGGGCGCGGAGGCGCACCGGCGCTGCCTGCGCAGACCGGCCTCGACGATAACGACCGAGTTCGCCATGCTCGTTCGATTCGGTCGGACGTGCGCGTCTACGGCGACGAACGCGGCTTCGTCACACTTGGAACAGGGCTGGCCGGGCGACGCGAGCTCAGCATCGAGGTGCCGCCCAACGGTCAAGGACGCGGATGGGGCCGATCGTTGCTCTCCGACGCCCTGACCCTCGTGCCGGACGGCGAACCGGCCTTCGCCGCTGTCTCCCCTGGCAACGCGCGTTCGCTCCGCGCGTTCCTGGCCGCGGGGTTCACGCCGATCGGTTCTGAAGTCCTCATCCGGCCGAACCGGCGACCGCGATCGACCAACCCGCCGGCGGGAGCGTGACCAGGTCGGCTGTGAGTTCACCGGTCCCTGCGACGCGCTGCCAGTCCGCCGTGGGAAGCCCGAGATCCACCGGCTGTTCGCCGATGTTGAGCGCGACAGCCAGCCACTCTTCTCCCTCTCCCACGGTGTAGACGATGGACGTGTTGGTCAGCGCATGCACGGTGGCACGGGAGGACACCAGCCACGGGTGACGACGGCGCAGTCCGATGAGAAGCTGATGGAGTCGGTAGTATCCCCACCCGTCCACCGCCAGGCCGTCTGGGGTGTCCGGGAACGCCGGTCTGATGGCGTCGTCGCCGCCCTCCCGTTCCTCCTTGATGCCACGGAATGCCTGCTCGTCACCGGCATAGACCGACGGCACGCCGCCCACCGTCAGCAGGACGACGAGTGCGTGCTCCAGATGACGCTCGTCGTCCAGCCGGCTGGCGATCCGGGTGACGTCGTGGTTCCCGAGGAACGTCTGCGGGGTGAACGTGCCCAGCAGGGCATTGTGCCGGCCGAGGGTCCAGCTGAGCTCGTGGAGGTTGTGGTCGTTGAGTGAGCTCCAGATCGCCTTCCACAGCTCGTACTGGGTGACCGAGTCCAGCCCGCCGTCCTGCACGAACGCGCCGTATTCGCCATGAATGACCTCGCCGACGAACCAGGCGCCCGGGTGGCGTGCCCGTACCCGCGTCGTCACCTGATGCCAGAACGACACGGGCACCGTGTAAGCCGCGTCCAGCCGCCAGCCATCGACGCCGCGGTCCAGCCAATGCGACATCACATCACTCACGTAATCGACCACTGCCGGGGCGTCGTGGTTCAGCACGACCAGCCGGTCGTGGCCTTCGAACGTACGGTAGTCACCGTCCGAGTCGACCTGGAACCACGAGGCGAATCGGGAGTCCGATCCGTGCTTGAGAACGTCCTCGAACGCGGGAAAACCCCTGCCGACATGGTTGAACACACCGTCCAGCAGCACCCGCACACCCCGAGCGTGTGACTGCTCGATCAGGCGGACCAGATCGTCCTCGTCACCGAGCCGGCCGTCGATCCGGAAGTGATCAACCGTGTCGTAGCCATGGGTCTCGGAGGCGAACACCGGCCCCAAGGCAAGCCCGTTGCAACCCAGCTCGACGAGGTAGTCCAACCAGCCGGCCAGTTTCGGCAACCGCGACACCGCAGGCGAACCGGGCGAGAGCGCCTCCCGCTCCGCACCGACGAAGCCCAACGGGTAGACGTGCCACCAGATGGCGTGCGTAGACCACTCCACTCGCCCATCATGAATGCATCGTGGTGCGACCGAGCAACCCGGGCCGGGACTACTCCATGGCCGCCTCTTCGGGCGTAGGGTGTGGTACAGGTCGGGTCGGAGCGGAACCCTTCGCGTCGGCCCGAGCATCCGCCGGGACCGCAGGTTTGGAGCCGCTGATGAAGAAGCTGATCAACTCCCCCGACGCCGTCATCCCGGATGCGCTGCGCGGCCTCGCCGCCGCCCATCCCGGCCTCAACGTCGATGTCGAGAACCGGATCATCTCACGCGCCGAGCGGACCCCTGGAAAGGTCGGACTGGTCTCCGGTGGCGGTTCCGGGCACGAGCCCTTGCACGGAGGTTACGTCGGGCGCGGCATGCTCGACGCGGCGGCTCCGGGCGAGGTCTACACGTCGCCGGTACCCGACCAGATCCTCGCCGCGACCGAGGCAGCCGACGCCGGCGCAGGGGTGCTGCACATCGTGAAGAACTACACCGGCGACGTCCTCAACTTCAGGATGGCGGCCGAGCTCGCCGAGGACGACGACGTCCGTGTCGTGTCGGTGGTCATCAACGACGACGTCGCCGTTGAAGACTCCACGTTCACCGCCGGACGACGCGGTGTCGGTGGCACCATCGTCGCCGAGAAGGTCGCCGGTGCCGCCGCCGAAGAGGGCGCCGATCTCGACACAGTCGCCCAGCTCGCCCGTGAGGTCAACGAACGTTCCCGCTCGTTCGCCATCGCCCTGCACGCGGGTACGGTTCCCGCGGCGGGCAAACCCGGCTTCGAACTCGCCGGCAACGAGGTGGAGATCGGCGTGGGCATCCACGGCGAGCCCGGCCGCCAGCGAGGCGAGTTCGCTCCCGTCAAGGATCTCGTCGGCTACGCGCTGGATGCCATCCATGCCGACCTGCCGGTGTCCGGCGATGTTCTGGTCATCATGAACGGCCAGGGCGGAACCCCATTGATCGAGCTCTACGGCGCGTTCGCGGAGGCCGCCGACTGGCTGCAGGGACATGGTGCGACGGTGGCCCGCAACCTGGTCGGCAACTACATCACCAGCCTGGACCAGGCGGGGTTCTCCATCACGGTCACCTCGCTCACGGACGAGCTCGTCCGCCTGTGGGACGCCCCCGTATCGACGCCCGCCCTGCGCTGGGGAGTGTGATCAATGACGTTGGACACTGCAACCGCCGTGGCCTGGATCACCCGTGCCGCTGAAATCATCCGGGCCGACGAGTCCCGGTTGACCGGTCTCGACGCGGCGATCGGCGATGGTGACCACGGCGCCAATCTGGCCCGCGGTTTGGCCGCCGCCGTCACCTCGCTGGAGGAGACGCAACCCGAGAGCCCAGGGAAAGCGCTCATGGCCGCTGGGCGTGGCCTGGTCGCCAAGACCGGTGGCGCGTCCGGGCCGCTGTACGGTACGGGCTTCCGGCGGGCCGGCAAAGAGCTGGGAGACGGGACTGACGCCACCGGCGTCGGCGACGCGCTCGAGGCGATGCTGCGGGGCATAGAGGAGATCGGCGGGGCAGTGCAGGGCGACAAGACGATGATCGACGCGCTCGCTCCGGCCGTCGCCGCTTTCCAGGAGGCGGCCGGGAACGGGGCTGACCTCCATGCCGCCGCCGTCGCCGCCGCTGATGCCGCCGAGGCCGGGCTGGCGGCGACGGTTCCGCTGCAAGCTCGTAAGGGCCGAGCAAGCTACCTGGGCCCGCGCAGTGTCGGACACGAGGATCCCGGCGCGGCGTCCACCGCGCTCATCATGCGTGCGCTCGCGGAGGTGACCGCCCCGTGACCGTCGGTATCGTTCTCGTCTCGCATAGTGCGGCACTCGCGGCGGCGACGGCAGAGGTGTCAGGCACCCTGTCCGGTCCGGCTGTCCGGCTGGAGCCGGCGGGCGGCACCGACGACGGCGGCATGGGCACCAGCATCGAGCTCATCCGCTCCGCGGTGTCCAAGGCCGACGCCGGCGACGGGGTGCTGATCCTCATGGACATGGGTAGCTCGGTGCTCACCGCCAAGACTCTGCAGGCCGACCTCGAGGACGCGAACTTGGAGGACGACGGCGGGACGCCGCTGGTGCGTCTCGCCGATGCCCCGTTCGTCGAGGGTGCGGTCGCAGCCGCCGTGCTCGCCTCCACGGGTGCCGACCTGGAGGCTGTCGCTCAGAGCGCGGAACAGGCGTGGAGCATGCGCAAGCTCTGAGAGTCCACTCCGATCTCCATATAATCTCCATCTCCGGGGTCATGCTCCGCTCCCTGAAAGGCCCGTCGCAGTCGACAGGCATGCGGCCACCGGGCGTCCGGTCATCAGCCGGCCGCCATCGGTGAAGCCTTCCTCACGACCGGTCAGCTGGGCGATGAGGGAGGAACGCCACTGCACCAGTGTCTGCGCCATCGACGGCTCACCGGCGAGATCCCGGGTCTCCTGTGGATCAGCGATGAGGTCGAAGAGTTGCTCACGGCCCGAGCCAGAGAACCACACATACTTGGTGCGCCCGTCGGTGAGCCACTGCAACGACTGGCCGAACAACGTGTGCTCCCCGTGCAGCACGTCTCGCCACGGCACGTCGTCGCCTCGCGCGAGGCTGAGCAAGCTGCGGCCTTCGACAGTCTCCGGAACCGGGACGCTCGCGCACTCCAGTAACGTCGGCATGACATCGCGCAACTCGACCACGTCGTCGCGGACGCCGCCTCGCTTCAGCCCGCTGCCCTCCGGACCGGCCAGGATCATCGGAATCCGTGCCGATCCCTCATAGGGGAAGCCCTTCCGGAAGAGATGGTGGTCGCCCAGCATCTCGCCGTGATCGGACACAAAGCAGACGTAGGTATTCTCGCGTGCACCGTGTTGCTCCAGCTCACCGAGCAGGTAGCTGATCTGCTGATCCACATGCGCCATGTGCCCGTAGTAACCGGCCTTGGCGCGATGTAGCAGATGCGGATCGAACCGCCCGGCGAAAGCGGCCGGGTTCGCCGGATCATGTTGGTCGCCGAACACATCCGTCCAGTCGCCCACCGGCGAATCGGGCATGTCCCTATGGAGGAACTGCTCGAATGCCCAGCCAGGCGGATCGTACGGCGGGTGGGGCGCGTTGAACGAGACATGCAGGAAGAACGGCTTACGCGGATCACGCCGCCGGAGGAAATCGGCCGCCTGTGTCGCGACGAAGTTGGTCGGATGCGTGTGCTCGGGTTTGTCCCAGGGCCGGGCCACCAGCGAGTTGCTGTCGACGCCGTGGTCAAAGTAGGTAGCATCGCGCCCCAGCTGCTGGCGTAGCCAAGGCAGGTAGTCGTCCACCAGGTCCGGATCACGGCCGCGCTGCCGCGCCGTCCGCACGATGCCAGTGGGGCTGTGCAGGATGACGTTCTGGAACCCCAGCTGTGACCGTTCCGGATAGACGTGCATCTTCCCGACGGCCTGGGTCTGGTAGCCGTGCCGGGTCAGCTCCCCGGCCAGGGTCACGTCGTAGTTCCATTCGACACCGTCCTGGTAGCCGACCCGCCCGTGTGAACGCTGGCCCAGGCCGGTGTGCAGCGCCGCCCGGGCCGGGATGCACGTCGGCACCGCCGAGTACGCCCGGCTGAACCGGACGCCCTGGGCGGCCAGCCGGTCGAGGAACGGCGTCTGAACCACCGGATGACCGGCGGCACTCAAGCAGTCACCACGCCATTGGTCCACCATGAGAAGCAGAAGGTTCGGCCGATCGGTCATCTCAAGGCACCCGCCCCATCGCAGGCGATGGAGCCGTCGAACTGACATTGCTCACCTGGCGCGGTGTACGCGACTCGGTCCACCTGCGCGGTGAGCGGACCATCCGGCGGGACGAAATCACCCATCTCGGGGGTCGTCTCGCTCGCCCAGACGTTGAAGAACATCTGAGCGGCCCGGTCCGGGATGCGGTCGGTGTTGACGATGGACACGGTGACCTCACCGTCAAGGTAGAAGTCGAGCCGATCCGCGGTCCAGACCATCCCGTAATCGTGGAACGCCTCATCTGACGGCGCGGACAGGTCCACGAACGTCGGCCGCAGCGGTTGGTCGTTCCGCCAGGTGTTGACCTTGACCTGGTCGGGGTTGACCCCGAGCAGCTTGGCGATGTCGATCGCCTCGGACGGCTCCGAGGAGGTGGCGCCAACCCAGGTGAAGAAGGTCGACATCACACCAGAGCCTTCGACACCTCTCATCTTGACCTCGTAGGTGCCGTAACCGAGCTTGCTCTTGTGCTGTACCTCCGCGCAGGCATAGTCGCGGTCACCGGTGGGCTGTTCCACGTAGGTCAGCTTGAGCACGCCGTCCGAGACCTCCACCTGGTCGGCATCCCAGGTGCAGTTCTGCTTCGCGCCGTTGTTCCATCCGTCGGAGACGTTCCAGCGCGACGTGTCGAGCGTGTCGAAGTCGTCGACGAACGACGTCGTCGGCGGCTGGACGTCGATGCCGCAGGCCACGGAGCCGGCGAACTGACAATCCTCGCCCGCACGGGTGAACGCCACGTACTGGTACTCGGTGGTGATGGGGTGGCCCGGATACTCGAACTCCCCCATCCAGTCAGTCAGCGTGTCCGTGCTCCACAGCATGGTGAAGATGAACTGGTTGCGGGTCGGAACGTCGGCCGGGTCGGTCAGTGTGTGCACCAGTTCCCCATCGATGAAGAACCGCACGCGGTCCTGCTCCCACACGTAGGCGAAGTCCACCCATTGCTCGCTGCTGTCGTACCCGATGTCGGCCGGCCAGGGACCCCGGTTGGAGCCGTTGACGTGCGTGTTCAACTCCACCTCGGTGGTGTCCTTGCCGAGCACCTCGAAGTCGAGCTCCATGTGCGGTTCACCGTGATACGGCCCGACGTAGGAGAACAGCGACGAGTTGGTTCCGCTGGCCTTGCCCGCCTTCATCCGGGTCTCGTACGTGCCGTAGCCGTACCGTTTGTTGGTCTGAATCGCCCCACAGGAGTAGTCGCGATCGCCGTAGGACGTGTCGTCCAGCGTGAGCGTCAGGACTCCGCCGGCGACGGTGGCTTTGTCCTTGTTGAACTCGCAGTTCTGGTGGCCGCCGTTGTTGTAGCCGTCATTCACGAACCAGAAGTCCGGGTCGATGCCCGCGTCAAACTCCTCGATGAACGATTCGCCGCCGAGGTCAGCCTGCATGCCGGCCTGTGACGGTGCCGGGACAGCGCGCTCTGCGTCAGCCGAAGTAGGCTGCGCCTGAGGCGTGATGGCGGTGACTCCGCAGAGAGTGACGGCGGCTGTGGTTGCCGCCATGATGGTCATTCGTCGTCGTGTTCGCATGCTGGTGTGGATCCCTTCTTCGCGATCTGTGCACGAGCAGGTGCGGTACTGATGCCTCCTTTCCGGTCTCCTTCAGGCGAGCTCGGATGCGACGCCGGCCAGGCTGAGCTCGTCGGATCTCAGGCACGCGGCGTGGTGGCCCGGACCGATCCCGTCGAGCACCGGCCCCTGACCGGACACGTCGCACACGCCCGCCACGGCGTACGGGCAGCGGGTGTGGAAGTAGCAGCCGGCCGGCGGGTTCGACGGGTCCGGAAGGTCGTCGGTGAGCCGGACCCGCCGGCCCACATCTCGCAGCCGCGGGTCGGGCCGCGGCACCGCCGACAGCAGCGCCTCGGTGTATGGATGGCGCGGTGACGCGTAGAGCTCCGCCGTCTCCGCCAGCTCTACGATCTTGCCCAGGTACATGACCGCGACCCGGTCACAGACGCTCTCCACCACGGACAGGTCATGGGACACGAACAGGAAGGTCAGGCTGAACTCTTCCTGCAGGTCGCGCAGCAGGTTCAGAATCTGGGCCCGGACGGACACGTCCAGCGCCGAGACCGGCTCGTCCGCGATCACCAGCCGTGGTCCGAGGATGAGTGCACGGGCGATGTTGACCCGTTGCCGCTCTCCACCGGAGAAGGCGTGCGGGTAACGATCCATGTACTTCGGCGACAGTCCTACCCGCGCAAGCATGTCGGCCACCCGGTCCTCCAGCTCAGAACCGGTGGCGATCCCATTGGCGCGCAGCGGCTCGCCGACGATCTGCCGCAACGTCATCCGCGGGTTCAGCGAAGAGAACGGGTCTTGGAACACCACCCGGATCTGGCGTTGGAAGGGCCGCAGCTCCCGTTCCCGTAGCGCGGCAAGATCCGTGACCGTCCCATCCGTCCCGCGATAGCCGATCATTCCGGTGCTCGGCTTGATGATGCGAGAGATCGAGCGACCCAGCGTGGTCTTGCCACAGCCGGACTCTCCCACCAGACCGAGCGTCTCGCCTGGCTGGATGGTCAGGTCCACACCATCCACCGCACGCACGTGTCCGACCGTGCGGCCGATGAAACCGGCCTTCACCGGGAAGTGCACCTTCAGGTCGCGGACGTCGAGAATGGGCATGGTCATCGCTGGACCTCCTCTGCGCCGAGCTGCCCGTCATCGCCGATCAGGTCCGCGTTCTCGTGCAGCACGCAACGGGCGGTGCGCCCTGGACCGACCCGCACATCGGGTGGATCGGACCGGTCGCACAGCCCGGCGACAGCGTCGCCACAGCGTGGATGGAACGGGCATCCGGACGGCCGATCGGACGGGTGCGGCACGTTGCCCCGGATCGTGGCGAGCCGTTGCCCAGTGCCTGCCCCCATCCGCGGGATCGACCCCAACAGCGCGCGCGTGTAGGGATGCTTCGGGTCGTGAAAGATCTCGTCCACGCCGCCGCGCTCTACCACCGTGCCCAGGTACATCACGACCACCTCGTCCGCGATCTCCGCCACCACACCCAGATCGTGCGTGATGAACAGCACCGACATCCCGGTCTCGGCCTGCAGCTCGTGGATCAGGTCGATGATCCGCGCCTGCGTCGTCACATCCAGCGCCGTCGTCGGCTCGTCGGCGATCAACAGCGCGGGACCGGCAGCCAGTGCGATGGCGATCATCACCCGTTGGCACATCCCGCCGGACAGCTGGAACGAGTACGCATCCAGGCGCTCCTCCGGCCGCGGAATACCCACCCGTCGCAGCAAGTCCGCCGCCCGCTCCCGCGCCTGTTCCCTGTCCAGCGGCATATGCAGCCGGATCGCCTCCACCAGCTGGGCGCCAACGGTGTACATCGGCGACAGCGACGCCATCGGCTCCTGGAACACCATCGAGATCTCCCCGCCGCGAACCCGGCGCATCTCCTCGCTCTTCGGCCCGTACCGGGCCAGGTCGACCGGCGCCTGACCGTCGCGCCGCCACCAGATCTCCCCGGCGACGACCCGGCCGGGCTCGTCGACCAGGCCGAGCACGGAGCGGGCCGTCACGCTCTTTCCGCAGCCTGACTCGCCAACCACACACACCGTCTTGCCGGCCGGCACGGTCAGGCTCACCCCGTCCACCGCACGCACCGTCCCCTCGCGGGTGAAGAAGTGCGTCGTCAGCCCGTCGATCTCCAACAGTGCGTCGCTGGCCTGCACAGGTCTCATCGCCATTCCTTACTTCTTGTACGGGTCCGCGGCGTCGCGCAGACCGTCGCCGACGAAGTTCAGCGCCAGGACCGCGATGACGACGGCCAGGCCGGGGATCATCAACCACGGAGCCGTGGCCAGCACCCGGACGTTCTGCGCGTCCTGCAACAGCACGCCCCAGCTGACCACCGGGGGCTGCAGACCCAGCCCAAGGAAGCTCAGTGCGGTCTCGGCCAGGATCATCGCCGGGATCGACAGGGTCACGGACGCGATGAGGTGACTGGTGAACGACGGCAGCATGTGTCGATAGATCACCCGCGGCCGCCCGCTCCCGTCGAGGCGCGCAGAGGTCACAAACTCCTCGTTGCGCAAGGAGAGGAACCGGCCGCGCACGACACGCGCCATGTCCGTCCATCCGATGATGGCCAAGATCACGGTGATGGCGAAGTAGCGCTGCATCGGCCCCCACTCGTGTGGCAGCGCCGCTGACAGACCCATCCAGAGTGGAATCCCGGGGATCGACATGAAGAACTCGACCACGCGTTGGATGACGGTGTCCGTCTTGCCGGCGAAGTACCCGGACATGCCGCCCAGGATGATGCCGAGGATCAGCGCCATCGCCACGCCTACCAGGCCGATCGTCATCGACACCCGGGTGCCGTGGATCATCCGGGACAGCAGGTCGTACCCATTGCGATTCGCCCCGAGCAAGTACATCGGCTGGTCCGGATCCTCCGGGCCGATCAGGTGCCGATCCCACGGGATCAGCCCGAACAGCTCGTACTCGTCGCCCTTCACGAACAGGCCGACGTCGATCTTCTGTGACTTGTCCACCTCGAACGTCGGCTCGAACGTCTCCGGGTCGACGGTCGAGGTGTAACCGTGCACGTAGAGGCCGGCATCGGAGTCGATGCGCAACTGCTGCGGTGGCGCGTAGGTGTACTCCGAGTTGAACGTGCTGGAGCTCACCGGCGCGAGGAACTCGGCGAACAGCGCGACCAGATAGATGCAGGCGATGAGGACCAGCCCGACCATCGCCAGCTTGTGTTGGCGGAACTTCCACCACACGAGCCGCCGCTGAGTCGCCGCGCGCCGCCCGCCCGTCTCGTCACCGCCTGCTGGATCTCCAGTGACGCTCGCGTCGGCGTCTGGAAGAACGCTCGTCATGAGTCATCTCCTACCGGTAGCCCAGCCGGACCCGGGGATCGAGCCAGGCGAGCAAGATGTCGGACAGCAAAGTGCCGATGACGGTCAGCACGCTGACGATCAGGATGATGGAACCGGCCAGGTACATGTCCTGGGTCCGCAGGGCGCTGAACAGCAACGGACCAGTGGTCGGCAGGTTCAGCACCTGCGCGACGATCACCTCGCCGCCCACCAGTCCCGGTAGCACCCAGCCGATGGTGGACACGAACGGGTTCAGAGCCATCCGGACCGGGTACTTGATCACCAGCGTCTTCTCCGACGCGCCGCGCGCTCTCGCCGCGACTACATAGGGCTTCTTGAGCTCGTCGAGAAGATTCGCGCGCAGCACCCGAATCATCCCGGCCGTGCCCGCCGTGCCGAGAACCACCACAGCGATGCCGATGGTCAGCGGCGATATCCCACTCGTGCTCAACCCGAAGACGCTGTACGCCACGTACATCATCGCCAGCGCAAGCATGAAGTTCGGGATCGCGAGACCGAGAAAGCCGATGGTGGTGGCGAGGTAGTCGCCGAACGAGTACTGCCGTACTGCCGAGTACAGTCCGATCGGGAACGCCACGATCCAGGTGAACAGGAGTGCGAACACGGTCAGGCCTATCGACCATGGGAGGCGGTCAAGGACGAGGCTGCTCACGCTGCGCCCGTACTCGAAGGACTCCCCGAAATCGCCGTGGAAGAGGATGCCGCTGATCCACTTGGTGTACTGGGCGTAGAACGGCTCACCCAGCCCGTACCGCTGCCGCAGGCCGTCCAGCATGGCCGGGTCGACCTGTTCGCCCTCTGATTCGAGCCTGGTCACCCAGGCGGTCAGGAAGTCACCCGGCGGCAGTTGAATAATGGCGAACGCCACCAGCGAGATGGCGAACAGAGTCGGCACCATATAGAAACAGCGACGGCCGATGTACCTGAGCACGCCACACCTCCAGTGCGTGTCGGGGACTCAAGAGCCGGTTCAGGAACGGTCTGTCAGCGTTGCGGACGTATCGCGGAACCCCAGGCGGGCGCCGCGAAGCGCTACGTCATGAAGTACTGCTCCGGGTTGGTGACGCCCGGATACGGGAAATCCGCCGCGAAGAACGTCTGGTCCACCATGTTGTGGAAGTTGTTCTTCACCACGCCGTACGGCGGGACCGGAGTGCTGATGCCGATCAGCCAGAACTGCTCCTTGGTGATGGCCAGCACCTGGGCCATGAGCTCGGTGCGGCGGTCCGGGTCGGGTTCGACCAGGATCTCCTGGTAGATGCGGAACTGCTCCTTCACTGGCTCCGGCGGTTCCATCCCGTCCTCTTCATCACCGTCGAGCCAGTTGGACCACTTGAGGGCGAAGGCGTTGTCGATGCCCCACCGCGGCAGGTAGTACGTCGGCGAGTTCACCGGGTCGAGGGCACCATCGCCGTCCCAGACGTGCGCCTCGTGCTCGTTGGCCTGGAGCAGCTCGTAGCGCAGTTCGTTGGCCTCGGTCTGCATGCTCATGTCGATGCCGACCTCGCGCCAGTACCCTTTGACCAGTTCCAGGCTGTCGATCATCTCCGGCTTCCCGCCATCGGTCGCCACCAGAACCCGGAAGGAGATCGGCGTGCCGTCCGGTCCCAGCCGGATGCCGTCGGCGTTACGCTCGGAATAGCCGGCGTCGTCGAGATGCTGGTTGGCCAGGTCGACGTCGTACTCGGTGTACTGCTTGCCCATCTCCTCGTCGTACAGAGCGCTTTCGGGAAGCGGGGAAGGCTGCCATGGTTCGCCCTGGCGGGCGTAGACGGCCTCGATGATCTCCTGCCGGTTGATGGCATGCGACAACCCGATCCGGAAGTCCTTGTTCTGGAATATCTCCCGCTTCACCTCGTCCTGGCAGTT
>NZ_ML142870.1:41638-51173 GCF_004138495.1 Phytoactinopolyspora endophytica
GAGCAGGATCGTCATAGAGTTGATCTTGTCCGGCACCAGATCGAAGAAGTCATAGCCGCCCGACTCCCGGTCGCGGGCGAGCACCGGCTTGTTGGTCGTGGTGGTCACAGTGCGATCGATCATGTCGATCTCGCCCTGCAGAGTGCTCAGCAGCAAGACTTCGTCATCCTGGAAGATGCCGAAACGGATCCCGTCGAGATACGGAAGCTGGTTGCCCTCCGGGTCGATCTTCCAGTAGTAAGGGTTCCGCTCGAAGATCATCTCGGTGGCGTCCGAGACGGGGGTGACCGGAATCCACGCGTGCAGCCGGGGCAGCTCGATGTCATGCCAGAGTGCCCCGCCCCACAGCGCCTCTTGCAGCGCCTCCACCCAGCCGGAGAAGTCGGCGTCCTTCGCGTTCTGTTCCGCGTCGTCGGCATAGTCCGGATGGTATTTCTGCAGGTAGTGCAGCGGCAGCCGGGTTAGCATGGTGGCCGACACCTCGCCTGCGAGTTGGTCGAGGAAGAGGGCGTGCGGCGCGGCGAAGGTGAAGACGACGGTGACATCGTCGACCTTCTCGATCGTGCCCATCTCGCCGCCCGCGACGAACACACCGTACGGGCTCGGGTTCACCTCCGGGTGCGTGAGCACGTCGTTGTACGCGAACAGGATGTCGTCCGCGGTGAACGGCTCGCCGTCCGACCATCGCATGCCCTCGCGAAGGGTGAACGTGAAGGCCGTGGCATCCTCGTTGGCTTCGACCGCCTCGGCCACGTTCGGGATGGGCTCGGTCCAGTCGAGATCCCACCGCACGAGGTTCTCGTATGCGAGGGAGTAGTTCAGCCGGCTCCCGTCGGTGCCGACCATGCCGTTGCGCCAGGTGCCGCCGTACTGTCCGATCTCCCCGGTCGGCTGTACCACCATCGGGCTCGCCGGTAGACGTTCCTCCAGCGGCGGTAGCTCTCCGCCGTCCACCAGGGCTTTCAGCTCGGGCGCCTCGCCCGTGCCGCCGTCGGGCGGTTCGCTCGGCATCGTACCGTTGCCACCGTCGTCGGATCCGGAGCTGCACGCGGGCACCAACGCGGCCAACGTGAACGCTCCGCCGGCTCGTAGCAGCTGGCGTCGGTCGAGTCGTAACAGGTGCCGTCGATCGATCTGTGGGTCCATCAGACACTCTCCTTTGAGGTGCGTCATGGCCAGACGTGCGTCGGGTACAGGTGTGCGTCAGGTAGATGTGCGTCGGGTAGATGTGCGTCGGGCGACAGGAGGATCCGCCGAGGGCCTCCTAGTAGCCGTGGACGTCGGGCCAGGACAGCTCGACGCCGTCGTGCGTCAACGTCTTCTGGAACGCCCTCAGCTGGGCGTCGTCGTGACGCACCTGGTGGGGTGTGGCCTTCTGAGCGACGCAATGCGCGGCGAGCACACCGGCCGCCTCGCCGATGTTCCATTCCACCGGGTGAAGCCGGTAACAGCCGTTGGTGATGTGTGTGGTGCCGATGTTCTTGGCAGCGGGCAGCAGATTGCGCGTCCGCACCGGAAGCAGCGCCCCGAGCGGGATCTGGAAGGGCAGCGAGCCGACATCGATGTAGTTGTCGCCGCCGGTGGACGGGTGCAGGTCGATCCGATAGGAGCCGACGCCCACCGACTCGTCGTACGATCGGGCGGTCGAGTCCGGCCGAGTCGCCCGTGCGACGTCCTGCTCGACGATTGTGTACTCGGCGACGATGCGCCTCGACTCGCGGATGTACGGGTACAGGGCCAGGCCGTGCGACGTTCCGAAGACGTCGCCGCGCAATCGCAGGCCCGGCAGCCCGGTACCGCCGTCCATCCGCGGCATCTCGGTCTGCATCCAGTACAGGAAACTCAGGCTCATCCGCCGGGCGCCCTCGTGATGGAACGCCGCCTCGTCGTCGTCAACCTCGAAGACCGGGCCGGACAGGTAGTCGATCATCGGCCAGTTCACGACGACGATGTCACTGCGAAAGGCGCCCGGAGAGAAGTTGTCCCGGGCGATGATCCGGCGGAACTGCCACAGGTCGATGTCGCCGCCGCCGTGCCGTCGGTTGAACTCCGCGTCGTGATGCGGTTCGAACGTCCGCTGAACCGGCTCCAGGCTATGTGGTTTCGGCGCCACGAGTCCGAACATCTTCCCCGGCCAGTACGGCGGCTGGAAATCCCGCCATACCGCGTAGTCGTCCGGCTTGTCGATGATGTGGTCTTCACCTTCGAGGTGGTCGACGGCGAAGCACCACGACACCGCCTGCATGTTCAGCGGCTGTCGCTCGGCCGGCGCACTCGGCTCACCTGTGTCCTCGTGGGACTCGAAGCCGGTGACGTACTCCGTGCCGGTCAGCGGGAGCAATTCACCGGTCTCGGTGGCGTCGAGTACGTAACGTGCCGTGATGGTCAACCGCTGGTCCGTGTCCTGGCTCTGCACGGTCACGCTGGTCACGGTGTCGCCGTCGGTGGTAGCCGCCACCGGCCGGTGCCGGAGCCTGACATCCAGACGACCGGCGGCACGATGCGGTGCCAGCATCGCCTCGAGCACGGCCAGGCCCACCCGCGGCTCGGCGCAGATGCGGCTGACCGCACCGCCGCCGGGGTTGAGGAAGCGCGCCGACCGTGCCGTCGTCGTGAGCGGGTACGCACGGCGGTAGTAGTCGCGAATGCCGTCCCGGAGTGCTCGGTAGCTCGCCGTGCACCCGAACTGCTCGATCCACGGATGCTCGTCCGCGGGCACTCCCTGCGACGTCAGCTGGCCGCCGATCCAGTCGGTCTCCTCGGTCAGGACAACACTCATTCCGTGCCGGGCCGCGGCAAGGGCGGCGGCCACGCCGCCCAGCCCGCCACCGATGACCGCGACGTCGGCTCGAATCTCGTTCATGCTGCTCCTCCCACAGCCGCCATGGTCGTCTCACCGGGAGGCGTACACGGCAGCAACAGATGGTCATCTCGGGTCGCATGCGGGTCCTCGAGGATCTCCACCAGCATCCGCGCCGCGGCCCGGCCCATCTCGTTGCGCGGAATGCCCATAGAACTCCAGGACCGGCCGGGGACCGGACCGTCATTCGTCCCGCGCAGCACGACGACGGACACATCGCCGGGAATGTCGAGGCCTCGTTCACGTACGAGCTCGCCCAGCTTGGTCGCATAGCTCTCGTCCTCCGCCACGAAGGCGGTCATCCCGCTGGCCACGGCGTGGTCGAACCACTCCACGCCGAGATGGTGCACGCCCATCAGCACCGGAAGCGGGGGGAGCCCGGCGGCCTCGCAACCGTCGCGGTAACCCTCCTCACGATCGATCAGGGCTTCCATGCGGTGGTCGAGGCCGACGTAGCCGATGCGTCGGTGCCCAAGCTCGACCAGCCGATCCACGACCTCGTGCGTCGCGCTCTTGTAGTCCGCACCCACCCAGCGGAAGTCGACGCCGGGAACCTCCCGCCGCCCCACATGGACGAACGGATAGCCCTCCCCGGCGAGCCTGGCGATGTCAGAGCTGTCGTGTGTGAAACCGAGCAGCACGCTCCCGTCTGCCACGTTGAGGCGGTTCATGCCGTCGCGGTAGATCCTGCGTTGACCGTTCGCCTCTTCGGTCGACGTGAACAGCACGAGGTCGTAGCCGTCGGCCACGGCCTGCTCCTCGATCCCGATCAGGAACTCGTGGTAGAAGTCCCGTTGGCTGATCGGGAACACCGACTCGAAAGTGTGCACACCGAGCAGCCGGTTGCGTTTGCCCCGCAGACTGCGAGCCGATGGGTTCGCCACATAACCGAGATCGCGGACCGCTTCCCGCACCCGGCGCACCGTCTCGTCCGGGATCCGGTGAACCGTGGCCCGCCCATTGATGACGGCCGAAACGGTCGCCTGAGACACCCCGGCCCGTCTCGCCACGTCGCTCTGTTTAGGCGCCTGCTGACGGCTCTTGATAGCCACACGCAACTCCTTGCTGTTTCGTATCAGCAACGTATTAGCAGCGCATGTACGCTCGATTGCTGATTCGTTGCAGCGACTTTAGGCAGCTGTGGTGGCGGAGTCAATAGGCAATGGAAAATTCAGGATGTCAGCACCGAGCCGTCGCCAGAACAGCGCCGAGTTCATTCCAGGCGCCGGTCACGTCACGCGGACGTCGACGACCTCAGACAGGCGCGGCCGCGTTCTCGTTCACAGTCGCGCGCGGCACACGACATCGACATTGCGGGCGTGTCAGTGATCTCCACGGCTCATGCCGTGGATATGGACCAAGCGGTACACGGCTCAGGCGTCGCCCTGACCGCCGGGCTTCATCGACTCCCACTTCTTCTTGCACTCCGGGCAGACCGGGAACCTCTCGGGATCGCGGCTCGGCACCCAGACCTTGCCACAGAGCGCGATGACCGGAGTCCCGTTGATCATCGCGTCGGCGAGCTTCTCCTTCGGGACATAATGCGAGAAGCGTTCACGATCGCCATCGCCGTCGCCTGGCTGGGTACGGGTGTCCTGCCGCTCGATGGTCTCGGTGCCCGGGCTCATCTGAGTGCTCATCCCTACCAGTGTACGGACTGACCCGACCTCTGTGTCGCCTCACACCCGGGCCGAGAACCGAACCGATACGGACTCGAGACGAGTACATGAGTGTCTCTAGTATTCACTCATGACCAAGATGCCCGTGGCGCGAACGCACGGCATCCTCAGTCCCACACATCGCCACCTGACGCTCGGCATCATCGCGATGGTGGTCTTCATCGCCTTCGAGGCCATGGCGGTGGCCACGGCCATGCCAAAGGCGGTTCCCGAGCTCGACGGCCTCAGCCTCTACGCCCTGGCGTTCTCCGGATTCTTCACCACCAGCCTGCTCGGCATGGTGGTCTCGGGCGAGATCTGCGATCGCCGCGGCCCCGGATTGCCCGTCGTCGCCGGCGCGGCCACCTTCAGTGCAGGCCTCGTGCTCGCGGGGACGGCGCAGTCGATGTGGCCGTTCATCGCTGGACGAGCGGCGCAGGGGCTGGGCGGCGGGCTCGTCATCGTCGCCCTCTACGTCGTGGTGGGAAGGTCGTACGACGAGACGCTGCGGCCGCGGATATTCGCCGCCATGTCGGCCGCATGGGTCGTGCCATCGATCGTCGGACCGCTGATCTCCGGGCTGCTCGCCGATCACGCCTCGTGGCGCTGGGTCTTCCTCGGGCTCGCGCCTTTCGTCCTGATTCCCCTGGCGATGGTGCTGCCCTCCGTGCGCGCCGTCAACGGCCCTCCGCCGTCCGGGCCGGCGGTCCGCCGACGGCGGATTCCGCTGGCACTGGCGACGGCTACCGGCATGGGACTGCTCCAATACGCCGGGACCCGGCCCGACCTGCTGGCGCTGGCCCTGTGCGGCGTGGCGGCCGCCTTGCTGATCCCGAGTGTGCCCCGGCTGTTGCCACCAGGCACGCTCACGCTGCGTCGCGGTTTGCCGACGGTCGTGATCATGCGTGGGATCCTGGCCGGTTCGTTCTTCGGCGCCGAAGCCTTCCTCCCGTTGATGCTGGTCGCGGAGCGCGGATTGTCGTCGACCATGGCCGGCCTGTCCCTGACGGGTGGTGCGCTCGGCTGGGCGGCCGGTTCCTGGTATCAAGGCAGACCGAGAACGGCAGTGCCGCGGTACCTGCTCATCCGTATCGGCAGCGCCACTGTATCCGCAGCCGTTGCGCTGCTCGGGCTCGTGCTGATTCCGGCCGTCCCCGCCATCCTCGCGGCGGTCATCTGGACGTTCGGAGCCATCGGCATGGGAATGGCGATGGCCAGCATCAGCGTGCTGTTGTTCGAGTTCTCTCCGGTCGAGGACCACGGGTCGAACTCCGCCGCCATGCAGCTGAGCGATGCGCTGTTCTCCATCGCGTTCGTCGGGCTGGCCGGGACCATCTTCGGCTCAGGTCACGGCACTGCGGCCACGTCGGACGTGGCGGTCCCGCTCTGGGTGTACGCACTGATCTTGGCCGTCATGTCGGCCCTGGCTGTGTTCGGTTCCTGGGCGGCCGGGCGAATACGTCGAGAGTCGGCACCGCTTGAGCATGTCGATTCGTGACCTGTCGGCGTCGGCCGTTATCGTCTTTACAGAAGCCCGACCACCGTCCTGCCGGGCGCCATGTCAGACAGGACGAGCGCGATGCCGCGGGTCGGGCATTGCTGTGCCCGGTAGTAGACCAGACAGGAGATCTGTGAGCACCTCCGCCGCTGAGCACCTGCCTCCGGCTTATCCGGCCCGGGCTCCCTGGGGCACCGCGGGACGGTTGCGCGCCTGGCAGCAGGCCGCTCTCTCCGACTACTTGGAGAAAGAGCCGAAGGACTACCTGGCAGTCGCCACGCCAGGCGCGGGGAAGACCACGTTCGCCCTACGCGTCGCCGCGGAGCTCCTGGCCAAGAGGGTGGTCCACCAGCTGACCATCGTCACGCCGACCGAACACCTGAAACGGCAGTGGGCGGATGCGGCCGACAAGGTCGGCATCACCGTCGACCCGGCATTCTCCGGACGCAAGGGCCGGACCAGCCGTGACTACACCGGTGTAGCCGTCACCTACGCGGGTGTAGCGGCGCACCCCATGCTGCACCGAGCCCGCTGCGAGAACCGTCGCACGCTGGTGATCCTCGACGAGGTGCATCACGGGGGCGACTCACTCTCCTGGGGGGACGCGGTCCGCGAGGCATTCGAGCCGGCAGCCCGTCGGCTCGCCCTGACCGGGACACCTTTCCGTTCCGACGTCAACCCCATCCCGTTCGTCACCTACGTCCCCGAGGCCGACGGACGGCAGCGCAGCGCCGCCGACTACGCCTACGGCTACGCCGAGGCCCTGCAGGACGGCGTCGTGCGTCCCGTGCTGTTCATGGCGTACTCGGGAGAGATGCGCTGGCGCACCCGAGCCGGTGACGAAGTCGCGGCCCGGCTGGGTGAGCCCCTCACCAAGGACCTCGTCGCGCAAGCATGGCGCACCGCTCTCGACCCGGAGGGCGAATGGATCCCGTCCGTGCTGCGTGCCGCCGACACCCGGCTGACCGAAGTACGCCGGCACGTATCCGACGCCGGCGGTCTCGTCATCGCCACCGATCAGGACAAGGCCCGCGCTTACGCGAAGCTGCTGTCACGCATCTCCGGCGAGCGCCCGACGGTCGTCCTCTCCGACGAACCGCGAGCGTCGAAGAAGATCGCGGAGTTCAGCGAGAACCAGGATCGCTGGATGGTCGCGGTACGGATGGTCTCCGAAGGGGTCGACGTGCCACGGCTCGCCGTCGGTGTCTACGCCACGGCCACTCAGACGCCGCTGTTCTTCGCGCAGGCCATCGGCCGGTTCGTCCGGGCACGCAAACGCGGTGAGACCGCGTCGATCTTTCTGCCGACGGTGCCCGCGTTGCTCGAGTACGCGGGTGAGCTGGAAGCCTCCCGGGACCATGTGCTCGGCAAGACAGCCTCCCCCGACGACGATCCGCTGGCCGCCGAGGAAGAGCTCATAGCCGCCGCACAGCGCGAGGAGAACACACCGGACGAGCAGGTACCGTTCGAGGCTCTGGGCTCCGACGCCGCTTTCGACCGGGTACTTTACGACGGCGGCGAGTTCGGCACCCAGGCCCAGTCGGGTTCCGCGGCGGAAGCCGACTACCTCGGCATCCCCGGGCTTCTCGAACCCGACCAGGTCACCGCTCTGCTCCGCCGCAGACAGGCCGAGCAGCAGGCGGAGGCACGCGCGCAGACCGACGACGGTGCGGGCGACTCCGGAACCGCCGTGCCCGGAGCCGGCGGCGACGGAGCGGAGTCCGGCCGGACGGTGCCGGAGCATGAGCGAATCTCAATGCTCCGTCGCGAGCTCAACGGCCTGGTGGGCGCCTGGCACCATCGCACCGGGAAGCCACACGGGGTCATCCACACCGAGCTGCGCAAGTCCTGCGGCGGTCCGCCCGCGGCGATGGCTACCGCGGACGAGATCCAGAACCGCATCGACACGATCCGCGAGTGGGCGTCCGCCCGCCAGTGAGACTGAGGCTCCGGAACTGCCGGAAGGGGGTCTGGAGGCTCAAGCCCAACCGGGCCACAGACTAAGAAGAACCTCGCCCACCCACGCAACCCGCCGCCTCCAGACCCCTTCCGGGAGTTCCGGAGCCGGCGTCGCAGCTAGATTCACCACTGCGGGCTCGCAGTGTAGGGCCACGGCAGCTCAGTACGACGACCCTCAGGCCTCGGTGATGCGGACGGCATCCGCCTCGATCCAGCCGTCGGTCCCGGTCCAGCGGCTGGCACCGACCACCTGCTGCGCCCCTGCGTCCAGCTGGAACACTCCGATGCTGTTCCACCGGCCGCCGCCGGAACGCTGATCGATGTAGACGGTCTCGAACCCGCCGCTCGCCGCGACGATGTACGGCGCGCGCGAGTTGTTGCTGGAGCTCTGCGGGTACCAGACGTCCACCCGGTAGCTACCGCTGTCCGGGATGTCGGCACTGAACCACGCCACGTCGCTCTCCTGCACCGGCTGGGCATGATGGTGGCTGCCGCCGCGCCCGGAGGTCGTCACCCTCAGCCAGTTGTCGCTGGCGCTGAACCCGGCGTCGTCGTTGTCGACGATCGCGCTCCATCCGCCACCGCCCGAGTCTCCCCGGACGTAGCCCATGTAGCGATCCCAGTCCCAGTTCGGGCCCGGGTCGGTGTGCGTCGCGCCCGGCACCTCGTTGTGGCCGACGATGTGAGTGCGGTCGATCGGGATGCCGTATTGGTCGCAGACGAACCTGGTCACCGCCGCCGACGAACGGTACATCTCCTCGGTGTACCAGGACGCGTCGTCGACCCAGCCCTCGTGTTCGATGCCGATCGAGCGGTTGTTCCAGTTCCCGGCGTGCCAACCGACGTCCTTGTGCTCGACCATCTGTGTCACTTCACCGTCTGAGGAACGGATCACGTAGTGCGCGGAGACGTTCGAGTCCGGATTCTGGAACCACGAGATGGCACCCGCATACGCTCCCTGGGTCGTGTGGATGATGACCCGGTCGATCGCGTAATCATTCGGGCGATTCTGGGTGCGATAGTTGCTGGAATGCGCCGGAACCCAACGAGCCGACGGGTAGTCGGCTGCCACCGGCTGGAACGGCGCGGCCGCCGCCTTCACGACGAGCGGCTCCGAAGCGGCCTCCACCACGATGCTCCCGCCGTCGGTCTCGACCACCACGCCCCGCGCCAGCACAGCGAACACGGCGTCGGCCTCAAGCCGGGCGATCGCGTCATCCGGGATCCCGGAGTACCCCGCCACCGGCTCGTACCACGCTCCCACATTCTTCCGATCAGCCGCGCTCAACCCAACGTCGTCGCCGAGCGACCTCAACAGCGCGGCCGCGCCGTCCACATTGGCCTGAGTATCGTCACGCACGGCCGCGACAGACCGTCCGCTCACCTCTGCCGCCGCTCCGATCGTCCCGCCACCCGCCGGGTCCCGCAGCTGCATCACCCCGTAGCCGCCGTATGCGCTGACGCGTTCCCGCACGTGGCTCAGTGTGTATGACAGCGCTACCAGAAGGTCACGCGGCACATCGTGCGCCTGCGCCGCCCGGTCGAAAGCGACGCCAAGCC
>NZ_ML142870.1:51229-51567 GCF_004138495.1 Phytoactinopolyspora endophytica
CAGATTCGGAGTACTGACATTGGGATCCGCGCGGCCCACGTGCGCATCTGCCGCGGACACAGCGGCCGGTGTTAAGAACAACGATGCACCGGCGGCGAGCGCGGTGCGACGAGAGACTTGGTTCGACACGATACGTTCCCCTTTGTGCTACTGACCCGCACTGTTACCAGAATGCGCAGTCGAACCTACCTGCAAGTAACACTCCCTGTCACTAGGCCAAACGCCTGATTTGCCCCACCCCACCCCCACCCCCACACCGCCGCTCCGACGATGCACTACAGGGGCAGTTGACGAGTCCAGCCGCGGCCGACGAGACCAGCAGAGGGATGGGGAGGGGA
>NZ_ML142870.1:51600-53739 GCF_004138495.1 Phytoactinopolyspora endophytica
GGAAATCCCGGCCAGGGTAGGCGCGGGCGTCGGCCTGTGAGGAGCCCCGCGACGATCTGGCCGCGGGCGAGGCCGGGTTTCCCCTCCCCATCCCGACTCGCCCCCTCCCCGCAGTAGCGGTTCCGCCCAGGGCCTTCAGTTCATCGTCGGGTCAGCCGGAAACGATGCCATGAGCGCCAGATGTCCCGGCTGCCGGCGCAGCACGGTCCGCCACAGCCCTTCCGCATCGCCACGGAACGCATCGCCCGCCTCGGCGTCGACCACGTACCAGGAGCCTTCCTCGATCTCCCCTTCCAGCTGGTCTGGAGCCCATCCGGCATAACCCGCGAAGATGCGCAGCCCGCCCACGGCCGGCTCGACCACCTCGGCGGGTGTGTCCAGGTCCAAGACGCCCACCTCGCCACTGACCCGGCGCACTCCGAGCGGCTCCCCGTTGCCGGCGATCAAGACCAGACCGAGCGCGCTGTCGGTGCTGACCGGTCCACCTTGGAAGATGACGTCAGGCTCGGAGGCGACGTGGCTCCAGTTCGGCAGCAGCCGGCCGATCGGCACGTCGCTCGGGCGGTTCACGATCACGCCGAGCGCGCCGTCGTGGTCGTGCGAGAGCATGAGAATGACGCTGCTGTCGAACGTCGACCCGTGCAGCGTCGGTGTGGCCACCAGCAGCTGCCCGGTCAGCTTCTTCTGCCCCATGCTTCTATCGTGCCTCAATGCGCTCGCGGCGCCGTCCAACGATCACGTCCACTACACCGGGACGGCGGGAAACTCCCCCGTCTCCTCCGCGGTCTTGCGGATGATCTCGACACTGTCGCGCACCGCCGTCGCCACGGTGTCGGAGATCCCGGGATGGAAGACGCTCGGGATCACATACGCGGGGTTGAGCTCGTCGTCGCTGACGGTTCCTGCCAGCGCCCGGGCCGCCGCCGTGAGCATCTCCGTGGTGACGCTGCGGCTGTGCGCGTCCAGCAGGCCCCGGAACACACCAGGGAAGGCGAGCACGTTGTTGATCTGGTTCGGATGGTCGCTGCGACCCGTGGCGACCACCGCGGCGTGTTTTCCGGCCTCCTGCGGCTGGATCTCCGGTTCCGGGTTCGCCAGCGCGAAGACGATCGCCTCGTCCGCCATCGTGGCGACGTCGGCGGCGGTCAGGATGTTCGGAGCGGACACGCCGATGAACACGTCGGCTCCGGCCACCGCGTCCCGCAGCGTACCGGTGACGCCACGCGGGTTGCTGTGCTCGAGATACCAGGTCGGCACCCCGGCGAGGTCGGCGCGGCCGGGATAGATCACACCGTTGACGTCCGCGGCGACGATGTCGCGCGCACCGGCGGAATGCAGCAGGTGTGCGATGGCGTGACCCGCCGCTCCGGCGCCGGCCATGGCGATGCGGATGGTCGCGAGGTCCTTCCCGACCACCTTCAGCGCGTTGATCAGTGCCGCCAGCACCACGATGGCGGTGCCGTGCTGGTCGTCGTGGAACACCGGGATGTCCAGCAACTGGCGTAGACGGGCCTCGATCTCGAAGCATCGGGGCGCCGAGATGTCCTCGAGGTTGATGCCGGCGAACACCGGCGCGATGTTCTGGACAGTGCGGATGATCTCCTCGGTATCCTGCGTGTCGAGGCAGATCGGGAAGGCGTCGATGTCCGCGAAGCGCTTGAACAATGCCGCTTTGCCCTCCATGACCGGCAGAGCCGCCGTGGCGCCGATGTTCCCCAGGCCGAGCACCGCGGAGCCGTCGGTCACCACTGCGACCGTGTTCCGCTTGATGGTCAGCCGCCGGGCATCCTCCGGATTCTTGACCAGCGCCTGCGATACGCGCGCCACGCCGGGTGTGTACACAAGCGAGAGGTCGTCCCGGTTACGGATCGGAACCTTGGACTTGATCTCGATCTTGCCCCCGAGGTGGACCAGGAACGTACGGTCGCTCACCTTGCCGATCGTCACGCCCGGCACCGACCGGAGGGCGTCCACCAGCTCCTCCGCATGCGCCGACGAGCTCGCCGCGCATGTCACGTCCACTTGGATTCGGTCATGACCGGAGCCGGTCACGTCGAGCGCGGTGACCAGGCCGCCCGTCTTCTCCACCGCCGCCGTCAGAAAGCTCACAGCGGTAGCGCCGGCTGGTACCTCCAGCCG
>NZ_ML142870.1:53755-54375 GCF_004138495.1 Phytoactinopolyspora endophytica
GAATACGAGACACTGGGCACATTGGTCACGACGTCGGGCTCCTAACGTTCGATGTGAGCATGACCACGTTAGATGATGGCGGCTCTGACGCACGCATCTGGTCAGCGCATGTGCGTTGCGCAGATGCGTTTTCGCACTCCCGCAACCGCACCTCACCGTAAGCAAGCTAAGGCTTACCTAAAACATTTGCCCTTTACTTACTGTTCGTCCCGGCGTGGTGGTTCTGTCGGACGGGACTCCATAGGTTCAACACAGACTCCGGCCACGACGAAGGGACCCTCATGCCTGAAGCGAACAGCGACGGCCTCCGCCGGCGGTTGCAGCTACCTGTGCTGAACAACCGCAAAGGCGGCCGCAGTGCCATGACCTGCGAGTACCGCTGTGGCAACCAGTGCGCACACCCCGCACCGAACGCCAGTGACAACGAGTACTTCGGCGACATGGTGTCCAAGGCCATGTCGCGTCGCGGCTTGCTGCGCACGGGCGCTGTGGCCGCGTTCGTCGTCGGGACCGGCGGTTCGACCGCCGCGCTCGCCGGCGCGACCCCCGCTGCCCGCCCGATCGCTGCCGGCGTTCGCCCGCCAGGTGAGGGCGACCTCCAGATCGATCCACCGGAGCTT
>NZ_ML142870.1:54396-56152 GCF_004138495.1 Phytoactinopolyspora endophytica
CAACTTCATGGCCGTTCAGGACAACACCGTGGACAGCGTCGTCGTCCCGAACGGATACGACTGGTCAGTCACGATCGCCTGGGGCGACCCCGTGGAGCAGGGCGCGCCCGATTTCGACATCGACAACCAGTCGGTTGACGCGCAGTTGAAGCAGTTCGGCTACAACTGCGACTACGCCGCCATCCTGCCGTTGGACCGGACCTTCAACAAGGCTCTGCTCTGGGTCAACCACGAGTACACCAACGAGAACCTGATGTTCCACGGCTGGAGTGACGTCGAGTCCGCCACCGAGGAGCAGCTGCGCATCGCGATGGCCGCGCATGGTGGCTCGGTCGTGGAGATCGAGCGCGTCGGCGAAACGGGTGAGTGGAAGGTGGCCAAGCGGCAGCGCTACAACCGCCGGCTCCACACCTGGACCGAGTTCGCCATCGTCGGGCCGGCCGCCGGCAGCGATCTGCTGAAGACCAGCGATGACCCGACCGGGACCGTCGCTCTGGGCACACTGAACAACTGCGCGGGCGGCACGACCCCGTGGGGCACCGTGCTGACCGCCGAGGAGAACTTCCACCAGTACTTCGGTGCCTCCGCGAACATCACCGACCCCACCACCCGCAAGCGCTACGGCCGGTACGGGATCCGTATGGAGACCGGCACCCAACGCGGCTGGGACCGGGTCGAGGACCGGTTCGACCTGGCGTCCGAGCCGAACGAGGTCAACCGGTTCGGCTGGATCGTCGAGGTCGACCCGTACGACCCGAAGTCCACCCCGCGCAAGCACACCGCCCTCGGCCGGTTCAAGCACGAAGGCGCGACGATCTCGATCGCCGAGGATGGCCGTGCCGTCGCCTACATGGGCGACGACGAGCGGTTCGACTACGTCTACAAGTTCGTCTCGTCGAAGCAGTACCGCGAGGGCACCGACAAGCGCTCCCGCGAGCACAACATGACGCTGCTGGAAGAGGGCGACCTCTACGTCGCGAAGTTCACCGGCAACAGCCCCGAGTTTCCGGACAGCCCGCCCGACGACGGCCTGTTCGACGGCACGGGCGAGTGGCTCCCGCTGATCGAGAACGGCGAGAGCATGGTCGACGGGATGAGCGTCGAGGAGGTCCTCACCTTCACCCGGCTGGCCGCGGACCAGGTCGGGCCGACGAAGATGGACCGTCCGGAGGACGTCGAGGCCAACCCGGCAACCGGCACGGTCTACGTCGCGCTGACCAACAACAGCCAGCGCACGGCCGCCGAGGTGGACGAGGCCAACCCGCGCGCGGAGAACCGCTACGGTCACGTCATCGCGATCGACGAGGACGGCGACGACGCGGCCGCGACCACGTTCACGTGGCAGATCGTGATCGTCTGCGGTGACCCGGAGGACCCGGAGACCTACTACGACGGTTACGACAAGTCACAGGTCAGCATGATCGCGTGCCCGGACAACGTGGCGTTCGACCCGTCAGGACGGCTCTGGATCGGTACCGACGGGATGCCCGGTTCGACCGGCGTCCATGACGGCATGTTCGTCATGCCGGTCGAAGGCGAGGACCGCGGCCATGTGCGCCGGTTCCTCTCCACTCCGATCGGCGCCGAGTGCTGCTCTCCCACCGTCACCCCGGACGGCCGCACCGCTCTAGTCGCGGTTCAACACCCCGGCGAGGTCAGCGGGGCGACAACCGAGAACAACTTCTCGACGTTCCCGTACGGCAACCAGCCACGGCCGTCCGTCGTCACCATCTGGCGGAAGACGCCCGACGGCAAC
>NZ_ML142870.1:56163-56418 GCF_004138495.1 Phytoactinopolyspora endophytica
CATCGGCGACTGACATCACTGGCGGTACCCACCCACGCTGCCCGGTCCTGGCTCGAGCCCACGCGAGCCCAGGACCGGGCAGTTCTGTGTTGCGGCCCGCCGCCGGCTGATGGAGTGGGGACGAGGGAACGCACGGCGTACGTGTTCTAAGGTGTCGGCGTGACCGAAGAGCAGATCGTCGTCGCCGGCGAGGCCCTCATCGACCTCGTAGCCGAGCCCGGTGGGGCCTACCGGCCGGTACCCGGCGGCTCGCCG
>NZ_ML142870.1:56480-57738 GCF_004138495.1 Phytoactinopolyspora endophytica
TCGCCGTAGGCCTGGCCAGGCTCGGCGTGCACACCCACATGCTCGCACGGCTGGGTTCGGGTCCCTTCGGTGCGCTCGTCCGCGACCATCTGGTCGCGAACAACGTGGGACTTGCTCATGCGGTGCAGGCCGACGAACCGGCGACGCTCGCGGTCGTCTCGCTGGACGACGCCGGACGCGCCACCTATGACTTCTACGCCGAAGGTACCTCCGACTGGCAGTGGAGCGCGGACGAGCTGCCGGATGCGCTTCCCGACGGAACATCAGCCCTGTGTACCGGCTCGATCGCGGCAGCACGCCAGCCTGGAGCACCGGCTCTCCTGCAGCTGCTCCGACGCGAGCATGAGCGGATGAACACCACCATCGTGCTCGATCCGAACCTCCGTCCCGCCCTGATCGGCCCGCCCGAGGACGTACGCGGACACTGGGACATCCTGATCGAGCTGGCGGACGTCGTGAAGGTCAGCGACGAGGACCTCGCCTGGCTCGTGCCTGGGGCGGACGTCTTGGCGATCGCCAAGACGTGGGCCGAGCGTGGCCCCTCGCTCGTCGTCGTCACCCGTGGCGGCGACGGCGCGCTAGCCGCGATCAGCGGCGGCACCATCGTGGAGGTCGCGGCCGCGCCGGTCGACGTCGTCGACACCGTCGGGGCTGGAGACGCTTTCACCGCCGGCCTGGTCGACACGTTGCGGCTGAACGGCATGCTCGGTGCCGGCGCCGGGCAGCGGCTGGCGGACCTTACCCCCGAGCGGCTGCGACCCATTCTCGACCGTGCCGGGCGCATCGCGGCCATCACCTGCGGCAGACAAGGCGCCGACCCGCCCACCGCGGACGAGGTCGGCTGACACCCCTTACCCATGTCGGCCGGGCCCTTACCCGGTTCACGGTCCAGGCCGTCGCCGGGTAAGGCCCGGGCCAGGAGCATTGCGCGCGAACTGCCGATGTCCTCAGCCGGGCCTCACCGCGAGTCTTGTGCTCGACACAAAGAGGACGACGGCGACGGAACGAGGATGTGTCATGTTCATGCACAACGTGGATCTCATGCGGGCGGAAGTCGCATACCGACAAGACGAGGTCATCCGCCGCATGCGCCGCAGGCGGAGCCGCCGGGCTCAGGCGGACATACCGGAGCGTCGTGCCCCCGTCGGGCACCAGCTACCGACCAGCGTCTGACAACGTGCCGACCGCCGTGAACGCTGCGCTCGCCGACCGCGGATTGTCTCATGCCCCGCGGTCGGGAGCCGGCGGACGGCCCATG
>NZ_ML142870.1:57779-63576 GCF_004138495.1 Phytoactinopolyspora endophytica
CGGCGTCGCCGCTACGTGCGACCATTGACTCCGTGCCCCGACTGAGTTCCCGTTTTCCGTTGGTCGCGCGCAAGGCGGAAGTCGATCAGCTGCGCGCCGCGCTTGAACGCGCCCGCTCCGGCTCGGCGGGAGCCATCCTGGTATCGGGCGACGCGGGCGTCGGCAAGAGCAGACTGATGGCGGAGGCCGCCGAGATCGCGCGCGACGCCGGCGCCGTCGTGCTGGTCGGCCGATGCGTCGACATCAGCGCCGCCGGCTTCCCGTACCTGCCGTTCAGCGAGATCGTCGAACAGATCCGTTCCTTCGACGAGGATCTGCTCGCGCGCCGACCGGTCTTGTCCAGCTTGGTCAGTACCGGCGTACCTGAACATGCGCGGGCTCATACGGCCGACGTGCGCCAAGGCGAGGACACGGCAGCACGAGCGCACATGTTCGACCAGCTCCAGCTCTTCGATGCCGTCTTGGGCGCCCTGAGCGAGCTCAGCGAGGACGCCTGCGTCGCCCTGCAGATCGAGGACCTGCATTGGAGCGACCCGTCCACGCGTGATCTGCTGTCCTTCCTGCTGTCCCGGCTCAGCGGCCAGCGCCTGCTGGTCATGGCGAGCTACCGTTCCGACGATCTGCACCGCCGGCACCCGCTGCGCCCCCTTCTCGCGGAGCTGGTGAGGCTGCCCGCGGTCGAGCGGCTCGACGTTCATCCGTTCAGTCAGCAGGACGCCGAGGCGTTCGTGAAGACCCTTTCCGAGGGAGACGTCCCTCACGATGTCGCGGCCGACATCGCGATGCGCTCCGAGGGCAATGCCTTCTTCGCCGAGGAGCTCCTGGCCACCCGCTCCACGTCGGATGGCGAAATCCCGACCGTGCTCGCCGACGTGCTGCTGACCCGGGTCGAGAAACTGAGCCCGATCGCTCAGCGAGTGGTCCGCGTTGCCTCGGTCAGTGGCCGATGGCATGTCCGGCATGGCACGCTGCATGCCGTCATGGACCTCGAGGCCAGCGAGCTCGAGGCGGCCCTGAGAGAGTCGTTACAGAACAACGTACTGGTCCCCGGGGTCGAGGACGCCTACACATTCCGGCACGCTCTGCTCCGCGAGGCCATCTACACCGATCTTCTGCCGGGTGAGCGAGTCCGGTTGCACGCCAACTACGCGGAATGGCTGGCCCAGCAGAACAGGCCCGGGATAGCCGCCGCGCTCGCGTACCACAGCACTCGGGCCAATGACTTGCCGACCGCACTCGCCGCCTCGGTCCAGGCGGCGAGCGACGCGCAGCACAAAGGTGCGTTCGGCGCGAAACTTCAGCACATCGAACGCGCCCTCGAGCTGTGGGACGTCGTCGACGACGCCGAGGCACGCGCGGGTGTCAGCGAGTTCGCCCTGACCTGTAAAGCGGCCCACGCGGCAGGCTCGGCCGGACAGCCGGAGCGCGCCCTCGCCTACATGCGGACTGCCGTGCCGCTGGCGGATGCACACGACGATCCCGTCCTCTCCGCCGACACCCGCCGGCAGCTCGCATTGACCCTGATCGGTGACGGCCAATGGACAGAGGCCGACCAAGCCATCGGCGAAGCCTGGGAGCTCATCAAGGACAGCCCACCAAGCGCGGAACGAGCGTGGGTGCTGGCCATGCGGGCGAGGGTGACCATGGTCGACACGCAGCGCCGGCAGTTCGCCGAGGCCGCTGAGGAAGACGCCCGCGCCTCGGGGGCAGCCAGCGCCGAAGCCGATGCCCTGATCTCCCAGGCGTTCTGCGACTATCACGACGGTTACCCCGAGAGAGCCGCTGAACTGCTCGAACGTGCCCGGCGACGGGCGGAGGAGGCCCGGTCGCTCGATGTCGAGCTCAGGGCGTGGTACAACCTGATCTTCGGCCGTCAGGATCAAGGCCAGCTGGACACAGCGGCGCGTATCGCCGACGAAGCCATGCGGCATGCTGCCGATCTCGGCCTGTCCTGGAGCACATACGGCCTGCAGATCCGCTGGATAAGCGCCATGGTCCACCATGCGCGCGGCGACTGGGACTCCGCCACCGAGGCTGCCGCGCCACCAGGCGAAGCCGTGTCGGACGCCATCACGGCGCTTCTGGCCGCGTCCGGAGCGATGATCCAGGTGGGGCGTGGACAGTTCGAGCAAGCCGAGCGAGAACTCGAACGGCTTCGACCCGAGTGGTACCGCAACGAAGATGAGCAGATCGCGATCTTGGCCGGCACCGCTGGTGCTGAGCTCGCGTGCTGGCAAGGCCGGTCTGAGGACGCCGTCACCGTTGTCGACGAGGCGCTGAATGCCATCCGCTTCTGCTCCGGTGAAGAGTGGCCGATGAGCGGCATCCGGCTCTCCGCTCTCGCACTTCAGGCGCAGGCGGACCTCGCACGCTCCGCCGCGACGCCCAGGGACGCGGCGCCGCCGGCGGACATCGTCGAGGCGGGCGACAACCTGCTCGAGGCCGCCGAGAAGACGGCGCGCCTCGGCGATCCTCGTGGTGCCGGGCTGGGACCGGAAGGGCGCGCCTGGCTGGGACGGGCACGCGCCGAGCACGCTCGCCTGCGCGGTGAGGAAACGCCTGAGACATGGCAAGCGGTCATCGACGCGTTCGGCTACGGCGAGGTGTACCAGCAGGCCATCGCACGCTGGCGCCTCGCTGAGGTTCACATCGTGGCCGATCAGCGCAACGACGCCGCCGACCAGCTGACAAACGCGCTATCCGTGGCCGAGCGGCTCGGTGCGCGGCCACTCGCCGACGCGGTGCGGTCACTCGCCCGGCGAGCGCGGATCTCCCTGCCCGGCGCGCCCGTCCCGTCGGTCGACATCCTGACGCCTCGGGAGAGATCCGTGCTGACGCTCGTCGCCCAGGGACACACCAACCGCAAGGTCGGCGAGGAACTGTTCATCAGTGAGAAGACGGTGAGCGTCCACCTCTCCCGGGTGATGTCCAAGCTCGGCGCCGCAGGACGTACCGAAGCGGTCGCGCTCGCTTATCAGCGTGGGCTGCTCGACGAAACACCGACGTCGTAGGGTGCACAGCGCTCTGTCCACGTCGACCGCCCCGACCCGTCGAAAAGCAGGTGACGGTCATCCCCGCGATGCCATAACGTGCCACGCGACGTCACGACGAAGGAGACACACGCATGAGCCACACACCCGCCGAAGCGGACAACTCGGCGAACACCCCGGGACTACGGATCCAATGCCTAAGCGTGGACACGCACGATCCGAGCCGGATAGCGGACTTCTGGCAGGCTGCGCTGGGCTGGCGCCGGACCTACGAGGACCAGGACGAGGTCGCGCTCGAGCCACCGTCCGGAAGCCCGGAGGACGGGGTCTCGCCTGACCTGTTGTTCTTAAAGGTCCCGGAACGTAAGACCGTCAAAAATCGCCTGCACGTCTGCCTCCGTCCCACTGACCAGGTCCGCGAGGTCGAACGACTGACCGCTCTCGGCGCTACCCGGGAGTCGGTCGGGCAGTCCGACGACGTGACCTGGGTCGTCATGGCCGATCCTGACGGCAACGAGTTCTGCGTCCTGCGCGCGTTCACAGCGGAGGAGCTTTCGCAACTTCAGCAGGCGTAGACCGCGGCGGCTTGGTGTTCCGCAGCCGTCGGCGTTACGCTCGTACACATGCCAGGTCAGCGTCTGTTTATCTGCCCCCGGTCGGCGACGGTTCGCCGCCCGCGGGGTGTGCTCGCCTGACGCACTGACCCTTCGCGGACCGATCCGGCCGGGGGAGATTCGCTCCCTCCGTTCATCCCACTCCGCGAAGAAGGTCATCGCATGTCTACACCCACCCCCGTCCTGAGCACGTCTTCTACCGGCATCCGAGAAGGAGACCGGGTCACGCCGCTCGCGTTGCCGGCTCTCCTGAACGCTCTGTCGGTGCGCGACCTCACCGACCCGGCCGAGGGTTCGCATGCCCTCCAGATCCTCATCGACGACGCCGCGGCGGCATTGGCTCGGCTGTGGAACGCCGACGTATGCGTCGAACGTTCGCGCCCGATCGTCAGCCTGGAAGACAACTACGACCGGCTCGGATACGCACCCGATGCGGTCGCCCGCGACGTCCGCTATACGCGGTACGTCAGCGACACCACGATGTTGCGCAGCCACACGTCGGCCGGTATCCCGCCGGCATTGCGCCGGCTGGCGGCCGCCCACGGCGGACCGGATGGTGGCAGAGGCGGCTCATCCTCGCTCGGCTCCGAGCAGGTCCTGCTCGTTCTTCCCGGTATCTGCCACCGCAGGGACGCCATCGACCGAATCCACACGGGAACGCCACACCAGCTGGACCTGTGGCTGCTGCGCCGCGGCGGACGCCGCCTGGACCACGATGATCTCCAAGACATGGTGGCCACGCTGGTCGAAGCGCTGCTTCCCGGTGCCCATTGGCGTTGGACGTCAGCGACGCACCCATACACAGTCGGCGGACGCGAAGTCAACGCCATCAGCGGCAACGAGCCTGTGGAAATCGCCGAGTGCGGCCTCGCGGTCCCGGACGTCCTGGCCGGCGCCGGTCTCGATCCGGCTGAGTGGACCGGACTCGCGCTGGGCATGGGGCTGGACCGGATGCTCATGTTACGCAAGGGCATCCCGGACATCCGACTGCTGCGTTCCGCGGATGTCCGGATCGCCGAGCAGATGCACGACCTCACGCCGTACCGGACCGTGTCCGATCTGCCGCCCGCGCGCCGTGACATCTCGATCGCCGTCGACAGCGGCGTCGACGATGAGGTGCTCGGCGACCGCATCCGTGAGGCCTTGGAGGGCGACGCGGACCTCGTCGAGGAGGTCGCTGTGCTGTCGGCTACCCAGTACGACGAGTTGCCGAAAGCCGCGCGGAAACGGTTAGGCATCCGGCCCGGACAGGTGAACCTCCTCATCCGGCTCGTTCTGCGGCCCGTCGATCAGACCATGACCAGCGACGACGCGAACGCGTTGCGCGAGCGCATCTACGCCGCCGTGCACCAAGGCGAGCCCGCGGTAGCCTAGAGTCAGGCGCCGGTTCCCACGCCGTCGGCGGCAGTTGGATCTAGCCACCTCGATGACCTACACTCAAAGTGCGCACTGACCCGGGCGCATGCCCGGTGTAGGTGTGAGTTCAAGGGGCGCCCCGTAGAGGGCGCCCTTCTTCTTTACGTGGCCACACCAATATTCCATCGCTTCTGCTCTGATCCACATCAGTGGCCCAAAGCGGCTTTACCTCCTCCCACATGTGGGCGTCGCACACCGACGCGGGCCTTTTTTGCGGCGGTGAACCCGACGAAATGCCGCGTATGCCACGAGATCGGCGGCTTGAATGAAGTAAGAGAGTTCCGAGCGCCTGGGCACGGGATCCTCAACCAACAAGTCAGCCTTGGCATTGCCACCACCCATAGTGACGCCAACTTCTCGGCAATGCCGGTGCACCATCCGCACCCTCTCGCCTTCACCGTCGTCGTGGACCAAGACGATCGGATGTCCCATACTCTCCGACCGAATCATCAGTTGCTGGATGAGGTGCTCCCAGGCGATGGCAAACGGATCTCCGCCTGCCATATTTTCCTTATCAATCACTACAGCGAAGACAGCACTCGACACAGTGGTGAGGGCCCTCATGGCCCTCCGGTAGATGTCCCTGCGCTGCCCATCCCCCAGTCCTTTGTCCTTTAGGGGCCCTCTAGGGCGGAGCAGGTAGTTCGCTTTGAGTTCGTCCCGAAGGCGAACTCCATATTCATCCTTGATGTCACGCCGCACCTTCGTCAGCATCTCGAGGCGTAACGTCCACTGGTCCGCGGGGACGAGATGACAACCAAGCGTAAAGGTGCGGCT
>NZ_ML142870.1:63604-66999 GCF_004138495.1 Phytoactinopolyspora endophytica
CCGCGGCCGACATCGCCGGTGTTTCCGTTTCGTCTACGTAGGCAAACTCGAGCGTCGGAACGTCGCTGCTCATCACAAGATCATTGAGCTGCGACGTGGGCAGCGCCAGATCCATCAGTCACCTGTACTCACACTGACGGACGAGTGGTCCGTAAGGTCGGGCATGGCTATGTCCTTTCATTGCTTCGCAGGTGAACAAGCTCGTAATCACGATAGCCGACCACACTGACAACATCGCCAGGCTAAAGGACGTTATTAGACTCAAGTGCACCCTTGACAGCAGGCACCCCATCCGATTGCGAGGTGAAGGAAATGAGCTATTGCGCAGTAGTGTGCAGTGACCCCGGTCGCCTAGCCGGCACCGGTCTGGTCAAACGGTGGCGTCGTGCAGACGGTCGACGATCTCGTCGACCGTCTGTTCCGGAGTCTGCTCAGACGTGTCGAGCCAGAGGCCGAGCCGAGCGGTTGCCTGCCGCAGCTCCGCGTCCAGCTCTTCCACGGTCCAATCGACGTACCCGGTCTTTGCACGCGTGGCCTCTCGCCCCGCCACGACCTCAGGCCGCGGCGCCAGTACGACAACCCGCAACGGCCGAGCCCTTACCAGTTTCACGTACTCGGCCAGCTCCGGGCCGATGACAATGTCTTGAACGATCGCCGTGAAGCCCGACTCGACGTACTGGTCAGCCACCGAAGCGCTGATCCGATACCGCAGGCGAAGCTGGTCCGCACCCTCGGAGTCCCCGGGGAGCGGCGGCACACCGCCGGACACGATCATCCTGCGGAATGTGTCGCCTCGCACATGAGCGGCCCGGGGCAACCGCCTCGCCAGCGCTTCGGCGACCGTCGATTTACCCGAGGCCATGATTCCGGTCACCAGCACAACACCATCAACAGACACGAGGGTCAGTCTCTCAAGCGCTACCTGCCGGACGCGGTCAAGGTGAGGTCGTTGCCCGGCTCGACCATCAGCTGAGCAGCCGCGTCGCCCTGGTTGACCGCCAGGGCGACGTGGCCGTACGAGTCCACATACACGATCAGCTCACCAGGACTGACATCGGCGAAGATCCGGCCCACCGCAAGGCCCGATATCTGCCTCCCAGGACCATCCGGTGTCGACTCAATGACGACGTCGACGTGACCCCCGGCGGAGATCCCGGCCGCGACCAGGTCATCGGCACGACCGGCGAGCTCCACGTTCCCGAAGCGGTCGACCGAGTGCACCTCCGTCTCCAGGGTGCCGGGCCGGACCCGTACCCGCGGTTCAGGGAGACGGTTCACGCTCCCGACCGAGAGGGCAGGTCCGAGCGCACTCAGTGGAACACCCGCGGCCACGTGCGCCGCTGTCGGCGCGAAGATGTCTCGCCCGTGGAAGGTCAACGCGTCGCCGCCCAGCCGGTACTCGGGTGCCGCCAATTCGACAGCCTCCGAGATCCCGCCGACCACATCCGCAGCCCAGGGCAGCAAGCCGTTGTCCGGTCCGATGAGCACATGGTCGCCTGCGGCCACCGCGATTCCGCGGCGCTCGGAGCCCACTCCCGGATCTACCACGCCAACGACCACGGATGGCGGCAGATAGGGAACGGTCTGTGCGAGCACCACAGCGCCGCGTCGGATGTCTTGCGGTGGCACCGCATGGGTCACGTCGATCACTCGCAGGTCCGGAGCGATTCGCGCCGCCACGCCATGGCAGGCCGCCACGAACCCGTCGTACTGGCCGTAATCCGTCAGGAAGGCCATCCAGCCGTACCGGACGCTCAAACTCTGCTCACCATTCTCCGAACCTCAAGCCCTACGCTGCGACCAGGATGTTCGTGACCAAGTCGTCCATGCTGACCATGCCGACTTCACGCTGCTCGTGGTCGCGGACCATGCCCAGCTGTGCCCGGTTCCGGCGCAGGATCTCAGCGGCCGTGGCCAGGTCGGCGTCGACCGGTATCGACGGGATGGTCCGCGCCTTCTCACCCGCCGTCCACGAGGAGTCGAGACCACGCCCGGCCAACGCCTCACGGGCATGCACAGTGCCCAGGATCGTACCGGCCGAGGAACGGACCACAAGCCGGGTCCGGCGGCGGCTCGCGGCGACATCCAGCACCTCCTGCACACCCGCATCGGCGCCGACGCTGACGATCCGGTCGACCGGAACCATCACGTTGCCCACCGCGCCGCCCGGTCCGCCGAGTGCGCGCGTCAACAGGCCATGCTCCTCGTCGCGAATCAAGCCGAGCCGCTGCGACTCAGACACCAGCTGGTGGATCTGCTCCCGGTTTCGGACCGTGACAACCTCGTCGCGCGGCTGCACGCGTACCGCCCGCACCAGTACGTTCGTGAAGCCGTTGAGAACCACCAGCAGGCCTCTCACCATTGCCGCGTAGAACCGGAACGCAGGCCCGAGCAGCATGGCCGACCGCTCCGGATGAGCGATCGCCCACGATTTCGGGGCCATCTCCCCCACGACGACGTGCAGGAACGTCACAATCGCCAGTGCGACGACCAAAGCGGCCACGTCCGCGGCCGCCTCGGGGAGCCCTACGGCGGTCAGCGGAGGCTCGAGCAGATGATGCAGCGCAGGCTCGCTGACCATCCCGAGCCCGATCATCACCATCGTGATGCCGAGCTGGGCGCCGGCAAGCATCAGCGACAGCTCCCGCACACCGTTCAGCGCCGCTTTGGCGCCTCGCTTCTTGTCCGCCACGGCCTGCTCGAGCCTGTGCCGCGCCGCCCCGACCAATGCGAACTCGGCCGCGACGAAAAACCCGCTCGCGACGAAAAGCAGCCCCGTGACCAGCATGGCGGTAGTCGTGTTCACTGCTGTACCTCCACCGCTTCTCGCAGTCGGACGCGCTCCGGAACGCGCCGCGCCACGGTGACGACATCGATCTGGATCCGTTGCATCTCGTCGCCACGGGGAAGCTCAAGGGCAAGCGCGTCTCCGGGCTGTGCGAGCCGCCCCAGCTCGGCGAGGATCAGTCCGCCGACGGTGTCGTAGTCCTCGGACTCCGGGAGTTCGACGCCGGTATAGGCGGACGCCTCATCGACGCGCAGCCCGGCGTCGAGCTCCCACCAGCCGTCTACCAGCACCGCGGGAACGGCTTCCTCATCGGTCTCGTCCTCGATCTCACCCACCAGCTCCTCTGCGATGTCTTCGAGGGTGATGATGCCGGCCAGCCCTCCGTACTCGTCGAGCACGCAGGCGAACTCGTCATCCCGCTCTTGCATCCGTTTGACCAGCGGAAGCAGCGCCATGCTGTCCGGTATCACCAGGGCGAGCCTGGCGATGTCACCGGCCGTCGAGCTGGCGATCATGTGGTGCGGCAGCCGCATCAGCTCGCGGACACCCACCACACCCACGATGTCATCGGTGGTCTCCCCCAGTACCGGGTAGTTCGAGTGCCCAT
>NZ_ML142870.1:67023-68345 GCF_004138495.1 Phytoactinopolyspora endophytica
TGCGGATCAGCTCGATGACGGTCTCGACCGGCGCGGACGTATGAACGCTGACCACGTCCGGCCGAGGCACCATGGCCTCGCCGGCTGTGTGCTCGGTGAAGCCGATGGCCCGGCCCAGCACGTCAGAGAGGTGTGACGACAGTGAGCCCTGCTGTTCCGCCTCGTCGACGATGTGACGGAGCTCCTCGAGCGTGGCTCCGTGGTGCAGTTCCTCGACGGGTTCGATGCCGACCCAACGGAGTACCCGATTCGCCGAGTTGTCGAAGAGCCGGATGACGGGGCCGCTGACCGCCAGGTAGACCATGGTGGACGGAGCCAGCGCCTTCGCCATCGTCTCCGCTCTGGCCAGCGCCAGGTTCTTCGGGAACAGCTCTCCAAGGACCATCTGAATGACGGTGGCCAGCACGAATGCGACGGCGATCGTGATGCCGGCGATGGCGGCGTCAGGTAGCCCGACGGCGTCGAGTACGGGCCGCAACGCCTGTGCGAACGCCGGCTCTGCGATGAACCCGACGATGAGCGCTGTCACCGTGATGCCGACCTGGGCGGCCGACAGCATGAACGACAGCCGCTCCATGACGCGTACGGCCGATGCCGCACGTTTGTCTCCTGCCGCTGCCTGCCGGGACAACTCGATCCGGTCGGCGGAGACGTAAGCGAACTCCTGAGCGACGAAGTACGCGGTACCGAAAGTCAGGAGGAATACAGCGAGGATTCCCAGTGCAGCGCTCATCGGCTACTCCGGCGCTGCGTGCCATGCTCAACCCAAGATGAGCCGGGCTTGTGACTTGAAGCGTCCGACACGGCGGACACAACTCCTTCCAGTATCAGCTCCCAGGGACGGAGCGTAGACAACTAGCGTAACCTCAACCGGCCACCAGCGCGTGCCCAGCCAAGGGCTTCATCTGGCGGCCCGGTGTTGGCGGCCTCGTTCGACGTGGAGTGACCTAGGCGAACTCAGCGGTGTATTCCCCACAGCCGGGATCGGTGACGACCGTCAGATCGGCGATCCGGCCCGCCGCAACGAGGTCTCGTTCAGCTGATCCGAGCCGGTCGAGGTCCTGTTCCGGAGCGTGCAGCACCACACGGTCCAAAGGCGCACGCATCGACATCTTGTGCGCGTTCTTCAGCCCGCGAACGGCGGACAGCGCGGCGCCGGCGGTAGCCAGAACCTGCGGGTCGCCCCCGAACGACAACTCATCCAGAGCCGGCCAGCCCGCCCGGTGGACCGAGCCGTCCTGCCACCACGACCACACCTCCTCCGTCACGAACGGCATGATCGGCGCGAACAGCCGCAACTGAACAGAGAGCGCGATCTCGAG
>NZ_ML142870.1:68392-70965 GCF_004138495.1 Phytoactinopolyspora endophytica
GGTCCGCGCCGACGCGGTCCGCATCAGCTCGGCCGGCTCGGCCGGCTGGTCCGCCTCGGTTCCATACGCCCGATCCTTCACGAGTTCGAGGTAGTCGTCGCAGAACTCCCAGAAGAACCGTTCGGTCGCCTCGAGCGCGCTCGTGTAGTCGTACTCGTCCATCGCCCCGGTCGCCGCTCGCACCACCTCGCCCAGCGCCGCGAGCATGCTCCGGTCGAGTGGCTCGGTGACAGCATCGGTGGCCGGCGCATCGCCCAGCGCCGACCGGTGCACCGAGTCCGTGCGGCCCGATCCGCCCGGCTCGTGGCCTGCGAGACCCAGGATGAACTTGCCCGCGTTCAGGACCTTCGTCGCCAACCGGCGCCCAACCTTCATCTGCGCCTCGTCGAACGGTGTGTCCCGGCCCGGCCGAGCACCGGCCGCCCGCCAGCGGACCGCGTCCGCGCCGTAGCGCTCGATGACACCGACCGGCGTCGTGGCGTTCCCGACCGACTTGCCCATCTTCTTCCGGTCCGGATCCACCACGAACCCGGAGATCGCCACCCGCCGCCACGGTAGCGACCCATTCTCCAAGTGAGCGCGTAGCACGGACGCGAACAGCCAGGTCCGGATGATCTCGTGCGCCTGGGCGTGCAGATCCATCGGGAACGTCCGCGCGAACAGGTCCGGATCGCGTTCCCAGCCGCAGACGATCTGCGGCGTCAGCGACGACGTCGCCCACGTGTCCAGCACGTCCGGATCGCCGGCGAATCCGCCGGGCCTGCCGCGCTGCGACTCGTCATACCCGGCCGGAGCCTCGGACGACGGATCGACCGGCAGCGCGGACTCCTCCGGCAGCAGCGGTTCGTCGTACCGAGGCACGCCGGTGTCGTCGAGCGGGTACCAGGCCGGAATGGGGACGCCGAAGAACCGCTGCCGGCTGACCAGCCAGTCACCGTTGAGTCCACCCACCCAGTGCTCGTACCGGTGGCGCATGTGCTCCGGGACCCAGGCCAGCTCCCGGCCGCGGTCGAGCATCTCCTGCCGCAGGCCGGCGTCCCGTCCACCGTTGCGGATGTACCACTGCCGGCTGGTGACGATCTCCAGCGGCCGATCACCCTTCTCGTAGAACTTCACCGAGTGCGTGACCGAGCGGGGCTCGCCGACCAGGCCGCCCGACTCCCGAAGCAACTCGACGACGCGGCGCCGCGCTTGGGAGACCGTCGAACCTGCCAGTTCTTGGTACGGGCAGCCCGGCACGCCATCGGGCGGCTCAGCGAGCAGCCGCCCATCCCGGCCGATGACGGCTCGGACCGGCAGGTCGAGCTCGCGCCACCAGATGACGTCGGTGAGATCACCGAACGTGCACACCATGGCGATGCCCGTGCCCATGGCCTGGTCAGCCAGCCGGTGGGCCAGAACGGGGACGCCGACGTCGAACACGGGCGTGCGGGCGAGGGTCCCGACCAGGCCGCTATAACGCTCGTCGTCGGGATGAACCACGAGCGCGACGCACGCCGGGAGAAGCTCCGGACGCGTGGTGTCGACGTGCACCGCCCCGTCCGGCCCGGCGAACGCCAGCCGGTGGAACGCGCCCGGCCGCTCACGGTCCTCCAGCTCAGCCTGGGCCACCGCGGTCTGGAAGGTCGCATCCCACAGCGTCGGCGCCTCTGCCTGGTACGCCTCACCGCGGGCGAGGTTGCGCAGGAACGCCCGCTGGGAGACGGTCCGGGCCACCTCACCGATCGTCGTGTAGGTCAACGACCAGTCGACGGAGAGGCCGAGGCGCCGCCAGAGCTCCTCGAACGTCTGCTCGTCGTGGGCGGTCAGCCGTTCGCACAGCTCGATGAAGTTCTTCCGCGAGACCGGCAGCTGCGAACCGGACGGCTCGGGCAGCACCAGGTCGGGATCGTACGGTATCGACGGGTCGCAACGGACGCCGTAGTGGTTCTGCACCCGGCGTTCAGTGGGCAGGCCGTTGTCGTCCCACCCCATCGGGTAGAAGACCTCACGGCCACGCATCCGCTGGTAGCGGGCGATGATGTCGGTGTGGGTGTAGGAGAAGACGTGACCCACGTGCAGGCTGCCCGAGGCGGTCGGCGGTGGTGTGTCGATCGAATAGACCCGCTCACGCGGCGTGGAACGGTCGAACCGGTGGGTCGCTTGCTCCTCCCACCGTCGGGACCAGGTCTCTTCGAGGCCCTCAAGGGTCGGCTTTTCCGGCATGTGCTGCGGCATGGGTGGCTCCACAGGTGACGCCGCGGCAGCGCGGAGTGTGCGCACCGCGGGGTGATGATGTGACGGATCGGATGGAGGCGGCGCTCAGCGGCGCACGGATACTCGCGCCCGGGCGGAGCCGGTGCGGGCGCAGAGCACGATCCGATCGAACATGGTTCCCATCATACATTCCCCACGGCCCGCCATGCCGCGATCAGTCATAGATCGACAGCTACGAACGTTCTTTCCGCGCGACCATGGATGAGCGGCACCAAGGCGAGCTTCACCAGCTTTACCAAGATCAGAAGTAAAGCGAGGTACAGTACATGCGCGAGCGGTAGGTAACGCTCGCGCCCACGAGCGGCGGCCGAGAGCTC
>NZ_ML142870.1:71033-73990 GCF_004138495.1 Phytoactinopolyspora endophytica
CCGCTCGATGGATCAGGGACGGATCTCGTAGGCAATGTTGAAGGCGCTGTCCGCTGCCCGGCGGACGCGTGTGAAGCCCGCCTCGGTCACAACCTCACGGATGGCAGGCTCGCCGGCCTGGGCGCCGAGCGCATGGCCACCGCTCTGCGAGAGCGCGTTCGGTACGCACAGGAACGTCGAGCCGCTGTAGTACAGCCGCCCCACCGGGTTCAAGTTGTCCTCGACCCGGTCCGCGGCGAATGGCTCGACGAGCAGCCAGGTCCCGTCCGGCGTCAACGCCTCGCGTACCCGGCGGGCGGCACCGACCGGATCGCCCATGTCATGCAGACAGTCGAACATCATCACCAGGTCGAAGTCTGCGCCGGTGAAGGCCTGTGCGGTAGCCACCTCGAAGGTAGCCCGGTCTCCGACACCGGCATCGTCCGCCTTCTTCCGGGCCAGCTCGATCGACTCGGCGTGGTAGTCCGAACCCACGACGGCGGAGTTCGGGTAGGCCTGAGCGAGCAGCACCGAGCTCGAGCCGAGCCCGCAGCCGACGTCGGCGACCCGCGCGCCGGCGGTCAGCTTGGCCTCGACACCGTCCAGCGCGGGAATCCAGTTCGGCACCAGCTCGGCGACGTACCCGGGACGGTAGAAGGCGTCGCAGCCGACGAAGACGTCCTCGTCATGCTCGTGCCAGCCGACGCCCTCGCCGGTGCGAAACGCCTCGGTGATCAGCGGCTCGGCACGCAGGTAGCCGAGCGCGATGAGGAACGCCGCCGACACATTCGGCCCGTTCGGGTCGGCCAAGCAGAACGCTTGCTCCTCACTCAGCGAGAACTCGCCGGTGGCCGGGTCGTAATTCACGTATCCGCCGGCGGCTTGGCCGCGTAGCCACTCGGTGAGGTAGCGCGGGTGGCATCCGGAGCGCTCTGCGAACTGCTCGGGCGTCGCCGGCCCCTGGGCCAGGGCGCGGTAGAGGCCGAGCCGGTTTCCGACCACGACGGAGCCGGCGGCGCCGGTCGCGCCAAGGTCGGTAGTGAACCGGCCGAGGAACTCCATGACCTTGTTGTGATCCATGTGACGATCTCCTCTCGCTGTCTGCCGGCGGGCGCCGGTCATGACAGCAAGCGTCGGTGCGCAGGCTTACCCAGGGCTGACGCGCGCTTACACTGGGCTGACGCCATGGGGAGAGCTCCGGCTCCCCCTACGGCGGTGACATCCTGTGCGCGGGGGGGTGCGATGGCGATGGAACGTGTACGGCCCGCTCTGCGGTTGGAGGTACTCGGACCGCTGCGGCTGGTCGTCGACGGCGTCGTGGTCGACGTACGTGGGTCCAAGCGACGCTCGCTGCTGGCGATCCTCGCGCTTGCGGAGGGCCGGATGGTCACGGCCGAGCATCTGCTGGACACGCTGTGGCCGGCGGCACTGCCTGAATCGGGCCGGCAAGCCCTGCACACCCAGGTGTCCCGGTTGCGGACGAACCTGGGTACGGCCGCGTCGCGGCTGCAGGGTCACCAGTACGGCTACCGATTGGAGCTGCTGGACGGTGAGCTGGACCTCGCGGAGGCCAAGACGCTGCTGGTGACCGCTCGCCGCGCCGCAGCGTCCGGCGCCGCGGAGGCGTTCGAAATCCTGCGGCGAGCGCACTCCCTCTGGCGCGGACCGGTGCTCGCCGATCTTACCGACCGCATACCGATATCCGCGGCCGTCGAGGGGTGCACCCAGCTGTACCAGGAGGTGACCGACGCCCTGATCGCCGGAGCGGTCGATGCCGGACAGGCAGACGGGATCGTGGGGCTGGCCACCAAGTCGCTGACCTCCGATCCACTGCGTGAGCCCGCTGTCCTGCTCCTGATGCGCGTGCTGGCCGCCAGCGGCCGGGCACCGGCGGCACTGCAGGCGGGACGGGACTATCGCCGTCGGCTGACAGACGAGACCGGTCTCGACCCGTCGCCGGCATTGGACGAGCTCGAGCGCACCATCGCGAGTGGAGCGGCCGCCGCCGCGCCGCGTTCGCCGCTCCCGGTCAGGCCCGGCACGCGACTGGTCGGTCGCGAAGCCCATGTGGCGTCGTTGCATCGGCTGCTCGCCGCCGAAAGGCTGGTCACCGTCGTCGGGCCGGGAGGCGTCGGGAAGACCCGGGTTGCGGTTGAGGCTGCCCGGTCGAACGACGCCGCTGTGGTGCTCCTGCTAGCCCCGGTCACCGACCCCGCGACGATCCCGCACGTCCTCGCATCGGCGCTGAACCTGAACGTGGCCCAGGGCGACGTCCTCACCGCCTGCCTCGCTTTCCTGGGAGACAAGCCTGGACTGCTGGTCATCGACAACTGCGAGCACCTGCTCGACACGGTCCGCGACACCATTGGCGCGGTGCTGGAGAACTGCCCGCACCAGACCATTCTCGCCACCAGCCGCGAACCGCTCGGCATCCCGGCCGAGTACGCCTTCCGCCTGAACCCGCTGCCCGTGCCCGGTTCGGACCCCGGCGTCGCCACCGAGGAGGAGCTGTCCCGGGTCCCATCCGTGGCTGTCTTTCTCGATCGGGCCGGCCGGGTCCGCCCGGACCGACCGCCCACCGCGGAGGATCTCCGCCTGATCTCCGGCATCGTCCGCCGGCTCGACGGGATGCCGCTGGCGATCGAACTGGCGGCCGGCCGCCTGTCGACCTTCTCGCTCGCGGATCTGCATGCCCGGCTCGACCGCTCGCTGGACCTGCTCGGCGGCGGACGGTCCGGTGCCGACGCGCGACACCGGACCCTGCGCGACACGGTCGAGTGGTCGTACCGCCTGTTGTCCGAGGACGAGCGCCGGTTGTTCCGGCACCTGTCGGTATTCGTCGACGGAGTCGACCTGGCGACGGCGGAACGGCTCGCCACCGATCTGCATATGGATGCCGATCCAGGAAGCGTCCTGTCCCGGCTGGTCGACGCCTCGATGCTCGAGGCCCATTTCGACGACGGCACTCGCTATCGGCT
>NZ_ML142870.1:74030-76808 GCF_004138495.1 Phytoactinopolyspora endophytica
AGACGTTGCGGACGTTCGGGCTGGACCGGCTGGCGGCTGCCGGTGAGGACGACGGCGCGACCATGGCCTTGGTGCGGTGGGCGGTCGACCTGGCGACCACCCTCGAGCGGGAGATGACCACCGACCGCGAGCCGCAGGCCGACGCGCTGCTGCGCCGGGAGCTGCCCAACCTACGGGCGGCCTGGCGGCTCGTCCGGGACCGGGGGATGCTTGACGACGCCGTCACCCTAGTCGTCGCCCTGTTCGATGCGATCACCTACCGCGACATGGTCGAGCTTCGGTCCTGGGCCATCGAGCTGGCCGGGGATCCGTTGCTCGCCGCGCATCCCCGGGCGGCCGCGGTGCTGGGAACGGCCGCCGAGGCCTCGTACCAGAGCGGCGACCATGAGCGTGCCGACCGGTATGCCACGGCCGGACTGGATCTGGCCGCCGATTCGCGCGGCTCGTGGCTGTGCTTGATGGCCCGATCCGTGGTCGCGCTGGCGCGCGGGTCCTACGCCGAGGTCGTCGAGCTCTGCGAGGCTGCCGCGCCGCTCGCTCCCGGGCCGCGCGAGAACCTCGGCGTCGCCGCGCTCGCGATGGCCTACAGCGGCAAGCTCGACGAGGCGCGCGCCTTTAACGAACGAGGACTGACCGGCGCGGTGTCACCCACCATGCTCGCGTGGGGTGCGTACGTCACCGCGGAGATCGACAGCCTCGCCGGCCAGAATGAGCACGCCGAGCGCCATTACGTCCGCTCCATCGACCTCGCCCGCGCCTCCGGCGCCACGTTCCTCGTCGGCGTCGCGACCGTCGGGTTGTTCTCGGTGCGCGCCGATGCGGGCCGGACCGAGGATGCGCTGCAGGGCTGCCGCGACGCGATCGACTACTTCGCTCGCACCGGGAACTGGATCCACCAGTGGACGACGCTGCGCAACCTCGCCGACCTGCTGCGCGGACTTGGGGATCACAACGTCGCCGCCCTGCTCCATGCGGCAGCCGACGCCGCCCCGGACGCTCCGGCGGCCAATCGGCCGCTGGACGACCCCACATCGGCGCCCGCCAGGACCGCTGCTCCTCTCGGCCGTGCCGAGGTCCTTCAGACGGCCCGGGAGGCGATCGAACGCAACCTCACGCGCACGCAGCTATCCACGAGGCGACACGACGACGGAGCACCGGCAGGCTGATCGTGGCGGCACCCAGCACGGCGTCGTGGAAACCCTTGATGTCGAACTTCCCGCCCAGCTTGGCCTCCGCCTCGGCCCGCTGCTCAAGGATCTCCCGCTGGCCGACCTTGTATGCCAGCGCCTGGCCCGGCATGCCGATGTACCGATCCACCTCGACGGCGATGGTCCCCGAGTCGATCGGGGCGTACTCCGCCATGAAGTCGATGGCCTGCTGTCGGCTCCAGCCGCGCGCATGCAGCCCGGTGTCGACGACGAGCCGGCATGCCCGCCACACATCGGAGGCCAGCATCCCCAGCCGGTCGAGATCGGTCTCGTACAGGCCCATCTCGTCGGCCAGCCGCTCCGTGTACAGCCCCCAGCCCTCGATGTACGCGGTGTGTCCGATGCCCATCCGGCGGAACTCAGGCAGGTCGGTGCGCTCGGTGGCGATGGCCAGCTGCAGGTGGTGGCCGGGGATCGCCTCGTGGAAGGCGATCGACGCGGTCTGGTATCGCCGCTGCTCGGTGGGGTTGTGCAGATTGACGTTGTACGCCCCAGGGCGGCTGCCGTCCGCGGCCGGCGGCAGGTAGTACGCCGGCGGAACGTCCGCAGCGAGATAGTCCGGCACCGGGATCAGCTCGCACGGCGCTTGCGGAAGGATGCCGAACCAGCCGTCCATGACACCGGTGGCCTTCTCCAGGCATTCACGTGAGTGCGCCAGAAGCTCGTCCGCGTCCCGGTAGCGCAGGTCCATATCGCCCAGCATCCGGTCGAAGATCGCTCGTACATCCGGCGTACCGAACACCCGTTCCCCCACCTCGGCGAACTCCGCACGGATCGACTGCGTCGCCTGCTCCATACCGATCTCGTGCAGTTCGTCGGAGGTGAGCGGCAGACCGGTGTGCAGCTCGATCAGAGCCTGATAGATCTCGTCGCCGTCCGCGATGTGGGCTAGCCCGGCCTGCTCGTCGGGCCGCGCCGCGGGCTCCAGCTCGTCGGCGAACACGTCCCGGTAGCGTACGAAAGCCGGCCGCAGAATATCCCGCACGGCGTCGTCCATCTCTGCCCGCCACGCCTTCTCGCCGTCCCAGTCGTCCGGTCCCGCGAGGTTGACGAAGGGGTCATTCTCCAGCGGCGATGCCAGGTAGCCCTCCACCTGGTTCCGAGACCTCGAGGCGTTGATACGCGCGGGTGTACGGCCGGCGGCCAGACCCTCGCGGTAGCGCTCAGCAGCCTGATCCAGCATGCGCGCCATCGAAGCGATCCGAGCCACCGCCATCCGCGCGTGTTCAGGATCCGGCGCCTGGAGCTGGCCAGCACTCACCAGGAGGCCGGCGTGCGCCCCCTGCATCTGATCCGACGTGAGCTCGGCCAGCCGCGCGTCGACGGCCCGGACGCCGTCGTCGAGCTCACCGATCAGCAGGTCCCGGGTGAGCCGGTCCGTCTCGCTGAGGCCATCCTCGGCTACTGCCGCCGCTCGCTCTCGCAGCTCGACCCACCGTCGTCGTCGTTCCTGCTCGGCTTCGGCCGAGAGATCGTCGGCGCGGTCGTCGTACCGGTGATCGCCGAGAAGCGAGGCATAGAGCGGCTGGGAGTCCAGGAAGACCTGCCAGTACTCGTCCGCGATCGAGCG
>NZ_ML142870.1:76843-78354 GCF_004138495.1 Phytoactinopolyspora endophytica
CAGCGGCGTCGGCGGTGTGGTCAGCAGTCATAGGCCTATCCTGCCTGCTACCGGATCGGTCCGATCAGCGGGATTGATGAGAGCGTCCTCATCAATGCCTCACCCGTCTCTCACCCACGCGGGCGACGATGTCGGCATGGCCCACCAGACTCCGCGGTCCGACGCCATGTTGGACCTTCTCACCGGCCCGGACGTAGCCGAGCTGCTGGCGGCCGCGCTGGCTCCCGCCGGTGCCCAGCTGCTCGGCTGGTCCGTCCGGGACGTGGACCATCGGCCCGGCCGACGCACCACCGTCTCGTACACGGTCAAGGTCTCCTGGCCGGGTGGTCCACGGGAGGAGATCCTCGGTGCCACCGCCACGCCGCGGAACACGGACGGCGCCGTCGCCGCCGACGACCGGCTGATCGTGACCGACGGCGGGCACGAGATCCAGGTGTGGCGTTTCCCCTTCGACCCAGAGCTTCCGGCGCTGGCCGCCATGTGCTTTCCGGACACCGCCACGAAAGTGCTCAGGGCTCTCGGGGTGGATGCGGACCGAGTTCAGCTCAAAGTGCTCTCCTACCGGCCCCGAAAGCGCGCCGTCGTCCAGGTCGGTAGCGGGTCCGGCCGGTGGTTCGTCAAGGTGCTGCGGCCCGCCGCCGTGGATGACATGCGCCGCAGGCACACGCTGCTCACCGACGCCGGTCTCCCGGTGCCGGTCTGCCGTGGATGGAGCGACGACGGGCTGCTCGTACTCTCCGAGCTGCCCGGCATGTCGCTGCGCTCCGCGCTCGACGACGAGGGTGCGGCAGCGTGCGAACCCGGCGAGCTCGTGTCCATGCTCGACGGCTTCCCGGATGAGTTACTCCGTCTTCCCCGGCGGCAGCCCTGGGCGGACCACGCCGCACACTACGCGGGCGTCATCGCATCGGCGCTGCCTGCTGAAGCCGCAGGTGCGTACGCCATCGCCACGGAGGTGGCGGCGGCGCTCCGCCGGTACGACGACGGCCCGGACGAGCCCACGCACGGCGACTTCTACGCCTCGCAACTGATGGTCGGTGAAGGCCGGGTCACCGGCCTGCTCGACGTGGACACCGCCGGCCCCGGCCGTCGCGTGGACGATCTCTCGTGCATGCTGGCCCATCTGTCGCTTCTCACCGTCATCGACACCGCCGACGCGCGGGGAGCTCGCGGAGCGCTGCGGTCGTGGATACCGGAGTTCGACCGCCGCGTGGATCCATCCGAGTTGCGGGTCCGGACGGCCGGGGTCATCGTCTCGCTGGCGACGGGCCCGTTCCGTACACAAGAGGCGGACTGGGAGAGGGCCACGTCTGCCCGGCTCGCTCTGGCCCAGTTGTGGCTGAATTCGGCGGACGGAGCACGGACCCCATTCTGAGAGTCCTCTCATCTGTGTCTCCTGGTCAGCTCATGACCAACGGCAAGGATCGAAGAGTCAGACACCGAACGGGTGCCGCAGACGTCACCCACGCAGAAGAAAGAGAGAATCATGCAGTCCAAGAAGAAGTGGGTCG
>NZ_ML142870.1:78407-79658 GCF_004138495.1 Phytoactinopolyspora endophytica
CATTGGCGGCGCTGGGCCTCGGCGCCGGATCGGCAGTCGCCATACCTGCTATGGCCTCCGACACCGCACCGGCAGACCAGAACCCAGGCAGCTCTGTGGCCGGGGACACGGCCGATGACGGCGCCGACGCGGGCTCGGCGACGGCCGACGACAGCCCCGACACGCCCGACAGCCCGAACACACCCGACAGCCCCAACACCCCGGACAGCCCCAACACACCGAATACGCCCGACACTCCGAGTACTCCGGACAGCCCCAATACACCGGACAGCGCAAGCTTCCCGGACTCCGCCGAGTAACACGGCCGCAGGCCTAGGTGACGGCTGACGGACGTGGGGTGCCCGCCACGACATGGCGGGCACCCCACGTCTGAGTGGTCGCAGTGGTTATTCGTCGTCGGATTCAGCCAGGCGATATCCGACCCCGCGCACCGTCACGAACCGCTCGCCGCCGAGCTTGCGGCGCAGGTAGCGCACGTAGACGTCGACGACGTTGGACCCTGGGTCGAAGTCGTAACCCCAGACACGGCTCAACAACTGTTCACGGCTGAGTACCTGCCCTGGATTCCGCAAGAAGGTCTCGGCGAGAGCGAACTCGCGTGCCGACAGTTCCACGTTCCGGCCATCGACGTCCGCCCGCCGTGAACGCAAGTCCAACGAGAGACCGCCGTGCCGAAGAACCGTCGCTTCCGGCGCCCGGTCCGTCTCCCGCAGCCGCAGCCGGATGCGTGCGACGAGCTCCTCGAACCGGAACGGTTTCGGCATGTAGTCATCCGCCCCGCCGGACAGACCCGCGACAGTATCGGTGATCGAATCGCGGGCGGTCAGGATGATGACCGGAATGTCGTTGCGCGCCTCACGCAGCTGCCGCAGCACGGTGAAGCCGTCCATGATCGGCAGCCCGATGTCGAGCACCACGAGGTCGAAGCCGCCCGTCATGGCGTAGTCGTAGGCGGCTCTTCCATCGCCGACGACCGTGGGCGTCATGCCGGCGGCGCGCAGCCCTTTCTCGATGAAGGAGGCGATCCGTGCCTCGTCTTCGGCGATGAGGATGGTGCTCATGGTGTCGTCTCCGTCGTTTCATCGGATTCGAGCGATACGAGGCTGGTCACCGGTAGTTCGATCGCGAAGACACTGCCATGGCCCACCGTGCTCCGCACCGTCGCCCGACCCTGATGAGCCTCGGCGATCGCCCTCACGATCGCCAGCCCCAGGCCCGACCCCTCATGGTGCCCGGTGTCCGCGTGCGCGA
>NZ_ML142870.1:79682-82613 GCF_004138495.1 Phytoactinopolyspora endophytica
ATATCGTCTCCGCCTGGCTCGGGTCGACGCCCGGCCCGGTGTCGCGAATCCACAACCGGACCATGCGGCCGGGGTCGATCTCGCTGCCCACCGCCACGGTGTCGGTCGGTTCGGTGAACGCCACCGCGTTCGAGACCAGCTGAAGCAGTGCCTGTGTGATCCGCTGCTCGTCGAGCTCGACCACTGCCTCGGCCCGAGCATCGACCTGCCAGCGCCGCTCGGCCATACCCCCCGCTTTGTCCAGGACATCGTCGAGCAGCTGCCCCAGTTCCACTGGCTCGGGCTGGACGAAGTCCGGACGCTGTGACTTCGCGAGCAAGATGAGATCCTCGACCAGGCGATGCATCCGATCGAGCTCGTCCAGGGCAAGATTCCGGGTCTCGGCGACATCGTCGGGATCCGATACATCCATCAGCTCCAGGTGGCCACGGATGATCGTGATCGGAGTTCGCAGCTCGTGCCCGGCGTCGTCGAGAGCTTCGCGCTGTGCACTGAAAGCAGCCTCGAGCCGGTCCAGCATCGCGTTGACCGTGTGCCCCAGGCGGGATACATCGTCGCCGCCGGCGACCGGGATTCGACCGGACAGGTCGGTGTCGCTGATCCGCTGGGCGGTCTCCCGCAGCAAGCGCAGCGGAGCCAGCAGCCGTCCCACCACGGCCCAGGCGACCACGCCGATCAACAGCAGCGAAGCCGCCGCGGCAAGAGCGTACGTCCGGTACGAGTCGATCAGGTCGGCGTGTTCGCGATCTCGCGAGTACGCGACCACATACAGGCCAGTGGCCGGGTCCCCGCTCACCGTGACCGGCACGGCGACATACCTCAGCGATCCCAGGGCGCCGTCGGCCGTCCGCGCGCGGATCCGCGACTCCGTCGACGCGCCGTCGAGCTCGCGCAGCAGTTCGGCGTCGTCTTGCAGGCGCAGGTCCACGTTCGACGGGAGCCAGGCCACCTCACCGTCGATCATGCCGAGCATGCCCTCGTTCGCACCGGGCACATTGCGCTGGAGAGCGACGAAGATCAACCGGTCGACGGACGTGAACGGTGCTCCCGTCTGCGGATCGACACCGGACTCCGCCAACCCCCGGAACTCTTCGACTTCCTGTCCGAGGTTCTCGTCGATTCTGTTGTCCACCCGTTCCCGCTGCACCAGGTACGAGAGGCCACCGGCCACCAACAGCCCGATGGCGGCCGCACCCAGGACGGCCGCCAGGACTCGCGCTCGGACCGGTAGCCCTCTCCGGACGTCCGTGCCAGCGGTTTCACTCTCCGCGCTCAGGTGTCATCCCGATCGTCGTCATCATCGTCGTCATCATCATCGTCATCGTCGTCATCATCGTCGTCGTCGTCATCGTCATCGTCATCATCATCGTCATCGTCGTCATCATCGTCGTCGTCGTCATCGTCATCGTCATCATCGTCGTCGCCATCGTCCGGTGTGCTCGGTGGGCCAGGAGTGACCGTCGTCGGCCCTTCCCGAGTCGGCTCGGGCGAGCTCTGTGTCGGTGACGGCTCCGACGGAGATGTCGGCATGCCCGGCGTGTCCGTCGTCGCACCCGGCGACGGCGTCACGCTGACGGGCTCACCGAGGTCCGGCCCGCTGTCCGGAGCCGCCAGCAACGCGGCGACACCAACGGCGGCAGCGACCAGCAACGCTACTACCGCCGCTCCAATGGTGGCGATCGACTTCACGGACACGATGGTGCGCTCTCTACAGGAGGTGACGATGAGAACTCGGTGAGACGATTCTCATCTTAAGGACGACGCACGTCATCACTGCTCCGCTTCGCCTCCGGCGACGAGCGTCTCGAGGAGGAGATCCGGGTGCCGGCGCTGGACTGATGCGAGCCGCCATCTGTCGCTGAACAACGCGAGCAACGCACCGTCGTTGCGCTCCGCCACCTCGACGTCATGCTCTGCGTCAAGCGTGCCGCGATCGGTCGGCCGGGTACGTCTGGCCAGCGTGTACGGCAGACGATCCATGCTCACCGCCGCGCCGAACTCGTGCTCGAGGCGGTGTGCCGCGACCTCGAATTGCAGCGGACCGACGGCGGCGAGGATCGGAGCGGCATCACCACGCAGGTCGGAACGGAGCAGCTGCACCACGCCTTCATGGCCGAGCTGTTCGACCCCCTTGCGGAACTGCTTCGACTTGCTGGTGTCCACGGCACGGCAGACGGCGAAATTCTCCGGAGCGAACGATGGCATGGGCGGGTACTCAACGGGCGCGTCCTTGTCGTGCAAGGTGTCGCCAGGACGCAGCGCCGTCGCGTTCACCAGGCCGACGATGTCGCCCGGGTAGGCCACGTCGACGGTACCCCGGTCTCGCCCGAACATCGCCTGCGCGTACTTCGTCGCGAACGGTCTGCCGGTCGCGGCATGCACGACGACGGAGCCACGTTCGAAGCGCCCCGAGCACACCCGCACGAACGCCACCCGATCCCGGTGCGCCTTGTCCATACCGGCCTGAACCTTGAACACCAGGCCGGAGAACGGCTCGTCCAGGTCGTGCGGAGTACCCGCGTTGTCCGGGCGCGCGGCCGGTGGCGGCGCCAGGTCGACCAGGACGTCCAGCAGGCGCCCGACGCCGATGTTGGACACGGCCGCACCGAACAGCAACGGAGTCGTCCTGCCGGCCATGAACGACGACTCGTCGTACCCGTCCAGTAACTCGGCTTCTTCCACGGCTGCCTGCCACTCGTCGCCGTGTGCCACCGTGGCCTCGTCCGGCGTGAGCCGGCGCTCGGCGGAGATGCGCGCACCGCCGGGAGCCCGTTCGAAGACCACCATGTCGCCCCGGCTGCGATCGAGCAGCCCGGTGAAATGGCCGGCCTCACCGACCGGCCAGTTCAGTGGCGTCGCGCGCAAATCGATCCGCTCCTCGAGCTGGTCACACAGGTCGAGCGCGTGTTGGCCAGGGCGGTCCCACTTGTT
>NZ_ML142870.1:82637-82901 GCF_004138495.1 Phytoactinopolyspora endophytica
ACGTGATGACGGGTATGCCCCGGTGCCGGCAGACGTCGAACAGCTTCAGCGTCTGCGGCTCCAGGCCCTTCGCGGCGTCGAGCAACATCACGGCGCAGTCGACAGCCGCCAGGACGCGATACGTGTCCTCTGAGAAGTCCGCGTGCCCTGGGGTGTCGAGCAGGTTGATCACGTTGTCGCCGTACTCGAACTGCAGTGCCGCCGAGGTGATGGAGATCCCACGCTTCTGCTCCATCTCCATCCAGTCGGAGACCACAGCCTTCC
>NZ_ML142870.1:82995-101346 GCF_004138495.1 Phytoactinopolyspora endophytica
CCCGCCTTGCCATGCACGGCGCCCGCCTCGCCGATGACTCGAGCGTGCAGAGCGAGTGCCTCAGTCAGCGTCGACTTCCCGGCGTCCGGGTGGCTGATGACGGCGAACGTGCGGCGTCGCGAGGCCTCAGTGACGACTCCGCTCGCCGTGAGTGGGCCGGCCGTCATCGTGCGAGTCCCGCATAGCGTCGTTGCCGGGACAGTTCGCTGCGCAGGTCGGCCGCGAGAGCCTCGGCTGTCTCCAGCTGTGCGCGCAACGCGGCGCAACGTTCTTCCGCCGCGGCGCGATACATGCCCAGCCGGTCGATGATCACGCGACGATCCTCGTTCGTGTCGTCGCCGCCCTCCAGCCGGTCCAGGAGGGCGAGCAGGTCGCCCATCTCTTCCACCGAGAAGTCCAGCGTCTTCATCCGCTTGACCAGGTTGAGCCGCGCGACGTCGGGCTCGGTGTACAGGCGGAAGCCACCGGGTGTGCGCGCCGACGGCCGCACCAGCCCGACTTCCTCGTAGTAGCGGATCGTGCGCAGGGACAAGCCCACACGCTCAGCGACCTCACCGATCTGCATGTGCCGCAGGGACACGAGATGACCTTTCACGTACGACAACAAAAGACCAAGGTTACCCGCACGTGAAGAATCCGGTCGAATCAATGCTGCGACCGCGCCACTAGGTGGAGCCCGCCCACAATCTTCCCTGACGTTACGGTAGTGTATGAGGATGTGAACGTCACAAGACTGGAAATCGCCGACGCTGTCGAAGGCGCGTTCAGCACATCGCCCGCCAACAAGGCAGACATCCTCGCGCAGGCCACCGCCAACCACGCCCGGACCGAGCTCCTGGACACGTTGGGCCGGCTTCCGGAACGCGACTACCGGACCTTGCGAGACCTCTGGCCGCACCTCGCCGGCGTGCCGGTCGGCGACTGATCCCCCGTCGCCCTGGATCTTTCGAGGGGGCGGTCAGAGCTCGCGGAACGGCTTGGCGTAGCTGAACTCCCCACGGATCCAAGGATCGTACGCGGAGAGGGTGCGCGCCTGGAAATGCGCACGCCACTCCGGGTCCGGGGGAAGAATGCCGTATTCGCTCGCGGGCCGGAACCCGAACCGCGGGTAGTAGTCCGTATGCCCGAGGAGCACTACCACGGGCTCATCGAGCGCATCGGCGGCGCCCAGAATCGCGTGCATCAGGGCACCCCCGACGCCCTGCCCCTGGTAGGCCGGCAGCACGCCCAAGGGCCCCAGACCCAGTGCGGGATGATCGTCGATGGCCGCCCGGGTACAGACCACGTGGCCCACGACGTCCTCGCCGTCCAGCGCGACGAGTGACAGCGACGGGATCCATCCGTCGTCGGCCCTAAGCGCGTCGACGAGGCCGGCCTCCACCGGCGCACCGGCCCGGTGTGGGTCGGCGAACGCCGCGGTGTGCACGGCTCGGATGGGCTCGACATCGGCAACGGTCTCGCGTCGGATCAGCACCGGGACAGCATTTCAGGTCGCACCTGGGCGCTTCTACGGATTTTCCGCGCCCGGATCATCCGAGGCCATGAATCCGTCACCGCTCGCCGTATCCTGCGGCCATGGCTCCCGACGACCGGACGCTGCGCTACTACCGGACCGTATACGCGACCGGCTCCATCCGAGCAGCCGCCCGGCAGTTGGGCATGGCTCCGTCGGCAGTAAGCCGCAAGATCGCCGAGCTCGAGCGCAGGCTCGACACCGCTCTTCTCGAGCGCAGCGCGCGTGGAATCCGGCCCACCCAGGCCGGCGACCTGTTGGCCCGGTTCGCGGACGACCGTGCCCACCTCGAGGAGCTGCTCCACGAGGAGTTGGAACAGCTAGCCGGGCTTCGCCGTGGCCGAGTCCGGATCGCCGCCGGAGAAGGTTTCATCGACGACCTCGTCACACATGGCCTGAACGGCTTCCTTCAGGACTATCCCGGCATCTCGGCGGAACTGACCGTCGGCGGCACGGACGAGATCTGCGATCTCCTCCGCAACGACGACGTCGACCTGGGCCTGGTCTTGCACGCCAGACCGCACCACGATCTGACCGTCGTCGCGCAGGCCCCGCAGCCCTTGTACCTGATCTGCCGGCCGGACCATCCGCTGGCAGGACAACCGCGCGTGGCCCCTGGCGACCTCGACGGGCAGCCGGCCACCGTGCTCCCGCCGCGGTTCGGCATCCGGACCCTGACCGATCAGCTGGAGCGAATGCACGGTGTCTCGCTCGATGTTCGTCTGGTCAGCGGGTCCATCCAGGCGATGGCCGACTTCGTACTCGCCGGAGCCGGAATCACCTTGCTTCCGCGATTCGCCGTCGGGCGTCATGTCGACCGGGGCCGGCTTCGGGCGGTTCCGGTGCCCGCATACGAGCCCGGGACGGTGCGCGCGCAACTGCTCGTCCGCCGCGGGCGCACGCCCTCGCACGGGACCTCACGGTTGCTCGACTATTGCGCCGACCGGCTCTCGTCGCTGCAGAGCCCGGCTCAGTAAGCGTCACCGCATGGCAGGTGTTGCCTTTTCGGCAACGCCCTAATGCCGGAGTTGACGTCTTGTGCAACGGTCGCACTCTTCCGTACCGTCCTGCCACAGCGCGCAGAGCTGCGCACCCGCCCGGCCACATCAAACCCGCTGGTCTTGGCCCGAGGAGGCTGGAATGCACGTGCTTATCGATGCCGTGAAACTATGGCGGCTTCACCTCGCCGTGGCGGTGATCGCGATCGTCGCACAGCTCATCGGCATCCGACAGATCTCGCTCGGCAACGGCGCCATCCTGTTCCTGCCGCTGCTCTACGCCTTCCTTATCGGTGTGCTCCTCAATCCGAACGTGATGGCCAAGGCGGCGGTCTTCATCCGGCAGCGCGAGGTGCGTGCGGCGTCGCCGCTGATCGTCGTCGCGATCATGCCGTTCATCGCCAAGTTCGGCACCACGATCGGGCCAGCCGTCGAAGACCTCGTCGACGCCGGGCCGGCCCTCCTGCTGCAGGAGATCGGCAACCTCGGCACTGTCGCGCTGGCCTTCCCGATCGCCGTCTGGGTTTTACGCATGGGCCGCGAGTCGATCGGAGCCACATTCTCCGTCGCCCGAGAGCCCAACATCGCCATCATCGCCGACCGGTACGGGCTGAAGAGTCCGGAAGGCACCGGCGTCATGGGCGTGTACGTCGTCGGCACGCTGTTCGGCACCCTCATCTTCGCCGTGATGGCGTCCATGCTGGCCACTTTCGACCTTCTCGATCCGCAGGCGCTCGCCATGGCGTGCGGCGTCGGCAGCGGCTCGATGATGGCCTCATGCACCGGAGCGCTCAGCGAGGCGCTCCCTGAGATGAGCGACACGATCGTGGCGATGGCCGGCGCCAGCAACCTGCTCACCTACGCGACCGGCATGTACCTCGGCCTCTTCGTCGCCTTGCCGTTTGTGGAATGGCTGTACAGCAAGGCCCGCCCCGCCAACCCGGTTTCCAAGGAGGCACCAGCATGAGCGCAGACAACGCCGCCGAGATCGGCGTGCGCCCGGCCCGGGAGAAGATCGCCCTCCTGCCCCACTTCCGCGACCTGGTGCTGATCAGCGTCATCGGATGGGCGCTCCAGCTGATCGCCACCGACATGTCTCCGATTGCCGCGCTCGGCGGCATGGCCGGCCTCTACGCGATTTGCGCGGGCGGTCTGGTGCTCGCCAGGTTCGCGCCGTTCTACCTGCCCAGTGTCGCGTGGATCTCATTGCTCGGGATCGCAGCGACGGTCCCTTTCGTTCCGTGGGACCAGGCAGTGCTCGGCGTCGTCGAGGAAATAGATTTCCTCGCTCTGAGCGTGCCGTGCCTCGCGTACGCCGGCCTGGCGGTCAGCCGTGACGAGGTCACCATCGCCAAACGCACCGGCTGGAAGCTCGCGGTGATCGCCGTCTTCGTGCTCGCGGGCACATACCTGGGCTCGGCCGTCATCGCCGACCTCGTTCTCCGGATCACCGACTGACCAGGCACGCCACCGTACCGCCCGACACGAGGAGCACACCGCATCATGCCTGACACCGTCGCCGTCGTCGGCCTCGGCAACATGGGCGCCGGAATCGCCCGAACACTGGCAAGGGCCGGCTACCACGTCCTCGGGGTCGATCCGTCGCCCGACGCGCCTGCCCGGATCGGGGCTGACCTGCCCGTGGTCGATCTCCACCAGGCCCTGCGCCGAGCGGCAACCCTCGTGCTCTCCCTCCCCGGCTCACCCCAGGTCGAGAAGGTACTGCTGGGAACCGGTGGACTCACCGACACGGACGTCCCCCATCGCCTCGTCATCGACACCTCCACCAGCGATCCGCTCTCCAGCCGGAGGATCGCCCAGCGGCTCGCCGACGGTGGCAACAGTTACGTCGATGCGCCGGTGAGTGGCGGCCCGTCGGGGGCGGCACAGGGCACGCTCACGATGTTCCTCGGCGGGGAGGACGACGCAGTGGCCGAGGCGAAGGGCGTCCTGGACGTCATCGCGGCGCACGTCGTCCGTGTCGGCGGTCCCGGCGCCGGCCATGTCGCCAAGCTGATCAACAACTTGCTCTGCGCCACCCACCTGCAGATCGCGGGGGAAGCGCTTCGCATCGCCCGTGCCGCAGGGCTGGACCCGGAACGGGTAGTGGGCGCCGTCAACGCCGCTTCCGGCCGGAGCGCGGTGACCGAAGTCAACCTGGCCCGATGGGTCTTGCCGGGCACGTTCGACTCCGGCTTCACACTCGGCCTGATGGCCCGCGACGTCGCGCTGGCCACCGAGGTCGCACGCGCGCTTCAGGTGGACACCCCGCTGGTCGAGGATGTCAGCCAGACGTGGCAGGAGACGCGCGACCGGCTCGGAGCGGATGCGGACTTCAACAGGATGGCGCAAGCATGAACAGATCCGACGTGACCGACGAGGTGATCCGCGGTTCCGACCTGGTTACCGGGATCTGGGCCGGCTGGTTCGGGCCGGAGCAGCCGGTGGCCAGCTTCATCGGCGACGATCTCCACCCGGGCGACGGCACTACCGTCGACCTCGAGGATCCCGCGACCGGAACGCCGCTGCTCTCCTACCCGGATGGAGGGGCCGCGGCAGCGGCAGAGGCGGTCCAGGCCGCCGAGTCCGGCGCGGCCGCGTGGCAGGGGTTGACCGCATCCGAACGTGGGCGCCTGCTGTGGATGCTCGGCCAGCGCATACGCGAGGCGGCCGGCGAGCTCAGCCGGCTGGAGGCGGTCGTCGCCGGAAAGCCTCTGGGCGACGCAAGCACCGAGGTCGCCAAGGTCGCCGAGATGTTCGAGTACTACGCGGGCTGGGCGGACAAGCAGCACGGCGAGGTCATCCCGGTCCCGACGTCGCACCTGAACTACACCCGGCGCGAGCCATACGGTGTGGTCGCGGCGATCACACCCTGGAACGCACCGATCTTCACCGCGGGCTGGCAGCTGGCACCGGCGCTCGCGGCCGGAAACGCGATGGTGCTCAAACCGTCCGAGCTGACGCCGCTGACATCAGTGGCGCTGGCCAAGCTCGCCATCGACGCGGGCATCCCGCCCGGCACAGTCACCGTCCTAGCCGGGCTGGGCGCCACCACCGGCCAGGCGCTCGTCACCCACCCGTCCGTCGGCAAGGTGGTGTTCGTCGGATCGCCGCAGACCGGGCGCCACATCGCGGTCGCTGCCGCGGAGAAGTTGACCCCGTGCGTACTGGAGCTCGGCGGAAAGTCCGCCAACGTGGTGTTCGCCGACGCCCAACTCGACCGTGCGGTCGGCGGCGCGGCGGCCGCCGTCTTCGCCGGCGGTGGCCAGAGCTGTGTCGCCGGTTCCCGGCTGCTGGTGCAGCGCGGTGTGTACGACGAGGTGGTCGATCGGCTGGGTCGGCTGGCTGAACGTATCCGGCTGGGGCACCCGCTCGACGCCAGCACGCAGGTCGGGCCGCTACAGAACCGGGCCCAGCTCTCCCGGGTCCGGGAGCTCGTGGATCATGCGGTCGCCGCGGATGGCGGCGGCACGCTCATCACCGGTGGACGGGCAGGCCATCCCGACGACACGCTCGATGGCGGGTTCTTCTACCAGCCCACAGTGCTCGGCAGCGTCACGAACCAGGCGACGATCGCGCGCCAGGAGGTCTTCGGCCCCGTCGTGGTGGCGATCCCGTTCGACGACGAGGACGAGGCGGTCGAGATCGCCAACGACTCGGAGTTCGGTCTGGCCGGCGCCGTGTGGACGCAGGACGTGGGCCGGGCTCATCGGGTGGCGGCGCGGCTACGGGCGGGTACCGTGTGGATCAACAGCTATAAGACGATCAGCGTCATGTCGCCGTTCGGTGGGTTCAAGGACAGCGGATACGGCCGCTCCAGCGGCCTGGACGGGTTGCTGGAGTACAGCCAGCCGAAGTCGGTCTGGACCGAGACCGCACGGGATCCGTCGCTGCCTTTCGGCTACGGCGGATAACCTCCGGCTCGACCATGTCAACGGGCGCTCGTCGTGCCGGCTCGCCTGATCGCGTCCACGAGCGCCACCGTCATGGCAGGTCGAGAACGTCTTCGAACAGCTCGTAGCCGACGAAGGAGACGACGTCGAGCAGCGTGTGCGCGACGACGAGCGGCATCACCCGTCTCGTCCGGTAGTACCACCATCCGAACAGCACCCCCATCGCGACGTTGCCCAGCGCCATGCCGTAGCCCTGGTAGAGGTGGTACGAGCCGCGCAGCAGCGCGCTGGCCGCGATCGCGGCCGGAATCTGCCACCCGAGCTGGCGCAGCCGCTCCATCAGGTAACCGACGGCGACGACCTCTTCCAGCAACGCGTTCTTCAGCGCGGACAGGATGAGCACCGGCACCGTCCACCAGTATTGCTCAAGCCCGCTCGCGGAGATGGAGACGTTCATGTTCAGCGCGAGGCCCACGAAGTACACGCCCAGTCCGGGGATGCCGACGACCACGGCGAGGCCGGCGCCGATGCTCAGATCACGCCAGGGCCGGCTGGCGTCGAGGCCGATCCGCCGCATGGCGGAACGTCCGGGCGAGGACAGCAGATAAAGCGCGAGCGCCACCGGCACCAGCGCGAAGCCCATGCGCAGCAGCTGGAATGTGAGGTCCAGGTACTCGTAGTCGCTCCTTGAGGTGTTCATCGAAGCGGTCTGGTCCGACAGCCGAGTGTCCTCCACCAGCTGTTCCACTAGCCGCTCGACCAGCCGCACGACCGCGAAGACGCCGGACTGTCCCAAGGAGAGTCCCAGGACGATCCACACCTCGATGCCCAGCCGTCGTCTGGACCGGGCGTCCGTCGGCCTCTCTTCGGCGGATTCTGTCACCACCCTTCGAGGGTAGTGCGGCGTGCAGCACCGCCGGTCGTCGGAGATGATGGAGGCATGGTGAGGAACGACCTATGAGCGACGCAAGCGACGGTACCGTCCGAGCGGCTGGAGGTGTCGCCTGGCGCGTCGGCGACGACGTGCAGATCGTCGTCGTTCACCGCCCGAAGTACGACGACTGGTCGCTGCCGAAGGGCAAGCTCGATCCTGGAGAGACCTGGGAAGAGGCCGCGGTCCGGGAAGTACTTGAAGAGACCGGCCTGACGGTCGAGCTCGGCCGCTTCCTCGACGAGGTTCACTACATCGACCGGAGTTCCAAGAAGTACCCGCAGGGCCGCCCGAAGGTGGTCCGCTATTGGGAGATGTCCGCGCTCGGGGGCACGTTCGTCGCGCACAAGGAAATCGACGCCATCCGATGGGTGTCGCCTCACGCCTCGCTGAGCGTGCTCAGCCATGACCTCGACCGCCGCATCGTCCGCCGGTTCGTCGACCTCACATCCCGTTCCATGCCCACCTAGGAACGCACCGCGCGAACGGCTCGCCCGCGCCCACGCCACGAACCGTGGTGAAGACGGGCGGACGCGACCCCGACGGGATTACCCTGGGGGGGTACAGTGTTATGCAGGGCGCTACCGCCGTACTCGGAAGGATGCCATGGCCAGCAACAGCGATTCCAAAGACAAACACCTCATGCGGTTGCGGCGGATCGAAGGACAGGTCAGAGGACTTCAGCGGATGGTCGATGAGGACCAGTACTGCATCGACATCCTGACCCAGGTCACCGCGGCCACCCGTGCGCTCCAGTCGTTCTCGCTGGAGCTTCTCGACAAGCACATCGCCACCTGTGTGGTCGACGCCGCCCGAGCCGGCGGTGAGGAGTCCGACGAGAAGGTCCGGGAAGCCCAAGAGGCCATCGCCCGCCTCGTCCGCTCCTGACGTGTCGTCCAACGGCGACACCCGGTCATCAGGACCGCCACACCCCGCAACAAGGAAGGAATGCACTATGAGCAACACCGCCACGTACAAGGTCACCGGCATGACGTGCGGGCACTGCGCCTCCGCGGTTACGTCGGAGGTCTCGAAGCTCGACGGCGTCTCCGACGTGCAGGTCGATCTCGGCTCCGGTGATGTCACCGTCACCAGCTCCGCTCCGCTGGACGCCGACAAGGTCCGTGCGGCTGTCGACGAGGCCGGCTACGAGCTCGCGGCGGCCTGATGGGCCGTCTCCGGGCGTGAAAGAGACGTGGCCCGGACGCACCATGTGAGTGTCCGACGGCATTCGACTGGCGATCAAGGGAGAGATCGCGTCATACTTATGCGCTCACAACCGTCTACATGCGGGACAACGGAGTCGCGCGCCTCCTCGAGGAGGTACGCCATGAGTAATGACCGGCGCCTCGACATCGAGTTCGCTTACACCAGTTTCCAGGATTCGTGCCGGGATCTCTTCTCCCTGCACTACCGCTGCCGACGGCCGCTGGGCCACCACGGGGTGCACGCGGCCGGCTTCGGTGAGCACCGGGTGCGCTGGACGCACCATCAGGACCACGACCTCGACACCCCGCTTCCGACGCACTGAGCCGGAAACCGCGACCTCACCAAAGGTCTCGGCGCGCCCAGGTGTGTTTCGTGGCCGGATCCGCTCCGGCTGCGGGCCGGCGCCCCGGGGCACGAAGCGTGCCCCTGACTCGTCCGTGTCCCGGGCTGCCCGGTTGTCGACGTGCGTCACGGCGCGGCGCGGCGCAACCCCAAAGCTTGCGCCGTCGCGAACCCGGCCACGACGACGGCCTGCGCCAGGATCCACGCGATCCCGATGCCTTGCGGGTCGAACCAGCCCGAGAAGGCGACGACCAAGCTGTCGACCACCCACAGGGCGTTGAGCACGATCACCGCCCTGACCGCTCCGCGACCCAACCTCGGTCGCATCGACATCACGACCAGCGCCGCCCCGTACACGACGAGGAACGCGCCGATGGGAACCAGGAGGGCCGTGGAAAGGCCCAGCCGGTCGCCGATCGCGCCCGCGGCGACCACGTACGCCAAGCCGTTGAGCGCGGACACAGCGCCGTCGATTTCCAGGGCCCAGCGCAGCAGCGGTGTCTCTCGTATGCGCACAGCGCTGGTGGCTGGACTGAACGTTCCCGTGGCCATGGCGACCATCTCCTTCGGTGTCTCGGTGATGAGGACACCGTCACCTTGGCCGCGAAACCACTGCCATCTGCAGACATGGCACTGCCAACTACTGCCAGTCGCGGGATCTCAGGTCCGCCGCGACCACCCGCGTCGCCGCATTCTGCCAGTTGTACAGAGTCCGCTCCGGGACGTAACGGCGGAACCAGTCGAAGGCGCGGCGCGAGGTCTCGTCAAGCCCGCTCAGGTCCGGCTGCCGCCGGTACGGCCGAAGACCCGTCACGTACGGAAAGAAGAGGGCGTTGTAATGGCGCCACTCCTCACTCGTCCCGAACTCCTGGTCCGGAGGCTTCAGCCGGTCGATGCATTCGAGGAGCATCGCCTTGAGCTCGATAGCCCGGTCGAGCGAGTGGTCCGCGCGGTCGCGCTCGACCAGCCGCTTGTCGATGGCCGGGAGGTCGGTCAACGGGTTTGCCAACAACTTTCCCAGGTCGCCGTAGTGCCGTAGGGCCGCACGGACCAGCCTGGCGAAGTCGTCGTCGGTCAGCTCCGCCAGCTGCTGATGCTCGCTGCGCCGGGGTAAGGCGTCGGCGGCATCGCGCAGCTGCGCGCGTTGGTCGCGCACGTCCGAGGCGCCGGCGAAGACAAGCCGGTCGATCATCGCCTGCAGCGGGCTGGCCAGGGTGACCACCGCGATGGCGGCCCCGACGACCCCGAAGGCCAGCGGCCGCAGCACGTCCGCGTCCGCCGTGCCGAGCGCCACCAGCCCGAACTGCGCGCCGAAGACCAACGCGACCAGGACGGCGCCCGCCGCGGATCGGCGAAGGTCCGCGGCCAGCGTCTCACCGGTCTCGATCGCGTTCGAAGCCGCGACGACGATCCCGAGGACGACGAGGTCTACGCCGACCGCCGCCACGACCAGCCCGTCCGGTAACCAGCCCAGCGGCATCAGCAACGCCGCGACGCCCAAGCCGAAGAACAGGCTGGCGAGCAGGATCAGGCCATCCCGGACCCCGCTCCCGCGGCGTTCACGGACAACCATGACCAGCACCGCGAGCAGCGGCGCAAGCACGACGGCGGCGGTGATCGGCTGCCACCACCCGCCGACGACGGACGCCAGCACCAGTTCGACGGATCCCACTGGGACAACAACGGTCAGCCACAGCCGGTCGGCACGCACACGCCACGGATGGTCCAGCGGCAGCAGCGCGATCAGGACACCGGTCCAGATCAGGGCCGGCAGGCCCGCCAGCACCTCATGCGCGTGTGTCGGCACTTCGCCGTCGAACGGGGCGAAGGCCAGGGCCAGCGCGTAGACGGCCAAGCCCAGTCCGGTTCTGAGCATGACCGGACGCCTGGGGTCGCGGCCGAGCAGATACAACCCCAGCCACCAGGCGACGGCGAACGCGCCAACGGTCAGTCCAAGCACACCATGCAGAGTAGCCCGGTCACGCGGTCCTGTTTGATCACCGACCGGCACCCGAGCAAGGTGCGGCGACCAGATAGTGATCCTCCCGGCCGCTCAACCACGCGCGGCTAGGCAAGACGGACGGGGTCGCCTGTGGAGACATGTCCGGGCTGCTCAACGTCGCCGGAGACACCGCAGAAGATGTCATTGCCCTCCACACGGTCGCCGGAGAGCGCCTTGAGCACTGCGGCGTCGCGACCGCCTGCCGCGGGCTTGCTGTTGACGACGGCGCACCGGGGCAGCCGCTCATCGACGGTGATGACAGCGCCGCCGATCCGCAGCCGCGAGCCGACCCAGGTGTCCTCGACGAACGGGGGCGCATCGCCGGTGTCGACCACGACCGTGGGCCGGAAGCGGGCGCCGTCGTCGTCCGGGCGATCGATCCGCCGGGCCAGCTCGGCCAGCGACGACGTCGACACGAGGGACACCGAGCCGGCCCACACCACAGCACCCGGATCGGGAACGCGGCACAGCGTCACCGGGCGGTCCAGGTAACGGCTCACGACCTCGGACCACGGGCCGTCGACCGACACGAGCTTGACCTCGCGCTCCCAGTAGTAGCCGGTCATCGGCACGCCGTCCACCACTTTGCCCGTGGCGTCGCCTACCGGAGTCCGGATGGTCAGCACCGGCGGCTCCAAGGAAGCCCGGCACGCCATGAGGAGGTCGTTCTCCACTGTGCGGAGCACCCGTCCGCTGGCCGGGTCGACCAGGCAGAATACGCGGTCATAGACCGGGCCGTCGGCCGTCAGGTCCACATCCGGGAGAGCCGTGTGCGCCATCCCCTTCACCGGTGTCAGCCCAAGCCTCACGACATGCATCATGCGCTGCCTTCCACGACGACGTCACGGCCGGGCCCATCTTAGTGTCGGTGTCAGCGGGCAGAATGGCGGCATGGACAACGACGACGTCGCGGTCGCGAGCCTCGACACCCCGGTCGGCAGGCTGAGCGTCGCGGTCACCACGGTAGGCGTGACCATGGTGGGGTGGGCCGACCGAGACGAGGTCGCTACCCGCCTCACGTTGCCGATGGCCGACGACGAAGGACGCGTCGCGCCGGTGCTCGAGCAGCTCACCGAGTACTTCGATGGCGCGCGGCGTGACTTCGACCTGCCGTTGGACTGGAGGTACGTGTCCGGGACGCAGCGCACAGTCCTGCAGGCCCTGCACACCACCGTGCCCTACGGCAGCTCCGTGACATACGGCGAGCTCGCGAGCCGCAGCGGCACCTCGGTGCCGGCACGCGGCATCGGCTCGATCATGGGCTCCAACCCGATCCCGGTGATCGTCCCTTGCCATCGGGTGCTGTCCCACGATGGGCTCGGCGGGTACAGCGGCGGAGCGGGCGTCGAGGTCAAGCGATGGCTGCTCGCACTCGAGGGTGTACTCCCGCCTACCCTCGACTGGAGTCCGGACACCTGGGACACGTCGCCCGCCTCGCGTCCGCTCTGACCGCCCGTCCGCTGACCGTCGGTCCCTCGGGCAGAGCTCTCCCGCGGATCGCAGCTAATCGTCCATGCCGCGGGCCTGGAGCGCCTCGCCGAGCGTGTCCGCGTACCTGAGCACGCCGACCACCAGCGGCACGGCGAACGCTCGGATGCTGCGTTCCTGCCCACGGGCGCGCTGTGCGTCCCGTACCCGCTGGGCGATGTCGGCGACGACCGGGATGCTGCGGATCGCCAGGGACATCATCAACGCGATCCGTGCCGGATCCACGCCGATACGTCGCAACGGCGACAGGCCCTTCTCCATCGCGTCCATCAATGCCGTGGTCCGGGTGGTCAGCGTCACCAGCCCGGCGAGGGCGACGGCGAGCACGATCCGCGAGGTCAGCGACACTGCCGTCACCCAATCTGTGACCAGCAGCTGGACGGCGAGGATCACGAGCACGAACCACCGCAGCGGCCGGACCTGCGACCAAGCCTCGCGCGGCCGGACCCGCCCGACGGCGTACAGCACCGCTACGACAGCCACCGCGACACCGACGCTCAGCGGCGTCCGCACCCACAGCAGCCCGATGCACACGATCGCGAGGACCAGGAGCTTCACACCCGCCGGTAGCCGGTGCAGGGGCGATGAGCGAGCCACGTAGGCGCCGGTCAGCATCTCAGCGGACCACTTCGAACAAGGCCGCCACACCCAGGCCGCCGCCGACCGCGGCGGTCGCCAGTCCGAGCGTTCCGGCCGGCGCACCGCCCCGAACCAGCCTGCTGAACAGCCGGACCACGGTTACAGCGCCGGTGGCACCCCACGGGTGGCCGAGCGCGAGCGCGCCCCCGTCCGGGCAGACCGTCGTAACACCGTTGTGAGAGACGTCCGTGGTGGTGTCTCCCGGCACTCCAGGCGTCATGATGTCGCCAGGTGCTCCAGGCACAGAGAGAGGATCCAGTCCGAGCGCATCGGTCACGGCCAGGACTTGTCCGGCGAAAGCTTCGACGATCTCGACGACGGCGACATCGCGGATCTTCACACCCGCGGATCGCAGCACGCGTTCCACTGCGGGTACCGGACCCCACCCTGGCAGCCGGGGATCGCAGCCCACGATGGCACCGGACACCAACCGCAGCCCGGGCCGTCCCCCGCGCGCGTCCTCACCGATCACGCCGACAACCGCGGCGCCGTCGCTCACCGGGCACGAGTTCCCCGCCGTCACGCTGCCGCCGGGCACGAACGCCGCCGGCATCCGCGCGAGCACCGACTCCCGCAACGGTCGAGGCCGCTCGTCGTGGTCCAGCCTGCCGACCGGTACCAGCTCCGCATCGAACCGCCCGGCTTCCCTCGCCGCCAACGCCTTGGCATGGCTGGCCACGGCGTAGTCGTCCTGCCGATTCCGGCTGACACCGCAGGCCGCGGCGAGGGCGTCGGCGGCCGCGCCCATGTCCGGGTCGCCGAACTCCGGCGGGGTGAACGGCGCCCGCTGATACGGCACCGGCTGCGCGCCGTCGAACGCTGGGCGGAACGCGCGGATCGGCGCCGTCGATGCGCTCTCCGCCCCGCCGGCCAGGACGAGCGCGGCGTCGCCCGCACGTATCGCCTGCCCGGCCTGAAGGATCGCGGCGAGGCCGCTCCCGCACTGCCGGTCGATCGTGACACCCGGCACGGCGTCGCCCAGCCCGGCCGCCAAGGCGCTCACCCGAGCGATGTTGCCGCCCGGGCCCATGCAGTTGCCCAGCACCACGTCGTCGATCCGACCCGGCACCGCCGTCCACCGAACGTGTCGATCCGTCTGACCGCCAGCAGCGTCGCTGACCCTGGCAGTCACGTCCCCACCAAGGTCATCCATAACGGCTTCGAGCACCGGAGCCGCCAGCCGATCGACCGTGACCCCGGCCAGCGCCCGGCCGGCGGTGCCGATCGGCGTACGACGCGCCGCAACGACCACGGCCGACGTCATCGCCCGACGCTTCCGGGAGAGACATGAGCCACGTCTGTGCCCGGTCGGAACGAGCATGCGTTTCGGTCACCATGACGACCGCCATGCATGCTCTTACCGTGACCTCGGCGGATGAGCGCACCATGCAGCTTCTGTTCGCCCACCACGGGTCCGGTCATGGCGCTCACCGCACTGGCCGGGCGTTCAGCCACCACGGGTCCGGTCATGGCGCTCACCGCACTGGCCGGGCGTTCAGCGTGCCCGACGCCAAGCCCTCGCTGATAGCGGCCCGAGCAGGCTTGCCGACCGCCGTCCGCGGCATCCGGTCGATCTCGAACCAGCGCCGGGGGCGCTGCGCGAGCGACAGCTCCCGCCGTGCGACCGACTCCAGCAACGCCCTGGTCACCGGTGTGCCATCCATGCTCGTGTCGCCACCATCCGCGCCGTCGTTCTCCGCGTCGTCACCGGCCGCTCCCCTCTCGATGTCCGCGACCTCGACGACCGCCGTGACGACCGCACCGAGTTGCTCGTGCGGCATTCCCACGACGACGACGCCGGCAACTCCGGGTACCGCTGCCAGCACCGCCTCCACGTCCTCCGGCACGACGGTGGCGCCGCCGGTCAGGATGGCGCCGTCACCACGCCCGCGCAACTGGATCGAACCATGATCATGAACACTAACCGTGCTATATGAACGGTTAGTGTTCATGATCATGGGAGGTGGGAGTTCGGCGAGGTCGCCGACGGTGGCCCAGCCGTCATCGTCCCACCGGAACGGGCCGGTGGCACCGCCGAGATAGCCCTCGGCGACCCACGGCGAACGCACCCACACCTCGCCCAGCGTGGCCTCGTCGCCGGTCGGGCGGACGTCGATCTCCACCTCGTCGAACGGGCGCAGGCCCGCTCCGTCGGGATCCACGGCGACGAACGACAGCTCGACAGCCCCGTAGTACGCGACGACACCGACGCCGGCGGCGGCAGCCCGCTCGCGCAGGCCCGGCGGGAGTGCGGCTCCACTGACCAGCGCGGTTCGTGGCCGGTTCCTTCGCTGGCTCGCTTCTGGTCCCTGATCCTCGATCCAGGTCAACATCTGGTCGAGCATGTGCGGCACGGCGTGCACGACATCCACCTCGGACAAGACCTCGCGCACCGCCCGCGGCGACCAGCGCCCGGTGACGATCACCTCCGCGCCCGCGGCCAGCCCGTGCAGAGCTGCGAAGCAGAACAACGACGAGACCAGCGGCCCGGGAACCAGGACGGTGTCCGACCAGCTCAGACCGCTGAGTTTCTCCGCCGCCGGATACGATCCGATCCACGACTCACGGGTGCGCACGATCGCGCGTGGGCGGCCGGTGCTGCCCGAGCTGAACCCAGCCCACGCCAGGTCTTCCGGATGCGGCACGTACCTCTCCGGCGGCGGACGCCGTTCCTGCTCCGCCTCTGGGCGTGGGCGCTCCCGCACGTGGATCTCGGGGGCGACGGCGTCCAAGACGGCTGACCTCTGCTCCTGCGACCACGCGGAGTCGCATACCAGTGGCACCGCACCGATCGTGTCGGCGGCGAGGAGCACCGTGAGCATGTCCACCGGCTCGGCAACGTCGACCGCGACCAGCCCACCCGGCCGGGCGCCCCGCTCCAACAGGCCTACCGCGGCAGCGTCCACATCCGCCGCGAGCGAAGCATACGTGCAGGTCCGCGACGGCGAACGCAGCGCGAGACGATCTGGACGCTCCGCGGCACGGCTGCGGACCTGTTCAGCTACCGGCACCTCTGCTCCCGTCGGTGTGGGCGGGTCTTCTCACTCAAGACGACGAGTTCGACAGCCGTTGGCGCCGGGCAGCCGGGGACGCGTCAGGGTACGCGCGCTGGGCTCCGACGACGACGGCCGCGGCGGCGACGGACTTCATCGCGTCACCCGGCACGAACACCAACGACAGCGTGACCGTCTCCCCCAGCGGCACGCCGGTCACCAACGACTGCACCGGCACACCTATGACCAGGATCAACGTCGAACCGATCAGGCATCCTGCCAGCACCCAGTGCATGCCCGGACGACGGCCACCCCGTTCGACCAGCCATCCCACGACGAAGGCGCCCACGACCCAGGCGGCCAGGTATCCGACAGACGGCCCGGCGAACACGCCGAGACCGCCCCGGCCACCGGCGAGCAACGGCAGGCCGGTGGCGACCAGACCCAGGAACAACATCACCGTGAGCGCACCACGCCACGCCCCGAGAATCGCCCCGGCCAGCAGCACTCCGAGGGTCTGCAGCGTGATCGGCACCGAGTTTCCGAAGAGGTGGAACTGCCCGGGCATGCCGAGCACCGCGATCAGGGCGGCGAAGACCGCTACTCGGGCCATGTCCGCCGCGGGTAGCACACGCCGGGACGGTGTGCGGGAGTCGGACGTGTTCATCGGCAGTCCTCCAGGTCCGTCGGTCAGAGCCGTGAACCCGCCGACGTCCTTGTCTGACGGCTCGTCGCTTCAGATCTTATGGTGCGATCTCGGGAATGCCTCGTGGGATCTCACGAAGGCACACTCACACGATGACGGAACGGCACGCGGAGAAGCAGCCGCGATACGCACCAGCAATCGTGGCGGCTCTTGGAGAACTCCCACAAACGAAGGTCTTAACAGACCATTCCGTACATGCTGATTGACGGGCGTACCGAGCGGACTTAGGGTCAAAGTGTCCGCGATGGGCGGCTGTTTTCGCCCACCGAGACGTTCACCAGAGCGGGGCCCGCGATGACCACATCGCACCCGGGCAGGGTCCGCGCTAACCGGGCTTCTGCCGTGCCGTCCCACGTGCTGAACCGAGTGCGTCCGGTTCACCACGAGCCAGGCCATGCTCCGCGTGCGGCCAAGAGTGACGCGTCCCGCCTCCACCGCACGACGGGGAGGTGATGCCTTCAGATCGCACGACTCATCCCAGGACCCGAGAGGTCCTCATCGTGCCGGCACGCAGCCATTCAATGGAGAGGAGCATCGCTGTGCCTGGAAACAAGGCAGTCATCTACAGAGGTCCCGGCCATGTCGAGGTGGAGGAACTCGACTACCCGACGTTCGAGTTGAAGGACGGCCCGGGTGTGAACCCTGACAACGTCGGGCGTCAACTACCCCACGGCGCCATTCTGAAGGTCGTCGCGACGAACATCTGCGGCAGCGACCAGCACATGGTCCGCGGCCGCACCACCGCTCCCGAAGGGCTCGCCCTCGGTCACGAGATTACCGGTGAGGTCGTAGAGACCGGGCGGGACGTCGAGTACATCAAGACCGGCGACATCGTCTCGGTGCCGTTCAACATCGCATGCGGGCGATGCCGCAACTGTAAGGAGCGCAAGACCGGAATCTGCCTGAACGTCAACCCGGATCGGCCCGGTTCCGCCTACGGGTACGTCGACATGGGCGGCTGGGTAGGTGGCCAGGCCGAGTACGCCATGGTGCCCTACGCGGACTGGAACCTGTTGCGCTTCCCCGACCGTGACCAGGCCATGGCCAAGATCGTCGACCTCGCCATGCTCTCGGACATCTTCCCGACGGGCTTCCACGGCGCGGTGACCGCGGGTGTCGAGCCGGGCTCCACGGTGTACGTCGCCGGCGCGGGTCCGGTCGGGCTGGCAGCGGCGACGTCGTCGTTCCTGCTCGGTGCGGCCGTCGTCATCGTGGCCGATCTGAACACCGAGCGGTTGGAACAGGCGCGCAGCTTCGGCTGCGAGACGGTCGACGTCTCCAAGGGCGACCCGGCCGAGCAGATCGAGCAGATCCTCGGCGCACCCGTGGTCGACAGTGCCGTCGACGCGGTCGGCTTCGAGGCTCGCGGCCATGGCGAGCACGCGCAGGTGGAACGCCCTGCCACAGTCCTGAACACTGTCATGGGCATCACACGCGCCGGCGGCAAGGTCGGTATTCCCGGGCTATACGTCACCGGGGACCCGGGCGCCAGCGACGAGGCGGCCAAACACGGGTCGCTGTCCCTGGAGTTCGGGCTCGGCTGGGCGAAGTCGCTGGCGTTCACCACCGGGCAGTGCCCGGTCATGCATTACAACCAGCAGCTGATGATGGCGATCCTGCATGACCGGGTGAACATC
>NZ_ML142870.1:101367-104892 GCF_004138495.1 Phytoactinopolyspora endophytica
GAACGCGACTGTTCTGCCGCTGAACGAGGCACCGCAGGGATACTCGGACTTCGACCGGGGTGCAGCACGCAAGTATGTGCTCGACCCGCACGGGATGATCTCCCGCTGATCCGCTGATCACCTCGCGCGCGCTTCGTCGCCCGATCGTCGCCCCTCGGCCACCCAACATGCGCCGAGGGGCGACGATCGCGTTGCACGACACCCATACCCCCACCTGGGAGTTTAGGTTAGGCATGCCATACTAAGGTTTGGCTTAGCTCTAGACGACGTCTCTCCAGCGCCATCGGCGACGGTGAGCCGCCGCTGACACCCAGGAGGACAAACGGTGCCCGTCGCACGGACTCGGTCCACCACTAGACGCCTACGTACCCGCCCAGTCGTCGCGGTCGCCACGCTGTTGGCGCTCGGCGTCGCCGGCTGTTCGTCCGACGACGAGTCGGACGACAGCACATCGACGGCATCGGAAGGTGCCGGATCCGGCTACCCGATCAGCATCGACTCAGCGCTGGGCACCGCCACCATCGAGTCGGAGCCCGAACGGATCGTCACCATCGGCAAGGGAGCGGCGGACACCGTCTTCGCGCTCGGCCACACCCCGGTGGGGATCGAGGAGGACACCTGGAGCGGCGACGAGGACGGATACAACCCGTGGTTCCGCGAGGCTGTCGAGAACGCCGGCGAGGAGCTGCCCGCCACCTTCGCCGCATACCCAGAGCTCGACATGGACGCTGTCGTCGGCCTCCAGCCGGACGTGATTCTCGCGCCACAGTCCGGGCTCACCCAGGATGACTTCGACGTCCTCAACGAGCTCGCTCCTACCGTCGCCTATCCAGGAGACCCCTGGAGCACGCCGTGGGACACCTCGATTGAGCTGATCGGTCAAGCACTGAGCCAGGAGGAAGACGCGGCCACGCTGATCGACGACATCGACGCCGAGTTCGACCGAGCCGCGGCCGACCATCCTGAACTGGAGGGCGTCACCTTCGCCTACCTCTACACCGGTGAGCCGGGTGAGCTCGGCGTCATGCGACCGGACGAGCCGAGGTCCGCGTTCGTCAGCAAGCTCGGACTGACGCCCGCACCGTTCATCGAAGAACAGCCGGTCACCGAGGGCACGTCATCCTCCACGCTCGGGTTGGAGAACGCGGATCTGCTGGACGACACCGACGTCGTGATCAACTGGTTCAGCGACGCCGACCAGCAGGCGCAGATCGAGGAGCAGCCGCTCTACGCCCAGATCCCCGCGGTGGAACGTGGCTCGTACGTCGTCAGCTATGACCGGTACAGCGTCACCGCCACCAGCCTGCTCACCCCGCTCACCGTGCCGTGGGCCGTCGACGAGTACGCGGACCGGCTCGCCGAAGCCGTCGCGCTTCTCGACTGACGTCTCCGCGACACCGGGCTGAGAGCCAGAGCATGGCGACGGACATCCGACCGGGGTCGGCCCCGCCGGCGGCGTCGGACGACGGACGGACCGGATCCGCCGTTCCGGCCACCCGGCGGCCGGTGAGCGGCGTAGCCGTCGGGCTGCTGCTGGCGGTCGGCCTTCTCGTGCTGTCGGTGATGGTCAGCCTGGCGGTGGGCAGCAAGGCGCTGTCCCTGGGCGAGGTGTGGACCGCGCTCACCCATCCGGACGACAGCTACGCCCGCACCGTGATGGAAAGCCGGATACCCCGAACGATCCTCGGGGTGGTCGCCGGCGCAAGCCTCGCCGTCGCGGGCGCCCTGATCCAGGGGATCACCCGCAACCCGCTCGGCGATCCCGGCCTGCTCGGCGTGAACGCCGGCGCCGCCGCGGCCGTCGTGACCGGGACGGCGTTCCTCGGCCTGGGCACAGCCGGTGTCTGGGCGGCTATCCCCGGCGCCTTCGTGGCCGTCGCCGTCGTCTACGTCCTCGGCTCGGGCCGTCGTGGTGTCACGCCCCTTCGCCTGGTACTCGCCGGCGCGGTCATCAACGCGGTCCTCACCGCCTACATCCAGGCCGTCTCCCTGACCCACCCAAGTGCGTTCGACAACTACCGGTTCTGGGTTGTCGGCTCACTGGCAGGACGTGGACACGACGTCATCATCGCCGTCCTCCCGGTCGTCGTCGCCGGAATGGTCCTCGCCCTGCTACTCATCCCCGGCCTGAACGTGCTGGCGCTCGGCGACGAGACCGCCCGGGCGCTCGGTGCCTCCACCGCGGTGATCCGGGTCGGCGGCGCTGCAGCCGCTACCCTGCTCTGCGCCGCGGCGACGGCGGCGTGCGGCCCGATCGCGTTCATCGGCCTCGCCGTCCCGCATATGGTGCGCGCAGTCACCGGGTCGGACCATCGTTGGCTACTTCCGTACTGCGCGGTGCTCGGTCCGGTTCTGCTGCTCACCGCCGACATCGTCGGCCGGGTTCTGGTCCGTCCGGGTGAGCTCATGGTGGGGGTGGTCACCGCGTTCCTCGGGGCGCCGATCCTGATGCTCAGCGTCCGCCGGCTCAAGGGACGGATGTGAGGGGGCGTTCCGGCCTTCGCGTCCTGAGGCTTGGCCGCGTCATCAGTGTCAGGCTGAGCATGCGCAGCATCGTCGTCGGCGTATCGCTGTTCGCGGCGCTGCTCGTGACGGCGGCGCTGACGCTGGCCCTCGGCGACCTGGGGGTACCCGCCAGCCGGTTGACCTCGATCCTCTGGGCCGACCTCGGCCCGCAAGAGGCGTTCGTCCTGGAGCGGCTACGCGGGCCCAGGCTTGCCGTCGCCGCGACGGCGGGCGCCGGACTGGGCGTGTCCGGTGCGCTGTTCCAGGCCGTGACCCGCAACCCGCTGGGCAGCCCGGACGTCATCGGCCTCGCCGCCGGCGCCAGCGCGGGCGCCGCCGCGTTCGGCCTGATGTGGACCGGCGTCCTTCCGCTGCCCGTCGGCGCGCTGCTCGGGGCCATCGTCGCCATGGCATTGCTCTATCTCGGTACCGGGCAGGGCTTCTCGTCGCCCACTCGGATGATCATCGTCGGCATCGGGATCAACGCGATGGCGCTGGCCTTCGTCCAGTGGATCATCACCCGCACCACCCGCGAGCAGGCCACGGCGATCGCCGCGTACATCAACGGCAGCACCGCATCGCGGTCGTGGGACGACGTGCGACTGATGGCGGCCGCGCTCGTCGTGTTGCTCCCGATGGCCCTCGTCCTCAGCCGCCGACTCCGGATCGTCGAAATGGGCGACGATCTCGCCGACGCGCTCGGTGCACGTGCGGACCGGACTCGGTTCTGGTCCGTGATCCTGGCCATCTGCGCTGCGACAGCGGCCGTCACCGTGGTCGGTCCGGTGGCGTTCGTCGCACTGACGGCCCCACAGATCGCACGGCGCCTCACCCGGTCGCCGGGACCGAACGTCGCCACGGCCGCGCTCACCGGGGCGCTGGTCCTGTGCCTCGCGGACATGGTGGCCCAGCATGGGCCGATCGACGCTCAGCTGCCGGTCGGGATCTTCACCGCCGCGGTGGGCGGCGTCTACCTGGGCTATCTGTTGATCACGGAATTCAGGCGGGTGTCGATATGAC
>NZ_ML142870.1:104960-110527 GCF_004138495.1 Phytoactinopolyspora endophytica
CCGGTGCTGAGACTCCCGAGCCGTCCTCAGAGCAGCGGGTTCCCCGGTCCTATGTCAACACACCGGTCAGCCGGTCGTAGCGAAGAACTGTCGAACGGCTCTCAGCAGCGTTCTGTAGTCCTTTAACACGGATGTTCAGGACACCGAGCTGGACCCGGTCGTTGGTGCTGACCCGCAGCCATGGCTCGCCCGCGCGTAGTACAGAGACCTCGTCGACCAACGTGTCGTCGCGTCCGGCAGCTATCGCGTAGGCAGGCCCGGCCGGCGGCTCGATATCGAGGCCACCGTCCTCGCGGATGGTCACCGTGACGACAAGATCGCCACGTCCGTCGTTCGCATCGCCGATGAAGTCGTAGATCGACGCGGGTTCACCGACGTAATGCCTCAGCCGTCCGAGCCCGGTCACATCCATCCCGTTGTAGAAGGTACGGCCCTCGGCATCGAGCCAGAAGTGTGGGTTGTGCGTGGGCGACCCGAAGTCAGGACCGGAGTTGTAAGAGATGTGCCAGTGCGGTGGGTTGTCCGAGTGCAGCGTGTTGTTGGTCTCGAAACCCATGAGGACGAAACGATGCCCCTTCGCAGCGGCCGTCTCGGTCATCCCCGAGTCACGCCAGATCTCATGCGCCGCCACAACCTGGTGGATGACGGACTTCACCTGTCCCGCCGGCCATGCGACCGTGGTCCATGGCCCGGCTACACGATCAGGGTCGTTGTGCTCGATCCGCCAATACATGCCCGGCGAGATGTCCGGGTGGCTCCATACCTGGATCGTCGGCTGATTCGCGTTGATCGACTCCTGGATGACCGGGAGCGTGAAGCTGAAACTGTGCCGGTCCGCGGGATCGCGCCGGAGGTCGAGGTGGGTGTCCTGGTGAACCACCGTCTCCACCGCCACCTCCGGCCAGCGCACGGTCACGTCGATTCCCGAGTCGTTCGGCGGGCCCTGGACGAACGTGTAGTACTCCGCGCGGCTGGCCACGGAGTACGTGTCACCGGGCACGATCTCGTAGCCGGCGGGCAACGTGATCTCCGGACGGCCAGGCGTATCGGGTCGTGCCCGGACGATGCGGAACGCGGCGTAAGCCTGGTCTTGCGCGGTAGCGATGCGGGGAAGAGCAAGCGCCACGCCCGTGGCCGACGCCCCCGCGAGCAGAGTCCGACGGGTCAGAGGTGCAGACATGCGAGGACCTTCTCTCGTCAGCCGATCACCGGTCCGTTCGATCATCCGATCCCGGCCGAACACGAGGGCGTCTCGGATCTGAACAGCAGCCGAAACTTGAGCCACACCGCGACAGTCCGCCATGGCGATTCACCGTGGCTGTTGCGACCATGTGCCGAGTCGTCGTGCTATAACCCCCCGGATTATTTCATGGTGCCTCGCAATAACCCGTTCGCAGCCACCTCTAGCCGGCGCCGGGTTCGTCCAGCTCCGGTGGCGTGCTCGGCGCGGGCTCATCGGACTCGCGTGCCGGCTCTGGACCCGGCTCGCCGCCGTCGTTCTTCTCGGTGAACGCTTTGGAGACGCTCTGCAGCGCGGTGGTGACCTCGCTGGGGATCACCCAGAACGTATTCCCTTCGCCCTTGGCGAGCTCGGGCAGCACTTGCAGGTACTGGTAGGCCAGCAGCTTCGGGTCCGGGTCGTTGCGGTGGATCGCGCCGAAGACCGTGTCGATCGCCTTCGCCTGACCGTCCGCGCGGAGGATCGCCGCCTCCTTGTCACCCTCGGCGGTGAGGATGCGGGCCTGCCGGGCACCCTCGGCGGTGAGGATCGCCGCCCGCTTCTCCCGCTCGGCGCGCATCTGCTTCTCCATCGAGTCCTTGATCGACGGTGGCGGGTCGATCGCCTTGAGCTCGACCCGGTTGACACGGATGCCCCACTTGCCGGATGCCTCGTCGAGCACACCGCGGAGTGTGGAGTTGATGTGCTCCCGCGAGGTGAGCGTCTTCTCCAGGTCCATGCTGCCGATGACGTTGCGTAGCGTGGTCACGGTGAGCTGCTCGATGGCCTGAATGTAGTCCGCGATCTCGTACGCCGCGGCCTTCGGGTCGGTGACCTGGAAGTAAAGCACGGTGTCGATGTGTACGACGAGGTTGTCCTCGGTGATCACCGATCGGGGCTCGAACGAGATCACTTGCTCACGCAGGTCGATCAATGGCCTGGGCCGGTCGACGAACGGAATGACGACGTTCAGCCCGGGCTGCAGAGTCCGCAGGTAGCGGCCCAGCCGCTCCACGTTGCTTGCTCTCGCCTGAGGCACGATCCGCACGGTTCTGACCACCAGCACAACGGCGAGCAGAGCGATGACAAGACCGACGATCAGCTCGGCCATGGATCCTCCTGGGGGTGGACGAGCGCGGTGGCGCCCTCGATGGCGAACACATCCACGGTGGTTCCTACCGGGATGGTCAGATGCGGGTCGTACGCGCGGGCGGACCACTCCTCCCCACCGATCCGGACCAGGCCGGAGTCCTTGCCGACCTCGGCCAGCACGAGCGCCTCCCGGCCGACGAGCGCGGCAGTGCCGGACTGCATGGACGGTGCGCTGGTGAGATGCCGCCGGGCCACCGGCCTGACGACAGCGAGCATCAGGGTGGCGGTGGCGGCGAAGGCGAGCAGCTGGAAGCCTATGCCCAGGCCGACGGCGGCCACGCCGGCCGCGACGAGGGCGGCAGACGCCAGCAACAACAGGTCAAGTGTGGCTGTCAGGAGCTCGGCCGTGCCGAGCGCCCCAGCGACGATCAGCCATACGATCCAGGCCTGCATATGCCTCACCCGCTCCGGGGGAGATGCCCTCTTCTTTGAAAGGTACTCCGCTATGCAGGCCCACCGCCAGGGTAATATGGCATATACTACAAACTATCACCGGCGGCACTGAAGGCGCTGGAGACAGCAAAGCGTCGCAACGTCGGGCGCTGTGACCCGAGGAGTGAACGGTGACGATCCGAACGTCGGCTATCCGGCGCATCGAACACGCCTCGAGCCTGCGCGCCGAGGTCGAACGGGCGCTCTCCGCAGCCATCGTCTCCGGCGAGCTCGAGCCCGGGGCGCTCGTCTCGGTCCCCACGCTCGCCGCGCAGTTCGCGGTCTCCGCGACGCCCGTCCGCGAGGCCATGCTCGACCTCGAGAAGCGAGGCTTCGTCGAGCCGGTGCGGAACAAGGGGTTCCGGGTCACCCACGTCGGCGAGGACGACCTGCGACAAGTCGTCCAGGTGCGACGGTGGCTCGAGGTACCGGCGATGAGCCTCGTCACGGAGAGCTTCCCGACGGACCGGCTCGACCACTATCGAGAGCTGGCCGACCGCATCGTCACGGCCGCCGCCGCGGCGGACTTCTCGGAGTATCTGGCCGCTGACACCGACTTCCACCTCGCTCTTCTCGAGCTGACCGGCAACCAGCGGCTGGTGGACATCGTCGCCGATCTGCGCCGCCAGACCCGCCTGGTGGGGCTCGCCGACATGAAGAACACCGTCGAGCTCAAACACTCCGCCCAGGAGCACCACGCCCTCCTCGATCTCCTGGTCGACGGCCGTGCCGACGACGCCGAGGCGCTGATGCACAAGCACATCGGCCACATCCTCGGCTGGTGGGCAGGCCGCACCGAGGACTGATCCCATGATCATCAACTCTTCAGACCGGTTATACCGCGGTCACCGGTTGATGATCATGGGCAGATGGATCCGCCCTGGATGACCGTGCGCGGCCGCGCCTCATCCCACAGCACCGCTGGGTCCGCGGTCGGGTCACCGTCGAGCAGGACCAAGTCGCCGGCGCAGCCCTCCGCGATCCGCCCCACGTCGCTCCGGCCAAGCAGCTCCGCGTTCACAGAGGTCAGCGAGCGCAGCACGTCGAACACCGGATCCACGTCGAGCTGCAGCCGGATGCCGTGCAACTGCTCGTCGGCGAGCGGGCCCATCAGATCGCTGCCGAACCCGATCCGTACCCCCTCGGCGCGGGCGATCTCGATCGCCCGCTGACCGGCCGCCAGCACCTCGGCGTTCTTCGCCTTCGACACAGGGTGCAGGTTCACGTCGTCGCCACGCCGGTTCATCGCGTCGTAGGCGACCAGAGTCGGCACCAGGAACGCCGCATGCTCGGCCATCAGGCGTGCCGCCTCCGCGTCCAGCAGGTTGCCGTGCTCGATCGAGCGCACGCCGTTGGTCACCGAATGCACGATCGCCTCGGCCGAGTACGCGTGCGCCGCCACATAACTGCCGCGCCGGGTGGCCTCGTCGGCGACCGCGGCCACCTCAGCCGCCGAGTACTGCGGCACCCGGATCGGATCGGTCAGCGAGATCACACCGCCCGAGGCCATGATCTTGATCGCGTGGGCACCGGTCCGGAACCGTTCGCGGACCGCCCGGCGCACCGCGTCGACGCCGTCGACGATCTCGTTCATATGTCCGTGCCCGAAGCAGACGTCCAACTCCGGGGAACGCGGATCACCATGCCCGCCGGTCTGGCTCAGAGCGGGCCCGGTGTAGAGGTAGCGCGGCGCAGCCAGCAGCCCCTCCTCGATCGCCCATGCCAGTCCGATATCACCACCGGCCACATCCCGGACCGTGGTGAACCCGCGACGCAGCGCCGCGCCCAACCGGGCGGACGCGTTCAGGCTCACGTAGCTCAGCGGCCGGGTCTCCAGCTCCAGCCCGCCCATGGCGGAGGCGTAGGCATGGAAGTGGGCGTCGATCATCCCAGGTATCAGCGCCCGTCCGTGCGCATCGACGACCCGCTCGGCCCGGCTGACGCCCGACGCACCCACCTCGCGGATGACGCCGTCGGCAATCCGGACGTCGGCCTCCCGCAACCCCTCAGTCTCGCCGTCGAAGACCGCTGCGTTCGTAACCGTCAGATCGCCACCACTCATGTCGTCCTTCTCCTCCTCGGCCGGTCGGGCTGGCACGGTGTACGCCGTCGCGCCGCCCTTCAAGGCGACAGATGACGCGATCATTGCACAGCCAAACCGCGAGAACAGCACAGCCGCACCGGGAGAAATTTGACATGTGACATATTACTCTCCACCATCGTGTAGACCGCCTCACTCATCGCGGAGGGCCGAATGGACCGGCGAGCGCTCGCTTCGCGAACCAGCGTTGTCGTCGCGATAGGCACAGTCACCACCGCCAGTTGCTCCGAATCCGACATCATGAATGTGGACACTCGATTGAAGGACCTCGTAACGGGGGTCATCATCCTCGCTGCCGTGGCGCTCGCCGCGGTCGGCAACCGGAGGCGTTAGCCATGGACGTCATCGTCATCGGGGCCGGCATCGTCGGGGCGGCGGTCGCGCGGTGCCTCGCCCGGGCCGGCGTCGGGGTCACCGTCGTCGAGCGCGGCGCCGCGGCCTCCGGCACATCATCGTCGGGCGAAGGCAATGTTCTCGTCTCGGACAAGGAACCGGGGCCGGAGCTGGTCCTCGCCCAGTACTCCGCGCGGATGTGGCCGACCGTCGCCACCGAGCTCACCGACGAGCTGGGCCCGCGCTTCCCGTCCATCGAGCTCGACCTGAAGGGCGGCCTGGTGGTCGCGACCACCGCGGCGGGGGCGGAGCCGCTGCTGGAGTTCGCGG
>NZ_ML142870.1:110632-111679 GCF_004138495.1 Phytoactinopolyspora endophytica
GGCACGGCTCTACGGCGCTCGCGTCATGGAGGGCGCCGAGGTGACCGGCGGCATCCGGTCCGACGGCGGTCGGCTCACCGGAATCACCACCCGCGCGGGCGGCGACGTCCGCGGCGACGCCGTCGTGGTGGCGGCCGGTCCCTGGTCGGGCGAGCTCACCAGCAGGCTCGCGGCACCGCTTCCGGTCCGTCCCCGCCGGGGCATGGTCCTGGTGACCAGCCGCATGCCGCACCGGATCTTCCACAAGGTCTACGACGGCGACTACGTCGGAGCGGTCGGCTCCGACGCCGCAGCACTTCAGACCTCCACCGTGGTCGAGAGCACCGCGGCCGGCACCGTGCTGATCGGGTCGTCGAGGCAGCAGATCGGGTTCGACACCCGGTTGCAGGTGCCAGTGCTCCGCGAGATCGCCGCGAAGGCCACCGTCCTGTTCCCCTTCCTCGCGGACATGCCCGTCATGCGCTGCTACGGCGGCTTCCGGCCCTTCGTCCCCGACCATCTCCCGGTCATCGGCCCGGACCATCGGCTGCCCGGCCTCTGGCACGCTACCGGCCACGAGGGTGCCGGCATCGGCCTCTCAGTCGCGACCGGTGAGCTGCTCCGAGACCTCATGCTGGGCCACGAACCGGCCATCGATCCGGCACCGTTCTCCCCCGCGCGACCCAGCCTCGCAGCCCATCTCGAGGAGGTGGCCTAGCCATGCCGCCACGTTCCGTACCCGCAGGCGACGACCCGATCCGTCCGCGCGGCGGCGATGAGGTCACCATCACGATCGACGGTGTGCGACACACCGGCCGGGCCGGGCAGACGATCGCCGGAGTCCTGCTCACCGCCGGCGTACTGTCCTGGCGCCGCACGTCCTACTCACAGGCGCCACGCGGTGTCTTCTGCGGCATCGGTGTCTGCTTCGACTGCATCGTGTCCGTCAACGGCCAGCGCGACGTACGCGCCTGCCAGCGCCGCGCCGCGGACGGCGACGTCGTCGCCACCCAGCACGACAAGCTCCCCGCCGACGAAGGCGGTCACCATGGTTGAGGTCCTCGTCAT
>NZ_ML142870.1:111751-112230 GCF_004138495.1 Phytoactinopolyspora endophytica
CCGGCCCGGCCGGGCTCGCCGCCGCCCACGCCGCCCGAATCGGCGGCGCCGCGGTCACATTGCTCGACGCTGCCGACGACGTCGGCGGCCAGTACTGGCGGCATCTGCCCGAAACCCGCCCCTCCGACCGCGAAGACCTGCTCCACCACGGCTGGAAGAAGTTCATTGCCATCCGCCATGCGCTCGACGACGACCCCGGTTGCCGCGTGATCCGCAACGCCCAGGTCTGGGCGGTCGAGCAAGCTGGTGACCGGAGCCGGAACTCCCGGGAGGGAGGTCTGGAGGCTCAAGCCCAACCGGGCCACAGACCGTCCGGACCCGGCCCTCATACGCAACCCGCCGCCTCCAGACTCGCTCCCGGGAGTTCCGGCGCAGACGCCGAGACGCCTAGGAAAGACGAGCAACGCCGACTCACGGTGCACGTGCTCGTCGGAGCGGCCGACGGTGCCAGCCGGGAGCGGCTGACGCTCCGGCCGGAC
>NZ_ML142870.1:112313-113327 GCF_004138495.1 Phytoactinopolyspora endophytica
CCATCGTCCTGGCGACCGGCGCGCACGACCGGACGCTGCCTTTCCCCGGCTGGGACCTGCCCGGCGTCTTCACTGCAGGCGCCGCGCAGGCCCTGGCCAAAGGCGAGCGGGTGGCGGTCGGTGAGCGGGTCGTCGTCGCCGGCGCCGGGCCGTTCCTGCTTCCGGTGGCCACGTCGCTGGCCCAGACCGGGTCGACGGTGGTCGGTGTGTTCGAGGCGTCCCGGCCGCGCACGCTGGCGTCCGGATGGCTCGCCCGGCCGTGGCGGTTGGCCCGCGCCGCGAAGAAGGGCGCCGAGCTCGCCGGCTACCTCTCGCAGCAGGTGCGGCACCGGATCCCCTATCGCACCGGCAAGGCCGTGGTGCAGGCCCACGGCACAGACCGGGTCATCGCCGTCACCATCGCCAAGCTGGACCGGGAGTGGCGGCCGATCCCCGGTACCGAGGAGCGCGTCCCCGCCGACGCTGTCTGCGTCAGCCACGAGTTCACCCCACGCCTCGAGCTCGCCGTCGCCGTCGGTTGCGCGCTCGACGGCGACGGGTTCGTGGCCGTCGACACGGAGCAGCGCACCAGCCGGCCCGCGGTGTACGCGGCAGGCGAGATCACCGGTATCGGCGGCGTGGAGCTGGCACTCGCCGAGGGAGCCGTCGCCGGCCGCTGTGCCGCCGGTGGCTCACCCGGCGACGCCGCGTTACGCCGCTCGTCGAAGGCCCGAACCGTGTACCGGGAGTTCGCCCAGCGAATCCAGGCCGCGCACCAGGTACGACCGGGCTGGACCACATGGTTGACCGACGACACCACGGTCTGCCGATGCGAGGAAGTCAGCTGCGGTGCGCTGCGCGCAGTGGCGACGGCCACCGCGTCGTCGAGCCTGCGCTCGCTCAAACTCTCCACCCGGGCTGGGCTCGGCATCTGCCAGGGCCGGATCTGCGGACGCACGGTCGAGGAGCTGCTCGTACGGAAGGCACCCACCGGAGAGCTCCACGATGACGCCCGGATCGACCGGCGGCCGATCG
>NZ_ML142870.1:113399-113837 GCF_004138495.1 Phytoactinopolyspora endophytica
CCCGCTCAGACTCGGCGAGCTGGCGTCCCCGGACGACTGACGCCCACGCGTGCTCCCGCTACCGCATGTTCACTACCGGAAGGATCCCCGTGACCGCCAACACCTCGTACGACCCCCGCGGCGTCACCGTCGCGACCACCCTCGCGTTCAAGGAAGACGACGGCGCCCCCAGCGGGCTGGCCGTCGACTACGACCGCTTCGCCGCCCATTGCGCCTGGCTGGTCGAGAACGGCTGCCACGGCATCGGTCCCAATGGTTCGCTCGGCGAGTACTCGTCGCTCACCGACGAGGAGCGCCGTCGTGTCGTCCAAGTCGCCGTGGAGACCGTCGGCGGACGCGCCTCCGTCATCGCCGGTGTCCACGCTCCGGGCTGGCATCAGGCGCAACAGTGGGCCGAGCTCGCCAAACAGGACGGCGCCGACGCCGTCCTGCTCCTGC
>NZ_ML142870.1:113862-120678 GCF_004138495.1 Phytoactinopolyspora endophytica
CCCACGCTGTACCGGGCCAATGAGGACGAGATCGTCGAGCACTACGCCCGGGTCGCCGAAGTCGGCATGCCGATCATGGCCTACAACAATCCGATCGACACGAAGGTCGATCTCACGCCGGCGCTGCTGGCCCGGCTCGCCGAGATCCCGGAGGTCGTCGCGGTCAAGGAGTTCTCCTGCGACGTGCGGCGGGTCCTGGAGATCCAGGAGCACTCCGACATCGCCGTCGTCGCCGGGGCCGACGATGTGCTGTTCGAGTCGCTGGTCGACGGTGCGGTGGGGTGGTTCGCCGGGTTCCCGAACGCATTCCCCAAGGAGTCCGCCGAGATTTATGATCTGGTCATGGCAGGGAAGATCGCCGAGGCCAGGGAGATCTACCGGCACCTGGTCGCCGTCTTCCGATGGGACTCGCGCACCGAGTTCGTCCAGTCGATCAAGCTGGTGATCGACATCGGCGGGCACAGCTACGGCGGCCCGACCCGCCCGCCGCGTGGCCCGCTGACCCCGGAGCATGAGGCCGGTGTCCGGGCGGACGCTGCCCGAGCGCTCGACTATCTCGCGGCCCGCGAGGCGTAGCCGTATGCGTTCCACCAGGCTCTTCACCGCCGTCGACTCGCACACCGAGGGGATGCCGACGCGCGTCGTCACCGGTGGCGTCGGGGAGATCCCCGGCGCCACCATGAACGACAAACGCCTGCATTTCATGGAGAACCTCGACCACATCCGGCTGATGCTGATGAACGAGCCGCGAGGACACGCCGCCATGAGCGGTGCGATCCTGCAGCGGCCCACCCGGCCCGATGCGGATTGGGGCGTGGTGTACATCGAGGTCTCCGGCTGCCTTCCGATGTGTGGGCACGGCACCATCGGCGTGGCGACCGTCCTCGTGGAGACGGGGATGGTGGAGGTCACCGAGCCGGTGACCACGATCCGGCTGGACACGCCGGCCGGGCTCGTCGTCGCGCGGGTCGATGTCAGCGACGGGCACGCCGACTCGGTGACGATCGAGAACGTGCCTTCCTATGCCGAGCGGCTGGACGAGACGATCGACGTTCCCCACCTGGGCACGGTGCCGTACAGCCTGGCCTTCGGAGGCAACTTCTACGCGATGGTGGAACTGGACAAGGTCGGCCTGCCGTTCGACCTTGCGAGGCAGCACGACATCCTCGAAGCCGGACTGGCGATCATGCGCGCCATCAACGAGCAGGCTCCGCCGCATCATCCGGAGATCGCCGGGGTGGACCACTGCCACCACGTCGAGTTCATCGCACCCAGCTCGACGGCTGAGCATTCGCGGCACGCCATGGCCATCCATCCGGGCTGGTTCGACCGGTCGCCGTGCGGCACCGGCACATCGGCGCGGATGGCCGAGCTGTGGGAGCGTGGCGACCTGCCGCTGGGACGCGACTTCGTCAACGAGTCGTTCATCGGGTCGCGGTTCATCGGCCGGCTGGTCAGCGAGACCACCGTCGCCGGACGAGCCGCTGTGGTGCCGGCCATCACCGGACGCGCCTGGGTCACCGGCATCGGCCAGTACATGCTCGACCCGACGGACCCTTTCCCCACCGGCTTCACGTTCTAGAGACCACGGATCCAGTCGATCAGATACGAGTTTGGTGGCCCCTGGCGCCCTGAACTCGTATGTGATCAAGGAATGACGCCGGCCTCGCGGGCCAGGATCGCGGCCTGCACCCGGCTGGAGCAGCCGAGTTTGGTGAGGATGCGCGAGACGTGCGTCTTGGCGGTCGCCTCGGTGATGACCAGCTTCGCGGCGATCTCCTGATTGGACAGGCCGGCGCCCAGCGCGGCCAGCACGTCGCGCTCACGAGCGGTCAGCTCGGTCAGGCGATCCGCGGCTCGCGCCTGGTCGCTGCCGTCGTCGTGCTCGTCGGTCCCGGGCGAGGCCAGCGCCGCGAGTACCCGGCGGGTCACCTCAGGTGCGACGACGCCGTCGCCCGCGGCCACCCGCCGCACGGCCGCCAGGATCTCCGCCGGCTCGGCCGTCTTGAGCAGGAAACCGGCCGCCCCCGCACGCAACGCTCCGAAGACATACTCGTCCAGGTCGAAGGTGGTGAGCACCAGCACGTCGGCCAGCTGGTCCCGGACGATCTCGCGGGTCGCGCCGATCCCGTCGACGTTGGGCATCCGCACGTCCATCAGGACGACGTCCGGCCGCAGAGACCGGGCGTTGGTCACCGCGACGCTCCCATCGGCGGCCTCCCCCACCACCTCGATGTCGTCCGCGCCATCGAGGACGAACCGCAGGGCGGTACGGATCGGCTCGTGGTCGTCGGCCAGCAGGACCCGTATCCGGCTGGGCGCCGGACCGTCGTTCTCGCCGGACGGCCGACCGCCCGCCGACGACGGTTCGTGCGCCGGATCCTCGAGACGCCCTTCGCTCACGCTGCCCCGCCCGTTCTCCTGATGTGGCCGCCGGTCGGCAGCGCCGCCTGAACACGCCACGTGCGCGTCGTGCCATCGTCGAGGATGCCACCGTCGACGTCGTCGGGACCCGGAAGACGACCAGGCCCGGCGGCGAACCACCCGCCGAGAGCCTCCGCGCGCTCCCGCATGGTCACCAGACCGGTGCCGGCGGACAGGGCGGGATGGTCGTCCACGACGGAATCGGTGTCCAGATCGGACCTGGTATCCGCGGTGTCATCGTCGCCCCCGGACGCCTTGGAGAGCGAGTTCTCGACGACGACGCGCAGCGCGTCGTCGTCTTCGAGCCGTACGGCGACCGTCACCGCCGCCCTGGGCGCATGTTTCATCACATTGGCCAGCGCCTCCTGGATGATGCGGTAGGCGGCCTGCCCGACCGCCACCGGCAGCGTGCCGATCGTATCCTCCCACCGGTCCGGCAGGTCGAGCAGCACGCGCAAGCCGCCAAGCCGGCCTCCTTCGACCAGCTCCGGCAGACGTTCCAGGCCGCCGGGCACTACCGCCTGCGCACCCTGCTCGGCCGATCGGCCGGGCTCGGAACGCAGCACCACGATCATGGCGCGCATCTCCTGCAGCGCCTCGAGCGCCTCGCACCGAACCGTCCGCATGACCGGCTGCTGGTCACGCTCCGGTGACGCGATCGCCGCGGCCGAGTGGATGGCGATGGTCGACAGCCGGGACGCGATCGCATCGTGCAGGTCACACGCGATCACGGCCCGTTCGGCCTGCACCGCCTCGCTCCGCCGCAGCTCCCCGATGCGTTCCAGGTCGGCCGCGCGTTGCGCCTCCAGATCCGCGCGCCTGCCCTCCAGGTCGGCGCGCTGCGCGGCCAGCTCGGCCAGCTCGCTCTTCTGCCGCACGTTCGACGCCCACCACAGCGGCATCCCGAACATCGCCCCGAGCTGGAGCGCCACCAGGATCCCCACGCTGACGTCCGAGTCAGCAGCCGTCCCGGCCACGGCCCCCGCACAGACGATGGCGACGACGGTGGTGGTGACCACTCGCCGTCCCCGAGCGCTGCCGTTGACGCCGAAGCTGTACAGCAGCTCCCACAGCATGATCATGACGCCGAGACTGCCGCCGAGGGCGATGTCGGCCAGCGTCGCCACTGCCCCCACGATGAGCGCCGCCACCGGATGGGAGCGCTCCGCGGCGACCGCGACCGTGATCACTCCCAGCGTCACCGCGTGCCACCACTCCGGCCAGCCCTGGATGCCCAGCTCGTCGGGGACCGACCAGAGATCGGTCACCCCGAGCATCAGCAGAATGACGCCTACGCTGAACAGGCCGACCACGCTGCCCGCGACGCCGCGCGGGCTGGATGCCCCCGTGGGGCCGTACGCGACCGCGTCGAGCGCCAGCCGCACTCCGCGCTTCGGCGTCGGCGCGTCTGCCGTATCGCTCACGGACGTCCGCGCGGCCGCATCATCGACCTCCACAGACACCATCTCAGCAGACCAGAGCGACGAACCACGTCATTCGAAGGATGTACGCGCGGCTAGATGCCCAGGTGGGAGGATCACTCGTCCGGTGGATGCCGCGGCCGGATCCGGTCCGGGAAGCTCGTGACCATGAATATCGGCGACGTCCTCATGGCCGACAGCGCCTTCGAGCTCGCGGGCGCGTCCGCCGGCACGCTGGCTCTCGCACTGTTGGTGCTCGCCCTGATCGACTCGACCAGCATCGGCACCCTGGTGATCCCGGTCTGGCTGCTGCTCTCGCCGGGACGGGTGCGGGTCAGTCGCATGCTCGTCTATCTCGGCACCATCGCGGGGTTCTACTTCGCCGTCGGGACCGTGCTCGCGCTGGGGGCCCATGTCCTGCTCGAGCGGGCCCAGGATGCGTTCGACGTCGACGGCGAGACTCTGTTACGGCTGGTGATCGGCGTCCTGATGCTGGTGGGTTGCGGATTCATCGTGGCCAGGACGCGGCGTTCGCGCGACGACGAGACGGCTGAACCAGGCGAGGGTGCGCGGTCTGCCGCACCCGGACGGCTGCAGCGCTGGCGCTCCCGGGCGATGGGAGTGGCGGAGGACGGCACCGCGCAGGGTGGTTCGGAAGAGCAGCCCGGCACGGCCGGCGGCGCCGCGACGCGCGTCACCACCATGCCGCTGATATGGATGGCGCTGGCCGCGGGGGCGCTGGAGGTCGCCACCATGCTGCCGTACATCGGCGCGATCGGTCTGGTCACCGCCGAGGGACCGGGCTGGCCGCTGAACGGGGCCGTGCTCGCCGGATACTGCATCGTCATGATTCTCCCCGCGCTGATCCTGACCTACCTCAGGGTGCTCGCGCACTCCCGGGTCGAGCGGCTGCTGCGCCGGATCGAGGGTTGGTTCACCCGCAACACCGGCGACATGGCATGGCTGCTCGGAATACTCGGCGCCATGCTCACCATCGGCGCGGTTCAAGATCTGGGATGGTTCTGAACCGTCACGCTGAGGTCGTCGGACGGTTTACCGACGGGCGCTCCATAAGTTATCGCGTAGCGAGGCCAAGCTGGCGCAGATTCACCGCGGAGCCACTCGTGTCTTTCTGGCCGAAGGATTCGCGGGCGCGACAACCGATGCGATCGCGAAAGCCGCCGGAGTCTCGAAACAAACGCTGTACGCGTATTACCGAAGTAAAGAGCAGCTCATGATCGACGTCCTATCGTCGCTGTTGAGAGAGCTGAATCGCGATCAAACCGTTCCGGAGCGCGGCCGGCCGGTCAACTCGCTGCCCGAACTGCGAGAGGCCCTGACGGACATGGCCTCGGGCTTGCTCGGTGCGGTCTGCGGTAGCGACTACCTGGACCTGACTCGGGTCATCATCGCCGACTCCCCCAGAGTTCCAGAGATCGGTCAGCTGTGGGCTCAGACCATCACCGGCACCATCCGCCCGGTCGTCACGGACCAGTTGGAACAAGCGCGCCGGTCCGGAGTGATCCGCATCGATGACATAGACGCGGCGACGCGGCTTTTCGTCGGTGGCCTGCTCACGTACATCTTGCCCGGCGAACGAAGGACCGATTCTTGAGCAAGCCGCCCGCTCCGGCGTACGGCGCGTGGTGCTGCTGTCCTCGTTCTCGGCCGGCGACCTGTCTGACTCCCCCGTCAGCGCAGAGTTCCGCCGAATCGAGGACGCCGTGCGCGCCCATGAGTTCGAGTGGACCATCCTGCGGCCGCAGGGCTTCGCCTCGACCATGCCCTCTCTGGGCTGGCTTCCCATGTTCCGCGAAGGCGTCGTGCGCGCACCTTTCGCCGCCACAGCAGTCCCGGTCATCCACCCCGCCGACATCGCATCAGTGGCGTTCACCGCGCTGACCGAGGACGGCCACCACGCCAAGACCTACGAACTGACCGGACCGGAAGCGCTCACGCTGCCAGAGCAGGTCCGCCAGATCGGCGAAGCGATCGGCCGCGACCTCGCCTTCGAAGAACTACCCGTCGAGCAGGCAACGCCAGGAGCTGGCCGAATACGCCCCGGCCATGGTCGTGGACTACTTCCTCGCCGTGTGGGTCGCGGTCCGGCCCGACGTGCGCACCACGGTCGAGGACGTCACGGGCCGGCCGCCACGGACCTTTCGGCAATGGGCACAGGAGAACGCCGACGTGTTCCGCTGAGACCGACCGCGACAGGCCGCCGGGTCGAGGGGCACTGTGTGCCGTGGGCCACGAAGCCTTGAGACCGGCCGTCGCTGTCGCCACCGCATGGCAGGATAACGAGGCGTGGCGAAGGACAACTTCTGGCATGACGTCCCCGGGCCGGGGTCTCGTGGCGCGCGGGCGTTTCGTCCCGTGGCGTCGGCCGTCGTACGTACAGCGTGGAACATCCGGCTGCACGGTGACGACCTCGTTCCGGGCGAGGGCCCGGTCATTCTCGCCGCGAACCACACCAGCATCCTGGACGGTCCGCTCCTGTACGGCGTCGTCAGGAGACCCGTCCACGCGCTCACGAAAGAAGAGATGTTCGTCGGGCCGCTCAGGTGGGGGCTGCGGATGATCGGCCAGATCCCGATCGACCGGTCCTGCTACGACCTCCGAGCGATCAAGAACTGCCTCGCCGTGCTGGATCGCGGCGACGTACTCGCCGTCTACCCGGAGGGCACCCGAGGCGCAGGCGATTTCAGCGTTGTCCGGCCCGGTGCCGCCTACCTCGCGCTCTGCACCGGCGCACCGATCGTTCCGGTGGCCGGCCTGGGCGTACGCACGTCGACGAAGTCGACCAGCAGCCTGCCGCGGCTGCGTAGCGGTATCGACCTTGTGTTCGGCCAGCCCATCCAGACCACGCCCATCGCATGGCCACGGCGGCGGCACGTGGTACGGGAGCTGGCCGACTTCGTCGCCGACAGGTTGCGCAGTCACCTCCGGTACGCTCGCGAGCTCACCGGAC
>NZ_ML142870.1:120688-122478 GCF_004138495.1 Phytoactinopolyspora endophytica
CGGCGACGCCCAGCAGCGACCTGCTCCGCTGACGGCTGGCCCGCGTCCGTCAGTCATCCCTCGTAGCCGGCGAGTTGCCTGTCAGCCACCCGATCCGTTGTCACACCGTGCGTGCTCGAGTAACGTCACCGTTGTTCGCTGAGCGATCGGCTCTGAACGGCCAACGAAGTCAGGAGGTGCTGCCGATGACTACGACACGTCTGCGGCGCGCCTCCGTGCGCGTGCACTAGCCACCCGCTTCGTTTCGTCTGCCGGCTGACTCGCTGTTCCCTCGTCTCCCGGTGGGCGCATCCTGTTCAGGAGACAGCAGCTTTGCGCCAACATCGCGAACGCTTCACCTTGTCCTCGTTGCTGCGCCTATGGCCTCACGTACGGCCCGTGTGCATGCGGCTCTTCACAGCCACTCTCCTCGCCACCATCGCTTCATGCCTCGGACTGATCATGCCGCTGGTGCTGAGATGGATGGTCGATGGCCCGCTCACCAGGGGTGAGCCGTCCGGGGTCTGGCTTGGTGGCCTGGCCCTTTTCTTGATAGGCGCCGCCGAGGCGGCCATCTTCGGCGTACGGCGCTGGCTGGTCGCCCGCCCACTCGCCGAGGTCGAAGCGTCGATGCGTACGGCGCTGTACCGGCACCTGCAACGGCTGCCGATCCCCTTTCATGACCGGTGGCCGTCGGGTCAGCTCCTCTCTCGCGGTACCGCGGACCTCGGCCTGCTCCACGGCTTCCTCGCACTCTCATCGACGTTTCTCATCGTCAATGGGGTGACCATGGCACTCGGCTGCGTCATCCTGCTGACTCAGCAGTGGACCTTGGGCCTGGTGCTACTGGCTCCTGCCCTGCCGCTGACGCTGCTGAGCGCGTTGTTCGAGGCGAGATACGCGCTCGTCACCCGCCGCGCGCAGGACCAGAACGGGAACCTGACGACCGTCATCGAGGAATCGATCCTGGGCATCCGGGTTATCAAGGGCTTCGGTCGGCACGAGAGTCAGGTTCGTGCGTTCCAGAGGCTCGCCCGCCAGATCCACGGAACGGAGCTTCACAAGGCTCGCCTCTTCGCCGGCCTGTCGAGATTCTTCGTCACCTTGCCGGAGATCGCCGTCGGTACAACGCTGGTGCTGGGCGCGGTGCAGGTGGCGGACGGGACGTTGTCGTCCGGGACGCTGCTGGCGTTCCTGGCCACGGCGCTCGTTCTGCGCCCTGTGGTGGAGTCGACCGGCGCCCTGCTGGCGATGTGCAACCAGGCCGCAACAGCGGCCGACCGCTACTTCGACATCATGGACACCCCGGTCCCTCCCGATAGCCCGGAGCGTCACAACTTGTCCACGCGTCCCGGCTCTCCGGTGTCCGCACCGCGCCGCGCGACCGTTTCGGGGCCGGCAGGGTTGGCGTTCGACAAGGTGGAGTTCCGATATCCCGACGCCTTGCCGGGTGCGCCCGCCGTTCTCCAGGACGTCGACCTGCGCATCGCCGCCGGTGAGACCGTGGCCTTGGTCGGCGCCACCGGCAGCGGCAAAACCACCCTCGCCTGCCTGGTGCCACGGCTGTACGAAGTGACCGGTGGGCGGATCACGCTCGGCGGGCGGGACATCGCCGAGATGCCGGTGGCGGAGCTACGCGCGTCGGTCGGCGTCGGCTTCGAGGACCCCACCCTCTTCTCCGGTTCCGTCGCTGACAACGTGCTGCTGGGCGGGGAGGCCGTGACCGCGGCGGACTGCGCGCGGGCGCTTACGATCGCGCGGGCGGATGATTTCGTCGCCGCTCTGCCCAACGGAGAGCACACCGACGTGGG
>NZ_ML142870.1:122490-124233 GCF_004138495.1 Phytoactinopolyspora endophytica
AAGGGGCAAATCTGTCCGGCGGGCAACGCCAGCGACTTGCTCTGGCCCGCGCCGTCGTCGGCCGGCCCTCTACGTTGGTCCTCGACGACCCGCTCTCGGCGTTGGATGTCCACACCGCGGCGGCCGTCGAGGTCACGCTCCGGGACGTACTGGCCACGACCACGGCGCTCATCGTCGCCCACAGGCCTTCGACGGCGCTCCTCGCCGATCGGGTCGCGCTGCTCTCCGACGGTCGGATCGCCGCAGTCGGTACACATCATGAACTGCTGGCGACGAACGCGGAGTACGCCGAGCTCATGCGCGAGGCGCGCCGATGAGCGGCCCCGACGCTGCCTCCGATCCGTTCGCGCGGGACATGCTCCCCACACCCGACGGTGCGTCGCGTGCTCTGCTGACGTCGCTGTTGCGCCCACGCTTGCGCCGCACCGTAGCGACCTGTCTTCTCCTCTTCGTCCAACGCGCCGTGTCGCAGATGAGTCCTCTGCTGGTCGCGTACACAATCGACCGAGCGATCCCGGCTCTCCGCGCCGACGACCAGGTTCCGCTGCTAGCGGTCTCCGCCGGCTATCTGCTGGTCTCGACGGGCTCGGGCGTGTTGCAGCATGTCTTCGTCCGCGCGTCGGCCCGGCTAGGTCAGGACGTGATACTCGACCTGCTCGGGCGCGTCTTCGGCCACGCCCAGGCCATGAGCATCGACTTCCACGAGCGATACTCCTCCGGCCGCTTTACCGCCAGAGCCACCAGCGATGTCGGGGCGTTGCGCCGCCTGCTCGCCCATGGTCTCGAGGACATCGTCGGCGCGTTCCTCACTGTCATCTACATCGTCGCCACGCTGCTGTACCTGGACTGGCGGCTGGGTCTGGCTGCCGTGGCCGTCGGAGGGCCGCTCTATCTGACCGCCCGTTCCTTCCGGCGCCGGGCGGGCCGCGTCTACGGCGAGCGCTCGACCGCGACGGCTGCCGTCACGCAGAAGTTCGCGGAGACGTTCAACAACATCCGGGTGGTCCAGGCATTCCGGCTCGAGGCGTCCAACGACGAGTCGTTCATGCGGGTCAACCGCCGGCACGCGCGCATCAATGGCGACGCCGGCCTGGCGATGGCACGGTACGTCACGTCGTCCCGGCTGGTCGCCAACACCGGCATCGCCCTGCTCATCATGTGGGGTGCCTTCCGCGTGGCCTCCCATGACCTAGAACTGGGCGTATTCGCGGCCGCCGTGCTCTATCTGCGCCGCTTGTACGACGAACCGCTCAAGCTCGGGGGCGTCCTGGATGCCTACCAGGCGGCGAACGCGTCCTTGGGGAAGATCTCCGCGCTCTTGGCGCAGCGGCCGTCGGTCGCCGAACCGGCCATACCTCAGGTCCTGCCGACGAATGCTCCCGAGCGACGCGGCCGACGCGTTGTCTTCGAGCGGGTGGCCTTCGAATACCACTCGGGTGGTGAGGTGCTGCCCACGTTCGACCTCGCACTCCCCGCGGGGGATGTCGTCGCCGTCATCGGATCGACCGGAGCCGGCAAGTCCACTCTGGCCAAGCTGCTGGCTCGCTTCTACGACCCGACTCGGGGCCGCATCCTCCTCGACGGAGTCGACCTGCGCAGTCTTGACACGGCCGAGCTACGTCGCGAAGTGACGATGGTGACGCAGGACGCCTTCATCTTCTCCGGCACCATCGCCGAGAACATCGCCATCGGCCGCCCCGATGCCGCCCGCGACGAGATCGTGCGGGCGGCCGAGGCGATCGG
>NZ_ML142870.1:124254-124573 GCF_004138495.1 Phytoactinopolyspora endophytica
CGAGTTCATCGCTGGGCTGCCGGACGGGTACGACACGGATGTCCGCAAGCGCGGGAGCCGGGTCTCGGCGGGACAACGTCAACTGGTGGCGCTCGCCCGCGCGCTGCTCGCGGACCCGTCCGTGGTGATCCTCGACGAGGCCACATCCTTCCTGGACACTCCCTCCGAAAGACTCGTCCACCAGGCGATGCGCACGGTGTTGGAAGGACGCACGGCCCTGGTCATCGCGCACCGTCTGTCGACGGCACGGATCGCGGACCGTGTGCTGGTGATGTCCGGCGGAGCCATCGTCGACGACGGCTCGCCCGCTGAGGTCGTC
>NZ_ML142871.1:0-6188 GCF_004138495.1 Phytoactinopolyspora endophytica
ATATCAGAGGGGTACCCGCCTCGATCGTGTATGACCGCACCAAGACCGTGGTGAAACGCCACGTCGGGCCGGGCAAGGCGGTGCCGCCGCACCCGGAAGCGGCCGCGTTCGCCGCACACTACGGCTTCGAGATCGACGTCCTGGCCGCCTACCGGCCCCAGGGGAAGGGCAGGTGCGAACGCCAGGTCGAGATCGTGCGTGATCACGTCCTCGCCGGACGCAGGTGACGGACGACCTGTTCCAGATACTCCCCGAGCGCCCTGGGAGATGGCCGAAGCGAGCACGACCCAGACCCCGTGAACCAGCGGCTTAGCCTGCTCCAACGGCAGTCCGGCGGATGGTATCGTCTCTACATGGAGAGTATGGCTCTCGGGCGGGCGGGCACCCCACTCAGGAATGCCAATGCCCCCACTCGCAGACGTCTTCAGGAGTAAGTCCGGCATTATCGCAATGACAGCGGTTCTGCTCTCGGCAACCGCAATTGGTGCCACGAACCTTGCCGTTCTTCAATTCGCCGAGTCACGGCTGTCCGACTACGCCGCAGCTGCGAGCACTGTTGGCGCCTTTGGACTCGGGAATGCCATCGGCCTCATCATCCAGGGCCGCTTGCTTGACGGACGCCGACCAAAGCTCATACCGATTTCAATGGCTCTAATCTTCCTCGCCGCCATCCTAGTAGGCCTTTTCTGGCTTCCAGCAGACGGACGAGCTTACGCCGCAGCCTTTGCGATCGCCGGAGCGTCAGTGCCGGCAATTACTGGATTCGTTCGAGCACAAATCCCAAGGCTATATGCCCAAGAAGTACACATCTCAGCCTACTCCGTACTCGCCGTCGTATTCCAGGCGGGTTTAGCATTCGGCCCTTCCCTTACCTCCGGCATCAATCTCACGTTCGGCAGTGAGGCCCCCTTGCTAGCTATCGCCCTCATCATACTCACGACGGGGGTCCTATCGCTTAGCATCGGGAGGCCGAACCCATCAGAAGAGCGTGAGCGCGCCGCACTGCGTGCCCGAGGACGGTTCACCAAAGGTGGAGGATACGCCACATTAGTCATGGCGACACTGGCATTCGGATTCTCGAGCGGAACAATGATCGTATCAATTCCCGCAATATTGGCGGCAACGCATGCGGGGCCGTGGATTGGTGCAGCGTTCAGCGCTATGGCACTCGGAAGCCTGGCGTCTGGCATCATATATGGCGGCAAGCGTCCAGAAGGCGACCTTTCATCCCACCTTCAAAAGTCGCTCCTGATATCGGCCTCAATCGCAGGTATTTTGCTATTGACGACCGGCCACCCTGCCGCCGTCATCGCCACCATGCTCCTCTTCGGTGCCGCGAGCGCACCGGCTGGCATTACTGCGTCAGCACTCCTCGACAGAGTGGTGACTAGAGAGTCACTCGCAACCGCGTATACCGCAATGATCGCAGGCAATTTGATCGCAGTCGCGGCCGGTAGTGCCTTTGCGGGCGTTGCAATAGACAAGTTCGGAGTCCAAGTTGCACTGCCAGTCTTGCCGATCACGCTCTCACTTGCGCTTGTCGTGACGTTCCTGCGTCGCCGATCAATTGGGAGAGAAGCGACATCGGCTCCGCGTACTTAAGCTGGTTGTAGGACTCGCAGGTGGTCAAGTACCTCATCGACCGAACTAGCTACGTGAAGCAGACCATCACTAGCAGCCGGCGCAAACCCTTCGCCATTGAGATGCTCCAGCAGAGAAACGAGGGGATCGTAGTATCCAAGCAGGTTCAGAATGATGATCGGCTTCGCGTGAATGCCGAGCTGGACCCAAGTCAATACCTCGAACAACTCCTCCAGAGTACCAAACCCACCTGGAAGTGCGATGAAGGCATCTGACAGGTGGTGCATCCTTGCTTTCCGTTCATGCATAGACTCAACGACGATCAACTGAGAGAGATCGGAGCGCGGACCTTCACGCTCGGCGAGTTCGCGTGGAATAGCCCCAATGGCCTCTCCGCCCGCATCGAGCGTGCCACTGCACACGGCCCCCATCATTCCCGTACCTCCGGCACCGAAGACAAGGCCAAGACCTCTACAGGCCAGCGCAGCACCGAGTGCAACGGCGGCGTCGGTGTACTCCCTGAATTGACCGGACTGCGTTCCGCCAAAGACACACACACGACTTGCTCTCATTATCGGACTCCTTTGCACATCTCGGATTGGCCAGCGGCGGGGCTTGCCGACGGCGAGACTACGGCGATTAAAGTGGACTGGCCTTTGCCTGCTCCGCACTTACCTTAACTATCAGGAATGCCGACTCGCGTGAGCCATCAACACCGGAGTAGACGAGATCCACGATCGATGCAACCCTCGCCACGGCCGACATGGCGGCACCGGAGACGACCGATGGCATCTTTACGACAACGATCGAATGCGAGTCACCGCGCTGGGCACTTCCCAGCGATCTCAACAACCTCGGGATTGGAGGGATCGTGTTCGAGACATCTAGGTCGACGCCATCAAATGCACTACCCCAGGGTGGATCAAGAAGGTATACACCTGCATTGATTGGACCTGAGACATCGAAAGAACGAGGGAGCAACTCGACATCAAGCCCAAGGACCCGCAGATTGCGAGCGGTCGCATCATAGACTTCCCGAGTCGTCTCAAATCCCAATCCGCGAACCCCAGCATGATGGCTAACGTGATGGAGCAGATTCGCTGAGCCCGCAAACAAATCAACGATCACTGGCGCGGACCCCATGTCCATGGAACCCCAAGCCGACATCGCGGCTCGTGCAGCGGCACTGGCCTCGGCGTCAGAACAACATTCGACCAAAGTCCTGCCAAGAATTCTCGCGCCGGCATCGATAAGGTTGTCAATGCAGTGGCCGTACATTGAGAAGCGCCGGCGACGCGAGCCAGCGCGGCGACTATCTGGTCACGACGCGCGGCTGTTAGCGGGTAGACGGGCATTCGCCTCAGAGTACGCGTTCCGATTCAGCTCATGTCTGGGCAGAGCGGCTCAGCGCGGTCTCCTGCTCGATACGCGACAGCTTCTCAGGATTCCGCACGTAGTAGAGCCCGGCGACCAGGCCGTCCTCGACCCGCATCGCCACGATGCCGTCGAGCTCCCCGTTGAGCCGCATGATCAGGGCGGGGTAGCCATTCACCAGGACGGGCTCGACCGATCCCTGGTCACCGAATTTGGCCAGGCCACCGGCCAGCAAGCGGCCCACCTTGTCGGCCCCCACGACGGGGTTCGGCACGGCCTGCTTGACTCCGCCGCCATCGCTCAGGATGACGACATCCGGCGCCAGGATATCGAGCAGGCTCTGCAGGTCGCCTGTCTCGACCGCCCGCTTGAAGGCGTCGAGCGCAGCTTGGGTCTCGGCGGGGGAGACGATGTCGCGAGGTCGGCGCGCGGCGACGTGTTCCCGCGCCCGGTGGGCGATCTGGCGGACTGCAGCCGAGCTCTTGTCGACGGATTCCGCGATCTCGTCGTATCCCAGATCGAACACCTCGCGCAACACGAACACCGCCCGCTCAGTCGGTGTGAGCGTCTCCAGGACCAGCAGCATCGCCATCGAGACGCTGTCGGCCAACTCGACGTCCTCGGCCACGTCAGGGGTGGTCAGCAGCGGCTCGGGCAGCCAGGGGCCGACGTAGGTCTCCTTACGGCGGCCGAGCGTACGCAGCCGGGTGAGTGCCTGGCGGGTGGCAATCCGGACCAGGTACGCACGCTGGTCCCGCACAGTGTCGAGATCGACGTCGGCCCATCGCAGCCAGGTCTCCTGGAGGACGTCTTCCGCGTCGACGGCCGAGCCGAGCATCTCATAGGCGACCGTGAACAGCAGGTTGCGGTGGGTGATGAACGTCTCTGTAGCGGGATCCGGGCGGCCATCTTCCCTCATGCCGCTGGCCATGGGGCTCCTGTCTCTTCGCTCTCGCATGTCTCACCCATACGACGCCGGGCACCGCCGTTTTGTGACACCAAGACGGCACAGAGTCGTCGCCTGATTATGGCCCACATCACGTAGATCGAGCGTCACAAGGATCGGATCACCGGTGTCTTATGTACGACCGGTCACCTCAACATGCGGACGGGCACCTGGACGCATGAATTCACCGAATGGTCGGGCTGAGCAACTGGGAGCGCTGAGCATGACGAGCACCACGACCAAAGAATCGGGCCCCAAGACCAATCGTGTGAGCAAACTGGCCACCCGACTGGTCAGCCTCGCGGATGGGGACCATCCGGCGTTCTCTGGAATGGCACAGAGCCTTCGACGGACATTCCCGACTCGCTGGTCCTTGCTATTCGGTCATATCGCACTGTTCAGTTTTCTTCTGATCGTCGTGTCCGGTGTCTTCTTGACGTTCTGGTTCGAGCCATCGATGACGAGCGTCACCTACGACGGCGACTATCTTCCGTTGCGCGGAGTCGAGATGTCCGAGGCTTACGCCTCCACGCTGGATCTCTCCTTCGGCGTCCGCGGCGGTCTGCTCATGCGCCAGATTCACAACTGGGCCACGCTTGTGTTCGTTGCCGCATTGTCGGTCCATCTGCTGCGCATCTTCTTCACCGGTGCGTTTCGCGGACCGCGGCGGCTTGGTTGGCTGATCGTGCTGGGCCTGCTGGTACTGGGCATGGTGGAGGCGTACACCGGCCATGCCTTGCCGGATGATCTGTTGTCGGGGACGGGCCTACGCGTCGCCGAAGGCGTCATCTTAGCGATACCGGTCGTCGGGACGTACCTGTCGTCGCTGCTGTTCGGCGGCGAGTTCCCAGGAGATGACATCATCTCGAACCTGCACCTCGTCCATGTCCTCCTGCTACCCGCCCTGATGGTCGCGCTCTTTGCCGTCCAATTGATACAGACCCGGCGCCGGCAACGGACTCGACAGATCAGCAGGGACGACACCGGATTGGTCGGCCAGAAGGTCGGAGTCCCGTCCTACTTGGACTATCCGATCAAAGCCGGAGGCCTGATGTTCATCGTCTTCGGTGTCATCGTCTTAATGGCCGCCACCATCCAGATCAATCCGGTGTGGCTCTGGGGGCCATTCGACTCGGCCCAGGCCTCCGCGGGTAGCCAGCCACCGTGGTACTTCGGGTTTCTCGACGGGGGACTGCGATTGATGCCCCCGTGGAACGTCGACCTCTTCGGACACGAACTGACGTTAAGCGTGCTCATCCCAGCGGTAGTGGTGCCAGGATTGATGTTGACGGCGCTCGCCGCGTACCCGTGGATCGAGCAGTTGGTCACCGGCCATCCCTCCGACGACTCCACCCTTGATCGACCGCGAAACATGCCGGTGCGCACCGGCCTCGGCGCCGCGTTCATCGCCTTCTACCTGATGCTGTGGATCGCCGGCGGCAACGACATCGTCGCCACCGTCCTGCATCTTCCGCTGAACTGGATCACCCGGTCCCTGCAGGTCAGTCTGATAGTCATGCCTCCATTGGCGTTCTGGATCACGAAACGGATCTGCCTGGGCCTGCAAATCCGTGACCGCGACACGGTCATGCGTGGGCGCGAGTCCGGCATCATCGTGGTGAGCGCGAACGGTGCGTTCTCCGAGCTGCGCACGCAGCTCTCAGCGGCTGATGCCAAGCTGCTCACGTCGCATCCGCAATGGACGCCGCTCGACCCAGGTTCGCCCACCGATGCCAACGGAGTGCGTAACCCGCGCTATCCAGCAGATCGGCGACGCGCAAGACTCTCGCGGTTCTACTTCGCCGACGTGGTACGGACACCCACAGGTGCAGAGGTCGAGCACGACGGATCTACGGAGTAGAGACCACAGAGGCCGTGGGCCGGACCCCGAGCACATCGTCCTGCGGTTCACTTACACGCAACCGATGGTTGCGTCATAGTCACTCTCCGAGTAGCCTGATGCGCAACCAAACGTTGCAGGAGGATGGCATGGAGTTCGGAACCATCGAGCGCGAGATTTACGTCGAGGCGTCGCCTGAGATCGTTTTCGAGGTGGTGAGCAGCCCCGATCACCTCAAGCAGTGGTGGCCGGACGACGCCCGGTACGAGCCGACGCCCGGGTCGGCGGGGGAGATCGTCTTCGGTGATCGCGACGCCGGCGGGGCAGTGGTGCCATTCACCGTCGTCGACTCGCGGCCGCCGCGGACGTTCTCGTTCCGCTGGACGCACCCGGCGGACGAGGTCGCCGCGGAAGGCAACTCGCTGCTGGTCACCTTCGACCTGACCC
>NZ_ML142871.1:6209-6942 GCF_004138495.1 Phytoactinopolyspora endophytica
TCGGGCAGCGGCACGCTGCTCAAGATGACCGAGACCGGCTTCCGCGAGATGGGTTGGGAGGCGGCTGTCCTGGAGCAGCAGTACCAGGAACACGTCACCGGTTGGGACTTCTTCCTACCGCGACTCGCCCCGTATGTCGCGACGCTGGGGGTGCGACCATGAGCACCGTCGTGGCCGAGGAGGTCGACGACGACCTTTGGTCCGCGATCGGGGACCCGACCCGACGCCGAATGCTCGACCTGCTGCTCATTGAGGGTGACGGCACGGCGACCACTCTGGGCCAACAGTTGCCGGTCACCCGCCAAGCGGTCGCCAAGCATCTTGGAGTCCTCGATCGGGTCGGTCTGGTCCGCGCGACGTCGGCGGGCCGAGAGAAGCGGTACCGGGTGGACGACGCCCAGCTCGCCCATGCAGTGGCACAGCTGTCGTCGGTGGGGTCGGCGTGGGACGCCCGGTTGCAGCGGATCAAGCACATCGCCGAGGCGATCCAACGCACCCAACAAGACTCACGGCAAGTTTCACAACAGGACCTATGAGACAAAGGAGATCAAGATGGTAGACATTCTGCACAGAGTCGGAGTCAAGACCCCGACACCGGAGAAGGTGTACAACGCGCTGACGACCGTCGAGGGTCTCGCCGGCTGGTGGACAGACGACACAAGGGGGAGTGCCGAGGTCGGCGGCACACTGGAGTTCCGGTTTCCTCCCGGTGGGTTCGACATGAAGGTCCTTG
>NZ_ML142871.1:6952-18811 GCF_004138495.1 Phytoactinopolyspora endophytica
GCAGCCATCCGAGCGGGTGGCCTGGAAGGTCGTCGAGGGTCCGGAGGAGTGGATCGGGACGACGATCGACTGGAATCTCCGCCAGGACGGCGATTACACGATCGTACTGTTCAAGCATCAGGGCTGGAAGGAGCCGGTGGAGTTCATGCACCACTGCAGCACCAAGTGGGCGACCTACCTGATGAGCCTCAAGTCGCTCGTCGAGACCGGCAAAGGTGCGCCGTCTCCGCAGGACGTGCGGGTAGCCTTCCCGGACTGACCGCAGACCGCTCTGCCGTCGCCAGTTCGCTCCTGTTCCATCATGTGAATCGCCCTCTCGACACCGTCGAGCGAATCGGGCAGTCTCGCTATATGAGTCAAAATGTCTCGCATAGTGACACGCGTCGCCGGTACACCCACGGCCACGAACAAGCTACTTTGGCATCTCACGGGGCCAGGACGGCCGCCAACTCGGCGGCGTTTCTCCTCCCCGTGTTGGACCAGGGCATGAGTTTGCTCGACGTCGGGTGCGGCCCGGGGACGATCACACTCGATCTCGCGGAGCTCGTCGCGCCGGGGACTGTGGTGGGAATCGAGAACGTCGAAGAGCCCCTGAAAGCCGCCAGGGCGGCCGCGGAGCGACGCGGGGACAGCCGGACCAGGTTCCAGGTGGGGGATGCGACGGACCTGCCGTTCGAGGATGACAGCTTCGACGTTGTGCATGCCCATCAGGTACTCCAGCACCTCACGGATCCGGTCCGTGCGCTTAAGGAGATGGCCCGGGTTTGCAAGCCTGGTGGGTGGATCGCTGCGCGTGACGCCGACTACGCGGCGATGACGTGGTACCCCGAGGTGCCCGAACTCGACGAGTGGCGCCGTGTCTATCGAGCGGTCGCCCGAGCGAATGGTGCCGAGCCAGACGCTGCGCGCCGGATGCGGGCGTGGGCCACCGAGGCCGGGCTGACTGGCGCTCGGTACACCGCCAGCGTGTGGAACTACGCTGACGCCGAGATCTGCCACTGGTGGGGCTACAGCCAGGCAGATCGCCATGTCGGGCAAACCTTCGCCAACCAGGCGGCCGAGCAGGGCGTCACCGTCGCCGACCTCGACCGGATCGCAGCCGGGTGGCGTACCTGGGGTGATGCGCCGGATGCCTGGTTCGCCATCCTCCACGGTGAACTGCTCGCGCAAGCGCCACATCAGAGTTAGTTGACATAATGTACATTATCGGCGTTATGCGGAACTGCGCCGACCGGCTCGTACAGATCCTTGCCGACGGCGGTGCGACGCCGTCCCGCATTGCCAGCCAACCAGGACGGACGTTGCGCCATGACGGTCAGGGGCGCGCCGGGTAATGCAGCGAAGCGAGCAGTTGGCTGTGCAGCATGGCGTTCGAATACAGGCCGCCGCCCTGATCGCTCGCACGTCCACCGGTTCGGTCAGTGAAACGGCCGCCGGCTTCCTCGACAAGGAGAACCCATGGCGCGTGATCCCATTTGTGGTAGCGCTCGACCAAGAAGGCATCGATCTCGCCGCGAACGAGCTCGACCAGCGGTAGAGGGCTCGCCGGTGCGCGAGCTGCACTCGGTGGGAGGCGAGCTCTGGACTCGTCGTCCAGAGCATCAAGCACGGCATCAGCGAGCGTCGACGTCGTACTGACCTTGAGACGCCGCGTCTTGCTCTCCTCGCGTGGCCAGGACGACTCGAATGAACCGCCACCTCGGGTCGCCCACCAGCAGCGCCGCAGCGCAGGAGACGTGACGAGCGCGACCTCCGTGGTCCCTTGAACCTCCAGAGCAATGTGGATTCGCCAGTTCGGATCACCCCGGCTGAAGAACCCGGTGCCATCGATCGGATCGAGGATCCAGACCCGATCGGACTCACCGAGCTGACCGAACTCCTCGCCGAGGAACGCGTCTTCGGGCCATGCCTCAGACAGCGTCTCCCGCAGCAAGCGCTCAACCGCCCGGTCGGCCTCGGTGACCGGCGTGCCGTCGGCCTTCAGCGTTGCGGAAACGCCAGCCTCGAAGTGAGCGAGCGCGAGTTTCGCCGCCAGGTCCGCGGTGTCGAACGCGAGTTGGAGATCGTCAACGCTGTCCATCGCGGCTGACGCTATCAGCCCAGTCCCCTGCTCCTCGTTCGACAGACCGGTCAGGAATCGAGAAGCCTCCGTGACCGAGCCGCACCTAGTGTGACCTCCAAAGACATCACGTTGACTCAATGGAGGTAGACATGACGAGGAATCAGCAGGCTGACAAGCGCGGAGGGCGCAAGCCCGGCACACCCGGGGCATTCTCACGGTGGATGCAGCGGACGATGAACGCTCGTACGAACCGAAAGATCCGACGTGGCCGCGGCACGTTCATGGGCATGGACGTACTGATCCTGAACACGGTGGGTCGCCGAAGCGGACAGCCGCGGGAGACGCCCCTGGCGTGGTTCGCCGACGGCGAGGATGCCTGGCTGGTCGTCGCCTCAGGCGGTGGGAGCCACAGTCCGGCCTGGCACGTCAATTTGATGACGCACCCCGACCAGGCATCGATCGAACTGCCCGGCCGCGATGCCACGCCGGTGACGCCGCACCAGCTCGACGGCACCGACCGTGAGCAGGCATGGCAGCTCATCGCCGCCTCCCAGCCCCGCATCGCGAAGTACCAAAGCAAATCTGACCGGGAGTACCCGGTGATCCGACTCACACCGCGGTGACTGCGTACACCGTGGTGGCTAGTGTGCCCTCATGACGACAACTTCCAGTGGCCCTTCCCCGTCGACTCGCCAGGAGTTCGCGGGTTCGGCAGTGTCGGCCACGCCCGCCGCGGACCGTTACCAGGCGGAGGCCCATTTCACCTCGTTGCTGGCCTTCGAGACGGACTGCTGGGATGTGCACGACGCCATCAGCCGTGACGTTCGTGACTTCGTCCTGCTCGACGTCCGCAGTCCGGAGCTCTTCGCCGCCGGGCACCTTCCCGGTGCTCTGAGCCTGCCCCACGGACGGATCGTCGAGCGGAACCTTGCGACATACCCGGCGGACACGTTGTTCGTCGTCTATTGCGCCGGGCCGCACTGCAATGGTGCTGACAAAGCTGCCGTGCGGCTCGCGCGGCTCGGCCGGCCTGTGAAGAAGATGATCGGTGGTGTCACGGGCTGGCTCGACGAGGGGTTCGAGCTAGTTCGATCGTGAGGTGTCGTTAGACGTCAGTCATTCACCCCAGTCGTCAAACGACCAAGCGGGTTCGACCATCTCGGTGCCGCCGGGACCGATCTGTACGATCTCGTTCCCGTGCCGCTCGATGGGTCTCACCAGCCAGCTGTGGTTCTGTGCGTTCCAGGTCAACACGTACTCCGTGTCCCGGCGCAACATTTGCTACCCTCCCGTATCCCCCGTCGCATCGTGTGGCGACGGACACTCCACTAGCGATGCTCGCCCCACGCCGCCTGCGCTGCAACGCAACGTGAACCTGCATTCTGGCATCGTGCCAGGTCAACGAGATGTTGTTGACCGGTACTGCGAAGAAATGTCCGTTCAGTCGGTATCTGATACCAACCGAACGGATGAGCCTCAGGCAGGAAACACGTCGTGGTTCGCAGACTCGGTAGGCGGCCGGGCCATCATCCGACTCCCCCGGCATTCGCCGGTGTCGAGGCTGGGCCGCTGTAGGCGACGGCGGCGATCGGCGTGAGCTCTTGACATCAACATTTGTTGAGGTTTTAGCGTGAGGAGAAACTGCCGAGAAATGACGAGAAGAGAGACTGAGCATGTCTGATGCACCCAGCACAGCAGCGACGCCAGACGGATCCGAAGCGCCCCAGTCCGTTCCCGGCGCCGACCGGATCACGGCGTTCGGCGATTTCCTCGTCCAGATCCACGGATGGTTGCGTGAGGAACTGGAGACGGTACGACATGAGGTCGACGAGTTCGTGGCCGGACACGGCGCGCCCCCGGAGACCGGCCGCACTCCCCCGACCCTCACCCTCGAACTGCGTAAGCACTGCTTGCAGTTCTGTGAAGGTCTGCACCACCACCACTCCGGTGAGGACTCGCTGCTCTTCCCGGCGCTGAGAGAAGACTTCCCCGAGCTGGCGCCGACGATCGCCAGACTTCAGGAGCAGCACGTCACCATCGGCAAGCTCCTCGAAGAGTTCGAGTCGGTCCTTTCAGAGGTCGACAGCACGGAACCGGCACGCGTGCAGTCAGAGCTGGCGCGGCTGTCATCCGAGCTCGAGGCCCATCTTGACAACGAGGAGTCACAACTGGTGGAGGCGATGAACTCGATGCCACAGGAGCGGGTGGACGCGCTCATAGCGGCCTCCGCCGCCGACGACGAGAGCTAGTCTCCGCCTCGACATCCTTAAGATGCCGGGACGCTCAGGACTGGTCCCGGTACTTCGGGACGTCGGGTGCCTCATCCAAATCGGCAAGGTCGTGACCAGGGGCGTCCGAGCTGACACCCATCCCGCTGACCGGCCGCTGTGTGTGCACGAGGCCGTCTTGCGCTTCCTGTTCCCGCAGCGCCTGGTCGGTGGTCCGCTCCCGGTCGATCTCCCGGGGATCTTCACCCGCCGTCGGCTGTTCCTTGGTTCGCCGGTCTTCAGCCATGTCAGACCACATACCCCGATTCACGACGACGAGACGTACGAGACGCATCGGGCCCGCGACAGATTTCCGGCCAGTGCCAGTCCGGTTCCGGATCGCGCACGACCGGCAATTCGATGTCTCCGGCTAGTGGAGACGTCGTAGGATCAGGAAGTCGTTGCGAACCAAGGGGTGTCACGTGCTGGCCGCACATCGTCGCGAGCTCATCCTGGACACGGTGCGTAGCCGGGGAACGGTGCGCCTGCGTGATCTCACGGACGAGCTCGACGTGTCCATTGCCACCGTGCGCCGGGACGTCACGGCGCTCGCCCAGCGAGGCCTGCTGTCCCGGGTCCACGGCGCGATCAAGCCCACGCACGATGCGAACAATGACCAGGGCAGGGCCAAGGCGGACCGGCAGCTTGCCTCGGAGGCTGCCACTGGCCCCGGCGCCGGGCTGACGTTGGGCATGCTCGTCCCGTCGACGACGTATTATTATCCCGAGGTGATCCGCGGCGCCCGCGCCGCGGCGGCGCAGCTGGGAGCGCGCCTGATTCTGGGCATCTCGTACTACAACCCGGACGCCGACCGGCAGCGCGTCGAGGAACTTCTGGCCAGCCACGTCGATGGTCTTCTCGTCACGATCAGCGACCAGATCGGCGCCTCGCGCTCACCGCTGGACTGGCTCAGATCGCTGGATGTGCCCACGGTGCTCGTGGAGCGACCCGCCGCGCTCAATACCGGACTCGAGCATCTGGACGCGGTCTACTCGGACCACGTCTACGGTGCCTGCCTCGGAATCCGGCATCTGGCATCGCTCGGTCACCGGGCTATCACGTTGGTGACACGGCGAGACAGCCCGAACAGAACCCTGATCGAAGAGGGGTATCGCACCGGCATGCGCGAGATGGGCACTCAGCCGACCGAGCCTGTGACGACGCCGCACCCCGAGGAACATCTGGCCGAGTTCGACGAGGCGATACGCGGCGTGACCGACGACGTCGCCCGCGGGCGGATCAGCGCACTGCTGGTCCACAATGACCAGGACGCCATCGTCTTGATGCAACGGCTGCACGCGACCGGTGTCCGGGTCCCGGACGACGTGGCCATGGTCGCATATGACGACGAGGTGGCAGGGATCATCGACACTCCGCTCACCGCCATCGCTCCCCCGAAGCACGATGTCGGGGACATCGCCGTAGAGCTGCTAATCGCTCGACTCGCTCACGCCGACGAGCGAGCGGGCCGACACATCATGCTGCATCCGGAGCTGCGCATCCGCGAATCGTGCGGCGGCGCCCGGCGCATCGCTTCGCTCTCGTAATCAACGCAGGTCAGTCGGCGTCTGTGCGAGTACAAGGTGACCGGGAACGTTCGTCTAAACGGCCTTAGCGACGACTGTGTGGACGGCACGTTACGGGTCTGTAACCACATTCATTGGCTTACCCCCTAGACAGCCGCCAATTTATGAGTGAATGATGCGTTAACGCTCACATCGCTCACAGGAGGTGCACATGCACCAGCAGCGCCCACAGACTCTCGTCGCGATGGGTCACGGCATCGCGGAGCGGGTGCTGACCGGTGCGGTCGTCGACCGGCTCGTGGAGGTCGCTGATGTCGACCCCGCATTGGTCGCCAGCGACTTCGACACGCACCAGGTGCGTAAGGCGCTGGCCAGAGCCGAGGTCCTGCTGACGTCGTGGGGCTGTCCCCCGTTGACCGAAGAGGTACTCTCTGAAGCTCCTCGGCTGCGGGCCGTGGTGCACGCCGCCGGCACGGTGAAGATGCACGTCACGGACGCATGCTGGGACCGGGGCATCCGGGTCTCCTCGGCGGCGACGGCGAACGCGATGCCGGTGGCCGAATACACGGTGGCCGCCGTGCTCTGGGCGAACAAGCGGGTCCTGGAGATCGGCGCCGAGTATCAGCGCAGCCGCACGTTCATCGACTGGGGCGGAGCGAATCCGGACCTGGGCAACTACGGAAAGACGGTCGGAGTCGTGGGTGCGTCCCGGGTGGGACGTCGGGTGATGGAGCTGCTGCGCCACTTCGACCTGCGGGTTCTGCTGGCTGACCCGTACGTCCACGGCGAGGAGGGCGCCGCCTACGGAGCAAGCGTGGTGCCGTTGGACGAGCTGCTGGCGGCCAGCGATGTGGTCAGCGTGCACGCACCGGACATCCCGTCCACCCGGCACCTGATCGACGCGGATGGCCTGGCCGGGATGCGCGACGGATCGGTCCTGATCAACACAGCCCGGCCTGCGGTGATCGATCAGCAAGCGCTTACCAATGAACTGGTCTCGGGCCGTCTGAGCGCGATTCTCGATGTCACCAGCCCGGAGCCGCTGCCGCCCGATTCCATCCTCTACGACCTGCCGAACGTCTTTCTGACCCCGCACGTCGCCGGTTCGCTCGGCGGCGAGTTGGCGCGGATCGCCGAGACGGCGGTCGACGAGCTTGAGCGCTATTCGCTCGGGCTTCCGTTCGTGCACGAAGTCAAGCCGGAAGAACTCGAACGGTCGGCCTGACCTGCCGGAACAGCGGCCACACCGACCAGAAAACGATTCACACGCCACACAGGGACAAGGAGGCCCCAGATGACCACCACGAACGGCAGAAGGCTATGGACACGACGGGACATGCTGCGGGTAGGCGGGGGTGGTGCCGTTCTGGCCACCATGTCGCTGGCCGGTTGCTCCGGGTCGGACGGCTCGGACGATGACGATGGAGGGGGCGCGCAGGAGCCGGATCCGGATCGCCCGTTGGAGGCGCCCTCGCTGACCGAGCAGGTGGAAGCCGGCGATCTGCCTCCGTTGGAGGAGCGTTTGCCAGTGGAGGCGGATCGTCTCGTTGTCGACGCACCGGAGCTGGGAACGTATGGCGGCACCTACCACGGTGCAGTACTCGGGCAGGGCGACGAGCCCTGGCTCGACCGGTTGATGGGATACGAACCGATGCTTCGCGTTGACCCTCAACTCGATGAGATCGGCCCCGGGGTTTTCAAGGAGATCGCCGTCAACGACGAAGGCACCGAGTTCACCCTCCACATGCGCGAGGGCATGCGCTGGTCCGATGGCGAACCGTTCACGGCCGACGACGTCGTGTTCGCGCTGGAAGACGTGTTCCTCAACACGGACATCAACCCGACACCGCCCGCTGAGGTCACCGTCGACGGCGAGCCCGCCACCGCAGAGCGCGTCGATGACTATACCGTCCGGCTCACCTTCCCTGGACCGAACGGACGCTTCTACGAGACGGCGTCCCGGGCATCCGTGCAATGGGCACCGAACCTCGTCTACTTCCCCAAGCATTACCTGCAGGAGTTCCTACCCACCTACAACCCCGACGCTGAGCAGCTGGCAGAGGACGCCGGCTTCGGCGACTGGACGGAGTACTGGGAGGAAGACCGGATCATTCCGTGGATCAACCCTGAGAAGCCAGTCTTGAACCCGTGGGTGATCACCGATCCGATCAACGTGGGTAACGTCACTGTCGCAGAGCGCAACCCGTACTACTGGAAGGTTGACGCTGGTGGCGCGCAGCTCCCCTACATCGACCGCATGGAGTTCGAGGTCGTGCAGGAGGAGGAGGTGATGCTCCTCAAGGGTGTCAACGGTGAGCTGGACTTCCACACGAGGCATTTCAACACCGACGCGAACAAGCCGGTGCTGGCCGAAGGACGCGAGGAGGGCGACTACGACTTCGTCACTGTCGAGAGCACCTCGATGAACCGGATGATCATCTCGCTGAACATGGCTCACAAGGACGAGGAGCTGGCCGAGATCTTCCAGAACAAGGACTTCCGGATCGGGCTGTCGCATGCGATCGATCGCCAGGACATCATCGACACCGTCTACCAGCGTCAGGGCGAGCCGTGGCAGGCCGCGCCGCATCCGGACTCGGAGTTCTACGACGAGGAGTTCGCGAAGCAGTACACCGAGTACGACGTCGACCTGGCCAATGAGCACCTGGACGCGGCAGGGCTGACCGAGACCGACGGCAACGGGTTCCGGCTACGTCCGAACGGCGAGCGGCTACGGTTCTCCATCGACGTCACGACGCTGTTCCCGGAGTGGGCGAACGCGGCCGACCTGGTCACGCAGTACTGGGCCGAGGTGGGCGTCGATGCGCAGGTGAACCCGATCGAGCGGACTTTGTTCTACGAACGAAAAGACCCCGAAACCAACGAGCACGATGCCAACATCTGGGCGGGCGACGGCGGTCTGAAGGTCGAGATGCTGGAGACACGCTGGTGGTTCCCCAGTGGCAACGAGTCCGCCTACGCCACACCCTGGGGAGACTACTTCGAAAGTCGCGGTGAAGGCGAGGCCTCCCAGGAACCGCCTGCCGAGACCATACGACAAATGGAGCTGCGATGGGAGATGTGGCGCGAGCCCGACCTTGAAGTTCAGAAGGAACTGTTCCGGGAGATTCTGCAGATCGCCAAGGAGCAGTTCTACGTGATCGGGATCGCCCTGCCCACCGACGGTTACGGCATCGCCAAGAACAACCTGCGCAACGTCGTCGAGAGCTTCCCGGACTCATGGCTGTATGTGACCCCGGGACCGATCAACATCCCGACGATGTTCTTCGCCGACTGACGAGGTGACAACCCCAGTCCTGGTCAACCTCACGTGGAAGGCGGTGCGTGCAGATGCTCCGATATGTCGGGCGGCGGTTGCTGATTCTGATTCCGACGCTGTGGGCGATCTCGATCGTGACGTTCATCGTGATCCAGCTTCCGCCGGGTGACTACCTGACGACGGTGCGAGCGCGCCTGTCGGCGCAGAGTGACGGGAGCCTGGGAGCGCAGGAGCTGGCCCGGCTCACCGAGCGTTACGGCCTGGATGAGCCGGTGCTGGTGCAGTACTGGAAGTGGATCACCAACATCATCCTGCGGGGTGATTTCGGGGCCTCGTTCGACTTCGGCCGCCCGGTCAGCGAGTTGCTGGCCGAGCGGCTGCCGTTGACGATCGCGTTGTCGGTACTGACGTTGTTGTTCATCTGGGCGGTGTCGTTCCCGATCGGGGTGTACTCGGCGATGCGCCAGTACTCGGTCGGTGACTACTCGTTCACCTTCCTCGGCTACCTCGGGTTGGCGATCCCGAACTTCCTGATCGCACTCGTACTGATGTGGGTGAGTCTGCGTTACTTCGGGATGAGTGTGGGCGGGTTGTTCTCCCCGGAGTATCGCGACGCGCCGTGGAGTCTGGCCAAGTTCGGCGACATGCTGTCTCATCTGTGGATCCCGGTGGTGATCTGGGGCACTGCCGGCACCGCGGCGAACATCCGGGTACTACGCGCCAACCTGCTGGATGAGTTGCGCAAGCCCTACGTGGTCGCAGCCCGGGCACGTGGGATGAAGAGACACTGGATGACGATCAAGTACCCGGTGCGGGTGGCGATGAACCCGTTCTTCTCCACCATCGGCTGGATCCTGCCCGGGCTCATCGCCGCGGACGCCATCACCTCGCAGGTGCTCAACCTGAACACCACGGGGCCGCTGCTGTTGCGGTCCCTGCTGGCCCAGGACATGTATCTGGCCGGCTCGATCCTGCTGATCAGCGCGGTACTCGTGGTGATCGGCACCCTGATCTCGGACCTGGCGCTGGCCTGGCTGGATCCACGCGTGCGGCTGCGGTACTGAGGAGGCGAGAATGACACAACCATTCACCACTGGTCCGCAGCCGTCCGAGCCGCTCGGTGGCGCCGCCATCACCCAGCAGGCCGACAGCGACAACAACAACGACGCCGAGCAGGAACTGGCGCTGGCCTCGCAGTGGAAGCTGGTCTGGTGGGGCTTCAAACGCCACCGCCTGGCGCTGGTCTGCGGGTTCATCACCCTGTTCATCTACCTGGTCGCCGTGTTCGCACCGTTCTTGGCGCCGTACTCGTCGTCGTTCCACAACTCCGACTACACCTACGCTCCCCCGCAGGTGCCGAGCCTGTTCGACGACGGCTCGCTGAGCCCACACGTCAACGGCTACGGCTATGAACAAGACCCCGAGACCCTCGCCCTCACCTTCACCGTCGACGAGGACCAGACAGTCCCGATCGGGTTCTTCGTCAAAGGCGAAGAATACGAGTTGTTCGGTTTCATCCCCTGGGACCGGCATCTGATCGGCCCGAAAGACTACGACGGCGAACCGATGTATCTGCTCGGAGCCGACTCCAACGGCCGCGACCTGCTCTCACGCATCATCCACGGCACCACCATCTCGATGTCCATCGGCCTGGTCGGCGTGCTGTTCTCACTGCTGCTCGGAGTGGTCCTCGGCGGCATCTCCGGCTACTTCGGCGGCAAGGTCGACAACGCCATCCAACGCCTGATCGAGTTCATCATCGCCATCCCCACCATCCCCCTGTGGATGGCGCTGTTTGCCGCCGTACCCGCGGGCTGGAGCCCGATCCAGCGCTACTTCGCCCTCACCGTGGTCATCTCACTCGTCGGCTGGGTCGGTATGGCCCGCGAAGTCCGCGGGAAATTCTTCGCCGTACGCGGCGACGACTACGTCACCGCCGCCATCGCCGACGGTGCTAGCCAGCCCCGGGTGATGTTCCGGCACATGCTGCCCTCATTCACCAGCCACATCATCGCCAACCTGTCGTTGTCGATCCCCACCATCATCCTCGCTGAAACCGCGTTGTCCTTCATCGGACTCGGGCTACAAACCCCCACCGTCAGCTGGGGCGTGCTGCTCCAAGAAGCACAGAACATACGCGCGGTCTCCACCGCACCCTGGATCCTCATCCCCGGATTGGCCGTCGTATTCACCGTGCTCTCCATGAACTTCTTCGGCGACGGACTACGCGACGCCGCCGACCCCTACAAGAACTGACCACCAACCCTCGCGGACAAGGGACGTTGCCGACATGGACACCGACATGGACATGGGGACCGACCCAGGCCAGGGCACAGACGCCGCCGGCACCGGAACAACACCAGGGACCCGTGAATCCCAGGGCCAAGGCGAGCATGGCAAGCCGTTGCTGCAGGTGCAAGGGCTGCACACCCATTTCTCCACCCCGGACGGCATCGTCAAGGCCGTCGACGGCGTCGACCTCACCGTCCACGCCGGACGGACGCTGTGCGTCGTCGGAGAATCCGGATGCGGCAAATCGATCACCGCCCGCTCGATCCTGCAACTCATCGATCCACCCGGACAGATCGTCGACGGGCAGATCCACTGGCGCACCAACGGTGACGCACCCGTAGACCTGACCGCGGTCGATCCCGACGGCCCGGAGATCCGCCGGGTCCGCGGCGGCGAGATCGGCATGGTCTTCCAAGAACCCATGGCTTCCCT
>NZ_ML142871.1:18857-19653 GCF_004138495.1 Phytoactinopolyspora endophytica
ATGTACACCATCGGAGCCCAGCTCTCCGAGGCGATCCGGCTGCACCGCGACGTCACCAAAGACCAGACCCGCGAGATCGGCATCGACCTGCTACGCCGTGTCGGCATCCCCCAACCCGAACAACGCCTCGACGTCTACCCCTTCCAACTCTCCGGCGGCATGTGTCAACGCGTCATGATCGCCATCGCGCTGTCCTGCAACCCCGCAATGCTCATCGCCGACGAACCCACCACCGCCCTCGACGTCACCACCCAGGCCAGAATCCTCGACCTGCTCAAAGACCTCCAGCAAGAGACCGGCATGGGCATGATGTTCATCACCCACGACCTCGGCGTCGTCGCCGAGATCGCGGACGAAGTTACCGTCATGTACCTGGGCCGAGTCGCCGAACACGGCACCGTCGAACAGATCTTCAACGAACCCAAACACCCCTACACCCAAGCCCTGCTACGTTCGATTCCCGCCATGCGCGAGGGAACACAGCGCCAGCCCCTGCCCGCCATCCGTGGCATGGTCCCGCATCCGCAGAACCGCCCCGCGGGCTGTCCCTTCCGCACCAGATGCGACCACGCCATCCCCGGCATCTGCGACGTCGAAGAACCACCGGTGAGCCAGTTCGCGGGCGACCACCTCGCCTACTGCCACCTGTACAGCCATTCGGGAGCCATACCGCCCGCTTCGCTGCCCACGCCTACAACCGGCACCGTGATTGACATCTCTCCCGCTGAAGACGACTCTCCCGCTGAAGAGGTCACCCGTATCAGCACGGCCGAGATGCCTTCCCACCACGGCGGCG
>NZ_ML142871.1:19688-20216 GCF_004138495.1 Phytoactinopolyspora endophytica
GGACGTTCCGCTGCTCGAGGTGCGCAACGTCGCCAAGCACTACCCATTGGGCGGCGGGCTCTTCCGCCGGGCCGCCGGGACGGTACGTGCGGTGGACGACGTCAACCTGCAGATCCGGCCCGGCGAAACCATGGGTCTGGTCGGCGAATCCGGCTGCGGCAAAACCACCCTCGGCCGCTGCATCGCCCGCCTGCTCGACACCACCTCCGGCGAAATCCTCTACCGCGAGCCCGACGGCGCACAAGTCGATCTCGCGCAGCTGAAGGGCAGGGCGCTACAGAAGTACCGCTCCCAGATCCGAGTCATCTTCCAGGACCCCTTCTCCTCACTCAACCCCCGCATGACCCTCGAACAAATCGTCGGCGAACCACTCCGCGTCAACGGTCTCGCCTCCGGACGCGACCTCAAAGATCGCGTCGCGAACATGCTTTCTCGCGTCGGCCTGCGCCCCGACTACATGCCCCGCTACCCCCATGCCTTCTCCGGCGGCGAACGCCAACGCATCAACATCGCCCGCGCCCTGATCAC
>NZ_ML142871.1:20235-20739 GCF_004138495.1 Phytoactinopolyspora endophytica
CCTCGTCATCGCCGACGAACCCGTCTCCGCCCTCGACGTCTCCGTCCGCGCACAAATCCTCAACCTCCTCACCGAACTCCAGGACGAGTTCGGACTCACCTACCTGTTCATCTCCCACGACCTCTCCGTCGTCGAACACGTCAGCGACCGCGTCACCGTCATGTACCTCGGCAAAATCGCCGAACAAGCCGACACCACCGACCTCTACCGGCAACCCCACCACCCCTACACCGAAACCCTCATGCACGCGGTACCACTGCCGGATCCGGCCCTGCGACACGCACGACAAGAACGCGCCACCACCGACGACCTACCCGACCCCGCCAACCCACCCACCGGCTGTCTGTTCCACACCCGCTGCCCCCATGCCGCCGCCGAACGATGCCCCACCGACGTGCCGGAACTGCGTCCCACCGGCGACAGCCACCGAACCGCCTGCCACTACGCCGACGACCTCGTCCTCTCGGGCGTCGCTACGGACGGCAACGGAGCGCAGAGAACCAC
>NZ_ML142871.1:20791-22767 GCF_004138495.1 Phytoactinopolyspora endophytica
CCTCGAGAAGTGAGACCCGCTCCCGTGCGGGCGGCCCGGTGCGCGGGGAGCCGGCGAGCAAACTGTCACCGCGCGAGGAGTTCAACTGCGCAGCTGCGCATTGAGCCGTGCGGCTTGTCGCGTGAGGTGGTCGCGTTCGGGGAGACTGGACGCCGATTGGGCGGCTTCGGCGTAGAGCCGTGCTGCGATCACCGGGTCGCCGTCACGCTCGTGCAGGTACGCCGCCACGGCGGTGTGGCGGGGCAGCGCGGGGTCGAGCCCGGCTAGGGCGGTCAGACCGGCCCGCGGGCCGTCGGCCTCGCCGACCGCGACGGCCCGGTTGAGACGGACCACCGGGCTGTCGGTGAGGCGGACCAGTTCGTCGTACCACTCGACGATCTGCACCCAGTCGGTCTCCTCGGCCGTCTGTGCGTCGGCGTGCAGCGCGGCGATGGCGGCCTGGGCCTGGAACTCGCCCAGCCGGTCGCGGGTGAGGGCCGCCTGAAGCACGTCGACGCCCTCGGCGATCAGGCGGGTGTTCCACAGGCTCCGGTCCTGCTCGGCCAGAGGCACGAGCCTGCCGTCGGGGCCGGTCCGTGCCGGACGTCGCGCGTGGTGCAGCAGCATGAGCGCGAGCAGGCCCGCGGCCTCCTCATGGTTGGTCTTGGCCGCCAGCTGGCGAGTGAGCCGGATCGCCTCGCCGGCGAGGTCGACGTCGCCGGAGTAGCCCTCGTTGAAGACCAGATAGAGCACGCGCAGCACTGTGGCGACGTCACCGGGCCGGTCGAACCGGACACCCGAGACGGTCCGCTTGGCCCTGCTGATCCGCTGGGCCATGGTCGCCTCCGGCACGAGGTAGGCCTGCGCGATCTGACGCGTGGTCAGGCCGCCGACCGCACGTAGGGTGAGCGCGACGGCCGACGCCGGTGTCAGGGACGGGTGCGCGCACAGCAAGTACAGCTGCAGCGTGTCGTCCGCCGCCTCGCTCGGGCCGGGCATGGGCTCATCCTCGACGCGTGCCTCGCGGTGCCGCCGGGACGCATCCGCGCGGGCGGCGTCGAGGAACTTGCGCCAGGCGGCGGTGACCAGCCAGCCCTTCGGATCCCGCGGCGGATCATCCGGCCACACGCGTACGGCCTCGACCAGGGCGTCCTGAACGGCGTCCTCGGCCGCCACGAAGTCGGCTCCGCGACGGACGAGGACGCCGATCACCGCGGGTACGAGGTCCCGCAGCAGAGCCTCGTTCACTCGGCGACCGTGGACGGTTCGCCGTAGAACGGGCGTACCTCGAGCCACTCGTGGATCGGCTTGCCACCAGCCCCCGGAGCCGCCGACAGCTCCCCTGCCAGCTGTACCGCACGGTCCCAGGACTCCACATCGATGATGTACCACCCGGCGATCAGGTCCTTGGTCTCCGCGAACGGGCCATCGGTGACCGGCGGCCGTCCTTCGCCGCCGTACCGGACGAACGTGCCCTCCGGTGAAAGCGCCTGGGTGTCGACGAACTCGCCCGTCTCTTCCAGCCGATCGGCGAAGTCACGCATGAACTGCACGTGCGCGTCGACCTCGTCCGGCGTCCACTGATCCATCGGCACGTCGTTCACCGCTGCCGGCGCGCCACGGTAGTGCTTGAGCAACAGGTACTTGGCCATCATGTTCTCCTTCGTGCGGTACGGCCCCTTGTGGCTGTGTTCACCCCGGGGACGAAGCACGAGCCAGCCGATCACTGAGCTCACGGCAGTACTCGACGAACTCGCCCGGTTCCTCGACGGTGAAGTCGATGCCACGCACGGCCACCGTCGCGGCCAGCCACTCGAATGAATCCACCCAGGCGGTATACCGGCAGTGGCCTTCGTCCATCGACTCCAGCACGCCGTCGCGCGGGAGGAACCGGTCGCTGACGGTCTCGATCGGTGCATGGAAGATGATGATCGCACGGTGTCGAGGCTCGCGCAGGGAGGCTTCGAGATAGGCCGAGGCGGTATCGGCCGGCAGCC
>NZ_ML142871.1:22784-26520 GCF_004138495.1 Phytoactinopolyspora endophytica
GCGCGGCCGGAAGTATCGTTCCGTCGCCGCCACGTCGCTGATCCGGTCGAGACGGAACGTGCGCCAGTCGTTCCGTTCGACGTCCCAGGCCAGCAGATACCAGCGTTGCCGGGAGAGCACCTGCCGGTAGGGCTCGGCCTCGCGTCGGGTGCTCTCGCCCTGACGGTCCCGATAGCGGAACCGCACTGTGCGGCGTTGCTGGATGGCCTGCCCCAGCGCGGTGAGCAGCTCGAGGGGCACGGTCGCCGGCGACGGAACGGCCGGCGCTTCGGTGGCGTCCAGGACGGCGGTCAGCATCCGCCGCAACCGGGCCGGCAGCACTCGTTCAAGTTTGCGCAGCGCCCCGTCGGCGGCCACGTCGGCCGGCGCCGCCAGCGACATCCGGCTGGCGAGCCGCAACCCCAATCCGACGGCGACGGCCTCGTCGTCGCTGAGCAGCAACGGCGGCATCGCCGAGCCCGCGACCAACCGGTAGAAGCCACCGGGCCCGGTCTGGGTCTGCACCGGATAGCCCAGCTCACGCAGCCGTTCGACGTCTCGGCGCAGGGTACGGGGACTCGTCGTCAGCTTGCGTGCGAGCTCGGCGCCGTTGAACGCCTGGCCGCTCTGCAGCGCTGAGAGCAGGGCGAGCATCCGTCGGCTGGGATCACTCATGATTCCATCATCGCCAATGTTGTGGTCAGAATCTGACCACAACTGTATCTAGCCTCGAACTATGACCACTGCTCTGCCGACCCCGCGGCCGCACGCCCCCGACCACATCACCGTGGTGGGTGCCCGGGAGAACAACCTCAAGAACATCACCGTCGAGATCGCGAAGGCTGCCATCACCGTCGTCACCGGAGTCTCCGGCTCGGGCAAGTCGTCCCTGGTGTTCGACACGATCGCGGCCGAGTCCCAGCGTCAGCTGAACGAAACCTTCCCGGCGTTCGTCCGCAACCGGTTGCCACACCACCGGCAGCCTGACGTGGACGCGATGCACCACCTCCCGCCCGCGATCGTCGTCGATCAACGGCCCCTGGGACGCAATTCCCGGTCGACAGTGGGGACGGCGACTGAGGCGTACACCCTGCTGCGGCTGCTCTACTCACGGGCCGGCACCCCGTTCGTCGGCTACTCCCCCGCGTTCTCGTTCAACGACCCGAGCGGCATGTGCCCGCGGTGTGAAGGTCTCGGTATCGTCGACGACGTCGACCTCGACCGGCTGATCGACCACGACCGCTCACTCAACGACGGCGCGATCCGCTTCCCGACGTTCGAGCCCGGCATGGTCCGCTGGAAGCGCTACATCGACTGCGGCCTGTTCGACAATGACAAGCCACTGCGCGAGTACACACCCGACGAGTGGCATACGCTGATCTACGCCGAGGGCTTCAAACCGCCGAACCCCGCGCCCGGGTGGCCGCCCACATCCGACTACGAAGGCGTCCTGCCGCGGTTCCGGCGCAGCTACCTGACGGTGAACCGAGACAAGCTCCCTGCTCACATCGTCACGGCCATCGACGACGTCGTCACCCGGCGGCTCTGCCCGGACTGCGGGGGCGCACGGCTGAAGGCTGAGGCGCTCGCCGCCACCGTCGAGGGCCACACCATCGCCGACTGCGTGACCATGGAGGTCGGCCGGCTGGCAGATGTGGTCCGGACGATCGATGTCCCGGAGGTCAAGACCGTGATCGACGCCCTCGTCCAACGGCTCGACGCACTCATCGACGTGGGCCTCGGCTATCTCAGCCTCAACCGGGAGACGCCCAGCCTCTCCGGCGGCGAGGCCCAGCGGGTGAAACTCGTCCGCCACCTCGGATCCAGCCTGAGCGGCCTGCTCTACGTCCTGGACGAGCCGAGCATCGGCCTGCATCCGCACGACATCAGGCAGCTCAACCACCTGATCCGCAGGTTACGGGACAAGGGCAACACAGTGCTCGTCGTCGAGCACGACCCGGACGTCATCGAGATCGCGGACCAGGTGATCGACCTCGGTCCCGGTGCCGGATCCGACGGCGGGGAGGTCCTGTACCACGGTGACCTCGCAGGGCTGCGTACCTCGGACACGCTGACCGGCCACAGCCTGCGACACCGTCCTGTGCCGAAGACCCACACTCGAGCCAGCACCGGGACCATCGACATCGAGCACGCCACCCGGCACAACCTCAAGGACGTCACCGTATCCCTGCCACGGGGAGTGCTCACGGTGGTGACCGGCGTGGCCGGCTCGGGCAAGAGCACGCTGATCGCCGACGTGCTGCCCAGGGTCTGCCCGGACGTGGTCATCGTCGACCAGTCGGCGGTGCACGGGTCGCGACGGTCCACGCCCGCCAGCTACACGGGCGTCTTCGACCCGATCCGCCGGCTGTTCGCCCGCGCCAACGGTGTACGGCCGGGTCTGTTCAGCGCGAACTCCGAGGGCGGATGTCCCCGGTGCCGGGGACTCGGCGTGATCGAGACCGATCTCGCCTTCCTGGACACCGTCACCACGGTCTGCGAGGAGTGCGACGGCTCCAGATATCACCCGGACGTGCTGGCGCATACCCTCCGGGGCCGGACCATCGTGGACGTACTGAAGCTGACCGTCGCTGAGGCGATCGCGTTCTTCGATGAGATCGGAAGGGACGGCGCTCAGACGAACGGGGCAGGCACGGCCGGGATGATCGTGGAGCCACTACGCCGGCTGGCTGATGTCGGGCTCGACTATCTCACCCTGGACCAGCCGCTCACCACGCTTTCCGGAGGGGAACGCCAGCGGCTCAAGCTGGCCAGGCAGCTCGAAGCCACGGGCAAGGTCTACGTCTTCGACGAGCCGACGACGGGCCTGCACCGGACCGACACCGCACGGCTGGTTTCGATCCTCGACCGGCTGGTCGACGAGGGCGGCACGGTGATTGTCATCGAACACGACCTCGACGTCATCGCAGGCGCCGACTGGGTCATCGAGCTCGGCCCCGGGGCGGGTCACGACGGCGGACGGGTCGTCGCCGAGGGCACACCTCAACGGTTGATCGAGCACGCTACATCGCCGACCGCTGAACACCTGCGCGCCCATGCATGACCCGCGGTGATGGCTGGCGGACGACGCGCGCACGGGGGTGGGGAGACACTGGCTCCGTCCCAGAGACACCACCGATGTCAGTCGTCCAGGACCGCCATCGCGGCGGCGCGGCCCGGTATGCCGCTGACTCCCCCGCCGCGCCTGGCACCGGCTCCGCAGAGCAGGACGCGCGGATGCCGCGTCTCCACACCCCAACGGCCGATCTCGTCGTCGTGCTCCGCGAACGGCCACGAGAGGTCGCGGTGGAAGATGTGTCCACCGGGAAGTCCGACTTCGTCCTCAAGATCGACCGGCGTCCGAGCCTCGATGCACGGTTTGCCCTCGGCATCGGTGTACAGGCAGTCCTCGATCGGCTCCGCCAGCACGTCGTCCAGCGACCGGATCACCGATCGCAGCGCGACGTCGCGCGCCCGGCCGTTCCGGCCGCGGAACAGCCGGGCCGGCATGTGCAGCGCGAACAGGGTCAGCGTGTGGGCGCCTTCGGCCCGCAGCTGCGGGCTCAGGATGGAGTCGTCGGTCAGCGAGTGGCAGTAGACCTCGCACGGCGCGAGATCGGGCACCCAGCCGGCCTGGGCCTGCGCGTAGGCGGCGTGCAGCTGCGACATGCGCTCGTTCACGTGGAAGGTTCCGCTGAACGCCGTCGCCGGGTCCACGTCGCCGCGCAGCTTCGGCAGCCTGCGAAGCAGCATGTTG
>NZ_ML142871.1:26601-35756 GCF_004138495.1 Phytoactinopolyspora endophytica
TTGAGCTGCGCCCCTTCCGGCGGCGGTCTATCGGGCTCTTCTCCCAGCAGCCGGGACATCGTGTGGGGCGCACAACCGAAGAGCACGTGGCCGGCACCCACCCGGCGCTCGACACCGTCGTCGTCCACGAACACCACCTCGCCGTCCGGGTCGACGGCGGTGACCTCGACGCTGGTCAGGATGTGGGCGCCGGCGGCCACAGCCGCGTCGCGCAAGGCGTCCGTCACCACGCCCATGCCACCCAGTGGCACGTCCCAGCTGCCGGTGCCGTTCCCGACGACGTGGTAGAAGAAGCACCGGTTGGCCAGCAGCTCCGGATCGTCGTCGAGGTCGGCGAAGGTGCCGATCAGCGCGTCCGTCAGCACCACACCTCGCACGGCGTCGTCCGCGAAGCTTTGCGTCACGGTTGTGCCGATCGGCTCTTCGAACAGCATCCGCCAGGCCAGCTCGTCGTCGACGATCGCGCGAAGCTGATCCCGGGATTGCACCGGCTCGATCATGGTCGGGAAGAGACGCTCCGCGGCGCGTGACACCCGGCGGTAGAGCTCCTGCCACGCGGCGTGCTCAGCATGGTCGCCGGTGACCTTGGCGAACGAGTCGGCCGTGGCTCCGGCATCGCCCGTGTCGACCAGCAACCCACCGTCCCCGACCGGGGTGTACGACGAGATCCGCCGGCGGCGCAGCGTGATCGGCAGCCCCAGCTCGTCGATCACCTGGTGCGGCAACAGGGACACGAGATAGGAGTACCGGGACAGCCGAGCCTCGACGCCGGGGAACACGGCATCCGAGACCGCCGCGCCGCCGACCTGCTCGAGCCGTTCCAGAACCAGGACGCTTCGCCCTGCCCGCGCGAGGTAGGCAGCCGCGGTCAGCCCGTTGTGGCCGCCGCCGACCACGACCGCGTCGTACTGTCCGGCAATCACGCCTGCCCGCTCCCCTCCGGCGCCTCGGCGTAATGCCGCCAGAGCCATCGTGCTCCACAAAGCCATCGTTGTCAGGCCCCGCCCATCAAATTACGGGCCGCCGCCCGCCGCTAGCGCGATGCCCCGCCCACGAGACGAGGCACCCGGTGAGCGACAGCGCCTGCGCTATCGGATGTCGTGATCAGACTGCTGGCCGCGACCGTCGCATTCAACCCTGAGGCCAGGGAGTTCAGGGGAAGCCCGGGGATACCCCTGAGAGACCCCGGGGTCCGCTCGCTCGTACGGAGGTGGTGATACCCCCACTGCGCCGATCGCCGAAAGTCGGCAAGATGAGGGCTGTGGATCTTCTCTCCGGCGTCACCCGGCAGGCCGCCGCCGTGCGGCTGCGGTTGACCGCGCGAGCGTTCGGTCTCGTGTTCCTGTGCTTCGTCGGGATGGGGCTTGCCATCACGGCCGTCGTCGCCGTCGGAATGGTGTGGTTGATCCTGGTCATCCCGGTGCTCATGGTGGTGGTGACGGCGGTTCGCTGGTTCGCGGACCTGCACCGGAGATGGGCCTCCGAGGTGCTGGAGACTCCGATACCGCGGCCCTACCTTCCACTGCCCGAACGCGGAGTCCTGGCTCGTCTGCTCGCCCTGGCCAAAGACCCCGCCACGTGGCGCGATCTGTTGTGGCTGCTGGTCAACGCCACTGCCGGGTTCTTCTTGGTCGGCATGGTCTGCACGCTCGCCATGTCCACGATCGGCTTTGCCGGACTTCCCGTGGCCTGGCCGTTCCTACCCGAGGATGTGCCGCCCCGCACCGACGAGGACTTCCGCTCGCTGACCGGGGACTGGGGCCTGGTGGTCGTGACCGACTGGCAGTCCGCGCTGCTCGCCTCGGTCCAGGCCATCCCGATGCTCGCCATCTGGTGGTGGGCCACACCTAGGCTCATCCGGCTCGATGCCCGGTTGATGTCTTGGTTCCTCTCTCCCACCGACGCGTCCATGCTGAGCGCCCGGGTGGAACAGCTCGCCGAGTCTCGTGCGGAGACGGTCGACACGCAGGCGGCCGAGCTGCGAAGAATCGAGCGTGACCTGCACGACGGAGCACAGGCACGGCTGGTGTCGCTCGGCATGAGTCTGGGGTTGGCCGAGCAGCTCATGGCCAACGATCCGGACGCCGCGCAGGAGTTGCTGGCCGAGGCCCGCGAATCCACCGGCCTCGCGCTCGCGGAGCTACGCGACCTGGTACGGGGTATTCACCCACCCGTCCTGGCCGACCGCGGCCTGCAGGGAGCGGTGCAGGCGCTGGCGCTCAGCTACCCCGGTGAGGTCGACGTGGAGGTGAGTCTTCCAGCCCGGCCCGAGCCTACGGTGGAGTCGGCCGGCTACTTCGCGGTCGCCGAGGCTTTGACGAACGTCGCGAAGCACGCGCACGCCAGCCAGGTGTGGGTCCAGGTGTGGTATGCCGATGGCCGGCTGCGGCTCGCCGTCGGCGACGACGGCAAGGGAGGAGCCCGGATCGAACCGGCAGGTGGTCTGCACGGGGTAGAGCGCCGTCTGGCAGCATTCGATGGAACCGTCTCGCTCACCAGCCCTCAGGGCGGGCCGACCATCGTCACCATGGAGCTGCCGTGCGTGTTGTCATCGCCGAGGATCTCACCCTCCTCCGAGACGGGTTGATCCGGCTGCTCGAAGCGCACGAGTTCACGGTGGTCGAAGCGGTTGACAACGGTCCGTCGCTGCTCCGCTCTCTGCTCACACACCAGCCTGACGTCGCCGTCGTCGATGTCCGCCTCCCACCGGACTTCACCGACGAAGGCCTGCGCGCGGCCATCGAAGCACGTCGCCAGATACCTGGTCTTCCGGTGCTCGTTCTCTCGCAGTACGTCGAGCAGCTCTACGCCCGCGAACTGCTGTCGGATCGCACCGGCGGCGTCGGGTACCTACTCAAGGACCGCGTCTCCGACGTCGCGCATTTCGTGGATGCCGTGCGCAGGGTGGCGAGCGGGGGTACCGCGATGGACCCCGACGTCGTGCAGCAGCTGCTCTCCAGGCGCACACACGACCGGCCACTCGCGGGCTTAAGCGGGCGTGAGCGGGAGGTGCTGGCCCTGATGGCTGAGGGCCGGACCAACGCGGCGATCGCGTCCCGCCTGTTCGTCACCGAGAAGGCCGTCGACAAACACGTCGGCAACATCTTCACCAAGCTGACCCTGCCGCCGTCGGAGGACGACAACCGGCGCGTCCTCGCGGTCCTCGCCTACCTTGAGACATAGGCCGCCTCGTGTAGCACCGGACCATCCTGGCAGGCCCTTCTGACCGCCCGGGTTCGTGGCCTCACGTTACGCGTGACCCGGCCACAGAAGCTCCAGGCGTTACGTGAGGCAACGAAGGTCCAGCCAGACCTGTGTGCCGTGCGTGGGAAACCTCAGAAACGGGCGCTATAGCGGGCGACGGTCACCGCCGCCGTGACACCCAGCGGAGCGTCGATCATGTCGAGCGTCTCTTCGAGCGACGCCGTGTCGATGTGGTGGGCGCTCGGCCCCATCCGGATGAGGCGGCCGATGTCGTGCGCGGCAAGGCTCATCCGGTGGGTGAGCTCGGCGCGAGTCTCGAGGATGAAGCTCTCCGCCAGTGTCTCCTCGATCCGTTCGTCCTTGCGCTCATCGACGGAGAGCATGCCGAACCGGTCGACGAGCTCGGCGAGATGGCCAGGCGACGGAGTAACGACGACGAGCGTGCCGCCGGGGCGCAGCACACGATGGAACTCGGCTGCATTGCGAGGGGCGAAAACGTCCAGGATCGCCGACACCGACCCGTCCCGCAGCGGCAAGGCATCCCACACGTCCGCGCCGATCGCTGCGATCCTCGGGTGTGCCTTTGCCGCTCGCCGCAGCGCATAGGCCGAGACGTCCATGGCCACGCCGTGCGAGCCAGCCCGGCCAGATGCATCGGCGATGACGCCCGCGTCTGTCTCGTCGCGCCGGCCTGCAAGCTTGTCCAACGTGTGCCCCAGGTAATAGCCCGTTCCCGCTCCGACATCGAGGACGACGTCGCCTTGCACCCCCGCCGAGTCAGAGGAACGGGTCTCCACCTCGTCTTGCACACCCGCGGCACCGGAAGTGCCAGTTCGCTCTGGCCGGCCTGAGTTCATGGCCACCGCATCCGAGCGTTCTGCCGGTAGCGTCGCCGGATCCCGCCAACCATCGGCGACCTGGCGCGCGACGGCGTCGGCGATCGGCTCGTAATGTCCGGCGGCTAGAAACTCCGCCCGGGCGGCGACCATGTCGGCTGTGTCCGCCGTGCCCCGGGGTTTGCGACCGGAACGTAGGTTGACATAACCCTGCCGAGCTACATCGAATGTATGCCCGGATCCGCACCGCAACGCCGTGGCCTGCGCGGTATTCGCCTCACTTGGCGTCGCTCCCGCGGGCAACGCTGCATCGCTGCCAGGCGTCATCGCGGTCAATGCATCGCGGCACACGGGACAGCACAGCGCCTTCAGGATCGCCGGACTCCTGACACCTTCAGAGGTCACAGTCACCGATCTTGCCACGCTTGGTGTCATCGGCCGCCACCCGACGCACGTAGTCCCCGCGGATGGTCAGGAGGCAGTCCGGCTCCTGAAGAGGCGGGCCGAAATCGGCGCGACGATGATCAAGACTCCCACGCTCCAGGCCACGGCCAACCACCCGCTGTCGCCGATCGGCGTGCCCATGAGCAGGCCACGGACGGTCTCGATGATGGGAGTGATCGGCTGGTGCTCAGCGAAGCCACGCAACACTGCGGGCATCGTCTCGACCGGGACGAACGCGCTGCTCATATAGGGCAGAAAGAGTATGAAGAATGTGAAGCCGCTGGCCGCGTCCGGGGTCTTCGCTATCAGCCCGAACATCACCGACAGCCAGGTCATCATGAGGATGAACAGCGAGATCACTCCGACGGCGGCGACCCAGTCGAGCACGTTCCCCGTAGGCCGGAAACCGATGATCAGAGCGACCCCGACCACGAGCGCCGTGGAGAACAGGTTGCGCACCAGACTGGCCACGACATGTCCGAACACCACGATCCAGTTCGTGATCGGCAACGACCGGAACCGGTCCATCACTCCCGTCGTCATGTCCGTCGTCACGCTGACGGCCGTCGTCGCCGCGCTGAAGCCGGCGGTCAGCAAGATGACACCGGGCACCACGTAGTTCACGTAGTCGAACTGCGCGATGCCTTCCTCCAGCGCCCCGCCGAAAACGTAGACGAACAGCAGCAACAGCATCACCGGCAAAAAGACACCCATGAACAGGGCATCGCCGTTGCGCACCGTGTGCCGCATGCTCCGCCCGATGAGCACCCACGCGTCTGCGAGGTTCCACACAAAGCCGGAGCGTCGCGTGGGGCGCTCGCCACCGTGCGGACCGAGCCGGTTCCCGCCGCCGGCCGCCACTCCCCTGTGCTGAACATTTGTCGTGGTGGTCATGGCGCATCCGCTCCCATGCTCGTGTCCGAGGGTTTTGTGTCATCGTTCTGAATCTCGACGGGAGATCCGGTGAGAGTGAAGAACACGTCGTCGAGGCTCGGCCGTGAGAGCCCGACGTCGACGACCGGGACCGGCACCCCGGCCAGGGCGTTCAAGGTGTGCCGGACGTCTTCGGCGCTGTCGACCGTCATGCTGATGCCGAGCCCGTCGTCGCCGACCTGGATCGCGTTGTCCCCGACCACCCGCATCGCCGCATGCACGTCGTCGGCGCTGGAGAAGAGCAGTTCGAGACGCTCCGTCCCGACCCGTTGTTTCAGCTCGGCCGCGGTCCCTTCGGCGATGATCCGGCCGTCGTCGATGACGGCGACGCGATCTGCCAGTTGATCAGCCTCTTCGAGGTACTGAGTGGTGAGCAGGATGGTCGTGCCGGAGTCGAGAAGACCGCGAATGACCTCCCACATGGCCTGTCGGCTGCGTGGATCGAGCCCGGTCGTGGGCTCGTCGAGGAAGATGATCGGAGGGTCCGCTATCAAGCTAGCCGCGAGATCGAGCCGACGGCGCATCCCACCCGAGTACGTCCTGACCGCCCGGTCGGCCGCATCGACCAGGTCGAACTGAGCCAGCAGCTCATCGGCTCGTCGCCGCGCCGCCGCCTTGCCCTGGCGGTAGAGACGGCCGATCATCACCAGGTTCTCGCGGCCGGTCAGGATCTCGTCGACGCTGGCGTACTGGCCGGTGATTCCCATGACGCCGCGTACGTCGTCCGGCTCCCGCCTGACGTCGTAGCCGGCGATCGTCGCTTCTCCCCCGTCGAATGGGAGCAGGGTGCTCAGTATCCGCACCGTGGTGGTCTTCCCTGCCCCGTTCGGGCCCAGCAGCGCCAGCATGGTGCCCTCCTCGACTGCGAGGTCCACGCCGTCGAGCACGGTCACACCCTTGAACGTCTTCTTCAGTCCGCTGGCGCGGATCGCGCTGGTGTGCGAGTTCGTCACGGTGGTTCCTCTCAGTGCGGCGGCTTAGCTTCGAAATTCTGTATGCGCCATAAACTGTATGCGTCGTACGCTAATGTTTATGTTATACACAGTTCTACGATGGTCGTCAATCACCAAGGCGAGGGGACCGCATGAGCGCCGATCACTCTCCGGCTGGAGAACCAGCCCGGATGCTCGAGCTGTTGTGGGGAACGGCGAGCCCGCCGAGCCGCGGCCCCAAGCCCGCCCTGAGCCTGGCGAAGATCGTGGACGCGGCGGTGCAGATCGCCGACGCTGAAGGGCTCGCCGCCCTGTCGATGCGCCGGGTCGCCGAGGAGCTCGGCTTCACCACCATGTCGCTCTACCGGTACGTCTCCGGCAAAGAAGATCTGCTCGAGCTGATGCAGGACGCTGCGGCCGCTCCCCCGCCCGACGTGGACCTGGACAGCATGCCGGACGACTGGCGAGGCGCGGCCCGGTGGTGGGCCACGCACAACATCGAGATGTTCCGCCGCCATCCATGGTTCATGGACATCCCGCTCAGTGGCCCGCCCATGGGCCCGAACCAGGTGCGCTGGATGGACCGGCTACTCGGTGCGCTCGCCGGCACGGGCCTATCGCCCGGCGAGAAGATGGGCGTGCTGACGCTGCTCAGCACCTGGGCGCTCAGCGCAGGGCGGCTGGAGCTCTCCATCATGGAAGGCGCCTCCCGGACGGGCGTCGAGCCCGACGATTGGGATCCGCTCTACGGGCAGCTGCTGTCCAAGGTGGTCGAGGCGGAAGAGTTTCCGGCGCTCGCGGAGATACTCACTGCGGGGATCTTCAGCGGTCCTGAGCCCGACGGAGATGAGGGGAACACCGCTGACCAGCCCGGTGACCCTGAAGGCGCGGAGTTCAGCGACGACTTGACCTTCGGGCTCGAGGTGATCCTGGACGGCGTCGAGGCCTTGATCGCTCGGCGAATGACCACGTCAGGCCGGGACTCGGCGTCGAAACCGTAGGACAGCGTAGATCGCCAGGGCGAAACAGACCGCCGTGCCGGCGATGCAGGTAAAGACGGTCAGGTTCATCCAGAGCGGCACCAGGTCGATCGTCGTCCCGTCCGCCCAGACGCACCGATGCGACACCGGAAGCAGAGAATCCTCGATTCTCGCCGGCTGACCTCCCGGAGCCGGGTTCGCGCTCATGCACGGGCGATAGGGGCGGGTATCGAACCCCACCATCAGCCCCCATCCGTAGACGGCGTAGCCGACAGAGCTGAACAGGATGGCACCCTCCAGCCACCTGAATTGCTCCTTATCGGAGACCATCAGACGGAGCGTCACTGCGCTGTGCAGCACTTTGCCGACCGGGACGAGGTGTGCGGTGACCCACAGGATGATGAGGAACCAGATGAGCGCGTCGTCCACAGGTCACCGGCCCACGGCGTAACCCTGCGCCCCACGGGGATTGGCGGCGGCGCGCAGAAACCCGTCGGCCGAGCGGCTGGTCGCCGATATCCGTCCGAGGCTCCAGTCGCCCTCGACGACGACGTCGTGCCCCCGGTCCCGTAGCGCCCGGACAGTCTCCTCGCCCGCTCGCGCCTCGATGTGCATGCGGCCCGGGACGGCGGCCCGCGGGTAGAACGACGACGTGAAGTGCGACGTGTGCCACGCCGGCGTGTCGATGGCGCTCTGCATGTCCATGCCATGGTGGACACGGTGCAGGAACCACAGCAGGGACCACTGGTCCTGCTGGTCGCCGCCAGGCGTGCCGAACGCGGTGATCTCGCCGTCGCGCACCGCCAGCGAGGGTGTCAGCGTGGTGCGGGGACGCTTCCCCGGTGCCAGCGTGTTCGGCAGCCCGTCCTCCAGCCAGAACATCTGGCCGCGCGTGCCGAGACAGAAGCCCAGGCCAGGGATGATCGGCGCGCCGTGCAGCCAGGACCCGCTGGGCGTCGCGGACACCACATTGCCGAACCGGTCGGCCACATCCAGGTGGCACGTATCCCCCTTGGTGGGCCCGAGGGTGGGCTCACCGACCCAGGTGTCGCCCAGGCTCTGCGGGACCAGTCGCACGGTCGGCAGCCGCGGAATACGGCCACCTGGGCTTCCGGGGCGTAGATCACCGGTGTCCGCGACCGTGGACACCAGGGAGCGGCGCTGCTTCGCGTACTCAGCCGAGAGCAGGTCGTCCAGGGGCACGTCGGTGAACCCCGGGTCGCCGTAGAACGCCTCCCGGTCGGCGAACGCGAGCTTCGCGCACTCCACGACCGTGTGCACGAACTCCGGTCCGGCCGGGTCCATCGAGTCCAGGTCGAAGCCGTCGAGCAGGGACAGCTGCTGTAAGAAGACCGGCGCCTGGCTCCACGGCCCGGCCTTGTACACCGTGTGGCCGCGGTAGTCGAAGGCGATCGGGTCCTCGACGCTCGCGCGCCAGCCGGCCAGGTCGTCGTAGCCGAGGAGGCCTCGGTGCTCTCGGCCGCTTTCGTCCATCACCTCGCGCGTCGCGAATTTCGCGATCGACTCGGCGACAAAGCCCTCGTAGAAGATCTCGCGCGCCCGCTCGATCTGCTCTTCACGGTCGCGCGAAGCCGCCTGCGCCTCGTCGGCGATGCGCTGGTACGTCTCGGCGAGCTCGCGGTTGACGAAGCGAGAGCCCGGCACCGGCGGTGCGCCGCCGTCGAGGAACAACGACGCCGAGCTGGGCCAGTGCTTCCGGAACCATGGCGCCACCCGCGAGATGACGTTCACGGCCGATCCGCCGATCGGGAAGCCGCCACCGGCGTACTCGATCGCATAGGCGAGCACGTCGGCCGGCCCGAGGG
>NZ_ML142871.1:35820-36254 GCF_004138495.1 Phytoactinopolyspora endophytica
AGCGCTGGAGCAGCAGCATCCACGCGCCGAACGATCCGGGGACACACGCCGGCAGCTGCCCGGTGCCGGGCACCAGGTCGAGTCCGAGGTCCTCGAACGCCGCGATGTCGGCAGCGTCCGGAGCTGTGCCCTGTCCACACACCACCGACGGGCGCTGTTCGCCGGCGTGCCACGCCAGGATCGGCACCTCGCCCCCGGGGCCGTTCATCTCCGGCTCGACCACTTGCAGGACGAAACCGGCGGCCACCGCCGCGTCGAATGCGTTCCCGCCGCGCTCGAGGACGGCCATTCCGGTCTGGGAGGCAAGCCAGTGCGTGGATGCCACCATCCCGAACCCTCCGGTGAGTACGGGCCGGGTGGTGAACTCGGGTGTGCGCAAAGTCATGCCTTATCCTCCCATGATCATGAACACTAACCGTGCCATGTGCACGGTT
>NZ_ML142871.1:36292-38751 GCF_004138495.1 Phytoactinopolyspora endophytica
TGATCATGGGAGTTGCTACTTCAACACGCCTGCGGTCAGGCCGGCCTGGACCTGCTTCTGGAACACCATGTACACGATCAGCACCGGAAGCAGCGCGATCACCAGCCCGGCGAAGAGAGCGGTCCAGTCTGCGCGGAATCCGGTGTTCGCCGCGAGCGTGCCCAGACCTTGCGCCAGGACGCGTTTTTCGTCATCCTGCATGATCACCAGCGGCAGGATGTACTGGTTCCAATGGCCGAGGAAGTTGAACAGCGCGAGGCTGATGATCCCCGGCTTGGCCATCGGCAGCATGACCCGGAAGAACAGCGTGAAGTGGGAGCAGCCGTCGACGATGCCCGCTTCCGCGACTGACGTGGGCAGCGTCCGGAAGAACGCGGTCAGGAAGAACACCGTGAACGGCATCGAGAACGCCGTGTACACGAGGGCCAGGCTGAAGTAGCTGTTAAGGCCCAGGAAGGGTAAGAGTTCGCCGCTGTCTCGGACGATGAAGAACATCGGCACCAGAGCCAGGAAGACGGGAAGCATCAGGCCCGCGACGAACACGTAGTACACAAGACGGTTGCCTGGGAAGTCGTAGCGTGCCAAGACGTACGCACCCATGGCGCCGAACAGCATCGTCATGGTCAGCGACATCGCCACGACGATGACGCTGTTGAGGAAGTACTGTCCGATGTTCGCCGAGGTCCACGCCCGGGCGAAGTTGTCCCACTCGATGCCTCTGGGCAGCCCCATCGGATCGGTCCGGAACTCACCGTTCGTCTTGAACGAGGACAGGATGGCCCACACCAGTGGAAGTGTGGTGATCAGTCCCCAGAACAGCAGAAACCCATGGTTGAGCAGCCCGAACGCGAACCCGACGATGCCCACACCCTCCCGGGGCCTGTCATCGGCGGTGAGCTTCGGTCCACGCGGGGTTGCGGTTCTCACGTCATCGTCCGCCATCACGCCAGCTCCACCTTTTCGCGCCGCAGCATGCGCATGAACAGCACAACGACGGTCATCGTCAGCACCAACATCAACACGCCGATCGCCGCGGCGTAGCCGAAGTCGTTGCTCTGGAACGCCGCCCTGTAGATCGCCACACCGAGAACGTCGCCCGCTCCGTCCACGCCCCCGTTGATCCCGAGCATGATGTGCACGATCGCGAAGCCGTCCATGGCCTGGATCGCCATGTACACCCATCCCACCTGGACGGTGTCCCACACCAACGGCACGGTGATCTTGCGGAACGTGGTCATCCGGCTGGCGCCGTCCAGCAGCGCCGCCTCATAGATGTCCTTCGGGATCGACTGCATCGCCGCCGAGAACAGCACGACGTAGAAGCCCACGAACGACCACGTCATCACCACCATCACGATCCAGATGAGCAGGTTCTGCTCAGCCAGCCACAACTGTTTCAGCCCGTCCAGACCGAACGCGCCCAACATGCTGTTCAGAATCCCACCGGCGTTCTCCGGCGCGAACACGTAACTGAACACGATCCCGACGATGACGATCGAGAGCACCTGCGGGAAGAAGTACACGACCTTGTACACCGACGAGCCGAACACGCCCGCCACCGCGCCGCCGCGCCCGCGCGCACCCACGTTGAGCATCGAGGCGAAGAACAACCCGAGCAGCAACGTCAGCACCGGAACGAAGATCAGCAGGATCAGATTGTTGCGCAGCGCGGTCCACAGCTGGTCGTCGTTCCACATCCGCTCGTAGTTGTCGAGACCGATGAAGGTCGGGCTGGCTGTGAACCCGCTCCACTCGGTCAGCGAGATATAGATCGCCTGGATGTAGGGCGACAACATGTACATCGCGTACACCCCGACCGGCGGCAGCAGAAACGCGATGATGAACGGATACTTGCCTTTCTGCATCGGCCCGCCGGGCCTGCGACCGCGGCGTCGCCGTCGCGCATCCGCGCCATGCGACACACCGCCGCCCTTCCCGGTGGCACCGGTCTCCCCGGTACCACCGGTGCCACGGGCGTCATCCGTGCCGTCGGTTCCGTCGGAACGCTGCGCCGCCGGGCGACCGGATCCGTGGAGGGTCATCGATCGGCTCCCTAGAGCTCCCGGGTCTGCTTGTTGATGGAGTCGTCGTCACGTATCGAAGCGGAGGCCTGCTCGCACTGCTCGACCCACTCGTCGACGTCGATGTCGCCGCGCAGCAGCGCACCGGTCGGCTGGTCGATGCCGGGGTTCTCCAGCTCGCGGTACCAGTCCGGGAAGAACCAGTTGACGACGTTCTCACCCGCCGCGGCCAGGGCATCCTGAGCGGACGACAGGCCGGGTGCGTCGAGCTCGACGTCGTCGGAGGCGCCCAGCACGGACGTCAGGCTGCTCACCTGTTCGGTGAAGCCACGCGCACCTTCCATCGACAGCATCGCCCGCATGTACTCCATGCCGGCCCGCGGGTTCGGCGCGTCCACCGGAACGATGTACGGCTCCCCCGCCTTCGCCCGGACGGTC
>NZ_ML142871.1:38785-39202 GCF_004138495.1 Phytoactinopolyspora endophytica
AACGGCATGACCGCGTCCGCAGACAGCTGCGGCTCGGGCATCATCGCCAGCTCGAACGAGGGATCCTCCGAGATCGCATCGGCCTCCTCGTTCTCGATCCACGAACCCGACGGCAAGAACAGTCCCTCGCCTCGGGCCCACAGGCCCTGGGCGTCACGGAACTCCATGGCCTCGACACCTTCGAGGTAGTAACCGCGCTGCCCGAGGTCCCAGAGAGCGTTGGCGGCCTCGCGGACGGCCTCGTGCCCCCACGCACCTTCCTCGAGCAGGTCGATGGAGAGCAGCACCTCCGGCCCGGCCAGCTTGGCAGCCATCGTCAACAGCGGCCAGCTCATGTACCGGGGCGCGGTCACGCCCTGGTAGATCCAAGGAGCGATGCCCATGTCCGCGGCATCCGCGCAGACGTCGAGCATCTCC
>NZ_ML142871.1:39231-43446 GCF_004138495.1 Phytoactinopolyspora endophytica
CCACGTGGTCGGCACCGGCCAGCCGTTGTCGTCCATCAGCGTCTTGTTGTACCAGATGCCGAACACGGTGAAGGCGTAGTTCAACACATACGGTGTGCCGTCGTACGTGCCCTGCTCGATGGTGCCCGGGATGAGCGTGTCTCGCACGGGCGTGTTCGGGTCGTCCCAGCTGGGCGCGTCGAACAGCTCCGTCAGGTCCTGCAGCAGGCCGTCGCTCACCAGCTGCCCGTTGTCCATCGCGCCGTCGCCGGAGTTGTTGATGAAGTCCGGCGGGTCCCCGGCGGCGAACCGGGTCTGCAGCTCACCACCGATGTCGACGGCAGCGTGGTGGTCGATCTGAACGTCCGGCCACCGGTCGCTGAAGATCGGCTGGTGCAGCTCCGTGGCGTACTCGTCGCCGAATCCGCCGTCGAAGATGTAGATCTCCACCGACTCGTCCTCGGCGATGCCCAGCGGGTTCTCCTCGGTGGCGTCGCCGCCTGTCTCTTCCGTGCTGGACTCGGTGTCGTCATCGTCGTCGCCGCCGAAGGCACAGGAGGCCAACGCCGCCGACCCGGGGCCGACGGCGAGCCCTCCGACCGCCATCTGCTGCAGGAACCTTCGTCGTGTCGGCGACGTGGACGACGTCTGACGTGCAGTGCTTTTCACCATTTCCGTACTCCCTCCTCGAGCGCCTGTGTGTGAGTAGCGGCCGTGGCCGCGCGGGATCCCGCCTCGGGACCGAACCGTCAACTGCCGCGCCGGATCCGGCCTTCGTACCGTGTGAGTAGTGCGTCGTTGTGGGCGTCCCCGCCGGGCACATTGGCGGAGAGGTAGACAGGGGGTTCCTCACCGGCGTCTATCAGCCGGCGCACCACCTCTGCCGTCAGGAATTGCGCGAGGAGTGCGGACGTGATGGTCGACACCGCGCACACCGCTCCTCCGCCGGGCAGCGGCAGCACGGCGTCGCCGAACGGGCCACGGTTGTCCAGCACGACATCGGCGAAATCGGTCAGTTTGCCACCGGACGGGTGCCGGGACTCGACCTGCCGGCTGTGGTCCAGCGACGTGATCGCGATCAGCGGATGGCCGTGTTCCTTCGCAATCGCGGCCAGCCCGACGATGCTCCCGTTGATCCCCGAGTTGGACGCGATGATGAACACGTCCGCAGGGTCGACCGGAGTGGCGTTGTACAGCCGCTCCGCCAGGTTCGGGTCCCGTTCCAGGCGTGGATCGTTCAGCACCGACGCCGGCTCACCGTCCTCGACCACCAGGTCGCGCAGGGCGATCCGGTTCGATGGGATCAAGCCGCCCGCACGCCCGGCGATCTCCATCGCGATCGCCTGCGAATGGCCGGTGCCGAAGGCTTGTATCACCCCGCCTCGCCGGATCCCGTCAGCCATCAGGTCGGCCGCCTGGGCCACGCCTTTGGCCTGGCTGGCTGCCACCTGTTCCATGGCCTCGCGCACCCGCACCAAGTAGGCTTCCGCGCTCACCGCGGCCGCGTCGTCGTTCCCCATGTCGTTCATTGGCTCGTCCGTGCCCACTCCGGTCCTCTCATCCCCGCTGCACCCCTTTGGGCTGTGGTTGTTTACGGTGGCCGCTGACGGCGTCGGCGGTCACTTTCAGCGCAGCGATGGTCTCCTCACGCCGTCGCTGCGCCACTGCGACGTAGACCAGGTCCAGGACTATGTTCTGTGGAAGTCGAGATGCATGGGGGGCGGGCCGGAACGTGGTCTCGTGTGCCGCCGTCGTCAGCACGATGTCGGCCACTTCGGCCAGCGGAGCATCGGGCCTGCTGGTCAGCGCGACCGTCGTCGCTCCACTGCTCGCGGCGACCGAGAGCATCTCGAACGTCTCCCGGGTCGAGCCCGAGTGCGAGATGCCGATGGCGACGTCGCCAGGCTTGAGCAGCACGCCGCTGGTGAGTCCTGAATGGACGTCCCCCCAGGTCCACGTCGGCACGCCGATGCGGTGCAGGCTCAGCTGCATCTTTCCGGCCATGAGCGCGCTGCCGCCCATGCCGTACAGCTCGACGCGGCGCGCCTTGTCCACGGCCTCGGCGGTGCGTTCCACGGCCTCGAGGTCGAGCTGCGCCATGGTCTCCTGGATTCCCCTGATCTCGGCGGTGGCGATCAGGTTGGCGACGCGGTCGATCGGGTCGGTGGGGCTGATCTCGCGGCCGATGTCGATCTCCCAGCCAGCCACCGACGACGATCGTCCCGTCTCCTCCGCCATGGCGAGGCGCAGATCGGCGTATCCGGCGAGCCCGATGGCCCGGCAGAATCGAGTGACGGTGGCCGGCGAGGTCCCGCTTCGTTCCGCGGTCTCCAAGATCGTCGACCGGGCGACTCCTGCCGGTGCGGACAGCACATGTTCACCGACGCGTAGCAGGGCGGCAGGGAGGTTGGGCAACAGTGCACGAGTACGGGCCAGAATGACGTCGCCGCTCAGGCGCTCGCCCACGAGCTCCCCGGTCGTCCCGGTCTCTCCTCCGACGGAAGAGAGCGCGTCTTCGGTCACCGCTCCACCCTTCATGCGTCGCTACGGGTTCTCGGCCCACGAGGCGCGATGGGCCTACGAAAACCACGGTCACACCCTGTGCCACCGCTGTGATCCTGAATTTCACGTCCAGCCAGATGCGTTAATGTGCTGAAAACTATTTCTGAACTTTGGGCGGTGTCAAGGCCTTGGCCTCAGGTTGCTGAAGCTGTGACATCCTGGCGACACAACAGAAACGAGAGGTGGCGCGTGACAGGTTCGGCGGCCCTGGTGCTGGGGTTGGACATAGGCGGTACATCAACCCGCGCGCTCATCGCCGGGATCGACGGAGTGCATGTCGCCACCGGGCGTGGACCCGGAGCGAACATCACGTCTCACTCCCCCGACGCCGCGCTCAAGGCCATCTCATCGGCGCTGGGCGAAGCCGTCGCCGCGGTGGACGATCCGGCACGCATCCAGCGCGCCGTCGTCGGGACGGCCGGTGACCCGCATCTCAGGCGCCCCGCGGTAGCCGCGGCGTTCCGGCAGATGTGGTCGGATGCTGGTCTCTCGTGCAAGTACGACATCGTCTCAGATGCGATGGTCGCATTCGTCGCAGGGACACCGGAACCCGACGGGACGCTGCTGATCGCGGGGACCGGGGCCCTGGCCACCACCTTCCGAGGGCGGCGCCGTGTCCTTACGGCGGACGGCCACGGTTGGCTGCTCGGCGACCTTGGCTCCGGGTTCTGGCTCGGCCGGGAGGCGGTCCGTTCCACTCTGGCCGCGCTGGAACGCCACGAGCTTCCCGGCCCTTTGGGCCGGGCAGTCCTACACGCTCGGCTGTGGCCGGACGACGACGCCACCACCGTGCACGAGCGCCTGACGGACATCGTCCATCAGGAGGCAGCCTTGACCACTCGCGATCGGAGCGAGGGGCTGGTGGGGCTGGTGGAGCACCTGATCGGCGCCGTACACGACCGGCCTCCGGTCGCTCTGGCCGAGCTCGCCCCTCTGGTCAGCTCGGCCGCCGGCGCCGACCCGGAGGCCGACCGTATTGTCGCCGAGGCCGCGCATCATCTGCTCAACGCGGTCTCGGCTGTCCGTGCCAGTGGCGAATCGACACCGGTGGTCCTCACCGGCTCCCTGCTGACCACCGACACGCCAGTGCGCCATCTGGTGGAACCACAGCTGGCCGCAAGCTGGCCGGACGCGCCGATCACATCCGCCGTCAATGGCGCCGCCGGCGCGGCGTGGCTCGCAGCCGCATCCTTGGTCGGACCCGATACGCCCCAAGCGGCCGAACTGCACACCCGCATCATCGCGTCCACGAGCGGCTAGCTGCTGGGCCGGTTGAGCCCAGCCCAGCAGCCCAGTCGCCCAGACTTCAGCGGTCCAGTCCTGGCACGGGGAAGCGCCCGGTGATCTCGCTCACCTCGCCGTGTACCTGGCTGACCGCCTTCTCGACCGTGTCCTCGTTGCCGGACGCCTGCGCCGTGACGATCTCGTCCATCCAGCGCGCGACCTCGCGCATCTCCCCTTCGCCCATGCCCCGGCTGGTCAACGCGGCGGTGCCGAGCCGCAGGCCGGACGGGTCGAAAGGCTTGCGCGGGTCATAGGGGACGGTGTTGTAGTTGGTCTCCAGTCCGGCGCGGTCCAGAGCCTTCGCCGCCGGCTTACCGGGTACACCCTTCGGGGTCAGGTCGACCAGGATCAGGTGGTTGTCCGTCCCGCCCGAGATCAGCGCGAAGCCAC
>NZ_ML142871.1:43503-52336 GCF_004138495.1 Phytoactinopolyspora endophytica
AGCTCTTCCGCCAGTGCGGCGGCGTTGGCCACCACCTGGCGGGCGTACCGGGAGAACTCCGGCTGCGCGGCCTCGTGCAGCGCGACCGCGATGCCCGCCGTGGTGTGGTTGTGCGGCCCACCCTGCAGCCCCGGGAAGACGGCCTTGTCGATGGCCTTGGCGTATGGCTCGGTGGCCAGCACCATGGCCCCGCGAGGGCCTCGCAGAGTCTTGTGCGTCGTCGTCGTGATGATGTCCGCGTGCCCGACCGGCGACGGGTGCGCCCCGCCGGCGACCAGGCCGGCGATGTGCGCGATGTCCGCCACCAGTACGGCACCGACCTCGCGGGCGACCTCCGCGAAGGCGGGGAAGTCGATGGTCCGCGGGATCGCGGTGCCACCGCAGAAGATCAGCTTCGGACGCTCCTTGAGCGCGAGATCGCGTACCTGGTCCATGTCGACCCGCCCGCTCTCGCGGCCCACGTCGTAATGGACCGCGTTGAACCAGGTACCGGTCGCGGACACGGACCAGCCATGGGTGAGGTGGCCGCCCATCGGCAGCGACATTCCCATGACGGTGTCACCGGGCTTGACCGTGGCCAAATAGACGGCGAGGTTCGCCGGCGACCCCGAATAGGGCTGCACATTGGCGTGGTCGGTGCCGAACACCGCCTTCGCCCGGTCGATGGCCACGGTCTCGATCTGGTCGATGACCTGCTGGCCTTCGTAGTACCTCCGGCCGGCATAGCCCTCGGAGTACTTGTTCGTCAGCACCGTCCCGCTGGCTTCCAGCACGGCGGCCGACACGTAGTTCTCCGAGGCGATCAGCTTCAGCGTGTCACGCTGACGCGTCTCCTCGGCGGTGATCAGGTCGGCCAGCTGAGGGTCCACTGCACGCAGCGCGTTAGGGGTGGTGGTCATGGCGCTCAGGCCACATCCTTTCCTCGTTCCGCGGTCTGTCGGAGTCCCCAGGCGCGCGATGACTCCGTGGTCAGCTCCCCGGTGGTTAGTTCCACCTCGACCGCTCGGTCACGCGGCCGGATACGCCAGTTGCCACTTCATCACCATAGCCGCATCCATGCCGCAGGACCCACACGCCCTCCCGGGATGTGGGACCGAGCCCTGCACCTTAGGCTGTTGTCCGTGGTCACCGTCCGTCCGCAGCCACCGCATCCGTTCTTCGACCATGCGGGCCCGCTGGCGTTCGCGCACCGAGGGTTCTCACCGGAGGGCCTGGAGAACAGCATGCGCGCCTTCTCCGCCGCCGTCGACCTCGGATACCGCTACGTGGAGACGGATGTGCACGCCACCATCGACAACGTGGTGGTGGCCTTCCACGACACCACACTCGACCGGGTGACCGACCGCACGGGCGTGGTGGCGGAGCTTCCCTGGTCCGAGGTCCGCCGCGCCCGCATCGGTGGTTCCGAGCCGGTTCCGGCTCTGGAGGACCTGCTCGGCACCTGGCCGCAGCTGCGGGTCAACATCGACATCAAGTCGGCATCGGTGGTCCAACCGATGGTGCAGGCCATCGAGCGCACGGCCGCTCATGACCGGGTATGCATCGCCTCGTTCTCCGACGCCCGGCGACGGCAGGCGGTCGGCGAGCTGTCCAGGACGGTCGCGACCTCCGCGGGGCGCTCGCTGGTCTCGAACTTCGTCTTCGCGTCCAGGACCGGCCTGGCCTCCCGGTCTCGCCGATGGCTCGCAGACGTCCACTGCCTTCAGCTGCCCGCACGGATGAGCGGGCTCAGGATCGTCACGCCGCGGTTGGTCGCCGACGCCCACGCCGCTGGACGTCAGGTGCACACGTGGACGGTCAACGAGTCGGCGGATATGGAGAGCCTGCTGGACATGGGCGTGGACGGAATCGTGACCGACCGGGCGGACGTCCTGCGCGACGTCCTCAGCTCGCGTGGGGACTGGCCAGGGCGTTAGCCGTTGAACCAGGCGCTCCTGCGGATCTGTTTCATCGCTCCCCGGCGCGTCGACGGATCGAGGCGGTGAATGTAGACGATGCCGTTCAGATGGTCGACCTCATGCTGCAGGCAGCGCGCAAGCTCGTCTTCGCCTTCCACCCGTACCGGACGACCATCGGCGTCGACCCCTTCCACGACGGCGTGCGCGGCGCGACGCGTCGGAAACCACAGACCCGGCACCGAGAGGCACCCTTCGTCGCCGCCCTGTTCGCCGGAGGTCTCGACCAGAGTCGGATTGAACACGACTCCGCGCTGCCCTTCCGCACCATAAGAGAAGGCCCGGGCCGGTATCCCAATCTGGGGCGCGGCGACGCCGGCGCGACCTGGAAGAGCCAGCGTGTCCAGCAGGTCCTCCGCAAGGGCATGGCTCACCTCGCCGAAGTCCTTCACTTCCTCGGCTACCGTGCGCAGCACCGGATCCCCGTACAGCCTGATCTCCCGAACGGTCACGGCCACACCACTCCTGTTCATCGTAAGCTGAGTCAATTTAGCAATCGCCGGTACAGCCGTTCATCCGGCCTCGGCGGAACTCTTCGCGCTATCATGGGTAAGAGATGTGGTAGTTGATGTAAGCCATACGTTGGCACTAGTGAGCGAAATCACGTGGGCTGACTTCGCATTGTCACCGCAGTTCCGGAACACTGGCGTAGCCCCATCCGTTCTCTCAGTGCCCGCAGTACACGACAGAAAAGTCCAGGGGTTGAAGAAACCCCGGAAGGGTTCCTACATGTCTGAGCGTTCCACCCTACGTGGCTCCCGCCTCGGCGCCCGGAGCTACGAGGATGAGCGCGGCGTCGAGTTCGCTGAGCGGCAGGTTATCTCCTACGGCTGCGCCCTCGGTCATCGGTTCGAGGTGACGTTCTCCACCGAGGCTGAAATCCCTGCCTTGTGGGACTGCCCGCGGTGCGGCTCGGAGGCGCTTCGTCAGGCTAGCGACCGGCCGGACGACAAGCCCTTGAAGCCCGCCCGCACCCACTGGGACATGCTCCTCGAGCGGCGATCCATCGACGAGCTCGAGGCTCTCCTCGACGAGCGTCTTGAGCTCCTACGTGCCGGTCTGCTCCCGGGGACAGCGCACCTGGCTGCTCAGACACGGGAGCGGAAGCGTAGCGCCTGACGCCTCCCAGTTCACCGAGCCGAAGAAGACGGTCCCGACGCCATCGGCGCCGGGACCGTCTCATGTCCGGACGTTCTTCTCTGTCATCGCATCAGCGCTCGCGGCCCGGTTCAGCCCGGCCCGATCTAGCCCTCGTCTTGTTGCTGGGCATCAGAACGAGGTGGCTGACCTGTTGAGTCACCGAGGACTTCTCCCTCGACCACGTCTCCCCTATGACGCACCCCCGGTTGCCCTGGCGTGCCACGGTACGGGAAGGTCCGCAACGCCGCCGCGGCCAGCCGACGGCCGACGCTCTTACGGATGGGAGGAAGAAGGAGCAGCAAGGCGGTGGCGTCCGTGACGAATCCGGGTAACAACAGCATGGTCCCAGCCAGCAATGTCACGCCGGCGCCGGCGATCTCCTCCTCGGGAGAACGCTGCACGTGGATTCCGGTCTGATCCTGGACCTGCGACTCATCCGTCGTCTGCGCGGCCCGGACCGCGGCTTCACGCAATGAGCGCCATGCCCTGAAACCCGCTCTCCTCATGATCCACAGGCCGAACACGCTCGTCGCCAACGCGAGCAGGATCGCGTATCCGAAGCCGATCCAGTTTCCTACGGCGACGAAAGCAACGATCTCCGCCACAGCCGCCAGGAACGGACCGAATGCGCTCAAGGTGCGCCGACGATGCGGGTTCAACTGCTCGTGGCTCATGTGCGCTCCCCCCTGAACGCCGACGTCTTCACTTTCGACCGTACCTGCTGCATTCGATGCCGCGCACCCCACTGGGTGACGCGGACAAACGCCTCTCGGACGATATCCGCCCCCATCTTCGATTCCCCTTGCTCACGTTCGACAAACGTTATGGGGACCTCGACGACGCGGAGCCCAGCACGCACCGCGCGCCACGCGAGATCAATCTGAAAACAATACCCCTGCGACGCGACCGTGGCCAGATCGATCGTCCGCAATGACGACGCGGCGCACACACGGAAACCACTGGTGGCGTCGCGCAGCTTCAGGCCCAGGACCACCCGCGCATAGGTGTTGGCGCCGCGGGACAGCAGCTCACGCCGTCGGGGCCAGTTCAGCACCCGGCCGCCCGGAACGTAGCGGGAACCGAGTACGAGATCGGCTCCGCGGGCAGCGTCCAACAACGCGGGAAGTTCCTCCGGCTGGTGGGAGCCGTCGGCGTCCATCTCGACCAGGTATCCGTAACCCTGCCGCAGAGCCCATTGGAAACCCGCGACGTAGGCGGGCCCCAGGCCCTGCTTCTTGTCGCGATGGAGCACGTGAACCCGCGAATCCCGATCCGCCATCATGTCGGCGAGCTCCCCGGTGCCATCAGGCGAACCGTCGTCGACCACCAGCGAGTGTGCGTCCGGGACAGCGCCCTGCAGCCGGGTTATCGTCTTCTCGAGCGTCAAGGCCTCGTTGTACGTCGGAATGATGACGACCACACCCGCGCCCGTCTCGCCCTCTTCCGGCGGCGGGTCGTCGCCAACGCTGGTCATGTGGTCGCTCCTACCTTCGGCTCCGGGGCACCCTGCCCTTACGCAGGTTCGGCCCGACGGGACACGCTACGCGTCGGCTGTCCTTCTTATACCCCCGCTGCGACCGGCACCGGTTCCTTCGGCGGTTCTGGCTCGGCTGCTGGCCGACGGCGCAGCAGGACGATACCCGCGATGGCCGCACCCAATCCTGTCCCGACGACGATCCACTCCGGCCAGGCCCCGACCGTGGTGGCGAGCGTCGTCTCGTCGGACAGCTGCACGTCCGAGACGAGGACATCCTGGGTGAAGAGCTCCGTGCGTTGCTCGACGTCGCCGTCCGGGTTGATGATCGCGCTGATACCGGACAGAGCCGAGACGATCACCGTGCGCCCATGCTCCACCGCCCGCAACCGGGACTGCGCGAGGTGCTGCTCGCTCATCGGCGAGTCACGGAACGTCGCGTTGTTCGTTTGCACGGCGAGGAACTGTCCACCGTCGACGACGGCATCACGGACGATCTCGTCGAACCCGACCTCGAAGCAGATGGCCAAGGCGACCGACGCGACGCCCGTGTCGAACACGCCCACCTCGTCGCCGGCCACGTGGTCCTGCGGCTGACGTGCGACGGCGTCGGTGATCATCTCTGCGATCCCACGCATCGGTATGTACTCGCCGAACGGCATCGGACGTCGCTTGATGTAGGTGTCGACGGGACCAGTCTCCGGATCCCACAGGATCGACGTGTTCTCCTTGTTCTGGCCGTCGTCGGTCGGGATGATCGCGCTGATCACCACCGGCACGCCGATCGAGCGCACCGCGTTGTCGATGTCCTCGTAGATGGCCGGATCGGCGAACGGGTCGATGTCCGAGGAGTTCTCCGGCCAGATCACCAGGTCCGGTTGATCGACCTGGCCGCTTTGAATATCCCGGGCCAGTTGCTCGGTCGCCTCGACGTGGTTCTCGGTCACCACCCGGGCCCTGGAGTTGTAGTCCAGGCCCATCGACGGAACGTTGCCCTGAACGGTGGCCACGGTGATGGTGTCCCCGTCCGGGGCCGGTGGTGACACAACGAGCCCGGAGAGCGTCACGGCCGCGGCGGCGCCGGCCGCCACCAGACGGCTCCTGGTGTCCGCGCTGACCAGCAGCCATGCCAACAATCCGCTGACGAGGGCGACCGCGAACGACACCAACGGAGTGCCCCCGAGCGCGGCGAGTCCGGTGAACGGACCGTCAGCCTGCGCAAAGGCCAGTTTTCCCCAGGTCAGCCCGCCCCACGGAACTCTCCCGCGGAACGCCTCGACCGCGACCCAGACCGCGGCGATCCAGATCGGCCAGCCCACGAGCCGCTGGACGAGTGTCATACCGAGCGCCAACGCGATGAAGAAGGCCGCTTGCAAGATCCCCAGCAGGATCCAGGGAATGGGGCCGACTTCCATCCCCGTCCACCACATGAGCGGAAGGAAGAACGCCAGCCCGAAGAGAAACCCGAAGATCGCCGATCGTCTCAGCGGCTGGTCACGGACGAGCAAGGCGGCCGCGCCGGGTGCCAAGGCGGCCATGAACCACAGATCGAACGGCGGGAACGCCAGTGCCAAGCACAGGCCGACGATGACCATTCCGGCTGCGCGCAAGAGGAAGTGCCGCCTGCCCTCTTGGCCCGCTACCCAGAGACTCACGTGACGGACTCCATCCACCAACCTTGTGTACCAGCACACCCGAGATACCCAGGGTAGCCCGGACGAAGCTCACTTATACCACGACGCCTGGACAACGTCTCCGGTGCTGTAGACGTGCCCCGAAAGCACAGACTCGTGCCAAAGGAGACCGAGATCACATGTGTCCGTCAGCGTCGCAGAAGGGACGCGGCCCGGCCGTCCTTCGGACCGAACCGCGATGCCGCCGGATGCGACTCGCGACCCGTTGTCTACTGGACTGGCCGGGCCCGACCTGGTCTCACCCCGTGCCACTACGGGACACGTGCGGGCCCGGCGCGCAAGCGCGGGCCTGGCTCTAGAGGCGAGGCGGCATAAAGCCGTTTCGCGCCTCCGACCCCGGTCGCACTGCCTACCCGGGACGTATCCCCGTAGCGGTTCGTCCGTTGGTGGACTTCATGCGACTCTGCTCCAGCTCGCCGCACATGTCAACCTGCCGCCGACCTGCGGCAACACCCTATAGCGGCAGGTCATCCACACTGCCGGCTCAAAAGGTCGATCATGAGATTTATCAATGCGGCTCGGCGTGTCGCGAATGACACGCCGAGATCGCGGCGTTATAGGACAGCATCAACTCGATGATCATTAGTCATAACGCCTGTCATGACACCCAAAATAGACACGTCCCGTGTCGATACATCCGAACGTCCGAGCCGGCCGCAGCCACCAGCCCCCGGCAGCCGTGCAAGCGAGCGGCTAGGCCGGCAGGAACCATTCCGAACTAGATCAAATCGTACATCTACTCCCGCGGCCGCCTGACCACCCACCCCGGAGGGCAAAGTTTTCCCGATGATCTCGAGAAGATGTGCACTTTATTGTTGCCTCACGCGCCTGTTACCGTAACTCTTACGTAGCCAAGGGGTCGTCCGGGGATATCTTCCGTGTGACGCGCTTCTTAAGTCGCCTGCCAGGAGGTCATCCGATGATCACGCAGCTGAGCATCCCGCCCGACAAGGTCCGCACAGTCTTGAGCGAGCATCTGCTCACTGACGGTTTCAAACTCGTCCTCGACACCTCCGCGAGCCGGGGCAGCTGGCTGGTCGACGCGCGCGACGGGCAGCGATATCTGGACATGTACACGTTCTTCGCTTCGTCTCCCCTGGGCTGCAACCCGTCCGACATCGTCGAGGACCCGGAGTTCATGACCCTGCTCGCCGAGGTCGCGGCCAACAAGCCCGCGAACTCCGACGTGTACTCCACGCATCTGGCCGAGTTCACCCAGACGTTCGTACGCGTCCTCGCAGACCCCGCGCTCCCGCACCTGTTCTTCGTCGAGGGCGGCGCCCTCGCCGTCGAGAACGCGCTCAAGGCCGCATTCGACTGGAAGAGCCGTCAGAATGAGGCAGCCGGGCGCGACCCGGCACTGGGCACCCGCATCATGCACCTCAGCCGTGCGTTCCACGGCCGCAGCGGCTACACCATGTCACTGACGAACACCGAGCCGGGCAAGACGGACAGGTACCCGAAGTTCGACTGGCCGCGCATCGACGTGCCCGCCATCCGCTTCCCGCTTGAGGACAACCTCGACGACGTCGTCGCCGCCGAGGAGCGTGCGTTGGAGCAGGCCCGGCGCGCCTTCGCCGAGCACCCGCATGACATCGCCGCGTTCATCTGCGAACCGATCCAAGGCGAGGGCGGCGACAACCATATGCGGCCGGAGTTCCTGCGGGCCATGCAGGAGCTCGTCCACTCCGAGGACGCGCTGTTCATCGTCGACGAGGTGCAGACCGGCGTCGGCACGACCGGCACTGCATGGGCCTACCAGCAGCTCGGCCTCTCCCCCGACATCGTCGCGTTCTCCAAGAAGGTCCAGGTGGGCGGGATCATGGCCGGGGGCCGGATCGACGAGGTGCCGGACAACGTCTTCGCCGTCTCCGGTCGCATCAACTCCACGTGGGGCGGCGGCCTGGTGGACATGGTCCGCTCGCGGCGGATCCTCGAGGTCATCGAGCGCGACGGCATCATCGAGTCGGCCGGGCCCAAAGGCGAGCGCTTCCTTTCGGCATTGCGCTCCGCGGCCGACGACGTTCCCAGCGGCGCCATCAGCAACGTGCGCGGCCGGGGGTTGATGGTGGCCGCCGACCTGAAAGACCCGGCGACCCGCGACGCCGTCCTCACGTACCTGCGGGAGAACGAACACGTGCTGGCTCTACCCAGTGGCCAGCACGCGATCCGCTTCCGTCCGGCCCTCTCCGTGTCGGATGATGAGATCGATCAGGCGGTCGCCGCGTTCGCCCGAGCCGTCGCCCACCAGACGCCGTAGAGGAGTCCCCACCATGAGCACCCACACGTCCGCCTCGGTCGTCACCTCCGTCGTCGACGGCAAGCCTGTCGACGGCACTCGCACCGTCACCGGCCGCAACCCCGCGCGCTATGACGACGTCGTGGCGGAGATCTCCTTCGCCGACGCGGCCACGGTCGTGGATGCGGCAGCTTCCGCGAAACGCGCGCAGCCGGCCTGGGCCTCCGTGCCCGCTCCCATCCGCGGCCGCGCGATCGCGCACATCGGCCGTCTCGTGGAAGCCAACATGAATGAGCTGGCCGCCCTGGTCACCCGAGACGTCGGCAAGCCC
>NZ_ML142871.1:52354-61221 GCF_004138495.1 Phytoactinopolyspora endophytica
GAGGCGCTGGGAGAGGTCCGCGAGATCGTCGACACCTGTGACTTCTTCCTCGGCGAGGGCCGGCGGCTCTACGGCCAGACCGTGCCGAGCGAGATGCCGAACAAGCAGCTGTTCACCTTCCGCAATCCGGTGGGCACCGTCGCCGTCATCACCGCGGGCAACTTCCCGGTGGCGGTACCGTCCTGGTACATCGTCCCGGCGCTGTTGTGCGGCAACACCGTCGTCTGGAAGCCAGCAGAGTACTCCGCGGCCGTGTCGGCGGCGTTCCATGAGATCTTCGTCCGCGGTGGCGGGCTCCCGCCCGGCGTCTTCAACGTGGTCCACGCCGACGGAGCGTCGACGTTCTCCGGTCTGCAGACGGCGCTCGAGGCCGGTACGGTCGACAAGGTCGGCTTCACCGGGTCTCCCGAGGTGGGCAGCGAGATCGGCGCCCTGACCGGGCGTCATCTGCAGACCGCCTGCCTGGAGCTCGGCGGCAAGAACCCGCTCGTGGTCACCCCCAGCGCCGATCTCGATCTCGCGGTCGAGGGAGCCTTGTTCTCCGGCTTCGGCACCGCAGGGCAGCGCTGCACCTCGCTCGGGACGGCTATCGTCCACGAGTCGAAGCATGCCGAGTTCATCGAGCGGTTCTCGGCGGCCACCGCCAACGCCGTCGTCGGCGACCCGATGGGCGAGGTCCTGATGGGGCCACTGCTCGACGAGAAGTTCGCCCAGCGGTACGAGGAGATCCTCACCTGGATCCAGCCGCACCACACGGTCTACGGAACACCAGGCCGGATAACCGCGGACAGTCCGAGGCACGGATTCGCGGGCAATCCCGACGACGGTCTCTACTTCCACCCCGTGATCGTCGACGGCGTGCGCCCCGGCGACGACCTGTTCGACCGCGAGACGTTCGGGCCGATCGTCGGCGTCACGTCGTACAGCGACTTCGACGAGGCGATCGAGCTGGCCAACGCGCCCGGATACGGGCTGTCGTCCTCGATCTATACCACCGACCCGGCCGACGCCTTCGCGTTCCGGAGCCGCATCGGCGCCGGTATGGTGAGCATCAACAACTCCACCTCCGGTGCGGAAGCTCACCTGCCGTTCGGCGGCAACGGCAAGTCCGGGAACGGTTCACGCCAGTCCGGTCTCTGGGTGCTGGACCAGTTCACCCGCTGGCAGTCGATGAACTGGGACTATTCAGGGAAACTGCAGAAGGCGCAGATGGATATAGCCGAGCTCGTCCCGGACACGGAGTTCCGTCTGGGCAGCTGAGGTGGCATGGGTTTCGGCACAGGCCGTGCGTCGTCACGGCAGGACGATCAGCGGGGGTCTTCACGATGACCGAGCAGGACGCCGAACTCGTACGTTCGATGGCGGCGCTCTCGCGCCCGGCGGCGGCGCACGATCAGCGCCCTGCCACGGACGACGAGCGGTCAGACGTGCAGGGCGAGCTCTGGTGGCGGGTATTCGACGCGCAGGTCACCAGCCGGCACCTGGACGGCGTCGCCCGCGAGCTTCAGGCAGCGGGGCGCGGGTTCTACACGATCGGATCAGCTGGCCATGAAAGTAACGCCTGCGTCGCCGAAGCGCTGCGGCCGAGTGACCCCGCCCTGCTGCACTACCGTTCCGGCGCCTTCTATGTCGCTCGGGCGGCGCAGGTTGAGGGTTCGACGCCGGTCCGGGACATTCTGCAGGGGCTGACCTGCGCCGCCGGCGAGCCGATCGCCGGCGGCAGACACAAGGTGTTCGGCAACGCCGCGTTGTCGATCATTCCGCAGACGTCCACCATCGCCTCGCACCTGCCGCGTGCGGTGGGGCTGGCGGTCTCGCTACATCGCGCCCGCCGCCTCGGCGTGCATGCTTCGCCCCTTCCATGGCCGGATGACGCCGTCGTCGTGTGTTCGTTCGGAGACGCATCCGCCAACCACTCCACGGCTGCCGGCGCGATCAACGCGGCGATCAACACGGCCTACCGTGGGTTGCCGGTGCCGTTGCTGTTCGTCTGCGAGGACAACGGGCGCGGGATCTCGGTGCCCACGCCCGATGGCTGGATCGAAGCCGCCTACGGTTCGCGTCCCGGGTTGGCCTACCTGGCCGTGGACGGGTCCGATCCGGCGGTCACCCTCGATGTCGCCACCCAGGCGGTCTCCCAGGTGAGGCAACGACGGCGGCCGGTGTTCCTGCACCTGAAGACCGTCCGGTTCGGGGGTCACGCCGGCAGCGACGCCGAGATCAGCTACCGGACATCCACCGAGATCGCCGCTGATCGTGCGCACGATCCGATCCTCGGCACTGCTCAGCTGCTCGTCGGGCGCGGCGCCGCCAGCGGCGACCAGCTCGTCGCCCGTTTTCACGCCCTCAGGTCCGAGGTGGACGCCGCCGCGGAGGAGCTCGGTGATGCGCCCAAACTCGGTTCCGCGGCGGAGGTGATGGCACCACTCGCGCCCCGCTCGCCCGTGGCCGTCGCATCGGCGACGGCCACGTTCACCGCCGCGTCCACCGCCATGTCCACCGATACGTCCACTGACAGCTCTGCCGCCACGACCGCCGGCAGCTCTCCTGCTGAGTCGCCGAAGACACCCCAGCAGCCCATGACACTCGCCGAGTCGATCAACGCCGCGCTCGCGGATGCGCTCGCCGGTGACACCCGCGTCGTCGTGTTCGGCGAGGACGTCGGCCGCAAGGGCGGCGTCTACGGGGTGACGCGGGGCCTGCAGCGCCGGTTCGGCGCGGCTCGCGTCTTCGACACGCTGCTGGACGAGCAATCCATCCTCGGTCTCGGCCTGGGCGCCGGGCTCGCCGGGCTGCTGCCGGTGCCGGAGATCCAGTACCTGGCGTACCTGCACAACGCCGAGGACCAACTCCGCGGCGAGGCCGCCACGCTGTCGTTCTTCTCCCAGGCGCAGTACCGCAACCCGATGGTGGTGCGGATCGCCGGTCTGGCCTACCAGAAGGGCTTCGGCGGGCACTTCCACAACGACAACGCCGTCGGCGTCCTCCGCGACATCCCCGGCCTGGTCGTCGCCTGCCCGGCGCGAGCCGACGACGCGGCGGCGATGCTGCGCACATGCCTGGCGGCCGCGGACGTCGACGGCACTGTCTCCGCCTTCCTCGAGCCGATCGCGCTTTACCACACTCGTGACCTGTACGACGAGGGCGACGGCGGCTGGCTGGCCACCGACTCGGGCGATCATGTACCGATCGGACGGGCCCGTGTCTATGACGTGGGCACCTCCGACGACGGCGGGGCGGACCTGACCATCATCACCTTCGGCAACGGGGTGCCGATGAGCCTGCGTGTCTCTCGCAGGCTGGCGGAACGCGACGTCCACACGCGCGTCGTCGACCTCCGGTGGCTCGCACCGTTGCCCATCGACGACGTCCTCCACGAAGCGGGTGCGACGGGCCGGGTGCTCGTCGTCGATGAGACACGAGCCGCCGGCGGAGTCAGCGAAGGGGTGCTCGCAGCCCTGGCCGACGCCCGCTTCTCCGGCGCAATGACTCGCGTGAGCAGCCGAGACAGCTTCGTTCCGCTCGGTCCGGCCGCGCGACACGTCCTGCTCAGCGAGGAAGAGATCGAGAAGGCCGCCATCGAGCTGGTCACGTACGGCCCGGGAGAACCAAGCGCCGCGCACGATCAGAAGGGGCGCTCCTTCGGTATCCAGCGACGTGTCAAACACCGACGCAAAGGGAGAGGACGCGACCGATGAACGGGATGGCCCCGCTGCAGTTGCTCGTGATCGACCATCTGCTCGACGATGACGAGCTGGCGATCCAGGACACGGTACGCCGGTTCGTCGACGACCGGGTCCGGCCGAACGTCGCCGATTGGTACGAGGATGAGCCGGCGCCGGAGACCATGCGGGATCTGGCGCGCGAGGCCGGCAAGCTGGGCCTGCTCGGCATGCACCTGCAAGGCTACGGATGTGCCGGGACCAACGCCGTCGCATATGGGCTGGCCTGTATGGAGCTGGAAGCCGGCGACTCAGGGGTGCGCAGTCTGGTGTCTGTGCAGGGCTCGCTGGCGATGTTCGCGATCTGGCGCTTCGGATCCGAGGAGCAGAAGCAGCGTTGGCTGCCGGGTATGGCCGAAGGTGAGCTCATCGGATGTTTCGGGCTGACCGAACCGGACTTCGGTTCCAACCCGGCCGGCATGCGTACGTATGCCCGGCGGGATGGCACGGACTGGGTGCTGAACGGCACCAAGATGTGGATCACGAACGGGTCGATCGCCGACGTCGCCGTCGTCTGGGCGCAGACCGACGAGGGCGTGCGTGGGTTCGTCGTGCCGACCGACACGCCCGGCTTCTCCGCGCCTGCCATCGGCAAGAAGCTCTCCCTGCGGGCCTCGATCACCAGCGAGCTCGTCCTCGACGGGGTACGGCTGCCGGCGGATGCCGTACTGGCCGATGCCACCGGGCTGCGTGGGCCGCTGTCCTGCCTCAACGAGGCACGCTTCGGCATCACGTTCGGAGCGCTCGGCGCTGCTCGCGACTGTCTGGACACCACCCTGGCCTACACCGGCAGCCGCGAGGTCTTCGATCGGCCGCTGTCGTCGTTCCAGCTGACTCAGTCGAAGCTCGCCGACATGACGCTGGAGCTGCAGAAAGGGTTCCTGCTCGCGATGCATCTCGGGCGGTTGAAGGACGACGGGCGGCTCGACCCGCGACAGGTCAGCCTCGGCAAGCTGAACAACGTCCGAGAGGCGCTGACCATCGCCCGTGAGTGCCGTACCATCCTCGGCGCCAGCGGGATCACCCTCGAGTACCCCGTGCTCAGACACGCCAACAACCTCGAGTCGGTGCTGACGTATGAGGGCACGTCCGAGATCCATCAGCTCGTCATCGGTCAGTCACTCACGGGCGAGTCGGCCTTCAGCTGACCCGGTGAGCTAGTCCAGCCGCTCGTCGAGGAACTTCTCCCACGTTCGCCGGCCCACCGCCCGGTCGGGCGCCAGGTTCGCACCGGACCGGTATGCGCGGGCGGCTTTGCCTGGAGCCTTGACCGGCAGGACCAGCCGGCGCCGGTGAGAGGCACGCAGATACGTCCGGACCATCTCCGCCATCTTGTACACGCGGGGCCCGGCGAGGTCGGGCACGAGGCCCGCTGGTTCCCCCAGGGAGAGCTCAACCAGCCGGTCTGCCACCTCGGCGCCGTCGACCGGCTGGAACTGGAAGCCGGACGGGGCCGGTACCACGGGCAGCCTCGCCATCTGTTGGATCATGGCTAGCATCGCCTCGTGGAACTGGGTGGCCCGCAGCGTCGTCCACGGCAGACCGGAGCCGGCAATCACCTTCTCTGCGGCTAGCTTGGAAGCAAAGTAGCCGAACATTGCCCGGTCGGTTCTGCTGACCACTGGAATCCGCTCGACACCGACGACCGAGATGTATACCAGGTGCTGCACACCGGCCGCCGAGGCCGCCTGCACCAGGTTGCGGGTCTTGTCCTCATCTCCTTTGGCGGTACCTGCACAGTGGACAACGGTCGAGATCCCGTCGACCGCGCGTTCGAGCCCGTCGCCAGTGGCGAGATCGCCGGTCACGTACTCGACGCCGTCGCCGGACTCGTGGCGGCTCCGGCTGAGCACCCGCACCTTGCGGCCCGCATCCTGCAGGCGAGGGAAGATGAGGCGGCCGAGTGTGCCTGTGCCGCCGGTGAGCAGAAGGTCTGGACTCATGTTTCTCCACTTTCGGTTGTCCGGGAGTCGGCATCCCGGTGACATCAGCTGGATAGTGCGGGGCTACTTTGATGACACCCGGCGACAGAGGAATGTGACTGGATGTACGAGGGTGATGTGCTGACCGAGCGGTTCGGCGAACACCGCACGCGCCTGCGCGCGGTGGCGTACCGGATGCTCGGCTCGCTCGCCGACGCCGATGACGCCGTCCAGGAAGCCTGGCTGCGCGTCAGCCGTGCCGACACAAGTAACGTCGAGAATCTTGCGGGCTGGCTGACCACGGTGGTGGCACGTGTGTGCCTGAATATGCTGCGCACGCGGGAGAACCGGCGCGAGGAGCCCCTCGACGTGCACGTTCCGGATCCGATTGTCGGCCACGAACAGGGAAACGATCCCGAGCACGAGGTGATACTGGCCGATTCGGTCGGGCTGGCGCTCATGGTGGTACTCGATACGCTCAACCCAGCTGAGCGGCTCGTTTTCGTGCTACACGACATGTTCGCCCTGCCGTTCGACGAGATCGCCTCGATGATCGACCGGTCCCCGGCGGCAGCGAGACAGCTCGCGAGCCGAGCCCGCCGTCGCGTGCGCGAAGCGGCACCAGAGCCCGACCGCGATCTCGTACGGCAGCGCGAAGCTGTCGACGCATACTTCGCCGCCGTCCGGAACGGCGACTTCGACGCCCTGGTCGCCGTGCTCGACCCCGATGTCGTGATACGTGCCGATGGCGGCGCCGTGCGCGCGGGCCGGACCGCCGTTGTCCGTGGTGCGCAAGATGTCGCCTCTCAGGCGGTGAGGGCCACACGACTCGCTCCATTCGTGCGGCCGGCACTGATCAACGGCACCGCCGGAATCGTCGCCATTGCCCAAGGGCGGGCTTTCGCCGTCATGGGCTTTACGGTGGTACAAGGAAAGATCGTCGCGATCGACGTGCTCTCGGATCTCGAACGCCTGGCCAGTCTCGAACTGCCAGCATTCGAAGGCTCAGCATGACTCGGCGGCTGACGCTCGCCTCGCCCGCTCAACCTCGTACGATATTCGCCGGTGAGGAACGCGACCTACGTGTTGTCGGTGACTAATGGACTTGCATCGAAAATGTGTTCGATGTTGGCTGTTGTCATCAGCTTGTGGAGCGGTGTTCTGTGTCCCGCTCGGGTGTGTCGGGTTGCGGTGGTTGGTGGGTGCGGCGGATGCGGCCGGACCGGGTCCCCACTGGACGCTCGACGACACCCTCGACGACGCTTCCGGGCACGAGCAGCTCTGGACGAGCGCGGCCGAGGCCACCGGGCTCTACGGACGGGCACCTCGCCGGGGCGGCGCTGCTGCGGTGGATCGGCTGCACTACAACGCGACCGGGGTCCTTGGGAAGCTCGCCTTCGCCGCCGAAGGCTGAACAGAATCCGCCCTCATTTGAGGTGAGATTCTGTACACCCGCTTGAAGATTGGCCCGGCCGGAGGGCAGAAGAGCTCAAGGCTCGCAAACAGGTCAGCGCTCAAGGCGCGACAAGCCACATCTGGCCGGTTTCCTCCCCGTAGCTCAGGACCGAAGCCTCCCCCACTTTGCCCCGGTCTCCGTTACTGCAAGTTGCGCGAGACGCGGCCGGAAGGCGGACGAACTAGGTGGACGTCAACATCAAGCTTGACGCACCGACTGTTCGTGCGATAGTTGCTTGGCCCCCAACTCTGACTGGGTGTTCCAGGTGGGTCTTGTCGATGGTTGCCGTGATGGTGGATGGGTTGCCGAGGAGATCGCCCATGTCGATAGTGAGGCGGTCCGTGCCGAATCGGGCCATGTGCGCGGCCAGGCAGGCTGTGCTGTTGGCATTGGCGATGTCCTCGGGGACGCCGATCGACGGGGCGAACATCCGAGCGGCTGCCCGGCCGTGCCGGTCCGGGATCGAGTAGGCGTAGCAGCCCAACAGGCCGTAGCGGTCGCAGGCGGCACGTAGCAGGGCGAACTCTGGGGAAAGGTCGGCCAACGCGGCGCGCGATCGGACTGGCAGGAGAAGCCTCGGCCGCCCATTCGAGGCCACGCAGGCGTTGCCGACGACGGCATCGTCAGCCAGGCCGAGGCCGGCTGTGACCGCCCTTAGCTCGGGTGCCTGGGCGACGCGCAGGTTCACCGGGCCCGGGTCGAACGACGCTGTCACGCTGTCGCGGTTTCGGATGGCCCAGCCTTCGAAGCTGCGGCTCGTCGTACACAGCACGGCGTGGTGGTCGCTGCCGCCTTCGCGTATGGCGAGCAGCGCCAGGGCCGCGACGGTGCCGTGGCCGCAGGCAGGCAGTTCGCCTTCGGCGGTGAAGAACCGGAGCGAGTACGAGGCACGGCCGCGCTCAACTCCGGTGGCACGGATGAAGACGGCGTGCGAAGTGCCCAGTTCCCCGGGAATGCGGCATCGCTCCTCGTCGGTGAACGACGCTTCGTCGACCACCGCGGTCGGACTGCCGCCCCGGCCCTGCCGCTGACACGCGTCGATGACCACTACCTCGGGCATGGCACCGGGTCGGTCGTCAGCAGCATCGTCAGGTCCAGCGCGGGCGCGCCGTGCGTCAACGCGCCGACCGAGATGAGGTCGACTCCCGTCTCGGCAATGGCGCGGACGCTGTCCAGACGGACGGTGCCCGAGGCCTCCAGCAGGATCAGGGAGGCGTCGGCACGCTCGGCCCGGATCTTCACGACCATTTCGATGTCGGCCACCGGCATGTTGTCGAGCATGATCCAGCGGGCCCCGGCATCGAGGGCCTCCTGTGAGGGGAACTCTGTCATGGTCCGTGGTCTCCAGTCCTGTGGTTACGAGCCGAAAATCTGAGGTGTCCCGCGCGCGGACCGCTGTCAGAACCGGTTGCGCTAGCCGTCGCCGGCACCCTCGGCGGCAGTGGACGGGGCGTCGGCAAGCTCGGCAGCCCACCGCCGCGACCACTCGATGACCGGACCGAGGGACTCGCGGGCGTCATGGCCGAGCGGGGTGAGGGTGTAGTTGCCGTCGCGCAGCACCTCGGCGAGCCGAGCCTCTTGGAGCTCTGTGAGCCGTTGCTGCAGGACGCTTGACGACATGCCGTCGCAGCGCCGCTGCAGGAGCCGGAAGCCGAGCGGCTCGTTCCCCAGCTCCCAGATGATGCGCAGAGTCCAGCGGCGCCCGAACAGGTCCAGTGCCGCCATCAACGATCGTCCCGTGGTGGAACCGCGGGCCGGCCGGCCCGG
>NZ_ML142871.1:61231-61612 GCF_004138495.1 Phytoactinopolyspora endophytica
CAACGCGTTCATGACTCTCCGTCAACTCTTGTGCTTCGGATTCCGAAACAGTAGCATCGCACATCGCAGCAGTGCTTCGGAATTCGAAGCACTCATTCCAACACTGGAGGTTCCATGCCCAAGGGCTACTGGGTCAGCGTCTACCCCACCATCACAGACCCTGAGGGGCTTGATGTCTACAACGAACTGGCCGGTATAGCCGTCAAGGCCGCAGGCGGGCGGGTGCTCGCCAGCATCGGCAGCCGGGTCGACGCACACGAAGCCGGAATCGCCGAGCGCGTTGTCCTGATCGAGTTCGACAGCTTCGAACAGGCGGTCGCCGCACGCGCGAGCGCGGCCTACCAGGAGGCGCTGGCCGAACTCCCCGACGGCTTCGAGCGC
>NZ_ML142871.1:61657-63143 GCF_004138495.1 Phytoactinopolyspora endophytica
CATCATCGAAGGCCTCGACTGACCCTGGGCGCGGTCGTCCACGACCTCTGGCGCACCACCCGCGACGAGACCGGCACCCCGGTCGAAGCGCTCCGCGCGTCCTCCTGGCCGCCGACACCGTGACGCTCCACTACGACCGGCTCCCCATCGGCGCGGTCCGCCGCCGGAAGGAGCGAGACGGTAGATTATCGCGACCCTGCCCACCATCCACTCCCGCCAAGACGAGGAAGAAGGAAGATACAGACACGAGACGGGAACGCGCCAAGACCAGCCCGATCCCGAACATGAGCACGCCACCACGCCCTTCTGACGAGCAGGCCGTACTCGCCAGATGGCAGGCAGATGTGCCCGCTCGACGCACTACGTGGAGCGGGACTAGCCGATGGTGGGCCGGTTCTCGTAGGCCGTCGACAGAACGATCATCGTGCGGGTCGAGACGTTGGCCGAGGATCGGATCCGTGCCAGCAGGTCCTCAAGCGCCGCCGGACGCTCCACTCGCACCTTGAGGATGTAGTTCTCATCACCCGCAACGGAGTAGCACGCCTCGATCTCCGTGATTTCGGCCAACCGATCCGGCGAGTCATCCGGCTGGCTCGGGTCGATCGGTTTGATCGAGATGAAGGCGGTCAACGGCAGACCTAAGGACTCGTGGTCGACGACGGCCGTGTAGCCGCGAAGAACGCCCCGCTCCTCGAGCCGGCGCACTCTCTGATGCACGGCCGACGTCGACAGGCCAGTGGCCTTGCCGAGGTCGGTGAAGCTCATTCTGCCGTCACGCAGGAGCAGCGACACGATCTGCCTGTCGATTTCCTCCACGCGCTAACTGTAGACGCTGAACCGAAGTGCTGCTGCCGTTCGTGCTGGGCGTGGCGTCAGATCGTGACGACTCCGTTAAGGGCTGGTGCCTCTCCCCGACGGGTTGGGTGCCATCTGCTCAAGGCACAGACCCAACCCCAGACGTCATATCCATGGCAGGATCGAACTGTGGAGATCAAAGCAGCTCAGGAGTTCTTCAGGCCCGAACCTGGCTGGCTGAACACAGCCAGCTACGGCCTGCCTCCCAACCCCGCGTGGGATGCTCTCCAGGCAGCGCTGGACGAGTGGCGAGGCGGACGCACGTCATGGAAGGGCTGGGGCGAGACAACCGGACGCGCCCGGGAGGCATTCGCCCGGATCGTGGGCGTGTCGCCGTCTGACGTCTCCGTCGGCGCCCAGGTCTCTCAGCTACTCGGCATGGTCGCCTCTTCCATGCCGGACGGCACCCGGGTGGTGGTGCCCGAGGAGGAGTTCACCTCTAACCTCTTCCCCTGGCTCGTGCAGGAGAGACGAGGCTTCGACATACGCGCGGTGCCCACTGCTGATCTGGCGCATTCCATCACCGACGACACGGACGTCGTCGCGTTCAGCCTGGTTCAGTCCGCCACGGGCGAGATCGCGGACGTGGACGCCGTCGTTGCCGCTGCCGAGGCCGCAGGCGCGCTGACCT
>NZ_ML142871.1:63187-66542 GCF_004138495.1 Phytoactinopolyspora endophytica
TTGACACCACTCAAGCCTGCGGCTGGCTCCCGGTCGACGCGAGCCGTTTCGACGTCACCCTGACCGGCGCCTACAAGTGGCTGCTGGCCCCGCGCGGGAGTGCCTTCCTCGTAACCCGCCCGGGGCTGCGAGAACGGCTGCTGCCGTCGCAGGCCGGGTGGTGGGCCGGCGAAGACCCACACACCTCGTACTACGGCCCGCCCCTCCGGCTCGCGTCCGACGCTCGCAGTCTCGACATCTCGCCCGCATGGTTCAGTTGGGTGGGCACGGCTCCAGCGCTTGAGCTGATCGAGCAGGTCGGTGTCGAATCGATCCGTGCCCACGACGTCGCCCTGGCCAACCGATTTCGTGACGGTCTCGGGATGCCGCCGGGCGACTCCGCGATCGTCTCAGCGGACGTCCCGGGTGCCGAGCAGCAGCTCGAGGCCGCAGGCGTACGTGCCGCCGTCCGTGACGGCCGGCTGCGAGCGTCATTCCATCTCTACAACACCGAAGCCGACGTCGATATGGCGCTCAGGGCCCTCGGCCGCGGCACCTGAGTCCCGTCTTACACGCGCCGGGTGACATGCAACAGGTACTCCTTGCGGTCCAGCGGGTTGTGATCGGTCCGGGGCCGGGTGGGCGCCGCGCCACGGACCAACTGGTAGTGGTCGAACACGCTCTCCAGCACTCCCTCACCGCGCGATAGAGAAGGAAGCTGTTGCTGCAAGGCGTGCACGCGGGCCGCCGGGATCTCGCCCTCGAGCACGTACACCGCGCCACGTGTCTCCTGTGTCTGCGGCATGGCACGCAGGCCCAGAAGCGCGGGTGCCACCGTCCCGAACGTATCCGCCGGAACCTCCAGCCTGAAGCGGTTCATCGGCTCGTACACACCCGTCCCGGCCGTGCTGAGAGCACTCATCAGCACCAGCGGTGTCAACTGCCGGAAGTCCGCGCCGGTGCTCGACATGCTCTTGTCGAATCCCTGGTGCGCATGGCTCTGCCGAGGTGCGTATCCCGAGTGCGTCATGGTGACCCTGCAATCCGTGACCTGCCATCCATGCAATCCTTCACGCAGCGTGTCATAGACCGTGTCCTCCACCGCCTTGAGGAACGCTGGCGGAAGCGCACCCAGTTCGAACTCGATACCGAACGTCACTCCCGAACCGACCGGCGCCGGGTCGACACGTAGGCCGATCGTTGCCAGGAACGGGTTGGGCTCGGAGCGCATGGCCTCGAGTGCCCAGCCAGTGCCAGCCAGCCGTTCTATGCAGATCGTCGTCGTCTCGCGGAACGACACCTCGATACCGAAGTCGTCGGCCAGCGTCGTCTGGATGACCTCCTTCTGCACCTCGCCGTACAGGGAGACGGATATCTCCTGCCGGAGGTCGTCCTGTCGCACATTGATCAGTGGGTCCTGCTCTGCCAGTTGCGTCAGTGCCGCTCGCAGCGCACCTTTGTCAGTGCTCTGCCCGGGAACGACGACGGTCTCCAGTGTCGGCGGGGAGAAGTAGTGGGCATCCGATCCATCCCGCGCCGCACCGATCGGGTCCCCGATCTGGACGTCGTCGAGCCCCCACAGCTTGCCGATGCGCCCGGCCGCGACAGATGGCCGCTGGACTTCGGTGCCGTGGTCGAAGACGGCGATCCTGGTGACTTTCCCCTCCCGGTCCTGGCCGAACGTCAGCCGCTCACGCGTGCGAACAGTCCCCGCGTAGAGACGGGCGTAGGCGATCTTCTCCCCCGCTGGGCCACGTTCGACCTTGAACACGGTCCCGGACGCCGCGGCATTCGCATCGCCGGTGCCGGCGGGCAGTAGTTCCTTGATCCCGGCCGTCACCGCGTCCACTCCGGCACCGGTGATGGCCGAACCGAAGAAGACCGGATGCACCAGGGCTCGCGCTGTCTGAGCCGCGAGCTCGCCGCGGAGCCGACAGGATGGGATCGGGGACCCGTCGACGTACGCGGCCAATAGTGCGTCGTCATGCTCCGCCAAGCGCTCCGAGAGTGCCGCGGTGAACTGCTGGTCCGCGTCGTCGAACGTCGTCACGATGGCATCGCGTGTGCCGAGGTGGCGTACGGTCTCCATCGCAACGATGGACGGCGACAGCCGCTGTGACAGCTCCCGCAGCACACCGGCGTAGCGGGCACCCATGCGGTCGATCTTGTTCACGAAGATGATCGTGGGAATCCGTAGCCGCTGCAGCGTACGCATCAGCACCCGCGTCTGAGGCTGCACGCCCTCCACGGCCGACACCACCAGCACGGCCCCATCGAGTACGTTCAGCACCCGTTCCACCTCAGCGATGAAATCTGGGTGGCCGGGCGTGTCGATGAGGTTGACGATGACGTCGTCGATGGCGAACGACACCACGGCAGACTTGATCGTGATGCCACGTTGCCGTTCCAACGCCATGGAGTCGGTGGTGGTGTTCCCGTCGTCGACGCTGCCGATCTCGTCGATGACGCCAGCGGCATGGAGCAGCCGCTCGGTCAGGCTCGTCTTACCGGCGTCTACGTGCGCCAGAATCCCTAAGTTCAGTGTTCTCGCCAAGCGTCATGTCCCCTGTGTGAAAGACGGATCCGGTCTGGGTAGACATGAACGCCTGGCGCATCTTCACTCCTCGGACATTGCTCGGCTTGCTCGGCTGAATCGGTCGCCCAGCGAGGTCGATCACTGCTCTGTCGAGCTGACATCGCTCCGCTGGCCTTGCGGCAGCATGCTCGCCGCACTATGGCAGTTCAGCAGACGGCCACCCGCGTGACAACTGATTTTCCGCGCCGCTGCGACCGAGGTCATCCGTCGTCTGGCTGCCTCACAACGATGCCGTCCGTCGCCACCTTGACCAGAGAACGGGCGGTGTCGGCCGGATCCGCCAGAGGCTGCTCGCCGTAGAAGTGTCGATGGAACGCATGCTGGAAGCAGGCGCCCATCAGCACGGCGGCCACCGCTTCTGGATCGGCGTCCGGGCGTACCCGGCCATGTTCCCGCTCGGCTCTCACGTACTGGCTGATGACCACGTTGACCTGGCGAGGGCCCGATCCGTGGCGCAGCACCCCGGCACGGTGGCTTTCCAGCAGCCGACGCTCGAAGAACAGCCCTACAGCCATGGGGAAGCCTTCGTCGTAGAAGAGCAGAGCCGCGTGGACGACCTCCTCGAGGTTCTGCTCGACACTGCCCTCGCCCACTCGACCGGCCAGGTGACGCAGAGCCGCGCCGAGCTCGGGGAGGCGCTCCTCCAGCACCGCACCGAAGATCGCCGTCTTGTCGACGAAGTGCTTGTAGAGGGTCGCCTCCGAGAACCCTGCACGCTGGGCGATCTCCTTCGTGGTGGCCCGGGCGATTCCGTCGGTGCGCATGATCTCGGCGGCCGCG
>NZ_ML142871.1:66574-71741 GCF_004138495.1 Phytoactinopolyspora endophytica
CCGATCCCGTGTGGTCACAGGGTGCCCTCCTTGACAAGGTGAGTGAACACTAACCATAGTAGTGGTTAGTAAGTATTCACTCACCACGGGCGCGCCGATCAGACTCGCGCGCCACCTCAACGGAGGAATCATGAGACTCGCCGTATTCGGAGCTTCCGGCCGTACTGGTCGCCACGTCGTGCAGCAGGCGCTGTCCCGCGGACACGCTGTGACCGCCTTGGTGCGAGACCCGACGAAGCTCGAGGACCTGCGGCACGAACAGGTGACGGTCATCCAGACGGACATCATGGATGCGGCCGGCCTGGCTCCACACCTCAGCGGTCATGACGCCGTCGTGTCGGCCTTGGGGCCGCCGGAAAGCGGGCCCACCAGCGTATGCACCGACGGAACTCACGCGATCGTGCATGCGATGCAGGACGCAGCCGTCCGGCGTGTGGTCACCGTCAGCATGGCCGCGGCACATACGGCCGGCGACGGCCCGTTCACCCGATTCGTCGTCAAGCCGATGCTGGGGCGGCTGTTGCGCCACGCCGTCGCCGATGCCCTCGGCATGGAGAAGGCCCTGGCCCAGAGCGGGCTGGATTACACCACGGTCCGCCCGCCCATGCTCACCGACAAGCCGCTGAGCGGTTCATACCGGACCCGAACCGACCTCAACGTAGCCCGCGGATACCGCATTCCCCGTGCCGACGTCGCGCACGCCGTGCTCGAAGCCGTCGAGAACCCGGTCACAGCCGGAACCGCCGTGGCAGTCGCCACCTAGCGGCTCACTCACCCGCGCTGGGCGCCGACGACGGGAACCTCAACTGCTTCGCGCCAACTCCCGTGCGGCGACCAGACGGAAGCTCCGGGGCGGGCGGCCGGTCACGCGCTCGACGGCGTCAGTAATGCGATTCTCCGCCCCCTCGGCGATGGCCCGGTCCATGCCGGCCAGCATCGCGGCGAACTCCACCGGCACCAGTGCCGTCAGGCGGTCACGCACCTGCTCGTATGCCAGATGGTGGTGGACGACGGGCCGGCCTGTGACCTCGGTGACGATCGCGGCGACATCGTCGTAACTGAGCGCCTCCGGCCCAGTGAGGACCAGATCGGTATTGGGCGCATAGTCGTCGATCAGGGTACGCACGGCGACGGAGGCGATGTCCTCGGCATCGACAAAACCCACGCGGCCGCCGCCGGCCGCGGTCAGGATGGTGCCGTCCTCACGGATGCTGACGGCGTGGGCGTGTGTGCCGGTGAAGTTCTGCATGAACCACGATGGCCGCAGTACCGCCCACTGGTCGAACAGGCTGGAAAGAGCCTCATGCACCACTCCCACAGCCGTGCCCCCCTCGAGGATGGCCGAGGAGCTCAGTAGCACCGCGCGGTGCACACCGGCGGCGCGGGCCTGCTCCAGAAAGGGCAACATGACAGCAGCCGGGTTCGGGTCACCCACGGGCGGGATGAGGTAGACGCGACCGACATCATCGAGAGCGGCGCTGAACGTGGATGAGTCGTACCAGTCGAATCGGACCGAATCCGTGCCCGGAATCGGGGCGGCGCGGCGGCTGGCAGCCTTGACGCGGTGACCCGACGCGATGAGTTGCGCAGCGGTGCGGCTCCCAGTGGTGCCGGTGGCTCCGATGACCAGGACGGTGTTGATGGCGGTCATCGGGTGTTCCCGATGAAGTCGACGCCGGGTTCTTGGACGGCAAGAGGGTTCCAGTAGTCGCGGTAGGAGGTGATGCGCCCGTCCTGAACGGACACGACGGCGATGTAAGTCATGTCGAATGGGCGGCCGGTCTGCACCAACCGGCCCGTGCCGCGCATCTCGACCACGATGGTCTCGGGGTCCGTTGTCTGGTGGATCTGCACGTCAGCAAACTCATGCAGGTCGATGTGGTCGGGGTAGTCGCGCATGTAGCCGGCTATCGCCTCCCTGCCCTCCAGCCGCCCGGGCCACCCCGGTGGGGCGAAGGGGAACTCCATGATGCCGTCGTCGGCCCACAGGCCGACCCAGGCGGACATGTTCTTGTCCAGCAGCAGCTGCAGGCTGTGGCGGTACAGATCTGTCGGCGAGGTACGTGCGGGCATGAGTCTCTCCATTCCGGTACGATTCGGACCGAGGGTCCGTTTCGATGTCAATAATACGGACCGCTAGTCCGTTTCACAAAATGGAGGAATGGCATGTCCGAGCGCAAACCACGCAAGGACGCTGCCCGCAACCGGGCGGCCGTGCTTGCGGCTGCCGACGAACTCTTCGCCCGCCGCACGAGCCCAGAGGACGAAGTCACCATGGCCGACATCGCGGCAGCAGCCGGCGTTGGCAAGGGAACACTCTTCCGCGCCTTCGGTGACCGCACTGGGCTCATCCATGCCCTGTACGAAGCACGAGTGGAACCGATCCGGAACGCCGTCGAAGAGGGCCCGCCACCGCTTGGGCCCGCCACCCCACCACTTCAGCGCCTACCTGCGCTGCTCGACGCCATCCTGTGCTTCAAACTCGACAACCGCCACCTCGCGCTGGCCCTGGAGGGAACCGGGAGCGACAGTCCATACCAAGCAGGGCACTACGACCGATGGCACGCCCTGCTTCAAGCCGTGCTGGAGCAGATTCCTGGTCTCACCGACAGCGATTTCACGGCCCATGTACTGCTCGCCGCCACCCGGGCCGACCTCGTCGAACATCTCGTTGGCCAGCGGCGCCTGCCCCCAGAGGGATTGCGGGCACAACTGGCGAGCTTCACCACCAAAGTCTTGGGCTCGCCCGCACTACCAGGATCGCCCGCCGAGCAGATCCACAGCTAGAGCAGCAGTGTCCCCGGTGCCCGCACCGGGGACACTAGGCATCCGCATCGATGACGGTGAGCTCACGCGGGCGCAGGTTCAGCCGCTCGACGCCGTCCTCGGTGGCCACCACGATGTCTTCGATCCGGGCACCGTACCTGCCCGGGACGTAGAAGCCGGGCTCGATCGAGAACGCCATGCCCGGCTCGATCGGGCGGGTGTTTCCAGCGACGATGTAGGGGTCTTCGTGCGTCTCCAGCCCGATTCCGTGCCCCGTGCGATGAATGAAGTACTCCCCCAGCCCCGCTTCGTGCAGTACGTCCCGTGCCGCAGCGTCGACAGACTCCGCACTCGCTCCGGGCCGGACCTGCGCGACGGCCGCCTCCTGCGCCTGCTTCAGCGCACCGTACTCGGTGACGAAACCGGCGGGCGGCTCCCCCACCACATATGTCCGCGTCTCGTCCGAACAGTATCCGGCCGCCGTCGTACCACCGATGTCGACGACGACCGGGTCACCGGCCCGGATGATCCGCTCGCCGGTCTCGTGGTGCGGGCTCGCGCCGTTCGGTCCGGAGGCGACGATGACGAAGTCGGCGCTCACGTGGCCCTCCGCGATGATCGCGTCGGCGATGTCGCGGCCCACCTCATGTTCGGTGCGCCCGGCCTTGAGCCACTCCGGCATCCGGGCGTGCACCCGGTCGATGGCCCGTGCGGCCGCCCGCAACGCGTCGAGCTCGTCGGCATCCTTGCGGATCCGCAGCTCAGACAGCGCTGCGCCCGCGAGGACCTGCTCGGCGTCCGGCATCGCGGCACGGAAGCGAAGCACCTTCTCCGCCCACATGTGATCGTCCAGCCCCACCCGGCGAACATCGGCCAGGGTGTGCGCGACCAGCCCGAACGGATCGTCCGTCTCGCTCCACGGCAGGATCCGCAGGTCCAGCCCGCCCGCGGGCGACGCCTGGGCCGCGGGCTCCTCCAGCCCGGGCACCACGAGCACCGCCTCGCCATCGGTAGGCAGCACCAGACAGGTGAGCCGTTCCAACGGGAGAGCGGCGTAACCCGTGAGGTATCGAAGGTCGGAGCCGGGCGTGATGAGCAGGGCATCGATCCCTGCCGATGCCGCCGCGGTGCGTGCCTGGGCGAGCCGGTTGTTGAAGGCGTCGGACATAGACCGAGCTTAGGAGAGAGTGTTCTGTCCTCCCCACTCGGCTCCTGTTCGTGGCAAGCTAGCCGGTGTGAACCGGCTCATGCTTCTCGACACCGCGTCGTTGTACTTCCGCGCCTTCTTCGGCATCCCGGAGAAGATCACCGCCCCGGACGGCACACCGGTCAACGCCGTCCGAGGGCTGCTCGACTTCATCGGCCGGCTGGTCGCCGACTACCGGCCGGACCAGCTCGTGGCATGTCTCGACGCCGACTGGCGGCCCGCGTTCCGCGTCGAGCTGCTGCCGTCGTACAAAGCACACCGGCTGGCCGACGCGGCCACCGGCGCGGAGACGATCCCGCCGGCCCTCGAGGCCCAGGTTCCGGTGATCATCGAGGTTCTGGACGCGCTCGGCATCGCCAACGTGGGCGTCGCCGGGTTCGAGGCCGACGATGTGATCGGCACTCTGGCGGTGGCCGCCGACGGACCGGTGGACGTCGTCACCGGCGACCGTGACCTCTTCCAGCTGGTGAACGACGAACGCGCCGTCCGGATCCTCTACACCGCCCGCGGCGTCGGCAAGCACGAGGTGATCGACGAGTCCGTGGTGACCGCCAAGTACGGCATCCCGGGCTCCGCCTACGCCGACTTCGCCACCCTGCGCGGCGATCCCAGCGACGGCCTGCCCGGCGTGGCAGGGGTCGGCGACAAGACGGCGGCGACCCTGGTCAACCGTTTCGGCGACATCAAGAACCTGGTCGCCGCGGCGCACGACCCGGCGTCCGACCTCTCGCCGACGGTGCGGCGCAAGCTCCTCGACGCCGGCGACTACCTCAGCGTCGCCGGCGACGTGGTCGCGGTCCGTCTGGATGTGCCGCTCCCGGAGATGGATGCCCGGCTGCCATCGGCACCAGCCGATCCTGGGAGGCTCGAAAGCCTCACCGAGCGCTGGGGCCTCGGCGGATCGGTCAGCCGGGTTCTGACAGCCCTCGACGCGGGGCGCTAGGCGAGACAGCCGCCGCTAAACGAGACGACGTCCGCTAAGCGATCATGTCGTAGGCGACGACGCCGCGGCGTAGCGAGCCGACCGCGAGATGCGCGGTCTTGCGCAGGTCGGCGTCGGTGGCCGCGTCGCCGATCTGGTCCAGTAGGTCCAGCAGCTGCCGTATCGCCCGGACGAAGTCACCCGCCGCGAGGCCCGCCTCGTTCAGTACGGCCTCGAGGCGGTGCCCACTCGCCCAGCGCCATGCCGCTGAG
>NZ_ML142871.1:71780-72601 GCF_004138495.1 Phytoactinopolyspora endophytica
CAGGTCGGGCTCGCGGAGGAAGTCAACGGCGTGGTTGGCCTCCACGTCTTGCAGCTTGCCCCACAACCGGACGGTCTCCCCCAGCGTCTCGCGCACCCGGCCGTCCGGGAGCGCCGGCCGGCCCGCGTCGTCGGGCTGGCGAGACTCGAAGGACAGAGCCGACACGCACGCCGCAAGCTCGGCCGGGTCGAGCCCTTCCCACAGGCCTTCCCGCAGGCACTCGGCAGCGAGCAGGTCCATCTCGCCGTACAGCCGCGCCAGCCGCCGGCCGGACTCAGTCGCCGCATCGGCGCCGTCGAGGTATCCCAGGGAGTCCAGGACGGAACAGACCCTGTCGAACTGCCTGGCGATGGTGTTGGTCCGGGACTCGATGCGCCGGGAGAGCTGCGCGGCCTCGCGTCGCAGCTTGTACCAGCGTTGCGACCAGCGAGCATGCTCCTCCCGGTCCGCGCAGCCGTGGCACGGGTGAGAGCGCATCTCCCGCCGGAGCTGTGTCAGGCGCTCGTCTTCGTCGTCGCTGGTCCGCTTGCTACGCCGCCGTCCCTGGTTACCGTCCCGATCTACCGGGGCGGGCGCTCGCTCCCGCATGGTCGCGGCGAGATCTCGCCGCGAGGCCGGCGCCTTGGGGTTGAACGAGCGCGGAATCCGCATCCGGGTCAGCGCTTCGACCGGGTCCGGAAAATCGGTGAGAGACAGCCTGCGGACCTGGCGTCCCTCGGTGAGCACCGTCGGACGGGGCCCCTCGCCCCGATCGGCGCCTCCCGGCATGCCGGGGTCCAGCACCACGGCCAGGCCTGCGGACTTTCCTGCCGGTACCCGGA
>NZ_ML142871.1:72658-73051 GCF_004138495.1 Phytoactinopolyspora endophytica
GATCCGGAGCTTCTCCAGCGACGTCGCCGCCGCGGCACGACGCTGGATAGTGCCCTCGCGGGCGAGGGCGTTCTCCCGGTCCTTGATCGCTCGGCGGAGTTCGGCATACTCCTCGAAGTCACCCAGGTGGCAGGTCATCGCCTCCCGGTAGCCTTCGAGCGCTTCCTCGCTCCGGCGCAGCTGGCGCGCCAGACCCACCACGGCCTGGTCGGCCTGGAACTGCGCGAACGACGACTCCAGGATCTCGCGTGCGGTGGCCCGTCCCACCCGGTCCACGAGGTTGACCGCCATGTTGTACGACGGCCGGAACGACGAGCGCAGCGGGTAGGTCCGGGTCGACGCCAGCCCGGCCACCGAGAGCGGGTCGAAACCCGGCTGCCACAGGACGACGGC
>NZ_ML142871.1:73109-77755 GCF_004138495.1 Phytoactinopolyspora endophytica
CGTCGATCCCACGACGCCCGGCCCGCCCGGTCAGCTGCGTGTACTCACCTGGAGTGATCTCCGCGTGGGTCTCGCCGTTCCATTTGACCAGGCGTTCGAGCACCACGCACCGGGCCGGCATGTTGATGCCCAGCGCCAGCGTCTCGGTAGCGAAGACCGCCCGCAGCAGGCCCCGGACGAACAGCTCCTCCACGGTCTCCTTGAACGTGGGCAACATGCCGGCGTGGTGTGCGGCGATGCCCCGCTCGAGGCCGTCCATCCAGCCGTCGTAGCCGAGAACGCGCAGGTCCTCGTCGGGTATCTCCGCGCAGCGCCGCTCGACGACCGCCCGGATCTCCTGACGCTCGTCGGTGTCGGTCAGCCGGACGCCCGCGCCGAGGCACTGCTGAACCGCGGCGTCGCACCCGGCCCGGCTGAAGACGAAGATGATCGCCGGAAGCAGTGCACTGCGCTCGAGGCGGTCCAGCACCTCGACTCTGGTCGGTGTGTACGCCGAGCCCGCGGACCGGGGCCGGCGCCCGTTTCCGCCCCTCTTTCGATTACCGGGGCGTCCGAACTGCTCGTCCCGTGTGTACCGCAACAGCTGTGGGTTGACCGCGCGCTTGCCTTCGTCGCCCTCGCCCGTCTGGGCGAACAGGTCCATGATGCGCGGTCCCACCATGGCGTGTTGCCACAGCGGCACCGGGCGACGCTCCTCCACGACGACGTCCGTGTCACCACGCACGGTGGTCAGCCATTCGCCGAACTCCTCGGCATTGGAGACCGTTGCCGACAGGGCCACCACGCTCACCGACTCCGGGAGGTTGATGATCACCTCTTCCCATACCGCGCCGCGGAACTGATCGGCGAGGTAATGCACCTCGTCCATGACCGCGTATCCAAGCCCGGCCAGCGTCGGCGAGCCGGCATAGAGCATGTTGCGCAGCACCTCGGTCGTCATCACGACGATCGGCGCCTCACCGTTGACGGTGTTGTCCCCGGTCAGCAACCCGACCGAAGCTGCACCGTGCCGTTCGACCAGGTCGTGGAACTTCTGGTTCGACAAGGCCTTGATCGGCGTCGTGTAGAAGCACTTACGTCCCTCTTCGAGCGCCAGGTGAACGGCGAACTCTCCCACGACGGTCTTGCCCGACCCGGTGGGCGCCGCGACCAGCACGCCGCGGCCGCTCTCCAGGCCCTGACAGGCACGTTCCTGGAACTCGTCGAGGTCGAACTGGTAGTTGGAGCGGAAGCGGCCGAGGGAAGACTCGCGGTAGGCCAATCGACGCTTGTGCGCCGCGTACCGCTCCGCGGGCGAAGTCATACCGCCCAGGCTACCGGTCACGTCCGGCTCGTCGCAGACACACCTGCCCTACCGACAACAGAGGATGCCCTGACCCGAACAGAAGGAACGTGCGTACCGGGGTGGTCAGCGGTCGTTGTCGTCGTCGTCGATACGGCCGAGCTTGTCCAGCTCGTCGTCGGGCGTCGCCTGATCGGCGTCGAGGTTCGTCAGCGGATTCCGGTCCCGTCGACGGTCCCAGATCCGGCAGATCAGCACCGCGGCCTCGAACATCAGCCACATCGGACCGGCCAGCAGCATCAGGGTCAGCGGATCCCCGGTGGGCGTCGTCACCGCGGCGAAGACGAAGATGCCGACGATCACCCATCGCCTCGCGGACGACAGACTCTCATGCCGCAGGATCCCGACCGCGTTGAGCAGCACGACGAAGATCGGTAGCAGGAATCCGATACCGAAGACAAAGGTCAGCCGGATGACGAAGCTCAGATAATCCCTGAACTGGATGTAGTTGCTGACGTCATCCGGGGTGAAGTTCAGCAGGAACTCCCAGGCCTTCGGCATCACCCACAGCGCCAGGTACACACCGGCGCCGAACATCGGCACTGCCGCGCCGATGACGGCGAGCGCCCACTTCTTCTCGTTCGCGTAGAGAGCGGGGGTGATGAAACCCCAGACCTGGTAGATCCAGACCGGCGCGGCCAGGATCAGGCCGGTCCACAAGGCGATCGTCATCGGGACCAGCAGAGGGTCGGTTGCCTGCTGGTACGTCGCTCTGGCGTCGGCGCCCGTGCGCTCGGCCGCGTCGATCATCGGCTCCAGCAGGAACTCCATGATCTGTTCATGGAAGATGAATCCGACAATGCCGAAGAGCAGTACGCCCAGAGCGGACTTGAACAACCGCGAGCGAAGCTCTCGCAGGTGCTCAGTGAGAGTCATCCGGCCTTCAGGGTCGCGATCGGGACCGGATCCCCCTCCGCGACGGCCGGTGATGGTCGCCATGCCTACTTCTTAAGGTTCTTAGGCATCACGGGCGGACGACTCATTGGTCCGCTCGGTCGAGGTCTCGACCTTGGTCGGCTCGACGGCTGCGGGAACCTCGTCCTGGGGTGACTCCTTCTTGGCCGACGAACCGCTCGTGGATCCATCGGATGCCACGGAGTCATCCGCTACGGAGTCATCCTTCGAGTCGTCATCGATCAGGCCCTTGGTCTCAGCCTTGAAGATCTTCAGCGACTGTCCCAGGCCACGGGCCATCTGCGGCAGCCTCTTGGCGCCGAACAGGAGCACGATAATCGCCGCGACGATGACCAGTTGCCACCCTTGCATACCAAACATCGAAACCCCAACTCCTCGCCGTCTGTACTACCGATGTTACGCCAAGGTGCCCTTTGTTCCATTGCGGCGCGATTCTGCCCGGAACGCCAGACGCGCACAGCTTACCGCTCGTGCTGCCACTCCCCTGATCCTATGGTCTGTTCCAAGTCCTGGGAAAGACCGTCCATCTCGCGGGAGAGCACCTTGCCCTTGCGCCAGGTGCCGCGAGCGGCCATGATCACGCCCGCGACAGCCAAGACGAAGAGCAACGCCACCGCAAGGAACAACCAGATCGCCAACGTCGACATAGGATCCCGAGCCTACCTCACCCCATACGCGCTCAACGCCGCCCTGGCGTCGCTTGCGATCTCTTCTGCCAGGTCAGGAGGGTCGACCACCCGTCCACTGGCTCCCAGCCGAAGCGCCAGCCTACGCACCCAGCGCCGATCTCGCACCCGGAGCCGGACATCCAGACCGCCGTCCGTGCCGCGCTCCTCCGCGCTTTCGCACGGATAATAGTCGGCTACCCACCGACCGGCGCGGGTTAGTCGAATCGTCACCAACTCGTCATCCGGCGAGGGCTGGAAAAGGCCTGCGGAGAGGTCTCGCGGACGGGCTCCGTCCGGCACCTCGGCGGGAAGACCGAGCGCCTTGATGCCTGCGACACGGTCCAGCCGGAACAGCCGGACCTCCTCGGCCCGGCGGCACCAGCCCTCGAGGTAGAGCCGGCCGTCCACCACGACCAGGCGCATCGGATCGACGTCACGCTCCGTCGTCTCATCCCGCGCCGGCACCCAGTACGACAGGTGGAGCCTGCGCCCGTCGTCGAGCGCGGACCGGACGGTGCTCGCGACATCCGCCACCGCGTCGCCGTCGACCTGCACCTGTACGGCGCCGGCCCGCTCCGCGACCTCGCCGGCCGCCTGTTCGAGTTTGGTGATCGCCCGTCCGATCGCGTCCCGCTCGAACGGGCCCGGCACCTCCGCCAGCGTCCGCAGCGCCACCAGCAGTGCCACCGCCTCGTCCGTGCGCAGCCGAAGTGGCCGTGCCAGGTAGTCCGCGTTGGAGACGCTGATGACGCCCTCGCCCTCGACGCCCTCCATGTCGACTTCGATGTAGTCGCCCATCGACAGGCCAGGCAGACCGGAGAACCACAGCACGCGCAGGTCCCGGATGACCTGGCGTTCGCTGACACCGAACAGCTCGGCCACTTCGGCGACCCGCGCCTGGGGGTGCGAGCGCAGATACGGCAGCATCGACAGCAGCCGGGCCACCTGCGCCGGCGCGCTGTCCGGTCGCTGCTTGCCGGAGCGCGTGTTCATGGTGCCACCCCTGCCACGTCGCTCAACCAGCCGACTACCTGTTTGCGCAGGTCCTCCGGCTCCAGTGCGACGGCGTCCACGCCATGCGTGGCGATCTCCTCGGCCAGCCGCGTCATCGAGGAGTACCGAACGGTGGCGATCTCCCATCCCGGCTCCTCGTCGGGGCGCACGTCGACCGCCTGGCTCCGCAGGATGTGCCCGCTCCCCTCGCGGACCCTGACCTTCGCCGTCGGAAGGTCGCGTGGCTCCGACGGACCCAACGTCGCCGCCGCCGCACGCACCTCCTCGGGCGGAGGGACGTCATAGCTGCCTGGTTTGCCGTCCGCTTCGACGTCTCCCACGATCCGCGAAAGGCGGAACATCCGAGCGTCCGTGCGGTCCGTGTCGTAGCCGAGCACATACCAACGTCCGTGCCAGGAGAGCACGCTCCATGGCTGCACATGCCGGAGCATCGGCGTCGAGCTGGAAGCCTTGCGGTGAGGGAACCGAACCGGCTGCCGGTCCCGCACCGCCTCCCACAGGGGCCAGAAGGCGGGTTCTTCGCCGCCCACTCTCGGCTCCACCGCGCCCAACGCCCTTCGATCCGCGTCCACCCCTACCGCCTGCAGCTTCAGCACGGCGTTACTGGTCGCGGCCGCGAGGCCGGAGTGCTGCCACACTCTGGCGGCCAGTCCGACGACGGCCGCCTCGTCGGGTTCGAGGCGGATCTCGGGCAGCTCGAACTCTTG
>NZ_ML142871.1:77818-89357 GCF_004138495.1 Phytoactinopolyspora endophytica
AATGCGGTAGCCGGGCTCTTCGTCCCCGAACGGATCGTTCGATCCGGTCTCGATCGGGATGCCTACTTCGCGCAGCTCATCTTTGTCGCGCTCGAACATGCGGTCGAACGCCTCGTCGCTCTGGCCGCCGTACCCGCCGACCACGCGCCGGATCCTGCTCTTCGGCACGTAGCCCCGCGCCACCAAGAGGCAGATGACCAGATTCATCAGCCGTTCGCTCTTGGCCTGCTGCGACACCGCTTCCTCCTCCCACGGGACGTGGGTACCCCCTCGGGTGACCAGACGTGCTCCCCGTGCACCGGCTTCATCGCGAGACTACCTCTTGGCTAGTCTTTCGGAGTGATTCGGTGGCGAGGCGGCGTGGTGCGCGCAGTCGGGAAGTCTTGGCCGGGTGCGGTCGAGATCACGGTCGACGCGGACGCCCTTGACGATAACGACAGCAACGGCGACGGCAACAATGACAACAGCAACGGCGACGGCAGCAACAGCGCGGAGCGCACGGAACCATCCGGTGTGGTTCGCGCGCTCGCCTTTACCCATATGGTCGGTGAGCCCCAACCGGGCGACCGCGTACTGCTGAACACCACGGCGCTCGACCTCGGGCTCGGCACTGGTGGCTTCGCCCACGTCGTCGCTCTGCCCGACCGCCTGCCCGCCGATCCACCGCCAGGCCCTGGACATCTCGTCAAGGCGCGCTACACACCCCTGCAGGCGACGGTACTCGGGGCCGACGAGCAGGACTCGCCATGGCACGAGACCCTGCGCGAGGCGGACGACCTCGAGGGCATGCCCGTGGTCACCGCCGACCTGCACTCCGCGCTCCCGGCCATTGTCGCCGGGATCCGCACTGGCTCGGCTACCCCACGTGTCGCCTACGTCATGACGGACGGCGGCGCCTTGCCGATGTGGCTCAGCCGGACCGTGTCAGGCCTGCGCGAGGCCGGCTGGCTCGCCGGCACCGTTACGGTCGGTCAGGCCTTCGGTGGTGACCACGAGGCCGTCACACTGCACACCGGACTGCTCGTGGCCCGCCACGTCATCAAGGCAGACGTCGCGGTCGTCGCCCAAGGGCCCGGCAACCTCGGTACCGGCACCAAATGGGGCTTCTCGGGTGTCGCCTGCGGAGAAGCGGTCAATGCCACGGTCATCCTCGGCGGCAGGCCGGTCGCGTCTCTGCGAGTCAGCGAGGCCGACGCGCGGCCGCGCCATCACGGCGTATCCCACCACAGCCTCACGGCGTACGGACGAGTCGCCCTGACCTCTGCCGACGTCGTCGTCCCGGAGCTGACCGGCGAATTCGGCCAGAAGGTCACCGACCAGGCCAATAGGCTACGCGGCCGCCACAACGTCGTCGCCGTCCCGGTGACCGGCCTCGACCATGCGTTACGTGAGACACCGGTCCGGCTCTCCACCATGGGCCGGGGTCTCGACGAGGACCACGCCTACTTCCTCGCCGCCGCAGCTGCCGGACGGCACGCCGAGGCGCTCCTCCACCACGACAGCTGAAGGCGCACAGCTGAAACCAGTTGACGTCAACCAGTCAACGTCGTCGTCCGAAAGGGCTGGCCTGCCCTATCGGGCGACGGCGAGCAGGTCGATGATGAAGATCAGCGTCTTCCCCGCAAGCCGGTGACCGGAGCCCGCGGGCCCGTAGGCCAGGTGCGGAGGGATGACGAGCTTGCGTCGTCCACCCTCTCGCATCCCGGGAATTCCGTCTTGCCAGCCTTTGATCAGCCCGGTCAACGGGAATTCGATCGGCGTACCGCGGTTCCAGGATGCGTCGAACTCTTCGCCGGTCTCGAACTCGACACCGACGTAGTGCACCTTGACGTTGGCCCCGGCGATGGCCTCCGGGCCATCGCCGGACCAGATATCGGTGACCTCGAGCTGCTCGGGGACGCCGCCTACGGGAAAATCGACCTCTGGTCGTTCAAGTGTCATGTGACAGGGATCCTAGTAGCTTCCGACGATATCGATGACCAGTGCGATCGCTGGGATGTCCTGACCTTCCTCGGCGCCTTCGGAGGCGTCCTCAGAGGTCAGCCGGGTGACCAGCCGCGAGCCGACGGTCAGGCCGTCCGCGACGTCTTCCCATCCCGGCAGGGTTTGGAAGCCCTCGATCGGAATCAGCTGCCCCGGCCCGGTTCCGGTGCCCCACGTGCCCTGGGCTCCTTCGCCATCCGGGTACGGCGCCTCCAGCATCTGGGCTGCGATCATGGCGCCCTCGCCGATCTCTTCGCCCTCGCCGCGGGCGAGCACCGTCGTGTCCGACTCCTCGGGCTCTTCGGGAGCATTGCTGAAGTCCACAGTCGGCTCGCCGCTCTCGCTGCCCTCGACGACCGGCATGTCCTCCGGGAGGTCCTCCACCGGTTCTCCGGTGGCGCTGGCCTCGGGATCGATCGAGTCGACGATGTCGACGACGAACAGCAGCGTGTCTTCTTCGAGGTCGTGGCCTTCCTGACCACCGTAGGCCTGGTCCGCCGGTATCGTCAGCAGGACCCGGGACCCGACCTGCTGACCGGCGAGCCCGTCCTTCCAGCCCGGGATGACCGCGTCGAGCGAGAACGCAGCGACCTGACCGCGCTCGAACGAGCTGTCGAACACGTACGGGGCCTCTTCGCCACCCTCGTCCGACTCTTCCTCGGAGTCTTCAGTCTCAGAGTCTTCGGTCCCGCCCTCTTCGGCACCGTCATCTGAGCTTTCTGTCTCCGCAGGCTCTTCCCCGGGCTGCTCCTCGGACTGCTCGGTCTCCTCCGGTGCACGGGGTTCCCAGGTCTGACCGTGGTAGTCGGCCACGACGAAGTCAGTCTCGCCGACCTCGCGGCCGTCGTCGCCCTCGGAGAGTACGTCGACCTCGAGCTCCTCCGGCGGCTCGCCGCCGGGTACCTCGACTGTCGGGGTCTCCCCGAACTCCCCGGAGACTTCGACGTCGGAGCTGGACGTCGAATCTTCGTCGTCGCCGCACGCGGCCAGGATAAGGCCCGCCGCGACCAGCGGTGCGATTAACAGACGTGTAGTGCGCACAGTGGACAATTTCTCAAACCTTAGTGTGTGAAGGGCACGAGGCACCCACCCTAGACCCAGACACTGAGAACTCACTAAGGAACTTCGCAGCACGTCAGGGAGGATTCAGCAAGTGCCGCCATAACGTTACATGCTGTCGATGAGCCGAGCCACGCGTTCATCGCTCGAACGGAACGGATCCTTGCACAGCACCGTCCGCTGCGCCTGGTCGTTGAGCTTGAGATGGACCCAGTCCACGGTGAAGTCCCGGCGGCGCTCCTGTGCTCGCTTGATGAACTCGCCGCGGAGCTTGGCCCGCGTGGTCTGTGGCGGCACCGACTTGGCTTCGAATATCTCGACGTCGCGGGAGACTCGGGAGACCGACCCTCGCCGCTCCATCATGTAATACAACCCTCGCCTGCGGTGTATGTCGTGGTAGGCGAGGTCGAGCTGGGCGACGCGTGGATGGGAGAGCGTGATCCCGTGCTTCGCCCGGTAACGCTCGATCATCTGGTACTTGGTGACCCAGTCGATGTCCCGCTCGATCAGCCCCAGGTCGCCTGTGTCGACGGCTTTCAGGGTGCGCTCCCAGAGCTCCAGGACACGGCGCACGACCGGCGTGTCGATCTCCCTCCGCTCGACGAAGTTACGCGCCTTCGTGAAGTACTCTTCCTGGATCTCCAGGGCCGACGCCTCACGTCCGCCGGCCAGCCGCACCTTGCGACGGCCCGTGATGTCGTGGCTGATCTCACGGATGGCCCGGATGGGATTCTCCAGGCCAAGATCGCGCAGCCCGACTCCGGCCTCGATCATGCGCAACACCAGGTCGGTGGCGCCGATCTTCAGCAGTGTCGTGCACTCGTTCATGTTGGAGTCACCGACGATGACGTGCAGGCGCCGATAGCGTTCCGCGTCGGCGTGCGGCTCGTCGCGGGTGTTGATGATCGGGCGGCTGCGGGTCGTGGCGCTGGAGACGCCTTCCCAGATGTGCTCAGCCCGCTGGCTCACCGCGAACATCGCTCCGCGCGGCGTCTGCAGCACCTTGCCCGCACCGCAGATAATCTGGCGCGTGACCAAGAACGGGATCAGGACATCAGCCAGCCGGGAGAACTCACCGTGTCGGCCGACCAGGTAGTTCTCGTGACATCCATACGAGTTACCCGCCGAGTCCGTGTTGTTCTTGAAAAGATAGACGTCGCCTACGATGCCTTCCTCGGCGAGCCGTCGCTCAGCGTCGACGAGCAAGCCTTCGAGCACCCGCTCCCCCGCCTTGTCATGGGCGACGAGGTCGGTGATGGAGTCGCACTCCGGGGTCGCGTACTCGGGATGGCTGCCCACGTCGAGATAGAGCCGGGCCCCGTTGGACAGGAAGACGTTGCTACTGCGTCCCCAGGTGACGACCCGTCGGAAGAGGTATCGCGCAACCTCATCGGGCGAGAGCCGACGTTGTCCGCGGAATGTGCACGTGACGCCATACTCGTTCTCAAGCCCGAAGATGCGGCGATCCATAGACCGACTCTAGTCCTCAGTCTCGTCCGGCGGGGTTTCCGTTGTGTCTCGATCCGCTGTGTCGTCCTCGGCCGTGTCTTCTGCCGGCCGGCTCAGCAGCGACTCCAGCTGAGCCCCGCGGATTCTCCGGAACGTGCGGCGGGGACGGCTGCGGTCGAGTATGGCCACCTCCAGCTGGGTGGTGGCGATCTGACGTACTTCTCCCCCTTCGTCGCGGCCCAGCGCGTCGACGGCGAGCCGCAGCGAGTCCTCCAGGGAGGCAGAGCGCTGGAAGTTCTCCCGTACATGCGTGGAGACCTGGTCGGACGGCCCGCCCATGACGCTGAACCCGTCCTGGGAGAACACTGAGCCGTCATACACGATGCGGTAGATCTCGTCGCTGCTCTCGTCCGCGCCGAGCTCGGCGACCACCAGTTCCACTTCGTATGCCTTGGGGTCTTGAGTGAAGATGGTGCCCAGCGTCTGTGCGTAGACATTGGCCAACGCCCGGCCCGACACGTCGACCCGGTCGAACGAGTACCCACGCAGGTCGGCCAGGCGGACACCGGCCTGGCGGAGGACCTCGAACTCGTTGTACTTGCCTACGGCCGCGAATGCGATCCGATCGTAGATCTCGCTGATCTTGTGCAGCGACGGCGACGGATTCTCCGCGACGAAGAGAATCCCCCCTTCGTACTGCAGCACGACGACCGAGCGTGACCGGGAGATCCCTTTGCGGGCGTAATCCGCCCGGTCCTTCATGATCTGTTCGGGCGAAACGTATCCGAACTGCATCGACACCGGTGGTGATCCTCTCCGAGCCGGGGGTTGTCAGGTCAAGTGCGTACGGCCCAGGGCCGTCAGCTCAACGGAGCCTGGGGACCGTCGGGCCGGCCGCTCCGCGCCGACACGACCCGATCGACCAGGGGTGAGACGGTGTCATCCGAGTAACGGTCGAACCCGTTCTCGTCCACAACCGTGATAATCGGGAAGATCCTGCGGTACATGTCTGGTCCGCCGGTGGCCGAGTCATCTTCCGCAGCGTCGTAGAGCGCCTGGATACAGGCGACCACGGCATCCTCCGCGCTGAAGTCGTCACGGAAGAGTTTCTTCAATGCGCCCCGAGCGAACACCGAACCGGACCCTACGGAGTAGAACTCGTGCTCCTCGGACCGCGCCCCGGTGGGGTCGTAGGAGTAGATCTGTCCTCGCTCGTTGCCGGCGTCGAAGCCCGCGAACAGCGGCACGGCGACCAGCCCTTGCATGGCAAGGCCCAGGTTGGCGCGGATCATGTGCGCCAGCCGGTTGGCCTTTCCCTCGAGGGAGAGAACCGTTCCCTCGATCTTCTCGTAGTGCTCGAGCTCCAGCTGAAAGAGTCTGACGAGCTCCAAGGCGATCCCCATGGTGCCCGCGATGCCCACCGCCGAGTACTCGTCGGCTTGGAACACTTTCTCCGCGTCCCGCTGAGAGATCAGGTTGCCCGCGGTGGCCCGTCGGTCTCCGGCCATCACGACGCCGCCCGGGAAGGTCACGGCCACGATCGTGGTTCCGTGCGGGGCCAGGCCGGAATGATCCGCGTACTGTGTGCTGCCTGCAAGGCGCCGCCCCGGCAGCATCTCCGGGGCGTATTGACCCAAGAAGTCGCTGAACGACGATGTCCCGGCTGTCATGAACGCCGCCGGAAGGCGGCCCAAACCGGCGAGATCCACTTACTCTCCACCCTTCTGCACGAACGATCTGACGAAGTCCTCGGCGTTCTCTTCCAGCACCTCATCGATCTCGTCGAGCATGTCGTCGACATCATCCGCCAGTTTCTCCTGGCGGTCCTTGGCCTCTTCGGTGGCCTCCGCCGCCTGAGCCTCTTCGGTCTCGACGTCCTCGTTACGGCGTGGCTGCTTGCGCTGCTGCCCGCCAGCGGTGTCACGCGCCATCGTCAACCTCCGATTCGTCGCTTACCTAGACCCTATCCACAGAACACCGGCTTAGGCCCGTGGGTACCGATCATGACACGTACTTCTTCTTCCGCCGTCAGCGAACCGCTCGGCCCGGCAGACGACGCTCCTAGCGGGCGGTCAACTCCGCGACCAGGTCGGCGGCGGTGTCGCACCGGTCCAGCAACGATCCCACGTGGGATCTGGTGCCGCGCACGGGATCGAGTGTCGGTACCCTCTGCAGCGCGTCACGTCCTGGCAGGTCGAAGATGACGGAGTCCCAGGACGCCGCCGCGATCGTGTCCGCATATTTGTCTAAGCAACGACCGCGGAAGTACGCCCGGGTGTCTTCCGGCGGAAGATCGACCGCGTGCCGGATTTGAGAGTCGGTGGTGAGGCGCTGCATGCGCGATCTGTCCACCAGACGGTAATAGAGTCCGCGCTCGTGCCGGACGTCTGAGTACTGAAGGTCGACCAGATGCAGCTTCGGGCTCGACCATTCCAGGCCGTCGCGTTCCCGGTAGGACTCGAGGAGCGCGAGCTTGGCAACCCAGTCCAGCTGATCGGACAGGGCCATCGGATCGTTGCCGAGCATGGTGACGATCGTCTCCCACCGATCGAGGACGTCCGCCGTGATCGGGTCCACATCGGTGCCGTACCGGTCCTCGACGAACTTGCGTGCCTGCTCGGCATACTCCGCCTGGAGCTGGACTGCTGTCAGCCGCCGGCCGTCGGTCAGCTCGACCTGGTACTTCAGGCTCGGGTCGTGCGAGACGTCGTGCATCGCGCCCACTGGCCGCTCGATCGAGAGGTCCCAGCCCAGGAAGCCTTCCTCGATCATCGCCAGGACCAGCGACGTGCTGCCCAGCTTCACATAGGTGGAGATCTCGGAGAGGTTGGCGTCGCCGACGATCACGTGCAGACGCCGGTGCTTCTCCGGGTCCGCGTGCGGCTCGTCCCGGGTGTTGATGATCGGGCGCTTCAGCGTGGTCTCCAGGCCGACTTCGACCTCGAAGTAGTCCGCACGCTGGGAGAGCTGGAAGCCGTCCCTGCCGCCGTCCTGTCCGATTCCCACCCGGCCCGCTCCGCACACCACGGGGCGGGAGACGAAGAACGGAACGAGGTAGCGCACGATGTCCGCGAACGGCGTCGCGCGGCTCATCAGATAGTTCTCGTGACAACCGTAGGAGGCGCCCTTATTGTCGACGTTGTTCTTGTAGAGCTGGATGGGCGCGGTCCCCGGCACGCCGGAAGCGAACCGGGCGGCCTCGGCCATCACCTGCTCGCCCGCCTTGTCCCAGATCACCGCGTCCAGAGGATTGGTCACTTCGGGCGAGGAGTACTCCGGATGCGCGTGGTCGACGTACAGCCGCGCACCGTTCGTCAGGATGACATTGGCGAGGCCGATCTCCTCGTCGGTGAGCTGACTGGGATCGGCTCCGGTACGGGACAGTTCGAAGCCCCGGGCGTCCCGCAGCGGGTTCTCCTCCTCGAAGTCCCAGCGCGCCCGCCGGGCCCGAGCTCGCTGGCCCGCATAGGCGTTCACCACCTGCGACGAGGTCAGCATGGAGTTGGCGGAAGGGTTACTGGGAACAGAGATGCCGTACTCCGTCTCGATCCCCATGATGCGACGTGCGCTCATGCAACGAGCCTACGTGAGAGTTCCATAATCACGGTCACCACAGATACCCACGCACGGCTCTCGAGACACACACGTGACCAGACGGGAGGTACTGGAATCTCCGGTTCAACGGCCCGGCGGCGCTGGCTCCGGGTACTCGACGCCCAGCTGGTTCAACGCGTCGTCGAGCACTCGCATCGCGTCGACCGTGTCCGACAGCGGCATCTCCGGGCACTGCGTGCGCCCTTCCCGGACCGCCTGAGCCACGGCCCGCAGCATCGGCACGTAACCGCGACCCTCCGGCGTGTCCTCGAACACTTCCACACGCTCCACACCCCGCTCCGGCGCGTCGACGTGCACCATGCGCACGGGGTGGTGGAAACGCGGCGAGAACTCGATCCGGCCGAGCGTGCCGACGATGCTGGCGCCGCCCGCGATCGGAGCGGTCAGTGTGGCCTCCAGATGTGCCCGTTGCCCGCCTGGCCAGCTCAGCATCAGGCCGGCTTCCGCGTCGACTCCGAGCTCGGTGAGTGTACCCACGGCCCCGACCTGCGACGGCATACCGAGCAGCATCTGCGCGAATGATACCGGGTAGATCCCGACATCCAGCAGAGCGCCACCGCCCAGAGCGGGGTTCCACAGCCGGTGCACCGGGTCCACCGGTGCGGCGAATCCGAGCTCGGCCGTGACCGAGCGCACCTCTCCGAGGACGCCCTGCGCCACCATCCGGCGGGCCCGGATGATCAGCGGGTTGAACCGGGTCCACATCGCTTCCATGCAGAACACGCCGCTCTCACGCGCGTGCGCCACCAGAGTCTCGGTCTCCTTCAAGGAATGGGTGAAGGCCTTCTCGCACAGCACGGCCTTACCGGCGTCCAGCGCCAACCGGACCGCGTAGGCGTGCTGCGGGTGCGGCGACGCGACGTAGACCACGTCGACGGCGTCGTCCTTCACCAGCGCTTCGACTGAGTCATAAGCGTTCTGCATGCCGAACTCGTCCGCGAAAGAGCGCGCTCGCTCCTTGTCCCGCGAGCTCACGGCGGCCAGCCTGGCATTCTCCAGCAGCGTGAGATCACCGGTGACGCTGTGTGCGATGTTGCCGGTCGCGACGACGCCCCATCCGATGACTCGCTCTTGCCCATCTCCCATGACGATCACCCTAGCGGCTCAGCGAGAACAGCCGGTCCTCGACGTGGTCCAGCCCCAGACGGACCGCCCCGAGTGCGACCGACTCGTCGCCCAAGCTCGACATCCGCAGCTCCGGAAGGCGGAGGCAGAAGGGCCGCATGTGGTCGGCCAGCAGACGTACCAGCGTGTCTCCAGCGGCCGCGATACCGCCTCCGATCACCAGGCATCGTGGGTTGAGCGCCAGCACCAGCGCAGTCAGCCCGGGCGCCATGGAGGCCGCGAACGCGTCCATCTCGCGGCGAGCGTCGTCGTCCCCGGCCACCGCGCGAGACAGCATGCTTGCCGCGGAGTCACCGGCCGGCGTCCCTCCGGCCCCGGCGAAACTCAGGGTCTGCTCACTGGCTTTGGACCAGCCCAGCTCCGGCAGCCATCCGATCTCTCCGGCCGCGCCGTCGGCGCCTCGGTACAGCGACCCGTCGATCAGGATGGCCGCGCTGTACCGCCGCCCGGTCAGCACCCAGACCACATTCCCGACGTCGGTCGCGGCGCCGCGCCAGTGCTCCGCCACCGCCGAGAGGTTGGTGTCGTTCTCCACCGTGATCGGTGTCGGTATCCGCTCTGAGAGCTGGTCGGCCAGTGAGAAGTCCGACCACTCCGGCAAGACGTGGCAGAGCGTGACGCGGTTCCCGTCCTCGACCAGCCCCGGAGTCCCGACGGTCGTCGCCCACACCTGTCCGAGATCGACGCCGGACTGGGCCGCGCACTCCTTGGCAGCGGCCCCGATGGCGCTGAGCCGGTCCGAACGGCCGGCGGCCCGATTGACCGGCACGTCGCATTTCGCCTGGGTGGTTCCGTGCAGGTCGGCGAGGACCGCCGATACCCGATGCCCGCCGACCTGGACGCCGAGCACGTACCCCGCTTCCGGGCAGAATCGGAACGTCCTGGCCGGGCGGCCCACGGGCCGGACGGCTTCGTCCCTTGCGACCTCGACCACCAGGTTCTTCGCGGTGAGCTGCTCAATGGCGGCTTCCGCGGTCTTCCTCGCAAGTCCGGTGGCGTCGACGATCTGGGTCAGCGTCATGGGTCCGGCGCGATAGAGCCTGCGCAGCGTGTTGGTCGCATTGATCTGCCGCATGTATGCGGGATCCGCGCCGCGCGTGGTGTGGTCGTCGTCCACCGAGCCTCCTTCTCGTCATGGCCCACAAGCGCAACCGCGCGTGCCCCTCGGATGATGCCATGGGCGGCCCGAGGCGGTCAGGGCTTGACAAATATTTTAGATACTCTCAAAAATATCTCCACAATGAGCTACGCCACCAGAGCCGCGCAGCGGCCCATCACCATCGCGGTCGTCGGAGCGGGCAACCGGGGCCGTGCCTATGCCCGGTGGGCGACGTCCGGAGGCCGCGCCCGGGTGGTCGCCGTGGCCGACCCGGACCCGGCGCGGCAGAAGTCGCTGGCCGACGAGATCGGAGTGCCGGATACCGGCGTGTTCGACGGCTGGGAACAACTCGCCGCGGCGCCTCGTCTCGCCGACGCCGCCGTCGTCGCCACCCAGGACACGATGCATGTCGAGCCGACGGTGGCACTCGCCCGCGCCGGCTACCACATCCTCCTGGAGAAACCGATGGCGACCAGCCCGGACGGCGCCCGGAGGATACTCGCCGCCGTCCAAGAATCGGGCGTGCGCCTCGCCGTCTGCCATGTCTTGCGGTATATGCCGTACACGCAGGCGCTTCGCCAGATCATCGACAGCGGCCAGATCGGCGAAGTGGTCACCGTCGAGCATCTGGAACCCGTGGGCTGGTGGCACCAGGCGCACTCGTACGTCCGCGGCAACTGGCGCCGCGAAGCCGACTCGTCGCCCATGCTGCTGGCCAAGTCCGTCCACGACATGGACTGGCTGAACTACATCATCGGACGCCGGCCGGCCCGTGTGTCGTCGTTCGGCAGCCTGCATCACTTCCGCCCCGAGCAGCGACCGACGGATGCCGCGGACAACTGTCTGGACTGCCCGGTCGAGCCCACCTGCCCCTACTCCGCACCCCGGCTGTACCTCTCCTGCCTCGGCGACCCCAAGCGGGAGAACTGGCCGCTGTCCACCGTCACCGACGCACGAACGCCGGAAGGCGTCATCGAGGCTCTGCGGTCCGGACCGTATGGGCGCTGCGTCTACAACTGTGACAACGACGTCGTCGACCACCAGGTGGTCTCTATCGAGTACGACGGCGGCGTGACGGCGTCGTTCACGATGACGGCGTTCACTCCGGAGATGTTCCGCCAGACCAGGATCTTCGGCACCCACGGCTATCTCGAGGGCGACGGGAAGAAGATCGACGTCGTGGACTTCCGGACGCAGCACGGACACACG
>NZ_ML142871.1:89414-95844 GCF_004138495.1 Phytoactinopolyspora endophytica
GGCGGCGAGTCGCCGACGCTCGCCTCGCCAGAGGACAGTTACGCCTCCCACGAGCTCGTGTGGGCCGCCGAGCGGGCTCGCACCACGGGCACGGTCGTCTCTGTCGGCGCTACCGACTCCCGCGACGACCCTACGCATGCCGACCACATCTGAGGAGTGGACCACGATGGCGAAGACACGATTGATCAGGGCGGCGCTCGCTGCCGCAGCAGCCACGGCCGTCTTAGCGGCCTGCACGCCGGGGAGTGAAGACGCCGGCTCGGATGACTCGGACTCCTCCGACGGGGCGGAATCCGTCTCGACCGAGGTCCCGGACGAGGACGCCACGTTGAGGCTGGCTTTCGTCGACGGGCCGGAGATGGTCGACGAGCTGATCGCCGCGTTCGAGGAAGAGTACCCGCAGGTCACCATAGAGCCGCAGTTCACCGAGTTCACCGACTACGTCGCCAGCATCCGGCTGAACATGACCTCCGACAGCGCACCGGACATCGCCCAGTTCAACGTCGGTGCCATGTCCGATCTGATCCCCAGCGGCCACCTGCTCAACCTCGACCCGTACAGCGAGGCCTATGGATGGCAGGAGTCGTTCCCCTCGGTCGGCCTGGAGCAGCTCACCGCCGACGAGACCGGCAAGGTCTACGGCAGCGGGAGTCTGCGAGCAGTGCCTGCCGGCATGTCTCTGACCGGCGTTTTCTACAACAAGGAGCTGGCCGACGAGGCCGGCATCGAGATACCACCGGCGACGCTCGACGAGTTCGAGCAGGCGCTCGAGGCGGCCAGCGAGGCCGGTCACACGCCGCTGAGCATAGGCGCGCTCGACTCCGGCGGCGCCCACATGTGGGCTGCCCTGCTCAACTCGATGATGCCGGTCGAGGACTACCGGGCATGGGTCACCGGTGAGGCGGGCGGAAGCATCTCCACCGACGAAGCGCTCGCGGCCACGGAGAAGTTCACCGAGTGGGCCGACCAGGGCAACTTCAACGACTCGGCCAACGGCACGGACCAGGAGGCGTCGACCGCGCAGTTCGTCGACGGCAGGAGCGTGTTCCTGATGAACGGAAACTGGGCCGCGGCTCAGGTCGCCGACGAGATGGGCGACAACGCGGGATTCTTCCTGCTGCCCGGTCTCGAGCAGGACGCGCCGGCGGTCGGTTCCGGCTTCAGCGTCTCATACGCGATCTCATCCCAGACCGAGCATCCGGAGGCCGCGGCCGCGTTCCTCGACTTCCTCGCGTCCCCGGAGGCGGCCGAGATCGAGGCCCACGGTGGGTTCCTGCCCCCGAACGTCGACGCGGCGCCGGAGGCAGAGGGTGTGCTGGGCGACCTGAACTCGGAGTTCGCGAGGGTGGTGGAGGCCGACGGGCTCAACGTCTTCCCCGACTTCTCCGCGCCGGCGACGTACGACGCGCTGTCCTCCGGCATCCAGTCGCTGATCGCCGGCCGGATGGAGCCGCAGGCGTTCCTGGACGAACTCCAGGGCATCCGCGACGAGCACCACGAAGAGTAGCCGGCCTTGTCCGCTCTCACCCGCCTGAAAGACGAGGCTCCGGTCCCGTCTGCCCGTACACCGCAGCGCGCGGGCGGCCGGGGCGGGCTCAGACGGTACAAGGGTTACCTCTGGGTCCTGCCGGCGCTGGTCTTCTACGTCACCTTCGCCATCCTGCCGGCGTTCCACACCGCTTACCTCTCCCTGTTCGACTGGGACGGGGTGACCTTGGCGACGTGGGTGGGGCTGGAGAACTACGGGGAGGTCTTCTCCAATCCCGACTACCGCAACGCCGTCGGCCATGCCCTCCTCCTCGTCGCCTTCTTCTCCTGGATACCGATCCTGATCGGCCTGCTGATGGTCGGGCTGCTCTCCCGGCACCGGCGACGCGGCATGACCTTCTACCGAGTGTTGTTCTTCCTGCCGCAAATCGTCCCGCTCGTCGCCGTCGGGATCACCTGGCGGTGGATGTACGGCGACGACGGTGTGGTCAATCAGCTGCTCCGAGGCGTCGGGCTGGACGGGTTCACCCGCGCGTGGCTGGGCGACTTCGACTTCGCCCTACCCGCCGTCGGCCTGGTGGGCACCTGGGCGATGAGCGGTCTGTGCATGATGCTCTTCCTGAGCGGTGTACAGAAGGTCGACACCAGTCTGTACGAGGCGGTGCGCCTCGATGGGGCCGGTGCCGTGCGCGAGTTCGTGACGGTCACCCTCCCGGCGCTGCGCGGCGAGATCGCCGTCGCCATGACGGTGACCACCGTCGCCGCCCTGGCCAGCTTCGACATCGTCTACGTGACCACCAGTGGAGGTCCGGGCTCGCAGACGACGGTGCCCGGTCTGCTGGTCTACCGGCTGGCCTTCTCCGAAGGCAAGGTGGGCCTGGCGGCGGCGATCGCCGTGGTCCTGTCCTGCCTGATCCTCACCATCGTGTTCGCGATCAACCGCCTGACCAGGACGGACCCATGAACCTACAGCGGACCGAACGGTGGTCCGGCTACGTGATCCTGACGTTGCTTGCCGTCGGTATCGTCGTGCCGTTCCTTAGCATCTTTTTCGCCTCGATGCAGCCGTCCGGGAGCACGGTGACCGGACTGTCCTGGCCGGATCAGTGGAGCCTCGACAACTACCGGGAGGCATGGACGGTCGCCGGGTTCTCCGGACTGATCCAGAACAGCTTCATCATCTGCCTGGGCGTGGTCCCCGCCACCTTGCTGCTCTCCACGCTGGCCGGCTACGCGCTGGGAACCATGCGCCTGCCCGGGGGCAACGCGGTGTTCATGTTCTTCGTGGCCGGGTTGACCATCCCGGTGGAGCTGATCGTCGTACCGCTGTATTTCAACCTGGACTCGGTGGGCCTGTTGAACACCTACTGGGCGGTCATCCTGGTGGAGATCGCGCTGTTCATGCCGTTCAGCGTGTTCTGGATGCGCACACATTTCCGGGCGACGCCGCCCGAGCTGATGGAGGCGGCTCGCGTCGACGGCGCGTCGCCGGGCATGATTCTCCGCCAGATCCTGCTGCCGCTCGCCCGGCCTTCGCTGATGACTCTCGCGGTCCTGGTGTTCATGTGGTCATGGAACCAGTTCCTGCTGGTCCTGATCTTGATTCAGGATCCGGACCGGCGCACCGCCCCGGCCGGGCTCGGCTACTTCGTCGGACAGCACACCACGAACATCCCGGTGCTGTCCGCCGGCACGGTGATCGTGATCCTGCCGATCATGCTGCTCTACCTGGCCTTCCAGCGCAGCTTCATCGCCGGCCTCCTCCAAGGCGCCCTCAAAGGCTGACTCCCCGTTACTCTCCGCTCCTCGACCTTCCCACAACCAACGCGACCACAGAAAAGGTGCCGGAGGAACGCTCCGGCACCTTTTCTGACGGCTTCGATGTTCTACAAGTACTGGCCGGTGTTCGCGACCGTGTCGATGGACCTCCCGGCCTCTCCCCCGGTCTTGCCCGAGATCAGGGTCCGGATGAAGACGATCCGCTCGCCCTTCTTGCCGGAGATCCGCGCCCAGTCATCCGGGTTCGTGGTGTTCGGCAGGTCCTCGTTCTCCTTGAACTCGTCGAAGCAGGCGTTCAGCAGGTGCTGGACCCGCAGGCCCTTGACGCCCATGTCGAGTGCGTCCTTGATCGCCATCTTCTTCGCCCGGTCGACGATGTTCTGGATCATCGCACCGGAGTTGAAGTCCTTGAAGAACAGGACCTCCTTGTCCCCGTTCGCATACGTGACCTCCAGGAAGCGGTTCTCCTCGGTCTCGGAGTACATCCGCTCCACCGACCGCTGGATCATCGCATCGACCGTCGCGGCGGCATCCTCACCATGCTCGGTGAGGTCGTCCGCATGCAGCGGAAGGTCGGTCGTGAGGTACTTGCTGAAGATATCCTTGGCAGATTCGGCGTCAGGCCGCTCGATCTTGATCTTCACGTCGAGGCGTCCTGGGCGCAGGATAGCCGGATCGATCATGTCCTCCCGGTTGGAGGCGCCGATGACGATCACGTTCTGCAGGCTCTCCACGCCGTCGATCTCGGACAGCAGCTGCGGGACGATCGTGTTCTCCACATCCGACGACACACCCGAGCCACGGGTACGGAACAGGGAGTCCATCTCGTCGAAGAAGACGATGACCGGGGTGCCCTCGCTGGCCTTCTCGCGTGCCCGCTGGAAGACCAGGCGGATGTGCCGCTCGGTCTCACCGACGTACTTGTTCAGCAGCTCCGGGCCCTTGATGTTCAGGAAGTAGGACTTCCCCTCGGACTTGCCGAGCTTCCGCGCGACTTCCTTGGCCAGTGAGTTCGCGACCGCCTTGGCGATCAGCGTCTTCCCGCAGCCTGGCGGCCCATAGAGCAGGACACCCTTCGGGGGCCGCAGCTGATGCTCTCGGAACAGGTCGGCATGCAGGTATGGCAGCTCCACAGCATCCCGGATCTGGTCGATCTGGCCGCCCAGCCCGCCGATGTCGTGGTAGTCGATGTCCGGAACCTCTTCGAGGATCAGCTCCTCGACCTCGCTCTTCGGGATGCGTTCGTAGATGAACCCGGCGCGTGGCTCCAGCAGCACTGAGTCACCCGACCGCAGCCCCGTGTCCTGCAAGGACGATGCGATGCGGACGACGCGTTCCTCATCGGTGTGGCCGATGACCAGGGCCCGCTCGCCATCGGCGAGCAGCTCCTTGAGCATGACGACTTCACCCACGCGCTCATACTCCAAGGCGCGCACTACGTTGAGCGCCTCGTTGAGCATGATCTCCTGCCCCGGGCGGAGCGTATCGACGTCCACATCAGGACTCACCGCGACCCGCAGCTTACGCCCGCCCGTGAAGACGTCGACCGTGCCGTCTTCGTGACGCGCAAGGTACGTGCCGAACCCGGATGGTGGCTGAGCCAGCCTGTCGATCTCCTCCTTCAACGCCACGATCTGGTCGCGCGCCTCGCGCAACGTGGCCGCGAGCCGTTCGTTCTGTGCGGTGACCGACGCCAGCCTGGCCTCCAGAAAGGCCACCTCGCCGGCGAGCTCAGAAGGCTCTCGCCCTGATCCTCGACGCATGTGCTCGAAGCCGTCATCCTGAGTTGCCACGGTCGCACCTCCTCGTCGGGTGTCGCTCTTTCCATGACCCTACATTCGCTTACCCGGTTCTCGCCGCTTCGCCATCGATCGTGACGAGAAGTTCACGCCTTTTGATCACGCCTCGGCGCTGGGCGCTGGGCGGCGACGGCGTGACGGCGCGGACACACCGGGAGCGAGCCGGCGTGTCGTCACCAGAAAGCCGGTGTGGCCGACCATCCGATGGCTGGGACGGACCGCCAGGCCCTCCACGTGCCAGGTGCGCAGCATGGTCTCCCAGCTGGAAGGCTCGGTGAATCCGCCGTGCTCCCGGATGGTCTCGACGACCTTCGACAACTGGGTCGTCGTCGCGACATAGCAGCACAGCAGGCCGCCCGGGACGATCACGCGCGTCAGCGGCTCGACGCATTCCCACGGCGCGAGCATGTCCAGGATGACCCGGTCGACCTCGCCGTCGTCGAGCTGCTCCACCAGGTCCCCGACGGTCAGCCGCCAGGTAGCCGGGACATGCCCGAAGAACTGCTCGACGTTCTGGGTGGCGATCTCCGCGAAGTCCTCACGTCGCTCGTACGAGTGCAGGGCGCCGTCCGGCCCGATCGCCCGCAGCAGTGACATGGCCAGCGCGCCCGATCCGGCGCCGGCCTCCACCACCCTGGCCCCGGGGAAGATGTCGGCCATGGCGATGATCTGCGCGGAGTCCTTCGGGTAGATCACGGTCGCGCCGCGGCGCATGGACAGGACGTAGTCGTTGAGCAGCGGCCTCAGCGCCAGGTAAGCGGTACCGCCGGTGGATGTGACGACGATGCCTTCGGGTTGCCCGATCAGTGCGTCGTGCTGGAACGACCCCTTATGCGTATGGAACTCCTTGCCTGCTTGAAGGGTGATCGTGTGATGCCGTCCCTTGGGGTCGGTGAGCTGGACCTGGTCGCCTTCGTCGAACGGTCCGGTTCGTCGCGCTGTCTCGGTGGTGGACATGTCAGGAAGGCTATCTTCTACCGATGATCATCAACCGTGAGCCACATGTGACTGTGGTCAACGGTTGATGATCATGAGCGAGACAGTGTGGAGTCGACGTCGGACGCGACGAGCACGCCGTAAGCCCGTCCGCCCTCATCGACGACGAGGTACTCCGACGTCGGCTGCCGGCGCATCGCCCGCAGCAGGTCTTCGCCGCTGACCCCGAGGCCGAGCACCATCCCGTCCTGCAGTGACTTCGCCGTACTGGCCACCGGTACCCACGGCCGTCGCTCCTCCGGCAGGGCCGCGAGCGCCGCCTCGCTGACCACGCCCGTCGGGCGCCCGGCCGAGTCGACGAGGATCATCGACGTCGCGCCGGCCTCGTGGGCATGCCGCAGGGCCTCGGAGACAGGCAGGTCGGCCTG
>NZ_ML142871.1:95896-98680 GCF_004138495.1 Phytoactinopolyspora endophytica
CCGCGGGCCGGGCCAGCCTGGTGGTGTCGAGCTGAGGCAGTTTGGCGCGCATCCGGGCGACCCGCAGCGCCTGGGTGGCCCCGTTCCACAGCAGCATGGCCACCAATGCGGCCCACAGGACGCCGAACATGGTCGGCCGCCCGCCGCCGACGACGAACGGCACCACGAGCACCAGGGCCGCGAGCACCTGGCCGGCGCGCGCGGCCACCAGGGTGCCGCGGTTCTCGTCACCGGTGATCTTCCACACGACGGCGCGGAGCATGTGACCGCCGTCGAGCGGCAGCGCCGGAAGGATGTTGAACACGCCCACGATCACGTTCGCCGAGGCGAGCACGAGCAGCAGATACTCCGGGACGTCGGCCTGCACCGGGATCGCCGCCAGATACGCCGCACACCCGATGACGAGCGAGACCAGGGGTCCGGCCGCCGAGACCAGCAGATCCCGGCCGGGCGTCGGCGACTCACGCTCGATCTCGGTGTGCCCGCCCAGGAAGTGCAGGGTGATCCCGCGTACGGGGATGCCGAGCCGGATCGACGCGACGGCGTGGCTGACCTCATGCAGAAAGACGGACAGGTAGAGCAGAACCGCGAACGCGAAGGTGATCGCGTAGGTCTGCCAGCCGAGCGCGGGGAAACTGCGCGCGACGAACGGCTCGAAACCGACGGTGATGACGGCCGCGACGATGAACCATGTCGGGCTGACGTACACAGGTACCCCGACCACTTTTCCCAGCCGAATGCTCCGCCGGCCACCGAATCCCATGCCCTCAGCCTACGGCGGGCAGCTCAGGCTGTCGGTGCGGTCGTCTACGCTTTGGGGAACATGGATACTTCGGTAGCGCATCAGACGGTGGAGGAGCAGGCGCCAGGCGTGGGCGGGGCCTCTCCGGTCAAGAGCCTGTCGCCGTCCCGTGCAGCCGACTTCATGACATGCCCGTTGCTGTACCGCTTCCGCACCATCGACCGATTGCCCGAGCCGCCCAGCCCGGAGGCCACCCGCGGCACCGTGGTGCACTCGGTGCTCGAGCGGTTGTTCGACCTGCCTGCCAGCAGCCGCACCTCGGATGAAGCCGTGCGCCTCGTACGGCCGGAATGGGAGCGGCTGCTGGCCGAGGAGCCCGACGTCGCCGCTCTGTTCACCGGCGATGACGACGGCGCGGCCCTGCAGGAATGGCTGACCAGTGCCCAGACGCTGGTGCAGCGGTACTTCACACTCGAGGATCCGCAGCGGCTCGAGCCGGCCGAACGTGAACTGTACGTCGAGACCACACTGGAGTCGGGGCTGCGCCTGCGCGGCTACATCGACCGGGTGGATCGGGCGCAGAGCACCGGTGACCTGCGCGTGGTCGATTACAAGACGGGTAAGGCACCCCGGGCCGGGTTCGAGCAGCGGGCGATGTTCCAGATGCGGTTCTATGCGCTGGTGCTGTGGCGGCTGCACGGCACCGTGCCCCGGCTGCTCCAGCTGGTCTACCTCGGCAGCGGCGAGGTCCTGCGATACGAACCGGACGAGGCGGATCTGCGTGCCACCGAGCGCAAGCTCGGTGCGCTGTGGACCGCCATCGAGCGTGCCACCGAACGCAAAGACTGGCGGCCGAACCCCAGCAAGTTGTGTGACTGGTGCGCTCATCAGGCACTCTGCCCCGTATACGGCGGAACTCCCCCGCCCGTCCCGGAAGCACCGGCTGTCGCTGGGGCCGAAGACGAGACCGAGGCTCCCTCACCGCGGACCTCTGGGGCGGACCTGTAGCGTCTCCGCCGCTCGTGTTCCGCCAACGGGGCCGCAAGGCGCCGCGTCCTCGCCACGTCCCGCCGTGTCCCCGCCAGGTCCCGCGTCATCCTCCGGCCGCGTCATCCTCCGGTCGGAGAGAGCAGTTCGGCGTCCAGTATGACCAGCGGCCCAGACTGTCAGTTTACGGTTGATGTCTATGAGTGAGGCGTCCGAGCGTCGGCCACGGGTTCACCCCGTGCTCTTCGACGGTGCGCTCGTCACCGTGTTTCTCGTCCTCGGCATCCTGTCGATGTATCTGTACGCGGACACCTCGAGCAACTACCGCGATCCGGACGCGATCGGCGCCGCCCTGGCCGTGCTGACCGTGTCCCCGCTGCTGTTCCGCCGCACTCATCCGACCCTGGCCGGGCTGTTCATCGCCGCGGCCACGTCGGCCTACCTAGTCTGGGACTATGCCTCGATATCGCTGACCGTGGCCATGCTCGTCGCTGTGTACAGCGCCGGGGCGTACGCGCGCGTCGATCGCGGGCTCACGGTGGTGGCCGCACATCTCGCCGTCACGGCGGCCTACGTGATTCACTACGCCAGCGACTTCGGCCCTCGCAGCGCCGCCACGTTGAACCTCGCCTTTGCGGCGTTCGGGTACGTCGGGCTGTGGGCGATCGGCCGCGCCGTCCAGAAGAACCGCCGCTACACGTCGGCGCTGGAGGACCGGGCTCAGCGGTTGGAACACGCCCGGGAGACCGAGGTGCGCGCTGCCCTGGCCGAGGAGCGCTCCCGGATAGCCCGGGAGCTGCACGACGTCGTCGCCCATCACGTCTCGGTCATGACGGTGCAGGCGGCAGGCGCCCAACGTTCACTCGAGCGCAATCCGGAGCGCAGCGGCGATGCGTTGCAATCGATCGAGAACACCGGCCGCGCCGCCCTGGCCGAGATGCGTCGCATCGTGGACGTCCTCCGGGGCCCGGAACGCACCGGACGGCTCGAGCCGTCCAACTCCCACCGCGGGCCGCAGCCCGGCGTCGCGGACCTCGAGACGCTGGCCGAGCAGA
>NZ_ML142871.1:98719-100868 GCF_004138495.1 Phytoactinopolyspora endophytica
CGCGCCGCCGGGGTCGATGTGCGCCTCATCATCGACCCCGACTGCGAGCAGCTGCCGCCCGGCATCGATGTGACGGTGTTCCGCATCGTTCAGGAGGCGCTCACCAACACCTTGAAGCACGCCGGGCCGTCGTCGGCTGACGTATTGCTCTCCCGGGACGGCGATACTCTGAGCGTCCAGGTGCGCGACGACGGCCGTGGGATCGCGGCGGACCTCGACGGCCACAGTCCAGGACTCGGGCTTGTCGGCGTGCGGGAGCGGGTCACCCTCTATGGTGGGAGACTGGCCGTCGGACCTCGCCGCAGTGGCGGCTACCAGGTCCGTGCCTGGATACCTGTGGATCACTCAGAAAAACCGGCGGTGCCCTCATGACGTTGACCCCTCCCATCCGGGTCCTCCTCGTCGACGATCAACCTCTTCTGCGCACCGGATTCCGGATGATCCTGGAGGCCGAGTCCGACCTCGCAGTCGTCGGCGAGTCCGGTGACGGCGCGGCCGCCGTGGAGGACACGCGTGCGTTGCAGCCCGACGTGGTGCTGATGGACATCCGGATGCCTCGCATGGACGGTGTCGAGGCGACTCGTTCCATCACCGGTGCGGCGCGTGAACGGCCGCCCCGGGTGCTCGTGCTGACCACCTTCGATCTCGACGAGTACGTCGTCGAGGCGCTCCGCGCCGGCGCCAGCGGATTCCTCCTGAAAGACGTGCCCGCCGACCAGTTGGTGGAAGCGATCCGCACGGTCTCACGCGGCGACTCCGTGGTAGCCCCTAGCGTGACCCGCCGGCTGCTGGACCTGTTCGCGAACCGGCTCCCGTCGAGCGATCTCCCGACGCCGGCGAATCTGAGCCATCTGACGGCGCGCGAACGGGAGGTGCTGACGATGGTCGCCCGGGGCATGTCCAACGCCGAGATCGCAGCGGAGCTCGTGGTGTCCGAGACGACCGTGAAGACGCATGTCGGGAACCTGTTGACGAAGCTCGGGGTGCGGGACCGGGTACAGGCGGCGATCTACGCCTACGAAAGCGGCCTGGTCACGCCCGGAGCGCTCTAGAGGCACCGGGCACTCACCAATTAATAGACCAGTGGTCTGGTTATCGTCGATGTGAGTGGCTACACTCGCCGGAACGGCTCGACATTGAGCAAAGTAGATGGTTCGGAGGAGTCGACCACGATGACCGTTGCCGAGACCGAGCTCAGCACCCCGTTCACACTCCACGACGGCGCCGTCGAAGCTTTCGACCGCGATGGGTACGTGCGGCTGGAGAATGTTCTCGAACCGGATGCACTACGAGAACGCGAACCAGAGATCACGGGCACAGTCCTGGAGCTCAACACCGTCCACGCGCCCATGGAGGAACGGTCCACAACTCAGAAGGCCTTCCTGCAAGTGGGCAATCTGTGGCGGCACAGCCAGGCCGCCCGTGACCTCGTCTTCTCTCCTCGGCTGGCACGCATCGCGGCCGAGCTCCTGCAGGTGGACGGCGTTCGCCTCTACGCCGACCAGGCGCTCTACAAGGAGCCGTCCGGCGGAATCACTCCGTGGCACGCCGACCAGTACTACTGGCCGCTGTCGTCCGACCGCACATGCACGGTCTGGATCCCGCTGCAGGACACACCGTTGGAGATGGGCCCGCTCTCGTTCGCCGCCGGAAGCCATCGCTTCGAGTTCGGACGCGACATGAAGATCAGTGACGAATCCGAACGCGCACTTCAGGAGGCCCTGCAGCGCGAACGGTTCGAGGTGGACGAGGCGGCGTACCAGCTCGGCGATGTGAGTTTCCATCTCGGCTGGACCTTCCACCGCGCGGGCCGCAATGTCGCCGATCAGCCGCGACGCGTGATGACGGTGATCTACATGGACGCCGACATCCGGGTCGGCCCGCTGGTCCGGCCTGAACAGCAGGACGACCTGGACATCCTCATGCCCGGCGCCACGCTGGGCGAGATCCCCGATACGCCGTCCAATCCTGTGCTGTACTCCCTCCATGGCTGACAACGGGCAAACTAGTGCCCCGTAAAGCCGGTCTCTTGACGTCTGTGGCGCCCAGGCGGCGCCTCGCAGCGTTGCCGTCGTCGTCCGATGTACCAGCATCGACCTCCTCCGGCGCCTTGCGAGGCATCCACCTGAACACCACAGCCGTATCAAGG
>NZ_ML142871.1:100878-102098 GCF_004138495.1 Phytoactinopolyspora endophytica
CACGGGACACTAGGCGATCATGACGATGAGCTGGGCGGTCGTGTCGAGAACGGTGTCCACAGCACGACCGCCCCGCGTGTTCACGCCTGGCGATGGAGAAAGCTCGAAAGTGGATGGACGATCAGGTCAGTACGACTGTGTGCCGACGGCCTTGCGGAAGGACGCGGTGAGGAACGCCCGGAAGTTGTACTTGTTGGTGATGTTGCCGCTATCCCGGCCGATCCGCCGCAGTACCTCCCTCGAGTGCCGTTCGGTCTCTGGGCCGTAGTCGCCGTCCAACCCGGTGCCGAGCCCCCAGACGACGCGGCAGCACCCTTGGACGATGTACGTCTGCGACGTCGAGCCCGTGCTGTAGTAGCAATCGGTCGTAGAGCCGTAGATCGCGTTGTCGGCGTGGATGTGATTGTGGTGGGTACTGTTATCCGCGTACGTGAGGACGTGCCGGAACCGACGTGCGAAGCTGGCCGCGGCTCCCCAATACCGTCTGCGATACAGCGCCGCGTTCGATCCACCATGCCATACGTCATAGCGCATGCTGATCGTATGTGTGATCCCACTGCTGTTCTTATAGACGATTTTCGCGGGGTCGAATGCACGGCCCTGCCCGTGCATTCCAGGTTTGTTCACGTAGGCGCCGTAGGTATAGATTCGCCACGGCCAGCCCCAGCTGTCCGGCGCATTGTTGTAAATGAAGTTCTTCCAGGAACTCAACTGGCTGTAGTACGTGTCGTTGAACGTGAAGCTGCTTGCGTTGCCGCTGGGCTCGTAATAGAGCCTGCAACCGGTTGTACCCAGATAGTTCCTCGTGATCAACGCCATCGGCGAGACGTCGGACGACTCGGTGGCCAGCGCATCGCCGGAATGGAACAAGTCGTCGGGATGGAACAGGTCGTCAGGATGAATCTGGTCGTCGGACGGTTGGACGGCGAACGCATCGTCGGGACGGATCAGACCGGCGGCGGCACCGGTAACACCGGCAACACCGGCCGCGCTGGCCAGCAGGAGGTTCCGCCGGGACATGGCGGACCGGGTGAATTCTTCACTTTCGGACACCGTGCTCTCCTTCCGTGGACACCCCGGACGGGGAATTGACGATCAACGTAAGTGGCAAAAGTGAACACGACAAGACCGATTCGCGAACTGCCCGCCGTAAAAAGTGAGCAGTGACCAAGCAGTGACCGGCCAGTGACCATCGAGAAGGGCCTCATGAAGTCACACTG
>NZ_ML142871.1:102143-109358 GCF_004138495.1 Phytoactinopolyspora endophytica
CATTAGATGGCTGACCGCACCTACCTCGAACAGTCGATATACAGGTGGCCGACCGTACAGCCAAGGGTTTCTGGTAGTAACTGGCCCCAGAATGGCCGAGAGCGTGAAGTCTAACGTGGTATAGGTGGCGGTCTGTCCTCAAGCGTCGTCAGGGCCAGCAGCACCGTGGCGCCGGTCAAGCCGAGAGGGGCGACAGCGGCCGGGCGGCCGTCCGCGGTAACCTTCTCGGGCAACGCCCCGAGGCGGGTCCGACGGATGTCGAGCCAGCTCAGCAGCCGATGCGCGAGCACGGTGTCCCCGATCGAAGCGGCCGTCAGGGCATGCAGCGAGACCTGCGGTGTCCACGCCGTGGCCAGATCGGTCCATTCCTCCCCCGGCCGCACGCCGCCGTTCGCCACCGTCGTTGCCGCCACCGCGGCCCGCCACGCCCGTTCGGCGTCATCGGTGTGCGGTGCGAACGGCGGCAACAAGAACGCCGTGGAGGCATCGCGCCCGCCGGCGCCCGTCGTTCTGCGGCTGTAACCGTGCCTGCCGAATGTTGTCCGGATCGCCTCGAAGAGGCGGCGCGACGTGTCGTCGGCTTGGCGAGCGAGTTCTCGCGCCCGACCCGCGAGGATTGGGACATCGCTGCTGCCGCCTGCGGTATCGGCGATTCCGGTAAGCAGGTCACGGCCGCATCTGAGGCCGAGCAGGAGCGGCGCCGCCGAGCCGAGCGTCGCCTCCTCGATATCCATCTCCCAGAAGTCCTGCGACGCCCGCGGCAGGGACGTCGCCGGGTCCAGGACGTCCATAGCCGCGCGGACCGCCCGGACGACCATGCGTGTCAACGGGGTCGGCATCTGAGCCGCCGCTGCCGCTCTGCCTGTGTCCGGGGTCCCGCCCGCGCCCGGGGTCAAGCCCTCGCCTGGCCGCGCGGAGGTGCGGGTCAGGACCCAGGTCGCCCACAGTATCCAGCCGATGCCATCCAGCTGGCGGCCACGGCCGTCCGGAACGTCGCCGGAACCATCGGGCAGGTACCGGGCTTCCCAGCCGCCGTCGTCCTCCTGGACCGATGCGACGTACTCCAGCTGCCGACGGGCGTCATCGTGCCGCCCGGCCGTGGACAGGGCGACCGACATGAACCCGGCGTCGCGTGGCCACACGAAGCGCCAGTACGGGCTGCCCGCCGCCACCGCCGCGCCATTTCCGAAGGTGAGGACGTCGATGTCGATCAGTGCGGTGCGTGCCATGTCCGCGTAAGGGGCGTCCTGTCCTGGCAGGTCCGAGCGCTCGAGATCGGCGACGGCGCGGTCGACGTCGTCGACGGTGGGCGCGGCGGTGCCGGACAGGGTGCCGCTCGACGGGTCCAGGAAGCCGGTGCCCGGGATCCTTCGCAGGCCCGAGTGCGGCGGCACCACGACTGGTGCGCCGTCGGCGCCGACGACGACGCCGTCCGAGTACAGCCGGGTCTCCGGGTTCCACGCCGTCCCCCGTGTGCCCAGCTCCTGCTCGTGCGTGCCCGGCTCGTGTGGTGTCGCCGATGGCCGGGATGCCGGGTCTGCTGAGTATTTGTGGCCGAAGCCTCTGCCTGTCATGAGATGTCCTGCTGCGCGTAGGCGACCATGCTGAAGTCGTACCGGTCTCCCCGGTACAACGAGCGTCCGTGCTCGACTTTGCGTCCGTTCTGGTCGAAGGCGGTCTGCACGACGTAGAGCCCGGCGGCTCGGTCGGCGACACCGAACAGTTCGGCGGTCTGGGCGTCGACGTTCATCGCGCTGATCCGGCGTTCGTGCCGCGACACCTGGACGCCGTACACGCCCGCGAGCAGCGCGTACAGCGACCCTGTCAGGTCATGGCCGAGCAGGTCCGGGAAGTACCGTTCGGGCAGGCGCACCCGCTCGATCGACAGCGGCACGTCGTCGGCGAGGCGCACCCTGGTGATCTCGTAGTACCGCTCCCCGGGCTCGATCGACAGATCATGAGCGACCACGAAGTCCGCTTCGCCGACCGTGCTCTCGACCATCCGCGAGCCCGGCGTCCAGCCACGTTCCCTGATCTCCTCGGAGAACGACCTCAGCACCGGCGCCTTCGTCGAGACGTGCGGCGCGGCCACGAACGTTCCGACACCCGGTGCCGACCGCAGTACCCCTTCCTCCTCGAGGATCTTCAACGCCGCACGTACCGTCACCCGGGAGACGCCGAACAGCTCTGCCAGGTTACGCTCCGACGGCAGGACGTCGGCTGGCTGCCGGGCAGCGACGAACTGCTTGACCAGCAGGTCACGTACCTGACGGGTCTTGACCGAAGGCCGCGTCATCGTGCCGGTACCTCGCATTTCATGCCAATGGTGGCATTGCTGATGTGGGAACGCGATCATAACCCACCGGTGAGAATAGAACAGACCACTGGTCTGCAATTTGCCATGGTCGAGGTACAACCCTGGACGGCCATTCCCGGCGCGGCGGCCCAGTGCTCCTTCCACGGGAGGACATGAGGGCCGCCGTCCTCCGGCAGGTGGACCGGAGAGACCCGACCTGAACCTGACTCATAGACACCGGCTGTGACCTAGCGTGTTCGGTAGACACTCGTCTGAACGCAGTCCTGAATGCTATGAGGAGCATCGACTTGACCACTAACCACCAGGCCGGCCCGGCCGCGGCCACCGCGGTCGAGCTCACCAAGATCTACGGATCCGGAGACACCCAGGTCACCGCGCTCGGCGGCGTCGACGTCGAGTTCGCCGCAGGCAACTTCACCGCCATCATGGGACCCTCTGGTTCCGGGAAATCGACGCTCATGCACTGCATGGCCGCGCTCGACGCTCCCACCTCCGGCAAGGTCTACATCGGCGACATCGAGCTCAGCTCCCTGAACGACAAGGCCCTCACCCGTACCCGGCGCGACCGGCTCGGATTCATCTTCCAGGCCTTCAACCTGGTGCCGACGTTGACCGCCAAGGAGAACATCACCCTGCCCTTGGACATCGCCGGCAAGGACGTCGATCAGGAATGGTTCGACACGGTGATCAACACAGTCGGGCTTGCCGACCGGCTGCGACACAAGCCCAACGAGCTCTCCGGCGGCCAGCAGCAGCGCGTCGCGTGCGCCCGCGCCCTGGTCAGCAAGCCGGACATCATCTTCGCCGACGAGCCTACGGGCAACCTCGACTCCCGCTCGGGCGCGGAGATACTCGCTTTCCTTCGCAGCTCCGTGCGCGAGCTCGGGCAGACCATCGTGATGGTCACCCACGACCCCGGCGCCGCGGCCTACGCGGATCGGGTCCTGTTCCTCGCCGACGGCCAGATCGTCGACGAGATGCTCGACCCCACCGCTGAGAAGGTCCTGGAGCGGATGAAGAACTTCGACGCCGTCGGGCAGGTGTCGTAGAACCATGCTGAAAGCCACCCTCAAGAGCCTCGCAGCGCGCAAGCTGCGGCTCGGGATGAGTGCGTTCGCCATCGTCATCGGTGTCGCGTTCGTCGTCGGCTCTTATGTCTTCACCGACACCCTCAACCGGACGTTCGATGACATCTTCGGCGATCTCAGCTCCGACGTCGTCGTCCGCCCGGCGACCCCGGAGGGACAGGAGAGCTGGGCCACCCTCGCCGGCGCAGGCTCCTCCACCACTGTGCCCGCGGACCTGGTTCAACAGATCGACGCGCTGCCTGAGGTGGCGAGCGCCGACGGTGAGATCGAGGACTCCAGCGTGTTCGTCCTCGACAAAGACGGTGACGTGGTCGGCGTGGCCGGGGCGCCTGGCGTGGCCGTGAACTGGTACGAGGAACCGGTCCGCGAAGGCGAGGAGCGGGTGTTGCAGCTCATCGACGGGCGCGCTCCGGAACGTTCCGGAGAGATCGCCGTCGACGATCAGACCATCGAGACGACCGGATACCAGATCGGGGACGAGATCCCGCTGGTCACCCTCGGCGAACAGCCCCGAATCAGCGCGGAGCTGGTGGGCGTCACCCGGTTCGGCGAGAGCGGAAGCCTGGCCGGCGCCTCCCTCGTCGCCTTCGACACCGGGACGGCACAGGAGCTCTTCCTCGACGGCGAGAACGCGTTCAACGGGGTCTCGGTCAGGGCCGCGGAGGGTGTCGACGCAGAGGAGCTGCGCGACACTGTCGGATCGCTGCTCCCGGACGGGCTTGAGGCCATGACCGGTGATGACGTCGACGAGGAGACGTCCTCGGCGGTCGAGGAAGGCCTGGGCTTCTTCAACACCTTCCTGCTGATCTTCGCTGCCATCGCTCTGTTCGTCGGCGTGTTCCTCATCCTCAACACGTTCTCCATCCTGGTGGCACAACGCAGCCAGGAGATGGCTCTGTTTCGTGCTCTGGGCGCCAGCCGCAGGCAAGTCACCCGTTCCGTGCTCGTCGAGGCGTTCGTCGTGGGCATCGTGGGGGCAACCCTCGGGCTGCTGCTCGGGCTCGGGGTGGCGCTGGGGCTTCAGGCCATCTTCGCGGCGTTCGGCATGGACTTCGGCGGCGGCCTGGTCCTCCAGCCGCGTACTGTCATCGTGGCCTACGTCGTCGGGGTGCTGGTGACCATGGTCGCCGCGTTCGTCCCCGCTCGCCGGGCATCGCGGGTGCCACCGGTCGCCGCGATGCGCGACGACGTGGTCCTGCCGGACTCGTCACGACGGACGCACGTGCTGCTCGGCGGGATTCTCGCCGTCGGTGGTGCCGCGTCGATGGCGGCCGGTCTGCTGGAGATCGCGCCGTCCGCGGCGGTGTTCGTTGGCGTAGGGATCGTGGCCGTGTTCATCGGCGTCGCGCTGCTCGCGCCCATCATCTCGGTGCCGATCATCCGGGTGATCGCCGGCTGGTACCCGAAGACGTTCGGCACGGTCGGGCGACTGGCACGGGAGAATGCCCTGCGCAACCCGCGCCGCACCGCCGCCACCGCATCCGCGCTGATGATCGGGCTCGCGCTGGTGTCCGCGATCGCCGTCGTCGGAGCGTCGGCGAACAAGAGCATCGAGCAGGCACTCGACGACGGCCTGGAGGCGGAGTTCGTCATGGCCAGCGCGTCCGGACAGCCCTTCTCCCCCGCCGTCGCCGAGCAGGCGCGCCAGACCGGCGGCGTCGCCACGGTGGCGTCGATGCGGGGATCGTTCGCCGTGATCGACGGCTCACAGAGCTACCTGAGCGCGATCGACCCGGAGACGTTCGGCCAGGCTACGGAGCTCAGCATGGTGGAAGGCTCGGCGGACCTGGCCTCCGGCGGGGCGATCGTCGGCGACGACACCGCGGACAGCGACGATCTGGCCGTCGGCGACACGATCAACGCGGACCTCGGCAGCGGGATCGAAGAGATACAGATCGTGGGCATCTACGACGCCGGCAACCCACTTCTGGGCGGCTACGTCGTGGGACTGCAGACCCTTCAGGACCTGGGAATCACGCCCGCGGACTCGACTGTCTACGTGACCGCCGAGAGCGGCGCAGACCTAGGGCAGGTTCAAGCCGACCTAGAGGCGGCGACGTCGGAGCTGCCGATGGTGACCGTGCAGAACCAGGAGGAGTACAAGGACTCCCAACGGGACGAGGTCAACCAGCTGCTCTACATCGTGTACGCGCTGCTGGGCCTGGGCATCATCATCGCCATCCTGGGCATCGTCAACACCCTGGCGCTGTCGGTGATGGAGCGCACCCGTGAGGTCGGGCTGCTCCGTGCGGTCGGGCTCAGCCGAAGGCAACTGCGCACCACGATCCGGCTGGAGTCGGTCGCGATCGCCGTGCTCGGCGCGGTGCTCGGCGTCGGACTGGGACTCGTCTTCGGCATCTCGCTACAGCGGGCGGTGTCCGACGACGGTCTCGACGCCCTGTCCGTGCCCGTCGGCCAGCTCGTGGTGTTCATCCTCCTCGCGGCCGCGGTCGGAGTGCTCGCCGCGGCGTGGCCGGCCCGTCGAGCCGCCAAGCTCGACGTCCTGAGGGCCATCAACACCGAGTGAGCGAGGCGACGTGAGGCCGGCCACGAGCCGGCATCGTGGTCACGACCATGGTGCCGACTCGTGGGCCGGCACAATGAGGGGGTCAAGGTGAGCTGGGGATTGATCGTGGTGGCGGCGGGGCTACGTCCCGTCGAAGGCGGCGAGCAGATCGGTGACACCGAGCCCGGCGAGCGTCTCCATCACGACGAGGCCGGCCTCGGGATCGATACCGACGGCGTTCGGCACGCCGATGACACGCATCCCGGCAGCGAGACCTGACTTGGTCCCGGGAGGCGAGTCCTCGATGACCAAGCACTCGTCCGGCTTCACCTCCAGCTCGGCCGCGGCTGCCAGGTACGGCTCGGGATCCGGTTTGCCCTTGCTCACCTCGTCCCCCGTCACCAAGGTGACGAACCTGCCGGCGGGCAGCTGGGCGACCACCGCCTCGGCGAGGGTCCGGTACGACATCGTGACCAACGCGCACGGCACGCCGGCGACGTCGAGCTGAGCGAGCAGTTCGACAGCTCCAGGGCGCCACTCGACGTGGCGCTTCACCCCTTCCAGAACTTGAGCCAGAAGGTGATCGCGCACCTGCGCGGCGGTCATAGGCAGATCGCCCTTGATCCGGATATAGTCTCCTGCGGCAAGCAGGTCGCTGCCCACGAGGGCGAGGCTGTCGGCATCGGTCCACGTTCCGCCGTGCCGTCTCACCAGTTCCTTCTCCGCGGCGATCCAGAGGGGTTCGGTATCAACCAGAGTGCCGTCCATGTCCCAAAGGACTGCGGCCGGGTAGGGCAGAGTCACGCGCTCCATGTTCGCATGTCGGCGATCTCGCCGTAGTCTGGCCCATGAACAATACGACGCACACGTGGGGAAGGTCGGCGTAAGTGATTGAACTCGAGAGCGTTCCGCAGCTGAACGAGCCGGTGCTCATCGCCGCGTTCGAAGGATGGAACGACGCCGGTGAGGCCGCCACGGCTGCTATCGAGCACCTCGAGCAGACCTGGCAGGCCACACCCCTTGCCTCACTCGATCCCGACGAGTACTACGACTTCCAGGTCAACCGCCCGCTGGTCTCCATCGACGACGACGGCAAGCGGAGCCTGCAGTGGCCGACCACTCGCCTGTCGCTGGCGCACCATCCCGATCTGGGCCGGGACATCGTGTTGCTCCGTGGCATCGAGCCCAACATGCGGTGGCGCGGCTTCTGTGCGGAACTGCTCGGCGTCGCCGCCGAGCTCGGCGTCGAGCAGATCGTCACTCTCGGGGCGTTGCTCGCGGACGTTCCGCACACCCGTCCCGTC
>NZ_ML142871.1:109380-110478 GCF_004138495.1 Phytoactinopolyspora endophytica
ACGGTGGCGGCAAGCGACCCGAACGCCTCCACGTCGCTCGGCATCGAGCCGTCCCGCTACGAGGGGCCCACCGGCGTCGTCGGCGTCTTCCAGGACGCCGCCACCCGGGCCGGGCTGGATGCCGTCTCGCTATGGGCCGCGGTCCCCCACTATGTGGGGCAGTCTCCATGCCCGAAGGCGACCGTGGTGCTGCTGCGCCGGGTCGAGGACATCCTGGAGCTCCCGGTCCCGCTCGGAGATCTGCCTGACCAGGCCGAGGCGTGGCAGCACGGCGTCGAGGAGCTCGCGCAGGAGGACAGCGACGTCGCGGAGTACGTCCAGCGGCTCGAAGAGGCTTCCGACACCATCGACCTGCCCGAGGCCTCCGGCGAGCACATCGCCCGCGAGTTCGAGCGATACCTGCGCCGGCGCGGCAATGAGACCTGAGGTTACGTCCGGCGGGGAGGACTGCACACTTCTAGCCGTTGAAGCCGTGTGGGACGGTGTCGTCGAGCTCGGCGGTCTCCGGCCACGGTGCGTACCCGGCCAGATGCAGCCAGCGGACCACCAGCTTGCGCCGTAGCCGCTGAGCGCCGCGCACGACCTCATTGTGGAACCGCCTGGCGTGAGCCGCACGGCGGCAGGCGAGGCTCAGCTCGTCCAGTGGCTGCGCCAGCCCGGGTACCTCGTCCCGGAGGCCCGCGACGTCCTCCGGGTCCTCCAGAGCGGCACACAGGACCGCTGTGAGGTCACTCTCGGCTTGGTAGCGGCCATCATCGTCGACGGTCCGGGCGCGCGACGCGGCGTCGGCGATCACGACCGACGTCGCCGGATCCAGTAGTCCCGTCGTCGCAAGTTCCAAGGCGGACGCGGACCGGCGCAGCAGCTCCGCATCGAGGACCGCCCGGGACGCATCCACCCGGGCGTGCAGCCGGTCCAGCCGCCCCGCCGTCCAGGACAGGTATACACCGAGCAACAGCAGCACGAAGACGACGACGGGGATCCACATCACAAGGTCAGACCCTATCGGTCGGACTTACCTTCCCGGCATCCAGAACCGGCGGCTGGCGGGTGACCCCACCGCCAGCACCATCTCGTAGACCGCGAGCACCTCCGTGG
>NZ_ML142871.1:110488-122931 GCF_004138495.1 Phytoactinopolyspora endophytica
CTCCCGGTAACGACGCCGGCGTGCCGGATCCGCCAGCAACGAGCACGCCTCCTCGGCCATGGCGGCAGCGTCACCGACCGGTACCAGCGCTCCGAGCCGCCCGTCGTCGAGGACGGCGCGGAACGCCACCAGGTCGCTCGCCAGTACCGGTGCGCCCGCCGCCATCGCCTCGACCAGCACGATGCCGAACGACTCGCCACCCGTGTGCGGCGCGATATAGAGGTCGCTGCTGGCCAGCATGGCCGCCTTCTCCTCGTCGCTGATCGCGCCCAGGAAGGTCACCGCGTCGCGGTGCTCCGCGGGGATGCCCCGGCGGATCTCCTCCACGTCACCGGGGCCGGCCACCAGCAGCCGCACGCCCGGCATCCGCTCGTGGATGGTCGGCCACGCCTCCAGCAGCACCGGCAGCCCTTTGCGTGGCTCGTCGACCCGCCCCAGGAAGCTGATCGCGCCGGCTTCTCCCTGCCACTCGGGCCGCTGTGGCACCTGGAACCGGTCGACGTACAGACCATTGGGGATCAGGACGGCGTCGCCGCCGAGATGCTGGACGACGGTGCGCCGCGCCTCCTCGGAGACGGCGATCCGGGCGCTGAGGTTCTCCAGCGCCGACTGCAGAATGCCGTGTGCGGCGGTCATCGCCCTGGATCGGGTGGAGCCCTGATGGAACGTCCCCACCGCCGGCACGTCGGCGAGCCAGGTGGCCAGCAGGCCCAGACTCATCGTCTCCGGCTCGTGGATGTGCACCAGGTCGAACTTGCCGTCGCTCATCCACCGTCGCACCCGGGTCGCGGCCCGCGGACCGAACAAGATCCGGGCCACCGAGCCGTTGTACGGCACCGCCACCGGGCGTCCCGCCTTCACCACGTACGACGGGACCTCGTCGTCCTCACCGCCGGGAGCGAGTACGGACACGCTGTGCCCGCGCCCCATCAGCTCCTCGGTGAAGTCCCGGATATGGAACTGCACGCCCCCGGGCACGCTCCAGGAGTACGGGCAGACGATCCCGATGTTCACGACGTCACGAGCTCGTTCCGCCGAGGATCATCCGGCTTCAGATCGGCCAGGAACAGTCGTTGTGTCATATGCCAGTCCTCCGGGTGCTGGCCGATGCCCGCCTCGAAGGCATCAGCGACGCGCTGAGTCATGATCGTGATCCTGTTGGCTCGTTCCTCCGGGACCTCGACCGGCTCGTGGAAGTGCAGAACGATGCCATGGTGGGGCTCTCGGCCCTCATAGGCCAATGTCAGCGGCAACAGGACGGATCCGGTGCGCAGAGCCAGCATCGCCGGACCGGGTGGCATCCGGGCCTCCTCCCCGAAGAAGGTCACCGGCACACCGCGCTGCGACAGATCCCGCTCGGCGGGCAGGCACACCAGCCCGCCCCCATCCAGGTGTTCGGCCAGCTTGGACATGACATTGACGTCGCTGCCGGTGAGCGGCCAGATCGTGATTCCCAGCCGCGCCCGGTACGTGAGGAACTTCTGGAACAGCGCCTCGGGCCGCAGCCGTTCCGCCACGCTCGCCACCGGGGTGCCGGACATGCCCGCCCATCCCCCCGCATGGTCGAAGTTCGCCATATGCGGCAAGGCGATCACCACCCCCTGGCCCCGCGCCAGCGGCTCCCGCATCCGTTCCTCGTGTACTGTCCGCACCCGGCCGACGATGCGTTCGCGCTCCCAGTCCCCGATCCGGAAGGCGTCGCACCAGTACCGCATGTAGGAACGCGCGGCGGCACGGCTGAGGGTACGCAGCTCGTCGTCGCCGTTGTCCTTCACCACCCTGGCCAGGTTCCGCTCCAGCCGTCGCACCGACGGTGCCCGGCGGCGCCAGGCGATGTCGGCAATGGTACGGAACGCGGCGTACGCGGCCCGCTCCGGCATCGCACGCACGATCGCCCAGCCCGTGTTGTACATCAACAGCTGTCGGCGGTCCCGGAGGGTCGTCATGCCTGCACCGCCTGCCGGTGAACGTCTCGGACGCGTTGCAGGACCGTCCACGCGCTCGCCGCCATGAGCAGCCACAGCAGAACCTCGAGGACGACCACGGACAGCCCCAGCAAGCCGACGAGGCCGGTGACGACGAGGATCGCCACCAACCGGTCGGCGCGCTCCGCGATCCCACCCGACGCCGTGTACCCCAAGCTCTCCGCCCGGGCACGTGCGTAAGACACGACGGCGCCGAGGACGAGACATGCGATCAGCAGGGTGGTCATCCGAAGGTTGTCCCCGCTCCCAGCGAAATACAGCGCAAGCGCCCCGAAGATGGCTGCATCACCGAATCGGTCCAGGACAGAGTCAAGGAACGCCCCCCAGTTGCTCTGTCGTCCGGACAATCGAGCCATGATGCCGTCGATATTGTCGGAGAAGACGAAAGCGGTGATCACCAGCGTCCCCCAGAGGAACTCTCCGCGCGGGTAGAAAGCGAAGGCGCCGGCCATCACTCCGACCGTACCGATCACCGTCACCACGTCTGGGCTGATCCGCGCCTTGAGCAGCGCGCGCGCCATCGGCGTCAGTATTCGAGTCGTGTAGACCCGCGTGTATTTGTCCAGCATCTGTCTGGTCTTCGTCCAGTCTCTTCAAGGATACAGCCGTATGGTCTGCCCAGCGGCGTCAGTCTGCTCGATGCTCACTCGGCCACGCCATGGTACTGGTGCCAAATCCATCCACCTACTTGCGCATCCTCGTGCCGCGCAGGAGAGTGGCTATACCCACGCACGACGGCCGGCGCCATCGCTCCAGCGCCCGACGGTGAGGAGGCGGCGGCGCCACTCAACGACGAGAGGCAGGGCGCCATGGCGGGTCGACATTCCCATGATCGCAATTCAGGTGTGGCGACGGGTGGTGATGCCACGCCGTCGGGTGTACGTGACGTCCGCAACGTCGTGGTGGTCGGCCACGCCGGAGCGGGCAAGACGACGTTCCTCGAGACGCTGCTCGCCGCCAGTGGAACGATCCCCCGGGGCGGCCGGGTGGAGGACGGCACCACTGTCAGCGACTACGACGACGCCGAGGTGCGCCAGCAACGTTCGGTGAACCTCTCCCTGGTGCCGATCGAATACAACGGCGTGAAGATCAACTTCCTGGACACCCCCGGTTACGCCGATTTCGTCGGGGATCTGCGGGCGGGGTTGCGGGCGGCCGACTGCGCCCTGTTCGTCGTCTCCACGACGGACGCCGTCGACGGGACCACCCGGATGCTCTGGAACGAGTGCGCCATGGTCGGGATGCCACGAGCCGTCGTGCTGACGAAGCTCGACCATCCACGGTCGGACTACGCCGCCACGCTTGCCGCCTGCCGTGACGCGTTCGGCGAGAAGGTCCTCCCGCTCTACCTGCCCAGCCCGTCCAAGGGCGAGGTCACCGGGCTGGCCGGCATCCTCAACCAGCACCTGCACGACTACGCGGACGGCCACCGCGCGGAGCAGGAGCTGACGGCCGAGGACCGCGCCCGGGTCGACGACGCGCGCGGCGAGCTGATCGAGGGCATCATCGAGGAGTCCGAGGATGAGACTCTGATGGACCGCTATGTCAGCGGCGAGGAGATCGACCCGAAGGTCCTCATCGACGACCTGGAGCGAGCTGTATCCCTGGCGTCGTTCTTCCCGGTCATACCGGTCTGCTCGGCCGGTGGACCCGGCGTGACGGAGTTGCTCGATGTGATCACCAGTGCGTTCCCGTCGCCCGCCGAGCATCCGATGCCCGAGGTCAGCACCATCTCCGGCAAGCCCAAGACCGGGCTGAGCTGCGACCCCGAAGGGCCGTTGCTGGCCGAGGTCGTCAAGTCCACCGCCGATCCGTACGTAGGCAGGATCAGTTTGGTACGCCTCTTCTCTGGGACGCTGCGTCCGGACACGGCGGTCCACGTCTCCGGTCATTTCCTCGCCGACCGCGGCCATGACGAGCATGACGAGGACGAGCGGGTCGGCACGCTGTCGTCGCCTCTCGGCAAGACCCAACGCCCGGTTCCACACGCCCGCGCCGGCGACATCGTCGCTGTGGCGAAACTCTCCCATGCCGAGACCGGCGACACGCTCTCCGACTGCGACACTCCCCTGCTGATGAGACCGTGGGACGTTCCGGAGCCGATGCTGCCGATCGCCATCGTCGCCCATACCAAAGCCGACGAGGACAAGCTCTCCCAGGGACTGAACCGGCTGGCCGCCGAAGACCCCACATTGCGGATCGAGAACAACTCGGAGACGCGCCAGCTGGTGCTGTGGACGATGGGCGAAGCGCACGCCGACGTCCTCCTCGACCGGCTCGCCAGCCGGTACGGGGTCAACGTCGACCAGGTGGAGCTACGGGTCCCGCTGCGGCAGACCCTGTCCGGCAAGGGCGCCGGCCGTGGCCGGCATGTGAAGCAGTCCGGCGGTCACGGACAGTACGGTGTGTGCGAGATCGAGGTCGAGCCGCTCCCCGAGGGCAGCGGGTTCGAGTTCGCCGACAAGATCGTCGGCGGGGCGGTCCCGCGGCAGTTCATCGCCTCCGTCGAGAAGGGCATCCGGTCCCAGATGGAGAAAGGCACCACCTCGGCCGGCTACCCGATGGTGGACATCAAGGTCACCCTCCTTGACGGGAAGACGCACAGCGTCGACTCGTCCGACCTTGCCTTCCAGATGGCGGGCGCACTCGCTCTCAAGGAGGCCGCGGAGGCCGCCGGCGTCGCCCTGCTCGAACCCTTCGACCACGTCTCCATCCTGGTCAGCGACGACGACGTGGGCACCATCATGGGTGACCTGTCCAGCCGGCGCGGTCACGTCCTCGGCACGGAGTCGGTGGGCGAGGGCCGCTCACTGATCAAGGCCGACGTCCCGCAGAGCGAGCTGGTCCGCTACGCCATCGAGCTGCGCGCCATGAGCCACGGCACTGCCACCTTCACCCGCGAGTTCGCCCGCTACGCTCCGATGCCCCAGCACCTCGCTGCCAAGGCCCTCGAGTGAATCCGTATCGATGCTGCATTCTGTGTCGGATGCTGCATTCTGTGTCGTAATGGGCCTGGATTTCGACGCTTGGCGACACGAAACGTGGCATCCGGTACGGAATGCAGCATCGACCTCGCGACGTCGGCCCTGTAGCGGCTCGATACTGCTCCTGACCCGCAAGTGACCCACTGGCGGTGACCCCAGAGGCTGAGAGTGGGAACTTCCGTCCATGGTGTGGCGGGCATCAGCGACGACGAGCGTCAGCGAGGAGGAGTCTGCTGGGCGGGGACGGAAGTTCCCACTCTCAGCCCGGCCAGGTCTCCGCTAGCAGCTTGCGGGTGTCCGACAGCAGCTGCGGCATGATCTTGGTGTCGCCCAGCACCGTCATGAAGTTCGCGTCGCCGCTCCACCGTGGCACGACATGCTGATGCAGGTGCTCCGACAGTGACCCGCCCGCCACGCCACCCAGGTTGATGCCGACGTTGAACCCGTGCGGTTCCGAGGCGGCCTTGATCGCCACGATGGCTTCCCGGGTCATCGACGTCAGCTCGGATGTCTCATCCTCGGTCAGTGCCTCGAACTCGCCGACGTGCCGGTAGGTCACCACCATCAGATGACCGGGGTTGTACGGGTGCAGGTTCAACACCGCGTACACCTGCGCGCCACGACGCACGACGAGGCCGTCGTCGTCGGCCTTGGCCGGGATGGTGCACAGCGGGCACTCGTCGCCGTCGCGGCCGTTGCCTGGCTCCCCCTTGATGTAGGCCATGCGGTACGGCGTCCACAGCCGCAGCAACCGATCCGGCACGCTCGTCCTCCCTGCCTTACCGCTCGACCCCGTCTGTCGCCCCCGTTCCGCACGGGCTACGTTACGTCCTGCACACCGTGCGCCGGAGGCCACGGTCGACAGGACGCTGTCGCCCGGCGTCAGACTTGGACGCGCCGCTGGACGGCGTCGACGATCTCCGCGACGGCGTCCTCGACCGGCACGCCGTTGTTCTGGGTGCCGTCACGGTACCGGAACGAGACAGCGCCCTTGGAGACGTCCTCGTCGCCGGCCAGCAGCATGAACGGAACCTTCTGCTTCTGCGCCGTGCGGATCTTCTTCTGCATCCGGTCGTCGGAGGTGTCGACATCCACCCGGATGCCGCGTTCGCGCAGCTTGGCTGCGACCTGTTCCAGGTACGGGGCGTGGTCATCCGCGATCGGGATGCCGACGACCTGCACCGGCGCGAGCCAGGGCGGGAAGGCGCCCGCATAGTGCTCGGTGAGCAGGCCGACGAAGCGCTCGATGGAGCCGAACAGTGCCCGGTGGATCATGATGGGCCGCTGCCGGCTGCCGTCGCCCGCCGTGTACTCCAGCTCGAACAGCTCCGGCAAGTTGAAGTCGAGCTGGATCGTGGACATCTGCCAGGTACGCCCGATGGCGTCGCGTGCCTGCACCGAGATCTTCGGACCGTAGAACGCCGCGCCTCCCGGGTCCGGCACCAGATCGAGACCGGACTCGGTGGCCACCTCCCGCAGGGTCTCGGTGGCGCGGTCCCAGACCTCGTCGTCGCCGACGTACTTGTCCGGGTTCTTGGTGGACAACTCCAGGTAGAAGTCGTCCAGCCCGTAGTCCTTCAACAGCTCCAGAACGAACGTGAGCAGATCGGCGAGCTCGTCCCGCATCCGCTCCGAGGTGGTGAAGATGTGCGCGTCGTCCTGGGTCATGCCGCGGACCCGGGTGAGACCGTGCACCACACCGGACTTCTCGTACCGGTACACCGAGCCGAACTCGAACATCCGCAGGGGCAGCTCTCGGTACGACCGTCCGCGGGAGCGGTAGATGAGGATGTGGAAGGGGCAGTTCATCGGCTTGAGGTAGTAGTCCTGCCCCGCCTTGCGGATGTTGCCCTCGGCGTCGAGTTCCTCGTCCATGTGCATGGGCGGGTACATGCCGTCGGCGTACCAGTCGAGGTGCCCGGAGATCTCGAACAGGTTCGACTTGGTGATGTGCGGCGTGTACACGAACTCGTAGCCGGCGTCCTCGTGCCGGCGGCGGGAGTAGTCCTCCATCTCCTTGCGCAGGACGCCGCCCTTGGGATGGAAGACCGCCAGCCCGGAGCCGATCTCCTCGGGGAAGCTGAACAGGTCGAGTTCGGCGCCGAGCTTGCGGTGATCCCGCCGCTCCGCCTCGGCGAGCCGGTCCAGGTACTCCTGCTGGGCTTCCTTACTCTCCCAGGCGGTCCCGTAGATCCGCTGCAGCTGCGGGTTCTTCTCGCTGCCCCGCCAGTACGCGCCGGCGACCCGCATGAGCTTGAACGCCGGAATGTTCTTGGTGGTCGGCAGGTGTGGCCCGCGGCACAGGTCCTTCCAGGCCACCTCACCACCACGCCGGACGTTGTCGTAGATGGTCAGCTCGCCGGCGCCTACCTCCACGGAGGCCCCCTCCGCGTCGCCGGCACCGCCCTTGAGGCCGATCAGCTCCATCTTGTACGGCTCGGTCGCCAGCTCCTTGCGGGCGTCATCGTCGGAGACGGCGCGGCGGACGAACTGCTGGCGCTCCTTGATGATCCGCTGCATCTGCTTCTCCAGACGCTTCAGATCGTCCGGGGTGAACGGCTCGGCGACGTCGAAGTCGTAGTAGAACCCGTCCTCCACCGGCGGGCCGATGCCCAGCTTTGCTTCACCGAACAGCTCCTGCACCGCCTGGGCCAGCACATGCGCCGTGGAGTGGCGCAGGATGGCGCGGCCGTCGTCGGAAGAGATCTGGACCGGCTCGACCTTGTCTCCGTCGTTCAGCTGCCGCGCAAGGTCCACCAGGTCATCGCCGACGCGCGCCGCGATGACCGTGGTTTCCTCGGCGAACAGGTCGGCGGCCGTCGTGCCCGCATCGACCTGTCGCTCGGCTCCGGCGACGACGATACGGATCTGATCGGACACGACGTTTCTCCCTTGCGTGATGGATTGAACAGATTGACAAGCCCGATCGATGGTACCTGCGTCGCGACGCCCAGGTGCAACGGACGCCCGACCGGCGCCGGCGAATTGCTCTCCCTGGTCAGCAGCGAGCGGCGATGGCCTCGGCGAAACGCTCCGCGGCGCCGGCACAATGCTCGAGGAACAGGCTGGGCTCGGTCAGCTCGAGCTCCAGCAGTACGGGCGTTCCGTCGGCACCCGGAATGAGGTCCACCCGGGCATAGAGCAGGTCTGCTGTGCCTGGTACAGCGCCGAGCACCGCGTCAGCGGTCTTGCGTTCGACGTCCGACGCTGTCCGCGATGTGATGTCCTCCGGCCGGAACAGGCCATCCATGCCACGGTCCGGTCCTTTGAGCATCGGTCCCTTGCGGATGGCGTGGCTGAACTCGCCGGCCATGTAGAGCATCGCGGTCTCGCCGAAGGCGTCCACGGCGGACAGGTACGGCTGGATCATGACGGTTGCTCCCCGCCCCAGCAGGCGGTCGACGTGTTCACCTGCCAGCTCGAAATGCGATGGGTCGTCCACCCGGTAGCGCCCGGTGTCGCCGGAACCGGCACCGACCGAGGGCTTGATCACGTACTCGTTGGCTCCCCTGGCCGGGTTCGCCTGCGGGCCGCTCTGGCTGTCGCGCTCCCCTGGGAGCTCGACCGTGTCACCGGAATCGATCCACCGGGTCGTGACCACCGGCACGCCTGCCGCCTCGAGGTCGCGGAGGTATCGCTTGTCGGTGTTCCATCGCACGACGTCGGGCGGGTTCAGCAGGTGGGGCACTGAGTCGGCCCAGGCCAGGAAATCATCCCGGCGCGACGTGTAATCCCACGTCGAGCGGAGAACCGCGACGTCGAACGACGCCCAGTCCACGGCCGGATCGTCCCAGACCGCGGGTACCGCCTCGATTCCACGGTCGGCCAACGGCGCCAGCAGCAACCGGTCGTCGTCGTCGAGCCCAGCGAGCTCCGAGCACGTGACCAGCGCGATCCGCGGCATGGATATGCACCTTCCCCGTTTGGTCTCTCCACCACCATGCCCGACCCTACGACACGCACCCAACCCGAAGGGCGTCTACCAGATGGCGCCAGGTTCCACACCATGCCTCACCTTTGATCTGCGCCCCAGGGCGCCATATAGCTACGGACACCTCCATATGCATCGCCATAAGACTCTTCGGAGACTTTCAACCCCACTCTTGACAGTTTGCCTCCGCTAAAGTGTGTGTACTCTCGACTCTGCGACTCAATCGGCGAGCAAGCATGGAGGTAACGGTGTGGCGTCGCATGCATTCGTGGATGAGTCGTTCGCCGGAGCCTACATTCTGGCAGCGGCCGTCGTACCTTCGAATGACGTCAATGCAGGTCGGGCAGTGTTTCGGGGTCTGCTCCAGCAAGGACAGCGGAGAATCCACTTCAAGGATGAGCGGCCCAACGGCGAGATCAGGTCTTGGCTGCGATGGGATCTCTGAACCTCAACGCCACTGTGTACGTGACCAAGAACAGCCGCGAAGCGCGTGGGAAGTGCTTAACGCGGTTGGTACCGGACCTCGCCGCCGCTGGAATGAGGCGGCTGATCCTGGAACGCGATGAGGCGCTGCTCACGTTCGACAGGCGTACACTCGCTGACCTCGTCCGTCAGCACTGCCCCGAACTCGAGTACGCCCACCTCAAGGTCCATGACGACCTTCTGCTCACCCTGCCTGACGCCATCGCCTGGTGCTGGGCAAAAGGGGGCCGGTGGCGAGATCAGGTGGAGGCGTATACGCATGAAGTCGCGCTCTGAACGGCGCGAAGCCCCGCTCACCAGTCGTCCGGCTGACTGCGGGGCCCACTTCCTCAGGCTATTGCCCTCGGCTACAACTGCAGTTTAGCAGATTCACGATGTTGCACCGGCATGGCCATGCGACTGTCCCTAGACTCGCATTTTGTTCCAGCGGGCGCACCGCGCAGCGGCTCACCTCGATCTCTAGACTCCAGGGTGTGAGCGACGAACAGGCAACCACTCAGCAGTCCAACGTCAACCGGGTCTGTGTCTTCTGCGGCTCGAACGCCGGAGCACGGCCGGAGTACCGGGCGCTCGCGGAAGACCTCGGCACCCGGTTGGCCGCAGACAGGCTCACCCTCGTCTACGGAGGCGCGCACGTGGGGACGATGGGCGCGGTCTCCGACGCCGCCCTCGCCAAGGGAGGGGACGTGATCGGGGTGATCCCGCAGGTCCTCGTCGACCGAGAAGTGGCCCGCAACGACCTCACCGAGCAGCACGTGGTCGGCTCCATGCACGAGCGCAAGGCCCTGATGAACGAACTGTCCGATGCGTTCATCGTGCTGGCCGGCGGTCTCGGCACGTTCGAGGAACTGTTCGAGGTGGCCACCTGGGGACATCTGGGCCTGCACAGCAAGCCCATTGTGCTGCTCGACCGGTCCGGGTACTTCGACCCGCTGCTGGCCATGCTGGACCACGCCGTCGACGAGGGGTTCTTGAGGCCGGGTGCGCGCGCACTGATAGGCAGCGCCGCCACCATCGACGAGGCCATGGCCCTCATCCGTCGTCCCGCCGAGGCTCAGCCGGCGAACATCTGGCTGCGCCCCGACGAAACCTAAGACTGAAGTTCCGGAACTCCCGGGAACGGGGTCTGGAGGCTCAAGCCCAACCGGGCCACAGACCAACCGAACCTGACTGGCCCGCACAACCCGCCGCCTCCAGACCCCCCTCCCGGGAGTTCCGGAACGGCGTCACACACGGACTACGAGCGCGGGATGATCTTGTCCGGGTTGAAGTTGCGCTGCGGGTCCGCACTGTCGAACAGGCCCTGCATCAGCGCAACGCCCTCGGGCGAGATGTCCTGCGGGAGCCAGGCCGAATGCTCGACGCCGACGGCATGGTGATGCGAGAGCGTCCCACCCGCGTCGATGAACGCCTGCTGAATCGCGGACTTCACATGGTCGTACTGCTTGAGCGGCTCGTCACCGTGCATGAAAGCGAAGGTGAAGTACAGACAGGCGCCCGAGTGGTACGAGTGCGACAGGTGGCACATGATCCACCCCTGTACGCCGATGTCGTCGTAGGCCTTGCGAGCCGATGAGATCGTGTGGTCGTAGAGATGCTGAAGCTTCGACCAAGGAGCGGCGGTCTCTGAGACGTCGCCCGCGGCGCCGCGGTCCAGCAGGAAGTCGCGGAGGTAGGGCGTGTCGAACTTCTTCTGGTCGTACAGACGGCCCGGGCCCTTGCCGACACCGAATCCGCCGTGCCGCTTGACGATGCGTTTGACCAGCTTCTTCTCGTACCGTACGTGCGACGCGCTGCCCTCGTAGCCAACGAACGAGAGACAGATCTGGTCGAGATCCCAGCCCCGTGCCTTCAGCACTCGCATCAGTGCCTTCGTGCCGGCCGCCTCGATGCCCTTGCTCTCCTTGCGAGTGGCGAACGAGAATGCGCTCTCTGGGGCGTCCGATACCCGGGTGACCGACGGGCTCGCGTCGCTTTCCGCGATCTCGCGCATGGCGGCCAGCCCTGCCTCCCAGCTCGGGAAGAAGTACCCGACGATCTCGCGCACCTCCGGCGTGCGGTGCACCTGCACCGTCGCCTCGGTGATCACGCCCAGGCGTCCTTCACTGCCGACGATCATCTCGCGCACGCTCGGGCCGGTCGACGCGCTGGGAATGGCACGGATCGTCACCATTCCGTCGGGACGCGCCACCCGCACTCCCCGAACGATGTCGGCGATGTCGCCGTACTTGTCCGACTGCATCCCCGATGACCGGGTGGCGACCCATCCACCGAGGGTGGAGTGGGTGAAGCTGTCCGGGAAGTGGCCCATGGTCCACCCGCGCTTGCCGAGGTCGCGTTCCAGGTCCGGTCCGAGCGCCCCGGCCTGGATCCGTGCCAGGCCGGCGTCCTCATCGATGTCCAGCACCTGGTTCAGGCGACCGAGGTCCAGCGAGATCACGACGCGTTCCTCGTCCGGCGCCGGCTCGAGGCTGCCGGCGATGTTGCTGCCGCCGCCGAACGGGATCACCACGGCGTTCGCTGCCACGGCCGCGGCGACCAGCTGCTGCACCTGTTCCTCGTCGCCCGGGTACACCACGACGTCGGGGGTCCGCTCGAGCGAGCCGGAACGCACCCGCAACAGGTCACGGATGCTCTTTCCGAAGGTGTGCACCACTCGGCTCATCGCGTCGACGTGCACGTGGTCCTCGCCGACGATGTCCGCGAGCTCGCTCTGGAACGAGTCGCCGATCCGCGACTCTGGCACGTCCAGCGTGTCGAACTCCGGCACGTAGACCGAAGGGGCGGAGACGTCCAGCCCGATGGCCTTCTGCACGAACGGTGCGAACTCGGGCTTGTTGCGGTGTTCGAAGGCGATGCCTTCGTTGCCCCAACCCCACCATTTCATGTGCCGCACCTCGGTCATGCCTTCTCCCTTCGGCGAGCCGGGTTGGTCCGCTGCCTCGTCTGAGTCGTTCATAGCATGCAGCCGGTGGACCTCGGCGGCCAGCCGCTCGGTGAACGCACCCGCCGACTCCCCCGGCAACGCCCACACCGGAGCACCGATCGAGACCACCACCG
>NZ_ML142872.1:0-5081 GCF_004138495.1 Phytoactinopolyspora endophytica
GATCAAACGCATCGGCTTCGGGTTCCGCAACTTCCGCAACTACCGAGTCCGCGCCCTGCTCTACGCCGGCAAACCCAACTGGCGAGTACTGGGCTCCATCGTCGTCCGATGAACCCAGCACCCCCGCCAGAATCCGAAGACCCACATTCCTAAGAGTTGGCGCGACATCTGGATAGCCGGTGGACGAGGTACGCGAGCACACAGTCGTAGTCGAAGACGGCGCACAACTTTGGACGATGAGTTCCGGGCCCTCGGATGGGGCACCGGTCGTCCTGTGCCGCGGCGGCCCGGGGCTATGGGACGACCTCGGCCCGATCGCGTCGATGCTCGACTCAGCCCATCATGTCCACCGTTATGACCAGCGAGGCTGCGGCCGTTCGACAGGGCCCCATGACTATCGGCCAGACCGGGCGATCGCCGACCTCGAAGCGCTACGCCGGCACTGGGGCTATGACCGGTGGACAGTCTTCGGCCATTCCTGGGGTGCGGCCCTGGTACTCGCCTACGCCTGGACCCATCCCGAACATGTGCGGGCCGTGATCTACTGCAGCGGGACCGGACCGGGAACGGAGTGGCGGAGGCCGTACCAGACAGAATCCGCCAAGCGCCTCACGACTGAGCAGCTGGCTCGCCGCGATGAGCTGGAACAGCAGGAGCGGGCCTGGGACGAGGAAGTTGAGTACCGCACGCTCTGCTGGCTGCCCGACTACGCCGACCCAGTGAACGCCGAAGCTCGGGCAAGGGCCGCAGCGTCCGTCCGATTCGAAATAAACTGGCAGGCCAACCGAGAACTTTGGTCCGGCCAACCTGACGTGATCACGCACGCAACGAAGGTGACCGCTCCGGCTCTGATCATCCATGGCGAACAAGACCCACGACCACTGGCCAACGCTCGAAGGCTCCTCGATATCCTTCCCAGCGCCACGTTCGCTGCCATTCCCGACGCGGGACATTCTCCATGGTTTGAGGCTCCTACAGCCTTCTCGACCCGGCTAAACGCCTTTCTTACAGCCCACGGATAGCGGGCAACGTGGGTCCAAGAGGCAGCAGCGACCGTTGCAGCGAGCAGGGAGACCATGGCGTGAGCCCGTCCTAGGGATGGAGTCCGCTGGTCAGCGGTCGTCGACGGAGTGGCTCAGCCGCGAGGCGTCGGGCCAGGCCATGCGTAAGCCTTGGGGCGTGCCGTTGAGGCGGGTCGGATCTCCACCGGGCGGTGGCACCGGCGCCGTCTCAACGCACGTGGCTCCGGATGCGCGGTAGAACTGCTGCGCGGCTGTGTTCTGCTGCAACACCCACAGGTACATCGCTTTGCCGGTCGCCCGGTCAGTGACAGCCCGGGCGGCGCGGGCCAGCAGCTGGGTGCCGATGCCGGTACGGCGCCGGCTGTGCAGGACGTGCAAGTTGTCGACGAGGCTTCCCCATCTCGGGTCGTCGTCGAATGCGACGTGGACAAAGCCCACCAACTGGCCGTCGTGCTCGGCGAGGATGGTGTCGGTGTGGGTCGGCGCGGCGAGCCGCGCCGACCACCCCGAGTGATGGTCGGCGGCGACGTCGCCATCGAGGAATGAGTCGGCATAAGCGCCCCGATAGTGCCGACGCCAGCTGTCGGTGTGGAGTAGCGCGATCTGTTCGGCGTCGTCTGCTCTGGCCGAACGGAACCGCAGCGAAGGATCCACAGCTCAACCGCGGAGCGCGTCGTCGATGCCGCGGTTGGCCAACTCGTCGGCCTTCTCGTTGCCGGGGTTGCCGGCATGCCCTTTGACCCAGAGCCATTCGACTTGATGCATGCTGGCTGCACTCTCGAGCTGCCGCCATAGGTCGGCGTTCTTCACGGGCTTCTTCTCGGCAGTCACCCAGCCGTTGCGTTGCCACCCGGCCAGCCATCTCGTGATGCCGTTGCGAAGGTATGAGCTGTCGGTGTGGATGCGCACGACAGCAGGTCGGGTCAGGGCCGTCAATGCCTGAATCGCCGCCATCAGCTCCATGCGGTTATTGGTCGTATCGTCTGGCTCGCCGCCGAAGAGTTCTTTGCGTTGCTCGCCGTACTGCAAGACCGCACCCCAGCCTCCCGGGCCAGGATTACCACGGCAGGCGCCGTCCGTATAGATCTCCACAGCCTTGCGATCAGCCTCAGGTGGCACCTGTCTAATCTATCGAACTCGAAGAGGTGCCTTCGCGTACGGAGGGCTATGCAGGGTGACATTGCCTTCGAACGCGGCAGACATCCCGGGGGTCCTTGCGAGTGGGCTGAAGATCAAATATACTCGAACACATGTCCGTATCTGAATCCCAGTCCTCCATGAGTGTGGTCGATGAGCTGGCCGGCTACCTTGACCGGGTGGCCGAGTTGCCGCGCGCGGCGGATGATGCGGAACGGATCGACCGGATCGCGGTGTTGGAGAAGCTCAACGCCGCGGTGTATGCGGCGCAGCTGGACGAGGTGGATGAGTTCTCTTCGTCGCAGCGGGCCGCCAACACGGCGAAAGGGCTCAAAGGTGACCGGGCGCGGCGGGGTATCGCCGAGCAAGTGGGGCGCGCGCGTAAGGCGTCTCCGGTGACGGCGGCCAAGCAGCTCTCGCACGCCAAAGCGCTGCGCTGCGCATTACCGCACACGTTCGCCCTGCTGCGCCGGGGTGAGATCTCGGCGTGGGTGGCCACGATCGTGGTGAACGAAACTTCCCACCTCGCGGCGGAGGATCGACGGCTCGTTGATGCCGAGCTCGCCGAGCAGCTGTCGGAGTACGGTCCGAAGAAGGCGGGGGCCGAAGCACGCAGGCTGGCGATCGAGGCCGACCCGGCCGCAGCGGTGGCGCGAGCGAGCAACGCGCGTAAGGACCGCCGTGTCGGGATCCGTCCCGCGCCGGACACGATGGCGATCCTGTCGGCCCTCGTGCCCTGCGAGCAGGGTGTGGCCGCCTACGGCGCATTGCGGCGTCACGCGGACGCGCTGGTGGCAGCCGGAGACAAGCGTTCCCGGAACCAGATCATGGCCGATACTGTGGTGGAGCGGTTGACCGGACAAGCCAATGCGGAGGCGGTATCGGCCGAGATCGGTCTGGTGATGACGGACCTATCCCTGCTCGGCGACGACGAGACGCCCGCGGAGATGCACGGCTACGGCCCCATCCCGGCCGAGATCGCCCGCAATCTCGCGCGCAACGCCGCCGACCAGCACCACAACGGCTGCCACGATGGCGGCTGTGGCGACCCCGCATCCGGTGCCGGTTCTCGTTCCGGTGACGACGGCGACAGCGACGACCGTCGATGCTGTGGCGCCAACAGCGGCTGCGCCGTGAGCGAGGTGGCGCTCAACCATGCTCGCGTGTGGGTGCGTCGGTTGTTTACCGACCCTGCCACCGGCATCCTGCGGGACTGTGACCCGCGCCGACGTCGCTTCGACGGTGTGCTCGCCACGCTCCTGTCGTATCGGGACCGGGTGTGTCGTGACGAGTTCTGCGATGCGCCGATCCGGGAGTTCGACCACATCCACTCCTACGCCGCCGCAGGCCCCACCACCGCTGACAACGGACGCGGAGTCTGCCAACGCGGCAATCACAGCCGGCAGATGCCCGGCTGGGACGTCCGCGTCGTCGATCCGGACCGGCACATCGTGCAAACCACGACCCCCACCGGACACACCTACCGATCAGCACCGCCGGCGGCGCCTGGAGTGAGACTTCGCCGCACCCGAACACCTGACCACCGCCGGGCCGGACCAGAAAGAACGCTCTAACCACACTGGCAGCGGACCCTGACCCAGGGCCCGCTGCCAGTGCTGCAGCGGCGTTAGTCCCTTCCGGCTGTGCGTCGGGAGCTCATTCCTTCGGCGACGCCGATCAGGAGTACCGCGGCGACGACCGCGACGATGAAGCCGAGGACATTCAGTTCGAAGATGTCGCCCGTTCCCACGAGATTGGCGACGGTCCCGCCAATGACGGACCCGACCAGGCCGAGTAGCAACGTCGCGAGGATGCTCAGATCCTGCTTGCCGCGCTTGATGAGCCGGGCGAGCGCGCCGATGATCAACCCGGCAACCAGAAATCCGATCACAGCTTTGCTCCCATCGTTTCGTGCTGCTTCATCGTCAGTATGACCCGTCCACGCAGATCCGACGGGCATCTTTGCCCATTACCCATTCGACTACGCACCTCACATCGCGCATTGCGCACGGTGCAGTCGGCCACTCAGGGATCCGCCTGGCTTTTGTGGCTGTCCGAGGGCCACGGAGTCGTTGAGACGCGGAGCGAATTGGGCGCTGTACTGTCATGAACCATGACCACGCGGCTGACGACTCGTGTGCTCAACCGGACGTTGCTCGCCCGGCAGTTGCTGCTGGAGCGGAAGGAGCGTGCCGCCGAGGACGTGATCGAGCACCTGGTCGGCCTCCAGGCTCAGAATCCGTTGGACCCTCACTACGCCCTATGGGCGCGCCTCACGGGCTTCGATCCCGATGAGCTGGATCAGCTGCTGCTCAGCCGGCAGACGCTGCGGTGCTGGCCGATGCGGAGGACCGTCCACCTGGTCACGGCACCCGACGCCAAGGTCTTGCTGCCGCTGACAAGGCCGGTCGCGGAGCGCACTCTGCGCGGTGGCTTCCGCCGCCAGCTCGAGGGATTGGACCTCGGCGAGGTCGCGGCCGTCGGGCGGAAGCTGCTCGAAGTAGAGCCCAGGACCAGGGGTGAGCTCATCCCGCACCTGGCGCAGCGTTGGCCGGACTGGGACCGGCAGGCACTCGGCTACGCGGCGACCATCCCGTTGCCGCTGGTGCAGGTTCCGCCGCGCGGACTGTGGGGGCAGCGCGGCAAGGCCGTGCTGACGCCCGCGGACACCTGGCTGGGCGAACCGCTGGACAACGATCCAGCTCCGGACGGCATCGTATTGCGCTACCTCGCCGCCTTCGGGCCCGCCAGCAACTCCGACATCCGTACCTGGTCCGGCTTGACGGGAATTCGGGAGGTGACCGAACGGCTGCGCCCACGCCTGCGGACCTTTCAGGACGAGAACGGACGTGAGCTGTTCGACCTCCCCGACGCGCCCCTCAGTGAGGCCGATGTGGAGGCGCCTCCGCGGTTCCTGCCGGA
>NZ_ML142872.1:5119-11248 GCF_004138495.1 Phytoactinopolyspora endophytica
ACAACGTCTTCCTCTCCCACGACGACCGTAGCCGGATCATCGCGCCGAGGGTCGGGCGGGTCGGATCCATCACGACTGATCGCACGGTCCGCAAGCTTTTGATAGACGGCTTCGTCGACGCAGAGTGGACCATCGCCAGCTCGGACGGGACCGCCACCTTGACGATCCAGCCATATCGCACGTTGTCTGCCGCCGAGGAGGGGGACGTCACCACTGAGGGTGCCTGCCTCCTCGAGTTCGCGACGCAAGACGACCGCCACGACATCGTCGTGCTTCCACCCGCGTTGCCGAAGCACTGACATTCGGGAGGTCCTTCAGCGCGGGGTGTCGGCGTTCGATGGCAGACTGCGACGGCATGGATGCCGTCGATGATCTTCCGGTCCGTGATTCCGTTGTCGCTGGTCATCGAGCCAGCGCGGCTGACGTCATCGTTCCGCCTCGGCTGAGACCGGGCGACCGGGTGCGGTTCATATCTCCAGCCAGCCCGCCGAACCGTGCGTACATCGAGCAGATGGTCGAGCTGTTGACGAGTTGGGGCCTGCGGCCAGAGATCGGCGATCATGCATTCGACCAGGTGGGGTATCTCGCCGGGACGGACGAGCAGCGCCTGGCCGATCTGAACGGTGCGTTCCGCGAGCCCGGAGTACGGGCCATCTTCGCGACCAGAGGTGGCAAGGGTGCCTACCGCATCTCCCACCGTATCGACTTTGAGTCCGTACGACGTGATCCCAAGCCGCTCATCGGTTTCAGCGACGTCACCATCATGCACATGGCGCTGTGGAAGTTCTGCCGCCTCGGCGGTGTGCATGGCTACGCCGGCGCGGAGGCGGCAAGTCAAGTCCTGATGACGACCGATCCGATCGTGATCCACCAAGATCCTTACGAGATCTCTGCCGCGACCACGGTCGACGGAACGGCGACGGGCTTCCTGATGGGTGGCAACCTGGGGACGATGCGCACGTCGCTGGGATACGAGATGCCGAGACTCGACGGCGCCATCTGGCTCATCGAAGATCTCATGGGCACCGGGCTCGGTGAGATCGATCGAGAGCTGACGCAGCTGTTGAAGTCGGGCGTGCTGGACGGCGTCCGGGGCGTGGCTGTCGGACAGTTCACCGGCTTCGAGCCGACGCTCGACGACGAGACCCTCGGAGGTTGGACCGTCATCGACGTCCTCAACGACCGGTTGGGCCAGCTCAGCGTGCCGGTATTAGGCGGGCTGCCTATCGGACACGGCACCCGCCCGTGGACTGTGCCCTTGGGTACGACGGCCACCATCGACACCTACGCCGGTACTCTCACGGTCGAGCCCGGCGTAATGTAGCGTGTCTCGGCCGGTGCACGCCTACCCGCGATGCGTGGGCGTATAGGGTCTGATCTGTGGCCCTGCTTCTTTTGGATCTTGACGACACGTTGATCGATCGGACCGCGGCTGTCCGTTCCTGGCTGGAGGGATTCGTCGGCGACATCGGCGCGCCGCAGTCAGACATCGACTACCTCTTGGACGCGGACGCCGGTGCGCGAGGTGTAGCAGTGGAGTTCGCGCAGACCCTGAAGGATCGCTACGGCGTCGACCGGAGTGTTGACGAGATCGCCGACGAGATCCGCGTCGGCGTGCTCGAAGGCATCGTCATCCGGCCCGCGGAGCGAAACGCTCTCCTTGCGGCGCGGGCTGCGGGCTGGGCGCTGGTCATCGTCACCAACGGCGCGGTCGTCAGCCAGGAAAGAAAGATCAGAAGCAGCGGCGCCGACGAACTGGTCGACGGTTGGATCGTCTCCGAGGCGGTCGATGTGTGGAAGCCGGATCCGCTTATCTTCGAGCATGCGGCGAAGCGCGCAGGCCAGCCATTGGCGGGCGCCTGGATGGTGGGCGATAACCCGGAGGCGGACATCGCCGGTGCTCACAATGCGGGCATCGACAGCATCTGGTTGCACCATGGCCGGCCATGGCCGGATCTCCCATACCGGCCATCCTTGGCGGCGGACAGCTGTGCGGACGCGATCCGTTCGGTACTTAACGCAGAGTGACCTTCGCTAGGCCACGTCAACACTGATGTCTCCGAAGTCTGCGATGACTGACATTCTCCGCCTTCCGAGACGGGCACATCTCGTTTAGCGTGCACATCGACGGGATGTCGAGAACGCGGCGCGTGTTCCGATGTTCCTGTGAGTGCCCCGAACAAGGGCGCAAACCGAGAGGAGCGGGGACATGAAATACATGCTGCTGATGACCTACGGATTGCCGCGGGACGTCGACGAGAAGCATGGCGAGATGAGCACGTGGCCGCCGGAGGACATCAAGGCACACATCGAGTTCCAGCACGCGATCAACAAGGAGCTCATCGACAACGGTGAGCTGGTCGACGGTCAGGGCCTAGCGGGGCCGGATCAGGCGAAGATCGTCAGGTTCGATGGGCATAGCACGCCTGTGACCACAGACGGGCCGTTTCCCGAGTCCAAGGAGTTCCTGGCTGGTTATCGGATCGTCGATGTCGAGACCGAGGAGCGTGCCCTCGAGATCGCCGCGAAGATGTCGGCAGGGCCGGGACGGGGCGGTGAGGCGTTGAACATCCCGATCGAGGTCCGCCAGGTGATGTCGGCTCCGGACGTGGACGTGTGAGTATCATTCCGCCGACCTCCAGCGTTGAGGACCTGCTGCGCGAGCTGGCGCCGCAGGTGCTCGGCGCGGTGGTACGGCGGCACGGGGATTTCGACGCGTCCGAGGACGCGGTTCAGGAAGCGCTGTTGGCTGCCGTGGTGCAGTGGCGAGAAGAGGGCGTGCCGGAAGATCCCCGAGGGTGGCTGATCAGGGTTGCCTCCCGTCGCATGATCGACCAGTTCCGAAGCGAAGGCGCCCGACGCCGGCGTGAGGAGCTGGCCGCTGTCCGGGCACCCACCGACTCGCAGCTTGCCCGTGCTGTCGACGACGACGTCGCGCCGGACCACGACGACACCCTGACCTTGCTGTTCCTGTGCTGCCATCCGGTCCTGACGCCCGCGTCGGCGATCGCGCTGACGCTGCGCGCAGTCGGTGGGCTCACCACCGGGGAGATCGCGAAGGCCTTCCTCGTGCCCGAGGCGACGATGGCACAGCGGATCAGCAGGGCAAAGCAGCGCATCAAGACGTCCGGCATTCCGTTTCAGATGCCCACCGACGACGAGCGGGGGGAACGCCTCGACGCGGTGCTGCACGTGCTCTACCTGATCTTCAACGAGGGTTACACAGCCACTGCGGGCACTGCGTTGAGCCGCGCCGACCTGACGTCCGAGGCGATCCGGCTGGCTCGCATGCTCCATGAGTCCGTGCCGAACGAGGCAGAGGCCGCTGGCCTCCTCGCTCTCATGCTGCTGACCGACGCGCGACGTGCCGCTCGCACGGACGCCGATGGCTGGTTGGTCTCGCTCGCCGAGCAACGGCGGGACCTCTGGGACCGGGCGCGGATCGAGGAGGGTGTCGCCCTTCTCACCAGAACTCTCGGCACGGCCCCGGTGGGGTTGTACCAGCTGCAGGCGGCGATCGCCGCGGTGCACGACGAGGCGCCGGGCACCGAGGAGACGGACTGGCCGCAGATCGTTGCGCTGTACGAGGTGCTCGAACAGGTGGCGCCGGGGCCGATGGTGACGCTCAACCGCGCGGCTGCCGTCGCGATGGTCCACGGCCCGCGTGCCGGGCTGGCACTGCTCGGCACGCTTGACGGCGACGAGCGCATGACCCAGACGCATCGGCTCGAAGCCGTCCGTGGCCACCTGCTCGAGCTCGCCGGTGATGTGAACGGCGCTCGTGAGGCGTATCAGAAGGCAGCGAAGATGACCGCGAGTGTTCCCGAACGGCATTACCTCACGCTCAAGGCGGCTCACCTCGGCGCCGGCTAGCCGTTGGTGCGTCACACGTGTTCGGACACCAGCACCGCGACCGTGTCAGGCTCGAGCGCCTTGAAGACGTGCGCCACGTCCCCCGGGTAGGCGATGTAGTCGCCGGGGTAGAGCTCGACGGGATCCTCGGCCACGCCGACGAGCGCCCGGCCAGCGCTGAGGACGACGTGCTCGACGACCCCGGGCATGTGTGGGTCCGACTCGCGCGGGTTGCCCGGCTGGGCGGATATGAGGTAGATGTCGCGCCGAGCATTCGGCGGGCACGATGCGAGCAACGTCGCGACGTAGTCAGCCTGCTCCGACGCGACGGCCGGGCCTTCACCGGCGCGGATCACCTGTACGGTTGGCCGTTGCGGCTGGACCAGCTGCCCGAACGGCACGTTGAGCGCGACGCTGAGTGCCCATAGCGTCTCGACGCTCGGATTGCCGGAGCCGGACTCCAGCTGAGACAAGGTGGACTTCGCGACGCCGGCCCGGCGTGCCACCTCGGCGAGGGAGAGCCCGATGCGTTGACGCTCTCGTTGCAGGGACGTGGCGATCACATCGAGCGGCGCCCTGCTCCCTCCGCTGCCTCCTGTCATGCGTTCGCTCCACGAGTCGAATCGTTCATCTTGACGAACACCCCTGTTGGCGTTCACCATAGAATCCTATGCGTTCGATACGGCGAACCCTGGATCGGTCGCTCGCCCGTGACATCGCGCTGGTGTGCGTGGCTGACGCGTTCGTCGGGGCCTCGTTCGGCGCCATCGCGGTGAGCGCCGGCCTGCCGTTGTGGCTGCCGATGCTGCTCTCGGTCGTGGTGTTCGCAGGTGCGGCACAGTTCATGTTCGTCGGCATCGTCGCTTCGGGCGGTAACCCGGTCGCCGCCGTCGTCGCGGGGCTCCTACTCAACGCGCGGCATCTCCCGTTCGGCTTCACCATCGGAGACGTACTCGGACGCGGCTGGCTGCGCCGCATCGTGGGCACGCACCTCATGATCGACGAGTCGGTGGCGTTCGCCCTGGCACAACGCGAAGGCGAACGACGACGCGCGGCATACTGGGCGTGCGGCATCGGCCTGTTCATCTGCTGGAACCTGGGGGTGGCGGTCGGCGCGTTCGCCGGCACGGCCATCAGCGATACCGACGCACTCGGGTTGGACGCCGCGTTCCCGGCCGTCCTGCTCGCACTGATCCTGCCGTCCTTGCGGGATCCGGCGGCACGCCGAGCCGCTTTGCTGGGTGTCGCGGTCGCACTGGTCACCGCACCGTTCCTGCCGGCTGGGCTGCCACTGCTGCTGGCGCTCGTAGGGGTTCTCGTCGCCGGTCTCGGCCGGGACGACCAGGCCACCCGTCGCGAGCCGGAGCCGGCGTCATGAGCACGACCATGGGCTTGGTGCTCGCGACCATCGTGCTGGGCGCGGGTACGTTCGCCTTCCGTCTCGCCGGCCCCCTTCTGCGGGAGCGCGTCGAGCTGTCGCCGCGCGTCGAGAAGCTGCTCGGCGTCGCCGCCGTCGTTCTGCTGGCCGCCCTGGTCGGTACGACCGCCCTGCTCGATGAGCAGGAGTTCGTGGGGTTCGCCCGTCCCGCCGGCGTCGCGGTCGGTGGCATCCTGGCGTGGAAGAAGGCGCCGTTCTTCGTCGTCGTGCTCGCTGCCGCCGGGACCGCGGCCGGTCTCCGCGTGCTGGGCGTCAACTGAGCGCGCGGCCCGCTCCAGCCGGACGGCGGCGCGTTCTCGAGCCCCGGTTTCTAAGCACCCAGGTCCTTGAGGGTGATCAGCGCGCCGGTGTCCGACTCCTCGAGCGGCAGCTCGCGGTGCTCGCGTCGCTCCCGGACCTGCACATGCATCTCTACCGGTGTGCGGTTCAGCACGGCCTCGATGAGCGTGGCGAGAAAGCGATCCGCGGACAGGTCGTCCGGGACGGCATCGGTGCGGATGGTGACGCCGTTGAAGTCGTCGTCACTCCACTCCGCCAGGACGACGCACGTGGCGTCGTAGGCGTCGGCCTCGCCCTGCAGTTTGCGGAGCATGTCGACGGCCTTCTCGTACGCACCTGGGTCGTCCAGGATGGTGGAACGCAACACGAACAGGAAGCCCATCGAGACGAGCGGGTAACGGCCGCGCAGGTTCTTCGCGTCCCCGTATGATTCCTCGAACCTGTTCGCCAGGTTGTTCCGGAACGACGAGACCATCGACTTCGTCGAGACCAGTAGCTCCGGCCCTCGCGCCCACTGCGAGACCAGCACGTCCACTTGTTTGACGTACGCGCGCCCGAGT
>NZ_ML142872.1:11325-14315 GCF_004138495.1 Phytoactinopolyspora endophytica
GCCTCGGACGGCGCGACCGTCTTGTTCTTCAGCAGCTGCGCGTGGACGTCGGCGCGCAGCGCCTTGGGTAGCCGGTCGAGGAAGAGGCCGACCTCACGAGGAAGGACTCTGGGTTTGGTCAGCCGGGGCCACACCTCGTCCGCCGGGAATCCGGCTCGCCTGAGCTCGTGTGCCACCCATGCGTCGATTCCCTTGGCCAGCCGGCCGGACTCCGAGCCACGACCCTCGCTGAGCGGAATGCCGAGCAGCGTCGCCAGGAGGTCGTAGTCCGGCCGGTAGAACCGGCCATCCCGCTCCGCTTGCTCCCACGGGTTGGTGTCCGCTCGTTCGCTGATGACAGCCTCGAACGAGTCGAAGACATCATCCTTGCTCGGCATGACCGTCCTCCCTGGCTGAATGGCTACCGTGTGTGCTCAACGCGCACCGCGCGGTCCCGCGCCCCGTGCGACGCGGCGCGAGTTCAGTTCGGCGTGGGCCTCCCGCAGCGCCGACACCTCCGAGGGCCTCAAACCGAGGTGGTCCACGAGCAGGACCTCGTCGACGATCGCCGCGGCGTCGGTCACCCTACCGTTGCTCAGCGCACGTGCGACCTGTGGCTTCCTCGCTGTCAGCTCGGCGCGGGCGTTCTCCAGCAGCTCGGCGGCGGGCACCGGAAGCAGATCGGCTTCTTTCGGCTCGATCTTCAGCATGCCCCCGCCGTACGCTCGGCCGACGGTCTCCGCGCTGAGTAACGTCATCGAGTTCAGCGAACCGATCGGTAGCAGATCCATGCCGGTCTTCGTCAGCTCCGGCTTCAGGTAGACGCCGTGAACCGAGTTGAGGTGGTGGACTCGCGCGCGGTTCGTCGACAGCCTCGGAGTATCGGCGTTCATGTACGTCAAGAACAGATCGGCCGGCGGCACCAACGGCACTCTCCACCAAGGGTTACGGACGCGGCACTTGTACGCGTGGTGCACATCGACCGCTTCCCCAGACGTGATGTACCGCTGCGCTTGCGGTGACGGCTCCCCGGGCGGCCGGAACAGGTAGGTCGCGCTGCCGGCCGCGCCGAGCTCCCGCCAGGCAGGTGTGGAGAACGTCAGCGTGCGCAGGTGCCGTGAGCCGGGAGGCGAGATGCGCAGCAACTCTGAACGACTGATCCCATGGCGCTCGGCCGCCTCCCGCGACATCGTGAAGTAGCGGTTGTTTCCGGTCACCATGCCCAGCGTCGTCTCGCCCCAGTCGTGCAGGATGCCGAATTGTCCGTGCTCGGTGAGACGCGCCACCGCCGCGAGAGCCTCCGTGGAGAGTAGCGAGGCAGTCCACTTGCTCTCGGGTGCGGCCGGACGCCACAGCCTCCCGACGGCCTGTGGAAGGTCGTCCACGTTTCTCGCCTGGAAAAGCTCGCAATGGTCTGTCGGACCCTCGTCGAAGCCATCGGCCAGCAGCAGCACGACCTCTTCCAGCACACCGGGGAACACGCGCTCGGTGAACAAGACGAGACGCACGACGCGGAAGCGTTCCATGAGGAACCGCCGCACCTCCGCGGCGTAGTTGACGGTCAACAGCTCCGCGGGCAAGACAAGCCCCAGCCGCCCACCGGGTTTGAGGAACAGTGCGGAGTGCACGACGAACGCCGCCCACGACGATGCCAGGCCGGTCAGAGCGACGCCGGCGCGCATCGCCGCGGCTCGCGCCCGGGTGCGGTTGTCGCCGTTGAACCCCTGGTAACGGACGTACGGGGGATTTCCGACGACGGCGTCGTAGACCGGTTGCGGCGTGACAGTGAAGAAGTCGGCCACCTTCACCCGGGCGTCGTGGCCCGCGGAGCGGAGCAGACCGAGCGCATCCTCGGCGCTGTCTTCGTGCAACTCCACACCGTGCAGCTCGCCCGCTGCGGGACCTGCGGCCGTCGTTCCCAGCTTGGCGAGCCGTTCCGCAGCAGAGAGGAGGAACGCCGCCTCGCCGCAGGATGGCTCCAGGACGACATCGTCGGCAGACCTCACGGCCCAGTCCACGACGTAGTCACACAATGCGGGTGGGGTGAAGAACGCGCCACGAGCCTTGCGCCGTTCTGCGGTGTCGTCGCCGCGCAAGCTCGGGGTGGTCACGTGGGCCATCCTCTCGTACCTCGCCGGAACTCGGGTGAAGGACTGTCGGTGTGCCCCGGAACGAGCGGTGTGAACCGTGGCGTCGCCAAGCCTCCCACCCGGCACCGACAACGGTTGCGGACGCGATGCGACATCCGTGGGCAGGCGCCTCCGGGGTCGTCGTGCAGGACTCCACGACCGGCGGTGGATATGGAACGCTGGGGTCGTGTTGGACGTCACGCATTCTCATACGGCGCAGCTCCTGCCCGACGACCGGGCGGCGATCCGGCGGCTGCTCGATGACGCGTTCAAGGGCGAATTCTCCGACGAGGATTGGGCCAATACCCTCGGCGGCGTCCATGTCGTCGTCCGCGAGGACGAGGAGACCGTGGCGCATGTCGCGGTCGTTCAACGGCGCCTGCTCCATCGTGACGGGCCCATCCGAACCGGTTACATCGAAGGTTTGGCCGTGCGCGCGGATCGGCGACGACGTGGCTACGGTGACGCGCTGATGACCGCCGCCGAGGACATCATCGCCACCGCCTACGATCTGGGCGCCCTTTCCGACGGGACTGAGATCGACGGATTCTACGAACGACGAGGCTGGCTGACCTGGCAGGGTCCGACCTGGGTTCTGGCGCCGGACGGGATGCGGCGAACGACGGAGGATGACGGCGGGGTGCTGGTGATGCGGACGTCCACCAGCCCTGATCTTGCGCTCGACGAAGCCATCGCGTGTGATTGGCGCACGGGTGACGTCTGGTGAATGGCTTGCTGGACTGACAGATCGTGGTCGCGGCCGGCAGCAGTTCGGCGCTGGTCGCGGCTCGGCGGGGCGTCACATGCACGATTTCTCCAATACGCGGCCTGCCGGAGACGGGCATCGTGGTCGATCGGAACAATGGAAGGAGGCGGCCATGC
>NZ_ML142872.1:14360-17659 GCF_004138495.1 Phytoactinopolyspora endophytica
TGGGAAGAGGTAGTCGCTTTGGGGTCAGCGCTGCCCGAGGTGGAGGAATCCACGTGGTACCGGACGCCGTCGCTCAAGGTGGCCGGGAAGGGTTTCGCGCGGTTGCGGACCGAGGCCGAAGGGGGCTTGGTTCTGATGTGTGATCTGGCCGAGAAGGAGGCGCTACTCGCGTCCGGGCATCCAGCCTTCTACACGACGCCGCACTACGACGGCTACGGCGCCATACTGATCGACCTCGACCGCGTCGAACCTGATCAGCTGGCGGAGCTCGTCGAAGAGTCCTGGCGTGTCAAAGCGCCGGCCCGGCTCCGGAAGACCCTCGACGCCGGATAGGTGTCGATGTCCACCGGGAACGAGGCGAAGGGAAACGCTCAGCGCAATTCGGAACGGAGGATGCCCATGATCAACGTGTCGTGGTGTTGGCCGTCCCACAGCAGCGCGTCCCTCATCCGACCTTCGAGGACGAACCCGCACTTCTCGTATGACCGGATAGCTGGTTCGTTGAACGAGAAGACTTCTAGTTGAACCCGGTGCAGGCCGATGACGTCGAACGCATAGCTGAGGATGAGGCGGGTGGACTCCGGGCCGAATCCTTGACCCTGGAACTCCGAGATCAGCGCGATACGGAATCCGGCCGACTCGTTGTCGGTGTCGATCCCATTGAGGCTCAGCTCGCCCGCATACTCACCGGTGTGGACGTCTTCGATCGCCATATCGAGCCGGTCCTCCTGGTCGGCTCGGGTCGCGCACCAGCGCTCGATCTGCTCACGGGTGAACACGGTGTGTGTGCCGGTCAGCCGGAGAACCTCTGGATCCCTAAGCGACTTGAACGTCGCCTCCGTGTGACGGGGCGCCAACGGGGCGAGTCTGACGCGCTGCCCGGTCAAGGTCGGCTTGGTCACGATGGCCTCGGTATTGATCACCAGGAATGCGTAACATGCACGCCCGCGCGGTACAAGCGGATTTCGGTGCCACAATGGCTGGATGGGCGAGGATCCCCTGGAACGGTTGCGACGATTCTGTCTTTCGCTTCCGGAGACCACGGAGCGGCTCAGCCACGGTGAGCCCACATGGTTCATACGGGATAAGAAGACATTCGTCATGTACGCCGACCATCATCATGACGATCGGCTGGCGTTCTGGTGCGCAGCGCCGCCCGGCGCGCAGGAGGCGCTGGTCACGTCGGACCCGGAGAGGTATTTCCGGCCGCCGTACGTGGGCCATCGGGGCTGGGCCGGCGTGTACCTGGACGTGGATGTCGACTGGGAAGAAGTCCGCGAGCTGGTGATCGACGCCTACTGTGTCGTCGCCCCGAAATCCCTGGTCGCCCAGGTCGATGCGGCGAAGTGAGCGTGGCCTGGACCACGCGCGTACGCTGATCTCGTGGAACTAGAAGATCGTCTGGCCGTCTTCCTCGACTATGAGAACCTCGCGCTCGGGGCGCGCGAACACCTGGGCGGGATGCGGTTCGACTTCCGCCCGATCGCCGACGCCCTAGCCGAACGCGGGCGCCTCGTGTTCCGGCGCGCTTATGCCGACTGGTCGTACTTCGACGAAGACCGGCGGATGCTGACCCGGTCACACGTGGAGCTGATCGAGATGCCGCAGCGCATGGGCAGCTCACGGAAGAACGCCGCGGACATCAAGATGGCCGTCGACGCCGTCGAGATGGCCTTCGAACGTGTCTACATCTCCACCTTCGTGATCTGTACGGGGGACAGCGACTTCACTCCACTGGTGCACAAGCTCCGGGAGCTCAACAAGCGCGTGATCGGCGTCGGGGTGGAGAAGTCGACGTCGAGGCTGCTGCCGCCCGCGTGCGACGAGTTCCTCTACTACGACAGGCTTGAAGGCATCGAGGTGCCGGTCGCCAGTAGTGAGAAGCGCCGCCCCCGGCGGGCTCTGGAGCCGGTGCCGGAGCCGGCCGAGCCGGAGCCGGAGTCGGAGCCGGAGTCCGACGCTGATCCGGTGGCAACTGATTCGGGAGACGTCGACACGCTCGCCGTTCTCGTCGCGCAGACCGTCGCCGGATTGCAGCAGAGCTCGAGCGGCCAGGTCAACGCGTCGATGCTGAAACGCACCCTGCTGCGCAAGGACCCGACGTTCAGCGAGCTGGACTACGGGTTCCGTGCGTTCGGCGAGCTGCTTCGTCACCTCGCCGCCCGCAACGTGGTGGAGCTGGCGGATGGGCCGGCGAAGGGCGATCCAGACGTCTCGCTTCCGGAGCACGGTGACCGGGAGGAGGCGTTCGGGCTGCTGAGATCGGTCATCACGGATCTCGGCGACGGACGTGTGGCCCTGTCCGGTCTGAAGAACCAACTGCGCAAGGTCCGTCCCGCATTCAGTGAGAAGAAGCTCGGATACCGCAGCTTCCTTCAGTTCTGCAAGGCGGCCGAGACCAGCGGTGTGGTGCGGCTGACCTGGGACAGCGGGGCGGACGACTACATGCTCACCATTCAGACGTAGACGGTGAGGTATCTCCGCGTCACCGGAGGATACGCCGGGCAGGGACGACGATCGCGATCCAGGCGATGGCTGTGATGACGGCAGCGGTCACCGGGAGCAACCATGCCGGACCCGCGGGCCATGGCCGCCCAAGGAAGCCCACGCCCAGCAAGGCGAGCGGCACGGCAGAGAGGGCGACCCCGGTGACCAGTGCGACCGCGGCGATCAGCCCGGCCTCACGACGGATCATCGCGCGTACCTGCCGCGGAGTGGCACCGATCATGCGAAGCAACGTGAGTTCGTCGCGGCGTCCCGTCGTCGTGGCGGCGAGCTTGTTCGCGGCGGCCACCAGAACGTAGCCCAGCAACACGGCGAGCACGCCCAGGTTCACCCACACCTGCGGTGGCGTGCCTCCGAGGAGTGGCCCGACGTCGGCGTCATGGATCTCCACGCCCGGCCACAACGTTGCGATGGCGGTCAGTTCACGTTCCGCCCGTTCGTGGTCGAGCCGCACCAGGATGCTCGAGTCGAGTGCCGTCGTCGTGTGGCCTCTGACCAGGTCACGGGAGAGCACCACATCACCGAAACCCAGCCCTCGCCTGTAGACGGCGACCACCCGGGCACGCACGTTCGCTCCGTCTCCGAGTATCAGGTCGATGTGCTCGCCTACCTCCTTCCCAGAGCCGATGCCGGAGGTCGAGACCGCGACTGTGGCGCCACTCAGCTCGGAGAGGCTGCCCTCCCGTACGTCAAGGTCGAGGATCGCATCGGCGTCGGGACCCAGCACCAGCGCGGGTGTCGAGTCGATCTTCGTCTTGCCGCTCTCGCGGTAGCGAGACAACGCCGTCGTTGTG
>NZ_ML142872.1:17726-20211 GCF_004138495.1 Phytoactinopolyspora endophytica
GCTGATGGCTGCGGAGACACCGGGCAGGGCCCGGACGTCAGCCAGCAGCCCGTCGGGGATCCCGCCCAGATCTGGCGCGGTGAGGGCACGGTCGGCGTGTGTCCCGGCCGCGACATCGGCGGTGGCCGCACTCATGACCGTTGTCTGTGTGAGCGTGTAGCTGAGGGCCAGGGTGACCACCATGGCGAGTGCTGCGACGGCCGCGGAGAACCGGAGCGCGTATCCGCGGCTGTTGTGCACCGCCAACCAGGTCGGCACCGTTGTCCGACGCGGCAGCCTGCCGGCCAGAAGATCACCTCCGGTGGCGGCGAGCCACGGGCCGGCGAGCGCGAGTCCGATCACGGCCAGGATGCTCGCCGACGCGGTGGCGGCTGCGGCATCGTGGGCGCGTACCAGGAGTGGAACGATGGAGATCGGCAGAGACGCCAGAATCAGCAGCAGGCCTGCCCTGGTTCGAATCACGGACGGGTGGCGTGGCTCGCTCTGGGACTCGGCGACGGCCTCTGTGGGCGGCATCCGGGACACCTTGAACGCCGCGGCCCACGCGGATACGCGCACCACGGCAAGGGTGAGCAGGAGCGCGGCGACGGCGGGAAGCGGGCTCCAGATGAGGGGTAGCTCGTCCGGCAACACGCCGAGCGAGACGAGAGCGGCACGCAGCCGTCCCGCGAGAAGATAGCCGATCAGCACCCCTGCCGGAGCGGTGAGCATGGCGCCGGTGAGGCTCTGAACAGCGACGAGCCGCCTGACCTGGCGCCCAGTGGCGCCGATGGCGCGCATCAGCGCGAGCTCGTGGCGCTGCCGGTTGACGGACACGGATAGCGCGCCACCGATGACGAACGCGACGACCAGCAGGGCGATACCGGCCACGGATCCAGCGAGGACGACAAGCAGCATACGTGCCGCTTCGATCCCCGGTACTTCCGCGTCACCACGGGCATCGCCGGTCGCGACCTCGAATCGATCGCCGACGGCGCGCCGTACGTCAGCGGCCAAGGCGTCGGGCGAGGTGCCAGGAGCGGCTCCAAGCGCGACGAGATCGACCGTGTCCCGACGTGGACCACCGTCGCGACCGGCCAGCTCTATAGCCATGTCCTCGGGGAAGAAGATGCCCGGCCCGTCGACGAGCGCGGACACCCGGTGGACGTCCGTCTGTCCGGCGGCCACGATGCGGACCAGGTCGCCCACCCGGTGTCCCGCGCTGGCACGGTCTCCCAATGCCACCTCGTCCGGGCCGGATGGCGCACGGCCCGTCACGCTGTGCGGCCCGAGCAGCTTCGCGGACGACCACCCGTGGCCCGCTGTGCGTGCCTGGTGGCCTTCGTCGCCGGCACCGTCGATCACGGCGGCGGGAAAGCTCAGATCTCCGATCGTCCAGGCGACACCCGGGAGGTCGGCCAGCCGGTCGATCAGGTCGGCGGGAACGACGGCGCGCTCCGGCAGCGCAGCCGGCAGGTCCTCGTCCTGTGGCAGGGTCTGACGGGCCGAGACGACCACGTCGGCTCCGGCGAGCCGATCCACTGTTGCGTGTGCGCGCAGACCGGACTCGGCCAGCACAGCGACGGCGGTGACGAAGGCCGATCCGCCCACGACGGCGAAGCACACGGCGACGATGGCCCCTAGCCGGGTCATCGCCCACGCCAATCCGGTCACCTCGCCGCCAGCGTGGTCATGCGATGTGCCAGGGCGTCCGCTGATGGATGGGAGACGATGTCCACGATGCGTCCGTCGGCCATCACCAGTACGTCGTGTGCCCGTGCCGCCGCGGCCGCGTCGTGAGTCACCAGGACGACGGTCTGGCCGAGGTCGTCCGCGAGTCCACGGAGAAGACTGAGCACCTCCACAGCGCTGGCTAGGTCGAGTGCACCGGTGGGTTCGTCGGCGAAGATCACCCCAGGCCGGGCGGCCAGGGCACGCACGATGGCGGCACGCTGCTGCTGACCGCCGGACAGCTCTGCCGGCCGCCTCCGGAACAGAGCGTCGAGACCCATCCGGTCGGCCAGCTGCCGTAACCAGGCGCGATCCGGTTCGCGGCCGGCGAGCCGCAGCGGCAGGGTGATGTTCTGCTCAACCGTCAGCGACGGCACCAGGTTGTACTGCTGGAACACGAACCCGACGCGCTCCCTGCGGACTTCGGTACGGCGTGTCTCGTTGAGGTGGCTGATGCCGGTGCCACCGATCGTCACCTCACCGGAGGTCGGCGGCGTCAACCCGGCAGCGCAGTTCAGCAGGGTGCTCTTGCCAGAGCCGGATGGCCCCATGACCGCGAGGAACGAGCCGGTCGGAACGGCCAAGGAGATGTCGTCGAGCGCGATGACCGTGCGGTCGCCGTCGGCGTACGTCTTGGTGACCCGATTCAGGGTGAGCGCGTGCTCGAGGGTCACCGGCGCTTGCGCAGATGGTCGACGACCAGAGCGACGATGCACAGCACCGAGACCAGCCCGAATCCGAGCCGCATCAACGTATCGAAGTCGGCGAGCGACGC
>NZ_ML142872.1:20271-25163 GCF_004138495.1 Phytoactinopolyspora endophytica
AGGTTCGCCGACGCCGCGAGAACCAGGACGATCCATAGGAAAACTCGCATGGCTGCGTTGTTGTTCTCTCTCCGGGCGGGCGTGGTCGGCTCGCTGACAGGATCAAGTCGGTACGGGTCGTCGGTCATGGGGTTCCTCCAGCTCAAAGTACGTACACCACGATCGACGCTAGTGACGACACTCATTCGGGGAAATGCCGTCAGCTGCCGATTCTTGGTAGAGCAGGCTGTACTCTTCGCGCGCGTGCGCTCTAAGCGCCATGCAACGCTCGCAACTCCCGTACAGTGCGATGACGTGAAGGCTGGGACGCGCGCTCCACGGGACACGTTCGAGGCGGTGGAGCGGCTGGCCGGCGGCCTCGGCACGGCAATCCTCGCGCTGCTCGCGCTGGTCGCGACGCTGGCCGTCGGTGTGGCCTGTCTGGTCGGCGTCGGGCTGCCGCTGCTACCGATGATGCTGACGGTCGTCCGCAACGTCGCCGAGCGGGAGCGAGGGCGGCTCCGTCGCTGGGGGTATGAGCTGGTCAGCCCCTATACGGAGGCCAGACCGGCCGGGTGGTCGAGCCGGATGCGAGCCGCCAGGGAGGACCCTGCCACCGGTCGCGACCTGCGCTGGATGGTTCTGCATGCGTCGCTGGGTCTGCTGCTCAGCGTGCTCGGCTTGATACTCCCGATCCTCGCCGTGCGGGACACGACGTTCCCGCTGTGGTGGCGCCTCCTGCCGTCTGATGAGGCCGGGGCGTCGCTCGGATTCGCCGTGCATACCTGGCCGGAGGCGATCGCCGTCGGCCTGTTGGGGGTGAGCTGGCTCGCCATTCTGGTCGGTCTGGCTCCCGCGATGGCGCGGCTGCAGGCGCGGCCCGGAGTCCGCTTGCTCGGGCCGCATCCGTCCGTCGACCTGTCACACCGCGTCGCCGAGCTCACCGCGACACGCGCCGGCGCTTTGACCGCGCACACGGCGGAGCTCCGGCGGATCGAACGGGCGCTGCACGACGGCACCCAGAACCGCCTGGTCGGCGTGGTGGTACTGCTTGGGGCGGCTCGTCGTGCGGTGGTGCGTGACCCTGCAACGGCGGACGCGGCGCTGGAACGCGCGCAAGGCGCCGCCGAGCAGGCACTCGGGGAGCTTCGCACCGTTGTCCGTGGGATCCTGCCGCCCGTGCTCGAACAACGTGGCTTGCCCGGCGCGTTGAACGCGTTGGCCGCAGACTGCGGGACGCCATGCCGGGTAGCGGTCGGTGAGTTGGCCGATGTCCCGGTGTCCGTGGAGGCGACCGCGTACTTCGTCGTGGCCGAGGCTTTGACGAACGTCTCGCTGCACAGCCGCGCCGCTGACGCTTCGGTGGAGATCGAGCGAACCGGCGTGCTGCTGACTGTCCGTGTGCACGACGACGGCGTCGGCGGCGCCTCCGAGGCGACCGGCTCCGGCTTAGCCGGCGTTCGCCGACGAGTCGCGGCTCATGACGGAACCATGACGTTGACCAGCCCCTGTGGGGGACCGACCATCCTGACGGTGGAGTTGCCATGCGGATCGTGATCGCGGAGGACGACGCGCTGCTGCGCGAGGGCATGACCCTCCTGCTGACCGGGGAAGGACACGAGGTGGTGGCGTCCGTATCAACCCCGGATGCGTTGCTCGCCGCTGTGGCGGAGCACCGCCCGGACGTCGCCGTCGTCGATGTCCGGATGCCTCCGACACACACCGACGAGGGGATCCGCGCCACCGTCGAGGCACGCCGTCACCACCCAGGGCTCGGCGTCCTGGTGCTCTCCGCCTACGTGGAGCAGTCCTTCGCCACCGATCTCCTTACCGACGGTGTCGCCGGAGTGGGATACCTGCTCAAGGAGCGGGTCGGCCGGGTGGAGGAGTTCGTTGAGGCGTTGCACCGCGTCGCTTCAGGCGGTACTGCCATCGATCCCGAGGTGGTCGCGCAGCTCTTCACCCGTAAGCGGGCCGTGGACCTCCTGGGGAGGCTGAGTCCACGCGAACGCGAGGTCCTCGCACTCATGGCCGAAGGTCTCGGCAACGCCGCCATCGGCGAGCGGCTTGTGGTGACTGACGGCGCCGTCCACAAGCACATCCGCAGCATCTTCATGAAGCTTGACCTCCTGCCGACCGATCAGACCGATCGCCGGGTCGCTGCCGTCTTGCGCTACCTCGAAAGCCACACCGAGGACCCGGGAGAGCTGAGAAGGCGTTAGGGCCGCCGCCGCTCGCGTAGCGCCATCATCACCGCGGCGCGAGCCGTCTGGCGGCGTCGCGGAGCTGGGGCATGCCGATGGACTCCTGGACGCACCGGGCGAACGCCCACAGCCGGACGCGTTCGGGATCCAGCTCCGCAAGCTCTGCCATCCGCAGCACGAGTGCGGCCGGATCCTCGGTGATCCGCCTTGTGTCGATCATGTGCTGAAGCACGTCGTAGGCGGGATCGCCGACATAGGGCTTCGGATCGATGGCGAGCCAGGGCTCTCGCTCGGCCGCGAGGATGTTCTCGTTGTGCAGGTCCGTGCACAGCACGACGTTCCGTTGCGATGTGCTCGGCAGGGTGCGGAGTAGCTCCATGCCGGCCCGCGCCAGGCCCGGATCGATGGCTCCCGGGTGGGCGCCGAGCCGCTCCTCGAACTCATCGGCCCAGGCGTTGCACATCGACTGCAGCGGCCGGAACCGATGGCCGTCCGGCGGCTCGCGCCACAGGTTGCGCAGGATCTCCGCCACGACGACGTCCTGCTCCGGCTCGGGCAGCGCGTCATTGAGCTGCGTCCCTGGGACGCACCGCTCCAGCAGCAGCGCGATCGTCGTGTCGTAGGCATGTGTGTCGTACAGAAGCACGGCACCGGCGCCGTTCCACAGCCGCAGGCCGTCGGCCTCATGCTCGGCCTCGTAGTGCCGCCAACCGACCTTGAGAACCAGGTCGCGCCCGGCGGCGTCGACCGCGGGTGCGACCCAGGAGCACGCCCCGCCGGGCTGGTAGGGCTCGCCGAGCCGGAGCGTCCATCGCTCGGCCAAGCCGGAGACGACGTCAGGCAGAGTGGCAACCCATTCACGCCGCTCCGGGTCCCGGTTCGACTCCTCGATGAGCCTGCGCGGCAATACGAACGAAGCCATGGGTGAATCTAACTCGGGCCGATCCGGCCGATCACGTCAATTTCTCGCGTCACGTTCTCCAGCGGCCACTCGCCTGGGTCTCGGAGGACCGCCTACCCCATCCCTCACAGCGCCGCGTCGAGCTGGCCCAGGCGCTGAATGAGCTGAAGGTTCTCCCGGTAGTCGACGGGGCAGTTGATGATCGAGACGCCGTCATCGTCCAACGCCGCGCGCAGCGTCGGTAGCAGTTCGTCGGCCGAGGTGATCTGGTAGCCCTTGGCGCCGAAGCTTTCCGCGTAGCCGACCACGTCCGGGTTGCTGAACGCGGTGTTGCTGTGCTCGCCCATCTCCATCTGCATCTTCCACTCGATCAGGCCGTAGCCGTTGTCTTCCCAGATCAAGACCGTGAGCGGGATGCCTTCGCGGACCGCGGTCTCGATCTCCTGGGAATGCATCAGCCACGCGCCGTCGCCGACGACGGCCAGCACTTTGGTCTCGGGCCTTGCCAGCGAGACTGCGAGCGCGCCGGGCAGGGCGAACCCCATGGTGGACAGGCCGTTGGAGACAAGGCAGGTGTTGGGCGCGTAGGTGGGATAGAGCCGGGCCATCCACATCTTCACCGCGCCTGTGTCGACCAGCGCGATGTCCTCGCGTCCGAGCGCCGTCCGGGTGTCGGCGACGACGCGTTGCGGGGTGAGCGGAAAACGGTCGTCGTGGCGTCCGCTCTCCAGCTCCTCGCCGAGCAGCGTGCTGGACGGAGTCGGCTCCGCCGGCGGGCAGTCGTGGTCGCCCAGCTCGGCGAGGAGCGCGGTCAGCGACGCCCCGATGTCGGCGATGATGCCGACATCGACGGAGTAGTGGGCGTCCACCTCGGCCGGGAACCGGTGGACGTGGATGATCTGTTTGTCGGCGTCGGGGTTGACCCGGACCGGGTCGAACTCCTGGAGCTCATAACCGACGGAGATGATGACGTCCGCCTTCTCGAACCCGAAGTTCGCGTAGTCGCGGGTCATGAAGCCGATGGTCCCGAGGGAGTTCGGGTGGTCGTCCGCGAAGACGCCCTTGCCGTGGAAGGTCGTGGCGACGGGTATACCCAGCGACTCCGCGAATCTGGTCAGCGCTTCGGACGCGTGACCGCGGGATGCCCCGTGCCCGGCCAGGATGATCGGCTGCCGGGCCTGCCGGATCAGCTCGGCGGCACGGCCCACCTGATCGGACGACGGCGCCTCCGGACGGACGACGTTTCGCGGCAGCGGCGCCAGCGCTGCATCCGCCGCCGCGTCGTCGACATCCTCGGGCACGGCCAGGTACACCGCACCCGGCCGTTCCGTCTCGGCCGTCTTGAACGCCTTCCGGATGACCTCCGGGATCGCCTCCGGGCTCGGTACGGTGCCCGACCATTTGGTGATCGGCCGGAACATGCTGACCAAGTCGACGAACTGGTGTGATTCCTTGTAGTTCCGGTCCCGCCCCACCTGCGCGGAGATGGCGACCAGCGGGGTGCTGTTCGTCATCGCGTCGGCCACGCCGAGCTGCAGGTTGATCGCGCCCGGCCCGAGCGTTGCGGAGACGACACCCGCGGACCCCGTCACGCGGCCGTACATTTCGGCCATGAAGGAGGCCGCCTGTTCATGCCGGGTGAGCACGTAACGGATGCCAGACCGTTCAAGCGCTTGAGTCAGGTAGATGTTCTCTTCGCCGGGAATGCCGAAGACGACGGTGACCCCTTCGTTCTCCAGACACCGGACGAGAAGCTCGGCCGCGCTGCCTGGGGTGTCGGTGGGCTGGCTCATGATCGCCTCGCAGGT
>NZ_ML142872.1:25187-25948 GCF_004138495.1 Phytoactinopolyspora endophytica
TTCGCCACCGAGCCGGTGGAAGCGTCGGGTGACAGCAACCACCGGCTCGTCTCGATCAGTTCAATCCTGTGCCTGCCACCGTATCGGGCCTCCTGGCGGGTGCGGGAATCACCTCGAACGTGGGCGATGTCTCGGCCGGCTGCGGGATCTGTTCGGTGTCCGCCTGCTCCGATTCAGTGTCCGCCGGCTCCGAGTCCACCTGCGCTTGGTGCGGCCGCAGATGACGCAGGAGCACCGCGATGGATACGGAGACGACCACCATCAGCACCGCGCTCACCACCGCGGCGGCATGGAAGCCCGCGGTGAACGCTGCGCGAGCGGAGTTCAGCACCGGGTCGGCGAGCTGAACCGGCAGCTGGTCAGCTGCTGCGACGGCACCGGCGAGGGTGTCCCTCGATGTCTCGGCCGCGGCCTCGGGGGTACCGGCCGGCAGGGAATCGGTCAGCTGGTTCCGGTACACCGCGACTCCGATGCTGCCGAGAATGGCCAGGCCCAGCGCGCCGCCGAACTCTTGGCTGGTCTCGGACACCGCCGATGCCGCTCCCGCACGCTCCGGTGGCGTGGCCCCGATGATCAGGTCGGTTCCCAGCGCGGCGGCCGGTGCGAAGCCGCCGGCCATGAGCGAGGCACCGGTGATGAGCGGGGCTATGCTGCCGCCTGCATCTACCAGCAGGAACAGCGTGACTCCGACGGCGCCGATGGCCAGGCCGGTGGCGATCAGGAAGGCCGGCCGGATCCGCCGGACCAGCACGGGAGCCAGC
>NZ_ML142872.1:25984-35794 GCF_004138495.1 Phytoactinopolyspora endophytica
ATGCCCGCGGCCGTCGACGGCAGCACCCACAAGCCGGCCCGCCACGGCGAGAGCCCGTGGACCAGCTGCAGGTACTGCATGACGAAGAGGTTGAGCCCCATCATCACGAAGACAGTGCCGGTCATGGCGCCGAGTGAGACGCTGAACGCGGGGTTGCGGAACAGTTCGACGTCGATCAGCGGGTCATCCAGCCGCTGCTGGCGACGGAAGAACACGAAGCCGACGGCGAGGCCGACGATGATGGCGACGACCGGCAGCCCGGCCCAGCCATCCTTGGCCAGCTCCTTGATCCCGTAGATGACCGGAAGCGCAGTCGCCAGCAGGAGCAGCGCGCTGACCAGGTCAAGCCGGCCGGTGTCTGCGCTGCGGTACTCGGGCAGCAGGAACGGCCCGACGACGAGCAGCAGCGCCATGACCGGCACGCCCACCAGGAAGACCGATCCCCACCAGTAGTTGTCCAGTAGTGCGCCACCGATCAGGGGACCGATCGATCCGCCGACCATGAAGCTCATGGCCCACAGCGAGATGGCGGTGGTGCGCTGCTGTGTATCGAGGAACATGTTGCGAATCAACGACAATGTGGACGGCATCAAGGTCGCTCCGGCCACACCCAGCAGAGCCCGCGTAGCGATGAGCATCTCGGGGCTGGTTGAGTACGCCGCCAACACGGATGCGACGCCGAAGGCCGCGGAGCCGATGAACAGCAGCCGTCGTCGTCCGATCCGGTCGCCGAGGCTGCCCATGGTGATCAGGAAGCCGGCGATCAGGAAGCCGTAGATGTCGGTGATCCAGAGCAGCTGGGTGCTGCTCGGTTGCAGATCCGCGCTCAGGTGCGGCACGGCGAGGTGCAGCACCGTGAGGTCCATGACGACGAGCATGGCGGGCAGGGCCAGGACGGCCAGACCGATCCACTCTCGTGCCCCGGCGCGCGGTGGGGCGGTCGTGGTCATCTCAAGTCCTCTCTCTGTGGGTGGGGCGGTCGTCAGCGTGGCAACCTGAGAAGGACAGTAGGAGCTCAACCAAAGTTGAGGTCAATCTCGTGCGACGAGCGTCACACGGTGGCCGGGCCGTCGACCGTAAGTCACAGCGCCCAGTGGGTCTCCTCGACCGGCCGGTACCTGCAGGTGATCCCTGTGGCCACCGATGTTCGGAGATGCTCGGCGAGCTCGGGGTGGCGTCCGTCGAGGCGCCGCAGGGTATCCCGGATCCGGGCGGTCACCGTCTTCCGGGACCGCTCGGCCTCGTCGCCCAGCCGGCGGGAACGCCCGCCGAGCCCGGCCGCGTTTCTCAGTTCCTCGAGCAGCGCATCGCGCTCCCGGTCCAGCTCCGCCGCGCGCGAGTCGTCCTGCCGGGCGAGCGCTCGCTCGATCTCGTCGTCCAGCTGGGTCAGCCGCCGGCGGTACTGCTCCTTGGCGGTGTCGTCGAGAACGGCGTCCCCACCGAGCCGGCGAGCGGCGTGTGCCTGCTCGTTGCCGCCGGTGGTGAGCAGTTCTGTGGAGGGGACGTCCGCGCCCGGGTGCCCGAGCAGCGTGTGGATGTCATGCAGGCCCTTCGCGTCGGGCATGAGCGCGGTCCGACCGGCGAAGGTCAGCGTCCACACTGAGCCGTCGAACCGGAAGACGTTGCCGGAGCCGGCGGCCGGTCCGTGATCGCTGAGGTCCGGCGACACCTGCACGGAGGCGGTGTTGTCGGCCGGTGCCTCCGGCGATCCGCTCACCTCACCGAGCGTGGCGTTTGCGCGCTGAGCGAGGTCGACGTCGCCCAGCTCCCCGGCGAGTGCGACGACTTCGTCCAGCAGGCGTCTCGCAGCGACATCGTCTCCAGTGCGCCGGTGCTGGTCGGCGAGCGCGAGGATGATGGATGCACGGCGGCGCGGCGCGTCGTCCGGGACGATTTCAAGGGCGCGACGGTAGTGCGTGGCGGCCTCTTCGGAGGCGAGCCGGCAGGCGGCTTCCCTACCGGCCGCGAGCAGGTAGCGCATCGCCTCGCGCTCCGGCACGTCGGGCACGGCAAGGTACGCATGGTGAGCAAGGTGGGCCGGCGGAACATCCTCGCCGTCCTGTTCCTCCATGGCACGGACGACGGCGGCGTGTCCGCGTCGTCGTCCGTCGGTGTCGAGTGAGTCGTAGAGGATCTCCCGGACCAGATCGTGGGCGAATCTGAATCGCCCCGCGTCCAGCGGGATCACTAAGCGGGTCAGTGCGGCCTGCTGGAGAACCTGACGGGCCTCCGCCGCTGGCATACCCGATACGGACGCGAGCACCTGCCGGTGGAACTCCGGACCGATGACGGCGGCGTCGGTCAGCATGTTCAGGATCGGTTTCGGCAGGTAGGACAGATGCCGCTCGACTGCGTCGCGGATTCCGGGCGGGGCGGCGTCGATGGTTCCGCCGACCAGCCAGAGCCGGGCCATCTGTTCGATGAAGAGCGGGTTGCCGCCGGTGCGGCGGTGGACGTCCGCCACCAGGTCCGCTTCTGGCTTCTCGCCGTTCACCTGTGTGATCAGCGCCTCGACGCCGGATTCGTCCAGGCCGGTCAGGGTCACCGTTGTCGCCTTCATCTCCAGCGGACGCAATAGCTCGCGCAGTGGATGGTTCGGTGTCTCCACCTCGACGTCGCGGTATGTCCCGACCACGAGGATGCGTTCGAACCACGTGTGTCGCACCACGAAGTCCAGCATCTGAAGCGACGAGGCGTCTGCCCAGTGCAGGTCCTCGATGGCGACGATCACGGGATGCCGGCGCGCGATCGTGGACAGCAACGTCGTCACCGCGTCGCACAGCCGGAACGCCGCGTCCTCCAGGTCGCCCATCGGGGGCGGTTCGGAGATGTCGCCCACCAGGAACGTGAGGCCGTCTCCGGCCGCCTCCGAGGCTCCGGCCCACTCGTCCACGTCGAGCTGCCGCTCCAGGCTGCGGATCGCCTGCACCCATGGCCAGTAGCCGGGTGCACCCTCGCGATCCCAGCATGCGCCGCTCGCCACCAGGGCGCCTTCCCGGCCGGCAGCCCGCAACGACTGCGTGACCAGGGTGGTCTTCCCGACGCCGGCCTCACCCGCGACGAGTACCAAGCCGCCATGGCTGGTGAGTGTCCGTTCGACCTCGGCCTGGATCAGCTGGGCCGGGTGCTCGCGCCCGATGAGCGCAGGTGTCACGTTCGTATCCCCTGACAAAGTCCGCCTTCGCTCTTCCTGGATCCTCCGCTGGATCGGATCTCGCGGCCGCGAGACAAGGACTAGCGCCTTCCGGATGAGACACGTCACCGGAGGTACTCATGGACACGATCGTCAGCGGTGAAACCCTTGCCCACCTTACAGCGGCCCGGACCGATGAGCCCTCGTTGCGCACGGCGGTGATCGTCGGCAGCACCAGGGAAGGCCGGGCCGGGGACGGCATCGCCCGGTGGTTCGCCGGCCACGCCGAGCGGGACGACCGGCTCGACGTCGACGTCGTCGATCTCGCCGGCTTCGCGTTTCCGGACCGCTATCCGCGCCGGCCGAACGCCGCCATGAAGGAGTTCGCGTCGAGAGTGGACCGCGCGGACGCGTTCGTCGTGGTGACGCCGGAGTACAACCACGGGTACCCGGCTTCGCTGAAGCAGGCGATCGACTACGGCTGCGACGAGTGGTTCGCCAAGCCGGTCGGCTTCGTGTCGTACGGGATGAGCGGGCGTGGTCTGCGGGCCGTCGAACAACTCCGCCAGGTCTTCACGTCTCTGCACATGGTCGCCGTCCCCGATGTAGTCAGCTTCGACCTGTTCGACGGGAGCATCGCCGACGGCCGTCCACGGGACGCCGAAGCGGCCGAGACAGCGGTTCAGCGCATGCTCGCCCAGCTCACCTGGTGGGCATACGCCCTGCGTGCGGCACGGCGGGCCGGTGCGTATGCCGTCTGACCCCGCGGAAACGCATCCACCGGATATCGACCAACAACCAGCATGACAGGAGAAAGAACATGATCCACGCACAGAACCTGGTCCGACGGTTCGAGTTGAAGAACGAGACCGTCCACGCGGTGCGCGGCGTCGACGTCGATGTCGCGCCCGGAGAGGTGGTGGCGTTCCTCGGTCCGAATGGCGCCGGCAAGAGCACAACGCTGCGGATGCTGACCACGTTGTTGCCGCCCAGCGACGGAACGGCCACTGTGGCCGGCTTCGACATCAGGAACGAGCCGGTTGAGGTGCGCCGCCGGATCGGTCATATCGGCCAAGGCAACGGGTCCTTCGACGGCCTGCGAGTACAGGAGGAGCTCCAGATCCAGGGCCGGTTCTACGGTCTCGACCGCGGCACCGCGCGGGTTCGCGCGAGGGAGCTGCTGGACCAGCTCGACCTGTCCGAGCAGGCGGATCGCGACGTCGCCCGGCTCTCCGGTGGCCAGCGCCGACGGCTGGACGTCGCGATGGGCCTGATTCATCGGCCACAGCTGATCTTCCTGGATGAGCCGTCGTCCGGCCTGGACCCGCAGAGCCGGGCCAACCTGCTGGAGCACATCAGGCGGCTGCACCGGCAGGAGGATGTCACGATCTTCCTGACTACCCACTATCTCGACGAGGCGGACGCCGTCGCGCAGCGCGTGGTCGTCATCGATGACGGCCGGATCATCGCCGACGGCACGCCCGACCAGCTCAAGTCCAAGGTGTCCGGCGACCTCATCACGGTCACGCTGCAGGGCCCCGAGGATCTGCCCACGGCCGCTGAGGTTGCGGGCCGGATTCCCACCGCGCACGAGATCGAGCCCGGGTCGGACAGGGTGGCCTTCCGGGTCGAGCACGGCGACACCGCGATGCCGGAGCTGATCCGCGCGCTGGACGCTGCCGGGCTGGTGATGCGTGGCGCCCACGTTCAACGGCCGACGCTGGACGACGTGTTCCTGAACCTGACCGGACGCAGCCTGCGCGACGAGGACTGACGACGCTCCTTCAGCAGCCCAGAACCCGCATTCAGACCACCGACTACACAAAGGACTACTGAGATGAACTTGATCACCTCGACCGGCTCGGTGTTCGACCGCGAGCTCCGAGCCAAGATCCGTACCCCTTGGCCGTACGTAGAGGCCCTCGCGGATCCACTACTGCTGCTCATCCTCTTCGCACCGCTCGTCGCGGGGCTCGGTGACATGCCCGGGCTGCCGGCCACGGACACCATCCAGTGGTTCGTGCCCGGCATGCTGGTTCTGATGGCGTTCACCACCAGCGCCTTCATCGGCTCCGGGATCCAGGAGGAGCGACAGGCCGGCTCGCTGGAGCGGATGCTGGTCACCCCGGTGAACCGAGTATCGCTGCTACTCGGACGAGTGCTCCGCGTGGTGGTCATAGTCGCGGTGCAGAGCGTGGTGGTCGTGGCCGTGACGGTGCCGTTCGGACTGCGGGTGCACCCGGACGGGATCCTCGTCGCGATCCTCCAGCTGGGTGTGCTCGCCGCTGCACTCGGCATCGCATCCCTGGTCACCGGGCTCACACTGCAGAATGCGTACGCGTTCTGGGGCGTCATCGCGATCTTCTACACACCGATCATCGTCACCTCGGGTGCGTTGCTGCCGATGGACCTGGCTCCGGACTGGCTGTTCGCCGTCTCCCGGATCAACCCGCTGGCGCACGTCGTGGAGGCGCAGCGGACGCTCTTCGTCGGCGACTTCGCGGACTCCTCCATCGTGCTCGGGTTCGTCGTCGCTCTCGCCGTCGCCGCGGCCGGCGTCCTGATCGGCACCCGGGCCATGAACCGGATCCGTCTGTGAGACGAGAACGGGTAGGACCCGGTGGGTACCAGGTGCCCGGGTCCTACCCGTTCGGCTTCACCAGCCCGGTCTGGTAGGCGACGACGACGGCCTGGACCCGGTCTCGCGAGCCGAGCTTGGCGAGGACCCGCCCGACGTGCGTCTTGACCGTCGCCTCGGAGACCACGAATCGGGCGGCGATCTCGCTGTTGGACAGGCCGTGCGCCATCTGGACGAGGACCTCGCGCTCACGTTCGGTCAGCGACTCCAGCGCCTGGGTACCGGCCTCCGGCGCCTCCTCGCGGAGCATCGGAGCGACATGGTCGAGCAGTCGCCGGGTGGTGCTCGGTGCGATGACGGCGTCGCCCCGGTAGACGGTGCGGACCGCGGCGAGCAGCTCCTCCGGGGGTGCGTCCTTGAGCAGGAAGCCGCTTGCGCCGGCCTTGATCGCGGCCAGCGCGTACTCGTCCAGGTCGAAGGTGGTGAGCACGATGACCTTGGGAGCCGGGGCATAACGTGGGTCGCCCAGCAGGTGGCGCGTCGTCTCGATGCCGTCCAGGCGAGGCATCCGCACGTCCATGAGAACCACGTCGCAGCCCGTGACGCTCAGCTTCTGGAGCGCCTCGGAACCGTTGTCCGCCTCCGCGACGAGCTCCAGGTCGGGCTGGGAGTTGATCACCATGCCGAGCCCGGCCCGTACGAGCTGTTGATCGTCGACGAGGACGACGCGGACCGCCCGGCCGGTGTCCTCGTCTCCGGCCGGGTTTCCTACGTAGCCGGTATCGGGCGGCGTCGGCGTCGTTCCTGTCACTGTCGCATTCTCTCTCCACTCGGGTAGGGAAGGTGGGCACGGACCGCGAATCCGCCGCCGGGGACCGGACCAGCTTGCAGCCGCCCGCCGTACAGGGTGGCACGCTCGGTCATGCCGGGTATCCCGTGGCCGGAGCCGGCGGCCTCGTCACGGAGCGCGCTGTCCGCCGCGGCTCCGCGCCCGTCGTCGGTCACCGCGATCATCAACCCGGCCGGAGTCCATTCCAGGCGCACGTCTGCGCCGGCGTCCGGACCGGCATGCTTCAGCACGTTGGTCAGTGCCTCCTGCACGATCCGGTAGGCGGCGAGCTGGACGCCTGATGACAGCACACGCGGCGGGCCGGTTGTGGTGAGCCCGACGTGGAGGCCGCTGTCCTGGACGCTGGCGATCAGTTCGTCGAGATCCGCGAGACCGGGCGTCGGTGCCCGGGATGCGTCGTCGTCGGTACGTAGCACACCCAGCAGGCGCCGCATGTCAGTCAGCGCGGCGCGGCCGGTTTGGGAGATCGTCTCGCAGGCCCGTACGGCGGCCTTGGAGTCATCGTCGCCCGCATACCTGCCGCCGTCCGCCTGCGCGATCACGATGGAGAGAGAATGCGCGACCACGTCGTGCATCTCCCTGGCGATCCGCGCCCGCTCGTCGGCTGCGGCCAACCGGGCCTCCTGCTCGCGTTCCACCTCGAGCCTGCGTGCGCGTTCCCGCAGGGCCTCGAGCTGCTGGCGGCGGACGCGCTGCAGGTCGCCTAGCGCCCACGCGGCCAGCACCAGCGCGGTGATGCCGACCGTCACCATGGCGATGTCGTCGACATAGACGAAGTAGCGGGCGCCGGCCATCAGCGCGCCGGCGAGCCCGAGTGCCAGCCCGCCGCGGCTCGCCCAGCGCGGCGCGTACGCGGCCAGCCCGTGCAACGCCACCAGCACGCCGACCTGCCCTCCCAGGAGCGGGGCGCCCAGGATTACCTGCACGATCGAGGTGGCCGCGACCAGCCCGCCGCTCCAGACTGGCCGGACCCTGCGCAGCGCAAGCGGCAACGTGAGGCCGGCCGCGATGAGAGGGGTGCCGACGGTGGTAAGCAGATTGTTCAGTCCACGGGACACCGCCCACAGCGCATCCGGGCTGTCCGGCCCGGCGTACGGGTCGGCGAAGACCGGCCAACCGGCCAGGCCGACCACGAAGAACAGGAACAGCGCGAACAACGAGTCGACGACCAGCGGGTGGTCCCGCAGCCACAGGTAGATCCGGTCACGTCGCCGCACAGCGTCCGACCTTACGCCGCGGGACGTGACGTCGTCTGGCATCCGCCGTCATGGCAACCAAGCTTCTGCCGCGCAGAGCGACTCTGCGTCAGCTTGGAGGCTGATCCGGCGACGGCCGCGTACGCCCGCAGGCGGACGGACAGACCACCCTGAGCGTCGACGCTTCCCAGTGCCGCTGCGCCCTAGCGTCGTCAACTGACATCACATGTCCGGTGCGCCGATCCCGGCGCGCCGGTATGACGAGCAATGGAGGATCAATGTCCATATCGGCGACGTCCGGCTCCGCCGTACGCGACGAAGCCGTGCGCGGCCGGCAGCACGCCGTCACCGCCGCGGGGTTGACGAAGGTCTACGGCGACGGTGACACCGCGGTCCGCGCGCTGCACGAGGTCGATGTCGCCTTCGGAGCCGGCGTGTTCAGCGCCATCATGGGCCCGTCCGGCTCCGGCAAGTCCACCCTCATGCACTGCCTGGCAGGTTTGGACACCATCACCTCCGGCCGGGTCTGGCTCGGCGCCACCGAGCTGACCGGTCTCAGTGACCATGCCCTCACGCTGATGCGACGGGAGAGGGTCGGGTTCGTCTTCCAGTCCTTCAACCTGCTCCCCATGCTGACCGCGCGGCAGAACATCGAGCTACCGCTCGAGCTGGCCGGGCAGCGGGTCGACCGGCGATGGCTGGACGAACTGACCGGCACTCTCGGCATCGACGACCGGCTGGCCCACCGCCCTGCGGAGATGTCGGGCGGTCAGCAGCAGCGAGTGGCGATCGCCCGTGCCCTCATCACCCGGCCGGATGTGGTCTTCGCCGACGAACCCACCGGGAACCTGGACTCCCGTGCGGGCGCGCAGGTGCTGGACTTTCTGCGGCGCAGCGCCCGCGAGCTGAACCAGACCATCGTGATGGTCACTCACGACCCGGTCGCCGCCTCGTATGCGGAACGGGTCGTCTTGCTCGCTGACGGCCGGCTGGCCGGCGACCTCGCCGACCCGACCGCGGAGCGGGTGGTGGCGGCTCTCGACCAGCTCAGAGGTCACAGCGACGACGGGGCGGAGCTGTAATGCTGCGGGCGACTCTCAGACAGATGCGGGCGTACGCCGGCCGCCTGGTGGCAGCCGGTGTCGCGATCGTGATCGCCACCGCGTTCGTGACCGCCACGCTACTGAGCGCCGGCATGATCGAACGGACTGTGCACAACGCGGTGCTGACCGGGTATGCCGGCGCGGACGTCGTCGTCAGCGGCTGGGACATCTCGCCCGAGGCTCTCGAGCAGGTGCGAGAGGTCCCTGGGGTGGCGGGAGCGGACGGCCGGCTGATGGCCGCGGTGACGCTGCGCAGCAGCGGGCATACGGACTATCAGTCCGCCTCGCCCGTTCCGGAGACCCCTGAGCTGCGGATGGAGCTGTTACACGGAGGCTACCCGGACGGCCCCGGCGAGGTGGTGGTGGCCGAGCCGGTGGCCGAGCGTCTTGACCTGGACGTCGGCTCACACACCGAGATCGGGTACGAGGCGTGGACGACGGATGAGACATGGTCCCAAGAGACCGGGACGGTCACGGTGTCCGGCATATTCGCGGATCCCGGCGCCGCATTCGACTCGGACATCCCGGGCGTGCTGGGGGCCCGCGCGGATGTGCAGGAATGGTGGGGCCTGGCCGAGGACGCCGATCCGGCATACCAGCAGTTGCTGGTCGCGGCCGAGCCGGGAACGTCGCCGGAGCAGGTGCGGGACGGCGTGCGGCCGCTGCTGGAACAGACAGGCACGTCGGTGCTCACAGCGGACGAGTACGCGGCGGAGGTGACGGCCAAGTTCACCGCCGGCACATATCTGCTGAGCGCGATACTCGCCGGTTTCGGTGCGGTTGCGCTGTTCGCTGCGGGCATGGTCATCTCGAACACGTTCGCCGTCCTGGTGGCGCAGCGCACCCGTCAGCTGGCGCTGCTGCGCTGCGTGGGTGCGACACGCCGACAGGTGCGGCGCGGTGTGCTGGCGGAAGCCACCATGACCGGTGCGGTGGCGTCACTGGTCGGG
>NZ_ML142872.1:35831-37148 GCF_004138495.1 Phytoactinopolyspora endophytica
GGAACGGGGCTCGGGCTCGCCCAGATCGCCGTGGTGGTGTTGAACCGGGTCTCCGACGCCGCCTGGCTGCCGAGCAGCGTGCACGTGCCGGTAGCGGCGGTCGCCGTGCCGCTGATGGTGGGTATCGCGGTGACGGTGGTCGCTGCGATGACGCCCGCGCGGGCCGCGACGCGGGTGGCGCCGTTGGCCGCGCTGCGTCCGCCCGCTCCTCCCGCGTTCGGGTCGAAGGCGTCCAGGCGGCGCATGACGGTGACGGCAGCGCTGCTGCTCACCGGTGGTGGCTTGCTGGCCATGGGAACCGTGATGGCAGCGAGCGACGCGGGGGTGGGCTTCGCGCTCGCCGTCGGCATGCTCGGCGGTGCGGTCTCGTTCCTCGGCGTGGTGGTCGGCGCGGTGGTGATCGTTCCACCGGCGGTGTCAGCGCTCGGCGGTCTGCTCGCACGGGTCGGCGGAATCCCGGCACGGATGGCTGCGGTGAACGCCGTCCGCCACCCACGCCGGACGGCATCGACGGCAGCGGCACTGCTCATCGGGGTCACGCTGGTGGCGATGATGTCTGTGGGCGCGGCTTCGACACAGGCGACACTTGACGACGAGCTCGACGAGCGCTACGCCGTGGACGCGGGGGTCGGCCACCTTCCGGCGCTGCCCGGGATAGGTGTGCTCGCCGAGGAACCTGAGCTGGCACGCGGTGCTGCCCAGGCCGCGGCCGGAGTGCACGGTGTGTCCGCTGTGGTGCCGCTGCACGGGGTGCGTGCCATGGTAGGGCCATCAGACGCCGCAGGGACGGATGCCAGCGTCCACGGCGTCGATCCGGACGCGGCCCGGGGCGTCATCCGTTCCGGCTCCAGCCTCGATGCGCTGGCGCCCGGCACCGCCGTCGTGCCGTCCGGCATCGCGGGCGACCTCGGCGTCGACACCGGAGACCAGCTGTCGATCGTCGTCGATGACCGTTCGCTGGAGGTCGAGGTCGCGGTGGCGGACTTCCCGGATAAGGCCGTCGTCATCGCCGAAGAGGACATGCGGGCTCTAGACCCGGATGCGCCATTGAGCAGGGTGTGGCTGGGCTTGACCGGCGCGGCCGACCCGGGCGACGTGATCCGCGACATTCAGGACGCAGTCAGCCAAGCCGTCCCAGGCGGTGAGCCGGCGCCGGTCGACGGGGCGGCCGCGGAGCGGGCGGAGATCTCCGACGTGCTGGACACGATGCTCGCCGTGGTCACCGGGCTGCTGGCGGTCGCTGTGGTGATCGCCTTGATCGGAGTGAGCAACACGCTCTCACTCTCGGTGATCGAGCGCACCCGGGAGTCGGCGACC
>NZ_ML142872.1:37278-37550 GCF_004138495.1 Phytoactinopolyspora endophytica
TGGGGCTGACGCGGCGACAGCTGCGGTCGATGCTGGCATTCGAAGGTGTTCTGGTCGCGCTGGCCGGAGCTCTCCTGGGAATCGGGCTCGGGCTGGTCTACGGGTGGCTCGGCACGGCCACGACGCTGGGAGCCGTCTGGGAGACGAAGCTGACCGTGCCGTGGGGCAGGCTCGGCCTGATAGCGGTGGTTGCCGTGGTCGCGGGTCTGGCCGCGAGCGCATTCCCGGGCCGGCGAGCCGCTAGGTCCTCACCGGTCGCGGCGCTCGCGGCC
>NZ_ML142872.1:37592-46176 GCF_004138495.1 Phytoactinopolyspora endophytica
CGCCCCTCACCCTTCACCACGGGAATGCGTGATCGGGACTGAGACGTCGCGCAGAACGGGCGAAGCGATCGCCAGGCTCAAGCCCAACCGGGCCACAGCGGAACCGGGCTTATATGCCCGGCGTAACCCGCTGCCTGGAGATCGCTTCGCCCATTCCGCGTGGCCTGTGAGGTCACGCCACCTTCTACTCGTCGTCCTCGGGCACTTCCTCGTTGAACGAGATCGTGGGGGGATCCTCGTCCGAGTCTTCGGAGTCGTCCACGGTGTTCTCCGCGTCCTGCGACCCGTCCTCGTCCGGCTCCTCCACGTCGGCGGGATCCTCATCGGTAGCGCGCAGTTCCAGTGGGTCCCCGTTCTGCGGCGTCAGGGTGAGCACGTCACCGCTGACCTCGACCGTGGCCTCGCCGTCGAGTGCACCGAGCAGCGCCTTGTCGATGTCGCCCAGCTCGTCCATGCAGGCGCGGGTCGTGGCGATCACCTCGGTGAAGGTGACTGTGCCCGCCTCCTCATCGACGTCGGCATTGCCGCCGAAGCTGTTGCACCCGGTGTTGCCGGACACCTCGCCGTCGTCGATCACGAACATCGCTTCGGCCGGCGGCTCGCTCGGTAGGTCTTCGACGGAAGTGACGTCGAAAAGCTTCCATGTTGTGCCGGTCAGCGGGAGGCTCTCGGTCTCCGACCCGGAGTCGTTGTCCTCGGGGACGACCGTGGTGTCGTCGTCTTCGCCGTTTCCACACGCAGTCAGGACGGCGGCACTGGTGACCGCCGCAACCAGAAATCCAAGTCGTCGTCTCATAACCCTGAGACGTACCCGGTCGCGGTCCCGTTCCACCGGGTTTGGACACATCTCATCGGACACCTCATCGGCGCCCCAGCACCCGGGTGACGGCCGCACCGATCGTCGTGGCGAGCACCGCACCCATGAACATCAGCCCGTACGCGACCCAGAGGTCCATCCCACGTGGGTCCCATGCGGCCTGCTGGCCGAGCCGTACTACCGGAATCAGCAGGTCGATCGTGTACCCGACAGAGTTGTACGTCGGGTGTACGTCCTGCTCGATCGGTTCCAGCGCCCGGCCCGCGAAGTAGGCGGAGCCGAGCGCCAGCAGTCCGGCGAACCAGAACCCCGCCAGACCGGGCCGGTAGCCGTACCCGACCATGACGTCCTGCACGTAGCCCCACACTTTCATCAGCAGATGCCCGAATGTGGACCGTCCGAGCAGGTCCCTGCGGTGTCGCTGGCGGGCCAGCAGCACGGTGCGAGCCCCCGCGTCGTCGCCGATCCGGCGGTAATGGGCGGCGAGCTGCTCGTAGGCCTGGTGCTGGTAGCCGGTGGGGTCGCGGCGCAGCCAGGCCAGCGCGGTTTCGACGTCGGCGCCGCCGGGATCGTCGAAGCTGAGCCCGGAGAGCAGCACGGTGGTCGTGTCCGAGGGGTCGAGGACCAGGGTGCGCACCTCGGCGTCGCGGAGGTCGACGGCGCACTCACCCTGAGGCAGATCCACGGAACCGGCGCGCACCGCCGACAGGTCGATGTCCATCGGGCCGCTGAGCGCCCGAGGGGTGGTGATCGAAAGCCCGTCCAAGGACAGCCGACGTGCGATCACGGCTTCCCTGATGGCCACGAGCGGCCGGGATTCGCCGCTGACGGCCAGGCCACTGCAGATCAGATCTCCGTTGACATGACTCCGGGCAAGGATGACGACGCCGTCGATGTCCAGGTCGGTGAGCCGCAGCACGCCGCATGAGAGGTCGGACGCGGCTACCGCGGTGCTGTCGCCCGCGTCGATGGTGGCCCTCCGCATGCTGACCCCGGATGCGAAGGTCGATCCGCTCAGCCGCACAGCGCCGCAGAACGTTCCGCCGTCGATGAGGAGGTCGTCCGCGGTCGTCTGCAGCGCGCTGAACACCACCGGACCTTCGGCCGACTCGATGCCGTCACCGGTGAAGCGCGCGTCGGCCAGCACGATCCGTCGCCGCACATGGGCCTGGTCCAGGCCGGCCGTCCCGGTGATCTCCGTACGCTCCAGGGAGACCTTGCCGCCGACGTCGATGCCGGTGCAGTCCAGTGCATGATGCCCGGGTGAGCGCAGTACACCCCCGTCCAGGATGAGGTCACCGCCCACGGTCGCGTCCCGGAATATGACCCGGCCGTCCGCCCAGAACGACCCGGCGTTCGCCGAGTACGGGTCGTCTCCGGCGACGAGGTCGCCGCGGATCTGCGCTCTGGAGGCGATGAGTGCGTTGGCCTGTGGGTTGACCATGCGGGCACCGGTCAAGACGAGGCTGTCCGTGGTGATGGCCGTCAGCCGGACCGCGCCGGAGGAGACGAGCCCGCGTGCTGTGAGCCGTCCATCCACGCGCATGCCGATCGCGTCGATGACGATGCCGCGGCCCTCGACGTGGGCGTGCCGCAGCAGTACGTCGCTTCGGACCCGGGCCCGGAAGAGCCGGAGCTTCCCCTGGATCCGGGCGCCGTCCATGGCCAGGCTCTTGCCGATGTCTGTGTGCGAGAGGTCGATGTCACCGTTCGCTTGGAACGCCTCGCCGAAGATCACTCGTCCGCCGACGACCATCCGGGACCCGGTCAGCGCCGTCCGGCCGCCGCCGTCGAGTGTGGCGCCGGCGAGAAGCAGGGTGGTGCCGACACGTGCGCCGTAGGCGTTGAATGTCCCTTCGTTCCGCATTCCCTCACAGTTGAGCTCCCGGCGGATGGTCGCGGACTGGAGGTTGACCGACCAGCTGTCATGCGGCCAGCTGATTCGCGTGTCGGACAGACGGATGTAGGTCGCCTCGATCTCATCGAAGGCGAGATGGCCGTCGAACGTGGCGGCGTCGGCGACGATGTTGGTGACGCGGGCCCCGCTGGCGACGACGGCCCGCCCGCCGGTGTCGCGGACGCTCAGGCCGCGTAACGCCACGGTGTCCCGGATGATGCAGCGGGGCAGGGAGATCGCGCCATGCGCCCGCGCTCCGTGCTCAATCTCGAACCGGTCGGCCTCCACGTCGCCCGCGTGCAGGGCGTAGCCGCCGGGGCAGGCCAAGACCGCGCCGTTGAACGCGATGGTGCCGGTGATGGTGGCGTGACGGAGGTCGAGAGTGCCCGTGCATCTCATCCCGTCGCCATGTACGCCGGCCGCTCTCAACCGTCTCAAGTCCAGCGCTGTCCCGGCGCCGTTGCGGATGACGGCGTCGGTCATGTCCACCCGCCCGTCCACGGCTGAGGCTCCAGAGAACACGATCGCACCGCGGGCGCGCATGCCGGCCATGCCGAGCCGGCCCCCGACGACGAACCGCTCGGCGTGCAGGGCCTCGCCGTCGGCCGCGAACATCCTGGCGCGATCGAACAGGAGGTTCCCCCACACATTGAGGTTGTGTGCGCGGAACGGAGTCTCCGTGGTGACGAACCTCGTGTCCTCGAACGACATCGAACGATGGATGCGGGTATCGGCGATGACCGTCGTCCCGACGTGACAGTCCCGGACGGTCACGGCCCCCTCGACGTCGATCGACTCGGTCCTCAGGCCGGTCAGCCGGCACCGGACCAGCTCGATGCCGACGGCAGTGAGCTCGGAGAACCCCACTGCCTCGTCGATCCAGCACATGTCGAGCCGCAGCGGCCGGCCGAGCCTGCCGTAGCGGAAGCGCATGTCGCCGGTGATACGCGCACCCACGAGCCGGACGGCCGCTCCGTACGAGGCGGTGCCGTCCCGCACCAGCTCGGCAAGGACGTCGGCCCGGACGATGCGTTCCTCCGACCACGCGGAGCCGTCCTCGGCCGACCTCGGATCGATGTCCAGGCCGATGACGGCTTCCTCGCCCTGCTCCACCGCGTCTCGCAGCATCTTCTCGGCGGTGCTGAGCCTTTCGCGCGCCACCTGGTCCTCCTTCGCGTCGGCCGCGCAAGAGCGCCGCCTCCCGGAACCCTTGCCTGCGCAACCTCTACGAGAATCGCTGAGAGGTGGCCGATGATCAAGACCGCGAGGACGCCGGAAAGGTCCACTTGCAAAAGTTACTGACGGGTAGCATCATGGGGTTACTGGCTAGTAACCAGCCCGGCACGGCCTGACGGAGGAAGCATGGGCCACTACAAATCCAACCTGCAGGACATCGAGTTCACCCTGTTCGACGTGCTTGGACGGGACAAGCTGCTAGAGCGGGGACCGTTCTCCGACTTCGACACGGATACCGTTCGAAGCATCCTCGCCGAGGTCGACCGGATGAGCCGCGAGGAGCTGGCCGAGTCGTATCAAGAATCCGACCGCAACCCTCCCCGATACGACCCCGAACAGCGCACGGTCACCGTGTCCGACGCGTTCAAGAAGAGCTACCGGGCGTTCGTCGACTCGGAGGTGTGGCGGTTCGCACTGCCGGAAGGGCTGGGCGGGACCCCGCTGCCACGTTCGGTCTACTGGGCCGCCGCGGAACTGATCACCGGCTCCAACGCCGCTGTGTGGATGTACGGATGTGGCCCTGCATTCGCCAGCGTGATCTGGAAGAACGGGACCGAGGCGCAGAAGCGCATCGCCGAGATCATGATCGAGCGACGCTGGGCCGCCACGATGGTACTGACCGAGCCGGACGCCGGCTCGGACGTCGGCGCCGGGCGCGCCAAGGCCAGCCCGCAGCAGGACGGCACCTGGCACATCGACGGCGTCAAACGGTTCATCACCTCCGGTGAGCACGACATGTCGGAGAACATCGTTCACCTCGTCCTCGCCCGCCCTGAGGGCGTCGACGGGGTCGGCGGGCCGGGCACGAAGGGACTGTCGCTGTTCATCGTCCCCAAGTTCCGTTTCGACCTGCAGACCGGTGACCTGCGCGAGCGTAACGGCGTCTACGCCACCAACGTCGAGAAGAAGATGGGTCTGAAGGTCTCATCCACCTGCGAGCTCACGTTCGGCGACGGCGAGCCGGCAGTGGGGTACCTGCTGGGTGAGGTCCATGACGGCATCGCCCAGATGTTCCAGGTCATCGAGTTCGCTCGGATGATGGTCGGCACCAAGGCCATCGCCACGCTCTCCACCGGCTACTTGAACGCCCTCGAGTACGCCAAGGAACGGGTCCAGGGGCCGGACCTGACGCGGGCCGCGGACAAGAACGCGCCGCGTGTCCCGATCACACACCACCCCGACGTACGCAGATCCCTGATGACGCAGAAGGCGTACGCGGAAGGCATGCGGGCACTGTTGCTGTTCACCGCGACGATGCAAGACCGCGTCATGGAGGCCGAGGCGAGCGGCGAGACGGACGAGGTCGCTGAACGGGTGAATGACCTCCTGCTTCCGATTGTCAAGGGTTACGGTTCAGAGCGATCCTGGGCGCTGCTCGGTTCGGAGTCACTGCAGACCTTGGGTGGCTCCGGGTTCCTGCAGGACTACCCGTTGGAGCAGTATGTCCGTGACGCCAAGATCGACACGCTCTACGAGGGAACCACGGCCATCCAAGGCCAGGACTTCTTCTTTCGCAAGATCGTCAAGGACAACGGGCAGGCCCTCGGCTGGCTGTCGGAGCAGATCCAGCAGACGCTGACGGCCGAGGCCGGGGGCGACCAGCTCAAGTCCGAGCGGGAGTTGCTGGCCACCGCGGTTGAGGACCTTCAGGGCATGCTCGGCGCGCTGATCGGTTTCCTCATGTCCGCAGACCCCGGCGCCGACGGCGGTGACCCGCGCAACGTCTACAAGGTTGGGCAGAACACCACGCGGCTGCTGCTCGCTGCCGGCGACGTGGTCGTCGGCTGGCTCTTGCTGCGTCAGGCGGCCGTCGCTCTGGAGAAGCTGGACCATGCGACCAAGCCGGCGGACCGGGCGTTCTACGAGGGCAAGGTCGCCGCCGGCCGGTTCTTCGCCCGCCAGGTACTGCCGCGGCTGAGCGCGGAACGAGTCGTCGTCCAGAGCACCGACAACGCGCTGATGGATCTCGACGAACACGCATTCTGACCGAACCCGCGCAGGGACGTGGAGGGAAACCCTGAGGACCCACGAGGATCCGGGAACTCAGGGTGGTGTCGAGGCGTTGTCGACGGGTAAGTGGGTCACGTGCGGGTCGCGGCTCGGTATCGGTGTCGCGGGCTGTGCGTGTTGCCTGGCCTGACATGTGGAAGCATCTGACACCGTGGTTCCCTCTCTCGTGCGTCGCGTCCTGTTGAGGTCGGCTCGTGGTGCTGGCCAGGCGGGACGTGGAGAAGGCGTGAGAATTTCGTACAGGTTTGTCACGGTTTTGGCGGCTTTGTTCACGTTCTTGATGCTGCTGGCGCCGGGTGCCACGGCGTCCGAGGAGCCGGAGCAAAACGAGGGCGAGCAACCCAGCGTGGTGTTCGCCGGCGTCGCAGGTCTGGCCTGGGAAGACGTCACTGAAGAGGACATGCCCACCCTGTACGAGCTGGCTGGGACGGATGCTGCCGCCTCCCTGACAGCTCGCACGATCCGGTCCCGCACGTGCGCCGTCGACGGCTGGCTGACGGTCGGGTCTGGTCGTCGAGCCACCGACCTGATCGACTCCGACGGGGACGGCGGCGCGGATCGGTATTGCCGGCCGTCTCCCTCGCCCGTCCATGACGACCAGGGCGGCGCCTCGGTCCCGGGGTGGGAGCAGTATGTCGAGGAGCAGGAGGACCACGCATACAGCGCGACGCCCGGCCTGCTGGGGGCGCAGCTCAACGAGCACGGGATGTGCGCGACGGCGGTGGGCCCAGGCGCGGCACTGGCGCTCGCCGACGAGTCGGGCGAGGTCGGTTCCTTTCACCCCAATGCCGCGGAGGCCGACCGAGACCTGATCAGCGAATGTCCGGTCACGGTGGTCGATCTCGGTGCGTTGCCGCCTCCCGCGCCGGCGGGTAGCGACGAGACCGCGCGGCAGGCGGCGCTGGACCAGCGCCGCCAAGTGGCCCGTGGCATCGACGACCTGATCGAGCGGCTCCTGGAGGAGTTGCCCGAGGAGACGGCGTTGCTGGTTGCGGGTATCTCGGACAGTGGGCCGACCGCGATCCCGCTGCACAACGACCCCAGCAGGGTAGCCAGCTCGGCGCTGAGGGTGGCGGTGGCGCACGGACCGGCCGCGGACGGCACCGAGTACGGGCATCGCTGGCTTACCTCCGGTTCCACCCAGTGGTCCGGCATCGTGCAGCTGACCGACGTGGCCTCGACCTTGCTGGACTACGCGGGCCTGGAGGAACCGACGGAGGGCTCGGTGGGACGCCCGTGGTCCACCGCCGGGGAGCACCCCGCGTCGGCCGCAGATACCGTGGACGAGCTGCTCAGCATCAACACGGCGGCGCAGATCTATCGGACCCAGTCCGCTCCCTTCTTCCAGATCCTGGGCGCCGCCCAGCTGGTCTTCTTCGGCGGGGCGCTGCTCATGCTCCGGCGGCGGCCGGCCGCACGTGCCCCTGTGCTGAAGGCCGTGCACTTCGGCGCCATCGCGGTGGCGTCCTTCCCCGTGGCGTCGTTCCTTGCGAATGCCTTCCCGTGGGCACGCTTCGACCGGCCCGCGGTGGCGCTGTGGTCGATCATCACGGTGCTGACGGTGACCATCGCGACGTTCGCCCTGACCGGGCCTTGGCGGCGACATGCCTACGGTCCCGCGGGCGTGGCAGGTGGGATCACCGCCGCGGTGATGGCGTTCGACGTGTCGACGGGCTCGAACCTGCAGCAGCTGAGCCTGCTGGGGTTGTCGCCCGTCGTGGCCGGCCGGTTCTACGGGCTGGGCAACATCCCGTTCGCGATCTTCATCGTCGCCTGCCTGGTGGCGGCTGGGGCGTTGGCGCAATGGCTGATCGGACGCGGCTCATCCCGGCGAGTGGCCGGTGCGTCGACGGTCGTGATCGGCCTCGCGGCGACGGTCGTCGTCGGGTCTCCGCAGGCAGGGGCCGACGTCGGGGGAATCCTGGCGGCGATCCCCGCGTTCACCGTCCTCGCCATCGGCGTCTTCGGCGTCCGTCTCACGATCACCAAGCTTGTCGGCTCGAGCGTCGCCGCACTCGGCGTGTTTCTCGCGGTCGCTTGGCTCGACTGGCAGCGTCCACCCGGCTCACGGAGCCACTTCGGGTCGTTCTTCGAGGATCTCGTCAGCGGCGAGGCGTGGACGGTGGTGTGGCGGAAGTTCGATGCGTCGCTGGGGACCCTGGAGCGGCTTCCGTACTATGCCTGGACAGTGCCGTTTGCCTACGCGCTCATCCTCTGGGTGACCACCCGGCCTGCCTCGGAAGGGCTCCGGGAAACGATCCGGCAGTGGCCGACCATGACCTATGTCGCGTGGTCGGCCCTCATGGCCGGGGCGGCGGGATTCGCTGCGAACGACTCCGGCATCATCATCCCGGCGCTGCTGCTCACCGCCGGAATACCTTTGATTGTCTCGGCGATCGCCGCGGCCAACCGAGATCGAGACGGGATCGAGCGCCCCGAGGAGTTGACCGGCGTCTCAGGCGCGCGGGCGCTTTAGGGGTCGCGCGAATAGGGAGTCGCCTGACTCGCGTGGCCCCGCATCCCGGCTCGCGGCGTTGTCGTCAGTCGACGCACAAACCCCAGTGCGCCTCCCTCCTCCGCCTTGCGAGCCGGGCGCGGATGCCCCGCTCGCTTAACCGGCGCCC
>NZ_ML142872.1:46219-46493 GCF_004138495.1 Phytoactinopolyspora endophytica
GCCCCTTAGCCGGGCCGGCAGTGATGGCCGCACGCCCCGCGTGGTCAGGGCGCGCAGAACCCCGGCGTACTGCCGGCCGCGATGCAGCTGAGCCTGCCAGTCCGTTCCGGTGACCCGGTGATGGAGGTCGACGTCGACCTCGAGGACCCGGTATCCCTGACGGAGAAGATCGATGGTCATGCCGGTCTCAACTCCCCAGCCGGGAGCGAGCGGCAGGGCGGCCGTGAAGGCTGCTCTGGTGAGGCACCGCTGACCGGACAACGGCTGCCGGGGC
>NZ_ML142872.1:46548-52710 GCF_004138495.1 Phytoactinopolyspora endophytica
CCAGCCCGTCGCCCGCTCGATGCCGGTCCGGGAGAGATCCACGACAAGGCCGCGGCCGCCGCCCGGACTGCTCTGGGCCGGCAGTACCGCGATGGTCGTGTCCGCGGAGCCGTCCAGCACCGGCTCGATCAGCGGGCGCGTCCGGACTGCGGAGTCCTCGAGATCTGCGTCTATGAAGAGCAGGGCGCGCGGGGCGCTGCGTTCCTGCTCTCTCGATTCGATCGCCGCGACCGCCGTGGCGCCGGTCTCCATCGCGGCGGCCTTCCCACGGTTACGGGGATGGCCGACCACGGTGGCACCGGCGTCGGCGGCCACACCCGCGGTCCTGTCGGTCGACCCGTCATCGACGACGATCACCAGATCGGCTTCGGGGATCTTGGCAGCAGCACGCACGGTCGCCGCGACACGCTCTTGCTCGTCCTTGGCTGGGATGACAATGGCGACGCCTGAGGTGTCCGTCTCGCTCATCCGCTCACTCTATAACCGCCGGGCGTGGAGACACTTCCCCTAGCGGCTGTGTCGGTGGGAGGGAGAAGGCGGCTCACCTAGAGTGCGGGGATGGACGAGACGACAACGGCGTGGGGTGCGGATTCCGAGGTTGGCAGGCTGCGTACTGTCCTGCTCCATCGTCCCGGAGCCGAGCTCAAGAGGCTGACGCCACGCAACAGCGACGCGTTGCTTTTCGACGGCATCCCGTGGGTGGGCCGCGCGCAGGAGGAGCACGATGCGTTCGCGCAGACCTTGCGAGACCACGGCGTGGAAGTCCTATATCTGAAGGATCTCTTCGTAGAGACGCTGGAGTCGGAGGACGCCCGGCGCAGGTGCATCGGTGACGTACTCACCGATCCCAGGCTGGGCGACACACTTCGAGAAAGCCTGCGCCGCCATCTCGAAGGGATGCATCCGGAAGATCTTGCACATGTCCTGATTGCCGGACTTGCCCATGAAGAGTTCACTGACGGTCGCGGCCTCGGTTACGTGTTGATGGAACGTAGTGAATTTGTCATTGACCCGTTACCAAACCTGTTGTTTACCCGGGATTCGAGTGTGTGGGTCGGAGACCGAGTAGCCGTGAGCAGTTTGGCAATGCCGGCGCGGCGGCGGGAGACCAGTCTCACCGCCGCTGTCTATGCCCATCACCGTCGCTTCGCCGGTGTCAGGCCGGCCTACTCGCCGGAGCTGGAACGGCTGGAGGGGGGCGACGTCCTGCTGCTGGCGCCGGGTGTCGTCGCGGTCGGCACGGGCGAGCGCACCACGCCGGCAGGCGTCGAGAGGCTGGCGCGCAACGTCTTGGGTGCTGGGTTGGCCGACACCGTTCTGGCGGTCCCCGTGGCCCAGGACCGAGCGACGATGCACCTGGACACGGTCTGCACGATGGTCGATGTCGACGCCGTGGTGATGTACCCCAAGGTGGCCGATGAGCTGCGTGCGATCAGCCTGCGGCTGGCCGATGGCGAGCTGGAGGTCGGCGAGCCCGGGCCGTTTCTGGAGGTGGCGGCCGAGGCGATGGGCATCGAACGGCTCCGGACCATTGATACTGGCCTGGACCCGGTCACGGCCGAGCGTGAGCAGTGGGACGACGGCAACAACACACTGGCCATCGCCCCCCGCCTGGCAGTCGCGTACGAGCGGAACTCTGAGACCAACGCCCGGCTGGAGGAGGCCGGAATCGACGTGCTGAGAATCCCCGGGAGTGAACTCGGAACTGGGCGGGGCGGGCCCCGATGCATGTCCTGTCCCGTGGCACGTGACTTTTTGGGCAACGCCGGGAAAAAAACTTGCTACGGCAAATGACGCATCACGCCCAGAGAATGTAATCTTGTGCAAGCCCCGGTCGCACATGTTCCCCCGTCATGTGTGACCGGGGTTTCTATGTCGAGCCTCTAGTCAGGCGCATGCTCAGCGGATGGTCACTTGTCTGTTCGCCAGGCCGGCCCGGGCACGTCGTTGTTCACCATTGAGCGGCGTGCTGTCGGACATAGCCTCGGCCAGGCGCTTCTCCATGCCGGCTACCGGGTCCTCCATCTGCGGCGCCTCTGTGCCGTCTTCTAGATCCCATACCGGCACAAGCAGACCGTGAGCGCGGAACGTCCCGAGCAGACGCGTCCCTGGGGCGAGAACATCGTCGCCGAGGACGTGCAGCCGGGCCAGGGCGTCCAGAAGTGGCTCCTCGTCATAGGGGAGCACCCATCGCACTTGGTCGCGGTCCCCCAGCCGGCACCAATAGGCGGCCTCGGCCGCCGCGAGCCGGACCGTGGGGACGACGGCCTCGTTCGCCGACTCCAACAGTGAACGCTCCTGGGCCGTGGGCTCCGACTCCGGGTCGGTCCAGAAGTCAAACCCCTCGTGGACGGTGACCTCGAACGGCGAGTCCTCGGCGATGAGATCCTGCAGCCGCGGCGCATCGGCCGGTCGTGGTCCGACCGTCACCGGAGCGCCGGGCTCGGCCTCGAGCGCTGTCTGCAGCGCATGGCCGAGATCTGCGCTCGGATCCCCGCTCGACGCCACCGTCTGCAGGCCTAGCAGTACTTGACCGCTCTCCCGGACCATCGCCGGATAGGCGCCGGGTAAGACGGTCGCGACCAGCACGTCGCGTTCAGCGTGCGTACCGCTCAGCTGGATGGGAGCGGTAGCGGCCGACACGATCTCGCGGAGCGCGACCCAGTCGCACTCGGCGGGCAGGCCTTGGAACGGGCGAGTCACGTGGCGGCGGCCCGCCGCCTTGGCTTTCTTGCCGTGACAGATCTTGTAACGCTTGCCGGAGCCGCATGGACAGGGCTCTCGGGGGCCGACGACAGGGAACTCTTCGCTTACATTCACGAGTACAGAGACTAGCTCGTCATCCCGGGCTCCCACGGTCCGACAACCGCCTGGACGGTCACTCGGTCCTCGGCGGATCGCACGGCCCAGTTTCGGGCGACGGCGTCGACGATGGCCAGTCCGCGGCCCTCGGGCTCGGCGTACTCGGGCCGTTTTACGCGAGGAGTGTCCGCACTTCCACCATCGGTCACATCGATAAGCACATGCCGGTCACTGACTGTCCAGCGCAGGATGACCCCGACCCCGGAGTCGCTGAGCTCGATCGGCTTAGCGTGCAAGATGGCGTTGGAGACGAGCTCTGTGACGACGAGGAGTACGTTCTCGAGAACGGCCTTGGGGACTCCGACCTTGCGGAGATCGTCAGCCACTGCATGCCGGGCCGTGGGCACATTGCTGACGACGTTCGACAGCTCGAGAGCGCGGGCCGCGGCCCGTTCGGCCGAGCGGTTAGCGGTCGCGGCTTGCGGCATGGTGGACCTCCCTCCAGGCAGTCGGCGCGCTGTGTCATCCGTGTGCATTGGTGCCCGCTCATCAGTCCGGCCAAACCTCCGCGGACCCGCCGATCGAAGAACGCAATGTCATTGTGAGCTCTACCGTGTGTGCCATGCAGCTGAGAAAAATAGTGACAATGACCACTTCGTCGAGTTTGTCTGGAGTGAGCTATCCGCATACTGAGACGGCGTTCAGCTTGTTGTGGAAGAAAATAGTTTAATGCGCCAGCGGCAGCCAAAGACTCTCAAACTACGCGCTCACCTGCGGATCCAGGTTTCTCGTGAACGTGCGTCATGGCGCCGTTTGTCTACCCGCGATGCCCTCATCGCCTACATATGTCCCGCAGACCTCGTTGCATCCTTACGTAATCGGGGGGTTGGGCGCTAGGTTAAGCACGGGGCGGAGAGGATGACGATGTGGACTCACTCCCGGGCAGCGGGGAATCGGGAAACCACGGCGCGCGGTATGAGCGACGCCGCGGAAGAGGGACCAGGCCTGGATGCGCCCAGGCTTGCACCGACGAGTCCTGCCGAGGGCGGCGCGCGTGTCGACGGAAATCACCACAATAGTGATGCGCCTTTGGTCGCTAATGGCAACGGCGCTGTATCGGCCCAGCCCACACACCGCGGCACCGAGCTACATCGGCCAGAAGACAGAGTCAACGGGTCCAGTCACGATCCGTCCGTTGGGCAGCTCGCGGCCGTATCGGAGCCGCTTGAATCCGGTATCGAATCCGAGGTAGGTGAGTTGACGTCGCCACCCGAGCCCGATGCGTCCGTGCCGGAGCCACAGCGGGCCGCGCCGGAGCCGGTGAAGCTGGAGCCGGTTCCGAGTAGCCCGATGGGGCTCGACACCGTTGCGCTGCGGGCCACGATCACATTGGCCGAAGACAAGCTCGACCAGCTCGCCCAACGGTTCTATGCGAATCTGTTCGCCAGCCACCCAGAGTTGCGGGACCTCTTTCCTGCAAGCATGGAGACGCAGCGATCGCGCCTGGTAGGTGCGCTCGTGCGTATCGTCGGCAGCGCCGAGAATCGCGACGACATAGTGTCGTATCTTGAAGGCCTCGGACGAGACCACCGCAAGTTCGGTGTGATCACGGAACACTACGCGTCACTCGGGTCTGCCCTGGTTCTCGCTTTCCGTCAAGAGCTCGGGGATCAGTGGACCGAGCGCCACGAGAAAGCCTGGATCAAGGCGTACGACACGATCGCGATGGTCATGTCGGAGAGCGCTGAGCGTGACGCGGTCATGTCACCGGCGTGGTGGGACGCCGAGGTGGTCTTCCATCGCCGGCTGCTCGACGACCTCGCGATCATCCAGGCGCGTCCGCACACGGACTACCCATACCGGCCGGGGCAGTACGCGTATGTGATGTCACCGCGCCGCCCGAAGATGTGGCGGGCTTACTCGATGGCCTCGGCGCCCCGCGACGACGGTCTGGTGGAGTTCCACGTGCGGGCGGTCGGCGCCGGCTGGGTCAGCAGCGCGCTGGTCTGGCGGACGGAAGCCGGGGACGTGCTCCGGATCGGCGCACCGCAAGGGTACGATCTCGCGAACCCGAGGTCCGAAAGAGACCTGCTCTGTATCGCGGGAGGTGTTGGGATCGCTCCCATCCTAGCTGGCTTGCAGGAGCTGGAGCAGCGCCTGGACGGCCGCCGGGTTCACGTCTTCTACGCGGGTCGTGACCGGGACAGTCTGTACGCGTTGCCGCATCTCGAGTCGATCGGTGTCCGGTACCGCAGGCTGACTGTGGTCCCGGTGGTATCACCGGAAGGTCCGGAGGACCGCAGCCCGGATCTCATGGGCAACATCGTCTCCGCCTATGGCGACTGGCGGGAGCATGACGTCTACCTGGCTGGGCCCACCAGCATGGTGCAGGCGGCGCTCAACCGTCTTCGCGAGCAGCAGATCCCCGAAGAGCAGATCGTCTGCGACGACTACGGCACCTGGTGAGAGTCATCCTCGACGCTCAGCGCTAGCTGGCGGCTACCGTCGTCTCATTCGTTCTAGTGCCATCGCTAGATAGCGCTATATTGTCCGATGCAGGGGCCATGGCGCGGAGACGGTCATGTGGTGGCGTGCTGGCGGAGGTAGATGCCGAAATGCGGCACCGTGAAGGCGATGCTGCCCCGTTCGGCGGAGTAGATCAGCCCCTTCTTGATCAGAGAGTCTCGGGCCGGGGAGAGCGACGACGGTTTGCGACCGAGTTGGACTGCGATGTCGGATGTCGAGACCGTGCCGTCGATGGCTCCGGAGAGGCTGGCCATGGCTTGCAGGTACTCTCGCTCGGCGGGCGTCGCACGCTCGTACCGCGACCCGAAGAACCCGACCGCCAGCTCGGCTTCCGCATCGGGGGCGGCGACCCGGACGTCGCCGGCGGTGATGGGGATCGCGGGCGCATGGTCCCAGGTGACCTTGCCGTAGGCCTGGACGAAGTACGGATAGCCGTCGGTGGCCGTGTACAGCGCTTCGAGGGCGTCCTCCTCGTATTCGACGCCTTCTTCTTCCGCGGGCACCACGAGTGCGAGGTCGGCGGCGGCTCGGTCCAGACGGTCGATCCGTACGTAGTGGAACAGACGCTCGGAGTAGGACTTCGAGGCCGACAGCACAGCGGGCAGGTGTGGCAACCCGGCGCCGACCACCACCAATGGCAGCGCTTGTTGGGAGAGCTCGTGACAGGCCGCACACAGCGCGGACACGTCGGCTGACGGGATGTCCTGCATCTCGTCGACGAAGACGGCGATACCGACGCCGACGTCTCGTGCCAGGGCGGCCGCATCGACGAGCAGCTCGACGAGGTCGACCTCGATGTCCCCGGTATCGGCCCGGCCGGAGGCGGCGGGCACG
>NZ_ML142872.1:52730-57921 GCF_004138495.1 Phytoactinopolyspora endophytica
CCGGGATGCCAGCGATCGCGGAGCTTCGCGCCATCGCCTGCGGATTTGAGGGCGAACGCCTTCAGGACGGCGAGAAACTGATCGACCTGGTCGGGATCCCGATGCCGAGGGGTGAGCTCGCGCACCGCCATGTGCAGTGCGCTGGCCAGCGGCCTGCGGATCGACTGGTCCGGCCGTGCCTCGATCTTGCCGGTCCCCCAGAGCCGGCGTATCGCCTGTGACCGTAGGGCGTTCAGCAGAACGGTCTTCCCCACACCCCGAAGCCCGGTGAGCACCAGGGAGCGTTCGGGGCGGCCTCGGGCGATGCGTTCCAGAACGACGTCGAACTGCCTGAGCTCGCGATCCCGCCCCGCGAGCTCAGGGGGGCGCTGCCCAGCGCCTGGCGCGTAGGGGTTCCGTACCGGGTCCATTGTCGGATGCTATCGGCCTTTCTAGCGAAAAAGCTAGATCTGCTTAGATAGCGCGATCGTGTGTCGACGACGGTCGATCGGTATTTCTATGGATGTCTAGTGAATTTTGAAGATTCCTCTAGAAGGCGACAGAGCCAGGGTGAGTCCTGTGCCGCGCCGATGCTGGCGGATAGGTGTGCCGTCTCTGCGGGAGCGCTACCAGCACCTTCGGAAACGTCCTATCAATCGGATGGTCACCAGTCGTGACGGCATGGTTGAATCGGGGTCACCCTTGAAACGTCCGATGTCCCGGCGTGGCCGGGCTTCGAAGCGCTTCGACGACGCCGATGTCAACGAAAGGACGTCATTCATGACACTCCTCCACAGTTTGAACGCGGGTGCGGGCTACCCGGCCCGCACGTCTCTTCGCGTGGTCGCCGTCGTCTCGGCCGCGACGTTGGCACTCGCCGCGTGTGGGTCAGATGACGATGACGATGACGATGACGACCAGGCCGCTGCCGACGACGCAGGCTCGGTCACCCTCGAGTACTGGGGATGGGTGCCGAACGTTGAAGATGCAGTGGACGACTGGAACGAGGCCAATCCGGACATCCAGGTCAACTTCACCAGGATGACCGGAGACGACGGCGACAAGATCCCATCCGCGGTGGACGCGGGTACAGGCCCGGACATCGCCCAGATGAGCCAGCACCAGCTGCCGGACTTCGTCATCAACGAACGCGTGGTCGACATCAGCGACTACGTGGCCGGCGCTGAGGATCTGTTCACTGAGAGCTCGTGGTCGGCTGTTGTATTCGCGGACGCCGTGTACGGGGTTCCCCAGGACAGCGGTCCGGCAGCGATGATGTACCGCACTGACATCTTCGAAGAGCACGACATCGATGTCCCCGCCACCTGGACGGAGTACATTGAGGCGGGTCGCGAGCTACAGCAGGCGGACCCCGACGTGTACATCGGCCAGTTCTCACCGAACGAGATGGGCCTGTGGTACCAGGACATGGTGCAGGCGGGCGGTAGCTGGTACGGCATCGAGGACGATGCATGGACGCTCTCGATCAACGACGAGGCGAGCCAACGGGTCGCCGAGAAATGGCAGACGCTCGTCGACGACGGCCTGGTCAAGACCACCCAGATGTGGACACCCGAGTACTGGGCCGACATCAACAACGGCAACATCGCCACGATCACCTATGCCGCATGGTTCCCGGCGCTGTTGAAGGAGAACGCGGCCGACCTGGCCGGCAATTGGGCGGTGGCGCCCGGCCCCACCTTCGAAGGCTCAGACGCCGCGGGTGACACCGGTGGTGCGGTCACCTCGGTCATGGCCGGTGCTGAACACCCAGAGGAAGCCGCCGAATTCATAACGTGGTTGAACAGCTCCGAAGAGGGAGTGAATCACCTGGTCACCGGAGGTGGTGTGTTCCCTGCGGCCAAGATCGGCCTGGAGAACGAGGATCTCGTGCAGCCAGACGACTACTTCGGTGGTCAGGAGATCCTCGAGGTGTACAAGGAGGCAGCGCTCAAGGTGCCCGGCGGCAATCAGGAAGGGCCGGGGTACCAGCTGGTGCAGAACGACATTCTGGACGGCTTCGCCGACGTCGCCAACGGCGATGCGACGTTCAGCAGCGTGCTGGATGACGCGCAGGAGGGCGCCGTAGAGCGCATGCGGGATCAGGGGCTCGACGTCAAGTGAGTGTCGCCACCGCTGCCACGTCTACCTCTGCGCGCCCCCGCCGTCGCAGCCGCGGCGGGGGCCAGCGGTCGGCGCCGTACGTGTTCCTGGCGCCGTTCATCGTTCTGTTCGTCGGTTTCCTGATCGTGCCGATCGGGCTTGCGGTCTGGAACAGCCTGCACACTGTGCAGCGCAGCGGACTGGGGTTCGGCTCGTCCAGCGAGACCGCCTTCACCGGTCTCTCCAACTACACGGACGCACTGACGAATCCGGAGTTCCTGGACGGCTTGGGGAGGGTGCTTCTCTTCGGCGCCGTGCAAGTGCCGGTGATGCTGGCGCTGGCCCTGGTGTTGGCTCTGCTGTTCGACTCCGCAGCTGTGAAGTTCACGCGCTTCTTCCAGCTGAGCGTGTTCCTGCCGTATGCCGTTCCCGCGGTCGTGGCAGCCCTGCTCTGGGGTTTTCTCTACCAGCCACAGGTGAGCCCGATCGTCGACGCATTGGGGTCGGTGGGCATTGATCCGGACTTCCTGGCACCGGGGACCGTGCTCTGGTCGATCGCGAACGTGACGATCTGGTCGGTGACCGGTGTCAACATGATCATCATCTTCTCCGCGTTGCAGACCGTGCCGCGGGAGATCTACGAAGCGGCACGCATCGACGGCGCCGGTGAGATCCGCACCGCGTTGCGGATCAAGATGCCGATGATCGCGCCGGCGATCATTCTCACCGCGCTGTTCTCCGTGATCGGCACGCTGCAGCTCTTCAACGAGCCGATGGTGATGCGTTCGGTCACCTCCAACGTGTCCAGCGAGTACACACCCAACATGATGATCTTCTCGACGACGACGCAGGGAGGGAACATCAACCTCGGCTCGGCCATGGCGATCCTTCTCGGCCTCGTGACCTTCGCACTCTCCGTGGCTGTGTCCGCGGCGTCGAACCGCAGAGGAGGGAAGCGGTGACGATGTCTGCTCTCGAACAGCGGAGCGCGAATCGCCGATCTGCCCGTGTTCGCCGAGGTGACACCGAACGCCATGGCGAGCGGCCGTCGCGGGTCGGCGTCGCGGTCGTCACGGTCTTCATGGTCGGTGTGCTGATCTACTTCATGCTGCCGGTCTACTGGCTCGTCGTGGCGTCCACCAAAAGCACGTCGGACCTTTTCTCGACGCCGGGACTATGGTTCGCCGACCTGAATCTTTTCTCGAACCTGTCGCGGCTGAGCACCTACGACGGCGGGATCTTCTGGCGATGGATGTTCAACTCGTTCATCTACTCCGGCGTCGGGTCGGTCCTGATGACGTTCGTCAGCGTGGTCAGTGGATATGCCCTGGCCGTGTACCGGTTCCGGGGCCGGGCGGTTGTCCTCGGCGCGGTGCTGGGAAGCATGCTGGTCCCGCAAACCGTGCTGGCACAGCCGACCTACCAGTTGCTTGTGGAGATCGGGCTGAACAACACTTATGCCGGCGTGCTCATCCCGTCGCTGGTGTATCCGTTCGGCGTGATGCTCGGCTACGTGTACGCGCGGTCGTCGATCCCGACGGAGATTTTGGAAGCGGCCCGGCTGGACGGGGCGAGCGAGTGGAGGATCTTCCTCTCGATCGGCAGCAGGCTCATGGGGACCGGGACGGTGACCATCCTGCTGTTCGCCTTCATCGGAAGCTGGAACAACTTCATGTTGCCGCTGCTGGTCCTCAACGATCAGAGCCTGATGCCGGTGACCGTCGGCCTGAACGGATGGAGCCAGACCGCGATCACCGTGCCGGAGCTGCAGACTCTGACCGTGGTAGGCGCGCTGGTGTCCGTCATCCCGGTGGTGCTGGTCTTCGTCGGCCTGCAGCGTTATTGGCGTAGCGGACTGACCGCGGGAGGTGTGCGATTCTGAGCACGACACAAGCGGCGACAGCCGTGCCGGCGCCGCCATCGGCGTTCTGGTTCGACCGGCCCGCCGGGCACTGGCTCGAGGCATTGCCGGTCGGAAACGGGCACACCGGCGCGATGTGCTTCGGCATACCGGGCAGCGATCGGATTCAGATCAATGACGAGACGGCCTGGTCCGGGTCACCGCGTAGTGAGGCGGCCGGCGGCTTGGTCTCATCGGAGACAGCGCGGGAGGCGCTGGCGGACGCCAGGTCCGCGCTTGCCCACGAGGACCACGGTGCGGCCGAGCGTGATCTACGGCGGCTTCAACAGCGTTACACACAGGCCTACCTGCCGTTCGTGGATCTCGGCCTCTCGGTTCAGGTGGGCGGCCGCGAGATCAGGCCGGAGGCGGTCACAGGCTACCGGCGCTGGCTCGACATGGGCCGCGGCCTTGCCGTGCACGAGTACGTCGTGGATGGACATCGGGTCACGCAGACGATCTTCGTCAGCCGTCCGGCGGACGTGCTCGTGGTCGACGTCGTGTCGGACCACCCGGATGGCGTGCATCTCGCGCATACGCTGACGACTCCGTTGCGTGGTCTGGGAACGGCCGCGGGCGGAACGGTGAGCGGGATCCTGCTCCGGTTGCCGTCCGACGTCGCTCCTACCCACGAGGGCGTCGACGTCCCGGTCGCCTACTCGGAGGACACCGGCGCGAGCCTGCGCGGGGCGGCCGCGGTCACCGTCCGGGAACGCCCAGGCGGCGTTGCCCTGTTCCTCTCCACGGCGACGACGTTCAAGGCGATCGGTGCCCAGCCCGAGGGGACGGAGCGCAACTGCTTTGAACGCGCGGCGTCGCGCGTCGAGGCGGCCTCTGACCGGGACATTGCGGAGATCCGGGCCGAGCACGTGGCCGGGCATGCGGATCTGTATGACCGGGTCGAGCTGACGCTGGCCGGCAAGGTCTCGGACGCCGAAGGCGGCAGTGGTGAATGTGTCCCGGTCGACCAGCTGCTGCGCGCGCCGGACTCCTGGCGTGCGGCGCCCGAGCTGGTCTCGCTGCTGTTTCAGTACGGTCGCTATCTGCTCATCTCGTCGTCGAGGCCCGGTGGGCTGCCGGCCAACCTTCAGGGCATCTGGAACGACCAACTGCAGCCGCCATGGAGCTCCAACTACACGCTGAACATCAATACCGAGATGAACTACTGGCCGGCGGGTGTGACGGCACTGCCGGAGTGCGTGGAACCGC
>NZ_ML142872.1:57976-62403 GCF_004138495.1 Phytoactinopolyspora endophytica
TCAGCCTGGTGGAGGAGATCGCCGAGGCCGGCCGGGGGACTGCGGCGCGACTGTACGGCGCGCACGGCTGGGCCGCACACCACAACTCCGACGCGTGGGCCTACACATCGCCGGTCGGGATGGGCAAGGGAGATCCCGCCTGGGCGAACTGGCCCATGGCGGGTCCATGGCTGTGCCGCGCGCTGTGGGATGCCTATCAGTTCAGCGGGGACCGGGCTCTGCTGGGCCGGATCTGGCCGCTGCTCCGCGGCGCCGCCGAGTTCCTGGTCGACTGGCTCGTCGAACGCCCGGATGGCTCGCTCGGCACGTCCCCCTCGGTATCTCCGGAGAACCACTTCGTGGCGCCCGACGGAGAACCCCGGGCGGCCGCAAGCTCCTCGGCGATGGATCTGGCCCTCGCCCGGGATCTGTTCACCATTGTCATTTCCGCGGCGGACCTCCTGGGTGAGGACGGCCCGCTGGTGCGCACCGTACGGCGGCTGCAGGAACGGCTGCCGTCGCCGGTGATCGGCTCCCGTGGTGAGATCCTCGAATGGGAGGTTGAGCGCGTAGAGCACGAGCCCTCGCACCGGCATATCTCCCACCTGTACCCCGCGTACCCGGGGACCGAGACACTCACGGATGCCGAGATGGCCGCAGTCGGGCGCTCCCTGGATCTGCGGGGTCCGGACTCGACCGGCTGGTCCCTGGCGTGGAAACTCGCCCTGCGCGCCCGGCTCAGGCAGCCGGAGCGGGTCTCCGAGCTGATTTCGTTGGCATTCCGCCCGGTGCCGGCCGACCGCGATGAATCGCACACGTCGTTCTCCGGTGGCCTCTACCCCAATCTGTTCTCTGCGCACCCGCCGTTCCAGATCGACGGCAACTTCGGTTTCACAGCCGCGCTGGCCGAATGCCTGCTCCAGAGCCACAGCGGGCCGGTCGTCCTGTTGCCCGCACTTCCCAGCGAACTGCCATCCGGGCGGGTACGTGGTCTGTTGACGCGGCATGCCGTGCGAGTCGACATGGAATGGTCCGACGGCCGGCTCAACCGTGCCGTCCTGTGCGCCCCGGCCGATCTCGTGGTGGAGGTCGTCTACGACGATGATCGCATTCGGCTGGCTTTGCCGGCCGACGTTGCCGTGGAGTACAAGCCGGGGTAGCGTGGACGGGTCGGTTGGGCCGGCGGTCAGCTGGCGGTGGACAGCCGTAGGGCGGTCCACGACGCCTTCGGCAGGACCGCGGACAGCCGGCCGTTGTCCAGCCGCACCGAGGCGTTCGGCTGCGGCACGACGCGGTCCGGGTTGCTCTCGGTGTTGGTGGCGTAGAGATCGTCCCCGTGGATGCCCACTGCTTCGACGACCGTCCGCGGGCCGATGGCGCGGGCGTCGAGCTCGACTGCGACCTCGTCGTCGGTGGATCGGTTGACCAGGAAGACCGACACGTCGCCCGCGTCGTCGTCGTACGTGGCCACCGCGTCGACGAGATCCACCTCCCCATGCCGCGAGGTCTGCGTCGAGGGCGACGCGATCTCGACCTGCAGGACGTCGCCGGTGGCGAGGCGCGAGGTGATGGCGAACGGGTGGAACGTGGTCTGCCGCCAGGCGCTCCCGCCGGGCTCGCTGCGGATGGGCGCGATCACGTTGGCCAGCTGAGCCTGGCAAGCGACGGCCACACGGTCGCTGTTGCGTAGCAGAGAGACAAGCAGGTTACCGACGACGACGGCGTCCGCGACGTTGTACTCGTCCTCCAGCAGGCGCGGCGCCACCGGCCAGTCCTGCGGGTTGCCGGTCTCGTGGTACTTGCTCTGGTACCACACGTTCCATTCGTCGAACGAGACGCCGATCCGCTTGCGGCTCTTCTTGCGGGCGGCGATGTGGTCAGCGGTGGCCACGACCGAGCCGATGAAGTGGTCCATGTCGACCGCGGAGGCGAGGAACGAGGCCATGTCGCCGTCGTGCTCCTGGTAGTACGCGTGGCAGGAGATGTAGTCGACGTGGTCGAACGCCTCGTCGAGCACCTCGGCCTCCCAGGTGCCGAACGTGGGCATGCTGGAGCTCGAGCTGCCACAGGCGACCAGCTCCAGGTTCTTGTCGATCATGCGCATAGCGCGCGCCGTCTCCGCGGCCAGCCGCCCGTATTCGCGTGCCGTCTTGTGCCCGATCTGCCACGGGCCGTCGAGTTCGTTGCCGAGACACCACAGCGCGATGTCGTGGGCGTCGGGCGCTCCGTGCTGCCGGCGCAACTCGGACAGGCGAGTGCCGGACGGGTGGTTCGCGTACTCCAGGACGTCCAGCGCTTCGTGTACACCGCGGGTGCCGAGGTTCACTGCCATCATCGGTTCGACGCCGGCCTTGCGAGCCCAGCGAGCGAACTCGTTCAGCCCGAACTCGTTCGTCTCAGTGCTGTGCCACGCCAGATCGAGTCTGCGGGGGCGTTCGGAGACCGGCCCGACGCCGTCTTCCCAGCGGTATCCGGAGACGAAGTTGCCACCCGGGTAGCGGACGACGGATACGCCCATCTCCCGGGTCAGATCGAGCACGTCCTTGCGGAGCCCGTCCTCGTCGGCGGCGGGGTGGCCGGGCTCGAAGATCCCGGTGTACACGCAACGTCCGAGATGCTCGACGAACGAACCGAAGGTCCTGCGATTGACCGGAGCCACCCGGAAGGCTGGATCAATGGTCACAGTCGCGTTGAGCATTGAGGACTCCTGGCTTCTACATCGATAGAATGTGAGCGTTAACAGAATCGTACCGTGCCGCCGGCCATTGAGAAAGAGCGCGACCAGGAGCCGCTCACACGAGGGAATCTCGCCGGCCCGTTCGGACGTGAGAGGGGCGGACCTTCGACAAGGCCCGCCCCTGGATTCACATTGCCCAGTCTCACCTGCTCAACAGAGTGAACCGGCGGACGGCAAGTGGAGCGAAGACCACCAGGAGGGCCAGCGGCCATACGACTGCCATGAGCACCGCGTTGTCCGCCGCCCAGGAGCCTTGCGACCAGCTTGGATTGTCGAACAGTTCACGGACGGCGCCGGCTGTGGCGGACATCGGGTTCCACTCGGCGATGGCGCCCATCCAGCCTGGCATGGTGTCCGGCGAGGTGAACGCATTGGAGAGGAACGCGATCGGCCAGACCAGGATCTGTACCGCCTGCACCATCTCCGGCTTTCCGGCGACCATGCCGAGATAGATGCCGATCCACAACATGGCGAAGCGGAGCAGGAGGAGTAGTCCGACCGCGCCGAACGCCGCGCCCAAAGAGCCGTGCCAGCGCCATCCGATGGCCAGCCCGGCGCCGATCATGATGAGCAGGCTGACGGCCGAGTTGAGCATATCCAGCAGGCTGCGTCCGACCAGGACGGAGGACGGCGCGATCGGCATGGAACGGAACCGATCCAGGACGCCCTTGTTGATGTCCTGTGTGAGCGTCACCATCGTCTCCTCCAGGCCGAAGGCCATGGTCAGCGCCAACATGCCAGGGACGAGGAACTCCGTGTAGTCGCCACCGCCTTCGACCGCCATGCCGCCGCCGATGAAGTAGGCGAACATGACCAGCATCATCACCGGGAACAGCAGGCCAACGACGAACTGCCCAGGGGTGCGCGCCCAATGTGCGAGCCCGCGGCGGATCATGGTGGCGGAGTCGATGAGCAGCCTCTTCACGCGCTCGGAGGCCGAGGCCGGGGCTGAGCGGCTCGCGGCGTCCCGCACCTCTCGGGGTCTGGCCAGATCCGTGCTCATTGATGCACCATCCCTTCAGAGGTGGTGGCGGGAGGCTGGTCTTCCGTCAGATGGAGAAAGACCTCGTCGAGCGTGGGCCTACGCAGCGCGATGTCTTCGATGTCGATCCCGGCCTCATCGAATGCCCGCATCGAGCCCGACAGCGCGGACATCCGGTCGGACACGGCTGCGCTCACCAGGCGACGGTCCCCATCGGTGACGACGTCGTCGGTGCGGATCGCTTCCCGGACCACCGTGGCTGCCCGGGCCAGCAGCGTGGCGTCGCGCACCACCACGTCGATCCGATCCGCACCGAGGCTGCGTTTGAGCTCCTGCGCCGTACCGTCAGCGACGATCCTCCCGTCGTTCACCACACTGATGCGATCGGCCAGTTGGTCCGCCTCCTCGAGGTACTGCGTCGTCAACAGGATGGTCGTACCGACTCCGGCGAGCGATCGCACGGCGTTCCAGACCTCGGTTCGGCCGCGCGGATCGAGGCCGGTGGTCGGTTCGTCCAGGAAGAGCACCTCGGGCGCCGTGATGAGGCTGGCGGCGAGGTCGAGCCTTCGGCGCATCCCGCCGCTGTACTGTTTGACCGGTTTCGCGCCGGTGTCGGCCAGGGCGAATCGCTCCAGCAGCTCGGCGGCTCGCTGCTTCGCTCCGTTGCCGCCGAGGTGATACAGGCGGCCGAACAATTCCAGGTTCTGCCGTCCGCTCAGGTCCTCGTCG
>NZ_ML142872.1:62435-64404 GCF_004138495.1 Phytoactinopolyspora endophytica
GCGGCATGCTGGCCGAGCAGGCCTATCCGGTACCGGACCTCGTCCGGCTCACGTAGGACATTGAACCCGGCCACGGTGGCGGTGCCGCTACTGGGCCGGAGCAGGGTGGCGAGGATCCGGACCATGGTGGTCTTGCCCGCGCCGTTCGGTCCCAGAACGGCGTGCACAGTGGCTCGCGGGATGGCCAGGTCGATTCCGGCCAGTGCCTCCTTCTCCCCGTACAGCTTGGTCAGTCCCTCGACTCTGATCGCGTCGGTTCCGTCGCGAGTACGCACGGTCGGTCCTTCCATCTAATCAAATTTGACCAGTCAGCCCAGACCGTAATACCCAACCGGCGGTCTAGTCAAACTTGATGAGCCGCCGCGCTTGCTCGATTGGCGTACCCGATACGCTGGCCACGAGAGTCGGCGGACTCTGATCCGGCCCGGCGAGTAGCCGGACGGTCCGCAGGCCCGGGAGCGGCGGCGCTGTGGTCGAGACGTCAGCGAGAGGAGAATCGAGTGTCGGTGATGCGGCTGCTGGTGCTGGGCGCTGTCCGCCAGCATGGACGCGCCCATGGCTACCAGGTCCGCAACGACCTGGAGTTCTGGGGTGCACACCAATGGTCCACGGCCAAGCCGGGCTCGATCTACCACGCTCTGAAACAACTGGCGAAGGAAGGCCTGCTGCATGCGCACGATATCGCGCCCAGCACTGCGGGCGGCCCGCCCCGGACTGAGTACGAGATCACCCCGGACGGGGAAGAGACCTACCTCGACCTGCTCCGGGAGGCGGTGCGCGCGTACGACCAGAAGATCGACGTCCTGACCGCTGGTGTGGGGTTTATCGTCGACCTCCCCCGAGGCGAGGCGATCGAGCTTCTCAAGGAACGGGTCGAGTCCCTCCAAGGATGGAGGGACGAGGTGGTCAAGTACTGGACGCCGGGTGCGCCCCCTCAGGAGTGGGGGCATATCGGTGAGATCATGCGGCTGTGGATCCACAACGCGGACAGCAGCATGGAGTGGACCCTCGGTCTCATCGCGCGATTGGAGGGCGGCGCGTACGTGATGGCAGGTGAGGGGGAGCGTTCGGTGGAGGTGCTCCCGGAGGGCTGCGATAACCCCTACGCGTAGCGGCGCTTCCTACCGTGGGAGGGTCAAGCCCAGCACGTGGCCGGTGGGCTTCCGATCGGCCGGCGGCTCGACCAGCAGCGGGGTGAACCCGATTCGCTGATAGAACCCGATCGCCTGGCTATTGCGCGCCGAGACTCCGAGATGGACACCGGGCGAGCCGAAGACAGCGAGCTGGTCCAGCAGCCGATCCATGAGCCGTCGCCCCAGGCCGTGCCCCTGAGCGTGTGGCAGCAGGTCGATGTGCAGGTGCGATGGGTGTGTGGCGGGCGGGTCCAGGTACGGCCGCGGCCATGGACGGTCCGGGGCGTAGAACATCCGGATGATCCGTGCGTCACGACTGGCGTCGTCATCGGCGGGTTCCGGGTACCGCTCGCGCAGCGGCGGCCACCATTCCCGCCGGCACCAGTCCTCGAAGGTGAGGGTGTCGAGGCAGCCGATGATGTACCCGGCGACGCCGTCCTCGTCGACGGCCACGGAGATCAGCGATGGGTTGTGCGCAGCGTACGGTGCCGCATACGCCTCGCCGAGCAGCTTCGGATCAGCGAACTGACCCGTGGCATCCGCACCGCTGTCCCCGGTACGCAAGCATATGTCGTAGAGGGCGGGCAGATCGTCCGGCTCGTAGCACCTGATCTCCACGGAACTCCCTTCTGGCCGCACCATGATAAAGGCGCCACCCTACCGTGCAGAATGGAACGATGATCTCCATCGATCTGGCTCGCAGGCTCCAGGATGCAGGCCTGCGATGGGAACCGCAGGTCGGGGACCATTTCATCATCCCCGACCGGGACATGGACGACGAGGTGTTCGTGGTCAGCACGATGGTGGTGGACGTCCACGAGTTCCCGTCAGGGCGG
>NZ_ML142872.1:64456-66890 GCF_004138495.1 Phytoactinopolyspora endophytica
GGTTCAACGGCACTGTCGAGTGGGCGCTGGACAGCATTGAGACAGACGCTGCGTTGTGGCTGCCCACCGAGGCACAGCTACGCGAGCGTCTCGGTGCCGCGTTCGCGCGGCTGGTCCGGCAGAACGGTCGCTATACCGTCGTCCTCGACATCGACGGCCGTCAGGTCAGCCGCGAAGCGAGCCACGTCGACGAAGCCTACGGACGTGCCCTGCTCTACCTCGCCACCGGCGATTAGAAGCCCTGAGCAAGCCGATAATATGCCTGGTTCCAGCGGATCTCCTTGGTGAAGCGCCGCGCCGTGGTGTCGGTGTCGATGACGAGCAACTCGGTGTCGACCATGTCTGCGAAGTCGGAGAGCTCTTCTACACCGATCGCCGAGGACAGCACGGTGTGGTGCGGTGCCCCGGCGGTGATCCACGACTCGGCGGATGTCGCGAGGTCCGGCTTCGGCTTCCAGACGGCCCGCGCCACGGGAAGGTTCGGCAGCGGCTCATCCGGCGGAACCACATCGATCTCGTTCGCCACCATGCGGAACCGGTCACCGATGTCCGCGAGCCCGGCGACAACGCCGGGTCCTGGCTCGGCGTCGAACACCAGCCGCACCGGGTCCTCGCGGTCGCCGATGCCGAGCGGGTGGATCTCGCACGACGGCTTGTCGGCGGCGATGCTCGGGCAGACCTCCAGCATGTGAGCGCCGAGGATCTTCGGCTCGCCGGGCCCGAAATGGTAGGTGTAGTCCTCCATGAACGACGTCCCGCCGGGCAGACCCTCCGCCATCGCCTTCACGGTGCGGAGCAGGACGGAGGTCTTCCAGTCGCCTTCGCCGCCGAAGCCGTATCCGTCGGCCATCAAGCGCTGTACGGCGATGCCGGGGAGCTGGCGCAGCCCGCCCAGATCCTCGAAGTTCGTAGTGAACGCGCGGAAGCCACCGGCTGTGAGGAACTGGCGGAGGCCCGCCTCGATTCGGATCGCGTATCGCAGCGACTCGCGCCGGTCGCCGTCCTTGCACAGCTCCGGGGCCAGCGTGTAAGTGTCCTCGTATTCGCTGACCAAAGCATCGATGTCGGCATCCGAGACAGCGTCGACCACGTCGACCAGGTCGTTGACGCCGTAGGTGTTGACCGAGACTCCAAGCCTTGCCTGGGCGTCGACCTTGTCGCCCTCGGTGACCGCGACGTCACGCATGTTGTCGCCGAACCGCGCCAGCCGGAGAGAGCGGATCTCGGCGAGTCCGCGGGCGGCGCGCATCCAGGTGCCGATCCGTTCCAGGACGCCGGGGTCGCTGGCGTGCCCGACGACGGTCTTGCGGGCCATGCCGAGCCGGGTCTGGATGTAGCCGAACTCGCGGTCGCCGTGCGCCGCCTGGTTCAGGTTCATGAAGTCCATGTCGAGCTCGGACCAGGGCAACGAGACGTTCGCCTGGGTGTGCAAGTGCAACATCGGCACATCCAGCACGCGGAGCCCGTGAATCCACATCTTGGCCGGCGAGAACGTGTGCATCCAGGCGATCACGCCGACGCACGCGTCCGACGAGCCGGCCTCGAGGCAGATCCGGCGGATCGCCTCGGCATCGGTCAGGACAGGCTTCCACACCACCCGTACCGGGACCGAGCCGGCGCTGTCGAGGGCGCTCGCCACCTGTTGGGACTGCTCGGCAACCTGGCGCAGCGCGTCCTCTCCGTACAACCCTTGGCTGCCGGTGAGGAACCACACCTCATGCTCGGCTGATGTGAGTTCCATCTCGACTCCTTAGTTTGTCCTGAACCGGCCCGGCCGCACCACGAACGTCACGGCGGGCGACCGGGGTACGTGCCATGGAGACCTTCCACGTCCGCGGCGATAGGTGACCAGAGAAGGTGGGGAGGGAGAATTCCCGGCCAGGGTAGGCGCGGGCGTCGGCGCGTGAGGAGCTCTGCGACGATCTCGCCGCGGGCGAGGACGGGAATTCTCCCTCCCCACCTCCTGAAAATGAGTACGTCGCGGCGAGGGTCTCCACGTCACGTCTCCCGTCGCTGGCCATAGACGTTCTGGTAGCGGTCGTACAACCTCGCCACGTCGTCGTCGGGAATCGGGATCGGCTCCCCGAGCTGCCGGGCGATATGTACGGTGCGTGCGACGTCCTCGCACATCACCGCCGCCTTGACCGCCGCTCGCGCGTCCCGGCCGATGGTGAACACGCCGTGGTTCTGCATGAGCACGGCGGGTGAGTTGTGGGCGGAGAGCGTCTTGACGATGCCGCGACCGATGGAGTCGTCGCCGATCAGTGCGAAGGGGCCGACCGGTATGTCGCCGCCGAACTCATCTCCCATGGCCGTGAGCACGCATGGGATCGCCTCGCCGCGGGCGGCCCAAGCGGTGGCATACGTCGAATGAGTGTGCACGACGCCGCCGACCTCCGGCATGTGCCGATATACGTAGGCGTGTGCGTCCGTG
>NZ_ML142872.1:66949-69136 GCF_004138495.1 Phytoactinopolyspora endophytica
GACGGCGAGAGCTCGCCGTCGACGAGCTTCCCATCGAGGTCGCAGACGACGATCGACTCGGGCACGAGGTCGTCGTAGCTGATGCCGCTCGGTTTGATGACGAACAGCTCCGACCCGGGTATACGGCCGGAGACGTTGCCGGCCGTCCAGGCGACGAGCCCATATCGCACCAGTTCGGCATGGAGGGCGCAGACGTCCTTGCGTACGCGCTCGATCACCGCTTTCGTCTCGCTGTTCACGTCTCTGTAGTCTCCACCTGCGATCGAGAGCCGGTCACGTGCTCAGAGCCTTCCTCCTGATGTCCCGGAGCCGGCGCAGCACATCGTTCTCGCCCCGGCCGAAGTAGTCGTGTAGGCGGGTGTACTCGGCGAACAGGGCCTCATACGCCTTCGCGCGGTCGGGATCCGGCGTGTAGACCGCACGGTCCACCTTGCCCATAGCGGCCGCCGCCGAGCGGATGTCGTCGTAGGCACCGGCGGCGACCGCGGCATGGATGGCCGAACCGAGCGCGGGCGCCTGCTCGGATACGGCTGTGCTCAGGGGGAGTCCGGTCACATCTGCGTAGGTCTGCATCAAGAAGCTGTTCTTGAGCAGTCCGCCGGCGACGATGAGCTCCTCGACCGCGACGCCCGCCTGCTGGAATGTCTCGATGATCGTTCGGGTGCCGAAGGCGGTCGCCTCGAGCAGCGCGCGGTAGGTGTCCTCCGGCCGGGTGCTCAGCGTCTGCCCGACCACCACTCCGGAGAGCTCATGGTTCACCAGCACAGAGCGGTTGCCGCTGTGCCAGTCCAGGGCGATCAGGCCGTGCTCGCCGACGCGCTGTCCTGCCGCCAGGTCCGTCAGATACTCGTGAACTGAGACGCCCCGGCGTTCCGCTTCTGCCACGTACTCCGGCGGCACCGAGGTGTCGACGAACCAGGCGAAGATGTCGCCGACGCCGCTCTGTCCGGCCTCGTAGCCCCAGAGCCCGGCCACGATGCCGCCGTCCACGACACCGCACATGCCGGGGACCTCGCGGAGCACGTCGCCGTTCATGATGTGGCAGGTGGATGTGCCCATGATGGCGACCATCTGCCCGGGTTCGACGGCCTGGGCCGCAGGCGCTGTCACGTGCGCATCGACATTGCCGACCGCGACCGCGATCCCTTCCGGCAGGCCGGTCCAGACGGCGGCTTCCGCGGTGAGCTCTCCGGCGCGGCCGCCGAGGAGGCCGATGGGCTGGTCGAGCTTGTCCGTCACGAAGTCCGCGAACGTGGGGTTCAGCGCGGCCAAATAGTCCCGCGTCGGATATGCGCCGTCCTGGAGGATGCCCTTGTAGCCGGCTGTGCAGGCATTGCGCACGTAGGTTCCACACAGCTGCCAGACGATCCAGTCGGCCGCCTCGACCCAGCGGTCGGTGGCCTCGTAGACCTCGGGGTCCTCCTCGAGTACCTGCAGCGCCTTGGCGAACTCCCACTCCGAAGAGATCAAACCCCCGTAGCGGGGAAGCCAGCTTTCGCCGCGCTCCGCTGCGAGCGCGTTGATGCGGTCCGCCTGTGGCTGAGCGGCATGGTGCTTCCACAGCTTCACGTAGGCGTGCCTGCGCTCGGCGAACTGGGGCAGCTCGCACAGTGGTGTGCCGTCGGCTCGCGTCGGTAGCACGGTGCAGGCGGTGAAGTCGGTGCCGATGCCGATCACGCGGGAGGGGTCGATGCCGGCCGCCGCGACCGCTTGTGGCACGGCGGTCCTGAGCACGTTGACGTAGTCGGACGGGACCTGCAGCGCCCAGTCCGGCGGCAGCTGCTCGCCGGTTCCGGGTAGCGCGCGGTCGACGACGCCGTGACTGAACTCGTGCACGGCGCTGCCCAGCTCCGCGCCGTCGGAGACCCGCACGACGACGGCTCGGCCAGACAGGGTGCCGAAGTCCACGCCGACGGCGAACCGGGCGTCGGCGGATACGTCTGTGCTTGGAGGCATGATGTTAGCGTTCACAATAGCTCTAGGCTAACGCACCCGGCGCGGGAGCGGAAGTGGGTCACCCGGGTTTGGGGTCCTCAGGCCGTCGGCATGGAACTGACCCGCACCACGAGTTCGGGAGCAACGATGGAACGGCGGCCGGTGCCTCGGTGCAGGCCGCTGTCCATCTCCGCCAGGAGCATACTCATGCTCTGCCGGCCGACCTCAGCGAAGTCCTGGCGGATGGTGGTG
>NZ_ML142872.1:69223-74916 GCF_004138495.1 Phytoactinopolyspora endophytica
GCGGAGGGCTGAAGAACTCGGCCTCCGGGATGTCGTCGAAACCGATGATCCGGACGTCATCCGGAACACGGATGCCCGCTTCGCCGAACGCCCGGAGGAGGCCCAGCGCCATCTGATCGTTCCCGGCGAAGACCGCCTCGACGGCGGGTTCAGCCCGCCTGTGTGCTCGCTCGATGAGCTCCTTACCAGCCTGGTAACCGGAGAGCGGACTCCAGTCACCCCGGATGATCTCCGGCACGGGGGCGCCAACGGTCTCCAGCGCCTGCTGCCATCCGCGTACCCGGCCCTCGGCCTCGAGCCAGTCGGCCGGCCCCGCCACGTGCCAGACCGTACCGTGGCCCTGGTCGAGGAGATGCCGCGTCGCCGTTCGGGCCCCTTCGACTTGATCCACCGCCACAACGGGCAGTTCCCCGCCCTCCCCGCCCTCGACGGCGACAGCCGGCATCTTCGGTGGGCGGCCCGCGAGCGCCTCGACGGCGGAGTGTTGTGGCGCGATGACGATCAGACCGTCGACCGCCTGCTCGGCGAGATAGTCGAGCGCCTCGTCGATGCCCTGTCTGGTGATGTTCTTCAAACTGACGATGCTGACGAAGTAACCAGCCTCGCGGGCGGCCTGCTCGATGCCGAAGAGAGTACTCGCCGGACCGTAGAGTGTGGTGTCGAACGCCACCACACCGAGCGTGTTGGTCTGCCGGGTGACCAGCGCGCGGGCGGTCCGGTTGCGCCGGTAACCCAGCTGCTCGATCGCGGCCTGCACCCGGTCCCGGGTGGTCTGGCGCACGTTCGGGTGGTCGTTGAGCACCCGGGAGACGGTTTGATGGGAGACACCGGCCATCCGGGCCACATCGACCATCACTGGGTTGCGGTCGGAGACGTCAGGATCCATTTACGAAGCGTATCCCGCCTGTTCGCGTTACTTGAGCAGCTTGGACATCCGACGGTCCGCGAGAACCTTGCCGCCGGTCTGGCAGGTGGCGCAGTACTGGAGGCTGGAGTCCGCGAACGATACTTCGCGCACGGTGTCGCCGCAGACCGGGCACAGTTCCCCAGTGCGCCCGTGTACCCGCATCGACGTCCGTTTCGAATCCTTGAGATCACGTGCGGCGAGGCCCTCGGCCCGCTCCAGCGCGGTCCCGAGCTCATCGATGATCACCTGGTGGAGCTGGGCCACTTCATCATCGTTGAGTGTCGATGCGGGGTGGAACGGAGAGAGCCGAGCAGCATGCAGAACCTCGTCCGAGTAGGCGTTGCCGATGCCCGCGATGACGGACTGGTCTCGGAGAACGCCCTTGATCTGTGCCCGGCCGGCCGCCGCCAGCAGGGCACCGAGACGTTCTGTGGTGAACTCGGCAGCGAACGGGTCGACGCCCAGCCGGGCGATGCCTGGAACGTCCGATACAGTGCGGACTACGTAGACGGCGAGCTTCTTGCGTGTCCCGGCCTCCGTCAGGTCGAACCCGGAGCCGTCGGCGAGATGGACACGGAGCGCCAGCGGATTCTTGCCCGGCTTCGGTGGTCGCTGTGGCAGTCCGTCACTCCAGCGCAGCCATCCTGCCCGGGCGAGATGGACCACCAGATGAAGTCCGTCGCAGTCGACGTCGAGGAACTTTCCGTGGCGTTGGACGGACGTGACGGACAGCCCGCCGATCGAGACGATCGGCGGGTCGAACGTCTTGAGCACGCTGATCGCGGCGACATCAACGCGCGCCACCGCCTTGCCGACCGCATTCCGGCGTAGGAAAGCAGCCAGCGCTTCGACCTCCGGCAGCTCCGGCATAGTGCCATCATGCCCTGTTCTCGTCGTTTCCGGTGAAGACAGGCGGTAGTTCGAGGCGGAGCGCGGACCGCAGCCGGCTCAGGTACTCCTCCCGCGATATCTCCACCACGCCGAGGCTGGCCAGATGGGGCGTACCCCACTGGACGTCGAGCAGGCGGCCGGCAGCGCCGTCGGCCGTGAGCATCTCCACCAGAGCCAGGAGAGCCACTTTGGAGGCATCGCGCCCCCAACGTTCGGACGCGTGGAACATGGACTCGCCGGCGAACAGCCCGCCGATCGCCACGCCATAGAGGCCGCCTCCGAGGCGGCCATCGGACGTCCAGGCCTCGACGGAATGTGCCCAGCCGAGCCGGTGCAACCTGCCGTATGCGCTGCGGATGTCGTCGGTGATCCACGCACCCGGCCGGTACGGATCGGCGCAGGCGGTCACCACTTCGTCGAAGGCAGCGTCCACGGTGATCTCGAACCGTTTCGTCGCCTGCCGAAGCGAGCGGGAGACTCGCAGCCGGCCGAGTGGCAGTACGCCTCGCGGGTCCGGTGACCACCAGGCGAGCTCGGAGGACCGGCCGAAGAATCGGCTGACGGGCATGGGGAACAGGCCTGAGCGGTACGCGGCGAGCAGGGTGCCGGGCTCAAGATCCGCGCCGACGGCAATCAGGTCGCCGTTGTCGGCGTGAACGGCTGGAAGGTCCCAACGGGTCGGCGGTGGTTCGACCGGCACACGGATCTCCTTCGGTGTCATCTCCTCAGACAGGGTATGGCGGACGGGAATCTCGCCGTGCGGGGCGTCCCGGCGATACGGTCCGGGCGTAAGCTGGTCGCATGGGTCTTCGGGCGAGTATGGCCATGTGGGCTGGCAACCAGGCGGCACGGCGAGCGGCGCCGGTCATGGCGTCCCGTGGTGCGCAGCATTTCGTCGACAAGGCGATCGATGGGTTCGCCGGGTTCCCAGGTGCGCGCGAGGTCGCGCGCAAGCACCTGGAGCGTCGGCGGGATGTCGACCGCGCCGTGCGCGACGTGATCGAACAGCACGTGCGGCTCGCGGGCGTGCAGGGATTCGTCGCGAACCTGGGCGGCGTGGTCACCCTGCCGGTGGCGATCCCGGCCAACATCGCCGGGATCGCCGTCCTGCATCTCCGGATGGCCGCGGCCATCGCACATATGCGGGGCTATGACATCTCCGACAGCCGGGTACGGACGGCGGCGTTGATGACCCTGCTGGGTAAGGACGGGGCCGGTTCCATTGGCCAGGTCGGGTCCCTGCCCGCCCTGCCTCACGACGTCGCCATGGGGCGCAAGGAGATCGAGCAGGTGACGGTGGAACGGGTCGCGGCCCGGGTCGGCCAGGAGCTGACGGCGCGGGTCGGCGGCAAACACGCCACGCTGATGATCGCCAAGCGCGTTCCGGTGCTCGGAGGTGCGGTGAGCGCGGGCGTCGACGCCGTGTCGACCTGGTCGGTCGGCAGGTACGCCGACAGCCAGTTCCCTACGAATGTCATGGTCGAGCGCGCCTAGGGCACACTCGCGCGCCGGCTCAGGTTGAGCGCAGCACCACACCGCGGATGAATGCTGCTTGGCCTACATGTTGCGCGGTGTCATTGACGACGCTGACCAACCGGACTCCCAGCGAGACGGGCGGATCCCAGCGCTCGTCGATGATGTGGTCGAGGTCCGGGTCCGTGAGGCGGTCTACGTAACTCACTGCAAGGTCATGGGCGGCATCGTGGTACCCGGTCAGGAGGTCGCCGGAGTCCACCCGGACGGCCGCGACGTCCTCGCTCCCGTGTCCGTAACCGGTCGCGGCCGGGCTGAACGGCAGGCCGAACCGCTCGGCCCAGCCGCCCGCGGTCCAGGCCTGCTCGGTGCCGGCCACGTCTGCCAGATGGTCGTCCAGGATGCGAGTGAGATGCCACACCAACCAGGCGATGGAGTTGGCGCGGCTGTCGATGCGGTGGCTGAGCTGATCAGGTGAAAGCCCGTCGACGACGCTGTGAACCTCCTCACGAACCCGGCCGAACGCGTCGTTAAGCAGATCTGCGCTTCTCACCCGGACGACTCCCCTCACCAACGTGGGCCGCGTGCCTTCGGCCCTGGTCACCGTGCTGACGTACGTCATATCGCGTACCCATGTGCGGCGCCGGGTACACCATCATGATCCGTGATCTCGCCGTAATAAATGAGTGACATTAACGGGACGAGGTTGATTATCCTCGGATGTGGGAGGCCAAATGGGTACAACTTTCGCAGGTCTGGTGCGCGCACTGCGCCGACGACGCCCCACAGAGGAACCTACACCCGGTCCGGACCCGTTCGATACCCTCACGGTCCAGTATCGGCTCACCCGCGTGGCTGCCGAGATCAAGGTGCTGGAACGTGACGGCAGGCGCTGGGCGCGAGGGTTCCACCTCGTCGCCGCCACCGCAGCGTACGACGGGCTGCTGTGTGACGCCGCGAGGATGTCGGGTGTGCCGATCCCCGACGCTGATCCGCCTGTCCGCAGGCTGATACTTGAGCCCGAACTGCGCCGAATTGGCTGGAACTGGTAGGACCTGTTGGCGTCGCGGCCCTGGGTGGTTGCGTTGAGTGGCTTGGGGCGGTGTTGGCGCCGCCGCACGGCTGGTTGCGTTGGGTGGCTTGGCGGCGGTGTTGCCGCCGCCGTACGGCTGGTTGCGTTGGGTGGGCCGGGGAGCTCCGTCTCACTCTCACGCGGCCGGCGGGTAGTTTCTCGTGCTGGTCGCGTGGGTCTGCCGCCGCCCGAAGATCGATCGACGGACTTCCCCGGCCCGTTCGGGCGCTTCAGTTGGTCTCGGGCGGCGGCGCAGCACCGGGTGGGAATACTGAGGGCTATGGCGACGGTGCAGTACGGCCTGCCTCCAGGTCGAGGAGTGCCTGCTTGCGTTCCAGCCCACCGCCGTAGCCGGTCAACGAGCCCGACGTACCGACGACGCGGTGACAGGGGACGATGATCGATATCGGGTTGCGGCCGTTGGCAAGCCCGACCGCTCGGAACGCCGTCGGCCGTCCGATCTGCTCAGCGATGTCCCGGTAGCTGCACACCTCGCCATACCCGATGGTGCGCAGCGCGCTCCACACCTCGCGCTGGAACGGTGTGCCGGACGGGTTCAGCGACAGGTCGAACTCCTTGATCTCGCCGGCGAAATAGGCGTCGAGTTGTTCGGCGGCGTCGCGGAAGGCGGCGTCGTTCCGTATCCAGCTTGGGTCGACGTCAGGCGGGCCGTGCCGGCGTTCCTCCATGTAGAGGCCGGTCAATCCGTAGTCATCGGCGGTGAGCAGGAGCGGGCCGATCGGGCTATCAGTGGTTGTCCAGTATGTCGTCATCATTACTCGTCTCCTCTGTTGCATGTCGTCGTGTGCATCTGGTCCGCTTGAGGCGCCCAGGTGTGGGAACGAGGAATTCCCCCATCCCACGCCCGAACACGTCATATCGCAGCCCAGATGTGCATGAGGGCGTACGAACGCCACGGTCTCCAGTGTTCTGAGCGGTCGGCTGCCGAGCGAGGGTCGCTCGGCAGGCCCATGGCGTCCAGGCCGTGTCGCACGCCGAGGTCAGTAGGGAGGAACACGTCCGGGTCGTTCAATGCGCGCATCCGGATGTAGCTCGCGGTCCAGGGCCCGATTCCGTCAACGGCGAGAAGCCGGCGTTCGGCTTCGTCACGGTCGACGCCGATGTCCAGCTGTACGCTGCCGTCCGCGAGCCGGGCGGCGAGCTGGTGGAGCGTGCGTTGTCTGCGTGCGGGCATCGGGAATGTCGCCGGGTCGACCGCCGCCAGGACGGCGGCACTGGGGAACGTGTGCGTGACACCGCCTACCGGCGAGTCCAGCGGCTTTCCGTAGGCGGCGACCAACCGCCCTGCGATCGTGCGGGCGGCCGCGACCGAGACCTGTTGTCCGAGAA
>NZ_ML142872.1:74938-76966 GCF_004138495.1 Phytoactinopolyspora endophytica
TCGGATTGCGAGTTCCTCGCCGTCGGCGGTGCCAGGTACGCGTATGCCGGCGACGACGTGCGGGCGCAGCGCAGGATCGCTCTGCAGCGCGGAGTCGACTGCCTGCGGGTCCGCATCGAGATCGAAGATCCGCCGGCAACGAGCGACGGCGGTGGTCAGGTCGCGTGGGTCGGCTAGCCGCAGCACCGCCCGCACCCAGCCGTCGGCCGGCGTGAGTTCGGCGACCGCGGTGCCGTGCGGGAGTGACATGCTGCGGCGGTAGGTGCGCCCGTCGATTTCCTCCAGGCCAGGTACCGCTCGCATGGCGAGAAACTCCACGACCCGATCGAGGTCGGCGGGGCGTCGGTGGGCCAGCCGCAGCTCGATCGTTCCGGTCACGGACCCGTTCGTGGCATTGCCCGGACGTGCATCTGCACGGAAGCGGAGGCGTGCTCGTTCCCGCAACTCGCTAGGGCTGAACGCGTAGACCTCTCGTATCGTGTCGTTGAACTGGCGGATGCTGGCGAAACCGGCGGCGAACGCCAGCTCCGTGACCGGCATGTCCGTCGTCTCCAGCAATGTGCGGGCCGTATGCGCGCGTTGTGAGCGGGCTAGCCGCAGCGGCCCGGCACCGACCTCACCGACCAGCGCACGATGGATCTGGCGCTCGCTGTAACCCAGGCGGTCGGCCAGGCCGGCGACGCCGTGGCGGTCGACCAAGCCGTCCGCGATCAGGCGCATGGCTCGGGCCGTGACGTCGGCTCGAACGTTCCACTCCGGGGATCCGGGCGTCGTGTCCGGCCGGCACCGCCGACAGGCACGGAACCCGGCTCCCTGGGCCTCGGCCGCGGATCGGTAGAAGCGGATGTTCTCTCGCTTCGGGGTCCGTGCCGGGCAGCTGGGCCGGCAGTAGATGCCGGTCGACGTGACGCCTATGTAGAAGACGCCGTCGAACCGCTCATCACGGCTTCGTACCGCCCGATAGCACACTTCTTCGTCAAGCACACGTCCAGTCTGACGCTCGCACGGCGACAGGACTAGCGGAAATCAGACACGAATGTCCCCATGATCATCAACGGCTAGACCGGGCATGGTGGGGCTAAGGGTTGATGATCATGGGGACATTCGGGGAAGTCAGATGTCGCGGAAGGTCTCGATCCGGGCTCCGAGCAGGGAGAGCCTGGCGGCCAAATCCTCATATCCGCGGTTGATGACGTAGACGTTGCGCAACACCGACGTGCCCTTGGCCGCGAGCATCGCGAGCAGTACCACGACCGCGGGACGCAGAGCGGGTGGACATATGACCTCCGTCCCGGAGAACCGGGTCGGTCCGTCGACGAGCACGCGGTGCGGATCCAGGAGCGTCACATTAGCGCCGAGTTTCGTGAGCTCGGTGAGGTAGATCGCACGGTTTTCGTACACCCAGTCGTGGATCAGCGTGGAGCCGGAGGCCGTCGCCGCGATCAGCGCGAAGAACGGCAGGTTGTCGATGTTCAAGCCCGGGAAGGGCATCGGGTGGATCTTGTCGCTCGGCGCCTTCAGGATCGAGGGCCGTACCGTGAGGTCGACCAAACGGGTCTCGCCGTTCGCCGCGACATACTCGGTGCTGCGATCGTAGTCGAGCCCCATCTCTTCCAGGATGGCGAGCTCGATCTCGAGGAACTCCACGGGCGCCCGGGCGATGGTGATCTCGGACGACGTGACGATCGCGGCCGAGAGCAGGCTCATCGCCTCGATCGGATCCTCTGACGGCGCGTAGTCGACGTCGCAGTCGATGTTCTCGATGCCGTGCACGGTCAGCGTTGTGGTGCCGATGCCGTCGATCCGGACGCCCAGCTGGGTGAGGAAGAAGCACAAGTCCTGCACCATGTAGTTGGGGCTGGCGTTGCGGATCACCGTGACGCCGTCGTGGCGTGCGGCGGCCATAAGCGCGTTCTCCGTGACGGTGTCGCCACGCTCGGTCAGCACGATCGGTCTGCCCGGCTTCGCGGACCGGTCGACCTCGGCATGGTAGAAGCCGCCCGTTGCCTTCAGCTCGAGACCGAACGG
>NZ_ML142872.1:77021-82076 GCF_004138495.1 Phytoactinopolyspora endophytica
GCAGCGCAGCCATGTGCGGTAGCACCGTACGGGTCCCCAGGCTGCATCCGCCCGCGTATGGGAGCTTGAACCGGTCCTCGCGGTGAAGTAGCGGGCCGAGGAACATGATGACGCTGCGCGTGCGCCGCGCGGCATCGACGTTCATGGCATCGAGGTCGAGCCGTTCCGGCGGTACGATCTCGAGGTCCCGGCCACCCAGCCAGCGGGTCTTGATGCCGATGCTCTCGAGTACCTCAAGGATCCGGTTGACCTCCTCTATCCGGGCGACGCCCCGCAGGACCGTCCGGCCCTTGTTGAGCAGGCTCGCGCAGAGCAGGGCAACGGTGGCGTTCTTGCTGGACTTGACTGTGATGCTGCCGGAGAGTTGCTGGCCGCCTGTCACCCGCAGATGGGAGGGCTCGGGCTGGCCCACGGTGACGATCTCGCTGTCGAGGGCCTCACCGATCCGGGCGATCATCTCGAGACTGAGGTTCTGGTGTCCCTTCTCTATCCGATTGACGGCACTCTGGCTTGTACCGAGCTGGTCTGCGAGCTGGTTCTGGGTCCAGCCGTGGTGGAGTCGTGAGTCACGTATCAAGGAGCCGATTCGGCGTAGGTAGTCATCTGCCACGAGCCGAAACCCTATCTCACATATGAGTTACCACCGCACATTGGATCTTTGGCGAGTCGTGGCAAGTCGACTCTGAGCAGGTATTTCACCGTTGGCCATCGATGGCTGTTTGGGACTGTGGCGGGCTGTCTCACGGGATGGCGTCAAACAGACGATCTTGAAGCCTACCGAGCATCCGAATGTCTCGGCCCAGTGGTTGCCGTCTGGCATCGGTGCGCGCTTGGTGAGACTCGGTCAGCTGACCTCGAGGTGGGTCTGGCGGATAATCAGCTCCCGCGCCGGCTTCATCCTTCACACGACAACGGAAGCTGTTGAGTTAAAGCTCTGGCCCTTCGATCAGCGTTCCGGTGGCGTACATTCGATGCGACGATCCGATGCGGGGCCAACATGTGGTCAGCGTGATACGCCGATCTGTGGGTTCAACGTCTGGCCCTTCGCCCGGCACTGGGTCAACCACCCACGTGTCGTCGATGTTGATCTTGTTGCCGTCAGGATCACCGCTGGGTGCGTCGTCGAGTTCGTAGATAAAGGTTCCATTGGGGGAAATGATCTCTATTCGGTCGCCGACCCTGAGTTCAGGGAAGTCCTCGAACACCCAGCCATGTCCCGAGCGATGCGCGGCGACCGCGAAGTTCCCCAGTTCACCTGGGTCGACACTGTCGGTGTAGTGGCCTGGACCGTTCTTCAGATCGTCTTCCTCGGTGCCTTGCACAACTACGTATCCGTCGTCTCCGCCCCAATCATCTCCGAACCGTGGGATCTTGATGATCGCGTACGCCTCGCCGAGCTCGATGTCTTCGGTCTCAGGCTGCTGGCCGTCGGCTGACTGTTCCTCGTGTCCCCAGTTCTGCGTGTCCTGAGCAAGGTCGTTCTGTGCACGAGCGGTCTGAAGCCCGGTTCCCCACAACGTGTACACCACGAAGAGCAACACGACGGCTCCAGCCGTCAGCATCAGTTCGCCTACGCCACCGGCGACGATCGATGTGGCACTACGACCCGAAGACTTCTTACGTGGCGCTCGCCGACGTCCCCTTTGTGCATGTCGCGGCATACCCCGAAGTGTAGGCACACTTGCCGCAAATGATCACCCGTCGTTTGGGTTGTCATGCCAAAGCGCCGACACGTCCCGCGGGGCGAAGGCGCGTGTCACGTAGGCCCGACGCGCGCGGCGAACCTATCTCAGATATGAGTTACCACTGGAACGGCACTCCGATCTTTCCGGATTTGTCGGCGTGTGACACGCGTTTCTGATGATGCGAGGGAGTACGGTGGCCCGCATGGCCTCTGTCCGTCACCGCCGTCGTCTCGCCGTTGTCCGTGTGCTGGCCGTTGTCACCCCGGTGCTGGCCGCTGCATTGGCAGCGGTCGCCCTCGTGGTGGGTGGCGCCTGGCCGATGATCGCCGCCGTGGCGGGTGGTGTCGTCTCTGTCGTGCTCGGCGTGTTGGTCTTCCGCCTCGAACGGCAGTTGCGAGTGGAGGTGGCCACGGTCCGTGCGGATCAGGCTGCCGAGTATTCCGAGGTGCACGCTCGCTATTCCGACGAGCATCGGCAGTTCACCGATCACATGGTCGGGCTGCTGGACGTCGCCGGCGAGCGCATCGACTCCATCCGGAAACAGGCGAACGAGCTCGAGGTTGAGCTCACGTACTCGCGCAATGCCCGGCAGGGAGCATCGACGCCTAGTGACCAGCTGGCCCGTCGAGCAGAAGCCGAGTGGAACGACCTATGGCCTGATCTGTCGGATGCTCCCACCGTCGTGGACCTGGTCGCATGGGAAGACAAGAATCGTGACCTGTTGCCAGAGGCCTCGGACAACTCGGTCGCCTACGACCCGCCGGAGGAGCGGACCGCGTAGGGAAATGCGTAGGCGCGTAGCGCCCGGCGGGAAGCTGAGTACATCTAGAGGTCGCTGACCGTGATCAGATCGACCTGGCTGGGATCGATCGCCTTATTGTCCGCCTCCACCGAACGGCGCAGCGCCGCGTGCAACGTCGACGGCGTCAGAACGCCGAGGTAACGGTCGTCGTCATCGAGCACGGCGATCCAGCCCGCATTCCACTGAAGCATCTCCGCGAACGCGACCTTGAGGCTGTTGTCCAGCGCTACCCAGGCTTCCATGCGCCGGGCATGGTCACGGACAGCACTGTCCCGCGCGGTCATGTCTTGTCCGATCCATCCGGCAAGGCCTCCGTCGCCGTTGAGGACGACGGCCCACCGTGAGTCCCCCATTGCCGCCTGAGCCGCGACCACGGAGTCGTCCTCTCGGACGACCGGTGGATGCTCGAGAACTGCTTCGGTCACCGGCGTCACCGACAGCCGCTTGAGGCCGCGGTCGAACCCGACGAAGTCAGCGACGAACGGGGTGGCGGGAGCACCGAGAATGGCCGCCGGGGAGTCGAACTGCTCCAGCTTGCCGCCTTGGGCGAAGACCGCGATCCGGTCGCCCAGTCGGACGGCCTCCTCGATATCGTGCGTCACGAACAGGATGGTCTTGCGTACATCGTCCTGCAGCCTGAGGAACTCATCCTGTAGCTGGGACCGGACGACGGGGTCGACTGCGCTGAACGGCTCGTCCATCAGCAGCACCGGCGGATCCACGGCCAGTGCCCGAGCCACTCCGACGCGTTGTCGCTGGCCGCCGGAGAGCTCGTGCGGGTATCTGCCGGCATATATGCCGGGCTCGAGGCCGACGAGCTCCAGGAGCTCACGGGCCCGCTGACGGCGGCGCGCCTTCGGCCATCCGCTCAGTTCCGGCACGACGGCGACGTTCTCTTCGATCGAACGGTGCGGGAACAGCCCCACGTTCTGGATGACATAGCCGATGCCTCTGCGGAGTTTCACCGGGTCGCTGTGGGTGACCTCGGCGCCGTCCACGAAGATCCGGCCGCCGGTGGGCTCGACCAACCGATTGACCATCTTCATGGTCGTGGTCTTGCCACAACCCGACGGCCCGACCAGCACAACGAGCTCGCCCTTGGCGACATCGAGGGAGAGCTCGTGTACGGCCACCGTTCCGTCTGGGTAGCGTTTCGACACGCGGTCGAGACGGATCATTGAGTCTTCGGTACTGTCGTGTGGATGGGACGTTCCCAGGCCGTTCATAGTGCCACCCTCCCCGAGAACTGCATGACGCGCAACGACTGGATCTGTCGCGAGTACGTCGAGTCGCGCTCCGACCTCATCGTTGACGCGCTCCGCGAACACGTGGTGATCACGGTCATGTCGGTGGCGATCGGCTTCGTCGTCTCGATACTCCTGGCGTTGACGATACGCCGGTGGCGGCGGCTGGCGGCGCCGATCTTCGGAACGTCCACCGTCCTGTACACGATTCCGTCGATCGCGATGTTCGCGCTACTGTTCACGGTCACTGGGCTGACGGTGACCACAGTGGTCATCGGTCTTGTGCTCTACTCGCTGACCATTCTGGTTCGGGGAATCCTGACCGGCTTGGACGGGGTCCCGGCCGACGTGCGAGAGGCAGCGGTTGGGATGGGCCACGACGGCGTCCGGCTACTGCTCAAGGTCGAGCTGCCGCTCGCGCTACCGACCATCTTCGCGGCGCTGCGAGTCACCGCGGTCTCCACCGTGGCGTTGACCACCCTGGGCGTTCTGGTCGGCCATGGCGGCCTCGGTCAGCTCATCTTCCAGGGGCTGCAGAGCAACTTCCGGGCAGAGGTGTTGACCGCATCGGTGCTGTGCGTGCTGCTCGCACTCGTCGCCGACCTGGTGCTGGTCGGGGCACAGCGGCTCGGCACGCCATGGCGCAGGACGGTGAGCTGAACGATGAACATCGACGACTTCATCGACGCGCTCCGGTGGCTGGGCGACGGCGAGAACTGGAGTGGCGCTGAAGGCGTGCCGACGCGGTTCGCCGAGCATATGTGGCTGACCGCCATATCATTGCTGATCGCGTGCGTCATCGCGATACCGGTCGGACTCTGGCTCGGCCACATCGGCCGCGGTGGGACGCTGGCGATCAACATCAGCAATGTCGGCCGTGCAGTCCCGACGTTCGCTGCGCTGGTACTACTGTCCATGACGCCGCTGGGGCTCTCGGACTGGTCCACCATCATCGCCCTCGTCGTGTTCGGCCTGCCGCCGCTGTTGACCAACACCTATGTCGGCATGCGCGAGGTGGACCGGGACGCCGTAGACGCGGCTCGTGGCATGGGCATGGACGCTGTTCAGGTGGTGCGCAAGGTAGAGCTCCCGCTGGCGGTTCCGCTCATCATGAACGGTGTCCGGCTGGCCGCCGTGCAGATCGTGGCAACGGCGACCATCGCCGCGCTGGTGGCCGGCGGCGGGCTCGGCCGGATCATCACCAGCGGGTTCGGCCGCGGCGACTATCCTCAGCTGATCGCGGGGGCGATCTTGGTGGCGGCGATGGCGCTGCTCGTCGAGGGCGTGATGGAGTGGGTTCAGCGTCGGGTGGACCCGCTTCGCC
>NZ_ML142872.1:82090-83682 GCF_004138495.1 Phytoactinopolyspora endophytica
GCGGCTGTCGAGGCGGTCTCCCACGGTGAATCGGCCGTCGAGAGCCGATTGTGACGCGGAATACGGAACACGTTGTCGGTGTGACGTAGTTGACTGAAGTTAGCGCGGGCGCTGCATCGCGGTGCTCGCCGGACACGCGTGGTGGTCACCGGGCCACCACGGGACACAAAAGGCGAACACCAAGAGAGGTTGGTCCACTGCCATGACCAAGCGACGTAGTGTCACCGCCCTCGCGGCGGGTGCGGCGTTCACGCTGCTTCTGACCGCGTGTGGAGGCGACGACGATTCGGACTCCTCGGGGTCCGACACCACGACGGACGACTCCGGCAGCGAGAACAGCGACACTGATAACGGCGACGCTGAGGAAGGCGGCCAGGGTTCGCTGACCGTCGGTGGTGCGGACTTCACCGAGATGTCCGTCATGCAGGAGATATACAAGGCGCTTCTGGAGAACGCCGGCTACGACGTGTCGATCCAGACTGCGTCGAACCGTGAGATCTACGCCGAAGCGCTGGTCGGTGGGGAGATCGACGTCGTACCGGAGTATGCCGCGACGTTCGGGGAGTACCTCAACGTGCAGGCCAATGGCCCGGATGCGCCCACGGACTCCCCGGTCGCGACGACCGACGCGGCCGAGACGGTGGAGGCGACGCGGCCGCTGGCCGAGGAGGAAGGGCTGGTTCTCCTTGAGCCGGCCGAGGCGGCCAGCCAGAACGGATTCGCCGTGTCCGCCGAGTTTGCCCAGGAGAACGACCTGGAGACGCTGTCCGACCTCGCCGAGCTGGGCGAGCCGCTGGTCTTCGCTGCTGTCGAGGAGTGCCCGGACCGGCCGTTCTGTCAGCCGGGCCTAGAGAGCACCTATGGACTGGAGTTCAGCGAGATGCTGCCGCTGGGGTTCAGCTCGCCGCAGACCAAGCAGGCGGTAGCCGACGGAGAAGCGGATCTCGGCTTGGTCGGCACCACGGATGGGACCCTCGAAGGGCTCGGCTTGGTGCTGCTCGAGGATGATCAGGAGCTGCAGCTCGCGGACAACCTGGTCCCGGTGCTCAACGAGGAGGTGGCCGGAGACCAAGCGGCCGTGGACGCTCTGAACGAGCTGTCCGACGTTCTCACCACGGAGGATCTGGCCGCGCTCAACGCCGCGGTCGACGCAGAGAGGCAGCTCCCGGAGGATGTCGCCAGCGCTTACCTCGAGGAGAAGGGCCTGCTCTGAACACGCTCGACGTTCTTGATTGGCGGCGCCGGGTCGGCTCGCTGTACGCCGAAGTGCGTACGGCCACCGACCCGGCGTCGGGCCATGAACTCTGGACCCGTGGGCGAGACGAGCTCTTTCGCGACCACCCGGCGTCCCCGATTCCGCCGGCGGAACGCGCCGGCTTCACTGGCTTGCCGTATGCCGCCTATGACCCCGAGCTCCGTTTCGAGGTCCAGGTCGACACCGAAGTGTCTCCGCACCGGCTTGAGGTGGCCACCGGGACGGACGGCGTCGTGCCTTTCGATCGTGTCGGCCGCCTCCACCTTCCCCTTGGCGACCTCGATGTCTGGTGGCTCGGGTCGTACGGAGGGGGCATCTTCATCCCCCTGAAGGACGC
>NZ_ML142872.1:83749-84415 GCF_004138495.1 Phytoactinopolyspora endophytica
GGCCACAAGACCTACGGTGGCGGGCGCTACCTCATCGACACGGTCAAGGGCGCCGACCTCGGAGGAGACCCATTCACCGCCCTGGTCGTCGACCTGAACTTCGCGTACAACCCCTCGTGCGCATACGACCCGGCATGGGCATGCCCACTGGCCCCGCCCGGAAACACTATCGACGCAGAGCTGCACGCCGGCGAGCTGGGTCCCTCCCCCGAGACCAGCTAAGGCCCCTCCAACGCAACCAGCGGAGCGGCGGCGGTGTTCTTGGGAAACGCCGCCACGTGAGGAGTAGCCTCTCCTCACGTGGAACAGCTCTTCGCGCCGCCGGACGAGAACTGGCAGCAAGTGTCGGCCAAGCTCATCACGGTGCGCTATATCGTGCTCGCGATCGGCTTGGGCGTGTCGGTGCCCGCTCTGGCCGTCGGCCTCTGGTTTCTGTGGGGCGGCTGGGGCGTCGCATTGGCGGTCGTCGCCGGGCTTCTCGGCGTTGGATGGGGCCGTTGGCTGATCCCGCGCATCTGGAGGGCATGGGGCTATGCCGAACGGCAGGAGGACCTCCTCGTCACACGCGGCGTGATGTTCCGCAAGCTCACGGTTGTACCGTACGGCCGGATGCAGTTCGTCGATGTCGACTCTGGGCCACTGGACAGGAAGTTTGGGTTGGCGACC
>NZ_ML142872.1:84425-96792 GCF_004138495.1 Phytoactinopolyspora endophytica
AACTGCACACGGCGTCGCCGGCGACGGACGCGAAGATTCCGGGGCTGCCCGCCGATGAGGCCGCTCGCCTGCGTGACCGCCTCTCGGCACTCGGCGAGGCCAAGGCAGCAGGACTGTGAGCAGCGATGCGAGCGTGCCCGACACGGGCACGCCGGAGCATTTCAAGCGTCTGCATCCGCTCACACCGTTGCTGCGGGGGTGGGGATACTTCGCGGCGGTCGTGGTTGTGATGGGTCAGGGAGCATTGCGGGAGCCTGGCCCGATAGCCGTGTACGTGGCGATCGGCATGGGCTTCGTCATCCTCGGAACCATCGCCGGGGCGGTGTCGTGGTGGTTCACTCGATATGGCTTCGATGGCGACGCCCTGCGGATCGACTCCGGTGTGCTCATGCGGCGGTCCCGCCGGGTCCGTATGGACCGGTTGCAGGCGGTGGACGTCAACCGACCCCTGGTGGGGCGTTTGCTGGGCGTCTCCGAGCTGCGCATGGAGGTGGCCGGCGGTGGTAAGTCGGAGGCTCCGCTGAAGTACTTGTCCGGCGACGATGCGGTACGGCTCCGAGCCGAGCTGCTTGCCCGGGCCGCCGGCATCGACGCGGACACGCCGGAGGCTCCGGAGCGCCGGATTCACGAGACTCCACTCCGGACCCTGGTGTGGTCGACGGTGCTGTCCGGCGGTTTCGTCTCCGGCGTCCTGTTCGTGGTTGCGGTGATCGTCGCTCTGGTCTTGGTGCCGGCCCAGGCCCGGCTGGGCTTGGTCAGCGCGATGCTGCCCGGACTGTTGGCCACAGGCTACGCCCTGTGGACGCAGCTCGGGCAGAACTTCGGGTTCACGTTGGCGCACTCGCCGGACGGCTACCGTATCCGGAAGGGTCTGCTCGACACCGTCCACCAGACAGTTCCGCCAGGACGGGTTCAGGGCGTATTCGTCCGGCAGCCGCTGCTCTGGCGGCCCAAGGGCTGGGCCGAAGTCCATGTGGACGTGGCCGGTTACGCCGGGAACAACTCGGGAGAAACGACGACTCGTACGTCCACCCTGCTTCCCGTGGCGCCGATGGCCGAGGCGATTCAGATCGTCCAGCAGGTTCTCGACGCCGAGCCGAGCACGGTCGAGCTGAACCCAGCGCCGAAACGCGCACGGTGGCTGCGGCCTATTCAGTGGAGCCGGATGGCCTACGGCGCAGACCGTCAGATCGTCGTCGTGCGGGATGGGCGCTTCACTCGACGCCTGACCGTGGTGCCGCATGCGAAGACACAGAGCGTCCGGGTGACGCAAGGCCCGGTCCAACGGCGGCTCAACCTGGCGACAGCACACGTGGACACGACGCCGGGTCCGGTGAACGCGGTGATCCGTCATCGCCTGCCGGAGGAGGCGTTCCGCTTCGTCGAGGAACAGACCCAACGTGCACAGTTGGCGCGGAGGGAGGATGTTCGGGAACAATGGATGACGCAGCACGCTCCGCGTGTTCCCCAAGGTGACACCGACGGTGACGCTCGGCCGAGCGCATCGAGCGAGTGAGGCCGAAAGGAAAGTGACAACGTGTTCCGCACGATGATGAAGAGCAAGATTCACCGGGCCACGGTGACGCAGGCAGACCTTCATTATGTCGGCTCCGTCACGGTGGATGAGGAGCTCCTCGATGCGGCCGACCTGCTCCCCGGCGAGCAGGTGGACATTGTCGACATCACCAACGGCGCCCGTCTGACGACGTACACGATCCCCGGCGAGCGCGGGTCCGGTGTGCTCGGGATCAACGGTGCCGCGGCGCGGCTGGTGCAACCGGGCGACTTGGTGATCCTGATCAGTTACGGGATGTTCGACGAAGCTGAGATCCGTGCGCTCGAGCCGCGAATCGTTCACGTCGATGAGTTCAACCGTACCGTCGCCACCGGCAGGGACGCGGCCGAGCCCGTGCCCGGAGCCGATGGCCAGATCCCGGGAACACTCGTGAAGGCCTCCACCTGACCGTGTGGTCCTGACTGGGGGATATACCCAGGGTGCATGCCATCGGCCGGCGTCAGGCAGGATGGCATCGTGCTCGATTGTCCTTCCGCGCTGTGTCAGATTGCTGGCCCTGGCGTCCTCGCCGGCCCCGCCACCGTGGTGGGATGAGCTGTGGTCGACATTCTGGTCTACGCGATCGTCGGGTCGTCGTTGCTCTACGCCACCTGGGCTCTGGTGGCCGTGGTGCGCAACCAGAACCCGCGCGAACCCTTCGTCATCGGCGCCGGCGTCGTCGAGCTGTTGCTGCTGGTCCAGATGGTGGTGGCCTTCGTCGTCATGATCGTCGACGATGGCCCGAGCGACGCGGCGCTCTTCATCAGCTACCTGCTGTTCACTGTGCTGCTGCTTCCGGTCGCGCTGTTCTGGGCGCTTGCCGAGAAGTCCCGCTGGGGGACCTCGGTGCTGGTCTTCGCGGCGCTCGTGGTGCCTGCTCTGGTGGTGCGGCTGCAGGACATCTGGGACGGAGCACCCGGTGTCTGAGCAGTCTCTGAGCGGCGACCGCGATCCGGAGGGTGAGCGGGTTACCCGGACCAGTGGTCCGGGCCGCCTGCTGGTCGCCGTGTACGCCGTGTTCGCCGTCGCTGCGACTGCACGCGCTCTGTACCAGATCCTGACCAAGTTCGACGACGCACCCACCGCGTACCTGCTGTCCGCGTTCGCTGCCGCTGTCTATGTGGTGGCGACGGTGGCGCTCAGCCGTTCCGGTGCGGCGTCGTGGCGGATCGCGCTCACGGCCGTCGTCGTAGAGATGGTGGGGGTGCTCGTCGTCGGCACCATCACGGTCACCGATGTGGTGGACTTCCCCGCGGACACGGTGTGGTCGGACTACGGCCGTGGATACGGGTTCGTCCCGCTCGTCCTCCCGGTGTTCGGCCTGCTCTGGCTCCGGCGGACAAAAGCCCGGCCGTGACGGGTCATTCCGCGCCATCGGCCAGAAGCTGTGCCGTCTCCCGGGCGAGGATGTAGGCGGGCAGCATGCCTTCGTACTCCTCGGTGTCGAACCCGCTGACCGTCACAACGGCGACCTCGTCACCGGTGCTGACCGCGAACGCGCGTTCCCGCTTGCGTTCGTCCACGGCAGGCAGGAAACGGACATATGCCGTCTCGACGCCGTCGACGCCCGCGATCTCGATCTGGCGGGACTCAGGCTCTTCGACCTCACCGGCTCCGTCGGCGAGGAATTCTTCCAGGGCTTGCTCGGCGTCCTCGGCAGGGCCGGACCAGACGCGGATGTAGCCGAGCCAGCCGGCCGGCTTGGCGTCGATTTCGCACACGGGCATCAGGCCTCCCTGCTCGAAGTCGAGGTCGGCCAGGACGCTCTCGGCGGTCCAGGCGTCCGCGATATCGAACGTGATGGGCACGTCGCACTCGTCATCGTCGGCCAGCGCGGCGATCGGCTCTGCCGCCACGGCGCCCTCGTCGAACGGGTCTGCGGCGGCCGTCGTCGTGTCGGCAGGCTCGGTCTCCCCGGGATCCAGTCCCGCATCGTCCGAGCCGCTGCAGCCGGCGACGACGAGCATCACGGCTGCCAGACCAGTTACCGCGGAAGTGTGCACGTCACTCCTCATCACATATCTGTCCACCGTTGAGGCGGACGTACCGGACCATCGAACAACCTAGTGTCCTGCAGCGGATTTCCGACGCGGGACAACTCGTGACGATCATTGGACGACGGGTACGCGGTATCGGTTCAAGGTGGGTGCGTGACGTGTATCTCTGGCGTGGTGAAGGGGGCCGGGACGCCACTGGGTCAACGGTGGTCGGCCGGCGTTCGGTCCGTCGTGGTCTGCTGACGGAGCGCGGATGCGACCGAGGTGCCGAGCAAGCCCGCCGCGACGGCGACGGTGAGCGCGGCGAGCACGCCTTCATGGTCGCCGATCCAGCCCAGCAGAGGTGGACCGGCCAGGAACGCCGTATAGCCGATCGACGCGACGACGCTGACCCGCGCGGGTGCCCGCGCCGGATCGTCGGACGCGGCGCTCATGCCGACCGGGAAGCCGAGCGACGCGCCCGCACCCCAGAGCAGGATCCCCACGCCGGCCACGGCGAGATGGCTGTCGATGACCACCATGAGAGCGCCGACCGCGGCGAGCACGCCGCTGCACCGCACCACCATGGCCCGGCCGTACTTGTCCAGGAACCAGGTCCCGGACAGTCTTCCGAGGGTCATGGCCGTGACGAATACGGCGAAGCCGGCCGACCCGACCGCGTTGCTCACGTTGTAGCCGTCGACGAGCCCGACAGCCAGCCAGTCGTTGGCGATCCCCTCGATCAGGGCGAAGGAGAGCACCAGGAGGCCGATCAGCAGGGTGCGCGGTTCGCGCCAGGCACGCCAAACCGAGATCGTCCCCCGACTGTGCGTCTCGTCGTCCTCGTTTTCGGTCTGCCGCGGGAGGAAGTGCCGCGTACTCAGTACCGTGACGAGGACTACGCCGCCGCCGACGACACCTAGGTGGATGGGGACCGGAACCTCGAGCCAGGTCATTCCCGCGCCGAGGCCGGCACCCATGACGGTGCCCAGGCTGAAGGCGGCGTGGAAGCGAGGCATGATGGCCCGGCCGAGCAGACGTTCCACCGCGGCGCCCTCGACGTTCATGGCGACGTCCCAGGTGCCCGTCCCGTATCCGAGCGCGGCCAGGCTGAAGGCGACGGCGGCAACGCTCGCGACGGGATCGACGCCGATGCTGGCCAGGACCAGGCCACTGCCGGCCAGGATCGATCCGAAGGCCACCGTCCGTGCGGCGCCGATCTTGTTCACTACGAAGCCCGACGTCGGGAGGGCGATCACAGCTCCGATGGCCAGCGCCAGCAGCAGCCGGCCCAGTTCACTGGGCTGCAGCCCGAGAGCGTCTCTCACCTGCGGGATACGTGCCATCCACGATGCGAAGCCGAAGCCGTTGGCGGCGAAGACAAGCATGACAGCGTTCCGGGCCATCACCGGTTGACGCGTGCTGAGCACGTCTGTGGAGCTAGGCATCGCTGGTCCTGATGTCACGTGTGAACAAGGGGGTCGAATCGATTCGATCGAATCGATTCGATATCATGCCAGTCAATCACATAGACGCGCAAGTGCCGAGCATCGCCGCCGACCTCGCGTCGTCTGGCCACGCTCGGCCGTGCGTGGTAGTAAGGCTTGTCATCGAGTATCCGGGGAGGTGGCTTGAGTGGGCGCACAGCGGACCACGCTCTCGGCGGTAGCCGTCCGAGCGGGCGTCTCGCCGTCCACAGCATCACTCGCCTTCAGCGGCGCCGGCCCGGTCGCCCAGGAGACCCGTGAGCGGGTGCTGACGGCAGCCCGGGAGCTCGGCTACACCGGACCCGACCCGACCGCCCGGTCGTTGCGGCAAGGACGATCCGGCATCGTCGCGACCCTGATCGGGGAGCGGCTGCTGTATGCGTTCCGCGACCCGGTCGCGGTGGGGCTGCTGGACGGGCTCGCCGAGGAGTTGAGCTCGCTGGACTCCGGTTTGCTGCTGATCTCCGGTGACGCGACACGCATCGGGCCGACACCGGCACAGGTGGCACGGATGCCGATGGATGCGGTGATCTTCGCGATGTGCGGGCGTGACGACGACCCGTTGCTGGACCATTTCGTCGAGCGGGGCATCTCGGTCGTGGCGGTGGACGGTCCGCACCGTGATGATGTCGCCGTGCTGGACATCGATGATCGCGGCGGCTCGTCGGAGCTCGCTCGGCATCTGCTCGGACTCGGGCATGTACGGGTGGCGGTCGTAGCCCTGCCCAGTAGGCTCGACGGCCGCCGTGGACCGATGGATGATGCCCGCCGGAATGAAATCGGCTTCTCCGATGTCCGGTTGCGTCTGCAGGCCACGGAGGAGGTCTTCGGGCGGGTGCCGGTGTTCGAGGCGCCCACCAATCTCATCGAGGAAGGCGAGCTGGCGGCTGCCCATCTACTCGACGCCGGGGAGACCGACCGGCCGACGGCGATCGTGGCCCAGAGCGACCTCCTCGCCGTCGGCGTCATGAGGGCGGCGCATGCGCGTGGCATACGAGTTCCGGAGGACCTGAGCGTCGTCGGTTTCGACGGCATCGATACGCCGTGGCTCGACGACTATGTGCTCACCACGGTGGAACAGCCTTTCGTCGAGAAGGGGCGCGCCGCGGGACGGATGGTGGCGGACATCTTGGCCGGCCGTCGCCCTGACGACGTTCGGCTGCCGATCAAGGTCCGCATCGGCACCACCACCGGGCCACCGCCAGGTCCATGACCCACGATCGTCGGGACACTGCATGGGTACGCTGGCGCCGTGAGTGAAGAAACCGGGACGCGTCCGGCGAGGCTCGACGTCGGCGTCGTCGGAACCGGGCGAGTCGGAGCAGTTCTCGGGGCGGCGCTGGCGCGAGCCGGGCACCATGTCGTCGCCGGTTACGGTGTCTCCGTCGCCAGCCGGTCGCGAGCCGACACGCTGCTGCCCGGCATGCCGCTCGTTGACGTGCCGGAGGTACTCGAGCAAGCGGACCTCGCACTGCTCTGCGTCCCGGACGACGTCCTGCCAGGCTTGGTAGACGGGCTCGTCACCACCGGTGCGATACGCCCCGGGCAGTTCGTCGTGCATACCAGCGGGCGGTTCGGGGTCTCGGTGCTGGACTCGGCCGCACGGGCCGGTGCCTTGCCGCTCGCGTTGCACCCTGCCCTCACGTTCACCGGGACCTCGGTGGACCTACAGCGGCTGTCCAGCTCTACATTCGGCATCACCGCACCGGAGCCGCTCTGGCCGGTGGCAGAGGCACTCGTCATCGAGATGGGTGCCGAACCCGTCCGGGTGGCTGAAGAACAGCGCAGGCTCTACCACGCGGCGTTGACACACGGCGCCAACCATCTGGTCACCTTGATCAACGATGCGATGGATCTGCTCCGGGCCGCCGGTGTCGAGCAGCCGGATCGGTCGCTGGCGCCATTGCTCTCGGCCGCGTTGGACAACACCTTGCGGCAGGGCGACGAGGCGCTGACCGGACCCGTTTCCCGCGGCGACTCCGGGACCGTGGCTGACCACCTGCGCGTGGTAGAGGGCGCGATGCCCGAGGCGACGGCCGTGTACACCGCGCTTGCGCGCCGGACTGCCACCCGCGCGCTGGCGTCGGGTCGTCTCCAGGCGACCGACGCGGAGCCGTTGCTGGAGATCCTTGCCTCGCCGCCCGGCGGTGGTACGCGTTAGGAGCTCCTTGAACCATCCACGTCGTCGAGCACGGCCTGTCATGTTCCCGCATCACGCGGAGGTGTCGTGGAGAGGTAGAGGCGGCGGACAACGTCCTCGATGTCCGGTTCTTCGATGCTGAGGTCGCGCACTTCCGTACGTTCACCGACGGCGGCTAGTACGGCGGCCGCGGTGGTCTGCTCGGGCGAGAACGATAGCCGCTGACGCAGGCCTTCCGCTTCGACGCCGACCAGCTCTGCATCTGGAACGTCGGACAACGGAGCAGACGGCTCAACCAGATCGAGCACCATCATCCGCTGCGCACCGACTCGGCCGACAAGGCCGGGCAGATCTCCGTCGTACACCATCCGGCCATGGTCGACCACGATGACCCGCTCGGTCAGGCGCTGGACGTCATCCATGTCGTGGGTGGTGAGCAGCAGGCTGGTGCCGTGCAGATCGCGTTGTTCGGTGAGGAACAGCCGCAGCCGTTCCTTGCTCAGCACATCCAGGCCGATCGTCGGCTCGTCGAGAATCAGCAGGGGCGGTGAGTGCAGCAGCGCCGCGGCGATCTCGCCCCGGATCCGCTGGCCCAGGGAAAGCTGCCGGACCGGTGTGTCCACGAAGGTGCCGAGGTCGAGCCGGTCCACGAGCTCGTCCCGGCGTTTCAGCCATGTCGCCTCGGGGAGGCGGTGGATCGCGGCCAGGGTCCGGAAGGACTCGCGCAGTGGCAGGTCCCACCACAGCTGTGTTCGCTGACCGAAGACCACGCCGATTCTCCGGGCCAGCTGCCGGCGGTGGTGGATCGGATCCAGTCCACACGTGCGCACGGCTCCGGACGACGGGACCAGGATGCCTGTGATCATCTTGATGGTCGTCGACTTCCCAGCTCCGTTGGCGCCGATGTAACCGATGGCGGAGCCGGTCGGCATGGCGAAGGTCAGGCCGTCGACCGCGTGGACCGTTCGTTTGGAGCGGCGGAGCCGCCGGGCGGGTGAACGCACCGTGAAGTCGCGGCGGAGGTCGCGCATGTCGATGATCGGGCCGTCCAATGGTCTTCCCTCCAAGATTTCTCTCGTGCGGCGTCCCGCACCCGCGGCGCGGTTGATCGCGGGCACGGCCGTGGTCATGAGCCGGCCCCGGTGTAGTGGCGGAGTCCTGCGCGCCAGCCGAGCAGGGCGACGGCCCAGATCGCCACAGCCATCAACGGACCACACCAGCCCAGCCAGGACGGCAGGCCGGGCGGCCCGGGGATGTCCAGTAGCGCCAATGTCGGCAGGTAGGCGACGAACGCCGCAGGGACGACGAAGGCGAACAGGATGCGTACCGGCAGCGCGAAGACGCTGGCCGGATACTCGGCCGCGTACGAGCCGCCGTAGGTGAACGAGTTCGCAAACTCGGACCCCTCGACCAGCCAGAACTGTATGGCCGCCGCGCACACGAACAGCGCGGCGAAGATCGCGGCTCCGGCCACGATCGCGGTGACGAGCAGGAGCACCTTCGCCGGCGACCACGCGATCTCGTTGAGTGGAAGTGCGACGGCCAGCACCGCCCCGCCGATGGCCGTGCGTCCGAGCCGGCGGAGGGAGATGTCGCTGGTCACAAGCTGCGCCAGAACCGGCAGTGGGCGCAGCAGGAACGCGTCGAGTGTGCCCTCGCGCAGGTAGGTGGGGATGGCGTCGATGTGCCCGATGACCAGGTCGGCAAGGCTGAAGGCGATGTTGGCGACAGCGAAGAGCAGGGCAGCTGCGGCGAAGTCCAGTTCGCCTAGCACGTCGACGTTGGCGAAGATCACGTAGACCTCGGCGAACTCCAGTACGCCGATGGACATGCTGCCCAGCACGTCCATCGCGAACGAGCGACGGTAGGCGGTCTGCGACCGGATCCGTGAGCCCAGCAGGACCCGGTACGGACGGAGACGATCAGCCACCTTGCACCACCAGCCTGCGTGCCCCTGCCCGGAAGACGAGCCTGCCGGCGATGAGCAGCCCGGCGAGCCACGCCGCCTGGGTTCCGATCAGGCCGAGCGCCTCGGTACCCGTCGCATGCCCCATGACGACGTCGATCGGCGTCTGGATCAGCGACGGGAACGGCGTCCAGGACGCGACCGTCCACAGCCAGCCCGGGAACCAGTGGACCGGCACGATCATGCCGCTCAAGACGTTGGACGCGACCAGATACAGCGTGGTCGCCCCGCGCAGGTCGAGCAGCCAGAACGCCGCCAGGTTGAGCAGCCACCACCCGGCGAAGGACAGCACAACGGCAAGCATCGCGCTGACCAGGCCGAGCACGTACGGCAGTGGCGTGGTGGGCAGTGCGAGCCCGGTGACCAGCGCGCCGACGAGCAGCGGCGGGAAGCCGCGTGGGATGAACGTGTACGCGGCACGCCCAATGTCGGCGGCGAGGAACGCGAGCTGCGGGTCGACGGGACGGGCCAGGTCCACGGCGATGTCGCCGGTGCGGATGCGCAGCGCCAGCTCCCGCCAGCCGAAGACGGCGACCGGGCCGATCAGTGCCTGTGCCAGCCATGCGTAAGTGGCACCGGTTGCGGCATCGTAGCCGGCCACAGTCCCGCCCGCGGCGCCGATAGCCCCGACAGTGATGTAGGCCTTGATCAGGCCAAAGACCGTGTTGGTGAAGGCACCCGCCACCATCGCCAGGCGGTATGTGGACCACCGGCGGAAGCCCATGGCGACGTGGGCGGCGAACAACCGGGCTGGATCCATGACGCCCCGGCGTATGGACCGGCGCACGGTTGGGCGGTATCGATGAAGGCGTGCAATGGACACGCGCAGCAGACCTCCTCGGGCTCGGCGGAAGATAAGGCATTTCCGACGGCCCGAGATGTCCGCCCGGTCCGGTCGCGAAGAGCACGTGATATTAGTGGCTTTCGTTGATCGCGTCAACCGCGACTGGTGAGCGCGGGGACGAGGACGAGAGGTTGGATTTGGTGGACGTACCGGTGGTGGCCCGGACGCGCGCGGAGTTGCAGGACGCGCTGGCGGAGGGCGAGGCCGAGAGCAGCGTCGTCATGACGATGGGGGCGTTGCATGACGGGCACGCGGCATTGATCCGCCACGCCCGAGCCTTGGTGGGCGACACCGGGCACGTGATCGTGACCATCTTCGTGAACCCGCTGCAGTTCGCCGAGGGCGAAGATTTCGACCGGTATCCGCGCGCGTTCGAGAACGACCTGAACATCTGCGCGGCGGAGGGCGTTGATCTGGTGTTCGCGCCGACCCGCGCCGAGATGTATCCCGGCGGCGACGCGCGGGTCACAGTCGATCCGGGCCCACTGGGACGTGAGCTCGAGGGAGCTGCGAGGCCGACCCACTTCGCCGGCGTGCTGACGGTCGTCGCCAAGCTGCTCAACCTCACCGTGCCCGCGTATGCGGTGTTCGGCGAGAAGGACTACCAGCAGCTCACACTCGTCCGGCGGATGGCGGACGACCTGGAGATGCCGTACGAGATCGTGGGCGCACCGACGGTCCGCGAAGCCGACGGGCTCGCGCTGTCCAGCCGGAACCGGTACCTTTCCGCCGACGAACGGGCGATCGCTGCCGCGCTCTCGGAGGCATTGGCCAAGGGCGCTGAAGCCGGACATCTCGGCCGGGAGGCCGTGTTGCGGGACGCCGTTGCCGTCCTGGAGCGGCACACCGAGCTCCTCGTCGACTACCTCGTTCTCCGGACGCCGGACCTGGCATCCGACGCGGCGAGCGGTGAATCGCGACTGCTGGTCGCCGCACGGATCGGTTCGACCAGGTTGCTCGACAACATCGCTGTGGACCTAGGACGCGCGACTTCCGGATGACGGTGGCCAGGTAGGCGCCCTGCTACCTCGCATCTCGGTGGGCTCTTCAGAACGTCGTTTGCCGGAGTCTTGTCCATGGCTCGAGACGCCGTGGCTCAAGACGCCGTAGGCTTTTCCCTCGTGACTGAATTCCGTTTGCCGCGCCGGCTGCTGACTGAGGCCCCGGGGTGGGCCGAGCACGCGGACGTCGTCGTGGTCGGCAGTGGCATCGCGGGGCTGACCATCGCGCTGGAGGCGCGCAAAGCCGGCCGGGTGCTTCTGGTGACCAAGACGGGACTGCCGGCCGGATCCACGGCCTGGGCACAAGGCGGGATCGCGGCCGCCCTGGGACCGGAGGACAGCCCCGAGCAGCACCTGCACGACACGCTCATGGCGGGAGGCGGGCTCTGCGACGAGGACGCCGTCCGGACCCTGGTGACGGAGGGGCCGCAGCGGGTCCGTGAACTGGCGGCGCTCGGCACGGAGTTCGAACGCGCGGACGACGGCACCATCGCGCTGACCCGCGAGGGCGGTCACCGGCGCGACCGGATCGCTCACGCCGGTGGTGATGCCACCGGCAAAGAGATCTCGCGGGCCCTGATCGAGGCGCTGCGTGCCGTCGAAGAAGACCCGGGCATCGACGTGATCGAGCATGCGCTGGTGACCGACGTGCTGACCGATGCCCACGGACGCGCCTGCGGAGTGAGCCTGCATGTCATCGGAGAGGGACGGATCGACGGTGTCGGTGCGGCGCTGGGACGCGCCGTCGTACTGGCCACCGGCGGGTTCGGTCAGGTCTACGCCTCCACGACCAATCCGCCGGTCTCCACCGGTGACGGAGTGGCTTTGGCGCTGCGTGCCGGTGCGCAGATCGTCGACCTGGAGTTCGTCCAGTTCCATCCCACCGTGTTGTGGCTCGGCCGCACGGCGAAGGGGCAGCAGCCGCTGATCTCCGAAGCGGTCCGGGGCGAGGGAGCGCATCTGCGTGACGTCGAAGGCCGGCGGTTCATGGCCGACCGGCATGAGCTGGCCGAGCTGGCTCCGCGCGACGTCGTGGCGAAGGGCGTCGTGACCGCGATGGCGGAGACGGCGGCGGAGCACGTGTGGCTCGACGCCCGGCACCTCGGGGCGGAGTTCCTGGCTGAACGGTTTCCCACCATCGTCGCCCGGTGTCGCTCGTACGGCATCGACCCGGCGACGGATCTGGTGCCGGTAGCCCCGGCTCAGCACTACGCGAGCGGGGGCGTCCGGACCGACCTGCGTGGCCGCACCACCGTGCCGGGGCTCTACGCCTGCGGCGAGGTGTCCTGGACCGGTGTGCACGGCGCCAATCGGCTGGCCTCGAATTCGTTGCTGGAGGGGTTGGTGTGGGGGCACAGGATCGCGATCGACTTGGCCGAGACGCTGGCCGACGTGCCT
>NZ_ML142872.1:96811-97956 GCF_004138495.1 Phytoactinopolyspora endophytica
GGAGGAGCGCCCGGGCGAGGCCGCACTGCTCGATGCCGGCACGCTGCCGTTCGTCCAGTCGGCGATGACCGTGGGAGCGGGTGTGCTGCGGTCGTCGGCGACTATGGAGACGCTCCACGCCCGGCTGGTCCACCTGGGCCATGAGCGGCGCAGCACGGTTCCCACGCCGGAAGCGTGGGAGACCACCAATGTGCACACGGTGGCAGTTACCCTCGAACGTCATGCGATGTTGCGCGAGGAGACCCGCGGCGGTCACTGGCGGGAGGACTTCCCGGTGCGCGACGATGATCACTGGCGGGGTCACCTCGCCAGCACATTGGACCCCGACGGGGTCCTGGAAACGAAATTCCAGCCGATGAGGGAGACACAATGAGTCTGGCCGAGCCGGTAGCGAGCGCATTGCGCGACGCGGGCCTCGACCCGCTCTATGTGGAGGATCTGGTGCGGGCGACGCTCGAGGAGGATCTGGCGGGCGGTATCGATGTCACGACAGAAGCGACGGTCCCAGAACAGCAACAGGTCATGGCCACACTCACCGCCCGTGAGGCGGGGATCGTCGCCGGTCTGCCGGTGATGGAGGCGGTTTTCGCCGCTGTCAGCGACAGCGTGACCTGTGAGCGACGGGTGGCCGACGGCAGCTGGGTCGAGCCGGGGACGCCGGTGTTGACCGTGTCCGGGCCCGGCCGTGAGGTCCTGCTGGCCGAGCGGACCGCGCTCAATCTCGGGTCGCACCTGTCCGGTATCGCCACGGCGACGAGCGACTGGGCCGAGGCGCTGAACGGCACGCGTGTCGTGGTGCGTGACACCCGGAAGACCACGCCGTTGTTGCGCCCACTGGAGAAGTACGCGGTACGCGTCGGGGGAGGGGAGAACCACAGGTCGTCACTTTCGGAAGCCGCGCTGATCAAGGACAATCACGTGGCCGCTGCCGGTGGGATCAGCGCCGCGTACCGCGCCGTGCGGCAGGCAGCGCCGGACCTGCCGGTGGAGGTCGAGGTGGACGACGTCCGGGGCGCGATGGAAGCCGTTGAGGCCGGGGCGGAGCTGGTACTACTGGACAACTTCTCCGTCGAGCAGGTGCGGGAGGCCGTCGCCGCGGTCGGCGGCCGCGCACGGCTGGAGGCCAGCGGCGGGCTGTCGCTCGA
>NZ_ML142872.1:98005-101553 GCF_004138495.1 Phytoactinopolyspora endophytica
GCGCGCGTACGCCGATGCGGGCGTCGACTACCTTTCCGTCGGATCCCTGACACACTCCGTGACGGCTCTCGATCTCGGCTTGGACATCAACGAGGCCGGGGACACCCAGGACTCCGGGGACGGCGCGAAGGCGTGGGTGGATCAACGTGGTGGCGGCGCCCGCCTGCAGGATGTCGAGACCACCGAGAACCCCGTGATCGGGTAGGTGCCTGGCGCCCATGCTGTTGACCATCGACGTCGGCAACACCGAGACTGTCATCGGACTTCTCGACGGCCAAGAGGTAGTGCACCACTGGCGTGTGTCCACCGTCCCGAATCGCACCGCGGATGAGCTGATGGCGCTGCTGCGCGGGCTGTTCTCGGGCGGCTACGACAACGGCGTGCACGGCATCGTGGTCTGCTCGACGGTCCCCGCGGTGCTGCGGACGATACGGACATTGGTCAGCCGCTACTACGCCGGAGTGCGCGCGCTTCTCGTGGAGCCGGGTGTCCGCACCGGTGTGCCGGTACTGACCGACAACCCGCGCGAAGTGGGAACGGACCGGGTGGTCAACGCATTGGCGGCGATCCGCCGGTTCGGCGGGCCGTGCATCATCGTGGACTTCGGCACGGCGACTATCTTCGACGCCGTGTCGATGCGGGGCGAGTATCTCGGAAATGCGATAGCTCCCGGCATCGAGGTCTCGCTCGACGCGCTCGGCCACGCCGGGGCCCAGCTGAGGAGCGTGGAGCTGTCACGTCCGCGCTCGGTCATCGCGAAGAACACCGTTGAGGCACTGCAGTCCGGCGCGTTGTACGGCTTCAGCGGGCAGGTGGACGGCATCGTCACCCGGATGGCCGCCGAGATCGGCGTTCCGCTCGGCGAGTTTCCGGTCATCGCCACCGGCGGGCTGGCACCGATGGTGATCAGCGAAGCGACCACTATCACCCACCATGAGCCGTGGCTGACATTGATCGGCCTCAGCCTGGTCTTCGAGCGCAATCTCTAGGGCGGCGTGCGACCGAGGATGGCGTTGAGGTCCCCGGTGGGGCCGAGATGCTGGAGCTTGTCCGGGTTCAGCTGGTTGTGCAGGGTATGGATCTGGCCGTCTTCGAACTCCATGGTCATGACCGCCAGGATTTCGCCGCCGGCGCCGCGGACCTGCCAGGCTTGCATGCCGTTCGCCGCGACGTGCTCTACCCGCATGCCCGTGCGTATCGCCTGCTTCGCCAGACCGTGCATGAAGCGCATGACCTGCACTGCGCCCTGCATGGGCTTCTGTATGGCCGGCGCCTTGCCGCCGCCATCGCCGACGAGGACCACATCGTCGGCGAGGAGCTGTGTCAAAGCGGCCATATTGCCCTCCTGGGCAGCAGCCAGGAACCGCCTGGACAGCTCGGCTTGCTGCGTCAGGTCCGGATCGAAGCGGGGGCGTCGCTCGTCGACCGCCCGTTTGGCCCGCGCCAGGATCTGCCGGCAGTTGGCCTCGCTCTTCTCTACGATGCTCGCGATCTCGTCATAGCCGTAACCGAAGACCTCGCGCAGCAGGAAGACGGCACGCTCGACGGGCGACAAGGTCTCCAGAAGCACGAGAAAGGCGGTCGACACGGTCTCGTCGGTTTCGAGCCGGTGGGCCGGGTCGGCATCGTCGGAGACGACGAGAGGTTCGGGGAGCCACGGCCCGACGTACTGCTCCCGTCGCACCCGCGCCGAGCGGAGGGCGTCGATGGCGAGCCGGGTGGTGACAGTCGTCGCGAATGCGTCCGGCGAGTCGATGGTGAGGCCATCCAGCTCGCTCTTGTGCATCCGGAGGAACGCGTCCTGAACCACATCCTCGGCCTCGGCGACGCTGCCGAGCATCCGGTACGCGATGGAGAACATCAGCGGCCGCAGCAGGTCGTGCTGGAGTGCGCTCATGTGCCGATACAACCATGCCGATCGGTCGACGGCGAGACCTGTGGCCGCACGGATGACCACCATTCCCGCACGAGCGCCGCGTGACCGTCGCGAGACAGCCGCGCGATCGTCCCGGCTTTCGTGCCGGCACCCCGTTCACGTTTTCCGGCGAGCTGTCACAGAAGGCCTTGTTGTCTCGTCGTTCGGGGCAGAGAAGGGAGTCAAGATGAGGATCTTTGTTGCGGGAGCGTCCGGTGTGATCGGGCGCGGCCTGTTACCGGCCCTGGTGAAGGCCGGCCACGACGTCGCCGGCACGACACGCAGTTCGGCGAAGGCCGAGCAGGTGCGTCTGGCGGGCGCCGAGGCCGTCGTCGTCGACGCACTTGACAGGGAGGCCGTCGTGGAGGCGGTGAGCCGGTTCCGGCCGGATGTCGTCATTCATCAGCTGACCGCCATCGGTGCCACCGATTTCAAAAAGTTCGACGAGAGTTACGCGACGACGAACCGACTGCGAACCGAGGGAGTCGACTACCTGGTGGAGGCGGCGCAGGCCGCGGGAGTCCGTCGGTTCATCGCCCAAAGCTTCACCGGATGGCCGAACGCGCGTACCGGTGGCTGGGTCAAGGACGAGGACGATCCACTGGATCAGCATCCCGCGCCTGCGTCGGTGAAGTCGCTGGAGGCGATTCGGCACACTGAGTCCGCGGTGACCGGTGCCGCTGATCTCGAAGGTGTGGTTCTGCGTTACGGAGTCCTCTACGGTCCAGGGACCGCGTTCGGGCCCGGCGGAGAGATGATCGAGACGGTCGCGAAGCGCAAGATGCCTGTGGTGGGTGGCGGGACCGGTGTCTTCTCGTTCGTCCATGTCGCCGATGCGGCCGCGGCGACGGTGGCAGCGGTCGAGCGGGGACGGCCGGGCATCTACAACATCGTCGACGACGAGCCTGCCCCGGTTACCGAGTGGCTGCCCTATCTGGCCGAGGCGATCGGTGCGAAGCGGCCGGCTCGCGTGCCGGCCTGGCTGGTCAAGCCGATGCTGGGTGAGTTCGGCGTGGCGACGATGACGACGACGCGCGGGTCGTCCAACGCCAAAGCGAAGCGCGAACTTGACTGGGCGCCGACCTATCCATCCTGGAAGCAGGGGTTCCGCACCCTGGCCTGAGACGGTGGAAGAGGCGGAACGAGAGCCTCAGCGCAGCGGCGGGCTCGGCTCGAAGAATGTCCAGCCCGCCGCTTCGACAGCCCGGTGGGCTGGGCCGGTCATCGAGGCGAACGAGACGGTGAAGCCGGCGGCGCGGCCTCGTTCCGTCAGCTCGTGCAGGAACGCCACACCCGCGTCGTCCAACTCGGTCACCCGATGCATGTCGACGATGGCATGTTGCAGGCCGCCGATGCGTTCCAGAGTGGCCACCCGGTCGACGGCATCATGCAACTGCTCAGTCAAGGTGCCGTCGATGTCTCCGGACAGGAACACGACGATCTCGCGGCCGCCTCGGTCGACGACGTCTACACCGCTCATCGCCCTCACCTCCTGGCTCAAGGTTGACACGTATGCCCCGCACGGACAATGGATGCCCGCGGGTGGCCGCTGCGCTCACTCACCTCGTCGACCGCTCGGGTTGTTTGGTCGCGCTCCTCGGTTCGTTCGCTACGCGGGCAGGCCTCGTTCCTC
>NZ_ML142872.1:101670-104777 GCF_004138495.1 Phytoactinopolyspora endophytica
GCAGCCGCCATCGAATGACGACGACCTTCCGGAGCAGATGCGGATCCGCCGTCAGAAGCGGGACGAACTGCTGGGAACTGATACGCCTCCTTACCCGCGTGCGTTCGGCCGCACACATAGCCTCGGCGAGATCCGGGCGACATATACGGACCTGGAGCCGGGCGCTGAGACCGGGGAACGTGTCGCGGTCAGCGGCCGGGTGATCTTCCTTCGAAACACAGGCAAGCTGTGTTTCGCTCGCTTGCGCGAAGGCGACGGTAACGAGCTCCAAATCATGCTGTCACTGGACCGCGTCGGCGAGGACCGTCTGAACTACTGGAAGCATCTGGTGGACATCGGCGACCTCATCGGCGTGCAAGGCGAGGTCGTCTGCAGTAAGCGAGGAGAACTGTCTGTCTCGGGGGAGAGTTGGGCCACGGTGTCCAAGGCGCTCCGCCCGTTGCCGGTGGCGCATAAGACGCTCAATGAAGAAACTCGAATCCGTCAGCGCTACGTCGATCTGATCGTCAACCCGGACGCGCGAGACATGGTCCGGACGCGGGCCACTGTGGTGCGGTCATTGCGGGAGACTTTGCATCAGCAGGGTTACCTGGAAGTGGAAACGCCTGTTTTACAAACGGTGCACGGTGGCGCCGCGGCGCGTCCATTCGAAACACATTTGAATGCATTCGACATGTCCATGACGTTGCGCATCGCGCTGGAGCTCTATCTGAAGCGCGCGATCGTGGGTGGCGTCGACAAGGTCTACGAGATCGGTCGGATTTTCCGCAACGAAGGCGTGGACTCCACGCATAGTCCCGAGTTCACGATGCTTGAGGCATACGAGGCATACGGTGACTATGACACTATGGCGACTCTCACACGTGAACTTGTCGTGGGCGCGGCCCGTTCTGTCGGTCAGACGGTCGTTTCCGATGGCAAGGGCGGTGAGATCGACCTAGAAGCGCCTTGGGCTCGTGTCACTCTTCATGAAGCGGTATCGAACGTTGTCGGCGAGGATGTGACCATCGACACATCAACTGAGTATCTGCGCGAATTGGCGGATAAGCATGATGTGGGCGTACAGCCCGGATGGGAGCACGGTGAGATCGTCCTCGAGCTCTTTGAGAAGCTGGTCGAGCATACGCTGACCACGCCGACATTCGTATGCGATTATCCAGAATCCGTGCGTCCGCTGGCCCGGCCGCACCGGGACGATCCCAGACTCGTTGAAGCGTGGGACCTGATCGTCGCCGGCGTCGAGCTCGCACCCGCCTATTCCGAGCTGGTCGATCCCGTCGTGCAGCGAACTCGCCTCGAGGCGCAGTCGTTGCTGGCCGCAGCCGGGGATCCGGAAGCGATGCAGGTCGATGAGGACTTTCTGCGTGCCCTTGAGTACGGCATGCCGCCGACTGGAGGCATGGGTTTGGGCGTGGACCGGCTTGTCATGCTGCTGACCGGCGCGGGAATCCGGGAAACGATCCTGTTCCCTCTGGTGAAGCCGGAGTGAATGCCGGCGTGCGGTCCGGGAAGACCGGTGAGGAGTTGGGCCCGGCGTACGATGGATTCAACGTGCGCCGGGCTCGTACCACGGATGTCCGGACCATACGCCAGCTTCTCGACGACTATGCGCGTCAGCGAATCCTGTTGTCCAAGGAAACGGTAACGCTCTACGAAGACGTGCAAGAGTTCTGGGTGGCCGAGTCCGTAGGCGATACTCCGGCATCGGGTAGCCGTCAGGTAATCGGCTGTGGGGCACTCCACGTCATGTGGGAAGATCTGGCCGAAGTCCGTACACTCGCTACTGCTCCAGATTGGCGTGGCCGTGGTGTCGGACACGCTATCCTGTCGCAACTCCTTGAAGTCGCGACCGAGCTAGGCGTCTCTCGCGTGTTCTGCCTCACGTTTGAAGTAGATTTCTTTGTGCGGCACGGCTTTGAGCGCGTTGACGGTACGCCGGTCCCCCCAGACGTGTATGCGCAGTTACTTCGCTCATACGACGAAGGAATCGCTGAGTTCCTTGACTTGGATCGAGTCAAACCCAATACTCTGGGTAACGTTCGGATGCTCCGCCGCATTGGTGGATGATCTGTAGTCGCCAGAAGATCTGTCGCTTGCTGGGCGAGTTGTAGTGGATTGCAGGATTGCTCGGCGTAGCGTATTAATGGAGACTTAGACTGTATCCAACAGCTAGCTTACTAACGAAGGGATCAAAGATGGCGCAGAAGGTTCAGGTCATTCTCCTGGACGACCTCGATGGCGGCGAGGCGGAGGAGACCGTGAGCTTCGGCCTTGACGGCGCGAACTACGAGATCGATCTATCGAAGAAGAACGCAGCCAAGCTGCGTGATGCGATTTCGCCTTTTGTCGCGTCGGCGCGTAAAGCCGGTGGCGGCAGCCGACGGGCCCGTGGTGGCCGCAGCAGCCGTTCCTCTGGGGGTCGCAGCAGCACAGATACGGCTGCCGTGCGTGATTGGGCCCGCGAGCAAGGCCTCAAGGTCTCCGACCGCGGCCGTATTCCGGCGGATATTCTCGAGAAGTACGAAGCCAGCCGCTGACAAAAATGAGGAGGTGCCGCCGCGAACGGTGACACCTCCTCAGGCCGGTTGGTTATGCCTGGCCCAGTACTTGGCGTTGGGCACCGAGACCGTCGATTTCGAGTTCGACCACGTCATCCGTCGTCAAGTACGGCTGCCCCGCCATTCCCATGGCAACGCCCGCGGGTGTGCCGGTGTTGATGAGATCACCTGGCTCCAGCACCATGAACTGGCTGATGTACCAGATGATGTGGCCGACTCCGAAGATCAGGTTCTCGGTGTTGCCGTCTTGCCGGAGTTCGCCGTTGACCCACAAGCGGAGCCGGAGCTTGCCGGCGTCAGGCACGTCATCGACGGGCACGAGCCACGGGCCGATCGGATTGAACGTCTCACACGACTTGCCCTTGTCCCATGTTCCGCCTCGCTCGAGCTGGAATTCGCGCTCGGATACGTCATGCGAGATGACGTATCCGGCGACCACGTCCAGTGCCGCTTCCGGCGAATCGATGTAACGGGCGGTCTTGCCGATGACGACGCCGAGCTCGACTTCCCAGTCCGTCCTCGTGCTACCCCGGGGAATCAGGACATTGT
>NZ_ML142872.1:104820-106752 GCF_004138495.1 Phytoactinopolyspora endophytica
CCGACGACCGTGTTGGCGGCTTTCATGAAGAGGACGGGCTCGCCGGGAACGTCCTGGCCGCTCTCGGCCGCGTGGTCGCGGTAGTTCAGACCGACGCAGACGACCTTGCCAGGCCGGGCGATCGGAGCGCCGATCCGGACCCCGTCGGAGTCCAGCGGTGGCAGGGAGCCTGATTCGAGGGCCGCCCGTGCTCGGGTGACGCCATTCTCTGCGAGGAACGTTCCGTCGATGTCGGCGGTGATCGGCGTGAGGTCGAAGATCGAGCCATCGTCGGTGCGGATGGCCGGGCGTTCGGCGCCAGGCTCACCGAGGCGCAACAGTTGCATGCTGGTCTCCTGAAGGTGGGAATCTCAGTTCACGATTCTGCCAGTCCGTCCCGGAAAGGCCGACGAAGTAGCCGCGCACCGAGACAGCCGGTCGGTACGCGAACTGTCACGGCAGCCGGACGTGTTCGGGTGAGAGCTCGTCGACCGTCCGCGTTCCGAGTAGCTGCATGGTACGACGGACTTCCGTGCCGAGAATCTGTGCAGCACGTGCGACGCCACGCTCACCACCGGCCATGAGTCCGTAGAGGTAGGCGCGACCCACCAGGCACGCGTCGGCACCGAGCGCCATCGCGGAGACGATGTCGGCGCCGCCGGTGATGCCGGTGTCGACGTAGACCTCGGTCCGGTCGCCGACTGCGGCGACGACGTCGGGAAGGATTCGCAGGGGTATCGGAGCCCGGTCGAGCTGACGGCCTCCGTGGTTGGACAGGACAATGGCGTCGGCTCCGGCGTCGACCACACGGCGTGCATCGGCGACGGTCTGGACGCCCTTGACGATCAGCGGGCCGTTCCAGATGGAGCGCAGCCAGCTGAGGTCGTCGACTGTCATCGTGGGGTCGAAGAGAGCGTTGATCAACTCGGCAACGGTCCCTTCCCATGCGGAGAGCGAGGCGAACGCGAGTGGTTCCGTGGTGAGCAGATTCACCCACCAAGCCGGGTGCAGAGCAGCATCGACGACGGTCTTGGCAGTCAGCGACGGTGGGATGGTGAAGCCGTTACGGACGTCGCGTAGCCGAGCGCCGGCCACGGGCACGTCGACGGTGAGCACCAATGCTTCGTAGCCGGCGGCTTCGGCCCGCTTGACCAGGTCTTCGCCGGCGGCCCGGTCATTCCACACGTACAGCTGGAACCACTTGCGGGCGTCGGGTCCGGCGGCGGCGACGTCCTCGATCGACGTCGTCCCCATCGTGGAGAGTGCGTAGGGGATGCCGAAGCGTTCGGCGACCCGGACGACGGCGCTCTCCCCCTCGTGGTTCATCATGCGGGTGAAGCCGGTCGGGGCGAACGCGAACGGCAATGCGCTCGTCTTGCCCAGGATCGTGGTACTCGTATCGACGTCCGCCACGTTGCGCAGGACGGATGGCTGAAGCTCGATGTTGTGGAAGAGCTGACGCGCTCGGCGGAGGCTGATCTCGCTGTCCGCGGCACCGTCGGTGTAGTCGAAGACCGACCGTGGCGTCCGTCGCTTGGCGATCCGTCGGAGGTCACCGATCGTGAGCGCCTTCTCCAGCCGCCGGTCGGTCGGGTTCAGCGTGATCGGCTTGGGGCGTAGAAGCGGTTTGAGCTCGCTCCATTTCGGTACCTGGCGCTGTGTCATCGGGCGTCTCCGGCGGTAGGTCTCAGGCCCGTGCGACATCGCGCGGTGCCGTTGTGTGGTCCTACCACAGATTAGTAGCTGTGGTAGGACCACACAACGTACGGTTTGCGTGTGAAGGCGTACGAGGTGGTACTTCAGCGGATCGAGGCGGAGATCGCCGAAGGGCGGTTGCGGATAGGCGACCGGCTGCCCGGTGAGCGCGCGTTGGCTGAGCGGTTCGGTGTCAGCCGCACATCCGTCCGTGAGGCGATCCGGGTGCTCGAGGTGATGGGTGTCGTCCGTACGGCG
>NZ_ML142872.1:106783-117041 GCF_004138495.1 Phytoactinopolyspora endophytica
GCTCGGGGCCTGATGCGGGCGCGGTCATCGTCGCTGAGCCGCGTTCACCGCTCACCTCGACGCTCCGTCTTCACCTGGCCACCAGTCACCTTCCGATCGCGGATATCGTGCAGACGCGCGTCCTGCTGGAGTCTTGGGCGGTTCGGGAGGCGAGTGGAAAGGCGAACGACGGCGCCCTCGACGGGGCCGAGCGCCTGCTGGACGCCATGGACGATCCCACCCTAGGGCCGGAGCAGTTCCACCTCCTCGACGCGGAGTTCCATGTCACGTTGTCCGCACTCGCGGGCAACATGCTCGTGTCCACTGTGATGGCGGCGCTGCGGGAAGCGATCCACGGCTATGTCATGGCTGCGGTTCCCGAACTGCCCGACTGGGGAGTGGCGGCCGCTCGGCTGCGGCGTGAGCATCGTGCGGTCTTGGGGGCGTTGCGCGAGGGTGACGGGGAGGCCGCCGCGTCCCTCGTGGCCGCGCATATCGAGAATTTCTACCGAGCGACACGATTGCGGTAACGGCATTCAGAACACGGTGACGTGTTCGGTCGGTGAGCTCGGAGAGCCAACAATGATAGATTTCACGGACGCATCATGAATCGTTTCATGACTCACGCCTCGTGCTGTCGGCTCCCGGACTGGAGGATCAACGTTGCTCGTGACCGACGTACGGTTTGAGCACCATCGAGAGACGCTTGGCATCGGTGAGAGCCGGCCACGCGTGTCGTGGAAAACCATGACCGATGCTCCCGGATGGCGTCAGGCGGCCTACGAAATACAGATGCAATGGGCACTCGACTCGCACCAGCCGTGGTCCAGCGGGCGGATCGAGTCGGATGAGTCCGTCCTGGTCCCTTGGCCCGCGACGTCCCTGGAATCCCGAGAACGACGGCACGTCAGGGTTCGCGTGTGGGGCGTCTCCGGCGCAGATCCTTCGCCGTGGAGTGACTGGTACGCCGTCGAGGCGGGCTTGTTGCGACCCGCGGATTGGACCGCGCAGCTGATCAGCCCCGGATGGGTCGAGGACTCCACCGTTGCGCAACCGGCCGTGCTGTTCCGGCATGACTTCGACATCACGTCCGGCGTCGAGTCCGCGCGGTTGTACGTGACCGCCCACGGCGTTTATGAGATGGAGATCAACGGTGCACCGGTCAGCGAAGACGTCCTCGCGCCCGGCTGGACGAGCTATCATCACCGGCTTCGGTATTACACCTACGACGTGACCGATCTGCTCCGCGACGGAGCGAACGCGATCGGTGGCCACGTGGGCGAGGGTTGGTATCGCGGTCGGCTGACCTGGGGCGAAGGCAAGCGCAACCTGTACGGAGACCGAGCCGGCCTGATCGCCCAGCTGGAGGTCCGACATGCCGACGGCCGGGTCACACTGGTAGGCACCGACGGCCGGTGGCAGTGCGCCCGCAGTCCAGTCGTCTCTTCGGAGATCTACGACGGCGAGGTCTACGACGCCCGGTTGGAACGGCACGGCTGGTCGTCCCCGGGCCACCTCGACGCCGACACCCACGCCGACACCGACACGTCGGCCTGGTCTTCGGTGAACGTGCTTCCGTTCGACGCGTCGACCTTGGTTGCGCCCACCGGCCCTGCAGTCCGGCGGACCCAGGAGCTCGAACCGGTGGAGATCTCCACGTCGCCCAGCGGCAAGATCCTCGTCGACTTCGGGCAGAACCTGGTGGGCTGGGTCCGGATCCGCGTCGAAGGAGAAGCCGGTCAGGAGATCACGATCCGGCATGCCGAGGTCTTGGACAACGGCGAGCTCGGAGTTCGTCCGTTGCGTAGTGCGAAGGCAACCGACCGATACATCCTGAACGACAGCGGACTCCAGGAGTGGGAGCCTCGCTTCACCTTCCACGGGTTCCGTTACGCCGAGATCGAGGGATGGCCGGGCCGGTTGGACCGCGCCGACGTACGCGCCGTGGTCTGTCACTCGGACATGGAGCGCACTGGATGGTTCGAGGCTTCGGAGCCCGAGCTGGAGAAGCTGCACGAGAACGTCGTGTGGAGCATGCGGGGCAACTTCGTCGACATCCCCACGGACTGCCCACAGCGTGATGAGCGGCTGGGTTGGACCGGGGACCTGCAGGTCTTCGCTCCGACCGGATCCTTCTTGTACGACTGCGTGGGAACGCTGACCTCTTGGCTGCGTGACTTGTCCTGCGAGCAGCTTGCGTCACCCGACCGGATGCCCTCCGTAGTGGTCCCGAACGTGGTCGACATGAGACTCGATGCGGCCGCTTGGGGCGACGCCACCGTGCTCGTGCCGTGGGTCCTGTACGAGCGGTTCGGTGACGTAGAGATTCTCCGAGCACAGTTCGAGAGCATGACGGCGTGGGTGGACGGTGTCGCGGCCAAGATCGGTGACCGGGGACTCTGGGACTGTGAATGGCAGCTAGGAGACTGGCTCGACCCGAGCGCTCCGCCGGACGACCCGGCTGCCGCTCAGACGGACACCGGCCTGGTGGCCACGGCGTATCTCGCCCGTTCCGCCGAGGTCGTTGGCCATGCCGCGAAACTCATCGGCGAGGAGGAAGCGAGCGCGCGTTACGCAGCGCTGGCCGACCGGGTGCGGGAGGCCTTCAACGACGAGTACGTCACGCCGACGGGCCGGATGGCCGCCGACACACAGACGGCCTTTGCGCTGGCCATGGAGTTCGGCCTGTTGGAGAAGCCCGAGCAACGGGAGCGCGCGGGCCGGCGGCTGGCCGATTTGGTGCACGACAACCATTACCGGATCGGTACCGGCTTCGTCGGTACGCCGCTCGTCGCTGACGCGCTGTGCTCGGCCGGAGAGACGCAGCTTGCGTATCGACTGCTGCTGGAGCGGTCGTGTCCATCGTTCCTGTATCCGGTGACGATGGGAGCGACGACGGTCTGGGAGCGCTGGGACAGCATGCTCCCGGACGGATCGATCAACCCGGGCGAGATGACATCGTTCAACCACTACGCGTTGGGGGCGGTGGCCGATTGGCTACATCGCACGGTCGCGGGCCTCGCCCCTGGTGCTCCCGGCTATCGGCATCTGACGGTACGCCCGCAACCGGGTGGCGGCCTGACATACGCCGGCGCGACGCACGAGACCCCTTACGGTCAAGCGCGCGTGGCCTGGCGGCAGGACGGCCACGTCTTCACCCTGGATGTCCTCGTGCCGCCCAGCTGCACGGCCACCGTGCACGTTCCGGGCGGCGACGAACCGATCGAGGTTCAGGCAGGCCGGCACGATTTTCGGGTCGAGCACCGGCCGGCCGGCTACCCACCGCAGCCACGGATCGTCCGTCCGCGGATCGAAGAGGGCTGAGGCCCTGCGAGATCACCGAATGATCGCGCTGGAATCGCGGACGATGAGCTCGGGCTCGAACCGTATCTGCTGGTGTTCATGGTCGGTATCGGACGTCTCTTCGTGGAGGAGCTCGGCTGCGGTTCGACCGAGCATCTGCCGGGGCTGACGGACTGAGGACAGCGGTACCGCGGCGGCCGCGGCGAAGTCGATGTCGTCATATCCCACGATGGCGATGTCCTGTGGGACGCGGACTCCGGCGTGGGTCAGTGCCTGCAGCACGCCCAGGGCGAGGAGGTCGTTGGCGCAGAAGATGGCGGTGGGGCGCTCGACCGGGGACATCATGGCGATCTTGTCTCCAGCGGAGCGTCCGGAGGCGACCGTAGGTGCAGTGGTGTCCACTACTTCCAGTTCGGCTGATTCGCCGGCGCTGACGGCACGTTCAGCACCCTCTCGTCGCTCGCGGATCTGGCGCAACGTCGATGGTCCGCCGAGGAAGGCGATCTTGCGGTGACCGCTCGCGACAAGGTGTGTCACTGCCTGTTCTCCCCCCGTGACATCGTTGACGGCTACGGAACACTCGACGGTGGACGACGCTTGCCGGTCGAAGAGGACGACCGGGATGCCGTGCTCTCGAAGCGTGACGATTCGCTCGGTCGTTTCTCCGATGGGGTTGATCAGCACGCCTTGCACGCGCATCTCGGCCAGCAGGTCGAGGTGTGCCGACTCCTTGACGAGGCTCTCGTCGCTGTTGCAGACGATCACGGCGAGCCCTTCCCGGTTCACCGTGTCCTCAACCCCGCGGGAGACGTCGGTGAAGAACGGGTTGCTGATGTCGAGGACGACCAGGCCGATGGTCCGGCTTCGGCCCTGCCGGAGCTGGCGCGCGTAGTCGTTCCGGACGAAGTTCAGCTCCTTGATCGCGGCCCTGACCCGTTCGCGGGTGGTGGGTGTCACGAGCTCGGGGCGGTTGAGGACGTTGGAGACGGTGCCGACTGACACGCCCGCGCGTGTGGCTACCTCCCGGATGTTCGGGGTCGAGCGTGCCATGCATATGCCTTCCGACTACCTGCCGGGCAGCGTTCCTCCGCTGCCTTCTGCGGCCGATGGTACGCGATGACCGGTGCATTCACCCTGACCGTCGTGCCGGCGTTACCTTGACAGTAAGAAGTGGCTACCGTAGCGTATGAAACGTTTCAGGACCCTCGTGAGCTGCGGCGGCGAGGCAGGACATCGGCGCTGTTGCCCCCGCGACAGAGTTAAGGAGCGTGCTGGATGACTGACAATGCGAAGGCTGCGTCGGCGGTCCGCCGTCTGGGAGTCGAGACGGCATCGTGGGCATACGCGAACTCGGGCACGAGGTTCAAGGTCTTCGGGCAGCCGGGTGTACCCCGCGACCCGTACGAGAAGATCGATGACGCCGCTGTTGTCCACCGGCTGACCGGTGCGGCCCCCACAGTGGCGCTCCATATTCCCTGGGACAAGGTCGACGATTACGACGGGCTGGCGAAGCACGCCGAGGCCCAGGGTGTGCGGATCGGTGCGATCAACTCGAACGTCTTCCAGGATGACGACTACAAGCTGGGAAGCGTTTGCCATCCGGACCCCGCGGTCCGGCGCAAGGCGACCGACCACCTCCTGGAATGCATCGACATCATGGATGCCACCGGGTCGGACACACTCAAGCTGTGGTTCGCCGACGGCACCAACTACCCCGGCCAGGACAGTATCCGAGCTCGGCAGGACCGGCTCGCGGAAGCGCTACGGGAGACGTACGGACGGCTCGGCGGTGAGCAACGCATGTTGTTGGAGTACAAGCTGTTCGAGCCGTCGTTCTACACGACCGATGTGCCGGACTGGGGCACGTCGTACGTGCACTGCACGGAACTTGGCCCGAAAGCCCAAGTGGTGATCGACACCGGGCACCATGCGCCGGGCACCAATATCGAGTTCATCGTGGCGTTCCTGCTGCGTGCCGGCAAGCTGGGTGGCTTCGACTTCAACTCCCGATTCTACGCCGACGACGACTTGATGGTCGGGGCGGCCGACCCGTTCCAGCTGTTCCGCATCATGCACGAGATCGTCGACGCGGATGTGCTGGCGCCGGAGGCTGGTATCGCCTTCATGCTCGACCAGTGCCACAACATCGAGCCGAAGATCCCGGCGATCATCCGCTCGGTCCTGAACGTGCAAGAGATGACCGCCAAGGCGCTCAAGGTTGACGCCGCCGCGTTGGCCGAAGCACAGCGGAACGGCGACGTGCTCGGCGCGAACCAGGTCTTCATGGATGCGTTCTACACGGACGTCCGGCCATGGCTGGCCCAGCTCCGCGAGGAGCAAGGGCTCGACCCGGACCCGGTTGGCGCCTACCACCGTTCCGGCTATGCCGAGAAGATCGCTGCCGACCGGGTCGGCGGTCAACAAGCAGGTTGGGGCGCCTGAACTTTGATACCACGGTGATTCGAGGGCGAGTGGAAGAAATTCTTCTCGCTCTCACGCGGTCGGCGGACGGCTCGAGTGGGTGATTGCGTATTCTGCCGCCGACCGAAGATCGCTCGAAGATCTTTCTTCCACCTCGCCCTCGAATCACCTCTCAGTTCAGGCGCACGGGATGATCGGATAGGACTTGGAAGGGAAAATGACCACTGCACAGGCAGAAGTTGCGGCGTTGATCGAGCGGAGCAACCGGCTAGGCTCCGATCCGCGCAATACCAACTACGCGGGCGGCAACACGTCGGCCAAGGGCAGCGAGACCGACCCGGTGACGGGCCAGGACGTCGAGCTGCTGTGGGTCAAGGGATCCGGTGGTGATCTCGGTACGCTCAAGGAGAAGGGGCTGGCCGTTCTCCGTCTGGACCGGATGCGGGCGCTCGTCGACGTCTACCCGGGCGTCGAGCGCGAGGACGAGATGGTGGCGGCGTTCGACTACTGCCTGCACGGCAAGGGCGGCGCGGCACCGTCCATCGACACCGCCATGCATGGGTTGGTCGACGTCGCGCACGTCGATCACCTGCACCCTGACTCTGGCATCGCGCTCGCCACGGCGGCTGACGGCGAAGCACTGACCAAGGAGTGCTTCGGCGACCGCGTGGTCTGGGTGCCGTGGCGGCGGCCGGGTTTCCAGCTCGGGCTGGACATCGCCGCGATCAAGGCGGCCAACCCGCAGGCCATCGGCTGCATCCTCGGTGGACATGGGATCACGGCCTGGGGCGAGACGAGCGAAGAATGTGAGGCGCGATCGCTGGAGATCATCCAGACAGCGGAGCGCTTCATCGCTGAGCGGGGGAAGGACGAGCCGTTCGGTGCCGTCGTCTCCGGGTATGGGGCTCTTCCGGCGGACGAGCGTCAGGTGCGAGCGGCTGTGCTCGCGCCGGTCATCCGGGGTCTTGCCTCAACCGACAAGCCACAGGTCGGTCACTTCAATGACTCCGCCGCGGTGTTGGAGTTCCTCTCCCGGGAGAAGCTGCAGCCGCTGGCCTCGCTGGGCACCTCCTGCCCGGATCATTTCCTGCGCACCAAGGTACGTCCATTGGTGCTGGATCTTCCCTCCTCTGCTCCGATCGACGAGGTCACAACCCGTCTCAAGGAGCTGCACGCCGCGTACCGCGAGGACTACCAGGCCTACTACGACCGGCACGCGACGCCGGACAGCCCGGCCATTCGGGGTGCCGACCCGGCGATCGTGCTGGTTCCCGGCGTCGGCATGTTCAGCTTCGGCAAGGACAAGCAGACGGCGCGGGTGGCCGGCGAGTTCTACGTCAACGCCATCAATGTGATGCGTGGCGCCGAGGCGATCTCCACGTACGCGCCCATCCCGGAGAGCGAGAAGTTCCGGATCGAGTACTGGGCGCTTGAAGAGGCGAAGCTTCAGCGGATGCCCAAGCCGAAGCCGCTGGCCACCCGGGTCGCACTGATCACCGGCGCTGGCTCCGGTATCGGCAAAGCGACTGCGCAACGGTTGGCTGCGGAGGGCGCGTGCGTCGTCATCGCGGATCTGAACAGCGATGCCGCCGCGGCGACCGCCGCCGAGATCGGCAGTGTCGACGTAGCAGTGCCGGTCACCGTGGACGTCACCGACGAGGCACAGATCACGGCGGCGTTCAATCAGGCGGTACTGGCGTTCGGCGGCGTGGACCTGGTGGTCAACAACGCGGGCCTGTCCGTCTCGAAGCCGTTGCTGGAGACCACGGTGAAGGACTGGGACCTTCAGCACGATGTGATGGCCAGGGGCTCGTTCCTGGTCTCCCGGGAAGCGGCGCGGGTCATGATGGACCAGGGTCTGGGTGGTGACATCATCTACATCTCCAGTAAGAACGGCGTCTTCGCCGGTCCGAACAACATCGCCTACGGCGCCACCAAGGCCGATCAAGCACACCAGGTCCGGTTGCTCGCGGCCGAGCTCGGTGAGCACGGCATCCGGGTCAACGGGATAAACCCGGACGGCGTGGTCCGAGGGTCGGGCATCTTCGCAGGTGGATGGGGTGCGAAGCGGGCCGCCGTGTACGGGGTCCCGGAGGAGGAACTCGGCGCGTTCTACGCCCAGCGCACTCTGCTCAAGCGAGAGGTGCTGCCGGAGAACGTCGCCAATGCCGTGTTCGCACTGACCGGCGGGGATCTCAGCCACACTACGGGACTGCACATCCCGGTCGACGCTGGCGTCGCGGCGGCATTCCTGCGCTGAGGTTCCAACGTCCGGCACACGGTGGCGCTCAGGTCCACGGTGTGCCGGACATCATGCACACGATGAGGTGATGGTGGATGAGTGAGATCTTCAGCGCTGCGGCCGTGGACATCGGCGCGTCGAGTGGGCGAGTCCTGGTCGGCCGCCTGGCCGCGGACCGGCTCGAGTTCGAGGTCGTCCACCGGTTCCGGAATGAGCCGATCCGCGATAGCGGCCGGTTGTATTGGGACTTTGACGCGCTGCGCCAGGGAATCATCGATGGGCTCGCCACGGCGCGCGCGGCCGAGTCCACGCTGGAGTCGGTGGGCATCGACACCTGGGCCGTGGATTACGGGCTGCTCGACGGTGACGGGAAGCTGCTCGGCAGGCCGGTGCATTACCGCGACCTCCGGACCGAGGGCATCATGGAGTCTGTGCGTGGCCGGCTCGGCGACGACCGGCTCTACGGCACGACCGGGTTGCAATACTTGCCGTTCAATACCGTGTACCAGCTGTTGGCCGAGGACAGGGCGTTGTTGTCCAAGGCCACGACGATGCTGCTCATGCCGGACCTTCTGACCCATGCGCTCACCGGGGCGGTAGGAGCCGAACGGACCAACGCGTCCACCACCCAGATGTACGACGTAGCGCGGGGCGAGTGGGCGACCGACCTGATCCACGAGCTGGGTCTGCCGACACGGATCCTGCCCGCGATCCACAACCCCGGAAAGATGGCCGGCGCTGTTCTGCCTGAGCTTCGGGACCGCATCGGCGACGACGGCAGGCTGCAGGTGCGGGCGGTCGCGTCGCACGACACTGCGTCGGCCGTGGCGGCGGTGCCCGCCGGCGACGAGCGCTTCGCCTACATCTCGTGCGGGACCTGGTCGCTCGTCGGGGTCGAGCTGGACACACCGGTTCTGACCGCGGACAGCGTGGCCGCGAACTTCACCAACGAGGTCGGCGTCGACGGGACCATCCGCTACCTGCGCAACGTCATGGGATTGTGGCCATTGCAGGAGTGCATGCGGACATGGCGGGCCGAGGGTGAGCAGATCCGTCTCGGCGAGCTTCTGGATGCGGCCGCGCGGGAACCGGCGTTGCGAAGCGTCATCGACGCCGAGTCGCCGGAACTGGTGCCGCCGGACGGCATGCCCGCCCGGATCCGCAAGCTCTGCGCTGACGCCGGTCAGCCGGTGCCCGAGTCCAAGCCGGCGCTCGTCCGGTGCATCGTGGACAGCCTGGCCGTCGGACATGCCCGTACGGTCCGCGACGCCGCACGGCTCTCCGGTCGGAAGGTGGAGGTCGTCCACCTCGTCGGCGGCGGGTCGCAGAACCGGCTTCTGGCTCAGCTGACCGCCGACGCCACCGGCCTGCCGGTCATAGCCGGCCCCACGGAGGCGACGGCCTTGGGTAACCTCCTGGTGCAGGCACGCGCCGCGGGCGTCGTCGACGGCCGCCCCGAAGCGCGGGCACTGGTCGCGGCCACCCAGCCGGTCGAACGCTTCGACCCGCGCTCCGACCTCGACTGGTCCCGCTGGCTCTGAGGCGTGCGAATGCTCGAGGCCCACGGCTCAACTGCGGGGCCAGCGGAAGCCGGCGACTGGTACTTCCATCTCGAACGGCTTGGTCAGATAGGCCGTCTCGCTGACTCCCCATGTGCCGGTCTCGGTATACACGGTCGCCCCATCAGCCAACGCGTACGCTGTCAGGCTGACCTCGGGACGAGTCTCCACCCGCCAGTACGCGGGTATACCGGCCGCTGCGTACTTGGCCGGCTTGAGGATCCGGTCGTTTGACACAGATCCGGTTGAAACCACCTCGACGACAAGGAAGACCTCGGCCGGGTCGAGGCGATTCTTGTCGTGAAGTTCATCCTCGGCACGGACGACGACGATGTCTGGGATGAGGTACGTGGGATGAATATCGATCCCGATAGGCCCGAGTGGCCAATAGCCGGGTGGCATCAGGTCGCTCAGTGCTTTGCGAACACCGTAAGAGACGACCTCATGCAGAGATCCGGGAGGCGGGGTCATGACAACGCCGCCATCCACGATCTCGACTCGCCACAGCGATTCGGGTAGGTCGAGGAGGTCGTCGAACGTCCACGGCTCGAGTCGCTCCAGTGGCATCTCGGGTGCTGCCATGTCCACCACCATATGCTGCCTCCTCTTTTGCTCACATAGTCGAGGTGTCCGATCATGATCACGAGTCTCCAAGATCCGACCACGACGGGCTACGGAGAAAGTCTGGTTGTGGATGAACTGCCGACTCAGGGCCACAACGCTGATGCCTGTGGATATCGTCCGGTGGGAATCA
>NZ_ML142873.1:0-6778 GCF_004138495.1 Phytoactinopolyspora endophytica
CCTCGACTGCGCCTGCGGGCTCTACCTCAACGACCACACCGCCTGGCAGACCGACTAACACCCGACGGACTTACGGCGCGGACCACTAAGGGTCCTCCGGAGCCGGCCGCCACCGCGTCGTCGCACTGGTTGTAGCGCACAGCCGGTGAACAGCCGGTGGCGTTAGCGTAGGATCGGCAACGACCTTAAAGCCCGGGCGTTTCACCTCATCCAGAGCGCCGGAGTCAGCCACGACGACGGAGGAGTACCACGTTCATGCCCTCGATCAGTCGCGACGAGGTCGCCCACCTGGCGCGCCTTGCCCGCCTCGAGCTCGAGCCTGCTGAGCTCGACCATCTGGCCGGCCAGCTCGACCAGATCATCGGTGCCGTGGCCCAGGTGTCCGAGGTTGCTGCCGACGACATCCCACCGACGTCGCACGCCCTGCCGATGACCAACGCATTCCGCGACGACGAGCCGCGTCCCGGTCTGACGCCGGATGCCGCATTGGCGGGCGCGCCCGAGGCGGAGGACGGCCGTTTCCGGGTGCCGCAGATCTTGGGAGAAGAACAGTGACAGAGCCGAGTCTCTTCAGGCGAACCGCCGCGGAGCTCGCCGACTCGATCGCGTCGGGCGAGGTCAGCGCGGTCGAGGTAGCACAGGCCCACGTCGAGAGGATCGCCGCCGTCGACGACGCCGAGACCGGCGTGCACGCCTTCCTCCATGTCGACGCCGAACGTGCGCTGGCCACGGCTGCGGAGGTCGACGCGAAGCGCGCCGCGGGGGAGCGGTTAGGCCCGCTCGCCGGCGTCCCGCTCGCGCTGAAAGATGTCGTCACGACGGCGGACATGCCGACGACGGCCGGCTCGAAGATCCTCGAGGGATGGCAGCCACCGTACGACGCCACGATCACCCGCAAGATGCGCGAAGCGGGCATCGTCATCCTGGGCAAGACCAACATGGACGAGTTCGCCATGGGTTCCTCCACGGAGAACTCGGCGTTCGGGCCCACTCGCAACCCGTGGGATCTGAGCCGGATCCCGGGCGGTTCCGGGGGCGGATCGTCGGCGGCGCTGGCGTCCTTCGAGGCTCCGCTGGCGATCGGCACCGACACCGGCGGCTCGATCCGTCAGCCTGCCGCCGTGACCGGCACCGTGGGAATCAAGCCGACCTACGGCGGAGTCAGCCGGTACGGCCTGATCGCCTGCGCATCCAGTCTGGACCAGGCCGGACCGTGTGCCCGTACGGTGCTGGACGCCGCGCTGCTTCACCAGGTCATCGCCGGGCACGACCCGCTCGACTCCACGAGCATCGACCAGCCCGTGCCGGACGTCGTCGCGGCGGCCATGCGCGGCGCCGACGGTGACCTGGCCGGCCTGCGGGTGGGCGTGGTGAAGGAGCTCGGTGGCGAGGGCTACCAGGCCGGTGTCGAGGCTCGCTTCACCGAAGCGGTCGAGGTGCTGGGCAAACTCGGGGCCGAGGTCGTCGAGGTCTCCTGCCCGCACTTCGTCTATGCCCTGCCTGCGTACTACCTGATCCTGCCCAGCGAGGTCTCGTCGAACCTGGCCAGGTTCGACGCCATGCGGTTTGGGCTGCGGATCGGGGATGACGGTGCACGCAGCGCCGAGGAGGTCATGAACCTGACCCGCGGCGCCGGGTTCGGCGCGGAGACGAAGCGCCGGATCATCCTCGGAACGTACGCGCTGTCCTCGGGTTACTACGACGCCTACTACGGCCAGGCACAGAAGGTGCGCACCCTGGTCAGCCGGGACTTCGACGTCGCCTTCGAACAGGTGGACGTTTTGGTCTCGCCCACCGCGCCCACCACGGCGTTCCCCATCGGGGAGAAGGTGGACGATCCGCTGGCCATGTACAAGAACGACTTGTGCACCATTCCGAGTAACCTGGCCGGCAACGCGTCGGCGTCGTTCCCGTGTGGCTTGGCCGGTGAAGACGGCCTGCCGGTCGGGCTGCACGTGATGGCTCCTGTCCTCGCCGACGACCGGCTCTACCGGGTAGGCGCGGCGTTGGAGCAGGCACTGGTGTCGGAGTGGGGCGGACCGCTGCTGAACAAGGTGCCCGAGCCGGCAGGTTCGTGACCCGTTGAGGCCGGTTCGCATGGGAAGATCGATGGTGGACCGTTGATACTGGAAAATGCGCGCACATACAGGCATCTGAGGTGAGCCTTTAATGAACATCAAGCACATCATCAGAGTGGTCGGCGGCGTCTTCGCGGCCGGCTCGGCGATCAAGACGTTTTCGAAGGCCAAGAACGAGGGTGACAAGCTGAAGATGATCGACGCCGGGCTGAGCGTCGCATCGGTGGCCGTCACCATCGCCATCACCGTGCGAGAGATCCGTGAGGGCGACGACGGCTCGCGGATCGTCGAGCTCGAGGACGAGGCCTGATGCCCACTGCAGTCGCGCTTCCGAGCTTCTCCGATGTGATCGCCCGGTTCGACCCGGTGATGGGCATGGAGGTCCACGTCGAGCTGGGCACCATCACCAAGATGTTCTGCGGATGCTCGACCGAGTTCGGCGGTGAGCCGAACTCGCAGGTCTGTCCGACCTGCCTGGGCCTGCCCGGCGCGCTGCCGGCGGTGAACCAGACCGCCGTGGAGTCGGCGATCCGCATCGGTCTGGCGCTCAACTGCCAGATCGCCGAGCATTGCCGGTTCGCCCGGAAGAACTATTTCTATCCGGACATGCCGAAGAACTTCCAGATCTCCCAGTACGACGAGCCGATCGCGTACGACGGGTGGACTGAGGTCACCGTCGACACCGAGGACGGCCCGCGGACCGTCCACATCGGTATTGAGCGTGCGCACATGGAAGAGGACACCGGCAAGTCGCTACACGTCGGCGGGGCCACGGGCCGGATCCACGGCGCCAGCCACTCGCTGCTGGACTACAACCGCGCGGGCATCCCGCTGATCGAGATCGTCACCAAGCCCATCGAGGTAGAACCGGAGATCGCTCCGGCGGTCGCGCGTGCGTACGTTTCCGGGCTGCGCGACCTGATCCGTGCCCTCGGTGTCTCCGACGCCCGGATGGAGCTGGGTCAGATGCGCTGCGACGCGAACGTCTCGTTGAAGCCATCCGGCACCACGACGCTCGGCACCCGCACCGAGACCAAGAACGTGAACTCGCTGCGTTCGGTGGAACGCGCCGTGACCTTTGAGATCCGTCGCCAGGCCTCGGTGCTCGACGCCGGTGAGACGGTGATTCAGGAGACTCGTCATTGGCACGAGGACACCGGGGAGACGACCTCGGGGCGGGTCAAGGAGGAGGCCGAGGACTACCGGTACTTCCCTGAGCCCGACCTCGTTCCGGTCGCTCCATCCCGGGACTGGGTGGACCAGCTGCGCACCACACTGCCCGAACCTCCCGCCGCCCGTCGTGCCCGCCTCCAGCAGGAGTGGAACTTCACCGACCTGGAGATGCGCGACGTCGTCAACGCCGGCGCCGCGGAGCTGATCGAGGAGACCATCGTCGCCGGTTCGGACGCCGCGGGCGCGAAGAAGTGGTGGCTCGGTGAGATCTCTCGCACCGCCAATGAGCGCGGCGCCCCCTTGGACGCTGCCGGCATCACCCCGGTGGACGTCGCCCGTGTCGAGACCCTCATCAAAGAAGGCGCTCTCAACGACAAGCTCGCCCGCCAAGTGGTGGAGGGCGTCCTTGCTGGAGAGGGCTCTCCCGACCAGGTGGTCGAGGCCCGCGGCCTGGCCATCGTCTCGGACGAGTCCGCTCTGGGCACTGCCGTCGACGAAGCGATCGCCGGCCAGCCCGACGTCGCCGAGAAGATCCGCGGCGGCAACATGGGCGCCGTCGGCGCGCTGATCGGCGCCGTGATGAAGGCGACCCGGGGCCAGGCCGACGCCAAACGCGTCCGCGAGCTCATCCTGGAGCGCCTCAACTCCTAGCCAGGGCTGTGCTCTCGCGGGGGATGAGGGTGGTGGCGAGTTCGAGCCGCGGGCTCTCGATCTCCTCGCCACCGGCTAGCCGGAGAACGGTGCGGGCGGCCAGCGCCCCATGTCGCTGGCGGCGGCGATGGCCGTCGGTGGATCGTGGAGTGCCAGAAACGCATTGGCGCCTGCGAATCCGGACTCGTGGTAGAAGTCGCCCTCGTAGACCAGCTCGTCCTCGAAGGCGAGGCCGCCCGCCTCGATCCCGGCCCGGTAGCCGTCGAGGCGGGCGCGGCTGCCGATCAGGGTCCGCGGCCCGGCGATGACCCCGATACGCCGGTGCCCGAGCGAGATCAGATGGTCCATCGCGGCCAGGCCGCCGGCCCAGTTGGTGGTGCCGATCGTTGGTGCCGTGGGTGTCGGGCCTCCGGCGGGATCGACGACGACCATCGCCACGTTGAGGCGGTGCAGTTCCTCGTACATCGGGGAGTCGAGGGCAGAGGCGACCAGGATGACGCCGTCAGAGGCTCGAGGTCGTTGAAGACCAGGTCGATCAGGCGCGCGCTGGTGTCGCTGCGAGCGGAGCGGCCCCGATAGCCATACCGACGCAACAGCTCCTCCACCCGGTGCCTCGTGGCCGGTGCGACGTCCGACCGGCCGTTGACCACCCGGGAAACGGTCGGCACCGATACCCTTGCCTCCTGCGCGATCACGCTGATGGTGACCCTGTTGTCGTCGGTCACCTTCCACCGGCACCCGCGAGCCCGGCGATCAGCCAACGACGGGCGAAGAGGTACAGCAGGAACACCGGGATGGCGGAGATGAGCACAGCCATCATCAGACCGGGAATGTCCACCGCGAACTCCTGCTGGAACTGCCGTAGGCCGAGCGTGACCACGGTGTTCTCCTCGCTGCGGATGAAAATCAGCGGGAAGATGAAGCTGTTCCACGCGTTCAGGCCGACGAAGATGCACACCGCCGAGATGCTCCCGCGGGCGATCGGGATCACGGCGTTGACCAGCATCCGGAAAGACCCCGCGCCGTCGAGCGTCATGGCTTCGTAGACGTCGCGCGGCACGTCCCGTAACGCACCGGACAGAATCAGGATGACCAGGGGCAACGTGAACGCGACCGTGGGGAGGATGACAGCGATGAGTGTGTCGTACAGGCCCATCTCGGTGATGATCAGGTAAAGCGGGATGATCACGGCCTGGGCGGGGATCGCCAGCCCGAGCAGGAACATCCGGAACGAGGCGCTCGCCAGCCAGCTCCGGGAGCGGACGATGGCGTAGGCAGCGGGCAGCGCGAGGACCAGCGACAGCGCGATGCTGGCCACCGTGATGATCGCCGTGTTCCAGTAGTAGCCCAGAAAACCGCGGTCGATGATCTCGGTGACGTTGTCGAAGGTCCACACGGTCGGAATCGCCAGCGGGCCGGCGTCGCGGAACGCGCGCTCCGTGGTCAGACCCCAGACGATCATGCTGATGATCGGGACACCGATGATGATCAGCCAGATCGTGGAGAGCCCGCCCGCGATCCAGTTCGGCCGGGCGGTGGGCGATGAATGCTGAGCCATCGGCTACATCCCTTCCAGCGTGGAACGCATCTTCGCGAACCCGGAGAACTTGACGATGATGAGCGAGATCGTCGTGGCGACGACCACCAGCACAGTCGCGATGGCCGCGGCGTAGCCCATCTCGAACGACTCGAACCCGGCGCTGTACATGAGGTATGGCAGGATCCGGGTGGCGCCGCCAGGTCCGCCGCCGGTGAGCAGCAGCACGGTCTCGAAGGTGATCAGCGAACCCACGATCATGATGACTGATGATGTGACGACGGTGTAGCGCAGCTGCGGCAGGGTGATCTGCCAGAACATGTTCCATCTGTTCGCGCCGTCGATCGTGGCCGCGTCGTACAGGACCGTGGGGACGTTGCGTGCCGCCGCCTGGTACAGCAGGCTGTGGAAGGGGATCCACTGCCAGCCGCTCACGAAGACGATCACGATGAACGCCCCGTGCGACGTGCCCAGGATGTTTCCGTCCGGGAACCCGAGGGGCGGGCCCAGATCGCTGGCCATCCCGTAGTTCGGGTCGAGGAATCGGTGGAAGAGCACGGCGATCGCGGCGGACGACAGCAGGAGGGGAAGGAAGAAGATCGACGACAGGAACGCCCTGTTGCGCTGCGTACCCGCGGCCCATACTCCGATGCCTATGGCCATCGGGGTCTGGGTCACCCAGGTCAGGACCGTCAGCTGGAGTGTGATCCGGGTGGAGTCCCAGACTCGGCCGTCGTTCCACAGCCGTTCCCAGTTGTCCAGTCCGCTCCATTCCACGTCGCCGAAACCGGGCCAGGACGAGAACGACAGCACCACCACGAGGATGAGCGGCACTACGGCGAAGGCGAGGAAGAAGAGGAGAGCCGGGATGAGGTACCACGCGTTCGGGCGGGGTGCGTGGTCGGTTCCGGTCCGTCGAGGCGCCCGCTTCCGGCTGGCTGCGCGCCTGGCCGGAAGCGAGGTCTCCTGGTCAGGAAGCTGCATCTTCGTTTGCCTGCATGAAGCCTTCGGCGTCGATGTTACCGAGGAAGACGTTCTCGATGGCCTCGAGCATCGGCTCGGCCTGGGGGCGCTCGATCGCCTGGTCCCAAGAGAGCTGGAAGCTTGGAGCGTTGGCGGCCATGTTGTAGACGGACGTGAAGTATTCCTCGTGTTCGTGGCCCTCGATCAGCGGCTCGATGTCGGCGACGGCGGGGATATCCCCGATGTCGAGCAGAGCCTGCACATACTCGTCGGAGCCCATCTCCTGCTTGAGGTAGTTGATCGCGACCTCCTTGAGTGGAGAGTCGGCGTGAACGGAGAAGAAGTTCGTCGGGTTCCCGACGACGTTCTCCGGGTC
>NZ_ML142873.1:6812-12920 GCF_004138495.1 Phytoactinopolyspora endophytica
TGGTGTACTCCCAGCTGCCCGAGAGCATCATCGCGGCGCGGCCATCCTCCAGCAGTGGTCCGGAGTCGTCGTAGGTGACGGAGGCGAAAGCGCTGCCGAAGACGCCACGGTCGACGAGGTCCTGGATGGTGGTCACCATCTCGCCGATGGCCGGGTGCCGCCAGCCTTCACCGGTGCCTTCCGCGATATCGAGAAAGACCTGCTCGCCGCCGATCCGGTCGGTGAGGTATTCGACCCACATCAGCAGCGTCCACGCGTCGGCGCCACCGACCGAGACGGGCGTGATCCCGGCGTCGACGAACGCGGCGGCCGCGTCGAGGAACTCTTGCCAGGTAGTGGGGACGTCCACCCCCACCTCGTCGAAGACGGCGGTGTTGTAGAACATCAGCTTGGGCTGCATGGTCCGCATGGGAATGCCGTAGTAGGCACCGTCGATCTGACCGGCCTCCAGCACTGACGGCAGGAATGTGTCCCGGAACTCTGGGTCTTCTTCGAAGTACGGCGTCAGGTCTTCGACCAATCCGGCGCGGACATAGGAGCGAATGCTGCCGCCACCCCAGTTGAAGAAGACATCCGGCCGCTGATCGGTGTCGATGATGGTCTGGAGCACATCACGGTAGCTCTCGTTCGGCTCGTCGATCAGGTTGCCTGTGACGTTGGAGTCCGGTGTGTCGAAGAAACGGTCCAATGACTCCCGGCTGACCGGGTTGAGCGCGTCCTCGTTGAGGACCCACACGTCGATCTCGCCGCTGGCTTCCGCGGGGTCGCCCTCCGACTCAAGGTCGGCCGGATCGGAATCGTCGTCGCCGCCGCACGCGGACGTGGCGAGTGCCGCGCCGCCGGCGCCGAGGGCTGCGAGGAATGTGCGGCGGCCGATCGTTCTGCGCGGAACGGTTGTCGATGCTGTCATCTTCTTCGTCCTCCCTGACGAAGGCCCTACGTTCTGACCAATCGTGGTGTGACCACGCGTGTGCGTAGCCACGTCGGCGGCACACATGAAGCGTGCGCAGCAGGTTAGTTCCGGTAGTTTCCGGCACGTTACTGCCGCGCGTCTGGCGAGGTCAACCCCCAGATATGGGTCTGCGATCAAAACGCAATCTCGTGTGTTTTCGGATTTCCGAGTACCGTCGGTTCAGTAATAGTTCCGGAAGTTATCGGAGCCTATGCCCAGACGTCAGCTGCTTGGAGCGCAGCAAAGGGAGGTGACCGCGGCAAGCTCCGCCGCATCAGGTCATAACCGCTGCACAGCAACGATGCTAGGAAGGTTGACCCCAGATGAGACCTACGCCCGCCTATGCCCTCGCCGTCGGCTCGAGCACAGTCTTGGCGATGGGCGTATTCCCCGCATCCGGAGACGACACGTCGGCGCATGTGCCGGTCAGCGCAGTCCGCTGGAACGATGAACGTCAGCATGTCGACGGATTCGGCGGCTCGTTCACCTTCAACAAGGCAGGCTCGATCCAACGGCTCGACGAGCCGGGTCGGACCCGGATCCTGGACATGATCTTCAATCAGGACGACGGGATCGGGATGGACATCGTCCGTGTGATGGTCGGTGACGGCGGCATCGACGAATGGGGCGACGACATCTACGACGGTCCGACGGATACCATCGAGCCCGCTCAGGACGAGTTTGTCTGGGACGATCCGGACTGGGAAGAAGTCAAGGACGAGTTCGACGAGTACCAGATCTGGTTGATGAACGAGGCGAAGGAGCGTGGCGTGGACACGTTCTTCGCCAGCGTGTGGAGCCCGCCGGCGTGGATGAAGGAGAACGAGAGCGTCATCGACCAGGGATCCGATGCGCCGCCCAACCGGCTCCGGGATGACATGTACTCCGAGTACGCGGACTACCTCGCCGAGTACGTGCTGGGGTACTCGGAGCATTTCGACATCGACATCGACTACATCTCCCCGGCCAACGAGCCCGACTTCAGCGGTGGCTACTCGAGCAGCCTGTGGACACCCGAAGAGCTCAACGTGTTCGTCCGGGACTACCTCGCCCCGACCTTTGACGAGCGCAATGTCGACGCCGAGATCGTTCTGGGGGAGGCGATCGAGTTCAGCGAAGAGTACGCGCGTCCCGCGTTGAATGATCCGGCCACCGTCGACGACGTCGGCGTGGTCGCCGCGCACGCCTACGCCGGCCTCGTGGACGACGCGACCGCTCCGGACCCGTCCGAGTGGACCACCTCGAACGCCCTCGGAAAGACGGTGTGGCAGACGGAGTACATGAACCAGGGTGCGCCGCAGGATCGTATCTACGAGAACAACACCATCACCGATGGACTGCGGTATGCGAACGTGATCGGCAACATGTTCGACCTTGTCGACCTCAACGCGTACTTCTGGTGGTGGCCGGCGTCGAACAGCGGGGCCGACGGATCGAACCTGATCCGGCTGGTCAACGACGGCTCGCCGCAGGGTGGCAACCCGACCGAGACGGGTGAGTTCCGGACCTTCAAGCGCTATTACGCCCTCGGCAACTACAGTCGTTTCCTCGAGCCGGGGTATGTCATGGTCGACGCGGACGACCCCTCCGACGACGTGCTGACCACGGCGTACAAGGATCCGGAGACGGGCAACTTCACCATCGTCGCCGTCAACAACAGTCCGAGCGACCAGACCATCCGCTTCGACCTCGAGGGCTTCCCGGCCGGCACCCGGTCAGTGGCTCCCTACCGGACATCGGCCAGCGAGAACCTCGAGAAGCTCGACGACGCGCCGGTCATCGACGGATCGGTCACGACGACGCTGCGTGGGTCCAGCGTCACCACGTTCATTCCGGAGAGCTTCGAGCTGCCCGCACTCCCCGACGTCAAGGATGTCTTCTCCACCTATCCGGCCGAGGAGAGCGATCGCATGTCGCGGGGCCTGAGAGTGCACGACGACCGCCATGGGGGACAGGTGGTCACGAACATCCACAACGGCAGGTACCTGGAGTACACGAACGTCAACTTCGCCGACGGCTCCGCTGCCGGCTTCCTGGAGCAGAAGGGCGAGCTGCGCATGCACGCCCGGGTCGCCCCCATGCATGGCGGCACCATCGAGGTCCGCCTCGACGATCCGCGCACCGGCCCGGTCGTCGGCGAGATGAACGTACCGGCGGCCAACGACCCGCAGGCCTGCCGGCGCCCCTGGGAATCGTGCGAATGGACAACCGTATCCACCGATATCGATACGAACCCCGACGACGGCGCGTACGGATTCCACGACATGTACCTCGTGTTCAACAGCGACCCGCGGAACAACCTGAGGATGTTCAACGTGGACGTCTTCGAGTTCAGCGACTAAGAGACCGGACAACGCGGGCCCGGCCGGGGGTCTCGTATCTCGGCCGGGTCTCGTGTCCCGACACGAGGCGTGGTTGCTGATGCTGCAATCCGTGTCGGATGACACGATCTGTACCGCATAGGGCGCATTTCGCGGCCCAATACGACACGGATTGCAGCATCCGACACAGATTGCAGCATCAGCGGACCCCAAGTGCGGCTCAAGCCGGGGTGTACCCAGCCGGGAAGTACGGGAAGTGACCTGAGAAGGGGCGGGCGGTGGAATTCCGGCAGCGGCACTTAGGCCGACGGCGCGACGCAGGGCGGCCAGCACGGGACATTGCCGCCGGAGGCCCAGCCGCGGAGGAAATCTACCGCCTGCCTCCCGAGGCGAGCCGGTGGACTGTGCGGTGCTGTTCGGTGTCTGTGGTGATCAGCTGGGCTTGGGGTGAGTGCGGTAGTCCGTCTACGGGGTGAGCCGGTGGACTGTGCGGTGCTGCTCGGTGACTGTGGTGGTCAGCTGAGCTTGGGCGGGGCTGTGCTCTCCCGCGCGATAAGGCTGGTGGCCAGCTCGAGGCGTGGGCTGTCCACCGGTTCACCGGCGGCGAGGCGAAGGACGGTACGGGCCGCGACGGCGCCCATGTCGGAGAGGGGCTGGCGTACGGTGGTCAGCGGCGGAGACGCCCAGCGGACCTCGGGAAGGTCGTCGAAACCGACGATGCTGACGTCGTCCGGCACTCGGAGGCCGCTCTGCCGGACGGCCTCGTACGCGCCGATGGCCATCTGGTCGCTGGAGGCCAGGATCGCGGTCGGCGGTTCCGGGTTCCGCAGGAAGGCTTGCGCGCCGGCGAACCCGGACTCGTGGTAGAAGTCGCCTTCCCAGAGGAGTTTCTCGTCGATGGCGAGCCCGGCCGCTTCGAGCCCGGCCCGGTAGCCATCGAGCCGGGCTCGACTGCACATCATCGCGCGAGGGCCGGAGACGATGCCGATGCGGCGGTGGCCGAGTTCCAGCAGGTGCTCCATGGCGGAGAGACCTCCCGCCCAGTTGGTGGCCCCGACGGCGGGCGCGGCCAGGCTCGGCCCTCCAGCAGGGTCGACGACGACCAGCGGGACGTTGAGCCGGCGCAGCTCGTCCTGGGCCGAGGAGTCCAGGGTGGAGTTCACCATGATGACGCCGTCGGAGGCACGAGCCCGGAGGTTCTGCTGCCACTGCCGAGTGGGTTCGGACTTGCGGTGGATCGCGGAGACGACGGTGCCGACGCCGGCGCTGTGCGCGACGTCCTCCACGCCCCGGATGATCTCAACCGACCACGGGCTGTCCAAGTCGTTGAAGACCAGGTCGATCAGACGGGCCTTGTTTCGGTTTCGCGAGGCACGGCGACGGTAGTCGTGCTGCCGGAGCAGGTCTTCGACCCGGCGTCGCGTCCCGGGGGCGACGTCGGACCGGCCGTTGACCACCCGGGAGACTGTCGGCACGGATACGCCCGCCTCCTTGGCGATGGCGCTGATAGTCACCTTGTGCTCGCCGTTGACATCCATGACTCACATTATCGCCCCAATGCGCAATGCGAACGTTGCCGGCAACGCTTCCGATTGTCCCTTGAAAATTCCGGCGACACGGTGCGGCATATGTCGACCGGTGCGGGGTAAATATACCTACCGCGTCAGCTTTTGACTGCTGATACGCTGCCGCCGCGGGCCGAAAGGTCGCATGCTACGGCCGAAAATTGTCGTGAATCAAGTGAGGCGGCACCCATGCGGACGGAACACCACGGTGACACTCACAACCCTCCTGAGCCTCGTCAGCAGGGTGAAGCTCGTGTGTCGTCGACACATACCACGCAGCTGACCACCGAGGCGACCGTGGCGTGAGCGGCGATCTGATGCGGTGACCTTGGCCGAGGGTCGGTGGCGTAGTGTCGGCCGGGTGTTTGGGCTGGACGACTATCGGCTGGACGAGACGCTGGGCTCGATGGACGAGGCACAGGTCTTGGTCGTTGCGCTGCTCGCGATCGGCCTGGCCATCCACCGGAGCACATGGAACGTCGTCGGCTACCCGGTGACCATCGTGCACGAGATCGGACACGCGCTCGCGGCCGTCGTGGCCGGATACCGGCTGCATGGAATCACCGTGAACAGCGATATGTCCGGTGCGACGAACTTCGCCGGCAAGGGCACCTTCCGGGTGCTGTGGACGATGTGGTGGGGATACCCGGCGCCGGCCGTGGTCGGCGCCGCGCTGATGTGGGCCGTGTCGGACGGATGGTCGCGGGTCGCACTGTGGGTGCTCGTCGGCGGTCTGGCCTTGACGTTCCTGTTCTCCAGGAGCTGGCACACGGTCGGCGTGGTTCTGGCCACGGGCGTCCTGCTCGGGTCCGTCGCGTGGTTCGGCGAGCCATGGGCGCTGAACGTCGTGGTGTTCGCGTTCGGCTGGCTGATGATCGTCGGGGCGGTACGCGCATGGTGGGCCGTATCCCGCAGCCATATGACGCGGCGCGGGATGACCCGCTCCGACGCCTACCTGATGAGCCGACGGCTGCGGATGCTGCCGGGCGGCTTCTGGCTGTTCACCTTTCTCGTCGTGATCGGTGCAGCAGCCTGGTACGGCGTCGCGAATCTGCTCGACGTGCTCGACGTCACTCTGGGGTGAACGGCGTGGGCCGGGCCAGCGTCCGTAGCGCCGGCCGAGGAGTCACCGCCGTGCGGAAACCCCCGCACACGGGGCAGGGAACCCCCGCGCCCGGCGCCAGGCTCGGCTGACCGTTCCGTGACCACACGCACAGCTCCGCCCCGTCGGGATCCTGGCTGTGCGTCGCCGTATAGGTCGCCGACCATG
>NZ_ML142873.1:12941-15280 GCF_004138495.1 Phytoactinopolyspora endophytica
CAGTCGGGGCAGGTGAAGGCGTGGGTTTCTTCAGTGACGTACCTGTCGTGCACTGGGCTCTCCCATCAGTTGTCCTAAGCAAAGATTGCCCTATGCAATAATGTAGCGCGTGACAGGTGACAAATCGATGCTTTCCACGCGGCGCGCGGAACTCGTCGACGCCGCGGTGGGAGCGAGCCGGGCGCTCGTCGCGATCACGGCCCGCTCGCTCGCCCGGGACGCGGGGGATGTCACGCTTCCGCAGTATCGGCTGCTCGTCGTGCTGGTGACCCGCGGCCCGCAGCGACTGGGAGACGTGGCCGACAGCCTGGACGTCAACCCGTCCACCGCTACCCGGATGGGCGATCGGCTCCATCGGAAAGGCCTGATTACGCGACGTGGCCGCGACGACGACCGTCGGGTGGTGGAACTGGTCATCACAGACGAGGGCCGGCAGCTTGTGGAGCGGGTGATGGAGCACCGCCGAGCCGAGATCACCGAGATCGTCGACGACCTGTCGCCTGACGAGCTCGCCACTGTGGCGCAGGGCCTGCAGCTCTTCGCCGCGGCCGCCGGCGAGACGACCGGCGAGTTAGAATCGGCCAGCTAGAGACCATCGAGGATTCGAGGTGCGTGAGCACTCCGTATCCCGATGGTTCCGCGACAAGGGACTACGAGCACTCGACGAGGTATGCGTCGACGAATTCCCTCCAGCCGTCGAAGTCGAGGCGCGTGGGTGCTGCCTGGCCCTCGTTGCCCAGGTCTTCCAGATGTTCGTACTCGGGATCGTGGGCCGCCGCTCGGATCAGGCTGCCCGCCGCCAACGCCTCGAAGGTCCACGGGTCCTCGCCGAGGGGGCCTAAGTCGTCTTCTGTGGGGTGGGTCTCGTCGAGGCGTTCTGTGATGTCGCAGGCGTACTCGATGTGCGCGTCGGCCACCTCCGCAGACCACTCGTCGGCCGAGCCGGCGCCGCCGTCGTCGAAGAGCAGGTAACCGGCGAACAGCCCCGCGCCAGCGGTGACCAGCGCGACGATGCCGGCGACGATCGGCGATACCCCGTGCCGCGTCCCAGGCTGGGAGCCGGGGTCCGAGCCATGCACGGGTGTGGATTCTCCAGTAGTCATCGGGCCACCCTATAGATGCGCTCTTCATGTTCGTTCCCGAGCCGTGCGGGCTCGTCCGTCGTCATGTCTGTCCTCGTGAAAGTCGAACGGGTGGCCACCCCATGATGTGACCACCCGTTCGGCTTCTCGCGGACCGGGTTACTCCACGATGTCGATCGAGAAGCTGAAGGAGCCGGTGACGACCTGGTCGGTTGCCTCGCGGACGGTCGACCGCTCCACGTTGAATCCGGTCTCGTTCTCTGTCTCGATGTTCATCGTGGCGCTCACCGAGTTGTTCGGGACGAGGCCGGTCAGGTCGTCGAGGAGCCCTTCGAAGTCGGCGGCGCCGTCGGACTCGTCCTCGGCATCGGCGCCCGACTGCTCCTGCGCGCCGTTGCCCGACGGGTCGGGCTGGTCGTCGTCGGTGTCATCGTCGTGCAGGTCGTCGCCGTCGCTGTCCGACCCGCCGGCGATGTCCACCCAGCCGTAGCTGCCGGCCGCGTCGTCCGGCACGTCGGCCGAGAGTTCAACGGTCACCGCGTCGCCCTGGTTCTTGTAGGGGGCGAGCGTCACGCGAACGTCGAGTGTGGATCCGGCGGGGACGGGGACCGACGATTCGCTCGGCGGCTGCTGGTATGTGCCGTCGGGCCGCCGGACCTCGACCGAGGACACGGTGTACTGCTCGAAGGCGCTGGACACGGTGGCGGTGTAGTCGACACCGGTGATCTCGACGTCTTCGAACTCGTTCTGCTGGATGGACAAGATCTGGTCCTGGGCGTCGAAGGTGGCGTCGTAGGCGATGTCGTGCTGACTCGCGTAGGCGTTTTCGACGTCGAGCGTGAAGGGCTCACCGGAAGCGCGTGTCCCCTCGACCACCCAGCGCAGTTCGGCCGTGCCTGGCCCGATGGCGTCGAACACCGTGTCGACGTTGGCCAACAGGTGCGACAACGCCAGGTCGGGCAGGGCGCGGTCCAGGGTGACGTGCGTGCTGCCTTCGCGGGACACGCCGTCGTCGGTGGAGGTGACCGTGGAGGTGACCGGGGTGAAGGGAGGCTCCGTACCGAGGTGGGCACGGACGCCGGCCAGGCGATCCTGGTCCAGAACGCCGACCGCACCGTGCGGATTGGCCACCTTGAACGGCCCGAACGCATCGTCGGGCTGGACCAGCAGCGCGGTGGCGGAGTGAACGCTCATCGACGACGCGCCGGACTGCAGGTACGGGTGGCCGAACGCGAGTGCCACGTCGTCGCAGACGAC
>NZ_ML142873.1:15302-15858 GCF_004138495.1 Phytoactinopolyspora endophytica
CTGTACCGACAGCGGCGGACGTGACGTCGCCGAACGAGGTGGCCGCGGCGATGTTGCCGCCGGGGACGATGTCACCGGCGGATCCTTCCGCATCGACGGCGGCCGCTCCGGCGGGGAACGCGTGCATGTCCGGAAGGTGCTCCCCAAGACGTTCGGAGAACGCCGGCAGACGGTCGGCGCCGAGTCCGGAGACCGCCAGCGGTAGCGGCAGGGCGCGCATGCCGCCCTGTGCCTCCGACGACGTGGCGGCTCCGCTCTGCGTCAGCTTCTCCTGGACGTTCTCGGGAAGGTCGACGGTGGCCGGAGCCGCATCGGCTACGGCCGGGCCGGTGTCGTCCCGGTCGAGAAGTTTCTTCATGTCAGCCGCCGGCGTGATTCCGGCGACGTTCGACGGTGACTGGGACAGGCCATAGGCGATGGCGCCGACCAGGCGGCCGTCGTCGGCGTACACCGGCGAGCCGGACATGCCCGACCAGATACCATCGGCTCGCTCGATGGCGGGCGACTCCGTGTCGACCAGGATCATGTCCACGTCGGGGGCGACTCCGCCTTCGAG
>NZ_ML142873.1:15917-16465 GCF_004138495.1 Phytoactinopolyspora endophytica
GGCGGGAGTCACCTGGGCCGCCTCGGCCAGGTGGCTCGTGATCGGGTTCTGGGCAGGGGCGTCCGGGTGCTCGGGCGTCGCGGTGGCCGCGAGGCCGGTGGCAAGCAACGCAGCACAGGTGGCTGCCGTCGCCCCGGCGGCGAAGACCGCCGGGCGGCGTGCCGTGCTCCCAGAACGTGGGTTTGAGTTGTGGCGTCGCCTGACGCCGGAGGAAGGTGTAGCAGGCATAGTTGTCCCGTCAGATCAGGCAGAACGCGCCCCTCGTGGGCGCGTCTGGCCGTCATGCAAACAGCTGTGACCGTCTCCGGCAATCGGAACGCCGATATCGGCGCCACATCTGTGGATCTTGTTCTCGGCCCTTCGCTATGGCGTAGCCGTGACCCTTCGCCGCACGCTCTTCCGGCCGCGGCAGAGCGACGTGAGCAACGTCGCGCCGTCGCCGGGATGACGCGACGATGCCGCGCCGTTGGTCGTGATATGACGGGTCATCCAGAGTTCGACGACGTCGACGTCGTCGTCATCGGCGCTGGCCAGGCAGGGCTATCCAG
>NZ_ML142873.1:16506-23067 GCF_004138495.1 Phytoactinopolyspora endophytica
GCCGTCGCGGTCTGGAACCGGGACGGGACCTCATCGTTCTGGACTCCGGCGACAGCCCGGGCGGGGCATGGCGAGAGCGTTCACCGAGCCTGACGATGGACAAGGTCCACGGGATATTCGACCTGCCGGGGGCCCGCCGCGAGGCCCGAGCCGCCGACATGGCGCGACCCGCTGCCGAGGTCATCTCCGAGTACTACGCGGACTACGAGGGGCGGTTCGGCCTGGGAGTGCACCGGCCGGTCCACGTCCGGGCGGTACGGCCGGGAGCGGCCGATCGTCTTGTCGTCGAGAGTGACGCGGGCACGTGGGCCGCTCGGGCCGTGATCAATGCGACCGGAAGCTGGACACGTCCATACTGGCCGTACTATCCAGGCGCAGGCGAGTTCGCCGGGCAGCAGTTGCACTCGGCGGACTACCGGGGCCCGGCCGGGTTCGCCGGTCTGCGCGTCGTGGTGGTCGGCGGTGGTCATTCGGCGACACACATCCTGTCCGAGATCGCCGACGTCGCGGCGTCGACGACGTGGGTGACACGCCGACCACCGGTGTTCGACCCGGTTGAGTTCACCGAGGACTACGGGCGGCGGGTCGTGTCCCTGGTGGACGAGCGGGTGCGCGCCGGCCTGCCTCCGGAGAGCGTCGTCAGCGTGACCGGACTCGGGCACACCCCAGTGGTGGAGACCGCCCTGGCGAAGGGCGCGCTGGAGCGGTTGCCGATGTTCGACCGCATCACCCCGGACGGCATGCTCTGGGACGACGGCTCGTCCGCACCCGCCGACGTGATCGTCTGGGCGACGGGGTTCCGTGCCGCGTTGGACCACCTGGCGCCGTTGAAGCTGCGAGGGCCTGGTGGCGGTATCAAGATGGACGGCACCCGCGTCGTCGTGGAGCCGCGCGTTCACCTCGTCGGGTACGGGCCATCGGCGAGCACGGTCGGTGCCAACCGTGCTGGCAGGACGGCAGCCCTAGAGATCGCTGAGCTGCTCGATCTGACGCGGCGGTCTTCGCGTGGGCGGCCGGTGCTCGTCGGGTGACGTCGTGGGTAACCGACTGGTTCGAACGTGACCAGCTAGGTGGAATGTGGGGTGCCCGTCGTCGGCGTCTCTGGGGAAAGCGTTGGGTCCGGCGCATTCGACACCGGCAGGCTTGTAATCTCGGCGATCGTGGTGATTCTGGTCCGGCACGCGATGCCAGAAGTGGATCCTGCTGTGCCACCGCACGAATGGCACCTCAGCGCCGAGGGCAGGGAGGCGACCGAAGCACTGCATCTTCCCGTGCGGGCACGAGTCGTGTCTAGTACTGAACCCAAGGCCGCGCAGACGCTCGAGCATTGTGGTGTGGTGGTACGCGATGCGCGATTCAACGAGGTCCGGCGATCAAGCGAACCGTTTGGTGGCAACTGGCGGGCGCTGCGCCGCGCCTATGTGGATGGGGTGGAACACGACGGCTGGGAACCGCACGAGGCTGTGGCGGCGCGGTTTGGCTCCGCGATTGACGAGCACCGGGATAACGCTCGAGGCGAGGTGCTCGTCGTGGCGGCCCACGGTATGGCGATAACCGTGTGGCTCGCCCGACGGCTCGGTCTCGCCGATCCGGTCCAGTTCTGGGAGGGCCTTCGTTTCCCTGACATGATCACTTTGGACCACATCTGACGGTGACTCCTCGTTGCTGACGATCACAGAGTCACGTCGTCGCCGCGGCCTGCCAGCTGCACACCATGCGCGGACGTCGGGTGACCAAGCCCGGTTGCGCGACTCAGGTCAGGCGACTTGGAAGGAACGCTTCGACAACCCCATCATGTAGCCCTCGATCGTCGTCTCTGGGGGCTGCCCCGGATCCGTCGCTGCTCCGAGGGTGATGAACAGGGGTATGTAGTGGTCGACCGTAGGGTGCGCGTACGGCATGCCGGGCGCTGTGTCCCGATACGACGCGAGTGTGTCGACGTCACCACGGGAGAGAGCGTCGGACGCCCACGCGTCGAAGTCCGATGACCATGAGGGTGCCTCGTTGTGCATCGCCATCTCGCGGGTCATGAACGCAAGACCGTGCGTCATGAAACCCGATCCGACGACGAGCACGCCTTCCTCGCGCAACGGCCGCAGACGCCGGCCCAGATCGAGAAGCTTGTCGGGGTCGTGCGTCGGCATGCTCATCTGCAGCACCGGCACGTCCGCCAGCGGGTACATGACCTTCAGGGGCACCCACGCGCCGTGGTCGAGGCCGCGGCTGCCGTGTTCGTGGATGGGCTCGTCGTCGGGCATGAGTGCGCAGACGCGCTGGGCGAGGGCGCGGGCGTCGGGGGTGGGATAGATCATCTCGTAGTAGCGAGGATGGAACCCGCCGAAGTCATACACAAGCGGCGTGTGGGCCGCGGCCGCGGAGAGCGACAGCGGTGCGGACTCCCAGTGTGCGCTGACGATCAGGATGCCGCGTGGTTTCGGGAGCGTCTGCGACCACGCGAAGAGCTCACGGATCCACGGTCCGTCGTCGAACAGCGGTGGCGCGCCATGGCTGACATAGAGCGCGGGGAGGGCGCCGTCGTCGGGTGTCCAGAGGTGCTGTTCGCGGCTGACCGGAGCGGCATCGACGACGAACTCGTCGAACGCGCCACCGGGCACCGCGGGGTCGAGTGGCGTGTGCATGCCGGTTCCTCCTTCGAGAACGCCTGGGGTCTCATGGACAAACAGTTGAAGCTTCAATTAACAGGATAGGCGACCCGGTCGTTGTTCTGCCAAGCCGAAGCCGGTTGTCTGGGTGTGCGGCCGCCAGCGTTCTTGATCATGTTCCGTTTGAGGCCCCTATAAGGGCTCTAAACGGAACATGATCTTGACGCGTCGAGATGCTGTGGCGCAACCTCGCGCAAGACCTGCGGCGTGTATGGAGAGTGCCCTGGATTGATCGTGCGTGGCCGGGCATGATGCTGCGTCATGGTCCATGATCGACTGTCTAGCGTTCTGTGGCGGCAGGACGGCATTATCACTCGTGAGCAGGCGCTTGCTGCGGGCATGTCCGTCAAGGCGCTGAGATATGCCCTGAGGAAGGGCGGCCCGTGGCAACGGATCGTGCGCGGCGTTTACGCAGCCTTCACGGGTCCGCTCGGCGATCTTCATCTCTTGCGCGTGGCGACCCTGCATGCCGGGCCCGATGCGCGGGTCACATGCAGCTGGGCGTGCTGGATGGCGGGGTTGAAGTATGGGCCGTCCAAGGGCGACGCCATCGTTGTGCAGGTACCCCGCTCCTGCCGCCGTCGTCCAGCGGAGTTCATCGCTCTGACGCGGCGGGCTGAGGACTTCGAGGGATATGCCGAATGGACCGACCGAAGCTCGGCTGGCGACGTTGGGCGCTTGATCGGAATGGCATATGAGCCCATCGATGAGCTCGCCGGCGACGCGCGGCCCGGCGTCATTCTGATGGTGCGCCCGGCGCGTGCGGTGATCGACACAGTGACCAAGCCGCGGTGGCTGCCGGCGGCGTGGCGGGCATCGTGCGAACACGACGACGGTTGTCCTCAGTGCTGGGGAGGCATGCCGCATTACGCAGGGGCGTTGCGCAATACTCGGGCGCTGATGTGCGAGGTGGTGCAGCGTGGGAAATGCACGGTCGACCAGCTTGCGGCTGAGCTTGGTGCTACGTCGCGCAACGATACGGCCGTCGCGCAAGCCGTGATGGCAGACCTGCGTGCGGGTTGCCGTTCGGCACCCGAGTGCGAGTTGCGTGAGTTGGTCGATGCGAGCCCGGTTCTTCCGGAGCCGCGCTGGAATCGGGTGTTACCTGGGGCGAGGGACATCTACCCCGACGCATGCTGGCCAGACGCTCGGTTGGTAGTCGAAGTGGACTCGCGTGCCTTTCACGGTTTCGGTGATGCGCCCGCGCGGACGGAGCGCCGGCGGGCTCGCTATGCGGAACTCGGCTGGACGGTGCTTCCGGTCGCGCCTTCGAGAATTCGGAGTGAGCCAGTGCGGCTGCTCGCCGAGATCGAGTCGGCGTACCGCGCAGGCCTCGCGCGCGGATCGGCACGCTCTTGATCATGTTCCGTTTGAGGCCCCTATGAGGGCTATAGACGGAACATGATCTTGCGTGGTGGTTGCTAGTGGTGGCGGTGCTGGAGTGCGAGGGCGACGTCGCGCAAGGCGTCGGCGGCAGCTCGCGCTGTGTGCTCGGGTACTGACGCCACGGCGGCCGACTGGGCCTGCGTCGCGAGCAGTACTGCATCCCGCGCCTTGGCCAGGCCGGCCGCTGTCAGCTGGACCTGCTTTCCCCGCGCGTCGGCCGGGTCAGGGGTGCGCTGGATGAGCCCTGCACGTTCGAGACGGTGTAAGACGTTGCTGATGCCGCCACTGGTGAGCAGGAGCTCTCGGGTGAGGTCTCGTGGCTTGCGTCGGTAGGGCTCGCCGGCGCGGCGGAGCACCACCAGTACCTCGAACTCGGCGTACGTCAGGTCCAGCTCTTCGAGCGTGGACTGGGTGGCGTCCAGGAACAGGCGGTTGAGGAAGCCGATGCGTTTGGAGAGCTCGACGGCGAGCAACTCTGCGTCGGTGAGGTCATCCGGGATGGCGGCGATGAGCCTGTCGACCTCGTCTTGATGCATGGGCGAAGTCTACTTTGCCACCTATATAGCTTTCGAAAAAGCTTTCAGTTAAGGTACTTCCATGATCCTCATCCGCAACGGTCACATCATCGACACTGAACCCGAACCGCATGCACGTCCCGGTAACGACATCCTGATTGACGACGACGGCACTATCGCCGCCACCGGCCCTGCGCTGGCGGCGCCACCTGGTACGGAGATCATCGACGCCACCGACCGGATCGTGCTGCCGGGCTTCGTCGACACCCATCGCCACATGTGGCAGGCGGCACTGCGCGTCGTGCTCGCGGACGGATCGATGGAGGACTACTTCGCCCGGGTGCTGGGCGTGCTCGGTCCGCGCTACACCACCGAGCACATGCACGCGGCCGAGCTCGCCGGGGCCCTGGAATGCCTGGATGCCGGCATCACGACCGTCGTGGACTTCACGAGGCCGCGTCTGACGGCCGAGCTCGCTGACGCCGCCCTGAACGGACTGCGGGAGGCGGGCATCCGTGCGGTGTTCGGCGTCGACGGGCGTGGTGATCTCGACCAGGCCGGACCGCTCCGCGACATCAAGAACACGCACGAGTCGGACCTGCTGACCATCGCGCTCGCCTGCCTCGCGCCCGATCACGGCGGCGAGGAACGGGCCCGCAACGATTGGCAGGTCGCCCGCGAGCTGGGCCTGCGCGCCATGGTCCACCTTGGCTCCTCGATCGAGGCGTTCCAGCGTCTTGATCTGCTCGACCCGGGCGCGTTGTACGTGCACGCGATCGGCTTGCCTGATGAAGGGTTCAAGCAGATCGGGGAGAGCGGCGGCGGCCTGTCAGTGTGCCCCACCATCGAGGGAGGCATGAGCCAGGGATATCCGGTGACCGAGCAGGCGCTCTCCGCGGGAGTGCCGGCCGGGCTCGGCGCCGACGCGGTCACGAACGGGCCGGGGGACATGTTCAGCCTCATGCGCACGGCCTACGCCTTCGCGCGGGTGGGTGGATCGTCCGTCACGGTGAAGGACGTGTTTCGGATGGCCACCCTGGATGGCGCCGTCGCGGCCGGTCTCGGTGACACCGTCGGGTCGCTCCGTCCGGGAATGCAGGCCGACGTCATGCTGTTGCGCACCGACGTGCCGGGAATGGCCGCCGCGCACGATCCGATCGCCGCGGTCGTGCTCGCCGCGGACACCGCCGCCGTCGATACCGTGCTCGTCGGCGGGCGTGTCGTCAAGCGAGGTGGCGCGATCCAGCATCTCGACGTCGGCCGGGTCGTGACACAGGTGCGGTCGGCAGCCGCCGAGCTGACCGCGGGTGACCGCTAGCGTACGAGGATGGCGTCCATGTCGGATCAGAACGCCGAGATCGATCTCGGTGCCGAGCCAGACCTGTACACCGAGCCGCTCGCGTACCCGGGCAAGGCGGCGCGAGCGCCGGGGGTGCTCATTGGTGACCGGTACCGGGAGTTGCGTGCGGCGGACGTGCGGCCGAGCCTTCGACGCCTGGGCGTTGCCGGGCTCGACGAGCGGTGTCCGGTGATCGCGGTCGGCTCGAATGCTTCACCCGCGCAGCTGTGGCGCAAGCTCGCCGGCGTCAGCGGCCACCTCGTCGTCCCGATCACGCTGGTCACGGTGGACGACCTGGCGGCCGGGGTGTCGGCACATGTCAGCCGGGCCGGTTACCTGCCGGCGACGCCCGTCGCTGCGCCGGGGGAGCGGCCGACTCTGGCCGTCGTCTGGCTGGACGCGCATCAGCTGCCGGTCATGGATTCGACCGAGCCCAACTATGACCGCAGCCCGCTTCCTGTCGACCGGTTCCCTCAGCTCTTGGAGGCGGAAACGCTGGCCGGCCGGCCGTGCGAGATCTACGTCAGCCGGCACGGATGTCTGGCCGAAACGACCGGCGGGCCGATGCGGACCCGTCCGCAACCCGAGGTGATCCGGACAGTGCTCGCGGAGTCCCCCGCACTCCGCGAGCTGGCTGGGGTGACGCCCGAGGCATTCG
>NZ_ML142873.1:23122-24597 GCF_004138495.1 Phytoactinopolyspora endophytica
GCCGCGATGCGCCGCGATCCGGCCATCCGGGAGCGGGCTCGTCAGATCCTCATCGACGAACGGCGAATTCGCCCTAGCGTAGTTTACCCCGACTAGCTGTGCGGTTGAACGTCGACGATGTCACTTGAAGTGTCAAGCTAAGTAGACTTGACTCGTGACGAGCACCGAACGCACCGTTCCCGCGGAAGAATCAGGGCCCAGATGGTTGAGCCCGGATGAGCAGGACGCCTGGAGGGCCTTGGTAGGCGTGCTGATCCTGCTGCCCGCATCGCTCGATGCGCAGCTACAGCGGGACTCGGGCATCAGCCACTTCGAGTATGCGGTGATGTCCGCGCTGTCCGAGGCTCCGCAGCGCACCCGATGCATGAGTGAGCTCGCCGATCTCGCGAACGGCTCGTTGTCCCGACTGTCGCACGTGGTGAAACGGTTGGAGCGGCGCGGCTGGGTCCGCCGCGAGCCGCGGCCGGAGGACGGCAGGTACACCAATGCCATCCTCACCGGCGAAGGCTGGGACAAGGTGGTCGAGAGCGCTCCCGGGCATGTGGAGGCCGTGCGGGAAATGGTCTTCGACGTGCTGTCCGAGGAAGAGGTGGAACAACTGCGGCGGATCGGCCAGCGTATCCACCTTCGGCTGTCGCCGCACGGCATGATGGCGCAACGCCACGGTCAGGACTGACGTCTCAGGGCTCGAAGCCGATGTGCACGTGATCGCGGTGAACATCGTCGGTGAAATGCACGCCACCCGGACCGTCGGGATCGATGGGTGCGCCGATCTCGTCGCTGCCCAGGTCACGTGCGGCCTCCAAGAAGGAGAGCAGGGTCGGGTCGTCGGTCGCCATCGTCACCACCGGCCGGCCGTCGATGGCCCAGATATCGACGGCGCGGCCCCGGTCGTGATTGCTCGTCCGGTTCGATCCGAACACCCGCTTCGGGTGTCCGGTGCGGAAGACACTCACGGAGAAGCTGAAGCTGGAGGCGAGCTGTATCAGCAGGTCCGGCACCAGGTCATCGACCTCGTCGCCGGCCAGGTCCGCCAGCGCCGCGTCCGGTAACTCCACCCCGGCGAGGCCCGCCAGCTCGCCGGCAGTGCCGGTGAGCGTCTGCGAGGGGACTTCCGTCGGCTCCGCGACCAGCAGGCCGGTCACCGACCACGCGCCACCGGACCTGCGCAGCCGGACATCGGCGGTCACCGTGCGGCTGTTCGTACTGGCGCCCGAGACCCATGTCTGCTGGACGACGGCCATGACGCTTGCCCGGTCGGTGGTCAGGCCGCCGTACTGCGGGTAGACCACCTCGACGACGGCCGGCGCGGCGGGCGGAACCAGCGCACCGGCCTGGTCGGCAAGGTCCGGGCTCACTCCTGCGTCACGCAGCCGGTCCGCCGCACCGCCATCCTGCGTGGCGGTACCCAGCGCTTCGATCACTCTCGTCGCCGCACGCTTGACCACCGGCTCGATCTCGTTGCTGGTGGGGCG
>NZ_ML142873.1:24653-44923 GCF_004138495.1 Phytoactinopolyspora endophytica
TGCGTGTCGGGCAGGACCACTGTTTCCGATGGGTGGACGGTCGCTTCGATCACCGCCGGTACCTCATCCTCCGCCGTGCCTGGAAACCGGGACGGTGCCCGGTCCTCGCCGGTCGGGGAGGCTGCAGGGTCGGATGTTGAACGTCGCTCGGACGAACTGCACGCTCCTACGAACAGGGCGCCGCCGGCGACCAGAAACGTCCGGCGGCTGACGTTGTGGGATGTGCTGCGGTCGTTCCGGCTCACCGCGCTCCGATGGTCTGCGGGTCGAACCGGAAGGTCAGGACCTCGTCGCCGTCCCGGTCGACATGCTCTCCGACGCGGGACCAGCCGCTGCGTTCGTAGAACCCGGCGGCCCCCCGGGCGTCCGCCTTGGTGACGAGCTCGACCCGGTTGGCGTCCGCCGCCACGACCTCGGCCAGGAAGGCGTCGACGAGCGCGCTGCCGATTCCGTTGCCGCGCTCTGGGAAGTCGACGACGACGGCTTCCAGCACAGCCAGCGGAGCGGGCGACCCCGGCCCGTCCAGCGCGTTCGGCTCGTCGGGACCTGTGTTGCTCGGCACAGCCTGGCTATAGTCCGTGGCCTGCGAGGTACCGCTCGCCCCCGGTCGCATGATCCGGCGAGCGTAACGAAGCCCCCGGGTCCGCAGGAACGGCCAAGCGAGTACCGGCCGGGCGGCGAGAGCACGCAGCCCTGCGGCTACCAGCTCGGTTCGGTGCCGACGGATGATCCACGCGACATTCGCGCGGCGGTCGACCGTTCCCACCAGGAATCCGACGACGACACCGCCGCGTCGCGCGACCAGGACGGTGCCGTAATCCGAGCGCAGGTGGGCCCGGTGCCAGCGTCGCACGAAGCCCCGCCCGAGTCGCGGGAACAGGCCGTGCGGAAGTTCCGTGACGTGCAGGAACGCCGTCATATCCAGCTCGTGCTCATTCGCACGCACCACCTCGACCGGGTGTTCGCCATTCATCGGCGGTTCTCCTCTGCTCATCGGTGCGGCTGTTTCCGGTACCGGCTTGGCCGGTTGTCGTCCATCGTTCGCCGGGAATCTCAGAAGAAGCTCAGAGCGGACGTGCGACGATCGGTGCATGGCCAGACGGGAATCGAGCGACGACGGCGAGCGGGCGGCCCACCCGTCGTTGCTGCTCGTCGAGGACGACACGAAGCTCTCCGAGTTGCTGGTCCTGCTCCTCTCCGATGAGGGATACCGGGTGGATCTGGCTCGGGACGGTCACACCGGTCTGCACCGGGCTCTGACCGGCGAGTACTCGGTGATGATCATCGACCGCGGTCTGCCGGCGGTGGAAGGCGTGGACCTGATCCGCCGGCTGCGTGCGCAGGGTCAGGTGACGCCGATCCTGGTTCTGACCGCCCGTGGCACCACTGCGGACCGTGTGGAGGGCCTCGACGCGGGAGCTGAGGACTACGTCGTCAAGCCGTTCGAGATCGACGAGCTCCTGGCCCGGCTCCGTGCCCTTCAACGTCGCCACACCGACCACTCGGACCGGCTGAATCTCGGCGACCGCCAGCTCGACATGGTGAACCGGAGGGTCTTCAGCGCGGTCGATCCCCCGATCGAACTGTCCGGCCGCGAATGTGACCTGCTGTATATCCTGGCCGCGAACCCGAGCCGGGTTTTCACCCGTGATGAGCTGCGTGGACGGGTATTCGACGCGGCCGACAACACGGGTGTGGTGGAGACCTACGTGTACTACCTTCGCCGTAAGCTCGGCCGTGACGTGATACAGACCGTGCACGGTCTCGGTTATCGGATGGGAAGCGCGTGAACGGGAACGGTACACCGAAGAACGACCCGGAGCCGACCCGTGCCGATCGCCGGATGCTCCGGCGCGCGTCGGCGGTGGTGGCCGCGCAGACCGGCATCGCCGCCGCGCTCGTGGTCGCCGTCGTCATCGTTCTGGTGTATTCCATCAGCCAGCAGGAACGCCGCGACTCCGTCGAGTACAAGGCGGAGGAGAACGCCGAGAGGCTGCTGGGGAAGATGCGTCAGCCGGAGAACCAGGCGACCATGGGCACCTCTCATATCGACGTGGATGGCCTGCCCGGCGAGGACGACTGCCCCGAGCAGTCCACCGACGGATGGATGGAGAGCTGGGCCGACCCGCTGCCGACCGGCGTCTCCGAGCTCCGCCTCTGCGACGAGCCGTTCCTCGGGTACGTCGCGGAAGACGACGGGCTGCGTTCGGTTGCCGCATTAAGCCTGGTCGAGCAGCAGGAAGAGAGCGAGCGGCTGGCCCGGCTGTCCATCCTGGCCGGTGGGATCGGAGTACTCGGCGCCGCGGGAGTGGGCTGGCTGGTGGGCCGCAGGGCGGTGCGCCCGCTGGGACGGGCGCTCACCTCGCAACGTCGATTCGTCGCGGACGCCAGTCATGAGCTGCGCACTCCGCTGGCGATCCTGCATACGCGAGCGCAGCTGCTGCAACGCGGCCCGGCCACCGACGAGCGCCAGCGGGGTGAGCTCGAGCAGCTCGTGGACGACGCACGGGTACTCTCCGACATCGTCAGCGACCTGTTGCTCTCCGCGGAGATGCAGCACCGCCCGGACGCCGGACAGCCGGTCGACCTGGGCCAGGTGGCGACCGATATCAAGAGCTCGTTCGCGGACACGGCCGAGGAGGCCGACGTGGACCTCGTCCTTGACGTGGATCCAGCCTTGCAACACCTGGTCACCGGGGCGCCGAGCGCGCTCCGCCGGGCGGTGGCCGCCCTGGTGGACAACTCGCTCCGGCATGTCGCTTCCGGCGGCACGGTGACGATCCAGTTGAACGGGACGACCGAGACCGTACGGGTCGGCGTGCTGGACGACGGCGAGGGCTTCGACCCCGAGGTCGCCGCCGAGCTGACGCAGCGCTTCCGGCGTGGGTCGGACTCGTCGTCCGTGGGGCACCGGCTCGGCCTGGGCCTCGCCCTTGTCGACGAGGTGGTTCAGGCACACGACGGTTCTATGGAGATCAACGGACAACGTGGCGTCGGGGCCTCGGTCACGTTGAGCTTTCCGCGCAGGGAGTCGAGCCGATGATGTCGATGACCATCGCGTCGGCGGGCTGCTCGGATGCGAGCTGGAAGGTGGCGCGGATCTCCAGCGGAGCGTCGCCGTCGTCGGCGGGCTCCTGCTCGAAAGGTTCGAGGGGATCGGATCCTCATGCGGGCAGCCGCTCTGAAGCATCGTAAGGTTCGCACGAACATCGTTTAACCATCTTGTGATGATCAACATCTAGGTCGTTGACCAGCTACTTTGTAGGTGACTCTTGACACATTGCCCTATGTGTATAAACGTTTAAGCATGTCTGGGCGTCGTTGGACCTCGCGGGATGTCGCCGCTCTCGCCGGTGTATCGGTGGCGACGGTGTCGTACGTGATGAACGGCCGCATGGGCGACCGGATACCGTCGACGACCAGGGAGCGGGTCCTGTCCGCAGCCCGCCAGCTCGGCTACTCACCGAACCGCTCGGCTCAGAGCTTGCGCCGGCAGAAGACCGAGCAAGTCTGCCTGGTGGTGGACTCTATCGGTGTCCCGGTGATCGATCAGCTCGCCCGGGATCTGCACGCCGCGGCGGACGAGGCCGGCTATGGGTTGATCACCATGGTGGTCGGCTCGGCCGAGCGCGCTGCCAAGACCATCGATCTGCTGCATCAGCGGATCGCGGACGGCGCGGTGATCGCCCCGTCGAACGTGACGCGATTCCGCGAGGAGGACCTCGTGGAGCTCGCCCGCGGCGGCCTGCCGCTGGTCGCGATGGACAACGTCGTGCGGCCGATCGGGTTCGACGTCGTGCGGGCCCCCGAACGGGATGCGTGCGGCGACGCCATGGATCACCTGTTGACCACCGGCCACCGGCGGATCGCGTTCCTCGGACACCACGAAGAGGTCAACGACCTCGATGCGCGTGCCAAGTCCGAGCGCATCGGCGCCTATCTTGCCGCATTGCAACGGCACGGCCTCGAGACGGATGAAAGCCTCATCGTCGAGGGCGCGGACGACCGCGTCGCAGGCTATCGGGCCGCCGCCGATCTACTCCGGCGTCCGGATCGGCCGGACGCCATCTTCGCGGCGTCCGCACGGTCGGCGATCAGTGCGGTCTGGGCGGCGCGCGACGCTGGACTCACCATTCCCGACGACGTCGCGGTGGTCGGCTGCGGGAACCTACCGGAGACCGAGATCACGCGGCCACCTCTGAGCACCGTCGGTCCGCCCACGACCGAGGACTTCACCGAGGTCTCCAGGTTGCTCTTCGAGCGCGTCCTAACGAAGGAACCGCCGCCCGAACGCGAGATCACCAACCCGTGGGTCTTTGTCCCGCGCGGGTCAGCCTGACCCGTGCCTTCGCAACGTCGCGAAAGGAGAACCACCATGGCTAACCGACGACTGAGTCGCCGCCAGCTTCTCCGTTGGACCGGAGCCGGAGCCGTCGCAGGCGTGACCGGCTCGTTCGCCGCCGGATGCGGTGCGGGCGCCCCCGAGGACGACGCCGTCGATTCCGACAGCGGGTCCGGCGGCGACAGCGCCGGCGACACCCTCACCGTCTACTGGAACGCCGGTCACGCGTACCAGGCATACGAGGACGTGTTGGCGGAGTTCGAGGAGGAGCACGGCGTCACCGTGAACTTCCAGAAGTATCAGTGGGACGACCTGCGTACCCGGCTGCTCTCCGACTTCGCCTCCGGCAACGCTCCGGACCTGGTGGAAGACGCTGGGTGGGCGCAGGAGTTCGCCATCAGCGGCGAGGCGATGTCGCTGCAGAAGTACATCGATCAGGACGGCGCCGGGATGGGCTATCCGGACGACTGGCAGCCGACCACTCTCGAACGGGTCTCCTACCAGGGCGAGACGTATGGCATCCAGCTGCACCTGACCGCCGTCCTGCCGTTCTACAACAAAGCGATGTTCGACGCAGCAGGGGTGCAGCCGCCGCAGACCTGGGATGACCTGCTGGAGGTGGCGAAGGAGTTGACCGGTGACGGAGTGTACGGCATCGCGCTCAACCAGGACCATAGCTATGCGTGGTCGTGGATGCTGCAGAACGGCGTCCGCTACTACGACCCGGAGACCGAGGAGCTGATGACCCCGCGCGACGCGGCTATCGAGGCCCTGCAGTTCCAGGCCGACCTGGTGCACAAGCACAAGGTGGCCCCAGTCCCGACGACCGGCACAGACTACTCCGGGCCGCAGAAGCTGCTCTCGGCGGAGCGGGCGGCGATGATCCTGACCGGCCCGTGGGACCTGCTGCCGATCGAGGAGACCAGTCCCGACCTGGAGCTTGGTATCGCACCCGCGCTGCGCAAGGAGAAGCAGGCAGCCGTACAGGCCGGCACCAGCATGTTCATTCCCACTAACTCCCCGCATCCGGATCTCGCGTGGGACCTCATCAAGCGGCTCACCGCGCTGGAGGTGGAGGAGAAGGCCACCGAAGAGACCGGCATGCTGATGCCGCGGAAGTCGTGGGCGGAGTCCTCGGAGGTACAGGGCAACGAGCGGTACGCCGTGTTCGCCGATGCCTTCCCATACTCGGCCGACTACCAGGAGGGTCTGCGCTTGACCGGCAAGAGCGGCGAGATCAACGAGCTGTTCGGCACCCTCTACCAGGACGTGGTCATGAACAACACCCCAGCGGAGGACGCGATGGAGACGTTCATTTCCGAGGGAGAGAGAGTGCTGGCGGGCTGAGCGATGGGCCGACCTGAAATCCACGGCGGGAGCGCCGTCACCGGTCCCGACGCCTCAGCAGCTGCTGGTCAGATCGGCCGGCGCTCACTGAAGGCGTCGGGTACGCCGCGCCGTCGTATGTCGATGTCCCGCAGGTACGCGTTGACCGCCTACCTGTTCCTGCTGCCCGCGTTCGCCTTCTTCGGGCTGATGTACTACACCCCGATCGTCAACATCATCGCGAACTCGTTCCGAACTGGGCCGCGGGCGGACACGTTCACCGGCTTGGACAACTTCACGCGTGTCCTCTCCGACCAGGCGGTCCACAACTCGTTCGTCATCACGTTGATCTTCGGGGCCGGGACGACGATCGGCGCCATCGTCATCGGGCTCGCGCTGGCGCTGCTGGTGGACAAGCCGCTACATGGGCGGGTCGTCTTCCGCGCCGCGCTCCTGGTGCCGTACCTCACCTCGGTGGCGATCGTCGGCCTGCTGTGGCGCAACATCCTCGACCCGCAGCTGGGCATCCTGAACCGTGTGCTGGACAGCGCGGGCCTCCCAACGCAGGCCTGGCTCAACACGAACCCGCTGGCCACGATCATCGGTGTCACGCTCTGGATGAACGTCGGCTACACAATGGTGCTGTTCCTGGCCGGACTGCAGGGCATTCCGGACGTGTACCACGAGGCCGCCACCATCGACGGCGCCAACGGGCGGCAGCGGTTCTGGCGCATCACGCTGCCGCTGCTGGCGCCGACGACGCTCTTCGTCTCGGTGATGTCGGTGATCAGCGGGCTACAGGCGTTCGCGCAGGCCTACATCATCACCGGTGGTGGACCGGCCGATAGGACCGACCTTTACATCTTCCACGTCTTCAACGTCGCGTTCTCTGCACGTGACTTCGGCTACGCGTCCGCGCTGTCCTTCCTGCTGCTGCTGGTGATCATCGCGTTCACCGTGGTCCAGTTGCGCATCGGACGCCGTGGGGAGGTGCAGTACTGATGCTCCAACGGATGTCCCCGGCGAGCCGCATCGTCAGCTACCTGTTGCTCGTCATCGCCGGTGCGGTCACGGTGCTGCCTCTGATCTACATGCTCTCGCTGGCCTTGCAGACTGAGGCCGAGACGCTGTCCGCCGACCCGGTGCTCTGGCCGGAGTCCATGCAGTTTGGGAACTTCCAGGAACTGTTCAAACGGGCGCCGTTCGGCAACTTCATCTTGAACAGCTTGATCGTGGCCGGTGGCATCACGATTGCGCACCTCGTCTTCGACCCACTCGTCGGCTACGTGTTCGCGAAGTACCAGTTCCCGCTCAAGAACACGATCTTCCTGTTCCTGCTGGCCACGCTGATGGTGCCGCTGTTCGTGCGGATGATCCCGCTTTACACGATGATGTCGAACATGGGGTGGATCAACACGCACCAGGGCCTGATCGCGCCGTTCCTCATGGACGCGTTCGGCATCTTCCTCATGCGGCAGTTCATCCAGCCGATCCCGGACGACCTGATCCAGGCGGCGCGGATCGACGGCGCGTCGGAGCTGCGGATCTATTGGAAGGTCATCCTGCCGCAGGTGAAGCCGGCGATGGCGGTGCTGGGGCTGTTCACCTTCGTCTTCCAGTGGAACGAATTCCTGTGGCCGCTGGTGGCCACGACAACGGAGGAGATGCGCACCATCCCGGTGGGTCTGACCCTGTTCAACCAGGAGTACTTCACACTGTGGCACCTCACCGCGGCCGGTTCGGTGATCCTGTTCCTGCCGACCGCTGTGCTCTTCCTCCTGACCCAGCGGTACTTCGTTCGCGGCATCACGTTGAGTGGGATCAAGTAGAAGGAGTCGCATGTTCAGCAGCACGGCCGAACGGCCGAACGTCATTGTCGTCTTCACCGACCAGCAGCGCTGGGACAGCACGGGTGTCCACGGCAACCCGCTCGGCCTGACGCCGACGTTCGACGAGATGGCACGGTCCGGCACGCACGCGGCGCAGGCGTTCACCCCGCAACCGGTCTGCGGACCGGCTCGGGCGGCCATTCAAACCGGCCAGTGCCCGACGACGACCGGCTGCTTCCGCAATGGGATCCCGCTGCCGGAGAACTGCCGGACCCTGGCCGACCACTTCGGCGCCGCAGGCTACGCGACCGGCTACATCGGCAAGTGGCACCTGGCGGACACCGAGCCGGTGCCGCCGGAGCAACGGGGCGGGTACACGTCTTGGCTCGGCGCCAACATCTTGGAGTTCACCTCGGACGCGTACCGCACCGTCGTCTTCGACGACGACGATGATCCGGTGATGCTGCCAGGGTACCGCTCGGACGCGCTGTTCGACGCCGCCATCCGGTTCGTTGCGGACCACGCGAACCCGCCCGGTGGCGCGGAGAGCGTACGGCAACCGTTCTACCTGTTCTGCTCCCTCATCGAACCGCACCACCAGAACGAGGTGGACTCCTACCCGGCGCCGATCGGCTACGAGGAGCGTTACCAGGGACGCTGGCTACCACCGGACCTGGCGGCGCTGGCCGCCGAGGACTCGACTGTGCACCGGCATATCGGCGGGTACTTCGGCCAGGTACGACGGGTCGATGAGGGCTTGGGCAGGCTGCTGGACGCGCTGCGCAGCCTCGACCTGCTGGAGAACACGATCGTCGCGTTCACCTCCGACCATGGGTGCCACTTCAAGACCCGCAACAGCGAGTACAAGCGGTCCTGCCACGACGGCTCGGTCCGGGTGCCGATGGCGCTGTGTGGCCCGGGCTTCGACGGCGGTGGGCGGATCGACCGGCCGGTGAGCACCATCGACCTGCCGCCGACGTTGCTGGACGCCGCCGGACTGGATGTCCCGCCGGAGATGCAGGGCCGCTCCATGCTGCCGCTGCTCCACCAGCCGGGCGCCGGCGACGCCGACGGCTGGCCGGAAGAGGTCTTCATCCAGGTGAGCGAGTCCGAGGTGGGACGCGCGATTCGGACGTCGCGGTGGAAGTACTACGTGAGCGCGCCGGACGCCGATGCCTGGCATGAAGCGGGCGCGGACCGTTACCTGGAGGCTGAGCTGTACGACCTCGCGCACGACCCGTACGAGCTGGACAATCTGGTCGGGCTGCCGTCGCACCGCAAGATCGCCGATGAGCTGCGCGAGCGCCTGCTACGTCGGATGGTCGAAGCCGGTGAGCAAGAGCCGGTCATCGAAAGACGTGAGGAAGCCATTGCGGACTCTCAGCGCAGCGTGGATCCCGGTGTGCACGCCTCGTCCTTCAAGCCTGTGCGGTTCGGCCACCAGCCGCGTTCTCGCTGAGCCGGGGACTCTCAGCCGACACATTCGGTGGCCTCCGGGTCCATCGCAATGAGACTGACCACGCTAAACCGCGAGCGTATCTGAGGTCGCGGCGAGGTTGATCAAGGACACCACAGATTTGACATGGATTTGAGCATGACCTGAGGGAGCGGCGGCGTACGGGATCGGTTGACGCCGCCGCTCCTGATAGGGGTGTTACGAGCGTGCCTTGCGAATGCCGGTGGACATCATCGCCAGTGCACACAGCACGACGATCGCACCGGTGATGACGTTGCTGGCGATGATCTCCCCGCGAGGGGTATCGCCATTGACCAGCCATGGCGAGACGATGACCCACACACCGAGGATGGGCGCGACCCATGCGATCCCGTGCAGGTGACCGTAGACAGTCGCGAACCCGACCGCCATGACGGCGATCGCGATTCCCGTGATCAGGTTGTTCGCGGTCATGGTGGTGTGCTCGGTGTTGAAACCGACCACCCATGGGGACAGCGCCATGAAGATTCCGGCCAGGAACACAAGACCGTCCGCGGACTGTGCTACCGGAGTCTCGGCGATCTGGTCGTACCTGCGCCGCATCGTGGCGACGTCTGGGTGTTGCTCAATGTTGGGAGTCGACGAACTCATGATCCCCACCTCCAAGAGGACACGAGGTGATCCCGTATTCCTATGATGCGCCTGACCACGCCGTGTAGGAAAGCGGTTCGGCTCAGCTCTCAACGCACGGCGTGGAGCCGATGATGTCGACCTCCACGGTGATCGTCTGGTCGTCGTTCTGCTCTGGGGCCAGCTGGAAGGTGACCCGGAACTCGACGTCGGTGTCTGAACTGTCATCGTCGGCGATCCTCCGCTGGTAGACGCCCCAGCGGGGCGTGTCCGAGTCACCGAAGTGCTGGTAAGCAGCGGTGTAGCCCATCTCCCTGAAGCGACCGGCGACGAAGTCGGTCGTGCCGTCGAAGAGAGAATCGACCTGGGACAGGTCCGCGGGATCACCAGGCCAGTCGAGCGAGATGTCGGTGCGCCACACCCGGCGGGAACCGTCGTGGCACCTCTCGTCCTCGCTCGCGTCGGCGACGAGACGCTCGGCGCGCACCGTGCCCATCCTCGACTCATTGTCCTTGAACTGTCCGACGACGGTGGCACCGTCGTGTGCGACGTGTTCTCCCAGCTCATCGAGTTCGACGGAGTCACCGTCGGCACATGAACACAGGCCGAGCGTCAAGGCCACGATCGCCGCGGGGAGGAGGCATAGGTGCCGACGATGTTTCGTCACACGCATATGTCTACCATCCGGTGCGGTCGACGACCTGGGTCGATGCATCGTTGCGGCCGTTCCCGATCGCATCCCAGCCGGCGCCGAACTTGTTGTCGAACGAGCGCACACCCGTGTGCTCGGGGTGCCGGTCGACATTGTCATGTGCCCAGTCGATGAGCTGTTCGGCGAGGCCACCCTCACTCAGATCCGTTGAGATCTCGACGGTGCCGAGGAGCTGGCCGCGCTCGTCGAGCAGTTCGGGCGGAAGCTCCTCGGTGTACGGATACCCGTTCCGGACCATGGTGATAGCGACCAGGCAACGCTGAAGAGTCGCAGCTTGCCGGTGTGCTGCCTCGAGTTCGTCGCGTGGATCCGGATCCGACGCATTGAGCTTTCCGGCTGCGCCGAACTGGATGAGTCTCCAACCGGTGTCGATGATGCGGGTGGCCTCGAGCGGCAGCAGCCCGAGCGCGGCCCAACCCGATGCGAGCGCCTCTCGCGCCGCGTGCCGTTCACCGAACGCTCGGCCGCGCACGTCCAGTCGTGCTTCATGCTGCAAGCCGGACAGTGCGCCGAACATGCGTAGCACCTGTTCGAAGTGGTCTTGCTCAGTCGTCGACTCGGCCATGTCCGCTTCGAGCGCGAGGGGCGGCAGCGCCCGATAGAGGCTCTGGACGGCGTCGTCGAAGGCTGCCGAGTCGGTGTCGTTGAGGGCGAAACCGTGGAGGAACCGGTACACGTCCTCTGAGCTGAGAAAGAACCGTGGATCGGTACCAGGCGGCGTGCCGAATCCGGCCGGAGCATCCATCGACGAGACGTGACCGGGAGCGTGCTCGTAGGAGCCGACGAGTATCTCCTCGGCATAGGCGGCGGCGATCCGCCCCATGGGCTCGCCCATCTGAATGGGTGGCCATTCGTGCCTGCCGAGCGCGACGATGGCGTCGAATGCGAAGGAAGAGGCATGGCGGCCGGTGTCCGGAGGCTCGTCCAAGGCGCCGGAGCCTGCGGCGAGTGCCTGGCCGAACGCCGTCGTCGGGTCGACCGCGAGGCCGTCGACGAGCTGGAACACCCGATCGACGTACTCGGAGACCGGCTGGCCGGACCGCGTGCCGAGTGCGAGGCGCGCGGCAGCAGGATTGTTGGCCAGGCTGCCGAACGCGAGCGCCAGAGCGTCGGAGGACAGGCCGAGCTGATCGGTATGCAGGCTGTGATCGTAGGCACCCGCGTGCTTCCCGTCGTCGGCGAGATGCCGTAGCACGCTTGCGCTGACGGTTTCGGCCAGCCAGCCAGGCGGGAAGTCTCCGTGCTGGAGGATGGCCATGCGGCTCCACGCGCTCCGGGGATCGTCGACTGGCTGCGTGAAATGGCGGCGGAACCCTGCCAGATCGGTGTAGTAGTCCGCGGTCCCGCTCATGCTGTCCGTCGCACTCAACGCGGTTCCGAGCCCGACGCTGAATGTTTCGAGGTGACGAGCACCGCGCGGGGAACCGGTGCTGGTCAGCTGGTTCGCCAGCAGCTCTGCTCGGCCGGGACCGAGCCGGAGGTAGAAACCTGCCATCACGTCGGGGTCGGTCGCATACCGCTCGAACTCCTCCAGAAGCTCGTCGAACAGTGCTTCGGTCACTGTGGAGGCATTGATGAGCCGGTCGGCGAGCTCGCGTCCGTACGTCTCAGCCTCCGCAGGTGTGCCGAACCGGGAACCACCTGCGAGGTCGGCGAACATCTCCGCCGGCCGGTCGCCGATCAGACCGATCGCCATGTTCCGCCGCCGTTCCAATGCGGGGAGCTGGTCTTCTACCCAGCATGCGATCCGGTCGATGTCTCGAAAAGCGGCAAGTGTCACGCCGTGTGCGCGCATCCGGGCGTGGAGAGGCTGGAGATCTGAGGAGAGCGAGCGGTGACCGGACCTCATGGCGGCCAGTAGCCTGCCGAGCCCTTCCACGCTCACGCTGCAGATGTCACTCACAGCATGCTCCCCTCGTGAATGCCATGCCGCTGGGCCGGCACGTCCTCGGCAGTGCCGGCAAGCGCTTCGCGTACGTCATCGACCAGCCGCTCCGCGATCCCTGGCAGCTCTTGATGGCACTGGGCGAGGTCGTCGAGGAACGCCCGGGCGGCGGTAGGGCCGCGCCAGGCGTCGCCGCGCTCCATGATGATGCAGGCGGGCTCGAGAGCGCTGGCTATCGACGACCGGTGGTGTTGCGCGAGCTCGAGCGTCTCCACGAGTGCGGCGTACTCGGGGTTGGCGACCATGTCGGCATCCTCCATCGGCTGTCTCCTGTCATCTGCCGGCAGAGCGGGCGCAAGTGGGCGTGACATGACAAAAATACGAGCAAACAACAGCTAGCTCAACTAAACCAAGGCTGATGTTCGCTGATGGAGGATATGGGTCGGACGCGTACGGCCGTCAGGATCGGCCGACACCAGCCACTTAGCCGGCCGTCACGGTCACTGGGCCTGCACTGGAGAAGGCGCGGACCTCATAGGCCGAGGAGTAGTTGGTGTCTGTCCCGACCGTGGTCTCACCGCCGACGCCGCTGGCTTCGACATGGTACGAGTACCCGGTGGGTAGCCCGACCGTCACCGGGCCGGCGCTGGACTCCGCGTCCAGGGAGCGGGGAGGGGATGCGGCCTCGACGTCCACGGACCCGGCACTCGAGATGAGATACGCCTCCTCCGAGTTGAGTCCTGTCGCCGTGACGTCGCCGGCGGTCGAGCGTGCGCGAAGAACTCCGGAATGGCCCTCGACGATGACGTCCCCGCCGGCGGCCGATTCCAGGTCCGCTCTTCCGACGACACCGGTCGACGTGATCGACCCACCGTCGGTCCTGGCGACGACCGTGACACCGTCGGGCACCGCGAGCGTGACGTGCGTCCCGCATCCGAACGAGGGAAGGAATCGATTGCCGCTGCAGGTGCCCTCGATCTGTAGCGTGTCATCGTCGACGTCGTGCGCAAGGCGGGCCGATCGCACCAATCCGTCGTCGGTATGGGCGTCGAGCTGCACGGATCCGTCGGCGGTGCCGATCAGGTGGATTTCGCCGGCAGCGACATCCACCTCGATCCGGGAGACGTTCTCGACGGCTGTCGTCCACTCGTCACTGGACCGGGTGAGCCACGAATAGGCGGCCACAGCGGTGACGACGACGGCGAAGGCACTGATCAGTCGTATCCGCTGCGATGTCCCCGAGCGGCCGCCGAGCGAGTTGCGCTCGGCAACGTGCTGGTCGGGTGCATTGCCTTCGAACGTCATAGCGAACACAGTATCGCCTTCGCGCGGGCGGAAGATCCACCTTCGTGAGGAAGCCATCCCTGATCTCGGCCACGGGGTAGTCCCTGAGTCACGCGAGAGGCGTCCAGCTCGGCCGGGCCGGTGGGAGCCGCTGCCGTCCGCCGCTGGTGGCCGCTGCACGTCCGTTGCCGGGAACACGCTGTCTATGTCATGTCTGACTCTGTGGTCTCCGTGTGTGACTTGTTGGTGTCGTCGCAACACACTGTTGACTTGGTCGCAAGATTGGCGTAAAACAGACCTAAATCAACATCCGGTTGTGTTGGTTTTGGAGACGTTTCCCGCCTGTGCCGGTCGGAGGAATCGATGTACGCAGCGGAGCGGCAACAGCTGATCCTGGAACGCGTCCGGGCCGTAGGCCGCGTCGATGTGAGCGGCCTGGCGTCGTCGTTGGACGTCACCGCGGAGACGGTCCGCCGGGACCTGAAGGTCCTGGAACGGCACGGGGTGTTACGGCGAGTGCATGGCGGAGCCGTCCCGGTCGAGCGGCTCGGCTTCGAGCCTGGCGTTGCCGATCGCACCGACCGCCTCGTCTCTGAGAAGGAGCGGATCGCGAAGGCAGCGGTAGCCGAGCTGCCCGACGACGGCGCGATCCTCCTGGACGCCGGCACCACGACGTCCAGACTTGCCGAGCAACTGCCGTTCGACCGCGAGCTCCGGGTCGTGACCAACTCGCTGACCATTGCCGGCATCGTGGCCAGCCACGCCAACCTCACGCTGTACATGGTGGGCGGTCGAATCCGTGGCCTGACGCTCGCGGGTGTCGGTGACTGGCCCGTGCGTGCTCTCGCGGAGGTCTTCGTCGACGTGGCGTTCCTCGGCACGAACGGCCTGTCTGTGCGGCGTGGCCTCACAACTGCCGACCAGACCGAGGCCGCCGTCAAACACGCGATGGTCGCCTCCGCCCGGCGCAGCGTCGTCCTCGCGGACCACACCAAGATCGGCACCGATCATTTCGCGCATGTCGCGCCGATCGGCGATATCGACACCGTCATCACCGACACCGGCCTCGATGAGGAGACCGCGGCCGAGATCGAGGCCGCCGGTCCCCGCGTGCTGCGGGTGTGAGGCGGCGATGATCGTCACCGTCACACCTAATCCGAGCGTCGACCGGACGATCGGCGTCGCCCGTACTCGCCGCGGGCAGGTACACCAGGGGACCTCCAGCCGGCTCGACCCAGCGGGCAAGGGCGTCAACGTCGCCCGTGCGCTCAACGCGAACGACGCCAAGGCGGTCGCGGTCCTGCCCGTCGGCGGCGCAGAGGGAAAAGTCCTGGTCGGCCTGCTGGAAGAGTGCGGGGTCGACGTCGTGGGCGTGCCGATCGCCGAGCCGATCCGCGGCAACGTCACCATCTCCGAGCCAGATGGCACCACCACCAAGTTCAACGAGCCCGGTCCGGTGCTCGACGCCGACGAGTGCACTGCTCTGCTGGCGGGTGTCTCCGCGGCCCTGTCCGGGTCACCGCAGTGGCTGGTCGGCTGCGGGAGCCTGCCTGGAGGCCTGGACGACGGCTTCTACGCTCGCCTGGTGCGGGTGGGCCACCGGCACGGTGTTGCGGTCGCAGTCGACACGTCCGGGCCCGCGCTGGTGCAGGCAGCGGCGGCGGGCGCCGACCTGCTCAAGCCCAACGTGCACGAGCTGGAGCAAGCGCACGCCGGGAGCCTGCGCACGCTGGGCGATGTGGTCGACGCCGCGCACCGGCTGCTCGAGCTGGGCCGGCAAGCGGCCGCGGCGCAGCGCCGGGCCGTCGTCGTGAGTCTCGGCCGTCATGGCGCCGTGCTGGTCCGTCCGGGTCTGCCGGCCGTGCACGCGTTCGCCGACGCGGCGACACCGCGCAGCACTGTCGGTGCCGGCGACGCGTTGCTGGCCGGATACCTGTTCGCCCAGGACAGCGAGGCACAAGACGAGGCGCCAGGCGACGCACAAGACGAGGCGACAGGCGACGCACAAGACGAGGGACAAGGCGTCGCCGGCGACGTGAGCGGGCACGGGGCCCTGGTGGCCGCGGTCGCGTGGGGGACAGCCGCGGTGGGACTTCCGGGCAGCCGGATGCCCGCTCCTGCCGACGTCGCCGGTGTCCATGTGCGCGTCGAGACCCGTCCCGAACTGGAACTTCCCATCCACGAGTGAGCCCCAGGAGGCAGTCATGACCGATCTGATCAGCCCGGATTTCGTGGAGCTCGATTTGTCCACCGATGACCGGCACACCGCCACCCGGCTCCTCGCGGAGCGGCTGTTCAAAGCCGGCCGGGTCACCGACCTCGACGGGTTCCTCGCCGACGTGCGTGCGCGCGAGGAACAGATGCCGACCGGGTTGCCCGGAGGCATCGGTATCCCGCATGCCAAGAGCGCACACGTCGTCGCGCCCACGCTGGCGTTCGGACGGTCGGCCGCCGGCATCGACTTCGGCGCCGACGACGGCCCGGCACACCTGATCTTCCTCATCGCCGCTCCTGCCGGCGGTGACAGCGAACACCTCCAGGTGCTTGCCGCGCTGGCCCGGCGCCTGATCAACCAGGAGTTCAAGGACGCTCTGCTATCCGCTCCCGATGCCGCGACGGTCGCGGACATCGTCGCCCGAGAGGTGGTGCCGTCGTGAAGTTCGTCGCTGTCAGCTCGTGCCCCACGGGGATCGCGCATACGTACATGGCCGCCGAGGCCCTCGAGCAGGCCGCGAGGGCGGCCGGCCACGAGATCGTGGTCGAGACGCAGGGTTCGGCCGGCCTGAACCGGATCCCGCCGGAGACCATCGCCGCCGCCGACGCGGTGATCTTCGCCGCCGATGTCGAGGTGCGCGAGCGCGCCCGGTTCGACGGGAAGCCGCTCGTCGACGTCGGCGTGAAGCGGGCCATCTCGGCCGCGTCGGACGTCATCGAGGAGGCCGAGCGTTCCGCCGTCGCGGAGCCGGCCACGGTTGCGGCCGTGGGAGAGTCGGCCACGGCTCCGGCCGCGGCAGAATCGGCGGACGGCAGTACCCGCGAGGAGACGGCGACGACGCATGCCGCGCCGGCTGATGCGCCCGGCGGCGCGTCGCCGCCGACGAAGGTGACCGCGGGCGCCGGCGTAGGGACACGGATCCGGCAGTGGCTGATGACCGGTGTCAGTTACATGATCCCGTTCGTGGCCGCCGGCGGAATCCTGATCGCGCTCGGCTTCATGATCGGTGGCTACGAGATCACCGACACCGAGCTGAGCAGCGTCGTGGACGACTTCGACGTGCTCTCGTCGACCAGCTGGGCGGCCTTGTTCTTCCATGTCGGTGCGGCGTCGTTCGACTTCCTGGTACCGATACTGGCCGGGTTCATCGCGTTCGCCATCGCCGACCGCCCCGGTCTGGCGCCGGGGATCGTCGGTGGTGCGCTGGCGGTGGCGGTGGACGCCGGGTTCTTGGGCGGCATCGTCGCGGGGTTCGTCGGCGGGTTCCTGGCGCTGTGGATCAGCCGGATCCGTGTCGGCAAGGCGTTGCGCGGCGTCATGCCGGTGGTGGTGATCCCCCTGGTGGCGACCGCCGCGACCGGGCTGGTGATGCTGGTGCTGCTCGGCGGCCCGCTGTCGGCGGCCGCGGACGGCCTGGAGGACTGGTTGACCGGGCTGACCGGCTCCAACCGGATCCTGCTCGGCGCGCTGCTGGGGTTGATGATGGCGTTCGACATGGGCGGACCGGTGAACAAGGTCGCCTACACGTTCGCCACGACCGGCCTGGCCGGCGCGGCCACGGCCTCGGGCAGCACCAGCCTGACCATCATGGCGGCCGTGATGGCCGCAGGCATGGTGCCGCCGCTCGGCCTAGCGCTGGCCACTGTGGTGCGCAAGCGGCTGTTCACCACGGCGGAACGGGAGAACGGCCGGGCGGCCTGGCTGCTGGGAGCGTCGTTCATCACCGAGGGCGCGATACCGTTCGCGGCCGCCGATCCGCTGCGGGTCATCCCGTCGATCATGGCCGGCTCCGCCGTGACCGGTGCCCTGGTGATGGGCATCGGCAACGAGCTGCGCGCGCCGCACGGCGGCATCTGGGTGACCGGTCTGATCAGCCAGCCGCTGCTGTATCTGCTGGCGGTGGCGGCGGGTGCCGTGGTGGCCGCGGGCTGCGTCATGGCCTTGAAGAGCCTGCGTCGCGCCCCCGCGATGGCTCTCGCGTGACGCAGATCATGTGTGTGGACCGGGTGAGGAGACGACAGGAACCGGCAGTCGGGGAGACACTCGATGTTGACAAGACATAGCGGATCGGACCTCGACGTAGAGGAGTTCGACGTGACAGTGCAGGCGGGTAAGCCGGGAGCAGGCACACCGGGGTTGGCGTTGCATGGGATCGGGGTCAGCGCCGGTGTCGCGGTGGGACCGGTGGTGCGGATGGCCGAGCCCGTCCGGCCACCCGACGACGAGCCCGCCGCGCTGGACCCGGCCGCGGCGCAACAGGCCATCGCGGCTGCGCTGGAACGCGTCGCCGTTGAGCTGGAACGGCGGGCCGGGCTCACCGACGCCGCTGCCGCCGAGATCCTGGGCGCTATCGCCATGATGGCCCGCGACCCGTCGTTGCTGGCCGGGACAGAGCGCCGGCTGAGCGACGGCGTAGGACCGGCGAACGCGATCGACCTCGCGGTAGAGGAGGTGTGCGTCTCGCTCGAAGCCGTCGGCGGGTACATGGCGGAGCGAGCCACCGACCTGCGTGACGTCCGGGATCGCGTCGTCGCGCACCTGCTTGACGCGCCGCAGCCCGGCATACCCGACCTCGAGCGACCGTCCGTGCTGGTCGCACATGATCTCGCGCCGGCCGACACCGCAGGTCTGTCACCGTCGACCGTGCTGGCGATCATCACCGAAGCGGGCGGGCCCACCAGTCACACGGCCATCCTCGCCGCCCAGCTGGGCATCCCGGCCGTCGTGGGGGTCGCCCGCGTCGAGCAGCCGGCCGCGGCATCGGACGGTGGGAAGGTCAGTGGCGAGGATCGGATCCGCGCCCTTCTGGTCGACGGGGTGGTCCTCGCCGTCGACGGCGCCTCGGGGGAGATCGTCGTCGAGCCGGACGAGTCTGTCCGGGAGGGCTGGACCCGGCGAGCGGGGGAACGGCAGGAACGGTTGTCCAGGTTCAGCGGACCCGGACAGACACGCGACGGGGCGCCGGTGGCCTTGCTGGCCAACATCGGCACCGCCGACGACGCGCAGGCCGCGGCGGCCGCTGACGTCGAAGGTGTGGGGTTGTTCCGCACCGAGTTCCTCTACCTCGACCGGCCTGCCGCACCGACCGTGCAGGAGCAGACGGAGACCTACCTGGCCGTGTTGCGGGCGTTCGGCTCCAGGAAGGTCGTGGTCCGTACGCTGGACGCCGGAGCGGACAAGCCGCTGGCCTTCGCGCCGTCCGGCGACGAGGAGAACCCGGCGCTGGGTGTGCGCGGGCTGCGCCTGGCGCAGCGGACCGAGTCGCTGCTGGACGACCAGCTCACAGCACTGGCAGCGGCGGCACGGCAGAGCGAGGCCGACGTATGGGTGATGGCGCCGATGGTGGCCACGCCGGCCGAGGCGGGTTGGTTCGCCACGCGGGCACGCCAAGCAGGTCTGGCGAACGTCGGCGTGATGATCGAGGTGCCGGGCGCGGCGTTGCGGGCCGAACAGGTGCTGGCCGAGGTGGACTTCGCCAGTGTCGGAACCAACGACCTCGCCCAGTACACCATGGCCGCGGACCGGATGCTCGGCGAGCTGGCGACGCTGCTCGATCCGTGGCAGCCGGCCGTGCTAGACCTCATCGCGGCGACATGTGCCGGCGCCCAGCGCCTGGCCACCGGCCCTCTGGACACCGAGGAAGGAGACGGTAACGGTTCCCGAACCGCCCGACCGGTCGGCGTGTGCGGAGAGGCCGCCGGCGACCCGATCCTTGCGCTGGTGCTGGTCGGACTCGGAGTGTCGAGCCTTTCGATGGCTCCGGCCAAGGTTCCGGCGGTCCGTGCCGCGTTGGCGCTGCACGACCGGGATCGCTGCGTCCAGATGGCCGCGGTGGCGCGTGTCGCGGCCGACGCGGCGGCCGCCCGCGCCGCCGTCGTCGATCTCCTCGAGCCGGAGGCCCGGGCTCTCGCATGATCGCCGACGATCGCTGAGGCGATCACCACACCGATGGTCGGCGATAGCCGGCGTGGCCGCATGTAGGCTTCCGATTCGGAAGGTGAACGTGGTCGGCGACGGGGTGGCGTATCGGCGTGGCAGACGAATCTCGCGGAACGGGCGAGGGAGACGAACCTGAGCGCGTCGTCGGCGCGGAGCGGGTGCTCGTCGTGCTGCGCGAGCTGGCCACTCGGCCGGAGGGCGCAGGCCTCGACGAGCTGTCGCGCGTGGTCGACGGAACGAAGCCGACGATCCACCGCGCCCTGGCGGCGCTGCGGCGGGTGGGCTTCGCCGTACAGGACGAGCGTGGCCGATATCAGCTGGGCGACGAGTTCCTGCGGCTGGCATTCGCCTACCACGAGCAGCGACCAGAACATGTGCGGATCCGCCCCGCCCTGGAGACGCTGGCGGCCAGACTCGGTGAGACCGCGCACTACGCGGTCATCGACGGCCACGAGATCGTGTACCGGGCCAAGGTGGATCCGCCGTCGCGTGCGGTGAAGCTGGCGTCCATGATCGGCGGGCGCGGACCGGTGCACAGCACTGCCGTGGGCAAGCTGCTGCTTGCTTACGCCGTCAAGAACGACGAAGCGATACAGGAGTGGGCCCGGGGCGGCCGCCATGAGCGGCGTACGGAGAGGACCATCGTCGACGGCGATGCCTTGATGTCCGAGTT
>NZ_ML142873.1:44941-52652 GCF_004138495.1 Phytoactinopolyspora endophytica
GCGACACGGCAGCGTGGCTATGCCGTCGACGACGAGGAGAACGAGAACGGCGTCGCGTGCGTCGCGGTGCCAGTATGGATGGGCGCCAAGCACCGGCCCCAGGGTGCGGTGAGCGTGAGCGCCGTGGCGTACCGGACGTCGTTGCAGACACTGGTCGACGCTGTCGAGGAGATCCGCTCTATCGTCGACGGAGACCGTGCGTGAGGAGAGACAGATGACCGAGTACATCATCAGTGACGATCTGCCGAAGCCGGCCGGGCCGTACAGTCACGTCGCCAAGGCCGGCGGCATGGTGTGGACGGCCGGGTTCGGACCGGGCGACCCGACGACGGGCGAAGTGCCGGATGGCATCGAGGCGCAGACCGACGCCACTATCGACAACGTCGAGCGGGCGCTGCGGGCGGCTGGGCTCGAGTTGGACGACGTGGTGAAGGTGACCGCGCACCTGCAGCACCTGCACGAGCACTTCGCGCCGTTCAACGAGGTCTACGCCCGGCGTTTCACCGGATCACGGCCGGTGCGCACCACCGTCGGTTCAGACCTGATGAACATCCTGGTGGAGATCGACGTCGTCGCCGTCACTCCAAAATGAGGCCGCGGCGTGCGAGAGGTTAGTGGTTGTCGCGGGGGATGTGGCGGCGGGCGACGTCGCGGTACTTCACGGCCGGCTTGAGCACCATGCCCTCGTCGAACTGCCCGACCAGGTCGCGGTGGATCTCCTGCCACGGGGTCTGGCTCTCCGGGATGTAGTGCAGGCCTCCGTTCGCCAGGGCCTTGTCGACCTCGATCCGGCGCCGTTCGAGCTCCTCGTCGTCGACGAGCATGTTCACCTCTCCGGTGCCGAGGTCGACGCGCACCCGGTCGCCGGTGCGCAGTAGCGCCAGCCCGCCGCCGACGGCCGCCTCCGGCGAGGCGTTCAGGATGGACGGCGACCCCGATGTACCTGACTGGCGGCCGTCGCCCACGCACGGCAGCTCAGTGATGCCTCGCCTGAGCAGCTCCGCCGGTGGATCCATGTTCACCACCTCGGCGCCGCCTGGATGACCGAGCGGCCCGGCGCCCCGGATGAACAGCAGCGACTGCTCGTCGATCTGCAGCGATGGGTCATTGAGCCGGGCGTGGTAGTCCTCCCGGCCGTCGAACACCACCGCGTGACCCTCGAAGGCGTCCGGGTCGTCGGGGTTCGACAGGTACGTGGCGCGGAACTGAGGTGAGATGACGCTGGTCTTCATGATCGCCGAGGCGAAGAGGTTGCCCTTCAGGTTGCGGAACCCGGCCTCGGACACCATGGGCCGCCCGTACTCGCGGATGACCTCCCGGTCCTCGGTCAGACGCCCGGCACAGTTGTCGCCGATCGACGTACCGTTGACGGTGACGGCGTCCGGGTGGGGCAGCGCGCCGGCCGCCAGTAGTTCGGCGACGACGGCCGGTATCCCTCCGGCGCGATGGAAGTCCTCGCCGAGGAATCGTCCGGCCGGCTGCAGGTCCACCAGCAGCGGTATCGGGTATCCGAGCTTCTCCCACTCGTCGTTCGTGAGCTCTACGCCCAAGTGACGGGCGATCGCGTTGAGATGGATGGGAGCGTTCGTCGAGCCTCCGATGGCCGAACAGACGACGACGGCGTTCTCGAAGGCCTTCTTGGTCATGACGTCCGACGGCCTGAGATCCTCGCGCACCATCTCCACGGCCCGCCGACCGGTCAGGTAGGCGGCCTTGCCCCGCTCCTTGTGCACGGCGGGGATCGCCGCCGAGCCCGGCAGCATCATGCCCAGCGCCTCGGCGAGGGAGTTCATCGTCGTCGCCGTGCCCATCGTGTTACAGAACCCGGGCGACGGCGCTGCCGAAGCCACCATCTCTATGTACTCGGCTTTGTCGATCTCGCCGGCGGAGAGCATCTTGCGCGCACGCCAGACCATGGTGCCCGAACCTGCGCGCTCTCCCTTGTGCCAGCCGTTGAGCATCGGACCGACGGAGAGCGCGATCGCGGGGATGTTCACTGTTGCGGCGGCCATCAGCTGTGAGGGCGTGGTCTTGTCGCAGCCAGTGGTCAGCACGACGCCGTCGAGCGGGTAGCCGTGCAGGGTCTCCACCAGGCCGAGGTAGGCGAGGTTGCGGTCCAGCGACGCCGTGGGCCGCCGGCCTGTCTCCTGGATGGGGTGGACGGGAAACTCGAAGGCGATGCCGCCGGCCTCCCGGATCCCCTCGCGGATCCGTTCCGCCAGCACGACGTGGTGCCGGTTGCACGGGGCGAGGTCGGAGCCGGACTGGGCGATGCCGATGATCGGCTTCCCGCTCTGCAACTCTTCCCTGCTCAGGCCCCAGTTGAGGTAGCGCTCGACGTACAACGCCGTCATCTCGGGATCGTCAGGGTTGTCGAACCACTGCTGTGACCGAAGCTTCACCTCTGCGTCATCACCCATGCTTGGGACGATACCGCGACCGTGCAGCGGTCATTGTGGCAGGCGGTCGCGGTGACGGTGACGATCCTGCGGATGTCCCCTCAGATGGTGCCGGAGTCGCCGTAGACGGTGACGTGCACGTGGTCGTAGTGGTTGGCGGTGGCGGACCCGCGGTCCTCCATCGGACGCCAGCCTTCGCCGCTGCGCTCCACGGTCCAGATCCTCTGTTCCCAGATGACTTCGCTGACGCCGAGCTCCTCGTAGTTGGCGCGGACCCATTCGGCGATGGAGTCACCGAGCGACCCGGTCACCATGATGTCAAGAGCACGGCCCGAGCCATGGGCACCGCTGTCACCGGGGCGGAGGCCGCCGTAGGAGTCGATCTCCGGGTACTGGGCGCAGACCGCTCGGTGTACGCGGATTGCGTCCTGGGTGAGGCCGCTCTCGACGGAAGACCCGGTCGGACATTCGGCCATCGACAGGCCTTCGTCCTCTTCCTCTTCGGGCTCTGCCTCTTCTTCCGGCTCCTCTTCGGCGAGGTAGTCGGAGCTGACCCACAGCACCTCGTCGCTGTAGATGATCTGTGACCAGTCGCCGTCGGTCTCGCCGGTGATGTCGACCTCGGTGCCACGCTCCAGGACCGTGGCGATCTCTGCGTGCTGGCCGGGCCCGGTACGGACGTTGAGCCCCGTAGTCACGTACATCTGGCCGGCGACGGTCGGTTCTGGTTCTGGTTCTGGCTCCGGCTCCGGTTCTTCGGCCTCTTCCGGCTCCTCTTCGGGCTCGGGCTCCTCGGTCTCTTCCGGTTCTTCGGTCGGTTCCTCGGTAGGCTCTTCGGTCGGCTCCGAGGTGGGTGTCGGGGTCGGCGTCTGTGTCGGCGTTGCCTCGGGCGACGGGGAACGGTCGTGAGCTCCTCGGGCGGCGGCCTGCTCGCGCTGGATGTCAGCCATGCTCGCGATCTCGCCGAGGTCGAGCGTCTCTGTACTGGAGTCGTCGTCGGGCCACGCGTAGCGCGCTACCGGTATGGAGGCTGTGATGGCCAGAGGGAGGGCGATTGTGACGACACGTCGGGTGCGTGGGGTCTTGACACGCTTATGGCGGGACCTCGGCACTGGCGCATCACCTCATGGTCTGTCGTTATCGGCTCGTTACCGTCCCGTAGCCAACCACACTCTCGACATGAACGCAACATTGAACATCATTTGTCCTAATTTGAGCGATCAACGAACCCCGCGTTTGACCGCTCTGACCAGCTCGTTTTCCGTCTCGCTCGGTGATCATCCACCCGCCACGCCGTGCTTGTGTCGCAGGCCTGCCGACGAGTGCGATGGCCGGGATGCTGAGGCGCTCGCATGAGGATGTAGACACAGCCTCGCTGAGCTATCGATCGTCAGCTTCCGATCTACGTACAGTGCTGGAATGAAGGCCGAGCATGAGCTGTCGCTCGCAGCGGCTCGGCGGCTTGCTCTTGTGGCGCAGGGGTTCGGCCGCCGTGAGGGCAAGCGGAGGATTGCCGATGTCCGAAAGGTGGCGTCGAAGGTCCTTGCCATCCAGATCGACTCGATCAGCGTGCTCGTCCGTTCGCATTACCTGCCGGGGTACTCGCGGCTGGGCCCGTACCCCAAAGACACAGTTGACAGGCTTGCCTACGCTCGCTGTGAGCTGTTCGAGTGCTGGGGACACGCGACATGCCTGATGCCGGTTCAGCTCTACCCTCTGCTGCGCCATCGGATGACGGCGCAACGAGCGGCGAGTCCATGGACGCCGGGAAGTCCGTCGCCTGACAGCGCCTACATAGAGCAGGTCTACAACGAGGTCGCCGAGCGGGGGCCAGTCGCGGCCGCCGACGTGTCCAACCCAGGCGCTCGGGAAGGCAAGTGGTGGGGATGGAGTAACGGCAAGATGGCCCTCGAACACTTGCTGAACTGCGGCCTCGTCGCCATCGCGGGCCGTCGCGGCTTCACACGCCTCTACGACGTCACCGAGCGCGTCATCCCACAGGAAGTACTCGACGTGCCGGCACCGGAGCCGGAGGAGGCTCAAAAGCAACTCATCTGTCTGTCCGCCAAGGCGCTGGGCGTTGCGACGGCGCGTCAGCTCGGCGGGTACTTCGGGCTTCATAGTCATCGGATAGTCGTCAGAGGTCCGGACGGCAAGCGGCCTCGGCCCCTCTGGCCACGGTTGGTGACCGAACTTGTCGAGCAGGGACAGCTCGTACCCGTCACCGTCGAGGGCTGGTCTGAGCCGGGCTACATGATCCCAGGCACCCGCATGGTTCGCTCGATGCACGAGCGGGCCTTGCTCTCACCTTTCGACTCGTTCATGTGGGGCTCTGCCCGGCAGTGCTGCGGCTTCGTCCAACCCTTGGCGCAGCAGCTATACGTGCCGGCAGAGCGGCGCGTATACGGCTACTACGTGCTGCCGTTCCTGCTCGGCGACACGCTCGTCGGCCGTGTCGACCTGAAAGCCGATCGGGGGAGTCGCAAACTGCTGGTGCAAGGCGCCTTCCACGAGCCCGGACAGGACGCCACGCACGTTGCCGCCGAGCTCGCCGAGGAGCTGCACCGGATGCGGACGTGGCTGGAGCTGGACACTATCGAGGTTTCGGAACGCGGCAACCTGGCTGCGACGCTGCGCCGGAGCATACAACGGCATCGCTAGTGGTCAGGTCCAGCTGAGGCGCACGGCTAGGGCGACTCGAGCCACAAGATCATGTTCCCCGTTGAGCCCCTATAGGGGCCTAAATGGGAACATGATCAAGGTCACGAGCAAGTGGTCAGCGAGGCGGGGCGACGGAGTCCCGGACCACGGTGTGCGTGCCGAGGACCACGTGTTGCGGCACGGCTTCCTCGTGCCGGTGCAGCGCCATCCGGACCGCTGTCCGCCCGAGCTCGTCGTGCGGGATGTGCACCGTGGTCAGCGGGGGCGTGAGCTCCATCGTCAGCGGGATGTCGTCATAGCCCACGACTGACATGTCGGCGGGGACCTGCACGCCACCGTCGCGCAGTGCGTGCAGCACCCCGGCGGCGACGATGTCCGTGGCCGCGAAGATGGCCGTCACGTCCCGCTGTTCGGCGAGCAGCTCCCGGGTCGCTTCGTACCCGAACGAGCGGAAAAATGAGCCTGCCCTGACCAGGGTCGGATCCGGGTCCACCCGGAACGTCTCGTGGGCACGTTGATAGCCGTGGAGGCGCTCGACCGACGTCGTGAACCCTTCCTCCAAGCCGAGAAACGCGATGCGCCGATGTCCGAGGGACAACAGGTGACTCGTGATCGCGAAGGCGCCGCCCTCGTTGTCATACTCGACGACGGTGGCGGGCACGTTGGCGCCCAGGGCGGGACGCCCGCACAGCACCAGCCGGGAGCCGGCCTCATCGAGCGCATGGGCGAAGTGGATCATGCGCTGACGGTTCTCCTCCAGCTCGGAACCGCCACCCACCAGTATCACCGCGTCGGCGTGCTGCTCACGCATCTGCTCGACGACGGCGAGCTCGCGCGCCGGATCTCCCTGCGTCGTACACACCAGGCATGTCCGGCCCTCGGTGCGGGCCTGTTCCTCGACGCCCTGCGCGATGTGCGCGAAGAACGGTGCGGTGATGTCATGGACGACGAACGCGACCGTCTTGGTGGTGGCGCCGGCCAGAGCGCGAGCATGCGCGTTGGCCACGTAGTCGAGCTCCCGGATGGCGCGCATCACCTTGGCGCGCGTGGCCGCCGCGACCGGGTAGTTCCCGGCTACCACGCGCGACACGGTGGGGACGGAGACCCCGGCACGTTCCGCGACGTCGGTGATAGTGGTCCGCTTGCGACCATTGCGTGCCACCCGCTGTGCCACTCAACGCCTCCTTGCGGACCGGCCGCGACTGAGGTTCATCTTAAGGGGCTCGCCTGTCGTCATGCTTGCCGCTCGAGCTCGGTGCGCCGCACTTCATGGAGAAGCGGCCGGCCGGTCGTCAGCCGTTCCAGCTCCGCCACCGCAGTCTGGCCGAGCCGCGCCAGCTCGTTGCCGTGTGAACCGGCGACGTGCGGGGTCAGGACGACGTTCGGCAGGTCATACAGCGCTGAGTCCGGCGACAGCAGTTCTGGGTCCGTAACGTCGAGGACGGCGGAGAGCCGGCCGTCGACGAGATGCTTCGTGAGGGCGTCGGTGTCGACGAGCGTGCCGCGGGCGGTATTGATCAGAACGGCCCCGTCGCGCATGAGGTATCGCTCGCGCAGCCTGAACAGGTCTTTTCCGGACCACAGGATGGCGGCGACGCCTGGGTCGTCGAATCGCGCGCGCTGACGCATGGCTCGTCGAGGCGGACCAGTTCCCGCATCCTCCGCATCGTTTCGGGAGGAAACAGGGAGGGCGGGAGATCCGGGCGCATGACGAAGAACGCCGGCGGGCGGTCGGCCACGAGGGTCGGTCCATTTCGCAGATGATAGAAAACGCTATCTACATTAGATGCCGGGCTGACGAGCGGCAAGGGGTGCATGCTCTGGGGAGTCTCTCGACCACGAGGGTGAGGCCCGAACCGCTATGTGCCTGGCTATATGTCACTGACCGGTCGATCTGTCAGGCAAGTCAAAGTGTCCGTTCTCGACGCGCACCCTTGACGTTCTTCGGACATGCTCGTAACTTCTACGAAATCGCTATCTACTGGCTTGTCTCAGAATGCGGACGGTGGTCACGTCCTGAGGTCGAGACCATGACGTCCGGATTGAGTCGGCCCAGATGCTCGGATACTTCGCTGATCTGGAGGCGCACGATGAAGAGCGCGGCGCTCTTGGCGTTCAAAAGTGACGCTGGGAAGCCTGCGCTGACCCCACATAGATCACGGCTTGCGCCCCGATGGTTGGCGCCCCAGGTCGCAAGCCGTGTCGGCCTCGTCACGCACCACGTGAAGGAAGGTTCACGCCATGGCATACGACATCAGCCGACCACCAATCTTACGGGCGGTACTGGCCGTCGCGCTCGCGATGTTGCTGAGCTGGGCTCTGGTCGCGTTCGCTCCCGCGGCCGGCTCCGTCGAGCCGGAGACCGACGGCCTGCCGCCCGGCTACCAGGACGTGATCACTTTCGGCAACCCCGGCTCGGAGCAGGCACATGATCTGGCCGCCGACTCCACCACCGTCGTCGAAGGCGGGCTCGGCGAGTCGGCGCGGGTGGCGCAGCCACTGGACTCGCCTGACATCAAGGGTGGTGAGCTGCGGTTCACCATGAAGGTCGATCCGGCGGCGCAGAACTACTTCACGCTGAAGTTCTGGGGCGGCGACGAGTCCGGCCTGAAGACCATCGCCTACATCAACGGCGAGCAGATCGGCTACCG
>NZ_ML142873.1:52667-53988 GCF_004138495.1 Phytoactinopolyspora endophytica
TGACTACGAGGCGATCAACATCGGCTCCAGCAACCCGCTGCCGGGCCGGTTCTACTACAACACGATCATGCTGCCGCTGGAGCACACGCGCGGCCAGGACGTCGTCGAGATCACCGTCCGTACGTACGACGGCGGTTTCGGCAGCGACGTGACTGAGGACTCACGTGGCTACTACCGCGGATACACGCACACCACTTCCTACCTGGACGTCTCCGGTGAAGAGCAGGGAACGTTCGATCCGCCGACGGAGCCGCGGCCGGAGCCTTCCGAGGAGGAGAAGCAAGGGCTGATCGACGGCTACACCGCCAGCCAGGTCCAGCTGTTCAACCAGTACTCGGACAAGGTCGACGGCAGCGACGACGGGAAGCTGTCGATCGTGCGCTACCAGGACGAGCTGCGTTTCTACGCACAGGCGTTGCACTTCGACTGGGTTCCGGCGCAGAGCGACGCCGAGAAGCGGGACGCGATCGACCGGGTCCTGAAAACCGTCGACAACCACGTCATCGACTACTACGGCAACACCAGGCTGCTGCTGCGCGGCGGCCATCAGGGTGACTGGGGCGGTTACTACGGCGCGCTCGGGGAAGCGCTGTACATCATCGAGGACCTGCTGGCCGACGACGACGTCTACGGCGCCGACGAGTTCGAGGCCTTCCTCGACCAGCCGTTCGAGACCGGCACCGAGGAAGGCGAGACATCGCTGCCGAGCGAGGACTGGGATGGCGGTGAGCTGACTCGCCGCGAGGCGTACGAACGGATCCTCAAGGCCAACTTCGACTTCGCGCGCTCCCGGCACTCCTACATCTACAACCAGGTGCTCTACACCTACGAGGGCGCCTGGGAGGCGCACGAAGGACTGCGGATCATCGACTCAGAGTTCTACGAGGGCCGGGAGCGCAGCCACCGAATTCTCGGCGAGGCGATGGGCTGGGAGCCCTTCCTCGGCGAGGAGGTGCTGGTCGGCCCGGACGGCGAGGACATGGACGTCTACCACTCATTGTTCTGGCATGACCAGAACGCACGGTTCACCGACGACTACGTGCAGATCATCGGCAAAGGGCTGGCCCAGTCCAAGCTGGACGAGAACGGCGACGTGGTGCGACGCAGGCCGTACGGTGACCACTACACGGGTCTCACTGAGGCGGGACTGACCCGGGAGAACACCTACGTCGCCAACTACGGCGAGACCATGAACTACTTCCCAGAGTGGGTGTACCGGACGTCCCACCAGGAAGAGGACGAGGACCTGAACGACCAGTTCCTCAAGACGGCCCTGAAGAACATCCACGCCCGCGGCTACACCCGCTACACCGGGGTCGAC
>NZ_ML142873.1:54025-55667 GCF_004138495.1 Phytoactinopolyspora endophytica
CAACGGCGACCGCATCATGCGTATGGAGCAGGTGGTGGACGAACGCAACTCGTCCTATCCCGGCTGGGACGGCTATGCGGTGCGGGTCGCCGAGGGCAAGGCGCTGCTCTGGGCGTCGCTGGAGAAGCACATGGTCGAGAACGAAGAGCGCTACTCGGGCGAGGAGTGGGACGAGTACTGGGACTATGCGGCCGAGGCGGTCGCGTTCGCGCAGCAGCAGCTGGCGGACAACCAGTACTTCAACCACTTCGGCAACGTGATGTCCAAGAACAAGGTCGACTACCAGCTGGCCGACACGTATGAGTACATCACCGAGGGCCGGGCGGAGTACGACCGCTTCGACGGCGTCGCCGCCGGAGCCGTCCATCCGCAGACCGACTTCGGCTACTACACCGACGAGGAGATCGCCGACCTGGGCGTGGACCCAGGTGACTACGAGCAGTTCGTGTTCGCGGATGTCGACAACATGTTCGTCTCCCTGCGCGACGGCGACACCCGCATCTTCGGGTCGCTGTTCGAACGCAACCGCGGCTATGCCGGCAACGGCCGGCTGCACGTGCTGAACGACACGCACGACAACATCGTCCAGATCGAGACGGACGCGGTGCTCGACTCGCAGGACTACTACGCCCGGATCGACAACATCGACGTGGACTTCATGGACGACCAGCAGACCCGGGACGGGACGCTGCCGCAGGCCCTCGCGGGTGAGATCGCGCCGATCGCCTATCAACCCGGCGTCGGCACGGTGAACCGGGATGGCATGGAGCCGGACACGCCGTACTCCGGATACGCCGACTTCCTCACCGCCCGCTACGGCCACTACCTGTTCGCGTTCAACACCACCCGCGACGAGTACGGCAACACGGAGACATATCAGCTGGACGTGCCGTCCGACCACCACGGCGGCACCGTGCGTGATCTGGTCTCCGGCGAGGAACTGCAGGTCAGCGACGGGACGGTCAGCGTCGACCCGGAGACGGCTGTCATTCTGAAGCTCGACGGCACGGCGGACCCAGAGCCCGTCCCGGGCAGCGTCGACTACGTGAGCGCGTTGCCCGGCAGCGGCAAGCAGGCGGTGGTCACCTGGAAAGCGGCGGACGGTGCGTCGTCGTACATCATCAAGCGGGCGACGGACGAGGACGGCCCCTTCGAGGTGGTCGCCACCGGCGTCGAGGGCACGCACTACGCCGACGAGTCGGTGAAGAACGGGCGGACGTACCACTACACCGTCACTGGGGAGAACGACAACGGTTCCGGATGGGCGTCGTACGCGGCCGAGGTGGAGCTGACCGGGCCGGTGTCGCAACCCATGGAGCGCACCGAATGGCGTGACGATCACGTCGGTGACACGCGTGGACGGGCCAGCGCCGCAGGCGAGACCATCACGATCGCCGGTGCGAGCGGCTCTGGCTTCGGCGAGGGCAACGACCACGTCCTGTACGAGCGCGACATCCAGGACTCGTTCCACTTCGTCAACCAGGTCCTGGCCGGCAGCGGCTCGATCAGTGCCCGGATCGACCAGGCGCGTGGCGGCGTGAACGGCGTCATGCTCCGCGACCATCTGGAGGCCGAGAAGGGCCGCTACATCTACCTGGGCTCCGACGACGACGGCGCGCTGGTCGTGCGCAATCGTTCGAGG
>NZ_ML142873.1:55679-57054 GCF_004138495.1 Phytoactinopolyspora endophytica
GCTTCCACGACTGGGAAGACGAGCAGCGCAGCCCGCTCACCGTCGAGCTCGAGGGCTACCACGTCGACGAGTACCCGCACGTCAAGCTGGACCGGGACACCGACTCGCACATCGTGCATGCGTATGTCTCCGCCGACGGCTCGGACTGGGAGCACGCGGCCGAGCTGTTCACCCCGATGCCGGATGTGGTGCACACCGGTGTCGTGGCGGACAAGGCCGGGTCGTTCACTGGCGTCGTCGTCGAGGAGCATCGGGCGGGCGCGCTGGCGCCGTACGTCGAACGGGAACGTGACCAGGTGACGCTGCGCTGGAACAAGCCGAACCAGGCGGTGCGGTTCGACGTCTACTCCTCCGACGACGGCGACGAGTGGGAGCAGATGCTCGATGACGAGCTGACCTTCTCCTACGACGGCGAGAGCTTGCGCTCCGGTGCGCGGCACTACCGCGTCGTCGCGATCGGAGCGGACGGCGCCGAACTGGACGCCGCCGAGGTGACAACCGGTGGCGAGCCGATCGCGGACGTCATCGCCCACGCCGAGAGCCTGCCACCGGAGGACTACACCAAGGGCAGCCACTACCAGCTCACGAAGGTTCTCGACGAGGTCAAGGCTCAGCTGGACAAGCCGGAACACGACGAGGCGGCACTGATCGACGCAATCTACGACGCCGTCGACGCGCTGGTCTCGGTGGACACGCTGCTGCAGGAAGTGGAGCTCGAGCCGTCGATGGTGGAGGCGTCGACCATCATCTGGCCCGGAGAGGGAACCAAGCAGGAGAACGGCTGGCGTGCTTTCGACGACGACACCGGAACCTTCCCGGACACGTTGGAGTCGGTGAGCTGGATCGACATCGAGCCGGGTGCGGAGCGTGCCGTGGCGATCGACGCGGTCCGCGTCTACCCCCGCGAGAGCCATATCTCCCGGGCCAACGGAGCGATCTTCCAAGGTTCCAACGACGACGGCGAGACCTGGGATGACCTGCTGACGGTCAACGGGGTCGGCGAGGCTCGCTGGTACCAGTTCGACCTGGAGGAACGCACCGACGCGTACGAGCGGCTGCGGATCTTCGACGGCCACAACGGTCGCTGCAACCTCGCCGAGGTGGAGTTCCTGACCCAGGTCGACGACACGACGATGCTGACTGCGCTGGTCGACGAGGCGGCCGCGATCGACCGGAGCCAGTACACGGAGGACAGCCTGGCCGTGCTCGACGCGGCGGTGGAGCACGGCGAGTCCGTCCTCGCCGACTCGGCGGCGACCCAGGATGAGATCGACGCCGCCTCCGAGGATCTGCTGGCCGCGATCGACCAGCTGAGGTGACGGCCTTTTGATCAGATACGAGTTCGAGGCGCTATAGCACCCCGAACTCGTATCTG
>NZ_ML142873.1:57079-72658 GCF_004138495.1 Phytoactinopolyspora endophytica
GCCGCCAAGAGGAGGTGACGCTGCTGATCGGTGCACGGAGGGGCAAGTCCGTCAAGGGGAGACTCAACCCTGATCAGGAGGCGATGGTGCCAGCACACGACAACGACAACAGAGTCAGCGACAACACGATCAACCGGCGAACCGTGCTGAAGTCGGCCATGGCGGCCGGTGTAGGAGTGGCCGGAGCCAGCGTAGGGCTGCTAGGCGTGGCCACACCCGCGTCGGCGGCGCTCAGCCATCCCGGCTTGCTGCACACCCAGGCCGACTTCGACCGGATGAGGTCCCGGGTGATGGCGGGAGACCAGCCGTGGCAGGCGGGCTGGGAGCGGCTGACCGCCAACCCGCATTCGCATCCGGGCTGGACGCCGAATCCACAGGAGACCATCAGGCGGGGAGGTGGCTCCGGCGAGAACTACCCGATCCTGTACAACGACATCCATGCTGCTTATCAGAATGCGCTGCGGTGGAAGATCCAGGGCCTGACTTCTCACGGTGACACCGCGCGGGACATCTGCAATGCGTGGTCGGCGACGTTGCAGGAGATAACCGGAGACACCAACGCGTCCCTGGCGCTGGGGATCTACGGGTACCAGTTCGCGAATGTCGGCGAGATCATGCGCGGTTATCCGGGTTTCGACTTCGGTCGGTTCCAGACGATGATGAACGACATCTTCTACCCGGGAAATCTTGACTTTCTGGTCCGGCGGCACGACACGTGTCCGTCGCATTATTGGGCGAACTGGGTCTTGTGCAATATGAACTCGATCCTGGCGATCGGGGTGTTGGCCGATGACCAGTCCAAGATCGATTGGGCGGTCGACTACTTCTTCAACGGTGTGGGACAAGGGTCGATCTTGAACGCGATCCCGCACCTGCATGAGAACGACACACTGGGGCAGTGGCAGGAAAGCGGCCGCGACCAGGGTCATACCTTGATGGGTGTGGGCCAGATGGGCGCCTTCTGTGAGATGGCCTGGAACCAGGGCTATGACCTGTACGGCGCCCACGACAGCAGGTTCATGAAAGCCTGCGAGTACATCGCCAGATACAACCTCGGGAACTCGGTGCCGTTCACCGACTACTACTGGGAATCGGGCCACAACTGTGACCCGAACTGGCATACCCAGATCTCCGACCACAGCCGTGGGCAGATCCGTCCCGTGTGGGAGCGGGTCTACAACCATTACGGGGTTCGCCGCGGCTTGAGCGTGCCGTACACCGCGCAGTTCGCCTCCGAGGTTCGGGCCGAGGGCGGAGGCGGCGACTACGGCAGCACCAGCGGCGGCTACGACCAGCTCGGCTTCGGCACCCTCACGTGTACGCGTTGATCTCGCCGGAACTGCTGGAAAGCGTTTAACCACGGTCGACCCGTCCGCAAGGTGGGTCGGAGGGGAGCAGATTCACTCCGACCTGCCTTTTGGACCGGTCTTGTCCAAACAGAGCGAACCATAGAAGGAGTAACAACCGATGGATCCGTTCCACCGCAACGTTTCCCAGAACGACAGGCACGCACAACCTCGCTGTGAGCTCTACCAACGACGCCGGAACGATGACGCAGGGCGTCACCCCGCGGTGATGGCATGACCGAGGGCACAGCAAGTCGCCGTACTTTCCTCAGAGGAGCGGGCGGAACGCTGATCGTGGCGACCGGTGTGGGTTCCTTCCTCGCCGGCCGCGGTGACGTGGCATCCGCCAACCCAACCGCGCAAGCGGCACTGGCCGCTGCGGCCACACAGTACGCGGGCCCGGGGGCGGGGTTCATCCATCCCGGCCTGCTGCACAGCCAGCAGGACCTGGAGCGCATGCGGACCGCTGTGGCGGCCCAAGAGGAGCCGATCTACCAGGGGTTTCAGGCCATGGCGGCGCACCATAGGTCGTCGCTCGACTACACGATCCGCAACACCGGCCAGATCACGTCGTGGGGCCGTGGACCGACCGACTTCACGAACGAGGCGGCCGACGACGCTGCGGCCGCCTACCAGCAGGCCCTGATGTGGTCGATCACCGGCGACGTGCGGCACGCGGACAAGGCGCGAGACATTCTCAACGTATGGTCGTCGAGCCTGAGGTCGATCACCGGCGCCGACGGGCAGCTGGGCACCGGCCTGCAAGGGTTCAAGCTGGTGAACGCCGCCGAGATCCTGCGGCACAGCGACTACGACGGTTGGGCTGCGGACGACATCGCCCGCTGCGAGGACTCGTTCACAACCGTCTGGTACCGGTCGGTCTCCGGCTACGCGCTGTTCGCGAACGGTAACTGGGACACCGCCGCGTTGCAGACCATCATCGCGATCGGTGTGTTCTGCGATGACCGTGTCATGTTCGAGGACGCTGTGCGCTACGCGGTCGACGGCCCTGGGAACGGCACCATCACCAACATCGTCGTCGAGGAGACCGGGCAGGGGCAGGAGAGCGGGCGCAGCCAGGCGTATGCCCAGCTGGCGATCGGCTTGCTGACCGATGCCGCAGAGATCGCCTGGAACCAGGGGGTGAACCTCTATGGTTACGCCGACAACCGCATCCTCGCCGGATTCGAGTACAACTCGCGTTACAACCTCGGCGACGACGCGATGCCGTTCGTGCCCGACCTCGACCGGACCGGCAAGTACATCAAGACGGCCATCTCCTCGAACAACCGAGGCCAGTACCGCCCCATCCACGAGCAGGCCTACGGCCATTACGTGAGCCGGATGGGGTTGTCCGCTCCGTTCACCGAGCAGGTGGTCTTCCGTGGCAGCGGCGGCAGCCGGCACGTCGAAGGCACCGACGACGACCACCCGTCGTGGGGCACGCTCACCCACGCCCGTCCGCCTGCCGAGGAGTCGGAACCGCAGGCAGCACCGGCCGCGCCGGCCGGTCTGGTGGCCGACGGCTCGTCGTCGGGAATCACGGTGAGCTGGGTGGAGTCGGTGGAGCCCGTGAGCACGGCGCCGGCCGACAGCTACACGGTGAGACGCGCGACCACCGGCGATGGCCAGTACGAGACGATCGCCACCGACGTGACGTCCACCTCGTACACCGATGAGGACGTCACCGCCGGGCAGACGTACGTCTATGTCCTCTCCGCGTCGAACGAGGTGGGCGAGAGCCCGGTCTCGCTGGGCATCGCGGTCAGCGCCGGGCTGCCGTCACCGTGGGAGACCGGGGACGTGGGCGACGTCGAGACGCCGGGAGCGACGAACTTCGACGGGCAGGCGTTCGTGCTCGAGGATGGCGGCCGGGACATCGCTGGTCCGAGTGATGCGTTCCGGTTCACGTATGTGCCGATGACCGGGGACGGCACCCTCACCGCTCGGGTGGTCTATCCGGTGAGCTCGCAGTACGCGAAGGTCGGCCTGATGATGCGGGAGTCCCTGGACGCGGACTCCGCACACGCCTCGATGCTCATTCAGGGCCTCGCGTTGCATGCGTGGAGCGGCGTCTGGACCACGCGTCCGTCGGCCGGCGCGGAGACCACCGGCACCGGCAGCACGCTTGTTCCTCCCACCCAGCAGGAGGCGATCACGGTCGACGCGGGCTTCGCGATCGCCAACCACGGTTCACTTCCGGAGTCGGCAACCCCGCTTCCCGCGCCCTACGTTGAGGGCGCAAGCGACGGCTACCGGATGCGCAGGCCGTACTGGGTGCGCCTGGAACGCTCGGGAACGACGTTCACCGGATGGATCTCTCCCGACGGCGAGCAGTGGACCGAGGTGGGCTCCTCAGAGCTCGACCTCGGCGGCGAGCTGTATGTCGGCTTGGCCGCCTGCTCGGTTCTGGGCGTGCAGGAGGACTATGCCGAGACGACGACGGCGGCCTTCGACAACGTGAGCGTGCCGGGCTGGTCCGTGGACGTCCCGGCGAACCCGGTCGGCGAGGTGCAGGCATGGACGGGTGACAGCGCCGTCGAACTCGCCTGGAGCGGTGTGGACATGTCCGGGCGGTACACCGTCAAACGCGCCACGACGAGCGGCGGCCCGTACACCGCCGTCGCGACCGGCGTCGGCCCGGTCGGCTTCGGTGTCCAGGTACGGTACGCCGACGCTACCGGTACACCTGGCACGGAGTACTACTACGTGGTCAGCGCCGTCAACGTCGCCGGCGAGGGTCCGTCGTCGGCGGAGGTCAGCGCTACGATGCCGACTCCGCAGGCACCGGTGGTCGAGAGCACGACCATGGCGTATGCGAATGCAGGCGTGCCGTTCGAGTACCTGATCCGGGCCACCAACAGTCCGACCGGCTTCTCCGCGAGTGGGCTGCCCGACGGGCTGAGCGTGGACTCGGAGACCGGGATCATTTCCGGGGTCCCGGACGCCGGGGGCGAGTTCATTGTCGAGGTCGGCGCGGTCAACGCGACCGGCACCGGCACCGAGACCGTCACGCTCGCCGTCGGGACCCCACCGCCGGCGCCGTGGGACTACCGCGACATCGGTGACTACGTGCTCGACGAGCGAATGCTCGGTACGTACAGCGTCGTCACCATCCGCACGCCCGGCATCACCGGCTACGACGACGAGACCGGAGCCTTCACGGTCCGGGGTGCCGGTTCGGATCTCAACGTCATCAACCAGGGCATGACCGTGCAGTACGCGTACGTGCCCTTGCGTGGCGACAGCGCGATCATCGCCCGGGTGGCGGACCGGGAGAACGCCGGCGCAGCCGACCGGGTGGGTCTGATCATGAGCAAGTCCCTCTCGCCGTTCGATCAGATGGCAGGGGCGATCCTGACCAGCACCGGGAGCGGCGACGCCGGGGTCAAGCAGTTCTTCCGGCGTCCGCGGGTGGCGTTCCGCCCCACGGTTACGGACGGTGAGGCGGGCGTCGGCGTGCCGGTCTGGCTGCGGCTACAACGCGAAGGCGACACGTTCAGCGCCGCGACCTCTGCGGACGGCGAGACCTGGACTGAGATCGGTGATCCGGACACGATCCCCACGTTCGGCGATGCCCCGTTCTACGTGGGCATGGCCGTCGTCTCTGGTGACCCGATGGTGCTGAACACCACCGTCTTCGACCAGGTGTCGGTGACGCCGTGGTTCGCCGACGAGACCGTGAACGCGGTGGTGCACGAGCCGTTCGACCACCGGGTCACGACGGCGACGGGGGCGACGTTTGAGGCTGAGGGTCTGCCGCCAGGGTTGAGCATCGATGCCGAGAACGGGCAGATCAGCGGGAAGCCGGCGGCGCTGGGTGCATTCGAGGTGACGGTCACCGCGACGAATGCGGCGGGCAGCTTCACCGGTACGGTCACCGTGCAGGTCGGCCTTCAGACGCCGTTGTCATACGACACGGTCGCCGGCTACGTCGCCCAATACCACGAGGACGGCGTGCTGGACCGGACGCAGGAACGGCGGCTGACGACGCACCTGTCGGTGGCGGAGCGTTTCGCCGACCGTGGGCAGGCCGCTCAGGCCGCCGAGGCCTTGGACCGGTTCGCTGAGGTAGCTGCCGGTGTCGCCGACGAGAACGCCCGGGAGGTGCTCCTCGCCGCCGTCGAGGCCCTGCGCCAGCAGCTGTAAACCGGTACGGACGCAACAGGAAGCCGGGATGCCTGTGGCGACCGGAGGCCTTCGGGCACAGCTGCGGCTGCTGCCCGAAGGCCTGGTCGCAGTCGGCGTAACGTGAATCCGTCGTCTTTTCATGCTCCTTGCGTACGTGCTGGGATCTCAGGGACGACTCACCGATAGTGGCCACGATGTGTTCTTGGCGTCGCGGGCCTGGTGGCGTTGTGGTGTCAGAGGAAGAGTCTCGGGAGATAGGCGGGCGGCTGGTCGTAGGGCGGCACCTCGCCCAGCGCCACCTGGTAGAGGCGGGCATGGCTGGCTCGGGCGGCGTCGACGAGCGGCTGGTACGGCTGGTGACAGACGTCGACGAAACCGATGTTGTAGTTCTCGCCGTCGAAGCGGCCGAGTGCGGACTGGTCGTAGAGGGTGAAGTAGTGCACGCCGACGCACCACGGCTGGGCGGCCGCGTCCTCGGTGTAGACCCGGAACGCCTGACCTCGCGCCTCCTGGTCGGCGACCCGGCCGATCCCGCTGGCGGGGAGCCCGACGTCGAGGGCCCCGAAATGCCACTCACCGATCAAGACCGGGCAGTTCAGCCGTTCGCTTACCGCGGCGAACTCGGGGGCGGTGACCCTCTCCTGGTAGCAGTTGACGCTGAACACGTCGAAACTGGTCATGCCTTCCAGCGCCCAGTCCGGCGGCACGGTGTAGTAGCGGGCGCCGAGGTTGAGATGGTTGGGGTCGACCTGGCTGCTGGCGGCGCTCAGCGTGTCGAACAGCCGACGGACCATGACGGTGCTGAAGTCCTCGAGGTCGCGGCGTGCGGTGTCGGTCAGCGCACTGGTCCACTGGCCGTCGGCCACCCGTCCCAGGGACGCATCCGGACCCCATGCGACGCGCAGACCCGCGTCGTCGCCGTACCGCTCGGCCAGGAAATCCCGCAACGCGCGCCGGGTGGCACAGGTGCTCGTCGTGTACAGCATCCCGGCGGCCGGTGACTCCTCGGCGAACCCCCAGGTGGGCTCGTTCATCAGGAAGTAGCCGACGAGCGCCGGGTCGTCCCGGGTGGAGAGCAGGGCCTGCGCGTACTCCTCGGCGTCGTCGGCGAACTCGGGCGCGAAGACGTCGGGGAAGTCGCGGTAGACCATTGGGGTGCGGCGACAGGTCAGGTGCAGCGGGCGGACGTACGGGAAGCCTGCGGCGCTCGCCGCCTCGATGTTGGACCAGTTGCCGATGGTGGTGAACCCGCACTGCTTGAGGAACCCGACGGCGACGGTCGCCCACGACTCGCGCCAGCTGTCCGGACCGAACGCATGGATCAGGTTCGCGCCGAGATAGTTCATCATCCGTCGTCCGGTGTCGTGGACGTCGCCGTACGGCCCGGCGGCGTCGGGCAGCCAGGTCAGGGCGGACTCCAGACCGTCGTACGCGGTCTGGACGGAGCTCCCCACGCAGTCGATGCCGGCAGACCAGTAGCGGAAGCCCGCCGGGTCGACGAGCCACCATCGGCTGCCGTCGTGGTGGGTCCGGAAATACCCGGTCGCCGGCAGCTCGCCGGCCGGCGTCCAACCGCCCCAGCGGCTGAAGCCGTCCGGCCACTCCTGCGCGGGCGCGGCGTCCAGTTGAGTGCGCAGCCGGGAGACGACGTCATCCACGTGTTCGCTACGTCCGGGCCAGTCGCGCAGCCGGTTCTGGCCGAGCTCGTCGAGCAGTGGACCGTGCGGCAGCAACGGCTCGGTCAGCCGCGGCGGCTCGGCAACGGTGGCAATGAACGGGGTCATGCACCACCGCACCGGCCCGGTTCCGTTGCGGATGAGACTGAGCGTCATCTGGTCGACTCGTGCGAGATCGACCCGCTCACCCCAGCAGATCGGCTTGAGCCAGGCGCCCTCTCGGGAGAGAAGCCAGGTGTCGAGGTCCGTGACCTCCAGCGGGACTCTGATCCGGGCCGCACACTGGGCGAGCGCACCGAAACTGAGCCGGAACTCCGGGCCGTCGGCGCCCTCGCGCAACGCCAGCTGGAACACGGCGAGCTCGTCGCCGTCGAGCAGCAGGTCGCTCGCCAGGTAGCGAACATTCTGCAGTGCTCCGGCCGGAAAGGCGTACGTGACGGTGGCATCGACGTCGTCGGCCGTGTACCAGGTGGCGCCGGGGAACATGGGCGCCGCGGAGCGGTCGATGACGGTGCCGTCGCCGATGTGCCGCGGTGACAGCTCGACGGGCAGCGAGCCGGAGAGATCGGAGGTGTTCACGACGGCATCAGCCTTTCCAAGCGGTGCGCGTGCAGGACGGCGACCAGTACCGGCACGATCAGCACCAGGCCGGCGATCGACACCGCACCGACGACGAGGACGGCCGCGGTCATCACCCATGTCCACAGCGACTGCTCCGGGTGACGCGTCACCAGGCGCACCGATGTGCGGGCGATGTGCCGGGCGCTCCGGTGCGGTTGGGCGACGAAGAGCGGGCCCCAGTAGATCGCGCAGACCGACCACAGCAGCGCCACCAGGGTGACGACGGTGGTGAGGGCGGAGAACCCAGCCATTCCGGCCATGATCCCGGCCCAGACCAGGACGCCGAACGTCCCATACAACGGAGCGAGCACCCGTACACTGCGACCGGCCAGCTCGCGCGTCAGCTCCTTGGCCAGGGCGAGGTCGACGTGCTGCTCGCGGCAGGCGACGCCAGCCAGAGCGAAGAGGGCGGCGGTGGCGAGCGGCAGCGCACTCGCACTCGCTAGCCCGAGCATGATCCGCAGCCAGCCGGGCAGCTCCGCGAAAGCCAACGCCACGACGCCGGGAGCGGCCACAAGGGACCACCCGACGTTCACCGCGACCAGGCGCTCTACCTGCCCGCCGATCGTCGCGAAAGCCGCCCAGGTCGGTCCGCGACGCTCGTCGCGGGGACCGATGTCATCGAGAAACGGCATCGATATCACCTTTGAGTAGAGAGGCGCCGGTGTCGGCGTCGAACAGGTGCACCTTGGACAGGTCGATGCCGAGCGGGATCTCCTGGTCGAGGTAGCTGTTCGGCAGCCGGACGGTGAAGGTGGCGACGAAGTCCTGCCCCTCGGCGGTGCTCAGATAGACCGTGCATCCGCTGGCGGTCGGCTCGATCAGGGTGACGATGCCGTGCAGGGTGTTCTCCTCGGTCACCTCGAACGGTGCCATCCTTGGGACGTGCAGGTCCTCGGGGCGGACCCCCATCCGGACCCGCTGCCCGACGTGTGCTCGCGCGGCCGCGGTCATGCTCGGGTGCACGCGCAACCGCAGACCGGAGCCGACCATGACAGCACCGTCTCCGTCGGCCTGGATCTCCATGTCGAACAGGTTGATGCTCGGAGTGCCGATGAAGAACGCCACGAACTCGCTCACCGGACGCTCGTACAGATCGCTGCCGGTGCCGATCTGCTGGATCCGCCCATCGGCCATCACCGCGATCCGGTCGCCGAGCGCCATCGCCTCGGACTGGTCGTGCGTGACATAGACGGTGGGACGGTGCTTGTTCTTGTGCAGTGTCAGGATGTCCTCGCGTGCCTGGTGGCGCAGCTGAGCGTCCAGGTTGGACAGCGGCTCGTCGTACAGATAGAGCGCCGCGTCGCGGACCATCGCCCTGGACAACGCGACGCGCTGCCGCTCGCCTCCGGACAGCTGGCGCGGCTTGCGGGTCAGCAGGTGGTCGATCCGGAAGGTCTGTGCGGCCTCGGTGACCTTGTCTTTGACGACCTTGCGTGCCTCTCGGCGAGAACGGAGGCCGTAGGCGATGTTCTCGAAGACGGTCAGGTGGGGAAAGATCGCGTAGTCCTGGAAGACCATGGCGATGCGGCGATCACGCGGGCGGATCTCGTTGACCACCCGGTCGCCGAACTGGATCTGGCCGTCGCTGACCGGCTCCAGCCCGGCCAGCATCCGCAGCGTGGTCGTCTTGCCGCATCCCGACGGCCCGACCAGGACGAGCAGCTCCCCATCGGCGATGTCGAAGCTCACGTCCTCAACGGCGTGCTTGTCTCCGAAGCGCTTCTGGACTCCCCGGACCTTGATCGCGGTCTCACTGCTGTATCGCGGCTCTGCGATTGCTTCTGTGGTCATCACGTCCGTCCCTGTTCCTCGTCGACTGGCACACGTCAGAAGAGCTCAAGCACGCCGGGTGTATGCAGCGGGCGTTCGCCGTCGGGTTCGAAGAAGTACGCACGGTCGAGATCGGGCGTCGCTGTGAGCTGGTCTCGCTCCGGGTGGTCGACCGGCAGGATCACCGTGACGTTTCTGCCGGCGACGGTGCCGTATGCGAAGGCGGCCCGCTCGGTCGGCAGCCGTTCGATGTGACGCACGGACACCGCCAGCCCGTCGGCCTCGTCCAGCCGCCAGCCCTCTGGGCGGATTGCCAGATCGACCGGGCCGTCCGGCACGGCGGCACGCACCGGGGATGGGAGATCCCAGCTGGCACCCGCGAGCTGCAGCCGGCCATCGGTGACCGCGGCCGGCAGGACACTGATCGGCGGCGACCCGATGAACGTCGCGACGAACCGGGAGGCCGGGGTGTAGTAGAGATCGTCGAACGTGCCGACCTGCTCGATCCGGCCGTCGCGCATCACCACGATCCGGTCGCCCATGAAGATCGCTTCCTGCTGGTCGTGTGTGACGTACAGGGTGGTGATCTTGAACTTGCGCAGCAGCTTGCGGATCTCGACCCGGGTCTGCTCGCGCAGCTTGGCGTCGAGGTTGCAGATCGGCTCGTCCATCAGGAACAGCGGTGGGTCCCGGACGATGCAGCGGGCGATGGCGACGCGTTGCTGCTCGCCGCCCGAGAGCGTCGTCGGCACTTGGCCCAGCAAGAGGTCGAAGCCGACCCCCATCCGTTCGGCGGTCTCGCGGACCCGTTGCTCGGCCTCCTCCTTGCTGCTGTCGTGGACGTCGAAGTAGTACGCCAGGTTGCCCTTGCCCTTCATCGACGGGTACAGAGCGTAGTCCTGGAAGACCATGCCCACCCCGCGCTCCTGTGGGCGCACCCCGGTGACGTCGACGCCGTCGTAGCGCACCCGGCCCTGGTCCGGGTCCTCGATGCCGGCGACCACCTTGAGCAGGGTGGACTTGCCGCAGCCCGACGAGCCGACGATACTGATCGTCTCGCCGTCGGCCACCTGCAATGACACGTCGTCCAAGGCGGGCCGGCCTGTGTTGGTCTGGACGATCCGGTCATCCACGTAGTGCTTGACGACGTGGTCGATGTCGATGCGAGCCATCAGCTCTCCTCACTTCAGTCCACGCAGGCGGATGCCGCGCAGTAGATACTCTCGGCAGACGATGAACGCGATGAACACCGGCAGCGACTGCAGGATCGCCAGCACCATGAGGCCGTTCCAGGACAGACCGCCGCCGAGCATGTCCTGCATCACCTCCGCCTCCGCGGCCGCCGCCTCGGCGCTGGTGCCGCCGGACTGGACAATCCGTTCCATCAGCAGGTAGAGCTCGACCGACATCGGCATCCGCTCTGGCGTCTGCAGGACCACCAGCGGCCAGAGGAACTGGTCCCACGCCAAGCTGAACGCCGTCCAGATCGTGACCGCATAGACCGGGACGCTCATCGGCAGCACGATGCGGCGGAAGATGTTGAACTCCGACCCGCCATCGACCCGGGCCGCCTGGATGACGGAGTCGGGAATGGTGTCGAAGAACCCCTTGAACAGCAGGAAGTTGAACGCTTGAAAACAGATCGGGAAGATCACCGCCCAGTGGGTGTCCCAGATCGGGAACGTGGGGAAGGCCGTATCCGTCCCGGGTATGTTTGGTGCGTTCGGGAGCGCGAACGGGAAGTTCCTGGTCAACAGGAAATTCGGGATCAGGGTCAGGGCTGCCGGCATCATCAGCGTGCCGATGAAGAACAGGAATGACCACCGGGCCATCGGCCCGCGCTGCAGCTTGCTGTTCGCGTACGCCGCCATTGACGTGATCGGAATGCCGATGACGAGTACCCAGAAGGTGATCTGCACCGAGTTCCAGAAGAACAGCCAGAGTGGTGCGTCCAGCAGCTGGCCGGCACTGCCCTGGACGATCTGGAAGACCAGCTTCCAGCCGGCGAAACTCGGGTCCTGCGGCCAGAACGTCGGCGGGAATGCGAGCACCTCCTCGCCGGACTTGAACGAGCTGACCAGCATGAAATAGAAGGGAAAGAGGTGCAGAGCGATACCCAGGCACAGGAACGCCACCACAGCCCACCAGGCGATCCGGAGCATGGGCTGTTTCCGCCCGACACGTGGGAAAAGCATGATCGTCCTCCTCGATGTGCCTGGGCCTAGGCGTCCGGGTCTTCACGGAAGAACCGCCGCTGGATGATCACCAGCAGCATGGTTCCGATGAACAGGAAGACGCCGAGCGCCGTCGCGTCCGCATAGCGCAGGTTCTGCAGCAGCTCGTACAGGTACATGACGACGGTGCGGCTGGCGCCGCCCGGGCCTCCTCCGGTCATGATCATCGGGTACTCGAACACCTGGGTGGACCCGATGACGGCGAAGATCAGCAGCATCGAGATCACCGGACGCAGCCGGGGCAGCGAGATGGTCCACATCTTCCGCCAGAACCCGGCGCCCTCGATCTCGGCGGCCTCGTAGTACGACGCCGGGATGCCCTGCAGCGTCGCCATGTAGATCAGGCCGGGGCCGAAGAACAGGATGCCGGGGAACACCAGCCAGAACAGCACCTGGTCGCTGGAGTTCAGGAACGGCTGCGGTTCGAGCCCGAGAACCTCGGTGGCGATCCATTGGAACAGCCCGTACTGGGCGTTGAACATGTACCGGAACAGCAGCGTGGACGCAATCCCGGACAGCGGGATGAACCAGAGCAGCATCATCCAGCGGATGTGCCGCTTCGGCATCTCCATCAGCAGGATCGCGACGAAGATCGGGATGAAGAACGTCAACCCGATGCTCAGCACCGCGTAGATGGCCGTGACGCGGAACGCCTCGGCCACCAGCGGGTCGCTCCACATCCGTTCGTAGCTCTCCAGCCCGGTGAACTCGATCGGTCCACGGACGCGGGCGTTGGTGAAGCTGATGACGAATGCCATCAGCAGCGGATACCAGCCCCACGTGAGCTGGAAGGAGAACGCCGGCAGCACGAACAGGGCGCGCTCGAGCCGGCGCCGGCGGCTCGGTGCCGGCTCGCGCACCTGGCTTTCGGTACCGGCGGGCGGTTCCGCTCCGCCCGCGGTTTCGGTCGCTTCTTGCTGCAGTGTCATATCGCGTCCACAGCTCTCAGCCGAGCGCCGGCCGGACGTGGTCTTCGTACCAGGGGTCGAAGACGTCAGCCGCATAGTCCGGCGCGTGCTCCTGCCAGAACTGCTGGAGCGCCTCGTAGTAGGCACGGGCGCCCTCGGCGAACTCGTCGTCGTCGACGCTCGAAGTGAAGTCGGCCGCCTGCGTGTTGCGGGTCTGCTCCAGGTTCGCCAGGTCCGCCGCGATGTCGACGTTGCCGCGCTCGAACGACCACCGGGACTCCATGTCTTCCTCGGCCGTGAGCGCCGGGCCGGCGGTCTCCTCGACCGGGAGGTAATTGCCCTCGTTCGGCGGCAACGGCAGCGCGGAGGCGTCCTCGACCGCCTGCATGTACTGCTCGCCCCACGCCTCCACCAGATCGCCGGGGACCCCCTCGACCTCGGTCCGGCCGTGGACCGGAGCCGGGTCGTTGAAGACGCTTTGCAGACTCTGCGTCTCCTCCCACAGGACCTCGCGCTCGATTTCCCAGCCCTGACCGAAGATCATCCAGTCATGGAGACTGACCGCCTTGTCCAAGGCCTCCTCGGACAGATCGGGAGAGAAGGACATCACCGTCATGAACGCCTGGGTGTCGCCGAACCGGCCGTGCTCGCCGCGTGGGTGCTGGATCCAGCCGACGACCTCCTCCAGCGGCATGCCGAGACTCTCCGCGAGGTTGCTCGGGCCCGGGTTCGACGTGTCGTTCGGGTCCGCGGTGAAGAAGCCCGAGTTGGAGATGATCATCGCGGCCCGCCCCTGGGCGAACGCGTTCCTGGTGTCCCCGTCTTCGAAGGCGACGTCGGAGAGGATGCTCTCGTCCTCGAACACCATGGCGCGGAAGTCTTCGATGGCCCTCGTCCACGTATCAGCGTGGGTCGTCGTATAGTCCCAGCGCCAGTTCCACGCCGACTCTGGATCGGGAAGCTTGGACAGCTCCAGCCAACCGTCTGCGATGAGCCTCACGTGGAGCGCGGTGGATTGGAACGCCGCCCCCTTGCGGTCCCCATCGGTCAGCGCGCGCGCCAGTTCGCGGAACTCCGACCATGTCCAGCCCGGCTGCGGCTCCTGCAGCCCGAGCTCGGCGATGAGGTCGCGGCGGAAGTAGATGCCGTTCCCGGCGCCGAAGTAGTTGGGAACGCCGTAGTACGCGCCGTTGACCTGCCAGGTGGACCAGATGGGCTTGGCATAGTCCGCCAGCTTGCTGTCCATGTCGTAGCTCTCGAGCAGCTCCGTCGTGTCGGCAGCGAGCCCCTGGGCGAACGCGGACTTGGTGGCCGCGACGTTCCAGCCGCCGAGCACGTTTCCGGGGAACATCGCTGGCGCGGTGCCACCGCTCAGGGCGGTCGTGAGCGCCTGCTGGTCCCAGATGTCGGTGGCGACCTGCTCGACTGTGACGCCGGGGTTGTCGTCCAGCCATGTCTGCAGTGCCTCGGCGTAGGCCTTCTTGACCGGGTTCTCCTCCTGGACCTCAGCCGAGGGCATGACGTCGAACGGCCACGTCGGATCGCCGCCGAACCGCAGCACGACGTCCGCGCCGTCGTCGCTCCCTCCACCACCGGGCGTTCCGCCGGTACAGGACGTGATGACGGCGCCGGAAGCTGCTGCTGCGCCGCCGGCGGCGAGCAGCCGTAACATCTCTCGTCGATTGAGCATGTCGACCTCCTTCTCGTTGGGACGTGCGTGCATCTAGTGAGCGCGTGCGTGGTCTGCGGAGCTCCAGTGCATTGCGTCGTCGCTGGTCATCGGGCCAGCGTCGGTACCTGCGTAGATCCGGGCCGGGCCGGCCGCGAGGCAATGAACGACGGGTGGCGCATCCACCGCCCGCTGCCAGGTGGCGCCGTCGTCGTAGGAAAGCCACAGCCCGTCGCCTGCCGTTCCGGCGACGAGTGTGCCGCCTGCGCCGACGGCGAGATCGGTGACACCTGCCGTGACCTCGCCCACCGCCGCCCACGTACCGCCGTCGTCGTCGGACCGCAGCACCTCCCCCTGCTCGAGAACGGCGATGGCGGTCCGGTCGGACGTGTACGCGACGGCGGCGACCGGTGCCGTCAGCTGTGTGCAGCGCCGCCAGACGCGGCCGGCCTTGTGCGAGCGGAACAGCCCGTCAGCGGTTCCGGCAATGACGGTGCCGGTGTGCGGGCCGACCGACAGCGTGGTGGCTTCGCGGTCCTGAAGCCCGAAGCTCGAGCCGACGAAGTGCCGGCCGCCGTCCTCGCTGCGCAGGACTCCGTCGCCGATGGTGGCGGCGAGTAGCACCGTCTCGTGCTCGACCGGAACGGACACCAGGTCGGCGACCGGTGAATGGCCGCCGCGAACCTGCGCCGGCCACCAGCGGCCACCGGCTCGCAGCGCCATGCCGCCGGCACCGCCGACGACGAGGCCGTCGGCGACAGGCAGGAGTGAGGTGACCGGGCCGTCGAACGGGGGGCGTTCGACGGCACCGGACGATGTGTGCGCGACGCCGCTGAACCCACCAAGCCACGCGTCGTCGCCGGCAGCCGCGACGGCGAGAACGGCGGACCCAGCTGCGAGCACAGCAGATTCGGCTGCGGGAATCGCGGAGCCGGGGGTGAGCTCCGGCTGCTCGTCGAGCGTTCGCGCGTGCTCAGGCATGGCCGGTCACCACCCGGGCCGAGATCAGGAGACCGGCGGTCTCGCCGGCCGCGTCGAGCGAACCGGCGGCCACGGAGGCAACATCGATGACGCCGTGTTCGAGCATGTCCGCATACCCGCCGGTGACGACGTCGAAGCCGGTCCCGGCAGCATCGGTGCACACAGTGTCCAGCGCGACCCGGGGCTCCGGGTGCCCGGCGTTGCGGACGATCTGCAGGAAGGGCGCCTGTAACCCAGCAC
>NZ_ML142873.1:72672-74191 GCF_004138495.1 Phytoactinopolyspora endophytica
CCGACATGCCGAGCGCCTCGTCCGGGTCGCCGGCGTTGGCCTGGCCGGCCAACACGTCCGGGATGCACGCCAGGTACGCGACGCCACCGCCGGGCACGACACCCTCACGCGCGGCGGCGTGCAGAAGCCGAACCAGCCGCTTGGCCTGGCTCGTGCGCGCCTCGAGCTCATGGTCGGTGCGGGCGCCGACCCGCACGACGGCGACCCGTCCGAGCAACCGGGCCTGGCGCAGCCAGAGGCGTTGTACCTCGTCGGCATCGTCTCGCTCCCACGCGTGCGTCCGGAGCCGGGCCGCGCGCTCCTGGACCGCGTCGGCGCTCCCGGCGCCGCCGAGCAGTGTGAGCCGGCGTCGTTCGACGAACGCTCGCCGGGCCTGCCCCAGGTCGTCGGGGCGGATCGAGTGCACCGGCCGGCCGATCTCCGCCCGGCACACGTGAGCGCCGGTCAGCAGCGCGATGTCGTCGAGGTCTTCGGAGTGCCGGAGCCGGGCCGTGGTGAGCAGGACGGGAGCGCTGACGAGCGTCCCACGGGTGTTGTTGAGGCTGAACATCCTCCGGGCGGCGTCGTCGATGGCGGAGGCGACGACGAGCAGCGGACGCCCCGACGGCAGCGCCACCTCCAACAGCGGGCGGACGTCGTCGGCGCCGCGAAGCTCATCGGCGACAACGGCGACCACCGGTTCGACGAGCGTGGTCTCGGTCATGCCCTCGGGGATGAGCTGCGTCGAAACGGGCTTGGCTCGCCAACGTGCCCCGTCGATGTAGGTGTGCAGCAGCCGCGCGTCCGTCCGCACCGTCTTGTCCCGGCGGATCTCGACTGCACCGGCGTCCCCGAGGACGTCGACGACCTCGCCGAGGACAGCGCCCAGCTCCGGATCGCCGGATGCCGTGGTGGCCAGCCCGGCAAAGGCGTCTTCCCCATCGATGGGGACCGCCTGGTGCTTGAGCGCATCGCATGCCACGCGGATGCCGGTTTGGATACCTCGGCGGACGAGCACCGGGTTGGCCCCGGCGGCGACCGATCTCGTGGCATGCCGCAGGATCGCTCTGGCCAGCACGGCCGAGGTGGCGCCGCCGTCGCCGTGGGAGGCGCCGACACGCAGCACCATGTCACGGGCGATCGCGGCACCGGCGTTGTGCCCACGCCCCGGAACCGACGTGATGCGCCGGGCCAGTGTCTGGGAGTCGGCGAGTGTCTCGGCCGACCGGCCGACCGCATGCACGACGGGACCACTCACCGGGCCGAGCGTGCGGGCCAGCAGCTCGGCCACCGTTCCGAACCCGCGGTGCAGGTCGTTCTGGCCGCTCATGGGACGAGCGCCTGACCGGTGTCCGCGTCGAACAGTTGCAGCCGGTCGACGGTGACCTGGAACTTCACGGAGTCGCCGGTGCGCAGGCCCGGGTCGGCGAATGCGTCGATGACAGCGGCCAGGCTGGCGTCGTCGGGTGTCCGCAGGCGCACGACCGTCTCTCCGATGAGCGGTTCGACGTCGTCGATCTCGCCTACGACGATGTCGGCG
>NZ_ML142873.1:74263-75473 GCF_004138495.1 Phytoactinopolyspora endophytica
CGACCCGTCGTCCGGAGAGAGAGTGAGACCGCTCGGTGGTATCCCGACGGTCACGTGGGTCTTGCCGTACTCGCTGAGGGCGCCGTTCCAGACCGGGGGCAGGGAGAGAGCGGTGCGGTCGGTAAACGCTTGCCACTGTCCGTCGCTGTCCTTGAGCACCGCGGTCAGCAGGTTCATCGGAGGCGATCCGAGAAACGTGGCGACGAAGACGTTGGCTGGGCTGTCGAGCAGCTGCGTCGGCGGGCCGACCTGTTGCACCCGGCCGTGTGCCATGACGGCCATCACATCCGCCATGGCCAGGGCTTCGGCCTGGTCGTGGGTCACGTACAGGCTCGGCTTGCCCTTCTCTTCGTGCAGCGCCTTGATGTCCCGGCGGATGCGGTGGCGCAGCTTCGGGTCGAGGTTGGACAGCGGCTCGTCGTACAGGTAGGCATCGGCGTCCTTCACCATGGCGCGGCCGAGTGCCACCCGCTGCTGCTCTCCGCCCGAGAGGTCCGTGATGGGGCGGTGCAGGTAGTCGGTAAGGCCGAGCCGTTCGGCCGCGTGCCGAACGCGGCTTTCGATCTCGGCTTTGGGTAGCTCCTTCTGTGCCTGCAGGCCGTAGGCCATGTTGCCGAAGACATCCATGCTGGGGTACAGGCCGTACTCCTGAAAGACCATGCCGAGGTTGCGTTCTCGGGGCGGAAGCGACGTGACCGCCCGCCCGCCGATGACGATCTCGCCCTCATCGGGTTCCTCCAGCCCGCAGATCATCCGCAGGGTGGTGGTCTTGCCGGAGCCGGATGATCCGAGGACGACGAAGAACTCGCCGTCTCGCGCGTCGAAGCTGACGTCGTCCACCGCAAGATGGTCACCGAGTCGTTTGGTCAGACCCTGTACCTGCAATCCAGCCATCCGAGATCTTCCTTCCAAGCCGATGTCGCCGATGTCGGTCATGTGCGCGCGGGTGGCGCTGTCGAGCTCCGGACGACGAGCTCGGAGGCGAGCAGCGCTCGTTCCGGTGAGCTCATACGCCCCGCGATCTTCTCCAGAAGTAGGTTCAGGCCGAGCCGCCCGAGGGCGGTGAAGTCCTGCCTGACGCTGGTTAGAGGCGGCACGTAATGCGCGGCCTCCGGGAGGGCGTCGAACCCGACGACGCTCACATCGGCGGGTGCGCTACGGCCGGCCTCATGCACAGCGTGCAGGAAGCCGAGCGCGATGTGGTCGTTCG
>NZ_ML142873.1:75504-79650 GCF_004138495.1 Phytoactinopolyspora endophytica
GAACACGGCGGTGACGGATGGGTCGGCGGCCAGCCGGTGGCCCTGGCTGTAACCACTGTCAGCGGACCACGCGCCGGTCAGCGGATCGTCCGGGACCGGTGCCTGTGCGGCCTCGAGTGCGGACCGCCAGCCGGCGATGCGTTCGTTCGCACCGGGCGAGTCGGGACCGGCCAGGTGGTGCACCGTGCGGTGCCCGAGGTCGAGCAGATGCTGCGTGGCCATCGCACCGCCGACGACGTTGTCGACGCCGACGGAGGGTACGCCGACGTACTCGCTGGAGCCGACGGCGACGATGTGAACATCGGCCGGTACATGGGTGAGGACGGCCTCGACGTCGAACTCCGGGGCGACGGCCAAGATGCCCTCCACGCCCTGTGCTCGGAGCCGGTCGATCGACGCCAGAACGGTGGCCTTGTCCGAGACCTTGGCGCTCGCGATACTCACGTAATGCCCGGCTTCGCGGGCGGCTTCCTCGATGCCATACACCATCGCGCTCGGCCCGTACAGCAAGCTGTCGACGGTCATCAGGCCGATCGTCGAGGACTTCCTCGTCGCCAGCGTGCGAGCCGCCATGTTGGGCAGGTAGCCGAGCTCACGCATCGCGGCGTGGACCCGCTCGCGGGTTGCGGCGCGCACCTGTGGGCTCTTGTTCAGAACTCTCGAGACCGTCTGGTGGGAGACGCCGGCGAGCTTGGCGACGTCCCTCATACCAACCGAGCGAACGGATTCCACCTCGCGCCTCCAGGCATCGGATGAAAGGGAGACCACTCCGAGACGTGTTAGCTAGATGTTACCGTTCACATCTGGTTCGTCAATAGCTGACGCCGGGGAGATCTGTATAGATCTGGCCCTACATGCTGGGCGTATCGTTGGTGCGCAGGGCCGGCCGCGCTCACGGTACAGATCTCCGTGAGTGGAAGGGAGCGCTGCCTGAATATGTGGTGGTTGAGCGGTTAGGTCGGATGAATCTTTCGGTCTAGTCAGCCACGGTTCGCGCTCGTCGTCGGTGGTAGACGTCCTTGTGCACTGAGAAATGTGAGAAGTCGGCCGTCCACGCATGGTCTACCAGGTCATAGGCGCCGATGCCGGCCATCGCTCCGGTGAAGCGGAGCTTGCGTCCGTAGTCGTCGGAGAGCTGGCTGAAGTCGAGCACTGGGCCGATCGCCGTCCACGCATCGTTGCCGTGCGCCCGGGCATGGAACTGGCACTCCGCGCCGTCGACGCTGGCACTCAGTTGCCAAGTGGTGCCCGACGACGCGTCGAGCCGGGCGACCTGGCGGGCACCGCCGACGTCGCCGGTGACGAGGGTCAGGATCCGGCCGCCGTGCCCCTGCCACTGTTGCCCGCGCTGCGGTTCGCCGTCGGGCTCGGCCCAGGTGAGCTGGAGCGTGAAGTACGACGTGGTGTCATACCACAGCACGAGCCCGGCGGACTGGGAGAAGGTCGCAGGATCGGCGTCGACGGTTACCGTGAAGTCGACGGCGTGCGCCGTGATCCGTTGAGCCAGCAGGCTCTGCCACCACCTTGACTCGGGCCCGTCCCGCCCGGTGAGCCGAATCCACCCAGGTCGGCCCGTCAGATCGACCCAGTCCGCGCTCGCTTCCTCGCGAAGGGTGCTCCAGGGCCAGCCGACGGCAGAGTGAAGTCCGTCGGTGACGCCGTTGCCGACGACGTGACGTTCGCCATCGCCGTCGCCGTCGCCGTTCCCGTCAACGGGGCCGGCGGCCGGTGCGATCACGGCCGGAGCCGGTACGTCCACCGCGGCGTGCCAGCCGCCGTGGGCCAGCCGGGGCCAGCCGTCGACCCAGACGATCTTCTGCAGGCAGGTCTCGCGACCCAGGGTGCTGTGCGGACCGGCCGGCGTCCGCAACGGTCGGCTCGCCAGGTGAGCGAGGTACCACTGGCCTTCGGATGTCTCGACCAGCTCGCCGTGGCCGGCCTTCTGCAGCGGTTGTGCGGGGTCGTCCCGGCTGGTCAGCAGCGACTGAGAGTCGAGCTCGTACGGGCCCAGCAGGTTCCGGCTGCGGGCGGTCAGGACGCCGTGCTCTACTCCGGTGCCGTTCTCGGCCAGCAGGAGGTAATACCAGCCGTGCCGGACCAGCAGCTTGGGGCCCTCGAGGAGGCCGTCCCGCCGGACGAGCAGTGTGGTCGTGCCCCGGGGCTCCAGGGTCTCAGGATCCAGCTCGTCGACGACGATCCCGTTGAACCGCTGCATGCCCGGCCGGTGGTCGTTCTGGACGTTGAGCAGCCACAGCCGGCCGTCTTCGTGGAACAAGGCCGGGTCGATGCCGTGGCTGCGCACCCGGACGGGCCGCCGCCACGGCCCGTCGATCGACTCCGCCGAGGTCACGTAGCTGTCCAGGTCGAAGAACCGGGTGCCGACCGACCGCACGATCGAGTACGTGACCCAGAACCGGCCGCGGGTGTGACTCATCGACGGTGCCCAGATCCCACCGGAGTCCGGCACTCCGTGCAGGTCGCCATCCGGCGCCGCTCCCGCGACGTGGCCGGCGTACTCCCAGCTGACCAGGTCGCGCGAGCGGTGGATGGGGATGGTCGGAAACCACTCGAACGAGCTGTTCGCGACGTAGTACCAGCCGCCTACCCGCACGATGGACGGGTCAGGGTGGAACCCCGGCAGGACCGGATTACGGATCACACGTTCTCCCATGATCGGTGGAGGACGACGGTGGTCCGGGGCGGGAGCTCGATCACCCGTCCCAGCCGGACCTGTTCACCGGTGGCGACGTTGCGCGCCTGGCCCCGCGCCCAGCCGCCGTCCCGGTCCCTCGTCGTCAGCCGGTATGTGCGGTCGATGCTGGTGTTCATGCCGATCAGGTACCGCCCGTACGCACACCGGTAGAACTCCGCCCGGCCGACGAACAGCGTCTCGACGCCCGGGAAGTCCACACCCAGGGCGGGGTCGGGCACGTCCTCCGGATACGGTCCGACCATCAGCCGCTCTCCGGCGAACCCCTGGTGCAGCTCCGGCCCGGGAGGGGCGAACCCGCCCGGCGGGATGTGCGACGCCTCGGGGTCGTTGATCGCGTACGGGAAGCAGACCCAGTCCGGCTCCTCGTACCACTCGTCCGTGGGCGACACCGAGCTCTCTTGCCGTATCGTCGCCGTGCGCTGCGTCGCCGGGGTGATGTGGTGGATGCGGGCCAGGTTGTTCACGGCCTGCCGGGCGCGCCAGTACAGCGACGCGTACAGGATCTCCTGGCCGTTCTTCACCGCCAGCACGCCGTTCTCCTCGTCGGAGAAGACGAGGTCGTCGGCGTCCCAGTCCATCGGGAACCGCACGTCGCTGTCCGGTTTGGCCCGGAACGCGTCCCAGTCACGCTGCACCAGCCGGGCCGCGTTGAGCCCGACCCGGGTCCACGAGTGATCGGTCAGCAGGCCGATGTGGGCGAAGAGCTGGTTGTCCGCCACCAGCTGCTGCGTCCGGCCGACGATGCCGGGGTCATCGAGCACGGCGCCGGCCATCAGCGGGTGGCCGTCCCAGGCGGTGCGCTGCGCGTAGACGATGTCGCCGGGGTAGCGGTCGTCTCGCCAGCCGACCGTCGCCTCCATCCGCATGCACCGGTAGCCGTCGTCGTCGACCTCGGGATACCGGAAGACCGCCCGGGCGTTGATCATCTTCACGATATGGTCGCGGAGTTCGGGATCCTCGACGCCGCCGGCCCGGGAGACCGACTCGTAGAGCAGGATCAACCAGTCCGTCACCTCGCCGTAGTTGCCGACGTAGCCCAGTTCCTTGGTCAGCCCCTTCTCGGTCGCCTGGTAGTAGTGCTCGCCGAGGATCTTGCTGGGGTTGCCGTCGGCGTCCTCCGGCCCGAGATACGGCCTGAGGCCCACGGCCTGGTAGATGTAGTCGCGCGCCTTCTCCTCCGGCAGCGCCCGCTCCGGCGCTAGCAGCTCCAGGCCGCGGGCGCAGCGGTAGATGCCCAGCGCACAGATCATCACCTGGTTGCTGTAGTGCGGCAGGTGCTGTCGCCAGTAGGAGATGCTCTCGGTGAGCATCCGGGTGTAGGCGTCGCGCCGAATGGGCAGGTCGCCGGGGAGGTCCGGGGGCTCGGCACCGTCGAGCATCTCGACGGTGAGGTCGTCGAACCAGGCGGTGCCGCCGCCTTCGACGCGGATGTC
>NZ_ML142873.1:79715-81383 GCF_004138495.1 Phytoactinopolyspora endophytica
GCTCGGTGGCGTCGTCCGGGGTGACGAGATCGGCCGTGATCAGCTCCCAGTCATGGGTGCCGGTGGTGGCGAAGAACTTCTGGTCGCCGCGGGCGATCCCGCCGTCGGCGCGATAGAAGATGATGTCCAGGTATGCGCCGGGACCGGTCACGTCTTGCGTTTTGCACCAGACGCTGTACCGGTGCGGACCCTGCCCGATCAAGATCCGGTTCTGGGCGATGTTCAGGCCGACCGTCGACGGCGGGTCGTAGCCGGGATCGGCGGTGATTCGGGCGGAGCGGCGCCCGCTGCGGACCACCTCCTCGTCGACGCCGGTCGAACCGGCGCCGCGCCAGATGCCCTGCGACCATCCGGCCAGGCCGGCCTCGAATCCCGGGCTGGGGATCGTCGTCGGCGGTCCACCCACCGCCTGGTCCAGGCGGGTCCCGAGCGCGTCCCACAGCAACAGGAGAGTGAGGCCGACCTTGCCGAAGCCCTCCCACTGCTGGTCCGACGACGTGAGCACGCCGGGATCGTCGAGCCACTTGGTGTACTGGGCGTCGATGCCCGCCAGCGCCTGGTCGACGGCGACCGGGTTCTGGTACGCGGCCGTGCCCTCGTTCAGGTACCCCTCGGCCAGGCCCTGGTACGCCCATGGGTCCAGGCCCGACGCCGGCTGAGCGAGCCAGCGCTCGTGGTCACCGCGCACCCGCTCCGCCACGGCGTCGAGCACCTCGGCACCCGGCGACGGGCGAACATCCTGGGGCGGTGCGTCGCCCGGTTCCTCGTCGTCCGGTGGGGTGAAATAGGGCTCCGCGTGGGTGTACATCCGGTAGACACCGCGGGTCGGCGCCACCATGTCGCGGTAGAACTGCTCCGTGTTCTGACCGTAGGGCCAGATCCGGCCCATCGATCGGACACCGAGCTCGACGCTGTGCTTGCCCCGGGTCATCGGCTCGGGAAGGGGCAGCGTGTGGAAGTAGAACCGGCCGGGGCTACGCCCCTCGAGGTGCATGATGTCGAGCGGGTCGACGGCGCCATGGTGGTAGTGGCCGACTTGTGCGCCGTCGCAGAACAGCTGCAGTCTGGTCTCTTCGTCCTCGCTGGCGGAGTGGTCACCACCCCAAAGCTTCACGGTGACGTAGGTGGTGCCACGCGGCGAGCACGCAACGGTGAACGTCATCGTGCCGCCCCAGATCCCGGGCGTCTCCTCCGGGTTGAGAACACGAGCGCCCTGGCTGAGCGCACCGTCGACGATGTCGGACAGGTGCGACGTCAGATCGTGTGCGGTCTCAGACTCGCTGTCGCCGAAGACGACCACGTCCAGCGGGGCCAATCCCAGACCGCTCACAGCGGCCTCGTTCGCGTTCGCGGCCGACGGCTGTGTCCACAGCCATCCTCCCGTGGCAGCCGCTCCGGCTCCGGCGACCGCCGACCTCAGGACCGTACGGCGGCTGATCTCGTGCTCCACGACGCATCACTCCTCGGGGTGTATCTGTCGGGTTGCGGGCAGGCAGGGACCGTGGCGGTAGCGAGACTCGGCCGCCACGGCCGCCTGTTCGTGAGAGGGAGAGGGAAGGGATGTGGAGAGGACGGGAACGTGCGTCAGGCGTTGCCGGACAGGTGTTCGTCGGCTTGTTTCTCCATTTCGGCTTGGAGTTTCTCCAGGCCGGCGTTGTCGGCGGCTTT
>NZ_ML142874.1:0-1191 GCF_004138495.1 Phytoactinopolyspora endophytica
AGCAAACCCAACTGGCGAGTACTGGGCTCCATCGTCGTCCGATGAACCCAGCACCCCCGCCAGAATCCGAAGACCCCAACATCTAGTAGGCACCCTAGGGTGGAGCTAAGGGGATTCGAACCCCTGACCTCCTCCATGCCATGGAGGCGCGCTACCAACTGCGCCATAGCCCCTTGCGGACAGCGGTGCAAGCTTAACTGACATCGCCCCGAAGCTCATAATCGGCTCTCCGCACGAGCTACCGCCACACATACCCAGGCTCAGAGTGCTAGTCGGCACCAGCTGGGCGGAACTCCTTGCGCCAGGGAAAAAATGGGAGTTACTCTTAAAAGAGAGTAACTTTCAGCTTGGTGAGCGGTGCGTCCAACGCGTGCGGGAGCGTCTGCTGACACCAGGCGATTGACAGGCAACCGCACAGAGTCATAGTGAACGGAGCCTCCCGTGGCAACCCTTCTCTACCGGCTGGGCCGGTTCTCTTACCGCAGCCGAAAGCTCGTCGGACTGATCTGGCTGGTGATCGTGGTGGCGATCGGAACCGCCGCCGCAACACTCTCCGGAGCGACGTCCGACTCGTTCTCGATCCCCGGCACGGAGTCCCAGGAGGCGTTCGACCTCCTCGACGAACGGTTTCCCGACGCCAACCTCGACAGCGCCTCCGCGCGGGTCGTGTTCGTCGCACCCGAGGGTGAGACGTTCGAGGACCCGGACAACAGGGAGATCGTCGGGGAAGTCCTCGACGAAATCGCCGCCGGACCCCAGGTAGCTGGCATCGACAGCCCGTACGACTCCGGCCTCATCTCCGAGGACGGCACTATCGCACTCGCCGAGGTCACCTACACAGTCGAGTTCTACGACGTCGTCGACCTCGACGACGACGCCCGCGAGGTCCTCCACAGCGCAGCCGATACGGGTCGCGACGCCGGTATGACGGTCGAGCTCGGCGGGACGGTCCTCGAGGAGGAACCTGAGATCAGCAGCGAGCTGGTCGGCTTGGCTGTCGCCGCTGTGGTACTGATCATCACATTCGGCTCGCTCGTAGCGGCCGGGATGCCCCTGGCCACCGGCGTCACCGGGGTTCTGATCGGTGTCGCCGCCATCACCGCCGGTACCGGATTCCTCGATCTCGGGTCGACGACCCCCATTCTCGCCACCATGCTCGGCCTCGCCGTCGGCATCGACTACGCGCTGTTC
>NZ_ML142874.1:1240-8726 GCF_004138495.1 Phytoactinopolyspora endophytica
GGCACCGCCGGCTCCGCGGTCGTCTTCGCCGGCCTCACCGTCATGATCGCCCTCGCGGGGCTGTCCGTCGTCGGCATCCCCATCCTGACCGAGATGGGCCTGGCGGCCGCCCTGACCGTCGGGGTCGCCGTCGTCATCGCTCTGACTCTGCTGCCGGCTCTTCTCGGCTTCGCCGGACAACGTGTCCTCTCGACGCGCATCCCCGGCCTCAAGGTACGCGACCCCGAGGACGACAGCCGGCCGACGGCGGGCCGACGCTGGGCGAACTTCGTCGTCCGGCGGCCGGTGGCTGTGCTGACCGTCGCCGTCGTCGGGCTGGGCGTCCTCGCGTTGCCCATCACCGACCTACGGCTCGGATTCCCCGACGAGGGCACGTATCCACCGGAGACCACCCAACGTCAGGCCTACGATTTCACCGCCGAAGGGTTCGGTCCCGGCTTCAACGGCCCGCTCCTGGTCGTCGCCGACATGGCCGACGCTTCCACCTCAGAGCAGGCGGCCGAGGAACTGCACGCGACACTGTCCGAGCTCGACGGCGTCCAGATGGCGGCGCCCGCCCAGATCAACCAGGCCGGTGACACCGCAATCTTCAGCGTCGTCCCGGTCACCGGGCCAGACCACGAGGACACCGAGCGCCTCGTCGACACCATCCGGTCCGACGTCGCGACGCAAGCCGAGCAGTCCGGCGCCCACCTCAGCGTGACCGGCTCCACGGCGGTCTTCATCGACTTCAACGAGAAGATGGGCGACGCTCTCCTGCCCTATCTCAGCGTCGTCGTCGGCCTCTCCTTCATCCTGCTCATGATCGTGTTCCGGTCGATCATCGTGCCGCTGAAGGCCGCGCTCGGGTTCCTGCTGACCATCGCGGCGACGTTCGGCGCTCTCGTCGCGGTCTTCCAATGGGGCTGGCTGACCGGCCTACTAGGAGTTCAGGAGACCGGCTCCGTCATCAGTCTGCTGCCGATCTTCATCATCGGCGTCGTGTTCGGGCTGGCCATGGACTACGAGGTCTTCCTCGTCACCAGGATGCGGGAGGAGTTCGTCCATGGTGCCCAGGCGAGGCAGGCGGTCACCGTCGGTTTCCAGCACGGCGCCCGGGTCGTGGCCGCCGCGGCGATCATCATGATCAGTGTCTTCGGCGGGTTCATCCTGGGTGATGTCAGCGACATCGTCCAGATCGGGTTCGCACTCGCCGTCGCCATCGCGTTCGACGCGTTCATCGTGCGGATGACGATCGTCCCGGCCGTCCTGGCTCTGGTCGGCGCCCGCGCGTGGTGGTTGCCCCGGTGGCTCGACCGGCTGCTGCCCAACGTCGACGTCGAAGGCGAACGCCTCGCCCGCTACCTGGAGCGTCAGCAAGGCGAAGCCGACCAGACCGCCGTTCGATAAGGGCGCAGGATGTGGCTGATTCTCCAAGCGGCCGCCCGAACGGCCAGAATTGGGTCTATGAGCTCGCACGAGAACGGCCAGCCGACCGGGCTGCGGGAACGCAAGAAGGCCCGCACCCGGACGGCCATCCAGGACCACGCGCTCCGGCTCTACATGGAGCAGGGATACGTGGCGACGACTGTCGAGCAGATCGCCGACGCCGCCGACGTGTCGCAGAGCACGTTCTTCCGCTACTTCCCCACCAAGGCGGACACGGTCTTCTACGACCGCTACGACCCACTGATGATGGAGACGTTCGTCCGCCAGCCCGCTGATCTGTCGCCTGTGGCGGCCGTTCGAGCTTCGATCCACGATGTCCTGCAGCACATGAACCCCGATGAGCTCGCGCTCGAGAAGACCCGATGGCGGTTGATCGCGGAGGTGCAAGAGCTCCAGTCCGTCCTCACAGACTCAGTCAGGCAGAACAACGAGGTGCTCTGCCATTTCATCGCCGCACGAGTGGGCCGCGAGCCCGACGACTTCGCCGTTCGAATCTGGGTGGGCGCGGTGCTCGGTGCCGTCTATGCCGCATACTTCGCGGCCATGGCGAGCCCTGACAGCGATTTCATCGAGTACTTCGACGCGGCGCTCGCGCAGCTCGAAGCCGGACTTCCACTGTAGGTTCCTGCACATGCCGCGGGAGGACCTCCGGCGGCATACGCTCAGCCCTCTTCGATGACCACCGGTGTCGGCAGGGTGCCGGCGTTGTGCTCGACGAGGATCCACCCGTCGTCGCCCTCCCGGAGCATCGACCACGAGCAGTTGGACAGCCCGCCGATGTTGGTGAACAGCTTCAGCGGCATACCGATCAGGGCTGCGATGCCCAGCCGGGCGGCGCCACCGTGCGTGGTCAACACGGCGAGCCCGTCCTGAGGAAGCCGCGCCGCGGCGTCGCGCACGGCGCTCACCATCCGGTCGGCCACCTCTTGCCGCGTCTCGCCACCGCCGACCCGCAGCAACGGATCACCTGCACGCCACGCCTTGAACTCGTCCGGCCATCGCGCCGAGATCTCCGCCGACGTGCAGCCCTGCCACTCCCCGGCGTAGGTCTCTCGTAGCCTCGGATCGAATTCGAAGCCACTCCCGGTCAGCGCCGCCAGCGTCGCCATGGTGTCCCGGGTTCGTTTCAGGTCCGACGCGATGAGCAGCTCCGGTTCGAGCGACGCCAGCCGCGCCGCGGTCTCACGGGCCTGCTGTAGACCGACCTCGTCCAGGTCGACGTCGGTCTGACCTTGAAACCTGCCGGCAGCGTTCCATTCGGTCCGGCCGTGTCTCCACAGGACGACCCGTCGACTCACTCCCCCGCTCCGTTGCCACGGCCGACGTGGACGCTTTCCGGCAATTCGATGACGGGGCAGTCCTTCCACAGCCGCTCGAGCGCGTAGTACGAGCGCTCCTCCGCATGCTGCACATGTACGACGATGTCGACATAGTCCAGCAGCACCCACCTGCCTTCTTGCTGTCCTTCACGCCGCACCGGTTTAGCCTGGAGAACTCTCAGGCGCTCCTCGATGGCCTCGACTATGGCCCGGACTTGACGGTCATTGGGAGCCGAGCAGACGACGAATGCGTCGGTGATGGCCAGCTGGTCCGAGACGTCGAATGCGACGATGTCATCGGCAAGCTTGTCAGCGGCCGCCTCAGCGGCGGCGAAAGCGAGCTGGGTGGCGCGGTCGGTTGCGGGCAAATCAGAGCCTTTCAAGCGGACGATTCCCTACGAATCCTACGTCGGTACGTACAGTTGGCGCTTGTTGATGTATCGGACGATGCCATCGGGTACGAGGTACCAGATCGGCTCACCCCCGGCTACCCGGTCCCGGCACTCGCTGGACGAGATGGCCAGCGCCGGCACTTCGACCAGCGTGACCTTGCCTTCCGGCAGGCCGGCGTCGGACAGCTCATGACCCGGCCGGGTGCAGCCGACGAAGTGCGCGAGCTCGAACAATTCCTCCGCATCCCGCCAGGACAGAATCTGTTGCAGCGCGTCTGCCCCGGTGATGAAGAACAGCTCGCTTTCCTCGCCATGATCCTGCCGTAGGTCACGCAATGTGTCCACCGTGTAGGTGAGCCCGCCTCGGTCGATATCCACCCGGCTGACCGAGAACCGCGGATTCGACGCGGTCGCGATGACGGTCATCAGGTAACGGTCTTCGGCGGCTGTGACCTCCCGGTCGCCCTTCTGCCACGGCTGCCCGGTCGGCACGAAGATCACTTCGTCAAGGCCGAACCAATGCTGCACCTCGCTGGCGGCGACCAAGTGGCCGTGATGGATGGGATCGAACGTCCCACCCATGATGCCAAGTCGCTTCTGCTCGCTCACCAGGAAACCAGCTCAGGCGTGCGGGCGGCCCTTACCGAAGGAAAGGGTCACCATCAGCAGCACCAGCAGGATGACGAGCGCCCCGATGCCCCACCCTTCAGCCGGGAAACCCTCACTCTCGCTGTGCGCTTCTTCCGCCAGCAGCACGACCTTCTCCATGGGCAGCACACTATCGCATGCGGCCCACGGCTCGGCGAGCGCTAGCCGCGGATGTGACCGTCGCCGGTCACCACGTACGTGGTGGTGGTGAGTTCCCGCAGGCCCATGGGACCCCTGGCGTGCAGCTTCTGGGTGGAGATGCCGATCTCGGCGCCGAAGCCGAACTGCTCGCCGTCGGTGAACCTGGTGGAGGCGTTGACCATAACGGCCGCGGAATCCGTCGTGGCCGCGAACCGCCGCGACGCCGCGAGCGAGCGGGTGACGATCGCCTCCGTGTGCCCGCTACCCCATCGGCGGATGTGCGCCACCGCGTCGTCCAAACTATCGACGACGCCGACCGCGAGGTCCAGGGAGAGGTACTCGGCCGCCCAGTCGTCGTCCGTGGCGGCGGCCACCTCGGAGTCGTGACTGCGCACACGGTCGTCGCCGTGCACCGTGACACCGGCGTCGCGCAGTGCCGGCAGCACCCGCGGGAGGAACGCGTCGGCGACATCAGCGTGCACCAGCAGGGTCTCCGCGGCGTTGCAGACGCTCGGCCGCTGGGTCTTGGCGTTGAGCACGATCTCCAGCGCGGTGTCGAGATCCGCGTCGGCGTCGACGTAGACGTGGCAATTGCCCACGCCCGTCTCGATGACCGGCACGGTCGACTCCTCGACCACGCTGCGGATCAGCCCGGCTCCCCCGCGCGGGATCAGCACGTCGACGAGGCCACGTGCCCGCATCAGGTGCTTGGCGGCTTCGTGCCCGTCCCCGGGGACCAGCTGGACGGCGTCCAGGGGCACGTCAGTGGTCACGGTGGCGGTCCGCAGCACGCCGACGATGGCCGTGTTGGACACCGCCGCGCTCGATGAACCGCGCAGCAGGACGGCGTTGCCGCTCTTCAAGGCCAGCCCTGCGGCGTCGGCGGTCACGTTGGGCCGAGCCTCGTAAATGATTCCGACGACGCCGAGCGGCACCCGGCGCTGACGCACCTCGAGACCGTTGGGCAAGGCGTAGCCGCGTTCGATCTCGCCCACCGGATCGGGAAGCCCGGCCACCTGCCGCAGGCCGTCGGCCATCGCCGCGATCCGCTTGTCGTCCAGCCGGAGCCGGTCGATGATCGCCTCGCTGGTGCCGTTATCGCGAGCGCGAGCGACGTCTTCGCCGTTCGCCTCAACGATCCGCGCCGCATTGGCGACGAGCGCATCGGCCATCGCCATCAGTGCGACGTCCTTCTGCGCACGGGTCAGAACTGCCAGGTCAGCTGCCGCCTTACGGGCATGCCGGGCAGCGTCGTGGACGGAAGCCGCAAGCTCATCGGTCATGCCGAGAAGTCTACGACGCGTCCCCCTGCACTCTGCTCAGGATTCGCCGGCCCAGCGCCTGCGGACCTCGTCCGTGATCTCGGCCACCTCGGCAGCGGGCTGGGTGATGCGGATGTTGTTGCCGAACGGGTCCCGCAGGGCGCAGTCGATGCCGTACGGCTGCTCCGTCGGTTCTTGGGTGAACTCGACGCCCTTGGCCTTCAGCTCCTGGTACGTCTTCTGGCAGTCGTCGGTACGGAGGATGAAACCGAGCCCTGCGGCGCCCTTGGTGACCATGTCGCGGACCTGAGCGGCCGTCTCCTCGGGCATCGCGGGCGGAGCCGGCTTCTCCAGCAGTACCTCGCGGTCGTTGTCGCCGGGCACGCCGATGGTGAGCCAGCGCATGAACCCGAGGTCGACGTCGGAGCGGACCTCGAACCCGAGCTTGCCGACGTAGAAGTCGAGCGCCTCGTCCTGGTCGAGCACGTACAGGCCGGAATGTGTGATTGCTGTGAACATGGCTCTCACGCTAGACCGGTTCGCGTCGGCGCACTTCTCCAAAACTGCTCGGGCGCGTCCAGGCCATCGCGAAGCAACTCGGCACCGGGACGGGTTCCACTCGCTGGCGGTACTGCGAAGGGGAATGGCCGATGATGTCGCGGAAGACCCGACTGAACGTCCCGAGGCTGGTGAATCCTACGTCCATGCAGATGTCCGTCACGCTGCGGTCAGTGTTGCGGAGCAGCGCCATCGCCCGCTCCACCCGCCGGCGCTGCAGGTACCGATGCGGCGTCTCGCCGAAGGTGGCGCGGAACGTCCGGATGAAGTGCGCCTCCGAGACCAGCGCGATCCGTGCCAGCGCGGGTATGTTCAGCGGCTTCGCGTAGTCGCGATCTATCGCGTCCCGCGCACGCAGCATCCACCGGTTGGTCTCCTCAACCGACCTACTCTGGGCCGTCGCCCCGGGAACAGACGTCACCTCAGCAGTGTGGCACAGCCTGCTGGCCGATCCGTGTCCTGCGCGACCACCCGGCCATCGGGCTCCACCAGGGCTCGTGCGGCCCGGTCGAGAGCCTCCGGTAGATGCATTGTCATGGCCATACGCTGCAAGATACCGAACTCAGCCCATCACAGTTCACCATACGGTGACGGGCTCAGCCCCGTGTTCAGGCAACGTGACCTCCCTGATCGCCAGTTCACTCTCGCCGGGCCGCCAAGCTGCGAGCAGGTGACGTTCCTCGAAGGATCCCAGCAGCATCAGACGGCCATCCGGCGCCCAGAACTCCGTGGTGACCTTCAGCGCGGCAGCCACCGGCATGGACGGCACCTGAGCCCACTCCATCTTGTTCAAGTCGAGGACCCACACATCGAGGCGCTGCCGCGGACCCGGCCACGCTGGATGCTGATACGAGAAAGCCACATACCGGCCATCCGGGCTCACCCGGCCGTCGTACGGTCTCCCGACAGACTCAGGCGCCTCGACCGTCGTACTCGACCCATCTGACTCGACCACAGCGAAGCCCTCACCCCCCGTGACGACCATCCTCGTTCCCACGACAGCGTGGATCGTTCCGTCTTCGCGGACCGGCTCGCTGAGATCTGCGGGGTCGAGAATCGCGTCTCCTCGTCCATCGATCCAGACGAGCAACCCCAACGGGGTTTCTTCCCGGACGGTGACGGCACAATCGATAGCGCGAGCAGGTGTCATCGTCCTGCCGTCCAGCCCGATCTTCGCCAGCGTGCAGATGTCATCGGTTTCATAGGTCGTCACCCAGATGCCGTCCGGCGCTGGCGCCATCACCACATCGGACGCGATCCGCATCGCCTCGGTGGCGTCCTCAGAGAGCACGAACACTTGATTCGGGTCGTCACACTCGAGGGCGCACCCAACGGTCAAGACGGTGCGGTGCCCCACTTCGTGCGCCTCGACCCAGCGATCCCCACCCTCGGGAAGACCGGTTATCTTGCTCCGCTCGCCCTGGTCCAAGTCAACGAGCATGTTCCCGTCCACGAGCCGCAAACCGGTCGCGCCCGTCAGCGGAACACCCTCCGGTGTTCCCAGATCCTCGGCGCTGGTCGGCGCCTCATCCTTCGTAATATTCACCCCGGCTTCAGACTCATCGGCCGAGGCACCGCCGACGCTCTCGGTCTCCTGTGGAGATGTCGAGGCGTCATCGGGCTGCGAAGATCCACCGGCACACCCCGCCAGGACGAGTCCAACCAGAGCTATCCCTACACGAACACCGCGCACAAGCATTCCTCCCATGTGGGACGTACACCACCCAACTACGGCAGG
>NZ_ML142874.1:8736-14851 GCF_004138495.1 Phytoactinopolyspora endophytica
GGAAGTATGTGAAGTCCTACCCGGAATGTGACTACGTGCGAGACCAGCTCGCACCGAAGACCACCATTAGCACCTATAACAAGTGTTCGTGGCGACGGTAGTGATCCACGGCGTCTTCCTGTCGCCCCACCCCGTAGACCCTGATGAGCTCGGCAAGCCCGGGGTGGTCGCCGACAAGCGCCGCAGCCACGTCGTGCAGCTCTTGCCCTGACGCGACCGCCCGCAACAGTCCCCGAATCGCGGCGACGACGTCGTCCGGCGACGGCTTGGCCGTCGTCGTCTGTGCGCTATCGGTGGAGCGCACATACGACGAGCTCGTCAGGACGCCGCTGACGGAGCGGATCTCATCGATACGGCTCTTCAACTCCTCCGGGCTCACCTGACCGGCCTCCGCCTCGTCGGCCAGTGCCGACAGGGCATGGATCCGCTGCATCGCGGCGGGGTTCCCCATCTTGACCCGCCGTGCCCCCATCAGCTGGGACAGCATCGGCGCGGACACCCCGACCGTCGAGGCCAGCTGTGACTGGGTCAGTCCGAAGGTGTCGATGAGGCGCCGGAAGAGCTCACGGAGAGGCGCTCCGTAGAGTTCCGCTTGTGCGTCACGGTTCCGAGCGAGCTGCTCGTCATCCACCGAAGGGTCACCCCGCTCTTCTGTTGGCCATCCGGCCGCCACGTATTTGCAATTGCGAACTGTCGAGTCGATGGTACGCGATGCCCCACGCGCGCGTGCACCGTTGGGGTCGCACCGAACAGGCGACGCCCCGATCAAGACATCCTCGGCCAAGAGTTGACTTTGCAATCGCAAATCTATAGCTTCGCTTTAGCAAACTCACCGCGAAGAGGAGGGACGGCCACAATGCCGTACGCTCGACGACTTCTGGCCATTGTCGCCACGCTGCTGCTCAGCGTCGCTGCGGCAAGCTCGGCCCACGCCCAGCTCTCACAGAGCACCCAGCCCAGCGACAACGAGATGGGCAGCCTCATGCTCGTTCTCGACTCCTCCGGGTCCATGGAAGAGCCCGACGCATCCGGGACCACTCGCATCGAGGCAGCCCGCACGGCGTTGCACAGTGTGGTCGACGATCTGCCCGACGAGGCCACCGTCGGGATGCGGGTCTTCGGCGCATCGGTCTTCTCCCGCAGCGACGCCGGCGCCTGCGAGGACTCGCAACTCGTCGTGCCGATCGATACCGGCAACCAGAGCGACCTGAAGGCCGCCATCGACGAGTACGAGCCGTACGGCGAGACGCCCATCTCCTACGCACTGGAGGAGGCTGCAGCGGACCTGGGCGACGAGGGGCAGCGCACTATCTTGCTCGTCTCCGACGGCGAGGCCAACTGCGATCCTGACCCCTGCGAAGTGGCCGAGGACATCGCCGCACGCGGCATCGACCTCCGGATCGACGTCGTCGGATTCGACGTCGACGGAGCCGCACGAAACCAACTGTCCTGCATCGCGGACAAGGGCAACGGCACCTACTACGACGCGGAGAACACCGAGGAGCTCACCGAGAGCCTCGACACGGTCGCGGCCCGAGCCATGCAGCCCTTTGAGGTGACCGGCACGCCCGTCGAAGGCACACCCGAGTACAACGGAGCTCCCGAGTTGGAGGCCGGCGGGCAGTACGTCGACACGGTGCCGGAGCTGGACGCCCAAAAGTTCTACACCATCGACCGCAGCGCCGAGGGTTCGAACATCATCGTCGGCGCGTCCGGACGCCCGGACGACCGTGGCCAGCTCGAGATGCGTATCGAGACCGCCGACGGCGACGAATGCGACTGGAACTACGCGACGGCGCTCAACGACACCGGCTACTCCCTGGTGGCGGGATCCGTAGCGACGCTCACCCAGTTCCATCTCGACCCCGACGACCCGTGCGCCACCGCCGACGATCTCCGGCTGCGCATCCAGCAGAACACCACGGCCGGCACCGCTGACTTCGCGGGTACGCCGATCCAGTTCAAGCTGTGGGAGTACAGCGCCGCCGGCAACTACGACGACCTTCCCGAGCCCCAGCAGTACAACGACATCCCGTGGGAAGAGATCAACCCCGACCGTGGCGACACAAGCGAGGTCGACGGCGCCCCGTCGTTCGGTGAAGCGCCGGAGCTCGAACCGGGCGAGAGTTACACCGACACCGTCGTCCCCGGTGAGATGCGCCTGTTCAGGGTGCCGGTCGAGTGGGGCCAGCGCCTGCAGGCACAGGTCGACGTCGATCCCGCGGACGGTGCGCTGCGTGACCAGCTTGACGCCGCGTCGACCATAGGCACGCGCGTGTACGGTCCGGCCGGCGGTGACGCCACCGACATCGCCATCGGGGAGCGGATGAGCGAGATGAACCTCAGGGGAACCGCGGGCGCCCAGGTCCACGCCTCGACCGTGGAAGTTCGGTACCGCAACCTTGAGTCCGTTCACGAGTTCATGAACGCCGCCAGCATCGCCGGTGACTACTACATCGCGGTCTCGGTCTCCGAGGACGGCGACGGCGACGAATACGAGGTCCCGTTCACCCTGACCACAAGCCTGATCGGTGAGGCAGGCGCCGGGGCGCCCGAGTTCACCACGGTCGAGCTGCCCGAGGACGGAAACACCACCGAAGATCCGGCCGACGACGCCACCGACGAGCCCGAAGACGACTCCGAGCCATCGGCGGACGCCACCGACACTCCGGCTGACGACGGCACAGAGGACGAAACCCCGGCCGAAGCGGAGCAGCAGGAGAGCGACACGACCCAGACCGTCGCCAGTGACTCCGAGGACGGCGGGCTCACCCCGGCCACCGTCGGGGTAGGTGTGGGCGGGCTGCTCCTCCTGACCGGCGGCGGATACGGAATCTACCGTTTCATGCGGATGAGCTCCTGAACCTCTGCCACACAGTTATGAGGGCGCACGACGCCGTGCGCGAACTGCACCGAGTGAGCCCATCGTCGCTAGGTCGACGGTGGGCTCACTGCCATGACGTCGGCGGCGGCACCGCCGTCAGAGCAGCTGCGTTATAGCGAAGACGAGCAACACCAAGCCGGCCGCCGTCACCCCGAACGAGATGACCAGGCCCCGACGACGCTGGGCGCTTCTTACGGATTCGTGCGACGGGTGCGTAGACGGCGGAGGCGGCGGCCCGGACGTCCCCCGGTCGGACGTGGTGTCGGCCTCCGTCGTCGATTCGGATCTCGTGTAGGACCTCGTCGCCGCACTGTGAGAAGCAGGCTGCGGCGGGGGTGGCGGCGCGGCCTTAGGAGTCGGGGCCGGCCCCGCTGTTGTGTCGGGCGTCGTCCCAGAAGCAGCAGACTGCGCTGTCGCGGCGGCGTTGAGGCGCGCGGGGGCGCCATCTGCCGGCGCAGTCTCCATCGGTGGTGGCGGTGCGTCCGCACGGGGGCCGTCGCCGTCCCAGCCGGAGGGAAGCGGCGGCACCTGGTCGAAGATCTCGACGCCCACGCCGTCGTCGTCCGGAGTGACACCCCGGGCCGGTACCAGACCTGTCGACTCGAGTAGCTGCCGTGCCTGCGGAGCCGAGGAGGGCCGGTCCACGGGACTCTCTCGGACCAGCTCGCGCACGACCTCGACGAGGCCACCGGCGCCATCCCGCGTGGCCAAGGCGTCATCCGGAACCACACCGCTGCGCGGCCGGGAACCGAGAAGCATCTCGATGGCGGTCATTCCGGCTGCATACAGGTCCTGGCGGGGGTCAGGGTCTTCTCCCCGCAGGACTTCAGGCGCCAGGTAACCAGGCGTGCCGACCACCACGTCGGTGTGGGTCAGCCGCGGCTGGCCCACCGGTGCGGCGATACCGAAATCGGACAGCTGCAGGTGCGGGGCGCCTGTCCCGGTCGGCTCGAAGAGCAAGTTGGCGGGTTTCACATCGCGGTGGATGATGCCGGAGGAGTGAATCGCCGACAACGCGTCGAGGAGCTGGTCGAGCAGCGCCGCGGCCCAGGCCACCGGCAGCGGGCCGTGGTCGCCGACCAAAGTGGCCAGCGACCCGCCACGCACCAAGGGCATGGTGAACAGGACTCGGTCGTCCTCCCCCGCCCAGCCCAGCGGCATCACCACGTGCGGGTGGTCGATGCGGAACGACTGTTCGCGCACGAAACGCAGCAGGGATGTCGCGTCGACCTGGCGAAGTACCTTGGCCGCGACGTAGCGCTCATCCCGCCGGTCCCACACCCGCCAGACCGCGCCCATGCCGCCCTCACCTAACGGATCGACGAGCTCGTAGCGTCCGGCGAAGATTTCTCCCACGGCGGACCATCGTAGGCGTTCCGGCACGTCACGGCAGCACCACCCTTCGCGGCAAGGGCTCTGCGCGGCATCGGCACTTCGATACCGCCAGATGCGATCAGCGGGGCGAATCCGGCCTGAGATCGCATCGGGCGGTATCGAGGTGGTGCGACGGTATCGAGGTGGCGGGACAGTACCGATCAGAGGCCGAGCTCTGGGGCTTCGGCGAGGAACGTGTCCAGGACGCCGTCGCCCATCTGGATGACGCCTTCCGTCCGTGTCTCACCCGGGATCGTCTCGACCTCCCCCGCGGCCTCGATGAGCTCAGACGCCTCGCCAAAGTGCTGTTCGGCTTCCTCATCGTCGCCGTCGACACGAGCCTGTAGCCCGTCCAGCGCGCTGACCAACGCCCCGCCCCACAGCGTCAATGACTCCATCCACGGGCCGACGTCGTCGTGGAATAGGGGGTCCGCCACGCCGTCGGTGATCACCTTCGGAGCGGACGCGAGCAGCTCGGCATACGGCCGAAGCTTGTCCAACGCCTTCTGGTGATCACCCGCGTCCCACGTCGCGCGGAACTCGGTCAGCCGACGGTCCAGCTCGGGCGCTGGCGGCTGCCACGCTTCCCCGGAGAACATCGGCGCCCGGTGCTGCAGATCGAAGAAGGCCAGCAGCGCCTCCGTCGTCGCGGCATCACCGCCGGCCAGGTAGTCTGCGGCCACATTCCACGTCCGGTACGGGTCATATGCGACGTCGTTCCAGCCGAAGTCGGCCCCGCCGAACAGAGCGACCTTGCTGGCCGACGCCTGGTTCATCGGGTTCAACACGATCCCCGACACCTGCGTGTGCAGGCCCGCCTCGCGCTCCGCGTACGGAGCCATGAGCAGCCGACCCGTCGTCCACCAGAAGTCGTTGACCGGGTAGTTGTCCCAGATGAAGACCGGCCGGCCCCAGACATCGGCGGCCTCCGCGGCTTCATCGACGCTGATGCTCGGTGGCACGACGTCGGTTCCCGTCCACATCACCTCGACCCGTTCGTCCAGCTGTTCGCGGATGGTCTGCTTGTACGGCGTCTCGTCGACGTTGTCGTACTCGGTCGGGACGAACTGCAACGGGTTGACGCCGTCGCGCTGGTCCAGGAACTCACGTTGGACCGCGTTGAGCAGATCGACCTGAGCCTGTCCGGCTGCCCCGCCGGACGGATCGCCGTACGTCTCCTGGTCGGCCGGGCAGTTCCACTCCTCGTAGCTGATGTCGTCCAGCGCGATCGAGAAGCTGCGCACGCCCAGGTCGTACATCGCCTGGAGCTTGGCGAACAGGGCATCCCGGTCGGCGGGATCGCTGTAGCAGATCGAGACGCCCGGTGAGACCGCGAAGGTGAATCGGACGTGGTGATCGACGGCCTGCTGCACCAGCTCACCGAGCTGCGTATACAGCTGGTCCGGGTACGGATCGCGCCATTGGTCTCGGTGGTAAGGGTCGTCCTTGGGCGCATAGATGTATGTGTTCGCCTTGATGTCGCCGTAGAACGCCAGCTGGTCGAGCCGCTCCTGGTGGCTCCACGGGCTGCCGTAGAAGCCCTCGATCGAGCCGCGCAGCCTCATCAGCGGGTAATCAGTGATGGACACCGCCGAGATCGCCTTGTCCGTGACAAGCTGCCGCAGCGTCTGCGCGCCGTAGTAGATGCCGTCCGGGTCCGCTCCGCCGATCGCGACCAGCCCACCCGAGGCCTGCGCCTTCGACGCGAGAGCGTATCCCTCGGCAGACAGGTCCTCGCTGGGCACAGCTCCTCCGGCATCGCGCAGCGCGTCGTCGACGGCCGGTGTCCCGGCGGCTCCGACGACGACGGTCAGCCAGCCCGGGCGTTGCCTCATCTCGTCAAGGTCGACGACGTCG
>NZ_ML142874.1:14891-16063 GCF_004138495.1 Phytoactinopolyspora endophytica
GTGCCGGCGCCCGCTTCGCGCAGCGTCGAGGCAACGAAGTCGCGCGCGGGATCGCTGACGGTCTCGTCGACGGCGATCTGCGCCCGTCCTCGGACCCTGAGGTCGGACCCATTGCCGGCCATCTCCTGCGGCACCGGCGTCACGTCGGGAAGTCCGCCGTTCTTCGTTCGGTCCACCACCGATCCGCGCTGGTCGGCGCCGGATGCCACGCCGTCGCTCGACGACGCCCCAGCCGGAGACAGCGCGGTGAGCGCTACCAACGTGGATGACAGAGCAGCTACATAAGCGCTTAAGTTGACCATCCAGTGAGTGTATTGACCCGATCTCTCGCTGTGAAGTACTCGCACGGATTTCTCTATGACGCTGCGAACCCGCCGAGAGCACGGGACCCAGAGCGGTGCGGACGAACTCATCCGCACCGCAGCACTCGGGGACCCAACCCTATCGATCACTCATCCGGACAAGCGGACGCAGAGCCTTGGCGATGTCGGGAACGTCGTCATACTGGCCGGCCGCCACCGCCATGGTCAGCTCGTAGGCCTCATCGTTCGACGCTATGACCTGGGCACCGTTCAGTTCGCACAGCACCGCCGCCGCGATCCATGCCAAGCGCTTGTTGCCGTCAGCCAGCGGATGGAAACGGGCTATCGAATGCATCAACGCGGCAGCCTTGTCAACCAGGTCCGGATACATCTCGCGGCCGAACATCGACGTCTGGGGTCTCTCCGCCGCCGAGCTGAGCAATCCCTGATCTCGGACTGCCGGCGGAGCTCCGATGGCTAGCTCGGCAAGCTGTGCAAGGTGCTCCGCAGTGAGATAACGCATCGCGCGGTCACGACTTGCCGAGTCGGTCAAGCGCGTCCGAGTACCGCTCGACCAGGTTCGCACCCAACTGCTCTACGACGACGTCCGCGCCGTGGCGTCGGATGTATTCGTCGACGGCGTTGATGATAAACCCGTGCAAGCTACGATGTTCTCGATCAGCGAGGACACGCGCCGCCTGATCCAGTTCCTCCGGCAACCGTACTGTCATAGCCATACCAAAACGGTACCATTGCGGTACTAATCCTGCATGCTCGTATCGGCTAGGGCGTGTCTGATGGATCTCGGCCGTAGCGAGCAGGTGCCCGGCTGGATGCCTCGCAAGGCCGAGGAGGGAGGCGCACTGGGTT
>NZ_ML142874.1:16110-25779 GCF_004138495.1 Phytoactinopolyspora endophytica
AGCATCGACGCTTGGTCAGAGTCGGCCGCGATGGAGCCAGGCGAGCATGTCCTCGGGTGCCAGTTCAGCGGTCCGATCCCGGTAACGGGTCAGGTCGTCGTCGGAGAGCAGCGCGTTGCCCGAGCCCGAGGTGCCCTGGCGGAAGAAAGCCGACCTGCTCTTCATGATCCCCGCCGGGTCCGGGGCGAGCCGCTCCGCGTTGGCCCGCATGTGCTCGAAACCCGCCGCCTTCACCAGGGACGGCCAGGCCTCTTCCGGAACGGAGAAGCCCAGCCGGTCAGCGAGCCGGCGCATCTCGCCCTCGAGATCGGAGGCGAGGTCGTCGTAGTGGACCAGAATGACGTTGCCCGCATCGAGGCGAGCCCACGCGTCGGACAGGTGCCACATCACGCCGGGCAGCGAGTCCAGCTGATCTTGGGGGGCGGCGTCGCTGTCGATCCAGTCGCGCAGCCATTCCTCTAGTGGCTTCCGCACGCCCTGCTGTGCGTCCTGTTCGTCCTTCGCGTCTCGTCCGTCCTTCGCGTCCCGCACGTCCTTCGCGTCCCGCTCATGCACGTCTCGTTCGGGCGACGATTCCTGGTCCGGCTCGCCGACGAGCCGGCGGATGCGCTCCCGGTCCAGATTCTGCGCCTGATGGTAGAGCGACACCGCCATGTCCAGCGGATTCCGGGCGACCACGATGTAAGTGGCTCGCGGGTCCAGCGGCACCCCATCAAGCGGCGTGTGGGTCTTGATGAACCGCCGATGCTCCTGCGCTTCCAGCCGCGCATAGACGTCGTCGCGCGGAACGATCAGCCAGTCCAGCCACGGCGACAGCGTCGACAGCGGCGCCGGAAGATCCGGGGTCTGGAAGACCAGCAGCGCACAGATCATCTGCACCCAGGTGGTGCCGCTCTTGGAACGGGTGCTGATCACGATGTCGCCGTCCCGGAACGGAAAGCCGATCCAGCGGCCACTGTCTTCGTCCGGGGACTGGTAGCGATACGGGGCATCGGGCATCCTGCGAGCCTAAACGAGGCCCCACTACCCTCTTCCGCCGGCTCAGGTCGGGCTCAGCTGAGCCGGCCGTCGCCGGACGCCACGTCGAGACCGGCCCGGACGACGTTACGCCAGGTGCCGGAACCGAGGAGAGCCGAGGCGTTCTGCGCGATCAGATCGGCGTAACCGCGCGGGCGTCCACCCGCGGCGTGCGGACTGACGATCACGTTGTCCAGCGCCCACAGGCCAGACTCCGCCGGCAACGGCTCGACCTCGAACACATCCAGCGCCGCGCCGCCGATCCGTCCGGCCGCGAGCGCCCGAACCAGCGCCGCCTCATCCACCGTGTTGCCCCGGCCGACGTTCACCAGCCAGGATGTCCGGGGCAGCAGACCGATCCGCCGTTCGTCGAGCGCGTGCTTGTTGTCTTCCACGCCCGGCAGGATCATCACCAAAACGTCCGTCTCCGGAAGCAGCCGGTCGACGTCGTCCTCGGTGACCACTGGGAAGCCGGCCCGCTCCCCGGCGGAACGCGCCACACCAGTGACATCGGCTCCCAGCATCCGCAGATACGGCGCCAGGGTCTGACCGATCCCACCGAAACCCCAGACCACCACCCGTGCGCCGGCGAGCGTCGTGAGCTCGCGGGCGTTGTCCAGGTCCTGCAGACCGCCTCGATCGCCCCAGCGTCGTTCCATCTGATCCCGGACAAAGACATCGACCCGCCGTGCGGCCGCCAGGCTGAGCATCAAGGCATGCTCGGCGACAGTGGCGTCATGCAGGGAGGCACCGTTACAGATGGTCACAGTCTCGTCGAAGCCGGCAGCGACGACGTTCTCATACCCGGCTCCCAGAGTCTGCACCCACCGCAGACCGGGAAGCTCCCGGGCCGCCACCTCGGGCAGATCCTTCGCGCCTCCCCACAGCACCAGCCCGTCGGCGGTCTTCGCCGACTCGGGCAGCGGCGCGGCCGGATCGTAGGCCACCGCGGTCGCACCGTCAGGCATGGGTATCCGGGTGTCGATCGTCGTCGGCAACAGGATCTGGACAGAGTTCATACGGGCAAGTCTTCCGCGTCGGGGGTGACACGGTCACGCCGGGCCCCGCATAGTGGTGACGTCCTGCAACCCCCGAGCGCCAGATGGCTCGCGGCGCAGGACGCAAAGAGGCGGAAGGCGGGGACGCGGGTTCAGCGCGACTGCAGAACGACCATGTCGTCGCGGTGGATGACCTCCCGCTCGTACTCCATTCCCAGCTCCTGGGCGAGCTCTCTGGTGGAACGCCCCAACAGGGGCGGCAGCTCAGCGGCGTCGTAGTTCACCAGTCCGCGAGCGACGACGGCGCCCTCCGGGTCGACGATGTCCACCGGATCGCCGGCCGTGAACGAGCCGTCGACAGCGGTGATGCCGGCCGGCAGCAGAGACTTTCGGCGCTCGACCACCGCGCGCACCGCGCCCGTGTCGAGATGCAGCCGGCCGAGGCCGTCCGCGATGTGCTCCAGCCACAGCAGGCGGGTAGAACGGCGCCGCGCACGAGAATGGAACCAGGTGCCTACCTCGTCACCGTGCAACGCCTCCACCGCCTCCGAGGCCGAGGCCAGCAGCACCTCGATTCCTGAACCGGTCGCGATGGAGGCCGCCTCCACCTTGGTCTGCATGCCGCCACTGCCCAGGCCCGACGACCCGGTGCCGCCGATCTTCAGTCCGTCCAGGTCCGACAGGTCATGCACGTCCGCCACCCGGGCCGTGCCCGGACGGCGGGGATCGCCGTCGTACAAGCCGTCGACGTCGGACAACAGAACCAGCGCGTCCGCATGGACCAGCTGGGCGACCAAGGCGGCGAGCCGGTCGTTGTCACCGAACCGGATCTCCTGCGTCGCCACCGTGTCGTTCTCGTTGACCACCGGCACCACCCCGAGTTTCAGGAGCATGTGCAAGGTGCGGTACGCGTTGCGGTAGTGCGACCGGCGGGTCACGTCGTCGACGGTCAGCAGCACCTGACCCACCTGTAGGCCATGAGACGCGAACGCCCCGGTGTAATGGGCGATCAGCAGCCCCTGGCCGACGCTGGCCGCTGCCTGCTGGCGGGCCAGGTCACGCGGGCGGGTGGGAATGCTCAATGGCGCCAGCCCGGTGGCGATCGCCCCGGAAGAGACCAACACCACCTCCCGGCCGCTCGCCCGCACCCGAGCCAGCGCGCTCACAAGTGCGTCCAGCCGGCTCTCGTCGAGCCCACCGCTGGTGGTGGTCAAGGACGACGATCCGACCTTGACGACCACCCGGGAGGCCTTGGCAATGGCTTCGCGTCGGCCTGCTGATCCCATCCTCAGCCTTCCTCATCTCCCCTGGCACCCGCCGGGCCGGGAGTCAATTCTCCAGCCGGGAGTCCGTCCCGCGGGGCCCCAGCCGCTCCGCACCACTGGAAATCGTCGGCTCCCAGTCGAACACCACGGCGTCCTCACCACCGATGACCACTTCGTCACCACCATGGGCACCGGCCTTGACCAGCTCGTCCTCGACACCCAGCCGAGCGAGTCTATCGGCCAGGTACCCGACCGCCTCGTCGTTGGTGAAGTCTGTCTGGCGTACCCAGCGCTCCGGCTTCACGCCTCGGATACGGTACCGCTCGCCCTCGTGGGTGCGCTCCTTGGTGACGGTGAATCCCTCGTCGTCGACGGCCGTCGGACGCAGCACCATCCGGGTGGGCTCCGGCGGCGGCGCGGCCGATCGGGCGGCACTGACGATGCGGGCCATCTCGAACGCCAGCTCACGCAGACCCTCGCGGGAGACCGCCGAGACCATGAACACCGGCCAGCCACGGGCGACCACCTCGGCGCGCACGAACTCCGCCAGCTCCCGGCCCTCAGGAATGTCGACCTTGTTCAGCACCACAAGGCGCGGCCGCTCGGCCAGTCCGCCGTACTTCTCCAGCTCGGCCTCGATGACGTCCACGTCCGACAGTGGGTCGCGGCCCGGTTCGAGGGTGGCGCAGTCCACGATGTGTGCCAGGGCTGCGCATCTTTCGACGTGGCGGAGGAACGTATGCCCCAGACCTCGGCCCTCGCTGGCACCCTCGATCAGGCCCGGCACGTCGGCGACCGTGAATCGGACGTCGCCGGCCTCCACCACCCCGAGATTCGGTACGAGTGTGGTGAACGGATAGTCCGCGATCTTCGGACGAGCCGCAGAGATGGCCGCGATCAGGCTGGACTTACCCGCGCTCGGGAACCCGACCAACCCGATGTCCGCGACGCTCTTCAGCTCCAGCACGACGTCGAGCGTCTCGCCTGGCTCGCCGAGAAGCGCGAAGCCGGGGGCTTTGCGCTTCGTGCTCGCCAACGCGGCGTTACCGAGGCCTCCACGCCCGCCCCGTGCGACGACCAGCGTGGTATCGATGCCGACCAGGTCGGCGATCACCTCGCCGCCGGGCGTGGAGACGGTGGTCCCGTCTGGAACCATGAGCACGACGTCATCGCCGTCGGCTCCGCTGCGATGACCGCCCTCCCCGGCGGAGCCGTTGCCGGCGCGCCGGTGCGGTGAGCGGTGGTAGTCGAGCAGCGTCGTGGTGTTGGCGTCGACCACGAGGACGATGTCCCCGCCGCGCCCACCGTTGCCTCCGTCCGGGCCACCCAGCGGTTTGAACTTCTCTCGATGTACGGACGCACAGCCATGACCGCCGTTGCCGGCAGCCAGGTGGAGCACCACACGGTCGACGAACGACGGTATCGCCACAGCCCGTCACCTCCCTTATCGTTATCCGGTTCGATCGGCCGGCCGGGCTGAACCACATGCCCGTCGATCACTTCACCACGCTAGTCGTCCCTGCCACAGGCGGCGGCGCGGAGAAGACATAGCTGCGGCACAAAAGAAAAAGCGGGCCGGTCGTGTGACCGGCCCGCTGAAGTCGATTGATCCCTGACGCGGAGGTCACTCCCCCGCAGGCGGGACGATGTTGACGACCTTGCGGCCTCGCTTGCGGCCGAACTCGACGGTTCCGACGCTGGTCGCGAAGAGCGTGTCGTCTTTCCCGCGACCGACGTTGTCGCCCGGGTGGAAATGGGTGCCGCGCTGGCGGACGATGATCTCGCCCTCGTTGACCAGCTGGCCGCCGAAGCGCTTCACGCCGAGCCGCTGTGCGTTGGAGTCGCGCCCGTTCTTACTGGACGAGGCGCCCTTCTTGTGAGCCATCGCGCAATCCTACTTCGTCTCGATACCGGTGATCTTCACCTGGGTGTACTTCTGCCGGTGCCCCTGGCGCCGACGGTACCCCGTCTTGTTCTTGTAACGGAGAATGTGGATCTTCGGACCCTTCACCTCGTCGAGGACCTCGCCGGTCACCGAAACCTGGGCCAGCTTGTTCGGGTCACTGGTGACGGTCTCGCCGTCGACCACAAGCAACGCCGGAAGGGTAACCGTCGATCCGATCTCATTGCCGAGCCGGTCGACATCGACGACATCGCCGACGGACACCTTCTGTTGGTTGCCGCCGCTACGGACGATCGCGTACACCGCGGTCTCACTCTCTCAATCGGGCCTGATAGCTCGTCGGGCGTCTGGGCACGCATACGCCGCTGCCAAGCGGGCATACGGGTCTCGACGTGAAACACGCCGACGACCAAGGATACGGAGCCGCACCGCCTGTGGTCAAACCCAGCACCCGAAGCGCGGCAGCACGTGATCAGATACGAGTATACGGCGTCATGGCGCCACAAACTCGTATCTGATCTAGCACCACCTCATCGCGCCTGACGACGCAGGATCAGCTGCCGGCCGTGAGCGCTTGCCGGAGCCATTGCTCGACACCCGCGACATGCACCGTCATCCAGGATCGGGCGATCTCCGGTTGCCCGGCCGCGAGCGCGTCGAAGACCGCACGGTGCTCGTTGAGCGTCCGCCCCGGAGCACCTTGCTCGGTGAGCCCGCGCCACACCCGCGCCCGCTGGGTCGGCGCCGACAGTCCGTCGATCAGCGACGCCAGCACGGGGTTCCCGGACGCGTCCGCGATGCGACGGTGGAACTCCAGGTCGTTCGCGACAAGCTTCTCCACCGGCGCGTCCGCGCTGATCTCATCCAGCAGCCCGCGCAGGTCCAGCAGTTGATCGTCGGTGATCCGCAACGCCGCCATCGCCGCCGCGGCCGGCTCCATGATCCGCCGTACCTCGAAGAAGTGCAGCACCGAGTCGTCGCTGTGGAAGTCGACGACGAAGTTCATCGCCTCCAGCAGCAGCGGTGAGTCGAGACTCGTCACGTAGGTGCCGTCGCCTTGCCGGACGTCGAGGATGTTCATCAGCGCCAGCGCCCGGACCGCCTCTCGCAGCGAGTTCCGCGCCAATCCGAGCCGCGATGCGAGGTCTGACTCTCGCGGCAGCCGATCGCCCGGTTTGAGCTCCCCGCCGACGATCATTCCCTTGATCTTGAGGATCGCCTCATCGGTGACGGCCATACTCCCCCTCCGTGAAAGATCGGATGTCTCGTCACAGAGTATGCCCGTTCTCAGCCGTTCGGGTGGAACGCCACCGGTTCCTGCTCGTCCGGGGGCATCTGCACCGCGAGGTCGTCGTCACTCCTGGCCATAGGCAATTGTGAGATGGCGTTGACCAAGCTGAACCCGCCATCCTCGGAGGTCTTGAGCTGCCACCGCTGGGTCTTCTCGCCGGCCGCCGTCGAGCACGGGGTCAGCGTGAACGGCGCTCCGGCCTCCAACGGCACGTTCAGGTACCTGCGGCCCTCGGTGATGTTCAGGCACAGGTCGGTGCCGGTCGACCGGAGCCGGTAGTAGCCGTCGTCCGTGGGGAGCAGGTCCCAGCTCGCCGCCGAGTCCGACGCAAGTTCCACCCTGGCGTCGGGCTCGGCCGTCACCGGTGCCAGCCGATCGCCCGTCGCCGGGTCGGCCATGGCGTAGGTTCCCTCGGGCAACGGCTGACGCTCGGCGTCGTCCCACCCCGGTGCCCGGCCGATGGCCTCGGCCAGCTCTTCGAAGCCGGCATAGGTGTCGGCCGGCTTGGGCCCGCCCCACGTGGCCTGCGCGATGTGCCGCATCGGCATGAACGCCTGCTGCTCGACCTCGTTCTCGGTGTGGCCGCGCCCGTTGTCCGGCCACATGGTGATCTTCGCACCGGTGATGTTCTGGTGCGGTTCGGCCAGTTCCTCGTTCTCGAAGGAGAGCGGCGTCCAATCCTGCTCATAGAGCGCCTCGGTGTCGGTCATGAAGCCGCCGCGCACCAGGTACAGGGCATAGGAGGAGTTCATCACCTGATGCCCCTGCTCGAACAGCTCGCTGGGAGTGAGGATCTGCTCCCGGCCGTCCCAGTGTTCGACGATGATGTCCTCGTCGAGCGGGATGGTGTTCTCCCCGGCCAGGCCGTCGTTCCAGATCCGCAGCGTCTTGTCCTTCGACTTCACGTGCGCGTTGATCCTGTTGACGAAGTCGATGAACGCGTCCTGGGGCGTGGCGTCCGGTCCGAACTTCTCTTGGGCGTACTCCAAGATCTGCGGGAAGTCCTCGAACTCGGAGCCGAGCATGTATTCGTCGGCGCCCATGTGCCAGTACGGCGTGTCCCAGACCTCGAGCGCCTCGTCGATCAGCCCGGTCAGGAAGTCGAACGCCTCGTCCTGGGTGATGTCCAGCCGCGACGGTTGCCGCTCGCCGTGCCGGTCGACCAGCTGCAGCTCCGGATAGTTCTCCAGGTACGGGGTCTGGTGGCCGGGTGAGTTGATCTCCGGGACGAGCGTGATGTGGTACTTGTCCGCGATCTCGGAGAGCTCGCGGATCTCGTCCTTCGTGTAATAGCCCCAGAACGCGGTCTCGGGATACTCGTCGCTCTTGACCTTCGCCTCGATCCAGAGCTGGTTGAGCTTCAGGTGGGACATGTCCTGCATCAACCGCTCGAACCACTCCATCGAGATGTGGACGTAGCAGGCGCAGACCCCCACGCCGCGCTCGGCATAGTCGGGCACGTCGACAGTGCTACCGCGAGGGAGCGTGTCGCCGCCGGCGAAGGCCTGCACGACCGTCCGGCTGCCGTAGAAGACGCCGGCATCGGCCTGCCCGGTGATCCGGACGACGTCGTCGATCTCCAGCTCGTATCCCTCGTCGTCGAGGTCGGAGCGGTCCGGATCCAACTCCAGCACAATGTCACCAGGCCGGACCCGCACCGGACCGGGGACGACGGGCAGCCGGTTGCCGGTCTGCTCTGCCAGGTCAGCCGCGAACTGCCGGGCGTCCTCGCGCGACCGCTGCGCCCGCGAGTCGACGACAACCCGGGAGTGCCTCGTCAGTTCGAACTCCCCGTCGCCGCTGTCCCAATCCTCGAGCGACGGGATCACCGACGGCGCCTCGTTCGAGTGCTCTGCGCCGGCCTGCGCCGCCTGGATGGGGCCGTCCGCCCTCACGGGCCTCTCCGCCCGCTCCGCGCTGGCCGGCGCGAACGGCACCACCAGGAGGGCGAGGCTTGCCAGTATCACCAGGAGTCGGCGCGAGAATCGTGTGCTCATCGGCGGTCCTTCCGTCTCACTCGTATCGGCCGTGAATGCGTGCGTTGTTTGCGGCGGCGAGGAACCATACATCGGATGAGCCCATCACCCTACATGGAAATCTCTCGAGACTTAAGCCCTTTACAAGGACCACACCTCCGACCAACATGGAGTCATACGTCTGATGCCGTAACCGAGATCGGAGCCGGGCAGATGAACCAGCACCAGAGACCACGCCGCGCGACGGCGGTGTTCGCCACTGGCGCCACCGCGTTGGCCATGTCCGTGACAGCACCCGCCTCCGCGGCACCATCGGAGGAGCCGCCGAGCCGAGACCCGGATTGCGCCTCGGCGATCCGGCCCGCGCCGGTGATGCCGGTCCTCGAATGCGACGGGTTCGACCGCATCCTCGACAAGGCGGCGAACATCGTGCCGGAAAGCCGGCACATCCGCTGGCAGCAGCACGAGGTCACCGGCTTCACCCACTTCGGCATGAACACGTTCACCGACCGGGAGTGGGGCTCCGGCATGGAGTCCCCGCAGACGTTCGATCCGCAGCAAGTCGACGTCGCCCAATGGATGGACGTCTTCACCTCGATCGACACGGGCCTGGCGATGCTCACGGCCAAACACCATGACGGGTTCGTGCTGTACCCGACGCGGTACACGCCGCATTCGGTGATCGCCAGCCCATGGTGGGTCGACCTGGAGGGCTGCGAGGACGCAGACGCCGTCGTGGCCGCGCGCGAGCAGGCGGAGCAGTCCCGCGACGAGGGCCTCGGCGACGCCTATTGGCAGGTGCGCAACGCCGGCTGCCAGAATCCGCAGGCCGACATACTACGCAGCTACGTCGACGCGGCACGCGCCGCCGATCAGCGCGTGGGCGTCTACATGTCACCCTCGGACGGCTCCGAACTGCCACACGAGTGGCACGCCGACACCTACATCCCCTACGTCGAAGGCAAGCCCGCGGATGAGCGGAACAGCGCCGAGCGGGCGACACTCGAAGACGCGCCCGCGTCGCCCGCCGGTCTCGGGCGGTTCGGCAACGGCAGCGAGCCGACGAAGCGCACCATCCCGACGCTGGTGCCGAACGACGACCGAGCGGACGCGGTCGCCTCCGGTGAACTGCCCACGTTCGAGGTCATGGCGAACGACTACGACGCCTACTACCTGAACCAGATCTATGAGATCTTCACCGAGTACGGGCCGATCGACG
>NZ_ML142874.1:25833-31923 GCF_004138495.1 Phytoactinopolyspora endophytica
GGCTGGACGGCGCGAACCCCTGGGCAGACTCGGGCATCACCCAGGACTACGACTTCACTACCTGGTTCGAGCTCATCGAGCAGCTCTCCCCCGAGACACTGGTATTCGCGGGACCGCAGGGCACCCGGTGGGTGGGCAACGAGGCGGGCATCGCGCGCACCACGGAATGGAGCGTCGTACCGGCCACGGGCGATCCGGACACCACGCACAACGAAGGGCTGATCCCCGGGGGCGCATGGGCGGAGGACATCGGCTCGCGTACGGTCCTGGCCGATCCGCGCATCGAGTACCTGCAGTGGTACCCGGCCGAGGCGGACACCTCGAACCGGCCCGGATGGTTCTACCACCCCGACGAGAACCCCAAGACGGCCGAGCAGCTGGTCGACACCTACCAGCGCTCGGTGGGCCGCAACTCGGTATTGCTGCTCAACGTTCCGCCCGCGCCCGACGGCCGGGTCGACGATCGAGATGTCGCTGAGCTGGCATCGTTCGGCGACTCGATCCGGTCCACCTACGAGACGAACCTGCTGGAACCGCATCCCGACGACGCACGGCCGCCGGCGAACCGCAAGCTCATCGCCGACCTGACCGACGACGATCTGACCAGCTCCTGGACGCCGCCACGGAAGGCGTCCACGGGCACGCTGGAGATCGAGCTCCCCGGCTCGCGGACGTTCGACCAAATCCGGGTCGGTGAGGACATCACCCGTGGCCAGCAAGTCGAGCGGTTCACCATCGAAGCCTGGGACGACGACGAGCAGACCTGGGTGCGGCTGACCGGCACCGAAGGCGACCTGGCGGCGACGACCATCGGCTACAGCCGGATCTTCGCTCTCGAGGAGCCGGTCACTGCCGACCGGATCCGGGTACAGATCCTGCAGGCACGCTCGACGCCGCACATCACGTCGATCGGCCTCTATGGCGGCGTCGACCCGAGCTGAGAGTCTCAGCCCTCCGAATCCGGGTGGGCGGCGGTTGCGGGGCAGAGTGGCTGCCGGCACCGCCGCCTACACCGTGCGCATGCGCATGACCATGTGGGTACGATCTGGCCGCCGTGACATGTGACAGGGGCTGCGCCAGCTCCCCGGTGCGACACAGCCCCTGTTTCGGCGTTCCCTCGCGATCATTTCCGTTTTGCGACGATGGTAAACATCATCAACTTCGCCCGATTTACGCCTTCCGGATCACGGAGCCATTCGCTGGAACACGGTCCGCTGGAACACGGAGTTCCGTGGCTCTGCCCACGGCATCGGACGGGCTGTAGAGTTCCGAGGTCTTTGTGCTCCCTACTCGTCGTCCATGACGTCTCCCAGTAACCGGCCGATACATCGGATGTCTGGCAAGGGAAGCGGCGATGTTCCCAGTGTCAAGGCTGAACCTGCAGGTGATCCATCCGAGGACTTCTCGCAACAGGCCGCGCCGAGCACGCAGAAGTATCGTTGCGGTTACGGCCATTGACATGGCATATTGCGCCGCTACCATCGGATTCATCCGACCTATTGTTGTCCCAGCGACATCACGGGCTCAGCTAGCGATCAGACAAGGAGCGCCGTGGACGATCAGCAGCTACTCACGATCAACGGCGTCAGCAAAGGCTTCCCCGGCGTCCAGGCGCTCTCGGGCGTGCATTTCGAGCTCCGAGCCGGCGAGGTGCATGCACTCGTCGGTGAGAACGGCGCGGGCAAATCCACCCTCATGAAGGTGCTCGCCGGCATCTACCACCAGGATTCCGGCGCCATCGCCATCGACGGCCGGGCGGTGGACATCGACGGACCACAAGCCGCCCAGGACCTCGGGATCAGCATCATCCATCAGGAGCTCTCGCTGATGCCCGACCTCACCATCGCGGAGAACATCTACATCGGCCGGGAGAGAAGGCGGGGCTTCGGGTTCTTCGTCGACGACCACGACCTCAACCGCCGTGCCACCGAGCTGTTCGACCACCTCGGCATCGTGCTGGATCCCCGCGCCAAAGTCGGTGAGCTGCTGGTGGCGCAGCAGCAGGTCGTCGAGATCGCCAAAGCCCTCTCGTTCGACGCACGCATCCTCATCATGGACGAGCCGACCGCCGCGCTGACCGAGTCGGAGACCAACACGTTGTTCCGGCTGATCCGCGACCTCAAGCGCCGGGGCACCGGCGTCATCTATATCTCGCACCGCCTCGAGGAGCTCAAGGCCATCGCGGATCGCATCACCGTGCTGCGCGACGGTTCCTACATCGACACGCTGACCACGGACGAGACCGACCTGCGACACGTCATCTCGCTGATGGTCGGGCGCCACATCAAAGACGAGACCCGCCCGCTGCCGGCCGACGGCGCACAGAGCACGGTCCTCGAGGTGACAGGCCTCTCCACGAAAGGCCTGCTCAAAGACGTGAACTTCGACCTGAGGCGGGGCGAGATCCTCGGCTTCGCTGGTCTCATGGGAGCAGGGCGGACAGAGGTGGCCCGGGCCGTCTGCGGCGCGGACAAGGCCGACGCCGGTGAGATCGTCCTGCACGGCAAGCGCGTCAAGATCAAGACTCCGTCCGAGGCCGCACGGCTCGGCATCGGCTACCTCTCCGAGGACCGGAAACGGTTCGGCTTGATGCTCGACCAGGACGTGCACTTCAACATCCTCATCTCCTCACTACCCCGCCACGCCAACGCACTGGGCCTGGTCCGTGAGGAGCGCGCACGGCAGGAGTCGCGCCGATACGTCGACACTCTGAAGATCAAGACACCCTCTACCCGGCAGCGGACGAACAACCTGTCCGGCGGGAACCAGCAGAAGGTCGTCATCGCCAAATGGCTGCTGCGCGACTGCGACGTCCTCATCTTCGACGAACCGACCCGCGGCATCGACGTCGGGGCCAAGGAGGAGATCTACGACCTGCTCGACACGCTGGCCAAGCAGGGCAAGTCGATCATCATGATCTCCTCCGAGCTACCCGAGATCCTCCGTATGGCGCACCGGATCGTCGTCATGTGCGAAGGACGCGTCACCGGCATCCTCGACAACGCCGACGCCGATCAGGAGGTCCTCATGGATTACGCCACCAGGTCCGGAGTACACGGAGGCATCACCGCATGAATCCCGTCGACGCCGCCGAACGCGCAACTGACGACGCCTCCGGCGCTCCAGGCGAGAACGGCCGGCGCACCGCGCTCGGTACCCTGCGCCGCCAGCTGCAGCAGATCCTCGCCTTAGCCAGCCTGATCGTCCTCGTCGGGTTCTTCTCTCTGGCCAGCAGCAACTTCCTTACCTGGTCGAACATCACGGGCATCCTGCTGTCCACCGCGGTCATCGGCATCCTCGCCTTGGGTACCACCTTCGTCATCATCACCGGCGGGATCGAGCTCTCACTCGGCACCGGCATGACGCTCGCGGCGGTGATGACCGGCGTCTTCCTGGTCAACCTGGGGTGGCCGCTGTTCCTCGGCGTGCTCGGCGGCGTCCTGGTCGGCGCGCTCATCGGCCTCATCAATGGGATCAACGTCGCCTTCCTGAAGATCCCGCCGTTCATCGCGACGCTGGCCATGATGCTCATAGCCGAAGGGCTGGCGCTGGTCATCTCGGGTGCCGCACCGATCTACTTCACTGAGGTCTCCGGGTTCAACGACATCTCCCGCGGCAACGTCATCCCCGGCCTGGACCTGCCCAACGCGGTGCTCATCCTTTTCGTCCTGACTCTTGTCGGCGCGGTCATCCTCGGCAGGTCGATCCTCGGCCGCTACACGTTCGCCATCGGCAGCAACGAGGAGGCCGCCGGGATCTCCGGGATCAACATCAAGAAGTGGAAGATCATCGTCTACACGTTGTCCGGCGCGTTCATGGGCATCGCCGGGGTCGTCCTCGCCGCCCGCCTGAACTCGGCGCAGCCCTCGCTCGGTGTCGGCTACGAGCTGCAGGCCATCGCCGCGGTGGTCATCGGCGGCACGTCGCTACAAGGCGGCAAGGGCAGCGTCGTCGGCACGTTGATCGGCGCCCTGATCGTCGGGACCGTGACCAACGGTCTACGCATCATGTCCGTCCCGCAGGAATGGCAGACCGTCATCATCGGCCTGGTGATCCTCGTGGCCGTGTACACCGACATCCTCCGCCGCGGCAAGGGCGGATAGCCCCACGCCGCTCTGCGGATCGCCGACCATCCAGCACACCTCAAAGATTCGGAGCACACCATGAGAGAACGAGCGATCGGCGTCGTCGGCGTCCTCGCGATGGGCCTCGCCCTCGCCGCATGTTCGGAGGACGACGGCACAAGCACGACGGAAGGCGGCGGGGGCGACGGCGACCGGCCCCAGGTCGCCCTGGTCTCCAAGGGCTTCCAGCACCAGTTCTGGCAGGCCGTGCGCGAAGGCGCCGAAGAAGCGGCCGAGGAGTTCGAGGTCGACGTCGAGTTCGAGGGGCCCGATTCCGAGTCTGAGGTGGCCCAGCAGATCGACATGCTGCAGACCGCCATCGACCGCAACCCGGACGCACTCGGATTCGCCGCCCTCGACAGCCAGGCGGCCGCGCCGCTGATGGAAGAGGCCGCCAGCCGGGACATCCCGGTCATCGCCTTCGACTCCGGGGTGGACAGCGAGGTCCCGATCGCCACCGCCGCGACGGACAACAAGGCGGCCGCGGCACTGGCGGCAGAGAACATGGTGGACTTGATCGGCGGCGAAGGCAAGGTCGCCCTCGTGGTCCACGACCAGACCAGCGTCACCGGGGTGGAGCGCCGGGACGGCTTCGTCGAGTACATCGAGGAGAACGCACCCGACGTCGAGATCGTCGACATCCAATACGGCGGCGGCGACCACCTCGAGTCGACCAACGTCGCCACCGCCATCATGCAGGCGCACCCCGACCTCGCCGGCATCTACGGCGCCAACGAAGGCTCCGCTATCGGCGTCGTCAACGCCGTCAACGAGCTGGGCATGGCAGGCGATATCACCATCATCGGGTTCGACTCCGGTCAGGCTCAGATCGATGCGATCAACGACGGCATCATGGCCGGCGCCATCACACAGAACCCGGTCGGCATCGGCTACGAGACCGTCAAGGCAGCCGTCATGGCGCTGGACGGCGAGGACGTCCCGGAGACGATCGACACGGGCTTCTTCTGGTACGACTCGACCAACATCGACGACGAGGAGATCCAGGCAGTCCTGTACGAGTGACGGGTTGTGCCGCAGGCATGGAGGATCGGGATGATCAGATACGAGTTTGGTGGGTTATAGCGCCCTGAACTCGTATCTGATCACGGGGTGGTCAGCTGCTCGCGGTCGGCGTCCCACACGCCCTGCGCCAGCCGGGTGACGCGGGGCGGGGACGGCGGAGTGAACCCCGTGACCGCACGGAGACCGGCGAGGATCTCCTCCGGACGGATGGTGGGCGCCTGGTGCTCGATTACGCACCGCAGCGCCGGGACGGTGGTGGTTTCGGGTCGATCAGCGGAACCAGGGTCGGCAACTACTGGAGCCGCCGGCTGCTCCTCGGTCACGGCTGCCCGCAGGACGGCTCCACGCGCGTCGAGCGTACGAACACCCTTCTTGGTGAGGCGCTCGACTTCGACCGAGTCCGCCGCCATCAACGCCTCGACGGCGGCCCGGACGTCGTCGGTGTCGGCGCCGGGCAGCTCGATCAGCCAGGACGACGCCAGCAGATGGTCGGCCAAGGAGCCCTTATCGTCCGGGTCGACGGCGGTGACCTGGACGATGTCCAGGCCGGGCGGAAGCACCCCGTCCAATGCGGACCGGACCTGTTCCGGGTCGCGGTGCGCCGTGAGGGAGATCTCCAGGTACTCCGCCTCGCTGGCGGCGCCGGTCGGTGCGGCACCGATGAACGAGATCTTGGGGTGTGGAGTGAAGCCATGGGAGTACGCCATGGGTACCTCGGCTCGCCTCAGCGCACGCTCGAAGGCACGCTGAAAGTCACGGTGGCTGGTGAACCGGAGCCGACCTCGCTTGGCGAACCGGACCCTCATCTTCTGCACGGCCGGCGGCTGGTTCCGCTCCGGGGCCGCTCGGTGCGACGACGTACTCACATCCACCACAGTAGACGGTGCCCCCAGGAGACGGCCGAGCCTGCTCGGCCCGGAGGCGGCCGAGACCGGCAACACAC
>NZ_ML142874.1:31994-34904 GCF_004138495.1 Phytoactinopolyspora endophytica
GAGGGCCGTGGCACGTGTAGTGCCACGGCCCTCGGTTCCAGCATGTCGGTCCGCGTCGGCTCCGGGGCTGCCGGCGCGGACCGACCGTGGCTAGTGAGCCATCACCGGGGCCAGTTCCTCGTCGCCCTCGGCCACCGTCTGGCCACCCAGCTTCCCGGCGTTGATCAGGGTAAAGGCCACCACTGAGGAGAGCGCGACGATGGCCGTCGCCCACCAGATCGCCGTCGAGTAACCGTGTACCTGGCCCTGGATCTGGACCAGCTCTGGCGAGGACGCGCCGGCGACGTTCGATGCGATGTACGTCGTCGCCGCGCTGGCCGCGATCGTGTTCAGCAAGGCTGTGCCGATCGCCCCACCGATCTGCTGGGACGTGTTGATCATCGCGGAGGCGATACCCGCGTCGCGCGGCTCCACACCGTACGTCGACAAGCTCATGGCCGGCATGAAGGTGGTTCCCAGGCCGAGGCCGAGCAGGATCTGCGCAGGCAGGATCAGGCCGACGTACGAGCTGTCGACACCGAGCTGGGTGAGGATCAGCATGCCCACCGCAGCCACCAGAAGGCCCGGCCCCATCAGGTACCTCGGCTGAATCCGGACCATGAGCCGGGCGCCGATCTGGGTGGATCCGACCACCATGCCGGCCACCATCGGAAGGAACGCCACGCCAGTCCTGATCGGGCTGTAGCCCTTCACCAGCTGCAAGTAGTAGGTCAGGAACAGGAACAGACCGAACATGGCGATGATGGCCAGCCCCAGCGCGAGGTACGAGCCACCGCGGTTACGGTCGAGCACCACTCGCAGCGGCAGCAACGGCGCGACTGTCCGCCGCTCGACCGCTATGAAGGCAGCCAGCAGGACGGCGGTCACCACGAACATGGAGAGCGTGACACCGTCACCCCATCCTTCGGACTCCGCCCGGGTGAAGCCATACACCAGGGCGACGAGGCCGACCGTGCCGAGCAGCGTGCCCGGAATGTCGAGCGGCGAGCGGTTACGGGTGCCCTTGGGCTCGACGACGAAGGCCGTGGCCCCCACGAACGCGACGGCAGCGATCGGGATGTTGACGAAGAAGACCCAGCGCCAGTCCAGGTACTCGGTGAGCAGACCACCCAGTACGAGGCCGACGCCCGCGCCACCACCAGCGATAGCACCGAAGATACCGAACGCCTTGGCGCGTTCCTTTCCGTCGGTGAACATCACCGTCAGCAGCGACAGGGCCGCCGGCGCCAGGAGCGCGCCGAAGACACCTTGGAGCGCACGAGAGGCGAACATCATCCCCTCGTTGGCGGCAGCCCCGCCGATGGCGGATGCCGCCGCGAAGCCGACGAGACCGGTGAGGAACGTGTTCTTCCGGCCCCACATGTCGGCGACACGGCCGCCGAGGAGCAGGAGGCTGCCGAAGGCGAGCGCATACGCGGTGATGACCCATTGCCGGTTGCCGTCGGAGATCCCGAGGTCGGCCTGGGCGGACGGGAGAGCGATGTTCACGATGGTCGCGTCGAGGACGACCATCAGTTGGGCGATGGAGATGATCGCCAACGCCCGCCAACGCCGAGGATCTGGCTGCTGAGCCGCCTCATCCTGCGCAGGCTGGGATGTTTCGGACATGCGTTGGTCCACCAATCGACTCGAAATGGTTGAAATGGATGACTAGTAGGACAGAGAGAACTCAGGGCCGCGCGGTGACGACGCGCCCATAAGGGGAGAAATGCGGATTAGAGAAGAATGTTCGAGATCAGGTGTCGCGCCGCTCCAGCTCTTCCAAGGTGACAGGAACCCCGGGCAGCTCTGACCGGGCGGGGTTATGCAGGCCGTCGACGAAGAGTTGCAGGTGCCGACGGACATATCGTTCGGCGAGTTCACACCCGGCCGTTGTAGTGCCTGCGAGCGGCCGGGTCAGTTGGGTGACGGCCACCATGAGGTCGCCCATGGCGACGTCGACACGGAGCTGACCGGCACGCCGAGCACGGTCCATGAGCGCTTCGATGGCGCCCTCCGCCCGCCGACGAATCGCGCGGAACCGCGGATCGTTCTTGTCGAAGCCTTCAGCCACCACCGTGCACAGCGAGCCCGGCTGGTCATCGGCCGCGCGATAGACGAAGCCGCGCAGTGCCTCAAACGGGTCGCCTTCCTCCGCCTCGGCGAGAGCCGCCTCCGCGCTCTCGGCCATGCGCTCCATGGTGTGCAACGTCACATGGAGAAGGAGCTCTCGTCGGTTCTCGAAATGCCGGTAGACGGTGGCGTTCCCGACGCCGGCGCGATGAGCGATGGCGTCAAGAGGAACATCCGGACCGATCTCGACGAGGACCTGTCGGGCCGCCTCGATGATCCGCTCTCGGTTGCGGGAGGCGTCCGCCCGCATCGCTTGGCGGCCCTGCATCGTCATCGTGTCGTTCACGACGCTCCCCTCCTGACAAGTTGCGGGTGGATCCGGGCTTCACGATCCGGGGATTCCCTCCCCGTTTGAACGCGATGATGTTTTAAACGGGGAAGGAGTCCCCGCTATTTCAGATCAGATGTGTGACCTGCGTCACTTTTGCGAACCCTGCGCAGCGCCACCTCGGGTCCATACACCACGGCGTGGACCCTACGCCCCGGGTGTGACAGTGCGCCGGGTGTGACAGTGCGCCGGGTGTGACAGTGCGCCGGGCGTGACAGTGCGTAGGGCGTGACAGTGCGCCCGGGAGGGACGGTCGGGCGCGTAACGGATCCCTTACGCCCACGAAACGAGCCCTGCCATTCGCATGACCGAAGATCGGGATTGCCCAAAGCGGGCATTTCAGGTCCCTGGGGTCACCCCGGAACCGGGCTTTGACGCTGCCGTCGCCCTGTTGTTCCTCCGGCGCGGCCGCCTGGGCTGATCACACAACCACGGGAGGTCGCGTGGGTATAGCACCGGGAACACCGAGC
>NZ_ML142874.1:34959-35288 GCF_004138495.1 Phytoactinopolyspora endophytica
CAGACGGAACTTTCTCGGCCGAGTAGGGATGGCAGGTGGCGCAACCGCGCTATACGGGTCGATGGCGGCCCTCGGGCTCGTCGCGACACCGGCCAACGCCCAGCCGGTGGACTTCCGCCCACCGCGCGAAGGTGATCTGCCGAAGGGTGCCCGCAACCGAACCAAGGTGGTGATCATCGGCGCCGGCGTCGCCGGCTTGACCGCCGCTTATGAACTGCAGAAGGCAGGATACGACTGCCAGATCCTGGAGGCGAGGGATCGTCCCGGCGGCCGTGCCCGGACCATCCGCGGTGGTGATTCGCTCACCGACACCGACGGTGTCACGCAGA
>NZ_ML142874.1:35362-35978 GCF_004138495.1 Phytoactinopolyspora endophytica
GTTCGCCGACGGCCACTACTTCAACGCGGGACCGGCGCGGATCCCGAATCACCACATCACGCTCGACTACTGCCGCGAGCTCGGCGTCGAGATCCAGGCCCTGGTCAATGCCAACGCGGAGAGCTTCTACTACCACGAGAACACCGACACGACCGGCTACGGCCCGCTCGGCGGCACCGCAGTGACGCACCGGCAGGCGAAGGCCGACTACTACGGATACATCTGTGAGCTCTTACTCCAGGCACTCGACCAGGGTGCGCTCGACGACACCCTGAGCACGGACGACGCCGAGCGGCTGGTCTCGTTCGCGGAGAGTTTCGGCGGCCTCGAAGGAGGAAAGTACGTCGGGAACGACAGGCGCGGCTACCTCGAGAGCCCCGGCGCCGGGCGCAACGCCGGCGTCGTCGACGGACCCCCGCCCGATCTCTCCGCTGTCCTGCACAGCCAGATGGGAACCGCTTCTCGTTCGAGTTCGGTTTCAGCCAGGCGATGATGATGTGGCAGCCGGTCGGCGGCATGGACCGGATCTCGTTCGCGTTGGCCGACGCCGTCGGCAAGCAGAACATCAGCTACAACGCTCCGGTCACCGAGATCCGCAACACCGCGTCCGGAGTGA
>NZ_ML142874.1:36027-36447 GCF_004138495.1 Phytoactinopolyspora endophytica
CTTACACGACCGGACGACCGGGCCGCACCCGCGTGATCCAGGCCGACCACTGCATCTGCACGATCCCGCCGATGGTGCTCCGCGACATCCCGTCGAACTTCTCTGCCGACACCCAGGCCGCCCTCACCGTGCCCGTCGGCGTCAACACCGGCAAGATCGGCCTGCAGTACAAGCGCCGGTTCTGGGAAGAGGACCTGAACATCTTCGGCGGCATCACACAGACCAACCTCGACGTTTCCAACATCTGGTACCCGTCCTACGGATACCTCGGCCAGAAGGGCGTCCTGGTCGGCTACTACTCGGGCGCCTACACCGACCTGTCCGTCGCCGAACGAGAAGAGCGCGCCGTCGCGCAGGGCGTGAAGATCCACGGCGACGCGTACCGCGACGAGCTGGAGACATCCTTCTCGGTGGCGTGGC
>NZ_ML142874.1:36458-38259 GCF_004138495.1 Phytoactinopolyspora endophytica
GCCCGAGGCTCTCGGCGGGTGGGTCAGCTGGCCGGACGGTCGCGGTGCGGCGTATGAGCATCTCCTCGAACCGGACGGGAACGTCTACTTCGCCGGGGACCACCTGAGCCACTACATCGCCTGGCAGGCCGGAGCGATCGAGTCTGCCCGGCTCACCGTCATGAACCTGCACGAACGCCTCGCGGCGTCCGCCGCCTGAGAGATAGGACTCCACATGTCTCACAAGACGTCTCACACAACTTCTCACAAACTCCACGCACAGCGTCTCCTGCGGTCCGGAAAGGTCCGCGTGCTGCTCGTCGCGCTGCTCTCCAGCCTGGTCACACTCGGCGTCGCCGGAGCGGTCTCAGCCGACTTGAGGACCAAGCCACCACGCCCCAACGAGGTCCGTTTCAACCTTCCCTCGCCGGAGGAAGCACCGGACCCGTTCCTGGCCGGCGGCGTCTCCGTCGGCAGCGGGGTGCCGATCTACTTCTCCAGCGGTGTCGGCCCCGCCGCGCTCAACCCGGACGCTCCCGCCGGGACGCCGGAGAGTTACATCAACCCCGAGCAGTTCCCTGGCGGTGAGCTGCCCGAAGGCATCACGCTCACCGAGGCGCAAGGGATGAACGCCATGCTGCGGATCCAGGAGAACCTCGAGTCACAGGGATTGAGCCTCACCGATGTGACCAGCATGCGGATCTACCTGCAGGCGCCGGAAGGTGCGGACCGCGCCGACTACGACGGCTGGAACCGCGCCTACCGGAAGTGGATGGCAAACGTCGACCGGGTCTCCGGCGAGGTGATCGAAGCATACGAGCCCGTCGAGTACGCCAACGAGGTCCGGCCGTCACGGACGAACCTGGAGGTCGCGACGTTACCCGTGGCAGGCTGGTTGATCGAGATCGAGGTCGTCGCCACATACCCGCAGGGCCGCCGCCGCTGACTCACCACACGGGTGGGTGGCGGTGCCGCCACGGGCGTGCCTCCTCCAGCTGGGCGGCCAGTGACAGCAGCGTCTCCTCGGCGCCGTGCCGGCCGCCCAGCATCACTCCGATCGGCAGCGTCGCACCTTCCACCTCGGCCCAGTGCAGGGGGAGGTTGATCGCCGGCCAGCCGGTGAGGTTCCAGGCACTGGTCCACGGTGTGTACGCCATCTGCGCTGCGAAGTCGGCCGCTGGATCACCGTCGTTGCGGAGCTCACCGATCAACGCCGGCGGACGGGCCAGAGTCGGGGTGAGGATAACGTCGTACGGTGCCCAGGTGGCGGCGGCCTCGCGCGTCGTCACCTGCATCGAGTTCATGGCCAGTGCGTACTCGATGCCTGTGACGGAGCGTCCCTTGTCGCGTAGCCAGCGGGTCAACGGCACGAGGCGGTCTTCGACCTCGGACGAGATCGGTGCACTGAGCGCCAGCACGGACCACATGGCCTCGAACGACGACCATCGTTCGGGCTCGAACGGCACGGGAGCCGGCTCGACGTCATGCCCGAGCTCGGTGAGAAGTGCGGCGGTGCGCTCGACGGCCTCAAGGCAGACCGGGTCCACCTGTGCGTCCGCGTCGATGACCGGCGTGGTCAGCACGCCGATGCGCAGCCGCCCGGGCGGTCGCTGGCATGCGTGGAGGAAGCTGCCCTGCGGCTCGGGAAGAACGTACAGGTCGCCGGGCCATGGGTGGGCGAGGACGTCCAGCGCGGCAGCGGTGTCCCGCACGTCCCGGGTCAGGACGCCGTTGATGGCCAGCCCGGCGGACTCGATGCCGTACGGACCCGGGCTGATCCGCCCTCGCGTCGGCTTCAGGCCGACGAGTCCACATGCGCTGG
>NZ_ML142874.1:38283-38941 GCF_004138495.1 Phytoactinopolyspora endophytica
ATGCGGATCGAGCCGCCACCGTCGCTGCCTTGCGCGATCGGGACGATGCCGGCTGCCACGGCGGCCGCCGCTCCGCCGCTGGATCCACCGGCGGACCGGCGCGGATCCCAGGGCGTGCGGGCGGGCGGTGCGATGTCCGGTTCCGTATAGGGGGGAAGCCCGAACTCCGGTGTGTTGGTCTTGCCGATCATCAACGTTCCGGCGTCGCGAAGCAGGGTGACGATGCCGTCGTCGACCGGGGCCACAACATCCTCGAACACCGCGCTGCCAGCCCGGATCGGCACGCCCGCCACACTGTTCAGGTCCTTGATTGGGCACGGCACGCCCAGCAACGCGCGACCATCGTCGTCCTTATCGGCCGCCGAATCGGCCGCCGACCCACGCTCTGCCGCCGTGGCCTGCTCGCGTGCAAGCTCCGGGGTGACGGCGACGAACGCACCGATCTGCGGGTCCAGCCGCTCGACACGGGCCAGCGTGTGTTCAAGGATCTCGGTCGGCGACGTCTCGCCCGCACGGACGGCCGCGGCCAGTTCAAGCGCAGTCAGCTCGTGGATCTCAGTCACGGTCCGACCCTACGACGCCGGCCCGCCCGAGCACGCGGCCGCACCATGATCATGAACACTATGCGTGCTATGTACACGGTTTGTGTTCATGATCA
>NZ_ML142874.1:39057-42191 GCF_004138495.1 Phytoactinopolyspora endophytica
GCGGCCCCGGGTGAAGATCGTGGACGTTTCGCCGGTCTAAGAGAAGGAACGGAACCCGCGACATGTCCCACCCCGCACCGCACACGCCAGAGACACACGAGAGCCGTCCAAGCCCTCCGGCCAGTCAACCCGGCCCGAGCGGCCAACCCGACTCTCAAAGGGACCTCTCCACCGGTGATCTGCGGATCGCCGGCTTCCAGCCGCTGACCCCTCCGCACGAGCTCCTGGCAGAGCTCCCGCTCGACGAGGCCCACGCCGACCTGGTCCGGCGCACTCGTGCCGAGGTTCGCGAGATCGTGGCAGGCCGCGACGACCGGCTGCTCGTGGTCGTCGGCCCCTGCTCGATCCATGATCCCGACGCAGCCCTCGACTACGCGCGGCGGCTCGCACCGGTCGCGGACCGGCTCGGCGCGGACCTGCGCATCGTCATGCGGGTGTACTTCGAGAAACCGCGGACGACGGTCGGCTGGAAGGGCCTGATCAACGACCCCGGGATGGACGGCTCACACAACGTCCAGCGCGGCCTGCGGACGGCGCGAACGCTGCTCTTCGACGTGCTGAGCACTGGGCTGCCAGCCGGCTGCGAGTTCCTGGAGCCGATCAGTCCGCAGTTCATCGCGGACACGGTCTCCTGGGGCGCCATCGGGGCCCGTACGCCGGAGAGCCAGGTCCACCGGCAGCTGGCCTCGGGCCTGTCCATGCCGGTCGGCTTCAAGAACGCCACCAGCGGCGACGTGCAGGCCGCCATCGACGGGTGCATCGCGGCCGCGCACAGCCACGTGTTCTTCGGCGTCGACGAGGGCGGGCGGGCCGCCGCCGTCTCCACCATCGGCAATCCCGACTGCCACGTGATCCTCCGTGGCGGCCAGGCCGGACCCAACTACGGCCCGATCGACGTCCGGGATGCCCTCACCCTGCTACACAAGGCCGAGCTGCCGGAACGCCTGGTCATCGACGCGAGCCACGGAAACAGCGGCAAAGACCACATCCGGCAGGCGGCCGTCACCAGGGAGATCGCCGGACAGCTCGCTGCGGGTCAGAGCGGTATCGCCGGCGTGATGCTGGAGAGCTTCCTCGTCGAAGGCCGGCAGGACATCGACGGCGAGCTCACCTACGGGCAGAGCGTCACGGACGCCTGCATGAGCTGGGAGACCACCGAAGAGCTCCTCGACGTACTCGCGACGGCCGTCCGCTCCCGCCGCACGACGGTCGAGAGTTCCTCGGGCTGACCGTCACGTCAAGCCTCATGGGTCCATGATCAGGTACGAGTTCATGGCGCTATAGCGCCATGAACTCGTACCTGATCAATCCGGCTAACGGCCGATGGGGCTCGCCCTGCAGGACGCAACGCCGTTACCGCCGGGCTGGGAAGAGCACGTCGGCGCTGCCGCCGCCGCGACGCTCCGGCTCGGCCACCGCCTGCATCCGTCCGTCACCGAGGAATTCGATGCCGGTCACCGCGCCGATCTCACCGGCGTCGCTGAGGCTGTGCCCGAACTCTTCCAGCTCCGTGGCCAACGCCGTGCCGATGACCTCCGTTTCGACGAACGTCGCGGCGTTGTTCAGCTGCGACAGCCTGGGCGCGGCCACGGCGTCCGGGAGATCCATCCCGAGGTCGAGCCGGTTGAGCAGCGTCTGCAACACCGTGGTGATGATCGTGGCGCCACCGGGGCTGCCCAGCGCGAGGAACGGTTCGCCGTCGTCGAGCGCGATCGTCGGGGACATCGAGGACCGTGGCCGCTTCCCCGGCCCAGGCAGGTTCGGATCGGGAGCGTCGCCTTGGGTCGGTGTGAAGTTGAAGTCGGTCAGCTCGTTGTTGAGCAGGAAGCCACGGCCAGGAACGACGATGCCGCTGCCGCCGGTCTGCTCGATCGTCAAGGTGTAGGAGGCGACGTTGCCCCACCTGTCCGCGGTGGTCAGATGCGTCGTCGATCCGGCCGCGCTGTCAGGCTCACCGGTGACGCCGAGCTCACCGCACTCGACGTACTCACCGTCCGGGCTGCCAGGCGCCACCGGCTTGGGAGCCGCCTGCTCCGGGTCGAGCTCGCACGCGCGTTCGTCGGCGAACCCCTGCGACAGCAACTCGGCAAGCGGGACATCGACGATGTCCGGGTCCCCGACATAGCGGTTGCGGTCGGCGAATGCCAGGGCGCTCGCCTCGAGATAGTGATGCATGGCTGACGTCTCGTCGTCTGCGGAGAGTTCGACGTTCTCCAGGATGTTCAGAGCCTCCCCGACCGTCGAGCCCCCGGACGACGGCGGCCCCATCCCGTAGACGCCCAGCCCGTCGTAATCGACGAGTGTCGGATCGCGCTCGACCACCTGGTAGTCCGCGAGGTCGTCGACCCCCAGCTCACCCGCCCGGACAACCCGGTCCGCGTCCTCGTCGACCGGCGGAGCCTGAACGGTCGCGGCGATGTCCTCGGCGATCTCACCCGAGTAGAAGGCGTCGGTCCCGTGCTTGGCGATGAGCCGGTACGTCTCGGCCAGATCGCGGTTCCTCAGCTTCGTCCCGACCTCCGGCGGCGCGCCGTCGGGCAGGTACAGCTCGGCCGACGCCGGGAAGTCCGCGAAGATGTCCACGTTGCCCGCGACCTGTGAACGGAACGTCTCGTCCACGACGAACCCCCGGTTGGCGAGCCGAGTCGCCGGACGCAGCGTCGTCCCCAGGGAGAAGCGGCCCCATCGGTCGAGCGCGTCCTGCCAGGTCTGTAGCGTGCCCGGCGTCCCCACCGACAGCCCGCTCACCCTGGCTTCCCCGAACGCCAACGGCTCACCGGTCTCGTCGTCGATGAACAGCTGATCGGTGGCAGCCGCCGGGGCGGTCTCGCGCCCGTCCAGCGTGGAGACCTCACCGGTGTCCGCGTCGTAATGGACGAAGAATCCGCCACCGCCGATGCCCGCTGAGAAGGGTTCGGTGACTCCGAGTGCCGCGGCCGCGGCGATCGCCGCGTCGGCCGCCGTGCCACCGCGACGCAGCATGTGCATGCCGGCGGCGGTCGCATCGGCGTCGACCGTGGACACTGCGCCGCCGTAGCCGACGGCGACGGGCTCTTTCGCCGGCTCCTTGTGGCCGCGGCCGGGTATGGCGTCGGTGCCGCCGTGGGCCGGGCTGAGCAGCCCCGCACCGACCA
>NZ_ML142874.1:42228-45588 GCF_004138495.1 Phytoactinopolyspora endophytica
GGCCGCGAAGAGGATGGCGCTGACTCGACTCGTCCGTTTCCAGGTCATCACGCACTCCCTCAGGCCGTCCGGGATTCTGTAGCCACCTAGCTTGCCCGCTTCCGGCCGGGACGTGAAGACCTTTCAGGCATCGAGCCGCCTGCGGCCCGGGACTGCGCCACGGCCCGCCCCCCGAGCCGGCCAAGGCAGGGTGATCGCGTCGCCGGAGGGACGCTATTCCGGTACCAGGACGACTCGGCAGATAGCCCACAGATTTCGCTCGACGTCGCGGGCCGACAGGTGGCGCATCTGCATCCACCGGTCGAAGAGTTCGGTACAGATCAGGCCGAACAGGAAGTCGGCCGCGTCCTCGACCGTCCAGCCCTCGGCGAGCCGGCCATCGCGGTGTAACCATTCGACGACCCTGCGGCAGCCGGAGATCTGCGCCTCGTTGACCCTGTCGCGGTGCCGCTGAGCGTCGGCGTCACCGAGGCGTACCCGCTCGATGGCGCGATCCACAGCCATGAGCCTGGGGTGATAGTCGGCCAAATGCGCGACCCATGCCCGCAGCGCCGCCACTGAGTCGGGCGCTTCCCAGACCCGGCTCATGGACTCGGCCAGTCCTTCTTGCTGCGACAGATAGGTGAACAGCGCGTTGACCAGGTCGGCGCGTGACGTGAAATGCAGATAGACCGCACGCCGGGTGACGCCGGCGCGATCGGCGACCGCCGCCATGCTGAGCGCTTCGAACCCGTCGCTCTCCAGGATCTCTCTGGTCGCGGCGAGAAGCGCATCTCGGGTGCGCTGACTGCGCGCGTTCTGCGGTGCATCTATGGACTTCATCGTGCTCCTCAGTATGGCGGACGCGATGTCGGATCTGAACGGGACCATTGACGGAACTTCTCTTCGTGTGTAGTTTACCAACTACACAGCATGTGTAGTTAACGACTTCAGGAGGTGTCACCATGACGGACGCCGGCACAACGCAACGCAACCGCTGGTGGATAGTGATCGCTGCCGGCCTGGCCGTGTTCATGGCACAGCTCGACGTGACCGTGGTCCATGTGGCGCTACCCACCATCGAGCGGGAGTTCGGCATCAGCACTGCCCTCACCCAATGGGTGGTGCTCGGCTATGTGCTGCCCATGGTGGCGCTCAGCCTGCCGGCCGGACGCTGGCTGGACCAGATGGGCAGGCGTGAGGCTTTCATCGGGTCACTCACCGGCTTCGCCCTCGCCAGCGTAGCGGCAGGTCTGGCGCCCAACATCTGGTCGCTGATCATCGCGCGACTGCTTCAGGGCGCCTTCGGAGCGGCCCTGTTCGCGTTGCTCCCCGTACTGGCGACGACGGCCGTGCGGCCAGCGGCCCGAGGACGGGCGATGTCGATCGTCATGACCCTGGGACCCTTGGGCGCGGTGAGCGGACCCGCCGTCGGCGGCCTGCTGATCGACGCGATGGGATGGGCTTGGATCTTCTACCTCAACGTGCCGGTCAGCCTGCTCGTCATCGCGATCGCCGCCACCCAGTTGCCGGCCGGCGCCGCACCCCGGCTGCCCGGCCGGGAGTGGCTGACCGAGGCCGCGGTCCTCACCGGAGCGGCGATCACGCTGCTACTGGCCCTCTCTCTGACGGCCGACCACGGTCCCTCGTGGTTGGTGCTGGCATTCGGGGCGTTGCCCTTCCTGCTGGTGTGGCGGCGACTGCCCAGCAGCGCACAGGTCCGTCAGCTCATCCGGGCGCCTGGCATGCTCAGGCCGCACCTGGCGCTGCTCGCCGAGATGGCCGCCGTCATGGCGGTGCAGTTCCTGGCGCCTTTCTACCTGCACCAGGTCGGCGACCTCTCGCCCACCAGGATCGGGCTCACCGTCCTGGCCTTCCCGGCCGGAGTCATGCTCTTCGGGATACTCGGCGGCGCCCTGGCCGACCGATGGGGCGCGCGTCCCGTCGCGTTGGCAGGGACGCTGGGCGTGACCGTCGGAATCGTGCTGCTGGTGCCTCTCGGCGGTAACTGGGGGCCTATGGACCTGGCATGGCGACTGGCCGTCGTCGGCGCCGGAGCCGGACTGTTCGCCGGACAGAACCAGAACATGGCCATGTCTCGCGCACCGGGGCACCTGCTCGCCACCACCGGGGCGACCACCAGCCTGGCGCGCCAGCTCGGCATCGCGCTGGGCCCCGCGCTGACGACGGTGATCTGGAGCATCGCCGACGACGACACCGGCGGGATGCGTCTGGCCCTCGCGATGGCGGTGGTCCTGGCTGCGCTCAGCGTACTGACGCTCGTACGTCGCCGCACCGGACTTCCGCCGACGACGGCTCCGCGCCCGGCAGGCCCCGCGGCGTCACGGGCCCCCTCTTTGGTCGGCGCCGGCCGGCGAAACTAGCCGGACTCGCCTCCTTCCCTTCATGATCATCGAGGATAGGTGGGGTTATCACCCCGCACATACTCGATGATCATGAAGGGCTGCAGGGCTAGACTCCAGTGCCGTGATGAGCGATGGGGGCGTCCGGCGGATCACCCAGGCAGGCGCACACCTTCCGCTGACGCTGTGGGGCGGCCTGCTCGTCGTCGGCATTCTCGCGGCCGGCGTTGCAGCGGGTGATCTCACACCCGGCGCCACCACCACAGAAGTCTCCGAGCTCGACCTGGGCACCCGGATCGATACCGGGCCCTATGACATCACGATCGAACGCGCGCGGGTGCTCGACGAGCTCCCCGGCGTATCCGAGGGCGATGACGCGACCCACGTCATCGCCCTCGTCGTCACCGCCTCCGCGAACGGCACAAGGACGCTCGGCGGCGGGATCCTCGCCGACAGCGTGGCGTTACGCGGCGTCGATGGTCTCGTCCCCCGTACGGAAACATCGTCCGCTGCCACCGAGGACGACGAAAACGGCGACGGCAGAGCCGGCGACGACGACGGCGGTAGCGACGACGGCAGTGACGACCGCGGCGACGATGCCAACGCCGGACCGAGCGCGCCGGTGGCCCCTAGCGGAGTTTTCGTCATCGCCGACGGTTCGCGACTTGACGCGTTGCAGCCCGGAATCGACTACGAGGTGGCGATGGTGTGGGAGCAGTCCGCGCAGCTGCCGCCGCCGACTGAGCTCGAAGTGGTCATGACGGGCCGGACCTTACGGGAGAGCTCGCTCGACCGCTCCATGGAGTGGCTCGATCGAGCGACCGTGGCCGTCGGGACGGTGCCGGTCATCCCGCCGGATCCCGCCGAGAGCGGCGCAGCCGGATGAGACACCGCCGTCGTCCGGCTCGCCGCCCAGCGGTGAAGGCGCTCGGCGTCGTCACCCTCCTGGTGGCGACGTTTGGCGACCGGTCGGGTGTTGGAGCGGCTCCTCCCCGACGAAGATGACGTGGCCCGCCCG
>NZ_ML142874.1:45626-48057 GCF_004138495.1 Phytoactinopolyspora endophytica
CGCATCGGCGCGGTTGGCGAGCCGCTTCAGCTCCGGTACGGGACGGTCGAGATCGGCCGGCCGGACGGTTCGACCCGGCTCGACTCCGGCAACAGCACGTACCTGACGACGGGTATCTACGTTGCGGTACCGATCACCTTCATTGCCGCGCATGAACCTCAGGCGCCCGCTTACGTCGCGATCCGCGACACCGAGGGCCGTGTCTTCGAGGCGGGATCGAACCGCAACCCGTTCTCGATAGGCGGCCAGGTGCAGGCGGGCATTCCGCGACATACCCAGGCGGCGGTGGAGCTGCCGGTGGACGCGGTGCCCGGCGCTCTTCTCGTGTTTGCGCTACAGCCGATCGACGAGAACCACCGGCGGGACGACGTGGCCGTCATCGACCTGGGCTTGACCGAGGCGGACGCGCAGGAGTGGGCAGCCGACGACGACGGCATCCGCGTGGAACCCGCCACCGAAGGGCTCGGCGAGCGCCCATGAGCAGGCAGGGCGCGGCCGGGCAGGGTCTGAGCGGGCAGGATGCGACCGGACAGAGTCTGACCGGGCAGGGATGGTGGCACCGCAACCGCTGGGGTCTTGTGGCCCTCCCGTTCGTACTGGCCGCGGCCCTCGTCGCCGCCTCCTATCAGGTGGAGGAGCAATGGTGGCTGGCTCGCCCGCGCGAGGCCGTCGACGCCGGCCAGGGCGTGTGGGTCGACTTCATCGACACCCGCTACGACCGCGGCGGAGACGTGCCGATCGAGGTGGCCGTGCGGCTGGTCGGCTTGGAGGAAGCGACCGAACCATTCGGCGGGGCCGGCGAGAGCATCCAGCTCCCGCCCGGGACGCGCGGGGTGGCCGTGGTTCTGGATCTCACCGCGGCTCCCGACGTGCCACTCGTCGGGTGCCGGCTCAGCGTGATCGGTGCAGACGGTACGGAATACGCCTACCAGTACGCGTCGCCGTCGATCAGCCAGGCCACGTCGCCGTGTGTCCCGCCCGACAATCCTGGCCCGGACCTCGAGCTGTTCGAGGGCACAGCCGGCCCTGACGACGGCTCGGACTCGGACAGCCGCCCTGAGCAGTTCAGCGTCGCGCCCGTCGTCGTGGTGCCGGCGGACACCGAGATCGTCGAGGTCCGGCTCGCCTGGGGCGCACCGCGCTATGTGGCGTTTCACGTGTCGTCGTGAGGGGTCACCCCAAAGGTGACGCGGCCTCGTACCTATGCGACCCGAGCGTCGGACGAGCTGCCACGGTCGAAGACCCAATCGATGGTGGCACCGAGCAGACACACCACGACCGTGGTTCCGATGGCATGCGACACCATCGCCATATGAGGTGAGAACGCCAGCATCGTTCCGAGCGGCATCGGCCCGAGGATCTCACGCCAGGCCAGGTTCAGTACGTGCTCCAGCCGCTGGGCCGCCATGAACGACACGGTGAACAGCGCTAGCGGCATCAGCCCGGCAAGCGCAAGCCGGCGCAGGCCGGCGCCGACGTCGCCGAACGGTTCGGTGACCGTCGACGTGAGCTCTTGGGCGGCGGCCCGGACCGGCTGCGGTACGCGGGTGGACAGCCGGTCATCCTTCCCAGCACGGTGGGCGGCCATGCGCCGCACCGGTTCGCCGAGCTCCCGGCCATACACGACGGCGCCGACGGCCAGCCATGCCAACGGAGCCACGATCACCGTGTCAACCGAGCCGATGAGCGCGACCATCCACGCCACCGCCCGGTTGATGGCGTCGGCCAGCGGTCCGGTCGCCGCGACCACGCCGTGCCACCCGTCGATGGCCATCTGCACCGCCGCGTTCTCCCGCAGCCACCTGAACGCGGCGCCCACGTGAGCGACGAGAGTACGAGCCAGGGTGGCCAGCCATAAGGCCTCGAGATAGGCGATGACCCACACCAGGCTGGTGATGCGACGGTGGTGGACCAGTGCGCTGAAGCCGAACCGCAGCACAAGCGCGACAGCCACCACCAGCATCGCCGCCCAGCCAGTGGCCAGAGCGGTCCGGTTCGGGTCGATCGTATCCGTGCCCAGCAGGACGTCGACGTCGAACATCTCATCGGCCACCGCGGTGTTGACGAAGCGGAAGACGTCGTCCTCGAGATAGCCGTACGACTCGTAGATCACCAGGAACGGCACGAGTACGCGGCCGATCGTCTGGGCTGCTCCCCCTGACGAGCCGACGGGCGCGCTGGGAGCCGCAGACACTGCGTCCGACACCGACACCGACGCCGTATCCGACACCGACACTGTGTTCGAGATCGACGCCGTATCCGACACCGAGCGGAGTGAATGACGCAACGCGTATAGCGCCGCGATCAGGGCGGACACGACCGCCAGCGGACCCAGCGCGAGAACGAGCACGCCCAGCGGGCCATGGATGTCGCTGAGCTCCACGGCCGCCCACAGGGCACCGTAGCGTCCAGCCTCTCCGGCGAGGAGGAT
>NZ_ML142874.1:48079-52161 GCF_004138495.1 Phytoactinopolyspora endophytica
AGCACCACCGGCCAGTGCCGGGCGAGGAGCCAGGCAGCGCGCTTGACAACAGTGGACAGGTCGACGACGGCCGCACGCACGGCAGTGACGGCGGCCGGCCCGGCCGACTCGGATCGCCCGGCCGACTCGGATCGCCCGGGCCGGCCGGGTCGCCCGCCGGCCCCGCCGCGCGCCGATCCCTCGTCCATGGCCACGGCCGAAAGCCTAGAGGATGGACAGCGCCCGGCCCGCGGCAAGGAACTGCTTCACCGGCGGCGAAGCGCCCGGTAAAGTCGATCACGTGACGGAAGCGGTTGCTCAGGCGCCCGTACGGCGCTGCGAGACGATGCAGGTCCACCACCGGCTGCTCGACACCGTCTCGGGGTACGCCGAGGCGTGCGCGGCCTTCGAGAACACCACCTTCCACCGCCGCGCAGCGGCCCGCGAAGAGACGGTGCGGATTCCGGTCGTGGTGCACGTGGTCTGGGCGTCCGACGAGCAGAACATCAACGACGCGCAGGTGCAGAGTCAGATCGATGTGCTCAACGCGGACTTCCGCGCCGACATCGCGGACAGCGACCGCGTTCCCGAAGTCTGGCGATCGCTGGTCGGTGACGCGCGAGTGGAGTTCTTCCTCGCCACGGAGGACCCCGCCGGGGAGCCGACCAACGGCGTCATCCGTACCAACACGGCAATGACCGCGTTCGACACCGACGACGCGGTCAAGTCCGCGGCCACGGGCGGCTCCGACCCGTGGCCGGCCGACCGGTATCTCAATATCTGGGTCTGCCAGCTGACCGGTGGCGTTGTCGGGTACGCCCAGTTCCCGGGTGGACCGGCAGCCACCGATGGGGTCGTCGTCACGTATACCGCCTTCGGCACCACCGGGTCGGCGGCGGCGCCCTTCAACGGCGGCCGGACGACGACGCACGAGGTCGGTCACTGGTTGAACCTCCGGCACGTCTGGGGGGACGACGGGGACGGCTGCCACGGCAGTGACTTCGTCGACGACACCCCCAACCAAGCGGGACCCAGCCGAGGCTGCCCGACGTTTCCCACTGTGAGCTGCGACAACGGCCCGGATGGGGACATGTTCATGAACTTCATGGACTACACCGACGACGCGTGCATGCTCATGTTCACCCAGGGCCAGGTCGAGCGGATCGACGCCGCGCTGGCCGGACCACGGGCGAGCCTGTCGAACCTCACGGTTGCGGCGCCCTGAGACGTGGACATCGGGCTGCCCGTGCGAGGAGACTGAAAGGTATGGCTGATCTACCGACAGCCCTGTTCCGGCGCTGGATCCATGTGCACGAGCTGGACACAACAGACGTCTATGTCTACCGGCCGGCCGATCGTCCCGTGCCGCCGGCGCGAGGACGTGACGGGATCGAGTTCCGCTCGGACGGCACCTACGTCAGCTGGAAGCCAGGGCCGACCGACGCGCCGGTCGCCTCCGAGCCCCGAGCGTGGACCTCCGACAGTCCCGATCGGATCAGGGTGTACGGCCCCTCCGCCCGCGAGGCCCTGGCCAGCTACCAGATCGACGAGGTCGACGACGAGGTGCTTCGGCTACGCCCAGAGGACGCACCATAACGACCTGACGCACCATCACGACCCGACACACCATGAGGACCTGGCGCACCATAGCGACCTTACGCACCAGGACGACCTACTGAGCGGTGGCAAGGCGGCCCGGCCAGGCGGATGTCGCACACGATGGACCCTGCCAGTACCGACGGCGAGAGGTACGGATGTTCGGCAACCCAGTGGCGGAGGAGATCGATGTTCCGACCGCCCAGGCGATGTGGCGAGCGGACGACACGATCATCGACGTGAGGTTGCCCGAGGAGTACGCACGTGGTCACATCGCGGGTGCGGTCAACGTCCCGCTCCGCGAGCTATTGGTGCGTGAGCGGGGTCTTCCTGACGGTCAGGTCATCACCGTGTGTTCGACAGGTGTCCGCTCACTTCGCGGCGCGACCACGTTGGCCGGCGCGGGCCGGACCGCCTATTCCGTACGTGGCGGAACGAAGGCCTGGTCGGCGGCCGGACTTCCCACCGTCACCGGTTCAGAGCCTGGTCTACGCCGTAAACGTCCGCTCTGGCGGCGGCTCCTGGGACGTTGACCGCCTCAATGCGCTGAGGCCGGCGCCCACAGGCAGCTGTGGCAGTGCCGGTGCCATCGAGTGTGGTGCAGAGCCCAGAAGACCGCGAGGACGAACGTTCCCGAGATCATGATCCCGCCCACCACGTCGGTCGGCCAATGCATACCCATGTTCAGCCGGAACAGCGCGGTGACGACGAGAGCGACCGCCATCGGCACGGCCACGGCGGCGCCCTGCGATACACGGACGCGGCGACTACGGCCGCGTCCGGGACGGGAAGCCCTCCGGCTCGCATCCGGGCCAGGTTCGTCGCTTTGCCACCCAGCAGCCCGGCAGCCGTCTCGGAGCCATCGGTGAGCCGCACGAACTCCGGCGCAGCCAGCACGGTCGCCGCCATCAGGAGTCACCGCCGTCGCGCGAGGCGGTCGAGGTCAAGCCGGACCGATAGGCGGCGATACATCGGTCGGCGATGTACTCCAGTGGTTCGCCAGTCGCGGCCGACCGCTCCCGCAGCCACCGGAAGAGATCCCCTCGGATCTGGACCACGGGAGGAGGGCTACTGACCACCCTGTCGACGAACCGCCACTCCGAGCCACTTTATTCATTTCATAATGATATGAAACTCATGACACTCGAACACGAAAATTCATTGCACAATGAACACGATTCCGTGTTATCTGCGTCACGCGGTACGCCGCAGCCTGCGTGCGCCGCGCCGTCGGGGCACGTGTGTCACTCCCGTCAGCCGACGGTACAGGCTCAAGTATGCGGCCACCATGCGGTCGACAGAGAACCTCACCTCCGCCGTCGTACGGCATAGCGCGCGGTCGATCTCCAGCACATCGCCAAGGCGCCGCCCGAGCTCGGCTTCATCCTCGCAGAGGAAACCCGTCCGCCCGGGATCGACCATCTCCAGCGCTGCCCCTTCACGCAGCGCCACGATGGGAGTCCCGCAGGCCAGAGCCTCGATCATGGTCAGCCCACCCGGGTCGGCGGCACGGGACGGACTGATCAGAGCCTCCGCACCGGCGAGCAGAGCATACTTGCGGTCTCCGCCGACATCGCCGACGTAGAACACCTCTGTACCGAGGTACGGCGCGATCCGCTCAGCGAAATACCGTCGGTCCGCCGCCTCCGCCATCCTTCCCGCGACGACAATCCGCTTGCCCGCCCGTCTCGCGGCCGAAACCGCCACATGCGCGCCACTGTCCGCGGCCAGGTCGCCGGAGAACATGACGTAGCGGCCGTCTCCCCGTCCTGCCGGGAAATCGGACGTAGGGGTCCCGTAGTGGATCACGCTGGTGACCGGTACCTCAGGAACGCTGCGCCGCTGTGCCCATGTGCTCGCCACCACCGACACGTGTCCCGCTACTTCCCCATATAGCCTGCGCAGCTCCGGCGTGACGTTGCCGTGAATCGTCGCGACCATGGGACCGTGGCCGTTGCTCCAGCCGGCCCGTTGCAGCCCGGCCACGGTGTGGTCATGGATCACATCCATCTCCGCCAGCTCACGGTACGCATGCTCGACATGCACCAGCTCTGCCCTTCGGTCTGCCAGCCCCGCGCCGAGCGCCGTCGGGAAGTAGGACCGACAGTCCACCGGGCATTTCGCATCCCCGGTGGTGTACAGAACCACCTGGTAGCCGGCCTCAGTCAGCCCTCGAGCGAGCTGGTCCACTGCGGACTCCGTCTCGCTGTGCAACGGCGGCGGCACCGGCAACCACGGCGGTGCGATGATCCCGATCCGCAAGGCCATGCTCATCGCCCATCCACATATCCGCGCATCTCTCACCCTTCCCTCGCATGTCTACGTTCGCGGAAAGAAGGGCACGTTCGTCAGGGGCAAAGGTCCTCAAACGGGCGGCGGTGGCGGCGGTGCCGCAGAGGGGTCAGGCGGCCGTGGCGCCACAGACGGGCCAGCCGGAGGTGGCACCGCAGACGGGCCAGCCGGAGGTGGCACCGCAGACGGGCCAGCCGGAGGTGGCACCGCAGACG
>NZ_ML142874.1:52223-61738 GCF_004138495.1 Phytoactinopolyspora endophytica
GGAGGAAGGATGTCCGGCTGGTCCGCCGATGGAGCGGCAGCCGAGCCGTGCCGGTTGTGCCGGCGTCTCAGCGGCCACGCGACGCCGAGCCCGACGAGCATCTCCCCGACCAGCACGCCGCCGATCAACGTCGACTCGTCGATCTCGTCCTCGACCTCGGCCACCTTGTCGAGAGCATCGTCCAAATCACCACGGCCGAGATCCGCCGCCGCGTCCTCCAACTCGTCGTCGACGTTCCGGCCCAGCATGCCGATCCGCGACAGGACTCCAGCCACTCCACCTGGCATGGTCCGGGCATCCGACAGGGTCTCCGCCGATTCCGCATACTCGTCGGCCTGTTCTTTGACCGCGTTGATGTCCTCGGCGCCCTGGTAGGCCTCCTTCAGCATGGGCAGCTCCGTGAGGCCGAACCCATCCGTGGCGGCCAGCACCTCGTTGCGGACGTCCAACACGGCGGCGGACGACTCGATCAGGCCGTCGGCCTCGTCGAACTCCCAGTCCGCCATGGCACGTCGCAGCTCGAACGGCGGGGCCCAGCCGTCGCTGTCGGCGGCGAACTCGGCGTAGGTCCCGCGTGCCTCTGCCCGATCCGCGAGCCGCTCGACGTCATCGCCGGGCAACACATGACTCTCGTACAGCTCGACCGCTCGCTCCGATCCAGCGACCTCTTCCAGGAGGTCGAGGAGATGACGCCAATCGACGCCGGCATCGAGTACCTCCGGCTCGGGGCCGGCCCGGTAGGCGATCTCCCTGCCGTCCAGCGCCGTGATGACCTCCGCCATGGGTTCCGCCCCGACCTCGTCGAAGATCTGGTCGAAGACCCACCACGACATGGTGTACGCATACGGATCCTGTTCCTCGCGACTGGCTGCGGTCTGGACCCACGATCGCAACGGCTGCGCACCCGGATCGTCGTCCGGCAAGCTCTCCGGTTCCGGAGCTTGCCCGTCGATCCGTTCCAATGCTTGGTGTGAGTACAACTCCGCCAGCCCTTCGAGGATCCACAGCTCCGTGGTGAGCTCCCGGTTGAACCAGACGTGTGAGAGCTCGTGCAGAATCAGCTGGGCGTCCAGCTCGTCGCCGATCTGGATCGTATGCTCTTCGCTGTCATACCAGCCGCCGAAGCCCATTGCGTGCGGCGCCGCCGACTCGATCACCTGCAGCTCGCCCTCCGACGGCCATGACAAGCCGGTGAGCTCCTCCAGCATCGGCACACCCGCATCCAGCGTGCCCTCCACGAAACCGGCCCATTCCTCGTCACCCGGCCAGTGCCGCAGGCTTCCGGAGGTACCGCCGATCTCCACTGCCCGCTCCTCGAGCAGGCCGTCGTTGCGGGCCGCGACCGCCACCCAGTAGTTCCATGGGTCAGCGATGTCGCTGTCGGTGTAGATCACATTACCGTCCCGGCGGTCATATCCGAGGCCGGCGTCGCCCACCGTGATCTCGTCGTAGGAGTCCGGGATGATGACCGTGACGCTCGTGAGACCGGGATCGCCGAACGGGAAGACCGGGAAGGAGGCATACCCGCCACTCACCCGGGTCAGGTAGTCCGAGCGCGGCGGCTGGTTCGGCAGGTCGTACGAGACCTGCACCTGCTGGGTCTGGCCGTATCGGAGCTGAGACGGCAGACCGATGGAGATCACCGACAGGCCGGACCCGTCGGCCTCGTCGAAGTCGACAGGCAGCGCCCCGCTCCCCGGAGCCTCCGCCGACGCGTTTTCCGCCTCGGCCAGCGCCGGGACACTGACCTGATCGAAATAGTAGAACGTGTTGCCCTGGTCTGGCCGTTCGTTGGTCAGCGTCATCTCGACCGTGACCCGGACCCGCTCCTCGTCGGGATCCAGCCGGAAGGTCGTGTCCGACTCGAACCGCAGGCCGTCGACGACGGGCTGGGCTTGTGCGGCCGGCGCGGGCAGCATCACGACCGCGGTTGCGACCGCCAGGATGGTGCCTGCAACGGTCACGGCGGCAGACCGCGCAGCAGCGCGCGGCAGGACTGCCGCGGCTCTGCGCACAGCCCTGCGTGTCCGCCGAAGGATGGTCATGCCGGGGTCAGCCTCCGGCCCTACGATCGTTCGGCGCCGGTACGGTCGGATGCGGACACGGATGCGAAAACGGTGCCTCATGGACATCGACCACGTTCCCTCTCGTTCTCGCTCGTAGAGTCTCGCCGTCGGTTTCCCCGACAGAGCCTCATCGTCGCTCCCGGCAGAAATCTCACCGGCTTCCCCCAGCAGAACCTCACCGTCGACTGTGGAGCGCCGATGTCGATGCTACGTGGCCTCGACGATCGTGGCCGCGCGCCGTTCGTCTCATGCTCGAGCGTTCCGGCCGCCAGGCGAATGACCTCACGATTCCTTCGCTACGGGCGACCGGCGCGCCGATCGATACACCAGATACGTGTCCTTGCCGTTGACCTCGCGGTGAAGGTGCTAGGCGCGTTCCGCACCAAGAATGGCCTGTCATTCCGCCATACCGATTTCACAACGAGACCGGGTTCACAACGAACTCCGTGTGCCTCAGCAGCCACGTTCCTCGTGCGTCAACAGGTGACGGCGGCACTTGGGGTCGTCAGGACGCGGTTCCCCGAGGCTGCACGCTAGTCCGCTCGGATATCGGCTTGAATCGAACTATTGTTCGATGTAGGCTTCGTTTACGAGCCAGACGCTATTGGTTCTTTCCGTTCAGGTGTGTTGAGCCGCGGTAGATGTTCGGTCCGGCGGGGATGGCCGGACCAAATCCCTGTCGATCCTGACCTGTCTTTGTGCGGGTCTGCTCATCACCTGGGAGGAGGTGCCCAGCGTGTTCGGCTCCCACGACGACGCTGACGGTGCCGCCGACGACGGCCACACCGCTGAGTACCGCGACGCCCTCGAGCCCTGCAGTCGCGCTGTCTATGACGCCCAGGATGGTGATGATCACAGCGGCGGTGCGGACGGCGGCGGTGGGTGGCCGTGGCCGATTCCGGAGGGGTTGGCGTATGCACCTCCGGGTGCGGAGTTGCTCGCTGTCCTGGAGGAAATCCCGATCGCTGGGGTGTCCGGGTTTGACACGGTGGAAGTGCTCAAGGCCGCCTACCGGCAGTCGTGTCGGGACCGGGGGATCTTTCTGTTGTGCTTGTTGGAGACGGGCATGCGCGTCAAAGGCTCTACAGACAGTGTGCAGCGACTACAAGAGCCTTGCCATTTCGCCCCCGAATATGCTCGCGCCGCGCTGGTGTGGTCGCGTACCCGGGCCAACAACGCCTTTCAGCTGGCCTACGACGTACACCACCGTCTGCCCATGCTCGGACAGGCGATGTTGACCGGGATGCTGGATGAGCCCCGTGCACAGGCGTTTTGCCAATGGACTGAGGGTTTGGCCGACGAGCAGGCGGCTCAGGTGTGCGCATTCTTGTTGCCGGATGCGCCCGGGTTGACGGTGGCGGAGCTGATCGATGCGATCAAGCGCGCCGCGTTGGCGATCGACCCGGAATGGGCGCACAAAAAGTACCGCAAGGCGATCAAGGGTCGCCGGGTGGTTGGCTCGCGTAACCCGGACGGGACTGCGAACGTGTCCGGCTATGACCTACCCATCGACCGTGCCGCCGCCGCCTGCGACCGCGTCGACAGCCTGGCACGGGCGTGCAAACGTGCCGGAGACAAACGCAAGATCGACCACGTCCGTGTCGACATTTTCCTGGGCATGCTGGATGGAACCCTCGAAGATCTCACCGAGACCGAGATCATCAGCTACGTCCTGGCCCACCCGTTCACCGACATCGACGACAGCAAAGGCAGCACGGGCACAAGCGCGGGCAGCAGCCAGAGCGACGCCAGCAGCGACCCCGGCGGCGGTGATCACGAGGGCGCCACCGACCAAGGCCGCCGCGACGTCGACGACGGTGACGACGATCACGGTCGCGACCTCAACAGCGCAGACGACGGTGGAGACGACAACCCCGGTAACGACAACGTCAGGGACGACGCAGGCAACGACGACAACCGTGGGCACGACGACCATGGCGACGACAACGGTGGAGACGACTCCGGTGGAGACGACTCCGGTGGGGACGACGACGCGGGTGACGACACCGGTGGTGGCGCCGGTGGTGGCGCCGGCGGTGGTGGCGCTCGACCCGGTGGTCCGCCGCGCGGTCCCGCCGGTGGCAGCGACGCGCGCGACGCGCTGAACAACCACGACGTTCACCGCGACCTCAGCGGCCGAGCCGACGATGCCGGCGCCGAAACGCCGGCGAGGGGGTGGTCGGTGTCCGAGTTGCGAGTCGGCCTGGCCACACTGCTCGGATTGGACGAACGCCCCGGCGAGATACCTGCCTGGGACTGTGTGTCAGCCACCCTCGCACGCGAGATCGCCGAGCGGATGGCCTCGGCGCAGTGGCGTTTTGCCGTGTGCAACGAGCGCGGCGAACTGGTGCATGCCGGGATCACCACCGCTCGACCTCACCGGCCACCAGGCCGGGCCAGATCCCGCCGAGACACCCGTCGTGGTGGCATCCTCGAACTCCAGGTCACTACCGGTGACCTGTCCCGTCTTGCTGCCGTGATCACCGGGGCGCAGGGGCACGACTCGGCGGCCAACGACGCCGACACGGGCACCGACGTGGGAATGAGCCACGACGTGGGAATGAGTCACGACGTGGGAGCGGGCAGGGACATGGCAGGGGGCAGACACGTGACCTCAGACGCGCGCGTGACGTGGGAGCAGTGCGCCCGCTGGGCGCCGGTCATCCGTGACTTGTCCCATCAGCACAACGCCCTGGACCTTGACAACGCCGGACAGACAGAAGCCGACCAGCACGACGCACTCCACATCCACGAAGAGAGCGACGGTCACGAAGAGAGCGACGGTCACAATGACACTCCCGGCGATGATCCGCGGCGGCGGACCGCCGCCACCCGGCTACGCCGATGGGTGCAGATCCGTGACCGTCGATGTACGCATCCGTGCTGCCGGATGCCGGCGATTCGCACCGACCAGGACCACATCGACGAATACGCCCACGGCGGCTTGACCACTGCCGACAACCTCGGCTCCGCGTGTCGGCACGATCACCGACTACGTCATGAAGGCGGCTGGGAAGTCTCCAAACCCACTCCCGAGCTGACCCTATGGCGCTGCCCGTTGGGTCATCATTACCTGAACCGGCCACCGAAGATCATGCCCGCCTTACCCACGATCCGGCCCCGCGAGGAGGAACAACACACCCAGGACCAACACGAGGCAAACCAGCAGGACCGAGCCAGCCAACAGGACCAGGCCTGGAACGGACACCACGACCAGCCCGCCTACTACGGCGGGCACGAGAGCCACGGCGGCCACGAGGACCACGGCGGGCACGAGAGCAGTGCCGAACACAGCGACAGTGACGACGACGCACGTGCTCACCTTCTCCAGGGGCTACGAGTCGCGCCCACAAAGGTTCACGCCTGCGGCTGCATCGGCGCCTGTGAATGCGCACCCATCATGCCCGAGCCGCGGAAGACGACCATGACCAAGGAACCCGAACAGCCACTCAGCGTCAGACCTGAAGACGACCCGCCACCGTTCTGAGAGTCACCGACGAGACAGGCCAGGCGAGGTAGGTCCAACGGGGGGTAGGCCCACCAGGGTAGGCGCGACGAGACAGGCCCGACGGGTAGGTCCGATCAGGTAGGCGCGACGAGACAGGCCCGGCTGACTAGGCAGACCCGGGCGCGGAAGGACTCACCAGGCCGGTCTGATAGGCGATGACCACCAGTTGTGCCCGATCCCGAGCCCCGAGCTTCACCATGGCGTTGCTCACATGCGTGCGCGCCGTCGCCGGGCTGAGAAACAACCGTGCGCCGATCTCGGCGTTGCTGAGCCCTTCGCCCACTAGTGCAACTACCTCGCGCTCTCGCTGAGTGAGCACGGTGAGCCGTTCCTCGGCCACCTGGTTGGCGGCCCGAGTAGCAGTGAACTGTCCGATGAGGCGGCGAGTGATCCTCGGCGCCAGGAGTGCCTCGCCGCCGGCGACCACCCGGATGCCATGCAGCAGCTCCGACGGTCCGGCGTCCTTGAGCATGAAGCCGCTGGCGCCGGCCCGCAGCGCCTCGAAAACGTACGCATCGGTGTCATACGTGGTCAGGATCAGGACCTTCACGTGGGCGAGGCCGCGGATCCCGGCGATCTGCGAGGTCGCCTTGATTCCGTCGACCCCCGGCATCCGGATGTCCATGAGCACGACGTCGGGGCGGGTGAGCCGGGCCTGTTCGACCGCCTCAGCACCGTTGGTCGCCTCTCCGACGACGGAGATGTCCTCCTCGACGTCGAGCAGCACCTTGAATCCGGCCCGCACCAAGACCTGGTCATCGGCCAGCACTACCTTGATCGGCCTTGTCTCTGGCGTGTCACTCATCTCTGGGGTGTCACTCATCGCTGGCATGTCACTCATCTGTGGCGTGTCATTGTCTGTGGTACGTCAACGGTGTCTGGAGTGCCATCGCTACGCCGCCGTCGTCGGGGCGGCTCATTGCCCCACCGCCTCTGCCGGATTCAGCGGCAAATGTGCCCGCACCTCGAAGCCGCCGCCGGCTCGCGGACCTGCGGTGAGTTCGCCGCCAAGCAGCAGGCAACGCTCCCGCATCCCTACGATGCCGCGGCCTGTTCCGGCCGCGCTATTGGACCGGCGGGCAATCGGCGCCCCAGCCTCTGCGCCGGCGTTGCGTTCGTCTTCGCGCCCGCCCGCGTGTCCGCCGTCGTCGGCGACGTGGATCTCCAACACATCTGACCGGCACTCGACCCCCACCGTGATCCGCGCCCCGGGCGCGTGCCGGATCGCGTTGGTGATCGACTCCTGCAGAATTCGGTATGCGGTACGGTCGACGGCCACCGGTAGGTCCGGTGCGATTGGCCCTACTTCCACCTTGACGTCAAGTTCGGCTTCGCGCGCCATGGCGGCGAGCTCGTCGAGCTGGTTCAATCCCTGTTCCCGGGTGGGCTCGTCACCCGATCCCCGAAGCACGCCGAGGATGACCCGCATCTCATGCAGCGCTTGCGAGCTGGTCTGCTCGATGGTGACCAGCGTATCGCGAGCGCGCTCAGGCCGCTTGTCCAGCACATGCGCGGTAACTCCGGCCTGTACGTTGATGATGGCGATGGCGTGCGCGACCGTGTCGTGAACATCGCGAGCTATCCTCAGCCGCTCGGCGTCCACCCGTCGTCGGGCCTCTTCTTCCCGCGTCCGCTCGGCATGCTCCGCGCGCTGCTGAGCTTCGGCCGCGATCACCCGCCGTGACCGGATGGACTCGCCAAGAGCGGCCGCCATGGTGGACGCTCCGATCCGGAAGAACACCCAGCCGAGGGCCTCCCTCGGCTCGACATCGGCACCCACGATGAGCCACCACGTCGCGAGCACGGCGATTCCGACCGCCGCGATCCTTACCGACCTTCGCCCGTCGCCGTACGCCGTCAGGGTGTACAGGGCGATGAAGAGCGCGAGCCAGCCAGGACCGTCGGGGAACTCAGCCGAGAAGTACACCACGCTCATCACGGCCGTCGTCGCGAACACGGCCACCGGCCAGCGGCGTCGGAAGACCAGGACCGCACCGCTGAGAATCAGCAACGCGTACCCGAGATAGCCGAAGTCGGAAAGCGACCGGAAGTCGATGGTCGAGTTGGACGACGACGCGGCGGTGCCCTGCACCTGCATCACTGTGATGAATGCAGCGAGCAGCACATCCTGGACCTGCGCTGGCAAGCGCAGGAGGCCCGGTCGACTCATTCGGCGATCATAGCCCCGGCATGCCGGCAGCCGGATCCGACAGAGAGCGCTGTCGTCTACGACGACGGGCGTAGTCGGCACACCGCTGCCCGCGCACAGCTGCGTAGCCGAAGCCGCCCTCTGATCGAAGACGCGACCACCGGCTGGGCGCCACCGTTATTGATGTCGTTTCACGTACACGCAATTCACGACCTTGGGAGAGAACGATGACCGACATCGCATCCGTCGTCGAGGGCTCGCGAACCGAGCTGCCTCGGCGAGGACCGTTGGGAAGGCTCGGCGGGTTCGCGTTCCGGCGTCGAGGACGCGTCATCATGGCCTGGGTTGCCGCGGCTGCGCTGGCAGTGGGGTTGTCAGGCGCATTCGGCGGAGACTTCGCCACCGACTTCTCTGCGCCCGACTCCGACTCCAAGCATGCCCAGGATCTGCTCGAGGACCGGTTCCCGAGCCAGGCCGGCGACCCCGTCGACATCGTCGCGCACGCCGACGACGGCGTCACCGACCCTCAGGTCCAAGGCGAGATGACCGCGCTGCTCAACGAGCTCAGCGGCCTGCCGCACGTGGCGAGCGTCGAGAACCCGTACGAGATGCCGGGCAGCGTGTCGGAGGACGGCCAGACCATCGTCGCTCGTCTCTACCTCGACGTCACCAACGCGAACGATATGCCGGTCGAGGACACCGAGCGGCTGATGGCGGCTGCCGAGTCCGCCGAGCACGACGGCCTGGAGGTCGCGCTGGGCGGGCAGGCCATACAGCTCGCCGAGGAGAGCGAGGTCGGCTCGGAGATGATCGGCCTGCTCGCGGCGGCGGTGATCCTGCTGCTGACGTTCGGCTCCTTGGTGGCCGCCGGATTGCCGCTCGCGATGGCGATCAGCGGCCTGGCGGTGAGCGCGAGCCTGGTTGGGTTGCTGGCCGCCTTGGTCGACGTGCCGGACTTCGCGCCCGTACTCGGCATGATGCTCGGTATCGCCTTGGGGATCGACTACGCACTGCTGATGGTGACCCGATTCCGGGAGTGGCGGGCGGCCGGTCTGGACCCCGAATCGGCGACAGCAGCCACACTCGACACGGCAGGACGTGCGGTGCTCGTCGCCGGCGCCACCGTCATGGTGAGCATGCTCGGCCTGTTCGCCATGGGCCTGTCTTTCATGAGCGGAGCCGCCGTCGTCGCGATGGTGGCGGTCCTGATCGTCATGGCGGCCGCGATCACCCTGTTCCCCGCGCTTCTGGGCTACCTCGGAACCCGCATCGACCGCCTCCGGCTCCCGCTCGGTAAGCGCAAGCCCGTCCAGGTCACCGACGACGGTCACATGGTGCCGGCCAAGGGTTGGGTGCGATGGAGCGGTCTGGTGAAGAAGTACCGGATCCCGGCCACCATCGTGAGCACGGTCGGCATGGTGCTGCTCGCGATCCCGTTCCTCGGTGTCTACATGGGCTTCCCCGACGCGGGCAACGACCCGGAAGGCTCGTCGACCCGCCGCGCCTACGACATGCAGGCCGAAAGCTTCGGTGAAGGTGCCAACGCGCCGTTGCTCGTGGTGGCGGACCTCTCGCAGACCGGCGACGCACCGGCCGGTGGCGACGCGGCGATCCAGCAGCTGCAGGCAGGGCTCGACGCCACGGACGGAGTGGCCGCCGTGTCACCGCCACGGTTGGACGAGGCCGGCGAGACCGCGATGATGACGGTCGTGCCCACGACCGGACCGCAGGACGAGGCCACCGAGGATCTGGCACAGACGATCCGCGACGGGGTGATCCCGGCCGCGATGTC
>NZ_ML142874.1:61748-64379 GCF_004138495.1 Phytoactinopolyspora endophytica
GTGGCTGCCTCTGTGATCGACATCAACGCCGCCATCACCGAGAGGATTCCGTTCCTCATCGGGGGCGTCGTTCTCGTGTCGATGCTGGTCTTGCTGGTCGCGTTCCGCAGTGTGGTGATCGCGGTGACCGCCGCCGTGATGAACCTGCTGTCGGTCGCCGCCACGTACGGCGTGGTGGCGTTCTTCCTCCAAGGGGGCTGGGCCGGCGAGCTGATCGGGATCGACACGGACACACCCATGGCGGCCTTTTTGCCGGTCATCATGTTCGCCATCCTGTTCGGGCTCTCCATGGACTACGAGGTGTTCCTGATCAGCCGGATGCGGGAGGCCTGGGTGCGGCATCGCGACAACGGCCGTGCCATTACCGAGGGGTTGGCCGGCACCGCGCGGGTGATCACGGCGGCGGCCGCGATCATGATCGCCGTCTTCGCCGCATTCATCCCGGATGACCAGGTCTTCATCAAGGTCTTCGGGGTAGGCATGGCGACGGCCATCCTGATCGACGCGACAGTCGTCCGGATGCTGCTGGTCCCGGCCGTCATGCACATTCTCGGCAAGGCGAACTGGTGGCTGCCCGCTCCGGTGGACCGGAGCCTGCCTCAGCTGCACGTCGAGGGCAACCCCGACGTCTATCTGAGGCCGAGCGACGACGATCGAGACCTGGTCGGAGCTCAGGCATAGGCGTCGTCGTGACGTCGTGGCGGGCGGGCGAGCTACCGGATGAGCTCGCCCGCCCGCCGGGGCACTCCCGCAACGTCGAACCGACGGAACCAGAACGCGGGAACTGTGGCTACCGCGACCGGCGAAACGAGGTAGGCCTAGCCATACCCGCCGATATCTGGCTAACCGGGCTGGCCATGGGGGCGCGAACGGCTAGCGTGGTGCAGGTGCGTGACCGCGAACCGCAGACCTCGCTGGAATCCGTCGCACGGCGCCGGTTCCTGCTGACCCGCTGGCCGTGGCGGTCGCTCGGCTACCTGGTGACGACCGCGCTGGCCTTCGCCGGCGCGCTTCCATTCGTCGTCATCGGCATACCCTGGATCACGCTCATCGCCCTTGCCGCCAGCCAAGGCGATGAGTTGAGTCCGGCGATGTTCCTCCTGCTGCTCTTCCTCGGGCTCTTCCTGATGGTCGGCATCGGTCCACTGGTGTCCATACCGCTGGCGGAGCTGGAACGACGGCGGCTGCGCATGGTCGATGACCGCTCCGTGGTGTCCGCGCACCAGGACCCACCGGAGGCGGACCTGTGGTCCTGGATGCGCACCCGGTACACCGAGGCGGCGACGTGGCGAGAGGTGGGCTACGTCCTGCTTCTGGTCACTGTCGTTCCGCTGGCCTACCTCGCGGTCCTGGCCGCGCTGATGCTCGTCGGCGTGCTTCTCGTCAGCCCACTGCTGGTGGCGCTCGACGGCGGCTCGGTCATGCTGGGCTTCGGCACCGTGGACACCCCGGCGGAGGCGGTCCCGTACGCGCTTGCCGGGCTCGTGCTGCTGCCCGTGTTGCCGTATCTGCTGGCCCTGCTCGCGGGTGCACACGGCCTCGTCGCCCGGGCGTTGCTACACGGCGAGGGCCGCGCGGAGCTGCATGCTCGCCTCGTCGACGTGTCGCAGTCCAGAGCGCGGCTGGTGGACGCGTTCGAGGCCGAGCGACGGCGGATCGAATGCGACCTGCACGACGGAGCGCAGCGACGCCTGGTCAGTCTCACGCTCCAGCTCGGCATGGCCCGCCTCGACCTGCCGCCGGGATCGCCGGCCGCGGCGGCGGTGGAAGACGCCCACGAGCAGGCCAAGCACGTCATGGCCGAGCTGCGGGAGCTCATCCGCGGCATCCACCCGCAGGTCCTCACCGATCGCGGACTGAACGCCGCGGTGCGCGAGCTCGCCGACGAGGCGTCCATTCCGGTCGACGTCGATGTGCCCGTCGATATCGATGTACCGGAGCGGCCGTCCGAGCACGTCGAGGGCACGGCGTACTTCGTCGTCTCGGAGGCGCTGACGAACGTGGCCAAGCACAGCGGCGCTACCAAGGCACGGGTCAAGGTCAGGCGGCACCGGGACACGCTGAATGACGACGTGCTCACCGTGGAGGTTCGCGACGACGGCCGCGGCGGTGCGGATCCCGCCCACGGCACCGGGCTGACCGGGCTGGCGGACCGCGCGGCGGTCGTGGACGGCAGAATGTTCCTGTCCAGCCCGGCCGGCGGGCCGACCGTCCTACGCGTGGAGCTTCCGTGCAGCCAGAGCGACCAGCCATCCGAGTAGTGCTCGCCGAGGACGGTGTCCTGCTCCGCGAAGGTCTGGCCGGGCTGCTCGGGCGGTTCGGGTTCGAGGTCGTGGCCACGGCCGGTGACGCCGACGCCCTGAAGGCCGCCGTCGCCGAACACGCTCCTGACCTGGTAGTGACGGACATCCGGATGCCGCCGGGCTTCACCGACGAAGGACTGCGCGCCGCCGTCGAGCTTCGTCGTACGTGTCCCGAGCTCGCCGTCGTCGCGCTCAGCCAATACGTCGAGCAGAGCTACGCCTCCGACCTGATCGACTCCGCAGGCGGCAAGGGCGTCGGTTACCTGCTGAAAGACCGTGTGGTCGACGTCGAGGAGTTCGTGGGCACGTTGCACCAGGTGGTCGACGG
>NZ_ML142874.1:64398-65923 GCF_004138495.1 Phytoactinopolyspora endophytica
GAGCACGAGGTGCTCGCGCGTCTGGCCGAAGGGCACTCCAACGCCGCCATCGCGCGGCTGCTCGTCGTCTCGGAGGCGGCCGTCGGGAAGCACATCAGTAGCATCTTCGCCAAGCTGGATCTGCCGCCGACTGAAGAGACGAACCGCCGGGTCTCGGCCGTCCTGGCCTACCTGAGAAACGAGAATGCTTAGCGCCCCGCCGGGATGGCACCCAGTCCGACCACTTCAATACCACCACGTGCACTCGACCGGCAAATTCGGCCCGACACCGCATCTGGCAGTATCACGGTGGTCTGACGGTATCGAGGTCGGCCGGCGGTATCGAGGTCGGCCGGCGGTGTCAGGCGGGCGAAGCTGCGCGGGCTGCCGTGCTGTCGATCGTGGCCGAGCCGATGACACGCTCGCCGTCATACAGCACGATCGCCTGGCCTGGAGCGACACCCTCTTGTGGCGCCTCGAACCACACGGTCAGGGCGCCATCGACCAGCTCTGCACGCGCCGGGGCGGCAGCACCATGCGCACGGAACTGGGCAGAACACTCCAGCATTCCCACCGGCTCCGGGCCGCACCAGCGCGGCGCCGTCCCCACCACCTCGTCGACGGCAAGCTCCTCACGCGGGCCCACCGTGACGCGGCGGTCCACCGGCGAGATGTCCAGCACGTAGCGCGGCTTGCCGTCGTCCGCTGGACGCCCGATCTTGAGTCCCTTGCGCTGGCCGATGGTGAAACCATAGGTGCCGTCGTGCTCGCCGATCACCTCGCCGGACGTATCGACGACGTCGCCGGGGGCATCCCCCAGCTGGCCACGGAGAAAGCCCGCGGTGTCGCCGTCCGCGATGAAGCAGATGTCGTGGCTGTCCGGCTTGCGCGCCACGGCCAGGTCGCGCCGTTCTGCCTCGTCCCGGATATCGGACTTCGGGGTGTCTCCCAGCGGGAAGATCGCGTGCCGCAGCTGCTCCGTGGTGAGCACGCCCAGCACGTAGGACTGGTCCTTGTCCGGATCGACGGCCCGATGCAGCTCTCGCCCCTGCGGACCATCCACGATGCGGGCGTAGTGGCCGGTGCAGACCGCGTCGAAACCGAGCGCCAACGCCCGCTCCAGGACGGCGGAGAACTTGATCTTCTCGTTGCACCGCAGGCAAGGGTTCGGTGTCCGGCCAGCGGCATACTCAGCAACGAAGTCCTCGACGACGTCGGCCCGGAACCGCTCGGCCAGATCCCAGATATAGAAAGGGATGCCCATGACGTCCGCCGCTCGCCGCGCGTCACGGGAGTCCTCCAGCGTGCAGCAGCCCCGTGCGCCCGACCGGAACGACTGGGGGTTGGCGGACAGCGCCAAGTGCACTCCCGTCACGTCATGCCCGGCGTCCACCATCCGCGCGGCCGCCACCGCGGAGTCGACGCCACCGGACATCGCCGCCAGTACTCGCATCGCCGTCCTCACCGTTCCATCGTGTCGGTCACGTTCGACTTCTCACTCGCTTCGCCGCCAGGCCTCGTTCCTCGGCCGACAGCTTCACTCGCT
>NZ_ML142874.1:66061-70987 GCF_004138495.1 Phytoactinopolyspora endophytica
TGTCCGTGTCACGTTCCTTGGTTGGCCGTTCATCGCCGCAGCGCCGCGCCGGACAGACCGGCGGCCCGTGCCCTTTCTACCGCCGGGCCGATCGCCTCTGCCACCGCATCGACGTCCGGCCGCGTCGTCGTACGCCCCATGGAGAAGCGCAACGAGCCTCGCGCGACGTCCTCGTCGATGCCCATCGCCAGCAGCACATGCGACGGCCGTGACACGCCGACCGAACACGCGCTCCCGGTCGAGCAGTGAATCCCGGCGGCGTCCAGCAGCAGCAACAACGAGTCGCCCTCGCAGCCGGGGAACGAGAAATGCGCGATGCCCGGCAGCGACGCCGCCGGGTCGCCGTTGGGCACGGCCTCCGGCACGGCGGCGCGCACCCCGTCGACCAATGCGTCACGCAGTCGGCGCAGCTGTGCGGCGTGGCCGGCGATGTCGCGGGTAGCGGCCTCGACCGCCGTCGCGAACCCGGCGAACGACGGCGCGTCCAGCGTGCCGGAGCGGACGTCCCGTTCCTGACCGCCTCCATGCTGGACCGGCGTCAGCTCGATCTCACGACGGACCAACAGCGCGCCGACGCCGATGGGGCCACCGAGCTTATGCCCGGAGACAGTCACGGTATCCAGGCCGCACGAGGAGAAGTCGACGGGGAGCTGGCCCACCGCCTGCACCGCATCGGAGTGGACGGGAATCCCGTGCTCATGGGCCACCGCCGCGATCTCACCTACCGGCTGCAAGGTACCGACTTCGTTGTTCGCCCACATCACGGTCACCAGTGCGACCGACCCGGGGTCACGGCTGATCGACTCACGCAGCGCGTCGACCTGAAGCCGGCCCGTCCGGTCTACCGGTAGCCATTCGACGTCGGCGCCCTGGGCGTCACCGAGCCACTGCACGGTGTCCATCACCGCGTGATGTTCCACCGCGGAGGCCAGAATCCGCACCCGCCGCGGATCAGCGGCACGGCGAGACCAGTACAGGCCCTTCACCGCCAGGTTGTCGGCTTCGGTCCCGCCTGAGGTGAACACGACCTCACTCGGCCGGGCGCCCAACGAGGCCGCCACTGTCTCCCGGGACTCCTCGACGAGCTTCCGAGCCTGCCGACCAGCCGCGTGCAGCGACGACGGGTTGCCGAGGATAGCCATCGCCTCCGCGACGACCTCGATCACCTCGGGAAGGATGGGGCTCGTCGCAGCGTGGTCCAGGTACGTTCGCCGCTCCGACATATCTCAGCCAGGATACCGCGCCGGCCGCATGACTCGATCTCACTTGACCGATGTCTCGCTTGGGAGCCAGCGCCACCTCTAGAGTTCGCGCGGAATGGGACGAACGGATCACCAGGCTCAAGCCCAATCGGGCCACAGACCGACAGAACTCAAGGCACCCACGCAACCCGCCGCCTGGAGATCCGTTCGTCCCATTCCGCCGAGCATTTGTGGGTGCACGCTCGCTCAGCCCTTGCGTTTCTCGATCTCCTCGGTCGCCTGGCGCAGGACTGTGTGCAGATCGCCCACCACGCCGAAGTCGGCCATGGAGAAGATCGGCGCCTCGGCGTCCTTGTTGACTACGACGATCGTCTTGGACGTCTGCATGCCCGCTCGGTGCTGAATGGCTCCCGAGATCCCGGCCGCGATGTACAGCTGTGGAGACACCGTCTTGCCGGTCTGGCCCACCTGGTGAGAGTGCGGGTACCAGCCCGAATCGACCGCCGCCCGGGAGGCTCCCACCGCGCCGCCGAGGGCATCCGCCAGTGCCTCGACCGGCCCGAACTCGCCGCCGGTGCCTCTGCCGCCGGAGACCACGATCGCCGCCTCCGTCAACTCCGGGCGCCCGGTAGCCGCACGCGCCGTACGCGCCACGACCTTGGCACGCTTCGCCGCATCGGAGATCGTCACCGCCACCTTCTCCTCGACCGGAGTGGTCTCCGCCGGCTCCGGCGTGACGGCGTTCGGCTTGACGGTGATGATCGCAGTGCCCTGTGTCACCCGGGCGTTCACGGTGTATCCGCCGGCGAACACCGACTGGGTGGTCGTCAGGTCACTGTCCACGTCCACGGCATCGGTGATGACGCCGGACTCCAGCTTCACCGCCAGCCGGCCGGCGATCTCCTTGCCATCCGGGTTCGACGTCACCAGCACGGCCGAAGGTTGCGCCGTGGAGGCGATCTGCGCCAGCACCTCGGCATGCGGCGCCACCAGGTAGTCGTCGAACTCGGGGCTCTCCGCGACGTACACCTTGACGGCACCGAATCGGGCGAGCGTGTCCCGCGCAGCCTCGTATCCGGAGCCGAGGAAGACCGCCGCTGGTTCACCGATCCGCCGTGCAATGGTCAGCAGCTCGGTCGTCGTCTTGCGTACCGCGCCGTCCACATGGTCGACGAGGACGAGGATCTCAGCCATGTCTCTACTCTCCCTCGAGCGCTTCAGATGAACTTCTGGCCGGCAAGGTACTCGGCGACCTTGACTCCGCCGTCGCCTTCGTCGGTGACGATCTCGCCCTGAGTGCGCTCCGGGCGCGCCGTCACGGCCTCGACCACAGACCAGGCCGCCGAGAGCCCGACTGAGCCGGCGTCAACGCCGAGGTCCGCAAGCGACCAGGTCTCGACCGGCTTCTTCTTCGCTGCCATGATCCCCTTGAACGACGGGTAGCGAGGTTCATTGATCTGGTCGGTGACGGAGACGACAGCCGGGAGCGATGCCTCGACGGTCTCGGTGACATCGGCATCCCGGCGCGCGCTGACCTTTCCATCGGCGAAGCCGAGCTCACCGACGAAGCCGATGTGGGCAAACCCGAGACGCTCGGCGAGCATGGCCGGCACCACGCTCATGCCACCGTCGGTAGAGGCCATACCGGTCAGGACCAGATTGACGTCGCCCAGCTTGCTGATGGCCGCGGCTAGGACCTTGGAGGTCGCGACAGCGTCCGAGCCATGCAACGCATCGTCCACCACGTGCACACCCGAAGCCGCACCCATCTGGAGCGAACGTTTGATCGCGTCCAGTGCCCCATCGGGACCCATGGTCACGGCGATCACGTCCGCTTCGCCGGAGTCGGAGAGCTTCAGCGCCTCTTCAACCGCATATTCGTCGAGCTCGGACAGGATGCCGTCCACTCCGGCCCGGTCAGTCGTGTGATCTGACTCGTTGAATCCCCGGTCCGCCGCGGCATCCGGTACGTGCTTCACTAGAACGACGATTTTCATGGCCGACAGACAACCTCCTCAGCTTGCCTTGAAAAGCCTTGAGGACGCGCGGCGCAGGGCGTCGCCGTCTCATACGAACGCCCCGATCGTACCTGTTGTTACTGACGAGTAACAAGTTGTGTGCGATTTTTCACCTGAGATGTCGCGGCCCTAGGTCTTGGCCGCCGTCGGCTCCGGCGTGGGGGCATGAGGAGTTTCCGGCACCTCCTCGCCGCCATTCGCTCCCTCGGCGCTGCCACCGAAACGACCTCCGAGACGGTCACGCAGCCACGCCGCGAAGGATCGATAGGTCACATCCCTGATGAAGATGGCGTCGGCGGCGAGCATCGCCAGGGAGAACCAGGGCAGCGCCATCGACACCGCGATCCCTACGTGCATGAAGAACACCGCGATCAGCGCCACTACCCGTGTCCCCCGCCGCATCAGGAGCAACGGGAAGAACACTTGCACGAAGACCGTGACGTAGCTGGCTATCGTCACCAGGATGGCGCTGGAGTACACCAGCTCGTTCAGCGCCGGCCAAGCTTCGTACTGGTCGATCCGTAGCGGGTAGTAGAGCCCCACGCCCTCCTGCCACATTGAGCCCTGGACCTTGGACATGCCCGAGACCACGTAGACGACGAACACCTGGCCCGCGATGCCGAGCAACGCGACGTTGTGGAACAGCACACCCGGCCAGGACGGCCAGGTCCGCCTGCTCCCAGCGTTGAGCTCGGATCCTTCCCGTGCGCCACGGACATCGCGACGAGCACGGCGCCGGGCATCCATGGACCAGTGCATCGAGGTATCGGCAAGGCAGAAGAACAGTAACGAGATGCGGACGAGGTTGTCACCGGCATCGGTCGCCAACGGGTTCAGCCGCATCAGGCTCGCCAGCATCAACAACAGCACAGGTGTGACGAAACGACTCCGCCACCCGAGCGTGAACAAGACCGTCACGACGCCAAGCACCAGGTACTTCACCGTGAAGACTGCGGGCGAGTCACTTTCAGCGAAGACAGCCGTGAACGGGAACCCCCAATGGTCAACCGTGAGCCACGGGTCCAGCCATCGAGCGCCCGGACCCCACACGTAGTGCCGATCCACGAAGTTCACGACGAGCGAGCCCAGAATCGCGATGCCCAGGCTGATCCGCATGACCGACAGGCCATACGCCGCACGTTTACGGGCGAACAACCAACGCTCGCCCTCGTCCAACAGCCGGAAGACCGTCATCTCAGCCGCTCCACAGTCCGGGTGAAGGACTCATCGTCCTGGCCCTCGTTCACCAATACCGGGCGCCAGCCAAAGTCGCGGTAGGTGCGGGAAGGGTCGTCTGGTTCGGGCTCCAACCGGTCATCCCAACGTGGCACCGGCGTCCGCCTGAGCTGGAACTGGACCGCCACGATGTCGCCGCCCCAGGTCGCACGCGCCACTTGAGTCGCATACCCAGTCGCCACTCGGTCCGCCCGAACCATCGTGGCCACGGTCGATGACGTCTCGCCACCCTGCGCCTCGATGAGATCGTCGGCGATTGGTTTCCACACCGACATCTCCTCGTAGTCCTCCGCCACGATGTCCTGTTGCGTTCCGCTCAGGTCATTCCATGCCGAGTTGAGCCGCCTGTGGAGGTTGGATGAGAGCCGGCTTGCTCTGGCAGGGAACGGATTGTGCTCGACGAGACTCCACTCACCTTCAGTCGCGGAGATCCACTCCGTCGTCCTCTCGTCGCCCGTCGAAGGGTCGAC
>NZ_ML142874.1:70997-73133 GCF_004138495.1 Phytoactinopolyspora endophytica
GGGCGCGCACCAGCAGTTCGTCCTCGGCGTTCACCGGGTTCGGGGCGAAGAGACTCCAGTTCTGGTGGAAGTACGGCCGCATGTAGCCACGCATCTCATCCCCGACCGCGTCTTTGATCGCGTTGGAGGGCGCGTTCCACAGGAATGTGAATGCGAAATGCATACTCAGGAGGCCCACCAGGAAGAATGCAAGCCCGCGGGCTATGGGCGGCACGTTGATCGTCTGCTGCCGCTCGTCGTTGTCGGACACGCCCGCCAGGTTAGACGACATGCGTGCTCGAGCGCAGACCGGTTGGATACGCCGCACACAAAAGATCGGTCCCGGCCCACAACACGTCGAGCACGACGCGCTGTGGGCCGGGACCCTAACTGAGAAGAGTTGCTCGGATCAGCCCTGAGCCGTCATACGACGGTTACGGCCCGTGACGAACAGCGTGTAGCCGCCCACGGCCAGCAGACCGACCACCAGCAGCATCCACATGATGTTCGAACCGGTGTCAGGCAGGTCGCCATTGCCGTCAGCGTCGGCATCCGCATCCGCGTCCGCATCCGCATCCGCATCCGCGTCGGCCTCGGCGTCAGCATCCGCGTCCGCATCCGCGTCGGCCTCGGCCTCGGCGTCAGCATCAGCATCGGCATCCGCATCCGCGTCGGCCTCGGCGTCAGCATCGGCATCCGCATCCGCATCCGCGTCAGCATCGGCATCCGCATCCGCATCCGCATCCGCATCCGCATCCGCGTCAGCATCGGCGTCAGCATCCTGGTCCTGCACCACATTGGGGCCGACCTGCGAACGCGCCAGGTCGATCGTCGCCAGGCTGTTGTCGCCCGGAAGGACGTCGATGTAGAGCGCGGACACGCTGTACGGCCCACCGGACTCAGCAGCAGCACTAGACAGTGCCTGCGTCTGCTCACCATCCATCGGCTGGTCCGGCTGGTAGTTGAGCTTGATCGACAGAACGTCGGTCAGCACCGCCAAGACATCGCCCAGCAGTTCTTCGAGCCCCAGGTCCTCCAGCAGCCCGTCAAGCGTGCCGCCCAGGTCATCTACGGCCAGCAGCGCCTCGTCGAGAACCTCGCCAACCGCGGGCACCAGCTCGGCCAGCAGCAACTCCACCACGTCACCCAGGGCACCGGTGGTGCCTTCGCTGTCGTTCACCAGCTCGGTCTCACCAGCGACGATGTCGGCGAGTGTCCCGTTGAGGGAAAGGTCCAGCGTGCCAAGCGCGCCTGTGTCCGTGTACACCTCGAGGTCGAGTGTCGCGGCCTCTAGCGCGGTTTCCACCGTGTCGACAACGTCGTTGAGCAGGTCGGACAGAAGGCTGCCCAGGTTGTCCAGCAGACCACCCAGCACCTCCTCGCTCAACAGCTCCGTGTTCGGTGCCTGACCGTTGAGGCCACCATCGAGGATCTCATTGAGGTCGATGATCAACGTGCCGGTAGAGAGATCGAGCTCCACGCCCGATCCACCGATGGTGCTGCTGAGGATCTCCTCAACGGAGCCTTCGATGTCGCTGGTGATGTTGGCATCGATCTGAAGATCGACGCCGATGATCCCGAGCAGGTCACCCAGCCCGTTGATCGTATCGATCAGCGACGAGAGCAGGCTCTCCTCGCCCAGCAGGCCGTTGAGCAGCTCGTCAACGCCCCCGACTGTCTCGACGATCTCCGGGGCCAGGTTCGCGAGCGCCGGGACCTCGGCCTTGAGGTAACCGCCGGCGATCTCGTAGTCACGCGTCAGTTCGAACTCTTCTTCCGAAGACTGCGGACCGTTGAGGAACGCCTCGGACGAGATGGCGCCGAGCTCGAGTTCGAGATCGGCGATCGCGTCCGTAAGCTCCTCGCCGAGCAGATCGGTGAGATCGAAGTTGGCGTTTCCGGGGAAGCCCGCGTCGACACCGGTACCGATGCCACCGTTGTCAGCCACTGCCCCGGTCGCGGCACTCGACGTGCCCTCGTCCTCGGCCGTTGCCCACTGGTTGACCGCGCCGAGCTCGATGATGTCGCTCAGCGGCAGCTGAAGGCCACCTTCGAGCTCCAGCTCAATCGCGTTGAGAATCTCAACATCCAGCGGGTTGGCGTCGGTGACCGGCTCAGACGAGCCGTTGTTCTCCACCTCCACGCCGGCGAGCTCGA
>NZ_ML142874.1:73190-75918 GCF_004138495.1 Phytoactinopolyspora endophytica
CATCGAGGTCCACGCCGGCAAGTTCACCGGACAGGAAGCGCGCCTCAGCGCGCGAACTGTCTCCTTCGGCCGCCGACGCTGGCATCGCCAGATTCGCCGACGCTAGGGCGGTAACCGCCCCTGCGGCGACGGCGCTCGTGAGCAGCCGTCGACGCCCCTTACTTTCAAACGTCATGCCTTCTCCCCTAGGCAGTACCCAAAATGGCGGTCGCGGCCGGTGTAACACAGACTTCTACCGCGACGTGACCTAGAGACTATCGGGATGAAGTGCGCTTGTCGCAGGTCAAACGATCATCCGTTTGGTCATAATTTCCGACCTTCCGGGGGCTTCCGCGTGAGGAATTACGTAAGTCGTTATATGGCGCGCTTAGTTGGCTATTTCGGACATTTACATCGTCGCGTACCCGCTCTCACACATCGACACAGTCGGGCCGCGGCTGAAGCCCCGGTTCCGCGAACGCTTGACGTGGAAACGGCCACGACGTCCCGGCCGGCCGCCGAACATCGAGGACAGCCAGTGGTCGGCAGCGAGTCACAGTCCACCGGACAAAAAGCCTGCCCTGGCAGAATCACCGATGGCGGCATCAGACGCAGCCGGACGGACAATCGGCCGGGCACCCACGAACGCCGGTCGCGGAGCTCATGAAGGACTGGACAGTCAACCGATCGGCATGCCGAAAGTCGACTCAGTCATCATTTGGGCGGCTGTTGGTTCCGCTCGCCGCGCCGACCACTTCCCGAGCCTCATCACCAGTGGCATCTGATGCCACATGTGCATCATTCACCGGGCCGCTTTCTGTCTCTTGCGAACTGTCGGGAATGACGTGTCTCTTGCGCTCATCACGTTTCATCCGGAGCCAACGCTGAAATCCCTCGTATGTGGTATCTCGGATAAAGACCGCATCGGCCGCCATGATGAACAGTGAGAAGAACGGCAACCCCATAAACACGCCGATCCCCGCATGCATAGCGGTCACGCCGAGCAAGGCGAGGACGCGAGTGGTCCGCCGCAGAAGCATCAGCGGGAAGAAGAGCTGGATGAACACCGAGAAGTAGGTAGCCAGCATGACCCCCAGCGCATTGGACGTCAGCAGGTCGCTCAGTGCCGGCCAAGGCGCGTACATGCCGATCTGCAGTGGGTAGTAGATACCCGTTCCGTCCTGCCACAGATCACCCTGGATCTTGTACATCGCCGATGCGACATAGATGATGCACACCTGGGTGGCCACGGCGAGCAGCGCCAGGTTGTGCAGAAGCGTCGCAACCTTGGTGACGTTCTCACGCAGCTCGGGCCAGATCGGCAGCCGGAACGGGCTGTGCCATTCACCCGCCGCCTGCTTCGCCCGTCGCCGGGCATCCAGCGACCATCGCCCCGAGAGATCGGCGAAACACATGTAGAACAGCATGATCCGGAAGATGTTGTCGCTCTGGTCACCGTAGATCGGTTGAGACTCAATCAAGCTCGCCCACAGCACCAAGAGGATCGGGGCAATGATGCGGGTCCGCCAGCCCAGCACGAACAGCACCAGCACCACAGCCATCAGACCAAGCTTGAGGTCCAGCTCAACCTGGCTGCTGCCGCCAGAGAACATCGTGAACGGCCAACTGAATCCGCCGTTGTCGTCGATCAGTTCTAGCCAGCGTCCCGCGTCGCCCCACAGGTAGTGCCGGTTGAGCCAGTTCGCGGCCAAGAACCCGAGCGCGGTCACACCGAACAGAATCCGGACTACGGCGAAGCCATACGTCGCTCGTCGACCGCCGAGCAGCCACTGTTCGCCGAACCTCATCTTGCGACCCACATGCTTGTCCCACAGGTCCGGTGTCGTGGCCGGGGCTGCGGCCTTCTGAGCATCGACCACATCGCGAGTCATGACGCAAACCTCTCGATCGCTGCGGCGAATGCCTCGCGGTCTTGCCCGTCGAACTCCACCATCGGACGTCGTCCGAACTCGCGGACTCGCGGATTCCGTTCCCTATCGACGTGCCGCTCATCGAATGGAGTCACGCTGCGATCCTCGGTCTTGAACTGTACATACTCGAGCCCTGCATCAGCGCCCCACCACGCGTACGCAAACTGTGTCGCATACGCGGTGATCGTCTGGTCGTACCGGAGCACATAGGAGATTCGCCCCGACGGGCTGTGGCCATCCAGACCCATCATCCGGTCTTCCAACCGATCCCATGCGTCGTCGTGGTAGTGCGCGGCGAGCGCTTCCTGCTCATCGCTGTTGAGCTTCCCATGCTGGCGGCCTATCCGGCTGGCGAGCTGAATGGTCACTTTGCCGGCCCGCGAGGCAAAGAGATTGTGCGTGATGGCGGCCTGCGTTTCAAGCTCGCTCACATTCACCCATTCCGTAGCGCGCTCCGCGTCGTACCATCCGCGCACATACAGAATCCGCTCGGTACCGATGGGATTCGGCGCGAACAGACTCCAGTTCTGCTGGAAGAACGGCTCCATGTAGGAGTCGAGCGGCTCTTCCCACGTCTCCTTGGCGACGTTGTCCGGGCCGACGAAGATAGCTGTGGCTGCCAGGTGGGCCGTCAGCGCCGTGCCCAACACCGCCGCCAAGGCCTTCAGCCAGACCGGCTGCGTCTGCTGCATGCTCTGCCCCTTCATCTCGCATGGCCCGATGGCCTGCGCCCGGGCGACCCTAACCACCCCGCGCCCGTATCTTCCGCCCTTGCCCATGTACTCGTATCACGAACGCCGGTGGGCCCACACCAACCG
>NZ_ML142875.1:0-1641 GCF_004138495.1 Phytoactinopolyspora endophytica
AGTACGAACTCAGCAGCAGCCGACACCGTGTCCAACATACAGGCAGTCTATTCACTTAACGTATGAAATAACGGCTCGACACACTAGTTTGGAGAATTCTTGGAGACGATCTTGGTTTGGTGTCTCCAAAGTTGGGTCAGTTGCCTGAACGCCGCAGGGTGATCGGTTCGTGCTGAGCCGACGTGGCGCATACGTTCGAAGCATGTCTGCCCGGATCGCATACACGGTTGGCACGTACTTGACGACGAGACTCCAGATGATCATTCCGAGATCGGGATGAAAGATGCGATGTTCCTGTCATCGATGGTCTTCAGGCGCGCAGGCGGCCCGAAGTGGTGGCCGCGGTATGACCCGCGCGGCATGATGTTCTCGCGGTAGGTCCGGGGATCATCGAGTATGTCATCGTCCTCGCGACAGATGTAGACGTTCACCGTTGGCTTGTAGAGATCCGGCACGTGACAGGAGTTGACGATCTTCGTGTCCCACGGCGAGAGGGAATGAATCTTCAGGAGAATCACTTCCAGGTCACACCACACGATGTGACTGAACTCGCTGGTCTCCGTTAGGTCTCGCCGACGACGATGTCCCTGAGCTCGATTAGGGCCTCGATTCGATAGCTGGCCTCGGAGAAGTCGGGTGAATGGGTGAAGTCGTTGTGGACGATGGCACAGTCGATGCCGGCCGCCACGGCTGACTTCAGCCCTCGGGGAGAGTCCTCCACGATTAGTGTCGCTTCCTTTGTGGCTCCGAAGCGCTTCAAGCCGGTCAGGTAAGGCTCGGGGTGCGGCTTGGCCAGCTCGTAGTCTTCGCGAACGAGAACAAAGTCCATGAACTGTCTGATGTGTCGCTTCTCGTGGATGAGCTCAAAGTCCGCACGTTTGGCAGTCGTCACAATGGCCATGCGGGCGTGCTGTGACAGCTCGGCGAGTGCCTCGATGACGCCTTCGATCTCGATGCTCTCTGTTCTCAGGTATTCCTGGTAGTAGTCATCGCGCGCCTTGCGCTGTCTGCCGATGGTCTGCTCGTCGATACCTGCCGCCCTAGCTTGGGCCCAGGTGCCCAATCCCTGGTTCATGTCCCGGAGGTACCGATCCTTGTCCAGCGTCAGCCCCACATCGGCCAGGGCACGTTCCCCAGCCTTGTAGTACCAGAACTCGGTATCCACGAGGACGCCATCATGGTCGAAGAGTATGTACTTCTTCACGCTCGATCCTCTCCTAGGTCCGCCGCACCCTCGTACGGCATCACGAATAACGGGGCGCATCACCGATACGTGAGCGGCCCGCTGATGCTTGCGTTGTCGGCGATGGGGGCCTCCAAACTTATGCCACGGCAGATGTGCGCGAAGATGGCCGGACTCAGACGCCATCCAATGGTGATGATCGCGTGCTCCCGGTGCTGTTCGGCCTATCGTTGCCGTGGTGGCAGATACTGGAGTGAGACGTGCGGATTTTACGAGGAAGGGTCGACCTGTCCGATTTGAAGTAGTTGGGTCAGAGGCGGTGTGCGGAGGTGGGCCCGGAAGGGCGCCGCACTATGTTCAGGTATGACGCGTTAGTTGAGTCCCTCATAGTGGTGTAGCGCGGTCGCTGCTCGTCGTGTTGACGTGACGAAGTGCGGCCACCGCGTGATCCTTTCGAG
>NZ_ML142875.1:1658-1910 GCF_004138495.1 Phytoactinopolyspora endophytica
TCCAGTATCACGATGACCGCACCTCATATTGTCGACCCTGCCGGCCTGCTTGGCCAGGCACTGTCCGAAGCCTCGCCTGATCTGATGCGCCAGCTGCTGCAGACGGTGATCAACACCCTGCTCAGTGCCGATGCTGACGCGGTCGTCGGGGCGGAGTGGGGCCAACGCTCGCCGGGCCGCACGGCGCAGCGCAACGGCTACCGGCACCGCGATCTGGACACCCGGGTCGGGACCGTCGACGTCGCAGTTCCG
>NZ_ML142875.1:1971-2271 GCF_004138495.1 Phytoactinopolyspora endophytica
GCGCAAGCGAGCCGAGTCCGCGCTGATCACCGTGGTCGCTGACTCCCTGCCTCGCCGGAGTCTCGACACGCCGGATGGACAAGCTGGTCAAGACCCTCGGCATCAACTCCCTGTCCAAGTCGCAGGTGTCGCGCATGGCTGCGGACCTCGACGAGCACGTCGAGCAGTTCCGCCACCGCCCATTGGATGCCGCGGGGGGCGTTCACGTTCGTCGCCGCGGACGCGCTGACGATGAAAGTGCGCGAGGGTGGACGGGTCGTGAACGCCGTGGTCCTGATCGCTACCGGGGTCAACGGGGAC
>NZ_ML142875.1:2670-9612 GCF_004138495.1 Phytoactinopolyspora endophytica
CAGCTGACCAAGCACAGGTCGGAGCGCTGACATGGCCGCCCCATTCGATCCGGCCCAGCAGCCACCCGGCTACCTGTACCTGCAGCTGGCCGACTACCTCACCGACCGCATCACGTCCGGCGAACTGAAGCCCGGCGCCATGTTGCCCGGCGAGTTGCTGTCAGCTCAGGAATACGGCGTCTCCACCGGCACCATCCGCCGCGCTCGTGATGTGTTGCTGCAGCGTGGCGTCGTCGCGGTGCTCCCGGCCCTGGGTACCTACGTCACCGAGCCAGAGTACTGGAACATGCCTGGCCATGGGACTTCTCCGCCCTCGGCCGTCGAATCTCGTTCTGGTACCACGCCCAGCACAGACGATCCGCCCAAGACCACACGGCCCCACGAATCTGGAGATACGCACCATGCTGGAAGTTGTTGACGTCACCCTCCTCGTCACGCGGCCAGCCGGGTACATGACCCTCTATCTGCCAGCCAGCCACGTCGATAGGGTGCGGGCGCTTCAGCCGGGCATTGCCGAGGGCGCCCCGAACTACTGCCGGCGCCTGTACCAAGCCTGATCCTCGCCTGCAAGCAGGCCATCTGCGGTGATCTGCAGCAGGCCCGTGACCTCATCGACAACATGAGCGAGCAATACCACCGACTGGGCGACGTCACGGCCGGACAGATCGGCTTCCGTCTCAAGGGGACCGCCGACACCATCACCATCTCGGCCCTGGACAGCATTCCGAGCGTGGAAGCGAAGCCACCCCTGACCCCAGACGGCGAACTTGACTGGGACGCCGTCATAGACGAGCACCGCGACTGGGTAGCGGCGACCATCGGGCGGGAGATCACTAGAGTCGAGCGGTATGACGGCAACAAGCTGATCTACACGTATCAGTGACGCTACGGGTCACCAGCGCTGGCGCTGGCCACCGTGCGAGATGACACCGGTTGTCCGGTTCCCCTGTTCGACCGAGGACATGCGCTCGAAGCAGCCGACAGCGTTTGGGGAGCGGGACTGAGCGACTCCTACCCCCTCCGAGCGGCGGCAAGTAATCCTCCTACTCACAGCACTGCGGCCCCGCCTGATCCCACCCCCCGCGGGGCCACATCTCTGATTGGGGCACGAACACGTGAGTAGTTGCGGATGGCGCAGTGGTTGCGGGTACGGAGGAGGTAAAATACACGTCGTGGATACGCAACGGAAACTTGAACTCCTGGACGAACAGATCCGCATGGCCAATGAAGGCAAGCCTGAGAACTTTGAACTATGGCGGCAGAAGACTGAAGTAGTTCTGAGGAATGTCCTCGGCGATGCCAACCCACTCTATAGCAGTTTCACTGGAATCTCTTATAGCCTGATGATGTTCACTGACGGCACGCCACAGTCGGCTTTCGACGCGGCACAAGTTGAGGGTGTCAGGGAAGCCATCGCCATACTTCAAGCTGCGATACATGAAGTTGAAATCTCCGGAGGCGCCCCGACCGGCCAAGATGGACCAAGAGCCTCAGGAGCCAAGGTTTTTATCGTCCACGGCCACGATAATGCGCGAAAGCACGAAGTGGCAAGATTTCTTACACGGCTGACCAGCAACGAGCCGTTGATCCTTCATGAACAGGCAAATGCAGGTAGAACGCTCATCGAGAAATTTGAGCATTACGCCGCAAGTACGGGTTATGCGGTCGTGATCGCCACGGGCGATGACCGTGGGCGTGCAGTGGATGACGCTGACGACAAGCCACGAGCGCGACAGAATGTGGTGTTTGAACTTGGCTTCTTTTTCGGCGCACTCGGTCGAGATCGTGTGGCCTTTCTGTACGAAGAGGGCCTTGAAAGTCCTTCTGACGTTGACGGCCTCGTCTACCTTCCGCTGGACAGCGGTGGCGCCTGGAAAATGCAGCTTGCCCGTGAGCTGGCGTCGGTCGGCCTCGGCGTCGACTGGTCTGCGCTCGGTGAAGCGTAGGTTCTAAACGTCATCGCCCTCGTCGCGTGAGCCAAATGGCGTGGTCAACCACCCATGGCGTCGTCGGCCGTCCGTTCGAGGTGAGGTAGGCAGCGATCTCGTACACGAGACGCTTCGCGCCAGCTGGATCGGTGACGACTCCTTGATCCCGAAACCATCGCAGCACCATGCGGTCCGGCTTGATGTGCTCTTCGGAGCCGACGAGCATCCATAAGTAGCCACGCCGAACGCCGTGCTGTCCCTCGCCCGGCACGGTCCGCAACTCTGCCTCGACCTCGGCCAGTCGGGCTTCGTCATCGAGCAAGCCTTGGGCCTCTCCCAACGTCTGCACACCATGAGCGCCAAGAATGCGGGCGTACACCAAGGCGGCATCAGCCTTCAGCACACCGTTGTGTGTGGACGTCCGTTGCCTGTTCGTCAGCTGTACCAAGGCCGTTCCGTCATTGAACCGATCGAGGAAGGCGTGCACCGGCACCGGGTCATCGGGCAGCGGCCGGTTGGCCGGGCTGAGCGGTGCTTGATCACCGAATGCGGACGCCACCGCGCGCACGACAGGAGCGACCACGCTCGTGTAGTTCGCGTTGATGCTCCACACGGAGTCAACGACGCAATACGTCAGGCTCGTCCAGCGCTTCTCGCGCGGCTGGGGATCGAGCGCCGCGACCGCGTCGGCAACGCGCTGCACGTCATCCATGCGCATATAGCTTACGGTGGATGTGCGACGTAGCTGACTTGCGTCGTGGCCCAAACCGAACCCGTGGGCTGAGTCCCGCGAACTTTCGACCTAAGGCCCTTCTCAAACACTCGGACGTCTGGCAAGCTTACGGATCACATCTAGTCCCGCTATAACCGGTTGGGGGGTCAGCCGGATCGGCAGCAAGTGTTGCAGCATGGCGAGAGGGGCTCACGGGTGGATGAAGTTTGCATGACGTCCAACTGAGACGTAACGGGCATGGTCGCAAGCTGCGGGCCAACGGTGGCGTGCCTGAGAATCAAATTAGAAAGTTGCCGCCATGTGTCGAATGACGTGACAGCTGTCATCTGAATTCGGAACATAGCTTTGAGGGAAACATGCTATATTGATATTTAAGAGGGGAATGCCAGAATGAGTTACCGTAACAAGACCTACGTAGCGTTCGCCAGCGAGGACATCCGATCGTATTGGTTGATGGAAGCTTGGCGAGAGAACGAGAATATCGACTTCGACTTCTACGACGCGCATGATCTATACGAGGCGCGCGATACGAGCAAGCCTGAGACGATCAAAGGGCGGCTTCGGGAGCGTATGAAGAATGCGAAGCAGTTTGTGCTTCTGGGTAGTAGCACCGCAAAGAAGAAGGGCGGTGACGGAGAATCCTTCTTGGCCTACGAAGTAGAGAACATGGTGGCGCTCGACCTGCCCGTCGTAGTCGCCAACTTAGACGGCGATCGAAAGGTCGACAGGGGCTTTATCCCGAAGCCACTGCTGGATGCTGATTACTACACGATGTCTGTCTCTTTCCAGCCTGCGATCATCAAATTCGCCTTAGACAATTACGCTGCCGATTATGCGTCAAGCACGAAAACTGGCTGCTATTACTACGAATTGAACGTATACGAGAAGTTGGGCTTGTGACCAGCACGGTATTCGAAGACATTAAGCGGCGACGATTTTGGCGCCACTTCGCCATCCACACCTTTTCAGGTGTCGGGTTCTGTGCCGTCTTCGCGGGTCTGTTTGATGTCTTGTTTCCCGACGTTGTCTCCGACGGAGGGCGCCCGCTGGCCGTACTTCTACTACTGCTGTCTTCCCTGTATGGGCTATGGCGATCCTGGCCGCGTCCGATTGAGCAAATCTATGATGCGCCCAATATTAAGATTGGTCTCGTTCGTGGGAATCTCTTCGAGCAACGTGATCATCATTTGGTAATTGGCATGGCTACGACCTTTGATACTGAGGTGCCAGAGGTCATTGCACGATCCAGTGTGCAGGCCCAGTTTATGCGAGAGGTGTACCAGGAGAACAGATCGGCTCTCGACGCAGACCTTGCGGCAGCACTGAGCGAGGTCCCGCCAACGGGAAAGATCGAGAAGAAAGGCAAGACCGCAGTATATCCTATTGGTACTGTAGCCGTGCTGAATGATCGCTACAGGCGTTTGTTCTGTGTCGCTTACGCTGAGATGAATGAGAAGAACGAGGCACGTGGTTCGGTAGGTGGCGTGTGGCAAAGCTTGGAGCAACTATGGCGGTCGGTGGCGACGCACGCCAACGGGGGCACTGTGGCCATGCCGGTGATAGGTGGGGGGCAAGCGCGCCTCTCGCAAATACTGCCTGCGCAAGACTCGATTCGCTTCACCATTCTTTCGTTCATGCTCGCGTCTCGGCGCGAGAAGATCTGCGATGAATTGAAGATCGTCGTACAGCCGAAAGAGTTCGACCGTCTCGATCGGCTGGAGCTCCAATCATTCCTAAAATCACTTCGGGTATCATGACTTCGACGAGCGAACATATCGACCTGCCAGATAACGATTCCTGTGCGTTCTGTGCATACTTAGGCGGCAGGCGACCTTTTACTATTCTCTCGCGGGCACGATTGACGGCTACGTTGGTGACTCGGGAGCAGCGGGGCGTCGCTCACTTGTTGGTAACTCCTATCCGTCACGTTTCGACTATCCTTGATCTGACCAACGAAGAGTGTGGTGCACTCATGGCGGAGGTGCGCGAGGCAGCGAGAGCTATCGACATTGCTGAACAAAGGCCAGGTATCGCAGTGTGGCAAAATAACGGTGTGCCGGCGGGCCAGACGGTGGGACATGTACATTTCCATGTGGCTGGAACGCTACCTGATGGAAGTACGGAATGGGGCGACGTTCCGGAGTTATCACTCGAAGCGACTGAAGCAATCGCTGCGCGACTAAGGCGGGCGATGGGTAGAGAATGATCAACACCCAGTCATGCGCGCGAGTGATCTTCCCACCCGGGACGAGCACGGATCACGACCCCGGACTCGTGTAGCCGCTTTCGGACTGTCTCGGCGCTGCTGCCGAACTCCTTGCCGATTCGAGCTAGTGACCAGCCCTCGTCGTAGAGCCGCCCGGCCAGGACGATCTGTTCTGCTGAGATGCCCTGCTGCCGCATCCGCACGCCGCGCCGGTGCAGATGCTCGCTGACAGTCAAACGATGGATGCCGAACTGGGTAGCTAGCTGGTAGGCCGACTTGCCCGACGCGTAGGCGTCCACCAGGGCATCAACCTCGACCGGACGTAGTTGGCGGGCTTGGCGAACTGGCTGTACAGGGCGAGTGTTAGGCCGTCCGGCCAACTTCATGCATACGAGTCTCTGCAGGGCAGACAGTAGGAATGTCTGCCTCGAATAGCGCTGCAGAACCTCCACCCAGGTCAGAGCCAGTTTGAGTCGCTAAGCACAGCATGATCACAGGGTTCTGTGAGGCTCGGTAGCCGAACGCGCTGAGGCGCCGACGCTGGTGGTAACCGGGCCCGTCGGTCCGGCCGCCATAACCTTTTGAGCGCCGCCGTAGCATGAGCAGCACCTAGGGATACTTGCTGAAGGAGCTATACGTGCCATTCACCGATTCGACCGAACCTGTTCCCGCTGAGTTGAGGACCGAAGAGTTCGTCTTGCGTCCGATCGTGGCTGCCGACACGGAGCTGGATTATGCCGCGGTGATGGAAACGCGTGAGTACCTGCGGTTATGGCGACAGTCAACGTGGCCCGAGGACGACTTCACGGTGGAGGCGAACCGGAAAGACGTCATCGACCTCGAACAACGCCATGCTGCGCATGGTGCGTTCACGTACACGGTGCTCGACCCTGACGGCACCAGATGCTTGGGCTGCGTCTACGTCTTTCCCACGAGTGCCACGTTCCTCGCGAGATCCACGGTGATTCCAGTCGGTGACGATGGGTGGGTGGACGTCGACGCCGTCATCTTGTTCTGGGCTCGTCTGTCCCAGATGGCGAGCGGTATGGACGAGCGTCTTCTCGCCGCGCTTCGTGCGTGGTTCAAGGACGAGTGGAAGCTCGAGAGAACCGTCTACGTCACGAGTGAGCAGTTCACACAGCAAGTGGATCTCCTGGAGCGCACCGATCTGAGCCTGAAGTTCGAGCTGCTCGAGCCCGGCAAGCCAAGAAGGCGTCTCGTCTTTGGCTGAGTGGCCGCACGCCAAGAATTGGTCAGGACTGGGAAGAGTCATTCACAGAAGGGTGGCCAGCGGCGTAGATCGCTGGGGCTTAGTAGCCGAGCGAGCTGTGTCGTCGGCGGTGGTTGTAGTCCTGCTTCCAGTCGCTGATCACGACGCGAGCCTGGGCCAGGGACCAGAAGATGTTGATGTTCAGGCATTCGTCGCGCACGCGGCTGTTGAAAGACTCGGCGTAGCCGTTGCGCCAGGGTTCGCCGGGCGGGATGAACGAGAGCCCGACTTGTTCGGAGCATCAGCTTTGGGACCGGGCGGACGCTGTGGTGGCGCCCGTGCGTTTGCGTCGACGCCCGCTGCGGAACGCGCAGGCCTTCCTCGCGCCACAGCCGCTGGACTTCTTGTGGTTGACGTTCCAGCCCTCGGTCCGCGCATCGTGATACGCGGGCCGGAACCCGCGCCGCGGATGGTCTTTGGCGTGCTGCCGCAGCCAGGTTCGTAACGCCGCGTCCGGGTCGGCCACGCTCGTGCTGACCTCTCAGTCTTCAGTGACCAGATTTCGGCAATCGCGATCCCGCTTCTGGCGGCAGTTGTCCTCGGCGCGAGCGCAACGCAGATGGGCCAGCTCACCGCTGCATCGAAAGTACCGATGGTTGTGATCGGTCTGATATTGGGGTCTGGGTCAACCGCGTCCGCCGTCGGCGTCTGGTGATCATGACGAACCTGGCACGCGCCGGAATGCTGTTGGTGATTCCGCCTGCAGCCGCCGACTTGCTGAGCATGCCGCCGCTGTACCTGGCGTCCTTCGTGGTAGCGGCCCTCGGCGTGGTGTCTCGGACCTCGGGGGCGGCGTCGCTGGCAG
>NZ_ML142875.1:9636-16874 GCF_004138495.1 Phytoactinopolyspora endophytica
GTCCTGCATCTCTGGACGTAGACGCTGGATCAGCGTCGGGCTGAGCGCCGCAACGTCACTTCGTGCGTCGATGTCCTAGCGCCTCGAGATAGATGTGCTCGACCTCCGGCGCGGGCGAAATGCCCATCACCTCGCTTAGCAGGTCACGCAGTTCGGTGTAGACCCGTACGGCTTCGGCTCGGTCTCCAGCGGCGACGTGGCACTCCATCAGCCGGGCATATACCGACTCACGGTACGGGGCGAGCGCGACCGCCCGACGGGCCGCAGCCACAGCCGTCGGTCCGTTGCCGACCTGGAGCCACGCATTCGCCAGAGTGTCATACGTTCGCACCTCGAGCTCGTGGAGCTCGCGGCGCCGCTGCTCCACCCATGGCAGGTCTTCACCAGACAGGAAGGGACGGCGCAGGATTGCCGAGGCAACAGCCGCCGCCGGCCACGCCGCACGTGCGTCACCGCGAACCACCGCACCTTCGGCGAAATCCAGCGAGTTCATCGCCTCGCGGAGATCGATCCACGTGCCGGCTGGGAGTCGCAGCTCGTAGCAGCCGTACGAGCCCTCCAGGGAGTTGGAAGCGTCGACGCCGACTCGGCTCAAGGTTCGGCGCAGTTTACTCACGATAGCGTTGAGGGCGGTGTCCCAGGCATCGGGAAGACTGTCGCCCCAGATGGCCTCCGCTAGTTGGTGCCGTTCGACCCGCCGTGGGCTCTCTGCGAGGTAGACGAATGCCAGTCTGCCCTGCCGCCCGAGAAAGTCCGCCTGTTCCAGAACACCATGCGGGCTGTCAATCGTCACTCGTCCGAGGAGGTAAACGCGCAGCACGACAGTCCCAATCTGTGGCCAAGGCGCCGCCAAGCCAGAAAGTCTAGTCTCACACCATACGCCGACGAAGGAGGACACCATGACCGACAACCGGCCCAGCGTGATCGAGTGCCCGTGCGGCGCTGTCCTCGAGGGCACGAGCAGCAGCGCGGTGGCTGACATGGCGCAGACCCACGCCAAGGAGACGCATGACATGGACCTGTCGAGAGAGCAGGCCATGGCGATGGCGCGGCCAGCTTGACGACCAATGCGCGCGAGTTCTGGCTATCAACGGGTGCGGGGTCACACCTGGACCCTTGTCACCGCCGCCGCTTTGGCGACCGTCGCCTGCGGCACTGACAACGAACAGGGGGTTGGGCCGACCGATGTGGAGTCGCCCTCCGGTCCGCACGTCGACGTCGTAGATGAATCGGCCTTCGACTACGACGAAGGAGGTAAGCTCAATGTCGAGGAAGAGCCGGCGGATTTGACGGTACCGTTCCCGGATGTCGACATCTTCACCATCAGCTATGACAGCGCGGGCGGCGAGGTCACCGGGCTTATCGCCTACCCGCCCGAGGGAGACACCGACGCCGGTGTCATCGCGATGCATGGCATGCCCGAGCGGGCCGTGGACATGATCGAGCCGCTCGCGTTCCTCTCCTGCGCTGGGGCCACGGCCATCGCCATAGACGCCCCGTATGCCCGCGCCGACCGGATGACTACGCCACTGCTGTTCGACGAGACCGATCGCGACGAGATGATCCAGCTGGTGGTCGATCTGCGCCGCGCTGTCGATGTTCTGGAGAGCAAGGGCGTCAAGCGGATCGCCTACGACGGTGTCAGCTGGAGCGTTGACGGCGGAGGTGTCCTCGCAGGCGTCGAGCCGCGCATCGACGGCTATGCGTTCATGGTCGGCAGCCCTGTCGTCGACCGATTCATCCGCAACGGGTCACCGATCGGCCCGCTCGCCGAGCAGAGCGAGCAGGTCATCAACGATTGGTTGGACCTGATGGCGACAGTGTCGGCTATGGAGTTCATCGGCACCGCCACCGCGCCGATCTACTTCCAGAACAACACCAGCGATACGATCTCCACGCCCGAAAGCGCCGAGCGGCTGCACGCTGCGGCAGGGCCCGATCACGAGGTGCAGTGGTATGACGACTCGCCCAGTGCGAATGGCCACGACCCATCGCTGCAGATGATCGCCGACCACATCCGCTGGCAGACCGACCTTCTCGGGCTCGATACAGATCGCGTCGACACATGCCTCGCCCCTCTAGAACAGTGACTGCGGGGAAACTGCCGCGAGTGAGTGGAGCCAGATGTGGGGGGAGTGGGTGAGCCAGACGTTGGGGTCGCCTCGCACGACTATGACACACGGTGTGAGAACGGCTCGTGGTGCGGGCGTTCAATCACGGCCTATATTGCCGAAGTAAAGGGAAATGGTGCCTACGGCAATAGAGACGGCGTGATTGGAACATTCGACATCATTTGGCGGCAGAATTTCCAAGGTCCGTATCCACAGTGGCGACTCGCAGTGGATTGGGACTCAGGACCGAGGATTCACCTGCAGGAGTACAAAGCTCAGTGCCGTAGGCATATTTCCGGTAGTTCAGATGCCTACTGTGGCTCCCGGCTATTCTATCCTGGTTCAATATCCTCGAGCTCGCGGCGCAGTTACTCGCCCTCGTCTAGCGGGTATAAGAAGAGCGGAACGAGACTCAGCGGGTCAACGTCGAGGAAGTATCACGACGATTTGACGGGTACCTTCCACGCGGCAGGCTACACCTATGCGTTCCGTGCGGGGACTCTGCACACGGGACACTGGCGCAATTGCGGTTCGAGTACCGGATGCAGGTACTATCAGGTTCCGTGGACAAGCAGCCCGTGAACTGTACTAGGTTGGTGAAGACGGTGGCAGACTGGGGCGTAGTTGAGGAGCCGGCATCGAGTCCGCCCGCCGGAGACGATTGGGTCGAGGCGCCGGATGCGCCGATGTGGGTGTTTCTTCCGGCCGTATGGCCGCACCCGCATCGAACGTGGATTCGTAGGGAACGGGACAGAGTTGTCACCACATTCGATATGGTTATCGACGGAAACGTCATCTCGAAACGGGTGACATCATGGACAAATGAGGACTATGTAGTTGAAGAGGCAGACAGCAACGTAACTCTCGCAAACGCTGGCCTTCCGGCACGACCCCCGAAAGAACGTGGTACCTGCGTTTACCGAACGGGGTCGAGCAACTGGACGACGTTCTCCGCCAGTTCATCGATGAGGCAGATGCCAACAGCATCGAGCCATGGTGCAATCCAGAGTTCGTAGCTTTCGTCTCAAGACGGCTTCGCGAGCAGTACTCATGGTGAGTGACGCGCCAGCTACTGACGGTCACACGCCGATGACCTCCGGGAACTGTCCTTTGAAGCTGGTCTGAATAGAGGATTCGACATCCTTGTTATCCCAGCACAGGACCACCCACAGGGGTATCGCTTCTAACCGAAGCGAGGAGGTTGTGGACTACGTCCGGCCGGGCCACCCGGTCCGTGCATGACACCGCCATCCGCGTCGCGACCGTCTCGCCACGCTAGACGGAAGAGCCTTGACTTCTTCGGCATGCGGAGCGTCCATGGAGAAACACTGGGCTGGGTGAAGACCTTGGGCGAGGTCCGCGTCACATCGCCCACAAGAAACCCAAGAACGGCAGCCTCACCGAGGCCCATAAGGAGTGGAACCTGTTGATCGGCGCCAAGCGAGCCCTGGCCGAGAGAGCCAACGCCTACCTGAAGACGTGTTTCCGCTGGTTGCAGAAGGTCTCCAGGTTCGCGCATGTCGGTGCGGGTGCCGGTGCTGGCTATGGTCCGGCTCGTGCCGGTGGAGTTTCTGACTGAGCTGCACGGCCATCGCCTGCAATGAAAGGCTTTTGCGCGTGCTGCGGTCCGGATGATGCGGTGGCCCGGTGATTAACCACGATGAGGCGGCGGCCGTCCGACCGTTGACACTGGCTTGGGTGAGCCGGCACCTCGAGGCCGGCGAACGGATCGTCAGAACCGAGGCGCTGCACGGCGGCATCACGGCCGAGATGCGGAGGCTGGCCATCGGTACGCGGGACGGAGGCACCCGTGACCTGGTACTGCGTACCTTCGTCAACGTGGAGCACGCCGAGGACTGGCTGAACAGGGAGGCTGGCGCCCTGACCCTGCTCACGGGGACCGACGTGCCGGCTCCTGGACTGGTCGCGGTTGACCCGACCGCCGCGCATTGCGAGTATCCATCGCTCCTTATGACACATCTGGCGGGGCGGGCGGTCCTGGACGATGAGGGATTGGAGAGGCGCGTTCCTCTGCTGGCCCGTCAGCTCGTGGCGATCCACGCGTTGCGACCCGCCGAGCGGCCCCGGGAGTATGTGGCGTTGACGACCGCCGACACCGTCGTGGTGCCGAAGGGCGCCGACGGGGCGGCATGGGCCGCGGCGATCGACGTCATCCGCAAGCCCGCGCCGCCCTACGCGGGGCGATTCCTGCACCGAGACTTCCACCCTGGCAACGTGCTGTTCGACGTGCCGCCCCGAAGGCCGGCAGGTGCCCGGATCACCGGCGTCGTCGACTGGGCAACGACCTCCTGGGGCCCGGCGGATCTCGATGTGGCGCATTGCTCCACCAATCTCGCGCTGCTGCACGGCCCTGCGTGGGGTCTGCGGTTCGCTGAGGCGTATGAGGAGGCCGGCGGGGTGCTGGCCGCGGCCGCGAGCGAGCGCCTGTACTGGAGGGTGCGGGACGGGCTGGCGTTCTCAGAAGAGGTGCACTCGGCGTCTCAGCCATGGCGGGAGGCAGGGAGGACAGAGCTGACGACGCGAACCGTGGAGCAGCGGCTGGATGCCTATGTCACCGCCCTGATGGACGCGCTGGGCTGACAGCCGCCATCGGGTCTGAGCAGATTCGACCAGCTTGAACACCATGGCCAGTGCGGCGGCTGCGCTGCCGGCGCTTCCCCTGTCCTGTAGGCGGTCCACATTGCCGAGGATCATCGTGAGGTCTAGTATTTCGCCGGGTGGGGCTGATCTACAACGCTGTGGCCGGCGAACTCCCGCTGGTGCAGCGGGTGTGGACGGCGACCTGTGAGGCCACGACCGGTTTCAGCTCCGCGGTCAAAGCCTCATCCATGATCTGTTTTGCGCGGAGCGGTGACGGCGTGACGGTGCACCTCAAAGGACCGGAGACGACGGGCACCTTGATGACGTGTCCGGAGGGCTGGGAGTTCTTCGGGGTGGAGTTGCGGCCCGGTGCTTATCTGCCGCTGTATCCGCCCTCGAGCCTGACCAACTTCAGGGATGCGCTGCTGCCGATCCTGCCGGGCGGCCGGATCTTCCTGGACAACTGGGACTGGGAGATGCCGACCGAGCAGAACGTCGACGTCTTCGTCAACCGGCTGGTACACGCTGGCTTGTTGATCTTCGACCCGCTGGTCGACGAGATCCGGCACGGCGAACGTCCACGCGGCATGTCGGAACGGATCGCGCAGATCCGGTTCCGCCGGGCCACCGGGATCTCGCACCGCAAGTTCGTCAGCATCGAGCAGGCCCGGCACGCCGCGCAACTCCTCACGGCGGGCAGATCGATCGCCGACGTGGTCACTGCCGGCGGCTACTACGATCAGTCACAGCTCGCGCGAGCGATGCGGTGGGCGACCGGTCACACCCCGGGCGAGTTGAGGTCCGGCATCTCGTTTCTGGCGTTGTGATGCGGCTTCGGTTCGATACAAGACGGACCATCAGCCGAATGGTTGACTCCTGGACGTGCGAAAACTGATCGAATACAACCACCTCTCGATCGACGGGAGGATGTCCGGCGACGCCTGGTGGGCCGGACAGCAGACGATCGTCCCCAACGACAATCATTTCGCTTATCAGCGTCGGCTGCTGTCCTCGGCGGTCGGCCTCGTGCTCGGCCGGGTGACCTACGAGGGCTTTGCTGAAACCTGGCCGAGCATGACCGGCGATGTCGCCGACAAGATCAACTCGTTGCCCAAGCATGTCGCCTCCACCACGCTGACCGAGACCACGTGGAATGCCGAGGTGCTGGCCGGCGATCCGGTCGATGCGGTCGCCCAGCTCAAAGACGCCGGCGACGGCACATTGGTGAAGTACGGCAACGGCCCGTTCAGCCGAGCGCTGGTCGAGGCGGGTCTGCTCGACGAACTGCATCTGAGCATTTCGCCGTTCGTCGCTGGGTCCGGTGAATCGCTGCTGTCCGGCATCCGCACTACCGCCATGGACCTGACGGAAGTGACCGAGCTCGGCAACGGCACGGTGGTGCTGACCTATACACCGAATCGGTAGCCGGGCACCAAGAAGTTGGCGACCTGTTGACCGCCGACGTCCAGGTACTCGACGGATGCCGACAACGGCACGCTCCGTAGCCTCCATGACAGCGACGAAGGAATTGATATGACTCAAGGCGCGTACGCCTCGGTGAACGGCATCGACCTCTACTACGAAATCCTCGGCGCCGACCGGCCCGGTCCGCCGCTGATCATGCTGCACGGCGGCGCGTACACGTTCCATCTGAGCTTCGACTCGCTGCTGCCGGCGCTGACCGCCGAGCGGAAGGTGATCGGCGTCGAGTTGCAAGGACACGGGCACACGGCCGACAGCGACCGGCCGTTCTCCATCCGGCAATGCGCCGAGGACGTGACCGCCCTGCTCGATCAGCTCGGCATCGAGCAGGCCGACTTCTTCGGCTACAGCCTCGGCGGGCTGGTCTCCACCGAGGTCGCCGTCTCGGCCCCAGAGCGGGTCGGGCGGCTCGTGCTGGCGGCCTCACATGTCCGGCCGACCCGATCCGAGGCCTATTACCCCGAGATCACCACGCTGGAGCTGACTTCGCCTCGGATGCCGACCGAGGAGCAGTCCGCGGCCATGATGCGCGCCTACGACGAGGTGGCTCCGAATCCCGACGACTTCTTCCCGTCCGTGCAGAAGATCCAGCCGGCGGTGCACGACTTCGAAGGGTGGGCCGATGAGCAGCTGGCCCGGATAACCATGCCGGTCTTGATCATCATCGGCGACACCGACTTCGTCCGGCTCGAGCACGCCGTCGAGATGAAGCAGCTGCTGCCGAACGCGCAGCTGGCGATTCTGCCGGACACCAAGCACCTGCAGGTCATCCGGCCCGACCTGGTGCTGCCGATGGTGACTGTGTTCCTGGGGCAGTGATCAGAGCCGGCGGTCGCGACGCGTACCCGGCGAGCTCGATGTATGCCTCAAGGTCATGTGGTAGAGCGTGGCCGGATGGTGGCGAGGGCGTGGGAGGTCTCTCCTGTGGCTTCGGCTGCCGGGGTGTTCAGGAACCGTTCGGCGAGCTGCCATCCGGTCTGTCGGCCGTCGACGGCGATCGTGGTCAGTGGCGGGGTCAGGAAGGGGGCGAACGGTGCGTCGTCG
>NZ_ML142875.1:16929-22375 GCF_004138495.1 Phytoactinopolyspora endophytica
TCCGATCACCAATGCGTCCTCGGGGATGTGGAGCGTCAGCGATTGCAGCCCGCTGAGGGTGACCGCGGCGACCTCGTCGTCGAATGCACAAATGCCGGGACGGTCGTGGCCGGCGAGCGCATCGCGCAGGGTCGCGGCGGCGTGGTCCCGGTCCATCGTGAGTTCGATCCGGGTGGGAGACGGGAGACCTGCTGCGGTAGAGGTGTTGGCGACGCCGATCTCCCGCGAGCGCGCCATGACCGTCCGGGGGTTGTCGGGATGTGGCGCGGCGTAGATGAGTGCCGTCGCTCCCGCACCGAGGAGATGCTGTGCCTGCATCGCTCCGATCTCTTCTTCCCAGGGGCGGGGGAAAGCCGGGTCGCCATGCGCTGAGGAGTAGACCCGCGGGACGCCGGCGGTTCGGAGTTCAGTCATGAAGGCCGGGCTCAGCGCCGTGAGCGCGAGCACCCCGTATGGCCGGACCTCACCGATGAGTGCGCGCAGTGCGGCCTCCGTGCTGAACTGATAGGTCAAGGGCGTGTGGCCGTGCACAGACAGGCGCTCGGTGATGGCGGCGAGGAACGGTTCGGTGACGAAGCCGGACAATGCGGGCTCGGTGACGACGAGCACGATGCGTGAATGGCCGCGGCGGAGTGAGGCGGCGGCAGCGCTGGGAACGTAGCCGAGCTCGGCCGCTGCGGCGCGGACGCGTTCCTGGGTGGCGGCGGGGATGGTCTGGCCAGAGACGTTGTTCAGTACGTAGCTGACCGTGGCGCGTGAGACACCGCTTCGCCGAGCGACGTCGGCCGCGGTGACGCGGCGTATCGACGGTGGATCTTCTTGGATCACGGCACCAGTCTGCCCGATCGGTGCGCCGGATTGCGTTGCCATCACTTGCACGATTCAATAACGACCACTTGCACGATTCAGTACTCGTCGCTAGCTTTGTCCGAACGCGATGCCGCCCGGCGGTTCCGAAACGGTTCAACGCGGCATCGGCCTTGGCGCCGATATCGACTACGAAGGAGTATCGATGAGCATCACAGGACAGCGGCGGCCTCGCCTGGCCGGCCTTGCCGCGGCGTTCACCGCGGTCGCGGTCATGCTCACCGCGTGCGGTGGCGAGAACACCAGCGGCGCGAGCGACTCGAGCGATTCGAGCGATGCGGGGGACAAGGACTACTCCGTTCTGCGGCTGGCCAGTTCGACGCAACCGGGATCATGGGATCCGGCGCTTCAGCTCAGCGCGTTCGACGGCATGTGGCAGTGGACGGCGGTCTACGACACGCTCCTCACCTGTCACGAAGACGGGTCTGTGAGCCCGGGTGCTGCCGAGTCGTATGAGTTCTCCGACGACCACACGGTCCTGACCCTCACGCTGCGCGACGGGATGACCTTTTCCGATGGCACGCCGATCGACGCGGCCGCGGTTAACGCCTCGATCGAGCACGTGCAGAACGGTGGTGGCTCAGCTGCGGCGCGCGTCGCCGGGATCACGATCGAGACGCCCGACGAACGCACGGTGGTCCTGACCGCTCCGGAGCCGAGCGGTCTATTGCCTGTCTACATGTGCCTGAGCCCGGGCATCGTCGCCTCGCCGGAGGCGATCGAGTCCGACACGGTGGACTCGGTGCCGGTGGCCTCCGGGCCGTACACCTTCGACGCGGAGCGCTCGACGAGCGGATCGGTACTCACCTTCGTCAGGCGCGACGACTACTGGAACGCGGACGCGTATCCGTACCAGGAGGTCATCGTCTCGATCATGCCGGACGTCACGGCTCGCTTGAACGCGTTGAAGACCGGCCAGGTGGACGGCGCCGCGCTGAACGGCGAGACGACGGCCGAGGCAGAGGCCTCCGGGTTGACCGTCCATGACTATGTCGACGCGACGAACGGCATCGTGATCTTCGACCGGGCCGGCGAGACCGTGCCCGCGCTGGGTGATGCGCGGGTGCGTCAGGCGTTGAACATGGTGTTCGATCGCGAGGCGATCGCATCCGGGCTGTTCCAGGGGCAGGTGGATCCCACGACACAGATGTTCGGCTCCGACACCGACGCCTATGTCGAGGAACTCGACGACCACTACGAGTACGACGTCGAGGCCGCCAAGAAGCTGATGGAGGACGCCGGCTACGCGGATGGCTTTACCGTCGAGATCCCGGCGCGGAGCCCGCAGACAGAGCAGGCCAACCCGCTGATCGTGCAGCAGCTGGCCGAGTTGAACATCACGGTGGAGGAGGTACCGCTGGCCGCGGCATCCGCTGTGCAGGAGCTGCTGAGCGGCCGATTCGCGATGACCTACCTGAGCATGCCGCTGGCCTCGGGCCTGTGGAGCATGCAGCAGTCGATCAGCCCGGCTGGCACCTGGAACGTCAACGGAAACGCGGATCCTGAGCTGACTGAGCTGACAGAGACGGCTCAGACGGCTCAGGATGACGAACTCACCGGCGTCCTGCAGGAGATCAACCGGTACACGGTGGAGAATGCGTGGTTCGTGCCGTGGAACCAGCGGGTGGCGTATTTCGCGACCGCCGGCGACGTAGAGCTGATCACGACCGGCGACGTCTACACCAAGATTCCGCAGCTGCGGGACTTCCAGTAACCGATCGTGCGGAGGAGGTTCTCTGGTGATCAGGTTCGCGTTGCGGCGGGCAGCCTTCAGCGTGCTGCTGGCGCTGGGCGTGTCGTTCGCGACGTTCGTGCTGGTCTTCAGCAACGGCACAGCCATTGCGCGGGCCATCCTGGGCGTCGATGCGACCGACGAGCAGGTACAGGCTCTCGCGCACGAGCATGGGCTGGACCGGCCCGTCTTGGTGCAGTTCGGCGAGTGGCTCGGCGGGGTGCTGCAGGGGGACCTCGGGGTGAGCTATTACACCGGGGAGGCTGTCACCGATGTGGTGACCTCGCGTGTCCCGGTCACCCTGGCTCTGCTGGGCATCGCGATGTTCTTCACCGCGGTCCTCAGTGCGCTGCTCGGCATCGCGAGTGCGGTCGCCGGCGGATGGGCGGATCGCCTGCTGCAGATGGTGGCGCTGGTCGGGACGGCGGTGCCGAACTTCATTGTCGCGATCATGCTCGTGATGTGGTTGGCGGTGAGTGCCAGGATCTTCCCCGCCACCGGCTTCGTCCCATTGGAGCAAGATCCGGGACGTTGGGCCCTCAGCCTTGCGCTCCCCGTCGCCGCAGTGGTCATCGCCTCGGTCGGGCCCGCTTCTCAGCAGTTCCGCGGCGCGGTCAAGGACGTGCTGGAGCGTGACTTCGTACGGACACTGCGGGCACGCGGGATCAAGCCCCGCGCGATCGTGTTCCGGCATGTGTTCCGCAACGCGGCAGGGCCCGGCGTCATCATCCTCGGGCTGCAGATCATCGTGCTCATGGGCGGGGTGGTCGTCATCGAGCGGGTGTTCGCGCTGCCCGGGATCGGCGAGCTCACCGTGAACACGTCCCTGCTCGGGGACATCCCGGTGGTGATGGGGTGCGTGCTCTTCATCATCGTGGTGGTCGTTGTCGTGAACCTCGCCGCCGATGTCGTCAACGCCGCGATCAACCCGAAGGTGAGGCAACGATGACCGAACCTGTCCCGTTCGGCACGTCAGCGGCGACCGGGCCCGGATCGCAGCATCCCATCCGTCGGCTGCTACGCAACCCATTCGGCCTCGCCTCGCTGATCGTGCTCACCGCGATCGTGTTCGTCGCCATCCTCGCCCCGTGGCTCGCCCCGTTCGACCCGAACGCGTCCCGCCCGGAGTTGACGAACGTGGCGCCGTTCACCAGCGACTACGTGCTCGGCGGGGACTCCGCGGGCCGGGATGTGCTGTCCCGGCTGATCTGGGCGGCGCGCAGCACGATGCTGGCCAGCCTCACGGTGCTCGCCGTGTCGTTGGTCATCGGCGTCGTCGCCGGCTTGCTCGCCGGCTACTACGGCGGTGTGGTCCAGGCGGTCACCAACTGGGTGTCGGATGCTGTGCTCGCCCTTCCAGGTGTGGTGCTGCTCATCGCCATGTACGCCGTGCTCGGGCCGAACATCCTGCTCGCGATGGCCGTCTACGGTGTGCTGGTGTCGCCGATCTTCTACAGGCTGGTGCGTGGCGTCGTCGCGGGCGTGCGGCACGAGCTGTACATCGACGCCGCGAAGGTGTCGGGACTCGGCGACGCCCGTATCCTCTTCCGGCACGTCCTGCGCGCCGTGCGCTCACCCGTCATCATCCAGAGCGCGTTCATCCTGGGCACCGCGGTCGGCATCCAGGCTGCCCTGGAATTCCTCGGGCTCGGCAGCCCGCGCGACGCGTCCTGGGGCGGCATGCTCGACCTGGCCTTCCGCAACATCTATGTGGACGTCAGCGGCGTGGTGTGGCCGGCGATCACGGTGACGGTCGTGGTCCTGGCGTTCGTGCTGCTCGGCAACGCCCTGCGAGACGCTCTCGATCCGTCGTCCAAACGGCGCACGCTCACCGGCCGGCAGGCGGCGAGGCTGCGTTCGCAGGCTGTGAGCCACAACGCAGTTCCCGACGAGGTGGTTCCCGACGACGTGGACACCGACGTGGCGGACCCTGACGACGGGGTCATCGGCGACACCCCGGCCGACGCGGTGCTCAGCGTTCGCGACCTGCGGGTCGGCTACCCGGCCGGCATGGCAACATTTCGCGACGTCGTGCAGGGAGTCGACCTGGACGTGCGTCGCGGCGAGATCGTCGGTCTGGTCGGCGAATCGGGGTCCGGTAAGTCACAGACGGCCTTCGCGGTGCTCGGGTTGTTGCCGCGCAACGCCGTCGTCATCGGCGGCTCGGTGCGTTTCGACGGCATCGAGATCCTGCAGCAGAAGGGCCGGCTGCAAGCCGTGCGCGGGTCGCGGATCGGCTACATCCCGCAGGAGCCGATGACCAATCTCGACCCGACGATGACGATCGGGAAGCAGCTCGTGTACGGACTGCGGGCGGTGCGCCACATATCCCGCGCGGAGGCCGAGACAAGACTGATCGACCTGTTGCACCGGGTGGGGATCCCGGATGCGGACGAGGTCACGCGCAGGTATCCGCACGAGATCTCCGGCGGCATGGCGCAGCGCGTGCTGATCGCCGGCGCCGTGGCGCCGGACCCCGACCTGATCATCGCCGACGAGCCGACCACAGCGCTCGACGTCACGGTGCAGGCCGAGGTGCTCGACCTCATCCGAGAGCTGCGGGACGAGCGCGGACTTGCCGTGATCATGGTCACCCACGACCTCGGCGTCGTATCCGACCTATGCGACCGGGTGGCTGTCATGCGCGAGGGACGGATCGTAGAAAGCTCGCCGACCGTGGAGTTCTTCGGCGGCCCTGGACACGACTACTCGCGTGAACTGCTGCATGCCGCCGCCGAGCTCGGATGAAGGAAGTGTGAGGAGTGGACACCGTGATCGAGGTCGACGGGCTGCACGTCGAATACGGACGGCGAGGCCGAGCCCCGGCTAAACACGTCATCCGGGGCG
>NZ_ML142875.1:22419-27239 GCF_004138495.1 Phytoactinopolyspora endophytica
GGCTTCAGCATCGACGCCGGCGAGACGCTGAGCCTGGTCGGCGAGTCAGGCTCCGGCAAGAGCACCATCGGCCGGGCGATCCTCGGCCTCACCGCGGTGTCGGCTGGCCGGATCCGATTCCACGGCCAGGACATCACCGACCTGTCCCGCCGTCGCCGGCGAGCCGTCACGACGGGCCTGCAGGCCGTGTTCCAGGATCCGTACTCGTCGCTCAACCCGGCGATGACGGTGGAGAACATCCTCCTCGAACCGTTGCTCGTGCGGGGCGTGGCCGACGCCCGCGGACGTGTGCAGGACGTCTTGGCCAAGGTCGGCCTGCCCAGCGACGCCGGACGGCGACTCGCGAGCGAGTTCTCCGGCGGCCAGCGACAGCGGATCGCCATCGCCCGCGCTCTCGTGCTCGACCCGCAACTGGTCGTGTGCGACGAGCCGACCAGCGCCCTCGACGTCTCCACCCAGGCCCGCGTCCTCGCGCTGCTGCACGAGATACAGCAACGCACCGGGGTGGCCTACCTGTTCATCAGCCACGATCTCGGGGTCGTGCGACGCATCAGCGACCGCATCGCCATTCTCCGCGACGGCCAGATCGTCGAGACCGGACCCACCGAACAGGTCACCTCCGATCCGCAACACCCCTACACCCGGCGACTGCTGCTGTCGACGCCGGTCATGGACCCGGCAGAACAGGCCCGGCGACGCGCGGAGCGGCACCGGGCAATGACGGACGAGACGGAGCGGCGCGCCCTGCATGCATGAACCAGACACGACCCAGTGGACCAGCGAATGGGCAGGCGAATGGATCCGGACAGCGGACCCGGGCGAAGGTGACGACGTGTCCGGCCCGCGCCGGGTCGGATTCCGCCGGGAGTTCGAGCTCACCGCTGTGCCGGTGGAGCTGCCTATCCGGGTGTCCGCCGACTCGCGGTACGTCCTGTGGGTCAACGGGACCGAACTCGGCCGGGGCCCGATCCGATCGCAGCCCTACAGGTGGACCTATGACGAGTACGATCTCGCGCCCGCGCTCGGCCCGGGCACGAACGTGATCGCCGTGCTCGTCACCTACTACGGGGCGGACAACGCGTTCTGGCAGCGTGCGCGGGTGACCGACGGCCTCGGCGCGGACGCGTGTCTCATTCTCGACGCGCCGGCGCGGTGGCACGACGTCGTCACGGCGGGAGACCGGTGGACAGCACATCCGTTCGACGCGTGGTCGACTGTGCCCGGTCGTGGTGTGCTGGCCGCGCTGCCGATCGAAGTAGTCGATCAGCGGCGGCTGGACGATGGCTGGCTCCGGCCGGCAGGCGCGCCGGAGTGGAAGTCCGCGGAGCCGGCGCAGGCACTGCACGCAGGGGGTGGCCGCCGGTCGCGGCCACCCGCCTATCCGTACGGCGCGCTCCGCCCGCGCGGGCTCGCGCAGCTGCGCGGCGACACCGTGACTGCGCAACTGGCCTCCGTCGGACGTGCTCGCCCGTCTGCGGAGCCGGATCCGGTGGAGGTCGTGCTGGACGCGCTCGACACGCTGGATCCCGACCCGCTGGATCTCGGCGATCCGGTGCTGTGGCAGTTCGACTTCGGCCGCATCGTCGCCGGCTACGTCGAGATCGACTTCGACGCTCCGGCCGGCACCGTCTTTGACGTGGCCTATCTGGAACGGCCGGCGACGGCGCCCACGAGCGGCGATCGCCGCTACGTGCCACGTGCCGGGGCACGGGTGATCGCGGCCGGGGGAGCGGCGACGTTCCGGGCGCTTGAGCCCAACGGACTCCGGATCGCGGCGATCCTCGCCAGAGCCGTGACGGCGGCACCGGTGCGGGTCACCGCCGTCCGAGTGCGCGAACATCTCTATCCGTTCAGCGGCGGCGCCTTCTTCTCCTCGAACGAGAAGGAGCTCGTGCGTCTGTGGAACGCCGGGGTACGCACGGTTGAGGTGAACTCGTCGGACGCATTCACCGACTGCCCGACCCGCGAGCAGCGCGCCTGGGTCGGCGATGCCGTCGTCCACGTCGGCGTGCATCTCGTCGCGAACGAGGACTGGCGACTCATCGAGCGTCATCTCGAGCTCTCCGATTCGCCTCGGCCGGACGGGCTGCTGCCGATGTCCGTGGCCGGCGACATCGAGTCGGCGGCGCGTTACTCGATCCCGGACTGGTCCCTGCACTGGCTACATGCCCTCACGCTGTACGCGCGGGCATCCAAGCGGGTCGAATTCGTCCGTCGCCGCCTCGCCACGGCACGGCGGATCCTGGAGTGGTTCGAGACCTACGCCGATGACCACGGCGTGCTCGTGGACGTGCCGGAATGGCCGCTCGGCGATTGGTCGAGCGTGTTCACCAGCGGCTGCAGCGCGCTGCTGACGGCGCTGTGGGCGCGTGGGCTCCGCGAATTCACCGAACTCAGCGAATGGGTCGGGAACGCCGCCGACGCCCGCCGCACCCGGGCACTGGTCGCATGCGTCGAGCGCGGATTCGAGTGCTTCTGGGACGACGCGCGGGGACTGTACGTCGACCACATCGTGTCGGGCGAGCGGCGGCCCGCGGTGTCGCAGGTATCGAACGCGGCGGCGATCGTCGCCGGCATGGTGCCGGACCAGCGGCGAGCCGGCGTCGTCGCACGTATGACCGACGAGGACCGTCTCGTCACGCGCGGGTGGAACGCGCCGTCGCCCACGGTCGGCCTGGAACAGAAGGTGCGCGACAGAGCGGAAGGCGTCCAGCGCATCGACTGGGACGTCGAGCGCCAGATCGTCCGTGCCGAGCCGTTCTTCTCTTCCGTGGTGCACGACGCCGTCGCCTGTGCGGGACGGGCCGACCTGCTGCCGGTGGCGCTGCGCCGCTGGTCGAACTTTCTCACCGATGGGTACGACACCTTCGGCGAGTGCTGGGAGTGGGGTACCCCCGCACACGGATGGAGCAGCACACCCACCCGCGACCTCATCGTCCATGTACTCGGCGTCGAGGCGCTGAGCCTGTGGGAGGAGACCTATCGCCTCGCTCCGGCACGCACCGGCATCCACTGGATGCGCGCTGCCGTGCCGACCACGGCTGGGCTGATGGACGTCGAGCTGAACGGCGCCGAACTCGTCGTCGACACGCCGGTCCCGGTGCGGATCGAGACCTGGTCATCGCACGTGCTGGACCGGCCAGCAGGTAGGTACCGGGTGAACCTGGAAGAGCGGAGGGAGCCGGCATGACGGGCACAGCGCGGGCCACCGACGCCGCACGGCCGAATGTCCTGCTCATCATGGCCGACGAATGGCGGGCGCGGTCCGTGGGCTACGCGGGCGACGAGCACGCGCGGACCCCGCACATCGACGCGCTGGCGGCGGAGTCGGTCACCTACCAGCAGGCGATATCGGGTCAGCCGATCTGCTGTCCGGCGCGCGCGAGCTTTCTCACTGGGCAGTACCCGTTGCAGCACGGCGTGTATCTCAACGACGTGCCGCTGCAGCCAACGGGTCCGGTGCTGCCGGAGGTGTTCCGCGACCACGGATACCGCACGGGATACATCGGGAAGTGGCACCTGTTCGGCAGCCCTGAGGGAACGTTCGAGCGACGGGAGTCGTATATCCCGGCCGAGTCGCGGTTCGGATTCGAGTACTGGAAGGCGCTCGAATGCACCCACGACTACAACCGCTCCGCCTACTACGAGGGTGACGATCCGGCGAAACGCTTCTGGGAGGGGTACGACGCGTTCGCCCAGACCGAGGACGCGATCGGCTTCATCACCGATGCGGGCGAGACGCCATTCTTCCTCACGCTCTCGTACGGGCCGCCGCACTTTCCGCTGCACACCGCCCCCGAACGTTACCGCGAGCTGTATGCGGACGCGGATATCCAGCCACCTGCCAACGTGCCGGATTGGTGCCGGGACGAGGCGGTCAACGATCTGCGCGGCTACTACGCGCACATCGCGGCGCTCGACGAGTGCGTGGGCCGACTCCTGGACGCGGTCGGCGAGAACACGGTCGTCGTCTTCACCTCGGACCACGGCGACATGCTCTGGTCGCAGGGCCTGGAACACAAGCTGGTCCCGTGGGAGGAATCGGTGCGAGTGCCGCTGCTGGTCCGTGCGCCCGGCCGCGCACCGCGGACCTCGCAGCAGCTCTTCAACAGCCCGGACCTGATGCCGACCCTCCTGGGATACGCCGGGCTACCGGTTCCGCCGGGTGTGACCGGGGCGGACCTCTCCGTCCCCGAGGCCGGTACACCCTCCGCGTTCCTCTGCGTACCCGCCGCCTACTCAAGCCTTCGGCGCGCGGGTCTCGAGGAGTATCGCGGCGTCCGCGACCAGCGGTACACCTACGTCCGCACCCGCTCCGGCCCTTGGCTCCTCTACGACAACATCGACGACCCGCAACAGCTGCGTAACCGGTGCGGTGACCCGGCCCTGGCGGCAGAACAGGACCGTCTCGACCAGGAACTCGACCGCTGGCTCACGCGGCTCGGCGACGAGTTCCTCCCCGGCGAGGAGTACCTGGGCCGCGACGGCTACCAGCATTATTTCGAAGCGAACGAGCCGCTCGGGTGCAGCGGCACAGACCAATGGCAGTCGACGAACGGCCGCGGCCGGTTCTTCTCCGTCGACACGCAGCTCTCGGCCGTCCTCGCGCACCCGGATGCGCGTGCCGTCGTGGAGGAGCTTGGGCCGCGTCTGCTGGAAGCCGGCGAGCCGTTGCATGACCGGCGATCCGTGCGACTGCTGGCGATGTGTGAACCGGCGGCGATCATCGACGAGCGGCTGAAAGAGCTGGACCGCCGGCTGACCGCGCTGGGGACGCGGCCGGTGGGTCCAGAGGGTGACGTCGCCCTACCCGCCTGGCC
>NZ_ML142875.1:27249-30905 GCF_004138495.1 Phytoactinopolyspora endophytica
CGCGCAACGGCTCACGCCACGAGCGGCGGTATAGGAGAAGACCATGGACACAGAGGCGACGCGCCATGGCGCCCTCGTGACCCCGAACATTCTGCTCATCGTCGCCGACCAGCATCGCTTCGACTGCGTCGGCGCCAGCGATGACTACCCGGTGGACACGCCCAACCTGGACCGGCTCGCGGCGGAGGGCGCGTGGTTCACCTCGGCATTCACGCCGATTCCGCTGTGCACGCCGGCCCGTCAGTCATTGCTGACCGGCCGACGTCCCGAAGCGAGCGGGAATCTCTGGAACTACGACCTCGGCCCTCGGATCCCCGCGCTGGAGCCGTCGTCCTATGCCTGGCCACGCGGGCTGCGTGACGCGGGCTACCGCAGCCAGTACGTCGGCAAGTGGCATGTCCATCCCGACCTCGATCCGACGGCGTTCGGATACGGCGAGTACGTGCCTCTCGAGGCGTATCGATCCTGGCGTGAGGAGCGGTACCCAGGGGCTTCGCTGAAACCCCGCGACTGGTGGGGTTCCGTCGACCCGGTTCCCACCGTGGACAGCAGGACGCATTGGCTGGCCGGGCAGACGGCCCGGTTCATACGCGAGGCCGGCGCGGCGGGCACACCATGGCACGCGCGTCTCGACTTCGTCGAGCCCCACCTGCCATGCCAGCCGACCGAGGAATTCGCCTCGCGGTATGCGGCGGAGCACGTGCCGAGGTGGCGGAACTTCGCGGATCCGCTCGTCGACAAGCCTTACATCCAGCAACAACAGCTCGTCAACTGGGGCGTGGAGGACTACGGCTGGGAGGACTGGGCACCCGCCGTGGCCCGCTATTACGCCGTGATCGCCCAGCTCGACGACGCCATCGGTCACGTACTCGACGCGGTCGACAAGGCGGGAGCTTCGGCGGAGACACTCGTGATCTACACCTCCGACCACGGTGATATGTGCGGCGCGCACGGGATGATGGACAAGCACTACGTCATGTACGACGACGTTGTCCGGGTACCGCTCATCATGCGCTGGCCCGAACACCTGACCGCGGGCACAGTCATCGACCACTTCACCTACAACACGCTCGATCTTGTACCGACCATCGCCGACCTCGTCGGAATCGCGCAGCCAGAACACCCGCACGGGGCCCGAATCTTCAGCACCGACACAGGCGTACTAACACCGTCGTCGGAGCTGGCCTCGCGACAGCACGTGGTCTCGACCTACAACGGACAGCAGTTCGGGCTGTTCACCCAACGGATGATCAGAACACGCAGGTGGAAATATGTGTGGAACCCCACCGACGTCGACGAACTGTACGACCTTGAACAGGACCCGGGAGAGATCCACAACCACGTCGCCGACAAGAACTGCTCAGACGTCCTCGAATCTCTCCGTCATAGCCTCTATGAACAGCTCAGTGCAGACGGCGATGACATCGTGGCCAACGAATGGATGGCCCGCCAGCTGAACACCGGTCGAAAGCTGAACCCTGCGCACCTGCACTCGCGGTCGTGATTGACGCGGTTGCGGCAGCCCCGTGTGGTCAGGACATCATCGAGATCTGCATCGTGGCGTGATACCGGAGGCTCGTGCGTGCGGTATCCGACACGTTGCCATCGCCTCGCGGATGGCCGAGCGCGTCGACGAACCGCTCGAGCGCCTGGACGGCACGGTCGACGTGGCCGAGATCCAGATGACGTTGCGCCTGGCCCAGCCGGTTGGCCAGGTATCGCACCATCGGTTCGCCGCGCACGTCGCCGCTGTCGACGTAGGCGTCGAGCCGGTCGCTGAGCGCCTCGATACCACCGGGCGTCCAGTAGTCCGGCGTCGGCACATCCGCCCAGCCGAGGTCCGAGCCCAGGTAGAAGCTGGTGTACGACGGCTGGTTGTAGGTGGTCTGCTGCCGTGCCACCTCCGCCCGGTACTGCGGATCGTGCATGAGCGTGTACAGCTTGCGGTCGGTTACCTCGGTCGAGAGGTAGACGCGGATCGCGCTGCTGTCGACGGTGGGCAACAACACCTCCTCGCGCCAGTCGCCGAAGACGTCGGCCACCAGGCTGGGGTTGCCCTTGGTCCAGTTGTTGGTGGTCGTGCCCTCGGCGGTAAGGAGAATGCCACGGTCCCAGTCCCGGATCGTGGGCGTCTCGTACGTCTCGGTCGTGGCTCCATGGATGAGCTGTGTGGTCATGTCCGAGGACCACCGGACGCTCTGGTTGGTGCCGGGGATCTCGTCGTCCAGGAACTCACCGTCGGCGGTGTGCAGACCGGCGCCGTGTGAGCCCCACGCCTCAAGCCCCGGCTCGTCGGGCAGGATGTCGCCCACCATGCCACGGCCGACGTCGGAGGGGATGAACTCGCCGAAGAGCACCTCGCCGGTGGCTGCGTCCCGCATGGCATACCCGAGCGGTGCCCACACGCCGCCCTCGTGGACCGTGAAGATCTCCAGCCCGGGCCGGTTCGGGTCGATGTCGGTGACGTGCATCGCGTCGCCGTGGCCCAGCCGCGCCATGGTGCCCGGATCGCCGCTGCCCTCCGGCATCAGGTCGAATGAGCTGTACAGCAGGCTGCCGTCGTCGTCGATCGTGGCCCCGCCGTAGACGATCTCTTGATTCCCGTCTCCGTCGACGTCCGCGGCGCTGAGTGAATGGAAGCCCTGCGTGGTGATGGTGCCGAATTCCGGATCGGTGCCGTCCACGCCGTGCGGCCCGTCGTTGAACGGATTGCTCATCGGCGCATGGCCGCTGTCGACGAACCACTGCTCCTTCAGACGTTTACCATCCCAGTCGTAGGCGACGATCGTCGTGCGCGTGTAATAGCCGCGGGCGAAGATCGCCGAGGCCTGCGCTCCGTCGAGATACGCCACGCCGGAGAGGAACCTGTCGACGCGGTTGCCAGGCTCGATCCGCGACATCGCGTAGTCGCCCCATAGCAGGCCGTCGTCTCCGCGGGCGGGCTTGTAGTGGATGCTCTCCAATTCCTCACCGGTCGCGCCGTCGAACACGGTCAAGTACTCCGGTCCGGTGAGGATGTAGCCTTCGAAGTTCCGCAGGTCGTTGCGGTCGCTGCGGTTCGGCGCGTAGACGTCCACGAAGTGGTCCGCCAGTGCCTCGGCGTCCTGCCGGGACAGCGGATAGTCGTACTGCGGCTCGATACCGAACGCCTCCTCGAGCGTGGCCGGCCAGTTGCCGGCGACCACCTCGGGGTGTTCGTGCCAGTCCATGAACCGGTCGACGGTGAACTCGTAGAAGTCGTTGGCGCTCATCCGGTAGTCGTCGTCATGGGAGTAGCCGGCCCTGCGGTCCGCTCTGGGCATGGTGATGTACTCCTCGGACGCGACGTCGCCGTCCTCGTCGTAGCTGATCACCTTGGTGCCGGGGGCGGTCTTGAACATCAGCTCCGAGCGGCCGTCACCGTCGAAGTCGTAGACGAGGAACTGCGTGTAATGCGCACCGGCACGGACGTTGACGCCGAGGTCGATCCGGTGCCGCAAGGTGCCGTCGAGCTCGTACGTGTCGATGTAGACGTTGCCGGTGTAGCCGACCTGGGAGACGTCCTTGGAGTTCGACGGGTCCCACTTGACCACGTACTCGTACTGTCCGTCGCCGTCGACGTCGCCGACGCTCATGTCGTTGGCGGAGTAGGAATACTCCTCGCCGGCGGGGGTGAC
>NZ_ML142875.1:30959-31297 GCF_004138495.1 Phytoactinopolyspora endophytica
GTCGACGACAGCCGCGACCCGGTACTCCGAATCCGAGGAGCCGTCTTCGTCCAGATAGTTGGTGCTGTCGGTGACCGTGGCGATGCGCTCGCCGTCGCGGTATACGTGGAAGCCGGCGCCGGTCATGCCGTGGTCGGTGTGACCGGTGACCTCGGAGCCGAGCAGGCGCCAGCTGAGGTACACGCCTTCGTCAGTCGCCGCAGCGACGAGGCCACGGTCGAGATGTTCCAGCTGGGTCGCGTCCACGCCATCCGACATGGGGCCACCCGCCATGGGGGAGCGGATCGGTAGAGATTGGAAATCGCTTGCCGAATTGCTGGCGGCTCCTGCCGCGGCCG
>NZ_ML142875.1:31337-33567 GCF_004138495.1 Phytoactinopolyspora endophytica
GCGGCGATTGATCCAACCAGTGCGGATGCCAGCAGTCCGATCACAGAGGCACGAAATCGATGGCGGCTTCCTGGGCGATACCTCACATGTGGCATGACGACGTTCTCCAGTCTCGGCCGGGGATACACCTGCGAGTGAATTGAGTCGTTTCACCGATGCCACGTGACGTTACGAGTGTCTGGCACGGCCGTCAAGGTGCTACAGCGAAGGCTGGCGGGTTCGGGTGCGCAGCTCCTTAGTGGCGGACTCGGTAGCGCAGGTGTAGTGCTCGTTTGCCCTGGATCACTGTGTGCGGGTCCTCGAGTAGATGCTGCGAATCGACCGACCCGAAGTACCGTTTTCCAGAGCCGAGAACCACGGGGGCGACGTCCATGGCTACCTCGTCCACGAGGCCGAGGGCGAATGCCTGCCCGCCCACATCGCCCGCGGCCACGGCCACGGTACGTTCGCCGACGAGCTCTTCAGGCTTCGCGATGGCTTGGGCCCCACCGCGACCCCGGTCGCGAAGCTGCCCATCGTCTTCCGTCTCAGCTGGTGGCCAGCGCGGTGCGTGTACCTGGGCGCAGGCGTGCTCGGCCCGTTCGCCGTTGACGGCGGATGCCCGCCACAGCCCCGGCGTGCTGACCGCGTGCGCCTACACGGCGCGGAGCGTGGGCTCCGCGACGATCCCGGCGTCGTGCGCGATGAGGGCTGCCTGGTTGCGGGTATTGACGCCGAGTTGCGCGAGCACGTTGGCGACGTGGTACTTCACGGTGTTCTCGCTGATCGAGAACTTCTCAGCGATCTCGCGGTTGCGCCGGCCGTTCACCAGCTCGGCCAGGACGTCGAGTTCCCGTGGACGCAGGGCGGCCAAGGGGTCGCTCGATGTCGCGTCGAAGCTGGTCGCGTCCTCGAACGGGAGCCGCGCGACGAGGTTCGTGCCCCACCCGGGGACACTCTCGACCTTGACGGAACCACCGAGCGCCTGCGCGCGTTCTGTCAGGGCGTCGTCGATCACCGAGGACTGGCCGGTGCCCGGTCCGTCGTCGCGGACGCTGATCTCCAGCCCGCCGGCGAGCGCCCACGCGACGCGGAGACGGCCGACATCGGCTTGTTCGAGCAGGGCGAGGACGGCGCCCCGGGAGATGGCGCGGGCGGCGTGACCGACAGTGGCGGGGACGGTGACGCCGCGCACGTCCGTGCCGGAGGGGGCGGCGAACTCGAGCTGCGCCGTCGAGAAGCGGGTGACGGGCCGCAGTTCCTCCCGCAGGCGCTCGAAAGCCTCCGTCAGGGGCTCGTCGCCGAGTTCACGCTCCACTGCCGTCGAGGTGCGAAGCTCCACGAGGGCGGTCGCCGCGAGGTCGATGGCCGTCTGCCGGGCGGCATGATCGTCCAGGTGCCGTGCGCGCAGGGTGCCGAGGATGCCCGAGAGCGCGATGCGGTGGCAGTCGGTGAGCTCGGCGGTCACCCGGACGCGTTCGCCCGCGGCGGCGCGGGACGCATTCAGGTCGAGCGCCGTGGCGCCGTCAAGGGATTGCTCGGTGGCCGCGATGAACAATGACCAGGCCTCGGCGAGCGTGCTCAGGTTATCGTCGGGGAACGGCGTCGCGTCGCTACGCACCAGCAGCAGGACAGATGGCGGGTGCCCACGCTCCCTGATTACGGCGACCGGCCGCGTCTCGCCCGCCACCTCGGTGTTGCCCTGCCAGTACGGTGACGTTCCCAGAGTGCTCTCCAGGTGCACGAGGTCGCGCGCGGTGATGCTGTTCGCGACGTCGTGCTCGCCCGCGGTGCCGACCGGTGACCCCTCGCAGCCGCTGACGAGCATGCTGAGCACTCGGTGCGGAACCAGCTCGGACAGCGCCTTGGAGAGCCGTTGCGCCCGTTCCATCTGGTCGGACGTCCTGAGGGCGTACGTGACGCCGGAGAGCAAGGACATGCCAACGAGAGTACGTCGCGCTTCACCGGATCGGCCTACCCAGCCAGGTAGGCAGGACCACCCGGCTGGGTAGGTGCGGACCTGCCCGCTCGCCGCACATTCTGGTGGTGGGCAAGCTCTTCTGAGAGAGGAACGACATGACTGACACGACCACGACGGCCACGACCGGTGCGCCTGTGACGCTCGGCGACCGGGTACGGTACGACGTGCCTGTCCCGCGGGTCGCCCGCGCGACGCTCACCCGGTCCGAGGCCGGAAACCTCCAGGACGTCCATCTGTTCTACCAACTCGACGCCGCCTACCGCCGTGCCG
>NZ_ML142875.1:33593-35230 GCF_004138495.1 Phytoactinopolyspora endophytica
CGACTCGATCTCCGTGCTTGTGCTCGCCGCCGAGGGCGACGACTTTTCGCTCGGGCACGACGTCGAGGCGCTGTTCAGCACCGACGGCATGGACCAGGTGACGCTGGAGGGCGGGTTCTCCCGCGGCGGCGTCGAGGGCGACATGGCCTGGGAGACCGAGGTCTTCCTGGAGCTGCACTGGCGCTGGCGCAACTTCCCCAAGCCGGTCGTCGCGGCGGTCCAGGGGCGGGTGTTCGCAGGTGGCTTGATGACCATGTGGCCGGCCGACCTGATCGTCGCCAGCGAGAACGCACTGTTCGCCGATCCGGTCACGGCGTTCGGCATCGGTCACGTCGAGCTGTTCCTGCACCCCTGGGAGCTCGGTGCCCGCAAGGCCAAGGAGCTGCTGTTCACCGGGGAGACCATGACAGCGGAGGAGGCCAGGCAGGTCGGCATGGTCAGCCGCGTCGTGCGCCGCCAGGACCTGGAGCGGGCCACCTTGGCCCTCGCCGAGCGTATCGCGGCCCGTCCCACCGCCGGGCTGAGGATGGCCAAGAAGTCCGTGAACCAGACCCTGGACATCCAGGGGCAATGGAACGCATTGCAGGCGGCGTTCGGCCTGCACACCCTCGGCCACGCGCACAGCCGCATCGCGCACGACGGTTCCTACATCGACCCCGCTGGCTTTGCGCTGACGCGGGACATCTGGGGACTGCCGGACACAGAGGTGTGAGCGCGACACCCTCGGACGTCTGACCGTTCAGAAACTCAGGACCCGAGCAGCTGCACCCCAACCGGCCGCGTCATCTCTGAGATCATGGCGTTTGACGAAAACGGGATCCTGCCCTAGCTCACGCACGACGACAGGGCTGTCGGGAGGGGGCCACCGGTCGCGATACAACAGTATGAACGGGACGAGTACCGCGGCCATGATGCCGAGCATGGTAGCGGCGGCGACGTGGGCCGCCTTGTGTACAGGCCCCCGTTTGGGGAGGCGATGAAACTTCTGCCATCACGTCATGGAGTTCGTCTCCCGGCTCACTCGACGTGGATGTGTTCAGGGCTAAGTCTGCTGGACGTGCCGAGGACGGTGAGGCCGGCGATCACCGCGGCGGCGAGCGCGGCGACGCCCATCAAGACCATGCCCTGGTTCCATGGCGCATCTCCCATGTCGGAGCCGAGTTGCAGGTAGGTGCTGCCGGCGAAGAGTCCACTGAGGATGGCTGCGAGGCATCCCAGGCCGGTAGGCAGGGCCGCCTCCAGCCATTGGGCACGGCGCAGCAGCGCCGGCGGGGTGCCGATCAGGCGCAATGAAGTCAGTTCGCGTCGGCGGGCGACGGCGCGGTCGATCGCGGCGATCGCGAAGGTCAGCAACCCGACTGAGAGGATGACTGTGGCCAGGGTCCAGATGATGGCCCGCATGCCGGCGACGAAGTCGTAGTAATCGATGTCCTCCCAGGTTCTGGCGGTCAGTCCGATTGCGTCGAGCCGTTGGTAGAGGTCGCGTCCGGGTTTGGCGAGCACGACCAGGCTGGTGTCGGTGTGGTCGAGCAGTGCCTGGACGCCGGGCGTGTCGGGCGGGACCAGGAGGTCGGCCCACAGTGGGCGGATGTTCCAGTTCTGGTGGTCCTGCGAGTTGGCGCGTTCGGCGCCGGTGA
>NZ_ML142875.1:35292-36422 GCF_004138495.1 Phytoactinopolyspora endophytica
GGCGGTCGGAGATCGCGACCTCGATCGGGTTGCCGACCTCGATCGGGTCGCCGGTCTGTTCCTCGGCGTTCACCGCGCGCAGGGTCGCAGTGTCGGGGGAGACGTCGTCGTGGACCCATTGCGGCACCAGGGCGGAGGCCTCGTCGTCGCTGCAACTGGTGATGGCGGGCGCGAACTGGCGGAGCTGGTCGCAGGAGGCGACCAGGGCGGTGATCGAAAGTGTCTCGTGACCGGTGGTTCCCGTCGGCAGCTCGACGGTTCCCGTGAGGACCGGAAAGGCGAACGTGTCATATACGCCCGGGATGGCGTCGATCTGCTGCCTGGTGTCGTCGAGCTGGTCGGTGGGCACGGCGACGCTGGCCCGCTGGCCGTTCTCGATGTGGTCGGCGGCTCCGACGTACTGCGGGGTCTCCTCGAATGCGACGATCACCGAGCGGGCACCGACCACCAGGAACAGCCCGACCATGAGAGCCGCGATGACCCGCGTTGTGCCGGCGGGCTGTGCCTGCAGCCGGCGCGCGGTCAGCGTGGCCGTCGGCCCGGTGGCGACGCGCGACAGCAGATCGGCAAGCAGGCGGACGAAGACAGGGACGATCATCACGATGCCGATCCCGACCAGCCCGAGCCCGGCGAACACGATGGCAACCTCGGTGCTGCTCACCATGAAGTCGTCGTTGGCGCGCCGGGCCAGCAGGCACAGGGCGATGCCGACGGCCAAGGGCGCCGCGCGCCACGCAGACGGCCGCCGTGCATCCGCTTTGCGGGCCCGTTCGAGGGCGTGCCGCATGTCGAGCTGTTGCGGTAGCACCGCGATAGCGGTCGTGACCGCCGGCATGCCCACGACGACGACCGCCCACGCCAGTAGTGGTGGGCTGAGGTCGGACATGGTCCACGCCTCGCCGGCCACGCTGACCGAGGCGAGCAGCGGCCGGAGCGCGAAGGACAGCACGACCCCGAGTGCTGTGCCCGCCGCGGCGACCAGCCCGGCCTCGGCTGCCGCCACCGTCCGGGTCTGGGCGGCGGACAGCCCGAGAAGCCGCAGGTTGGCCAGCCGGCGGTCGCGTAGCTGTGCCGACAGCCGTCCGACGGTGGCGGCCAGCACGAACACCGGCAACGCGACGGCGCCGACG
>NZ_ML142875.1:36473-41297 GCF_004138495.1 Phytoactinopolyspora endophytica
GCCAGCAGGCGGCCGACCTCCTGGTCGCTGAAGGCGGTGGTGGTGCCGATGCGGTTCTCGGCGACGGCCCAGACGGTCAGCAGAATCCAGGTGCCGACGGCGCTGGTGGCCAGGACGGACAGCGACCGGGACCGCTCGCCCGGCGAGCCCCACGCCAGCCGGGCGCCGAGCGCGACGGGCGCCGTCATCCGACGACCTGGCGGTGTGAGCGGTCCACCGAGCCGTCGCGCAACTCGATCAGGTCGTCGAGGTGCGAGGCGACCAGGTTGTCGTGCGTCACGACCAGCAAGGTGGCGCCGATGCGGGTGCTCAACGCCACCATCGCGTCGAGTACCGCCTCGGCGTTGACGGTGTCCAGGGAGCCGGTGGGTTCGTCGGCGAGCACCACACGCGGCTCGTGGACCAGCGCCCGCGCGACCGCCGCCCGCTGCGCCTGGCCGCCGGAGACGGCGCCGGTGCGGGCATCGGCGACCTCGGCGATCCCGAGCTCGCCGAGGAGGGCGAGTGCACGGCCCCGGGCGGCGGCGCGCTTGGCACCCAGCAGCTGCAGCGGCAGCATCACGTTCTCGACGACGGTCAGCTCCGGCACGAGATCGCCGAACTGGAAGGCGACCCCCATGCCGGCGAGGCGACGACGGCTGCGCTCTCGATCGCTGAGCCGGGTCAGGTCCTGGCCGTCGAAGACAACGTGCCCACGGTCGGGTACGAGCACACCGGCCAGGCAGTGCAACAGGCTCGATTTGCCCGATCCCGACGGACCCATCAGCGCCGTGCGGGACCCGGCTGCCAGCTTCAGGCTGACGTCACGCAAGGCCGTGGTAGCACCGTAGGACAACCCAACATCGAGCACCTCAAGCATCGTCGCCTCCCACGCCGTCCGGCCCGACGGCGACGGCCGACTGGCTCTCGATCTGCCGGCGGACCGTTTCCAGCCGGGCACCGGACTCCTCGATCCATCGCAAGTCCGCATCCAGATGCGCCAGCTCGTAGGTCAGCGCCAACAGGTCCGGGCCGGTCGCCTGGCGCCGCCTGGCCTGCAGCGTGCGCATCCGCTCCAGGTGCGCTTCTCGCTGCCTGGCGAGTACATCGCCGGCGTCCCGCCCGGATAGCAGCGCCACCGTGACCCGGGCATGCAACGTGCTGGCCGCGAAGACCTCCGGCGACTCCGGGGCGAAGATCCAGTCATCGACCACGCCCGCGCCTTGGGAGGTGATGCGGTAGAGACGGCGGTCCGGACCGTGGCCCGCCGCCACCTCCATCTGATCCGCCAGCCCGTTCTTGGTGAGACGGGCCAGTGTGGAGTACACCTGCCCGAAGGCCAACGGACGTCGACGGGCGAACCAGCGGTCGTAGTTCTGTTTCAACGTGTATCCGTACGCCGGACCGGGCTCAAGCAGAGCCAGCAGCGTCGTCGAGGTGCTCATGGGTCGAACTATACATGCAACGTATACACGCGGGGTATAGTCGCCCGTGGCAGCTGGCTTCACTGGCGGGTGTTACCCCGGTGGCCAGGGTCGGACGTACCGTTGATGCATGCGATCGAGTGTGCTCGCCGCCGGGCTGATTCTTGTGGTGGTGGCAAGCTGCGCGCTCGACACGTCCGAAGCTTCGCGGGGCGAGGTGAGTTCGGCGCCTGCGGCGGCCTCGCCGTCAACGACGCCGCCCGAGACCGGGAATTCGGACGTTCCGTCGTCATCCGCGCGACCGACCGCGTCGCCGTCACCCAGCGCCACACCGACGCCGCCGTCACCCAGCGCCACACCGACGCCGACGACGGAGGCCACCACGCCGTCGGGACCCAGCCCCAGCGATGGCAGGCCGCGTGACGCGACGCTGACCATCGCCGATATCGGCATCGAGAACCTCGATGTGATCGCGTACGAGGGATGGACCGACGACGGTCCGGGCACGGATATCCAGGACGGTGGTGTGGCCGCGAGCCCGTACGGTACACGCGGCGGCGTCGGCCCAGGGGGGATCGGGAACTACCAGGTCACCGCCCACCGGTTGTCATCGACCCAGGCCTTCCTCGACCTGCCGGAGCTCGACAACTCAGACCTGGTGGAGGTGACGGCCGATGGTGTGCGGTACGTCTATGAGATCGTCGAGACCCGCGAGACGTCGTTCCGCTCCGAGGAGTCGCTGGCGGCTCAGCGGGCCGCCGTGCCAGGCCAGCCCGGCGTGGAACCCACCCAGGCGATGATTACCCTCTCGACCTGTGCGACGCCGGAAGATCATGCGGCGGGCAACTACTGGTCCGACGAGTTTGGTAACCCCGAGCACCGCATCGACAAGATCGGCGTGCTGGTCGACGTCAGCCCGGACTGACCTCCTCCACGCTGAGTATCGAGGTGGTCGAGCCGGCGGGCGGCCGCGGCCGGGGACCCTGCGACCCTGGGCTCATGCTCTGGCAGCTGTGAGGTCATCGGTCGACGAGGACGACCTCGTACTGTTCGGCGGTTGGCGGGAGGCCGGTGTCGAACTTGGCGTTGACCAGGGCCAGGCGGTCGCCATGGCGAGCCACGGTCGTCGGTGTCTGGAAATGCGGACTGGTGATGACGTCCTGGACCGTCGCCGAGGACAGGTCAGGGCTCAGTCGCAGCTCGGTCACCTGGTTGAGGAAGTTCTGCACAGCCCAGAGGCGGCCCGCCTCCAGGAGGATTCCGTCGACGAAGGGCAGATCCGCGCCGGAGATGGGCGCGCTTGCTCCCGTGACCGGATCGACCGTGTAGAGGGTCGATTCTTCGGTGTGGGCGACGATCAGTGTCTTCCCATCAGGTGTGACCGCGATCCCGTTCAGGTTGAAGTCACCGGACAGCTGTGCGGCGGGTCCGGAGAGAACCAGGGTGGACGGTGACCCCACCGATCCGTCAGGTGCAATCGGAACGCGGTAGAGCTGGGGCTGGACGGAGTCGGTGAACCATGCCGCGTCTCGGGATAGCGCGACGTCGTTGATGAACGTCCCTTGCCCTGGATCGGCGAGCGTCGGGGCGGCGACATCCGCGCCCGTGCGTGTGTCGTAGACGTATGCCTGGCCCGTGAAACCGCCGGCGACGAAGAGCAGATCGTGCCTGACGTCCGCCTTCATGCCCACGGCCAGCCGGCCATCCGGGGCATCGATGAAGAGGGATGCCTCGCCCGATCGAAGATCGCCCTGATAGATGTCGCCCTGAAACAGGTCCCCGGCGAAGAACTGCGATCCCTTGCCGATAGAGATCCCTTCGGCCGAGCTCGCTCCTGGCAGGACGATCACGTCGGGGAAGGGCTCGGCGGCCGCCGCTGCGGTCAACGACGCTCCGGCGAGTGCTCCGATGACGGATGCCGTGCTGATGATACGTCGCATGATCAAACCCCCTGCGGTGCGGAAACGCGCTCAGCGGAACGGCTGGGGGGCTTGGTTCCACCATCGCGCACCTTGCCACATTGGTCAATACCGTGGCCGGCGCCTATAGCGCGGGTTCGCACGGCCGTTTGCTCAGGCCTGTGCTGCGAACATCTCGTAGAACCGGCCGCGCCGCTGCACGAGATCTTCGTATGTACCGTGCTCGACGACGGTGCCGTCGTCGAGCACGTAGATGTGGTCCATGCCGCGAAGGGTCCATGCGCGGTGGGAGACCACAATCGTGATCCGCTCAGACTTGGTGCGGCTGAGTTCTTGGAAGACTTCCTGCTCGGCTTCGGCGTCGATAGCCGATGTGGGCTCATCGAGGATCCAGATGGGCGCGTTTCGGAGGTAGATCCTCGCGAGGGCGAGACGCTGCCATTGTCCACCGGAGATGCCCACGCCGCCCCACTGCTCTCCGAGTTGCGTGTCCAGGCCGTCAGGCATGGCGCGAACGAACTCACCTGCGCGTGCCGCGTCGAGCGCGGCCCAGATCTCCTCGTCGGCGACCGAGTCGTCGGGGGTCCCCAGCGCGACCGTCTCCCGGACGGTGAACTCGTAACGTCCGAACTCCTGGGTGAGCAGTCCGAACTGTCCCAGCCACGCCGCTTCGCCGATCTGGGTGCGATTGCGCCCGTCGACGGTGACAGTGCCGCCATAGGCCTCGACGAGGCCCAGGACAGCGTTCACCGTGGTCGTCTTGCCGGCGCCGTTGACGCCAACAAGTGCGATCATCTCACCGCGTTCGGCGGTGAGGCCGACGCCCGTGATGGCGGCGTGATCACGGCCGTCGTAGCAGTGGGTCACGTCGGACACGACGAGATTCTCAGCGCTGGGTGCGATTTTCTGCGTGAACGCTGGCGGGGCATCGCGAAAGAAGCGACGGACTGCCGTTGTCTGGGGCTGGAAGTGCAGCAATCGTGCCACCGACTGGCTGCCTTGGGCGGTGGCCGTCATTGCTGCGATGACTCCGTAGACGCCGGCAATTGCAGTGGGTCCGTAGCTCATATCGATGATCACAGCGACCACCGCGGCCCCGAGGAGGATCAGGCCGGCGACTCCGATGCCGACTTGTGCACGCAGCCGTACGGTGATCGGGATGTCGCGTGTCTGTGCGATGTGGACCTGCTGGGCCGAGACCATTCGGCCGAGTCGGTGGGTCGTGCCGAGACTGGCTAGCTCGGTGATCGACCGCTGGCGACTCATGGTGTCGCGCAGGTATCGGTCGCGCTGGTAGATCGCGCCGAGAACCTGCCACATTCGCGCAATGGCCTGGCTGACATACCTACCCGTGATGATCGCCGGCGCCGAAGCAGCCAGGACCAGCACCGCCGTCGTCGGGCTCATCGTAGCGAGCGTGGCAATCACCATGACGGCGGAAACGATCGAGCCCAATGCGCCCATCGCGTCGCCATATACGTGCGACACCACGTCGATGACCG
>NZ_ML142875.1:41310-43567 GCF_004138495.1 Phytoactinopolyspora endophytica
GCTGTGCCCTTCGACTTCTGCGGCGACCTTCGCGTTGGCCAGCCGGGAGGGCGGCATGTTGGCGACGATGCCGGCCAGCCGCGATTGAAGGTCGACTTCCGTGCTGAGCATCGAGCGTTCGGCCAGGGCAGTCCGGGCCGCTGAGAGGGGACCGGACAGCGCAACCACGACGACGACCATGGTCAACGGCCACACCATGCCGTCAAGGCCCTGGCCGAGGCGGAGCCCGTCGATAAGGGCCGCGGTAGCGACGACCTGGGCAGGGGGAAGAAGCGCCAAGATGACCGTAAGAAGCGCGACGCCACTGGCCGACAAGGGATCCGACTTAAAGGACTGCTTCGTGACAAACGCGACGGCACCGCCGACATCGCGAAGCTGGGCACCCCAAGACTGAGGAATGACGCTGGAAGCCATATGTGTGATCTCGATCTCGAGCGAATACCGAACGCCACCTGCAGGGATGGCCATACAGCGGGACGACCCATCGGTCGTCCGCTCATCGGTGGAGGCGACATGCTGCGACACGAAGGGATGTCGGCAGCAAGCAGGCGTCAGGCTCAAATCACGCTACGTACTCTCTGGCACGGCACGCGAGAGTGTCAACCGACTTTCACCGGCGACCCCGCCAGATCCCTTGCAGACGTGCACTCACAGCGAGCGCCCTGGAAGCCCATCTCCGGGCTACGATGTGACATTCTTTGTGGGGAGTCAGCTGATGTCGGCGATGACCATGCCCGTCGTCATGAGCGGTACCTGCGCGACAACCTCAGCCTGCGGGTTGATGATGCTGGTGGGACCGAGGCCGATGCGATGTTCGTCGCGTTCGCCGGTGACGTCTGCGGACACCAGCCACATCCCGGTCTCTCGCACTCGTTCGGCCCGGATGGTGTTGTGCAGGTCCTTCCAGTGGATCGCGGCTGCCCGGCGCATCATGTTCTGCGCTGGGACGAGGAGAAGCTGTGCGCCCTGGGTTGCGACCGGGGCCGACGCTTCGGCGAACTGAGTGTCGTAGCAGATGTTGACGCCGAACCTGACGCCTTGCAGGTCGAAGGTGGGGTAGGTGTCACCGTCGTTGAATAACGACTCGCCAGGCACAAGATGAGTCTTGCGATAGGCGCCTATGAGCCGGCCGCGGGTGACGACGACCGCGGTGTTGAAGTACCTCTGGCCGTCCTGCTCGATGACACCGAACACGAGCGTCGGCTTGATCCGTTCCAGCCGCCGCAGAATCGTGCCGAACCTGGGGGAGCCGAGATCGAGCGCGTGCTTGCGCATGTGCTGTTCCTCGACGAGATAGCCCTGCAGGAAGCACTCCGCGAACAGGAGCAGATCGACGCCTCGTGTGTCGGCGTCCGTCGCGAAGTCTTCGATGCACACCAGCGCTGATCCGATGTCGCCTAAGATCTCCGTCGTTTGGCAAGCGCCAACCCGCAACGTCTCGCGCACGCTGTGATCGTAAGGTACGACGTCACACCCTCCGAGAGCCGGACGTACCGTTGATGCCACCTCGCCGTCGGGACCCAGCCCCAGCGATGGCAGGCCGCATGATGCCATGCTGACGATCGCCGGTCTCGGCATTGAGAACCTCGATGTGATCGCGTATGAGGGATGGACTGACGACGGTCCCGGTACAGAGATCCAGGACTTCTCGTGCTCATTGGTCGGCCTCCCGTCGTGCCGAGTGCGGCTTGCAGTGCACCCAGGAACGCGAGTGGCTGCTCGACAATGGCACACGCCGTGGGGCGGTCGTCGACCACTTCACGTACAACACGCTGGATCTCCATCCGACCATCGCCGAGATCGTCGGAGTCGAGCCCTCGCCCGATCGACATGGCAGGTCATACAGCAGAGACCGGGGGCGTACCCGGGGAAATGTGGTCCTATCCAGGTCTGGTGCGTGGCCAGCCAGGGGACTATGTTGCAGTCGTTCGGATCATCTATCCGAGGGGGCGCGATGTTGAGGGCGAAGAGAGCCATCGCAAGCGCAGTGTGCGCGTTCATCCTGGCTGCCGGCAGCGTGGGTGTGGCCATCTGCCGCAGCGCAGGTAACGCTGCATAGAACCCTGGCGCATAGCCGGGCGTTCATCCATCGGCGCAGTGAGAACGCCCAGGATGCAGGACTCGGAGCGTGCGTGGCAGGACTGAGATAGTCAAATGTCTCTGTTCCCGGTCCAGTCACAGCGCTGCCGCGCCCATTGTGCGGATTGTTCCGCGCGGTAGTTCTTTTTCAATAACTGCGCGCACATTAACCAAGGTC
>NZ_ML142875.1:43583-44003 GCF_004138495.1 Phytoactinopolyspora endophytica
CGCCTAAATGCAGTATCTTCAAATTCCCAAAGTAGTTGTCACGACGGGAAAGCGGGTCCAGCATTTAGGCACCTGGCTGGGAATCGCCCGGATCGTTGTTTGATCAACGTATCTTGGGAGGGGGATTTATGAGCCTGTTCCCGCGGTCGCGCGCGCCTCCTTACTGTAAGGTGCGCGTATATGCCCTATGCTTGACCTCCGCGTACGTGGAGGTTTGACGTGTGTGTCCGGCACAATCCTTTGACATTCTAGCTTCGAAAGAGAGAGCGTCATGCGTCGCCTATTTGCCATTATCGCTGCCGTGCTCATCGCGTCGGTAGTGTTCGTGCCGCAGGCCGTCGCGGGAAACCCGCATTTCGTCGGTCAGATCTCCGTCGTTCGGGAGGGAGATAACCTCACCGTGTCCGGAAAGATTGCCGG
>NZ_ML142875.1:44047-44420 GCF_004138495.1 Phytoactinopolyspora endophytica
GGTAACGAGGAACAGGTAGACGTCCGTGTCACCGCGGACGCCCAGTGCATCAACCCAGGTGGGAAACACCCACGGGCCGAGAACAAGGAGACCTTCGCCGCCGAAGGTCAGTTCCCGGTACAGAACGGCAAGGCGAACTTCTCCCTCACCTTGACCGCTACATTCCAGCCGAACTGTAGCCCGCCGATGACAGTGGTATGGAGCAATGTCGTCGTCACTGACCTCACCCACGGACTCACCAGGTCGGTTCCGGGAACCTTCTGACAGAGCTCGACGAACACCGGAGACGTGACCAATCCGGATATCGTCGCACGGCTCACCCTGACCGCATCCTTAAGGAACGGTTGTGTCACAAGCGTGGCGGGCGCGTACA
>NZ_ML142875.1:44458-54373 GCF_004138495.1 Phytoactinopolyspora endophytica
CGCGCCCGCTCCGCCAAAGACCACCAGGGAACGACCTCGGGACCGAGTACACAGGCGGCGTTGTCGGTCCACCACTGGCCGTAATGCCCGGTAGCCGTAGGCGAACCCGAGTCACTGGTAGTGCGGTCCAGGCAGCCGTCTCGACGCGGGCTAGCCGAGAGGCCACGGTGGCGCGCCACTGTTCAGGCACGCGTGGTCAGCGACGGGAGCCCGTCGCCGGAGATGTATGGGAGTGCGGCCGCGGTGCGGCCGGTCACCAGCAGCAGGTGCGCACTGATGGGGCCACGTAGCTCGGGTCCGGAACCGGCGGTCCAGTCGATGTCGCTGGCGACCAGCCGGAGTCCGGCGAGCCTGCGCCGTGCCCAGAATGGCCAACCCTTCCGCCAGATCAGCGTTGCACTGGCGGTGGCGGCCTGTAGTGGCATCGGGCGTTCACGGCCGAGCGGGATCGCGATGTCCTGACCGTGGACCAGGGTGTCCATGAGGATGTTGCGGTAGTTCGTGAGCGCCGGCAGAGTGCGCGATGCGGCGTGAACCCTGAGCTCGTCGACGATCTCGGCGGCCGGGCGGTCGGCGTGCCGTACGGACACATCATGCACGAATCGGTTGAAGCTGCCGCGGGCACACAGTGCCTGAACCAGCGTCGACCACGCGCCGATCGGCTGCGGCGTCAATGCCAGGTGCGCGGCGACATCCTTGATCCGCCAGTCCACACACAGTGATGGCAGCTGCCACTCTTCCTCGGTGAGAGAGTCGAGCAGCTCGGCGAGGCTGCGCCGTTCCTGTTCGATGACCAGCCAGCTCTCTTCCAGGCCAATGGGCTGATCCTGGTCCATATCGCCCCCTCGGCTGAAGCTGAACTCGCCAGTGATGGCGCATCTGCGTTCGACTATACTTGGTCTGCCTATCTGACTAAGTAGAAGATAGTCAGATAGGCTGACCAACGTCAAGGGGCAACGTACATGGCAGACGAGCTGAACACCGGGCTCTTGCTCTACATCCCATACCGTTCGCTGGAGAGCCGTGTCTTCGCCGCCGTCACCGAGGCGGGATACGAGATCACGACGGCACAGATGAAGCTCATGCAGCGTATCGGCCCGAACGGCACCCGGCTGACTGACCTCGCCGAACAGGCGCAGGTTACCAAGCAGACCGCGGGCGTTCTCGTCGACAACCTCGAGAAAGGCGGCTGGATCGAGCGCGTCGACGATCCCACCGACAAGAGAGCGCGGTTGGTGCGCATCTCTGCGAAAGCACAGAAGGTCATCCCCATCGCTGAGGCCGCCGTCGCCGAGGTGGAGGCCGAATGGGAAGCACACCTCGGCAGAGAGCAGTTGGCACAACTGCGGCGCATCCTCACGCGTCTCCGTGAGGTCACCGACCCCTACGCCTAGGCCAGGGAGATGGATGACATCCGGCCGGGACGGCACGGAGCGCAGGTCGCAGCTGTGACCAGATCAGCCGACGTCGAGGAGGACGGCCGCCGTGCCCTGTGGGGCTAGGGGCACATCGATACCGTCGCCCGCCACATCGAGATCCTCCAGGCGGTCGCCCAGGTACGTGGCGGTCGCCGCGCCGATGAGCCGTAACTGTGGACGCAGCCTCACCGTGATCGGCTCCTCGGCGTAGGACTGGAGCTTGACCAGGCAGGACGTGTCTGCGCCTACCTCGACCGGTGCGCCTTCGGCCGTCGTGACCGAGACGAGACGGACCCGGTCGTCGTCCAGCTGGAGCAGCGACCGCTCGGTGTGGTCAAGTACGCCGGGGTCACCGTCGCGACCTGTGGCGAGCACGCCGATCACCGGATTGGTGAGCTCGATGGCGGTCCTCATCGCGAGCGCGGAGGCGGACAGCTTCTCGCCAGCTCGTCGTACGCCGATGGCATAGCGGAACGAGGTCTCGAACCCTTGCTGGGAGGGAAAGTTCGTGTCCCAGATGTTGTTGTGAACCCAGGAGTAGACGGTGGCCGGCTGGCGCGGCGACATGCTGTCCGGGAAGGGGGCGTACGGCAGGGCGACGACCTCCGGGTGCACCAGTGGGGCGTCCCTCGTGACCCAGGCGACGGTGATGTCTCCGTCCTCGAAGGACACCCAGTCGCGCACGGCCCGCATGTGCTGAGGTGCGCCTGGAACGTGTGGCAGGCCGGGACCGGTCACCCCTCCGGTGATCTCGTAGCGCACCGTCGGCTGGGACACGGCGAACGGGAAGGCGAAGTAGGCGCTCTCCTTCGTCATCGTCGTTGGCTTGGAGAGCCGGTTCTCCACCTCCAGGCGGGCGGCGTCGCGAGGGAGGACGAGCGTCACCCTCGCCCAGCGAACTCCGTCGGCGGCGAACTCGTAGGTCAGCCGTTCCTCGACGGGAGTACTGGTGCGCTCCAGCAGGGCGCTCGGTCTGGCCAGGGTGCGGCTGCCGAGAAGCTCAAGCTCGTCGGAGACCGACGTCTTGTTCGACTGGTGGTTGTACCCACCTGCCGTGGTGTACGTGTCGTAGACGTAGCCGTTCATGCCGACGACGGCCGTCTGATCGACGATGTCGCGACCGGTCGCCTTGTCCACGATCGATGCCACGCGGCTGTGCTGCAGGTCCACCCGGACCCGTAGGTGCTCATTCTCCAGCACGAGCGGATCCTCGGCGTGCGTCGGGTCCGGGTCCACCTCGGCCGCGGTGCGGTCAGAATCCGACCTGTGTACCGAGAGTTTCACCGATCCAACGGGCGGTATCGCTGGGACGTGCACCCGGAGGAAGCGACCGGCGTCGCGGTTGTTGGGATTCGTCTGTTGGATCGTTTCGCAGGACAGCACCGCACCAGTGCGGGAGTCGCGCACGGTGACCGGCTCGTGGAGCGGGATCTTGCTCTCCCGGATGAAGAGCGAAACTGTGCACGAGCGGGTGAAACCGGCCGTGTTGACAGCGTGGTAAGTGGCATCGGCGTCGTGGGCTTCGCACAGATGGCCACCGAAACGGGCCGCGGCGTGGTCCAGGAACACCTCGGCGTCGTCGTGTGCCGTGATCGCGCGGTTGTACTTCCAGTGCCACTGTTGTTCGCCCGAGTGGCTTCCGGAGTCGCCGTCGGTCCAGGGATCGGAGGCGCCCCAGGTGTGCTCGTTGAACAGTGAGATGGAGGAGTACACGCGGCGCGAGTGCTCGTGCTCGTCGGGCATTCCCTGCCCGGCGAACATCTGGGACATACCGCTGACCGTCTGCGCATCCGTGACCAGGGCCTGTGCCCGTCGGGTCATGGCCTGGGGCCGCGCGCCGCTACCGACACCCTCGACCCACCAGTCTCCCCAGTCGCCGGTGAAGGTGGGGATCTGGCTCCCGACGCGTTCCTCTGCGTCGCGGAAGAAGTCCGCGTTGGTGGACAGGCGCAGTTGTGGGTACACCCACGTCTCGTTCCACCGCCGCACGATGTCGGAGTGAATGAGGCGGGGCGGCGCGTTGTCGCTGAAGTGACCCTGGACTCGCAGATGAAGCACATCCCACGGGTAGGGCTCGCGATCCGTGACCTCCGGGCCGTGCCAGCCGAACATGCCCGGAGGAAAGGGGTAGGGGCGCGTGGACAACGTGGTGAGATATGCGGGCAACAGGTCGTCGACCATGTCGTAGGAGGTCGAGAACCCGAGTACCGGCCCCTCCATGTAGGCCAGGCCGTGCGGGCTGTCCGTCATCCAGACGAGGACGCTGTTCCCGGCGGGGGAGCGCCACCTGAACAGACGGGGCAGGTTCTGACCCCCGTTGAGGTGTGGTACCGATCGGCCCGCCCAGTTGTGCGCCACGGAGAGATAGCTGACATCGAGTTGAGCCAGCGCGTCCGGAAGGCCGGCGACAGCGCCGGGGACGTCGGTCTGCATGGCCACCGGCATGTGGACGCCGTACCGTCGGCGCACGTGCCGGGCGAGGCGGAGGAGCTCGTGGAGCTCGTCGGTGGAGCAGGTATCGGTGTGCAGGTTGTACGGCATCGCGGTGAGCTCGATGTGACCGTCCCGCACCCGCTCGAGGAACTCGTCCACGCGCTCGGTCGGGCGTGCCTTCATCCATTGCTCGAAGGACCACAGCGACTCGACCGCCCACCGGAACTGGGCCGGCTCGGGCCAGTCGCGGGTGGCACGGGTCAGGTCGAGGCAGGAGTCGAGGAAGGAGACGTGCTCGCCCAGCACCGTACCCTGCGGATCGGTGTAACCGATGTCGAGATGCGAGTGGTGGACGAGGTGGACCGACCATTCCCGGACCGGCCGCAACTCGATGGTGAGCTGTTGGTCGGCAGCCAGCTGAGCAAGCCCGACCGTGACGTGCGTGGGCGAGGTCACTGCGGGCAGAAGAAGCCGAGTGGTGCCGGCCGGGCCTGGAATCTTCTCCGTTCTCAGAGCCGTGCCGGACGACGTCCGGACGTCGACGTCCCCGATCTCGCTGTCCCCTTCGACCATGAGGCGCACCGACTGAAGCATGCGGCCGTCATCGGTGCGCCGCAGCAGCGGCTCGGGGATCAACCGGACGTGGCGTCCGCCCATGACCGCCTCGGCGGCTACGGCGAGGCGCAGGAGTCCGGAGCGCGCTTTGTCGGCGGACCAGGGTCGATCCTTAACCAGGGCTCGGGTTGTCATTGAACACCAATCTTGTAGGAGCCAAGGGCGGGGAAGGGGCGTAGGCGGGACGACGGCCGGAGGCGTGGCGAAACCACGACACACCAGGCCTAGGGCGTGAGTCGGAGAGCGTTGACGAAGAACCGTTGGAAGGAGAGGAACAGCACGACGGTGGGGACGGATGCCACGAGGCCGGCTGCCAGGATCACAGGCGGGCCGAGGCCGGCGTATTGGCCGTTCAACTCCGCCAGGGCTGCCATGAGCGGCCGCACGTTCGGGCTCGTCGACAAGGTGATGCCGAAGAGCAGGTCGTTCCAGGTGGCGAGGAACTGGAACAGGAAGGCCGCGAGGAGGGCACCCCGGGCGAGAGGGAGGTGGACCCGCACGAACATCGCGATCCAGCTCGCTCCGTCGAGCTGGGCCGCCTCCATCATCTCCCGCGGTGCGGTCGTCATGTAGTTGCGGATGACGAAGAAGGCGAAGGGGATCGCGATCGCCGCGTAGATCAGCAACATGCCGTACTGGGTGTCATAGAGGGTCGTATTCGCGTAGCCGTTGAAAAGTGGAGACAGAAACACCTGAAGAGGCAGCAGGGTGCCGGTGTAGATGGCCCAGAACCACATCGCCGGTCGCTTGACTGGCATGATCACCACGGCGAAGGACGCCAGGGCGGCCACGAACACCGCGATCAACGCCGCGCCGGTCGAGTAGAGGAGGCTGTTCCACATCGCCCGCCCGATGTCGGCCGTTTCAAAGGCGGTGGCGAGGTTGTCGAAGAACCCCCAGGAGCTGAACCACCAGCGCGGCCCCGCGTAGTCGGCGGCCGCCGTGGAGGCGTTGACTATGACAAGGTAGGTCGGGATCAGCCATAGCAGCGCCATTCCGATCAGGAGCACATCGCGTACGCGTCTCGCCATCACACGAGCCCCTCTCAGTTTGCCCGCAGCTGACGCCGCAGGTAAGTCCAGGAAGCAACAAGGACGATCACGGTGAGTATCACCGCGACCGCGGCGCCGTAGCCGTAGCGGCTGAGCGTGAAGGTCTGCCGATACATCGTCAGGGCGAGCGTCTCGGACGAGGTTCCCGGCCCGCCGCGCGTGAGCAGCCAGACGATGTCGAACGTCTTGAGGCTGTTCACCAGTGAGATGCCCACAACGACGACGCTGATGGGTCTCAGCTGGGGTAGCACGATGCTGCGGAAGAGACGAAATCCTCCGGCGCCGTCGACGCGACCGGCCTCGATCGTCTCCGCGGGGATCGCCTGCAGACCGACAAGAAACAGGATCATGCTGGCCCCGGTGGCCTGCCAGGTGGTGGCGATGATCATCACGATGGTGTTCATCGGCCACTCGAGCAGCCAGGGGCGCTCCAGAGCCGAGAGCCCGAGCGCACTCAACAGGGCGTTGGTCGCGCCGTCCGTCTGCAGCATGAAGTTCCAGAGGAGCGCGGTGACCGCCCCGGAAAGCGCGTAGGGCAGGACGATGGCGAATCGGGCGATGGGCCCCCACCGCACGCTGTTGGTACCGACGGCGATGAGGAGTCCGAGAAGCACGGGCAGCAGGAGTGTGCCCGCCGTCCACATCCCGGTGTTCAGTACCGAACGGACGAATATGTCGTCGGTGAGAAGGGTGGTGTAGTTCTCCAGGCCCACCCAGCTGCGGCTGAACCCGTTGTCGCGGAAGAAGCTTCTATAGATGGTGAAAAGAAACGGCAGTATGAGCAGGACCCCGACCAAGGCGACGGCGGGAAAGAGGAACAGTAGGAGGCTGCCGTGAGGCCGTCGAGACTGTCCCGGGCGAGCCGGCTTCGTACGACGGGTGAGCGCGGAGTCTCTTTCGTTCAGGGCAGTCACAGTAACCACCTGTCCCACTCGGCCTCGGCACGCTCCTGCATTCGGCGCAGCGTGGCCTGTGCCATCGCCAGAGTGGGCTCGGCCATGAACGCGCTCAGCTCTTCCACGTTCCCTTCCACCAGCACGGGTGGAGACGCTTCCCAGTAGCGCGTCGCCAGGACAGGGGAGGTCTGCTCGACCTGCGTTGCCAGGTCTCGCACGGGCTGAACCGGCGGGAGCGCGGCGGGGTTCGCCGACAGATCGCTCAGGAACCCGACCCAGGCCCGCTGGACGTCGGTGTCGAGCCACGCGCCGGCCACGTCCATGGCCGCGCTCCTCTTGTGCGCATTGACGGTCACGGCGAGGGCCCCGCTCTCGGTGACGACGGCGTGCGGCGCTGTCGACGCGACCGCCGGCAGCAGGAACAGGCCGAAGGTGTCTTCGTCCATGCCCGCCTGGACAAAGGCGTTGGTGTTCCATGCACCGTGGAGGTTCATTCCCACCGATCCTTCCGCGAAGCGCCCCGGTAACTCGGTCACTTGGGTGTCCGGTGGTGAGAACAGCTCCTGTTCGTACATGTCGACCCAGATCGCCATGGCCTCCTGCGCAGTGTCGTCGGTGTACGAGGCCTGTCCGTCTGTCAGGGCCGCGTAGAAATCCGGATCGAGACCGATCAGGAGTTGCTGGAACCAGATCAGCGATTCCCAGCTGTCCACACCGCCACTCGCGATCGGCGTCACCCCGCCATCACGGAGTGCCTGTGCGTTGGCGATGAACTCGTCCCAGTCCTGAGGAACCTCCAGTCCCAGGCGCTGGTAGGCGGACTGGCTGTAGAAGACGGCGTAATAGGACTGATAGAGCGGAATGGCGTACGGCCTGCCGTCGTAACTGAAGGAGTCACGCAGCGACGGGTCGACCCAGCCGTTGCGCTCCGCCTGGTCCCAGGCTGCCGTCAGGTCGGCGAAGATCTCGGCGCGCGCCACGTCCTGGAGCCGGTAGCCGTTCCACCATTTGACGAGGTCGGTCGTCGAGTCGGTCTGCGCCGACATGCGAACGATCTGTTGATAGCTGCTGACGTCGGGCACGGCACGAATCGCGAAACCGTGACCGGTCGTGGCGTGCAATACCTCGCCGGCGGCCTCGAATCCTGGTGCCCAGGTCGGGTTGTCGTTGTTGAGCGTCACGTCGTCGCCGGGTGCGGCCCTGGTGAGAGTCCCGCGTGCGCATGCGGGCAAGATCGCTGCCGCTCCTACGCCGCCGGCCATGCGTAGGGCCGTTCGTCTGGTGATCGTCGTGGTGGAGCGTGTCGTCGCTGACATGCGGACCTCCGTCGGGGCCTCGTCTTCGGCGCCTGGACTACGCATAAAACTTGGGAAGTGACGTTAGCGCTACCTATACCTATCCGACAAGACCCATAAATCAAGTTATTGGAAAAAGCCAGGTAAAACGCCGATTCGAAGGTGGTGCGTGCTAAGCAGGGTGAGTTTAGCGATACGGTAGCGATACCATCGTTGCCGTATCGACACGAGAGGGAGCTGAATATGTCGAGTCCTCCTGGCCACGTGTACGACCCTCGCGCGACATACGCGCCGGCTGGCGGAGGCGTGGAGCGTGGCTGGGCCGCGGCCGCGGCCGCTCTGCCAGACGTCCCGTGCGTTCTCGCCGTCGACGGCCCGGTGATCCTGGCGTGGGACGAGCTGGTCCGTGGCCTTGGGGACGCCGTTCGTGAGTCCGGCCGGTCCATCTCATTCGCTCGCACGTCCGACGCGCTCGCGCCATGGGACACGATCCTCGCCCGGACGTCGTCGATCGCGCTGAAGGACGACCCGGACTTCGAGACGATCCCCTCTCTGCAGCTCTCAGACTTGTTCGATCGCCGGCCGGATCCCGCGGGAGTCGTGGGTAGTGACGTCGTGGAGGGCGACGTCGCCGACGTTCGAGTGGTCATCGGGCCTGGCGCCGCCTTCGCTCAACATGATGTGCTCTGGTACGCGGATCTGCCGAAGCGTTATGCGGAGCGCGCTGTTGCCAGGGGCTCCGGTGCGAACCTGGGCCAAGGCGCGGAGGATGCCCGTCCCACCACCCGGCGCCTGTTCTACGTCGACTGGCCGCTGCTGGACCGCCACCGCGACGCGGTGGCGGACGGAGTAGACCGGTGGTTGGACATGCAGGAGCCGGCCGCCCCGGCCCATCTGGACAATGACACCCTGACCGCGACGCTCGGCCAGCTCGCGCGCCGTCCGTTCCGGACGCGGACCTGGTTCAATTCCACGCCGTGGGGTGGCCATTGGGCCCAGCGGAGGCTCGGTATGCAACTCGAGGCACCGAACACGGCCTTGGGCTACGAGCTCATCGCGCCGGAGTCCGGGATCCTCGTGGGTGACGACGGGCTGTCAGCCGAGGTCCCGCTGCAGCTCTTGGTCTCCCGGCACCCTGTCGACGTCCTGGGTGCTCGTGTGCACCGCACGTTCGGCTCGAGCTTTCCCATCCGATTCGACTACCTCGACACGCAGGGCGGCAGCGACCTCTCGGTGCACTGCCATCCGCAACCCGAATACATGCGCCGCGTCTTCGGCTGGCCCTATACGCAACACGAGACCTATTACCTGATGTCGAACTCGCCCGGATCCCGTGTGTTCCTTGGCTTACGGGAAGGCGTCGACGTGGATGTGTTCGCCAAGCAGGCCCATCACGCCGAGCATCACGGCACCGAGTTCGACATCGAACAGTACGTTCAGACCTTCCCCGCGGATGAGCATCAGCTGTTCCTCATCCCCGCGGGGACGCCTCACGGCAGTGGAGCCGGCAACGTCGTGCTGGAGATCAGCGCGACTCCGTACCTGTACTCGCTGCGGCTCTACGACTGGCTGCGTACCGACGCCATGGGGGCGCTGCGTCCGGTGCACGTCGATCACGCCTTCACGAACCTTGACCAGGAGCGCACCGGCGATGCGGTGGGCCGCGACCTCGTGCAGCGTCCGCGCGAACTGCGTCGTGGGCCGGACTGGCGAGACGAACTGATCGGTGCGCTGCCGCAGATGTTCTTCGAGATCCGCAGGCTTCAGCTGGATGGTCCGACACCGGTGCGGACGAGTACCGACGACGGCTTTCACGTCCTGAATGTGGTGCAGGGTGAGGGGGTGACGATCGAGATGGATAACGGCGCGTCGCACCAGCTCGCCTATGCTGAGACGGTGGTCGTCCCCGCGAGCGTGGGCAGCTACACCGTCCGGCGGACGGGAGTGACGACCACCCGCGTGGTGCGGTCCGTCATTCGGGAGGACTGATGGGCACTGACACGTCGACCGCCGACGCCCCGGCCGGGGCCAGGGTCGCGGGGGCGCTCGAGCTGGGCGGTGGCCATGTCACCGGAGCGCTCATCGATGCCGGCAGACTCCGGATCGTGGGGGGATCCCGCCGGCGCCGGCCCATCGAGCCCGACGCGAGTGGGGACGGCATCATCACGACGCTGGTCTCGGTCGGCGAGAGCATCGCCGGCGACGT
>NZ_ML142875.1:54426-65336 GCF_004138495.1 Phytoactinopolyspora endophytica
CCGCCTGGGGTCTGGCCGTGCCGGGTCCGTTCGACTATGACCGCGGCATCGCCTTGTTCGACGGCGTGGGCAAGTTCGCTTCGCTGTACGGTGTCGATATGCGTGGAAGACTGGCGGAGCGGCTGCGCGTGCCGGCGGAGCACGTGCGCTTCACCAACGATGCCGACGCCTTCCTCCTGGGCGCCTGGGCAGGAGGCTCGATCGAGGGCCACGCCCGATGCATGGCCTTGACTCTGGGTACCGGCATCGGCTGCTCTTTCGCCGTCGACGGCCGGCTCGTCCCCGAGGCGGAGAACGTCATCCCGGGGGGACGTGCACACTTCCTGTTCTGTGCCGGTCGCCCGTTGGAGGACGTCGTGTCAACGCGAGCCATCGTCGCTGCGTACGGTGCGGCGACGGGCCGATCGGTTGACGGCGTCAAAGAGGTGGCGGACCGCGCGCGCCGCGGTGAGCCCGCGGCTCGGAGCACACTCGATGACGCCATGATGGGCCTGGGACGAACGATACGTCCCTTCCTGGATCGCTTTGGCGCGACGGCAGTGGTCGTCGGCGGCTCCATATCCCGCTCCTGGGACGTCATCGAAGGGCCCCTGCGCCGCGGCCTGGGGTACGAGGCGACCGGACCACTGATCGTCTGGGAGTCCGATACCGAAGGGCGCGCGCTCGCTGGGGCCGTCGCGGCCGCACGTGCGACGATCGGCCGCTTTGAGACCGCAACCCGCGAGAGAGGAGAAGCGTGACGGCCTCAGCCCCGGGACAGTCCCGCCGTCCAACCCTCAGTGACGTCGCCAGACGAGCGGGCGTCAGTCCGATGTCCGTGTCTCGAGCGATGCGGGGAGAGAGTGGGGTCTCCGCCGCGACCCGAGCCAAAGTGCTCGAGGTGGTCGAGGAGCTCGGATACCGGCTCAATGACTCCGCTCGTAGTCTCAAACTCGGCCGCGGCTCCGACCTGGTCGGCGTGGTCGTGACGCACTTCGCGAACCCCTTCTATTCCCGCCTTGCCCTGGGCGTGGAAGCGGTGATCGAGAAGCGCGGCATGCGGGTCATTCTGGGCAACACCGAAGAGGATCCCGAGCGCGAAAGAGAGCTGGTCCAGAACCTGCTCGAGCGGCGCGTCGATGGCATCGTCGTCGTGCCGTCGAGCTATGACCACAGCCACATGAAGGAGCAGGCGATGCGCGGAACACCGGTGGTCCTGGCCGGCCGGCCGCCCGTCGCGCTCGATGCGGACTGCGTGCTCGTGGACGACTTCGGCGGTGCCCGGGAAGTGACACGTCGCCTGTTGGAGGAGGGGCATAGACGGGTCGCCTTCATCGGCACCCCGCCGGCCGCGTACACCGGGGCCGAGCGGCACCGCGGATACTGCGTCGCCCTCGATGAGCAGAGCGTCCCCGTCACCAGCGATTACGTCGACCGCTCTGGCACCGACACTGTCACGGCCGAGGCGGCCGCCACGCGCATGCTGCGGCTTTCCACGCCTCCGACAGCGATCTTCGCCGCGAACAACCGGTTGGCGCTTGGCGTCCTGCGCGCCATCGGTCCCCGTGACCACATCGGTTTCGCGGCCTTCGACGATCTCGAATACGCCAGCCTTCTCAACCGGGACATCACGTTCGTCAGTTTTGACGCCGAGCAGATGGGCAGGAGCGCTGGTGAGCTTCTTCTGCAGCGTCTGGACGAGCGCTCGGCCGGCGGACGACACATGCAGGCGGAGCGTCCCGTCTCTCGGGTGGTGGTGCAAGTGAACGTGGTCTCGCAGCACGCACGCTCCCGCGTATAACCACCGGTGCGCCTTTGCCGAAAGCGCAAGTTTTGGTGCGGACGGTGGTCCGTCGGGTCAGGATCGTGCCACGTCGGCCGGACCGCCATGGTCGTCGACAGCGCACTGCCGATCCGGCGAGTCGCCGACTGAACTCCAGTGAGGTGACGTCGCCGCCACGTGAAGGAGGAAACATCATGGCTGCAGCCCGTGGCCGGACGACGGCTGGGCGACGGCGAGACGCTCCGCCGCCGAGCACCGGTGCCACCGAGAAGGACGTTCTGGTCGGGTTTCTCGACTATCTGCGCACCTCCGTGGCGGCCAAAGTGGACGGTGTCTCGGAGCCTGAGGTGCGGGCTCCGGGTGTGCCCTCGGGTACCAGTCTTCTCGGGCTGATCAAACACTTGAGCCACGTCGAGGGGCGAGCCTTTCTTGGCAGGCACGTCCGGAACTGGCAGGACACGTTCCGCCCGGGGCCTGATGAGACCGCCGACGGCATCCTGGCCGACTACCGCGACACCGTCGTCCGGGCGAACGAGGTCATTGCGGCGTGGAGCGACCTGGCCGAGCCGGCTGACAGCTACGGCGCGGGAGGGTCGGTTCCTTCGCGGCGATGGATACTGACGCACATGATCGAGGAGACCGGTCGGCATGCCGGACACGCGGACATTCTCCGTGAACTGATCGATGGCGCCACAGGACGTTGAAACGTCCACCGGCGTGCCGGGACCGGGGTCGCCGCGGTGTCGTTTGGTTCAGTACTCCCGATTACGGTGGTATGGTAGAAAAAGCTGGCGACTTTGCCGGTACTCAGGGAAGACGCCTCGTTGACCGTTGGGCCGTAACCGGCCCCGCCACGATCCCGTCGCCTCCTCTGGGCCATCCAGAGGAGTTGTATGTCGCTGTTTCACGAGCCTGCCTTTGCCGAACCTCGCCCCGCCCCGATGATGGACGACGCCGCGCTTCCGCCCGGGTCCTCGGCCGTCATCTACTGCGAGGGCCAGTTCGGGGAGCAGGACGGTAAGACCGCCAACGGACTTGTTCGCCACTCTGAGAAGTTCGAGGTTCTCAGCGTCATCGACAGCCGTCAGGCGGGAGCCGATGCGGGCGAGTTCCTCGACGGCGTCGTCAACGGCATCCCGGTGCTGGCGAACCTGGGCGAAGCGATCGCCCACGCCGGCCAGGTTCCCGACTACCTGATCTGCGGCGTCGCCCCAGCCGATGGCCTGCTGTCCGCGGCCCAGCGTGTGGTGTTGCTCGACGGTATCGCCAGGGGCATGCACATCATCAACGGTCTGCACGAGTTCCTGAACGACGACGCCGAGTTCGTCGCTGCCCGGATCATGGCCGGCGTGACCATCACCGACATCCGGCGGCCCAAGGAGAAGAAGGACCTGCACCTCTTCTCCGGGCGGATCTTCGACGTGACCTGCCCGCGCATCGCGGTTCTGGGGACCGACGGCTCCATCGGCAAGCGAACGACGGCGACGCTGCTGGTTCGGGCGCTCAACGCCCACGGGGTCAACGCGGTCATGGTCGGCACCGGACAGACGACGCTCATCCAGGGCGGCAAATACGGGGTGGCGCTGGACGCGCTGGTCCCGCAGTTCTGCTCGGGTGAGGTGGAGGATCAGGTGGTCGCGGCCTTCGAGGGGGAGGACCCGGACGTGATCGTGGTGGAGGGCCAAGGAGCGCTCAGCCATCCCGCCTACCTGACGTCCGCGCACATCCTTCGCGGCAGCCGGCCGGCAGGCGTCATCGTGCAGCATGCGCCCAAGCGCAAGATGCTAGGCGATTTCCCGATGGTGCCCATGCCCACCGCCGCCAGCGAGGTGGCGTTGATCGAGGCGTTCGCGGACACCAAGGTGATCGGTATCACCATCAACCACGAGTTCATGTCCGATGAGGAGATCGACGACGCCATCGACGAGCACGAGCTGGAGATCGGCGTGCCCGCCACAGACCCGTTGACCCGCCCACTGGACCGCCTCGTCGACATGGTGTTCCTTGCGTTTCCCGAGCTCGAAGGGTCGCTCGTCGCGAGCGGGCGGTGATCACGCCCCGGCTGGAGATCAACCTCGCTGCGATCACGCACAACTCCCGCGTCCTCGTTGACCGGCTGGCTCCTAGGCATATCCGGGTGACCGGGATCTCCAAGGCCGCCCTCGGCTCGTCCGGGGTTGCCGGAGCGATGGTGCGAGGCGGCGTCACCGGGCTGGGGGATTCGCGTGTCGAGAACCTCGCCCGGCTGCGCACCGCTGAGGTGGCCGTACCGCTGACGCTGATCCGATCGCCGATGCTGAGCCAGACGGAACTCGTCGTGCGTCATGCCGACGTGAGCCTCAACACCGAAGCGGCCGTGCTCGACGCGCTCTCATCGGCAGCGATCCGTTGGCGTACCACGCATTCCGTGGTGCTGATGGTGGAGCTGGGCGACCTGCGCGAGGGTGTGGCCGCCGCCGACGTCGTCGAGATGGCCAGGACCGTCGGAAGGCAACCTGGACTGCAGCTTGCCGGGCTCGGCACGAACCTGGCCTGCCAGTGCGGCGTCGTGCCCGATCAACACAAGATGGACCAGTTGTCCCGGCTCGCCGGGCAGGTGGAAAAGGCCCGCGGCGCCGCACTGTCGGTGGTCTCGGGCGGCAACTCGGCCAACCTCGAGTGGGCGCTGGCCACCGACGACGTCGGTAGAGTTGACGAACTGCGTCTGGGCGAGTCGATCCTGCTCGGTACTGAACCGCTGCACAGACGTGTGATCGACGGCCTGCGCACCGACGCGTTCACGCTGGTGGCCGAGGTGATCGAGGCGAAGCTCAAGCCGGCGCAGCCCTGGGGTGACATCGCGCAGGCGGCGTTCGGCGATCAGCCGCCCCGCGGCGGTGCCGGAACCATTCGCCAAGCGATCCTCGCGGTCGGCCGTCAGGACGTCGACCCCGATGGGCTCACGCCACCGCCGGGGGTCATGGCGCTGGGGATGAGCAGCGACCATCTGGTGGTCGACGTCGGAGACCACGACGTGTCGGTGGGCGACGAACTCGCCTTCCGGCTCGACTACAGCGCGCTCGTCCGGGCTATGACATCCCCGTTCGTCGCGCACGTGGAGCAGGCAGCGCTGCTTCTCGTCTGACGAGGCTCGTAGCCGGCACCGCCAGTCCGATGGCGGCAGGCACACGTTCTCGTTAAAGCAGACACACGTTGCCTCAGCGGCCGACGGCCTTCGCCAGCTCACCTTTGGTCATCTTGGACCGGCCTTTGATGTTCTTCTTCTTCGCTTCTTCGTACAGCTGAGCCTTCGTGCGACCGCCCGGTCCCTGCCCGGAGCGCAGTCCTCCCCGCCGGCCAGAGGAGATGTCCTCCGTCGACGTCCGACTGGCGCGATCAGACCGTCCGGAGCGGGCGCGCTCCTTGTTCACGGTCCGTGCGGCGATCTCCTCTGCTGTGTCCTCGTCGTAGTCGCGCTTCTTCAAACCCGACTTGACATGCTCGTATTGGCGTTCGTCCTTCTTGCGCCATTGTTGCTGGGGCACGGTCGCTCACCTCCTGCCATCGCCTTTACCCCATGCGGGCAGGGACAACAGGACTCGCGCCGGTCTTCGCCGTCTTTCGGGGCGTGGGCCTCGTTGCTGTTACTGTTTGCCCGCCGGCGGAATCAGGTGGGGGACCAGGTGAGTGCGCGTTTTCAGGAGCTCGATTGGCGTTCGACGCCGTGGGGCGAGATCAGCCTGCGCTGTCGGTGGGATCCCACCTTCGATGCCGAGGTCTATGAGATCAAGCTCGACGATGACTTTCTGATGTCGAGTCTCTTCACGGTGGCCGAGGTCGAGATGGTGCGCCTCGCTCTTGCGGGGATGGCGGGACCAGGTCTCGATGTGGCCGTCGGTGGTCTCGGTCTCGGCTATACCGCGCAGACGGTCCTGGAGACTCCGGGTGTGCGCTCGCTGATCGTGATCGAGGCGCTCGGTGAGGTGATCGAGTGGCACGAGCGTGGCCTGATCCCCGCAGGCGCCGCTTTGACGTCGGACGAACGATGTGACCTCACCCATGGTGATTTCTTCGCGATGCTGCGCTCCGACGTGGGTCTGGATCCAACGCAGCCGGGCCGGCGGTTTCACGCGGTGATCGTGGACATTGACCACTCGCCGCGCCATGTGCTGCACTCCAGCCACGCGGAGTTCTATGAGCCGGCCGGCCTTCAGCGGCTCGCCGGATGCCTCCATCCGGGAGGAGTGTTCGCCTTGTGGTCGAACGACCCTCCCGATGGTGAGTTCATCCAGACATTGTCGGGGGTCTTCACCGATGCGAAGGCCGAGATCGTCAGTTTCCGCAACCCGCTACAGGAGAACGCCGCGACCAACACGGTCTACCTCGCCCACCGCTAGCGAGCGGTCCGGTGAGTGGTCCGGAGAGATGGCCGGCTGCGTCACCGGATGTCGTGACGCCGGTCTCCTCGGTGCGTCGAGGACGTCCCTCCGCCGCCCTCCGGCTGGTCCCCGTCGTCGACGAGCATCTGGTCGAAGAGGAAACGGTAGTGGACGAACGCCTCACGTAGCTCCTCGGTCGTAGCATCCGTGCCTTTGCGCCGCAGCGCATTGGCCGCCCGGTAATGGCTGACGGTCTCCGGATGGTCGGCCGAGACCATGTCGGTGCGCTCGACGAAGTCGTCGACCGGGTAGCCACGCTCGGCCATGACGGAGACGATGAGGTCGTCAGCCTCGGCAACGGCCGAGACAGGTTGGTCGACGAAGCTGTTCTGGATCGCTTGCCACTGTGCGGAGTATTGGCGTCGTGCGTCCGGGGAGAGCGGGGTGATCACGGTACGATCCCGGCGATCGGCGATATCGCGTAGCTCCTTCTCCACGTCATTGCGTTCACGTGTCGACTCGACGGCCCGGTCGTACTCAGGCCCGAAACGCTTCTGGAGTTGAGCGGACCGCCTGCGCATCGTCAGCATGTACACGACGGCGGCGACGACCACGATCGCCACGATCAGCACGATGATCCAAACCCACGTATCCATTGCGAGCCTCCCTGCTCATGCCGCTTGCGCGGCGGAACGAGAAGGCGCATACCCGTTCGAACCAGGACGAAACAGAATGGGCGGCCCTCGGGCGTCGCGCCGGCCTCGGTGGCAACTCGAGGTTGCCCTGGCCCTTGACTTCGGCCCGCGGAGGCGATACTCAGGATATGAGTCACAGTGGCATAAGGCCGGATCCCGCGAGCGTAGCAGCCGACGCTGGCCGGTCATCCGTATGAGAGCCCGCCACTACCGTAAGGGTGTAGCGCGATGATCCATATGCCGGACTTGCGGCGGAAGCACCGCCGACCCGCTGAACTTGGACGGATATTGGCCCGCGCTCGTCGCCGCGTTCACGGACGCTGGTTCCACGTCGACGGCAGGCACAGCGACGAAGCGTCCCACGGGACGAGCTGACCTCGGAGTTCTCTCCAGACCGCCTCGATGCACGGCCCCTCGTCGAGGTCTGCCTGTAGCCGGTTCGCCTCGGCGACGCCGGGATGCGTGGCCGGCGCGGTCTCGACACCGCCGTGTTGTGCTTCCCGGTGTTTACAGTTGTCATACACTGGTGGTGTGGCTGAGGACGTCTATACGCTCACCGACCGGACGTACGACGTCTTGGCCAGGGCCGGAATAGCACCTGGAGCAGCCTTGGACGTTCTGTACGGCGCACCCACGGTGCGTCGGCATATCGGTTCATCGCTGCAGATAGCCGGTCAGGACCGCAGCGGCGGCTGGCTCGCGGTGGCATTGGTGGAAGACGAGTTCGACGACGAGTACACCGTGACAGGCGCCCGTTACCTCGATGACGACGAGATCGACAGCATCACTCGGATCATCAGGAAGGAAGAGCGATGACCACGTTCGACAAGGCCAATGCAGCGTTGGAGGATCGCAACTGGTCCGCGGCCAAGGTGGACACCCAGCCGCGCAAAGCCACGGTCGTTCATTCTGTTCGCATGTCGCGTGACCTTACTGAGCGGCTATTGACTGAGGCGGAGCGGCGTGGGATCACGCCCAGCGAAGTCATTCGCGATCTGGTGGATGCGGGCCTCACTACCGCCGAGCGGTCGACCACGGTACGGCTGGCCGATGTGCACAGAGCAATCGATTCGCTCACCCAGAAGACCGCTTGATCCAGCTCCGCGACACGACGACCGACTCGCAGAGCGCCGGAGTCATCGGCAAGCTCTCGCTCCTGGACCGATTCCTCGCGGTGTGGATCCTGGCCGCCATGGCCCTCGGCCTCGGGCTGGGCAGGCTGGTCCCGGCTCTGGGCGACGCCCTGGCGGCCGTGGAGATCGGCGGCATCTCCGTGCCGATCGCGCTCGGCCTGCTCATCATGATGTATCCGGTGCTGGCGAAGGTCCGCTACGACAAGCTGGACACCGTCACCCGCGACCGGAAGCTGGTCATCACCTCGCTGGCCGTCAACTGGCTGGCGGGACCGGCCGTGATGTTCGCACTCGCGTGGATCTTCCTGCCGGACCTGCCGGAGTACCGTACCGGGCTGATCATCGTCGGCCTCGCCCGATGTATCGCCATGGTGATCATCTGGAATGATCTGGCCTGCGGCGACCGGGAGGCCGCGGCCGTGCTCGTCGCCCTGAACTCGATCTTCCAGGTGATCGCATTCGGCCTGCTGGCCTGGTTCTATCTCGACCTGCTGCCCGGCTGGCTGGATCTGGGTGAAGGGGAGCAGCTCGGCGTTCCGTTGTGGAAGATCGCCGTGAACGTCGTCGTGTTCCTGGGGATCCCGCTGCTGGCCGGCTACCTCACCCGTCGCATCGGCGAACAGAGGCTGGGAAGGCAGCGGTACGAGTCGCGGCTGCTGCCGAAGATCGGGCCGTGGGCGCTGTACGGCTTGCTGTTCACCATCGTGCTGCTGTTCGCTCTGCAGGGCGAGAAGATCACCGACCAGCCGCTCGACGTCGCACGCATCGCCGTACCGCTGCTGGCGTACTTCATTCTGATGTGGTTCGGCACGTTCGCTCTGGGCAAGGCGATCGGCCTCGCATACGAGCGCACCGCCACGCTGGCGTTCACTGCCGCGGGCAACAACTTCGAGCTGGCCATCGCGGTGGCGATCGGTGCCTTCGGCGTGACCTCAGGGCAGGCGCTGTCCGGCGTCGTCGGTCCGCTCATCGAGGTCCCGGTCCTTATCGCCCTGGTGTATGTCTCGCTGGCCTGGCGACGCGGATTCAGCCGAGACACCGGCACCGTGCTGAAGGTCTAGCGGTGGCGCAGGACCTATGTGTTCAGCCGAAGATGCTGAACACACCGATGTCGTCGGCGTAGCGGCCCTGTTCGGCGACCGTCTCGTTGAGCGACGCCTCGACGCCGACCCAGCCGTGGAAGCCACCGTTGTCATCGATGATCTGCATCATCGGCTTGACGTGGGAGTTTCCCGTGTAGCAGTACTCATTGCGGCCGTCGGCGTTGGCCAGGCGCCAGCTCCACATGGTGTCCCGGCGGTGTCCGATGGGGCTGCGGGCGGGGGAGACGTAGTAGTCGGTCCCGGCCGTGCCGCCGGACGTCCGTGCGCCGAGGCAACTGGCGCCGCTGCAGACCGACCAATCCTGGACCCAGAACGGTGAGCCGTCGCCGCTGTCGATGAACGGGTCCGAGTTGCTGCTCGTGGTCTTCCACAGCCGGTACGAGTGCTCGAACTGGGTGTGGTCCGCGGCGGCCATCGTCTGCATGGATGCCCGGTCGTTCCAGGCCGCGTTGCTGCCGTATCCGTACCCGTGGGTGGCGGTGAAGTTCGCATCCGCGAAGGCGAGCGTCGCCAGTGCGCCGTTGGCCGCCGACTCGATAACCCAGTCTTCCCACAGGCCGTTGCTCCAGGTGACGCGCAGCCGGTCGCCGTCGACCGTGTAGGTACCGTTGAGCGTCGACGACGCTGCTGTGGATTGATAACCGCCGGCAGTCTGGACCTCGCACGTCCGCGTCGGGCAGTCCCGGGCGACGAAGCCGGTGCCGACGCGGTTGACGCGTATTCGCTGGCTCCAATGCCAGTGCTGCTCGGTCACGGTGCCGTCGGAATGGAACTCGTACTGGCCGAGGCGGACCCAGTTCTCGGTCGAGGAGGCACGCAACCCGCCGATAGAGACGACGAACCTCTGCTTGCCGAGCGGAAGCTCGGCCGCCTGCGCCGACGGAGCGGAATCGGGAGTGGCCTGGGCGGTCAGGACGGAGGTGCCGAGCATGACGGCGGCGAGAGCGCCGATACCCAGCGCGGTGATAAACGAGTGGCGTGCGTGGGTGACAGACGTGCCGAACGGTCGGAGGAGGCGGCGGAGGAGCCGAGAGATCGCGGTCACAGAGACCCCCAAGGTTTCGACGAGACCACATATGGGATTTGTGAATGTCCAAATCTAACGGACAGCCGTGATCTTGGATAGTGCTCAGATGGAATGGTGCGCAAACCCGACGTGACACTCGCGTGTCACGCACGTGTGGCCAGGTGACACCTAGGCGGCGATACCACGGGTGCGCATGGCATCCTCGACGATGGTCAGGCCGTCGAGTCCGGGCATGCGGGCGATGTGGGTATCGATCTTGCGGATCTCCTCCAGGCCGTCCGACCCACTGAAGAGGTGGCTCATGACGTGCACCACCTCGTCCTCGGGCAGCACTCCGGATCCGACCGGTGCCCACGCCTTGCGCAGCGCGAACCGGGCGAGCACACGGGCCTTCTTGCTGCTCTCCAAGCGCTTGCGGGCCTGGGTCGCGTAGAACGCGACGTGCCGGGTCTCCTGCTTGGCGATCCGGCGCAGAAGCTCGGCCAGGGCCGGATGACCCTCGAGCTCAGCGAGGCGGGTGTACGCCGCCGTCGCCGACCACTCGTTGACCGCGCCCCAGATCATGTGTACGGCGATGAAGTCGGTACCGATGATGTTGCCCAGCAAGGACTGCTTGACCGGATCGAGGCGGTCCTTCCAGCCGACCTTCAGGCGCCTCGCCTTCAGCTCGTCGAAGTCGACGGTGATGTTGTGCATCGCCAGCACGTGCGCGAGCGCCTCACCGTGCCAGAACTCCTCTCGGTTCCACATCGTCATGAAGGCCGCCACGTCGCTCTCTTTGTGCGACGGCGTGACGAGTAGGTCCCGGAGGTAACAGACAGTGTGGTACTCG
>NZ_ML142875.1:65386-70548 GCF_004138495.1 Phytoactinopolyspora endophytica
TACCGCAGGCTGCGCAGCGTCTGCGGCGGTAGGGGATTGTCCTGGAAGTCCTCGAAGGATAGGTCCTGCCACTGCACGCCTTGCGACGTCCTGGTGAAACGGTCGATATCAAAGGCCATGCGAAGTCCTGTCGCTCGGCTCGGTGTGAGAGCCGGTGCGGGACCCGCCCGGCTGCGGCAGGCCGGCGGATCCGTTCCCGGACGGGTCGTCGTCGGCCGTCGAGGTCCGTCTCCAGTCGGCGACGGTCCATCCCTGCTTGCGGGCGTGCCGGTACAGCTTGCTGTCGGGGTTCACCGCCGTCGGATGGCCGACCAGTTGCAGCCACGCGACGTCGGCGTGGCTGTCCCCGTAGCCGTAGGAGTGCCGCAGGTCAATGCCATGGTGGTCGGCGTACTGGGTGAGCCAGGCGCCGCGAGCCTCGTCCACCAACGGGGGCGCATCGAGGTAGCCGGTGAGCACGCCGTCGCGCTCGTGCATGCGCCCGGCGACGACATCGTCGAACAGGTGTGCGATGGGTTCGACGAGCATGTCGATCGAACCCGTGACGAGAACGGTGTGATGTCCGGCGGCTCTATGTGCCGCTGCCCGGGCGATCGCGTCGGGATGGATCCGCTGGCGGATCGCCCGGCCGAACGCGGTGTTCGCCTGTCGCCGGATCTCGTCGGCGGGCAGGCCCGCGTAGCGGCGGGTGAAGGCGCGGATGAACTCACCGCGGTCGCGCAGCTCGCTGCGGAGATATCCAGGCAGCGACATGGTCAGGCTGCCCAGCTCACGCGGCCAGCTCGCCACCGGTGTGATCGCGCGGTACAGCCAGAGGTACTGCTCGATCAGGTTCCAGTCGAGAACCGTTCCTTCCAGGTCGAACACGGCCACCGCGTCCGAACGTACGGACAGCATCCGCGCGGGCCGGGACGTCGAGGCCGGCCGTTGCGCGTAGGCGCGACTCAGCTCGGTGATCGCGGGGAAGTGCACCTCCTGCAGGTACGTCCGCCAGTCGATCTCGGTCACGTCGAACCCTCGGTCGGTGCGGTCCTGCTCCGGGAGGGCGTGGTGCAGCTCGCGGAGACGGGCGTCGTCGAAGACGATCTCCGTCTGCACGTACGGCCGGTAGAGGTCGGTGAGCTTGCGCAGCGACTGCAGGTCGCGCTGCAGAGAGTGCACCTGGTCCGCCCAGGTGCGTGAACGCGTCGTCATCGGAAGGCGGGAAAGAAGCCAGTCGGCCGTGGTCACGAGGGTCTCGCGCTGCCGCATCGACCGGTCGAGGCGCCGGTCGCCCGGCAGCCGCCAGGTCGGCACCTGGACATGGCCGTCGTCCTTCGGCAGCGGGGTGCGCAGGAAGAACTCGTGGACGTTCTGGTACATCTGGTGAAACGCGAGCGGGTTGCTCGCGCCGGACCCGATATGGAAGTAGCGTGCCGCGGTCTCCTCGGCCGAGGGCGGCATCGCCGCGGCGGCCACGATCGCGTTGACGACGAAGTCCACCGGGATGATGTCGAGGACGCTGTCGGGGAGCGCGGGGAAATCGGGAAGCTGGCCCCGGCCGTAAGCCAGGATCAGTGGATCGGCGACCTTGAAGCCGTCGATCCATCCTGGATACGGGTGCCGCAGGGCGCTTTCGATGATGGTCGGCCGCAGTACCGACAGCCGCTGACCCTGCCCGAACCACAGATCCTCGGCGGCGCGTTCGGCCAGGGCTTTGGTGAACGTGTAGGAGTCCGTCCAGCCCAGACTCTGCGCACGCAGTCCGCCCTGCTCGACCAGCCGTTCGTTGACCCACTCCCGCCGCGCGACCTCGGCCGCGTCGGTGACGGCCTGCGGTCCGACCTTGCCATGCTCGGCTCGAGCCTGGTCCAGTAGCCGGCGCAGGACCTCCGGCTGCCGGGAGGTGAAGTCGATGCGGGCGCGCGCGGTGCGAGCGGCCTCGGCCTCGGTTCGCCAGTCGACGTTGTGGCTGAGCGATCGCTCGGGCGTGATGCCCTTGCGCAGCCCTCCGACGTAGGCGGTGGAGACGTGGATCACGTGCGGCGTCGCTCCGGCGGCCTGCAGCGCGCCGTACAGGCCGAGCGCTCCTCCGACGTTTGTGTCGAACGCCTCATCGATAGGGGAGTCGAACTTGACGGTCGAGGCGCCGTGGATGACGGTGTCCAGATCCGACGGGAGATTCTCGATCGTGCCGAGGTCGCCGGAGATGACGTTGACCCGCTCGTCGACGAGCCGGTCCGCCTCGGACGCACCCACGGCGCGCCGCCAAGGCCGGAAGACGGGTTTGCGGAGCAGCCTGGCCAGCCGATCCTCCGCGGAGAGGTTTCCCTTCGGCCGGATGATGACCGATACCCGGCAGTCCGGATGCGAAGACAACAGCCGCTCCAGCACGGCCTGCCCGACGAATCCGGTCGCCCCGGTCAACAGGATGTGCGTGCCCGACAGATGGTCCCATGGTCCGCTCATATCACTGCCCGTCATGTCACTCCGCGTCATATATGTCTCCTCGCTGCCACCGTGGCATGGACGAGCGTAAGTCTTCCCAAGCCTGGCAGAGCCTGGACGCGCCGGTCTATCTCCTCGATCAGCGACGGCGCCGAAGCGAAGATGCGGCCGAAGAAGAACGACTCCTCCGCTATGGGCTCATCCTCGACGCTCAACGGCCATAGCGACCGGCGCAGCCGGGTGCGGGCCAGGCGACGGGCGAGCCGCGAGCGGCGGAGGCGATTTCGGCTCTGCGCGATGAAGAAGGCCAGATGGCGGGACTTGATGTCAAGGAACCTCTCCACCGTGCGGGTCAGCTCCTTGTGCTCCTCCAGTTCCGCTATCCGCTCGTAAGCGGCGTGCGTCATCCACTCGTCGATCGTGCTGGTGGTCATATGTACAGCGATGACGGCGTCGCCGATCGTGTTGTCGACGATCGAGCGCCCGATGGGAGCGAACCGCTCCTGTGCACGCCGCCAGGCGGCGGCGGTATTGGCCGGCCGGGACCGGGACGCCTGGATAGGGTATCCGTGCCGTTCGATGACGGCGTCGAGCGCGTCGGCGATCCAGTACTTCTCGTACGCCCAGGTGGTGAGGAACGCGGTCACGTACGCGTCTTTATGCGTCGGTGTGACGAGTACGCGCCGCAGGTACCGCATGGTCGAGCGTTCGACGTCCCGGATGTAGCGCAGACAGCGCAGCGTCTCGCGGCTCAAGGGCGACTCGTCATACTCGGTGAGCCGGAGCTCGTCGCGGTGGGAACCCACTGCACTGCGCGCGAACTCGCGGACATCGAACGGTGAGGCCGGAACGATCTCCACCCGCTCGCCACGCCTCATGGGCATGAATGACCTCCGGGCGAAACTATGTCCAGCCATGCACACGCGTAGTTTACGATCGCGCTTCCCGCCACCGTCGCCACCCCCAATGAACAAGGCCGAGGACCAAAACGAACCTTCGTTCTCTTAACTTGCCATACATGAATGCGGTGCGCAAATGCGGCTTAGCACAGAATATCGCCGCCCGTGCCGGGAGCGAGTGACGGGTCCGCTCCGGCCGAGATCAGCCGTGCTGGGTGAGCGCGCCGAGGCCGGCCGCGTACGAGGCCGGGCCGACGTCGCCGATCAGAAGGCGTTGCAGGATATAGCCCATGAGCACGCTGAGCAGGACCTTGGCGACCTCGTCCGGATCGCCCTCGGACGTTGTGCGCCCCATGTCCTGTTCGGCGACGACCAGCTGCGAGACCAGGCCATGGATGGCGCGGTAGCGGACCTGGATGATCTCGGCGAGCGATGGGTCGCGCAATGCCTCCGCCCAGACCTGAGGCGCCAGGTATGCGTACCCCTGGTCGCCGAAGGCGAACTCGTCCGTGGCGGTGAGGCCCTGGCGCACCGCTTCGTCCAGGCGTGGGGGCGGGCTCTGGGTGAAGATCGGTTCGAGCACCTGGAAGATCTGTCCGATGACCTCCTCCGCAATCGCGCCGATGATGTCGTGCTTGCTGTTGAAGTGGCCGTAGACGGCGCCGGCCGACAACTCAGCCTCGGAGAAGATGTCGGCCATCGATGTCTGGTGGAACCCCTCCCGGACAAAGCAACGTCGTGCGGCGTCGAGGATCTGGTGACGGCGTTGGTCGCGATGCTGCTGTGAGACCCGGGGCATACTCGCACGTTAAAACGGACGTTCGCTCGTGACAAGCGAGACGCGGACCGGCATGAGGACCGCCCGCGCCGCCGGGCCCGGCACGGGCGGTGTCGTATGGTGCTGCGATGGCCACGGCTCTCATCACCGGCGCTACGTCCGGCATCGGTCTCACATTCGCACAGCACCTCGCGCGGCAGGGTTACGATATTGTCTTGGTCGCACGTGACGCCCGGCGGCTCGATGAAACGGCGGAGAGCATAACGGCGGCGACTGGGAGGCACGTGGAGGCCATGCGAGCCGACCTGTCCGACCGAAGCGACGTCGCCAGGGTCGCGCAGCGGCTCTCGGCCGGTGAACGGCCCGTCGAGGTGCTGGTGAACAACGCCGGGTTCGGGATCCATCAGCCGCTCGCATCCGAGGACGGCGTTGAGCATGAGAAGGCGATCGAGGTGATGTGCCGGGCTGTCCTGGTCCTCGGCGGAGTTGCCGCAAAGGCCATGACGTCGCGGGGAGTTGGCATGATCATCAATGTGTCGAGTACCGCGGGGTTCATGGCCCTGGGCGGTTACTCGGCCGTCAAAGCATGGGTCACGGCGTACAGCGAAAGCCTCTCCGTCGAGCTTCGAGGCTCCGGGGTTCAGGTGACGGCGCTCTGCCCCGGATGGGTCCGCACGGAATTCCATCAACGTGCCGGGCTCAGCACGTCGTCGATTCCCTCATGGCTGTGGGTGGATAGCGATCAGGTGGTGGCCACAGCTCTCAAGGACGCCGGGCGCGGCAAGGTAATCTCAATCCCCACCATGAGATATCGCGGATTGATGTGGTGCGTCCATCACCTGCCGAGGGGTGCGGTCCGCGCCATCTCGGGAAAGATCACGTCGAAGCGGAAGGGCCCGAAGCCCGGGGGCGAGGAGGCTCGATGAGCATGAAGATTGCCCCGCGTCTGACGTCACAGCAGAAACGCTATCGGCGTTTCACGTCGCGGGTGCTGGCGGTTCCCCGGTTTGTGGTGCAGCGGTTGATGTTGAAGCCGTTGGTGTGGTCGTTGACGCGGG
>NZ_ML142876.1:0-9480 GCF_004138495.1 Phytoactinopolyspora endophytica
CGGCACCTTCGTCCCCATCAGCCCACCGCCACACACAAAGAAGGCCACCCCGAAGGATGGCCTCCCCGCTGAGATCCGAAGACCCGTTTAACGCTTTCACGATCACATAACACAAGGCCACGCCCACCCCATGGATGCGTTTCAGGGCCCTGTCGGCGACCGTTCCACGTCGAACGTGAGATGTGCCGCTACTGTTGGTGGCTCGTCCGACTCTGTTTCGTTCCAGAGAGGTTTCGCATGATCCGTCACGTCGTCAGCTGGACGCTCACAGACCAGGCCCGCTCCGACCGCACCGGAACGCTCGACGAGATGCGCCGCCGACTCGAGCCGCTCGTCGGTCTGGTGCCCGGTCTACGCAACCTCTGGGTGGGCGCGGACCTCGGAGTCGCCCAGAGCAACTGGGACGTGGTGTTGATCTCCGAACACGACTCGGCCGAGGCGCTGCAGGACTACCAGGACCACCCCGCACACCTCGAGGCTGTCGCTTACGTGAAGACCGTGGTGACCGAGCGCGCCTGCGTCGACGTCGAGGTCTGACCGAGGCGGGACGTTGTCTCAGCGCGCCGACTGCCGGCGGTGGCGGAGTCTGCGGGCCACCACCTCTCGGATCGGCGGAACCACTACGCCGTGCTCAGCCATCCGCTGCCGCAGCATCCGGCGAGTACGGAGAATGCCGATCAGCCCGATCAGCCAGATGGCGTAGTGCACGCAGAGCGCGACGCGGAAGTCGTCCAGCTCGTAGGTGCTCGAGCCTCCCGATCGCACGTCGATCACCATTCCGATGGCCAGGATCGTCAACAGCGCGGCGGTGAAGCCACCGACGTTGACGATCCCGGTCGCCGTGCCGAGTTTGTTCGGCGGATTGAATGTCCGGGCGAAGTCGAACCCGACCATGGATCCCGGGCCGCTGAGGGCCAAGGACATCACCAGGAGAACGAGCAGCCACACCGGGGCGGGTCCGGGCCACACGAGCACCGCGGTCCACGCCGCCGCGTTCGCGATCACCACACCCAGCACCAACCATGACCGCCTCATCGGATGCCGCTGCACCAGCACACCCAGGACCGGTGCCGCTACCGCGCCGGCGAACACCATCACCGTGAGCAGCGAGCCGGCAGCGCCCTGGGAGAGACCCTGCCCCGCCACCAGGAACGGGAAGCCCCACATCATCGCGAACACAATGCCGGCGAAGCCGGTGGAGAAATGCGCCCACAACCCGAGCCGGGTCCCGGGATGCCGCCACACAGTGACGAGGTCATGGCCGACGCCCCGCCACATATTGCCTTGGATCGGGCGTGCCCTGCTGTCCGGCGAATCACGGACCGCCGCGACGGCGAGCACGGCCACCAACACGCTCATCGCTGCCGCGGACACGAACGCCGGCGTCCACCCGAACCGATGCAGCACGGCGACGAACGGCACCGCCGACAGCACCTGCCCCAGCTGACCGATCAATCCGGTGAGCTGTGTGAGCAACGGAACCCGCCCGGGCGGGAACCAGGAGGCGGCGAGGCGCAGCACGCTGACGAACGTCATGGCGTCCCCGGCGCCCACCAGCACTCGTCCGCAGCCGGCAGCCGGAACCGACGTCGCCATGGCCAGCACGGCCTGGCCGAGCGCCATCACCACAGCGCCGATGATCAGCAGCCGGCGCGGGCCGATCTGATCGATCAGCACGCCGATCGGGACCTGCAGACCCGCATAGACCAGAAGCTGCACGACGACGAACGACGCGAGCAGGCTCGCGGAGGTGTCGAACCGGGCCGAGGCATCGAGCCCCGCAACGCCGAAGGAGGTGCGGTGCAGGACGGCGACGATGTAGGCGACGAGCCCGACACCCCATACGACCCAGGCTCGGCACGACATCGACATCAGTAGTCATTGTCCACCGTGCCCGGCTGTGGACACCGGCTGGCTGCCCCGTGTGGACTCACATGGCAGCATCCGCGACGGTCGAAAGGTCAGGTCGAGGCGGTCCTGATGTAGGACGACAGAGAGTCCCGTTCCACCTCGAGCTCGGTCATGCGGCTCTTCACGACGTCGCCGATGCTGACGATGCCGACCATCCGCCCGTCCATGACCACCGGGACGTGCCGGAACCGGCCCTCGGTCATCACCTGGGACAGCTCGTCCAGATGTGTGTCCGGTGCACAGCTGCGCACCTCAGCCGTCATGATGGAGGACACCTCATGTGACAGTACGGCGGCACCCTGGCGGTTCAGCGCTCGGGCGACGTCGCGCTCGGAGACGATGCCGTCGATCGCCGCTCCGTCCGCGGACACGACGACGGCGCCGATATGATGCTCAGCCAGCAACGCGAGCAGGGCGCGGACGTCATCGTCAGGGCGGACCGTGACAACGGAGCTGCCCTTGATACGAAGCAGGTCGGACACGTGCATGGGGAGCCTCCTGATAGACGCGGAGTACACCTCGTGCAACTGCACCGTACGGCGTTCCCGTCGTTCGCGAAACCCTTTCGGCCAAACTGGCCGCCTGGAATGTCGCTGGTGCCCCTATTACCCATTCACGTGCCCGCCATGCGGACCGGGCCCGGGACCGGCAGCTCCTGCGGCGTGTGACAACAGTCTCATCGTCGGACGCTACGTGACGTGACTCACCCGCACTGTGTATTGTCTTAAGACACCCCCGGGAACCCCGGGGGACAATTTCATATCCGTCCACTTCACTACGGATCGTCCGGCACGTACCTGCCGGTGAAGGGAAGCAGCACCATGGCCACTGTCACTTATGACAAGGCAAGCCGGGTATACCCCGGCCAGGACGCACCCGCCGTCGACAGCCTCGACCTTCAGATCGAGGACGGCGAGTTTCTGGTCCTCGTCGGACCATCGGGATGTGGAAAGTCCACCAGCCTCCGGATGCTCGCCGGGCTGGAAGAGGTCGACGGCGGCTCCATCCGCATCGGTGACCGCGATGTGACCCACATGCCTCCCAAAGACCGGGACATCGCCATGGTGTTCCAGAACTACGCTCTCTACCCGCACATGACCGTCGCGGCGAACATGGGCTTCGCGCTGAAGATCGCGGGCGTCCCGAAGGCCGATATTCAGCAGCGGGTGATGGAGGCCGCCAAGCTGCTCGACCTCGTCGAGTACCTGGACCGCAAGCCGAAGGCGCTCTCCGGTGGTCAGCGCCAGCGTGTCGCCATGGGCCGCGCCATCGTCCGTGAGCCGCAGGTGTTCCTCATGGATGAGCCGCTGTCCAACCTGGACGCGAAGCTCCGTGTCTCCACCCGCACCCAGATCGCGTCGCTGCAGCGCCGCCTGGGCATCACCACCGTCTACGTCACGCACGACCAGATCGAGGCCATGACGATGGGCGATCGGGTCTGCGTGCTCAAGGACGGACATCTCCAGCAGGTCGACACACCGCTGAAGTTGTACGACAAGCCGGCCAACGTCTTCGTCGCCGGCTTCATCGGCTCGCCCGCCATGAACATCGCGACGTTCGACCTTGTTGAAGGGGACCGCGCGCAGCTGGGAGAAGCGGACGTTCACCTTCCGCCAGCGGTCTCCAGCGCTGTCAAGGCAGAAGGCTCCGACACCGTCACGGTCGGCTTCCGCCCCGAGTCCTTGGTGCCGGTCTCCAGCGAGGACGTCGGCGGCATCCCGGTGACGGTCGACCTCGTCGAGGAGCTCGGCTCCGAGGCCTACGTCTACGGCCACCCGGCGGGCCCGAAGGCCGAGGAGCAGAGTGACCGGATGCGCAGCGACACAGTGATCGCCCGTGTCGAGCCGCGGATGGCCCCGCACAAGGGTGAGAAGGTCACGTTCACGGTCAAGGACGGCGAATCGCACTTCTTCTCCGTCAAGACCGGCGAGCGTATCGAGTCCTGACACGTACCGTTCAAGAAGCGGCGGGTGGCCTTCCGGCCACCCGCCGCTTCTTTGTCGGGGACAATAAGGCCCTATGGAACTGCGAATCCTCGCCACGCCGCACGAGCAACAGGCTCTTCTCGACCTGCCGTGGGACATGCCTCTCGAAGAGTGGCCCGAGTGGTACCTGGTCGCCCTGCCCCGTGGCATCTCGCGGCACGTCGTCCGATTCACCCGCCTCGGCGGACGCGTCTACGCACTCAAAGAGGTCGTGCAGTCCTTCGCCGACCGGGAGTACCGGCTATTGCGCGATCTGGAGCGGTTGGACGTCCCGTCAGTGCAGGCGGTGGGTGTCATCAGCGGCCGCGAAGCCCCGAACGGCGAACCGCTCGACTCGATCCTGGTCACCAGGCATCTGCAGTTCTCCTTGCCCTATAGGGCGCTGTTCGCGCGCATGATGCGCAGAGAGACCGTCGAGCGGCTGATCGACGCGCTCGTCGTGTTGATAGCCCGGCTCCACCTGCTCGGTTTCTACTGGGGCGACTGCTCGCTCTCCAACACGCTGTTCCGTCGTGACGCTGGAGCGTTCGCCGCGTACCTGGTCGACGCCGAGACCGGCGATCTGCACAACCGCCTGAGCAAGGGGCAGCGCGATCACGACATCGAGATCGCCCGGGTGAACATCGCGGGAGAGATGATGGACTTGGCGGCGGCCGGCTATCTCGACGACACCGTCGACCCGATCGCCACCAGCGACCACGTCGTCGAGCGCTACTACACGTTGTGGTCCGAGCTCACCGAATGGGAAGCGTTCGACGTCAACGAGCGGTGGCGGATCGCGCGCCGCGTCGAGCGCATGAACGACCTCGGGTTCGACGTCGCCGAGCTCGACATCGTGACGGACATCGGCGGCCGCACCGTCCGCGTGCAGCCCAAGGTGGTCGACCCCGGCCACCACTCTCGTCGGCTGCTACGGCTGACCGGAATCGACGCGCAGGAGAACCAGGCCCGCCGGCTGCTCAACGACCTTGACGCGTACAGCGCCGAGACGGACCAGCAGGGCGAGGACGAGGAGATCGTGGCCAACGCCTGGGTGATGGACTGCTTCGAGCCGGTCATGCGGACCATACCCCGTGAATTCCGCGGCAAGCTGGAGGCCCCTGAGATCTACCACGAGGTGCTCGAGCACCGGTGGTACCTGTCCGAGCAGTCCGGCTACGACGTCGGGCTCAACGACGCGGCGCAGGACTACGTGGACTCGGTCCTGCGGCACAAGCCGGACGAACTCGCCATCCTCGGCGGCACCGCGGTTGATCCAGAGGAGACGCAGCCGTTCCGCATCCCGTGGGACGAGCTGGGTTAGTCCGGCATCCCGCACATGCCACGGATGCCACGGATGCCGAAGCCTCTTCATGCCCAGCGTTCGTCGCCGATCGAAGGGCGGATTGGTACGTGCTCACGCGAGTTGAACTGCTATCGTGCTCGGTCAATAGATAGCGCCACTGACGTCATGACGAGGACCGATGAAGCAACCAGCACGTCGCCGCAGATGGCAGACGTCTGTGGCCGGTGGTGCGGCCGCCGGCGTCATCGCCCTTCTGGCGTCCGTGACTCCTGCCGTCGCCCAGGGCGAGCCGCCGACGGCGGACACCTTCCGGGTGTCCTCCGGAACCCTCACAGGTGGCGGCTCGCTGATCGTTGCCGACGGCACGTACGGCACGCACTACGCCGCCGCGATCGCCGATCCAGAATCCACGGACGAAGCGGCTCAGGACGCCATACCCGAGCAACGGCCCCGGGCGTCCATCCAGTCCCCGAATGACGATCCGCCTGGCGGCGATGACGATGACCTGCCCAATACGGGTGACGGCACAGGGCCGCTGGCATGGATCGGGTTCGCGATGATCGCCGCCGGGGCGGGCCTGTTCTACCGGCTCCGGAGAGGATCCGACCAGCTCACCTAGAGTCTGCGGCGCAACCGGCTAACGAGGCTCCCCCGCGCGTTCGAGGTCTCGTGCGATCACCAGGCGTTGAATCTGGTTGGTGCCTTCGAAGATCTGCATCACCTTGGCCTCCCGGAAGTAGCGCTCCACCGGGAAATCACGGGTGTATCCCGCCCCGCCCAGAACCTGTACGGCGTCGGTCGTGACCTTCATGGCGTTGTCCGTGGCGACCAGCTTGGCGACACTGGCCTGGCGCCGGTACGCGAGACGGGCATCGCGCCGCCTGGCGGCGGTCAGGTACAGCGCTCGGGACGCCTCCACGGCAGCGACCATGTCGGCGAGCACGAAGCCCAGCCCTTGGTGAGCGATGATCGGCTGCCCGAACTGCTCGCGCTCCCTGGCATACCCCACAGCGGCGTCGAGCGCGGCCTGGGCAAGCCCGGTGGCGACGGCCGAGATCCCCAGGCGGCCCGAGTCGAGGGCCTGCAACGCGATTCCGAAGCCCGCACCTTCCTCGCCGACACAGTTCTCGGCGGGCACCCGTGCCTGGTCGAAGTGCACGACGGTGGTGGGAGAGCCATTGAGGCCCATCTTCTTCTCGGCAGCACCGAACGACAGCCCTTCGACATCGCCCGGAACCAGGAAGCACGTGATCCCCTGCGTCCCGTCGTCGCTGGTGCGCGCAAAGACGGTATAGAAGTCCGCGTGGCCTCCGTGGGTGATCCACGCTTTGGTGCCGCTGAGCACATAGCAGTCACCGTCGCGTACGGCGCGAGTCGTCAACGCCGCGGCATCGGACCCGGCATGTGGCTCGGAGAGGCAGTAGGCACCGAGCAGCTCCCCACCCACCATCTCGGGAAGCCATTGCTTACGTTGTTCCGTCGTGCCGTGAGCGGCCAGGGGCAAGCACGACAGCGTATGCACGCTCACGCTGAGCGCCACCGTAGCCCAGCGTGCGGCCAGCTCCTCCACTACCTGCAAGTACACCTCGTACGGCTGACCACCGCCGCCGACGTCTTCGTCGTAGGGGAGACCGAGCAGGCCCGAACGCCCGAGAAGGCGCAATGCGTCGCGAGGGTACTCGGCCGCAGCTTCGGCCGCGTCGGATCGCGGGGCCAGCTCCGCGTCGGCGATGTCACGGACAAGGGCCAGCAGGTCACCGGCCTCCGGGGTCGGCAGCATGCGTTCTGCGGGCACGTCGAAAGCACCTCCACGGCTCTCGCACGGGTCGGAGATCATCCTCCGCGCGGTGGTCGTCGGCTGCCTCCAGGACGCCGTGAACGGGTGGTGACCCGGGTCACACGGCGAACAGCGGCAGCGTCAGCTTACCGCCTGGCGCGAGAAATCTCGTACAGGGCCACCCCGGCGGCGACTCCCGCGTTCAGTGACTCGATGCTCCGTGCGATGGGTATCCGAACGACGAGGTCACACGCCTCGGACACAATTCGGGACATGCCCGCCCCCTCAGAGCCGATGACCAGACACAGCGGCTCGGTGATGGCTTCGGCGTCACTGATCTCGAGTTCCCCATCGCCGTCCAGTCCGACGACGAAGAGCCCCGCTTCCTGATAGGCACGCAGCTGGCGAGCCAGGTTGGTGGCACGCGCCACCGGAAGGCGCGCCGCCGCTCCAGCGGACGTCTTCCATGCGCCGGCGGTCATGCCCGCGCTGCGGCGTTCCGGAATCACCACCCCGTGTGCGCCGAAAGCAGCCGCCGACCGCACCACGGCGCCGAGATTCCGGGGGTCTGTCACGCCGTCGAGCGCCACCACCAACGGCGGTTCACCCGCCTTATGAGCTCTGGCGAGGACGTCATCCGGATGGGCATAGTCGTAGGGCGGCAGAGTCAGCGCCACCCCCTGGTGCACTGCGCCCCCGGTGACCCGGTCCAGCTCGGACCTCGGAGCCTCCAGCACGGAGACTCCGCGGTCGGCAGCGGTCCGCAGTACTTCCCGGACCCGGTCGTCACTGTCGATCCGCTCGGCGACGTACAGCGCCTTGACCGGAACTTCGGCCCGCAACGCCTCGACCACCGAGTTGCGACCGGCGACGGTCTCCGTGGCGCCAGGCCGCCCGGTCTCCGCCGCTCCTGAGCGGCGCGACGTCGAAGCCTCTGCCTGTTTGCGTTTCGCGGCCGCCCGCCTGGACGCCGGGTGCCCTGTGCGCTCTTCGGCTCGCGGCGTCGGACCCTTACCTTCGAGCCCGCGGCGACGTTGCCCGCCGGACCCTACCTGCATGCCCTTCTTGGTTCCGGGCTTGCGCATCGCGCCGCGCCGTCGGGAGTTACCCGCCATCGGTCTTGCCTCCTGGATCAGGACTACGTTCGCTGTCAATGCTGGTGTCCGCCAAGTCCCAGCGAGTGCCGGACGGTCCATCCTCCACGTGGATCCCCAACGAGTTCAGCCGGTCGCGGATCGCGTCGGCGGCCGCGAAGTCTTTGCGCTTGCGCGCCTCTTGCCGCTGGTCCAACAGCGTCCTGACCAGTCCGTCCACGAGGTCGCGGAGCCGGTCTCCGGCGCTGCCGACCGAGTCGAGGCCTACCCATGGATCGGCGAGCGGGTCCAGCCCCAGCACGCCCAGCATGGCGCGCACGCTCGACAGGTTCGCCGCCAACTCCTCGTACATCTCGGCAGCCAGCAGGTTGTTGCCCTCGCGCACCGCGTCGAAAAGGACCGCGAGCGCCTGCGGGACCGACAGATCATCGTCCATCGCCTCGGCGAACGCCGGTGGCACCGCGCCGCCGGGGACGACGTCGGGCACCGCCTCGGACGCCCGTGTCACATAGCCTTCCAGTCTCCGGTACGCGGCGCCGTCTGCGGCCATCGACTCCTCGGAGAAGTCGATGGCGCTGCGGTAGTGCGCTGCCAGCAGGTAGTAGCGGAGCTCGATCGGGCGCAGCCTACGGACCACGTCCGACACGAGCAACGAGTTCCCGAGCGACTTGCTCATCTTCTCGCCGGCCAGGGTCACCCAGGCGTTGTGCATCCAGTACCGGGCGAACGGCTGCCCGGCCGCGCGGGACTGGGCGAGCTCGTTCTCGTGGTGTGGAAACTGGAGGTCGATCCCACCTCCGTGGATGTCGAACTCCTCGCCGAGGTACTTCGCGGCCATGGCCGAGCATTCCAGGTGCCAGCCGGGCCGGCCACGGCCGAACGGCGTCGGCCAGGACGCGGTCTCCGGCTCGCCGGGCTTGTGTCCCTTCCAGAGCGCGAAGTCCCGCGGATCACGCTTGGCGCGCTCGTCACAGTCCGTCGCCGGCGCCATGTCATCGATCTTCTGGCCGGACAGCTGGCCATACGAGGGCCAGGAACGGACGTCGAAGTACACGTCGCCGGAACCGTCGCCGGCCGGATACGCATGTCCGTTCTTGATCAGCGTCTGCATCAGCTCGACCATCTCGGTGATGTGCCCCGTCGCCCGGGGCTGGTAGGTGGCGGGTGTGCATCCGAGAACCTCGTAGGCCGCATCGAGCGCCCGCTCGTTCTCATACGCCCACGCCCACCACGGGCGCCCCGCCGCTCCGGACTTGTCGAGGATCTTGTCGTCGATGTCGGTAATGTTGGCGACGATGGTGACCTCGAGCCCGTTGTACTCGAACCACCGCCGCAGAACATCGAACACGACCTCCTTGCGGATATGCCCGATGTGCGGCGGACCCTGTACGGTCAGACCACAGTGATAGATACCCACCTTGCCCGGGT
>NZ_ML142876.1:9500-11926 GCF_004138495.1 Phytoactinopolyspora endophytica
GACAAAGTCACGGACTTCTCGTGCGGCGGTGTCGTACAGGCGAAAACTCACCGGACAAGAGTAGCTACTCTGACTCATATGGGCAGCCTCCTCGTGACGGCAAGCCGCATTGTGAACCGAGCACCCGTGGAGAAATGCACGTGTCCAACGTCGGGCGGACGTCTTCCGGGCCGCGCCAGGCACCTTGGGGCGGAGGATCCTCCGCTGTGAGTGACCTCACCGAGAACACACAGACGCCTAATGGCCCGCCAGCGAGCCGTCTGACTCGCCCGTGGTGGCTGGCTCCGCTGCTGACCGGCGTCGTGGCCGCTGCCTTGCTCGGGTTCATGACCTGGCAGGTGGTCGTCCGCGGCTTCATCATCGCCTGGGACTGGCCGTTCCACGAGTACGTCGACGTTCGGCAGCCGGAGGAGGGCGCCGTCCGCGAGATGCTCGACGGCGTCGCCAGTTTGGGCGGGCAGCGGTTGTACACGCTGCCCATTCTCGTCGCCGTCGGTGTCTGGGTGGCCTGGAAGCAGCGGAAGATCCGGGTCTTGATCGCGGTGGGCTCCGGCCTCGCCACGGTGTTCTTCGTCGGGTACTGGATCAAGTTCAGTCTCGCCCGGACCGCGCCGCATACCGGCATCGACATCCTGCACGGCGACGGCCAGGCATTCCCGTCCGGCCACACCGCAAACGCGACCCTGACCTGGTTCCTCATTGCGACCATCCTCTTCGGATCACAGGGTTGGCTGCCCGACCGGCGCTGGTTCCGGCGGGCGATCATCGCCGCCATCACCATCGTCTTCGTCGCGGGTGCCTTGATGACACTGCTCGACTACCACTGGCTCAGCGACATCCCGGGGGGTTGGCTGCTGGGCGCGCTCGCGCTGGCAGTCTCCAATGCGGTACTGCGGATCCAGCTACCGTGGCCGATCCTCGATTGGCCCATGGCACGGAGTTCACAGCGTCACTAGGGCCACGGCCATAGCGGCCAGCCCTTCGCCTCGGCCGGTCAACCCCAGACCGTCACTGGTCGTGCCGCTGACGCTGACCGAAGCTCCCACGGCGGCGCTCAACACGTTCTCTGCCTCGGCTCGCCGGGAACCGATCTTGGGACGGTTACCCACCACCTGCACCGAGATGTTGCCTATGACACCGGAGGCTGCCGCTACCAGCCGAGCGGTCTCCCTCAACAAGGCGACACCCGACGCGCCGGCCCATTCAGGGCGGTCGGTGCCGAAGACCGCGCCCAGGTCGCCCAACCCCGCTGCCGATAGCAACGCGTCACATGCGGCGTGTGCCGCCACATCGCCGTCTGAGTGCCCGGCGCATCCGGCCGGCTCGTCGGGCCAGAGCAGTCCGGCCACCCAGCACGGACGGCCGTTCTCCAGCGGATGAACGTCCACACCCATACCGACGCGCGGGGTCACGCCTGGCTCCACGTCTACGCTCCAGCCGAACCGGATGGCGCGCTTCGCCGGTGAGGCGAAGTGGTACGGACCTGTTCGCCACTGGTACGCCGGGCGACGAGTGCCTCCGCCAGCACCAGATCGAGCGGCCTCGTGATCTTCAATGCGTCCTCATGCCCCGGAATGACATACACCGGGCAGCCGATACTCTCGACCAGTCCGGCGTCATCGGTGACCGCGTCCTCGCCGCGTTCTTCCGCGGCGCGATGCGCCCGCTCAAGAACGTCTCTGCGAAAGCCCTGTGGTGTCTGCACGGCTTGCAGCGCCGACCGATCAGGAGTGCCAAGGACGGCTCCCTCCGCGTCCACCTGCTTGAGCGTGTCAATGACCGGCAGGCCAGGAACGACCGCAGGACGGCCAGCGGCGATAGCGTTCGCCACATCGGCGAAGAGCGAGGCAGGGGCCAGACAACGGGCGGCATCATGGACCAAGAGGACGTCCACCTCGCGCGGTGTCTCCCGCAATGCGCGATGAACAGAGGCCTGACGCGAGGCGCCGCCCTCCACAACCCGAAGGCCGACGGTTCCTGGAACTTCCGGCTCGAGTAGCTTCCGGACCGCTTCCACCTCGCCGATCGGCGCCGCGACAGTCACGGCCGTGACGACGCCGCTGCTGATTCCCGCCCGTATGGCGTGAATCAGCAGCGGGTCGTCACCGAGTGTGTACAGCGCCTTCGGAACACCTGCCCGCAGGCGCTCACCGGTCCCGGCGGCCGGGATGATGAGGCCGACCACAACTCAGCCGGCTAAAACCTCATCGAGAAGCGACTCGGCCTTGTCCTCATTGGTGTGTTCCGCGAGCGCAAGCTCGGAGACGAGGATCTGGCGTGCCTTCGCCAGCATCCGCTTCTCACCGGCCGAAAGGCCACGATCACGTTCGCGACGCCAGAGGTCGCGGACGACCTCAGCCACCTTGATAACGTCACCGGAAGCCAGCTTCTCGAGGTTCGCCTTGTATCGGCGAGACCAGTTCGTG
>NZ_ML142876.1:11986-24947 GCF_004138495.1 Phytoactinopolyspora endophytica
GTATGAGGAGCGCGCAAGACCGAGAACACCCGGTCCAGCCCGTCCTGGTTGACCACGTCGCGCACACCGACAAGATCAACGTTATCCGCCGGGACCTTGACAGTCAGATCACCTTGCGTGACCCGTAAGACCAGGTACTGGCGCTCTTCTCCTTTGATGACCCGGGACTCGATCGCCTCTATCAGCGCAGCCCCGTGGTGCGGGTAGACAACCGTCTCGCCGACCTTGAAAGTCATATGTTCCTGTCCCCTTTCCCACGACAAGGATAGCACGACTCTTCCAGACCTCTAGAGCGTTTGCGCTGGTCAGAGGGGAAACTCGAGCTTGACAATCGGCGAGCGACGTGCTTGCGGGTGATCAGCAACACAACGGAAACGCAGGCAGCCTGGCCGCGGCGACGGCGGAGCATCTTCCATCTACCGTGGTCAACGGTAGGACAGAGTGCGTCGGAGCGCGCCCTCGGCCGAACTTCTCACCACCTCCTCACGCCGGCCCGGACACCGCTCGATACCCTTGAGTCCGGCTCATTCAAGCGAAAGCTGCGTCAAGTCAAGGAGTACCGGTGAAGTCTGCCGCCCGTCCACGTCGCTCGCCACGGCTCAGGCGCCTCGTCCTGGCCAGTGCTCCGGCGCTGGTACTCATGCTCGCCGGCTGCGAGATGCACGAGCAGACCCAGGGTTGGTACCCACGGTATGACGGTGTGACGGCCGAGGCCGGGGAGATCGGGCTGCGTAACGTCGTCGTGATCGCGGCTCCCAGCGGCCAGGCCACCGTCCTCACGTCGTTCGCGAACCGCGGCGCGGCCGATGACCTGCTCGAGGTCCGTATCGCCGAGGTGACCGCGGAGCCTACGGACGGTCCGCTGGCGATACCGCAGAACGGATACGCGGCGCTCGGCCCGGAGTCCCTCCAGGTCGCACTCGACGGCGTCGACCTGGTTCCCGGGCAGCTGGTCGAGGTCGAGTTCCGGTTCGAGGATGCGCCCCGGACGACGGTCGACGCCATCGTCAAGGAGCCGGAGGGCCGATACGCCAACGTCACGTTGACCGAGCCTGAAGAACTCGAGACCGAGGAACCGGCCGGGAACGGCTCCGACGACGGCGGCACGTCCGGCGACGACGGCGAAGACTCGGGCGAGACCGATGAAGCCGACACAGACGAGCCCTCGGACGACGAGCCCTCGGACGACGAGACCCCGGACGACGAGGCCGCGGACGACGCCGCAGGTGACGACGGCACGAGCGATGACTCTACCGAGGCCGACGATGCCGAGGCTGGTGCGTCGGAGGACGACGAGGGAACCGAGGGCGCCGAAGACGGGGACGACGGTGCGGGCACCGGCTCCCCGGACGATGCCGAGGCCGGGTAACCACGTCCTCACCGGCCATCGGCCGGGACGATCGGCTGCTTGCCACCCGATGGCCGGCTGGTGACCGTCGGAGGTCCGTGACCGTCGGCGGCACATGACATACGGCGCCGACGCTGCTCACCAGCACGTGTCTGCCGGCTCACCAGCGACGCCTGTTGGCGTGGTCGGATACACGTTCGGTACTGTTCCGGCCTCGAACGACGCTGATAATACCGGCATGTGGGCGACTATGTGATCTACTCGGAACATCACATCCGACTGGTCAGAGGTGAGGACGCGGCAGAATATGAGTAACCGCTCTCAGAGTTCTGAACGAGCACACGCCCAAGTCTCGGTCGAGCGCGTGACGATCGGGCTTGTGGCCAAGACCGCCGGCGTCTCCCGAGCGACCGTGTCGCGCGTGATGAATGGAAACCCGCGGGTGGCCCAGGACCTGGCCCAACGCGTGCGACGCGCCGCTGAAGAGCTCGGATACGCACCAAGCCCGGTGGCGCGGAGCCTGGCACTGGGCCGCACCGGTATCATCGCGATGCTCGTTCCGGACCTCGGCAACCCCATGTTCCAGGGGATCCTGCACGGCCTGACCGACGCGGCGGCCCAAGAGAACTACCGGCTACTGGTGGCGGACTCGAATGAGAACCTCCATGAGGAGCCAGTGCTCGCCATCGAGGCGCGCCGACGCTGTGACGGGCTGGTGCTCTGCGCGCCTCGCATGCCCGCCGAGCAGCTCCTCGACCTCGCCCCTCAGCTCGCACCGTTCGTGCTGATCAACCGGGAGCTGCCCGGATTCGCCACGCCGTCGCTCACCATCGACTTCGCGGCGGGAATCCGGGACCTGGTCACGCACCTGCTCAGCCTGGGACATCGTCGCCTGGCCTACCTTGCCGGGCCGGACACCAGCGCATCCAACCATGCCCGGGTGCAGGCGCTGCACAAGGCGGCTGAGGGCACGTTCGAACTGGTCGAGCTGCCATGCGGCGCCACGTTCGCCGACGGTCACGCCGTCGCCGACCAGCTCACTGATCTTCAGGTCACGGCCGTCGTCGCCTACAACGACCTGGTGGCCTTCGGAACTCTCAGCCGGCTGCACGAGCTGGGCATCAACGTGCCTGCGCAGATGTCGATCGTCGGGTTCGACGACATCCCGTTCGTCCGGTACACCACACCCCCGCTCACCACCGCGTCCGTCCCGATGGACCAGCTGGGCCCGCAGGCATGGGAACGACTCTGGGCACTGATGAACGACAAGAGTCCTGAGGAGAACGTCCACGTCCGCCCTCGCCTAGAGGTCAGGGGCAGCACGGGCCCCGCACCCTCCCGCTGAGCATCACCGCCCACACGTCATCGGAGATAGCGGTTCTGTTATGAAACCGGTTTCCGCTATGCTGGCGCCAGTGACCACCGAACGGGCACAGGTGTCAAAGCTGGGCAAGGAGTGGGTAATGGCTGAAGTGGACATGCACGACGACCGTCTCTTGCCACCGGAAGCGTCGGTGCGGACGGTGGCACGAGAGCTTTACGCGCAGGTGAGAGACCTTCCGCTGCTCTGTCCGCATGGACACGTGGATCCGGCGCTGCTGGCCGACGACGAGCCGTTCCCCGACCCGGCGTGGCTGTTCATCATTCCCGATCACTACGTGCATCGGATGCTGCACTCGGCACGCATCCCGCACGAAGAGTTGGGGCTGGTCGACGTCGATGGAGAGCAGCGAGAGACCGATTCCCGACGCGTATGGAAGCGGCTCTGCGAGAACTGGCACCTCTTCAGCGGCACCCCCAGCAAGATCTGGCTGGAGATGGAGCTCGCGGAGGTGTTCGGAATCACCACTCGGCTGGCCGCGGATACCGCCGACCACGTCTACGACGAGCTGCTCGAGCGGCTGGCCCAGCCGGAATACAGGCCACGGGCCCTGTTCGAGCGGTTCAACATCGAGGTACTCGCCACGACGGACGACGCCACCGATCGGCTCGAGACCCACCAACGGATCCGGGACGATGCCTGGACCGGCAAGGTCATCCCGACGTACCGGCCGGACAAGGTCCTCGACCCCGACCAGCCGACGTTCCACGCGTCGCTGAAGCTGCTGGGTGAGGTGACCGGCCAGGACACGATGTCGTATATCGGTTACCTGACGGCGCTCCGGCAGCGACGCGAGCACTTCCGCCGGATGGGTGCCACCGCCACCGACCACGGCCACCCGAGCGCCTACACCGTGGAACTGTCGGAGACCGACGCGGAGAAGCTGTTCCGCCGGGTCACCGAAGGTGAGTACGACGCCACTGACGCTGAACAGTTCCGTGGTCACATGCTCATGCAGATGGCGAAGATGAGCCTCGAGGATGGCCTCGTCATGCAGCTACACCCGGGCTCGGTGCGCAACCACGACCGGCGCCTGCTGGACCGCTACGGTCTGGACAAGGGCGCCGACATCCCCGGCCCGACCGACTACGTGAACCACCTCAAGCCGCTGCTCAATAAATACGGCAACGAGCCCGGCTTCACTTTCGTCGCGTTCACGCTCGACGAGGCCGCGTATTCGCGCGAGCTCGCTCCCCTCGCCGGCTACTATCCGGCGATGCAGCTCGGGCCGGCCTGGTGGTTCTATGACAGCCCGCACGGCATCCGCCGGTACCGCGAGCTCGTCACGGAGACCGCCGGTTTCTACAACACAGCCGGGTTCAACGACGACACGCGTGCCTTCGCGTCGATCCCGGTCCGGCATGACGTCGCACGGCGGATCGACTGCGGTTACCTCGCGCAGCTCGTCATCGAGCACCGGATGGCGCTTGACGAGGCGCATGAGGTCGCCCACGCGTTGGCGTACGGCCGGGCCAAGGAGGTGTACCGGCTGTGAGGTCATCCGGGTGCCGCGGCCAGCAGCCGTCCAGGACCCCGCTCCACGGCATCCTGTCGTGACTCTCACTCCGCACCGAACACGCGACACTCGAAAGGGCATCACGTGACCGATCGTCTGGGCCTCGCCAACCTGACCAGCGTTCCCGAGCCGGCTCGACCTGGCTACGATCCACAAGACCTCAGCGTCGGCCTGGTGCATCTCGGCGCCGGCGCGTTCTTCCGGGCGCACCAGGCCTGGTACACCCATAAGCTCGCCGAGAACGGTGACCACGGATGGGGGATCCTCGCGAGCAGCCAGCGCTCCGCGACGGTCACCGATCAGCTGGCGGCTCAAGACGGTCTGTACAGCGTGCTCGAACGGCCGACACACGCAGATCCGGTGGCACGCGTCGTCGGTGTGATCCGGGGCACCGCGTCCGCCGCGGCGGATCCGCAGCCGATCATCGACGCCATCGCCGACCCGGGCGTCCACGCGGTGACCTTGACCGTGACGGAGAAGGGATACCGGGCCGACGGCGGACGGCTCCGGCTCGACCCCGAGATCCAGGCCGACCTGGACGGCCACACACCCGTGACCGTCGTCGGTCAGCTCGTCAGGGGCCTGCAGAAGCGAGCCGCCGTGGGCGCCGGACCCATCGCGCTCATCTCGTGCGACAACCTCAGCGACAACGGCGCGGTCCTGCACCGGCTGGTTCACGACTTCGCGGACCGGCTGCCCGGCGCAGACGCGCCGCGGACCCGCGAGTTCATCGAGCGGCAGGTGACGTTCCCCTCTACCATGGTGGACCGGATCGTGCCGGCCACCGCCGACGCCGACCGCGACGAGGTCCGGCGGCTGCTCGGCCTCCGGGATGAGGCGGTCGTCGTCGCCGAGCCGTTCATCCAATGGGTGATCACCGACGAGTTCCTCGGGCCGCGCCCAGCATGGGAGAAGGTAGGCGCCACCCTCACCCGGGACGTCGCGGGATACGAACGGGTCAAGCTCCGGCTGCTCAACGCCACCCATTCACTGATCGCGTACCTTGGAGCGCTGGCCGGTTACGAGACCATCGCACAAGCGCTTGCAGACCCGCGGATCGAAGGCGCGGCGCGGAAGCTTTCCGACCAGGACACCATGCCTACGCTCGTCGCACCCGACGGGATGGACCTCACCGCCTATCGCGAGGACGTGCTGGACCGGTTCGCCAACCCGGCCCTCGGCCACCGGACCGCCCAGGTCGCCATGGACGGGAGCCAGAAGCTGCCGCAGCGCATCCTGTCCACTGTCCGGGAACGGCGTGCCGCCGGCGCCACCCCGGCCGTCGGCGCGCTGCTGGTCGCGGCCTGGATGCGGTTCCTCCTCGGCCGGGACGACGACGGGCGCCTGCTCGACGTCTCCGACCCGATGGCTCAGCGGCTGATCTCGCTGATCCAGCGCGCGGTCCCCGCCGAGGAGACGGTGCGCGGGGTCTTCGGCGTCACCGAGATCTTCGGCGAGGACCTCGCCGAGGACGACGAGCTGGTCAGGGCGGTCGCATCATGGTATGGGTCGCTTCGTGACTTCGGCGTCGCCGACACACTGAGCACCCTGTGAGCGCCGGTCAGCGGCACGACAGCACAACAACTCACCAAGGAGCATGACCATGGGGAAGAAGCGATACGCGATCGTGGGGCTCGGGTCCCGGTCGCGGATGTACACGCGGGCGCTGCTGACCGACCACCGCGACGACGGTGAGCTGGCGGCTCTGTGCGACGTGAACCAGACCCGGATGGACTTCCAGAACAAGTGGTTCGCCGACGAGTTCCACGCCGACCCCGTGCCGGCCTACGACGCGTCGGACTTCCACCGGATGCTGGACGAGCAGCGCGTGGACGCGGTTATCGTGACGTCCGTGGACCGCACTCACGACCACTACATCGTCGAAGCGATGAAGACCGGCCGCGACGTGATCACGGAGAAGCCGCTGACCACCGACGAGGCCAAGTGTCAGCGGATTCTCGACGCTCAGGCGGACACCGGCCGCGACCTCACGGTGACATTTAACTACCGCTACGCACCTCGCAACAGCAAGGTGCGCGAGATCATCGCTTCGGGCGCCATCGGCGACGTCGTGTCCGTGCACTTCGAATGGCTGCTCGACACCCGGCACGGCGCGGACTACTTCCGCCGCTGGCACCGGGACAAGCGGAACTCCGGTGGGTTGATGATCCACAAGTCCAGCCACCACTTCGACCTGGTGAACTGGTGGCTTGGTGCCGTGCCGGAGACGGTGTTCGGCTTCGGCGGCCTGAAGTTCTACGGCTGGGACAACGCAGAGGCGCGCGGTGAGGCGGCCCGCAGCTACCGCAGCCACGGCAGCGACGACCTCGCCACCAACCCCTGGGCCATCGACCTGGCCGAATCGCCGGAGCTGAAGGGACTGTACCTGGACGCCGAGCATGAGGACGGGTACGTGCGGGACCGCAACGTGTTCACCGACGGGATCAGCATCGAGGACGATATGGCGGTGCTGGCCAGGTACAACACCGGGGCCACTCTCACCTACCACCTGACGGCGTACTCGCCGTGGGAGGGCTACCGGGTCGGGTTCAACGGCACCAAGGGCCGGCTCGAACTCGACGTCGTAGAGCGTTCCTATGTCTCCGGCGGCGTGATCGACCCCAACGCGGCCGGAGCCGACCAGCCCGGAAACGAACCCATCGACCGCACCCGCCTCACGTTGCGGCCGCACTGGGAGAAGCCGCAGGCCGTAGAGCTCCAGGAAGAGGGCGGCGGCGGCCACGGCGGTGGTGACCGGCGGCTGCTGGCCGACGTGTTCAGCCGGCGCCGTGAGCCGGACCCGCTGGGCCGTGCGGCCGGGCACACCGACGGTGCCTACGCGATGCTGACCGGGGCGGCCGCCAACCGCGCCTTCGCCACCGGTCTGCCCGTGGCGATCTCGGATCTGGTGACCTTCCCGTAGCCTCTGGGGCCACTGCCGACGTCGTACGTCCGCCGTCCCTGCCGGGACCGGCGGGCGTACACACGTCATGGGGCGCCGACGATATCGCGGCCGATGATCTCCTTCATGATCTCGGTCGTGCCGCCGTAGATGGTCTGGACCCGCGCGTCCACGAAAGCCCGGGCGATGGGGTACTCACGCATGTAACCGTATCCACCGTGCAGTTGCAGGCAGCGGTCGACGACTCGCTGCTGAAGCTCACTCGCCCACCACTTCGCCTTGGCGGCGTCGGTAGCGGACAGCGTGCCGGCGTTCAGCGCCAGCACTGCCCGGTCGATGAAAGCCCGGGTGACGTCGATCTCGGTGGCGATCTCGGCCAGTGTGAACTTGGTGTTCTGGAACTGGGCGACGGGTTGACCGAATGCGTGCCGACCCTGCACGTACTCCACCGTCCATGCCATCGCCGCCTCCGCGGCCGCCAGGCCGTAGTACGCGATGGACATGCGCTCCCTGGGCAGATGCTCCATCAGGTGTCTGAAGCCCGCGCCCTGCGTGCCGAGAAGGTTGGCCGCGGGGACCCGGACGCCGTCGAAGAAGAGCTCCGAGACGTCCTCGCCCCGCTGGCCGAGCTTGTCCAGCTCCCGTCCCCGGGTGAAGCCGGACATTCCAGACTCGACTACCAGGAGGCTGAACGCGCCGGACGTACGGGCCTGCGGGTCGGTGCGCGCCACCACGATGATCACGTCGGCGCGCGCGCCACCCGTGATGAACGTCTTGCTGCCGTTCAGAACCCAGTCGTCACCGTCCCGGACCGCTGAGCTACGGATTCCACGCAGGTCGCTGCCCGCGCCGGGCTCCGTCATCGCGATCGCCGCGGCCTTCTCGCCGCGGCACAGGGCCGGCAGCCAGCGCTCCTTCTGTTCCTCGGTGCCGAGGTCCACCAGGTACGGAGCGATCAGGTCGTCGAAGCCACCGAGCGCGACGCCGACAGCGGCGGCGCCCGCGCGGGCGATCTCGTCCATGATCACGCACCGGAACCGGTAGTCCGGCGAACCGCCCCCGCCGTACTCCTCCGGTACGCCGAGTCCGATCAGCCCTTGTTCCGCAGCGACCTTCCACACCTTCGCATCGATTCGGCCCTGGTTCTCCCATACCTCGACATTCGGCGTGACTTCGCGGTTGACGAACTCGCGCACACTCTGCCGGAACGACTCGTGCTCGTCGTCGAACAGCTCAGATCGCATTCATCCTCCTGGTAAGACAGGCCAGGCACCGTATAGCCACGCCGCGTGGACGCGGTAGAGGACTACCACCCAGCGGAAATGAGGAACATCCACGCCTCTCGCCCGAGGACGGCTATCGATGAGGAGCTCGTCGATTCCCACCAGTGTACGAGTCGCCCCGTCGGACACAGGGGCATCGTGGCGATCGGAGACGCTTCATTCCGGGCCCGGCCGCAGCCGGCCCACCGCTTCGCGCTGACCGTTGCCGCTCTCCACTCTGGTCAGCCTGCTCTTCATCTCGGACCGCTCCAGCGACCCGGGAGGCACGAGCGCCACAGCGGTGCTCACGGACAGGCGATCCCGGATCATCCGTTCCAGGCGCCGGGCCAGCTCCTTCAAGTCGCCGGGCTCATCGCCCCACTCGACGTCGACCTGCAGCGGCGGGTCGACTCGCGGGCCCGGCGCCGGCAGCACCACCTGCACCACGCCCGAGGTATGCGGGTACGCGGCCTGGACGACGTCGCGGATCGCCGACGGGAACACGTTCACTCCGAGCACGATCAGCATGTCGTCGGTACGCCCGACGCAGCGAAGAAGCGGCACACCGTCGGCCGTCACCGCGGTGATGTTCACCCGGTCACGCGTACGGAACCGGACCAGCGGGCAGCACTGCCGGTCGACCGAGGTGTACACCAGCTCACCCGTCGCTCCTGGCTCGGGGTGCACCTGCTCGCCCGAGTCCGGATCGATGAGCTCCGCGAGCACGTGGCTATCGCCGACGAAGCGCATTCCAGCGGCGCCGGGCTCCTCGGCGAACAGCAGCGGAGCCATGTCGGCGTTCCCCAGCCCTTCGGTCACCTGCGCGCCCCACTCGGTGGCGATGTGCTCCCGGAACGCCGGCTCGCCACCACCCGGCTCGCCACCCACGATGATCTTGCTCAGCCCGAACTCCCTCGGATCCCGGCCGAGCTTCTCCCGGACGTAGTCCGCGAGGTAGCGAGCGTACGACGGGGTGGAGTGCAGCGCGGTGACTCCCAGCCGGGACATCGCCAGCACCGCCTTCTCCGAGGCCCCGGTGCCGATCGGCACCATCGTCGCGCCGATCTGCTCGATCGCGTCGCGGAACGGCAGCCCGCCGACGAACAGCGTCAGCCCGGCGCCGTGCACGACGACGTCGTTGCGATTCAGCCCCTGCGTACGCAGCCCGGCCGCGACCATCTCGGTCCAGGCCGCGGCGTCCCTACGGGTGACCCCGACCCAGCTCGGCGCACCTGTGGTACCCGTCGAGGCATGGACACGGACCACCTCCGACATCGTCACCCCGGCGTGCCGCCCGAGCGGCGGCGCCACCGCCTGGCTGTCCCGCAGCATCTGCTTCGTGGTGAGCGGGAACCGGGTCAGGTCCTCCAGCGTCTCGAGCGCCGCCGCCCGCACTCCGTGCTCGGCGAAGAGATCCGCATAGAACGGTGACCGCGCAGGAAGCTGGAACAACTGATCGCGCAGCATCGCCAACGCCTCACCACGGCGTTCGAGCTGGGTGAAATGAGCAGTAACCACGCGGGTTTCCTCTCCGTGCGCCGGTTCCGGGTAGCTGTACGACGTCGCATGGTGAGCATGATCTGGCTTTGTGTGCGCCATCCTTGGCCAGTCGTTCCGGCCTGGGCGAGAGGGTTTTCTGTGAGACGGAAGGGGAGTGCCTGCCCAGATCGCCGCGGCCGGGCGTCACGCCGTGCGCATGAACAGGGGGTGGCGTCCAGGGAACGGGAACGCATATTGACACCGTGGTTGCCAGGCACCCATCGTGGTTCGACACGGTAAACGGAACGCGACCTATGTCCAGCACGGTGAACGGAACACCACTGACACGGTGCGCAGTGAAGTGACCGCCGAGAGGAGCGGTCTGCCGAGTCTGCGCCCTGCCCGCGCGGCGACGACACCGCGCGCATGAGCCCGTGTGGAAGCCGACGAGGCGACGACCTCACGGACACCGACCGCGACCCGGGGGATGGCAATGGTGCTGTCAGAAGCGAAAGTCCAACCTGGCGATGCCGTGACCGAGCTGCCGAGGATGACCGCAGCCGGACGGGTGCTCGCCGTTCTGGAGGCCTTCGGCCCGGAGCATCCCGTCCTGTCGCTGAGCGAGATCAGCCGACGCTCGGGGCTCACCCTGACCACCGCCCATCGGCTGGTCGGCGAGTTGCACCGCTGGGGTGCCCTGGAGCGGGACCATCGGGGGCATTACGTCGTCGGGCTACGGCTGCTGGAGCTCACCGCCCTCGCACCGCGTGGCCTGCAGCTGCGTGAGCTGGCTCAGCCGTACCTCGACGACCTGCATCTGGCCACCCGCGCGAACGTTCACCTGGCGGTCCGAGACGGCGACAAGGTGGTGTACATCGAATCGCTGCGAGCCCGCGGCGGAGCCGAAGTGCTGAGCCGGCTCGGAGGCCGCTGGCCCGTGCACGCCACCGGCACCGGTCAGGTGTTGCTCGCCCACGCATCACCCGAGGAGCAAGAGGCGGTGCTCGCGGCGCCGCTGTCCCGGTTCACCGACCACACTCTGGTCGACGCGAAGTCGCTGCGGGCGGTACTGGCCGACGTCCGGACGGTGGGTGCCGCCATCGCCGAGTCACAGCTGACCCCGGGCGTGATGGCGGTGGCGGTACCGATCCGTGGGCATAAGGACGAGGTGGTGGCCGCGCTCGGGCTGACGGTGCACCAGGACGGCACCAACGCACACAGTCTGGTCCCCGTGCTCACCGCGACCGCCCGAGGTATCTCCCGCGCCCTGGGCGCGCCGTCGGCGTCCTCACGCGAGCCCGCCCGACGCAGGCACCCTCAGCACGGGCGCGTGACCCACGCCTCGCTGGTCAGCTGACAGGTCGCGCGGAATGGGCGATGAGATCTCCAGGCGGCGGGTTACGCCGGGCGTATAAGCCCGGTTCCGCTGTGGCCCGGTTGGGCTTGAGCCTGGCGATCTCATCGCCCATTCCGCGCGACTTCTGATGCCGTCGCTCAGGGCCGCGCCGCTGAGCACGGCCCCGTTCCGCGGTTGGCCTTTCGCGCTCCCATGCGGCCGACGTGCGGGATGAGTGGTGCACCGGTGCGGGCGCGGAGGGCGCCCGCCCATACGCCCGCGCCGTAGGCGATGTCGTCCACGACACCTGCCATGATCCACCGCGGCAGGTCTACGTCCGGCCGTCGCGACACCCATTCGCGGATCCAGGGTGAGGCAAGCAGCACGGAGAGCAGTGCGAGCCGTCTTCCCCGCCGGGACCGTGCACGCCGCGCGCCGCCCAGGACGGCCGCAGGCACGACCACGGGGAGGCCGAACTGAGCCGTCGCACGCGCGAGCCCAGTCAAGGTGGAGCCCACGGCCTGCGCGGTCATCCGCGGTGCGTGTGCCGCGGGCACACCGGAGTCGCGCAATGTGCGTGCCAGCGGTGCGGTCGCCATGGCGGCGGCACCGGCCGCGAGGCCGGGACGGCGAGCCAGCACGAGGGCAGCGATGGCCGTCGGCCACGGCTGCAGAACCAGCGGGGCGAGCCGGTCCGGGTGGCGGCGGGCGAGCGGGCCCGCCGATGTCCCATACCGGAACCGCCGGCGCAGGTAGGCCGGCCAGTCACCCGGCTCCGCGTGGCCGACAACGACATCCGGCTGGTACCGGACCTGCCACCCGGCGTCGATCATCCGCCACACGGCATCGACATCCTCGCCGTACCGGAGTTCGCCGTCGAACGCCGGGGTACCGAGCGCCTCCCGGCGGACGACGAGCGCGGCCGTGGGCACGTACGGGACCCGCGTGCCTGGTCTGACCAGTGCCTCCCGGGTACCGAGGTCAAGTGGTGAGCGCACCGCCGCGTACCTGTCGAGCAGCGGCCGCCGGAGCCCGCGCCGGGCCAGGCCGGAGACCCTGGGAGCGACCCCTCCGACTGCCGGGTCGTCGAAATGGGCGGCGAGTCGCTCCAGCCAGCCGGCCGGGGGAACGCAATCGCTGTCGATGAACGCGATGAGATCGGCGTCGCCGGCGGCTGCCAGCCCGCTGTTGCGCGCGGCCGCCGGACCGGCGTTGACCGCTCTGGGCACGAGCCGGGCGCCATGCCGGGCGACGACGCCGGCGATCTCCGCGGGGCGGGTGGAGCCGTCGTCGACGACGATGATCTCGGCGACCGTTCCTGTGCCGAGATCGACCCGCATCGCCCCTAGCAGCGCGTCGAGCTGGTCCGCCCGGTCGTGGACGGGGACGATCACCGCCACACGGCCACCGAGACGGGCGCTCTGCGCGCCGGTGCCCGCACCCGGGCGTAGTGGCGGGCGGGGATGCGCCGCACCGGCCGAGACGAGGCGGCGCGCCAGGGCCCCGGCCGCCGGTGTCCGCACGGGTCCACCGAGCAGCTCGGAGAACGCGCGGGAACCGGCCTCGCTCAGCCGGAGCACCCGGCGCGGTTCGCCGCCCACGAGGACGCGGCCACCCTCCACGACCACGGTGTCCGGGTCGAGCACGACGCGGAAACCCGCCGGCAACGGCGCCCCTGACCGGCCGGTACCCGACGCCCCGGGTTCACCGCCCGGACTACGCCTGGAGTGCGGTCTT
>NZ_ML142876.1:24999-27931 GCF_004138495.1 Phytoactinopolyspora endophytica
GTGGTCTCATGAAGGCGCACCTGTCGTGGCCGGCCCGGCCCATCGGGCCACTACCGCGAGAAGGCCGGCCGTGAGGTCATCCAACACGCGCTTCCCTTCGGCTTCGGTCGCACCGGCGGGGTCGCCGAGCACTCCGTTCCCGGACACAGCACGCACACCCCCGGTTCGGAGCACGGGCATCAACTCGTCCAGCGGCTCGGTCGCACCGGCGGCGGCCCGCTCGGTACGTACCCGTGCGCCGTCGAGGGCGAGCTGGAGCGACGTCTCGACGAAGCCGGCATGCGCGTCCCCCGTCCAGCGCGGCGTCCATGCCATCACGTCTCGGGACTCGGCACGCAGCTTCGAGGCGGCACGCGCCACCGCCTCGGCATTGCCGCCGTGCGCGGAGACGATGAGCATCCGGCCGAACGTCTCACCCGCCGACCTGCCCAGCTCTATGAGCAGCGTCGCCAGCGCCTCGGTACCGATCGACAGCGTCCCCGCGAACCCGGCATGCTCACCGCTGGCACCGTAGGCGAGTACAGGCGCGACGACGACATCGGCGCGTTCTTCGGCCAGCCTGCGGCACAGGGCGTCCGCCAGGTCGGCATCCGTCGAGAGCGGCAGGTGCGGGCCGTGCTGCTCGGTGGATCCGACAGGGACGGCCAGCACTGCACCGGCAGCGGCGGTCGCTTCCGCCTCAGGGAACGTCATGTCGCCCAACCGCGAGGCATGGCCCGACGACGGCACGCCGGCCGGCCGCGGTCCGTGATCCAGGCCCGGCACGTCACCACCCGTCGCCGCGTGGTCCGGCAGTGTCATGGTGTGTAGACGCGGTGGCCGTCGTCGCCCCCGAGGCTCCAGCAGAATCCGGACGGGATGACCAGATCATCCCGGGACAGCTCCGCGATCGAGGATCGGCCCAGACCCATCAGAGCCGAGTCGATGCCGTTGCGGAGTATGTCCAAGACGTTCTCCACGCCTGTCTGGCCCTCGGCGGCCATCCCCCACAGGTAGGCGCGACCGATGAGCACCGCACGGGCACCCATGGCCAGCGCCTTCACAACGTCGGCTCCCCGCCGCACCCCGCCGTCCATCAGTACCTCGATCTGGTCGCCGACGGCGTCCACCACGGCGGGCAGCACCCGGATGGCGGCGGGCGTGCCGTCGAGGTTGTTGCCGCCATGGTTCGACACCGACATCGCCGTCGCTCCGATGTCGGCCGCCCGGCGTGCGTCGTCGATCCGGCACACACCCTTGACCACGAACGGCCCGTCCCACTGTTCGCGTAGCCAGCGCAGGTCTTCCCAGGTGGGCTTCGGAGTCTGCATCCACTCGCCGTAGGCGTCGAAGAACCCCGGGGCCGACCCGCCGGGGAGCGCCATGTTCGGGACGCTGAGCTCGGGGGGACGCAGCGTCTTCGCGTAGCTCTTGAGGTAACGCCACCGCCCAGGCGGAGCCACCTCGGGCAGATGGCGGAGGATCGTCCGCAGGTTCATGGCGTTCGGGATCCGCGGGCTGCCCCAGTCCCGCCCGTGCGAGAACGACCAGTCCAGTGTCGCGATCACCCCTACGGCACCGGCACGCCTGGCACGCTCGAGACGGTGCAGCATCGCGTCCCGGGTGCCGCACCAGTAGATCTGGAACAGGGTCTGCGGGTTCGCCTCCACGACCTCTTCCACCGGCCTGCTCGCGAAGCTGCTCAGTCCCATCGCGGTGCCCCGGTTGGCCGCTGCACGGGCGACGGCCGTCTCGCCGTCGGGGTGCACCGCCTGGACGCCCGTGGGTGAGAGGATCACCGGCAACTCGAGCCGCTGGCCGAGGACGGTGGTGGCCAGTTCCCGCTTGTCGTGCTGGCCGACGACGTGCGGCGCGAAGCCGAGTTCGCCGAACGCCTCGACGTTCCCGGACAGCGTGGACCCACGTTCTGACCCCGCGATCAAGGCCATGTACACGGACTTGGGAAGTCTCCTCTTGGCGCGCCGCTGAGCCTCGGCCACGCTCTCGAACCACGCGTCACTCATCGTTGCCTTTCCCGCCTCGAGCCGCGCTACGGCCCGCGCCGTCAGTGTGTGATGGCGGATGCGCCCGCGGGCGCGGTCGCTGTCGGTTGGAAATCCGCGAGGGGGTGCTCGTTGCAGGCGCTCGCCGGCGGCTGGTCCGGGCGTCGTCGCTGCAGGGTGATCGGCACCGGTCCACGGGTGGCGGGCTCGGTTCGGTGCGAGTGGTCGCCGGACGGCTTGGGCGGCCGGCTGTCGCCCCGCGCGAGCAAAGCGTCGGCTCCGTACCCCTGAACGCATTCGGGGTCGGGTCCGTCCAGTGGCAGCCCGGTGAAGAACTTCGCCGCCATGCACCCGCCGCGGCACGTGTCGAAGTGCTGGCAGGACGCGCATGCTCCACCCGTCTGCGGGCTGCGCAGCTCGGTGAAGAGCTCCGACTCCCGCCATACCGCGGTGAACCCGCCGCCGTCGCGGACGTTCCCGGCCAGGAACGACTCGTGGATGGCGAACGGGCAGGCGTAGACGTCACCCACCGGGTCGATCAGACAGACGACGCGCCCGGCCCCGCACATGTTCAGCCCGGGAAGCGACTCGCCGTACGCCGACAAGTGGAAGAACGAGTCGCCGGTCAGGACGCTCTCACCGTGCGCGACCAGCCAGTCGTAGAGCTGCCGTTGCTGCTCGGCGGTGGGATGCAGGTCATCCCAGACGTCGGCGCCACGGCCGGACGGCCGGAGCCGGGTGAGCCGTAGCTGCGCGCCATGACGGTCGGCCATCGCCTTGAAGTCGTCGAGCTGTCCGGCGTTCTCCCTGGTGACCACCACGGAGAGTTTGAAACCCCGGAAGCCGGCGTCGGCCAGGTTGCGCATCGCGCGCTCCGCCGTGTCGAACGAGCCGGACCCGCGGACGGCGTCGTTGACCTCCGCCGTCGCCCCGTCGAGCGAGATCTGTAC
>NZ_ML142876.1:27941-29920 GCF_004138495.1 Phytoactinopolyspora endophytica
CGCTCGCCGCGAGCCGGCGCGCGACGTCGGGGGTGATCTGGACGCCGTTGGTGGAGAACTTGACCCCGACGTGGTGGTCGGTGGCGTAGTCGACCAGCTCCCAGAAGTCCGGACGGACGGTCGGCTCCCCACCGCCGATGTTGACGTAGAAGACCTGCATCCGCTCGAGCTCGTCGATGACGGCCTTGCACTCGTCGGTGCTCAGCTCGCGTGGGTCCCGGCGACCGGAGCTGGACAGGCAATGCACGCACGACAGATTGCAGGCGTAGGTGAGTTCCCAGGTGAGGCAGATCGGGGCGTCCAGCCCGTGCTCGAACAGGTCGACCAGCCCACTGGGCGCCGGAGGAATATCGGTGACGGTCATGGTGTCCTCTCCACGAGCATCTTCGAGTCGATCAGCGTCGTCAGTGCTCGCTGGTAGCGCTGCAGGTCCGCCGCGCCGACCCCGGCGGCCGCGCAGGCGGCTCGCGCGGACGGTTCGTCGCCGAGCCGCTCCACCACGTCCAGCAGTGTCCGGTTCTTGACGAAGGAGAGCCGGCGGGTGCCGAAGTGGTAGAGCAGGGCTCCGAAGGGCTCCGGCCGTACGGAGACCTGGGGGTGAAGGCTCAGGGGACGGTCGAGGTCGGCCAGCTGGTTGCTGTCCGTCATGACCGGCATCTCAGTAGACGCCGCACATGCCGTCGATGGAGACCTCTTCGACCAGGGAGTCCTCCTCGACCAGCAGGTCGTCGTCGGTGGTCGGCTCGGTGCGGGCGTTGTCCGGGTGGCTCATGGCATGCTCCTTGTGATCGGAACGGCTCTGCAATAACACACCGGTGTCGGTAAAGTTCGTCGATAATAATGGCACCAAGTGCCAAAAGGGAAGGGGGTGTTCCGGGTGGCGGGTGACGGCGCAGCGACGACGACCCGGCCCGGCCGTCGCCCAGCGACGACAAAGGACGAGCTCAGCAGGATCGGCCTACAGCTGTTCACCGAACGCGGATTCGATGCGACCACCGTTGACGACATCGTGGCCACGGCCGGCATCGGACGGCGCACGTTCTTCCGCTACTTCGACTCCAAGAACGACCTTCCGTGGGGCGACTTCGACCTTCAGCTGCGCAAGATGCGTGAGTATCTGGACACGCTCCCGGACGACATGCCGCTGATGCAGGCGCTGAGCGTCGCCGTGGTCGAGTTCAACCGGCTGCCGCCCGAGGAGGTGCCCCACCACCGGAAGCGGATGCGCCTGCTGCTGACCGTTCCCACCTTGGTCGCCCATTCGACGCTGCGCTACCAGGCGTGGCGAGACGTCGTCGCCGAGTATGCGTCGCGGCGTCTGGGCGTGCCGCCCGACGGCCTCGCTCCGAGCACCATCTCCCAGGTCCTCCTGGGCGTGGCGCTGGCGGCCTATGAACAATGGCTCCGCGACGACGATGCTGACCTCAGCGAGTTGCTCGCCGAGGCACTCCAACTGCTGAACAGGGGGTTCACACCACCATGACGAACCGACGTGCGCGTGAAAGCCGGTTGGTGGCCACGTCATGACTCAGCCGCGATTCGAAGATCACGAGACGGCGCTCCCGCCCGGGTTCGGCCTTCGGCTGGATCCCGCTACGGCTTACCTGCACGACGACGCGCCGGACAGCCCGGGCGTGCTCATGGGTGGCACGCCGTTCCGGATCGTCCGGCTGTCCACGGAGCACGACGAGGCGATGGCCGGGTGGCAGGACGGCGCCCCGGTGGGAGCCGCGAACGGCACCGGCGACGAGTCCCGGCGCTTCGCGCGAGCACTGGTGGAGACCGGCATGGCGCAGCCGATCCCACCCGCGGAGGTGGCGGCTGAGCCGGTCACCGTGATCATCCCGGTGCGGGACCGGGCAGGCGAGCTCGACCGGCTGCTCCGGGCCATCCGGGCGCACGAGGCCACGGACCCGGTGCACGAGATCATCGTCGTCGATGACGCATCGGCCGATGCGCAAGCCCACCAGCGAACGGCA
>NZ_ML142876.1:29946-32004 GCF_004138495.1 Phytoactinopolyspora endophytica
GTGCACGCCTGTTCCGGAGGCAGACCCAGGGCGGCGCACCGGCCGCTCGCAACGACGGTGCTGCCTGCGCACAGCGCGCCGGTCAGCTGCTCGCGTTCGTCGACTCCGACTGTGTGCCCCGGGCGGGCTGGCTGTCCGCGCTGACACCGCATTTCGCGGACCCGCTCGTCGCCGCCGTCGCCCCCAGGATCGTCGCTCACGACGACGGCGCGCGGTCCGCCTCGTCTCGGGACCTCACGGACTGGCTACGCCGCTATGAGTCGGCCCGCTCACCGCTCGACCGCGGGCCCATGCCTTCGCGGGTGCTACCCGGCGGCCGCGTTCCCTTCGTTCCCACCGCCGCGCTACTGGTCCGGGCATCGGCGTTCGGTGACGGGTTCGACGCCACGCTGCGCGGCGGTGAGGACGTCGACTTCGTCTGGCGCCTGACCAGCGCCGGGTGGTACGTGCGGTACGAGCCTGCCGGGGAGGTCGAGCACGAGCACCGCACGTCGGCGCGCGGGTTCCTGTCCCGTCGTGCGTACTACGGCCGTACCGCGGCACCACTCGACCGGCGTCACCCCGGCCGCGCCCGCCCCCTGGCGATGTCTCCGTGGACCGCGGCGGCCTGGGCCGCCGTCGGCGTGCGTCGTCCGGTGACCGGCGCCGCGATCACCGCGGTCGCTTCCGGGCTCCTGGCCCGCGAGCTCGACGGCGTGCTCGAGCAGCCGGCACGCCACGCCGCGCGCCTGGCCGGAAAGGGGACCTTCTACTCCGGCGAGGCGGTCGCTGACGCGTGTGTCCGTGCCTGGTGGCCGGTGTCGGTCGCCGCCTTCGCCGCCGTACCCCGGCTCCGTCCGGCGCTGGCCGCCGCCGCGCTCGTGCCCGCTCTGCTCGAATGGAAGCGGGAACGTCCGGATCTGGATCCTCTCCGTTGGCTGATCGCGCGCCGGCTCGACGACGCCGCTTACGGGTTCGGGGTGTGGCAAAGCTGCCTCGCCGAGGGCACGTTCGGCCCGGTCCTCCCCGATCTGGGCTGGAAGCTGCGTGTCGTGACCAGTGACGAACTCACTCAGGAGAAGGAGGAGCGCTCAGCGGAGTAGCCCGAGGGCCCGCTGTGCAAGACAGGCACAGGGCCACCCGAGCATCTGGAGGCAGCGTGGACCAGGATTTCGACTACATCATCGTCGGCGCCGGATCCGCCGGGTGCGTGCTGGCGAACCGGTTGTCCGCGGACCCGTCGACGACGGTCCTGCTTCTGGAGAGAGGCGGATGGGGCCGGCATCCGATGCTGAGGGTGCCGAAAGGCTTCGTTTACACCATGACCAGCCCGCACTATGCCAGCCAGTACGCGACCGAGCCGATCGGGCCGGACCAGCGATTCGACTCCTGGATCAGAGGCAAGGTGATCGGCGGCTCCAGCGTGATCAACGGGATGATCTACAACCGGGGCTCGGCCGCCGACTATGACGCCCTGATGCAGGCGGGGAACCCCGGCTGGGGCTGGGACGCCATGCTGCCCGTCTTCCGCCTCATCGAGGATCACCAGCTCGGCGCCTCTCAGGTGCGAGGAAGCGGAGGCCCGTTGCACGTCTCGGTCACCGACCCACGCGACGAGGTCACCGACGCGATCATCCAGTCCACGGGCGTACTGGGCTGGGAACACGTCGCCGACGTCAACGACGGCGACACCCGGCGGATCGGGTTCACGCCGTCGACCATCAAGCGCGGCGTCCGGGTCAGCGCGTCGAGCGCATTCCTCGAGCCGGTGCGCAGGCGGCGCAACCTCACCGTTCAAGGCACGGCGCAGGTCGGTTACCTCATCTTCGACGGTGGCCGGGTCGTCGGTGCCCGGGCGAGGCACGGCGGGGCCATCAGGGACTACCGAGCCAGACGCGAGGTGATCCTCTCCGCGGGTACCGTCGAGAGCCCGTTGCTGCTGGAACGCTCCGGCATCGGCGATCCCGCCGTCGTCGCTCGCTCCGGGGTGAAGCTCCGGGCGGACAGCCCGAACGTCGGCGAGCGGGTGATCGAACACCGCGGTGTCACCTTGCAGGCGCGGCTGAAGCGAAACCTCGG
>NZ_ML142876.1:32058-36422 GCF_004138495.1 Phytoactinopolyspora endophytica
ACCGGCTGCTCAGCGGCCGGCGCGCCCGGTTGCGTTCCGGCGCGTCGTACGCGCTCACCCGGCGAGGGCCGGTCGCGACCGGTGGATACGAGCTCGTCTCATTCTTCACGTCGTCGGCCGAGCTCGACAGGCCGGACGTGCAAGGGCTCTGGGCGCCGCTGTCACTGGACCTGCGGCCGTCCGGCAGGTCCGGACTGACATTGTCGGATCATCCGGGCATGATGTTCCTCGGCTATGCGCTGCGGCCCACAACCACCGGTTCCGTTCACATCAGCGGAGCCCAGCCGGAAGACGCTCCAGTGGTCGACGCACGATTCCTGGAGACCGAGCATGACCGTGGCGTGACGGCACGGATACTCGACCAGGCCCGCGACGTGCTGTCCACCGGACCGCTCGCAGACCTGGTGCTCGACGAGGAGTCCCCCGGGCCGGACGTCACCGAGCCCGAGGACGTCCTTCGGCACGCGCTGCGTGGCGGCGGGATCTACCACGCGGTCGGTTCTTGCGCCATGGGGCCGGAGCACGACGACGTCGTCGACGCTGAGCTGCGCGTGCGCGGTGTCGACGGGCTACGTGTCGTCGATGCGTCGATCTTCCCCGCGATGCCGTCCGGCAACACCGCCGCCCCGGTCATGGCCGCGGCGTGGAGAGCCGCCGACCTCATACAGGGCGACCAGTGAGCGAAGCATCCGCCTGGACGCCGACGTCGACCGCGGATCTGCAGCGCTGGACACGAGCTTTCGGATCGATGTCGACAAACCCTTGCGCGCGGTACACCAGAACGTCACACTCCATCCCTATACATGGACACTCGGCACGCTCGCGCTCGACGTGGAGGGACCATGAAAAAGCAACTCGGGGGGATCGCGCTGATCACGTCAGCTATGGTCCTGCTCATGCCCCAGGCTGGTGCGGTGGTCGCGGACTCGTCGACCGGGCGGCCGGAGCCGGTGCGGTTTGCCACGTTCAACGCCTCGCTCAACCGCTCGACCGAAGGCGAGTTGGTGGCCGACCTTTCGACCCGGGACAACGCCCAGGCGCAGACGGTCGCCGAAATCATCCAACGGACCGATCCGGACGTCCTGCTCATCAACGAGTTCGACTACGACGACGCAGGCACGGCGGCGCGACTGTTCAATGACAACTACCTGTCAGTGCCGCAGAACGGCGTTGGACCCGTCGACTATCCGTACCACTTCGTCGCACCGTCGAACACCGGGATCCCGTCCGGTTTCGACCTGAACCGGGACGGCACCGTCGGGGGTCCGGACGACGCCTTCGGATTCGGTGAGTTCCCCGGGCAGTACGGCATGGTCGTCTACTCGAAATATCCGATCATCGATTCCGAGATCCGTACGTTCCAGAACTTCCGGTGGGCGGATATGCCCGGTGCGCTGCTGCCCGATGACCCGGACACCGATGAGCCCGGTGACTGGTACTCGCCGGAGGTGCTCGACGTCTTCCGGCTGTCGTCGAAGAGCCATTGGGACGTGCCGGTCGATGTCCAGGGCACTACCGTCCATCTACTGGCGAGTCATCCGACACCGCCGACGTTCGACGGACCCGAGGACCGCAACGGCACGCGCAACCATGACGAGATCCGGTTCTGGGCAGACTACGTCTCGCCCGGCCACAGGTCGGACTACATCTACGACGACAACGGCCATGAGGGCGGCCTGCAACGCGGAGCGTCGTTCGTGATCGCGGGCGACCTGAACGCGGATCCGAATGACGGAGACAGCGTTCCCGGCGCCGCACAACAGGTGCTGGAGCACCCCCGGGTGAACAACAAGGTGACGCCGGAGAGCGCGGGAGCCGTCGAGCAAGCCGAGCTCCAAGGCGGCGCCAACGCAACACACAAGGGTGACCCGCGCTACGACACCGCGGACTTCGCCGACACCGAACCGGGCAACCTGCGTGTGGACTACGTCCTGCCGAGCAAGAACCTCCGCATCGCCGGCTCCGGCGTCTTCTGGCCGCTGAGCGACGACCCGCTGTTCCGGCTGGTGGGCATCTTCCCGTTCCCGAGCTCCGACCACCGGCTGGTATGGACGGATCTCAAGGTGTATGGGCGGGATCGCTGACTCCATAGCTACCGGCCGGCGTAGACTGCCCGACGATCATCAGGCGCAGGTCACCTTCCGCCAGAGTCCATGCCGCGGGGTTCGAGCTGTGGCATCCCGGTGTCGTTCATATGCTCCAGTGCCTGGTGAAGCAACGATGTGTAGGTCGGGTGGGCGAGCGCAAGGGACTCGAGCTGCGACAGGGTGAACCATCCCAGCCGCTCATGTTCGTCCTCGGCAAGGTTCGCCACTGCGCCTCGCCACTGCCGAACGACCCAGATCGACAATCCGATCCCCAGTGCATCGTCGGCGATGTACCGCCACGGGGCTCCGAGCACAGCATCGATGCCAAGCTCCTCGCGCAACTCACGGTGCAGCGCACGGCGCGCGGATTCCCCAGGCTCGACGTGTCCGCCAGGCAGGTCCCAGGTTCCGGGATAGTAGGTGCGCTCCGGATGCCGCAGCGCCAGCAGCACACGGGCACCGTCGATCAGGACTCCCGCCGCCATGGCGACCCGTGTTGACGCTGCGCGCTCGGCGAAGCGAAACCGCGAGAGCACCGTCCGGGCGGACTCATCCGTAGCCGTCCACAGCACCTCATTCACTGGGAAAGAGACGTCGAACTCGTGCCCGCGAACCTCTTCCCAGCACCTCGCTGGCGCCGCCGCGGTGCGAGGATGCGCGATCGTCACGTGAAACGGGTAGCCGGCGAACCGCTGCGGCGGCAACAGCAGCCGATCTCTCAACGACTCAAGACTCCCGGCCGGATCGTCGACCAGGGCGAACACGCCACCGTGCCCCTCGTCGTCACAGGTGAGCCGGCCGACCCGCAGCCCGAACGGAGCCATCTCGCCGGCCGCGCTCTCTAGCCGTTCGAGCAGTAGCCCGGCGTCGACGGTCTCCTCGGGATAGACCACCGTCACGTGGGCACGAGCGACACGATGCATCTCCGGGTCCCAGAACGAACGAAGCTCCTCAATCGGCCGGGCGGCATCACCATCCAGCTCGATGGTCACGTGATGCCGTGGCGTCCGTCGGGTCATCTTCAACGATTACCACGCGCAGGAAGCGCGCTTATCCACTGGCTGCTCCACTAGCTGCGCGCACTCATCGCACACGTGACGACGGAGCGGCGGCTAGCTCTCACGACTCCCCGAGAGAAGGGACGCGGCATTAGGCGCCCTTCGACAGCTGGCGCGAGACGCGGATGACGGCGTCAGCCCTGATGGCCAATCAGGCCGAGCGGCTGTTGCGCCTGGTGACAGGCGGATTCAAGCCGTGTTTGCGACGTAGCCCGTAGGCGGCGATCAGCCGCCAGCCAACGAGGAACATCCCGAGTGTGACGGTCGCGACGACGACGAACGTCGCCGCGGTGCCCTGCCCCGAGAGTGCACGCAGCACCATGCCACCGGCGACGGCGACCAACCAGATGCCCAGGCCGGCCCGGACGGGCGAGAACGGCCGACGCCAGGCACGCGTAATGAGCCAGCCCACCGCCGTGGCAGCAGCGAACGGCCACACAGTGGTGACGTAGCCGGCCGAGATGATCTCCCGGTTATGGCTACCCCTGCCGGCGAGCGCGAAGGACGCGACCAGGACGAGGTCGATGAGGCCGGCAACCAACACCGCAGGTAAGCCCCGAACTGTCGGCGCACGCCCCGCGGCGGTATCGGTGGATGGTGCGGAATCGGCGGGCACTGAGGATCCAGGCGTACTCATCGTGTGCTTTCGTTTCGAGGTGGGGCATCCGCTCACGGCACTTGTTTCACGCTACATGTGCCATCAGCCTACGTTCATGGTGATCTCGGCGAAGAGATCGGACATCCTTGTGAGCGCATGCGCATCCTCGCGAGCTGTCGTCGTGTTCCGCTGAGGACTTCGTGTGCACCCTGCACATGCATCTTTTACCTATAGTTGAGATATGTTCACTGGCTGATGCCTCATCATTCCGCCATTAGCTTAATTTTGCCTCTGGATGTTGATTGAAGATCGTTCTAAGCTAGATCACATGTTCGAAGACAGCCACACCCCCAGCGGCGCACGCCCACCACACCCGGTGCTGGACGTGCTGGATGCTGCCGATGCCGCGTTCGAGCACGGCCTGGATGTGGATGCCGCAGCGATCCACGATGAGGACCTGCCCGGGGTGCTGGCGCGGGTGCATGGGTTGGCGGCGAAACAGGCCGAGTTGTTTGACCCGGCTGATCGCGGAGACCGACAGCCGGGATCTGGGCCGCCGGCTGGGGGCGTCGTCGACCACGGCGTGGCTGCGCGACATCCTCAACGTGCGCCCCGGGGTGG
>NZ_ML142876.1:37043-37809 GCF_004138495.1 Phytoactinopolyspora endophytica
TCAGCGCATGGCCGACGCCCTCACCGAGCTCGCCCGCCGCCACCTCGGCACCGACCACCTGCCCAGCCGACACGGCCACCCCGCCCAACTCCTACTACTCGCCAACCTCACCACCCTGCTCAATCACAACCACCACGGCGGTGGCGGAGGAGGCAGCAGCAACAGCAACGACAACGGGAGCGGCAACAACAGCAGCGGCGGCACCGGCGGTGGGAAGGCCACGCCCAGCCACCACAGCGGCGGCGGCAGCCCCGGCGGTGACCGCACGAACGGGCACGACCGCACGCCCCGTCGGGCTACCGACCATCCCAGCGGCGACAACAGCGGCCACGATGAGCCCGACCCCGACAACTGCGGCACTGATGCGGAAACCGCTGGCACGGACATCGACCATCACAGTGGCCCGGACATCGACCATCACAGTGGCCCGGACGTCGACCAGGACGGTGGCGTAGGCATCGACCACGGTGGCGTGGGTGACGACGCCGTGGGTGACGATGGCGGGGTGTTCTACCTACACACCGACCAGGAGGACCAAACACCCCCCAGATGGTTACAAGACACCTGGGCACGCCGCTTCGGCGTCGCCCCGGCCGAACTCACCTGGAGCGGACCGGTCTCATCCGAGGCCCTACGCCGCATCGCCTGCGACGCCGACATCACCCCCATCCTGCTCGACCAGCACGGCGTCCCGCTGCGCGTCGGACGTACCGAACGCTGCGTCACCCCCGGGATCTTCACCGCGTTGATCACCCGAGACCGCGGC
>NZ_ML142876.1:37994-40371 GCF_004138495.1 Phytoactinopolyspora endophytica
GACCTAGGTGGGAGCACCACCCTGGTGACGCACGGTGGGGAATGTCCAGGGGCGGCGTGACGATGAACTTTCGTTGTCGCGCCACCTGAACACATGCTCAATCGCGGATCATGGCCCTTCCACGGCAAGCCGGAGGGGCAAGCGGCACGCACGGGCCGGATGCCGACCCCGACATGTCGCGCGCGGGACGAGACGCGTGGCCTCCAGCACAAGCTCACGGCCGATGCGCCCTAATGCCACGTCCGAAAACCGCTATCAGACGGCGAGAGCGTCGTCTTAGAGTGCGGTGGTGAGATCAGAGCCCGCCCACGGTGTCGACCGCAGGAGTGTGGCGGCGGCCAGCGTGACCGTGCTGCTGTGGGCCTCGGCATTCGTCGCCATCCGCAGCGCCGGCCAGGAGTACTCGCCCGGTGCACTGGCGCTAGGCAGGCTGGTGACCGGATCGGCGGCGCTCGGCGTGATCCTGCTGATCCGGGGCGAAGGGTGGCCACCCCGGGCGGCATGGCCGGGCATCGTCGCCTCCGGCGTGTTGTGGTTCGGCGTGTACATGGTCGCGCTGAACGCGGGCGAGGAGTTGGTGGACGCCGGTACCGCCGCGATGATCGTGAACGTCGGTCCGATCCTCATCGCTTTGCTCGGCGGCTGGCTGCTCCGTGAGAGCCTTCCACCACGGCTGCTCACCGGCATGGCCGTCTCGTTCGCCGGTGCTGTCGTCGTGGGGATGTCGATGGCCGACGACGGCGAGCGCCGGCTCGTCGGTGTGCTGCTCTGCCTGCTTGCAGCGGCGACCTACGCGGCCGGAGTGATCAGTCAGAAGCCCGCGCTGCGGCACGCTTCCGCGCTCCAGGTCACCACGTTCGGTTGCCTCATCGGGATGGTCGCGTGCCTGCCGTTCGCCGGCCAGCTGGCGGCCGAACTCGGCGACGCCACAGCGACGGCTACGGCGAACATGGTCTACCTCGGCATCTTCCCGACCGCGGTGGCCTTCACCACCTGGGCTTATGCACTCGCGCGCACCACCGCAGGAAGGATGGGCGCCACCACCTACGCGGTTCCCGCCGTGGTGGTGGTGATGTCATGGATCGCTCTCCGGGAGATCCCACCGTGGCTGACCTTCGTCGGCGGCGTGCTCTGCCTCGCCGGAGTCGCGATCTCCCGGTCCAGGCGCAGGGACGTACCGCCGGATACGCCAGAACGGACCGCATCGGTCCGCGCCGACTGAGCGGGCTGATCGAGTATGCGTTCACGGCCAGAAGGAGGACATGCTCGCCGCCCAGCCCACCCGGCGGCTATCTTGCCGGGCGGGTACCGGTGTAGAGCCCGAGCGGACGGAAGCGCATCCCTGGCTCCTGGTACTCCTCCAGTGCGTGTGCGATCCAGCCGATGGTGCGGGCGATGGCGAAGATCGCTTCGCCGCCATCGGGCCGCATATCGTAGGCGTGCATCATGGCTGCTAGCGCGAGGTCGACGTTCGGCGGCCATGTCTCGCCACGGCTCATCTCCGCCGTGATCACGTCGACGGTGTTCAGCACCTGTTCGGCGTCGCCGTGTGCACGCAGGATGGAGAAGAGCAGCTCCGCCCGAGGGTCTCGTTCCTGATAGACGCGATGCCCGAAACCCGGCACACCGCTGCCCGCTCGCAGCCGCTCGGCAAGTGCACCGATCGGATCCGGCATCGCCTCGGCCAGGAAGCGGTAGGCCAAGCCGCTCGCCGCCCCGTGGTACTGCGCGTCAACCGCACCCAACCCGGCCGATATGACCGCGTACGGATGGGCACGCGCGCTCGCGGCGACGCGCGCCGCGATCGTGGACGCGGCAAGACCATGGTCTGCCATGAGCACGAGGACGGAGCCGAGCAGGCCGGGAGGCTGAGCACGTGTCGTCAACGCCGGCCAAAGCCGTGCGGCAAGCCCATCCGGTGCCTGCGTTCCGGGAGGGGCAGAGCCATGCCATGACGCGGTGGAGCCATGCCCGGGCGCCCCCGAGAGCTCGCCTCGGGCGAGATCCCGTGTCTCTTCGCGGCCAGTCGCCTCTGCCACGAGCTCACGGCCACGTGCCTCCGGCACCAACGCATCGACCATGACACCCGCCGTCGTCGCACCCGCACGCATGACCGGCTCCGGTGAGAGGTCGAACCGCAACGGGTTCATCGCCCCGAGCACGGCGACGATCACCCGCAGCCGATCGGTGAGCCGTGCCGACTCCGGCAACGGCGCTGTGGCGGAGCGCGCTGCCTGCACGAGCTCGTCGGGGGCGGAGAAGAACGCGGATTCCGGCCTCCCGGCATGTGCACCGGCTCGCCTCGGCCCGGCAGACTCCACCGACGCCGCGTGTCCGGATGGCGCACCGTGGGATGTCTCATCGTCGGGTGCCACAC
>NZ_ML142876.1:40385-43163 GCF_004138495.1 Phytoactinopolyspora endophytica
CCGCCAGAGCAGCTCCGCCACCCATTCGGGAGACCTCGTCGTAGCCACGTCGGTTGCCTTGTGCCCGCGATAATAGAGCTCGTCGCCTTCAAGCAAGGCGACCGCGGTACTGATCCGTTCGACGACGCCCGACGGCGGGCGGCCTTCGCGGCCGCGCTCGGCCAGCTCCTCGACCTCAGAGGCAGGGAACAGACTTCCGCGGCCCCCTTTCACACGAACGCTGCGTAGCAGCCCCCGGCTGACGTAGGCGTACACCGTCTCCGGCTTCACGCTCAACCGGCCGGCAACTTCCGCCGTAGTCAGGTAATGCTCTTCCGCCTCTGGCGCCATGACCAGCACCTTCTCTGAAATATTGACTGGATCAATGTTGACGATCATTGATGTTCCATCAAGAGTAGCGAGACAGAGGAGGTGCGACATGACAACGCAGCCGAACGGATTGATCGACGTCCCACCGGGACTTCGGAACGTCGCTGTGACCAGTACGGAGATCGGCGACGTGCGCGGACACGAAGGGTTCTTCCACTACCGGCAGTACTCGGCCATCGATCTAGCGCAGACCAGGTCGTTCGAGGACGTATGTTTCCTGTTTCTCGAGGGTCGGCTTCCCACCCCCGAAGAACGAGCCCGCTTCTTCGCCGACTTGGCGCCGATGCGAGCGCTCCCGCGCGATCTGCGTTCGGTGCTGCCGGCCATCGCTCGAACCGGTGATCGGTTCACTCCACTGACGGCGCTGCGCACAGCGTTGTCCTTCATGGCCTCCGCACGCAACATGACGCCGTCGTGGGACCTCGGCCCGGGAGACCGCAAGCGCGACGCCATGTTCGTCTGTGCCGTGACGCCCACCATCCTCGCCGCCCTTCATCGGCTCCGGACAGGTCGGGATCCGCTCGATCCGCGCGACGACCTGCCAACGGCCGCGAACTGGCTGTACATGGTCACCGGCGAAGTGCCGTCACCAGAACGTGCGACTGCCATTGAGCGTTACCTCTCCGCCACGGCCGACCACGGGTTCAACGCGTCAACGTTCACCGCGCGAGTGGTGGCGTCGTCGGGAGCGGACATGGTGGCGGCCGTCGTCGCGGCGCTGGGTGCGTTCTCCGGTCCACTGCATGGCGGCGCCCCGGACCGTGCGCTGGACAGCATCGACGCCATAGGTACTCCGGACCGCATCGACAGCTGGATCAGATCACGTGTCGAGTCCGGAGACCGGATCATGGGATTCGGGCACGCCGTCTACCGCACGGAGGACCCGCGGGCGCGGATGCTCCGCGAGATCGCCCTCGCACTCGGCGGCAACCTTGTCGAGTTCGCCGTCGAGGTAGAACGCCGCGTCGTCGAGATCCTGGCCGAACTGAAGCCGGGACGGAGCTTGTATGCGAACGTGGAATTCTACGCGGGCGTGGTCATGGAGCAGTGCGGCATTCCACGGTCGATGTTCACGCCGACATTCGCGGTCAGCCGCACTGTGGGGTGGTGCGCGAACGTTCTCGAGGAGGCTGCAGCAGGGAAGATCATCCGTCCGTCGGCCCGCTACGTTGGCCCGACGCCGCCACAGCCCGTGCCCAGCCAGGATGACCTCAACCGGTAGCCGGCAACAGCTCAGGGAGAACGGCACGGGCGTCGCGGCGTGCCTGGTCAACGGCCGACGACGGAGCGCTCCGATACGGCCAGCGGACCCGCGTGCCCACGCCGGCCCAACCACCCATCGCCGCCAGGAACTTGTCCAGTGCCGGATTCGACAGACCGCTGGCCTGCAGCGGGGCGACGTGAAGGTCGAAGAGCTCGCCGATCCTGCGCTCCACATCCAATGCCCTTGGCATGTCAGCCTGCATCAGCTCGTACCAGGCGACGGCACCGGCCGGCATCATCGCCGCGGATGTTCGAGTAGCTCCCATGCGCGCCCAGGCGCAGGCCGGTGGCCAGGTGGTGACCGGCGACGAACAACGAGCACCCGGGCGCATGCTGCCGCATCCTCGAATACCATTCGTCATCGCCGCCCGCCATCTTTACGCCGGCGAGGGTCGGCGCCTCGGCCCGCATGGCTCCCAGCAATTCAGACGTCACCTGCGTCTTCGCGTGTGGCGGGTTGTACAGAACGAGAGGTACCGGTGCGGCCGTCCCCGCGACCCGGCCGATGAAGGCCCGGCACTCGTCATGGCTGAGCGGCAACCAGGTCTCATGCCTCAGCCCCCTCCGCTGATCGCAACTCCGCTGGTCGCAACCGTCACAGGCCGTCGATGACGCCGAGCCCGAACCCGGCGGAAATCACCAAGGCCTGAAATTAACCGGCTGGTAACCCTTGACACGGCGTATCTATCAGATATCTGATAACTCAACAACGGGGAACGCACGGTCAACTCGACGACGCTGTGACCGGGAGGCGAGTCAATGAGTGCTCGTTGGATAGCGAGCGCGGCGGGTCTGGCTCTGATGATGACCATCGGCCAAGCCCACGCAACCACCAGCACACACCAGGAACAACCGAACAACGTACGTCCGCAGGAAGAGCCGCTCTTCGACGAGCAGGCCGTCTTCGAACGCGGCACCCATGGCTACACCTGTTTCCGCATCCCCGTCATCCTGACGGCGGCAGACGGGACACTGCTGGCCTTCGCCGAGGGGCGGGTCGAGGACTGCGGCGACCATGGCGATATCGACCTCATCGTACGCAGGTCCCACGACGGCGGCCAGACCTGGGAACCGCTGGAGGTCGTCATCGAGGGCGGCGGCGACACCCGGGGCAACCCGGCGCCGGTCGTCGACCAGGAGACAGGC
>NZ_ML142876.1:43189-50877 GCF_004138495.1 Phytoactinopolyspora endophytica
TTGAGCACCTGGAACGCGAACGGCGACACCAGTGACCGCCGGCCCTTCGTCTCCTACAGCGACGACGACGGAGCAACCTGGTCACAGCCCCAGGACATCACCGAAGACGTCAAACTGCCGGACTGGGAGTTCTACGCCACCGGGCCGGTCCACGCCATCCAGCTGGAACGTGGCGAGCACGCCGGAAGGCTGGTCGCCGGGGCGAACCACACCTGGGGATCCGACCGACCGGAGGGCATGGCTCGCGGCGCACATCTGCTGTACAGCGACGACGGCGGTGAGACGTGGGAGCTGGGCGCCATCGACAGCGTCGGCGACAACACGGTGAACCCACAAGAGGTCAGCGTCGTGGAGCTCACCGACGGCACGGTCTACGCCGCCGCGCGCGACCAGTACGGCACCAAGGAGGGCAACCGCACCTTCGCCACCAGCAGCGATGGCGGCGAGAGCTTCGAGGCCCGGTTCGCCGCGCTCCCGGACCTCTCGGCCCCGGTCGTCCAAGGAGCGACGCTGCGCCAGCGGGCTACCGACGCCGGCGACGATCACGACCGAATCCTCTTCTCCGCACCCGCACACCCTGCCTCCCGCGAGGCCATGTCGGTCCGTTCCTCGTACGACGAGGGCGAGAGCTGGGAACACTGGAACGACGGCAAGGTCATCCACTGGGGACCCGCCGCCTATTCGGATCTGGTCTCGCTCCCCGGCCACGAGATCGGGCTGCTCTATGAGGCCGGCGAGGGCAACAGCCCATACGACGAGATCCGCTTCGCCCGGTTCAACGAGGCCTACCTCGCCACCGGAAACGATCAGCCGCCCGGTTTCCCGGATCCGCCGGAGCCCGGACCGACCACGCCGGATCTCGCCCGTACATCGTCGCCCAATACGGCGTACGTCCGTGGCGGCGCCGAGCTCACCGATGGCCCGTCGCCCCGGCACGGCCAGGCCCTCCAACTCGACGGCGACGACGACCACATCCAGATCCCGTTCACCGATGCCCTCGACCTCGACCGCGACGACTTCACCGTGGCCACGTGGTTCAGGTACGGCGAGCGGGACGGGTCCCAGGTTCTGGTCTGGGCCTACGGGATCGGCAGCTCGAAGCCGTCGTTCTGGATGCGGGCGGAGCCCGGCAACGACCGGATCCGCGCCTTGATGACCACAGAGAACGGTACGGCGTCCGTCGCGTCGCCGGAAGCCTACGACGACGGTGAATGGCACCACGCCGCCCTGCGCCGGGCCGGCGGCCGGTTCTCGCTCTGGATCGACGGTGAAGAGGTGGCTTCAGCCGCCGCCCCGGACGGTTCGGTCACTATCGGTCACGAGTTCGGTATCGATGGGCTCTACATCGGCCAGCGCATGGACGACATCCAGCAACTCGAGGGCGATGTCGACGACGTGCGGGTCTACCGCCGCGGCCTGTCCGCCCGGGAACTGACGCTCCTGCACACCACGAACGCGCCGCTGGCCAAGGACCTGGCTCTGCGGCTTCCGCTCGACCAGATCCATCCCGAGTAAACAACCACAGCCAACCAAGATCGCCCACGACGGCAGGACGCAAACCGCCGCGAGGGCGACACGGACAAGGAGGTCTCGACATGTCTGTGAGGAAGACGATGTCTTCGATCAGGACGGCATCAGTGATCGGAGCAGGCGACCTGCCCGCCACATCGCGCCGCCGGTTTCTTCGCAACGCCGCCGTGGCCGGTGTCGCCGTGTCAGGCGCGAGCACGCTGACCGCCTGCGGCTTCTTCAGCACCGATGCGGATTCCGACGATGACGGACCGGCCGAGGCCGAGGACGGTGCGAAGGAAGCGCCGAGCCTCGCTCAGCAGGTGGAGGACGGGACGCTACCGCCGCTCGAGGAACGGCTGCCGAAGGAACCCCTTGTCGTCGAGCCGGTGGAGGAGATCGGTCAGTACGGCGGCAGCTGGCGGACCTACTTCGGCGGGCCGGACGACAACAACGCCTTCAACCCCATCAACTACGAGGGGCTGGTGCGCTGGGCGCGCGAGTACACCGGAGCCACCGGGCTCGAGGAGATCATTCCCAACCTCGCGACGTTCGAGGTGAACGACGACGGAAGCAGCTACACCTTCCATCTCCTGGAAGGCGTGAAGTGGTCCGACGGCGAGCCGTTCACTGCCGACGACATCATGTTCTGGTACGACTCGGTCCTGCTGAACGAGACCGTCACGCCGGCACCCCCGCCGTGGCTGACCAGCCGGGGTGAACTCGTCACGGTCGAACGCGTCGACGACTACACCGTGACGTTCACCTTCGCCGCGCCCAAGGCCTTCTTCCTTCACTCGATGGCGCACCTGGGAGAAGGCGTCAAGGTCTGCGAGTATCCGCGGCACTACCTGGAGCAGTTCCACCCGGATCACAACGACGAGGCCGAGCAGGCGGCCGCGGACAACGGCCACGACGACTGGGTGACCCTGTTCGACATGGGCAGCCCGGCCACGCGGCGGCACGACACGAACATGCCGCGGCTGACCCCGTGGCTGATGACGGATCCGCCGAACACCGGCTCACGAGCCGTCGCCGAGCGCAACCCGTACTACTGGAAGGTCGATCCGGACGGCAAGCAGCTGCCCTACCTGGACGAGGTGGTCTACACCCTGTCCGAGGATCCGGAGGTCTCCCTGCTACGGGCACTCGACGGTGAGGTGGATCTGGAGCACCGGGGACTGAACCAGGGCGACAACTACCCGCTCGTCTACGAGGGTCAGGAAGACGGCGACTACCGCCTGATGACCTATAACTACGACAGCATGAACATCGCGGAGCTGCAGCTCAACCTCACACATCAAGACGAGGTGAAGCGGGAGATCTTCAACAACAAGGATTTCCGGATCGGGCTGTCGCACGCGATCAACCGGCAGGAGATCATCGACCTGGTCTACAACGGTCAGGGTGAACCGTGGCAGACGAGCCCGTTGGAGGAGACGCCGTTCTACCACGAGCAATTGGCGACGCAGTACATCGAGTACGACGTCGACCTCGCCAACGACCATCTCGACGAGTCGGGGTACACCGAGCGCAACGGTGACGGGATCCGCCTCGGTCCGGATGGCAACCCGATCGTCATCAACCTGACCACCCGTGCTGATGCCTTCAACTGGACCGACGTCGGCGAGCTGTTGACCGACTATTTCCGCGAGGTCGGTGTCGAGCTGCGGGTCGACCCGGTCTCGGGCGAGCTGGCCACGGAGACCCGGGACAGTAACCAGCACGATGCGGTGTTCGGGTCAGGCCTCGGTGGACGGGCGTCGCTGATCGTCCCATGGAACTACGTGCCGATCAGCACACCGGCCGGCTTCGGCGTCGAATGGGCTCAGTGGTACCAGGGCGTTCCGGACGCCGCGGAACCGCCCGGGCCGGTCCGTGAGCAGTTCGAACTGTGGGATCAGGTGATCGCCACCGCCGATCCGGGCACGCAGGAAGAGCTGTTCGATCAGATCCTGGACATCGCCGCCGAGGGATTCTTCCAGATCGGGATCGCCACGCCACGACCTGAGTTCGCCGTGGTCAAGAACAGCATGCGCAACGTGCCAGACGAGATGCCGTCCGGGTCTCCGTACCCGAACCCGGCCCCGTACAACCCTGAGCACTTCTTTAAGGACGAATGACGACGATGAACGCAGCGGGCCGCGGGAGAGCGACGTGGGGATGTGCACGCGAATGGAGCGTGCACCCCTCCCGCACGCTCTCCTGCGTTCCCAACGATACGGGCGAGGTGTGTAAGTAGATGATGACCCAGTTCATCGTGCGCCGCGTCTTGTACATGATCCCGACGCTGATCGCCATCTCCATCGTGACGTTCCTGATCATCCAGGCCCCGCCGGGCGACTACCTCACCACGGTGGTGGCCAAGCTGGAGGCAGAGGGCTCGTACGTCGACCGCAGCCAGCTGGATGCTCTCCGGGACCGATACGGCCTGGACGAACCGTTGTGGGGGCAGTACTGGACGTGGATCAGCGGCATCCTGACCGAGGGCGATTTCGGCCGTTCACTGGTCTACGACGCTCCGGTCAGCAGCGTCATCCAGGACAGGATGGGCTTCACGATACTGCTGTCGTTGTCGACACTGGCTTTCGTCTGGGCGGTGGCCATCCCGATCGGGATGTACTCGGCCGTCAAGCGCTACTCGGTCGGCGACTATGCGGCGACATTCGTCGGTTTCCTCGGGCTGGCCATCCCGAACTTCTTGTTCGCGCTGGTTCTGCTCTATGTCTCGCACCGATATTTCGGGCAGAGCGTCGGTGGGCTCTTCTCACCGGAATACGTGGACGCGCGGTGGAACCTCGGGAAGATACTGGATCTGCTGGCGCACGTCTGGATCCCCGTCATCATCATCGGCACCGCGGGCACGGCCGGAATGATCCGCATCGTCCGGGCGAACCTGCTCGACGAGCTCAACCGCCCTTATGTGACGACCGCGCGCGCGAAAGGTCTGCCGGAGCGGCGTCTGCTCATGAAGTACCCCAGCCGGATCGCCGCGAGCCCCATCGTCTCCACCGTCGGCTGGCTTCTGCCGTCCCTGATCTCGGCCGAGATCATCGTCTCGGTGGTCCTCAGCCTGCCCACGACAGGGCCGGTCATGCTCACAGCGCTGGAAAGCCAGGACATGTACCTCGCGGGTGGTTTCCTGCTGATCCTCAGTGTGCTGACCGTCGTCGGGACATTGATCTCGGACATCCTGCTCGCCCGGCTCGATCCACGCATCAGGTACGGGAAGCGGTGAGGCTACGATGAACGACTTTCGAGACCCCGCGGCCACCACCAGCACCGCACTGCTCGACACGCCTGGGGGCGACCAGTCCGAGGCCGGCACGGTCGGACACTGGAACCTCGTCTGGCGCCGTTTCCGGCGGCACAAGCTCGCCATGGCCTCCGCCGGCGTGCTGCTCTTCGTTTACCTGGTCGCGATCTTCGCGGAGTTCGTTGCACCATACGGTGGGTCGACGAGGTTCGGAGACCATCAGTACGCACCGCCACAGATCATCCGGCCGGTCGACACCAGCGACGGATTCGACCTGGGCATGTTCGCCGACGGCTACCAGGTCGAGGTCAACGAGGAGTCCCAGCGCCGGACCATGAGCACCGATCCGTCCGAGACCCGGGAACTCGGATTCTTCGTCAAGGGCGAAGAATACGAGCTGTTCGGACTCATCCCCATGGACCGCCACCTCATCGGCCCGAAAGATCCGGATCAGCCCGTCTTCGTCCTCGGCACGGACCGGCTCGGACGCGACATGTTGAGCCGGATCGTGCACGGCTCCCGCATATCGATGTCGATCGGCCTCGTCGGGGTGGCGGCGAGCATGGTGCTCGGGATCATCATCGGCGGTGTCTCGGGCTACTTCGGCGGCGCCGTCGACACCGCCGCCCAGCGCGTCATCGAGTTCATCATGAGCATTCCGACCCTCCCGTTGTGGATGACGCTCGCTGCGGCGTTGCCACAGGATTGGGGTCCGCTCATGAAGTACTTCGCCATCACCGTGATCTTGTCGCTGATCGCGTGGACCGAACTGGCCCGGGTGGTGCGCGGCAGGTTCCTGGCCCTACGGGAGGAGGACTTCGTCGAGGCGGCCCGGCTCGACAACTGCGGCACCTTCCGGATCATGCGCAAGTACATGCTGCCGTCGTTCACCAGCCACATCATCGCGGCGCTGACCTTGGCCATACCGGCGATGATCCTGGCCGAGACGGCGCTCAGCTTCCTCGGGCTCGGTCTGCAGCCACCGGCGGTGAGCTGGGGCGTGCTCTTGAACGAGGCACAGAACGTCCGCAGCCTGGTGACCGCCCCGTGGCTGCTGATCCCGGGCATCCCCGTGGTGGTCGCGGTGCTGGCGCTCAACTTCGTCGGCGACGGCCTCCGCGACGCCGCAGACCCGTACAACTGACCGATCCACTGAATGCCTGACCCGACAACAGCTGAGACGGACTTACCACAATGGGGAGATCGACCTTGATGGCCGCACACGACATGACCGGCGTTGACCTGTGGACATCCGGTCAGGATGGTTACCACACGTATCGGATTCCCGCGCTCGCGGTCATGCCGTCCGGCACGGTGCTGGCGTTCTGCGAAGGCCGCCGGAACGGTCGTGGCGATGCCGGCGACATCCACCTGCTGCTGCGCCGCAGTCTCGACCACGGCCGCACCTGGGAACCGGCGCGGGTCGTGACCGCGGTGGAGCGCTTCACACGAGGAAACCCCTCGCCCGTGGTGGACCGGCGCACCGGCACCGTCCTCCTGCTGTTCAGCCAGAACCCGGCCGAGCACAACGAGACCGATATCTGCGCCGGGCTGGCAGAGCGAACCGTCTGGGTCACCCGCAGTACCGACGACGGCGCGACCTGGAAGGAGCCGGTGGAAATCACAGCACAGGTCAAAGACCCGTCCTGGACCTGGTACGCCACGGGTCCGTGCCACGGCATCCAGCTGCGCACCGGACGGATCGTCGTACCGTGCGACCACGCCGTCGGCGTCGCCCATGACCGCTGGAGCGACCCGTTCCGCTCGCACGTCATCTACAGCGACGACGGCGGCGCCAGCTGGCAGATCGGAGGTGTGCTGCCGGACGGCACCAACGAGTCGACCGTGGCCGAACTGCCCGGCGAGCCGGCGGGACGCGTCTACTTCAACGTACGCAACCACAACGGCAAAGGGCTGCGCGGGTACGCATACAGCTCCGACGACGGCGAGACGTTCGGTGAGCTCGAATGGCACGAGACCCTGGTCGAGCCCACCTGCCAGGGCAGCGTCGTGGAAGGGCCCGACGACGCGCTGATCTTCGCCAACCCGGCCAGTACCGAGCGGGAAAGGCTCACCGTCCGCTCCAGCACGGACGGTGGACGCAGCTGGTCGGACGGCACGATCGTCGACGAGGGTCCGTCCGCCTACAGCGATCTCGCGATCACGCGCGACGGGCATCTGCTCTGCCTGTACGAACGCGGCGACGGCCGGCCGCCGTATGACAGCCTGCGGCTGGCCCGGCTCCCGATCGCGGACCTGCCCGCCACCGGCCCCACCTCAGAACGGGAGGCACGCTCATGACCGAATCGGCACCGCCGATCCTGCAGGTCGAGAATCTGCAGACACACTTCTCGACCGACAGCGGGACGGTCAAGGCGGTGGACGGGGTGTCTTTCTCGGTGCCTCGCGGCAAGACGGTGTGCGTGGTCGGCGAGAGCGGCTGCGGCAAGAGCGTCACCGGCCGGTCGATCCTGCAGATCGTCGACAAGCCCGGGAAGGTGGTCGGTGGCCGGATCCTGTGGCGGCCGGACAGCACCGGCGAACCGACGGACCTGGCGGCTCTCGATCCGCGTGGCGAGGCTATTCGCCGGATCCGGGGCAACGAGATAGCGATGATCTTCCAGGAGCCGATGACGTCGCTGTCCCCGGTTCACACCATCGGCGGTCAGATCGTCGAGGCCGTCCGGCTGCATACCGACCTCGACGTTGAGGCGGCAAAAGCGCGCACGATCGAAGCGCTCGAGCACGTCGGTCTGCCGCGTCCGGCGGACCGGTACGACGCCTACACGTTCCAGCTCTCCGGGGGCATGCGGCAACGGGCCATGATCGCGATGGCGCTCGCCTGCCGCCCGCGACTGCTCATCGCCGACGAGCCGACGACCGCACTCGATGTCACCACACAGGCGCAGATTCTCCGGCTGCT
>NZ_ML142876.1:50887-52007 GCF_004138495.1 Phytoactinopolyspora endophytica
ATCGAGATGGACATGTCCGTGCTGTTCGTGACGCATGACATGGGCGTGGTGGCACAGATCGCGGACGAGGTCGTGGTCATGTATCTGGGGACCGTCGTTGAGACCGGACCGACGGAGCAGATCTTCAGCGAGCCACAGCATCCTTACACGCGCGCGCTGCTGGAGGCGATCCCGAGGTTCGGCCAGCGCCGACGTGGTGAGCGGCTCTCCACGATCAGGGGCAGCGTGCCAGGCCCACACAGCCGTCCGGCCGGATGTCCGTTCCATCCGCGGTGCGACCATGCCCGGCCGGGAGTGTGCGACGTTCGGGAACCGGCGACGGTCTCCCTGGGCACGCGGCGGGACGTGCGCTGCGTGCTCGCCGAGGACGAGGAGGTGGCCCTCGGATGACCGAGCGTCCGAACATCCTGAGCCGAGGTGATGGTATGCCCACCCAGCCGACACTCGCCTCCGAGGCCCATACCGGACCGGGTGCCGTCGGACATCGGCCTACCGGCGATGAACCATCGGATGCGGCGCCGATGAGGGACGGCAACCTCCTGGAGGTCCGCGACCTCACGATGCACTTCACCGAGCGATCCGGTTGGCTGCGGAGGAACCACCGGGTGACCCGCGCCGTGGATGGCATCTCGTTCGACGTGCAGGCGGGCGAGACTCTCGGCCTGGTGGGTGAGAGCGGTTGCGGCAAGACATCGACCGGCCGGAGCATCATCCGCACCTACAAGCCGACCGGTGGACAGCTGATGTACCGGAACGCCGACGGCTCCGAGGTGGACCTGGCGGGACTGCCGTCGTCGAAGCTGCCCGAGTACCGGCGGCAGATCCGGATGGTCTTCCAGGACCCGTTCTCCTCACTCAACCCGCGGATGACCGTGCGAGATGTCATCGCCGAGCCGCTGCGGGTGAACAAGGTGGTGAGCGGGCGGGAGCTGGACGATCGGGTCGTCGAGCTGCTGCGGCAGGTGGGTCTGCGGCCGGAGTATCGGGACCGTTTCCCGCACGCCTTCTCCGGCGGCGAGCGGCAGCGCCTGGTCATCGCTCGTGCGTTGAGCCTGGATCCCCGGCTCGTCGTCGCCGACGAAGCGGTGTCCGCGCTCGACGTGTCGGTACGTGCCCAGGT
>NZ_ML142876.1:52023-56042 GCF_004138495.1 Phytoactinopolyspora endophytica
CTGGTGGACCTGCAGCGGCAGCAGGGCTTGACCTACCTGTTCATCTCGCACGACCTGTCCGTCGTCGAGTATCTGTGCGACCGGGTCGCGGTGATGTACGTCGGGAAGGTCGTGGAGCTCGGCCCGACCGAGGAACTGTTCTCCAGGCCCCGCCATCCGTACACCCAGGCGCTGCTGGCGGCCGTCCCACAGCCGGATCCGACACGGCGCAACATCCTCACCCAGCAGCCGCTTGAAGGCGAGGTCGCCGACCCGTCCGACCCGCCGCCCGGCTGCCACTTCCATCCGCGCTGTCCATTCGCTCAGCACGTCTGCCGCACCGACTCGCCGCCGTTGCGCACGACGAGTGACGGCCACCAGGTGGCCTGCCATTTCGCAGAGCAGTTGACGCTCGACGGACTGTCCGGCGAGCCCGCCGGACATGACCCCGATCAGGAAGCATGAGCATGAGAAAACCGCTCTACCAGGAAGCCCAGCAACGGCTCCGCGACTACATCCTCGACAACGATCTGCGCCCCGGTTCTGGGTTGCCTCCGGAGAGCGAACTCGCCAAAGAGCTCGGCATCAGCCGACTCTCGCTGCGGGAGGCCACGAAGAGCCTGGAGACGCTCGGCGTGGTCCGTGCCGTCGCCGGCCGCGGGCTGTTCGTCAGCGAGTTCTCGTTCGACGCGGTGCTGCAACAGCTGCCGTACAGCTTCGGCATCGGTGGCCATTCGCTCATGGAGCTGCTGCAGGTGCGCGAGGCCATCGAGGGCGGGCTGATCGTCGCCGTATCCAAGCTGATGTCCGACGCTGACCTCGCCGAGCTGGACGGGATCGTCAGTGAGATGGCCGCCGCGTACGAGCGCCACGAGACGTTCGCGGAGGTGGACCGGAGGTTCCACGTCCGGCTGTTCGCGCCGCTGGACAACAGCCTCGTCACGGCCCTGCTGGAGCTGTTCTGGGATCTCTTTCACAAGCTCGAGAGCGAGCTTCCGCCGGGTGACCAGCACTCGGTCGAGGTGCATTGGGACATCCTCACCGCGATCCGCTCGGGCGACCCGGCCCGGATGACGGCCACCGTTCACGAGCACTTCGGCGGTATCCGCCGATCCCTAGAAGCACGTCCCGGCACAAGCACGGACGAAGCACACACGGAGGACAAGTGACAACCGACCTTCAGGGCATCATCCCGGCCATCGTGACACCGTACGGTCCGGACGACCGGATCGATCCAGGCGTGACGCAGAAGCTCGTCGACGCCCTCATCGGCCAGGGCGTCGGCGGTCTGTACGTGGGTGGCACGACCGGAGAAGGGCCGCTGCAGTCGCCGGCCGAACGCACGTCGTTCTCGGCACTGGTGGCCGAGGTGGTGGCCGGGAGGGTACCGGTGATCGCGCATATCGGTGCCGCCGACACCGCTACCTGCATCACGATGGCCAGGGACGCGGCGAGCTCCGGAGCTGTCGCGGTCTCCGCGGTAGGACCGTTCTATTACCAGCACGGCCGCGAGCAGGTCCGTCAGCACTTCCTCGACATAGCGGAAGCGTCGCCGGTTCCGTTCCTGCCGTACCACCTGCCGATGGCGGGCGGTGACGACGCCACCTTCCAGCTCTTCGTCGAGCTTGCCGCACACGAGAACATCGCCGGCTTCAAATACACCTCCCGTGACGTCTACGAGCTGCAGCAGCTTCGAGCGCTGTGCGGTGACGGCGTCGCGATCTTCAATGGTGCCGATGAAGTCTGCCTGCACGGGCTCCTCGCGGGCGCAAGCGGCGCCATCGGCAGCACGTATAACTTCATGGGCGGCCAGTTCGTCCGGATCGCCGAGCTGCTCACAAAGGGCGACGCCCGGCAGGCCGCCCAGTTGCAGGCGGAGGCCAACGCCGTGATCCATGCGGGGACCCGCTTCGACAACGTCGCGTTCGCCCGGGCCGTGCTGCGGGCGCAAGGCTTCGAGGTCGGGCCTCCCCGCAAGCCGATCGAGCAGCTGACCCCCGCAGACAACGAGGCGATCGCCCACCTCGTCGCGGACACGCCGTTTCTCTGAGCGAGCGTCGACGATCTGATGGATGGTGCAGCAGACGTGATCGATTCGAAGCCACCGAACATCGTCTTCGTGCTCTCCGATGAGCACGCCGCGTCGGCGAGCGGCTGCTACGGGCATCCGGTCGTGCAGACGCCGAACCTTGACCGGCTCGCAGGGCGGGGCTCGCTGTTCGAGAACGCCTACTGCTCCAGTCCGATGTGCGTGCCGTCCCGGTTGTCCATGCTGTCCGGGCGGTACGTACACGAGATCGGGGCGTGGGACAACGGGGTGATCCCCGGCCCGGAGTTCCGGACCTGGGGGCACCACGTGCGCGGCGCCGGTTACGAAAGCGTGCTCGCGGGCCGGACGCATTTCAATGGCTCCGACCGGGTGCTCGGATTCGACCGGCGGCTGACGGATGACCTCGACTTCTGGATCACCCACCATGGACGGCCTCCGCGGCGCGTGCCGGAGTGGCGGCGTGGAAGCAACTCCCATGTGACCGAGGCGGGCGCCGGTGACCACGTCCACACCAGGCATGACGTGGCCGCGACCGATGCGGCTGTCGACTTCCTGCGGGACCGGGCGGACCGGCCCGACGATGCGCCGTTCCTGCTCCACGTCGGATACATGCACCCGCACTTCCCGCTGGTCGCGCCGTCGGAGTTTCTCGCCCTGTACGACCCGGCCGAGACCGAGCTGCCGCCCACGCGAAATGAGAACGCCGCGTCGCAGCATCCGGTCGTCGAACAGATCCGGCATGCGTTCCATAACGACGAGCCGCTGTCGGAGGAGCAGGAGCGCTATGCCACGGCGTGTTATCGGGCGCTGGTGAGCCACCTGGACCATCAGGTGGGGCGGCTGCTCGAGGCCATCGACCGTTCGTCTCTACGGGACAACACTGTGGTGATCTACACGAGCGACCATGGCGAGATGGCAGGCCACCACGGAATCTGGCAGAAGCAGGTGTTCTACGAGCCCTCGGTCAAGGTCCCGCTCATCGTCCGGACTCCGGATCAACTGCACGGGAACGCACCGACGGGCCCGGTAAGCGCCGACGTCAGCCTGGTGGACCTCCTGCCGACGCTCCGCGCGCTGGCCGGTCTTCCGCCTGACGACACGCTGCCCGGTCGCAGCCTCCCTACACCCGGCTCCGCAGGTCCCGGGGACACCACCCCTGGGCGACCCGTCCTCGCTGAGTACCACGCCCAGGGCATGATCGATGCCGGCTTCATGCTCAAACACGGCCGGTACAAGTACTGCTACTACGTCGGCCACCCACCTCAGCTGTTCGACGTGGTGGCCGACCCCCTTGAACTCACCGACCTCGCGGGCGATCCGACATTCGCCGGCGTTCTCGCCGGCATGGACGCCGACCTGCGTCGCATCGTCGACCCCGAGGCGGCGGATCGGCAAGCCAAGGCGGACCAGGACCTCCGCTCCCGTGCCAGCTCTAGATCTCCAGCTTGTAGCCGAGGCCGCGGACCGTGAGCAGATACGTGGGCGTGGTGGGGTCGGGCTCGATCTTCGCCCGCAGGCGCTTGACGTGGACGTCCAGCGTCTTGGTATCGCCGACGTAGTCGGCGCCCCAGATCCGGTCGATCAGCTGCGCCCGGGTGAGCACCCGGCCGGCGTTGCGGAGCAGCAGCTCGAGGAGCTCGAACTCCTTGAGCGGCAGTCGGACGCTGTCGCCACCGACCGAGACCACGTGTCGTTCCACGTCCATGCGGACCGGACCGGCTTCGAGAATCGCCGGGCTCAGCTCGGTCGTCTCGGTCCCTCTCCGCAGAACGGCACGGATCCGGGCGACGAGCTCCCGCGACGAGAACGGCTTCGTGACGTAGTCGTCCGCGCCGAGCTCGAGACCGACGACCTTGTCGACCTCCGAGTCCTTCGCGGTCAACATGATCACCGGGACGTTGGAGCGTTGACGCAGCTGACGGCAGACCTCGGTACCCGGGACTCCGGGCAGCATCAAGTCGAGCAGGACGAGATCAGCTCCGGCACGGTC
>NZ_ML142876.1:56124-57301 GCF_004138495.1 Phytoactinopolyspora endophytica
CGTCGAGGGCTTCGTCACCGGTCGCGGCGACCGCCACCTCGAAACCCTCCTTCTTCAGCATGTACGACAGTGCGTCGCTGAAGGACTCCTCATCCTCGACGACGAGCACTCGAGTCACGGTGCCTCCTTTGCAACCTGCGATACGTTCCCGGACGGTCGTCCCGGACGGTATGGGTGGAGCGGCAGACGCAGGGTGAACGTCGACCCGGCGCCCCTCACACTCCACACGCTGACCTCGCCGCCGTGGCTGGCGGCGATGTGTTTGACGATGGACAGACCCAGACCGGTACCTCCAGTCTCCCGGGAACGCGCCGGATCGACCCGGTAAAAGCGTTCGAAGATCCGGTCGAGCTCGGTCTCGGCTATCCCCTGACCCTGGTCGGTCACGCTGATCTCTACGAGGTCTTCCCGTTCGCGGACGCCGACGGCCACCCGGGTTCCCTCAGGGCTGTACCGTACCGCGTTCTCGATGAGGTTACCGACGGCGATGACCAGTTGCTTCTCGTTGCCCAGCACCTGGAGACCTTCAACGCCGCCGGAGGTGAGCCTGATCTTGCGGTTGTCGGCGTCCACCCGGCTCCGATCCAGGGCGGTACCGACCACCTCGTCGATCTCGACCGGATCCGGCGAGTCGACGGGGTCGTCGTACTGCAAGCGGGACAGGTCGATGATCTCCTGCACCAACCGCGTGAGCCGGTCTCCCTCCTGCTGCATGCGCTCGGCGAACCTCTGCACGGCCTCCGGGTCGTCGCTGGCATCCTGGACGGCTTCGGCTAGCAGCAGCATCGCGCCCACCGGAGTCTTGAGCTCGTGCGAGACGTTGGCCACGAAGTCTCGCCTGACCTCGTCCACACGGATCTCGTGAGTGCGATCCTCCACCAACGCGAGCACCAGCCGGTCGCCCAACGGTGCGACCCGCGCCAGCACATGCAGCGACTGGGTGGAGTCGCGAGAACGCGGAACCTGCAGCTGGACCTCTCTGATCTGCCCGTCTCGATGGACCTTCTCGGCCAGCTCCAGCAGCTCGGGAACGGTGATCTTGTCCTGCCGGACGAGGCCGAACGCGTAAGCGGACGGGCTGGCCTTGACCACGTTGGTGTTCGCGTCGAGAACGATGGCGCTGGACCGCAGGACGGCCACGACTTCGTCTGCCCCTTCGGGCATAGGCGACGTACGT
>NZ_ML142876.1:57313-60004 GCF_004138495.1 Phytoactinopolyspora endophytica
GCGCCGCGACTTCGGGAAGGCGACGGCGGGATCGGAGCGTCCAGCCGACCGCCAGGCCGACAACCAAGCCGACGACGACAGCCAGCACTCCAGCGGTGATGGCGTCCACACTCACCGATAGTAAAGCGCTCAGAGCCGTGAAACCGCCCTAACGCGCTCTTCGTGCCGGTGTTGAGCCGTGATGTTCACCCGTATTTCCCAGCCGGTTCACCTTAAGCCGCCCAGTCTCCAAACCTCGCGTCCTACGCTGGCCACCTGGCACAATGTATGTCCGAACCCTCACGACAGGACGACGACCTTATGCGCGATGCTTACCGCGAACAGCTTGACGCCGTCACCGGCCGACTGGTCGGCATGATTCGCAAAGCCGGTGAGCAGATGCACCTGGCCACCAAGGCTTTGCTCGACGCCGACCTCGAGCAAGCAGAGAAGGTGGTCGGCGGGGACGCTCCGATCAACCGTGACCAGCTCGAGATCGACGAGCTGGTCATCGAGCTCATGGCTACGCAGGGACCGGTCGCCAGCGAGCTCAGGACCGTCACCGCCGCGTTGCGCACCACCGCCGACATCGAGCGGATGGGAGACCTCGCCGCGCACATCGCCAAGATCGCGCGGATGCGGTATCCGGATCACGCAGTGCCGGACGAGCTGATGGACACGTTCGCCTCAATGGGCAAGACCGCGGAGCAGATGGCGGAGAAGGCCGGCGAGGTGCTGCGCACGCGTGACCTGGCCTCGGCCGCCGAGTTGTCCCGCGACGACAACGAGATGGATCAGCTGCACCGATCCCTGTTCCTGGCTTTCCTCGACGACAGGTGGGACCGGGGCGTCGAAGCCGCCGTCGACATCGCACTGCTGGGGCGCTACTACGAGCGCTTCGCGGATCACGCGGTGGAGATCGCGGGCCACGTCCGTTACCTGGTGACCGGCGAGATCCAGTCGACTTAGCGCGACCTTCTCACGAGATCGACGAGAGACGAGCGCCCCAGCGTCACGCTGGGGCGCTCGTGCGTTTCGGATCAGGCTCTAGCGGCCCTGGTTCTTGACCGCCTCGATGGCCGCGGCCGCAGCGTCCGGGTCGAGGTACTCGCCCCCGGCCTTGACGGGACGTAGCGACTCGTCGAGCTCGTACACAAGCGGGACCCCGGTGGGGATGTTCAACCCGGCGATAGCCTCGTCGGAGATGCCGTCGAGATGCTTCACCAGCGCTCGCAGGGAGTTCCCGTGCGCCGCCACCGCCACGGTCTGTCCGCGCCGCAGCTCGGGCACAATGGCGTCATACCAGTAGGGCAGCGCCCGCTCGAGCACATCCTTCAGGCACTCCGTGCGCGGCATCAGCTCCGTAGGCAGGTCGGCATAGCGTGCGTCACCGGTCTGGGCGTACTCGTCGTCGTCGGCGATAGCGGGCGGTGGCGTGTCGTACGAGCGGCGCCACAGCATGAACTGCTCCTCGCCGTACTGCTCCAGCGTCTGCTTCTTGTTCTTGCCCTGGAGTGCGCCGTAGTGCCGCTCGTTCAGCCGCCATGAGCGGCGGACCGGCACCCACAGCCGATCCGCGACGTCGAGGGCGATCTCGGCCGTGCGGATGGCACGCCGCAGCACGCTCGTATGCAGGACATCCGGGAGAACGCCACGCTCGGCGAGAAGCTCGCCGCCGCGCCGTGCCTCGGACTCGCCCGCGGCGGTCAGGCCGACGTCGACCCAGCCGGTGAAGAGATTCTTCGCGTTCCATTCGCTCTCGCCGTGGCGGAGCAGCACCAAGCGGTAGGTCATACTCCCGAGCGTAGCGAGGTGGGCGCTTCGAGCACTCCGCGGCCCTGCCATACTTGACGAAAGCCGCGCTCGACGTCGGTGGGATGGAGATTTCTTCTCGGTCTCACGCGGCCGGCGGACGGCTCTACCAGCTGGTTGCGTTGATCTGCCGCCGTCCGAAGATCAGTCGAAGAGATCTCCATCCCACCGACGTCTCTCGGGTCGGCTTGGTCTCAGGGTTCGGCTTGGCCGGGACGCAGGTGCTCGAAGGCGGCGAGGTTGCGAGTGGACTCGCCGCGGGCAAGTCTCCATCTCCACTCTTGGCGGATGGATTCGGCGAATCCCATGTCCAGGATGGTGTTGAAAGATGAGTCGGCCGTGTCGAGGATCGCGCCGAGGATCCGGTCGAGCTCGTCGCCGGTGACCGCATGCAACGGGAGCCTTGCTACCAGGTAGATGTCCCCGGCATGGTCGGTGGCGAAGGCGATCCCCGGAAGCCGGGCGTTGCGCTCCAGCAGCCACCGGTGCACCCCGTCGTGGTTCTCCTCCGGCCGGCGCGCCACGAACGCGTTGACCACGAGGCCATAGTCGCGTACAGCCAGGCTGCACGCGGTCTTCAGCTTGCGCTCACCGGGCAACTCCACCGAGAAGCTTCCCGGGGTGCTCTCCTCCCACGGCTGACCGGTGGCATCCAGGTACGCGCGCACCACGTCGTCGGGACGTCCGTCGTTCACCGGCATGTCACGGCCTCCAGAAGCTCGGCACGGCGACGTTCACATGCTTCGGCATAGATCTCGAGCGTACTCGCGGCCGTGACGTCCCATCCGAACCGAGACGCGTGCGTCAGGGCTCCGGACCGCAGCCGCCGCAGGCTCGAGGGATTGTCCAGCATCGCCAGGATGGCTCGAGCCCAGGTTCCGGGCGTGTGGTCAGCGAGCA
>NZ_ML142876.1:60065-60757 GCF_004138495.1 Phytoactinopolyspora endophytica
ACACCGGACGCGCCGTCGTCGACTGCCGTTCGCAGGCCACCCACGGCGGACGCGACGACGGGCGTCCCGCAGGCCTGAGACTCCAGCGCGACGAGGCCGAAGGACTCGTTGTACGAGGGCACCACGGTGAGATCGGCGGCTCGGTACCAGTCGGCCAGCCTGTCCCGGTCGACCGGCGGGTGGAACTGGACGACGTCGTCCACCTGGAGGGTCCGAGCAAGCTCGACCAGCCCGTGCGGCCGTTCCAACCCGCTCCCGGAGGGACCGCCGACGATGGGGACGACCAGGCGCCGGCGTAGTTCGGGCCGGATCGCCAGCAGTTCCGCCGCGGCACGGATCAGCACGTCCGGTGCCTTCAGCGGTTGTATCCGTCCGGCGTAGAGGAGCACCGCGGCGTCCGCCGCGAGGCCCAGCCGGGCCCGGGCGGATCGACGGGAGCCCGGCGCAAACGTGCCCAGGTCCACTCCCGGCCAGACAGTCGCCACCTGGTCTGGATCCGCGCCGTACAGCCCCACCAGCTGCCGTGCCTCATCGTCGGTGTTCGCGATCAGCCGGTCGGATGCCGACACGACCTGCTCCTCGCCGAGTTCCCGGGCTCGCGGTTCGGGAGCGTCATCGTCGGCGACAGCGAGGTTCTTGACTTTCGCCATCGTGTGCATCGAGTGCACAAGGGGTGTCCCCCACCGCTGTGT
>NZ_ML142876.1:60799-64751 GCF_004138495.1 Phytoactinopolyspora endophytica
GCCATCCCACCTGCCCGGAGAGCCAGTAGTGCGAATGGACCAGGTCATACCAGCCCGGCGCACGGGCCGCCTCGGCGCGCAACACTCCGGAAGCGAAGGTGCACAGCGAGGCGGTGAGTTCCTCCTTGGCCAGGTTCTCGTACGGGCCGGCCACCACATGCCGCACGGTCACGCCGGGGAACGCCTCGACCACCGGAGGAAGCTGCGAGGACGTGGCCCTGGTGAATATCTCCACCTCGACGTCGAGCCGGGCCAACTGCTTGGCCAGCTCCACCACATACACGTTGAGACCCCCGGCGTCACCACCACCGGGTTGGTCGAGAGGCGACGTATGCACGCTCAGCATCGCCACTCGCCGCGGGACGGATGAGTGCCTGGCCATACCTTCGACGACGCGTCTCGTCCCAGACACCCCTGAGTACTCCTTCCCGCCGCCGCTCTCACGTGTCCCGGCCACCGCAGTTGCCGGATGTATCTGCACGGCCCGACATCGCTCTCGTGGTCACCGCGTCGTGCCGGTGGATGTCGGCCCGCGATACATAACGCCCAGGCCGGACGTTCTCTTCCGGCTCCCGTTTGGGTGGACGCCACCGAGTCCACATCTCATCTTCACGAGATTGAGTTCGACTCGTGACGTGGTCTCTGGTTCAATCCATGCAACCTAACGGGCAGTATGTGCGTCATGTCAGATGGGGGCGGCGTTGATCGGACGCCGTGGCACGTATGGATATCGAGGGGTAGAGGTTCGTGATGCGCGGAAAGAAGCTGACTATCGGTGTCTCAGCGGTCCTGGTCGCGGCAGCCGTGGGTGTGGGAGGCGCCTACGGCATCAGCCAGCTCGGCGACGACGACGCGGCTGCGAGCACATCCGACTCCCGGATTCAGAGCACACCCTCTACCCCGGCCACGGATGTGCCGACCGAGACCCCGACCCCCGTCAGCGCATCGTCGGCCACGGTCACGCCGTCTCCCACCAGCACACCCGAGCCGACCGAGTCACCGACCCCCGAGGTGATGATGGCCCAAGGTGACAGCGGCGACGACGTCCGCGAACTACAGGCCAGACTGAAGCAGATCGAATGGTACGAGCCCGACATCACCGGCGAGTACGACGACGTCACCGTCGAGGCGGTCGCCGGTTTTCAGGCCAAGCGTGAGCTTGACGATACCGGTGAGCTCGACGAGCAGACGTGGGATGTCCTCATCGGGATGACCCAGCAGCCCACCGACGACGAGCTGCACAACCGCCCCGTCGCGGGCCCACCGATCCTCCAGTACGGAGACACCGGCGACGACGTCCGCGAACTGCAGGCCAGACTGAAGCAGATCGAGTGGTTCATTGGCGAGATCACACCCAACTACGGCGACGTGACCAAGGAATCGGTCGCAGGTTTCCAAGCCAAGCGCGGTCTGCCCGAGACTGGCGACGTCGACCAGGAGACGTGGGACACGCTCGTCGCCATGACCCAAGAACCCACGGACGACGAACTGCACAACCGCGACCCCGAAGAGGATGAAGAGGAAGACGAGGACGAAGACGAGGAGAACGATGGCGGCAACGCCGCCGGCCTGCCGTCGGAGTGCGCCACCGGACGCGTCCTCTGCATCGACAAGAGCACGCAGAGCCTCCGCTGGGCGATCGACGGTGAGGTTCACACGACGCTCGATGTGCGATTCGGGTCCGAGCTGACGCCGACGCGGGAAGGGGTCTTCTCGATCGGCTGGAAGTCCCGGGACCACGTCTCATCGCTCTACGACACTCCGATGCCGTATGCGATGTTCTTCAGCGGTGGGCAGGCTATCCACTACTCGCCGGACTTCGCGGCGAACGGCTACAACGGCGCCTCGCACGGATGTGTGAACGTCCGGGATGAGGGAACCATTGCTTCCCTGTTCGAGCAGGTCGAGGTGGGAGATAAGGTCGTCGTCTACTGGTCCTGAGGACGGCGCTGGAGGACCGTTCGCCGGAAAAGGGATGGGCGACGCCGAAAGCAGACGATAGAATGAGCCCGGTCCGTATCGGACTCGTTCAACCCGTTCTACTTCCTCACCGGAGACTGTTGTGCCCTCCCGCACCTCGCCCACCGGCCCGTCACATCAGCACCAGCCCTCAGATTCCCAGCGCTCTTCCAGCTCGCCGCAGAGCTCCGCTCCCTCAGGTCAGCAGGACCAGCAGGCCTCCGGGGCATCAAGCACGCCCGACGCCACCGTCGCCTCTGACGGCGCATCGGACACTGACAGCGCGTCAGATCCTCGACGCTCCGCAACAGGGGAGAACTCTGCCCCGAACGAACCCGGCGCCGCCAGCGCCGAGGGGACCCGATCGCCATCCGGGCTGCCGCCGGTTGACGACCCGGCCGTTCAGTACTCGTCGGGGACCCGGCCTCCACGCAACACACCCGGCGCGTTCCGACGGCTCGCGCCTTACCTGTTCCGACACAAGCGGACGCTGCTGGTCTCAATCCTGCTGGCGCTGCTGTGGGCGGGGACGGTGGCGGCCGTTCCGGTCACCCAGGGCAGGGTGATCGACAACGCCATCATCGCCGGCTCGGTACCGCTCGCGCCGCTGCTCGCGCTGCTCGCGTGCGTCGCCATCGCCCGTTTCCTGCTGTCCAGCGGCTGGCGCTACGTCGGCGGCAAGACGGCGTTCCGCATCCAGGACAACCTGCGCCACGACGTCTACGACACACTGCAGCGGCTGGACTTCACCGGCCATTCTCAGTTGCAGAGCGGTCAGCTGGTCTCCCGGATCAGTAGCGACCTGCACTTCGTGCACATGCTGCTGTCCTGGATCCCGCACGTGGCCGGTGCCCTGCTCTCGGCCACGCTCGCGGTCGTCATCATGTTCACGCTGTCGCCACCGGTGGCCGCGCTCGTCGTCGCGGTGATCGTCACCGTGTTCGCGGTCACCAACCGCCAGCGCCGCAAGGTCTACGCGGCCGGATGGGATGCGCAGCAGCGCGAGGCGGAGATGACCACCCGGGTGGAGGAGGCCGTCACCGGCGTCCGCGTGGTCCGCGCATTCGGACAGCAGCCGGCCGAGACGCACAGACTGCACGGTTCCCTGCTGGACATGTTCGGCGCCCGGGTCCGAGCCGTGCGGCTGCGGGCGCCGTTCATGGCGTCCCTGCAGGGTGCGCCGCTGGCCGGCCAGGTCCTGGTGCTGCTGGTGGGCGGCCTGCTTGTGCTGAACGGTCACCTCACCGTCGGCGTCTTCCTCGCCTGCACGGGATACCTCGCCGAACTGGTGGGTGTGGCCCGGGTCGCCGGCATGGTGCTGACCAACGCCCCGATGGCCCGCGCGGCGACGGAGCGGGTCGGTGAGCTGCTGGACCTGCGTCCGGAGATCACCGAGCCGCTGCGTCCGGTCGACGTGCAGCCGCATGGGGGCGGCGTCTCCTTCCGCGACGTCCGGTTCGCCTACGCCGACGGCGACGGCCACCAGGTGCTCAGCGGGTTCTCTCTCGAGGTCAAGCCCGGCGAGACCGTGGCTCTGGTCGGGCCTTCCGGCTGCGGCAAGTCCACCGCGCTCACCATGCTGCCCCGGTTCTTCGACGCCGACGCCGGCACCATCACCGTGGATGGCGTCGACGTCCGCCGCTGGTCGCTGCCCCAGCTGCGGGACCGGATCGGTGTGGTGTTCGAGAACAGTTTCTTGTTCTCCGACACCATCGGCGCCAACATCGCCTACGGCAGGCCCGACGCCACCGATGAGGATGTGCGGGCGGCCGCACGTGCGGCCGCGGCAGACGAGTTCATCGACGAGCTCTCCGAGGGCTACCAGACGATGGTCGGTGAGGAGGGGATCACGCTCTCCGGGGGCCAGCGGCAGCGAGTCGCGCTGGCCCGGGCGATCCTGGCCGATCCGGACATCCTCCTGCTCGACGACGCCACGTCGTCGGTGGACGTGAAGGTCGAGGAGCGCATCCATGGCAACCTGAAACCGTTCCTG
>NZ_ML142876.1:64881-66598 GCF_004138495.1 Phytoactinopolyspora endophytica
GCCCTGATCGGGCAAGCCCGCTCCGGGCGGTTCGAGGCGACCGCCTCAGCCTGGGAGTCGCGCCAGGACGCCACCGGTCACCTGCCGGCCGCCCGGATGCAGGTTCCCGACGCGGTCGCCGAGCAGATCGCGCAGCTTCCACCACCGAAGGACCGCCCGGCCGTCGATTTCACTCAGGAGGGCAACGCCGGAGGCCCGCTGCGGCTTGCGGAGTTCGTCCGCCCGTACATCAGCGGGCTCCTCGTCGGGCTGGGACTGGTGATCCTCGAGGCGATCATCGTCCTGATGAACCCGATGTTGGTACGCCAGGCCGTCGACCACGGGATGCTCGCGGAGAACACGCCCGTGCTGCTCAGCATCTGTGGGGTCGCCGCAATGCTGGTCGTGGCGCTGTGGTGGGACCAGCGCACCGGACTGCTGTGGACCGCACGCAGCACCGAACGCCTGTTATTGGCGCTGCGGGTGCGGATCTTCGGTCAACTGCAACGGCTCGGCATCGACTACTACGACCGCACCCAGGCCGGCCGGATCATGACCCGGATGACCTCCGACGTCGACGCTATCGCGCAACTGTTTCAGGTGGGCCTGATCAACACGGTGGTCAGCCTGACCACATTCATCGGCATGTCCGTGGTGGTCGTCGTCCTCGATCCGATGCTGGCGCTGGTGGTGCTGGGCGTGATCCCATTCGCGGCGTTGAGCACCTGGTGGTACCGGCGACGCGCGTTCGTGGCCTACGACCGGGCCCGCGAACAGCTCTCTCTGATCAACGCGAACATCCAGGAGAGCATGGCCGGCATCCGCGTCACCCACGCCTATCTGCGGGAGGGGCACAACCTCGCCCGGTTCGCCGCGCTAGGCCGGGAGTACGTGTCCGCGAGCCTGCGCGGGCTCTTCGCCACCTCGGTCTACGTCGCCACGATCGAGCTGCTGTCGGTGCTGGCGATCGCCGCCGTGCTGGGCGTCGGCGCGGCACGGATCGAGTCAGGCACGCTGGCCCTGGGCACGCTGATCGCGTTCCTGCTCTACCTGGCGCAGGTGTTCGCGCCTATCCAGCAGCTGTCCCAGGTCTTCGACGTGTACCAGCGGGCCCGCACCGGGCTCGTGCGGGTGCGTCGCCTGCTCGCCCTGCAGACGTCGACGCCTGTCGGACCGGACGCCGAGCACGTCGGCGAGATCCGTGGCGACATCCGGTTCCACCGCACACGGCTGCGCTACGCGGGCACCTCCACCGACGCGATCCGCGATGTCGACCTGCACATCCCGCCCGGCGAGCGGGTCGCCTTCGTCGGTCGCACCGGCGCGGGGAAGTCGACTCTGTCCAAGCTGATCGCGCGGTTCTACGACCCCACCTCGGGCACCGTACTGGTCGACGGACGTCCCCTGGACGGTCTCGACCTGACCGGATACCGCAGCCACCTCGGCTACGTCCCGCAGGAACCCTTCCTGTTCTCCAGGACGATCCGGGACAACATCGCCTACGCCAAGCCGGACGCCACGGACGCCGAGGTCGAGGCCGCCGCCCGGGCGGTCGGTGCGCACGAGTTCGTCGAGCGGCTGCCCGGCGGCTACCACCACGTGGTGGCCGAACGCGGACGCTCACTGTCGGCCGGGCAACGGCAGCTCGTGTGCCTGGCACGGGCGCTGCTGCACGATCCGTCGATCCTGATCCTCGACGAGGCGACCTCTAACCTCGACCTGGCCAGCGAACGCAAGG
>NZ_ML142877.1:0-4354 GCF_004138495.1 Phytoactinopolyspora endophytica
CGTGGAACTGAGGTTGGGGGTTTGGTTGGTGGTCGTCGTCGTGGGAGGAGGTGTGTCGGATGCGTGACAGCACGTGGAACTGAGGTTAGGTATGGAGTGGACCAAACATGTGGTCAATCGAAGATGTCGTCGGCCTCGTCCTGAGGTGGGAGAACAGTGTGGGGCGGGGCTGCTCGGTTCCAGCGAACAGTCGCTATCGCAGCGGCGACCGTGCCGAAAGCCGCGGCGATGGCGATGATCGACGCTGGTGTCAGCAGCTGGGCGAGAAGACCGGCGACGATGATGCCGAGCCCTTGCGCCAGACGTAGAGCAGCTATGGCCACGCCAATGACTTGTCCGCGGTGGTGCGCGGGCACGAGTCGTACGTAAGTGGCCTGGGTGACCATGTCATGGGCGGAGAACATGCCGCTTACCGTCCACAGAATCAGAGTGGCTGTGAGCCCAGGCGCGGCACCGGTTGGGAGCAGTATCAGGCTGCTGGCAATGGCCAGCGGGCCCATGAGCATGAGCCGTCGTCTGGGCGAGATGCTCCGAAGAGCCAACATGCCGATGACCGTCCCGATGGGATTGGCGACCAGCAGCCAGCCGACCGCCATGGTACTGGCGCCGATCTGCGCGGCGTATGGGACCGCCAAGCCCTCGGGAACGACGTAGAAGCCGGCGCAACAGGCGATCCCCAGGAGAGTCCTTAGCCGGGCATCTCGGGCAACGATCGCCCAACCGGCCTTGATGGTCTGCCATTGGCTCAGCTGGCCCTTGTCGTCTTGCTGAGGCCTGGGCCTATAGGACGACATGCCATAGCGGATGATCGCGGCGGAGACGATGAAGGTTGAGGCGTCTATGAGCAGCGCGGTTGAGACGCCGAGTTGGTTGACGAGTGCTGCACCGGTTCCGAATCCGATGACCAGTCCCGCCTGGTAAGTCATCGATACGGCGCCGATGCCGATCGTGAGTCGATCCCCGGAGAGCATGTCGGCCAGCACGGCCTGTCTCGCAGACGAGAACGGAGCAGACAGGAGCTGGATCAGCACGAGCAGGCCACACTGGACGGCGAGCGGGACGCCGGGTACTGCCATGAGCACGAGGAGGCCCGCCCGAGCGAGGTCGGTGACCACCATGACCATGCGGCGTTGGAAACGGTCCGCCAACCCCGCCAAAGTAGCGCCACCGATGAGATCCGGGATGTAGGTCAGGGCGTACGTCAGGGCGGTGAGCCCAGCAGACTCGGTCCGTTCATAGACGAGAATCGTGATGGCGACCCTGGCCAGTTGGTCGCCGATGACCGAGAGAGCATGCGCCATCCACAACCGACGGAACTCGCGCACGGCGAACACGTCACGGTAGGAAGCAGGCCGCCCAGGCATCGTGATCAGAGTGTGCTTGGTCGCGAGATGCAGAGCAAGTTTCTGGATCTCGACATCGAACGCGACGCGACGATCTTTGCGGACGAGTCTGGGCTGCCGTGGTGTTCTCGGACGGTGGGCCAGATCTCCGGCTCGAGCCCGGCGCCTGCTTACTCCGGCCTATGCGGGGTCGGCCGAGCGGGCGGTCTTCTCCCACTCCCGCCAGGTGGCCATGCGCTGCTCATGGATGGCCAGCACCAGGTCGTAGCCCTGCGAGGCGAAGATCAACCGCAGCGGGGGCTCGGCCGCGTCGACCGCTGCGAACAGGGCCTCGACGCTGTCCTCGGCGGTGGGGCTGGGGCTGTTGCCCCAGTTCGCCATGGCGTCGCGGAACGGCTGGTAGCGCGGGTTCGGCTCGGAGCGGCGCGCGGACGCTCCGGCCCAGTCGGTGTCGAACCCGGACGGCTCGATCAGGGTGGTCTTGATGCCGAACCCGGCGACCTCTCCGGCCAGCGCTTCGGTGAACGCCTCCAGGGCCCACTTGGAGGCGTTGTACAGGCCCAGTCCTGGGAACGCGGTCACGCCGCCGATGCTGGAGACCTGCACGATGTGGCCCGCGCCCTGCTCGCGCAGCAGCGGGATCGCGGCCTGGGTGATCCACAGAGCGCCGAAGAAGTTGGTCTCCATCTGCGCGCGGGCCTCGTTCTCGGTCGTCTCCTCGATGGTGCCGAAGTGGCCGAAGCCGGCGTTGTTGACGACCACGTCGAGTCGGCCGAAGTGGCGGTGTGCGGTCTGGACGGCCTCGGTGCCGGCGGCGCGGTCGTCGACGTCGAGCCCGATCGGCAGGACGGCGTCGCCGTAGCGGTCGACCAGGTCGTCCAGCGTGCTCGTGTTGCGGGCGGTGGCGGCGACCCGGTCGCCGCGCTCCAGGGCGGCGGCGGTCCAGGCGCGGCCGAAGCCGCGGGAGGCGCCGGTGATGAACCACGTCTTCGACATGGGGAGGTCCTTTCACTCATCCGGCAATGGAACCGGATACGGGCCGGCGTCGCGGTCGTGCGGCGCCATCGATGAGTTCATCCTACGCCAAAAATGTCTCAGTGTGTCAAGTCGGGCCTGTTGTGCTTTAGGCGACTCTTCGTGCCGACCGGGGTAAGGTGGTGCCATGGACGAGCCGAAGGTCGACTTGCGGGAGCGCACGCGCAACGCCGTGCGCGCGCAGCTGGCGGAGGCGGCCCTGCGGCTGTTCGTGGAGCAGGGCTTCGAAGCGACGACGGTCGAGCAGATCGCTGCCGTGACCGGGCTGTCCCGCCGCAGCTTCCACCGCTACTTCACCAGCAAAGAGGACGTGTTCGGGCAGTGGAACGTGGAGACGGGCCGGCAGATCGCCGCCGCCCTGGCCTCACGCCCGCCCGAGGAGCAGGCCTGGTTCGCGCTGCGCCGCGCCTTCGACGACCTTGTGCGGCAACTGAGCACCTGGCCCATGTCGCTGGACATCACTCGCATGATGCTGGACACCCCGGCGCTGCACGCCACCCACCTGCACAAGCACGCGCTCTGGCGGGACGCGCTCGCCGACGTCCTCCAAGAGCGTCTGGCTGAGAACGGCCGGGGGCCGGTCCGGATCGCCGCCGTCGCCCTCGCCGGCGCGGCCCTGGCCGCCCTCGACTCCGCCCTGATCCAATGGGTCGCCGAAGGCAATGAACAACCGCTCGACGAACTGATGGACCAGGCGATGAACGCCATCACCCCACTTGCCGGACCCGCTGACGGCGGTTGACGGCACGACCGGGCACGTCCGACCAACACCGATCGGGAGCTCTGGGTGAGATTTCCGGCGCAACCCGGCGGTCTAGGGAAACCGCACCAGACGACCCCGCGCAGGACGCCTCCGGCGTGGTATGTCGAGGCGATGGTCTCGGCCGGGGCCCGGTGGGGGATATGGGCATTGTCCTTGTGACACGCCGCGGTTGCTACTCGTGACCGAAAAGCTGTGTCCAGTAGATTCCTTCGTCGCCCTCGGCCACACCGACTCCGATAGCCGCGGAATCGCAGTTGAGGATGTTAGCCCGGTGCCCTTCGCTGTTCATCCACCCGTCGACGACGGCCTCGGCGGTGGCGTAGCCCATGGCGATGTTCTCGCCCGACCAGCGCGGGTATCCGGCGGCTTCGGCGCGGTCGCCGGGGCCTTCGCCCTCCGGGCTGGTATGACTCATATAGTTTCGCTCTGCCATGTCCACGCTGTGTCCCTGCGCCGCCTCGTCCAGCCGTTCGTCAGGCCGGAGATCAACATCGCATCCGTTGGCCTGCCGTTCGGCGTTCGTGAGTTCGACGACGCGTTCTCCCATCTCGGCCAGCCCAGATGATTCAGGTGGCTCGTCGCTCTCGGGCGGCGGGTCCTCGCTCTCGGGCGGCGGGTCCTCGCTCTCGGGCGGGTCCTCGCTCTCCGGTGGCGGCTCCCCGGTGGGCTCTGAACTCGGCGTCGACGCCGGTGGGCTCGTCGTCGGTGGTGGCTCCTTCGTCGGCGTCGCCCGCTCAGTCTGTGTCGGCGTGGGGCTCGGAGTTCGAGCCGGCGTCTTCGTGGGTGCGTCCGGCGTGGGCGTCGTCGCCCCGGAAGGGCTTGCATCCGTAGGCTCAGGCGAGCTGTCTCGCATCGCCGCGAGTTCCTCTGCCTCAACCGTAGACGCCGGCCTACCGATCTCGCCGTAGCTCGGCGGCGTCTCAGCGCACGCCGTGACTACGCAACCGGCGACGGCCACGAGCGCGGCGACAGAGAGGGAGCACCGCATGACCATGCCAGCGCTACCTCCGGTGTTCCGAGATCATCAAAGTGACAGGGCACGCATACCCCGGCTAGGCCCGCCGCCAAACGTCTTCTGGCGCTCTGTTCGCCCATTGGCCTTTCGTCCGGGTCACAGCGACGTCAGCCACGCCCACATGATCCGCCCCACCCTGTCGATCTGGCCGGTGTCGATGACCTCCGGTACGTCGTTCGGCGAGTGGTACCCCTCGAA
>NZ_ML142877.1:4395-8799 GCF_004138495.1 Phytoactinopolyspora endophytica
AATGCTGCCCAGCCGGGCAGACGGTAGCTCGGCCTTCTCGAAGGACCAATGATCGCTGGCCCGGTTCTCGCATGCGTCGACCGGCACGTCGATCTCCTCTGCCGCGGCGATTAGCGCATCGCGGATGTCCGTCGTTCCAGTACCACCGGTACACGCGGGCACATGATCACCCGCGACGCCGACTCGATCGAGGGAGACCATCGCCACCAGGGCGTCCTTATCATTCGACGACATATCCGCCACGTACTGCTGAGATCCGAAATGGTGCAGGTCATCGCCCTCGCCTCGCGGCTCCTCGGCGCCGAACGCGATGAATCGCACCGGTACGGCCGGCGGCTCGGCGGCCGCCATGCGTGCCAGCTCCATCACGACGGCGACACCGGACGCGTTGTCCTCCGCGCCCGGCGCCTGCGGCACGGTGTCCAGGTGCGCGCCGATGATCACGTACGGATCGTCTGGATCGAAGCCTGACGGGTCGGCGACGACGTTGGCTGACTCTCCTTCAGGAACGTCGATGCCCCACGAGTTGCCCGCCGGGACGGGCACTGGCGTGTGAGACACCTCGTAGCCGAGCTGTTCGAAGTGCTCCGTGACGTCCTCCGCGGCCTGCGCGAACTCGTCCGATGTCCCTTCACGCGGGCCGATGTCGTCTGCGAGATGCTCGATGATCTCGAAGGCGGCTTCGGCGTCGAACTCGACCGGCTCAGGGGTGGGGGTCGGAGTCTCGGTCGGTGTGGGTGTCGGGCTGGGCGTCGGCTGCTGTGTCTGTGTCGGTGATGGTGACGGCGGCATGGTGGGCTCGGGCGAGGCCGTCGACGTTGGGCTCTGCGTCGACGAGGAGCCGCCGTCGTCGTCGGCGTTGCATGCCGCAAGCAAGGCGGCGGTGACGAGCATCCATCCACTCAGCGATTTGCGCACACGTTCATAGCACCTCGCTGAGCCGCGTCAGTGCAAACAGACACCGTCAACCTGCGGCCACGCGGAGCGGCTTTCAGGCGTAGAAGCGGAACACCGGCTGTGCCACGCAGACCGGTTTGGTAATGCCGTCCGCCTCGATGGCCGCATCCACGACGAGCTGGAATCCTCCGGTGATCTCCGTGACATCCTTGACCGTCGCGGCGAGCCGGACTGTGGACCCGGACGGCACCGGCGCCGGGAACCGGGCCGAGTTCAGCCCGTAGTTGACCTTGGTGGACACGCCCTCCACATCGAGCAACTCCGACCAGAGCGGGATGATGAGGGACAGCGTGAGGTAGCCGTGCGCGATGGTGCCGCCGAACGGCCCGTCCTTTGCGCGTTCCGGGTCGACATGGATCCATTGGTGATCATCCGCAGCATCGGCGAACGTGTCGATGCGTGGCTGGTCGACGGTCAGCCAGCTGCTGTGGCCGAGGTCACGGCCAACGAGGCTGGGCAGCTCGGCGTATGTGATGGTCGTTGTCATCAGGATCCTTCCGCTGCCTCAGGAGGCGTGGGAAACTTCTCGCCTACGCTCTGCTGGTGTGGTTCGAAGACGGTCGGCCACGCCTCGGCTATCGCGTCCTCGGTCCATCCCCCGTCGGAGAAGCCGGCGACTACCTGTTCTGGATGCGACCAGACGGTGAGCCGGTCTCCGCCGACGCCGATGGCCTGGCCGGTGATGCCGGCAGCGGCGTCAGAGGCGAGGAAGGCGATGATGCCGGCGGCGTCCTCGGGGGTGCCGAAGGCGAGTGCCCGGCGCGCGAACTCCGGGAGCGGATCGCCGTTCTTCACGGCCTCGACGTACGGCTGCAGGAAGGGCACGGTCTCGGTCATGCCGGTGGCGGCGACCGGGATCACGGCGTTCACGGTGACATTGGCCCTGGCCAGCTCCATCGACCAGGTGCGCACCATCCCGACGATGCCGGCTTTCGCCGCGGCGTAGTTGGTCTGCCCGAAGGTGCCGCGCTGACCCGTGGGCGAGCCGATGCAGATGATCCGTCCGCCGTCGCCCTGCTCACGAAATCGGCTGGCGGCGGCGCGAGCGCAGGTGAAGGTTCCACGTAGGTGCACGTTGACGACAGTGTCGAAGTCGTCGTCGGTCATTTTCCACAGCACCGTGTCGCGGAGGACGCCGGCGTTGGTGACCAGAGCGTCGAGCCGGCCGAACTCGCTCACGGCCCGGTCCACCAGGGATTGGGCGACGTCGCTGGAGCCGACGGGTGCCACGTGCTCCACGGCGATTCCGCCGCTTTCGCTGATCGACTCAACGGCGGCCTTGGCGACGTCCGCGTCGACGTCGTTGACGACGACCTTGGCGCCGAGCGCCGCGAGCTTCTTGGCATATGCGAGGCCGAGGCCGCGCCCGCTGCCAGTGACGACTGCGACCTTGCCGGTCAGGTCCACGTCATCTTCCTTTCAAGCGTCCTACTGTGGCATTTACAGTAGGATCGAATAGTTGAGACTGTCAATCATTGATAATCTCATCTAGTTCTCACGCACACGAAAGGCGTTCTCATGTCCAAACGCCCGGCTGGACGGCTCGAACTGCTGGACGACGTCGGATACCTGCTCGCACGCAGTAGCGGCATAGCGGTGCGCCACACCAACGACGCCCTGGCCGAGGTCGGGCTCCGCGTCCGCCAGTACTCCGTGCTCTCCGCCGCGTGCGACACGGGCGGGATCTCCCAACGAGCCCTCTCTGACTTTCTCGGTCTCGACCCGAGCCAGATCGTGGCGCTCGCCGACGAGCTACAGCGACGCGGCTTGGTCGAGCGCGTGCCGGATCCTCGGGACCGACGGACTCGCCTGATCACTCCGACCGATGCAGGCCGCCAGGTGTACGCACAGTCCAAGGCTGCAGCCGAGGCGGCCTCGGAGCGGTCGCTCGCACCACTGACCGACGACGAGCGAGGAATCTTGCGAGAGCTTCTCCGGCGTGTGGTCACGGTCACCTCGCGGGAGCCGGCCGTGGCGTCCGAAGCGTCCTCCGCGCGGTAACCGGTCGCCGTGGCTATCGCTCAGTGGGCAGAGCCGGCGGCCGGAGTAGCCCGGTCGCCAGGGCGACTGCGGCAGCGAACAGGAACGCCCAGCCGACGCCGTGGTGATCGGCCAGCGCTCCGGCCGCCGCCGGGCCGGTGATGGTGCCGATCCCGAGAAAGAAGACCGTGGCGCTGAACCCGGTTGTGGGGCGTTCTGGAAAGATCTGATAGCTCCAGACCGCGAGCAATGCGGAGCCCGCCATGAAGCTCGGGCCGTACAGCACGGCGGAGAGCCCCACGGCCACGAGCGATCCAGGCGCCGCTCCGAGCAGTGCGGAGGCTACGGCGAGCAGTCCGAAGAGGAGAAGATGGGAGCGGCGTAAGCCGAGCCGGGTGAACACGACACCGGTGAAGACCCCCAACGTGCCTGCCGCGCCCATCACGGTCCAGAACGCGGCCGCGGTGCCATCCGCGTCACCGCCTCCGCCGGCGGAGGAGATCGCCTCGACGGCGAGCAGCCAGTAGACCGACCCCACGACGCCGTATGACAGGGCAGTCAGATAAAGCGGCACGGCCGATCCGCGGACGAACCAGCGGACGCCGAGCCGCTCGTCCCGTCGTCGCCGTGCCTTCGGGCTGGGTGGTCCGGCGGGAAGCACGCGGATGTTGTAGAGGGTGGCTGCGAGTGCAGCGGCGGCGAAGACCAGCCACGCGTAGTTCCAATTCGACCCGTGCATGACCAGCGCCATCGGGCCGGCCACGACGACGCCGAACGCCGTGCCGCTGGGAATCAGCGCCAGTACGCGTTCTCGCTGGCCGGCCGGGACCATCCGGTCGGCGGCGTCGGAGAAGGGTGCCCATATCCAGCCCGGACTCGTGCCGGCGAGGATGAGTCCGGCGACCAGGACGGGCCACCCGTTCGCGACGGCGACCAGCGCCATGCCCACCGTGGCGGACAGGCCGCCGACCGTGACGAGAGCGCGTGGGCCCACGCGTACCGCGAAGAAGCCCACCAGGACAAGGGCACCGAGATAGCCCACATAGGTGGCGCTTCCGATCAGGCCGACCGCCGACATCGGCAGATCGAACTCGGCGCGGATGTCGGGGAGGAACAGACCGTAGCCGTATCGGGCGAAACCGAACGAGACGCCGACGGCCGACAGGCCGGCCATGCCCAACCGGCGGGTGGCTGACTGACTCTCAGGTGGCGGCGCGGCGAGCGATGTAGTGGCGGTGACCGGCATGGTCACCATGCTTCTAGCTGCTCCGACCAGCCACCAGTGGCGCGAAAGCCACTCTTCGATAAGATTACGCCATGGCTCAGGAGGTGTCGCTTCACCACGTGGCTGTCCTCGCGTATCAGGGGATGTCCGCCTTCGAGCTGGGCATCGTCACCGAGGTCTTCGGCGTGAAATGGCCCGGTGCTCCCGCATACCGGCTCACCACCTGTGCGGAGAACCCCGGC
>NZ_ML142877.1:8826-18215 GCF_004138495.1 Phytoactinopolyspora endophytica
TCGTCGGCGGCGCGACGCTGCGAACCCCGCACCGCCTGGAGACGCTCGTCGAGGCGGACACGATCATCATCCCGAGCGTCTCGGACGTCGACGCCGAGGCGAGCCCTGAACTGACGGCCGCTCTCCGCCAGGCCCACGGCCGTGGTGCGCGGATCGTCTCGATCTGTACCGGAGCGTTCGCGCTCGCATCGTCCGGCCTCCTCGACGGGCGGCGGGCCACCACGCACTGGCTCTACACTGACGTGCTCCGTCGTCGCTACCCCAGGGTCGACGTGGACGCCACGCCCCTGTACATCGACGAAGGCGACATTCTGACCAGCGCCGGAAGCGCGGCCGGCCTCGACCTCTGCGTCCACCTGGTCCGCCGGGACCACGGCGCTGTCGCCGCCAACACGGTGGCCCGGCGGCTCGTCGTCTCCCCACACCGCGACGGAGGCCAGGCCCAGTACATCGAGACACCGGTCGCCGAAGATCCGCACGATGACCGGATCGCCGCCAGCATGGCCTGGGCACTGGAGCGACTCGCGGAGCCGATGACCGTGGAGACCTTGGCCCGGCAGGCGGCCATGTCCCCACGGACCTATCTGCGGCACTTCACCCGGGCGACCGGGACCAGCCCCATCCGGTGGCTGATCGTGCAGCGGGTGCAGGCGAGCCTGGCACTCCTGGAGAGTGGCGACACGCCGGTGGAGCGGATCGCCACCATGGTCGGCTTCGAGAACGCCGTCACCTACCGGCACCACTTCAGCCGCGCCATGCGCACGTCGCCGTCGGCCTACCGGCGTGCCTTCCGGGCCACGTCAGGCTGAGTCACGAGCGTGGCGTTCGCTCGAGTCGGGCAGCGTCGGCCCCTGGGTGAATGACCGCGGGAAGGGCAGGATCAGTCCGGTGCGGGACTCAGCCGGCGGCGCCGAGAAACCCGTCCTGGACGAGCGTGCGGACCTGGGGGACGAGCTCCTGTCGAAGTTGGCCGGGGTCAACGGTGAGGACGGCGGCGACCGCGTCGATGATCGCGCCGGCCGGCAGTGTCCCGTCGCACGCACCCACGAAGCCCGCCTCCGCCGTACCCGTCTGTACGGCCCGCATCAAGCCGTGCTGTTGGCGCAGGACAAGGTGCTCCGGGTCTTCCTCACCGGGCTGACCGACCTGCTCCAGGACGACGTCGTCGGCGACCGCGAGACGGGTTCCGAGCAGTGCGTCGTCGTCGATACGCAAGGCGGCGGCCCGGTCGAACCAACCGGCGACGGTGGGCCCCATCGGCTGCTCGACGGCGTGCGGCCAGTCCTCGATGCGCACGGCCGGGCCATCGGTCCCGGACGCCCGGAGGTTGACCCAGCCGAAGCCGATGCCCTCCACGTCGTTCTCGTCGAACCACGACAACCACTCTCGGTAGCGTGCCTGGTACGTGGGGCCTCCGGTCTCCCCGGAGTCGCGCAGCCACAGCTCTACGTACTCCGCCGGATCCTGAACCTCGCGCTGGACCACCCAGGCGTCGCATCCGGTCGCCTGGATCCATCCGCCGACGCGTTCCCGCCAGTCCTGGCCGCGGACGTGCATCCAGTTGGCCAGGGACTGCAGGATGCCGCCGTCAGCGAGCCGGGAGGCTCCGTCGACGATGACCCGGCGGCTCACCTCGTCGCCGGCCAGGCCACTGTCCCGGTAGACGTACCGGCCACCGGGCGAGACGACGAACGGCGGGTTGGTGGCGATCAGGTCGAAACGCTCATCAGCGACGGGCTCAAAGAGGCTGCCTTCCCGGATGTCGGCGTCGATGCCGTTCAACCGGGCGGTCAACGAGGTCATGGCCAGCGCGCGTGGGTTCACGTCTGTGGCGACCACGGTGTCGCAGTGCCGGGCCAGGTGCAGCGCCTGGACACCGCAGCCGGTGCCGAGGTCCAGGGCGCGCCCCATGGGCCGGCGGACCGTCAGCTGGGCGAGGGTGCTCGATGCGGCGTTGAGGCCCAGTACGTGGTCCGCGGGAAGTGCGGCCGGACGGCCGTCGAGCCCCGGCGTGAGATCCGCGGCGACCCACCAGTCTCCGGAATCGTCGGCATAGGGGCGGATGTCCACGGTGGCCCGTACCCCGTCGTCGTCGACGGTGAGGATCCCACCCGCGACGAGCGCCTCTAGCGGCAGCACGCGTTGCGCGTCGTCGACGGGGACGGCGAGCTGGAACCGCCAGAGCCTGGTCAGCAGGGCGAGCGGAGAGGCGTCCCCCGGAACGCCGTCGTCGAGCCGCATCCGGCCGGGGATGGTGTGGTTGCGGTTGAGCGCGTCGGCTGCTCGCCCGCCGATGAGCGCGTGTACTGCGTCCACGGTGTAGCGGGCCTCGGCCAAGGCCTCGCGGAGGCGTGCGACGTCAGTGTCGGTCAAGGTCGGCAGCGGAAGCGCGGGTGTGGGCTGGCGGGGCGTATGAGCTGGCTCGTCGGTCACGGTGGCTATTCTGGCTGAATGAGTGAGAATCCGTTCGCGCCGGATGTCATCGAGGCTGTCGCCCGCCACATGAACGACGATCACGAGGAAGACTCGTTGTTGATCGTGAAGACCCTGGGCGGGGTACCCGGCGCGACCGAGGCCGTCGTGGCGCACTTGGACGGCGACGGCGTCGACTTCACGGTGGTCGCCGACGGCGAGGATCGGACGGTACGTGTGGCGTGGAGCAAACCGCTGACCGAGCGGCCGCAGATCCGGCAGGAGTTCGTGCGCATGTACCAGGAGGCGGCCGAGGCGCAGGGCATGACGCCCCGCCAAGCTGCCGAGCATTGACGATCCAGTCCATGGCGACAGGGCCAACCTGCCTTCGGTATTCCGAGATTGCAAAAGAGTGTACTACAATGCTCAAAAAGTGTGCACTATGGTGCACAGAAACTGTGCATTAGGTGATCTTGGAGGAGAGGCGATGCACAGGCGAGCAATCGAGCGAGTCCTGTCAGAGCGGCTCGACGAGTCGCAAGTGGTGCGCCTGTCCGGGCCACGCGCCGCAGGCAAGACGACCTCGTGCGTAGCCGAAATGACCAGGCGCGGCGGCAGCATCGTCCGCCTTGACGATCCTGATGAGCGGCACGCTGTCACAGCCGATCCGAAGGGTTACCTCGCCGGCCTCAAGCCGCCCGTCCTCATTGATGAGTACCAGCGCGCTCCCATCGTGCTCGATGTCATCAAGACCCACCTCTCGAGTACCCCATCACGCGTCGGAACGTGGTTGCTTTCAGGCTCCGTGTCGATTGAGGCTGTCACTGGTGCGTCCGAGTCGCTCGGGGGAAGGCTGACCGATGTGAGGATGGGGACGCTTACTCTCGACGAGCGCAACGATCTGCCAGAGCCAGCATTTCTCGCCCACCTCCTCGCTGACGGTCCAGCGTTCCTGCGCGGTTGGCGTGCCGATCGGCCTCTCAGCCGTGAGCAGCTACTTGACGAGGCAGTGCGCAGCGGATTCCCGCTTATTGCCGACCGCCAAACGCCGTCGTCGCGTCGTCGAGGCATCGACGACTGGGTGAACGCGTCGGTGATCGCGGACGGAGCGGCCGTCGGAGGTGTGCGGGACACGGAAGGCCTTCGACGCATGCTTCGCTTGTACGCGTCAGCTACCGCGTCCATCCAGCCGAAGGACAGCCCAGTCGCGGAGCAGCTTGAGCTCAACCGGCGGACCGTTGCCAACTATCGGGACTTACTCTCCTCTCTCTACGTCACCTGGGATCTACCGGCATTCGTCCCTGGCAACGCATCCAGTCAGGTCGTGAAGTCCCCGAAGCTCCATCTAGCCGACGCAGGCCTTGCCGCGGCACTTGCTGGGCGTGATGGGCAAAGCGCACTGGATCGAGATTCACGGTTTGCCGGTGCGCTCGTGGAGACTATGGTCGCCAACGATCTGCGCGTCCAGGCGAGCGCGCATGAGACGACTCCTCGCTTACACCACTACCGTGAGGGCACAAACGAGGTGGACCTTGTCATCGAAAGCGACGACGGCAGCTTGTTGGGCGTCGAGGTCAAGCTCGCCTCCAATCCCGGTAATCGGGACCTGAACGGGCTCCGCAAGTTGAGACAGTCGTCGGGATCGCGATGGGCCGGGGGTCTCGTGCTCTGCCGTGTCCCCGCTGGCCGGATCACTGATGACGAACTCGTCCTAGCCCCGCTCGAGGCCCTATGGCAGGTCGTGTGAGCCCTCAGCCGCGGGCCGTCGGTGTCCGACGGGCGTTCGCCGACGTACCTGATCGGTTCAGAGACTGGGTCGAGGCGACCCTGGGCGACTCTGTGACGCAGACGCTCGGGCAGTCCGGAGGCATGTCACCCGGATGCGCCGCGCGGCTCGCGACGGGTGCAGGCCGTCGGGTATTCGTCAAGGCCGTGGGCTCCGAGCTCAATCCGGATACGCCGAACCTCTTCCGGAAAGAGGTCGAGGTGCTGTCCCGGCTATCGCCCGCGCCGTACCGTGCCGAGTTGCTGGGGGCCTATGACGACGGTGACTGGGTGGGCGTCATGCTGGAGGACGTCAACGGGCGGTACCCGGATCTGTCCGACCCGGTGGATGCCGACGCTGTATGGGCGACGGTACTGGAGCAGACCAACGAGTTCACGCCTCCACCGGAGGGTCTGGCGCTGCCGAAACTGTCCGAAACGGCGCAGCGCTGGCTCGCCCGGTGGCCTGACGTCGAGGAGGATCCCGGGCGGTTCCTGCCCGGATGGGCGGTGTCGCGGGTCGAAGAATTCCACACCCGAGTGCTCACGTTGCCGGACCGGCTGAACGCTGATGCACGGCCGTCCGGCTCGGAAGACAGGGCGGCGCCGTATCCGGAGGCGTTGTGTCATTGTGATCTTCGTGACGACAATCTGTTGATCCGACCGGACGGCACGGTGGTGATCCTGGATTGGGGTATGGCGAGGGTGGGGCCTGCCTGGAGTGATCCGTTCTTCCTGGCGCTGTCGTGGGTGGACTCACCAGAGTTCGACATGCGGCTGGAAGACCTGGATGTCGATAAGGACGATGTCACCGATCTGCTCCTGCTTTTCGCCGTCGCCCAGAGCTGGCGTGCCGAGCAGCCTGCGCCGCCGGGTTTGGCGACGCTGCCGGAGTTCTGCCGGTCGGAGGCGGAACGGATGTTTGCCGGAGTGGCCCGCCGCACGTAGCTACGTCCTGCGGGCCGTGTGTGATGGCGCTCGTTCCGCAGGACGCAAGACTCATCGGGTGAGTGGAGAGGTGTGCCCTGACAAGGTGAAGCGGTCCGGTGGGGAGCCGTCGCCGGTGATCATCGACGCGACCAGCTCGCCGATGTAGGCGGCGAACTTCGCGCCGTGCCCCGAACAGGGTGAACACACGATCAGCGGCCCGGCGCTGTCGACCACGAAATCTTCCGAGGGCGTCCGCGTGTACAGGCAAGACAAGGCGAGGAACGGCTCGGGTACCAGCCCTGGCAGGAACTCGTCGACGTAGCGGACCAGCCGCTCGACCGACACGGGATCGACCACGCCATCGCGGGAGTCCGCGGTGGTGACGGCGCCGTGGCCATGCTCGCCGATCTTCACCGCATGGCGTGCGGCCCGGCCCGCCCGCATGGCGAAGATTCCGAGCCCTTCCTCGCCGGCGATATCCGTGCGGGAGAGATCCTGGTGGACGATGGCCGGCCAGTCATCTGCCGGCTCCCGTTGTGGGAAGTGCACGACCTGTTGCTGCGTCACCGTGAACCGAGGTGCCGCCGTGCCCAACAGCCGAGGAAGCCACGCCTGGTTCCATGGTCCAGCGGCCAGGACGACGCGCTTGGCGCGCAGCGGAATGCTCTCGCCCGCGTCGCCCACGATTTCTGGTTCGCCGCTATCGGGATGCGCTGTCGTACCGGACGCGGCACCGTTCGGGGCTACACGTACGACGAGGTAGTCCCTGCCGGGACTGATCGCCGTCACCGGCGTGGAGGTGTGGACGTCAACGCCGTCCGACGTCGCCCGGGCCAGGGCTGACACCACGGCCAAGTCCGCGTCCAAGACCCCCGCATCGGGATGGTAGAGCGCGTCCGTCGTGAACCTCATGTGCGGCCAGCGCTTGCCTGCGTCTTCGGCGTCGAGCAATTCGTGTGGCACCGATGCGTCGGCCAACAGTTCCGCGAGACGGTGTGGATCGCGGTCAGGGCCATGGTCGACCGCGCCCGTGAATCGGCGCAGCGCGACCCCTGTGTCGGCCTCGAGGCGTTGCCAGCTGTCGGCCGCCTGCGCGGTGAGCTCGACATAGAACGGGTCAGGATAGACGCGGCGGAAGATGCGGGACGTGCCATGAGACGACCCATGCGCGTGCCCAGGTTCGAACTGGTCGATCACCGCCGTGCGCAGCCCGCGCCGTCCGGCCGCCCATGCGGTGCAGGCGCCCATGAGTCCCGCTCCGACGACGATGAGGTCGTAGACATCGCCGGCGTTGACCAGGCCCGGATCGTTCGACATCGTGTCCTGCTCGGAGCCGTCGCGCTGCCTGTCTCCATCGAACGAGCGCGGCGAAGAGAGGTGTGCTTCCGTCATCCCGCCGACCCTACCGCCGTCCGGATCCGGCGTTGTGGCGCCCGGGACACGTCGTGGGTCGATCGATATCCTGCCGTGGATGGAGCTGACTGAGCAGTACGAGTGGCGCGGGCGCCGGGTGCGCTGGGCAGCTGCGGGCGAGGGCCCGCCCGTGGTGTTCTGCCATGGCACCCCGTGGTCGTCGTGGGTGTGGCAGCCGTTCGCGGAGGCACTGGCACGCGAGTTCACGGTCTATCTCTGGGACATGCCCGGGTACGGATCGTCGTCGAAGGATGCCGGGCATCGGGTTTCCCTGGATGTTCAGGGCGAGCTCCTGGCGGACCTGCTCGGGCTCTGGGGGCTGAATCGAGCGCACGTCGTGGCCCACGACTACGGCGGCGCGGTGTCCCTGCGCGCTCACCTGTTGCACGGCGCGCAGTACGCGTCTTTGGCGCTGGTGGACGTGGTCGCTCTCGCGCCGTGGGGCTCGGAGTTCTTCCGGCTCGTACGTGACAACGCGGACGTCTTCTCGGCCTTGCCGTCAGCGGTTCACGACGGCGCGCTGCGCGCGTACGTCACCGGTGCGAGCCACAGTGGTCTTGATGACGAACAGTTGGAGTCGCTCCTCGCGCCTTGGCGCGGGCCGGAAGGGCAACCGGCGTTCTACCGGCAGATCGCGCAAGCCGACCAGGCCTACACCGACGAGGTCGAGCCCCGATACCCATCGCTCGACATCCCCGTCCTGGTCGCATGGGGGACAGAAGACACGTGGATCCCGGTGGACCGCGCACATAAGCTCGCCGAACTCATCCCCGGCGCCCGGTTGGAGCTGATCGAGAACGCCGGCCACCTGATCCAGCTCGACGCTCCGATCCCGCTTGCCACCACCCTCCACCGCTGGCTGGGTGATCAGGCCCGGGACAGTTAGCCCGTCGCGCCGTTGAGGAAGCCCAGGGCGGTGAAGCTGCTCTGGGCGAAGTCACCGAGGTCGATCCTGGCGAGCTCGTGGGGGTGGAACCAGCCCACGTCGATGGTCTCGTCGTGATCCGGCCGCGGTGACCCGCCGATGACGCGAGCCTCGTAGACCAGGCTGACGTAGGCGGTCTTGTCGCCGTTCGGATATGTGAGCCGGAACTGGGGGCCGCCGAGTGCGGTGATGATCCGGGTCAGCTCGACGACGACGCCGGCCTCCTCCTCGGCCTCCCTGACCGCCGCAGTCGCCGGGTCCTCGTCGACCTCGACCGCGCCGCCGATCGTTGCCCACGTGCCCGTATCTGATTGCTTGACCAGAAGGATCCGTCCGTCGTCGTCGCGTGGTAGGACGGCCACCGAGGGCAGCAAGATCAAGTCATTGCCGATGGACTGACGGAGTCTGCGGATGTAGGGCGAAATCGGCATGTCGTCGATTGTTGCAATGCCCGGCCGGTGGTCTGGGCAGCGGTGCCTGGACGCGGGCCGGACCCGGGCTATCGAGATCGCCGCCTACGAAAGGTAGGCGGCGATCTCGTTCTCTATGGTGGGGCGGGGCTTGGCGCCGATGATCGTGTGGACGACCTCGCCGCCGCGGAAGATCTTCATCACCGGCATCGACGTGATCTGGTAACGCAACGCGAGTCCGGGGTTGTGGTCGACGTTGATCTTGACGACGTCGAGCTTGTCATCGAGATCGTCTGCGAGCTGGTCCAGGACCGGGCCGAGGGCACGGCACGGTCCGCACCATTCGGCCCAGAAGTCGACCAGCACCACCTTCTCGCTCTGCAGCACGTCGTGGTCGAAGGTGCTCGCGTCGCTGGCTCGTGTCGCCATGCGTGTCTCCTCAGGGTGCGGTGTGGTCTCGGATCGGCGGCAATGCCGGTGGGTCAGGTCGTGGAGGCGAGCGCCACGTCGTCCTCGCTTGTCACCGTGGACGGCTCCGCCTCGTCTGTCAGTACGGGCGAGGCGAGGGCGGAGAGGTAGGTCTCGGCGTCCAGCGCGGCGACGGCGCCCGAGCCGGCGGCGGTGATGGCCTGTCGATAGTGAGGGTCGACCACGTCGCCCGCGGCGAACACGCCATCGACAGATGTGCGCGACGAACGGCCCTGAACCGCGATCGTGCCCTCCGAGGTGAGGTCGACCTTGCCATGGACCAGATGCGTCCGTGGATCGTGCCCGATCGCCACGAAGAGACCATCGAGTGTCAGATCGGAGTGCTCACCCGTCGCGGTGTCGCGCAGTGTCACCCCGGTGACCGCCGTCTCACCGAGAACGGCTGTCACCTCGGAGTTCCAGACGAAGGTGATCTTCGGATCATCGAAGGCCCGCTGTTGCATGATGTGCGACGCGCGGAGTGTATCCCGGCGGTGTACGACGTAGACCCTCTCAGCGAACCGGGTGAGGAAGGTTGCTTCCTCCATCGCCGAGTCACCACCACCGACCACTGCGATCGTCTTCCCGCGGAAGAAGAATCCGTCGCACGTGGCGCACCAGGACAGGCCGTGGCCCGACAGACGTTCCTCCTCTTCGAGCCCGAGTTTCCGGTAGGCAGAACCCGTCGCGAAGACGACCGTCGCGCACTCGTGGACGGTCCCGGCGCCGAGCCGCACCCGTTTGACCGGTCCCTCGAGATCGAGGTCGACGACGTCTTCGACCTCGACCTCGGTGCCGAATCGCTCGGCTTGAGCTTGAAACTTGGTCATAAGTTCAGGTCCGAGAATGCCCTCAGGGAAACCCGGGAAGTTCTCAACCTCAGTTGTGTTCATCAATTCACCACCGACCTCGACGGAACTCGCGACGAGAAGTGGTTGCAGACCGGCACGGGATGCATAGATCGCGGCGGTGAACGCGGCCGGTCCCGAACCGACGATGACCATGTTGCGCAACGGCTGCTCCTCGTTCTCTCGGTGGTGACATCTCGGGTGAGTACCGATGCTGGG
>NZ_ML142877.1:18234-18532 GCF_004138495.1 Phytoactinopolyspora endophytica
GACCTGATGCGAGGGACCTCGTCTTCCGCTGGACGGGAGGCGCGTCCTGCCGTCTGCCGCGACCGTGGTCGGCAAACATCCCCATGAACGGGCTGCCGTGGCAGAAGCTGGGGAAATCTGAACTTCCGGCGAGTGAAAGTCCCTCTCGGCCCCAGGTGGGCACCGTGTTTTGCTGACGGTGAAGCAGCAAATCGACCCGGTACGACGAGGAGGCGCAGCGATATGACTGGGAGAGAGATGGTGCTCGATCCCACGGGTTCGAGCGAGCGATCGGCGGACGGCACGCTCGCTCCGCGGC
>NZ_ML142877.1:18591-19640 GCF_004138495.1 Phytoactinopolyspora endophytica
GGTCTTCGTGGCCTGACGGTAGGGCTCTTGGACAACACGAAGCCGAACGCCACGGCTCTGTTGTCGGTGATCGCTGCCGAGCTCGAGCGCCGGCAGGGTGTGGCGGGGTCCCGCATGTACACGAAGGACTACTTCGGCACGCCGTTGAAGGAGGACCTGCTCAGCCGGATCAAGCAGGAGTGCGACGTCGTCGTCACAGCCGTCGGCGACTGTGGGTCCTGCAGCGCTGCCACGGTCGCCGACGGGATCCTGTTCGAGCGTGCCGGGATGCCCGCGGTCAGCGTCTGCACGGACTCGTTCATGATGTCAGCGCGGGCGATGGCGAGCGTCCAGGGCTTCCCGGGGTACGAGTTCCTGACCGCGCCCCACCCGATGGCCAGTCTCGACGCGCCCCAGATTCACGACCGCGCGCAGGACCTCATGCCCGGCGTGCTGCGCATTCTCGGTGCGGAGGCATGAGATGACATCGACGACCACCCAGGCCCAGAAGTCCGCTAGCCCGCTGCCGGAAGCACCGCGGGTCGATGTCCGCGAGGTCCTCGACGTGATGGAGTACTTCACCGAGCAGGCCTGGACCGACGGACTGCCCATTGTGCCGGTGACCGAGTCGTATCTGGAGGAATTCCTCGCTCAGAGCAGCCGCGACCCCGACGACGTCCTGTTCGACGTGCCGCACCTGAACCGCGAGCTGACCGTTCGGCTCGCCGCGATCAACGCGGGCCTTGCCGGGTGCCGCCCGGAGTACTTCCCGGTGGTCCAGGCCGCCTGGGAGGCGATCGCCCAGGAGCCGCACCCGCGACGCGGGATCTGGCAGAGCACCACGGGCACCGCCCCGTTCACGGTCGTGAACGGGCCGGTCCGCAGCCAGATCGGGCTGAACAGCCAGGGCAACATCTTCGGGTCCGGCTTCCGGGCGAACGCCACGATCGGCCGCGCCATCAGGCTCGGGACCATGAACGTCTTCGGCCTACAGCCGCACCAGCTCGACCAGGCGACGCAGGGAACTCCCGCGAAATACACCGCGTGCATCGCGGAGAACGAAGAGGAGA
>NZ_ML142877.1:19684-19886 GCF_004138495.1 Phytoactinopolyspora endophytica
TTGGGAGCCGCTGCACACCGAGTACGGTCTCGATCGGCCCGACAACACGGTCACAGCGTTCGTGGTCCGTTCTGTCATGCACATCGAAGCCCGCCACACCTGGGTGCCGGAGCAGCTGGCGTTGGATTTCACCGACACCATCGCGCGGACCGGGGCGCTGATCCACGAGTACACCAATGCTCTGCTCGTGCTCAGTCCTGAG
>NZ_ML142877.1:19897-23395 GCF_004138495.1 Phytoactinopolyspora endophytica
GTCTTCGCGTCCGCTGGGTGGAGCAAGGACGACGTGCGGACCTTCATCTACGAGCACGCCGTCCGGCCGAGATCCGAGCTGGTCACCGTCGGCAAAGACGCGATCTCCCATCACACCCGCTGGCGGCTTCCGGGCGACCACCCGGATGCCGTCCCGGATGCCGCAAACACGGGCGTCACCCCCGACAGTGTGCCGCTGCTGGCCTCTCCCGCCTCCGTCCAGATCGTCGTCGCGGGCGCGAACAACGCCGGTGTCTCCGCGGTGGTCGAGATCTTCGGACTCGCCCCACGTGAGCGGCCCTCGTCTTACAGCACCATCGAGTCCGTGAACCCGGCCGGCGGCGAACTATGACCCTGACCAGCGAGCGCGGGCGTTGAGCGGCACATGCCCGATGCCGCTTTCCGTGACATGGAAGCAGGCATGTCGCGGACCGCGGCGCACCCTCCATAGTTGTGCTCGACACTGAGGGAGGTTGATCATGGTCGGCGGAATCATCGACCCCACTGCTGGAGCTCAGACCCGGGTCTCCGTGGAACAACGCGACTCACCGGTTGTCTCCAGCTTGGACGGCCTACGCGTCGGATTGCTCGAGAACACCAAGCGGAACGCGGCACGCATCCTCGACGCCGTCGGCGCGGCTCTCGCTGAGACACATGGTGCCGCCGAACTGGTGCGGCGCACGAAGAAGCAGTTCGCGATGCCCCTACCCAGCGATGTGCTCACTGACCTGAAGAGCACATGCGACGTGGTGGTGATCGGCGTCGGAGACTGCGGTTCGTGCAGCGCGTCGGCGGTCGCGGACGGCATCGCCCTGGAGGAGACCGGGCTGCCGACGGCGGTCATCTGCACTGATGCCTTCGAGTCCACAGCCCGGGCCATGGCGGAGTTGAAAGGGGACGCGGACTACGGGTTCCTGCTGACCGAGCATCCGGTCGCCAACCTCACCGACGAACAGATCGTGCAGCGCGCAGGCAGGCTGGCTCCCGAGGTAGCGGCCCGGCTGCTCGGCCGTCGCTCGTCCGGTGTGGTGGCGTGAACAGTCCGTCGCCCACCGACGCGCTCGATCCGGTGGCCGCAAGCCTCGTCACGGAGTACCTCTTCGATCAGGGCTGGTCGGACGGTCTTCCGCTGGTGCCGGCCACCGAGGAGTCCGTCGAGACTTTCCTTGCCCATACCGACCGCGAAGCCGACGAGATCATCGCGCAGCTACCGCAACTAGGTCGGAAAGCCAGCGTTCGCGACGTCGCCACCCATGCCGTCATGGCCGGATGCCGGCCGGAGTACTTCCCCCTCGTGCTCGCCGCCTGGGATGCCCTTTCGGTGGAGCGATCCGCGCTCGGCGGCGGCTGGCAGAGCACCAGCGGCCCGGCGCCGTTGGTCATCGTCAACGGTCCCATCCGCGATGAGCTGGGAGTCAACAGTGCTGGCGGTGTGCTCGGACCGGGCTTCCGGCCGAACGCCACCATTCCCCGCGCGCTCGGACTGACCGTCCGCAACAGCTTGGGCGTCGTGCCGCACGCACTCGAGCAGGCCACCCAGGGGATCCCCGGTCGCTGGACGATGTGTGTCGGCGAGGATGAGGAGAACAGCCCGTGGGAACCGCTGTCGGTCGATGGCGGCCTGCAGGCCGGGGAGAACGCCGTGAGCACGATTCTGGTGCGGACCTGTGAGTTCGTCGACAACCGGCACTTCCACGACCCCGTCGAGGTCCTGCGTGATTTCGCCGACACCATCGGACGAGCCGGTGCCTGGATCTTCCGGTACTCCTCCGTGGGTATCGTCATGAACCCCGACCACGCACGGGTCTTCGCCGAGGCGGGAATGTCCAAGCAGGACGTGCGGGAATGGATCGTCGCGCACGCGGGCAAGACCGAGGCTGAGCTGACGGCCGTCGGCAAAGGGCTGAGCCGCCTTTCCGACGGGCCCTTCGACCCTGACCACTTCCATCCCGTGTTCGCGGATGCGAGCCCGGCCTGTCTTCCCATCATCGTCGCCGGCTCCCGCAATGCCGCGATGTCGATGGTGGTCCGCGTCTTCTCGACGTGGTCTGGGCGCTCATTCCCGTTGTCGTGACACGGTCGTCCCACGCACACATCTATCCGGCTATGGAGCCCGAGGAGAACGTGATGTCCCAAGAGACATGGGCAGTCCCCGTCGATGATCCGCTGGCAACCGCCGGCCCGCCCTGGCTCGACGGCAAGGTCGCGCTGGTGGCGGGCGGCGGCCTGAGCGGTCCGGAGGGTAACGTCGGCTTCGCCATGGCCTGGCTGTTCGCCCGCAGCGGAGCCAGGGTGGCTGTGCTCGACCGTGACCACGCAGCGGGGGAGCGCACCGTGGACGCCATCCGCAAGGCGGGCGGCGAGGCCGAGACCTTCGACGTCGATCTGACCGACGACGACTCGTGCGCGACGGCCGTCCGACAGGCATACGAACACTTCGGCAGCATCAATGTGGTCGCCGACTCGATCGGGGGCGGCGGTGCCCGGAGCATCTTCGACATCTCGGTCGAGGACTGGCACACCGCGATGGACGTCAACCTCACCTCGGCCTGGCTCCTGATGCGGCACGTGCAGGAGTACATGGAGCGCGGCGGCTCCATCGTGACCATCTCGTCGAGCGCGGCGGAGGGACGTGGTCCAGGGATGCCCTACAGCATCGCCAAGACAGCACTCGAAAAGCTCAGCACCGGAGCGGCCAGCAGTCTCGCCCCCAGGGGCATCCGGGTCAACTGCGTTCGCGTGGGCATGATCTGGGGTGCCTTCGCCGCGCGCGGCATGTCAGAGGAGCAGCGCGAGCTCCGGCGCAGGAACGTCGCCATGCAGACCGAGGGCAACGCCTGGGACATCGCGTCGGCGGCGTTCTTCCTCTCCACCGACCAGGCCCGGTGGATCTCCGGCCAGGTACTGACCGTCGACGGTGGCGGGTTCGCCTTCCGGAACACCGGCGCCGCCGGTTCGAATCCCACCAAGGAATGATCCGTGACGGTCACCGGTACGCGCGCAGACCAGTCTTCCGCGTGATGACAACTGACATATGAGCGATCCCCTTGTGCTGGTTACGTTGAACCGGCCGGGTCGAGGAGATCCGGCTGAGCCGATGGAGGTCTGATGGACAAGGTGTACGACTCTCCCGCGGAAGCCGTGGCCGACGTACCCGACGGTGCCCGCGTTGCCGTCGCGGGCTTCGGTATTACCCACCGGTTCCCTTCGTCTTTGGTCGTCGCGTTGCGTGACCAGGGTGCGCGGTCGCTGACGGTGTACTGCAACGGCCTCGGCCAGGCGGGCCATCCGACCGCGCAGGTGCTCGCGGAGAACAAGCAGATCGCCCGGTTGGTGACCAGTTTCTCCAGCCGGCCCGGTGACGTGACGGCGGCGGAGAAGCAGATCCAGTCGGGCGAGATGGAACTGGAGCTGGTGCCGCAGGGCACCCTGGTCGAGCGGATGCGCGCCGGTGGCGCGGGGATCCCCGCGTTCTTCACACCTGTGGGCGTCGGTACCG
>NZ_ML142877.1:23456-29549 GCF_004138495.1 Phytoactinopolyspora endophytica
GATCGCCGAGGGGAAGGACGTCGGATCCTTCGACGACCGGCCCTACGTGATGGAACGTGGCATCACCACCGACTATGCGCTCCTGCGCGGGTACCGGGCTGACCGGATGGGCAACGTGCAGTTCCGTGGCGGAAGCCGCAACTTCAACGACAGCTTCGCGAAGGCAGCGGGTACGGCGATCATCGAAGTCGACGAGATCGTCGAGCCCGGCGAACTGCCACCGGAGAGTGTGCACCTGCCGGGTGTCTTCGTCAGCCGGGTCGTGCAGAGCACCATCGGGCTGGAGCTCGCCGACCTCCCACGACGTGCCGAACGTCCGGCGGATTCCCGGCGCGAGTACGACGGCAAGCCGGCGCTCAGCCGGGAGGAGATCGGCAGGCGGGCGGCGGCGCTGCTTCACGACGGCGGCGTGGTCAATCTCGGTGCGGGCCTGCCGACGCAGGTCACCAACTTCCTCGTCGGGCGTGACGTGATCCTGCACAGTGAGAACGGCATCCTCAACTACGGTCGCTTCGTCGCGGCACCGGATGCCGATCCGGATCTTCACGATGCCGGCGGCAACTTCATCGAGCTGGAGCCGGGAGCCAGCTTCTTCGACAGCGTCACCTCGTTCGAGATCGCTCGCGGCAAGCGCCTCGACGCGGTTGTGCTCGGCGCTTACCAGGTGGGCGGCAACGGAGACCTGGCCAACTGGGCGCATCCCAAGCGACCCGGCGGAGGGATCGGTGGAGCCATGGACCTCGCGGTCGGTGCTCGCAGTGTGATCGTGACGATGGAGCATGTGGACAGCGCAGGCCGGGCGAAGCTCGTCGATCGATGCGATTACCCGATCACGGCGGCCGGCTGCACGGACATCGTGGTCACCGACTTGGCCCTGTTGCGCCGCCACGCCGGTGGGTTCGTGCTCTCAGAGGTCGCCGCCGGAATCAGCGTTGACGAGGTCCTGGCTCGCACGGAGATGAACGTCGAGGTCGCGCCGTCGATCGGAATCATGCAGGAGGCCTGGTGAATATACGGCTGGGCGACGATATCGTCGCCATCGACATGCACACGCACGTGCTCACGTCTGCGTGGGCACCAGAGCCCGCAGCGAACGAATCGGCCGCCGAGGCCGCCCAGGCGATGGCACGGTACTTCAAGACGGATCTCAACCGGCCCACGGTGCACGACCTCGCTGCTACGTACCGTGAGCTGAACATGATGTGCGTGACGTTCTCAGTGGATTCGAGCTGGGCGACCGGAGAGCCGAACGCGGTGAGCAACGACGAGGTGTTGGAACTCGCCGCCGAGTACCCGGCCACGATCATTCCCTTCGGCACGGTCGACCCGCACAGCGGGCGCCGGGGTGCACGCGAGGTGCTCCGGCTTGCCGAGCAGGGGATGCGCGGCTTCAAATTCCATCCGAGCACGCAGGCCTTCTACGCCAACGACAGGGACGTCTACCCGATCTACGAGGCGATCGAGCAGACAGGCAGGATCGCGCTGTTCCACAGTGGCCACACCGGCGCGGGGGCGGGCCGGCCTGGCGGTGGCGGCGTGCGGTTGAAGTTCTCCAATCCCCTCTACGCCGACGACGTCGCCGCGGACTTCCCTGAGCTGAGGATCGTGCTCGCGCATCCGTCTTTTCCCTGGCAGGACGAGGCACTGTCGGTGGCGCTGCACAAGCCGTATGTGTATATCGACCTTTCCGGCTGGTCGCCGAAGTACTTTCCGCCCAACCTGGTGCAGTACGCCCGTACGCTGCTGAAGAAGAAGATGCTGTTCGGTACCGACTACCCGGTGATCACGCCCCAGCGTTGGATGACCGACTTCGAGAAGCTGGGCTTCGACGAGGACATCACTCGGCTGATCATGCTCGACAACGCGGCCGGCCTGCTGGGATTGACCGACTGAACGGGCCGGCCCGCGGCGGCGGGCTGGCCCATTAACGCGGTCGTCACCGTTGAGACGACAAGTCTTCCGCTGGACGAAAGAGCTATCGCGTGCAGCCTCGCGTCGCGCGACAGTAGGAAGACCTGAACCATGATCCGCGGCTGCGGTTATGCTGACAACACTCCGTTGGGTGCCTCTCCCAGGTGGCCGCTCACGGCAGTGACACCGTGAAGTTCGACGACGAGCGAGGCGGATGGCAGAGCAGATGGATGATGTTCCGCAGGACGAACCCGGCAAACGCACGGCTGCGGCCCGTGTTCTCGCTCTCCTGGGCGCGTTCGCGAGCGGAGGCGGCTCACTCACGCTTTCGGAGATCAGCCGATATGCGAACCTCACGCTGACGACGACGCACCGGCTCGTCAAGGAAGTGCTGCAATGGGGTGGCCTCGAGATCGACGACACCGGTCACTACCGCCTGAGCTCCAAGATCCTCGACCTTGCCTCCTCCTCGACCGAGGCGATGCGGCTGCGCGAGCGCGCTCTGCCGCCGCTGGTCGAGTTGCACGGCAGGACTGGCTTGACAGTCCATCTCGCCGTGCGTGACGGCACGAGTGTGATGTATCTCGAGGCGCTGCGCGCCCACCCCAACTACACCGGTGAGAACCGGATCGGTGGCCGGCTGCGGCTGCATCTTGCCGCGACCGGGCTGGTACTGCTGGCCTTCGCCGACGAGCCGTTCCGCGAGGAGTACCTGCGCGGACCGCTCAAGCGATACACCTCGGAGACGATCACCGATCCAGACGCGCTGCGCACCTGCCTACGGTTCGTCCGGAAGAACGGATACGCCGTCGCTTCCAAGTTCGTCGCGATGGGCGCCGGCGCCGTCGCAGCACCGGTCATGGGTGTGGACGGCACTGTGCAGGCGGCGGTCGGCATGGTGTACCGGACTGACCGCTGCGACCCCGACAGGCTCATCGACCCCGTCCGCATCACGGCGAAGCGCATCTCCCGTTCGCTGTGGGAACCAGCGCAGCTCGATCCACGGACGATCGACTTCAACCGGCGCCATGCCGGCCTCATCTGAGGTAGTCCGGTAAGCGACGTCACCGAGCACCTCTGCACACACACCAGTTGCCCGGACGCGGAATCCGTTGACCCGCGGCCATTCCATGCTGCCCGGAATCACGAATTCGAATGACTGCGAGTCACCCGGAGAAGCGGCCCCGCGCACTGACGTTCCGCGCCACGGAAGTGTTCGTTGAGGCGGGATGTGGAATCTGGCCAGTATGGCTGAACCAAAGCTCGTCCATGACAACGGCAGGAACGTAGCTCCATGTGAACAGCGTCCTCGAGATTTCGAAGGAGAACTCGCAATGGTGGGTGTACTCGGATGAAATCGGTGCTGATCCATTACGGGAGGCTGCTGGCGTCCTCTGCGATCCTGCTGCTCGTCGTCATCACTATCCTGTTCCTGCTTCTCGAGCTGGCGCCGGGTGACCCGCTGCAGGCGCTGGTGGGCGACGCGCCGGCCTCGGCGGAGTTCCGCGATCAGATGATCGCCACGTTCGGCCTGGATCAGCCGATGTGGCAGCGCTACCTGACCTACCTCGGCAACGTGCTGACCGGTGACCTGGGCGAGTCGATCGTCAGCCGCAGGTCGGTGAGCGAGCTCATCATGATCAGGGCTCCGTACACGCTGATCGTCGCGGTCATCGCGTTGGCCGTCTCCACCGTCATTTGCCTCGTGGCCGGCGCGATCGCAGCGCGTACCCGGAGGCGGTGGCTCGACGGACTCATCTCCGGTGGCTCCCTCACGTTCTTCTCCATCCCGAACTTCTGGCTCGGGCTGATGCTCATCTGGCTGTTCGCCGTCGTCCTCGACTGGCTTCCGGCGTCCGGCGCCAACGCTCATGGCGAGCCCGGCATCTCCTGGGAGTACATGGTCCTCCCCATCGTCGCCACGGCTACCAGCCAACTCGCCCTCAAGACCCGAATCATGCGCTCCTCGACGATCGAGGCACTGGGGCAGGACTACATCGACACCGCGCGGTCGAAAGGCCTCTCCAGCGACCAAGTGCTGTATCGGCACGGATTGCCGAACGCGATGCTGCCCATGGTCACGATCATCGGGCTGAGCGTCGGCAATCTTCTGGCCGGGTCCACCTTGATCGAACGAGTCTTCGGATGGCCCGGCATGGGGCTGCTCATGGTCGACGCGATCAACGAGAAGGACAACATGGTCGTGCTCGGGGTCACCATCGTCATGACCGTCATGATCCTGGTCGCCAACATTCTGACCGACATCGTCTATGGCCTCGTTGACCCGAGGCTGCGCGCACGGTTCAGCCGATCGGGGAGGAGCGCGGCATGACCCTGAACAGCAGCGAAAAGGTCGAAGAGGCTGCTATGCCGGCAGGCCTCGAGGATGCCGCCGTCCCGCCGCCCGCCACGCGGCGAGAGTCGCCCGCGGGCATCTTCTTCCGCAAACCCATCGCCATCTTCTTCCTCGTCGTTCTGGCGGGGATGGTTCTCATCGCGATCTTCGGTCCCGTGTTCGGCGGAGACCCCGTGGCTACAGGTAACCCGAGCATGCAGCCACCGAGCGCCGATCACCTCCTCGGCACTGACCACCTTGGGCGTGACTACCTGGCGCGGGTGCTCCACGGCGGCCGCACGTCGCTCTTCGTCGGCTTCTCCGTCGCAGCGCTCTGCATGACGCTGGGGGTTGTGGTGGGCAGCCTTGCCGGATTCTACGGAGGCGTCATCGATGTCATGCTCGTCAAGATCATCGAATTCTTCCAGGCGATCCCCGGCCTTGTCCTCGCGCTGGTCGCGGCGGCCATCCTGGGCGCCAACGTCATGGTCATCATCGCCATCCTGGCGGTCACGATGTGGACGGGGGTGGCGAGGATCATGCGGGCGGAGGCAGCCCGGATCGCACAGCTCGGCTACGTCGAGTCCTCTCGGTCCGCCGGATTTCCGGGATGGCGGATTCTCTGGTCGGACGTCCTTCCGAACGCGATGGCACCCGTGGTCGTGACGACGACCATGACGGTGGGCACGGCGATTCTCGTCGAGTCAGGGCTGGCCTACCTTGGTATCGGAGACGCCAACCGGCCGACCTGGGGCTCCCTCCTCAACGACGCCCAGCCCTACCTGAACTCCGCCTGGTGGCTGGCCCTCTTTCCGGGCTTGTGCATCTTCCTCGTCGTGCTCGCCGTCAACATGCTCGGCGATGCGCTCAATGACGCGCTCAACCCGACGATCGGGAGGGTCAAGTGAGTATGACCGTGAGAACCCGGAGGCGTCAGGGCAATGGGGCCGCGGCGGGCGCGTCGGACGAAACGCCGCTGCTGCAGGTCGCGGATCTCCAGGTTCACCTGCCTACGGGATCCCGCAGCGAGATTGAAGCAGTCTCGTCGGTCTCCCTCACCGTCCGCCGGGGTGAGCGTGTGGGCATCGTGGGCGAGTCCGGCTCCGGGAAGACCGTGACCGGTCGTGCCATCGCGGGGTTGCTACCGACCTCGCCGAGAGTGCGCGTGCGAGGGTCCATCAGGTTCTCGGAGCGGGAGATGGTCGGTGCGCCGGCGAAGGCGTGGGACGCAGTACGGTCTCACACGGTCGGGATGATCTTCCAAGACCCTTTGACCTACCTCAACCCGGTGATGAAGATCGGCAAGCAGGTCCGGGAGGCGGTCTCACCGGGCCGGCATCGATCCGGCGAGAACGACGACGCCCTGCACTTCCTGTCGCTTGCCGGGCTGGAGAACGTCCAAGAGGTCGCGCAGCGTTTCCCGCACGAGCTCAGCGGCGGCATGCGCCAGCGGGTACTCATCGCCATCGCGATCGCGAAGATGCCGGACCTGCTCGTCGCGGATGAACCGACCACCGCACTGGACGCGACGGTACAGCAGCGGGTGCTGAGGACCTTGGACGAGACCGTCTCCGAGCTCGATACCTCGCTCATCCTCATCTCTCATGACATCGCTGTCGTCGCCGGCATGACCGACCGGATCTACGTCATGTACGCCGGCTGCGTGGTCGAGTCCGGTGCCACCCGTGAGGTGCTGGAGCGACCCAAGCATCAGTACACACAGGCGCTGCTGCGCAGCGTGCGAAGCCTGACGGAGGAAGGCATGGAGCTGTACTCCATCCCGGACTCGCTCCGCGTGTCCTGGGCGCGAGAGGAGGAGAACCGTGCTTCTTGAGGCGACCAATGCG
>NZ_ML142877.1:29569-42265 GCF_004138495.1 Phytoactinopolyspora endophytica
AGACGTTCCGTGCCCGGCGTGGCGGCAGGTCGGTCGACGCTGTCGTGAACGCGAATCTGCGGGCCCAGCCTGGTGACTTCGTGGCGATTGTCGGCGAGAGCGGCAGCGGCAAGAGCACGCTCGCCCGGATGCTGCTGGGTCTCATCCCGGCGACCTCCGGTGGCGTGGCTCTGGACGGCATCGAACTCACCGCGATGAACAAGGGGCAGTTCAGGCAGTACCGGCGCAGCGTTCAGGCCGTCCTCCAAGATCCGGCCGGCTCTCTCAACCCCCGAAAGACCGTCGGCCGCATCGTCGGCGAGGTCGTGCGGCTGCACAAGATCGCTCAGGGCCGCGAAGACATCCAGGACAAGGTGGTCGAGACGCTCGAGCTGGTGGGCTTGGTTCCGGCGTCCTCCTTCCTCGGAAGGTTTCCGCACGAGCTCAGCGGTGGCCAGCGTCAGCGGGTTCTCATCGCCCGGGCGATCGTCCTCGACCCCCAGATCATCGTCGCGGATGAGGCCGTCTCCGCGCTCGACGCCTCCGTCAAGGCCGGTGTCCTCCGCCTCATGGACGACCTTCGCCGCCGGCTCGGTATCGGATACGTGTTCATCACCCACGACCTGCCCGTAGTGAAGAAAGTCGCCGAGCACGTCTACGTCATGAAATCCGGCGAGATCGTCGAGGAGGGCACGAAGGACCGGATCTTCGCCACGCCCGAGCATCCCTACACCAGAACACTGCTGTCAGCGGCACCCACCCTCGCAGCCTCGTGACGGCCGGCAACAGTGAACCGACAGGACTGGTCGGGCGGCGTCCCGATCTAGCTACAGAGAGGTAGTTCCCCATGCGCGCAAGACGACGGATTCACATGCTCGCCGCGACCGCGGCCACCGTAATGGCCCTCGCTGCGTGTTCCCTTGGAGATACCGACACCTCCGCGGGTGGTAGCGCGGACGGATCGGGCGGGTCGGACGGTTCGAGCGACTCGGACGGGCGGACGCTGGTCGCGGGCACCGGGACCGTGCCGCACCTGAACCCTCAGATCATCGTCTCCCCGTCCGTGAACGCCGCCGCCGGCGGCATGCTGGAGACCCTGGTCCGGATGAACGACTCGTACGAGCTTGTTCCCTGGCTGGCCCGGGAATGGGAGATCAGCGACGACGGCCGAACCGTGACCCTGATGCTCGAGGAGGACGTGAGCTGGCACGACGGCGAGCCGTTCACGTCCGAGGACGTGAAGTTCAACTTCGAGGAGGTGATGCAGTACCAGTCCTACGGCGGCGCACTCACGGAGAGCGTCGACTCGGTCGAGGTCCCCGACGACCACACCGTGGTCGTCAACCTCAGCCAGCCGTACGGGCCGTTCATGGAGGTACTGACTCAGCAGTATCTCCTGCCCAAGCACATCTACGAGGGCACAGACGTCTTAGAGAACCCGGCGAACATGGAGCCGGTGGGCACCGGCGCGTTCGTCTTCGAGTCGTTCTCGGAGGGTCAAGAGGTCACGATGACGGCCAACCCCGACTACTGGGGCGGCGAAGTCGGCGTGGACCGGATGGTCTACGTGATCATGAAAGACACCAACGCGACCGCCCTCGCGATGCTCGCCGGAGAGATCCATATGGGTGGCGCCGGACAGGGGATGCTGGACCAGATCGAAGCCGACGAGAACCTCGACGTGACCCAGAACGGGCAACTTGGGCGGCAGTTCATCTTCACGATGAACAACGACATGGAGGAGCTCTCCGACCCGGCGGTCCGACAGCTCGTCTACTCGGCGATCGACCGTGCCCAGGTGGCCGAGATCGCGCTGCCCGGGATCTCGGTGGCCGCGGCCAGCATGTATCCCGAGGAACTGAACTGGATCGAACCGGGAGTCGATTACCGCGAAGAGTTCGCCTACGACGTCGACGCCATCAACACCGGGCTCGACGAGGCCGGATACCCGCGGGGCGACGACGGGTTCCGTTTCACGATTCGGCTGCACTTCATGAGCACCACCGCCGAGTCCAGGGCGGTGGCCGAGGTGATGAAGTCCTCCATGGCCGAGGTGGGCATCAACCTGGATCTGAACGGCGAGGACGTGAACGTCTTCACCGAGAACGTCTATCAGAAGCGCGACTTCGACACGGCTATCGTCGAGGCCACACTGGGTGTCGACCCGAGTCTCGGCATTACTCGCTGGTACGAGTGCAACCCAGAGAAGGCGAACGCCCAGAACCCTTCCGGGGTCTGCGACGAGGAGCTCCAGGAAGCCGCCGACAACGCCCTGCGAACGGCCGGCCAAGACGAGCGCGCCGAGTACTTCCGGACGATCCAGGACCGGGCCGCCGAGTTGATGATTTCCGCCCCCATCGTGTTCCACACAGCCAGGTCGGTCTTCAACACGACGCTGTGGAACGGGCTGGGCAGCGAGGATCACCTGGTCGGGACGGACTGGACAACGGTCACCCCGAACGAGTAATGGTCCGGCCGCCCCCCTACCCCTTCTTCCGCATATCGGAAGCGTGCCTTGTTGGCTATGCGCTTCTAGGCAAGAGTGCTGCGTATTCCGTCTGCACCGATGCGACGGGCTGTCCCGACACAGGAGTCGATGGCATGTTCACGGCAAAGACGCGGCGCCCCAGAAGGCGCATGGCGCAGGTAGCAGCAGCTCTCTCGGCCGGCGCGCTCGCCCTGAGCGCCTGCTCGTCGAGCGATGACGACGAGGGGGACGTCGCCGCGGGCGACCTGACGCCCATCACCGTGGTGACGTTCCTCCCGCTGGAGTCGTTCACCTTCGCCCCCGAGATGATGGCCTACTCGGGTGGCTTCTTCGAAGACCACGGCCTTGACGTCACGCTCGAGCCGGTACAGGGGACCGCGGCCGCCATCCAGGCCGTGGTCGGCGATGCGGCCTTCATCACCCGGGCCAGCACCATCGACATCCTGCCGGCCATGGAGGATGGGCAGCCGATCGTCGGTGTCGGCACCATGGCTCGGCAGACGAACCTGCGTATCGCCTCGTCCCAGGATGACGCCGTCGAAGGCACTGCCGATATGGAGGGCACGACCATCGGCATGGGCTCCATCGGTGGCACCAGCGAGCGCGCACTGGACCTGGCGCTCCATCACGACGGCGTCGATCCAGGCTCGGTCGAACGTCAAGCCGTCCCGGTCACCGCGGCGACGTTCGAGCTGGTGCGACGCGGCGAGCTCGCGGGCTACATCGTCAGCCTCGACACGGCGCTCACCCTCGAGGACCAGAACGACGACGCCGTCGTCAGCCCGGCGGGTCTCGACGTCACACCCGACCTGCAGCTGTACTTCACCACCCCGGACACCATCGAAAGCGATCCGGAGACCGTCGAGGCCTTCCTGGCGGCGATGACCGACGCCGCAGAGTTCATGGTCGAGGACCGTGAGAACAACTTCGATGAGACGCTGCAGATCCTCCGTGACAGCGGAGACTGGGACTTTCCGGCGCTCTCCGACGACGACGCCGCACGGGCGGCGCTGGAGGTTTACACGACTCAGACGTGGATGGACGACTCCGGCACGCCGATGATGCACAACGACCCCGATCGGTTCGCCGAAGCGTACGACGCCCTCGCGGCCGGCGGTCTCCTCGAGGGTGGCGCCGACCCGCAGGAATGGATCACCAACGACTACGTGCCGTGAGTTGTCGAGGCTCGGCACGCGGCGTTGACGCGTGTGGCCCGCGAGACGCCGAATCAAAGGAGAGGTGGCAGGGATCGCGATGCGTGATGACACGACGACGGTCGACCCAGGGGTGAGCGACGCCGGTACGGAGACTCCTCGGCTCAGCATCGCCGGCGTCGGCCGGGACTTCCACACTCGGAACGGCGTCGTCCACGCCGTCTCCGGCATCGACCTGACGATCCAGCGTGGAGAGTTCGTCGCCCTCATCGGGCGATCGGGCTGCGGCAAGACCACGCTGCTGCGCATGATCGGTGGCCTGTTGCCGGCTACAACGGGCACCATCGAGGTGGACAGAAAGCCGTTGTGGCGGGATGGGCGCCTCGACTCGTCCGCCGTCACGAAGCTCGGCTTCGTGTTCCAAGAGGCCAACCTGTTCCCCTGGTTCTCTGTCATCGACAACATCGCGCTGCCGCTCAAGCTGCGTGGCGCCAGGAAGCGGGAACGCCGCGCACGCGCTCAGGAGCTCGCCGAGCTTGTCGGTCTCACCGGGTTCGAAAGCTCGTATCCACGTGAGCTCTCCGGGGGTATGCGACAACGTGCGGCCATCGCCCGAGCGCTGAGCACCGAGCCGGAGCTGCTGCTGATGGACGAGCCGTTCGGCGCGCTGGATGCGCTGACCCGCGAGCGGATGAACCTCGAGCTCCAGCGCATCGTGCTCGAGACCTCCTCCACGGTGGTGTTCGTGACCCACGACATCCCGGAGTCGGTGTTCCTCGCGGATCGGGTGGTCCAGATGACGCCACGGCCGGGACGGATCAACAAGACCTTGCTGGTGGACTTCTCCAAGCCCCGAGACGTCTACCTGCAGACCACTCCGGAGTTCAACGAGATCGTGCGATCGCTCCGGCACGAGCTGGACGAGGAGGAGTGACATGCCCAGGAACCGGATGAGGCTTCTACCGTGGATCGTCACGCCCTCGCTCGTCGTCGCGATCGTCGCCACCTGGCACATCGTCGTGAAGGTGCGAGATGTCAACCCGCTCATCTTCCCGCCGCCGGGCGACGTCGGCGAGGCACTCGTCGAGCTGCTTGGCGAGGGAGCAATGTGGTCGGCTGCCCGCGTGACAGTGACCGAGGTGATCGTCGGCTTCCTCCTCGCAGTCGGTAGTGGCCTTGCGGTGGGCGTGGTGCTGGGCAAGGTGCCGTGGCTCGAGGTCAGCGTCCGTCCGCTGATCATCATCGCCCAGGTCTCTCCGAAGGTCGCGTTCGTGCCACTCTTCGTGATCTGGTTCGGCTTCGACATGACGTCGAAGATCGTGCTGGCGACGGTCCTGGCCTTCTTTCCCGTCATGCTCAACGTGCTGCTGGGAGTCCGCTCCATCGAGCAGGGGCAGCGCGAGGTGATGCGAAGCTTGAACGCGACGCGCGGTCAGACGTTCTCCCAGCTCGAGATGCGCAGCCTGATGCCATACCTGTTCGCCGGCATGGAGGTCGGGATCGTCTTGGCGACCATCGGCGCGATCGTCGGCGAGTACCTGGGCGGCAACGACGGACTCGGCAACATGGTGGTCACAGCGATGAACTCGCTCGACGCCGCCCGGACCTTCGCGTTGATCCTGGTGCTGTCCCTGATCGGCCTGGTGCTCTTCCTCATCGTCAACGAACTCAAGCGTTTCTTCATCCCGTGGCATGAGTCGGTCTACGGGCTGCAGAACCGCGGGGTGTGACCAGTAGTACGTATCTGCGACGCACTACGCACGGGCTTTCGGTTGTCGTCCTAGGCCGGACTCCAGTAGCGAGAAGGACCGGCGGCAGTGGTCGCGGACCTCGTCGGCGACCTGCGGCAGCGATGCTCCGGCCAGAACACGCTGCCGGACATAGCCAACGAGGCTGCGATGAACCCCAATCAGCGCGTGGGCAACGACGGCCGAGGCCACAGGATCCCCTCCCCCGGCTTCCTCAGCGAGCAGGGTGGCGAGATCCTCGGTGTAGCGGGCGAAGGCCCGCTGTTCTCGTTCGAGCAGCGCAGGACTCTCGCTGATCACCCGCAGCATGCTGTGCAGCTGCTCGCGGACTTCCTCCTCGTTCGGCTCGAGTGGGCCCAGTAGTCCATGACTCTGCATCAGGAAGTCGCGAACCGCGTCCAACGGCGAGAATCCGGCAGGGCGGGCGCGCACCGCCTCGATCAGGCGATCGCCGAAGGCCTCAAGCGGCGCATAGAACAGGTCCTCCTTGGTCCGGAAGTAGTTAAATACGGTGGCCTCGGAGACCTCGGCGGTACGCGCGATCTCGGCGACTGTGACTCGCTCGAACCCGCGCTCCGCGGCGAGGCGCCACGCCGTCTCGGTCAGGCGCGCCCTGGTCTGTTCCTTCTTTTGCTCCCGCAGTCCCACGGACCAAACCTATCAAGCGTACTTGTGGTAGCTCTAATTTTAGAGTTACCCTAGCTTCATGCGGCGAGGGCGATCCGCCGCACGAGCCCAGGAGGAGATGTATGTCGGCTGCACACGTCACGGAACCTCAGGCGACCCGTGCCGATGATCAACCGGTCCTGACCGGGGTGCACATCGATCCGCCGCGGCCGGCGAAGGTGGGCTGAGCCATGACGGGAGTCAAGATCAGCATCAGCCTGACCAATCAGACTTGGCCCGAGGGACCAGCCGGGCTACGGGACAACCTCATCGCCGTTGCCGAGGCGGCCGACCGGGCCGGCGTCGACACGCTCTGGGTCCCGGATCATCTGCTCCAGGCAGATCCGACCGTGGCCGCTGACGCCACCGACATGCTCGAGGCGTACACCACTCTCGGCTTTCTGGCGGCACGGACCGAGCGGATCAAGCTGGGCGCGATGGTCACCGCCGTCACTTTCCGTCCACCCGCCTTGATGATCAAGGCGGTGAACAGCCTGGATGTGCTGTCCGGCGGCCGTGCCTGGCTCGGCATCGGAGCCGGATACCACGGCGAGGAAGCCGACCGGATGGGCCTGCCGATGCCCCCGGTAGCCGAACGATTCGAACGGCTGGAGGAGACCATCGAACTCGCCCTACGGATGTGGCGTGGCGAGGAGTCCGCGTTCGAAGGCAAGCACTACCGATTCTCCCGACCAGTCGGCAGGCCACTGCCGATCAGCGCTCCGCATCCCCCGATCCTGATAGGCGGCGACGGCGAACGTAGGACGCTGCGTCTGGTGGCGCAGTACGCGGCCGCCTGCAACCTCTTCGACATCCCCGATGGTGGGCAAACCGTACGGCGCAAGCTCACGGTGCTGGCTCAGCATTGCGCTGATCTCGGCCGGCCGTTCGAGGAGATCGAGAAGACGCTCGCCACCCGGCTCACCCCAGGCGAGACCAGCGACGACCTCGTCCGCAGAGTCGAGACCCACGCCGCGCTCGGATTCGATCACGTCGCCGTGGTGATGTCCCAAGCCTGGACACCGGAGACCATCGACATCCTCGGCACGGCCGTACCACGACTACGCGAGATCCAGCCACGGCGTCAGCCACCCGAGCGGGCCCCTGGTGCGGAACCTGAGCTGTCGGGTCAAGCGGATCGCTGATCCTGTGGCAGCCAATCGGCGATGGGGTGTCGGTGGGCGTCGCCGCAGATGTCGGGTCGATCCTGAAGACCGCAGCCGCAGCACCGTGAAGACCCACCGGGACCCGCAGAGCCATCGGCGTCGCCTGCGACGAGGTCTGACGGCCGAGGCGATTCATCTCGCCCGCATCCTGGTCCGCCGGATGCCGACGGAGCCCGAGGCCAGGGCCGCCTATGAGCAGGCGTTGGGGCTGGCGCCGACAGAGGCCGAACGGCGCCATCTAGCCGGCCGCCTCCGAGAGCTCTGACCGTACCGCTGACCCCGCGATGCCGATCCACCCGCAACGCCTCGGTCAACAGCAGGCACGCGCTCGACGATCGAAAGGACGACACCGTGATCACCAAGACACCAGCGCCGTCGTCGACGGCCATAGGCGATGTCGGCGGGCTCGCCGGTCCGGCGGCGGGGCTCCTTTTCACGACAGCAATCGCCGGCGCCGGCCGGCTGGCGAAGGACCCCTTCCCAGGGCCGGGCTCGTCGGCCGAGGTCATCCGCACCTACTACCGCGGGAGCACCCGGGCGGCTCGCTTCAACGTGGCCTGCCAGGCGTTGTCGATCCTGGCGCAGTCGCGGTATGTGGTCGCCATGGCGCGAGTCGCGTCGCGGCATCGGACGCACCCTAGGGTGCTCACCGGAGCAGTCTTGGTCGCCGGAAGCGCTGCGGTTGCCGCGCTTGCGACGTCAGCTGTCATCCAAGCCAGCCTGACCGTGCCGAAGGACGACCGTACCGACGACGAGGTTCTGGCAACGACACGACGCGTGTTCTTGGCGGGAGGGCCGGTCCACGGCGTGGTGTACGGTGCTTTCACCGCAGCGACAGCGGTCGCCGCGCACAACACGCGGCTTCTCGGCAGGACTGGCGCGGTCCTCGGTGCGCTCTCAACGACGGCCAACCTGATCACCCCCGCGTACTTCCGGTGGGAGCCCACCGGATGGATGATCCCCATCGGCCGGTTTAGCGGCTACCTCCTCAGCGGCGTGATCGGAGCCCGCCTCGCGACCAGGAGGAGAAGATGACTCAGTTTCTCCACGAGCCCCTGAGCCCACAGAATAGGCCGCGCTCTACGGGAACTGAAAACCCGTATTGCCAACGACGTAACCTGGCGTCAGGCAAGTTCCGGGCCGCTGGCGAAGGGCCCACTGCCCCACCGCAGTCATGACCGGTCGAGGACAGTGACGACGCCGGCGTCCGCGTCCACCCGCGCCCGGTCGCCGGTACGGATCAGGCAGGTCGGGTCCCGGTCGCACTCCACGACGGTGGGTATCCGGGTGACGATGGCGCCGAGCACCGCCTTCGTGGTCACCGTGGTGAAGACCATCGCCAACGGCGCCGTACCCATCAGCCGAGTGCTCTGGAAGAAGCCGGCCCAGCCGGATGACCCCTTGGCTCCCGGAAAGACGAGCACTGTGCCGGTGAAACACTCCCCGAACAGCTCGTGCCGAGGCTCGATGATCACGCCGCGGGCAGGATCGATGCCTCCGAATCCCGAAATCTCCTCGGTCGAGACCAAGGCCGGCCCTTCGACCACGCCGGGCACGATCCCACGTCCGGAGAATGTCAGCACGGGGCAAGCTCCCCGCGCCACACTCCTGTGATCGCCGCATCGATGCACTCGTCCAGGGTGCCGAACCATCCCTCGATCCCGAGGATGGCGGGCAGGTAATGCACCTGCTTGGCGCTGTCGGACACGAAGACCCGTGTCCCGTCGGGCGCAGCCTTGGACATGGCAGGACAGGAGTCGGTGAGCAGCTTGCCGCCGGCGTCGGTGATCACGCGGTCGTATCCGCTGCGCGCCGCAGCGGCGAACAAGGCCGGAGGCGTCATGATCCACAACTCGACGTCGGAATGGATCTTCCGGCCTTCCAAGCGCCGCGCGACGGCCTCGATCTGCTCCAGCGACGCGTGCGGGCAACCGAGCAACACGAAGTCGACGTCGGTGGAGGAGCCCTGGTCGTTGAGCCTCTCGTAGACCTGCCGCCGCTCGCGTGGTCCGTAGCCGATCTCTTCCTGCGGTGTGCGGGCGGAGAAGGCGTCGCCGATACTTCCTGCCTCGGGTGTGATGCCCGGGATGTGGTACAGCTCCACGCCTCCGCTCGTCGCGGCCGCGGCGCCGAAATGCTTCAGATCGGCGAGGTCCGGCTGTGTCCAGCCACCCGTGATGACCGGTCGCCCCTCGCCGACGGCCTCGCCGACGAAGTACCCGAACAGGCCCCATTCGGCGAAGGCGGTCAGCTCGACGTCCGTGCGGATGAGATGGGTACCGAGGCGGTTCTCCGGGACGTGGTTGCCCCAGTACGGGATGCGCCCGGTCAGGCTCGCGGCACCGGTCGACGCCGCTCCCTCGCAGTTCGTCCGGGCGCCGAGCACCGAGTTGCAGTACACCACCGCGGAGGACTCCATCCACGCGCAGTGCTCGCCGCGGACGGGTAGATTCCCCACCTGGTACGGCGTGCAGGTGGCGAGGATGTTGACGCCCTTGTCGCTGTAGTACGCCTCGGCGTCGCTCTGCAGCTCGATGTTCGCGTCGGGATAGCCGGTCAGGCCACGGGCGTCCTCGCCGAAGCCGTGCTGCAGCTGGCAGGTGGGAACCTTCATCCGAGGAATGTCGATGTCCTCGTCGCAGTCGAGGTTGATGACGGCGAACGCCTTCGCCCACCCTCCCTCCTCGACGAGCTTCGCCTTGGCCGGGGACGGCTGCGTCATCGTGCCGGCGACGTTGCGCGTCTCGCAGAGACGTTCCGCGCCCAAGGCCTCCCCGTAGCGGACGAGCAGGTCCATGGCGGCAGCGACGGCGGCGCCCTCCTTGCCGTCACGCATCCGCTTCTCTTCCTCGGTGAGGAACATCGTCACCTCCTCTGATTGTTCATGCTTGTTCTGGAACTCCCGGGAGAGGAATCTGGAGGCTCAAGCCCAACCGGGCCACAGATCGTCCGAGCTGACACAGATACGCAACCAGGTGCCTCCAGATTGCTCTCGCGGGAGTTCCGGGACTTGAGCCTCGATTTCCGTCATGCGATGCCGGCTGGCTGGTCGTCGGGTGCCAGCTCGGTACCGAGATAGGCGCCGTCGGCGGTCAGGCGGCGCTGAAGTTCAGCGACGTCGACGTCCCCGACCGGAACCTTCGCCGAGAGGGCAAGGTCGGCGGCTGTGCCCGCTGCCTGCCCCATGGCGAAGCACGGCCCGGTCACCCGGGCGGAGGACTGACCCCCCTGCGTCATTGATGCGCACCGGCCCACGACGTACAGGTTGTTCACGCCCTGCGGGACGATCATCCGGAACGGGAGCTGGTTGAACCCTCGCGAGTCCTCGGCCGCCGGGAAGCGGAACTCGACGGTGCCCGCCACGTGCGCCTCCACTGGCCAGCCGTTGACACCGATCGCGTCCGGGAAGTTCACGCAGTGCAGGATGTCCTCCTCCCGCAACTGATAGGTGCCGATGATGCGCCGGGTCTCCCGGATCCCGACCTGCGGGGCGATATCGACGACGTAGGAGTTCTCGAAACCGGGCGTGACGTTCTTGATGAAGTCGAAGGTCTCGCGCACCTGCCGCCGGCCCTGGATCTCCCCGTGGGTGAGCTGACGGACGTCGGTACCGTCCACCGGCGACCCGTCATCGTTGCTGAGCTGGGTGAGGTTCGAGCGCCATTCGAGCTGGTTGCGTTGCGGCCGCACGATGGGCTTCTTCCGCGGAAAGCGGTGCGTGCCGGCGGCCTCCGCCTCGTCCATGAGCCGGGCGACGGTCTTCCACGCCTCGCCGGCTTTCTCCGCGTCCACGTCGTTGATGCGGAACATCAGCGACGGGTAAAGAAGCTTCTCCGAGGTCTCGGTCGGGGCCCCGGACCAGTAGGCGAGGTCGCCGTCCCCCGAGCCGTCGATGAAGATCTGGCCGCGGATCGCGCCGCGCCCCGACTTCGACTCGACGATCACAGCGTCGATCTCAGTGCCTCCCGTCCCGTCACGCAGCACCAGTCCGACGGCCAAGGCGTGGAAGAGGAGCTCGCCGCCGCCGGAGAGCACCAGTTCGTCAGCGGCGATCTTGTAGGCGGAGATGTCGAAGGCCTGCGCGGCGATGCGGTCTTGGACAGACAGATGAGCGTCGTTGAGTCCGTCGAGGGCACGCAGGCGGTCCAGCAGCTCGTCGGTGTAGCCGTGGACAACCTGCCGATCCTCGCCGTGGACACGAGCATGCAGGCCGCAGAACGTCGAGAGGCCACCCATCGTGCCGGCGCCGCCGAGGAATCCGTAGCGCTCGATCAGCAGGGTGGACCTGCCGGCACGAGAGGCCGCTGTCGCCGCCATCAGACCCGCGGGTCCGCCGCCGACCACCACGACGTCGTATTCGCCGAGAACAGGGACATCGCGGGAATGTTCGCGGACGGTCGTGTTCATCGAACTCCTCCTGGAGCCAGGCCGGTGCGCGGGCCGAGAACGGCGCCACAGGCGAGCGTTTGGACGGTCGTGCGGTACTGGTCCAGAAGCCCAGTGGACTCCACCTGCTTCACGTGTTCTCCTCGATCGTCGTCGGTGACGCCCTCGGGCAGGCAGAGCGCTGCCGATGCGCACGGCACACCGATGGTCCGGCTGGGAATGGACGTTTCCATCGCAGCTGACGACGAGCAAGGTGGCTTTCGGGTCAGTGGAAGTCACGGCCCGGCCGCGGCGTGGTCAGGCCAGACGCTGCTCCCGGGCGGTACGCTGCACGGCCCGTGCCGTGCTTTTGACGAGGTGGCCGTAGGGGATCACGGCCGATCCGCCAGGCACGATGATGGAGATGGCGCCGAGCGGCCGGCTCTCCCGGTCGAGTACGGGCGCACCGATAGCCAGCAGCGGGGCGGTCTTGCGGTCGTTCACGGCGTAGCCCTCCGCGCGTACCTGTGCCAGTTCACGCCGGATCGTCGCGGGCGAGTTCCGTCCGGTGCAACCTTGGTGTTCGAGGTCTGCCAGGTAGTTCTCCTGGAACTCGGCGCCCGAGAAAGCGAGAATCGCCATGCCGACCGCGACGATGTGCAACGGGTCTCGCTGGCCGACCCGGGGGCGTTCCTTGCCGGTGCCGCGGGGCCGGAGGCTCTCGACCATCGTGACCTCGCCATCGTGCTGGATGCCGAGGTGGATCGGCAGCCCGGTGGTGGCGTACAGGTCCTGCATGAACGGCAACGTCACCCGTTGGATGCCGTATGTCTTCGGCGTGAGGAGTCCGAACTCCCACACGTCCACACCGATGCATAGATGATCGTCCCGGTCCCGCTCGAGCATGCCCAGCTCGAGTAGCTCGGCCACCATCCGATGGGTGGTCGACAACGGGATGCCTGAGCGCCGGCTGAGATCGGACAAGGTGAGCCGGGTGTGTTCGTAGTCGAAGGACGAGAGCAGGCGGTGGAGTCGTTCTAGCGAGGAGCGCCGCTTCGTTCCCACACCGATCGGCTGGTCGGTGTGGGAACGAGGGCGTTCGACGGCTTCGGAGGTCACAGGCCGCTCAA
>NZ_ML142877.1:42275-47637 GCF_004138495.1 Phytoactinopolyspora endophytica
GTTCTCGAGAGCTTGCTCGTCGAGTGTGGCGGTTGAATGGGTGTCCTGGAATGCACGGATGCCTTCGATTCCCTGCTCGCGTCCGAAGCCGGACTGCTTCATGCCGCCGAAGGGTGCGCGCAGGTCGAGCCGGGTGGCGCCGTGGTCGTTGACCCACACGTAGCCTGCGGCGATCCGAGCGGCAAGGTTCTGGGCGCGGTTCTCGTCGGAACTCCAGACGGATGCGCCCAGGCCGGCCCAGGTGTCGTTGGCACGCTGGATGGCCTCGTCATCGGTGTCGAACGGGATGACCGGGATGACAGGTCCGAACTGTTCTTCGGTGACCACCCTCAGGTGTGGGTCGGGGTCGACGACGATGGCGGGCCGGAGGTAGTTGCCGGCCGCCCGCTCGTCGTCGGCAGGGAGCCGGCCGAACTGGCGGACGTCCGCCCCAGCGTCGCGTGCCTCCTGGATGAGCTCCTCGACGAATGCTTTCTGAGCGGGAGAGTGCAGCGGTCCCATGGTGGTGCCTTCGTCAAGTCCGTAACCGATGACGGTGCGTTCCAACCGGGCGGCGAGCCCATCGACGACATCCTGCAGCCGGGAGCGATGCGCGTAGACACGCTTCGTGTTCATGCAGATCTGCCCGGTGGTGTCGTAAATCGCGGCGAAGAGCCGGTCGAGGTGGATGTCATCCAAGGTTGCGTCGGCGAGGATGACGGCGGGATCGTTGCCGCCGAGCTCGAGCGTGACCCGGGTGAGGGACTGCGAGGCCATTTCCATGATCTTCTTGCCGCCGCCCACGGAGCCGGTGAAGCAGACCTTGGCGACGTCGGTGTTCCGGATCAAACCGGACATGTTCTCGTCGCGCCCGGTGACGACGTTGAGCACGCCCGGAGGCAGCGCCTCGGCCACACGCTGCACGACGCGTGTGGTGGCAAGCGGCGTGGTGGGCGGTGGCTTGACGATCGCGGTGTTCCCGGCGAGCAGCGCGTGTGGCAACGACGCACCGAGGATGGCGATCGGCCAGTTGAACGGCACGATGACGGTGACGACACCGAGCGGTTGGTAACGCACCTGGGTGGTGACCGGGATACCCGGCGCCGGCTCCAGAACTTTCCCCGTGTCGACCTGCTCGGCCAGGGCCAGCGCCAGCTGCCACCGGATCTGGAACACGAGCGCATCCACCCACGCCTCGTGGACGATCTTGCCGTTCTCCTGAGACAGGATCGCCGCGTCGGTGTCCCGGTCCTCCTCGATGCCCTCGATGGCCTCTGCCATCACCCGGGCCCGCTCCACCGCCGTCAACGCGGACCAGTCCGGGAACGCTTGCTTTGCCGATGACACCGCATCCGCGACGTCAGCCTCCGACGCGGCTGCCGCGTACCCGACCACGCGGTCCGGCTTACCCGGATCCGCCACAGCCAGGGTGTCCGCGGTCTCCCGTGCCTTACCCCCGATGAACAGTCCCGTCCTTACCTGTGAGGACGCGTTGACGACGTCAGTCATGGCAATCCACCTCTCTGTCGATGCCCATGCTTACATTGCGATCTCGGCCTTACGTTGCCGTCTCGGGGCGGTCGCCAAGATCATCGAACAGGGCGAGGGCGGCCGCCGTATTGGACGCGGGCACATGGTACGCGTCGTGGACCCGGGAGATGTTCGTGCTCATCGCGCCACGCATCACCAGCCACATGATCATCTCGATACCCTCGGTGCCTGCCTCCCGAACGTAGTCCTCGCGGGTCAGCGCCGCCAGTGCCTCGGGATCGTTCTCGATCTTCTTCAGGAACCAGCGGTCGAACTGCTCGTTGATCAAGCCCGCTCGGGCGCCGGCCAGCTGGTGCGACATTCCGCCCGTCCCGAACACGGCCACCTTCGAGTCCTGCGGGAAGGATCTGATCGCCTGCCCGATGGCCTTGCCGAACTCGTAGCAGCGCGCGGCGGTCGGCTGGGGGGACTGGATGACGTTGACGAGGACCGGCACGACTGTGCAGGGCCACGCCTCGCCCGGCTCGGAACAGTACACCGACAGCGGCACCGTGAGCCCGTGGTCGACATCGAGCCGGTTGGCCGTCGCGATGTCGAAGGACGAATCCACCAGCTCACGGACAAGGTGCTCGCTCAGCTGCGGCGCACCGACGACCGGTGGTACCTGTCGCCGCCCCCACCCCTCATCGGCGACGTCGTACGAGTCGGCGGTGCCGATCGCGAACGTGGGGACGAGGTCCATGCCGATGGCGTTGGCATGGTCGTTGTACACGATCACTGCGACGTCCGGCGGATGCTCGGCCATCCATTTCCGGGCGGGTGCGTAGCCATCGAACAATGGCTTCCAATAGGGGTCCTCAGTCTTGCCGTTGTCCATCGCGGCACCGATCGATGGCACGTGCGATGTGGCGAGGCCCCAGATGACGTTAGCCAAATCTCCGTCCTCCTGATCGCAGGGCCTCGGTGAACTGCTCCGTCGACATTCCGGTGAACACACCGCCGAGGTACTGCATGGACTTCTTGTCCAGCGTGGCGAGCTTGAACGTGTAGAAGATGGAACCGCCGAGGTTCATCATCGCGGTCCAGTCACGTTCGAGGACGGCCTGCTTCTGCTCGGGCGAGAGGCCGAACTCGTCGCAGTACCTGGCTTCGTTCTCGCTGAACCGGGCGCGGTTCTCGGCACGTATCAACGACCCGCACATCTGGTTCAGGGCGTACCCTTGCCGGGTGTGCTCGACGTCGAGCAGGTAGTCGTCGCGTGCCTTGGTCTGTGAACCCGTTGGTTGCTCGTCGGTGTCGAGCATGGTTTTCCCTTTCACTGAGCTTCCTAGAACACGACGGTGGTGTTGCCGTCCCGGATGACCCGGTCGTCGCAATGCCAGGCCACCGCGCGAGACAACACAGTCCGTTCGACGTCGGCGCCCTTACGCTGCAGGTCCTGGGCCGACTCCCGATGTGAGACGCGGATGACGTCCTGCTCGATGATCGGTCCCTCGTCGAGGTCCTCGGTCACATAGTGGGCAGTCGCTCCGATCAGCTTCACACCGCGTTCCTTCGCCCGCTGGTAGGGGCCGGCGCCCATGAAGGCCGGCAGGAACGAATGGTGGATGTTGATGACCGGGACACCCAGCTCCTCGAGGAAATCGCCGGAGAGGATCTGCATATAGCGGGCCAGGATGAGCAGATCGACATTGCCCTTGAGAAGATTCAGCTGTTCCTTCTCGGCGGCGGCCTTCTTCTCCTTGTCCACGGGAACGTGGAAGTACGGGATGTCGAAACGCCGCACCTCCTCGCCGAGCTCGGCATGGTTGGACACCACCATCGGTACGGTCATGGAGAGTTCGCCACGCCGCTGTCGCCAGAGCAGGTCGAGCAGGCAGTGGTCCGTCCGCGACACGAGGATGGCGACCCGTTTGTGTCGCTTCGCCTCGACGAGGCGGAAGGCGAGCCCCAGCTCTTCGCCCAGCTTCACTTTCAGCGATTCGTTCAGCTCGTCGAAACGTGCGGACAGGTCCTGCAGGTGAAAGACGGTGCGCTGGAAGAATCTGCCCCCTTCGGGGTCGCTCGAGGACTGGTCGAGCGCCACGATGTTGGCACCCTGCTCGGCGAGGACACGTGACACGCTCGCGACGATGCCTGGCTGGTCCGCGCCCTGCACGATCAGCCGACCGTGGTCCCGCTGATGGTTCTGCTCAGTCATGAAGATCATCCTCCCCGATGACCGAAGCCAGCAGCCGTCGCCGCCAGGCCTCGGTCTTGCGGAGCTCGTTGAAGGTGAAGACATGTAACCCGTGGATGTTGGTAGGAGTGTTGCCGACCGCGCTGCCCAGCCGTTTGGCGAACCTCGTCGGGTTGTAGCCTCCGGGCAGGAGAAACCGCCACAGCACGCTCTGCTGTTTGCGGAGGAACCGTGCCGACTGACCGAGTCCCAGGCCGGCAGAGATGCGCATGAGCTTCTGTCTGTTCACCGGCCCCGGCATCCCGACGTAGACCGGAAGGTCGACGTCCGAGGCCGCGATCCCGTCGGCCCATGTCGCGGTCGTCTTGGCGTCGAAGCAGATCTGCGTGACCACGTGAGTGGCCACCGACGCCTTCTGCTTCAACGCAAGATCGAGCGCTTCCTGGGAGATGCTGGCATGCCCCTCGGGGTATCCGCCGATCCCGATCTCGTCGAAAGGATGGCCGGTCTGTTCCATCGCCTGAAGCAGTGAGTAGGCATCGGCGAAGGGACCGGCCGGGGTGGGGGCGTCACCGCCGATGACGAAAACGGATCTCACTCCGTTCTCACGCATCCGCGCGACCACGTCGTCCACATGAGCCTGGTCCACGAACAACCGCGCCGACAGATGCGGTGCGACCGTATAGCCGTGCCGGAGCAGGCGCTCGGTGAGCTCCAGCGTCGCCGCGAGGCCTCTGCGCTCCGTCGTCGTGACGGTCAACCGGATCGATGTCGGCACGTCGGCGAGGACGTCGCCTTCGGTGCTCGCGAACGGCATGACCTCGTAGCTCATATTGCTCACGAGGGCGGCGAGCTGGGGACGCCTGCGCCCGTTGGCGCCGGTCTCCTGATCAACGGTCACGAGAATCTCCTAGACCCCGGAAGATACGAGCCGGCCATCACGATCTGCGGTGCGAGTCACGTGGCGGCCCCATAGCCAGTAGAGCTGAGTGGCTACCCGTGATGCGTCCGGCATCGAGACCGACTTGACCGCGACAAATGACCGAGCCACCCGGCCCGCTTTGGCCGGCCGGCCAACACACACTGGGCACCTGGGATCAGTGAACCTCTCGCCCGTCCGGCGGAGCAGGGCGACCTGTCCCGTGGCGCCTACGTCCAATGACGTAGTTCAGACCGGTCTCGGCGACCTCGTGACAACGTCCGGGCGCTTCTAAAGTCGTTCAGAAGATGCCCGGCAGTCGAAGGAGATGTCGTGCCATGAATCGAGTCCCGGGGAACAGGCCTACTGTCGCGATTCGCGCAGGGGAACTCGGCCTCGACCGTCATGGCCTGCGCGCAAAGCTCGCCGAACTCGGCGTCGAGCACGTCACAGCAGACGAACACAGACTCTGAAGGGAGCGGCGGGTTACATGAGCGCGAAGAACCTGCAGCAAGTGCTGGATCAGGCCGGCAACACGGTGGAAATGCTCCGGAACTCACAGCTCGGGGCCTACATATACCCGGTCGTACCGGCCGAGTTCACGAACTGGCGCCGGGAGGTGAACTCCTGGAACGAGACCGCCGTCCTGTTCGACCAGACGCACCACATGGTCAACCTGTTCATCTCCGGACCCGACGCGCTGCGGCTGCTGTCCGACACGGGGATCAACAGCACGGCCAAATTCCCGGTCGACTCGGCCAAGCAGTTCATCCCGGTCTCTCCGGAAGGCGGTG
>NZ_ML142877.1:47652-49026 GCF_004138495.1 Phytoactinopolyspora endophytica
CGGCGACGGCATCCTCTTCCGTCTGGCTGAGGAAGAGTTCGTGTTCGTCGGGCGCGCCCCCGTGGCCAACTGGCTCAACTTCCAGGCCAGCTCGGGTTATAACGTCGACGTCCGCTTCGACCAGCGCTCGCCTTCGCGGCCGTATGGCAAACCGGTCACGCGCGAGGTGTGGCGCTTCCAGATCCAGGGCCCGAACGCATGGAAGGTCATCGAGAAGGTCAACGGAGGACCGGTCGAGCAGGTGCGATTCTTCCGCATGGGCCACTTGAACGTGGCCGGCGAAAGGGTCCGCACACTGCGTCACGGCATGGCCGGAGCACCCGGCCTCGAGCTGTGGGGGCCGTACGAAACGTACGGCAAGGTGCGTGACGCCATCCTCGAAGCGGGACAGGAGTTCGGACTCGAGCCGTGCGGCTCGCGGGCGTATGGGTGCAACACGCTGGAGTCGGGGTGGATCCCGTCGCCGCTGCCCGCCGTCTACACCAGCGAGGAGCTCCGTCCGTACCGCGAATGGCTGGGTGCGGACAGCTACGAGGCGACGAACGCCCTGGCCGGCAGCTTCGTCTCGGACAAGATCGAGGACTACTACCTGAACCCGTGGGAGCTCGGATACGGATCTTTCGTCAAGTTCGACCACGACTTCATGGGACGGGACGCCCTGGAGGCCATCGACCCGGAGACCCAGCGTCGCAAGGTCACCCTCGCCTGGAACGCCGACGACGTAGCAAAGCTCCTGGCCTCTCCCGTCGACGACGGCCCTGATTACCAGTTCTTCGATCTGCCCAACGCCAACTACGGGTCGTCAAACTTCGACTCCATCGTGGACGCTGACGGGAGCCTGGTGGGGCTGTCCCTGTTCACCGGTTACAGCGCTAACGAGCGTAGGGTGCTCTCGCTGGCGACGGTGAACCCCGACGTTCCGCTCGGCGCCGAGGTGCAGGTGATCTGGGGAGAGCCGGACGGCGGTTCCCGCAAGACGACCGTCCAGTCCCACGAGCAGCTGCCGGTGCGGGCCATCGTGAGCCCGGCGCCGTATTCGGTCATGGCTCGCGAGAGCTACCACACCGGCTGGCGCACGGTCGCCACCGCTTAAGCGCCCTGTGGGACACTAGCGTCGGTGTGGACTCGCAGGCCCCGGGCCGCAATCGCGGCCCGGGGCCTTTGCGCGATATCCATCTCTGGTGACTGCGCGATTTCGACTCGTCGCGATCTCGCGACGCATCTCCGGAGTACGCCAGGACAGCGTCGTCCGGGGAAACGACCGGAGCGCGTCGACCGCGGCCTCCGCGGTCGACCGGACATCTCCGACCAGCCTGAGGTCGAAGTGCGTGTGGAGAACGAGTGCCTCGGCGTTCTCGTCGATCTGAACAACCC
>NZ_ML142877.1:49121-49328 GCF_004138495.1 Phytoactinopolyspora endophytica
TTCGGGTGAGATCAGCTCGCCGTTGCGCAGGGCCCAGGTGTTCAGCGAAGCCCCCCATCCGACGACCAGGTCGGCCTTGCGCACCAGCTCACCGCTCAGCGGCGAAGGGAAGTCCCCCGATACGTCTACTGACCATGGTTCGCCTGCGAACAGGCCACGCGCGGCCGCCGAGGTCGCCAGCAGGGCGCCACTGAGGGTCGACAGATG
>NZ_ML142877.1:49407-61431 GCF_004138495.1 Phytoactinopolyspora endophytica
GAGCACGTCTCGGGCGCCCGCCAGCTGCACTCCCCGGCCGGCGATGAAGACCGGACGCTGCGCACCCCGGAGCAACTCCGCCAGCCGCTCCACAGCGTCCGGCTCCGGCGGTGCGACCTCGGGGTCCGGAACGGGCACCGGTGGGAAGGCACTCTCAGACACGTACGCTCCCTGTACGTCCGATCGCTTCGGCGGCCTGCATCTCCGCCCCTTCCTTCGGGCTCATCCGCAGATGAGTTCGTCGGCGGTGGGGGCCGCTGCCTCGACGATGTCGTACTGTTCCAGGAACCCCATCTGCTCGTCGATCGCCTGCTCGTCGAGCTCGGAGGTGTACACCGGCAGCCTCATGCGCTCGGCGACCTCGGGATCTATCTCCGTGAAACTGGGGATGATCGAACGGACCGCGTCCTCGTTCTCCCGTGCGTAGTCCAGCGAGCGGTTCATCGCTCGGGCGAAGCGCTCGACCACGTCGCCGTTCTCGGCGATGAACTGCTCACTCGCCGCGTAGGACCCGTTGGGATACTCCGGAGCGAGCTCGGACTGCGGCGCGTAGACCACCTCACCGCCCTGATCGAGGACGGTGGTGACGAACGGCTCGGATGTGTAGCCGGCGTCGATGCGGCCTTCCGCGACCGCGGCTGGGACCTCCGGGAACGGGACCTCGATGAGCTCGACGGAGTTCGGGTCCACGCCGTCGGCATCCAGCGCCGCCTTGATCATCACCTCTGCGACCCCGCCGAGGGCGTTGATACCCAGTGTTGTGCCGGCGAGATCCTGCGGTGACTCGATACCGTTGTCGGGACCGGCCACGAGAACCTGCCAGTCGTCTTCCGGCGTGGTGCCTGTCGCATCACTGGACGTGACGACGCAGACGGGTACGTCCTGGCTCAACGCCACACCGGCGGAGATATACCCGACGAATCCGAAGTCGTAGTCGCCGGATACCAGGCCTGTGATGATCTCGTTGCCGCCCTGCAGAACCGTAGGTTCGATCTCGAGGCCTTCTTCTTCGAAGAATCCCTCTTCCATACCCAGGTACATAGGCGAGGCGTTCGCGATAGGCAGGGTGCCGATGTTGATGGTGACCAGCTCACCGCCGCCTTCAGAGTCGGCGTCATCGCCGTCGCCGCAGCCGGCGACGGCAACGGCGGCTACTGCCACCACGGCGGCTACCGGGCGGGCACGGTCGAGGATCGGATGGAATCTCATCTGTTCTCCTTGTTGAGATGGTGCCGGCGCGGTGCTTCAGGCGAGTGCTGTGGCTGACTGCTCCGGTCGCTTGATCGATCGCCATACGTACGCGCGCAGGCGCGCGAAGTCGGGTAGTTCCTTGGTCTCGACCTGGTCACGTGGCCGGGGCAGGGGGATGTCGACGATCTCGGCGACGCTGGTGGGTGACGGAGTCAGGACGACCACCCGGTCGCTGAGGTAGACCGCTTCGTCGATGTCGTGAGTGACGAAGAGGATGGTGATCCCGTAGCGGTCACGCAAGGCCAGGACGAGGTCTTCGAGATCGGCACGGGTCTGCGCGTCCACCGAGGCGAACGGCTCGTCCATGAGCAGGATCTCCGGCTGATAGGCGAGTGCCCGGGCGATGGCTACACGCTGCTGCATGCCACCCGAGAGCTGCCAGGGGTACTTCGCACCGGCATCACCGAGGCCGACCGATCGCAGGGTGTCCTGGATGAGCTCTCGCACGGCGGTCTTGCCGAGCTTGCGACGCTTCAACGGGAAAGCGACGTTGTCCTCGACGGTCATCCACGGGTAGAGCGAGCGGGAGTAGTCCTGGAAGACCAGCGCCATCTTCTCCGGTGGACCTACCACTTCCTCGTCGTCCAGGTAGACCGCGCCGGACGTCTGCGGCAGCAGACCGGCAATGCACTTGAGCAGGGTCGTCTTGCCGGCGCCGGAGGGCCCGACGATGGACACGAACTCGTGCTCGGAGACGGTGACGCTCAGGTCGGCCACCGCCTCGAAGGGTCGTCTGGTGCCCTCGCCATAGACCTTCTTGACGTGTTCGACTCGCAACATATTGATGACCTCCACTTTTAGGCGGAGCCGGTGCGGGCGCCGCGGTGCCATCTGAGCGCCCGACGCTCGACGAGCAGGAAAAGCGCGTTGAGCACGTAGCCGAGGATCGCGAGCAGGAGGATGCCTGACCACATCTCCGTGATCGCGTACGTGCGCTGTGACTGCAGGACGAAGTAGCCGATGCCGTTGGTGCTCGCGACCATCTCCGACACGACCATCATGATCACGGCCAGGGCCAGGCTCACCCGCGCGCCGGCGAAGATCTGCGGGGCGGCCGACGGCAATACGACGCGGAAAAGCCGGTCGCGTCGAGGGATCTGGAAGCTGCGCGCCGTCTCGCGCAGCGTGGGGTCGACACCGCCGACACCGTCGATCGTATTCAGCAGTATCGGCCAGAGGCAGACGAACGCGATCAGCGCGACCTTCATCGTGGAGTTCACGCCGAGTACGAGGATTCCGGCAGGGATGAGTACCGGAGGCGGGATCGCGCGCAGGAACTGCACGACGGGGTCGACCATGCGACGGAGTGGGTGCGACGATCCGAGCGCCACACCGACCACGACACCGGCGACGACGGCGATGGCGTAGCCGCTCAAGAGGCGGCTGAGGCTGGGCACGACGTCAGTGCCCATGCCTGCGAACAGCCAGGTCTCCTGGAACGTGCGGAAGATGTCCAGCAGCGGCGGGAAGTAGAAGGATGAGCCGTCCCTGGTCAGCGCCGCCCAGAGTGCCAGGGCGCCGATGGGGACGGCGATCTCCAGTCCTACGCCGAGGATTCGGATTCCTCGCGTCGGAGTCCTCATCATGTCCGCTCCCGCTGCGACGGGTGCCAGTGCAGCAGCCGTCGTTCCACTAGTGCCACGAGCACGTTGAGCCCCCAGCCGATCAGGCCGGTCGCGATGATCAGGCCGTACATCAGCTCCACAGCCCCGCTCTGCCGAGCGATGTTGATCTCCTGCCCTAGGCCGGGGGCGCCGAGCACCAGCTCCGCGGTCACCGACAGGATCAGCGCCACGGCAGAGGAGATGCGCACACCGGTCGCGATGTATGGCAGGGCGCTCGGCAGGACGACACGTCTGAGCCGCTGCGGGGCCTTGATGCCGAACGAGCGGGCCGTCTCCATCGCCACCGGATCCACGTCTCGTACGCCGTAGAGCGTCTGGAGCAGGATTGGCCAGGTCGCAGCGAACGTGGCCAGGAAGATCTTGCTCTCCAGGCCCGCGCCGAACAGGAGGACTGCCAGCGGGATGAGCGCCACGGAGGGCACCGGCCGAAGGAACTCCACGATCGACCGAGTGGCCATAAAGAGGAGGAACACCGAGCCGATGAGGGTGCCGAGCGGCAATGCGATAGCCATCGCCAGGCCGAGACCAAGGGCCCACCCCTGCAACGTCTGGCCGACCGGTTGCCAGATGCTGCCGTCTGCGACCTGATCGACGAGCGACCCCAGCATCGACGACGCAGGCGGCAGGAACCGGGCGTCGACGAGTCCGGATCGCGAGGCGAACTCGAACAGCGACACGGCTATCGCGACGCCCACGACGGGAAGTGCCCTGCCGAGCAAGCTGCGCGCGACATGACGTGTCCGCGCTTCTCCCGCCGCCACCGGACCGCTTTCCGCCGTCGCCGAGCTGGCAGACCGGGGCGCGGCGCTCCGGACAGGTGTGCGCTTCTGCGTTGGAGTTTCAGACATCTTCGTCGGTGTCAGCCTCTCCCGGGGTGGGTGAGTGCCAGCGTAGGTGTCCGTGTGCGGCTGCTACTTCATGCGGATGACGACTCACGTGCGGCGATGGGTCCCATACCGGCTGAGACAAATGACGTAGGTTTGGGGGCGTTCTGCTCTGTGCTGCCGGTTCGGGGATGACGTTCGGCGCGCACAAGGTGCATTCTGATGTCAGCAGGACCGCAACGGCGCCTGATCAGGCGCCGTCACAACGATGTGGACGTGGTTGATGAGGAACGCATGTCTGTCGCAAACGACCGGTCGGTGATGTCCGGGGCTCATGCCGTGGAATGGACCACGCTCGCCCTCGACGCCCCCGACGGCCTTGCCGTCGTGGATGCCGAGGGGCGGTTCGTGCAGGTGAACCGCGCTGCCACCGTGTTGTGCGGTCGTACAGAGGCCGAGCTGGTGGGCTCGCCGGCGCCCTTCCAACTCTTCTCGGACATCGTGATCAGCGATCTCGGCCTTCTCGAGGATGGTTCCGGCGAGCATGTCTCCACATGGCAGCCGCCCAGAGAGGCGCCGCGAGAGTTCGCCTACCGTGCCCTGCCGGTGTCGGGACGCCCGGATCTGACGGTGGTCGCCTTCCGTGACGTCACCGATGAGAGGCACCGCCAGCGAAGAGTCGCCGCGGTCGCCCGCAGCTCGGCGAAGCTGGCGTCGGCCGGCTCGCTCTCCGCCACGCTGGATGTGCTCGCCCGCGAGATTGTGCACACCGACGCCTTGGCCGGCGTGCAGATCCTGACCGTGGATGACAACGACGGCTTGCGGATCATGGGTTCGGCGGGCTTCCCGCATTGGCCGGACTTCTTCGACCGGCTGCTCGAGTGCCGCGCACGCGGAGCAAGGCTCTGCATGATGGACGCGTATGAGCGCGGCGAGCCCGTCGTCGTACCGAACCGGTGGCAGGCCATCCGGAAAGACCCGGCGTGGCAGCCCATACACGAATACCTACGGGTGCTGAACTGGGATTCGTTCGCGAGTGTGCCACTGACGATCCGGGGCCATACGCAAGGAGTGCTCAACGTGTATTTCGCGCCGGGTCAGGTGATCGGCCGGCGTTCGATGGAGTTCCTGCACGCGATGGCAGAACAAGCCGCGGTCGCGGTCGACTACGCGACCCTGCTGCAGAGCGAACGCGAGCACGCGCGCCGGGAGGAGCGGCAACGCCTCGCCCGCGATCTGCACGACTCGATCGTGCAGCAGGTGTTCTCGATCAGCATGCAGGCGAAGTCGATGGGTGTGCTCGGTGGGCGTGGTGACGTCGTGCCCACCGACGCCGTACGCCGGATCGCGGACGAGGTCGGCGTACTGTCCCGGACCGTCCTCACCGACCTGCGCGCCATGGTCCACGAACTGCGACCGTCTTCGTCAGCCCAGCTGGGCCTGGAGGAAGCGGTCCGTGCGCTGGCGGAGAGTACCGAAAACCGCACGGGACTCCGGTTCGAAGTCACCTTCGGCCCAGGACTCGAGGATGTCGCCGGCGACCTCGCCGAGGACGTGTACCGGATCGTCGCCGAGGCGATCCACAACGTGGTCAAGCATGCCGACGCCGACAAGGTCGTCATCCGCGCCCGCGTCCGGGGGCACCGGTTGACCGTCGGTGTCATGGATGACGGGTGCGGGATCGAGCAGGAGTCATCCGGTCAGGCCGAGACCTACGGCCTGACCACGATGCGAGAGAGGGCGGAACGATGGGGTGGCACCGTACAGGTCGAGCCACGTCCGACGAGCGGAACCAGGGCACAGGTCACCATCCCATTGCCGCTTCCCACGCTCGGATAGCGAGCACGATGCCACCGGGACGTGCGGCTGTCCGGAACGAGGCGGCACCGTGAGCGGGGATGCTGCCGGGACGTCAATCAGAGTGTTGATCGTCGATGACCACGCGGTCGTACGGCGTGGAATCCGAGCCTATTTGGAGGTCCTAGACGACCTGGAAGTCGCAGCGGAAGCAGCCGATGGCGAAGAAGCCCTGGACAAGCTGCAGCTCATGGCTGCGTATCAGGAGCTCCCGGAAGTAGTTCTGCTCGACTTGCTCATGCCGAAGATCGACGGGGTAGCCGCCACGACGAAGATCACCAGCCTGTACCCGAAGGTGCGGGTGGTGATTCTGACCAGTTTCGGGGAGATGGAACGCGTACACGCCGCCTTGGCGGCCGGCGCGGCCGGCTACCTTCTCAAGGACGCCGATCCCACCGAGGTCGTGGCCGCGATCAGAGCCGCGGCACGCGGCGATGTGTTCCTCCACCCGGCCATCGCTCGCAAACTGACCCAGGAGATGGTCTCGCCTTCCACCGGCCTGAACGCTCTGACCGGGCGGGAACGCGACGTGCTGATCCTCGTTGCGAAGGGCCACTCGAATCAGGAGATCGCCGACGAGTTCGTGATCAGTGAACGGACCGCGCGGACCCACGTCAGTAATGTGCTGCGCAAACTGCAGCTGACGTCACGAACCCAGGCCGCTCTGGTCGCGGTGCGCCAGGGACTGGTCCCGCCCGACGACGCGGGCTGACCAGGCTTGAGAGTCACTCTCACGACAAATGACGTAGCTCGTTCACGACGTCTCTCCTGCCCAGCCCGGTCATTGCTCGCTTAACCGGCGACGGGTGGCTTCCCTAGCGTCGTTCACGTCGCTATCGCCGACGGAGGAGACATCACGGCATGAGCACATTCGTTCTGGTTCATGGCGCCTGGCATGGCGGCTGGGCGTGGCAGCGGGTGGTCTCTCCGCTACGCGACGCCGGCCATCAGGTCCATACGCCCACGCTGACCGGCCTGAGCGACCGCGCGCACACGCTGCACCCGCACGTCGGCCTGAGCACACACATCCAGGATGTCGTGGCGCTCCTCGAGGCCTACGACGCCCAGGACGTGGTACTCGTCGGGCACAGCTATTCAGGACAAGTGGTGACCGGCGTAGCTGACCGGGTACCCGAACGGATCGCCAGACGGGTCTACCTCGACGCCTTCGTCGGTGCGGACGGAGACGCGGCGATCGATCTGCTGCCGGAGACAGTCGCTGGGCACTACCGTGAATCGGTGGCCGGCCCGGGATTCGGATGGCTGATACCCGTTCGCCCGTTGAGCAAGCTCGGAGTCACCGAAGAGGCCGACCTGGACTGGTTGACTCCACGCCTGACTCCGCATCCCTGGCTGACCTACACCGAGCCTCTCCGGCTGGACGGTATGAGCGAGGCGGTCGCCGCTACGTTCATCGAATGCACCGACTGGATGCGCGTGTTCACGCCCCAGGCGCAGCGAGCGAAAGAACGCGGCTGGCCAGTCCTGGAGATCGCCACCGGACACGAAGCGATGGTCACCGCGCCCGACGAGCTCGCGAAGCTGCTTCTCGACATCGCGGCCTAAGAAGTCCGCGGGTGGTGTGCCGGCCTGGCCGTGCTTCGGGCTCGGCCGCTGGAAACCGTCGGGTGCACAGCCTCCAGCCCATGAATCCCAGCGACGTAGGAGTGGTCAGTGGAGTTCCTGGTCAGAACCGAGAATCAGCTACCGGAAGACACCCCGGACGATGTGCGGAAGCGGCTTCGTGCGGGCGAGCGTGAACGGGCCCAGCAGCTACGTGACGCTGGAATCCTGAAACGCCTGTGGCGGGTTCCCGGTCGCAACGCGACAGTCGGTCTCTACGAGGCGGCTGACGCCACGGAGTTGCACGACGCATTGACGTCGCTTCCGATGTGGAAATGGATGGACGTTTCGGTCGAGGCTTTGGCGACCCACCCGCAGGAACGGGCGCCTTCGTGACCGATCGAACCGATGACCGGCCGGTCGCGGTGGTGACCGGTGCGGCCGGTGGTCTCGGGCTGGCCATGGTCCGAAGGCTCTCCCAGGACGGCTTCACCGTCGCCGGTCTGGACATCGTCACTGGTGACGCGGAGGACATACGGCCGGGTCGATTCTGGGCCTGTGACGTGAGCGACCCCGGCGCCATCGAGCAGGTCGTTCACGATATCGCCGTCACGCATGGCCGGGTCGACGTCCTGGTGAACAACGCCGGCATTCTGTCCGGCCGGTCCAGCCTCCTGGACACCACCCCCGCCGAGCTGCGTCGCTTCTTCGACGTCAACGCCCTGGGCGCCCTGCTGATGGTTCAGGCCTGCTTTCCCTACCTGCGTGACAGCACGCGTCGCGGCCGTGTGATCAACGTGGCGTCGCGGACGTTCTTCACCGGGTCGCCGGGCCAGCTCGGGTATGTGGCCAGCAAAGGCGCCCTGCTCGGCATGACCCGGGTGATGGCCAGAGAGCTGGGAGAGCATCGGATCACGGTGAACGCGGTGATGCCGGCACAGGTCGCGACCCCGGGCACCCGGGAACACTCCGGCGGCGACCTATTCGCCCGTACTATGCACCAGCAGGCGATCGAAGAGTACGTCACGCCGGAACACTTTGCCGGCCTGGTCTCCTACCTGTCCTCGCCTGACGCCGACCTCGTCACGGGTCAGACGCTCGTGTGCGACGGCGGCGGGCTGCTGCACTGAGGCCGGCCGCGGGCGGTGCGGCGGTATCGAGGTGGGCGCACGGTACATCGGGCCCGAGTATTCATCTACCAGGGCTGCTGAGATGGTCCGCGACGAAGGTTCAGGTCGCCCAGCAGAGTGCGCAACAGGTCGCTGAGTGTGTCCCGCTGCTCCTGGCTGAGTGCCGTGAGCAGGGTCTCTTCGTGCCGTAGCAGGTCGTCGACGGTGCGCTCGATCAGTTCATGGCCTGCATCGGTCAGCTCGACGACGACGCCCCGTCCGTCGTCGTCGCTCTTACGGCGTGTGACCAGGCCTTGTGTCTCCGCGCGGCGCACCCGCTGGGAGATCGCGCCGGGGGTGACCGCACATTGTCGGGCGATTTCGTTAGCCGGCAGCGCGTAGGGGGTGCCCGCACGCCGGAGGGTGGAGAGCAGGTCTCGGGTGGCGGTGTCCATGCCTAGGCGCGCCATGGTCCGGCGGCGGTCGTCGTCGAGGAGCTTGCCGATCCGCCAGATCCTGGTGATGACGCCGATGGAGCCGACCGGTGTGCCGGGCCGCTCACGGAGCCAGGCCTCTTGGATGTCGTTGACGTCGTCACGAGGTTCGTCCATGGTGATAGTTTAGGGCTAAGACACATCGTTTAGGACTAAAGGAGTTGTGATGAGGCAGATTGTTGTCACCGGTGGAGGTACCGGAATCGGCAAGGCGGCGGCCGCGTGGTTCGCCGATCGTGGCGACGCCGTCACGATCGTCGGGCGAAGGAAGAACGTGCTGGATCGGGCGGCTGAGGAGACGGGTGCCGTGGCGGTGGTCTGTGATCTGACGTCGCCGGACGGGATCGAGGCGGTGCTGCAGCAGATGCCGGAGCGTGTCGACGTGCTCGTGAACAATGCGGGTGGCAATACCGACCTGAGTGAGCCCGCGGAGGCCGAGGAAGGCACATCCCCGCTGTCCCAGATCGCGCGAGGCTGGCGGGCCAACCTGGACGCGAACGTCCTGACCGCGGTACTCATGACCTCCGCGCTGGACGGCCGGCTCAACGATGGCGGCCGGGTGATCACCCTGGGCTCGATCGCGGCGAAGACCGGTGCCGGTTCGTACGGGGCGGCCAAGGCGGCGCTGGAAGCGTGGAACGTCAGCATGTCGGCGAGCCTCGGCCCGCGGGGGATCACGGCCAACGTCGTGGCGCCCGGGCTGACCGTCGAGACCGAGTTCTTCCACGGGAAACTGTCCGACGAGCGCTACGAACGGCTCATCAACGCGACACGGACCGGGTGGCCGGGCACGCCAGAGGACATCGCCGCCGTCGTGGGCTTCCTGGCCTCGCCGGAGGCGGGCCACGTGACGTCACAGGTCATACACGTGAACGGCGGCGCCTACTCCGGCCACTAAGCAGGTTGCGTTCAGGCGCCCGCTCGGGTGAACGTCACATGCGTAACTCCACTGGGCGAGGAGATGGCCTCCACGTCATAGTCCTTCTCGATGCCCTCCAGCCCGTCCCAGAGGCGAACGCCTCGACCGAGCAGGATCGGGACCACCACGATGTGCATGTGGTCGACGAGCCCGGCCGCAACGAACTCGCGGATCACGGTGGCTCCCCCGCCGATGCGGACGTCCTGGCCGCCTGCAGCCTCGCGGGCACTCTCGAGCGCCTCAGCAGGCGACGCGTCGATGAAGTGGTACGTCGTGCCGCCCTCCATCTCGATCGGCGGGTGCGGGTGATGGGTGAGAATGAACGTCGGCGTGTGGAACGGCGGGTTGGGACCCCACCAGCCTTTCCACTCCGGGTCCTCGTGCCATCCGCGCGGGCCGAACTTGTTGGCACCCATGATCTCGGCGCCGATCCCCTGATCGTGCTGCTTGACGAAAAGATCGTCGACGCCGCCACTACCGCCCGGCTGGTCGGGCCCGAGCCACTGCCGGGTGGCAAACATCCACTCGTGCAGCCGTTCGCCGGCATGGCCGAACGGTGCTTCGAGGGTCTGACCTTCGCCGGTGCCGAAGCCGTCGAGTGAGATGGAGAAGAATTGGACACGGGCGAGAGACATGGCTGGTGCTCCTTCTGTTGGTCGAGCTTCTCTCATGCGTCAAGACTCGGCGAGACGGGCACCGATGTCGTCCATCGAGTGGCGACTCTTTGGCCTACGCATAGGGACGTACGAGACCGGACGTGTCGGATCAACTCGGTTATGAAGCGATGATGGCAGCCCTATGGAATGACGTCTAATGCCAAATCTGGTGGTATCTCATAGATAAACTTGATCCATGCTGAACCTGACCCACCTCAAGGTGCTGGAGGCGGTCGCCCGCCATGGATCGGTGACCGAAGCCGCGAAGGAGTTGCATTACTCCCAGCCGTCCGTCAGTCACCACCTGGCGCGACTGGAAGCCGCTACCGGAGCCAGACTCATCCAGCGAGTGGGCCGTGGGGTCCGGCTCACCCCCGAAGGGGAACTGTTGGCGGGGCGGGCGGCAGAGATCCTGGGGCGGGTGGACGCCGCATCCGTCGAGCTGGCCGCCCGCGTGGGACTTCGTGCTGGACGGGTACGACTTGCCGGTTTCCAAACGGTTCTCAGTACCCTCGTACCGAAGGCAGCCGCCGAGCTGTCCCGGTCGCACCCGGGAATCGAGCTGAACCTTGTCGACGCCCACCCGGCCGACGGTCTGAAGATGCTGCGTTCCGGACACGTCGACATTGCCTTGATCTTCCGGCACGCCGACACTCCGCTGGAGGAGGCGGAGTACCGGCTCACACACCTGCTGGACGACCCTCTCTACCTCGTCAGTGACCGACCCCACCAGCGTCTCGCGGATCACCGCGACTCCGCTTGGGTTGGCGGCTGCGAACGCTGTCGGGCCGCCACGATTACGGCATGCAAGCGCGCCGGCTTCTCACCACGCATCGCCTACTCCTGCGACGACACGGTCATTACCCAGTCGCTGGTGTCCGCCGGAATGGGCGTGGCCATCATCAATGGACTCGCGTTGCACGCGCACCGGGCGCCCGGCGTCCACGCCACACAGCTCACCGACAATACCCGCCAGATCTATGCCGCCACGTACGGCGACCCGCCAGACCCACCCGCTACGGCTGCGCTGATCGAGATCCTGGCATCGGTCGGCATCACACTCGAAACCCCGGACACCGAGCCGGGACCAGGCGGGAGAGCAGGCTCTGGCCAGCCGATGCCGAGCTGGTCATGAGCTCATGGGGCTGCGTGGCTAGTGTGTACCGGGACCGGCTTGGCCTGTCTCGATCCCCACCCCGGTGTCCGCGGTCTGCTGCGAGACGCCCAACTCGGCGAGCATTGTCGCTTGGGCGGCGTCGGTCGCCGCTAAGAGCTTTTCCAGTGCCGCGATCCGATCGAGCCGCTCCGCATCGTTGGCGGCAGTAGGCAATGCGGCCAGCCAATCAATGTAGCCCGCGAGTTCGTCCACTACGTGAGATCCATACATGTGTTCGATTATAGTTCGGCGACCACTCGCATGCAAGATCAATTGGCCAAGCGCTGTCGGCTGTCTGGTCCGGGTGGATTTGGGGCAGTGTGCGGTTCTGGCCTGGGTTGTGTCCTCGGGTTGAAGGGGGCGCGTTCTGGCGCGGTTCAGGATGGCGTGGGCCGCTGTCAGTGCTGGAAGGGTTCTCTCCGCTCGGTAACGGTCGACAGGGCGTGACGGTCTCCCGCGGCCGGTTCTGGACGGGGCCTCTGATGCGTGCCGCAGTCTCATGCAGGCGGGGTCATCTGGACGGGAACTCATTCATGGTGAAGTAGTTGATCTCTAACTGGAGATCAACAT
>NZ_ML142878.1:0-5751 GCF_004138495.1 Phytoactinopolyspora endophytica
CGGTGGTGGTCTCGATCGGTGCTCCGGTGTGGGCGTTGCCGGGGGAGTCGGCGGGTGCGTTCACCGAGCGGCTGGCCGCCGAGGTCCGCCGGCTGCATGCTGTGAACGACTCAGGCGAGGCGGGTGAGCCGCCCCTGGCTGGGGAAGCCGCAGCATGACTGAGGTCAAGTGCATCTCACATGCGGACCGCGGAATCGCCGTCGGGGACGTTGTGGCCAAAGGTGACTACCGGCTGACGCGGGACAGTCTCGTGAGGTACGCGGGCGCCTCGGGTGACTTCAACCCCATTCATTGGAGTCAACGTGTCGCGGAGTCGGTCGGCCTGCCGGGTGTCATCGGGCACGGGATGCTGACCATGTCGCTCGGTGGCAGGCTGTTGACCGACTGGCTCGGCGGCCCGGCCGGCATAGTCGAGTACGGGGTCCGGTTCTCCCGGCCCGTGGTGGTACCCAACGACGACGACGGCGTCACCCTGCACATGGCCCTCACCGTGACCGGCTTCCGCGACCACGGACTGATCGAGGTGAAGATCGAGGCGTCCACCGGCCACAGTACGGTGCTGACGCGCGCTCGTGCCCTGGTCCGTCGTCCAGAATCGGCGACGTAGAGCGGCGGGCCGGCAGGAGGCCTCGCGTTCGGCACGGCCGCGACCGCACTCCAGACAGCGTTGACCGCGGGCCGTCGGGCGGGGCTCAGTTCGGCAGGACAACTGCTAGGCGTTCGAGCGCGGCTTTGACCTCGCTGACCGACCGCCCGCGCTCATGGCGTTGGTATTGGTAGACCTCAGGCGCCAGCGGCGCGAGCAGTACGTCGGGGAGCGTGTCGTCGCGCAGGCCGGCGTCGCGAACCTGGGATGCGATGAACGCCCGCCAGAAGCCGTATGCGCCGGTAGTGAAGCGGGTGGAGCCGAGTTCGGCTCCGAGGGCCAACGGCAGATGCCGCTCCAGCAGATCGACCATCGCTTCGTAGAAGGCTGCGAGCCGTTCGCGAGGTGTAGCACCCGGGCCGAGGGGTGGCGGGCCGGCGAGCAATTGTTGCTGCAGTGCCTGCTCGTGGACGTCGAGTAGGGCGATGGCGACCGAGGCCACGTCGGGGTAGCGGCGATAGAGCGTGCCTCTGCCAACACCGGCAGCGGCAGCCAGATCCGACATGGTGATCTGTGGCCCCTGTTCGGCGAAAAGTTGTTCGGCCGCGGCCAGGATGCGCTGTCGATTGGCGGCAGCATCGGCTCGCTCGGTCGGCGACGTGTCGAGCAACTTCTTCCCCATCATCCTCATCCTAACTGGACGTGATGTCCACTTCATGTACAGTAGGCAACTGGACACGATGTCCACTTATTCGACGAGGAGGAAGCATGAAGGAACAGAAGGTCACGATCGCCGGCTACCACGTGGGCCGAGTGGGTTACGGCACGATGCAGCTCACAGGCCCCATGGCCATGGGTGACCCTGCCGATCCCGAAGCATGCAAAACCGTCCTGAGAAGCGCGATCGAGCACGGAGTGAGGCTTATCGACACCTCTGCCTACTACGGTCCCGAGATCGCGAACCGGCTGCTCGCCGAGGCGATCGCCCCATATCCAGACGATCTCCTGGTCGCCACGAAGGTCGGCGCGCGACGAACGCCGGACGGTGGCTTCGCCGCGGACACGACACCCGAGGCGGTCCGGAGCGCTGTGCACGACAACCTGCGCCAGCTCGGTCTGGACACGCTGAGCGTGGTGCACGCCCGCTACATGCCCGACAGCACCGTTCCTTTCGAAGAGACCGTCGGCGCGCTCGCCGATCTACGAAACGAAGGGCTGATCGCCCACATCGGGGTTTCGAACGTGACTCTCGAACTCTTCAAAGGCGCCCAGACGGTCGCGCCGATCGCCTCAGTGGAGAACGAGTTCCGCCTCGGGCACGAGGGCGGTCGAGACGTCCTCGATGCGGCGACACAGCTGGGAATCCCGTACCTGGCGTTCCGCCCACTCGGCAACGGCGCACTCGTTGCAGCGGACTCGCCGCTTCACGAGATTGCCCGGCACGCGGGTGTGTCGGCGGCGACTCTCGCCCTGGCGTGGGTTCTCGACCAAAGCGACACCGCGGCTGTCATTCCCGGCTCGTCCTCGCCGGAGCACCTGACCGCCGATCTCGCCGCACAATCCTTCGAGTTCACCGCTGACCTGCGTGAGGAACTCGCCCGACTGGAGATGTCATGAGCATTGGTTGGATCGCCATCCTCACCGCCGGACTCCTGGAGATCGCTTGGGCACACAGCATTCGCCTGACTGAGGGCTTCACCAAACTGGCTCCAACTCTCGTCTGTGGTGTCCTCACGGTGGCCGTTGTGTTGATCCTCAACGTCGCGATGAGAACATTGCCGGTCGGCACCGCATACGCAGTATTCGTGGGGGTCGGAGTGCTCGGCACCGCCATCGTCGGAATGATCTGGCTCCAGGAACCCGTGAACCTGCTCAGGGCGCTCGCGCTCGCACTCATCGTCGGCGGTGTGGTCTTGCTCCGCTTGACGGATATCGAAGCGACGGCAGCCTAGCTGGGTGATGGAGGCTGCCATCCGAGCTCGACGGATCGGCGGCATTGGGCCGGGTCGTCGCCGGCGCTGATGAAGAGAGCGGTCAGCATGGGCACACCGTGCACGAGCGCCTGGTGCGTCAGGGGTCCGGTCACAGCAAGTGAAGCCAGCCCGTGGCCGATGGCCCAACTCTGCGTGGCCAGCTCTGGCGGATCGACCTCGCCATGGAACCGGCCGGCGGTCTTGGCCCGGTCGATGGTGTGTACGAGGCAGTGCAGCGTCTCGTCGGCGGCGGAGGGGTCCTCGAGGTCGAACCCGGCATCGAACATGACCCGGTATAGGTCGGGATGGGCCATGGCGTTCGACAGGTAGGCGGCTCCCAAGGCGGCGAGGTCCCGCACCGGATCCTCCGACGTCGGCACCGCGTCGAGCCTGGCGGCCAGGCGGGTGAAGCCTTCCTGGCGCACCGCCCGCCACAGGCCGTCCATGCCGCCGAAATAGGTGTAGACCGCCATGGTGGACACGCCGGTCCCGGCGACCAGTGTGCGGAGAGTGACCGGCTGGCGGGCTCGCAGCATCTGCGCAGCCTTTTCGATCAGCAGCGACCGGACCTTGGGATCTTTCGTCCTCGCCATTGTGGCACAATACATAACACTGCTATGGATTCATAGCCACCACACCCGACGACAAGGAGCGGCCATGGCCGTCACACTGATCAACCCCGATGGGCTGCCTAAGCCCGAGGTGTACCGGCAGCTTTCTATCGCTACCGGATCAAAGCTGGTGTTCCTCGCTGGGCAGGTGGCCCGCGACGCCGAGGGGCGCCCGGTAGGCGAAGGAGATCTCGCTGCCCAGGTCGAGCAGGCCTACCTCAACATCGGCACGGCCTTGACCGAGGTCGGCGGCTCGTTCGACGACGTGGCGAAGCTGACGATCTACGTCGTCGACTGGCTCCCCGAGAAGATGCCGCTACTCGGAGAAGGCGTCGCCAGGGCAGCCGCGACGATGGGTGTCGACCCGGTCAAACCGATCACGCTGCTGGGTGTCGCCGCGCTGGGAGAACCCGACCTGCTCGTCGAGGTTGAAGCCACCGCGGTCATCGACTGACGGCTCCCAAGCAGGCAGCAAGGCGCTGAACGCGGGCGATCGCGCTCGACAGTCCCTGGCGATGCGCTCGATGGGCAGCGGCGGCGAGGTCGGAGGGAATCTCAGTCGCCGATGGGGCGCTGTAGCGGGTATCCTTATGAAGCCTTGGTAAGGGGAGATCTCGAGCCGGGGGTTGATAACTCAACAGGGGGTGAACGGTTTCGACTTCGTACGATGAACCATGGGAAGCGGGCCGAGGATGTCGCGTCATCTCGTTAACGATCGCGGCAACGTTATAAGTGCCAACGAAAAGCGCACTGACTTCGCCCTCGCCGCCTAAGGCGAGACGCTAGAAGTCTGTCGACCCGGGAGTGCTTCCGGCTCGGTGTTCGGCATCATTGAGGAGGCTCACCTACCGATACGGCCACGGCGTCGGTAGGGACATGTACGTGGCTGGGCTCGTCACGGTGACTCGTCTGCGTGATCACCGGAGCCAAGCAGAGGCATAGCAGACTGCGCCCGGAGAAGCCATGGAGAAGCGTCGAAGGACCCGGGTTCGATTCCCGGCACCTCCACGATTTGTTTGCTGATACGAACCGTTGTCCCTGTTCCCGAGCCGGTGTCGGCTCGGGAACTGTTGTTTCTGGCACTACATAAGTCGGTTGGGCGGTCCAGTCCGGGCTGATCTTGATCTCGTGGATCAGTTCTCTGAGTAGGTACTTGACCGCGGACGGCTCGCCGGTCTTGATTGCGTCTCGGATGATTTGAGGAACGTGGTGCAGATCCTCGTTGCGCGGCCGAGGGATGGTCGTGTCGTTGAGGAGATGGGTGACTTCATCGCGGCGGTGGGTGAGTTCGCTGCGCCGGGTATGACGTTCGTCGACTCGGGAGGCGCAGAGCTGAGCGGGCATACTGCCTTCCTCGAAGGCGCGTAGATAGCGGTCCAGCGCGGCCGTGGTCTCGCGGAGTTGTTTGTCCACGCTGGCCAGTTGTGCCTCGAGGTGTGGCCGCTCGCCTTGTCGGCGAATGATTGCCAGTGCTTCAGGTGGGCAGGGCCGGGGAATCCATGGCCAACCACGAGATCGCGATAAGTCGCCCCTGCTGGTGGGTACTGCTCGAGCAGTGGCACGCTCCACCTACGGCAGGTATCGCGGACGAACTGCCGGGTTTCCTCGATCCCTATTCCGGTGTTGGCGTGGGCGGCGTGAGTGATCCTGGCACGCATGAGGTGGGCCAGCGTGTTGGAGTCGCGACCACCCGACCACAACACGCACCCCCGAGTCGATCGAGGCCGACCTGGCGGGCGAACACACCATCACCGCGAGCTGGTCCGGCCTGGACCGCGAAGTCAGTTATCTCGCGGCGTTGCTGTACTTCGCCGACGAACGGCAGGCGGGGCGCACGGTGATCATTCTGAGCCGATGATCGCCTGAGGACGACCACGGGCTCCTTGGAGTCAGACTTCTAGGCGTCGCGTTTCTTGAACAAGGTCCAGGCGGTGACGATGACCAGGGCGGCGCAGACCGCGAACACGCCTCCCGAGGCCCAGCGACCGAAGAAGTCGAAGCCCGGCGCTGCTGGACCGAAGTCCGCCGCGCTGGTCAACATCAGCTCCGATCCGGCGGTGAACGGCAGGAACTTCACGATCGGCGCCAGCCATTCCAGTGCCGGGACCATGGTGAGCCCGACGATCAAGGTCTCGATGATCAGCGGCATCAGGAAGATGACCACCAGCGCCGAGGGCACGCCGCGGAACAGCAGCCCCAGACCGAGCCCGACCTGCGCGTAGATCACGTTGTAAACCAGGTACCCTAGCAGTGCCGAACGAACGGGGTCGTCGAACAGGCCCGGGACCTCGCCCCAGAACGCGAGCATCACACTCGCGTTGATCGCCATCGACGCCAGCGTGGCCACGGCCGTCAGCGCCGTGACGGTCAGGATCTTCGCCAGGATCAAGCGCGAGCGCTGCGGCAGGGCCGTCAGGGTCGGCTGGATCGTGCCGTGCCGGTACTCGTGGCCGGTCGCGAAGATGCCGATCACGGCCATGAACACCGCCAGGAAAGGTATCACGAAGGACGCCCCGCCGTTGACGCCGACATTCACGGCGTCGGCATCGAGCGGCTCGCCGCCGGCGGCGAAGCCGAGAAC
>NZ_ML142878.1:5782-18485 GCF_004138495.1 Phytoactinopolyspora endophytica
GATCACGGCGGAGGCCACCAGGCCGGAACCGACCATCCAATAGGTCGAGCGGAGCGTGCGCAGCCGCGTCCACTCGTATCTGAGCGCATCAAGCATTCTGGGCACCTCTGGAGGCATGGGCGGTCTGGATCGGCTTTTCGGCAACGAACTGCTCTGCGGCGCCGGTCGCGGACATGAAGGCCTCTTCCAGCGAGGCCGAGCGGCTGGAGAGCTCGGCGAGCTCGACGCCTTCGGTGAACGCCAGGTGCCCGACCGCGCCGATCTCCATTTCCGAGACGACCAGCTCGCCGTCGTCACCTTTGGCGACGGTCGCGCCCTCGGCTTCGAGGGCGGAGATGAAGGTGCCGGCAGCGGGGCTGCGGACGATGACGGTCGACCGGGTGAACTCGCGGACGAACTGGTCGACGTCGCCGTTGAAGATCATCGTGCCGCGGCCGATGACGACCAGCTCGTCGGCCATGAGCTGCATCTCCGACAGCAGGTGGCTGGAGACGAAGATGGTGCGGCCCTCGGAGGCCAGGCGCTTGAGCAGGTCGCGCATCCAGTGGATGCCGTGCGGGTCGAGCCCGTTGGTCGGCTCATCGAGCAGCAGCGTGTCCGGGTCGCCGAGCAGCGCTTGGGCCAGGCCGAGACGCTGGGCCATGCCCAGCGAGTAGCCCTTGGGCTTCTTGCGCTTGACGGGGCCGAGCCCGACTAGCTCCATGACCTTGTCGACGCGGGCGTCGTCGATCCCGTTGGCCGAGGCGAGCATCTTCAAGTGGTTGCGGGCACTGCGGGTGGGGTGGAACGGCTTCGCTTCCAGCAGCGTGCCGACGCGGTTCATCGGGCGGCGGATCGAGGCGAACTCCTCGCCGTCGAACCGGGTCTCGCCCTCGCCGTGGTCGAGTCCGAGCATCAGGCGCATTGTGGTGGACTTGCCCGAGCCGTTGGGGCCTAAGAATCCGGTGACCACCCCGGGTCGGACCTCGAACGAGAGATCGTCCACCGCTACCGTCTTCTTGTATCTCTTATGCAGGCCCTTCGCACAAATCATGGTGTTCCAATCGGGAGACTCGAACGTGATTCGGCTTCGAGCAAATTGCCGAACACGTTGCGGCCCAATGCTGCGGGTCGGCCCAGCCGGGGGCCGATGGTAGGGCCAGCGATACCGACGGCGGCGGGCGAGGCCACGACACCTGCTGACGTGCCGCCGGTGGCACCGGTCGCGGCGGTCAGTAGAAGCCGTCGCATGCCTGCGGCGAGAGGGGATGCAGACGATTCTGTCGTCATCGCTATGCCTTTCAATCGATTGTGAGACCGGGGGGCGATCCGAAATCCTCATTAGGTAACCTAAGCATAGGTTACCTAATGGTCGTTACGGTCTCGGAATGCCAGTGATGTCAGTCACCGAGGCCGACCGGTTTACTATCGGCAGACCGTGCCGAATGCCTTCCAATGTGAAAGCAGAACCACATGTCCTCTTCACTGTCTGAATCCGAGCCGCTCATCCGGCTGCTGTGGCGCGCACACAACTGGTTCCGAGCAGCCCTGACTGCTGCGTTCGAAGCCCAGGAAGACGGGTTGACCATCAGCGCGGCACACGTCACCCTGCTGAGTCAGCTCCCGTCAGAGGGGGCGAGCATCGCCGAGTTGGCTCGGCGTCTGGGCGTCAGTGCCCCGACTGCGCACCAGTGGGTCCATGAACTTGTCGCCCTCGGTGTGGTGACAGTGGAAAGCGATCCGCGGTCAGCTCGGTCGAAGCTCGTGTGCCTCTCGGCGGCCGGTGCTCAGCGCCGAACCGAGACGATGCAGATACTTGCGGGGCTCGAAACCGCGCTCGCCGAACGCGTCGGTGTGGATGCCGTCAGAGCGCTTCGGGCCGCGCTGGAGGAACCGTGGGGATCTCCGGAATGGGCAGTGGCGGAACTCCCCGACCTTTCCACCCGGTGACTCTGTCGGTTCGCGGACGCAGCGGCCAGTCCTTCCTCGACCCGACCTGTTGATCCGCAGGGAGCACGATTACGCCTCTTCTGGCCTCTACCTGCATGTTTACCGACACGACCGCCCCCTTCGGGTCATGCCAGAACCCAGGGTTCGACGTCGTTTCATGCCAGACTCCGTGCCAGGCGATTCGCACTGGATGTCGAGCGGGACGACTTCGCGGGCTGTGTCGCGGGTCGCCGGAGGTGCCGGGTGTTCGCCCTGGACGCGGCAGTGGGCAGAAGGCGAACGGGTCGCCGACGCCGATCTGGGGATCGAGCTGACTGCCCAGGTCGTCGAAAGGTACGGGGCCTCCCGACAGGAACGCGCCCCGCGGGCCTACAACGAGGACGATCTGATTGCGTTGTCTCTCCGCTGACAGCCGACGGCTGCCGTGGATCTCAGGTGGCCATCTCTAGATTAGTCTAAGCTAGATTGGACACCGTGAGCGATCCATCGACATTACGTCCGGTGACGGTTGAGGATCTGCCGCAGCTGCGGCGTCTAGCCACCGACCCCGACAGCCTTGGCCCGGACTGGGGCGGATACGGCGACCCCGGCCATTTCGACCGCCGACTTGGCGAAGACGGGCTCCTTTCCGACCACGACGGCATGCTCGCCATCGACGTTGGTGGTCGGTGTGTCGGCCAGGTGTCATGGCGAGCGGTCAGGCATGGCGGCTCGCATCACTGCTGGGGTATCGGGGTGTCTGTGTTCCCCGAACACCGGGGCTGCGGACACGGTTGGCGCGCTCAGAGACTTCTGGTGGACTACCTCTTCGCCACAACCCCGGTTCACCGCATCGAGGCGAAGACCCGCGCCGACAACGCCGCTGAGCAACAGGCCCTGGCCAAGCTTGGGTTCACCCTGGAAGGCACGCTGCGCGGAGCGCAGTTCAAGGACGGCGAATGGCGCGACACCATGCTGTTCAGCCTGCTGCGTACGGACCGGTGAACCAGTCGCCCGACGTGGCGCAGGCGGGACCGGTGCGGGAGACTGCCTCGATGACTGCTGAATATGCCCAGAGCGACCAGTTCCGTGGTGCACGCATTCACCTGTGCGACCTTGCCGGCCTCGAGATCCGCGACTGTGAGGTCAGCGGTCTGAAGATCGTCGACTGCTATGGGAGCGACGTCTATCTCGGTGGCGACTTCGAGCGTGTCGTCGTCAACGACGTCGACGTGACCGCCTACGTCGAGGCCGAGCTCGACCGGCAGCACCCCGCGCGGGCGCTGGCGCGGGACGCCGCGGCCCCCGACGGCTACCGCTCTGCTTGGGATTCCATCGAGACGCTGTGGGTGGCGACGCTCGAGCGCGCCCGGCTGTTGCCCGAGGCCAAACTCTACGAGCAGGTCGACGGCGAGTGGTCGTTCGTCGAGACCCAACGGCACCTGTTGTTCGCCGCCGATGCCTGGCTCGGCAACGCCGTACTCGAGGAGGAGGAGCCGTACCACCCTTGGGGCTTCCCCGCCGGCGGGATGCCGCCCGACGAGGCGGCGAAACTCGGGCTCACGCTCGAAGCCACCCCGACGCTCGACGAGCTGCTCGCGCCGCGGCTCGCCCGGATGGCCACGATGCGACGTGTCGTCGACGGACTCACCCAGACCGAGCTCGATCGGGTCTGCCGTCGCAAACCGGCGGACCCGTATCCCGACCAGGAGTACGTCGTGCGTCGCTGCCTCAGCGTAGTGCTGAAGGAAGAGGTCGAGCATCACCGATATGCGGTGCGCGACCTTGCCGTACTCGAGGCCGGCACCTGACCGCTTCACCCGACGAAGGACCTGATCAGCAGCCGTGGAATCGGTCGCTGCCGGCCCAACCGTTGTTTGCCCAGGCGTCGGGTTCGGCTGGGGTGAAACCGGGGTAATGGTCGGCGAGCTGTTCGAGGGTCCAGCTGGTGAAGCGGGCTGCGCCTTGGGGACAGGTGTGGATGCCGTCTTCGCTGCGGTCGATCGTTCCGTCGTGCTCTCGGGCGTATTCGTTGCCCCAGACTTCTGCGGCGTCGAGGTATTCGACGCCGTCGAGGTTGTTAGCGATCTGCTGGGCGGCTTCGTGTGCCGTCGCGAGTTCGTCCATGTGGGGCTCGTAGAACTCGTCGGGCTGGATGGGTGGCATCGAGGCGATGAGAAGGTCGGCGTCGAGTTCCCTGGTGGTCTCGGCAAGGCGTTCGTACGCGGCGCGCTGTTCCTCGGGCGTGCCCCAGTCGTAGGTCGTGACCTGGTAGATCACCACGCCACCCCCGGCACGTCCAAGTTCTTCCGGCAGGGCGTTCCACTGTTCCTCGGCGTTGGGGCCGACGATGTTCCCGCCTCCGGTGGAGGTGGCGTCGATGAACCTCACGCCGCTTTCGGCCAGGCCCTGTTGCAGGGCGACTGCTTGGCCGGCGGCGACGGAGTCGCCGAGGAAGAGCACGGGCGACAGGCCGGCTTCATCGGCCTGGGAGGATTCGGTCCAGCCTTCGCTACCGGTGTCGTCGGCTTCGTTGGTACCGCAGGCGGTCAGCGCCACTGCTGCGAGAGCAACTGACGCGATGCCCGTCGGGCGCCCTAGCCGGTAGCGGAGGTTGCCGTGGGCAGCGGCCGGAGTAGTGTCGTGGGTTTTGTTGGTTCGCATGCTTCGAATCTCGCAAGCTACTGTCGCGGCTACGGTGCAGGCGTGTCGCAGTTGTGTCGCAGACGCGGTCGATGCCGCAGGCTAGAATCCAGGGATGACGTCGCCGCGTCTGACCGACTTGGAGCCGGCGAGCGCCCGTCAGGAGTGACGGAGAACTGCGCATCATGAGTACGCGGATCGCTATGCACCCGGCCGATGAGAACGCCGACGCGGTCCTGCGGTTCCGGGTGGCCGATCTGCTCTGCGTCGCCGAGGGCGTCGTGCGGGTGGGCCGACTCTGTGGCCGCTGCGGCTCGGCAGCGCACGGGAGGCCCTGGGCGAGGATGACCGGCGCCCCTGCCCAGGTCGGGGTGAGCCTCTCCCGGTCCGGGTCGCACCTGCTCACAGCGGTGACTACCACGCATGACATCGGTGTCGACATCGAGTCCGTCGCCGCCGTCGACGCCGGCTGGGAACCACGGCTGGTGCTGCATCCGGCTGAGGCCGAGTTAGTGCGGACGGCGGGGGAACGGGCGGCGATGTGGTGCCGCAAGGAGGCGATCTTGAAGGCGCTCGGTGACGGGCTTGACACTCCGATGGCCTCGATCCGGGTCGCGGACTTCGAGGTCATCGATGTGCCGGCACCGGAGGGCTACCGGGCCGCGTACGCGATCATGTAGGCAGGCTGGCCAGGAGTGCAGACCGGGATCTCCTCTATCACGCCGCCGAACCAGCGGCGCTCGGTCAGGCTCAGGGGTGGTGCAGCCGGGGAGGCTCGGGCAGCTCGGTCGAGAAGAGCCAGGCGTCGAAGAGGTCTGAGAGGTCCTCGCCGGCGAACTCGTTGACGTGGGCGATGAACATCTCGGTGGTGACGTTGCCGCCGTTGTTGGCCGCGACCCAGGTCCGGAGGATCTCGAAGAACGTGTTGTCGCCGACCCGTGCCCGCAGCGCATGGACGGTGAGGGCGCCACGCTTGTAGACGCGGTCGTCGAACATCAGTTCCGGGCCGGGGTCGCCGAGCAGCAGGTCGCGCGGGAGGTTCGCGAGTTTCTCGTAGTGGTCGTTCACTCGTTCCTGGACCGGCTTGACTCCGGACTCATGGGACCACAACCACTCGCTGTAGCAGGCGAAGCCCTCGTGCAGCCAGATGTCCTTCCATTGGCGCAGCGTCACCGCGTTGCCGAACCACTGGTGGGAGATCTCGTGGGCGATCAGTCGGATCGCGTCCCAGCCGTCGTCGATGAAGTTGCGGCCGAAGGTGGACAGGCCCTGCGACTCGAGCGGGATCTCGAGCTCGTCGTCGGTGACTACGGCGGTGTAGGAGGTGAACGGGTAATCGCCGTAGATCTGGGTGAAGAAGTTGAGCATTTCGGCCTGCCGTCCGAAAGAAGCCTGGAAGTTGTCGGAGTGCCGCTCGGCCGGGGCGATGGTACGGACCGGGACTGGAGCGCCTGTCTGTTCGGTGACCTCGTAGCGGCCGATCTGGACCGTCGCGAGGTAGGTCGGCATCGGCGCGTCCTGCTGGTAGGACCACGTGGTGGCGCTTCCGCTGCGCTTGGTCGTGACCAGCTCGCCGGCTACTGCGACGTAGTAGTCGGACGGCGCGGTCACTGCGAGGGAGTAGGTCGCCTTGTTGTCCGGCCGGTCGTTACAGGGGAACCAGGACGGTGCGCCGTGTGGCTGCGCGGCGACGATGGCGCCGTCGGCCAGTTCCTCCCAACCGGCGCTGCCGAGCACCCGCGAGGGCACGGGGCGGGGGTTGCCGGCGTATTTCACCCGCACCTGGAACTGCTCTCCGGAGCCGACCGGGTGCTTGACGACGAGCTTGCCGCCACGGTGTGTGAACTTCTCCGGCCGACCGTTCACAAAGACCTTCTGGAGGCGAAGCGCGTGCAGGTCGACACGGATCGCGTCGGTGGCGGTGAGCGCCCTGCATGTCAGGGTGGCGTCGCCGTCGAGTCGGTTGCCGACAAGCTTGTAGCCGAGGGCGAGGTCGTAGTGGAGGACGTCGTACGACGCGTCTCCGTGGCCGGGCACGTAAGGGTCGCTGCCGGGGTGCGCCGGTCTCGCAGTGAAACTCATTCGTCTTCCTCCCATGGGCCGATCGGGTTCCCGATCCAACGCGTTCGGGAGGGTACGCTCTCACCACGCATGACCAGCGACACGGGACCCACTGTGGCATGGCGGCCGATCGTCGCGGCCGGCAAGATCACGCTGTTGGGGCCCAGCGTCGCTCCGGCTCCGAGTGCCACCGTGTCCATGCTGAGCACCCGGTCGTGGAATAGATGGGTCTGGACGACGCAGCCACGATTGACCGTCGCACCGGCGCGGAGTTCGACCAGGTCGGTCTCGGGCAGCCAGTAGGTTTCGCACCACACACCCGGCCCGATCCTCGCGCCGAGCATGCGCAGCCACACATTGAGCGCGACGGTGCCGGCGGTCACGCGGGCGAACCACGGGGCGGCGAGTACCTCGGTGAAGGTGTCAGCGAGCTCGTTGCGCCAGACGAAGGAGGTCCACAGGGCATGGTCGCCGGTGTCGTGGCGCCCGACGAGCAGCCACTTGGCGGCTACCGTGACCAAAGCAGCCAGGACGCTGCCGACGATCAGCACCGGCCCACCAAGGATGATGCCGAGCAGGATGCCGATGTCGTCGCGGGTGAGCAGCCAGAACAGAGTCGCCCCTACACCGATGTGGAGCGAGACGCCGAGGAACATCGGGAGGATCCGGCAGGACTCGACCAGCCCGCGGTAGACGCGGAGCTTCTTCGGCGGGTCGTAAGTGCGGCTACTGTCCTGGTCATCGCTGGTGCGCCGCAGCTTCTGCGGCGGGCTGCCCATCCACGACGTTCCGGCCTTGGCGACGGCCCGGCCCGGGGCCGCGGAGAGGACCGCGACCAGTGACTGCTTGGGGACCTTGCGGCCTGGGGCGAGCATGCCGGAGTTGCCCACGAAGGCACGCTTGCCGACCTTGACCCGCTCGACGCGGATCCAGCCGCCGCCGAGCTCGTAGAAGCCGATCAGCGTGTCGTCGGCGAGGAAGGCGTGGTCGTTGACGTGGACCAGACTCGGGATCAGCAGCACCGTGGAGGCTTCCACGCCCTCGCCGATCCGGGCTCCGAGCAAGCGCAGCCAGATCGGCGTGATGGCACTGGAGTAGACCGGGTAGAGCCAGTCGCGGGCCTCGTCGAGAAGCCGGAGCGTCCCCCAGATCTGGACGCCCACGGCTGAGTGGACGGGGTGGTGGCCCGGAGAGATGCCCCACGCGAAAAGCCGGGTGAGACCGAGAACGAGTAGCGACAGGACGACGTACGACAGCAGCGCGGCCAGGGGCAGCAACGGCAGAGCGGAACGGATCGCCTCGCCGAAAGTGTCGGTACCGCTGACGACGGGAACGAGCACGGCCGCGCCGACCAGCATCGAGACCCCTGGGAGCGCGGCGATCAGGAAGGCAACCAGGCCGTAGACGCCCAGCCACAATGAGCTTGACGACGGGCCCTTGGCCGACCAGGGACCACGGGCCTTGGCATGGCGCTCGGCCGGGGAACCGGACCAGAACTCGGCGGCAGGGACCCTGCCGGCGACGTGGGAACCGGGGGCGATCTCGGCGTCCTTGCCGACCACGGAGCCGGAGGCGAGGGTGCTGCGGGCCCCGATACGGGCGCGGGCGCCGATCCTGATGTGGCCGATGTGGACAAGGTCGCCGTCGATCCAGTGGCCGGCCAGGTCGACCTCGGGCTCGACCGCCGCGTGCTTGCCGATCTCGAGCATCCCCGTGACCGGGGGCAGAGTGTGCAAGTCGACGCCCTTGCCGATCTTCGCACCCAGCAGACGGGCGTAGAAAGGGAACCACGGCGCCCCGGCCAGACCAGCGGCACCGAGCTCATCCTGGATCTTCTCGGCGAGCCAGATCCGCAGGTGGACCCGGCCGCCGCGGGGGTAACTGCCTGGCTCGAGCCTGCGGAGGAAGAACCGGGCGAGGCCCGCGGCCAGGGTCATCCGGCCGGGCGGGATGAGGAAGAACCAGCCCGTAACGATCATCAGCCATAGCGGAAACGACTCCAGCCAGGGCAGGTCGGTTGCTGCAGCGCCGATCGTAGAGGCGATCATCAGCCAGGTCACCCAGCGCAGCGCAGCCAGCGCCCGCAGCGGGACGAGCGCCAGCAGCTGGCCGATCTGAGTCTTCCGGCGGATCGGCCGAACCTTGCGGTCCGACATCACCTTGGCGCGGCCCATGTCTTCGAGGTTTGCGGCCAGCGTGGCCACCGTCGGGTTGGCGTAGAGATCTCCGACGGCGACCTCGGGATACTTCTCCCGGAGCCGGCCGACCACCTGGGCGGCGGTAAGCGACCCGCCTCCGAAGTCGAAGAAGTCATCCTTGGGTGAGGTGACGTCGGCGCCGAGCACTTCGGCCCAGATCTCGGCGATCCAGGCGCTGGTGCCGCCCAGCTTGGCGACGGTGTCGCGACTCTTGGGCAGCGGCCACGGGAGTGCATCGCGATCAACCTTGCCGGAGGTGCGGGTCGGGAGCTCGTCGACGACGGCCAGGCGCGGCACGAGCGCGGCCGGCATCCGCAGCCGTAGGAGTTCCTTGGCCGCGCCGGAGTCATAGCGGTCGTTGACGGTGAGATAGCCGACCAGCACTTTGTTGCCGGACTTCGTGGAGCGCACGGTGGCAGCGGCGGAGACCACGCCGGGGATCCGCAGCATCTGGTCGTCGATCTCGCCGAGTTCGATGCGGCGTCCGCCGAGCTTGATCTGGTCGTCGGCGCGACCGGCGAATACGAGGCCGTCGGGGTCATTGCGCACGACGTCGCCGGAGCGGTAGGCACGATCCCAGGCCAGCGTCGGCATAGGTGCGTACTTCTCAGCGTCCTTCTCAGGGTCGAGGTAGCGGGCCAGGCCGACGCCGCCGATGATCAGCTCGCCGGACTCGCCTTCGGCGACCGGGTGGCCTTCGGGATCGACGACGGCGAGATCCCAGCCGTCGAGCGGGAGCCCGATCCGGACCGGGGCGTTGCCGTCGAGCATCGCCCCGCAGGCGACGACGGTGGCCTCCGTGGGGCCGTAGGTGTTCCAGACCTCGCGTCCTTCCGCCTGGAGCCGGGCAGCCAGCTCGGGCGAGCAGGCTTCGCCGCCCATAATCAGCAGCCTGACCTTGGCCAGCGCCTGGCGCGGCCACAGGGCGACGAGGGTTGGGACAGTTGAGACGATCGTGATGTCGTTGGCGACCAGCCAGGGGCCGACGTCGACCCCGGAGCGGACGAGCGACCGCGGCGCCGGCACCAGGCACGCGCCGTACGCCCAGGCCAGCCACATCTCCTCGCAACTGGCGTCGAAGGCGACCGAGAGCCCGGCCATCACGCGGTCGCCGGTGCCGATCGGGCGCTCCTGGAGGAACATCCGGGACTCGGCTTCGACGAAGGCGGCGGCGTTGCGGTGGGTGACCGCGACACCCTTGGGCTTGCCGGTGGAACCGGAGGTGAAGATCACCCAGGCATCGTCGCCGGGCTCCACGTCGCGCTGGGGCGTGGCCTCACTGGCGCGTCCGGCGGGGGTGGGCGAGACGACAAGGTCGTTGCCGACGATCGCCACCGCACCGGATTCCTCGAAGACGACGCGGGCCCGCTCGTCGGGGTCGTCGGCATCGACAGGGACGTAGGCGGCCCCGGCGACGAGGATGCCGATGATCGCGACATAAAGGTCGGTCGTGCCAGACTTGATGCGTACGCCGACCTTGTCGCCCGGGCCGACGCCGATCGCTGCGAGTCGCCCGGCGAGCTCGGTGGCTGCCTCGTCGAGCTCATCATAAGTCAGCGTTTCCAGGCCGCTGTCGACGGCGAAAGAGTCGCCGTACTCCTCGACTGTGCTCCGGAAGATGGAGACGAGGGTGCGCGGGGAAGCGGCCCGGTCAACTGCGAGAAGCTCGGGGAGCAGGGCGTGTCGAGCATCGACCATTGGCGAATTGTCGTACACCCAGATGAACGGCGGACGTACGGCCATCCCTGGTCCGGCCGCAAAGGCGCTCCACGCCGTTTTCTTCGCAGGTCAACCCCCACCGTGCCACGGACTTATCGCAACTTCGGACCAGCTCATGCCGCCTCGAGACGGGAGCGCTGACGGAATAAGCGAACTATCCGTCACATTGCCGAATGGGTCAGACCAGGCCTTGGTCGCGAGCGTATAGCGCAGCCTGAGTGCGGTCGCGAAGGCCCAGCCGATTCAGGATCCTGGAGATGTGATTCTTGACGGTTCCTTCGCTGAGGTATAGGCGCTCGGCGATCTCACGGTTCGTCGAGCCGGTGGCCACGAGGCGCAGTACGTCGACCTCCCTGGCAGTCAGCGGATGGCGGGTCGGTTCTCGGCGCGGTGAGTTGTTCGGACGGTCGAGTGCCGACGTGAGCCGGGCTGCCGCGGCCGGATCGAACTGGACAACGCCGGCGTGCGCCGTTCGTACCGCATCGGCAAGTTCTTGCGCCGGACGGTCTTTGAGCAGGTATCCGCTGGCGCCGGCCTGGAGCGCATGCACGACGTACTCTTCGTCGTCGAAGGTAGTAAGCATGACCACCCGGCAGTTCGGAGCCCGGCCACGCAGGACGGTGACCGCTTCGATGCCGTCCATGGTGGGCATCCGTACGTCCATCAGGGCTACGTCCGGCTCCAAGTTGAGTACGGCGTCAATTGCCTGCCTGCCATCGGCCGCGGTGCCGACCACCGCAATGCCGGGCTGTATATCCAGCAAGGACGCTATGCTCTCCCGAATCAGCCGCTGGTCGTCGACGACGATGACGCAGATGTCGCGCGCTGGCCGTGGGACACGTTCTGGCTCGTCGGTCACACAGCCACCTTGTGCGGGATGGTAACGATGACCCGCGTGCCCGCATCCGGCCCGCTGACCACCTCAACCGAGCCGCCCACGAGCTGCACTCGCTCACGCATTCCGAGCAGGCCGTAGCCTTCACGCTCGGGCGGAAGTCCGCACCCGTCATCGGCGACTACCAGATGTGCACCTTCGTCGTCACAGCGAGCGGTCACCCGCACGTGGGACGCCTGGGCGTGGCGGCGGGCATTGGTGATGCCTTCCTGGGCAGCCCGGTAGAGCGTGGTCAGCGCGGCCGGATCACACCGGCCTTCATTACCGGCGAAGTCGAGGCTGACCGACAGCTCGCCGCCGGCAGCCTCGTGAACCAGGTCATCCAGTGCCGCCGAGAGGCGGAACGGCTCAGTCGGGGCGCGCAGCGTGCGTACCGAGTGCCGTACGTCCTCAAGTGCACGCCGTGCCGAGCGGCTGGCATCGTCAAGGGCCTGCCGTACTGCGGGGCGGTCGCTGTCGAGGAACGTCGTGGCCTTCTCCAGCAGGACTGTGATGGCCGTCAGGTGGTGCCCGAGCCCGTCGTGGATGTCGCGTGCGACCCGGTTCCGCTCGGCCGCCGCCGACAGCTCAGAGACCCGTGAGGCATAGGTGCGTAGCTGGGCATGGGACTGCTCCAATCGCGCCCTGCCGCGCTGCTCTTCCACGGCGACCGAGGCCATCGCGATGGTCAGCGCCAGCCCGACCACGAACATCAGCAGATCGGAGACCTGCTCGACTTCGCTGTACCACTGCGGGACAGTCAACTCGAAGCTGATCACGAGCAATCCCAGGCTGACGAGGCCGAGGGCGATGCTCACCTTCCAGCCGAACGCGAAGTACGCAGTGAACGGCAACAGCAGAAACAGCACCCGGGACAGGCCGGAGCCATCGGAGGCAGCCACAGCAACGAACAGGCACAGCCGAGCGACGAGCAGGGCGATCGCCGGGACGGTCGGCGTGCTCGCCAGGTATCGGCGGCGCTCGACGACGTCCAGCGCCATCAGCAATGTCAATCCGGCCACGAACGGCACAACGCTGGTGTGACCGAGGCCGGTGATTCCCGCGAATGTCCCGGCGACCAAGACGACGCCGTAGAGCACCGGTGAAACCCACGGCACCGGTCTGGTGGGAGAACCCGCAGGAACTGCGGCGTCGAGCCCGGCTGGCAGCATGCATGTAGCGTACGGCCCTCGTGTGGGTTCCGGTCGATGGGCGGATCGGCCGATGCCTATCGGCCGGTGCCGATCGGCACGGGTGTCGAGGTGATTGGCGGCTGCGAGCCTGGCAATCAGGCACTGTT
>NZ_ML142878.1:18498-25339 GCF_004138495.1 Phytoactinopolyspora endophytica
GGCTCGTCCGCCGCTCCTATGTTTGCCGCATGACATCTGTGCTGCGCTTCGGCGCCATCAGCGGCATCTTCGCCGGGCTGTTCATCGCGTTGCCCAGTGCGTTCGAGGCCTTAGCGGGCGAGACAACAGCAACAAGTGTCGCGCTCGGCCTCTCTCCCGCCCTGGCGATCCCGTTGGTGGTCGGCCTACATCTGGGCCAGCTACGCGCGAGTGGTCGGGTGAGTACGGCCGGGTTCGCCGTCAACCTGATCGGCCTCGGCCTGTTCGGTGGGGCCGGCTACACCCTGAACCTGGTCCTCTTCCCGATCGAGGAAGTGATCGCCGTTGACGACCTCGCCGGCATCTCCCGGATCGCCCTGCTCTTCAGCGCCCTCGTGTTCAGCATCGGTGTTGTGCTGTTCGGGCTCTCCATGGTGCGCGCACGGGTTTACCCTAAAATCCCGGCTGTTGCCTACATACTTGCGTTTCCCCTGATCGCCCTCCTCGCGCCTCTTCCGGACAATCCGTTGATCAGCGCAACCCACGTCGTCGCCGGGATAGCGGTGGTGTGGCTGTCAGCGGCGTTGCACGAAACCGCTCGCGCCACGATTCCGGATCAAGTAGCGGTGTAGGGCAGTCTCGCCGCTGCCGCGAAGGGCTCTGCTTCAAACCCAGCCGGAAGATCGCAGCAATCGATGACTGAGTGGAGGGGCTAGAGCGGCCATGCACCCGAAGATCAGGCAGATGCTGTCACCGCGACAGACAAATGTGGCGCTGTTCACCGCATTGCTGCTGGCCTTCGCCACCGGCACCGGAGCGGTTGCGACCGGTTCACCACACGGCCGGTGGGTCGTCATCGGGCATGGTGTCGCGGCAATGGCGGTCATCCTGCTGATCCCGTGGAAGGGTCGCGTCGTCCGCCGTGGGCTGGGTCGGGCCCGCCGCAGCCGCTGGGCGTCGCTGCTGCTCGCCGCCCTTGCTATCACCACCGTGGTGGCCGGCTTGGGCTCTTCCACCGGACTGATCCGCTCGATCGGTGGGCAGCACGGTTTGTGGGTCCACGTGGCCGCCGCGCTGGCGCTCGTTCCACTTCTCCTCTGGCACGCGGTCGCCAGAAAGAGCCGGCCCCACAAGACAGACCTTTCCCGCCGGGTCGCCCTTCGAGCGGGCCTTCTCAGCGCCGCCGCGGCGGCCCTGTACCTCGCCACCGACTCAACCGTCCGGCTTGCCGGCCTGCCCGGCGCAAAGCGGCGATTCACCGGTTCGCACGAGATCGGCTCGTTCGATCCGACCTCGATGCCGAGCACCATCTGGCTCAACGACACGGCCCCCACGTTTGACCTTGACGAATGGCGGCTCACCGTCGTTGATGGCCGCGGTGCATATGAGCTGACTCTGCCCGAGGTAGCGGAATACCAGACACCCCTTCGGGCGACGCTGGACTGTACGTCGGGGTGGTATGCCCACCAGGACTGGGCGGGCGTCCCGGTCTCGTCCCTCATACGCGACGTTGGCGAGGCACGGAGCTTGCTTGTGCATTCCGTTACCGGCTACTGGATCCGGTTCCCGGTCGACGAGATCGATCGGCTGCTGCTGGCCACGGCGGTGGGTGGCGTGCCGCTGGCGCGCCGGCACGGGTCCCCGCTGCGGCTCGTCGCGCCACGCCGCCGGGGTTACTGGTGGGTCAAGTGGGTCGACCGGGTCGAGCTTCAGAGGTCGCCAGCATGGTGGCAGCCGCCATTCCCACTCGCCTGACAGCCGCCTGATCACCTCAGTGATCAGGTCGACCACGATTTCAGCATCGAGGTCAGTCGTGGCATGCGCGCGTGGAGATATGGGATGTCCGCACGCACACTTCAGGCCATTGTCGTCCTGATTGATGCCTGTGCCGGCGGAGGGGAGTGCCGCATCACTGCGCGGCGATATCTGTGGCCGTGCAGCGCAGGTCGTAGGGCCTGGCGGCCAGAGGTGACGCCGCTTGTTATTAGGCCGGAGCTCGTGTGCGTCCCGGCCCGACTCAATTGCTCGCCCGGTCGACGGCGGCAAGGAGGCGTTGGTAACTCTCGGGGTGCACGGGCGGCAGGGTGTGGCCGATCTCGGCGAGTACGGCTTGTCGGGCGGCGCACGCTTGTGCAGCCTGGTCCCACCTGCCATCGGCTGCCGCCACGCCGGCGACGCCCTCCAGGCACCACGCTACGTAGAGCGGGTTTCCGATCGCCTCGAACAAATCAGCGCTTTCGGTGAAGAGGTCCCGCGCAGCATCGAGTTGACCGTCGGCGAGTTCGACGTGCCCGAGCTGGGTGGCCGCCATCGCGAGGGCCCACTGGTCGCCGTACGCACGAGCCGACTCGAGCGACCGGGCGTTGAGCTTCCGAGCGCGTGGGATGTCCCCGGTGTTCAGGGCGACGTGGCCGAGATGTGCGAGGAGTTCGCCCGCGATCTGGTCCTCACCGCGCGCGAGGAACAGCTCCCGCGCTTCTTCGTAGTACACCGTCGCCTGGTCGAACTCGCCGGTAAAGGCGGCGGCGGTCCCGAGCTGGCGGAGTCCCAGCGCGACGCCTCCGGTGTGCTTCATGCCCCGGTAGAGCGCCACTGCCTCGGACGCCAGCCGGTGCGAGTCCGGGTACTTTCCGGCGTGCATCGCCTGCCACGCCAGGAGGAGGAGGACGTCGGCGAGCTCACGTTGGTCACCGCACTGGCGGGCTGCGGCCAGTCCGCGGTTGGCGAGGTCTTCGGCGCGCAGCGAGTCGCCCGCGAAGAACGTCACGTAGGCCAGACCGATCAGGGCTTTGGCGCGTCCGTGCTCGTCCTCATGGCTGGTCGCGAGCGTCTCGGCCTCTTCGTAGTCACGCCTGGCATCGACGTAGCGGTCCTGGTCACGGGCGAACTGCGCGCGCACGTTGAGGGCCGCGACCAGGTCCGCTGGAGTGCCGTGGGTGCGCCCCAATTCCACGAGATCGTCGCACCACCTGCTCGCCTCTTCGACAGCCGTGGTGGCGAGGGCGAGACGGGCTGCGCCGGCCAGGGCCGCAAGCCGGACCGGCGGTGCGACGTTGACAGAGGATGCCAAGCCGAACCCGGCGTGCGCGTAGTGAAAGCCCTCGGTGAGCTGACCGCGCTCGATCCAGAATCGCCACATTGCCGCAACGATCCGAAGCGCCGTCGCTGCGTCTGTTTCGTCGAGCGCCCAGTTCATGGCGGCACGCAGGTTGTCTCGCTCCGCCTCACCGGCCGCCACCGGGTCCTGCTCGGCGAGCGCGGCGAAGTACTCCGCGTGGCGGCGAACGATCGAGCTCGCGTCACCCACGCTCACGCTGGACTCGAGTCCGAAGTCGCGGACGGTCTCCAGCATCGTGATGCGGGGCGCCTGCGCATTCGGTTCTACCGCGACCAGGCTGGCGTCGATCAGTTCGGTGAGAGCGTCGAGCACGCCGAGGTCGTAATTGATCGCTTCGGCGGCCGGGAGCGGGCATCCGCCCGCGAACGCCGACAGCGTCCGAAACAGCACCCGTGCGCGGTCCGACAACAGCTGATAACTCCAGGCGATCGCGTCGCGCATGGTTCGCTGGCGGTCGGGAAGGTCGTGCGGGCCACCGACCAGCACCGTGAGTCGTTGCTCGAGCCTAGCCAACAGGGCGTCCGGCGGCAGCACCCGCGTCCGTGCCGCTGCCAGCTCGAGCGCCAGGGGAAGCCCGTCGAGTCGTCGACAGATGTCCGCCACGGCCGCGCCTGCGCTGGGCGGCAGGTCGATGCCCACCGCGAGCGCACGGTCCCGGAACAGAACCTCCGACGCGGATCCCCCGGGCATGTTCTCACCGGGCGCGGGTAGCAGGAGTGGCGCGATGCGGTACTGCCGCTCCCCACGGACATCGAGCGGCACCCGGGTCGTCACCAGGGCGATGACGTCGGGACAGGCGCTGAGCAGTGCGAGCAGTTCGGTCCTGGCTTCGAGGAGGTGCTCGGCGTTGTCCAGCAGGATCAGCAACTGCCGTCCCCGGAGCGCGGCTGTGAGCCGCTGTGCCACCGGAACTGCGGGGTTCTCGTCGAGCCCGAGCTGTTGGGCGATCGCCGGCAACACCAGTCCGGGGTCGCGGAGCGGCGCGAGGTCGACGAACATCGCCCCGTCCGCGTACTGGCTCGACAGCGACGCGGCGACGTGCACGGCGAGGCGCGTCTTGCCGACGCCGCCGGGCCCGGTGAGGCTGATCAACTGCGTTTCACCGTCGGCCAGGAGCTTTACGAGTGCCGCGATCTCGTCCTCGCGACCGATCAGCGTCGTGAGTGCCTCGGTGATCGGTGCGCGGACCAGGAGCGAGCCTGCCGGCGTGGTGGGCTGGGCCAACGCGAGCAGCTCGGCTCGACGCTGGGTGGTCAGCGCCAGGGCATCAGCCAGCAGCCGCACCGTGTCGAGCCGCGGTGTGCGGAGTGGGTCGCGCTCGAGATCGCTCACCGCACGTGCGCTGATGCCGGCTCGATCCGCCAACGCCTCCTGGGTGAGCCCGGCGGCCAGCCGCAACTCTCTGAGCCGAGCTCCGAAGGTCGTGGCCGCCGTCATCTGTCCACCCGGGCTCGAAGGGGCAGCGGAGTTCCAGTGTATCCCTCGGGGTGCCGATCGGTGAGCGTTCGGTGAGCGAGCGGTGAGTGCTCGTCATGGTGCATCGGGTCAGCGTGAGAACACAGTGGTCGAAGGAGCGATGGTCGAGCGAATGGATCGTCATGGCAAAGACCACCGTCACGGCGCGATCGCGGCCAATGCCCGAACAGCGATCCGCCACGCCTGTGGGCGGCTCACCGGCGTGGGTCTGGATGGCTGGCGGCGGCGTCTGTGGGTTGGCCTGGGCTGCCGCCCTGCGTGCGTACATGGCCGAGCTCGCTGGCCATGAGTCGACCTTCACGTGGAGCGGGACCTTCGGCGCGATCCTGGTGCCCGGCGCTCTGGCCGGGGGGCTGCTCGGCTGGGCCGCGTATCGGCGTCGAGCCGGTCATCACCGAGGCCGGGCGTGGTTGGCTCTTGCCCCGCTGACCTTTGCCATCGCGCCGATGCTGCTGCCCGGGGCACTCGTGCTGCTGGTGACCAGCGGCATCGGCAGCGGCGCGATCGCGGTCGCGGTCATGGGAATGGTCGGTGGGTACGCCCTGTCGGGTCGCGGACGTCGCTGGCCGCGCGTCCTGGGCGGCGCGCTCGGCGTCGCTTTCGCAGCGGCCTTGGCAGGGACCGTGTCGGGAATGAACCCGGCCCTCGGCCTGACCGAGCCGCGTGGCGCATGGGCGGGGACCTTGGTGGTGGCGCTGTTCGCGGTGCTCGCTCTGGGCTGCTCGATCCCCTTTCGTGTCGACAGTTCCGTTGCATCAAGTGCCGCGTCCGAGGTGCGCTCATGAACGCCCGGTGGGGTGCGGAGATGAAGCGCCATCCACGTGGACCTCGGCCGCGCACTCCTCAGACGCATCCACTGAACGCCCGCACTGAAAGGACCTTGCCATGGCCGTCATCACTAACCAGACGTTGATCGCCTGCTCGCCCGAGGAGGTGTTCGACTACGCCAGCGACAATCGCAACGAGCTGGAGTGGAACCCCTACGCCATCTCTGTCGAGAAGATCACCGACGGGCCGGTCGGGCTGGGCACGAGGTACCTCGCCCGATGGAAGGGCGCGCCGTCGGCTCTTGAGGTGGAGTGCGTCGAGTTCGACCGGCCACGACGGTGGGCGGTCGTGAACGGCGGGCCAGTCGCGGTCCGGGCCACGGGCACGATTGACGTGGTGGGTGACCGGACCCGGCTCGTCTTCGAGTTCGATGCACGTCCCAGCGGGTGGTTCCGTCTCGTGTTCCCGCTGTTCATGCTGGTGATGAGACGACAGCGGAAGACCCTCCTGACCGACTTTCGCGACGCGTTGGAGCGCCGCGTCGGAGCAGACGGAGATGCCCGATGAGCGCCCTCGCGGCCGCTCCCGCCCGCACCGAGGAGATGGCCATCATTCACCGGATCTTCCGGCGTGCGTTCCCCATGGTCGCCGCCCTGGTCCGGCAGGCGCCTGCGGGCGACACCGCGCGCGCCGAGACGATCGCCGCGCATCTGGATTTCCACCTGAACGGGCTGCACAACCACCACAGCGGCGAGGACACGAACATCTGGCCGCGGCTGCTCGAGCGCGCTGCACCACAGGCTGAGCTGATCAACCGGATGGAGGCGCAACACGAGGTGGTCGCCGAGCGATCGGAACGGGTACGCGCCCTCCTGTGCACTTGGCGGCGATCGCCGGCGAACGGCGAGGAACTGGCGACGGCGCTGGACGAGTTCACCGCAGCTTTGGTCGAGCACCTCGACGACGAGGAGGCCCACGTCGTCCCGCTGATCCGCGCCCACATCACGGCCGGGGAGTGGGAGCGGTTCGGTCGGGAGACCTTCGAGAAGTTCACCAAGCCCGAGAAGCTGATCGCGACCGGGGAACTCGAGTCGGTCGCGTCGGCCGAGGAGGCGGAGTCGTTCCTGGGCACGTTGCCACTCCCCGTCAAGTTGATGTGGCGATATCTCGGACGGCGCAAGTACGCCGCGTACATGAGGAACGTGACGGCAACCGGGCGATGATGTCCGGACTACGCGGTCGCCACGAACCTCCTGGATCGGCAGCCGCTGTGCGCGAGCTGCGTGAGAAGCGTGAATGGAGCCAGTCCGAGTTGGCCGAACACGCCGGTGTCTCTCGCTCCTTCGTGGCGGACTTCGAGGCGGGAAAGCCCACAATCGAAGCATCGAAGCTGTTCGACGTCTTCCAAGCGCTTGGCTTCGAGATGGCGTTTCGGAACCTCCAGTCGGGAGACGTTCATTGGTGACGGGACGATATCTCGACGTCTATCTCGACGGGCGT
>NZ_ML142878.1:25387-27814 GCF_004138495.1 Phytoactinopolyspora endophytica
GTGTGGCAGGCTTACGCAGTCCCGCGAAGGGAACGTGACGTTCGAGTATGACAGCGCCTACCGCGCATCAGACGATGCGAGGTGACTGCGAAGGACTACGGGCACGCCTGAGACCTGGTAGTTCCAGACCAAGCGAGCCACGCGCGTGATCTCAGCCCGTGGGCGCGGGCAGCGCGGTGTCGCGGAGCCCGGCCGCTGAGCGGACGAGTGAGGTAATTGCCGGTGAGTGACTGCTCGGCGGCCATGCGATCACCGTGGTGACGTTCGGCGCGTCGACGACGGGCACCGCGACGTGTTCGGGCCACTGCCAGGCACGGCTGGAGGCGGGGATGACGAGCAGCGTCTTGCCGAGGGCTACGAGCTGAGCGAGCTGCGACTGGGTGTGGACCTCCGGTCCGGGACCGTCCGGGTAGGACCCGTCGAGCCGGGGCCATCGAGCGATCGGCAGGTCGGGCACATCGCGGACGTCCGCGAGCGTGAGCTGATCCCGTGTCGCGAGCGCATGCTTCGCGGGAAGGATCGCGACCTGGCCTTCCACGCAGAGGTCCTCGGTGTCGAACCCGGCGAGGTCGTCGAATGGATGGTGCATGAGTGCGACGTCGGCGCGCCCGTTGCGCAGTAGCTGTGCCTGCTCGCCGACCTCGCACAGGAGTACTTCGATCGGCGTCGCGCCGGGTTCGTTTGCGTGCGCGTCGAGGAGCTGTTGCAGAAGCTCGTGGGACGCCCCGGCTTTCGTCACGAGCACCAGCGGCCGCTTCAGATCCCCGGCACGCCGCGTCCGGCGCGCAGCGGCCGCGACCGCGTCGAGGGCCGCTCGGGCTTCGCGGAGCAGCACACTGCCGGCGTCGGTGAGCGCCACGCCACGACGGTCCCGGTCGAGGAGCTGGACGCCGAGCCGCCGTTCCAGCTGGCGGATCGCACGTGAGAGTGGCGGTTGTGCGATCCCGAGCCGACCGGCGGCGCGGCCGAAGTGCAGCTCCTCGGCAACGGCGACGAAGTACCGGAGTTCGCGGGTCTCGAGATCGTCCACGGACAAAGCCTACCGACTGATACCTGGCGAGTATCACGGCGTACTGAATCGGTCTTGGACAACGAGTGCGCGGCTCGCCGAGCATGGATCGAGTGAACAACACAAAGATCGCGCTGGTCACCGGTGCGAACAAGGGAATCGGTTTCGCCATCGCACAGGGTCTCGGGGCGATCGGCTTCACGGTCGCCGTGGGCGCGCGCGACGAGGCCAGGCGCGAGGAGGCCGTCGAGCGTCTGCGTGCCGCAGACATCGACGCGTTCGGGGTCGTCCTCGACGTCACCTCCGACGACAGCGTCACCGCGGCAGCGGCGACCATCGAGCGGACGGCAGGACGGCTCGACGTGCTCGTCAACAACGCCGGCATTTCCGGCCGGACCGACGGAGGCGCGCAAGACCCGACGACACTCGACCTCGACGTCATGCGCACCGTCCTCGACACGAACGTGTTCGGGGTCATGCGGGTGACGAACGCGATGCTCCCGCTGCTGTGCCGCGCAGGCTCGCCGCGCATTGTCAACATGTCGAGCAACATGGGCTCGCTGACAGTGCAGACCGGCCCGATCTTGGCCGCTTATGCACCATCAAAGTCGATGCTCAACAGCGTCACGGCACAGTACGCCCGCCGGCTCGCCGACACGAACGTCATAGTGAACGCTGGCTGCCCCGGCTACGTCGCGACCGACTTCACCGGCTTCAACGCGCCGCGGACGCCCGAGCAGGGTGCCGCGATCGCGATCCAGCTCGCTACTCTGCCGGATGACGGGCCGCGCGGCGGCTTCTTCGACGACGAGGGTGTGGTCCCCTGGTGACCCGGACGCGGACGGCAGCGCGACGGCACCGGCTCGCACACATCGACGGCGACGGGGTCGAGTGCCGTCCACCAGCCCGGCTGCGCCCAGGCGCGAGGCGGCCGAGCTGGGCCAATCGGCTGGCCAGACCTTAAGAGGAGGAGCCACCGGCGGTGGAGAATCCGTGGAGAAAGGTGCGGATGGCGACGTCTCCGGCGCGGTGGCGGGGCAGGTGCCCGCTGTTGATCGACTCGGCCGCGACGTAGATGATCGAGTAGAAGATGCCGAGGATCCATGCCGGGTCCACGTCCGCGAGCAGGATGCCTTCGTCCTGTGCGCGTCGGATGATGGTAGGCAGTTCCTCGTCTTCGCCTTCATGCCAGTTGGGGTTCCCCTTGAACCGCTCGGGGTCAGCGAAGAGGAAGATGAGTGCGTCGCCGACGTCGATCGACGCGCGCATGAGCGCCTCGAGCTGCTCCGCCGCCGTCTCGTTGCCGATCGTCGCCTTCTGTCCCTCGCGTTCGAGCAAGGTGCTGGCTGCGATGAGCGCGGCGTCGACCAACGCCTGGCGATCGGGGAAGTAGCGGTGCAGTGTGCTTCGGCTGACGT
>NZ_ML142878.1:27956-33360 GCF_004138495.1 Phytoactinopolyspora endophytica
GGAGATTGAAAATGGGACATTGATGTGTCATCATGCGATAGCGAGATTGCACGATGGCCTCCATGGCCACTCCGTCGATTGAACAGAGAGTCAGCCGATGTCCTACGCCGCCCCGACCACAGCGCCTGACCCCGGTGAGACCCCCGCGATGTCCATGCGCCAGAAGATCTCCCTGCTCTGGTCCTACGCCAGGCCGCACCGCGACATGCTGGTGCTCGGTGTCTTTCTCGGGCTGCTGGGGACCGCAGCCGAGCTGGCCACACCCATGGTCACCAAGACGGTCCTGGACGGCCTGGCGGTGTCGGCGTCGCTGCGCGGACCGGTGACCGTCCTGGCGGTCCTGCTGGTCGCCGGTACGGTGGTCGGCCTCATTCAGGCGATCTTGCTGGGCACTCTCGCCGAGCGCATCATCCTGGCCACCCGTACCGGGATGATCCGCCACCTGCTGGGCGTGCGCCTTCCCGAGCTGGCCCGCCGTTCCAGCGGTGAGATGGTGGCGCGCGTCACGTCGGACACGCTGCTCATCCGCGAGGCGACGACGTCGAGCATCGTCAACGGTGTGAACGGGTTCGTCGGGCTGGTCGGGGCACTCGTCCTCATGGCCGTGCTGGATCTGCCGCTGCTGCTGACCACCATCGGTGTCATCATCATCGTCGGAACGGCTGCGGCCCTGCTCATGCCGAGCCTGGCCAAGGCGCAGCAGGAGGCGCAGGCTGAGGTCGGTTCGATGGGTGGCCGCCTGGAGGGCGTGCTGCGGGCGCTGCGGACGGTCAAGGCCAGCCGCGCCGAGGCGCGCGAGGCGGAACGGATCGGCGACTTCGCCCGACGCTCCAGCCACAAGGGCATCCGGGCGGTCAAGATCGAGGCCGTGGCGTGGACGATCACGGGCGGCGGCATCAATCTGGCCATCATGCTGGTGCTCGGCTTCGGCGCCTGGCGGGTGTCGACGGGGGCGCTCGAGGTGAGCGCCCTGATCGCCTTTCTTCTTTACGCGTTCCAGCTGATGATGCCGGTGACGTTGCTGACCATGAGCTTGACGGCTATCCAGTCGGGATTAGCGGCGGCGGCGCGGATCGCGGAGGTCCGCGGGATGGCCACGGAAACGGACGACGTGAGCAGCCTGCCCGCCGAGCAGGCCTGCCCCATCGACGTGGCCGACGCGCTCGTGCTCGACGAGGTCCGCTTCCGGTACGCGCCGGACGCCGCACCGGCCTTGGATGGGGTCTCGATCACCATCCCACGACACGGGCACACCGCCATTGTCGGGCCGTCGGGAGCGGGCAAGACCACGGTCTTCTCGCTCCTGCTGAAGTTCTTCCGGCCGGAAAGCGGGGAGATCCATCTCGACGGCCGGCCATTCGCCCGCTGGACGCTTGATGACCTGCGCAGCCGGATCGCCTACGTGGAGCAGGACACGCCCTTGGTGCCCGGCACGCTCTATGAGAACCTCACATACGCCGCACCCGATGCTCCCGAGTCGCGCATCTGGCGTGCGCTGGCGGAGGTGCGGATGGACGAGCGGGCACGCGCGTTGCCGGACGGCCTGCACACCGACGTCTCGGCGTCGACCTTGTCCGGCGGCGAGAGGCAGCGCATTGCCCTGGCCCGCGCTTTGGTCGCGGACCCCGAACTTCTCCTGCTCGACGAGGTTACGGCCCAGCTGGACGGGCTCACCGAGGCCGCCGTGGCGCAGGGCATTCGCCGCCAGGCCGAGCGGGGTGCCGTGGTGACCATTGCGCACCGGCTCTCGACGGTCATGGACGCGGACCAGATCGTCGTCCTCGAAAGCGGCCGCGTCCGTGCCGTCGGTAGTCACGAGGAGTTGCTCCAGTCCGACGAGCTCTACCAGGAACTGGTCGCCGCCCTCCGAATCGCCACCGAGCCTCCCGCCGTACCGGAGACGGCGACCGTCAGCGGGTGACCGGGCGGTCCGACGATTGGTGCTATGACCTGGGCGTACTGAGTAGGCCCAGTTCGCGGGCGCGTGCTGAAGCATCGGTGCGGTTGGCGGCGCCCAGCTTGTCGAGGATGTGGGTGACGTGCTTCTTGACCGTGTTCACGGCCAGATAGAGCTCGGCCGCGATGTCCCGGTTCTGCTTGCCTGCCACCAGCAGCTGCAGTACCTCCACCTCCCGGGCGCTGAGCTGTGTGACGAGACCTGGGACGTTCGACCCACCCGGGACAGCATGGGGAGGTTCGCTGCCGGTGCGCGCTTCGAAGGCCCGCATCAGCAGGCCCAGGAATCCCACCGGGACACCCGCTACGACGGCATGCCCGGTTCGTTGGGTGGCGATCAGCCGGCCGAGCAGGACGGCCATGGGTTCACCCTCGTCGACGAACACCCGGATGTGACCCTGCGGTTGGGCAAGAATGAGTGCGTCGGCCAACGTGGGCACCGCCGCGTCGTCGTTTCCGGTAGCGGTCAGCGCCAGGGCCCGCAGCGCCTGAATCTCGATCACGCTGCCGACCCGGTCCTGCTCGAGTGCGAGCGCATGCATGCGTTCCAACAGGTGCAAGGCCCGGCCGGGTTCGTGCTGGGCGAGCAGCACGCGTGCCAGAACGAGGTACGCCGGCTCACGGGCGAACGACAGTTCATCGTCATGGCTCAGGCCGCGTTCGACGGTCCACCTCGCGGCCCAGCCTGCGTCGCCCTGGGCGAGTGACAACCGAGCTCGCTGTGCAGGGACCGGGTTGAACAGGTCGGCCACGGTCGGGTCGGTGAGCCGCTCGGCCTCCTCCATGGCACGTCGTGCGCCGGCGGCGTCGCCCTGGGCCTGCTTGATCCAGGCCAGCGTCACCAGGCCGATAGCCAGCGGAAGGGTATAGACGAACTGGCGGCACAGGGGGAGACCCAGATCGAGGTGTTGCATGGCGTTGTCGAATTCGCCGCGCTGGTAGGCCACCGCGGCCGTCCCTGCATACGCCACACCAATGGCGGGCTGGGCGGGCCGCCCCGACATCTCGGCCACCTCGAGCGTGCGATGGTACGTCTGCAGCGCAGAGTCCAGGCGGCCCTGGGCCGACTGAATGCGCCCAAGGTAGGACGAGGTCAAGGCGATCAAGTCTTGGTCGCCGGCCGACTGCCACCAATCGATGATGGAAGCGACGGCCCGCTCCGCCTCCTGGAGGCGGCCCCCTAGCCATTCGGCGATAGCCAGAGTTGAGTGAGCGAGTCCTTCGAGCATCCACTCGCCATCGCTCAGCTCGTCGAGAGCCCGCGAAGAGAAGGCTATCGTCGCTTCTTCATCGCCGCGCAGATGCGCGACGTAGGCGCCGCCGACCGCGATCGCTGCCGGCATGTTGGCCAGCCGGCTCGCCGTGCTGCCGACCGATGGCTCGAACGGCTCGTCCTCGACAGTGTGGAGAACTCGTTCGGCATCGTGGAGCGCGTTCTCCACGTCTTTCACCCGGCCGCCGACGACGTGCAATGCCGCCTGCGCCAGATGTAATCGCGGCCGTGAGGCCACCAACCTCGGTGGTAGCGTCGCGATCCACCGCTGAACCGTCGCTCGTTCGCTGGACAGGTAATGCTCGTCGAAGTACCGCTCGACGAGCCTGGCTGCCCAAGCCGAGTCTCCGGCGGCCATTGCGTGCCGTACCGCATCGTCGGCCAGGCCGTGCTCGTCGTACCACGACGCGGCATTGCGGTGCAGCACGTCGACCCGGCCGGGCTGGCGCTGCGGCAGGCGAGCGCGGAGCAGATCGGCGAACAGATGGTGGTAGCGCCACCAGCCACGCTTCTCGTCCAACGGCACCAAGAAGAGGTTCGCCCGCTCGATCTGCTCCAGCGTCACCTGGCTGTCGCCGCGGCCGGTGACCGCGTCACATAAGGATCCGGACAGCCGCTCCAGCACGGAGGTCTCCAGCAGAAAGTCCTGCACGTGCGCCGGTTGGTGCGCCAGTACCTCTTCGGCCAAGTAGTCGAGCACGTAGCGGTGGCTACCGGAGAATGTTTCGACGAACCCTGCCGTGTCGGGTTCGTCGCGCAGCGACAGCGCTGCGAGCTGCAGCCCGACCGCCCAGCCCTCGGTGCGTGCGGTCAACGCCGCGACCGTGTCTGCGTGCATGTCCGATCCGAGTGCCTCCCGTAGCAGCGCCGCCGTCTCCTGCACCGTGAACCGCAGTTCGACGGCGCGTATCTCGGTCAGCTGGCCCGCGGCGCGTAGTCGGGCCAGCGGCAACGACGGATCGGCGCGACTGGACAGCACGATGTGCAGTCCGGCCGGTCGGTGCTCGATGAGGAACCGTATGGAGTCATACACCTCTTCGGCGTCGATCACGTGATAGTCGTCGAGGACCAGCACGACATCGGCAGGTTCGGCCGCGAACGCGTTGACGACCGCTGCCGCCAGGTCCCGGAACGTCGTCGTCGCAGCCAGCAGCGGAGCGACGTGGTCCGCAATGCCTGGGCGTACCCGGTCCAACGCGGCCGCGACGTGTCGCCAGAACCTGGCCGGGTCGTTGTCGCCGGCGTCCAACGACAGCCACGCCACGGCCTGCTCTCGTCGCCGGCACCAGTCCGCCAGTAACGCGGTCTTGCCGGATCCCGCCGGCGCGCAGAGCAGTGAGAGCGTTCTTGACAAACCCTCTTCCAGCTGGTCGGCCAGCCGCTGCCGGGGTATGAAGCCTGGCGGTGGCCGTGGCACGTACAGCTTGGTGGCGAGCAGTCCATCCGATCCGCGCATCGACGCGGAAGTGGAGCCACCGGGCGGCGTTTCAGGCATCTCTGCCACGCTGGGACCGGACATCCTGGGGCACTCTCGTCGAGCGCAAGACTCCACACTGGCCGATCCCCATCTCGGGGACTTCCATGGACTGGGTGCGCATCACACCGCCGATCTCGTAGACCCGACGTAGGACGCCCTGGAGCTCCTCAGCCGTAGCGATTGTGCCGGTACGTGCAGTATGACATCCGGCACCGTCGGGGGAACCCGGGCGTGTGCATACGTATGTTAGCTTCCGCCGACGTTCAGCCGGCCGAGAGGCTCGACGACCTCTTCCTCTTCGTAGGCCAGATGGCTCAGCAGAACGTCGTCGAGTAGATCGACCAGCGCTCGGACCTCGGCCAGCTTGCCGACGTCCTCGACCATGTCCACCAGTGCGGCGTCCAGCCTGGTCAGCACCGCTGCGATCACTTCGTGCTCGGCCGCCAGGCGCTCGATCACCGGGCTGAGTGATCCGTCCGCGTCCTTCAGCTCGGCGAACAGTTCATCGTCCTCATTGACGTGGTGGACGGTGAGCAGACGGCAATAGGAAGCACAGAAGCTTCCCAGCGCCCAGTAGTTCTGGCGCATCGTCATCTGATTGATCAACGAGCGCGCTGCGGACGGGTTGTTCTGCCCGGCCGCGACCTGGTTCACGGCGTCCTTGATCTTCTTCAGTTCCTCGCGCAGATGGTTGTGAA
>NZ_ML142878.1:33382-34770 GCF_004138495.1 Phytoactinopolyspora endophytica
CAGCCGCTCGCCGTGGCTGCGCTGTTGCGGCGTCAGCTCGGCGATATCGCGCTTCGGTCCGCGAGGCCTCGATGTGTCGTCGAGAGTTCCGTCCGGGCGCACGACGGAGCCATTCCCCGATATGGAGTCGTGCCGCTCAGACCCCGATGCGGCCAGCGGAGCATCCATGGCTACCCCGCGCTCACGACGGAGCATGTCACGGACCAGTGGTGCCACCTCTTCGGCGAATGTTCTCAGGTCGCGCTCCGCGTCGGCGCCCAGCATGAGCAGGAACACACTCATGCCATGGGTGCGGGAGAGCTCGGTGAGTTGCTCCGCCCAGTGCTCCGGCGGCCCGTCGAGGAATCCCTCGCCGACCTCGTCGGAGAACGTCCCGGCGATGTTGTACGCACGCACGATGTCGGCAGGATCCCGGCCGGCGCTCACCGCTGCGTCGTCGATGCGCTTGGTCATCTCGGCGGTGCGTTCAGGGGACGCGGCCATGGACGAGGGCAGCCAGCCGTCGCCGAGCCGGCCGGTCAGCTCCAGCATGCGAGGCTTGAGCGCGCCGATCCAGATACCGATCGGGTGCACCGGGCTCGGACCCGTCTTGGTGCCGTTCAGCTGGTAGTGCTCGCCGCTGAATCTGATTCCCGGTCCGGGAGTCCATAGAGCTCGTATGACGGTGATGGCCTCTTCGAGGGCTTCGATGGCCGCGCCGGGTGCAAGACGCGGTGTACCCATGGCGGTGACTCCATCCCAGAACCCGCCTGAACAGCCTTCGCCGTGGTCGTCACCCGAAAGTGGGCGCGCGGGTGTCCGTTTTGAGAGCCCGGGGTGCTACCAAGGTCGGCTCGCGGCCGGTACTACCCTCGGCGCGACCCGTCACGTGCGGGAGTCCACCCCGGGTGGCACCTGTGGGTGACGACTTTGCGGCGCCTGCGCGATCGACTGGGTAGTCATGAGATACGAGATCCGAGTCGAGAACGGGCTCGATAGGTACTGGTCTGCCTGGTTCGACGGACTACATGTCGGCAGTGAACCGGGAGGTCTGACCGTCATCTCCGGCGTCGTCGCCGACCAGGCGGCCCTGCATGGCCTGCTTGCGAAGATCCGCGACCTCGGTCTGGTCTTGATCTCGGTGCGCTGCCTCGACCGGCCGGCGAATCACGACCAGCCCAACGAGTCCTGACGGATTCGGAGCCCTGGCGGTCCGATTCCGGCCGCACCAGTGCACGTCGACGGGCTCGCCCGTCTGCCCGAATTGGCCATCCGGCCATCGACGTTCGTGCGTTACGATGACGCCATGCGAGCTGCTCTGCTCCTTAGCCAGCCGCGCTGACTTCTAGCGGGTGCACATCACGCACCACGTCAGCGCGGCAGCCCCTCCTGTGTGAGGGGCATTTTCA
>NZ_ML142878.1:34845-37056 GCF_004138495.1 Phytoactinopolyspora endophytica
CTCGGCAGCGGACTCCCAGGAGCTGACCTGATGACCGAAGACATGACTACGCGGCGGCGAGGCGGCCTCCCCGCCGACGATCCGGCGTCAAGCAGCCACGAGACATACGACTTCGCCAGGATTCAGGCCAGATGGCTGCCGGTCTGGCAACGGATGGATGCGTTCCGGGCAGACCGGCTCGCGGCCGCCTCCCGTGACGCCGCCGGCGCCGAGGATCCGCGTGAGCGACGCTACGTGCTGGACATGTTCCCTTATCCCTCCGGTGACCTGCACATGGGACACGGTGAGGCGTATGCGTTCGGTGATCTGCTCGCACGGTACTGGTTCCAGCGCGGGTACAACGTGCTCCACCCGATTGGGTGGGATGGCTTCGGGCTGCCGGCCGAGAACGCCGCCATCCGTAACAGCACGCATCCGGCGGAGTGGACGTACGCGAACATCGAGACTCAGGCGGAGTCGTTCAAGCGCTACGGCGCCTCGTTCGACTGGCGCCGCAGGATGCGCACGTGCGACCCGGAGTACTACCGCTGGACCCAATGGCTGTTTCTGCGTTTCTACGAGCGTGGCCTCGCGTATCGCAAGGCTTCCGCGGTCAACTGGTGCCCGCGGGACCAGACGGTGCTGGCCAATGAACAGGTCACCGGGGGCAACTGTGAACGCTGCGGGACCACGGTCACCAAGCGCGAGCTGACCCAGTGGTACTTCAAGATCACCGACTACGCGCAGCGGTTGCTTGACGACCTGGAACCGCTGGAAGCGACCTGGCCGGAGCGGGTCTTGGCGATGCAGCGGAACTGGATCGGCCGCTCCGAAGGTGTGTCCGTCGACTTCGTCGTCGACGGACGAGAGGCCCCGGTCACGGTCTTCACCACGCGGCCGGACACGTTGTTCGGCGCCACGTTCTTCGTCGTCGCCGCCGATGCCCCGCTCGCACAGGAGATCTGCGCGCCCGAGCAGCGTGCTGCGCTCGACGCCTACCTCGAACAGGTCCGGCGCAGCACCGAGGTGGAACGTCTCTCCGCCGAGCGGGAGAAGACCGGGGTGTTCCTGGGCGTACACGCCGTCAACCCCGTCAACGGACGACGGATCCCCGCCTACGCCGCCGACTACGTCCTGGCCGACTACGGCACGGGCGCGATCATGGCTGTGCCGGGCCAGGACCAGCGTGACTGGGACTTCGCGGCGGCCCACCAGCTCCCGATCATCCGTACCGTACGGCCGCCGGATGATTTCGACGGCGAGGCGTATGGCGGTGACGGCCCAGCCATCAACTCCGCCAACGACGAGTTCAGCCTGGACGGCCTGCCGGTCGAGGAGGCGAAGGCCCGGATCGTCGCCTGGCTGGAGACCAAGGGCCTCGGGGCCGGTACGGTCACGTTCCGGTTGCGCGACTGGCTGGTGTCCCGGCAGCGGTACTGGGGGTGCCCGATCCCCATCGTCCACTGTGGTTCGTGCGGCGAGGTCGCCGTCCCGGACGACCAGCTGCCGATCGAGCTGCCCGACCTGCGGGGCGCCGACCTCGCGCCGCAGGGAGTTTCGCCGCTGGCGACGGCGTCCGGATGGGTTGACGTGGACTGCCCGACGTGCGGAGGTCCGGCGAGGCGTGACACCGACACCATGGATACGTTCGTGGACTCCTCGTGGTACTACATGCGCTACACCTCGCCCGGATACACCGAAGGGCCGTTCGATCCCGAGGCCCTGCGCCGGTGGATGCCGGTCGACCAGTACGTCGGCGGCGTCGAGCATGCGATTCTGCACCTGCTGTACAGCCGGTTCTTCACCAAGGTGCTGTACGACATGGGAGCGGTCGAGTTCACCGAGCCGTTCCGCGCGCTGCTCAACCAGGGCCAAGTCATCAACGAGGGCAAGGCGATGAGCAAGTCCCTCGGCAACGGCGTCGACCTGTCCGAGCAGCTGGCGATCTACGGTGTCGACGCGGTCCGGTTGACGATGGTCTTCGCCGGACCACCCGGCGACGACATCGACTGGGCGGACGTCTCCCCGGGTGGGCAGCTGCGGTTCCTGCAGCGCGCGTGGCGGCTGGCCGGCGACGTGACGAGCGAGCCCGATGCCGATCCCACGGGCGGGGACCCGATGTTGCGGCGCGTCACGCACAGGACGATCGGGGAGGTCACGGATTTGGTCGAAGCGTTCAAGTTCAACGTGGCGGTTGCTCGGCTGATGGAACTGGCCAATGCCGTTCGCCGG
>NZ_ML142878.1:37114-38397 GCF_004138495.1 Phytoactinopolyspora endophytica
CGATCGACAGCAGGAGCGGCCCGGCCGACCCCGCCGTCCGTGAAGCGGTGGAGGCGCTGGCGGTGATGCTGAGCCTGGTGGCGCCCTACACCGCCGAGGACATGTGGAAACGGCTCGGGCACGAGCCCACGGTGGCGCTGGCCGGTTGGCCCGCGTTCGATCCCGGCTTGGCCACCGAGGAGTCGGTCACCGCCGTCGTGCAGGTCTCCGGCAAGCTGCGGGACAGGCTCGAGGTGTCGCCGTCGATCGGTGAGGACGAGTTGCGGGCGCGTGCCCTGGCGTCCACCAAGGTGGCGGCCGATCTGGGGAGGCGCGGGATCCGCACGATCATTGTGCGCGCTCCCAAGCTGGTCAACATCGTCCCGGAGTCCTGAGCCGCGGATGGGCGCCGCGGCATCGATGCGGACCGCGCGGCCGGCGAACCGCGTGACGGCGGGCTGCGGTCAGGCGCCGTCGCCGGCCGGTCAGGGGACGGGCCGACCGTCCGTCAGTAACGTGGACAGGTCCGCCATGACGCCGAAGTGGTCGCTGGCCCAGACGCCGTCGACGGGTTCGGTGAAGAGTCGCGTGCAGGAGCGGATGTTCAGGGTAGGGCCGTGGTCGCGTCCGCGGACGAAGATGTAGTCGATCCGCCGGCCGAGTTCGAGTGCCCAGGCGCCGTCCTCGCCGTTCGGCACCATCGGATTGTCCGGGGTGAAGGTGTAGCCGTGCTCGCCCGGATGCGTTGTGGCCCAGGCATCGAAGTAGCTGACGCTGGTCCCGTCGATCGATTGACGGCCACGAAGGAAACGGATGCTCGCCGCTTCTGGCGTGGCGTCCAGGTCACCGGCCAGGATGACATGGGCCGGTGGATCGTCCACGATCTCATCTACCAGCCGCGCGACTGCTACCGTCTGGGTCTCACGCTCGTACTCCCAGTCCAGTTGCCAGCTCGGGATGTGGTTGACGAACAGGAAGCGGCCCAGCGGATCTGGAGCCTCGATCTCGGCGATCAGTGAACCGCAGGTGAAAGGTGCGCTGGCCGCTCGCCCGACGCGGCGCCCGTCGAGCTCGTGCACACGCCCGATGGGCCAGCGGCTGGCGATCGACACACATGAGCCGTCGGCCTCTCGCGCGGATTGGTGAACGTAGTGATAGTCCGGGCCGAGTAGATCACGTGGCTGGTCGTACTCGTCGGTGACGATGGCTTCTTGGAAGCCTGTGACGTCCGGCTCGGTCTGGTTGAACCCTGTCTGAAGGATCTTCCGCCTGGCGTTCCAATCGTGATGGAAACGCCAGATGTT
>NZ_ML142878.1:38430-43875 GCF_004138495.1 Phytoactinopolyspora endophytica
TTGCCACGCGTAGGTTGGTGGTCACGACTCCTCCACTCGGTCGGTTACCTGTGTCATCGTTGTATGGGGGTATCTATTGCCATAGATGTAACCTCTAAACATGCAATTTGGAGGTAACAATGGGAGGAGCCGGGAGCCTTGACCTGATCGGTGGCCACGTGGCGATCGATTTCGTCAACACGCTGGCCGCGACGGTGTCCGAGCCATTGGAGACTCTGCACACGTACGCCGATCTGATCGACTGGGCCGATCATGCGGGGATCCTTGCGCCGGCCGGAGCGGATCGTCTTCGTGCGAACTGCCTGGCGCACCCGGCCCGATCGTCCGCTGTCCTCGCGCGCGCTCTGTCCCTTCGTGCCAGCCTTGACGACGTCTTCCGTGCCTACCTCGCGCGTGGCGACCCTCCTTCGGAGTCGCTGACCGAGATCGGTGACGCCTACGCCGAGGCGGTCCGGCACGGTCACCTCGGGCTGTCTGCCGGAACATACGGCTGGGCCTGGCCGGATCACGAGGACCTGGCGAGCCCGCTCTGGCCCCTGGCGCAGCAAGCCGTCGACCTCCTGCGGTCCGATCGTCTCGGCCGGCTCAGCCGATGTAGCGACTGCCGGTGGCTGTACCTCGACCACAGCCGCAACCGAAGCCGGCGCTGGTGCCGGATGAAGGGCTGCGGTTCACGCGCGAAGATGCGCCGTTACCGGGCCAGATCGAGTGGTGCCGTCGCCGGGACCGGTAACGGCGGGTCGTAGGCACCTTCTTCCACCGGAGCCGCACGACTAAGTAGTTGTACGATAGTCCTAATTGAACTATCGTACAACTATATTCAGGCGGCTGAGGTCCGATTCGGCCGCCACGTTCGTGTGGAGGGTGAGCTTGTGGTTGCCGTCACCACGCCGCGTGCCGGCGTGAAGGAATGGGTGGGACTCGGAGTACTCGCCTTACCCACGCTGCTGCTGGGTCTCGACGTCACGGTGCTCTACCTGGTGCTGCCGACGTTGGCTGTCGACCTGACCCCCAGTAGTACGCAGACATTGTGGATCATGGACGTGTACGGCTTCTTGATCGCGGGCTTCTTGATCACGATGGGCACGCTCGGTGACCGGGTCGGCAGGCGCCGGCTGCTCATGATCGGTGCGGCAGCGTTCGGCGCGGCGTCGATCGTGGCGGCGTTCGCAGACAGCGCTGAGATGTTGATCGCGGCCCGCGCCGCGCTGGGTATCGCCGGAGCGACGTTGATGCCTTCGACGCTGGCGTTGATCGGCAACATGTTCGTCGATGTCCGGCAACGGGGCCTGGCCATCGGGGTGTGGGCGACGATGTTCGCGCTCGGCATGGCGGTGGGTCCGCTGGTGGGAGGAGCGCTGCTCGCACATTTCTGGTGGGGGTCGGCGTTCCTCGTGGCTGTACCGGTCATCGCAGTGCTCCTGGTCAGCGCTCCGCTGGTGCTGCCGGAGTATCGAGCTCCGCGGGCCGGGCGAATCGATCTGGCCAGCGTCGCGTTGTCGCTGGCGGCCATTCTGCCCACCGTGTATGTCGTCAAGCACGTTGCCGCTCAAGGATTCGACACGCGGGTGGCTGCCGCGTCTGTGCTCGGCTTGGCCTGCGCGGTGCTGTTCGTCCGGCGCCAGCTGGTGCTGGAATCGCCGTTGCTGGACATGAAGCTGTTCGCCGACCGTGCGTTCACCGCGGCGTTGAGCATCCTGCTGGTCGGCCTGGTCGGTGTCGGCGGGGTGATGTTCCTGGTGACGCAGTACATGCAACTCGTCGAAGGGATGAGCCCGACTGAGGCAGGGCTATGGATGGGGCCGCCGGCTCTGGCGATGCTCGCCGCAGCGATAGGTACGCCATTGGTCGCGCGGCGAGTCCGTCCCGGCACCACCATGGTCGCGACACTCGCCGTGTCGGCCGTGGGCTACATCCTGCTTGCCGGGCTGAACCCAGGCGAGGCGGTGACCGCCGTGGTGGGTTTCGCTCTGGTCTACCTCGGCCTCGGGGCGATCGCCGCGCTCGGCACCGATATCGTCGTCGGTGCCGCGCCACCACGGAAAGCAGGCTCGGCCGCGGCAATGTCGGAGATGATGCAGGAGCTGGGCGTCGCCGCCGGCGTTGCGCTGCTGGGCAGTCTGACGACCGCGCTGTACCGCACGCAGATCGACGAGCGCATCGTGGAACCGCTACCGCCCGATACGGCCGCGACGGTCCATGACAGTCTCTCCGCGGCAGTGTCGGCACGCGGGCAGGTGCCGGACGCCGTGATCCAGGACGCGGCCGCGGCGTTCACCGCCGGATTGAACGTCGCGGCGGTCGTCGCCGGAACCGCCATCGTCGCGGTCGCGGTGTTCGCTGCTGTCTCTCTGCGCCATGTCCAGCCCATCGGAGCTGGCAGGGGCGACGATCACGGCCCGTGATGGCGTGCCGGTGGGTACGCGCCTACGGATGCGCTGTAGCCACCGGCGGTAACCCGACCTGGCCGGAGGCTCGCTAAGCTGGCGGTGAGGAGGGGCGATCATGGGAACGAGCACGCCACCCGGCGCGGGGACCGTCACGGACGGACGGCGGGCCCGCGGGCAGCGTCGGCGTGCTGAGATCATCGACGCGACGCTGCGGGTGGTGCAGCGTGACGGGGCGGCTGGAGTCACGCATCGCACCGTCGCAAGCGAGGCCGAAGTGCCGACGAGTCTGACCACCTACTACTTCGCCACCCTCGATGACTTGCTCGTCGCCGCGCTCTCGAGCGTGGCCGATGAGTATGTCGGACAGCTTCGGCATGTCATCGAAGAAGGTGGCGACGAGCTTCACGGGCTCGCCGAGATCATCGCCTCTTCCGGGGGAAGCGGACGCATGAGAGCCCTCGCCGAACGTGAACTCTCCACGCTTGCCGCCAGGCGCCCCGCCCTGCGCCCGGTCGCCAGCCGCTGGCGTGAGACCGTGGCCGACCTCGCTCGGCGCCGGACCGCGGATCCGCTCGCCGTCAAGGCCGTCATCGCGGCCGCAGACGGGTTGTGTACGGCCATCCTCCTCGACGGCGCACAGCCCGACGTCGAAGTCATACATGCGGTGCTTGTCCGTGCGCTCGGCACTGGAGAAGCGGGACACGCGCGGGATGAGTGAGCCGCGATCATTGCGGGACATGGCAGCTGTCGATGCCGATGAATGGCGCTATGGCACACTCCGCATATATGTCTGAGAGCTCCCCGGTGGTCGTCGTGGCCGCCGCCATCATGCGCGACGGCCGGATGGTGGCCGGGCGCCGTCGTCGGCCTGCGCAGCTGAGCGGCCGCTGGGAGCTGCCGGGTGGCAAGGTCGAGGATGGCGAGTCCGAGCCGGAGGCGCTGCGGCGGGAGATCCGTGAGGAGCTCGGCTGCGACGTCGATGTCCTGGATCGCCTGGGAGTCGATGTCGACCTGGGTGAGCGGACGGTGTTGCGGGCCTACCTCGCCCGGCTCCGGCCCGGGTCGGCGGAACCCAAAGCCGGGCCGGACCACGACGTCGTCCGGTGGGTCTCGATGGACGACGTCGGTGGGCTGGACTGGCTCGACGGTGACCGACCGTTCCTGGAGCACCTGCCGCTGTGAGTTCCGCGCCGGCTATCCGCCGTGTGCCGTCATCAGCTCCTTCAGCAAGGTGAACCCGTGGCGATCGACCGAGGCAGAGGTTGCGGACATGAGGACGACACCTGTGCCTGCCGCACGGTCGACGCCGAGCCAGGTCCGGAACCCGCCGGTGCCGCCGTTGTGCCAGGTGACGAGTCTTCCCTTGTGCTCGAGCGTGATCCATGCGGCTCCGATCCGGACCGCCTGGCCGCCGAACCGCGTGACGGGATCCAAGGCGGCGACGCCGGGAACGGAACCGTCGAGTAAGGCGGCGGTGAGGCGTGCCATGTCGTCGATGGACGCACGGATGCCCCCGGCCGGGCCGATCGCCTCGCCGGTCCACGGTTGCCGGGTCCGGCCCGACTTGCTGGTGCCCCTGATCGCGCCGGGTCGCAATTGATCAGGGGTTCCCGGCGTGTAGAAGATGTCGAGGCCGACAGGCTTGGCGATCCGCTGAAGGACCAGTTCCTGGTAGGTGGTTCCGGCGGCGCGAGCGACGGCGTGGCCCAGGAGTTCGAACCCGAAGTTGGAGTACCGGCTGTGTGGCTTCTTGAGTCTTGCCTCTCGTGCCTGGGCGATGAGCTGTTCGAGGCTTTCGCTGTAGGGATTGGTGCCCTTCGACCACAGAGCGACGGTCCGTCGTAGCGGTCTGGCCGACGCGGGCAGCCCTGGCAGTCCAGATCGATGTGTGGCGATCGCCGCAAGTGTCACCTCCGCAGCCGAGGCCTGTTGGAGCGGCAGTAGGTCACCGAGCGTCGTGGACGTGGTGATCTCGCCACGAGCGATCGCGTCGACGTAGAGCAGCCCTGTGATGCCCTTCGAGATCGAGCCGATCTCGAAGTCGGCGTCACGATGGGTTCCGATAATCGCGATGTCCGTCCCGCTAGGCGAGACCGTAGCTGTAGCCACCACCGGATGGCGTCCTCCGAGCAGATCGCGCGTCCGTCGGACGAGCGCCTCGTTTCCGAGCGCGGTCATCGCTGACCACCGAACAGCCCTCGGCCGCCGTGCTTCTTGTGAACCGCCTGCTTCGAGACACCCAGGGCGGCCGCGATCTCCGTCCACGTCGTGCCCTTGTTGCGGGCGCGGCGGACGAGCACCGACTCCATCCGCTCCATCTCCATGCGGATCTGTGCTGTGGCGGCAAGCCCGGTCATCGGATCGTCGTCTGCGGTGGCACGGGCGAGTGCGGTCAGCTGTGCAACATCCATATTGTCAACCTTAGTTGACTGCCCGGACTCAGTCAACCAATGTTGACACGTCCCTGGATCGCAGCGAACGGGGACGTGTGTGAATCTGCGTCTCGCGGATGAAGTTCCTCCGGGAAGCGGCCCGGTGCACCTTGGCGCTTGTGATCGTCGGGGCCATGTTGATGTCCGGTTGAATGTGATCGACTCAGTTCTCGTCGCTAGCCGGGAGGCATGAAACTGTGAGGATCACCAAGGGGTACTTGGCTCGCCAAATATCCAGGCCGCAATGGCGGTCGCGATCCAGCGTTGCTAGACGTAGCGCAGGGCTGCCCCCTTGCGTACGTGCACGAGAACGGCCTGCTCGGATGAGGGCTAGTGCTCAAACAAAGGGGGGTCGTTGCGCAAGTTCCGCACTGACGGTGCCGGGGAGGCTCTCCATAGATCTAGATTTCTGCGCTATGAGTGTGGCGTCAATAGTGTCCCGTTTCCGTTATACTTCTGGCATGAGTGCGAAGCCACTGGCGCGGAACGAGCTGTGGGACGTTGCGACCGTACAGCTCGGGTTCGTGACGGCTCAGCAGGCTGCCGACCGAGGCATCGGCAAGCACGCGCTGCAGATGCTCGTGCAGCGGCGAACCCTGACGCGGGTCGCGCACGGGGTCTAC
>NZ_ML142878.1:43890-45698 GCF_004138495.1 Phytoactinopolyspora endophytica
TCCCGCAGTACCCGGTCGGGCTGTACGACCAGTACATGCTCGCCGTGCTGTGGACACGCGCTCCCGAAGCGTGCCTGAGTCACGAGACCGCTTTGGACGCCTACGGCATCAGCGACGTCAATCCCAACCGCATCCACGTCACAGTGGGCAAGCAACGGCGCCTGCGCCGGACAGGTGGGGACGACTACGTCATCCATTACGAGGACCTTGTACCCGCTCAGATCGGGTGGTGGCAGGAGATTCCCACCGTGACGCCGGCGACCGCCATTGCTCAGTGCATCGTTTACGGCACGCCCACGTACCTGCTGCGGCAGTCGATCGAGCGGGGACACGCTCAGGGCTATCTGAAGACTGTCGAGCGAGACGCGCTAGGCGAGGCGTTGGAGGTCCGCCATGACCGATGAGTGCAACGGCTCCCGGCTGGCAGCGTTGCTACGAACCCTCACACCGAAGACCAAGCGGCCGGTGTCGGCGAAGGTACTCGACATCTGGATCTCCCAAGCCGAGGGAAGGCTCGGGGAGGAGGCAAAGGGCGGCCGGCTCGGTTGGCTGGTCGCGTCGTCGGTGGCCATCGCCGCGGTCCAGCGGGCTATCGACTCCGATGGCCGCCAACTGTTCCTCCTCAAGGGCGGCACGCTGCTCCAGCACCAACTCAACGCGACGGCACGTACCACCAAGGACGTTGACGGGCTCGTCCGTGGTGACCTCGACGAGTTCCTTCTTATCTTGGAGGACGCGCTGGCTGAGCCGTGGGGACCTCTGATGTTACGTCGAGACGAGGTGGAGGTGGTCGACGTTCCTACCAAGATCATCAGGCCACGCCGGTTCGACATCGTCCTTGAACTGCGTGGTGTGACTTGGCGGCGTATCCAGTTCGAGGTCTCACCGGACGAGGCGGGTATCGGCCAGGATTCCGAGGCCATCGAGCCGCCACCGCTCGGCGGCTTTGGGTTGCCGGACCCCGAGACCCTCGTCGGTATCGCGATGCGTTTCCAGATCGCACAGAAGATCCACGCGGTGTCTGATCCCCACAATCCTCCGAACTCGGTCAACGACCGCGCCCGCGACATCGTCGACCTCTGCTTACTCCAAGACCTCGCTGCGGCGACCGGCAGTCCCACCCTTCCTGAGATCCGTGCCGCTGGTGTCGCCTTGTTTGAGGCTCGCGCCCAGGAAGCAGGGCAACTTGGCCTGCCCACGAGGTCGTGGGCGCCGACGGTGATCGGCCACGGTCATTGGGGCGACGATTTCGTGCGGGCTGCAAGTCAGGCGAGCATCGATCTCTCGCTCGACGAGGCGGTCGCCGCGGTGAACGCCTGGATCGCCGAGATCGATGATTCCTGACCCGAGCGCTTACTGTCCGGGAGAGTCGCGGCTCGACGACGAGGAATGCACCCCATCGTTCGGTGTTGAACATTCCCTGGAAGGATTCGTAGGCGATCCTGCCGCGCAGCCGTGGCAGGATACTGGTCGAAGCGGCAGTGGTCCGCATGACGGCCGAAGCCACCGGACGGTACGATCGCGTCCCACGCGCCCCTGGCCGGGGAAGTCATGCCAGAAGCCCTCCCTAGCCACGTCTCGTCATGCTGTTATGCGGCTCGGACAGGGGCGGCTGATCAGGTGACATGTAAGGAGGGCCGGTAGATGAGCTCCTGGATGTTTCCGTCGAGCGTCCGGCTCTCGATCAGCTCGAGGTCGAAGTCGGCCGCACCTTCGAAGAGCGGGTCCAGTCCGGTCTGACCGGTGATCACGGGGAAGAGCGTCACCTGGACGCGGTCGACCAGACCCGCGGCCATCAGCGCCCGGTT
>NZ_ML142878.1:45946-47335 GCF_004138495.1 Phytoactinopolyspora endophytica
TGCCGCCGGCGGCGCCGAAGCCGTCGAGGCTGGAAAAGACGTCGAAGGTGTAGGTCGCGGTCATGAGGTTCTCCTCGAGTGTGGTTGATCGGATATGTGGAGAGACCGGACCGAACGGCGAGACTCATCGACGTGCTGCGCGATCACCCTCACCATTGTTGCTGTCGCGCGCCGCGTCCGCGTACGCCGAGCTGCGTATCCCTGACGTACGTTCTGTGACGGACGACCCCCCGCTGGCCGGTGGCTTGGTGGCACGGATGATGGCAGAGTGCATGCCGTCAGCCACCTGGTGCGTCGGTTCGACGACGATGTCCACGAGGCCGGCTTGCGCGAGCCCGGCCCGGTACTCGGACACAGATAGGGCACCGGCTACGCACCCCACGTACGAACCCCGTCCCGCGCGTTCGGACGGGGCGATGTGGTCTCCGGCGACGACGTCGGTGATACCTACCCGGCCGCCGGGCCTGAGTACACGCTTGATCTCTGCAAACACGGCCAACTTGTCGATAGACAAGTTGACCACGCAGTTGGAGATGACCACGTCGACCGTTCCGGCAGGAAGTGGCACCTGTTCGATCGTGCCCTTGAGAAACTCCACGTTGGTGGCACCGGCCTTCGTGGCATTGTCCAAGGCCAAAGCGAGCATCTCTTCGGTCATGTCGAGTCCATAGGCCTTCCCGGCTGCGCCGACACGCTTGGCGGAGAGCAAGACATCGATACCGCCACCAGAGCCCAGATCGAGCACCGTCTCGCCGTCGCGTAGCTCGGCGACCGCGAGCGGATTTCCACAGCCCAAGCTGGCCAAGACCGCCTCGGTGGGCAGCGCGTCGCGTTCCTCGGTGTCGTACAGTTGCGCACCGAACCCTTCGCCCACGCCGACACCACCGGCGCCGCAGCAGCCCGACGACCCGCTCGGTCCACAGCAACCGTCAGCCTCGACCACATTCAGTGGTGCCGGACGAGACGTCACCGCCAGCGCGGACGCCGCATAGCGCTCGCGAACCTGCTCACGGAGATCATTGTCATTCATCATCGTTCTCTTTCCCCATGCACGTTCAGAGCAGCCGGCCCACGCGAAGGGCAGCTTGGTCGCGTTCCCGCTGGTACCTGGACTCTGCCCGGCACGCACCGTCACACACCGATCCGCATGACTCGCATAACGTGATCTGCCCTCGCCGCCGCACTCGCGCCAAAGCCCAGGAAAGCCGTCGCATCGAATCTCCTTAAATAGATGACTGTCGATACAGCTCTCAGAGTGACATGAGATATTGATAGATGTCAATATATAGCCATGTCGATTCAGCAGGATCCCGTCGCCGAACTGTCCACGTGCTGCGGAGCAGAGCCGGCACCGATCAGTCCGGACGAAGCAACCGAGCACGCGGGCGT
>NZ_ML142879.1:0-247 GCF_004138495.1 Phytoactinopolyspora endophytica
ACCATCACGAATCTTGCCGTGGATCGCGTCAATGAACAGCACCGGATACACGCCCTCCAGCGGCCGGTTGCACCACTCGGCCATCTCCCCGAGCACCTTGTCGGTGATCCGCGAGATGGTGTCTTTCGAGACTCTCGCGCCGTACACCTCGTCGAAGTGTGCCGCCACCTCACCCGTGGTCAGACCCTTGGCCGTCAACGACAACACGACCTCGTCGATCCCGTTCAGCCGGCGTTGGCGCTTACGC
>NZ_ML142879.1:272-4574 GCF_004138495.1 Phytoactinopolyspora endophytica
GGTGTCGCGGGGCACCTCGATCTCGACCGGGCCGATCTCGGTCAGCACCGTCTTCGCCCGGGTCCCGTTGCGTGAGTTCCCGCTGCCCCGGCCTGCCGGGTCGTGCTTGTCGTAGCCCAGGTGCTCGCTCATCTCCGCATCCAGCGCGGTCTCGAGCACGTTCTTCGTCAACTGGTTCAACAGCCCATCCGGGCCCACCAGATCGACGCCTTGTTCCTTGGCCTGCGCCAACAGCTGTTCAGCCAGCCGCTGCGGATCCACCTGATCATCGGTCACAGGCTCCAGTGTTTCCGTCATGATCGATCCTTCCCGCCAAGCAACGCTCGGCGTGTCAGACCAAGACCAAGATCCACCGTTAAACCGACAGCCCCGCAATCGGCAGAATCGTGCGCCTTTTTAGCACTGCCGCCTATATATGAGCATGTGTAGGTGAGTCAAGACAGAGATGAATCACAGACCGCCCCAGCACAGATGAGGGGAAACGTGACACAGGTACGACAGCGTCGAATATGTGTCTTTACAGGTTCCCGTGCAGACTACGGTCCCTTCTCGGCGTTGATCCGTCGTCTCAACGCCGACCACGAGATCGAGGTCCGGATCCTCGTCTCGGGCGGCCACCTCGTTCCCGAGCAAGGCATGACCGTCCACGAGATCGAGGGTGACAACTTCACCATCGACGAGCGGATCGATATGGTGCTGGCCAGTGACACACCCGTAGCGGTTGCGAAGTCGTTCGGTCTCGCGTGCATAGGGTACGCGGATGCCCTGGAGCGTATCTCCCCGGACCTGTTGTTAATAGCCGGCGACCGTTACGAGGCGTTCGCCGCTGCTGCCGCTGCGCTTCTCCGGCTGCTACCCGTCGCGCACATCGCCGGCGGCCAGCTCACGCACGGTTCGATAGATGACCAGATTCGGCACGCGATCTCGAAGCTCTCACACCTGCACCTCACCTTCACCGGCGAGGATCGGCAACGACTAATACACATGGGTGAGCATCCCAGGCGCGTCCACCATATCGGCACCATCAATATTGACCCGAACGTCCTGCGGACGCTTAAGGATCCCGTTTCGTTGGAGACAATACTCGGCATCACGTTGCACAAACCGCTATTCGTCATTACGTTCCATCCTGCGACAGCTAATCCACACGAATCCTGGCATTCGGCTCGCTGCCTGTTAGACGCTCTGAAGTGTTTTCCCGAATCTACCCAGATCATCACGGCGCCCAACGTCGATCACGGCAGCCAATGGATCCACGAAGCACTGCGCGAATACGTGGAACACCGCCCGAACGCAATAGCCCTCCTACCTTCGCTAGGCCAGGCGAAATACCTAAGTCTCGTTAGGCATGCCGACCTCGTTATCGGCAACTCGTCCAGTGGCGTTATGGAGGCCCCTTTGTTGCACACACCCACCGTCAACGTCGGAGACCGACAAGACGGCCGACCACATCCGCCATCGGTGATCGACTGTGAGGCCAGCACGCACGACATTGTCGCGGCGATTCATGAGGGTTTGCGTGTTCCGGAATCCGCGTTCGCCTCAACCCCGACCGATCAACACATCGAGCACGCCCTCAACTACGCCGTCGAGATCTTAAGATCGACTAATCTTGAAGAGCTTATACCTAAGAAGTACTTCGATACGGCAGTCGACATTTTGCCTACAGGCGCGGTGCTCTGATGTCGACCGCCCGACACGATCCGTCTCAAGCTTCTCCAAGCGAGACAGTCGAATATTATCAGTCCTATTTCCGTCATTGCGGAGACGGCGTGACCATCGAACCAGGCGCGTATATCGAACATCCAGAAATGTTTAGCGCCGGTGATCATGTCCGCATAGGCCGCGGATTCTACAGCCAAGGCATGCCACGAGTGCAAATCGATTCAAGAGTCACTTTCTATCCTTGGTGTTTCGTACAGGGTGAAGGTGAGATCTTCATTGATGAAGGCGTCACGCTCTACCCGAATACATATATGTCCACCGGACACGCCAGTGGTCAGATTTGGATTGGCAAGAGGAGCCACCTCGCGATGGGTTGCGCACTCTATGGAGGACGCGGATTGACCGTCGGCGAATACTGCAACATCGCAGCTCATGTTGTGTTATCCACCGTTCAGCATGACACGCGTGTTCATCACCAACCGATGGCATTGGCACCTAAGGACGGCGGGCAGATAACGATCGGTGATGATGTCTGGATCGGCGCAAACGCCACCGTGACGCCAGGTGTTACTCTAGCCCGAGGCTCTATCGTTGCTGCGGGTGCCGTCGTGACACGCGATACGGAGACGTATGGCATCTACGCTGGCGTCCCCGCCCGACTATTGCGATTCCGCCAACCTGCAACATGACTTCATATCGATCTAGAATGGCAGTACCTGTCATGTTTAGAGATGACGCATAGCATGGGTCTTGGTGTTTTGACGGTTGCTCGCCACACTACAGCGTGTTTCGGCAGGTCGGGCACAGTGCCGCAATTGTCACGCACCTACAGCCGAATCGTTGCGAAGGAGTCGTCCAACCTTGCTCCGCTGGGAATGTCAACCCCGGTTGGCCCACTGTGATGCGGTTCCAACTCCACCTCGCGAATTGCCCGATACCGGTACCCGACCGGCCACCTGGGCGACCATCCCGCGTCCTCCCCAAGCAATCCGAGAGAAACGAACAAGATCATTCCTGATTAGGCAATGTCAAGCATGACACGACGACAAACCGTTCAATGATCTCCTGAAACCGTAACGCCGTCATCGATGGCCTCACAGGGCAGCCCGTCCCACTTGGCCCACATCCGGGACCTGCACAAAAACCTTGCCCATGATAACCGGCGCTCGGCCGGCTCGACAGCCGGGCATTTGAGCACGACTGACACCACCACGGTGAGTGGCAACGAAGACACTGCAGGTCAACAACCGAGCCCGCAAAGGCGCCTATACGACCCAGTGAATGATCAAGACCAGACGATTTGCCAAGGTCAAACGCGAGATGCTCAATGCAGTCGTCGCCGCACCGCACGTACAGATGCCTGCGTATGTTCTGAAACGGACAGTCAGTGAAAGGTAAAGTGTCGCGATGGCTCCATAAACAACCTCAAGTAGGCATCGGCCGAAACGCTCTGATTTGCCCCGTCCTCCCGCTTCCAAGAGAGCAACAAATGAACGCAGTTCAAGCGCTTCCAAGCTACTTTTAGAATCGAATCAACGCACCTTATAGATCCTTCTGGCAGTATTTATGAAGAGGTCTTCTTGCTCCGCCGATGACCATGTTCCTACACACGCAGCTGTCTCTTTCCACACTTTCAGGTAGCCACCAGCAAGTTCGTTAACGGGCCAGTCTCCTCCATACATCAGGCGTTTTGCGCCGAAGAGCGCTCTGACGTACTCCACATACGGACGCAAATCTTCGGCATTCCACTCCGAGCGGCCGGCCAGCGTCCCAAGACCCGAGATCTTGGCGACGACGTTCGGATACGACGCAGCGGCGGCTATTCGGCTTGACCATGGTTCCCACCCGCCGTTGGCAACCGGTGGGGCGCCGAGGTGGTCAATCACCAGGGTTAGTTGCGGAACTAGGTTGGCTATCGTCGACACATGCTCAAGATGGCGAGAAGTTACGGCCACGACGTCAAACGTCAATCCCGCGGCGCTGACGCGACGTAGACCGTCGAGCACCTCGGGCCGGATGAGCCAGTCCTCGTCCGGTTCCTCGTGGATTAGATGACGGACGCCGACGAAACGGGGATCCTCGGTGAACCGAGAGAGCGCTGAGGCGGCCTCCTCCGGTTGGTCGAGCGGCACCCAACCGACAACAGCACTAGCGACCGGCCACCTGTCGCATGCTGCGAACATATCCACAGTATCAGCATAGGTGTTCTCAGCTTGGACTAGTACAGTCCTAGCGACATCCGTAGGCTTCAGAAGCGGCACCAGATCTGACTCGTCAAAGCTACGGTTAATCGGGCCGTAGTCGTCAGTGAGCCAGATGTAGCGCCCCTGGCCGAGGCACCAGAAGTGCTGATGCGCATCGATCACGTTCATGTGTTCTCCCTTGCTTGTCGGCGTAGGTCCCACAATCGGCGCATTAGCATGTTCCTTAGCACGCCACGGGTGGTCCGAAAATACTCAACATAACTTCTAATGAAACGTCTCCGAACGCCAGTTCTCCCACTCCTGTCACCGATGCCGCATGGTGATGACGAGGTCCTCGCATTGGACGGCTTGGAACGGACTGCGGCCGCAACGCCAGTTCTTCCAATTCTCTACGCCGCCGCATTGCCGCCGTCCACGACCACCAGAACTCCGC
>NZ_ML142879.1:4595-14468 GCF_004138495.1 Phytoactinopolyspora endophytica
TCATTATTTATCTGGTCCACCGGACCACAGGAACCAATACAGCAGTTGTGCCGGCGCCGGCATGCCGTGTGTCCTCACGCATTGAGCGGTTCGTCAAACTCGATCGCGATCACGTCGATCAAAGCTCCCGTTGCTTCGGGTGCATCAATGATCAGCTCACCGAGCATATCAGGCCTGGGCAGGAGATCCTCGGACGACATAAGCGGCATATGGTAGCCAAGTTGCTCCTCCGTCCCTAGGAGGCTGATCTTGTTGATCCGCCGCATTGGAAGGCCATGAACGACTACGGTCTCTATTGGTTGCGCGACCAGGAACAGGTACATACAGGTGCCACGCATTGTAGCGGGACCATAGAAGTCGATATTCGGGCTAGCGGGTCGCGCACCGATGACGGCCTCGCCGTGCGTGTTGAGCCAAGCACCGAGCTCATGGAGACGGGTGATCTGGATGTCAGGCAATCGCCCATCGCCCATAGGGCTGATATTCAATAGAAGATTGCCGCCTCGAGATACCGTTTCGCTCAAATATCGCGCGAGCTGGCGGGCAGACTTGTAATTGGTATCGCGAGGCCGCCATGCCCATGAGTCGTTCATAGTCATACACAATTCCCACGCTCCAAATGGGGCAGGGTGCGGAAAGTGTTGTTCCGCGATCTCGTAGTCGCCCTCGCCCGGAAGGCGGTCGTTGATGATGATGTCGGGCTGCAGTGATTTGATAAATTTCCGAAGGTCCGCGGCTTGCCACTCTTCGGCCGTCCGCTCCCAGGGGAGGTCGAACCACAGCAGGTCGATTGTTCCGTACTCGCTCAGCAGTTCGGCTAGTTGGCCGCGCACATATTGGAGATAACGCGCCCATGCCTCACCTGACGGACGGCGGTAGCGCTCAAACGGATAAGGCCTGTCACTATCCGCGAACGCCGGATAATCCGGATGGTGCCAGTCCGGTAGGGAATAATAGAGGCCAATGCGAAGGCTCTCACGGCGGCAAGCCTCAACGACTTGGCGGGTGATGTCGGCGCTGTACGGCGAGTGCTCGATTGAGAAATTCGACTCTCTCGTGTGAAACATCGAGTAACCCGAGTGGTGTCTGGCAGTGAATACCACGTACTGGGCACCACAGGACCGCGCCAGCCTGGCGACGCCCTCAGCGTCCCACTGCTGTGGGTCAAATGTGGATGCCGATGCATGATACTCGGCCACCGACACAGCTTCCCACTCAAAATTTGACCTGCCGACAAGAGGCCACGATATTTCAATACCCCGCTGACTTGCGTGGTCCCAATGGATAAATATGCCTAAGCCAGCATCGGCGAACCATGTCAAGTTGGCCATATAGAAGCTCCTCGATATCGGATGGCGGTGCACTGGTTAGTTCGGGACCGGCGCGTCCGGCCGCAGCAGCCCTGTGTCAATAAGCTCGGACCAAACACCGCAAGGTACAGGCGCCTCGAACAGACCTGCGTTCCGATCGACCTGTGAGGCAGACCTGGCGCCGAGACAGGCGGTCGCTATGGCCGGGTGGCCAAGGACGAATTGCGCCGCCGCTGCAGGCAGCGTGGCGCCGTGCCGCTCACAGACATCCGCGATTCGGTCGGCACGCCGTCTCACTTCCTCAGACGCGAGTGAGTAGTTGTACGTAGCTGAATGTCGGGGCCGATCCGTTGCTAACAATCCCGAATTGAACACACCGGCCGCGATCACTGCGACTCGCCGTCTTTCACATTCCGGCAGCAGGTCATCGAGTGCGTCTTGCTCGATCAGTGTGTACCGACCGGCTAGCATGACGACGTCAAGGTCCGTGTGCCGTACGAATTCGGTCAACATCGCTGACTGGTTCATACCGGCGCCATAGGAACAGATGATACCTTGTGATCGGAGTTCTTCTAAGGCCGGGAAGGCTCCGTCCAACGCTTCGGCGTAGTAGTCGTCCGGATCGTGCACAAAGACAATGTCGACACGATCGAGTCGAAGGCGAGCCAGGCTTGCTTCGAGTGACCGTAAAACGCCGTCTCGGCTATAGTCGCGGACTCGATAATGTGTGGCTGGCACGGCGAATCCCTCAGTATCCAGTCCATAGACCGGCCCCGTCGCGGATACAAGCCTCCTGCCGACTTTGGTAGAGATCATGAAATCGTCGCGGGGCCGTCCAGCGAGCCCTTCGGCGAGGCGGCATTCAGCTAGTCCGAGTCCGTAATGCGGCGCCGTATCGAAATATCGGACTCCGGCGTCCCACGCGGCCGAGACGGCGCCGTACCATTCGTCCTCTTGCAGCTCTCGGCCAAGGTTTCCTATCGGTGCAGTACCGAACGTGTGCGGACCGACTCCTAGTCGGCCACCGCCGAGTGTGTGGAGTTGGCAGGTCATTGTGAACCCCGCCAATCAAAGATCACACCGTTGAAACGGTTGCGCTCAGACGTGAACAGCTGGTTGTAGATGTCCGCGGCATCTCGCCAACAAACGAGATGGCTAATCAGGGGATGCAGGTCGAGCACACCGTTCGTTAGCAGTCGCAGGATTCCTTCACGACAGTTGCGGCCACCGATAAAGCTAGGGAAGACAGCTTTGACTTCTTTCTCATGGGGGATCGCGAAGTCGAAGGTGACTCCGTCGGGGTAATAGCCCTCAAACACGACGGTTCCCCCTCTCCGAACACACCTCATCGCGTCATCGACCGGCGTGACACCTGTGGACTCTATGACGACATCGACGCCGTCAGGGAACTGTTCAGCCACCTGCTCCGACGCTAGGGCGGTCGATGTGTCGATGACACGGTCGACGCAGTGAGCCCTAGAGAACTCGATCCGTTCGGGAGATACTTCGGTCCCGACAACATACGCACCACGTAGCCGTGCAACCTGCGCCGTTGTCTGACCGATCAACCCCTGGCCGATCACCATCACTGAATCACCCGCTTGTACATCGGCCATATTCAACGCATTCGCGCCAACGGCTGGTTGGACGAACAGCGCCGCAGTGGGGAGACGCTCATTGAACTCAATCCGGTGGGTTAATGAGGTGGAAGCAACCACGTATCGCTGGTGCGCCCCCATGGCGAAACACGCGACTAGGTCACCAACGGTGAGACCAACCTCAGGCGATTCATCCCCGAGCGCCACGACACGACCGACGGCTTGGTAGCCGGGTACAAATGGCATGGGCGTCCATTCCACCCTGCCCGTCGCCGCCCACATCTCTGTACCTACGCTTACACCCGAGTATTCAGTTTGGACGAGCAGCTGTCCCGCCCCCGGCCTCGGCACCGGGCGTGACTCCAACGCCACCCGACCGGCCGCACTGACGACGAGTGCGGGCGAGTCATGGGGAAGTTCGAGACCAATCTCGACGGCACGCATGGCATCTGGAGCGCTCAACGGTCCTCCCGTTCGGTGCGAGATGAAACGGCCAGCGTTGTGGACATCGTCCGAACATCAATCGATGGGCGGAAGCCGTAGGCGTCCGACAGTCGATCGATGGCGTACAAAGACGCCGTCTCATGACCATCAGCCCTGTAATACGCAGTGTCGAGCATCGAAGCTCGCTGACCCAAGGAATAATTAAGCGCCTCAAGCGTGGGAAGCAGCGTTCTGGCGGTGGGAGCAACGAGATTCATGCGTCGTGCACCGGCACCAAGGTGACAGTCCACGGCGAGGGCCAAGGCCTCGACGACGTCCTGCGATGCTACCGCGCCTCCAGCACAGAACGGCAAAGGCGTAGCATCCAGGAGAGTTTCATCGGTCTGAGACGTATCGTCCACCCGCGCGAAATCCTCAGACAGCACTGACCCAATCCGGAAGATGGCAATTTCCAAATCTGGACTTTGACGGCAGAAGTAGAAGGCCAGTTCCTCCATCAGCGCTTTCGAAAGGCCGTACGGGTCGATGGCATCGCATACGTGGTCGTCGCCTATCGGAAGTTCCCTTGGTAGGAATCGTTCGGAAAGGCAACCAACGGCCGCTATTGAACTAGCCAGAACGAAATGCCTACAGCCCCGATCGAACAAGTAGCGCAGCAAGGTACGCGTCCCCAGGACGTTTACTGAGAGTCCTGCTTCTTCGGAACATCCACCGATCTCGGAGGCTAGATGTACCACACTGTCAATTCTGTATCCGTTAAGGGCTTGGAGGGCTGAATGTGACGTAAAACTACCCCTGACATATGACCCGATCTCGGCTGCTTCGCCTCGTGATAACGCAATAACGTCATGCGCCACGCTGAGTCTGCGGATCAGTCGCGATCCGATGAACCCGGTGGCGCCAGTCACCAAGACCGCACCCATGAGGACCGCCTCCTGTCTCGACAGGTTTCCCATGTCGTCAATCGGAAGACGCTTAGGATATTCTCGAGCTTATCGCGAGCCCAGAAAGATGCTGCAAAATTGGCCACGGGCGAGCACCCCTCGTCGTGACCTCCCATCTTTACGCCTCGACTCCATTCAGTAACGAGCAATGCCCCTTTGGGAGAACGACCGCAAGAAGAACTGGCCCGGAGTCGCTCGAAGAATTTGGCGAGTTGGCAAAGTTCGCGGATTAGCCTCTTTAAGGCACTTCGTTCACGCGACCCGCAGACGATCCACCGCCTTTCGGTCCCACGAAATGCCCAGCCCCGGGTTTGAAGGCGGAAAAGCATGTCCTTCCACGACCGCAATCTCATCGTCGGTTACGGCTCGTAGCTGTGGAATGTGCTCAACGTAAAGAGCATTGGGAACTGCACACGCCAGCGAGACATGCAACTCCATCAGAAAGTGCGGAGCCACGTCAACGTTATACGCCTCCGCAAGGTGGGCTACTTTCAACCAAGGCGTAATTCCGCCGATGCGAGCCACATCGACCTGGACAATTTCTGCCGCACCCACTTGAAGAAATTCTCGGAATTTAGATACGGAGTATATACTCTCGCCAACTGCCACGGGAATAGTCGTGGTTTGCGCCAAGCGCTGATGTCCCGTCACGTCGTCCGCAGGAAGGGGTTCCTCAAACCAGAAGATGTCGAAGTCTGCGAACGCCGCGGCACGACGGACAGCCTCGGCCCTTGTCAGCGACTGATTGGCGTCAATCATAACATCCATCCCGTCGCCAACGGCGTCGCGGACAGCACCGAGCCGTTTTGCGTCATCGCTGGCACGAGGCTTACCAACCTTGACCTTAATCCCAGGCCACCCTGTCTCACGAGCATTGAGCGCCCGCTCCACCAACTCCTCAGTGGACAGGTGCAGCCAGCCACCTTCCGTGTCGTACAGAGGAACTTGGGATCGGGCACCACCAGCGGCGATCCATAGCGGTTGACCCGACGCTTTGCACCGCGCGTCCCAAACCGCCGTGTCGACCGCCGCCAGCGCCAATGACGTGACTGGTCCCACCATTGTCGCCCGCGTGGCCGAACACAACATCCTCCAGACGGCCTCGGGACGATCTGCGTCTAGGCCTATAAGTACATCTAACAAGACTGATCGCAACAAGCTAAGAACGGCAGCTCCGCCAGTCCCAATCGTATAACTATAGCCAATACCTTGTACTCCCGTCGCTGTATTGATCTCGACGAAGATCGTTTCTTGTTTAGTAAACTCCTGGACGGCATCGGTGCGCACATTCTCGACAGGCAAGGTGCACAGCCAGGCTCTAGCATTCTCAATCAATCCCAGACGCTCGCCCTGTGTCTCCACTAAAGCACCGCTACCCATATCCGACGCCATTTCCAGATCACCGAGTCTCGTTCTCGTGAGGCACCCGCAGACAAATATGTGGACAGTAGCGAATCATCCGAAATTCAAGGACTGTTTGTCGCTGCGACGCTTTCGGCAGTGCTTGGAGAAGCTTAAAAATTCTTATCTTCACAACTGTAATTCCTACGAATGGCGGACGGTCACCGTCAACGGACCTCGATACGATTGCGGCTCAACGTTCACAGATCGACACACCAAATCCTTCTTGGTCTTGACGTCTTGCCGGAGTCTTGCTCCGTCCGAGGCTGGATTACTGGATAAGCAAAATAGTTGTGACACCCCGACAACTCGATCGATGCGGCCCGGCACTGCTGTCTTCGAACCACTCAATACCGAAGCTTACGACGTCGTTGTTCCTCAAGGACACCCCAAGTCGAGGCCGGCAGCGTCGGTGCGAACGCGCCACGCTCTACCAGCTTCCAGGTCCCACTCCTTCGACATCGCGAAACTCATCAGGGCATAACTCGCCACGGACACCGCGTCTCGCCACGTCGATCGACTAGTTGATCACGTCACGTAACCGGCTGCGAGGTTATTGATGGTTGACTCACGTGACCTTTCCACGTGCCGCCACATATACGAAATATTCGAGACTCAATGGTAAGTGATTAACTGCTCTCAAGGCAGTCACTCAACACGCCTCGTCCAAGTAGCGAGGCTGAAGGCCAACGTATTCACCGTTTCGCCAGCCGGTGCACGTATTAAACTGCCTTGACCAAAAACTCGCCAACAAGATCTGCTTCTTACGTTTCTATGCTATATTTGGAACAACCAGCATACCTCAGATCGTCCAGCTGTCAACACGTCGCGTTTGATAGATTCAGCGATACTGTAACTTCGCAATCGTGTCGGCGCCTTCTGCTGCCGCTATGTCACGAGGCTGTCGACGCAGGTGGTGTCGATTGCATTGCGCGGGAATCGTGTTGGTGTCGTTTCAGGGATGCAGCGCGTCTGACACTGCAGCGATGTCCGGCGCGTCGCCGCCCCAGCTCGTCTGCCCGGCGGCCCCAAGACCCGGCAGCCACTTACTTGATCGCCCATTCACGACCTGGAGCTTGTCCAGGCCTGCGGAGCACCTGTCCGGGGCCCGCCGGGTCTCACAGTCAGCATCGAGAGGGTGCGGGTAATAACTTCGCAAGGCAGGTATCGGCTGGCGGGCGCCAAACACTTGGAAAGCCAGTAACGACCCATAGTTCGTGTCGAAGATGCAGCGCATTCCTTGATCTGTACGACCAAGCACCGGTCGAAGGACGGGTGATCCGCCCGAACGAACTCGGCCCGCTCAACCTGCACCCACCGCCTGGTCGCGGCTGGTACCCACTCGAGCAATCGGGACGCGGCCGCGGCCGACGTACACGCCACACCGCCAGTGTGCGGCACCTGTTCGCCGCATTGGGACCTAGCCTCCAGGCACGTGTTCTACCGGTTCCGGCGCCCGAGCGCTGGCAACAATTCCGCTCCTTCCTACGTCAATTCCGGCATCGCCTCCCGCATGGCACGCTCTACGTCACCTGTAACAACATCTCACGCAAAGGTCATTGAGTGGTGCCAAGCCAAACTAGAGGTGCCGCGAAAGGTGCGCGCGAGGCTCTGAGGCGAGCCAAGCGACGAAGGATCCCCTTACATCGGTGCACGCACTCGCCTCGCTGCTTTGGCCTCCGCTCGGGGGCCATTATTCACCCAGTCTTTAAAACGCTCTAATCATTCTTCCCAACGCCACTCGCCGATGCCCGAGAAGATGGAACCATAACGCTGACCCGCTACGACGCCCGTTAGCCGCGCGTCGTAAGCCACAACCATTTCCTCCTGATAGAGGAGGATCGCCGGGACCTCACTATTAGTTAATCGAAATGCATCCTGATAAATCTCCGCCCTTATCTCCTCATTTGGCTCCGTACGCCCGGCGGCAAGCAACTCGTCTAGTTCGGCATTGCAATAATGCCCATAATTTGCGCCAGATGGAAAATGAGTGTCGCAAGACAATCTATTGGTTACGAAATCTGGGTCAACGTCCGCATCTTCGGCAAAGCCCTCGATCAGTCCGTCGAACGACTGAGGCTCTTGCTCGACCCTCTCATTGAACGTAGGTACGTCCAGATACTCTATAGTCCAATTAATTCCGACATCAGCCAACTGATCTTGCGCCACCGTCAGCACAGCGGCCAGCTCACTATCAGGCGCCTCCCAAGCCAGAAGTGTCAACTCTGTATTCGGATCCCACTCGGCTTCTTTAAGGAGCTCGCGAGCCCGAGCTGGATCAAACGCATACTCGAGCACATCTGTCGTCGGCATAGCCCAATTCGGAATATTCGAGGGTATATTCGCTGTTGGAACTGTGCAATATCCGTTCAAGATGTCTCGGCATATCGCTTCACGATCGATAGCATATACCATCGCTTGCCTAACCCTCTTGTCGAGCAGCGGATCATTGGGCCTCAAATACCATGCAATGATCGCACTTTGGGGAGTTGAGGCAACCTCGATACCCTCCAGTGAACCGATACGCTCCACGTCGGCGGCAGAAGGCTCCATAATAAACTGTACTTCACCGGCTTCCAGTTGTGCTTCGGCAGCGTCCGCTGCCATGAACTTGAAGAACACACGTTCGAAGCCTACTTCGCCAAGATACCATTGGTCGTTCCGCTCCAGCTCAATATGCTGTCCAGGTACCCATTCTACGAACCGATACGGACCACTAGTCACGGGAAAATTCTCGAAATAGTCGTGTTCCTCGAGTTGATCACCCTCAATATTGCTGAGGATATGCGCTGGAAGGACAAAAGCGTCGAAGACTGTGGCAAGCTTACGCAGCCAGCCCGGGCTTGGCGACTCGAGTTCTACGACAATGGTGCGCTCATCGCGCGCGGACAAGCCCGCTATTTCTTGAGCCTTACCGTCGTTGAACTCCGCCTGGCCCACAACCTCCCCTATCACTGTTCCCAAATACGGATAAAGATTCCCATCAAGTATGTTAGTAAGCGACATAATCACGTCTGCCGACGTCATCGGAGTCCCATCGGTCCATTCGACGTCTGGGCGCAATCCTAGTGTTATAGTCTTCGCATCTCCCGATATATCCCAAGACTCAAGTATTGGAGAATAGAGCTCACCCGCGTCGTCAATCTCGATGATCCTTGTTAAGATTGCGTTATATATATGCCATTTTCCCCCATGCGGGACATATGGGAACAGATTCGGGGGCTCGATCGGATGTTGCACTTCCAACACGGCATTACTCGCTTCGGTGTCAGATCGATCGGTATCATCGTCGTCGTCGCCGACGACGCCACATGCAGCCAAAATTAGCCCTAGGCTGCAAGAGGTGGCAACACAAAGATCTCTCGCACGCATAAACATGAAATTCTTCTCCTCCCCTGCCCGCACAGCCTTACAGCGAGCATAAAGGGACCGAATCCGATTCGCACAATCGCAGTAAAACGTCGCATTAACGGATGCCTAGTGTCTACGTAATCCACAGGCGCCATGAACCGAGCCAGTTCTTTGATAGAGATGGGAAAGGCTTCCACTTGCAATTTCGTGGGCTTCGGCCATGTGACGGGCCAGTCAACAACGACGAGAGCGATAGGACAAAGATACTTCTCGCCGACTAAGCTCTTAGGTCCAATTGGCACAAGTTTAGGGTTCTCGTTCCCAATTTCTCAACATGAGCAGTTCGTGAGTGACGAGACAAGTATGGCAGCTTGTCACGTTATTTGTCCAAGAGATCTCGATAGGAAACGAACCAGTCGAAGCTACTTTCAAGGTCAGTCGAACTCTAGGGCCGAGTTCGCCCGAACTTGTGCCAGATCACGGCAAGTGCCCCCAGTCGTTTGCGGCAACTCATCGTAAGCGCGCAACGCAGGAATACGATTATAGCAATTTAATAAATAGATCAAAGTATGAGATGTGTGCGCGTCGTTCAGCCGGACCGGTATCTGCTACCAGAAAGCCCACGCACCGAGTCGGTGAGGAACTGGCCTGAAGGTCCAGTGTGTTGTCGTGAGTGTGGCAGCCGCGATAGCCATCCATAACCTCGGTCTCTGTGAACCGATCCTGTTCATGCTTTGTTCATTTTACCACACCTTCGCTACGGACTGTTCGGCCCAGCGGCCGAACAGTCCGTAGCGAAGAGCGAACGTGAGAGTCTCTATCACG
>NZ_ML142879.1:14508-20326 GCF_004138495.1 Phytoactinopolyspora endophytica
CAATAGGGGCATCGCGACCACAGCCCACCCAAATCTGGCATGTCTTCGGCTTCACTGCCAGCACAACTGATTCCCGCAGGATTCGCTGCCGAGTTGCTGATCGGAGCTTAATCGCAACTACATCGACACCCTTCTGTTTCCAGAGCAACTTGCCCATGGCGCTGTGTGTGGACTAAATGGGAGCCGTTGCCGCCTTTGACACCGGGAAACACCTAGCTCCCCCACGCCATCATGACCGCTGCCTTGGGTCAAAGGCATCACGCAGACCGTCACCGATGAAATTGATCGCCAGCACGGTACCCGCGATAGCAAGCCCTGGCGGGATCCAGAGCCACGGCATCTGCTGCAGCACAGTCAAAGACTGTGCTGCTTGCAGCATCGCTCCCCATGTTGCCTGCGGTGGTCGTACGCCTAGGCCTAGGAAGGACAGAGCCGCTTCAAGTAGGATCGCTGCCGCACACATTAGGGTGATCGTGACCGTGAGCGGTGGCAGTACTGAAGTGATCATGTGTCGGTACATGATTCCCAGTTGGCGTGCACCAACGGCCCGCGCGGCGAGGACAAAGTCAAGCTCTTTCGTAGACAAGGATACCTGTCTCACGATACGGCATGACAGAGGCCACTCGAACAACGCGATGACGACGATAATTGTAACGATACTGGGTCCAAGAATGGTGACCAGTAAGAGTATTACGAGCAGAGAGGGAAACGATAGGACAATATCAACCAGACGCATTATGACAGCGTCTACCCAGCCGCCAAACAGGCCTGCGAGCAGACCGAAGCTGGTTCCAATAACCGCGGCTGAGACTGCAGCGGCCACGCCTACGGTGAGAGAAACCCGGGCACCGAAAAGCAGTCGGCTAAGAACATCTCGTCCGACGGCGTCCGTACCGAACAAGTGTTCTGCACTTGGCGCTGCGCGTACGGCAGAGGTACTTATCGAATTGGGATCATGCGGTGCGATGATTGGGGCAAGAATAGCTAACACCGCTAGGACGCCGATGAACGCAATGCTACACATAGCCAAGCGGTGGCGAAGAAATCGCCTGACAGTCAACCACCGTGGCGACGAGGGAAGAATGTCGGTATGGCTCCTCGCACTTGACTCTGCACCCTGCACGACGTCTTGCGGCTCGGGCAACCCGGTGGATTGCAAGCCGATCATTGTTGCTAAACTCTCCTCACGGTTCATATTCGAATCCTTGGATCAAGTACCGCGGCCAACAGATCGGCTAGCAGATTGAACACCATTACGAGGACAGCGCTCATGAATACCATCGCGACGATGACTGGATAGTCTCGGCCACCGATAGCGGTGAACATCAGGTGGCCGAGTCCTGGCCACGAAAAGATCACTTCGATGATCACGAGACCAGTAAGTAAGAACGGGATCTGCAACGCAATGACCGTCGTTAGCGGAAGCAGAGCGTTTCGCAGTGCGTGTGTGACTGCTATGCTTAGTTGCGGCACGCCCTTAGCCTTAGCCGTAACCAAATAGTCTTGTCGTAGCACCTCAAGCATACCCTGGCGGGTGTACCGAACGTATGGCCCCATTAGATTGACGGCAAGCACTCCCGCGGGCAGCGCAAGATGGCGCGCAGTATCGGCCAAGGACGTGCCCTCTGCTGTCAGGGTCCGCATCCCGCCGGTTGGAAAGGCGCCGAGCCGGATGGCAAACACGTAGATGGCGATAAGGCCAAGGAAGAATATCGGAATCGAGACAGCGATCATGCTACCCGCTGACGATAGGTAGTCGAGCCAGGAGTTTTGCTTCAATGCGGCGAGCACACCGATGATGATCCCGACGACCAGTGCGATGATCAAGCCAGTTAGCGCTAGCAGGACGGATTGCCCGAGCCGGTCACCGATCATCTGCGTGACAGACACTCTCTGACGAAACGAGTAGCCGAGGTTTCCTTGGGACACTTCGCGTACCCAGGCAATGAACTGTACGGGTATCGGATCGTCTAGCCCTAGTTCGGCACGGCGCCGCGCTACAAATTCGGGCGAGGCAGCAATCTCTTCCGGACTCATCAGTGCCCGGACTGGGTCACCGGGCATCATCCTAACTAGAACAAACGAGATGGTCAAAATTCCGGCAAGTACAGGCACAGAGATGATAATCCGATGGGCAATGTAAGAAAGCATCACATTCCCCTTTTCAGCCGTACTGCGAATCTCACGTTTCGGGCACACATGGCCAAACAGCTCTCTCCCCGAGTTGGGATTCTTCGATAGTTTTTCGCTTGCGACCGCCGTGCAGACTCGTTTGTCAAAGATGGATCATGAGGGAATTGAGGGCTGGCGCGGCAACGTAGCGCTTACGTTCCGTTCCAGCCCGCGCCGCGTCGAACTGCGTGTGCGGTTCTCCCGCACACGACTCACCCACGTCGTTCACCGCCGCAAGACATGCCCCGGAAGAACTTGTCTCGTAGCACATGGAACCGTCGCCCGGGATCAGCCTTGGCGGCTCGGCAGAGCGCATGTTGTAACGTACGGACCGGATCCATCAGCACGGATCCCTTCGCGGCGGGACTGGCACGAGGCGCTCCCTGGCCCCTTCCTTCACAGGCTTCTGCGCATCGACGAAGCAGCGGTCCTTCCCTCAACGACGGTTCTGTTGTCCGCTCGGCTCAAGCAGTACTACGGTCGCCTCCGACGCCTACCCTGCACGCTGCCCACTTCCCAAGATCGTCGGTTATAGGGCACGAGTCTCCGGCGACAACTCACCGCAGGTCACCGGGAAGGGCCTCCCCAGTTCCCGCCGTCACCATCTGAACGTTCCGAGCCCCATATGCCGGGGCGTCCTTCACGGCTGCACATCCAGGATCTTCGCCGCTTCCATGGCCTTCACCCCGATTTCGAGACGCTCGGCACTCCCAGCACCCACACCAAACAAGGCAAGACCTCTAACGACGCCGCAGGCTTCGCTTCACGCTACGGACCCGCTCAGTCGCTCCCACCAAAGTGGCTTTCGACACTGGGCTTAGACGTCGGCCGTTCCCTCCCAAGCCGCCAGCCTGCTACCGGGCCTCCTGACAGCTACCCGAACCTGACCCACACCGACAGGCGACGACGAGTTGACAACTACAACATCTACACATGACGACCTCCAGTCCCCGCGGGGTGCCCGAAACAGATAGGCTAAAGAGAATTTGTCTTTCCAGCCGTTCCAAGAGATTGGTCGCTTGTGTTCCAGTAAAGTGATGTCAAGAGCGGAGGTGGCTGGTCCAGAACGGAATTCCGGGTCGAATGCTCGGGCACGTGCGATCCTGATGCACCGGCGCTCTCAGTGGGGCCGGCTCATCACGACGCACCACAATATTGCCTGAGTAGAAACCCCATCTGACAGTGCCAGTTGGGCATGATCTCTACCTGACCAAGACTCATGTACTCGTCAATCGGCCCCGACTGAAGGCGTTAGTCGGGCTTTCCGAGATCAGTCCACCCTATGGGCCAGTCTACTTGATGTTCCTACCTCGGATCTTTCAGGCAGCACTAGTTTTATTCAGTATGTTACACATCGGACTCGTCTGTGGTCAACGGTACGCGTTGACTCACCCTGGATGCCCGCGTAGGTGGAGTCGTTGACTCATCCGAAGATGCCCGCGTGTGAGCATCGGGGATGGAGCTGACGTTGGCTCCCCGGCGGCAGATCACGCAGGCTCAGTTGGCGAGGTGGCCGAAGGCGACGAAGTCTGAGAAGTCGGCGATCTTGGATGCGGTCTGTGCGGTGACGGGCTGGCATCGCGACCACGCTCGCAAGGCGATCCGGCGGGCGCTGGCTGACCGAGCCGGTGACGGCCCGCGGCCGCGGAAGGAGCGGGTCCCGGTTCGGGTCTATGGCCCCGACGCGGTCGAGTTGCTGACTCGGTGCTGGGCCGTGTTGGACGGGCCGACCGGGAAACGGCTGCGTCCGGCGTTGCCGGAGGTGCTGGCAAACCTGGGCCGTCACGGCCACCTCGACGGAGTGGATCCGGCGGTGATCGCCCAGGTTCTCGCGAAGTCGCCAGCCACGATCGATCGTCGCCTGGCCGGTGCCCGGGTGGGGCTGGTGGCCGGCAAGACGATCGCTCACACTCGTCCGGGTTCGATGCTCAAGGCGTCGATCCCGATGAAGACCTGGCGTGAGTGGAACGAGGCCGAGCCGGGGTTCGTGCAGATCGACCTGGTCGGCCACGAGGGCGGCGACAACAACGGCGAGTTCTGCTTCACCCTCGATGCGACCGATGTCGCCACCGGCTGGACCGAGGCGATCACCGTGCGGTCCAAAGGTGAGCGGATCGTCGCGGCCGTGCTGGAAGAGCTCTGGCTCCGGTTCCCGTTCCACATCGCCGGGATCCACTCCGACAACGGCTCGGAGTTCATCAACCACCACCTCGCCCGGTGGTGCCAGACCCGGCAGATCACCTTCACCCGTGGCCGAGCGAGTAACAAGAACGACCAGGCCCATGTCGAACAGAAGAACTGGTCCGTCGTGCGGCGCAGCGTCGGCTACTTCCGCTACGACACCCGACGCGAGCTCGCCCTGCTCAACCAGCTCTGGCAGCCGACGTCCCTACAGGTCAACCTCTTCCTGCCCCAGCAGAAACTGATCTCCAAGACCAGAACCGGTGCGATCGTACGCAAGCAGCACGACACCGCCACCACGCCCATGCGGCGACTGTTCGACCAGCACGACGACCTCGTCGACCAGCACGACCGCACCCGCCTCGAGACACTACTGCAGGCCACCGACCTCATCGCATTACGCCACGAGATCACCGACATCCAAGCCAACCTCATCGAACTCGCCCGCCGACGCGGCACCATCCAACCCAAAGCCAAGACCACCGCCGTCTACCTCAGCCGCCGAAAACTCACCCCTCCACAGCGGGCAAAACCCGATGAGTCAACGAACCACCACACGCGGGCATCTTGACATGAGTCAACTGGCGGTACGACGAGACTCACGAAATGCCCACGACACGCGCGCTCCGTCCCTCGCGTAGGGATGCCTACGTAACGGTGACGCTGCTACGGCATGGGAAGTGGATTGTCGACGAGATCTGTGCCGAGGTCACCAGCAGGTATGCGAAGATTTACGGGAAGGCGTCGAGAAGGATCAGGTCGAAGCCTGGACGATGCGGTCTCAGTGACGGACTGCTCGCGTCACAACGCGAGGCGCCGCTTGGTCGCGGCGGTGAAGCAGTCACCAGGTTCGAGCTGTCAGGTCGCGCAATGGCCCCGCAAGCCGCGTTCGCCGAAGTACTCCTACGAGCAGTCAAGGTGTTGCAGTACGACCACACCTTCAGTGGCGGGCGACGGCCCAGAACCACCATCCATCACCGACAACGAGGGCGCAGAGTAAGACCGAAACCCATCAGTAACCTCAGCACCGTCTCGGGCTCCTCCTCGACGTCGCACACCTTCCGATAGCTGCCGACACTAGTGGGTGGGAGTCCGAGTCACCCTCACGAGCACTTCCCGCTTGGGACACTCCCTCTCACCGCACAACCATCGACGGCCGTATCGGAGACACGCCTTCTCACCTTCCGTGCGGGAGCGGCAGACTGGGCTCACCTCGTCTCCATGCCGACCACCACCTGGCCAGTCAGCGGGATCCCCGGCCAGGCTCACGTCAGAACCCAATCCACCGCCCTGGTTTCGACGCCACTTCGTTAGCCTTAACGAAACCTCAACAGCGACCCGCCATGACGCGCACAACGAGGCTGCGCACCATTTCCCGACCCTTACTCTGACGCATCCAATGCGCCTTTCCACCTCGCTCACCAACGACATTCTTCAGCCAACGCAGCAGGTGGCGGTTTGAAGC
>NZ_ML142879.1:20355-25946 GCF_004138495.1 Phytoactinopolyspora endophytica
CCCGCAGGGCGACCCCAAAAGGGCCAAAACCTTCATCTCCCATACAGCACCAAATCAAGTGGCCCTACCTGCCGATCATGCTCCTCTCTGTGTCCGTGGCAGACTGGATCAAGGCTCAGAAGGGCCGCCATAGGCCAGTAGCGATTCTAGGTACTCGCGTGCGCGCGCCGCGTCCATGGCTCGATCGTCAGCCGAGGCGTCTTGGCGCGAAGGCTCTAGCTCCAACATGGCGTCACCAGTGTAGCCGGCCTTGGCAAGTGCGGCGAAGAAGTCTAGGAAGTCAAAGTCGCCATCTCCCGGTACGCCGAAGCCGCCATCGTAAGACGCATCGCGCAGCGCCACGTGAGCGACGCGGTGGCCGACCTCGTTGACCAGTTCCGACGTCGACGCGGCAGAGCTGAACATGTGGCTGGTATCCAGATCAACTCCGAGTTCAGGCAGGTCAACGAAATCGAGCAACTCCACCACCTCTGGTAGCGTTTCGGCCAGTGTTCCGGCGTGTGGAGCCTCGATTCCGAGGCGAAGCCCTCGCTGGTCTGCAAGCTCCGCCGCCATTGTGATGGTGCGCTTGAACCGGCTCAGGGCCTCGTCGCGGCCCTCTACTTGGCCTACCTGAGCGCTGCCAGCATCGACCACCCATGCGCGGGCGCCGACGGCCTGAGCAACATTAGCAACAACGGTATACCTACGGCGTAGCTCATCTGGGTCGTCGATGGCATCGGGTAACCACGGCACAGACTGCACCCCGGCTACGTCGAAGCTGTGGCGGTGCACGGACGCAGCAATCCGCTCGACTTCGTCCACGGCTGGGTTGAGCAGATTCACGTGATCGAAATGACCCGGTACGGCCGCGATGTCGATCACCGTGAAGCCTAGGTCCGCGATGCGTTGTAACGCTTGTTCGGAAGGTAAAGGACCGAAGGTAATCGTCGAGCACCCAATCCGCACGTTTCTTCCCTCAACTAGCTTGAGGCGGCCAAGCCGCCATGATCGAGTAACGATGGTAAGGACGCCACCGGGTCCCTCGGTCACCGACCCGATAGACGGCGACACGACTCCCCGAACGCCATGAAAGTAAGATCAACAAAGCGCACCGCGTCAAGCGAAACAAGCTCGCCAGAAGCACGAAAGATCGCGGTGGGCAATGACCCGACAACTTATCCCGCTGTCACCATTGCCCTACTCGCGATGCGTCCCGGTGTGTAAGTTTCTTCAAATCGCGTTTGGTGGCAACTTCATTGAGTGTTTGATGGCTTGACATCAGGCGAATAACAAGACTGGACTACCGGCAGGATAGGACTGTCGGAGTTCCTCCCCTTTTCAAGCATTACTATATTGTGATATACGTGCATTCCCGCAACATTTAGGTCCATATACGATGGCGTGTAACTCAGCCCCGCCTTCGCCTCCTGATGATGTAACCCGTCAATCAGGGACTTTATCATGTCGATAGAGGTCATCTCGGCCTCGGCATCGTCGCCGTATCGGTTCCAGGCAGACCAGTACGCGAAGCAGAGATCCTCGATGACATAAAAGCCTCCGGAGCGGACGTATGGGAACAGCCCGGAAATAGACGTCATTATATGCTCGTTGATATGGCTGCCGTCGTCGATTATGACGTCGAATGGCCCAAACTGGAGCCCCAAGTTGTCTAAGAATTCGTGGTCATTTTGATCCCCGCGCACTGTACGTATGCGAGGGCCGTGTACATTGGGCTTATTAAAAAGATCCAATCCGTACACTAGGCCGCGCTTAAAGTAGCGCTGCCACATGAGTAGCGACCCCCCACCGATATAGGCATCACGGCCCCCGCCGATACCGATCTCCAGCAAGCGAATCGGTTGGTTCCGGAACCGAGCGAAGTGTTGTTCGTAGTGTCGCATATATCTATGGAACGTCTCTTTATCTGAGCCGAAACGAACGGAAAGCTCACCCAAATCGTCAGGTTTCGCGAGACATGCGTCGAGAAGGGAATGTATTAATTTGCCTACTTGTTCGTAGTCCGCAGCCGTTGTCCCGCTGGCTGTAGAGGAGTGCATTGCCTTGTGATCTGATCGGGCAACTTCAAGACTGGCGTGACGGCGAACCTTGAATGGCCCGAAAAGGCTCTCCAACAAGTCGATAATATCGAACCGGAGCCAAGCCGCGGGTGAATTTGTCCAGCCAGGTTCCACCACTAGGTCAGCGTGATCGAACGTTATTACACGACCTGCACGTTCTGTGTCGAAAGTCACTTCCAACTGCAGGCTAACAGGCTTGGTGTTCTGCGGTGGATCATAGCGCAGCCGTAGTTCGTTGACGACAACGTCCATAGTGGACTGCAAGCCCGCTTGTCTTACTGTTTCTCGCAGTTGAGCGTAACCGCTACCCGCTGCACGTAGCAAAGGCTCGACCGCGCCCCAGGGTGACAGATCTATCCAGCTCACGACCTACTCCTCCAAAGAATGCCGAAATCTCGCAGTTGGTCGATTTCGTGACGACCCTCTCTAGTTAGACAGTGCACGAGCTCACGCTACACCGTCCAGAAGGCGGCTTTCGCTGGCATATGTCCTGTGCGCTAACTGTAAATGATGCCACCAGGCCGTGGGCTTTGAAGACTCGCCGTAGGAGCGGCGCCGGCGTGGAGTCAAGTTCGTGTCTGGCTGGTGTCCTACGGAATTTGTCAAGAAGTCTGGGACTTGGGGACTCAGGCGCTTATGCGACTGCGGACGGGCATCTCTGAGCGGCAAACCACCGTGAAGGTCACCCGAGAGCACGACAATAGCCATCTTCCGAACCTGTTGCAGTCTGCCGGGATTCTCACGGTGACCGTGGAATCGGAGGTGCCGATCTACTACTGACCGCCGGGCAGCAAGACAAGCGATGACGCGATCGCATATCAACACTTGGACCACCTGGTGTCGCGCTGAAGGGCTTCTCCATGTCGTGTACTGCAAGCTCGCCAGTCGGGATAACATGGCGCATATCGACCGGTTGGGTGGACGGTTCCTGTCCCTGCTGCCCGCCACTTGCAGTGAGGATGCGGCGTTTCTGGACTGGCTCGCCGATTACCATGATCCAGGCTGGGGCCAGACGTTCCGCCGCCCGGGCGGCGTCAGGCGGATCCGGACGACGTCTGTTACACCAGACGAGCCGCCCTGGCCCTTGATGTCGTCGTCGGTGTTGCCTCTCCCGCTGCTCTAGCTGTACTGACCACGGACGTTAGGTACGGCGTGCCTGCTGGACGATGACGAAGACCTCCGGGTGAGGTGTGAAGCGACCAAGCATTCGCATCTCACAACCGGAGGTCTTCGTGTCCCACGCTAACGCTCAACTGACCCCTGCTGGTCGTCTGCGTCTGGCCCAGCTCGTCGTAGACAAGGGCTGGCCGCTGCGCCGCGCCGCATAACGCTGGAACTGCTCAGTCACCACGGCCAAGCGCTGGGTCGAGCGCTACCGCGAGCACGGCCGGGACGGCATGGCTGATCGACCCTCGCGTCCGAGGACCTCGCCGCGACGGACACCGACTCGGGTCGAGCGTCGTGTGGTCGGGTTGCGGGTCTGCCGACGGTGGGGGCCTGCCCGGATTGCCTATCGGCTGCGGATGGCGGTCTCGACGGTGCACAAGATTCTGCTCCGCTACGGTTGCACGCGGCTGGCGTGGACCGACCCCGCGACCGGGATGCGGATCAAGCGGTCGCCGAAGAAGGCGAACTCCTACGTCCACGAAGCACCAGGCGACCTGGTCCACGTCGACATCAAGAAGCTCGGCCGGATCCCCGACGGCGGCGGTCACAAGGTGCTGGGCCGTGCAGCCGGCCAGAAGAACACTAAGCGCGGCAAGATCGGCTACTGGTACATCCACAATGCCGTCGACGACTGCACCCGGCTCGCCTACAGCGAACTCCTCGAAGACGAGAAGAAGGAGACCGCGGCAGCGTTCTGGCAGCGGGCGAACACCTATTTCAACTCCGTTGGGATCACGGTTCAGCGAGTGCTCACCGACAACGGCGCTTGCTACCGCTCCAAACTGTTCGCCACGACCCTGGGCGAGAATATCAAGCACAAGCGGACCAGGCCGTATCGGCCGCAGACCAACGCGAAGGTGGAGCGGTTCAACCGCGCCGCCCTCGAGGAGTGGGCCTACGCCCGGCCCTACACCTGCGACGCCGAACGCGCAGCACTGTTCACCGAGTGGCTCCACACCTACAAATCACCACCGCGGTCACACCGCGCTCGGCGGCAAGTCACCAGCCGACCTCGTACCCAACCTACGTGGACAGAACAGCTAACGGCATCCCTTCCTCAAACGGTGATCCGGCACCAACGTCAGATATTCACGCATTGGCGACTTGCGCGAGATGGACGGACAACATCTCAACCGCGGTGTTCGGCCGCCGACAGCAGCAGCTTCAGGACAAGAAGGCGACACGGGCACAACTCCTTCGCCACGATCGAGTGTACGAGCTTTGATCATTACGGGGCGTGCACGACATACGAAACACGCCATAATTTGAGCGTGTCATCCTCAAACAGACAAGACCCGCCGCCATCCGATCATATCCCAAACATGACGGAACCGTGCCTTATACTGACCGCGGCCTCGCAGCAGTTGAAAGTCTCGCGGCTGCCGTACACCGGAGTGATGGTTTCGACGATTACCGAAGGGACTAAGCCAGTCTGAACCCTTCGAGCCATCCTGTATCGACCGCTTCCTATTGCTCTCCTCATCACGCATGCATCAGCTCCGCCCCTTCCTCCACGGCCTTCAAATAGCCTTGGGAAAAGCCTACGGGCTGGCCTTGACCCAGCATACTAGTGGCCAGAAACCGTCCTCTGCAGAATGCAAGGCCTCGGCGGGAGACTTGGGCCTCATGGCGTGGATATTCGAACTTATCCGAAATGCTGACCGTAGTGTTAAGAACAATCTCGTCGTCAACGCACGGCAGCCCAGTGGTTCGCACTTAGCAGCAATTAAGAATGATCTGCGATATCAACATTTCGAGTATACCCCTCGCTCTCGAACTTGCCAAGCCCAGTTTGCCAGATCTATGGGCGCTTCCGAGAAGCTCCATACAATTGACGAATGTCAGCTTGTTGAACGCCATGTCGAGAAGTTCCATGTCAACTGAGCCTCCTGACAATCCGCCAATTGGCGTCCGGTCGACGCTATGGGGAGAGAACCCACTCCAAGCGGCGCCTGTCGTTATACGAAACAATCTTTCGACGATTCGCATCAAAAGGTAAGGAATTGGTCCGTGTTTCTGCAAATTGACTCTCTCAACGCTGCGCTCCAGCTGGCGGCGACTCATTGGGACGAGCGTGTCTTTCTAAAGATGGACGGGCGCAACGTTACATTCGGTCAGTTCGATTACGACGTTCGACGACTCGCCCTTGGTCTGCGTGAGAAGATACACATCAGCAGCGGCGATCGCGTGGCAGTCCTTATGCGTAACTCCATCGCATGCGTCCAGACGTGGCTGGCGACAAATTATCTTGGCGCGATTTGGGTTCCTATTAACACTGGGTTCCGACATCGTGGGCTCGCGCACGCACTCAGCATCACCGAACCTGCAGTAGTGATTTGCGACGACGAACTCCTTCCTGCACTT
>NZ_ML142879.1:25977-30815 GCF_004138495.1 Phytoactinopolyspora endophytica
AGCGCTCGAGCACTGTCCAGCTTCGCCGCTCCTTATCGTCAACGACGATAAGGCATGTCGTGCGGTGGCAGAAGGCGCAGTCGGATCTCTCGAAGAACTCTACGCCCACGACGGAGCGCCCCCCGCACAAGTCAGGCCCGGGGATGTGGCGGCCATGCTCTACACATCCGGAACTACGGGCAGAAGCAAAGCGTGCATGCTGCCGCATCGCTATTTTCTGTCGCAAGCAGCCATCGCGATACGCGACCTCGGACTGGTACGCGATGACGTGTTGTATTGTCCATTTCCATTGTTCCACGTGGACGCGACCGCGTTGACGGTAGTGCCGTCGCTTCTCACGGGCGCAGCCGCGGCCGTCGCGCGCCGGTTCTCAGCTTCGGGGTTCTGGAACGAGATCGAGAAGGTCGGCGCGACTGTGTTCGACTTCATGGGCGCCACGCTCTCCATTCTGGACAAGGCCGAGCCTCGAGATGACGACGCTAACAATCCTGTGCGGCTGGCTTGGGGTGTCCCGGTCCCGGATTGGGTTGAGCAGTTCGAACAACGCTTCGATCTGCAGGTTGTAGAACTGTACGGGTCAACAGAGGCCAACATCCCGATTGTTCAACGCTTCGATTCGCCGAGAATAAAGGGCTCGTGTGGCACGGTGCGGCCGGAGTTCGAGATTCGCATCGTGGATGACAATGACGATCCGCTCGGACCTGGGGAAGTCGGAGAACTGCTCGTTCGACCACGACACGCCCACACAATGTTCTCGGGATATTACGGATCTCCAGACGCGACGGTAGAGGTCATCGCCAACCTTTGGTTTCATACGGGTGACTTGGCCAAGACGGACGATAGGGGCAATGTCTACTTCATTGGGCGGCGGAAGGAGGTGATCAGAAGGCGGGGAGAGAATATCTCGGCCATTGACCTCGAGGAGGCCATTCTCGCCCATCCTGTCGTGGCAGAGTGCGCCGTCGTTGCTGTGCCTTCCGAACTAACGGAAGACGACATAAAGGCGGTTGTCAAACTGCGCGAAGGCATGACGCTGACGCCCGAAGAACTGCTTCTGTTCTGCGAGACTAACCTGGCCCGGTTTCAAGTGCCGCGGTACCTCGAGTTCGTCACGACAATGCCGAAGACACCCACGGGAAAGATCGAAAAATTTCGCTTCGTAGATCCACCATTCAATGCGCGAACGTGGGATGCCACCAAGGGCGGATACCTGGCTATCCTCTATTCACAATGATCTCGGCGTGAAAGTGTCTTTGAGTGAAGAGTGGTCCTAAGAAAGCTCCGTAGCATACCGTTTAACCTCCGCCGTCATCCTTAAGCGGCGGAGGTTAAACCCGATTCGGGAGGCGATCTTGGACTCGCTCCGCGTAATGCGAAGTGCGTTGAGCAGGACAAATGATCGGCACCTCAACTGATCATTCTGGGATGATCTTCCACTAGCTGGTATGACTTCTGCGTACCCCGCCAGTACACCGTTGCGTGTTTGGCTGTGGCCTGCTTCTCTATCGGCGTATTGCCGGTCAACCTTCCACAGTTGAGTGGAATAGGTCTATAGTCAATTTATGATAATGCGGAAGTTGTGTCGATGTCGGGGGACGGAGTACTTCCTTGACGGCGTGCGGGCATACGTCGCTGCGATGTCATCCGCGCGTGCATGGCTTACGAGGTTTCCGCATCCGAGATGGCCGATAGCTTCGGGTACTCCACGGCGAGCGCGCATCAGATGGCCACCATGGTGCGTTCCCGGGAGTTGGATCGTTTCACCGATGTCAAGCGAGGCTGAGGGGCGCGCGAAAGGCCACAGACCAGATCCGACAGAACGTCCTTGCCCTGCGCGCGCAAGACCGCACGGTCAACGCGATCGCCGACGCGCTCACCACCACCCAGGGCGCACCGATCTCCCCGCAGGCGGTCTAGGTAACCCTCGCGATGCCGGGCTGCCGGGGCTGGCCTCACGCGACGATACTCGGCGGAGCAGGTCACGTCGGTGGAATCCGGTCAAGGCCCTCCGGCTCGACGGCTTGCCGAACGCCGCGCAGGTAGCATATGAATCGCGCCGGTTGGTTGTTCTGCTGCTGGCCCTCAACACCCGGCCGACGACTTCGCCCCGAGTATCGGGACGAGCGCCCGGGCATAGCAGCACCGAGGAACGCATCGTCCGCGTCTGTCTGGTCAACACCGACGACGATGAGGCGAACACGGGAAGTAGGACACTGACGCGTGCGCGTTCCCGCACACTGCCCACGTCGTCCGCGACTGCCGCCACGTCCGCCGACTCAACGGGCAACGCCGCTCGTAAGAGGTTGTGCCCCACATGTCACCAGCCCTCACCATGGACAGAGCTGGCCCACAAGACATCGCCCAGCTGCCGCGGACGCTGGGGCATAATAGACCGACACGACCAAGATCACGACCTACGGCCAGAGCACTAATCACCAAGCCCTTCAATCCGATCATATCGGAAACATGACGGAGTCGCGGGCATAGAGAGGTTCTCTGCGCAGGCGACGGGATCACTCGAGCTGGGAACAATTGGGCCTGCCGGCCTGTCGGGCCCACAGGACTACCATTGCACACAAGACCCCGAATTTACCTAATCTAGTTCGTCATTCAGAAGTTCGTGTGAACCAGTGTTTGCGCAAAGAGTCCTGTATTACAGGACGCTAGCCATCACAGATGCAGAAACCCTTCGCCGTTAACGCCACGCGGCGATAGGCTGACTCACAGCTCGTGCTTCGATGGCTTGACATATGTACGAGATCGGAGCTATATTTGCAGTTAGAATAGACATCGATTCTAGCCTATCATACGGCTCGACATGACTGCAAGTAATACTGCCTAGACCTCACGCTCCATAAGCCAACTTCTTTAAGTCGTATCAGTCGTGCACTGACAGCACCGGCCGTTGAAATTATCAGGATGATTGACTTTAAACGTTCGACTATTCGCGGTGAAGCCTCGTTAGATATCGTGCAAGCAAACTGTACTGGTCATGGAGGTATGGATGAGTATCGCGTTCTACGTCGGTCATGAACTGACTAGGGATGGTTCAACACTACTCGGTGGATTTGGTCACGAGCCGTCAAGCCACTGGCTAGAGATCGTGCCTCGGCAGCGTCACGCCGTGGGCACGACTGTCCCTGTCGGTGGGACCGAGACCGCCCGGATGCCTGGCGAGCTCATCGAGATTCCGCAGGCAGAAGAGACGTTCAAGTACATCACCTCTAACTATGCGAATGACTCAGGGTTCCCGGCGCCCCTTACCAACGGTGGCCTCAATGAGCACGGAGTAGCTGCCCGTGATAGTTGGTCGCCGTCGCGTCCCGAACTTGTCGGAATGACCCCGAAGCCTCAGACTGGCCCCAACTACAGCGATCTCGCCCGCCTTGCCATGGAGCGCGCCACCACTGCGCGCGAAGCCGTGGAAATCGTCGGGCGTCTTATTGATGAGCACGGATACACGACCTACGGCGGCAACTCGCACCTATTTGCTGACAAGAACGAAGGGTGGGTGTTTATCAATTACGCGGGCGGCCAAGGCCTGTGGGCCGCGGAACGGTTGGGCTCAGATGAGGTACGCGTATCTTACCCCGGCTATATCCAAGACTTCCCGGTCGACTTCACGGTCGAGCCCGATTATCTCGGTGCCGATCATTTGGTTGACTTCGCGATTGAGCAAGGCTGGTGGGATCCGATGGCCGGTAAGCCGTTCAACCTCCAGGACGTGTACGGACGTTCCTTTCCGGGCGCAGGCGGCGATTGGGATATGAGCGACTTCGTCGCGTGGATGCTGCCCGGGGAACGCGAACAGGAACTGCGCGCGTTGTCTCCCGTAAGCCTCGACGACATGCTTGCACTCGTGCGCGACCCGCGCTGGTCGAACGATTTGGCCGGCTACGGACAGGTAGCACATCTTCGCCCTGACGTCCATCCCGAATTGCAGACGCTATGGCTAGCCGTTACCAGTGCAGTCACGACGCCGTATGTTCCCATTCCGATCGGCACAGAGGATGTGCCGGCGGAGTTCAAACAGCATCGTTACATGACCAAAGGCGCCCACTCGCATCCCCTCCATCCGGACTACGCTGCGCTGGAGGCCACCCGTTACGCGACCCGCACGTTCAAGCGACTCATGTACCACACAAGCGAGAACCCGCAGGTGTTTTACAGGCGGGTGACGTCCGAATTGGAGGACTTTGAGCGCGCCCTGCTCGACGAGCGTGCCGAGGTCGAGCGACGAGCCGCCGAGCTGTTTCAGGCCGGTGGATCCGATCGTGCGCGGGTTTTCCTCACCAACCACGTTGCCGAACGCCTGCTTGAAAGCCTTGAACTCGGAGAGCGACTGGTCGATGAGGTGGAGAAAGAGACTCGTAGGCGGTTCGGGATCCGTATGCCTAAGGGCACTAGTGTAGAAGGAGGAACTATTCCGCCGACCAGCCAAGATAATATGTCTCGAGGCGTCGATAGCCACCCACTTTGCGTCGTCGTGGATCTTGACGACTTCCCGCGTCGGCATGGAGCTTACAGCGATGAGCCGGGTAGCTGCCATGATCAATCCGCTGACCGCCGCTGAGTGGGCGGTCTCGCTTGCCGAACCGGCTCCGTTTGCGACGGTTATGCCCGTGAGTCGCTGAGTCGGATATTCGTTGCGCGGACTTCTTGTGGAGTCCGCTTGCTGAGCACGAACGTTACTTTGTCGCGAATGCATAAGAACGTTGTTCTGGTTCGTAGTACAGTCCCGGCCCTCGGGCTTAGTTGAGTCCCTCATAGTGGTGTAGCGCGGTCGCTGCTCGTCGTGTTGACGTGACGAAGTGCGGCCACCGCGTGATCCTTTCGAG
>NZ_ML142879.1:30825-31076 GCF_004138495.1 Phytoactinopolyspora endophytica
GGAGCATCACGATGACCGCACCTCATATTGTCGACCCTGCCGGCCTGCTTGGCCAGGCACTGTCCGAAGCCTCGCCTGATCTGATGCGGCAGTTGTTGCAGACGGTGATCAACACCCTGCTCAGCGCGGATGCCGACGCGGTCGTCGGGGCGGAGTGGGGCCAGCGCTCGCCGGGCCGCACGGCGCAGCGCAACGGCTACCGGCACCGCGATCTGGACACCCGGGTCGGGACCGTCGACGTCGCAGTTCCG
>NZ_ML142879.1:31096-31395 GCF_004138495.1 Phytoactinopolyspora endophytica
ACGCAAGCGAGCCGAGTCCGCGCTGATCACCGTGGTCGCTGACTGCTACCTCGCCGGAGTCTCGACACGCCGCATGGACAAGCTGGTCAAGACCCTCGGCATCAACTCCCTGTCCAAGTCGCAGGTCTCCCGCATGGCCGCGGACCTGGACGAGCACGTCGAGCAGTTCCGGCACCGGCCGCTGGATGCCGCGGGGGGTGTTCACGTTCGTGGCCGCGGACGCGCTGACGATGAAAGTGCGCGAGGGTGGACGGGTCGTGAACGCCGTGGTCCTGATCGCTACCGGGGTCAACGGGGAC
>NZ_ML142879.1:31482-37766 GCF_004138495.1 Phytoactinopolyspora endophytica
GGTCTGGCAACGCTGCCGCACCCACTACGCCGCGAACCTGATGAGCATCTGCCCGAAGAGCATGTGGCCCGCGGTCAAGGCGATGCTGCACTCGGTCTACGACCAGCCCGACACCGCCGCGGTGCGTGCCCAGTTCGACCGGCTGCTCGAATACGTCAGCGGCAAGCTGCCCGCGGTGGCAGAGCATCTGGCCGAGGCGCGGGCGGACATCCTTGCGTTCACCACCTTCCCCAAGGACGTCTGGTCCCAGGTCTGGTCCAACAACCCGTCCGAACGGCTCAACAAACCAGATCCGCCGCCGCACCGACGCCGTCGGCATCTTCCCGAACCACGACGCGATCGCGCGCCACGTCGGCGCTGTCCTGGCCGAGCAGACCGACGAATGGGCCGAAGGCCGCCGCTACCTCGGCCTCGAAATCCTCGCCCGCTGCCGCCTCACCCCGGTCACCGACACCACAACGGAGGTGAACACCGACCCAGTCCTCGCACTCAGCGCCTAACCCAACGAAGGATCACCGACCGTTACACCACTCCAGGGGACTTGACCTCGGACTTGATTGCGAACGCGTTCAAAGGCAGTTTCCACCGCATGGCCCATCGTGCCCTCCCCCGGCCGGATCCACCGAATGCACCGTCCTGGGCCGTCGCTTGGGACCGTGGGACACGGGCTATCTCAGCGGCACCGCACCAGGTGCCAATGGGCGGAAGAGCCCGATCCAAGCGCCTTGGCTGCCAGCATGCGGGCGGCCACCGTCGGACGGGTCGAATGCCGCCTACCGTTCTGTGCTTTCTGGGCCGACGGCCCGCGCACGGTCCTCTGCCCCTCCCCATGACCTACAGTGGCGCGAGGCGAACAGCATGCGCCGAAATACCACGCCTTCACGCCGCGGAGAGGGTGTCAACAGAAGCCGGTGCCCTCCATGGTTTCGCCCGGTCGCTCGTCGGTGCACGAACCCTTCACAGAAAACGTCGCTCAGTCCTCTCGATACAAACCCGAGATCTGGCGAAGCTCGTGCAGATAGCGCTTGACGATAGTGTTGACGTCCTGGGACGAAAATTGCGGCGACGGGAATATACCTTCTATCGTTAGACGCCTGTCATAGGTATAGACAATGTAACCTGAATTGATTGTCCTGGCGCGCGGAGGCATTGATATCAACCATGTGAAGTCAACGATATTCAATCCCGCCAAACGAGGCAGAGGCGGAATCACGCCAGGATTAGTCACACCGAATCTATCCAGATATTCATTCACATTCCGCGTCGAATCCGGCTCTTCATTAAATGCTCGCCGACCGGCGATCAGTAATTCTAACTTCCGTCTTATTTCGTTACTCACTACAACAGGATCAGAGTTCTGTGAAACGTCAATTTTTATTGCATAATCGAATGCCACATTCGCGGCTTCCGTCGCCTTTACAGGGGGACTCATCCTGCTACGTAGATCTACGGTTGAATCGCAAATCATACTGTGCGGCGCCGCATTATCAGAGTTCGCGCGTAGAGCGATCGCAATTGCAGCGCACACCAGTGGATGTACTGTTATCTTTAGCATTCGAGCAGCATCTACCAAGTTGGTCGTTTCTTCGTAGCCTAGCCTAATGCGTGATTGAATTGGCGGGTCTTCGATTGTTCCAGTTTCCTTGCTTGCGCCGCCTGACATTTGTGGTTCAAACTCGTCATTCCAACGTCGGCGTATCAGCTCGTAGGGCGACTGGGGTAGTGATCCGACCGGACCGACGCTCGGAGCGCTTCCGCCTATTAGACTTCCGTAGAGTTGCCAGAGTTCTGTCAGTATAGTCGTCATTGATCTCGCGTCGGCGACACAATGATTCATCTGCAATGCAAGCTGGCCACCAGAATTATCCTGCGCTAAAATCAGGCGGGATAAGCCGTCACAGATCCGATTTGGGTAACGAATTTTGTCGAGAGACGACAGTTCGGCGCCCGATAGCGCCATAAATGAAGGATCTTTTCCGGCTGGCACGTAGAGCACGTATCCTAGGTCACTCTGTCGAATATCGGCACACAACACCGGATGTCGTAAAGACAAGATCCGGTACGCCTTTCTGAGCACTTCGGCGTCAATCTTGCCTTCGTATTCAACCGAGCAAACGGGCTCGCTGCATTCCATCAGAATGCTTGATTCAAGCGGATCGAGATAGCGTTCAAGAGGCATTGTCTTCTCCCAATGTGGCCCCGATACCCGTACGGAGAGGCCTCAAGGTAACTGGTGCATCTTTCGTCACTTGCGCTAAGTTAACTAGCGCAATTGTTGTTTCGTCATTGGCGTAACTCATTCATCTGGCGTGCTGATCATTTTGGATCACGGCGTCTTACCTGTGGTCGTCGATCGTATGGGGAGTTCATGACAGAGAATACCTAGCTTGGATGAATGTCGCGATATACTGCCGGCCGAGGTTCCGGAATTGAAGTGGCAGCTTGGGACCGGCATGCTGGAACTCGTCCAGTTGATCGTCGAGGTCGCCATTTGCCGAACCCGTACAAAGTCCACTGCGGCGCAGGAACGGATGCAAGTCGCGGACTGCGCAGGCAACCGGGGATGGTGACGGTCATCGTCGACGCGGACGAGCGGTTCGCATGGACCGGGTTTGTGGTATTGGCTACGGAATAGACTTCACGAACACGCCTCACGCCGCTATCGAGCGGCGTCAGGCATTCAACCTGCAGCCAATAGAGGCGTAGGTGGCCGAGCACGCTAGGGCCCTCCGCCGGAAATCTGCGGTCGACCGTTGCCCAGGTGGAAGCCTCGTAAGGCGCCGGAGGAGGTCGACGTGGGCCCATCGGATGACGGCGGCAACGCCACCAGCTGCCAGCGTGACGCCAAATCCGGTCGCAGGGATTCCCGGTGCAGGGCAACAGTCGATCTCGCGCCGATGTGTCTGTGGAGCGACGACCTGCCGCATAACGTCGGAGGCCGCACCGGTGCCGACTGAGTTTGACGGCGCTCTGGCGACGAGGGCCATGTGCGTTGTCGGCGAGTTGGATGCCAGCTCTGATCAGGTCGATCCGAGCTTCGCCTCTCCAGTTCCAAGACGCGACAAGGTCGGCCCGCGCATGGGTGGCTAGTTGCGCTGGGTGTGCGGTCGCTGAACTCACGTCCATCCACCGAGCATCTGCCATCGTAGGCGCGTCACCTGCCACTACACGCAAACCGCCAGGGGCATCCACGATGCTTGTGTCCTTGGCCAGTTCGGCGATGCGGTGGAGCATGGCGCCGCTTGGGTGCACTGCGACAAGAATGTCAATCCTGGCCATTAGATGTGTCGTACGCACATCCCGTATGACCAGACCTTCTTCGCCCACACGCCACGGGTCCCCTAAGTCCTCAATGCCCAAGCGGCCATGCAAACGCCGATCGCCGATGTGGCTACTGCAGCCATCCATGACGTCGACTGTGAAGTAGTGGACAGCCAAGTCTGATTCTACGGCTCCGCCGCAGGTTTCGGCATCGTCTCCAGCGCCCGTTGTGAAGAACTGGTACGCAAGCGCAACGTGCTCTACCAATGATAGTTCGACCGTCAAGAAACTACCTCCGTCTCACCACCGATTGGCGAATAGGCCCGATACCACACGTTCGCGACGCAGGAAGTCGTCGTCTGACTACACACATTCACCCGAGCCAAACTGTGTCCCCATCTGCTACTGACTTTCCCGTTCAACAGGCGACATTTTCTCGGCTCCTCGTCATGTGTGCCGAAGGCTAGGCCTCTGTCTACAAGCACGCGCCATGATCGCGCCACGACGACGAAGAGTCCCACTACAGGATTCCCAATCAGGAGAACATGGTCGACTATGTCGAATTATAGTACTGCGCACGTCCTCTTGTGTCCATCATGCTATCAACTTTCGCGGGCACCTTGACGTGAGACACTACATCATGCGCGTTGACTCATCTTTACCTCCACGTAGGTCAATATGCTGTCTCGCCTGAGACCCTCCGCTTTGCGTGTCGTTGCACGGTGCTGGCTGTTGTCAGGTAATACGCCCAGTAGATAGGTTTGACGATGAGTCAGCGCAAGGCCGATCCTCTTTGCGGGACCAGGCATGGGTCGGTGGTGTCGGGTGCGACACTGTGGCGCACGCTGGCAGAGATCGACGAACAGCCGCGATGTGCGATGGCGTACGCGAGGGCACGTACACGTGAGCACGTGTGGCGCCCAATTCAGCCCCGCCACGGGCGCGCCCCAGCGTCGAGGTCGGCGATGGTGACCTCAGCGCCACGATCGTGTTTGGCTGGACGCCTCGGTAGTGATGGCCCACACTCTGACAGGCAGCTGGCGGTGGGCACGTTCAAGGGATCGTGGAGCATCACCCGCTAACGGTGCGGTGTGACCGCGCCGGCGAGTCGTTGGCGCCCAGGTCAACTCCGAGCTGCAGCGCCGTCATCGTGCCGCAGAGTTCAAGAAACTACTGGTCACAATCAACAAGAACGCTCGAACGAGTTCGACGTGCACATCGCCTGCTGAAAGGAGGCACACCCAATACCGACGAGATCAACGTCTGGCTGAATCGCCATCCTCGATTCCACACGCACATCATCCGACCGGGTCAAGCTGAGCCAAGCAGATCAGCCGCGATACGCTCGAGCTCCAAGTCCTCCTCCAGAAGCACTGAAACCAACTCGAACAGCCGCTCCAGCGCTGGCACTCTCGATCGCACATCTGACCAACCTCCACCAGCACCGATCCAGGATTATGTCCACACGACCACATACAGTAAGTTACATCAGTCACAACATCACCCGGTGAATAGCTACATCATAAACGGGCTCTGTTCCTGGTGCGGTGATCGCTTGCAGATAGAGTTCGCGAATGCCTTCTTCCCACGTCACGCCAGCAGCCTCCGGCAGCAATATGAGACACAACACCTCTCCATCAAAGCAGGTAGCGGTCCACTAATCCGGAATCCGCAACGCGGCTATACGCCCCGCTGGTGCCTCAAACAACGCCTCCGCGACCCGCATCACAGCGACACCGTCATCGATACTCGGTGACACCGCAGTGCCACAAATAACGGAACGCCCAAAATGCCGCAATTCACCAGCATACCCTTGCAGGATAAGGCTATTCGTCCCCTCCAACGGGATAGCGAACTCTGGGAACCAGAGCGATGTCATCGTCTCGTCGGTGGACCTCAGATCATCCAACTCAGCAGCTGCAGGATGATAGCGCAGCTCTGACAGGTTGTTCACTTGAATTAGACTTGATTCACCTGCAATTTCCACTGACTCTTGCACGCGCGGCTCGTGAGCCGACAGAGTGATCTGCGAAATACCATCTCGTTCGTGCTGCGCCAATAGCGCAATGACAAAGTTCCCGTCGAGCTCGCGCTTCATCACCGATGCTGACCTGATATCCCCCATAAAATAGCGCGCCAAGTCGAGCCCGTGAACCGTCATGTAAATGATATGTTCCCGCAATGATGAATAATGGAAGTGCGAGTAGTTGAGCCGAAGAACTGTCTTAAGTCCGAACTCGGGCCGCTCAGCGATTTCCTTGGCTCTCACGTACGCAGACGCATGGCGCTTCATGAAGCCGACCATTACTTGTAGGCCATTACACGACGCCGCCGCCTTCAACCTGAGCGTCTGCTCCAAATCGACCGCAGGCGGCTTCTCGACAAATAGATGTCGGCCAGACTCCAGCACTGCTATGCCCGCCTTGTAGTGTAACTCGGGCGGGCCTACTACGCCCACTGCATCGAGATCCTCCCGCTCAAGCATCTCCTCAAAGTCACTATAGATGCGCGACGCACCAAAACGCCGACCAACGACTCCGGCTCTATCTTTGTCGATATCCGCAACTGCGACGAGCCGAAGATCTGTATAATGCAACGCGGGGTAAATCGCCTCTGAAGCGTGCGCTCCGGCCCCAACCATCGCAAAACGCACCATCTGTCCGTTCATCACTGCATCCCACTACGTCGATCGATATTTGCCATCACACGATTCGAAGGGTTCTGCATCAAGAAACCTATCCAGTACATTGGCTGTTATCTTAGAAACATTATTCACGTAACCATTATGCGAGAGACATCCTGACCAGGCTATTGAGCTGACTGAGAACACAGCGCCGCCGCCCGGAAGCTCAAAGAAGACCATGTCCGCCTTTATAGTCGGATCGACTTTGGTGCGCAGATAATTGATGCTCGATCCTGATATATCTTCCAGAGCCGGGTCGTATGCCCCACTAAACTCAGCCGCAGTGGCAACTATAAGGGCGTGAAGAGGGGTACCCAGCTCAACGTCTGCTCTGTCAACC
>NZ_ML142879.1:37777-41969 GCF_004138495.1 Phytoactinopolyspora endophytica
GTAACCCGCAGCCCCATAGCCTGTAACGACGTTCGTGAAGTCTCCTATATATGTGTCATTAACTCCACGAAAAATGAACCCAGCCCGGTTACAAAAGCTTTCTGCAGTCCGCTTGTAAGCGCTTCCTGCCGCAAATTCGCCTGAGCCGGCAAACCCCGTACCCACTAACCTCTGAGGTGCAAGTCCACGGTTTCGCCACAGTCCTCCTAACTCACCCGTCGTTGTCATGTGCCTTGCACCAACGTCTGCTTGCCATATTTGGGTTCCGCCCCAGCGCCGGACCTCGATAGTATGTTTCGACTCAATGTCGAAACCTGTCACCCAATAGAAGCCGTTTCCGCCCAAATACATCAGCCTTCCTGCAGCCGTTGTATATTCCTCTAATGCGTCGATCACAGCGCGCGTCGAGTACTCAGGATGTGATCCGGTCATTACAACTGAGTAGTCCCGCAACAGACCACTTCCTTCGGCATGCAGGTCAATATCCGTCGCTACGTCATACTCATATCCATGCTGATACAGCCAGTCCACTATATGCAGATCGGCCGAAAGCTGATGTGTTCCGCCGCGACCGTTTCCCACACCCCGTGACACGTAATCGTGCCGCATAGTTACGAGGGGCCTGAGCCACGATGAATAGAGTACTGCACTACCATCGTCATGCCGATCATATAGGCTGTGAAGGCCATTCTCCACCACAAACTTGTCACGTTCGCTCAAAAGGCCACCAACATCACCCGCATTTTCTCGAAGAAAATCTAAACTATCATCTGTGAATATATGTTGGTTAGCGTATGCCAAGTAGCTCAAGACCGGCGCTAGAAATAGGACCTTCTTCTTAGATCTGCCTCCCGGACGGATAAAGATTGGGAGACAGTCTTCGTTTCCCTCGTCATCTTTGAGACGCAAACCGTATATTCCGCTCTCGAGTTCCCTCGGAACGTCCCATTCTAAGGTAGGCTCCCACTGTGCATCGTCGAGATCATCATTGTGAAAGTGGATCGCTGTGTACTCGTCCGGGGCATCCGTATAGTCTGTTGTCTGTCGCTGCCACCAGGGCCCCGGAAGGCCGCGCGTGGGCATATTGACAGTTTGTCCATGACAGCCATTTCCCGATATATCACGGATATGTCGTGTTCCTATATCACGGCCAAAGTTCCATGCCCCCATCAGCCCAACGATGCCTTCGGGCTTAGCTCCACGGTGCAAGGCGTTCGCTTCCTCGGCTGATATAACGCGGTTATATAAGGAAGGGTTGCTGATTCTGCCGTCAAATACGTCGACGGCATGGTTTCCAGCATCAGACACACCGTAGCGCGCGCCAATGAGCAGATCGATGTCCTTAGCGATCTTTTCTGATTGGACGTATTGGTGCGAGAGTGGTTCACGTTCGAGAATTTCCGAGACATAGGGGTATGAGGTAGCGCGAACTGGGACCACTTCGAGCGCCACAGTCCGTCGATTTGATGAGACGGAGCCAACTATAGAATACCAGATCCCTCGTGCTAATGAGCGCTTCGTTGAGAAACATCGCGCCCCTGTGTACGCGTCGTAGGAGATCCATACGATACGGCCAAGACTGTCAATTGCTAACGCCCAGCCATCATGATGGGGACAGGCGGCACTTGCGAGGACACGGTTATGCTCTGCAACGAGCGTTGGCTGTGCGAAGAGATGGATGGTTAGGGGTGGCCTTATTGCCTCATCGGCGATATTTGGTATCCGAATATACGACCCCTTAACAAGCGGCTGATATTTGGCTTGGAGTTCTTTAGCTAACGAAGACGACACCGTTTGATATCGCAATCCAGGCGTTCCAGGATGTGGATCCCCATGAATGATACGAATGAGGTCAGACTGCAAGACGTCGGATTGTGAGCTTATCATGAACCGAACGCGATCTCCGCCTCTGATGCTTAGTTTATCGCTATAGCCAACTATCTTCACGTGCATCGCCGTTCCACTATCGGGGGACCATTGACTCGAGGATCGTCGCTGTAGCCGTCAGGCCGTCCTCAGACTTCACGCGTTCCCCCAACGTCTCGGCACACTCAACTAGGCCACGGTCTGTTACCGCCCTCGAAATGGACTCGGACAGGTTGTCGGCTGTAAGCCTGACTTGAGGCAGTGGCGGCGGTGCGACGCCTATCGCGTGCATTCGGCGAGCGTGAAAAGGCTGATCGGTCATGAATGGGCATACGACTTGTGGTCGACCAGAGGCCAGCGCGGCCGCGGACGTTCCAGAACCACCATGGTGGACGATCGCGGACATACGCGGGAATAGCCAGTCGAAAGACGCTTCTCGAAGGACTAGCACGTTGTCCTCCAAGGCCCCATCAATGTCGATGCCCCCGCTACCTGTGACGATGACGGCACGAACGTTTGCTCGACGGACGGCATCTGCCACAATAGCACCAGTACGTCGTGGATCCTTTCCGACCATGCTGCCAAATCCGACACATACCGGTGGATCGCCCGCTTCGAGGAAGTCAAGCAACTCTTTGGGAGGCGTCCAATCATGTTGACTCGGCGGAAACCAATACCCGACCGTATGAACCCAGTCTGGATAGTCTAATCTCAGCGGAAGCAGGTGCCGGCTGAAAGCATGTATAACTGTGGCGTGGTCGCCGTTAGGCAAACGGAGGGAGTTTTGCTGACCTCGGCGACGTTCAAGGCCGAGCGTCTGTGTGCGCCACTTAGCAATGCTACCCATAAATCCTCGGTACCATAGGCGGGTCCACAAATATGACGACCGATTGAGCAGTCGAGGTACTCGGAACGGAACCATTGGATTGGGAAATGATCTCGTCGGAACCCAGATGGGCTGTAGTCCGGCGGGAACGGCCGGCACGCCAAGCCACTCCCCGATTGCATGTCCTGGGAGAAACGGTTGGAACACAACTATGTCGACGTCAAGTTCTGCTGCACGTGCCATGTCTTCTATAATTCGAGTCTCCATGGGGCGGAACTTCTGCATTACCTTTACGGCCATCGCCTTACCCCGGAGTCCGCGATAGTTGGTTTCGAAAGCATCTCGAACTATCGGATCGTCGAGCAATTCGTCCACTGCGTCGTATAGTAGAGCTACGCGGACACCGTATGGCTCAGCGAGGTGCACCCACCGACGGGGTGCACCAAGAATGGGCTCGTGCCCGCGCGTGCGCAGAGCACGCGCAAGATTCGCGTACGGTTGAATGTCACCCCGAGTCCCTTGGGAAAGCAACAACACTTTCATTGGTGATCACTCCGTATATTCAGTCAGCCGGACTGCGGGGAGTCGCAGTTAAGACTAGGCATTCCTCTGACGCCAACCGCAAGGGTTCGATTTCAAGCGAGTACCCGAACTCGAGACACTCGACGTCGGCGTCTACGCGACCCGTCAACACCCTGGCGGCCTCGCTGCCATTCCTACCACCCGCCCCAGTGGAGAGATTGGCCACTGCGACGACGTCGCAGCTCAGCGACCCAGCCGCTGCCTGCGCCGTTGGACTCCTTAGGGAAATCCCGGGACCGGCCACCGCCAGCAACAGGGCTCTGGTCGGGCAGATCTGCGCGCCCGGACACTCCGGCCGCGCAGATGGCCCGAATGAACGTGGCCAGCGTGCCACACCTGATCACCGGTCGGAGCCCGTAGACCGGTCCACAACGAACATGCTTTCAGACAGGGGCGAAGCCTCTTTAGGTTTCAGCGACGCGCCCTCAGCCGATCACGATGGTTGCTCATTGAGCTCGGCGTGTCACCGGCCGGACGGGGCAGGGCACGATGGGCGATGAGGTGGAAACCGGCCCTGAACGCGTTCGCGATCACGTTCGAAGGCCGCATCACACCAACCGGTAACTAACCATCACCGAGACCGGATCCACCGTTTATCTGACACACCCCGGCTCCTTGTCCGTCACGCTCATGGGGCAGACGACTATCAAGATTGCTGGCCCCAACGTAAGGAGCTCGGACACCCGCTGGAGGTACTAGAGGCGAAACGCGGGACCGGGCGGGACTGAACGCAGCCCCTGTGAATAGCACGAACATCGGTGGAAGCTGAGGGAACGACGAGGATTTTCACCAAATGCGGGGTGTATCAACTCGCAGTACCAGGAGATCGCGATGGCATATCGGCGTTTGTTTACGAGTGAGTCGGTGACCGAGGGTCACCCGGACAAGATGGCGGACGCGATCAGTGACTCGATCTTG
>NZ_ML142880.1:0-5090 GCF_004138495.1 Phytoactinopolyspora endophytica
ACACAACCGACGAATAAAGATCAACAACCATCCAGGGGGTCAAAATTCAACCGTCGCCACGGGGTCAAGTTTGGAGCGTCGTTGACAGCGGTTCCTCGTCCTGACCGATGCAGCCACGGACGCCCGTGGGGCGTTGATGCCTTGCAGGCACGCCAGGGAGTCGTGGTGCACGCTTGGTCTGCGCGACTTGGAAGAACTGGATCAGCCCGAGCCGGTCTAGACCCTGGGAGCGGGACTCATCGGTGTGGATCTTCAGTAGCCGCGCGTTAGACCGTGGGGCCGCCGGGATTGTGCCGTCGATATGGGCAAGCCGGCAGAACCCCGGGGACGCCGTGCATCATCGTGTTGATCGAGGAGGAATCAGCCCAGAGCGGCCGAGGCGCCGGATGTACAGCTCCACGTGGGCGCGTTGGATCCTTCCATCGGGTCCAAGCGGTTGGTCTCGCACCACTCGAGCCATCGCGTAGCTGGTAGGTGTACATGCTACGGGTGTGTCCGGAGCGCCGAGCTAGATACGAGACGGGCTCGGCTCATCGAGTCCGGTTGGAACGGCACCAGGATGGTGTTCGACGAGGCTTGGTCCCCGGCGGTCTCTGGCGACCAAGCCTCCGCCACCGATCGCCGCACACACGGTGAGGCCTCTTGACTGACGCTTGCCCTGCCGCCACCGACCGCGTCGACAGCGTTCCCCACGGCGCAAAGCGGCGGAGATATGCACTACAGGATCATTCCGGTCCAGGGCCGTCACGTTTGCGGTACGCCACATCGTTGTGGAAGTAGTCCGATACCGAATGCAGGACGAGGACGGTCGCTGAATGGCTCTGGGCGTGTGGAACTGTCGACGCGTCTCGGCTCCGATTTCTATGATCATGGACTGGGATGGAGGCTTGGATGAGTAGATTGATTCCGAACCTCGGGGACCTCCGCGCGCAACTGCCGGCTGACCAGAGCGCGTTGGATGCCCACGAGTTCCTCACGGAGTTGGAAGCTGCGGAGTCCGTTGACGATGTCGCCGCGAAGGTCGACGCATTGGTCGACCGCTGGCTGGAGGTGCATGATGAGTCCGGCGCCTGAGTCGGTGTACGTGCTGCCGCCCCGCATCGTGCGTCTGCGCATACGAGGCTTCCGCTCCTACGGGACCGAGGCCCGGGAGATGGAGCTGGACTCACCGATCACGGTCATCAAAGGTGATAACAGCCAGGGGAAGACCGCGACCGCTGAGGCGCTGGAGTTCTTGTTCACGGGGACCAGCAGTAGGAGAGATCTATTCGGTGGCGCGAAGGCCGAGTACGAACGGATGCTCGCCAATGTCCACTTGCCTGAGGGCGACACCGACGTGTGGGTGGAGGCCGAGATCAGGTGCGCTGACGGCGTAGTGCGTACTGTCCGTCGCACGCTGACCGCCGACTACTCCGCATCAGCCGACTGCGCGAGTACGGTAATGGTCGACTCTCAGGTGGCGGCTGACCTAGACTCGCTCGGATTCCCGTTCGGCGATCCGCCGCTTGCCGCACCGGTCTTGCTGCAGCACAACCTCCGTTACGTGCTCTCCACGGAGCCACAGAAGCGCGCTGCGTATTTTCGGTCACTGCTTGAGCTGACTGACCTCGACATCGTGCGCGAGGCGGTCAGCCGTTCCAAGAAAAGGGTTGCGGACCTGCCGTCGCTGCCGTGGGTGGCTGCTCTCTCGACGCTTTGCGGCGTGGCTCAGGAGAACGCATCTGCCGCTGCTGCTTTGGGTAAAGCAGCGAGTGCGACCGATCAACCGACCTTGACCAAGCACCTTGTGGCAGCTGCCAAGGCATTCAGTCCCTCGGTGAGTGGCACAAACGTCGATGACGTGATTGCGGGCTTGCAGAGAATCAAGGCTCACGCCGAGGAGGAGGTCTTTCCAATCGGGGCCCTGATGCCGAAGCCCGCCCGATTGCCCGCGGCTGTGGACACAACGCGCCTAGAGCGGAGCGTCGGCACATACATCGAGCGACTACGGTCCGTTGACGCCGAGGTGGCAAGGTTGACACCGATCTTCAACGCGGTTCTGAACCATCCGCATCTACGAGGACTGTCCGAGCCCACGAGCTGTCCCGTTTGCGAGGACGGCACATTGCGTCCCCAGCGCATCGCGCAACTTCGCGAACAGCTCACCGCGTCTGGCGACATGCAGGAGGCGGCTGGAATGGTCGCGGGTGAGTTGCAGCGTTCCCTCCAGGAAATCGATCGAATTGGGAGCGCACTTAGATCCGTCCTCCCCGAGGCTCATGCTTGGGATGAGAAAGAGTGGGCCGAAGCTGCGGCGCATCGGGACACACTCCGAGACGGCGATCAGGTTAAGGTCTTGGCGCTGAACTCCGAAGACTCCGCGGGCGGAATGGTCTCTCGAGCGGCCAGGGCAGTGCAGCGGCTGCGGGAGATTCGCGGTCAGGTGAAGAACCTAATCGAAGTAGCTGTTCGAAGGGTTGGTGAGCGTGCAGCAATTCAGGATCACGTCTCTCCACTACTGATGCAAGTCAACGAGTGCATCGCCGCCGTGCAGCAGGAGGCTTATGATCTGAAGCGTCTCGTTGATGGGCTGCACGAGGAGCTTGGCGAGAAGTTGCAGTCGGCGACGTTGCCCTCCGGGACCCGAGAGATTCTGGACCTCCTGGCACATCGGGATGAACTGCGACGCGAACAGCGGTTCGGAGCTCAGCGGAAGAAGGCCAAACAACGAATCGATGTGCTCGGTCGGATGATCCACACTGCGGAGCAGGCTCTGCTCGATGACCGGTTCGGGAAGATGGGTTCCGAGATCGACAGATGGTGGGCTAGCCTCCGGCCGGACGAGTTGGTGCGGTTCGGCGGTGTTGGGCGTCGGGCGTCCGGGCGTCGCTATGTAAACCTCACTGCCGAGCTCGCGGTGTCGAACGAGGCTTCCCCCGAGGTTCGCGATGCGGTCGGGGTGTTCAGCGACAGCCAACTCAACGCGTTGGGATTGGCGGCCTTTGTTGCGCGTCAACGACTGCTTGGTAGTCCGGTCGTGGTCCTGGATGACCCCCTGCCCGGCTATGACCCGGAGCATCGGGTGACGTTCACCCTCAACACCCTGGGGAACCTCATGGACGACGGCGTCCAGGTCATCGTCTGCACCCATGATCCGAAACTGGCCGTCAATATCGTGGAGGTACAGGGCCATCGCGGGCTGGAACATTACGAACTCGCCCTGTCGGACATGGTTGAGGGGACGACCGTTACCAATGAGAGTGACGTCTTCGGCAAATACCTTCTAGAGGCTCAGGACTCCATCGCCAGTCTGACCGTCGAGGGGAGGCGCAACGCGGCCAACGCGCTGCGACGCGCTGCCGAGCGGCTTGCCAAGCAGATTATTGCTACAGGACGAACGCAGGCAGCGACGCCTACGCGGGTCTCGGAGGTTGGCGACAAGGTCCTTGGTGACTTGATTCCGGAGGTACTCGGCTTCGCTCTTGGCAACGACGAACGAGGGCGATGGAACCTCTGGAAACGGTGCCTCAATCCAGGAGCACACGATGACGATGTTCCGCTCGCGCCGACCCTGAGGACAGTGTTCGGGGACATCAAGAGACTGAAGAAGAACCACGAAGCTCACTGGACCGGTGGCTTGCTGAAGTAGACGCGCTCACCGAGGTCCGGTTTGCTCTACGGTGACCGGGCAGCGATGTCAGGGCTGCCGCTCGTGGCGAGTACTAGGATTCAAGCTCGGCACTGCTGCGACCTAGTCCAAATTCGAGTACTCCAAGCCGCTGCAATGCTGCGCTCGGGCGAACGCGCGAACCCCGCCTAGCGTCATTTGGGCTACGTGGTGGTGTGAGGTCCCAGCTAAATCGGGCCAGATGTCCCAGCGCCGCATTCTCGTGACCTTCCGATCGTCGGCGGAAGCGGATCCCGTCCACTACCCGGTCGACGATTCGCTGTGGTTGACGATGCACTCAGCGCGGATTCGGCCGTACATAGGTGCATGCGTGACCTGCGGCGTCACAGGTTGGCGTGGTGGTTGTCGGCGGATTGCTGGCATTGGGCTCCAGCGCACGCGAAATAACTGACTAGGCGAACGTGCCACGGGAGACGGTAGAGGTGTGGCCGCACGAGTTGTGGGATGCGGAGAGCTGCCCCTGTGCAGGGAGGGACGGGCATTGACGGTCCTGGCATGAGCTCAGGAGCACATACCGAGAAGCCTCGGAATGTCGGCGCGGTCAGCGATGTTCGGTGGGTGGGTCTGTGGCGTCGGAGAGCGTCTTCTGGACCCAGGCGACGTCGCGCCACTGGCCGTGTTTCCAGCCGACCCGGTGGTAGACGCCGACGGGCTCGAACCCGAGGGCCCGGTGCAGTCCGGCGCTGGCGTCGTTGGGGAGGGTCATGCCGGCCATCGCTTGGCGATATCCGAGGTCGGTCAGCCGGGCTAGGAGGGGTTCGTAGAGGGCGCGGCCAGCGCCGGTGCGGCGCCGTCCGAGTTCGAGGTAGACGCTCGTGGTGCACGACCATCGATACGCGGCCCGCTCGGCGAAGGCCGTTGCGTAGGCGTAGCCGAAGACGCGTCCGGCTTCCTCGGCGACGAGCCAGGCGTGGTTCTTGCTGGCCGCGGCGATGCGGTCGGCCATCTCGTCCGCACTCGGAGGCTCCAGCTCGAAGCTGATGGCGGTGTCGGTCACGTACGGTCCATAGATCGCTGCACACGCAGCGCCGTCATCCTCGGTGGCGTCTCGGATCACCAGGCTCGTCGTCATGGCTCAGATAGTAGTCGATATGAACGCTATAGTGACAAGCGTCCTGCGGTCGTGTCCATCGACCTCTAGAGTGTGAGGGTTTCGAGGTCCACGGAGTCGGCCATGGCCTGGGCACCTTTGTCGTTGAGGTGCATGCCGTCACCGCTGTCCAGGGCTAGGTGGATGTAGTCGCGAGCCTCGGGATTCTCGACAGCTCGGGCCACATCGAAGACGGCGTCGAAAGCGTCGGTAGTGCGGATCCAGTCATTCACTTCGCGTCGGGAGGCCAGGCCCTCGGGAGTGCTGACCCCTGGATAGATCGCGCCCGCGAAGGGGCCAATGGTGGCGGCGAGAATCTTCAGTCCGGCCTTA
>NZ_ML142880.1:5142-10128 GCF_004138495.1 Phytoactinopolyspora endophytica
GCGGTGGGCCAGGGTCGTGAAGCCCTCGATGAGCTCGTCGGAGGTCGCGGGAAGCTCGCCGGACATGCCGGGAAGGCCGAGGTCATTGATGCCGAAGTTCACCAGGACGTGGGTCACGCCTGGGATCGAAAGCACGTCGCGGTCGAAGCGCGCCAGTGCATGCTCGCCGACCTCGTCGCGTAATAGACGGTTTCCGGCGATGCCCTGGTTGACGACCCATCCCCGCTCGAGGCGCCGGTTGAGGAAGTCCACGGAGCGGTTGTTGGCGCCGGTCGTGGAGCCGACCCCTTCGAACCAGGAGTCGCCGAATGCCACGGCGATCGCGGTGTCGTCCGGGGCGAGCACGTCGATGCTCGAGACGTAGAACCGGGCCTCTACGTGCTCGGCCTCGGGAAGCGCGGGAGATGTGACCTGATTCCCGCCGACGACGTGAGCGGTCTCCATGGGCATGTGGGAGTAGGTGGCCAGGCCCGTCTCCTCAGGGAGGTAGAGGCTGAGGGCCAGGTCGGCCCCGGCGGCGACGGGCAGCTCGATCGGATCGCTGGCGGCGCCTTCCCCCGGTGGGATTGTCAGTTTCTCGGCACCGTCGAAGGTGAGAACAGCCTGCCCCTGCTCTGTGGCGGCCGTCGCGGCGGCGATGGTCAAGGGCGTCCGGCCGTAGAGGTTCGTCAGGCGTACGCGGAGGCGTTCTCCGCCGCCGGCCATGTGGAGCACCTGGCGCACCGTCTGGTCGGCGAAACCGCGCGGTTCGGAAAGCTGGATCTGCTCGTAGGGGCTGATGACGGCGGTGCGGAAGCCTGCTGTCCAGAACATGTGTCGCTCCATTCGTTGCTATGGGAATGTCGTCGCTCAGGCGGGGGTCAGGACGGTCTTGCCGGACAGTCGTCCGGCGGCGGCCTCGCCGTGGACGGCGGCCAGGTGGGTCAGCGGCCGTCGTTCGGCCACGTCGATCTTCAGCTCTCCGGCGTCGACGCGGGTGACCAGCTCGGCGAGCTGGGAGGCGTCGCTGTGCAGAAAGACTCGCACCGTCCGCACCCCGCGCCCGGCATCCTCCGGGCCGGGAGTGGTGGTGCTGACGAAGGCTCCGCCGTCGGCGACCAGATCCGCCAGCTGGGCGGTCTCCTCCGGGCTAGTGGCCGCCAGGTTCAGTACGACGTCGAACTGCTGCCCGGCCACGGCTTGCAGCAGGGGAGTGGCGGTGTAGTCGATGATCTGGTCCGCGCCGTAGGAGCGGATGCGGTCGCGGCTGCGCGGGCTGGCGGTCGCGGTCACGGTGGCGCGGGCCTGTGCTGCGAGCTGGACGGCATACCCGCCCACCGCACCGCCCGCGCCGTTGATCAGCACGCTCTGTCCCGCCGTCAGCCCGGCGTGCTCGAACAGTGACTGCCAGGCTGTGAGCCCGGCCGAGGGTAGTGCCGCGGCGTCGGCGAGTTCGACGGTGCCTGGGGCGGTGGCCAGCGCGTCGGCGGACGCGGCGACGTACTCGGCGGCCGCGCCCGGCTCCGCCATCGGTAGGAACGCCACTACCGCGTCGCCGACGCTCCAGGCGCCCACCCCCTCGCCGACCTCGGCGACGACGCCGGCCACGTCGAAGTTCGGAACGTGCGGAAAGGCTAACGGGAACACCTGCTGTAGCAGGCCCGCGCGGATCGCGACATCTACCGGGTTGAACGAGGTGCCGGCGACTCGCACCACCACCTGCCCCGGGCCTGCCACCGGACGGTCCGCATCCTCGTAGACCAGGACGTCGCTGTCGCCGTAGGTGTGGTAACGCACTGCCTTCATGAGCTCTCTCCTCTGCCGTCGTGCTTCGAAGTTGAAGCAATTACGAACGTACCTGCTTCGATTTCGAAGCACAACCGATGAGTAGGTGACAGTCGTCACAATGCTTTGGATTCGAAGCTGTACGGTAGGGGCATGAGCGGCCCTCACCACGACACCGGCCCCGACGGCGGTCAGGCGCTCGGTCCCCAGCAGCTGGGGGCCTACTTCGCGCTCATGGAAGCCGTCAGCATGCTCCAGCATCAGGTCGAACAGCAGCTACGCACCGAGGGCGACATCAGCTACGTGCAGTTCCAGCTCCTGGCCCGGCTCGCCACCGCCGACGGCCCACTGACCATGACGCAGCTGGCCGACGGCGTCGTCTACAGCCGCAGCGGCCTGACTTACCAGGCCGGCCTGCTGGAGAAGGCCGGCCTCATCACGCGCGGACCAAGTCCCGACGACGAGCGCGCCACCCTGGTCGCCATCACCGAGGACGGCCAGGCTCTCTTCGGCCGCGTCCTGCCCGGGCACACCGAGGTCACCCACCGCTTGTTGTTTGAACCCCTGACCGACGACGACGTGCACCACCTCGGCGACATCATGACCCGCGTGCGCGACCACATGCGCGCGCAGCCGCCCCGCTCCGCCGCTCCGCGCAAACGACGCCCCAGCCCTGTCTCTTCGCCCTTGCCCTCGGCGCAGGCCTGAGCCGGCGTTTCGCACTCTGCCTGGCGCAGTGGCTTCATCGGTCACAAAGCAGCCGCTGGACTCGTAGAACGAAGCCGGCCGCGCCTTCAGGCCAAGATCGGGCCGGATGCCCGCAACGGTTGGGGCGCGAGTCGCAGCTACTCTCCGGTCTCTCCGTCTACGGACTCTCGGAGAAGGTCGGCGTGGCCGTTGTGTCGCGCGTACTCCTCGACCATGTGGCACAGGATCCACCGGAGGCTGAGCGCCCGACCATCGGGCCAAGTCCAGTGGGCGAGCCGTCCGAGATCGCCGTCAGCCAGCGCTTTCTTGACCAGCGAGCGGGAGGTGGCCACGGCGTCCTGCCACAGTGCATGAATCTGCTCGGGAGTGTCCTCAGCCGCCGAGTTCCACTCCCAGTCGGGGTCGGCCTTCCAATCGGCGTTGTCCCACGGGGAGATCGGGTCTCGCCCGTGCAGCCTGCGGGAGAACCAGCAGTCCTCCACCCAGGCCATGTGCTTCATGATCCCGCCCAGGGTCATCGACGACGCGGCGACGGTCGCGTTCAGCCCGGCCGCGTCCAGTCCGGCACATTTCCACTCTAGGGTGGCGCGCTGAAAGTCCAGGAAGCCAAGGAGGGTGGCTGTCTCGTCGCCTGTGAGTGGTGGTTCTGGGCGACCCTGTTCGTCCACGTCGGTCATAGCTGGCGAGCCTACCGATGTGATCAAAGTTTGGTCCACGGGGAATCCTGGTGGCTCAGCCGAGTTCGCCAGACTCGTCCGTCTGGCTCAGATAGTAGTCACGGCGGAAGCTATAGTCACAAGCATGGGCGACGACGATCTCAACGCACGCTTGGCGGCAACGGTCTACGCGGCGCGCACGTCGCGTGGTCTGTCAGTCAACGCGCTGGCCGAAAGCTCCGGGGTATCGCGGGCGATGATCGGCAAGATCGAGCGCGGAGAGGTGCAGCCCACGGCGGCGCTCCTGGCCAAACTCTCGGCTGCGCTGGAGCTCACCCTCTCTGAGCTGATCGCGCATGCCGAGGGCAGCGGTCGCCGCCTCGTCCGGGCCGATGAGCAGCCCATCTGGACAGACCCGGACACCGGCTACCGGCGTCGCGCCGTGTCGCCTCCGGTCAACGGTCCGCTGGAGCTGGTCGAGGTCGAGCTGCCGCCGGACACCAGGGTCGCCATCTCCGCGGACACCTACGCGTTCATCCATCAGCAGATATGGGTCCTCGACGGCCACCTCGAGTTCCACGAGGGCGACGACGTGCACGAACTCGGCCCCGGCGACTGCCTGCAGCTCGGTGACCCGGTATCGCGCGCGTTCGTCAACGCCACGGCCCGCCCGTGCCGCTACCTCGTCGCTCTGTGCAAACGTCTCAGGTGATCCGAGGTCGTCCGGGGGGACCGGGTCGGCTCAGTCCATGGTTGTTGAGGTCGCGCCTGGCCCGGCATGCGCTGAAATCCCGGGCGGTCGAGATCACCACCCCACGGCGTGTACGTCGCACACAACGGCGAGTTGACCTGGAAGCAGGAGCTGTTGGTGTGCTTGCGTGCTGCGCCTGGTTCCCAGCGCTCCTGGGAGCGGGATGGCGACGTCGGAAGCAGGAAGGCCACATCGGGCTCGGCATCATCGTGAGGGAGGGCGCAAGGCGCGTTCTGGGACGGCGACGGAGGTGTTGCAAGTGATGGTGTCGTTATCTGACGAGTACAAGCTCAAGACGGACGCAAGATGGGAGATGGAAGCTAAAGCCCTGGTGCGGGCAGGGGCCAAGGCTAGAGGTATGGCTGAAGGACTCTTACAGACCCTGAATGCTCGTGGCATTGAAGTGCCCGAACCGGCGGCCTTGCGGATTGCCGAATGTAGCAACATTGGACAGCTTCGCGCCTGGATCGCTGATGCCGTCACTGCCGAATCTATAGATGATGTAATCGGCGACCGCGACTCCGGTGGGTCAGGCGCGAGTGGTGATAAGGGCGGAGAGGTGCGTCATGATGAGAAGGTCGTCAAGATAGAGACGGGCGACTACTTGGACGCGGGCAACGGTGCCTTCTCAGCGGGGAGCCTAAAGCTCGGCTTGACGAGCATGCTTGAGTGCCGGCCAGCACTTGCCGCGGACTTACTCGCCAAACTATTCGGTATGTCCGTGCCTGAGTTCCAGCACGCACGATTGGCCTACCGCCTGTCGGTCAACGATGACTCTCTGGACGACGATCACTCGGACGAGGGTGATTCTACGTTCTATGTCCCCGAGTACGTGGTCATGTTGTCCGCAGCTTCGGGTGATCCCGTATTGGCTGTGCCGGTGTACTTCGACTGGCAGAAGTATGGCATGGAGCCCACGCGCGAAGCGAGTGCTTTGTCGAGATATTTGGCATCTGTTCAGGCGAAGCTGAATTGTCCGACGGTGTTGCTGGTGGCGTGTACCCACGAGCCCAGCCCGAGTTCCCAGCAGGCGCTGACCGGACTTGGTGACGGCTGCGTTGTGCTATCCCCGGCCGTATTGAGGCCAGACGCGGTACTCGCCGTGAA
>NZ_ML142880.1:10151-10815 GCF_004138495.1 Phytoactinopolyspora endophytica
GAACGGTCCAGGCACCTCCCTGAACTGGCCATCTTGTCTGCGATGGCATATGGCGCCGCGGTCAAGAACGGGCAGGTGCTTGATGCGGTGGTGCATGTCTTGGACGCCATCGACGTCAATCGTGCCGCCATGTACGCCGACATCGTCAGTGTGGCGTTGCCCCACACCGCTTGGTCATTGGTGGAAGCTCGGATGGTGAGGGTGACATACGATGTCAGATCTGAATTTCTCTACCGCTTCCGCCAGCGGAGCAGGGCCGAGGGCGCGGCGCGAGTGATCCTCGCGGTGTTGGCTGCGCGCGGCGTAGACGTACCTATCGACCTTCGTGCACATATAGCGGCGTGCCGTAGCCTCGACAAGCTCGAGGTCTGGGCTGGTCGGGCTGTCACAGCAGACTCCGCCATCGACCTCTTCGACTGACGAGGGACGGTAGCCGTAAACATCTGCTGGCCTCACCATCTTTGTGTAGTGCCACGTCGGCAAATTCAATGTGGTCAAGGCGACCTTGAGCGTTTTAGCCTCACTGCCCGGGCTGGTTTCGCAACCTTGATGTCGGGTCTTTCGCCGAGAGCACGGCAAGAGCATGCATCGTGGTCGTGATCACGACCACGATGTCGTCCGGGTTTGCGGGCTCTGAATAAGAGCCGACATCGCGGCTGCAGCG
>NZ_ML142880.1:10825-24267 GCF_004138495.1 Phytoactinopolyspora endophytica
GATCGCGTGCGGCACCTGTTCCGATACCAGCTATAACTCGGCATTCATGGGGTTGTGGCACGCCTGGAACTGTGCGATTCGTCGGTCGCGGACGGCAGTCCGCAGCGCCTGGGTCCGGCTGGCCGGACTCGTGCTGAGGCAACTTATCCACAGGCGTGACTGTAGTGCGCTTCTCGGACGGTTCTATCCACAGACTGCCGTTAGCGGTTGTTGCTGCGACGACGTCTGGATTCAGCTTGGTTCCATGGCAGTTGACCTGACCTCCTTCGCGAATGACGGGCGCTCGCTCGACACCATCGTGCGTGAACAGGACGGCGTGGTCCGGCTCGAGGACATCGCGCATGTCATGACGCGGGCCATGGTCCGCCATGCGGTGAGGTCGGGTCGTTGGAGTTCGCCGCATCGTGGTGTGTACGTCGCGCACAACGGCGAGCTGACCCGGAAACAAGAGCTGCTGGTGTGTCTGCGTGCAGCTCCTCCCGGCTCCGCGCTCGCTGGGTTGACGGCGGCCGAGCTCGATGGTCTGCAGGGTTTCAAGGTCACCGAGGTGTACGTCGTGATCCCCACGAACGCGCGTCCGCCGGCACGCACCGGCCTGATAGTCAAGAAATCGCGGGTCTTGACCACGGACGACGTTCACCCGGTGCGCCAGCCTCGGAGGACCCGGTTGCCGCGCAGCCTGGTGGACAGCGCATCGTGGACTCCGCATGAAACTCGTGCCCGCGCGGTCATCCTCGCGGGCGTGCAGCAGAGGCTCACGCGGCCGGACGATCTTCGGGATGCCCTGAGCAGGCGAGCCAACTGCCGGCATCGGGTGTTGATCGCCGAGTCGATCGAGGATGCCGAAGGCGGTATTGCTTCCGTGCCCGAGCGTGAATTCGATCAGATCTGCCGCATGTTCGACCTACCGGAACCAGAACGCCAAGCTGTCGTTCGGCGCTTGGACGGCCGGTACTACCTTGATGCCCATTGGCCGCGTTACGAGGTCGGAGCCGAGGTGCACGGCATCCAGCACATGGAGATCCTCAACTGGGACGCCGACCTGGACCGGCAAGCCGAGATCAGCGCGCGAGGCGATCGAGTCTTGCCGTTCACGTCCTTCTGGTGCGACACCACAAGACTCGCGTCGGGACGTTACTGGCTCAGGCCCTTCGAAACGGCGGCTGGTACGGCTGACGGCCTTGGCTCTGCGGTGTACGTGCGGCCACGGCTGGCGGCAAGAACATGCATTGCGGTTGTCATCACGACCGCAATGTCGTTCGGTGGGTGGGCGCCGTACATGGGGGCGCCTCCGGTGTGAACGGTGCGCTGGTGTTGACGGGTTCAGGCGGCCACGGCTGGCGGCAAGAACATACATTGTGGTTGTCACCACGACCACAATGTCGTCCGGTACAGGAGATCGATAGGGCAACCGGTGCTCGTGGCGCGGGTGGCGCCTGGTGGTGGGCGCGCCGCTGCTTACCGGAGCCGTCCCTCCAGGCAAAGGACGCCTTCGGCGCCGCTTCGCGGCAGGCTTCGCCTGTCCTTGACCTGGAGACCTCTACGGCTCCGGTTCGGGCAGCGGTCGTCGGGCAGGCAGAGCCTGCCCGACGCTAGACGCGCCGCGCCCACCAACGGCGAGACGTGGGGGAGCGACGCGGCAGTGTGCTGGATGGCGGGGCCGGATGGTGGTGGCGGCAAGGATGCCCAGCTTGCTGAAGGCGGTAGCGGCGAGACGTGGGGGAGTGACGTGGCAGTGTGCTGGATGGCGGGGCCGGATGGTGGGGAGCGGCGTGGCAGCGTGCTGGGCGGCAGGTGGTGGCGGCGAGGATGCCAGCGTGCTAAAGGCGGTGTCGAGGGAAGCGCAGGTAACCGCGGACGTACCGCCGCGCAACGGTTCACGGAGGAGCGTGTATTCGTGGCGGCGGTCCAACAGGGCCCTGGCTCGTACGGCGCTACGCGGAACGGGAGGCTGGGGTGGCGGCGAGGTCCTCAGCGTCTGATGTGTCGTCAGGTGTGTTCCTGATCGCTTCCAGGCGGGTCTTGTGCTCGCATCCCCACGCTCCCAGGGGACGCAGTGCGTCGTTGAGGGAAACGCCGAACTCGGTGAGCGAGTACTGGACCTTCGGCGGGACCACGTGGTGAACCTCGCGGTGCACGACGCCGTCTCGTTCCAGCTCGCGCAGGTGCTGGATCAGCATCTTCTCGCTGACTCCGTCTAGACAGCGCTTGAGCTCACCGAACCGTTTCTCGCCCTCGCTGAGTGTCCAGAGGAGGAGCACCTTCCACTTACCGCCCACCACGTCGATGGCTGCGTCGAGTCCGCACACATACGACTGGCTGTTGCTCTTCGACATCCTCGCACTCACCCTACGGTAGGTACCTTACTAAATAGTGGGTACTTGTCCGATGGTAATCGCCGAGCGATGATCGAACCATGACGAAATTCCTTCGCTGTCGCATCGCGTCGGCCCCATACGGTCGGTAGTCGATCCCGCGTGCTGGGCCGGAACCGACCGGGCGAATGGCTTGGTCGGGCTGGACGGTAGCGCCGAGCGGCTCGACGGGAACGTGACTGTCTGGCAGGTGCCGGACGGCTTGACGGGGACGTGACTGCCTGGCGGGTGCCGGATGGCTTCACGGGATCGCCCCCCCGTCGGATCGCAACAGGGATCACGCCCGACCGGCGATTCTCGGAGTGCGGCTGCGATGTCTCGTGGTTCCGCTCGTTCAACACCCTCACAACGTTCATAGGACGAGTTCTTCATGCCAATTGCTGTTTTCTCACTCCTGCTGGTCGTCTTCAGCCTCACGACCGGTGAGTTCGTGATCGTCGGTATCCTGCCGGATGTCTCAGGTGACCTGTCGGTGTCGATCTCGGCCGCCGGCATGCTGGCCACCGCCTATGCACTGGGAATGATCGTCGGGGGACCGACGGTCACCGTCATGACGGCGCGGATCGCTCGCAAACGGCTCATCATCGGCCTGGTCGCGGTGTCTGTGGCCGGGAACCTGGGGTCGGCGGTGGCGCCGAACTACGGCCTGCTCCTGGGTGCCCGGTTCGTCGCCGGTCTGGTGGTCGCCACGTTCTTCGCCGTCGCGATCACCACGGCAGTGTCGATGGCTCCGGCAGGCAAGCAGGCCTCCACCGTGGCGAAGCTGACTCTGGGCATGAACCTCGGCATCATCCTCGGGACGCCGATGGGCACCTTCATCGGCCAGAACCTCGGCTGGCGGGCGACGTTCGTGGCCATCGCCGCAGTGAGCGTCACGGGTCTGCTCCTGGTACTGCGGTTCCTCCCGGCCCAGCCCGCGACCGCCACCGGATCGGTCTTCGCGGAGCTGCGTGTGTTCGCAGACCGCGACGTCCGGCTCGCGATCACACTCACTGCCGCCGGCAACGTCGGGATCATGACCGTCTTCGTCTTCATTACGCCTCTGCTCACCGACATCAGCGGATTCTCTTCCGACGCGGTCCCGGTTCTGCTGCTCGTCTACGGCGCCGGCGCGGTGATCGGCAACTTCCTCGGCGGATGGCTGGCGGACAGGTCGCTCATGCCGTCGCTGACCGGTCTGCTGAGTGTCTTGGCGGGGACCCTGGCTCTGTTCTGGCTGGTCAGCGGTGTCCAGGTGTTCGCAGCTGTGCTGACCTTCGTCATCGGGGTGCTGGCGTTCGCGATCATCCCAGGCATGCAGACGCGTGTCCTGGCCACCGCAACGGCTGCGCCCACCCTGGCCATCGCCGTCAACGCGTCCGGTTTCCAGGTCGCTGCCGCGTTCGCGGCGTGGCTTGGCGGGCGCGTCATTGACCACGACGCGCTCGGCCTGCGCTCGATCTACCTCGTCGGTGCCGGGCTCACGCTGGTGGGCTTGACCATCGCGGTCTACTCGATGCGCCGCGACCGAGTCCTGGTGTCGCAGCCCTGAGTGGGATCTGCGGCCCCTGGTTCGAGTGGTATCGAGCCAGATGGGCGCATTCGTGACAAGTTCGGTCGTCATCGGGACGAATGTGCACTACGGTTTGTCTCGGTGTGTTTCTCAGGCGTGACGCGCCGTCACGTCGCCTGCCGGGCACGACACGGTGAGCGGGAGAGAACGCACCGCTGCACGGCAAGCACGGGAGACGTACCGCTACGCGATGGGCGGGGAAACGTACCACCACGGTTGCCAGGGTTCGGGGTTGACGTCCGGGGGTCCTCGACGGTGTGCCTGATATCCGTGACCATGGTGGGCGAGTGCGGGGTGCCTGTGGTGTCGGCCATGGGGAAGCTCGTGGGAGAGCAACGGAGGCAAGCTGCTGTACTAGTACAGTGAGTGTCGGGTTCGGGACGAGTGAAGCCGTCTTGTGGGGGACGGGGCGGCCGGGCGGAGGACGCAACGATGGGTCGAGCCAGACGGATGAACGCCGACTTACCGATCAGCGGGCGGACATCTCGGGAAATTGCGGAGAGCATCGAGACCGGCGTCGAGACCGGGGATCTGCCTCCGCGTCAGGCGCTGCCGTCCGTGCGCGGCCTGGCGACCCGCCTCGGGGTGAGCCCGACGACGGTCGCAACCGCCTACCGTGACCTGCGGATGCGTGGTGTGGTCACCAGCGAAGCAGGCCGGGTCACCCGCATCGGTACGCGTCCGCCGGTGTCGACCGCCGCCGCACAGGCCGCGCGGTCCGGGCCCTCTTGGTATGAAGGCCCGCGGCCGCCGGCAGGGTCAACGGCCTCACAGACCGACGAGGCGTCACCGAACAGCACGGCTCCGGCGCAGTACGACGGGTCGAGCGGGGCTCGGGGCGCCGACGGTCAGGGGCAGCTGAGTGGCCGTCGTGACCTCAGCGGCCTGCGTGATGTCAGCGACGGCAACCCCGACCCAGCGTTCCTGCCCGACGTCCAGGCCGTGCTGCGACGGCTCCGCGTCCCGCGCTACCTCTACGGCGAGCCGACGATCCTGCCGGAGCTCATGGAGATCATGCAGGCCGAGTTCGCCGACGTCTACGCACAAGCCGCCGGCCAGGGGTATGGAGGCAATGGCGAGGCCGGACGAGGCGAGGGCTCTGCGAACGAGGCCGGCGCCGGTGAGACCGGTGATGTCTGCCTGGTCGGGAGCGCGCTGGACGGAGTGGAGCGAGTCCTCGCCGCCTGGACGAGGCTGGGGGACCGGGTGGTCATCGAGGACCCCGGGCACGCCGGGGTCCTCGACCTCGTGCACGCGATGGGTCTGGAGCCGATCGGCGTCAGAGTCGACGACGCGGGTCCGCTCCCGGACGACCTCGACCGGGCCATGCAGCTGGGTCCGGCGGCCGTCGTCGTGACGCCGCGAGCGCAGAATCCGACTGGGGCCGCGATCGACGACGAGCGGGCCGCCCGGCTCAGGACGGTGCTGGACGAGTATCCCGAGGTCGCAGTCGTGGAGGATGACCACGCGTGGCTGCTCGCCGGGGTGCAGTACGCCTCGCTGAGCGCGGGCCGCCGCACCTGGGCAGTGGTCCGCTCGGTCAGCAAGCATCTGGGGCCGGACATGCGGCTTGGCTTCCTGACGGGCGACCGTCGCACCGTCAGCCGGGTGGCCGGCCGGCAGATGCTCGGCGCCGGCTGGGTGAGCCACATCCTGCAGCATGCCGCCGTGGAGCTGTGGCGCGACGACGGAGTCAAGGCCGACGTACAGCGTGCCGCGTCGGCTTACCGGCTGCGGCGGGAGCAGTTCGTGGAGCGTCTCGCCGAGCGGGGCATCCCGGCCCACGGCCGCTCCGGTTTCAACGTGCACATTCCGGTGCCCCAGGAGGCGCCGGTGATCCAGGAGATGCAGGCGCGTGGGTGGACGTTGCGGGCAGGGGAACTGCACCGGATCCGCAGCGAGAGCTTCGTCCGTGTCACGACGGCGACGCTCGAAACCGACGCGGGTCGCCAGCTGGCCGCGGACCTGGCGGCGGTCCTGGAACCGCAACGAATCAGCCACCTCGCCTGATGATGGTCCAACGGTTCGCCACATTTCGTCACGAATTTCGACTCATGGGCGCCCGGTATTAGCACGTCAAACGGGGTCTTGTCCGGGTGCGTTCGCGTATGGGATGAAAGAGTGCGCTTTTGCGATTGCTTGTAGCGCCTCCCCGGTCCAGGATTAGTCGCTTAAGGGTGGAGCGAGTCATCAGGCTGGCCCGCGAGGGCCGGCCGCTGAGGGGATGGGTGGTTGCGTGACCGATGAAGAGCCAAGACGTCGTCACGACGACGAACAGGGGTATTAGGCGTACCAGTACGTTATTGCAGGGCGGGGCTTACCGCATTCCGCTGAGTTCTCGCGGTTCAGCGTCCTGTCTCACGGCCACGGAAACGGGCAATGTGCGCGATCTCGCAGTGGCCGATGTCGGCGTTGCGACGGTACAGCCGAGCCCAAACAAGGGGACATAACAGAAGAGAGGGTGAAGAACGTTGGCCAAGCAAGACGACCCGGCTGGGCCCGACGAACACGACGTGCCCGCCAGTGGGAACAGTGGGGGCGGTTCGGAGCACGAGGTGAACGAGTCACAGGAAGAGCCGGAGCCGCTGTCGGTGGCGCCGCGGTACTTGCACAAGGTGCTTGACCTGATCGAGGCACATCCCGAGTACGACCACACCACGGGCAGCATGGCCATATACGCATCCATCAGTGAGCGGGCGCTGCAGTACCGCTTCAAGAGGCATCTGCAGACCACGCCCAAGACACATCTGCGGAATGTGCGCATGGAACGCGTGCGCACGGACCTGCTCGCGGCGTCGCCCGGGGACACGACCGCCGACAACATCGCGCATCGGTGGGGTTTCCGGCACTACGGGCACTTCACGGCGATGTACACGCAGCGGTTCAACGAGAAGCCGGCACAGGCGCTGTACCGGCCGCCCAGTACAGACGGGGCGAAGAAGATACCCGAACCACGGCAGGGCACGGCCGACGATCAGCCGCCGGAAGCCGCCGCGGGCGGAGCGTCCGGGAAGCGTGCGAACACAAAGAAGGGTGGCGGCAAGCGGCGGCGAAAGGAGGAATGACTCGTCTTTCCGGTGTCATACGATCACAAGAGCCTCGGAGAGGGGGCTATTTTCGGCGGTAGACGCGTCACGGGCGGCATTGACAGCTGTGCGTGTCGTCGCAGTTGCCAGGTCACACGATCGATGCCGAAGATTTCTTCCGGATACCGCATGCTTGTCCTTTCGCGGACGGGATGAAACAATGCATCTCGTCGCTTGCGCCGGTCCTGTGAGTGGTCGAAGATGAGGGCGGACAGGCCGAAAGGATAGGCGTGGGAGGCGGCGTGACCTGTGGAATACGATGCATCTTTACCGCTTGGTCGTTATGACGTCTTCCAAGGCGTCGGGCCGGACGGAATTGTTGAGACGCTCCACGATGTGCTGAGCTGGCATCTGCTGGAGTTGAAAGGCTTGGACCATGATGCGAGGCCGCGCGTTCATTGGCATCGTATCCGGGATGTACTGCTCAGCCACATCCAGTTGGGAAGTGCTGCGGAGATGATGGTCGACACGGACCAGCACGCGCTGATCATCCAGACGCCCATGTCTGGACGCGTGCAGGTCCGTGTGGGCACACAGGACGTCGACCTGGAACCCGGGCTGGCCGTGATCACCTCCGACACGGATCGGCTGTCGATGCGCTGGAGCGCGGACTGCCGGATGTCCGTGGTCCGCATGGAGTTCGACGCCGTGAAGACGAGGTTGCTCGAACTGATCAGGGGACCGCTGCGCGAGCCGTTCCAGATCGAGACGGTCATGGACGTCGGCCAGGGTTATGGGCTGAGCTGGCGGCGATGGTGGTCGCTGCTGATCGAGGAGTTGGACCGTCCCGGCGCCTTGGTGGAACAACGGCGTGAGGCGGTGATATTCGAGAAGGCGCTGATGTCGTTGCTTTTGCGGGTGCAGCCGCACAATCACATGAGCTATCTGATACGGGACGATGATGCGGACACCGTTGACCAGAATGGAGTGCCGCTGGATGCCGTGCCGGATTACCCGCTGTATCTGCGTAAGGTGCTGCAGCTTATCGGGGATAATCCAGAGTGGGAGCATACGACGAGCAGCCTGGCGCAATTCGCTGCCATCAGCCCGCGGGCCCTGCAGGTCAGCTTCAAGCAACATGTCGGAATGTCGCCTAAAACCTACCTCACCAACGTTAGACTTGACCGGGTATATGATGCCCTGCTCGCGGCGTCACGAGGGGAGGTGACAGTGGGACAGATAGCGCAAGGATACGGGTTTCATCATTACGGACGTTTCGTGATGCTATACCGGCAGAGATTCGGTGAGCGCCCGTATGACACACTGCTGCGTACTCCGCGCTCTGGGTAGGTGATGATGGGACGTCACAGGTACCGGTGCTCCAAGGGACACCCGGTAGACAAGCCTGGCCAGAAGTGCCTCGCTTGTCGGAAAGAGGAGATCGACGGGAAGAGTCAGCCCGGCAAATGCGCCAGATGCGGTATCGAGGTCGGCGAGGATGACCGCGGTCCGTGCGATCGATGCAGCCTCAAGGTACGGGTCAAAGAACTCATAGCACCGGGCCCGCAGGAGGTTCCCCAGTCACTCAGAAGGTTCTACGACAGGGTGTGCTCGGCGCCCTGCCCACGCGCGGCGGAGCGCTGGCTCCGCGAGGGCACCGCGCCACGGATCCTGGCCGGCGTGGGCTCGGGCGATATCCCGATGACCCACGACGCCCTCGATGCGGAAGGGGACATCGAGGCGGCCGACTACGTGCGTTACATGCTCGTCGCGGCCGGCATCCTCCAGAAGCGGGACGAGGGCCTCGAGCACGCGAAACGCTGGGCCCGAAGACTGCTCCTCACCGTCACAGGTGCCATGAACAGGCGGACCGTCACGGAGTTCTGGTCCTGCCACGTGGTGCCCAACATACGGTTCCTGAGCGAGACCGGCTCCGCGCGCCAGCTCGGCATCGTCAGGGCCAAGCGCAAGGTCAGGGGAGCGGTGGACTTCATGGTCTGGCTGGAGGCACGCGGCGTCGACCTGTATGACCTATGCCAGGCCGACGTGAACGAGTGGCTCAAGAGGGGTTCTCAGGCCAACGACGTCGCCAGCTTTCTGATGTGGGCGGGTACCCAGGGTTACTGCGTGCGGCTGCGAGTGCCCACGGCCGAGGACTTGCTCGGCCTGGACTCCGAGGTCGACAAGTACTGGAGGCTCGTCGATCGTTTCCTGGACGACGAGGGTCTGGACGTGGCCGACCGGGTCGCGGGCGGGCTGGTGCTCATCTACGGCCGGCGTACCAATGAGATCTGCTCATTGACCAGTGATCACGTGACACTCGACGGGAAGGACGTCATCCTGCCCTTGGGCGGGCGAGACGTGCAGCTGCTCCCGGCGCTGTCCGCTCTGGTGATCAGGCTGATGCGCGGCGAGGGCGCGCATGGCGGCACGGTCACCCCGGATGACCGGCGGACTCTGTTCGGCGGACCCTGGTACCGGGAGCACATCACCCCGTTCAGGCTCGCCGAGCGGCTCAGCACGCACGGGCTCGGCGAGGCGTCGGATCTGATGACCCGCCGCAAGAAGCCCTTCAGCGCCTGACACGAGTGACCGACACTCGGAAGGCTGGTACTGAGCGAGGACACGGCCCCGGTAGGTGATCGCTAAGTCACGCACCTTTGCGATCACCTACCGAGAGTCGTGCTTTGCGGGTCCGCCCACCCACGTCTGTCGTCCGGCCGTGGCCGGTGCGTTCATAGCCGGTGTGCCCGTATCGATCTGATCAGGCACGGAGCGCGGCCGGCTTGAGGCCGCTCATCTCCGATTTCTCAGATGTCGTCGATGTCCACCGCGCCGCCTTCGTGGGCTGAGCGGAGGATGGCGTCGTGAACGCGCATGGTCTGGTAAGCGCAGTCGATCGTGGCGGTCGCGGGCTGGCGGTCCTCGCGTACGGCGGCGACGAACTCGGTGAGCTCTCCCAGGTAGCCGATGTCTTTCAAGCTGTCTTGGAGGCTGAGTGGGCGATCGCAGACTTCGACGACTTCGCCACTGTGATACCTCATCATCCGGCCCGAGGTGTCGGTCTTGATGTAGTGCCCATGGTCCCCGGTTACGTGGAGCTCTTCGGTGAACTGGTCGACACGGTTGACCGTCATGGTGAGTGTGCCGATGCTGCCGTTGGCGAACGTCAGCGTGGCCACGTAGGAGTGTCCGTCGTGTTCCTTGGCGAAGACCTGCGTGACATCGCCGAACATGTAACGCGCGAGGTCGATCACGTGAATGCCGGACTCGAGGACGAACGAGTTGCCCCAGCCATGGGGCCGTTGGCCCATCGACCAGTTGATCGACAGCATGCTGGGCGCGCCGAACTCAGTTGACGCGATCGCGGTGCGCATCTTCTGATACACCGGCGAGAAGCGCTTCATGAAACCCGTCATGCAGGTCTGTCCAGAACGGCTGCTGGACTCCCACATGGCTGCGGCGTCGGTGGCGGACGGGCCCGGTGGGGCCTCGGTCCAGACCGGATAGCCGGCTTCCATGGCGTCGATGGCCAGAGCAGGTTGTGTCGCGTGCCCGGTACATATCACGACCGCGTCGAATTCCACTTCGATCGCCTTGAGCATCTTCTTGTAATCGGTGTAGACCTCTTCTCCGGCAAATGCTCGAGCTTTGCCCCGGGCGCGTGAGTCATCGAGATCGCAGACCGCGGCGAGGTCCACGGGCAGGAACGAAAGGCACGGATAAATTCGTTCGGAAGCATGTTCCCCGGCACCGATGACAGCGAGCCGTACGCGTTGATCAATGCCCGAGGCCGTCATGAAGAGTCCTCTCATCGGTGTGGGTCCGGCTGTCGGAACGGTCTGAAGGTGTGTTGTTGACCAGCATCGTCTGTGTGGTCCCCCTCAACGAGACGGTGCGGAACACGAGCGATCGCTTCATCACAGCGCATCCGCCCAATGCACGATTGTGGGCAGCGTCCTGCCCGTGAAGGTCAAAGCCGTTACGCGTCACGGCCGGTTACAGGGCGCCTCACATGGGGCGCCTCAAGATCGACAAGATATGCGACGACGTTAGCACCATACGTCGCAATTGTCTGCGCTGAACCCATCCCTTTTTGGAATGAAATAGTCATCCAGGGACTCATGGACCTCTGGTATAGGAACGTCTCAAGCGAATAGCAGTCAGGTGCGACGAGCCCAGCCTGTATCGGGAATGGGGCAACCGCGACGGATCGCCTCGACGCAGATGCTGAGGCGATCCGTCAGAAACAAAAGATCGGGGGGAAGGCGAACTATTCGGGCTCTTTCGCCAGGTGGCCGGCGACCTCGGTCAGCGAGGCGGCGATTTGCTCCATGTCCTTGATGGGGAAGCGGCTCGCAGGTCCGCTGACACTGATGGCAGTGGGGATGTGCGCGCCGATGATCGGCACGGCCACGCAGCGGCCGTCGACGTCGTTCTCGCAGTCGTCGATGCCGTAACCACGCCGGCGCACCTTGTCGAGCTCATCCAGGTAGTCCTGGACGGTGGTGATCGTGTTGGCGGACCGTTCCTCCATGTCGGTCTGTTCGAGGATCTCTCGGACCCTGGCCTCGGGGAGCCGTGAGGCGATCGCCTTGCCGAGTGCGGTGGAGTGCAGCGGGTCCTGGCTGCCGGGCGAGTACTCGACGCGGACGGCGCGCTTGCTCGGCACGATCTCGACGTAGACGATGGAGTTACCCTTGAGCACTCCGAGGTTGGCGGTCTCACCGGTCTGGTCGCGCAGCCGCTCCAGCCAAGGCCGGGCACGCTCCTGCAGGATCTGCAGGCCGCGGGAGTGCATGCCGACGAAGCCGAGGCCGAGCCGGTACTGGCCGTCGCGGTCCCGCTCGACGTACTCGGCGTCCTCCAGGGTCCACAGGTAACGGAACGCTGTCGGCTTCGCCATGTCGATGCTATTGCTGACCTGTGCCAGCGACATCCCATCCACTGATCTCTGGAGCAGGTTGAGCATCGAAATGACGCGTTCGACCGAGCGGTTCGTGTACTTCTTGGCGAGCTCCGGAGAGACGCTTCGCCGATCGGGAGCGTTCTCGATGTCGATCGACTCATGGCCGGTAGGCGGGCTGGTCGCGTCACCTTCCTGCTTTGCCGGAGCTCTCCTTGGCTGGCTTCGCCTGCGTGGCATGATCTCCCCTTTTCGTTACGAAATGGATTTATGGTTTCAGGAGTCTACAGGAGCGACGCAAGACGCGGCAGGGAGCTGGAGTCCGCACTGTGAGACGTTCGCACCCGTGAAAGTGAGCGTTCACTAGGTCACGGCCGTGTCATGACGGCGCAACGTTCGCCTACGCGATGTTTCATTGCGCTTGCACGCAGCCTCGCAGGGTGGAAAATGGGAAGCCATACCGGTTGAGATGTGACCGGGATCACTTTCTGGAGGTGAGAGAAGGCTGTTTCACGGATGGGCACGGTCGCCCACGGGCATTCCCCGGTCGTGTCGGTATCAGTCATCCGCCTGTCGTGACGGTTGTGGCTAGCGCGCTAGTGGGTAGGGCTCGTCGTAGGTTTCGGTTCAGACAATGAGGTGACCGGAATGGGCGATCTCCCCGCGAATCCCCTGGCGATCGAGCTGACCCTGGCGAATCGTGAGCTGTGGTGGCAGACCAAAGACACCGAGGATCGGCCAGAGTACTGGAAAGTCTCCGCCGACGTGTGGGACCTGGAGGTCTGCCCGGACGAGCATCGGCACGTGGGTGATCTCTGGTTAGCCGTCGCCGAGCTCAACCCGGACCGGTGCTTTTTGGACATGATCGAGCCGGAGCAGTGGGTGCTGGAGCTGATCGCCGAAACCGTGCTCGACCTCGCCAGCGGGACGCTTGTCTCCGAGCTCGACGACCAGATCAGCGACGGCGTACCGCGAATGGTGATCCTGTCCCGGTTCCAGCTGGACGAGGTCTGGCGAGGGTTCGGCCTCGCTGGGCCGCTGATCGCCTCAACGCTTGAACGCTTCTCCAACACGGCACGCTTGGGCGTCTGCCATGTCTCGCCCGCCTACTTCATGCAGGAGTGCCCCGATCGGATCTCGGCGGAGCTGACCTGTGTACGCCTCGGGGAGCTGCTGGGGCGCGTCGGGTTCCACCTGTGGAAGGACGTCCACGTCGTCGACCTGAGAGACCGGGCACTGATCGACGCCGGCCTGGAGCCTCTGCAGCGGTGGGGTCCGTGCGGCGGGCAGCAGTAGCGCTGCGTCGCCGCGACGGTCTACCTGAGTAGCCGTCCATCGAGCATGCTGTGGAGGTGGAGGATGGCGTTGCCGCTGGCAGGTCACCCGTTGATCCGCGCAGACAACTTCGAGGAGACGCAGCGTGCCCTGACATGCAGCTGGCGGCCCCTTCACATCGAGTGCCTGGGCACGTCCTCCCGGATGGACTTCCGCCTGAACGGCGTGCCCATGCCCCGGATGAGCGTCACCGCTATGACCTTCGGAAACGAGATCGCCACCGACGTGGGCGAGTTCGGGATGTACTC
>NZ_ML142880.1:24291-32562 GCF_004138495.1 Phytoactinopolyspora endophytica
CCTCGCGATGTCCGGCGAGTGTGAGTTCCGATGCGATGGCCGCCTGCGGACACTCAATCCGGGGCGTGCTGTGGTGCTGTCCGCGAGCGACCATGTTCTTACTCGCATGTCGCCGGACTGTGCGCTACTGACCTTCGCTCTCAAGGCTCCGGATGTCGAAGCTCATATTGGCGAGCTGCTGGGGGAACCCGTGTCTGAACCCCTGCGCTTCGAAACCGAGATGAACATCCGGACCGGCCTCGGAGAGAAGCTGAGCTCGGGACTGCTGCACCCGCTGGTCCGCAGGCTAGAGCGGGGATCTCGTGGCCTTGACTCCATGTTCACCGTCGAACGAGTCGAGCAGCTGGTGATGACGAGCCTTCTGCGGGCGCAGCCGCACAACTACTCCGACGAGCTCGAGTCAAGGGGGTTCATCCCGGGGCAGCGTAAGGATCTGGGCGCCAGCTGAGCGCGGGTCTCGATCCGCGGACTGCAGCGGGCCAACGCGCCCGTTTTCGTTCGACGGAGCTTGATTGCGAACGTCGGTTGGGGACTGTTGCGACGACTGCTCTTGCTGGGTGACGCCGTGGCTCCACGCCGGTTGGCCGCGGGCTGCAGCGGTGCAGATCGGTTCGACTTCCGTCACGGAATGGCTTACAGTAGCCGAATTGAGTGTTTCAAGAACAATTCGCCTGAAACTGGGTGGCATACGGACGGTGATCGTTGACGAGTGAGTGGTAGCAGAAAGTGATACTTGCGTAACTGACTGACAGGATGAATCCACCTTCACAAGCGACGTAATTGCGGACATTCCGCGTCTTTTGCCAGGTCAGGTTCGACGATTGTCTGTGCTGGCAGGCAGAGGCGGCGGTACCGTCTGTGTGTGGGTTGCTTGGTGGTGTCGTATTACGGGGCGGAGCTTGAAGCGCTCTATGCCGTCCTGCGCGAGCTCGGTGTAGAGGTGATCGACGTTGCAGAACGTGGCGGCGGAGTCACGCTGGCGCAAGCAGGCTTGGACGATGTCGATGTCTGTATCGCCGTGTTGCCGCCGGAGACTGTGGCGGACCTCATGGCTGCGTCGACGGTGTACGTGGAGATTGGCGTCATCGCCGCGCGGGGGTTGCCCGTGTTGATCGTCGCGCCTCCACCGCAACGCTCGTTGCCGGCGTTGTCCGGGCTTCCTGTCGTGAGCACGTCGATGGCCGACGTGGGCGTCCTGCGTCTGCATGTGGGGCTCTTCGTGCAGTCGGTGTCTGAGAACGTCGAGTGGCCGACCGAGGGACGGCCGATGATCGTTCCGTTGGGAGTCGCGGCGGAGCATCGCGCGCGACTGCGGGAGATCCGTGGGTCCCCGTCGGCGCGGCGGGGGGACGAGTTCGAGCGCCTCGTAGCCGACCTGCTTCGAGACGCCGGAGCGCATGTGCAGACCGTTACGGATGATGTGTTGGGTGAGGCGACAGCCGAAGTCGAAGTGGACATGGCGGCGTTTGTGCCGGGTGAAGAACTCCGCCTCGGCACGTTCCTCATCGTTGTCAAGCGTGGCGAGCTAGACGCCGCCACATCCCGCGTGGCACAGGAGCAGCTGTCCCGGCGTGTACGCCAGGTCGATGTCGGCCTTGGCGTGTTCGTGTACGACCGCGCTGGGCCCAACGTAGAGGAGATCCGGGCGCCCATGGTGTTCTCTATCTCGATTGACCAGCTCATGGACGAGCTTGAGCAGAGACCGTTGAACGAGCTACTCGTTGAAGCTCGTAATCGGGCCGTGCACGGGATGTGACATGGCGCTGGATCGGGGGGCGATCAAACAGCATCTGCAGGACATAGATTCAGCGAAAGTCCCAAGAGTTCGAGGCGAGATTCTTGAAACCTTGTCCCGCGAATTGCTCAGGTCAGTCCCCGGTTGCCATGTGATACGCAATGTCAAAAGTCCACTCGGTGCCGAAGAGATTGATCTGGTTGTCGGCAACGACCGCAGGCCGGGCGGGCTGCGTCTCCTACCACCGGTATTCTGTGTCGAGTGCAGGGCACGGGCTAGACCCGTGGATAGTAGGAGCATCAGTTCCTTCGTCAACGTTCTGCAGAACCGTGCCGTGACGGTGGGCATTGTGATCTCTACACAGGGCATCACCGGAGACCGCGATAAGCTCACTCACGCGCATTCGGTGGTCATGCAGGCAGCGGCTAGCGGTATCCGTATCCTGAGCCTGACCACCGAAGATATTAGTGCTCTGGCCAGCACCAGCGACTTGGTGGACTTGATCCAGCACTGTTTTCTGAAGGCCGCTGGGAGCGGCTGGATCGGATCCTCGGACTGATCAACTTCGGTCCGAGAAGGTGCTGGCCGGCACCGCACAACCCACCTCGGCTCGGTCACGTCGCCACGACCGACGCCGCACCCAGGCGCAGGCCTGGGTGCTGTCCGCGGGCGAGGCTCACGACGATGACTCGCCGGTGATGTCCTTGATGAGCTGTCGGGCGGCCTGTTCAAGAGCCTCGGCGACTTTGGGTACGTCGTCGACGGCGAGCCGGTAGGCGGGCGCGGAGAGGCTGATCGCGACGGGCAGACCGATGTCGGGCAACGCGACGGCGACGCAGCGGCCGTCCACATCGTTCTCGCAGTTGTCAAGGGCGTAGCCCCGAAGATGAGTGGTGACCAGGTCTTCGAGGTAGTCCTGGAACGAGGTGATGGTGGCCGGCGTGCGCTGCGCCATCCCCTCGGAATCGAGGATGGTCTTAACTCGTGCGGGGTCGATGGTGCAGGCGATCGCTTTCCCTAGTGCCGTGCAGTGCAGGGGGTCACGGTCGCCGGGCCGCGCGGCGAGCCGGACGCTGTGCGGGCTTTCGACGATCTCGACGTAGGAGACGCAGTTGCCGTCGAGGATACCGAGATTGAGCGTCTCCTCGAGCTGGTCACGTAGTTGAGTGAGGTACGGGCGGATCCGGTCCGCGAGCACAGTCAGCTGCTGGGACTGGAGGGGAAGGAACGCAGGGCCGATGCGGAACAGACCTGAGAGAGGATCACGCATCACGTAGCGTCTCGACTCGAGAGTATTCAGATAGCGGAAGGCGGAACTCTTCGGGAACTGTGTGACCTCGGCAACCTGGGTCAGCGAGAAGCCCTCTGGTTTCTCCTGTATCAGATCGAGGATGTTGCAGACACGCTGCACAGCTCGGATCGAGTACGGCTTTCCGCCTGAATCACCGGAATGTTCCATATTTTGGAACTCCTACTTTTATGTACCCAGACGGCGCAAGTAGCCGTTTCGGACGTACTGCCTTGCCACCTCCCTCGCGAAGGCGGAGTCTGTTCATATCAAAGAAGTGATGGAGCTAGCGTAGTGCATTTGGTTAGATAAAGGTACCGTTACGCAAGTTGAAATTGTTCAGTCCGTCCGGTGGTCGCCTACACGAGGGGAGTGTTCCGCGATGAGAGCCGAAGCGATCGACGAAGCTGACGGCCCACGCACGCATCTGGGGGAGAGTCCACGTTGGGACGGTGAGGCGTGGTGGTGGGTCGACGCGGCCGTGGGCGAGGTATGGACCCGGCGCGGCGGCGAACGCGCCAAGCTGGTCTGGCGCACCGGGCGGCGCACGTCGATGGTTCACCCGGAGGCGTCCGGAGGTGCGGTCGTCGCGTGCGAGCAGCAACTACACGTGCTGCGCCATCGCGACGGCGGAGGCTACGAGAATGCGGGCGTGTGGTGTGACCTCGACCTGGGCGACGGCTGGCTGCTCAACGACGGCGTCGCGGATGCGCGAGGGCGTCTCTGGATCGGGACAGTCGCGCCGGAGCGGCGACCTCTCGGCGGCTCGCTGTGGCGAGTCGAGCCGAACGGCGAGGCGTATCAAGCGGCCCGCGACTTCACGATGTCCAATGGCATGGCGTGGGATACGACGGGCACGCGACTGTTTCACGTCGACAGCGCGGAGCGCACGATCTGGGAGCACTGGATCGATGTCGATAAGGGTGAGGTGTTCGGACGAGAGATCTTCGTGCGCCTCGACGATGACGACGGCCTGCCGGACGGGATCGCAGCCGATGAAGACGGGGGACTGTGGGTAGCCGTGTACGGCACGGGGCAGGTCCGGCGATACAGCGGCTCGGGCAAGCTGGACCTGGTCGTCGAGGTGGACCCTCCTCAATGCACCAGCGTCGAGATCGGTGGTTCGGACGGGTGCGACGTGTTGATCACCACCGCCCGTGAGGGGTACGACGACGCTCGCAGCGCTGCGGAACCTTGGGCCGGGCGGCTGTATCGACTTCGCACGTTCCGGGCTGGACTGGTCCGGAGCAAGGTCGTCGTGGAGAAGGAAGAGGGTCAGGCACGGGGTTAACTGGAATCGCCCTGTGCCTGGCCCAGTCTCTTCAGCCCCAGTCGGTGAGGGTCTTCTCGAAGCGGGTCAGTGCCGCGTCGAGCTCGACCGAGCCATGACTGGCGGAGACGTACCAGATGCCGCGGGGCGCGACCCAGATACCGTGCCGGACAAGCTCCTCGGCGAACTCCGCATACCTGGAGAGGTCGAGGCGCTGCAGGCTGCGGAAGTCCGTGACGTCGGCATCGCCGAAGGACATATGGAACGCGGCGGGAAGCCCTTCGACTCGTAGCGGCACGCCGTGGGCTTCGCCGAGCTTGCGCAGGCCGTCCATCAGTGACGTCCCATGGCTGTCGATATCGGCGTAGGGAGGTCTCTGCCGTAGCTGTTTCAGGGTGGCCGCGGTGGCGGCCATGGCCATCACGGACCCGTTGAAGGTCCCGGCGTGGTTGACCTCGCCGGTGCCGATCCGCTCCATCATGTCGGCGCGGCCCGCGAGCGCGGAGACCGGCCATCCGCCGGCCATGGCCTTGCCGTATGTGGCCAGGTCCGGCGTCACTCCGTACCGCTCGGCGGCACCCCCAAGACCGAGCCGGAAGCCGGAGATCACCTCGTCGAAGATTAAAACGGCCCCGTGCGACGTGCATAGCTCACGAACACTCTGCAGATATCCGGGGTTCGGCTCGATGACGCCGGTGTTGATCATGATCGGTTCCATGACTACCGCGGCGATCGTGTCGCCACGATGTTCGAAGACGCTCGCGACCATGTCCTCGTCATTCCAGGGCAAGACGATGAAGTCGTCGAGATGGCTCTCCAGCTGGCCGGCGCTCGCGGTGCCCCAGGCCCCGTCGTGCGGAGCGGTGAGGACATTGTCGAGCCAGCCGTGGTAGTGACCCTCGAACCGGATCACCTTCGTCCGTCCGGTCGCCGCCCGGGCCACCCGCAGCGCGGCCTGCACGGATTCGGTGCCGGACACCCCGAAACGGACCATCTCCGGCCACCCCAGCGTCTCGCAGAGCAGCTCGGAGGCCTGCACCTCCAGCTCGTGCTGGCCGCCGTAGAGCAGTCCCCGCCGAGATGCCTGGTCGACCGCATCGAGCACATAGTCCGGTGCGTGGCCGAGGAAGTTCGGTCCCTGTCCGATGAGGTAGTCCACGTAGCTCTGGCCGTCAACGCTGTAGAGCCAGGCGCCCTTGGCGTAGTCGATGAAGACCTTCGGTCCGGCGAGCCGGACGTTGGAATGGACTCCTCCCGGCGCATGCCGTCTGGCACGGTGGTGCAGCTCATCGGAGAATGGCAACTTCTGCGAGTCGGTGCTCATCAATAGCTCCCCCTCGTTGTTGAGGGACTGGGGAACGTGCCCTACCCACCCCAAGTTCCAACTAGTGAAAATGAAACTCCGTTCTCTAAACGACGCTATACCGGGCTCGGGCGGCAGTCAAGGGGCGAGTTACACCGATTTGATCATCGACGCCTTGCCACGGGCATCGAAGCCCGGCGGCGATGACGCCGACCAGAGAGTGGCTTGAAAGTCGGCCCCTTGGCGTGAGAGGGCGTTGACCAGGAGTGTTGAGCCAGCGACACGGCACATGCCGGCTGGTGGTCGGGGAGGTCTGCGATGAGTAACAGCGACGTTCGCCTGGGAGACATGCTTTCGGGGGCCGGCTCGTCGATCCGTGAATGCCTGACGGTCCTTGACAAACATGATGTCTCCGCGGTCTTCATCGTGGACGACGGTGGCCGACTGGTGGGCGTCGTGGGTGAGCGGGAGGTCCGCAAGGCGCTTGTGGACGGTGCGCACCCGGATGACCCAGTGCGGGACCTGGTGGGGGAGCCGCCCACTACCGCCACTCCGTCCCAGGGGCGGGCCGAGGTGTTGGACATGATGCGTGCCCTGAAGGTCGGCGAGGTGCCCATCGTCGATGGCGACGGGTGCGTCGTCGGCGTCCACGTGGAATCCGAGATCGTCGGTGCGCTGCCGCTGGCGAACTGGGCCGTCGTCATGGCCGGCGGCCGGGGCACCCGGTTGGCGCCGTTGACGGACAAGGTCCCGAAGCCGATGCTGCCGGTGGCGGGCAGGCCGATCTTGGAGCGGATCGTGCTGCATCTTGTCGGCTCCGGGATCCGGCGGATCTTCATGTCGGTGAACTACCTGGGTGACCTGATCGTGCAGTATTTCGGTGACGGATCGTCGTACGGCTGCTCGATCGAGTACCTCTGGGAACGAGAGGACCGGCCGCTCGGTACCGGTGGGGCGCTCCGGCTGCTCCACGAGCAGGCGGAACCGCCGACCGCTCCCGTCGTGTTGATGAACGGCGACCTGCTCACCGAGTTCTCCATGTCGGCCATGCTGGCCGCGCACGCCCAGCGCAACGTGGTGGCGACGATCGCCACCAGCCAGTACCAGCACCAGGTGCCGTTCGGCGTGCTCGAGGCCGACGACGGGCAGCTGCGGCGCATCATCGAGAAGCCGACCAGCTCGTGGCCGGTAAACGCTGGCGTCTACGCGTTGGAGCCGCATCTACTCGCTCGTGTCCCGCGTGGCGAGCTGTTCCCCGTCACGCGTTTGTTCGACGACTGCCTCGCTCGTGGGGAGCGAGTGGGTCTGTGGCCGATCGACGACCTTTGGCAGGATATCGGCCGTCCGAACGAGTTAGCCAGCGCCAGGGGACAAGCCTGAGTCGACGTGGCCGTTCGTGGCCGGACGGCTGACACGTGCTAGGCGGTGCATCATCCACTGATCGAACAGATTCTGTATCGCGGTGATCATCGCCGCCTCGTAGTCATCCGGATTATGAGTGCTGCCGCCCGTGTGCTGGTCCAGCAGTTCTCTGAGCCGTGCGTTCTCGGTCTGCAGGTCCTGGGCGGAGTGTGGTGCCTGCGGCCACGGGCTCCAGCCGTTGTGTGACGGCGCGCCGTGTTGTTCGGGGATCGGGCGGGCCGGTGCAGGCATGTCCTCGGCCAGCCGCTCCTTCTCCGCGAGGAGCGCATCGATCTCGTTCACGTACTCGGGCAGGGGAGCGCGCGCCGCGTGGTCACGCTGGGCCATCCCGAGGATGTGCGCGATGCGCCGGGCGTGGCTGGACTCGATCTTCGGTCGGCTCAGCGTCGGATGCCGCTGAGGGTCGGCCGGGTCGTCCAGTGTCACGTTCGGCGCGTAGGTGCGCACCGTGCCCGGACGGACTGCGTGCGCCATCCCGACCATCTCGTTGAAGGCGGGCTCGGCGGCGGGTTCCAGCAGGAACATCGTGCCGAGTCCCACCAGCTCCCAGGACGCCTGAAGCGCCCACGTCTCGAGCGCCTCGGGCGAGCTGACCTCATGGCTGGCCACGAAGACGGCCCCCCGTCGGGTCTCGTCGGCCAGGTAGTCCATCAGGTCGGGCAGGTGGCTGGAGGAGACCCACTGCGGCTCGGCGGCGGCAGGAGTCCTGCCGTCGTAGCAGGACAGCGCGCCGATCAGGGACCTAAGGAACCCCGGTACGCACATAAACCCGGCTGGCCACGGATGTGCCCGGTCCGTCACGGCCGGCGGAACCAGCTCGGTCCACAGCCACCCGGCCTTATCAGCGTATTCGACCGCGGTGATAGTGGCACGCTTGATGTCGCTGGGCGCGTGCGCCGACGGGTGGAGCCTGCTCCACCGGTAAACGTGCGCGCCGTCGGAGTTTTCGGTGAGCACCGTGATGATGTCATTGTGTCCGAGTGTGTAGCGCCCGGGTGACGCGGTGGGTATCGTGGCCGCCTTCGCGGCAGCCCACCGACCCACGTGCTCGATGACGGTGTCGACCAGCGACTGGCCCTGATCGACACTGAGGAACGATCGATATGCCACAGCCATGGCTCGTCTCCAATGTTTCAGCCAATGAGGCATTTGTTTCACCTTACCGCCGACTGGCCTCACGTCAAGAGTGCCTCTGCGGCGACGTACGTTCAGGTCACGTGTGTATTACGGAAAGATCACATCGGACCCGCTCG
>NZ_ML142880.1:32580-34488 GCF_004138495.1 Phytoactinopolyspora endophytica
CGATGAGTGGATCTTCGAGCTCATAGCCGAAGTCAGTGCTCCGGCGCGTAGGTACAGGCCTCAGGCTACTTCGAGAATGAGGCTCATATCGGGAAAGTGACTGATGGCCGGCTGATCCCCGCAGCCTGACTCCCAGATCAGCGAAGGTGTCGAGTGCATGGTGATCCTCTGGTCCAGGGGCCAACTCCGGATCGGACCGCGGGTGCGTACCCGACCCACTCGGGGCATCCATGGAGCGGCAGGTTGTCATGCATGGGTGTCGAACGGTTGCGATGGCGTAGTCCGGACTTCGGGATAGGCGGCGAATGGCGAAGTGGTACAGCGGCGAGCCGCGGTGTGCCGCTCAGTATTCTGAGCCATTTACCCAAGAATACTGTGCTGACTTTGGTGGCTGACAAGGCCAGGCTCGGCTTCATGCCGACACGCGTACGTCCACCGGATTGGGACGAGATTCATGTCGCACTTGGTCGTCGGGTGGCCAAGGTGCGCGTCGAACGCGGCTTATCGCAGGAGGACTTGGCGAACGAGTCCGGCATCAGCCGAACAAGCTTGCAGAATCTCGAGCACGCGAAAACTGCGCCTGGGATCGATCATCTCGTACTGATTGCGCGGGCAATGGGCATTACGGTGGTGGACTTGCTGCCGAAGGACATCAAGGGACTTCGATGAGCACTGTGATGACGAGGGGATGCCGAATTTGTCTCGCAATAGTCGGGATCCTTTCGTGGTCAAGCGGCGCCGTGGGAGCGTTTGTCGGCGCGAGTGGCGCCGGAGTAGCCTCACTCATCGGAGCGGGCGTCGTCAGCGGAACCTTAGCGGCATTCGGGCGCTGGCCGTCCCGCATTGTAGTGTCTGGCAATGAGATTTCGTGGGAACGCCACGACGCGGCGTCCCATCCATCGGATCGATCGACGACGCCCACTCGGGATGAACGGCGTCACGTTAGCGAGCTGGGGCGAACGGACGACGTGGAAAGTAGAAGGGTTGCAGAGCGAATATGAACGGAGACTGGCCACGATCGGCTACGGCCCAGAGTTGATCTTGCCGGTGAGCTTGAAGCCGCGGTGGATAGACACGCCTCGACACGCCTGGACCGTTTCACGGGCGTGGAGCGCAGGATGCCGACCTGAGCTGAGCTTGGCGCTCGCCGTCTGCGCGTTGCCCTGGTGGTTGGGCGTTGTTGCTGGCGCCCGCGCTGTCGGGCAATTGGCTGCAGTCGATACACGGGCGTCGGCGATCGTGAGCATTGTGGGCAAGTCATATCCAGCGCGTGCTGCGATCAGCGGGGCCGTTTGTCTTGCGATATTCATAGCCTTGGGCGCGATTGTGGAGGTAGTTGCCGCTGTCTATGGCTATGTCACTGGTCATGCCACGCCGTATGCGACCTACGTGGGACGCTATGTATCGATTTGGTTGTTGGTATTGGGAACCGGCCGAGTCGCCATTTTGGCAGCGTCGTCGTTCAGATCGAAGGAAAGACGGCGACTGCGCCGGTATGCCGGTGAGCTTCAGATTGAGCAAGTTCAGGCGTGGCCGCAAAGAACGGGTCACGGCGCAAGGCTCTGGCGGCAGCTGCAACCGGCCTTGACGGCGCACAACAATCCCTTTGTCGTCCGTGCTCGTTCCGTCGAACTTGCGCGTGTGTATGAGCGCTGGGCGGGTCTTACAGCGGTGGAGGACGATTCGCTGGTCATGCGGTCGGTGCCTCCACCTGGTGATGTTAGTCGGAATCTTTCGTGAGGCAGCTGTGTTTCGGCTTTGCAGCCAAGATGTCTCGGTGACCTATTGCGGAGGGGAATATGAGGCATTTGAGTGTTTCCCGTCAGACGCGGGCCGCGGCCTTGAGCTCGTCGACGCGGTTGGTGCGCTCCCACGGCACGTCCAGGTCGTCGCGACCGAAGTGACCGT
>NZ_ML142881.1:0-4655 GCF_004138495.1 Phytoactinopolyspora endophytica
TAACTTTAGGCTTTCCCCGAGTTCGCGTCAAATTCAGATTCTCACCTGAATTGCCGCGGCGATCCTGATCGGATCCTTCCGGGGGCAACCCGTCTACCTTACAACATCCTGCGGTCCGGATCAAAGTCCGTCTTGCAGGTGGTTGCTGGCCTTCCTACTCTAATCCATCACGGCGCGCAGATGCACGTCGCTAGGCTTCGAGTTGGAGGTAGATCTGCAGGTCGGCCGCCGTCCCCGGCGTCCCGCTCCCTGCAGGGCCTAGAGAAACTTACGACCTCACGGGCGCAGAGTCAAGTCGGGGCGCGGCGATACTGGATCGCAGCATCTCGATACCCGGCTCAGGACACCGCGGCGTTCGAGCCCTTGAGGTCTTTCCGCAGCTCACGCGGGAGCGAGAAGATCAACGACTCCTCGGTCGTGCGGTGTTCCTCGACGTGTGGGTAACCCCGTTCCGCCAGCCAGCCGACGACGCCGGACACGAGCTCTTCCGGCACCGATGCTCCGCTCGTGAGACCGACTGTGGACACGCCTTCGAGCCATGACTCGTCGATCTCCGACGCGCTGTCCACTCGGTACGCCGCGTCCGCGCCCGCCTCGAGTGCGACCTCGACAAGCCGCACTGAGTTGGAGGAGTTCGCCGATCCGACGACCAGCACCAGCTCCGACTCTGCCGCGACCTCCTTGATGGCGACCTGACGGTTCTGGGTCGCGTAACAGATGTCGTCACTCGGTGGGCTCATCAGATCGGGAAAACGATCTCGAAGCCTGTCGACCGTCTCGTAGGTCTCGTCGACCGACAGTGTGGTCTGTGAGAGCCACACCACACGCGACGGATCACGCACCTCGACGTTCTCCACGTCGGCCGGGTTCTGCACCAGCTGAATGTGCTCGGGTGCCTCACCAGAGGTGCCTTCGACCTCTTCGTGCCCTTCGTGGCCGATCAACACGATGTCGAGATCGTCCTTGGCGAACCGCCGGGCCTCGTTGTGCACCTTGGTGACCAACGGACATGTCGCATCGATCGTCCGCAGACCGCGTTCAGCTGCCTCTGTCTGCACTGCCGGTGAGACGCCGTGGGCAGAGAAGACCACCAGAGCGTCCTCCGGGACCTCGTCGAGCTCTTCCACGAAGATGGCGCCCCGTTTCTCCAGGGTCTCCACCACATGTCGGTTGTGCACGATCTGCTTGCGGACGTACACGGGCGGTCCGTAATGGTCGAGGGCCTTCTCCACGGTCACTACGGCACGGTCGACACCCGCGCAGTAACCACGCGGGGCGGCCAGTAATACACGTCCTTCGGCGGTCATGCCCCCATCGTATGAGGCATCCCAGAACAGACACGACGAATCCGGCCGGCGAACCCGCTGCGGCACTCGCCGGCCCGACGCCGCGGACGCTCGACTCGTCCTACGGAGACCTGAACGCCTGACGTGCCCTCGGACGCGGGTACGGTCCTGAGTATGGCGCTCGACACATCCCCGGAGAAGCCCGCACCGGTCCGGGTCGTATCGCAATTGATCGGCCAGTGGATCAACCGGCTCGGCGGCGTGTGGGTCGAGGGGCAGGTGACGCAGATCTCCCGGCGCCCCGGCACCCAGACCGCTTTCCTCACCCTTCGCGACCCAGCAGCCGAAGTCTCCCTTCAGGTCACCTGTCCGACCAGGGTTCTCGACGCGCTCGAAGCGCCGGTCACGGACGGGGCCCGCATCGTCGTCCACGCCAAGCCGTCGTGGTACTTCACTCGAGGGACGCTGTCCCTGGCCGCGGCCGAGATCCGCCCCGTCGGCCTGGGCGAACTGCTCGCGCGTATCGAGCGACTGCGCAAGATGCTCGCGGCCGAAGGGCTCTTCGCTCCGGAGCTCAAGCGTTCCTTACCGTTCCTCCCGACAGTCATCGGCCTGGTCTGTGGGCGCGATTCCAAGGCTGAGCACGACGTCCTGGAGAACGCACGACGACGCTGGCCGGGCGTCCGTTTCCAGGTGCAGACCGTGGCGGTGCAGGGGCCGTCGGCCGCCGGGCAGGTGATCGAGGCGTTGCGCGTGCTGGATCGCGACCCCGAGGTTGACGTGGTCATCATCTCCCGCGGAGGCGGCTCCGTCGAAGACCTGCTGCCGTTCTCCGACGAAGCCCTGATTCGCGCCGTGGCGGCGGCACAGACACCGGTGGTCAGCGCCATCGGCCACGAAGGGGACAGCCCGCTGCTCGACCTCGTCGCCGACGTCCGCGCGTCGACCCCGACAGACGCCGCGAAACACGTGGTGCCCGACGTCATCGAAGAGCTGACCCGGATCCGCCAGGCACGCACGAGGATCCGTTCCCGCCTGCGGCAATGGATCGATCGGGAACAGGCCGGTCTCGACGCCACTCGCTCCCGGCCGGCGCTGGCGGACGCGGCCCACAGCATCCGGATCCGAGCGGACGAACTCGAGCTGTTGAGACAGCGAGCGCGGCGGACGGTCCACCACCTGATCGACCGTGCGGCGGTCGACGTCGAGCACACCCGTGCCCGTATCCGCGCGCTCTCACCGGCAGCCACATTGGAGCGCGGCTACGCCGTCGTGCAGCACGTGGACGCGACCGACGGCGCCGTCATCCGCGATCCGGCCGAGGTGACGACCGGCGAGCGGCTACGCGTGCTGGTGGCGGGCGGTGAGTTCGCCGCCGTCGCCGACGGTTCGGACACCGGCTGACGGGAGCCGGCGGCGACAGCCGACTGGTAAGTTGGCGATCCATGAGCGAGGGCGAACCCACCTATGAGGCAGCGCGGGACGAACTCGTCCAGATCGTCACCAAGCTCGAGGCCGGCGGCGCCACGCTCGAGGAGTCGCTGACCTTGTGGCAGCGCGGCGAGGAGCTGGCCACCCTGTGCGAGCGCTATCTGGAGGGCGCACGCAGCAAACTCGACGCCGCCACGAAGAACGACGACGACGCCGAATGAGGCGTTCTGGACGTCACTCGAGCCAGGAAACGAACTCTTCCAGCACCTGGTACGACGTCGTGCCACGGACGATGGTCACCACGCCACCGTCCACCTGCACGAGTGCCCGGTCCGGATTCCGGTCATCCTCTACCAGACGCTGCCAGGTGTCGCCGTCGATCCGGCTCTCGCCGTCCTCGGAGAAGTCTCTCAGGCGATCCCGCTGGTACGCCTCTATCTCTCCGTCCGACTGTTCGAGTCCGACGAATTGCTCCTCGTCGACCAGAAATCCGACGCGCCATTCGTGACCGCCGGCTTGCTGCGAGTGGTCCACGCTGGTGGCCCGCCAGGAGTCCGGGACGGACCTGGGCACCAGCACGTCGTAGGGATACTCACGTCGCACTAGATCGGCGACGCTCTCGTACTCGACCGGGTCCGGCGTCTCCGCCTCTGGGCGGTTGAGCGCGAAGAACCCGCCGACCAGCGCCAACAAGCCGAAGAGAATCACTACGGTCAGAACGACGTCCCTGGTCGTCTCCCGTCCCCGAGTACTGCTCGCCACACACTCCATCATCTCAGAGGGCATCTGCTCCCATCGCCGCAGGACGGGCACCCGCCGCTCCCACACCGGCCAGGCAGGTGCCCGTCAGGCGGGATAGGTGGTGATCTCACTGGCCTTGACCGAAGCCCATACCTGTGCGCCGGGCGCCAATCCGAGGTCGGCGACGGAGAGCGGAGTCACGTCAGCCAGCACCGATACCGCGCCGTCCACCGTCACGCGCACTAGGTCACCGTGTCTCTCCAGGTCCCGCACGATGCCCGTCCACACGTTCCGGGCCGAACCCTGGGGCCGGCGCGGGCTCAAGGTCACCGACGCCGGAGAGAAGGCCACGTGCACCGGACCATCCTGTTCGTGGGCGAGGGCGATCGTCGCGCCGCCGCCGATGTCCGCGGACCTCCCGCTTGCCTGGCCCCGCAACAGGTTCAGACCGACCAGCCGCGCAACGTAATCGGTTCGAGGGTGGCGTGCCACATCCGACGGTGCCCCGGCCTGCACCACCCGTCCATGCTCGACTACCACGAGCCGGTCGCCGAGGACCATAGCCTCCAGCGGATCGTGGGTGACGACTACGGCACACCCCGGGTAGCCGGCGAGGTGGTGACGGAGCTCGGCGCGGACGGCCGGTCGCGTTCCAGCGTCGAGCGCGGCCAGCGGCTCGTCGAGCAAGAGCAACCGCGGTTTGACGGCGAGGGCCCGGGCCAGCGCGACGCGTTGCGCCTGACCGCCCGAGAGTTCGCGCGGTTTCCGATGCTCGACTCCTGCCAACCCGACGCGTCCCAGTGCACGGCTCGCCTCCGCCCGCGCTAGGCGCCGCGGCACCCGGCGGGCGCGCAACCCGAATGCGACGTTCTCCAACACGCTCATCTGCTGGAACAACAGATAGTCTTGGACGACGAGCCCGACGTGGCGGTCCCGGGCCGCGACATGCCGCCCGGTCGTGGTGTCATCGAGCACGACGTGCCCGAGCTCGACACGGCCGCTGGCCGGACGGTCCAGACCGGCCAAGACGGCAAGCAGCGTCGACTTTCCCGCGCCGTTGGGCCCGAGCAGAGCGACGACTTCTCCGGAGCCGACCGCGAGGGTCACGTCGAGTACGAAGTCACCGCGTTCCACGACCACCGACGCCACCAACCCGCGCCGATCCGGGTCCGTTTCCCCCGAGTTCGGCTCCTGATC
>NZ_ML142881.1:4696-10463 GCF_004138495.1 Phytoactinopolyspora endophytica
TCGCACATTCACCCAGCGTTCCCTGAGACCGACGAGGATGGTCGCACTGACGACGATCATGATCAGGCTGAGCACGATCGCCATGTCGGTGTCGCCGGCACCGATGGCGACGTAAGCCTCCAGCGGGAGGGTCCTCGTCGTCCCCGGGAAGCTGCCGGCGAACGTGACGGTGGCGCCGAATTCGCCGAGTGCACGGGCCCAGCAGAGCACCGCGCCGGCGGCGATTCCTGGAGCGACGGCCGGCAGCGTGATCCGGCGGAACACCGTCCAGGCCGACGCACCCAGCGTGGCCGCGACGTCGTCGTAGCGACGATCCGCGCTCCGGAAGGAACCCTCGACCGCGACGACCAGGAACGGCATGGCCACGAACGCCTGCGACAGCACCACCGCCGTCGTCGTGAACGGCAGGCTGATGCCGAAAGTCCGGTCCATCCAGCCACCGATCACGCCTTGCCGGCCGAAGGCGACCAGCAGTGCCACACCGCCGATCACCGGTGGCAGCACCAGCGGCACTGTCACCATTCCACGCAGCAGGGCACGCCCGGGGAAGTCGCCGCGTGCAAGCAACCAGGCCAGCGGTACGCCGCACAGCACCGACAGCACGGTGGCCAGCGTCGCCGTCGTCACCGACAGCCGCAGGGCGGTCAGCACGCTCTCAGACGTGAGCAGTTCGGGGAGCCGTCCCCACGGTGCACGCCACGCCAGCCCGGCCAGCGGCAGGAGCAGCAGTGCCAGGCCCGCCAAGGCGGGGAGCACCAACGCGACAGGAACCCGGGCGTCGGTCCGCGGCGTTCTCCGGCGGCCTGGCGTTCCGCTCCGCGTCGGATTCAGGGGCCGGGACCTGTCGGATGGGACCAGCGAGCTCATGGTTCCAGGAAGCCTGACTCGGCGAGTACCTTCCGACCCGGTTCGCCGTCGATGACGTCGAGCACGACGCGCGCGGCCGCCGGATTCGGGGAGTTGCGAAGCAGCGCCGCCGGATACTCGTTGGCCACGTCAGCGGCCATGGGCAGGCCGATCGACTCGATCTCGTCGCCCGCTGCCGCCGCGTCGGTGCGGTAGACCAGGGCTGCGTCGACCTCGCCGAGACGCACCAGCCCGGCCGCCTGCTTCACGTCTGTGGCATAGGTGTCGGGCGCGGCTTGCACGCCACCGAACGCCAGTAGCTCTTCGGAGGCGGCGCCGCACGGCACCCTGGGCTCGCACAAGGCGATCAGCAGTTCCTCACGGGAAAGATCCGCGAGGTGTGTGACTCCGCCCGGGTTACCAGGCGGCACCGCGAGTACGAGGGCGTTGCGGGCAACGACCCGGACGTCGCCCGCTGTCACACCCGCGCGCACGACGGGTTCCATGGTGGCGGTGTCCGCGGTGATCAGGATGTCGGCCGGGGCTCCAGCGAGTACCTGCGCGGCCAGGCCAGGGCTCGGGCCGAAGGAGGACACGATCTCAAGATCGGGATACTCATCGGCCAGCTGATCGACGAGTTCCTCCAACGCGTCGGTCATCGACGCCGCGGCCAGCACGGTGACGGCGCCGGTCGTGTCCTCGTCACCGCCGCCACCGTTCGCCGGCTGACCGAGCAGGGCGAGGGCCCCGGCACCGAGCACGATCAGCGCCACGCGCACACTGTCCATGGCCCGCAGCCGCCGTTTCGAGACGCCGCTGCCTCCCGCATCGGATCTTCGGCGCATTCAGACCACCGGCTCCATGCCGTCCGGTGGGGGTAGCGGCCCAAGGTCGGCCACCACGAGGCACGTCGGGCTCATCGGGTGCCCTTCGGCAGGTCGACCACGACATTGGTCGCCTTCACCGACGCGATCGCGGCGACTCCGACCTCCAGTCCGAGCTCCTCAGCGGCCTCACGACTCATCAGCGACACGACGCGGTGCGGACCGGCCTGGATCTCCACCTGTGCCATCACGCCGTCCTTGCGCACGGCGGTGACCAGACCTGGAAAGTGGTTACGCGCCGATTGGAGAGGTGTGGGCAGTGCGGCTTCGGCCGGGACGATCTCCTGGGCGACCCGTGCGAGCTCGGCCCCGTCGATGACCATCCGACCGGCGCTGTCCTGGGTGACGTCGAGCCGCTCGTTCTCCGCCCATCGCCGAACCGAGTCGTCGCTCACGCCAAGCAGGCGAGCTGCCTCAGAGATCCGAAAATACGGCATGAAATTGATAATACATCCGTGTTCGCGGGATGCATCGGGCCTTTGTACCGCATATGCCGATCAACACGAGCCAGGACGGGGACCCGGCGCCGGATACGGGGCGTCCCATACGCCCTAGTTCCGGTTGTCCGCCTCGCGCACACCCTCGATGGCAGCGGAGTGCTCAGCGAGCCCTTCAGCACACTTCCGGATGAACGTGGTCAGAGTCCGCCGATACAGCCCTCCCATACCGGGCATCTTCGAACGGAATGTGGAATGCCAGCGGATGCTCGTCCCGCTCACGTCTTCGCTGAGATCGATGTCGGCTCGGTAACCGCGGACCGCCAGCCCCTTTTCCAGAACGTAGCTCAGCCTCCGATCCGGTACCAGCTCCACGATCCGCTCCACACTCCGGATCCTGCCGGTGCGGAAGAGCCGGACCGCACCGACTCCCTCACCGCCGTCCACGCTCTCCCGCACCAGCTCGAATCTCTCGATCGGTGACCACGACGGCCAACCGGCACCCTCCCGGAGTAGCGCATAGACCGTGCACGCACGGGCTCGAGTGGCAACGGACACGTCGATCGTCTGGACAGACATGGAAACCTCCTTCGTGTGTACCAAATGGTACATGTACCATTTGGTACATGACGAAAGGCCGCGGCGGCAAACAGGCACTACTGCAGTCCGCGATCGACTATGTGGCGGCGCATGGGGTAGGCGACCGGAGTCTGCGAGAGATCGCCGCTGAGCTCGGCAGCAGCCACCGGATGCTGATCTACCATTTCGGTTCCAAGGAGGGACTGCTGGTCGAGATCATCCGCGTCATGGAACAGCGACAGCGAGCGCTGCTCGAGGAGCTCGATGACCTCGAGACCGCCTCTCCCCTCGACGTGGCGCGAGAGTTCTGGCAGCGCGTCGCCGATCCGGCCCTGTGGCCCTACGAGCGCCTGTTCTTCGAGGTCTATGGGCGAGCGTTGCAGGGTGATCCGGAGTCGAGGCCGCTGCTCGACGGTGTCATCGACGCGTGGCTAGACCCGCTTGCCCGCGCATTTCGACGGGCGGGCATGCATCCTGACCACGCTCGTGACCATGCGCGGCTGGGTCTGGCCGTCGCCCGCGGGCTTCTCCTCGACCTCCTCGCGACCGGCGAGCGCGCGGCCGTCGACGGGGCGATGGAGCAGTTCATCACCATGTACGAGACCGTGCTGGAGAACGCGGTGCCGGGGACGACCGCCCCTGCGCGGGCTCATCCGCCCGTAGTGACCGGGCCGGAGGCCAAGACCACCTGACCCCGCCGACGCCGCGGTGGCCGTACCATGTCGCCGATTCCCCGAGCGGTTCACCCGGGGCGCATGCGTACATGGCCTAAGAGAACATGCCTTTCTTCGGCGGGCGGACCGTGACTTCTCCCAGCAGGACGAACCCGCTGACACGCAGTATCGGTGCGCCCGGCGTGACCGGAGCGTCGAGCTTCATCTTGCGTTCGCCGAGGACGTTGGTGATGGAGTCGATGCGGACATCGATCCCCTCGGGCACGACGATCGTCACATTGCCGAGGACCACGCCGACCCTGATCTCCACCTCCGGGGAACGTACGACCGCTTCGGTGAAGTCCAGCTCGACACTGCCCAGGATCGGCACGACGTCCAGCCGGGCGGGCACCTCCCAGCGACCCTTCCGCTTGTCCTCCCCAAGGATGGCGTTGATCTGCTCCTTGGGGACCGGTGCTCCCGGCTTGACGCCGGGTTCCGGTGGCCGTTGCGGCACTCCAGCCGGCTGCACCGGCCCCGGAGCCGGAGGCTGGCCATGCCATTGGGGACCGGCGGACGATGCGCCAGGTATGGGATACGGGCCCTGTGGAAGGTCGCGTGTTATCGGCTGCAGGTCACCATAGGTTCTGGCCTTGAAAGTCGCGTCGAGCCTCTCCTCGAGCTCGGTCAGCGTCAGCCGCCCTTCGCCGGCGGCCTGCCGTAGCGCTTCGGCCACCCGCTCCCGATCCACATCCGAGCAGCGCAGATCAGCCGGACTGTTGACCCCGGGGTCCACATGCCGATCGGGCTTCTCCGGGACCTCGTACGAATCTCCGCTCACGACGACACCAGTTCGTTCCGACTCTCGTCCACAGGTTGACCCTAACAACGCCGACACCCCTCCGTGAGGAGGAGAATGCCTGATGTTACTCCACCCGTTGCGCGGGCATTCCACCACATCGCACCGGCCTGACGATGGTCGTATGACGCTGGAGCGTGCCTGGCGATCCCACCTCTTAGACGGTCTCTTGCGCCTGCTCGGGTTCACCCGCCGGGGTGCCCTTGATTGTGAGATTCTCGCCGGTGCCGGGATCGAAGACGTGTACGCTCCGCAGATCCATCCATAGCGAAGCGGTGCTGCTCTCCTCGATCAGGCTGGAGGCATCAAGGGAGACGACGAGCTGCGTCCGCAAAGCCTCACTGTCCAGCTCACGCTCGAGGTCGGCGAGCTGCTGACGGATGGTCTCGGGCGCCTCATACGGCACGTAGGCGTACTGCTCATTACCGAGCCACTCGATGACATCGATGTTCGCTTCGAAGGTCATCCCGTGGTCCCGGACAGTGTCGGAGACCACGTCAGCGTCCTCGAACGACTCCGGGCGCGCTCCGAGCAGCACGATCTCCTTTCCGGACAGGTCCACCGATCGCGACGGCGGGAGCTGGACCGAGCCGAACGGCGTGCTCAGTCCATCCTCGGTCACGGTCGCGGGGATGAAATTCATCGGTGGCGATCCGATGAACCCGGCGACGAAGAGGTTGGCCGGATTCCGGTACAGCTTCCGGGGCGAGTCCACCTGCTGCAGAACCCCAGCACGGAGAACGGCAACCCGATCGCCCAGCGTCATCGCCTCGACCTGGTCGTGCGTGACGTACACCGTGGTGATGCCGAGCTGCTTCTGCAGCCGGGAGATCTCCGTGCGCATCTGTCCGCGCAACTTGGCGTCGAGGTTGGACAGTGGCTCGTCGAACAGGAACGCTTGTGCGTTGCGGACGATGGCGCGGCCCATCGCCACCCGCTGACGCTGTCCACCCGACAGGTTGGCCGGTTTCCGCTCCAGGTGCTCGGTCAGCTCGAGCAGCTCGGCTGCGTGGTTCACCCGTTCTTTGACCTCGGTGTCCGACGTCTTGGCAAGGCGAAGTGGGAAGGCGATGTTCTCGAAGACCGTGAGGTGTGGGTAGAGCGCATAGTTCTGGAACACCATGGAGAGGTTGCGGTCCCGTGGCGCCTTCTCGTTGACGCGCTCCCCACCGATCAGCATCTCGCCGCCGCTGATGTCCTCCAGACCGACGATCATCCGCAGCAGGGTCGACTTACCACATCCCGAGGGCCCGACCAGAATCATGAACTCGCCGTCGGCGATCTCCAGGTTGACGTTCTTCACCGCTTGAAAGCCGTCGCCGTATGTCTTGATGATGTTGTTCATTGTGATGGCAGCCATAAGAGTTCTCCTATGAATGAGCGACGGGTCAGCCCTTGACGGCGCCCTGGGTCAGGCCCGCGACGATTCTGCGCTGGAACAGTATGACCAGCACGACGACGGGGATGGTCACGATGATGGCCGCCGCCGAGATCGCCCCCGCGGGCTGC
>NZ_ML142881.1:10519-12861 GCF_004138495.1 Phytoactinopolyspora endophytica
ACTGCGACGCTCCGGTGAAGAACGCCAGCGCCGCGGGCACCGGCCGGGCCGCCTCCGTCGACGTCAACGAGATGCCGTAGACGAAGTCGTTCCATGCGATGAAGAAGGAGATGATCGCCGTGGTGACGACGCCCGGCGTCGCCAGCGGGACGATCACCTTGCGGAACGCCTGCCATGTGGTCGCCCCATCGACCTGCGCGGCCTGCTCCAGCTCCCATGGGATCTGCCGGAAGAACGCGGACAACGTCCAGATGGACAGTGGAAGGGTCAACGACAGGTACGGGATGATCAACCCTGGCCATGTGTCGTACAGGCCGATGTTCCGCCAGAGGTTGAACAACGGCGTCACGATCGAGATCACCGGGAAGATCGACACGGCCAGCGCGGTCGTGAGGATGAGCTTCTTACCGGGGAAGTCGAGCCGCGCTATCGCGTAGGCACAGAAGGTGGAGAGCAGGACGGCGATGAAGGTGGCGATCAGGGTGATGCCGATCGAGTTGCGCAACGCCGACAGGAAGAGCTCCTGGAACTCTCCGCGCAGAATGATGTCGTAGTTGTCCCAGGTCCATGTGTTGGGCAGGAACTCCTGGCTACTCAGATCGCTTGCCGGCTTGAACGACAGCGACATGATCCACACCACCGGGAACAGCGCGTAGACCATGATGACGGTCCCCGCCACCCACCACAGGGTCTTCTGCCGGTTGGTCTGCTCTCGTTCCATCTCACTTACCCCCTCTCGCGCTGGAGAGGTCGACCCTGAACAGCTTGATGAACGCCACACTGATCAGGACCACGCAAAGGAACAGCAGAACCGAGACCGCCGAGCCTAAACCGATCTCCAATCTACTGATCGTCTGTCTATACGCCAGGAAGGACACGACCTCCGTATCTTGCGCGCCCTGAGTCATGATGAAGACGTTGTCGAAGATCCGGAATGCGTCCAGCGTGCGGAACAGCAGGGCGACCATGATGGCCGCCTTCATGTTCGGGATGGTCACCTTGTAAAGCCGCTGCCACCAGGTGGCGCCGTCGACCTTCGCAGCCTCTTGCAGATCCTCCGGCACCTGCGCCAGTCCTGCCAGCAGAAGCAGCGAGATGAACGGCGTCGTCTTCCAGATCTCCGACATGATGATGACGGTGACCGAGGTGCCGAACCCGCCGAACCAGTTGGTTTCCTCTCCGATCCCGGGCAGCCAGCTGAACCACGAGTTGACGAAGCCGGTCTGCAGGTCGAAGGCGTACAACCAGGCGTAGGCGGAGACCACGGTGATGATCGCGTACGGAACCAGGATCGCGGTCCGCAGGACCGGTCGCAGGGTCGTGAGCGCCCGGTGCATCACCATCGCGAGCGCGAAGCCGATGACCGCCTCCACGGCTACCGTGATCGCGGTGATCAGCACGGTGACACCGACCGCCTGCCACCAGACGCTGTCGGTGAGCACGACGACGTAGTTGCCCAGCCCGTTGAACTCACGGGCGTCCGGGTCGGTGAGCCGGTACTTGAAGAGCGACTCATAGACAGCCTGCGCGATCGGATATGCGGTGACCAGCAGCATCACCGCGAACGCGGGACCGGCCAGCATCCATCCGAGCCGGCGCTCGGACCTGGCCCGTTCCGACTTCGGCGGCGCCGCAGCGGTCTTCGGCTCAGCTTTCCCAGCCGCGGTTGGTGTGGCGCTCACAACAGCTTCTCCCCTCGCAGCACGCTCCCGATCAGGTCCGTCGATGACTCAGGCGTGGAGTCCGGGTTCACTGAGGCCGGCGGATGCCAGGTGTTCTGCAGCCCGGTGGAGACCTCGTTGTAGTAAGGGGTCTGCGGCCTTGACGCGGCGTCCTCCAGAGAGTCGCGGATGACCGGCGCCATCGGGTACGCCTCCAGGACCTCCGGGTCCTCGTACGCCTCGGCGTGCGACGCCGGGTTGCCGTCGTGGACGAAGTAGTAGGCCTGGTTCTCCGGAGTCACGATGCACTGCACCGCGTCGTGAGCCTCCTCGATGTGGTCGCTGAACGCCCCGATGCCGAGGTTGATGCCGCCGATAGGCGGGCTGGAGCCGGTGCCCTGCTCGACCTCCGGGTATGTGGCCCAGCCGATGTCGTCCAGCAGGGCCTGGTCAAGCGTGCCGTCGTCGACGGCTCCCTGCGTTGCCGACCAGACGAACGGCCAGTTCACCATGAACGAGCCACGCTCACCCTGGAACTGGAACATCGCGGCGTTCTCGTCCTGGTTCGAGAACCCGGGCCCGCCAAGCCCTTCCTGCCCGATGGTGCGCACAATGTCCGCGGCTGCCTGGCCGGCCTCGGTCCCCAGGCCGAACTCGACGTCGTCGACCGGCGCCTCGGGA
>NZ_ML142881.1:12884-15597 GCF_004138495.1 Phytoactinopolyspora endophytica
AGATGATATGGCCACCGGCCGACTCGACAAGTGCGTTGATCCACACCGTCAGCGCCTCCGCCCGGATGCCCTGGGCGCCGATGTACTTGTCCTGCTGGCGTGCCGCCTCGATGATCTGGTCCCAGGTGACGGGCTCGTTCTCCGGGTCGAGCCCGGCCTCCTCGGCCACCGACCTCCGGTACCAGAGAAGCTGGGTGTTGGCCCAGAACGGCACCGCCACCAGCTCGTCCCTCCACGTCGCGCTGTCAACGGCGCCCTGCACGGTGTTGTCGGTCACGGCCGTGGCGACATCCTCTGGGATCTCCGCGAGGAAGCCTGCCTCGGCGAACTCCGGAATGAACGGTGGGTCGAGGCTCATCAGATCGATCGAGCTGTCGTTCGCGGCAAGCCGGCGAGCGAGTTGCTCGCGCTGCGCGGAGGCTTCACGCGGCAGCAGCGTGGTCTCGATCCTGTAGGCACCCCCGGCTTCCTCGGTACACCGTGCGGCGATCTCCGTCTGGCCCCCGCTGTCGGCGTTGATGTACCACGTCAGGGTCGGCGGCCCGTCGTCGCTGCTACAGGCCACCATCGTTGTCATCGTGGCAAGTGCCACGGCCCAGACGGCGCTCTTCCTGCCCACATAAGCCTCCCGATGAACTCTTCAATCCCGCCGCCACCGGAAGGCGTTGGCCACGACTCCGGGACGACGTCGATGACTCAGGTGGTGATTAGTAGAACAGCTGACGAAGATTTTGGCGACCCTCCTGCGAAAGTTCTTCGGTCAACCGCTTTTCTTACCGGAAGACCGCTTCATGGCAGCACGCCGCTCCTGATGAAACGTTACAGTTCGGCGGATTCTGACACGAACTTTTCGAATCATGACCTGGCGGGTCATGGCAGGCCCACTACCCAGATACGCATACCGTCTGGCATCGGCGGTGATACGACGACGCCAGATGCCTCACCTCCGAGAGGCACGCCATAGGCTTGAACTGTGCACGAACCGCCCGAAACCGTTGCGCGCGGCGACGGCGTCGCCGGCGAACTCGCATTGCGCCGACGACACACAACCTCTGGCGAGGTCTACGAGCTGATCGTCAACGGCACGTTCCTCATGGACACTGCCGAGACCTCTACCGAACGACTACTGGCCGACGTCCTGCTCGACCGGCACGACTCGCCCCGCCGGGTGCTCGTCGGCGGGCTCGGCCTCGGGTTCACCGTCGACGCTCTGCTCGCCGATCCACGGGTAGAGCGGATCGACGTCGTCGAGCTCGAGCCGCTTCTCGTCGACTGGCTGCGGGCAGGCATGGTGCCGTCCGCCGACGTCACCATGAGCGACGCACGGGTGCGCCTGGAGATCGGCGACATCCACGACGTGCTCACCGCGGCGCCTCCGCACGCCTACGACGGGTTCCTGCTCGACGTCGACAACGGCCCAGGCTTCCTGGTGCGGGATGCGAATGCACAGGTCTACCGGCGTCCGTCACTCCGCGCCGCCGCGAGCGCCCTGACACCGGGGGGCGTGCTGGCTGTCTGGTCCGCCGCCCCGTCCGACCAGCTCGCCATCGCGCTCGCTGACACCGTCGGTGAGGTCACCGAGCTCACCCGAACCGTCCCCCGAGAAGGGCGTGAGGTGGACTACCACATATACCTGGCCAGGCGACCATACGCTGCGTGACCTGGCCCTCCCGGACAGACCGCCGACGGACCCTGGACGGTATCACGCAGCGGCGACCGCGCCGACACCGAAAGCTGCCAGCCAGATGCCGACATGATGACTGGCGAACCCCGCGAGCGTGAACGCGTGGAAGACCTCGTGGAACCCGAACCAACGTGGCGACGGGTTCGGCTTCTTCATCCCATACACCAGTGCGCCCAGCGTGTACATCAAGCCGCCGGCGATGATCAGCGTCACCACCGCGGTTCCTCCGTAAGACGCGAACTGCGGCAGCCAGAAGATCGCGGACCAGCCCAATGCGATGTAGATCGGCACATACAGCCATCGCGGCGCGTTGACCCAGAAGATCCGGAACCCCACGCCGAGTACAGCACCGGCCCAGACCAGCGTCAGCAACACGCGCGCCTGGTCAGACGGCAACACCAGCAGAGTGAACGGCGTGTAGGTGCCCGCGATGATCAGGAAGATGTTGGCATGGTCCAGCCGTTTGAGCACCGCCCGCACCCCGGGCGACCACCGTCCGCGGTGGTAGACGGCGCTCACCCCGAACAGCAGCGCCGCAGTGATCGTGTAGACCACCGCGCTGTAGCGGACCACGTCCGACGGAGCGAGCACGATCAGCATCAGCCCGGCGACCACGGCGACTGGGAACGTTCCGGCATGCAGCCAGCCACGAAGCTTCGGCTTCACGGCCGCGAAGGCGTCCCGCAGCTGCTGCGCGTCGATCGACATGTCTCCTACGGTAAACCAGCCGGGCCGCCGCCGCGTCTATCATAGGTACCGGAATCTCGAGACGACCGCGCGCCGACGTTCACCTGTGTCGCACAGCTACTAGCGGTAGTCTTCTCGTCCGGGGACGTAGATACGAGTCGTTCGGGAAGGAAACGCCCATGGGCCTGTCGGACGTGGTCTATCGGCTCTACGGGCGCAACCTGCAGCGGCAGCTTGAACCCGCCCGGTTGCCCGGCCACGTGGCCGTCATGTTGGACGGAAACCGCCGGTGGGCACGCGCATTCGGGGCGCCGACAGCGAGTGGACACCAAGCCGGCGCGG
>NZ_ML142881.1:15613-27980 GCF_004138495.1 Phytoactinopolyspora endophytica
CCCAGGAGTTCCTCCGCTGGTGTGATGAGCTCCACATCGACGTCGTCACCCTGTTCCTGCTGTCCACTGACAATCTTCACCGCCCCGAGGACGAGCTGGTCCCGCTTCTGGGCATCATCGAGGGCCTGATACACGATCTCGCGGCCGCCGGGCGGTGGCGAGTGCATCCCGTGGGCGCCCTGGACCTGTTGCCGGACCGAACAGCCACTGTGCTCAAGGAGGCCGCCGACGCCACCCGCGACGTCCCCGGCATGCACGTCAACGTGGCGGTCGGCTACGGCGGGCGCCGGGAGATCGCCGACGCCGTGCGGGCACTCCTGCACGAGCACGCCGAGAAGGGCACATCCCTCGACGAGCTGGCCGGAATGGTCAGCGCGGAGGACATCGCCCGCCACCTCTACACCAAGGGCCAGCCGGACCCCGATCTCGTCATCCGCGCCAGCGGCGAGCAACGGCAGTCGGGCTTCCTGCTCTGGCAGAGCGCGAACTCCGAGTATTACTTCTGCGAAGCGCTCTGGCCGGATTTCCGGCACGTCGACTTCCTGCGGGCGCTGCGTTCCTACATCGAGCGCGAACGCCGCTACGGCCGGTAGGTGGGTTCAGTCCGGAGGGAGGGGCGAAGTTCTTCTCGCTCTCACGCGGCCGGCGGGTAGCTTGAGTGGGCTGGTTGCGTGTGTCTGCCGCCGCCCGAAGATCGGTCGAAGAACTTCGCCCCTTCCTCCTCGTCGGCGGCTTGCGAGCCGTAGCGGGTGTGCCCTCGACCTAGACGAGCCGTGGCCTGGGAATTCGACCTGCGACGGGGACGACGAGGGGTGACGGCAACGCAACGTTAACCGGCCGTTCGGGCGTGTTCGGGTGCGCGAATCGTGATGACATGTACGCTGGTTCTGACAGTTGGTAGGGGAAAGCCAGCTGTTCGGGAGGCCCGTCCAACGTGCTGAATCCACGGCGCGAAGGGAGGGCCGGCACCCGGCCCTGTGGGCCCGGTCCCGGTCCTTCACGCGACTAGGAAGCCTGAGTTGTCAGGGTGCACTCAGGTATGAGGGAGACGGACGTGGCCGCTTCCAAGACTCACACTGGTCTTCACCGCCCCAGCCAGCCCCAGGCAGATCGCATCACCTACGTACTCGACACCAGCGTCTTGCTCGCGGACCCATACGCGATCACGCGCTTCGCCGAGCACAACGTGGTCTTGCCGATCGTCGTCATCACCGAACTGGAGGCAAAACGGCACCATCCCGAACTGGGTTACTTCGCCCGCAGCGCATTACGACTCCTCGACGAGCTCCGGCTCGAGCACGGGCGCCTCGATGACCCCTTACCGGTCGGGGAGGACGGCTCGGTACGGGTTGAGCTCAACCACACGGATCCAGAAGTACTACCAGCCGGTTTCCGGCTCGGGGACAACGATTCCCGCATACTGGCGGTAGCGCTCAATCTGGCCGGTGACGGACAAGAGGTCGTGCTCGTCTCCAAGGATCTGCCGATGCGGGTCAAGGCGTCGTCGGTGGGGCTGCGTGCGGAGGAATACCGCGCGGAAGCCGTGGTGGAGTCCGGCTGGACGGGCATGGCGGAGCTTGAGGTACCCGGATCAGTGCTCGACACCCTTTTCGCGAACAACACCGTCGACATGGAGGAAGCACGCGATCTGCCCTGCCACACCGGGCTGGTCATGCATAGCGAGCGCGGCAGCGCCCTCGGCCGGGTCGCCCCGGACAAGTCAGTCCGGCTGGTCCGCGGCGACCGTGAGGCCTTCGGTCTGCACGGCCGTTCAGCCGAACAGCGGATCGCGCTCGACATACTGCTCGACGACGAGATCGGGATCGTCTCCCTGGGTGGCCGGGCAGGCACGGGCAAATCCGCGCTTGCGCTCTGCGCGGGCCTGGAAGCCGTGCTTGAACGCAGGCTGCACAAGAAGGTCATCGTCTTCCGGCCCTTGTACGCGGTCGGCGGGCAGGACCTCGGCTACCTGCCCGGGAACGAGTCCGAGAAGATGAACCCCTGGGCACAGGCCGTCTACGACACACTCGGTGCGCTGACGACCCAGGACGTCGTCGATGAGGTCATCGAGCGGGACATGTTCGAGGTTCTGCCGCTGACGCATATCCGGGGCCGCTCGCTGCACGACGCGTTCATCGTCGTCGACGAGGCACAGTCGCTGGAGCGCAACGTCTTGCTGACCGTTCTGTCCCGGGTGGGGAGCAACTCGCGCGTCGTTCTCACCCACGACGTCGGGCAGCGCGACAACCTGCGGGTCGGCCGTCACGACGGAGTCGTCGCCGTGGTCGAGAAGCTCAAGGGACACCCGCTCTTCTCGCACATCACCCTGACCCGGTCCGAGCGTTCACCGATCGCCGCGCTCGTGACCGAAATGCTCGAGCACCCCGCCACATAGGCACACTGGCGGATCGCCGAAAGGCGAGTTCGCGAAAAGAGCCGATGGTGTGGTCGTTGACACGACCACACCATCGGCTCCTCTTCGTATGTCCGTCTTGCGTGCAGGCAGAGCAATTCTGCCCTGCCCACCAACGCGACCACGGACTCTACGGGCGCGTCATGCTCAGCACGTCCAGTGCCTCGTCGAGCTGCGCCTCGGTGAGCTTGCCCTGATCGACGAGACCACGCTCGAGCACCACCTCGCGGATGGTCTTGCGCTCTGCCAGCGACTGCTTGGCGACCTTCGCCGCCTCCTCGTAGCCGATGTAGCGGTTGAGCGGCGTGACGATCGACGGCGACGAGTCGGCGTACTCGCGGCAACGCTCCTCGTTCGCGGTCAGGCCGCTGACACAGCGGTCGGCGAACAGGCGGCTGATGTTGCCCAGCAGGCGGATCGACTCCAACACGTTGCGAGCCATCACCGGCAGCATCACGTTGAGCTCGAAGGTGCCCGAGGCGCCGGCGAAGGCAACCGCGGCGTCGTTCCCCACCACCTGGGCGGACACCATGCAGAGCGCTTCCGGGATGACCGGGTTGACCTTTCCGGGCATGATCGAGGATCCCGGCTGGAGGTCGGGCAGCGCGATCTCGGCCAGGCCGGTCCGCGGGCCGGACCCCATCCAGCGCACGTCGTTCGAGATCTTCGTGAGCGACACGGCGATGGTGCGCAGCTGGCCGGACAGCTCTACCAGGCCGTCCCGTGCACCCTGCGCCTCGAAGTGGTTGCGTGCCTCCGTGAACGGCAGGCCCGAGTCGGCGGCAAGCCGGCCGATGACCTTCTCGGCGAATCCTGGCGGGGTGTTGATGCCGGTGCCGACGGCAGTCCCGCCCAGCGGCAGCTCCGCCACCCGCGGCAGCGCCGCCTCCAGCCGCTCGACTCCGTAGCCGATCTGGGCGGCGTACCCGCCGAACTCCTGACCGAGAGTGACCGGGGTGGCGTCCATTAAGTGTGTGCGGCCGCTCTTCACCACCGTCGCGAACTCATCGGCCTTGGCGGACAGCGCGCTCTGCAGGTGCTGCAGCGCCGGGACCAGATCCCGGACGACGGCTCGGGTAGCAGCCACATGGATGGCCGACGGAAACACGTCGTTGCTGGACTGCGAGGCGTTGACGTGGTCGTTCGGGTGCACCGCGGAACCGAGGCGCTCCGTGGCGAGCGTCGCGAGAACCTCGTTCGCGTTCATGTTGCTGGAGGTGCCGGACCCCGTCTGGAACACGTCGATCGGGAAATGGTCGTTGTATGTGCCCCGCGCGACCTCGGCCGCGGCGTCGTGAATCGACGTGGCGATCTCCGGGTCCAGGACGCCGAGCTCCGCATTGACGGTCGCTGCGATCCCCTTGATCGAGGCGAGGGCATGGATCAGCGAGTTCTCGATGCGAGTGCCGGAGACCGGGAAGTTCTCGACGGCACGCTGGGTCTGCGCGCGGTACTTGGCCGTGGCCGGTACCCGGACCTCGCCCATGGTGTCGTGTTCGATGCGGTATTCGGTGTTCGTGGCGTCGTCGCTCATGCACTCCATCATCCCGCGTGCACCGTGCTCTGCCATCCCGGGGTCTCGTGAGTGACTGAGCGTCTAGCGCGACATCTGGGTGGTGAGCTCGTCCGGGTCGCTGGTAGGGCGGTCGCACACGAAGTGGCGGCAGACGTACGCCGACGGCACGCCGTCGAGCAGCGGGCGGTCGCGCAGGAGCGGAACCGCGGCAGATGCGGCGTCTTCCGGATCTCCGGCGACGACGGCCGCGCCCGGTGACGTGTGACGCAACGCCGCACGGTGCAGTGCTCCGGTACGCGCGTCGTCGGGACCGCCGACGATGGCCACCTCCACCGGCCCGGCGAGCAGCGCCTCGGATACCGCCATTCCCCAGCCGCCGAACCGGGGCGCCTGGGCGGCCAGCGCGTCGTAGACGCCCAGCGCCGACTCTGCCGCTACGCGGTGTCGTGTCGAGCCGGTATAAGCGGCATAGGTCAGCAGTGCCCCCGCGGCCGCCGACCAACCCGACGGCGCGGCGTTGTCGGTCGGGTCCTGTGGCCGCCGGACACCCGCCAGCCGAGCGTCGGTCGTGTCGTCGGCCGTGTCGAAGAGCCCGCCGTCGTCCGACGAGAATCTGGCCAGCACGACTTCGAGCAACTGCTCGGAGAACGACAACCACGCCGGCTCGCCGGTCACCGCGAGCAGCGCGAGGAACCCCTCGGCGACGTCGCCGTAGTCTTCGAGGACACCGCTGGGGGTGCCGGCCTCGCCGCCGCGCGATACTCTGCGCAACCGTCCGTGATCGTCAAGGTGCAGCCGGACCAGCAGGTCGGCGCAGTCCGCGGCGGCATCGATCCAGGACGGCTCGTCGAAGAGCGCACCGGCCTCCGCCAGCGCGGCAATGGCCAACCCGTTCCACGCGGAGACCACCTTGTCGTCGCAGAGTGGCTGCGGACGCTTGTCCCGGGCGACGCGCAAGGTCTCCCGCACCCGCGCCCAGCGGCTCCAGTCGAACGGATCGGAGGGAAGCTGCAGGGTCGACATACCGTGTTCGAAGGTGCCGCTCTCCGTGACGCCGAGCAGGCGGACCGCCCACGCGGCATCCTCCGAATCGAGCACCTCGTACATCTGTGCCGGTGTCCACACGTACGACGCACCCTCGGCGGGCTTCCCCGTCTCTTGTTCGGGGGCGTCGGCGTCGATCGCGCTGGCGAAGCCCCCCTCTGACGTACGGAGATCGCGCAGGAGGAACTCCGCGGTCTCCCGGACCACGCGCTCGGCCAACTCCGACCCGGTGGCCCGCCACAGGTGCGCGTAGGCACGCAGCAGCAGGGCATTGTCGTAGAGCATCTTCTCGAAATGCGGCACGACCCAGGACTGGTCGACGCTGTACCGGGCGAACCCACCACCAAGCTGGTCGTAGATGCCGCCACGCGCCATCCGCTCGCAGGTCGCCTCGACCATCGACAGGGCCTGCTCGTCGCCGGTGCGGGCATGATGCCGCAGCAGGAACTCCAGCACCATGGACGGCGGGAACTTCGGCGCGCTGCCGAAGCCGCCATGCTCGGGGTCGAACGTCGACGCCAGCCGCTGGACGGCCACGTCCAGCCGCTCTGCCGTCGGGCTGGACAGGTTGGCGCTGGTCCGTGGGCCGTCGAGACGCTCAGCGATCTGCCGGGAGGCGTCCTCGACCGCGTCTCGCCGTTCCCGCCAGGCCTCCATCACCGCAGCCAGCACCTGCGGGAACGAGGGCATGCCGTGCCGTGGTTCACGCGGATAGTACGTCCCCGCGTAGAAGGGCTTTCCGTCTGGCGTGAGGAACACGGTCATCGGCCAGCCACCCTGACCGGTCAGCGCTTGCACCGCCTCCATGTACACGGCGTCGACGTCGGGCCGCTCCTCGCGGTCGACTTTGACCGGCACGAAATGTTCGTTCAAGTACGCGGCCACCGACTCGTCCTCGAAGGATTCGTGTGCCATGACATGGCACCAGTGGCATGCTGCGTAGCCGACGCTCAACAGCACCGGAACATCGCGCCGGGCAGCCTCGGCGAACGCTTCGTCCTCCCACTCCCACCAATCGACCGGGTTGTCCCGGTGCTGCAGCAGGTACGGGCTCGACGCCTTGCTCAGCCGGTTCACCCAGACTCTCCGTCGCGTTTCGACGTACACAGATCCATCACTATCAATCAACCGTACGCGCCGACATCCGTTCCTTCGAATATCGGTCGTACGGGCGAGGCACCGGCACGCGGTAGAGTCAAACGGCGAGGAGGGATGTTCGTTGAGTGACCAGTCGCCATGTTGTGCGGCCAGCCGCCCCGAAGGTGAATCCGTCGCGGTCGACCTGGCGTCGCCGTCCCCGTCCGGCGAGGCGCCCGGCCGGACCGACACGTCCGGCATGGTGGAGCTGCCCGGTGGCACCTTCATCATGGGCACCGACGCCCAGGACGGCTATCCGGCCGACGGCGAAGGGCCCGCTCGAGAGGTGACGCTCAGCCCCTTCTGGATCGATACGACGACGGTCAGCAACGCCGACTTCGCGGAGTTCACCGAGGTGACCGGGTGGGTCACCGTCGCCGAACGCCTCGGCACGTCGTTCGTCTTCGCCGGCTATCTGCCCGATGATTTTCCGCCCACCCGCAGCGTCGCCGAAGCGCCGTGGTGGCGCGAAGTCGCCGGCGCGGACTGGCGCCACCCGGAGGGTCCCGGGTCCTCCCTCGAGGATCGGATGGACCATCCCGTTGTCCATATGACCTGGCGCGATGCCCGCGCATACGCCAAGTGGCTGGGCAAGCGGCTCCCCACCGAGGCGGAATGGGAGTACGCGGCGCGCGGCGGACTGGCTCAGAACCGCTATCCCTGGGGAGACCAGCGCGAGCCCGGAGGCGAGCACCGGATGAACGTCTGGCAGGGCACCTTCCCCGCCAAGGACACCGGCGCCGACGGCTACATCGGCACCGCGCCGGTCGATGCCTACGAACCCAATGGTTACGGCTTGTACAACACCACCGGCAACGTCTGGGAATGGTGCTCGGACTGGTTCGATCCGACGTGGCACCGCACCGGGCCCCGGATCGACCCGGGCGGGCCACCTCGCACCGGGCGCAAGACGATGCGAGGTGGCTCACACATGTGCCACGCCAGCTACTGCTTCCGGTACCGGGTGGACGCACGCAGTTCGAACACCCCGGACAGCTCAGCGGGCAACATCGGCTTCCGCTGCGTCCGTTCCGCGTAGGCCCAGCCGGCCAGGTGCTCGCCCGGCACACCTCGCCGGCTGGTGAGGTCGCCGCGCCGGCGCCGGTGGCCCGTCGGGGGTCATTCCGACGTCCCGGATTCGAAGGCCTCGGCCATCGCCCGCTGGTCGAACGCCTGATCGTTTAGCTCGTTCAGGCTGTACCAGTTCCCCGAGTTGTCGCGGAACACCGCTTCCACCCCGTACGGACGTTCCGCAGGCTCCTGAAGGAACTCGACACCTCGGGCGGCGTACTCCTCGTAGGTCTTGCGGCAGTCGTCGGTGTTCCACGCCCCGGCGCTCAGTGCCCCTTTGGCCATCAGCGCACGGATAGACGCGGCGGTCTCCTCGTCGTGCATGGGCGGACCCGGGACGGTGAGGGCGAGCTGGAAGGCGGGGCTTGACGGCGGGCCGACGGTCAACCATCGGAAGCCGTTCTCCATCTGGACGTCGGAACGCAGCTCGAAGCCGAGCTTGTCGACGAAGAACGCTTTCGCCTCCTCGTAGTCGTTCACAAAGACGCTGGCGACACCCATCTTGGTGATCATGACCTGCTCCTGTTCTCGGGACTGGATGGACACGTCCGCCGTACCGAGGACAGGACAGTCACGTGGCAACGCGTCCTCCGTCCCGCACCGCGGAGATCGGCCGGCGGTGACCGTATGGTCATAAACGACCGTAGAGCCGGGGAGGTGGCGGCGGCTTCTTCTGGATTGCTCTCTTTCCTGCGAAGCGTCGATCGCCGGCTCGTTTCCGTTCACCGCTGGATGCTGACCGACCCGCTCAATCTGTCGGCGCATCGGGCTTCTGCCCAGGGCTGCGCCTGGCGGCGTTCGTCGTCATCGGTGCGCTCCACATCAGGACGTAGCAGCCCGGGATCGGAGGAGGCGCGTTCTCGTGCGCGCTGCGCTGAAACTCCGACGGCGACATACCGACGAGCTCTGTGAACAAGGAGCTGAACGAACCCAGGCTGGAGAACCCGACGAGATGACACACCTCAGTGACCGTCACGTTGACCGAGCGCAGCAGGTCTTGTGCCCGTTCGACCCGCCGCCTGGTCAGGAAACGTCCTGGAGTCTCGCCGTAGGCCGCGCGGAACGCGCGGACGAGATGGTAGCGCGAGTACCCGGCCTCGCGCGCAATCCGGTCGAGGTCGACAGGCTCGGCGTAGCAGCGGTCGATCATGTCTCGGGCACGTCGCACGGCCAGCAGGGTGTTGACCGCGGCGGTGCCCGGCGGCGTCGTCGTCACGACGCTCAACCTCGTTCTGTGTGCTCCTGGTGACCGCGCATACGCTCCTCGTCGGTGCTGCCGGACTCGTCGAAGTCGATCCGGCGGAGCTGCCTGCGCATACTCCGGTACAGGACGAACAAGGCCAGCAACAACGCGATGACGATCCAGAAGCCGAACGAGCCCGCGCTGATGGAGAATCCGCCGTCGTCGTCGGTCCGACCGTCGCGGAACATTCCCAGGGCTGTTATGACCTCCACGTCACTCACCTTACCCCGGCGAACAGATCGTTTTCAGGCAGGCTGGAGTCGACCAGGGTCCGCACCAGCTCGTAATCCTCCGTGGGCCACGCCACTTGGTGCACGTCCAGTGGCACCGCGAACCACGGCCCCTCCGGGTCGATCTGGGTGGCATGCGCCAGCAGTGCCTTGTCCCGCACGGGGAAGTAGTCGGCACACTCGACCCTGGTGGTGACTCGCCGATCCCATTCCGGGTCAGGCTTCCAGTCCTGCATCCGTTCCGCGTATGGCGATACCAGACCGCGCCGCTCCATCTCCTCGTGTAGCGCCACGAACCGCTGACGGTGGAATGAATGGTGGTAGTAGAGCTTCCTCGGCTGCCACGGCACGCCCGCCTCGGGGTGGGCGTCGGCGTCACCTGCAGCGTCGAAGGCTGCGACGCTGACCTTGTGACACATGATGTGATCGGGGTGCGGGTAGCCGCCGTTCTCGTCGTACGTCGTCATGACGTGCGGACGGAAACGACGCACGATCTCTACCAGAGGGGCCGCCGCCTCTTGTATCGATTGCAGCGCAAAGCAACCGTCCGGCAGCGGAGGCGGCGGGTCGCCTTCAGGAAAGCCGGAGTCGACGAAGCCGAGCCACTCCTGCTGAACGCCCAGGATCTCCCGTGCGGCGTCCATCTCCTGCATGCGGATCTTGCCGATGTTCGCGAGCACGTCCGGACGGTCCATGTTCGGGTTGAGAATGGAGCCCCGTTCTCCACCGGTGCAGGTCACCACCATGACCTCGACACCCTCGGCCACGTACCGGGCAGTGGACGCCGCTCCCTTGCTCGACTCGTCGTCCGGATGCGCATGCACATGCATCAGCCTCAACGTGTCGGCCATGATCACCTCATCAGATTCTGTCCGCGCGCTTCGACACCCGCGCTGCCGGTGCGTGTTACGTCGTCGCCGCGCACGCCACCTGGTAGAGCGCGCAACATCGCACTGCCTTCTTCTCAGACACCCTCTTGAGAGACAATAGTGCCGTACCGTCCGTTTACCGCAGCCACCGGAGCCCCTGTGCCCGATTCGCCTACCAGCCAGCGTGATCGCGCCGACGACCACGACCGTGACCGTGACCGTGTCGCACCGGACGACGGGCATACGGCCGGTGGTGAGGACGCCAATCCTTCCGGTGCGCAGTCCGACGCCGCCCGCAGCGGCGGTCGCCGCCAGGCGATCGCGCTTTCTCTGGTGGCCGTCGTCCTCACGGCCGCCGTCGGGTGGTTCGCGATCGACCGGCAGCAGGAGAGCAAGGGCCAGGCCGCGCTCCACTCCTGGGAGGACCCGGCGAACGGAGTGCTGCCGGTCACCATCGAAGTACATCGCGATCCGGACACCGCACTGACGTGTGAGCTGATAGCGGTCGACGATCGGCAGATCATCGTCGGCCAGCTCGACCTGGAGATCCCTGCAGGTGGAGATCGGTCCCAACGCATCGATGCTCAGATCCCGCTCCGGGGCGACGGCATCGCTCCCGAGCTGGTCGGCTGCTCGATCAGCGACTGAGCAACGCAGGCCCGCGGCGATCCGGCCGCGCCCGAGGGATGACCGCTGGACCCGTCCGGTATCCGCAGAGTGGCCTCTTGTCATCGCCGGAACCCGGGATGACTTGCTAATCTTGTTGTTTCGCCCCGAGCTGGACATCTACCGGGCTTCGGCCCGGACGAACACAGGACCACACCCATTGTTTGGGTGTGGTCCGACGACTAATAGGCAAGGAGCAGATGCCGTGACCGCTACAAGCGACAATGTCGCCTGGCTCACCCAGGATGCTTACAACCGTCTCCAAGAGGAGCTGGAGCATCTGATGGGACCGGCCCGCGCAGAGATTGCGAAGCGTATCGACGCAGCCCGCTCCGAGGGCGACCTCTCGGAGAATGGCGGTTACCACGCGGCCAAGGAAGAGCAGGGCAAGCAGGAGGCGCGCATCCACCAGCTGCAGCAGCTCCTGCAGCGAGCCCAGGTCGGAGAAGCACAGGCCGAGAACGGCGTGGTCGCCGCCGGTATGATCGTCGAGATCAAGTTCGCCGGTGATGACGAGATCGAACGTTTTCTCCTCGGGTCCCGGGAGCTCGCCTCGCTCGACGAGTCCGTGCAGCTCGACGTCTACTCGCCACAGTCCCCGCTGGGCGCGGCCATCAGCGGCCAGAAGGCCGGGTCGACGGTCTCCTACGAGGCCCCGAACGGCCGCGAAGTGACCGTCGAGATCGTCAGCGCCAAGCCCTACACGCCCTGACGACCGTGGTCTTGCTCAGCAGAGCGACAAGTCCATACCGGTAGGCGGCGAACGGTAGCCGCCACAGGTAGCGAAGGGCGATCGTAGAGAACGGGCCGGGAGGTATCTCTCCCGGCCCGTTCTCATTCGGCTTGAACCTGAAGCCGACGTGCCTGCCGACCTCGAACGGTCGGCGTCACGCTGGTGTCGGCACGCCGGTTACTTGCTGGCGGCCGCCTTGTACTTCCGTACGGCCAGCGGTGCGAACACCACTGTGATCAGCACACACCACAACACTGCCGCCACGACGGGGTGTTGCATCGGCCACGCGTCCGAGACGATGATGCTTTCGTTGCCGAACAGGTCTCTGCCCGCGGCCACCATGGCACTGATCGGGTTCCACTCAGCCATCGTCTGGACCACCGTGGGCATCGTCTCCGGTGGTACGAAGGCGTTCGACAAGAACACGAGCGGGAACAGCCAGATGAGACCCGCGGAGGCCGCCACCTGCGGATTGCCGACGGCAAGGCCGATCAGCGCGCCGACCCAGAGCATGGCGAAGGCGAACAACATCATCAGGCCGACACCGCCGAGGAACGGGCCGATACCGTTGTGCACCCTCCAGCCCACGATGACGCCGCAGATCATCATGATGATGAGCACGATGAACTGGCTGGCCAAGTCCGCCACGACCCGACCCGCGATGACACCGGAACGCGCCATCGGCAGCGAACGGAACCTGTCGATCAGGCCCTTGTGCATGTCGTCGGAGAGACCGACACTCGCCGGTGCCACGGCGAAGGCCATGGTCTGGACGAAGATCCCGGCCATCAGGTACTCGCGATAGTTCACGCCCTCAACGGGGATCGCCCCGCCGAACACGTAAGCGAACAGCACGACGAACATGATCGGCTGGATGAACATGTAGATCTGGGTGTCCGGGACTCGCATGCCACCGCGGATGTTCCGCCACGCGATGACCATCGTGTCCTGCAGCACCTGCTTCATACCCGCGCCCTTGGGCACCAGGTCCGGCGGGGTCACCTGCACCGTCGTCACTGGACACTCCCTTGCGTCTCGGTACGGTCCTCTGACCCGGCGGCATCACTCGCCGCCTCTTCTTCGGGCTTGTGACCGGTCAGCTCCAGGAACACGTCATCGAGCGTCGGCCGGCGGAGCGCGATGTCGTCGATGTCCACGTGGTGCTCGTCGAGGTCACGGATCACTTGCACGAGCCCCTTCGAACCGGTTGTGCTCGGGACCGTCAGCTTACGAGTGTGTTCGTCAACCACACATTGGCCGTCGCTGCCTCGCTGCAGGATCTCGACCGCTTGCTGCAGCATCTGCGGGTCGTGCACGACGACTTCGATCCGCTCGCCGCCGACCTTGGTCTTCAGCTCGTCCGCCGTACCTTCGGCGATGATCCGGCCCTGGTCGATGACGACGATCCGGTCTGCCAGCGCATCGGCCTCCTCCAGGTACTGGGT
>NZ_ML142881.1:28000-29700 GCF_004138495.1 Phytoactinopolyspora endophytica
AGCAGGATGGTGGCACCTCCACTGACCCGTTGCCGGATGACATCCCACAGGTCCAGCCGGCTGGCTGGGTCGAGGCCGGTGGTGGGCTCATCGAGGAAGAGCACCTTCGGATGGATCAGGAGGCTGCCGGCCAGGTCGAGCCGGCGTCGCATGCCGCCCGAATAGGTCTTCGACGGGCGGTCCGCGGCCTCTGCAAGTGAGAACTGCTCGAGCAACTCGTCCGCCCGCTGCTTCGCCTGCTTGCTGGACAGCTGGTAGAGCCGTCCGAACATCCACAGGTTCTCCCGTCCGGTCAGGTTCTCGTCGACCGCTGCGAACTGTCCAGACAGGCCGATACTCGCGCGCACCGCCTGCGGCTGGGTGGCGACGTCATGACCGGCCACCGTGGCCCGTCCGTCGTCAAGCGGCAGGAGCGTGGTGAGCATCCGAACCGTAGTGGTCTTGCCTGCGCCGTTGGGCCCGAGAATCCCGACGACGGTCCCCTCGTCAACTGCCAGGTCAATACCTGCGACCGCTTTGACGGCCTTCTCTCCGGAGCCGAAGGTCTTGGTCAGACTCTCGGCGATGATCGCATTCAACGTCCTTGTCCCTTCATGAACACGGCGTTTGCCGTGTGGTTTCCTGAGCGCCGGCTGGACGCGCTCAGCTGACCCCATTTGCCCTCTGTCGCCACGGTGTGCCGGCATCATGACAGCCACCGCCGACAACGTCGTGTGCTTAAGCCCTCGCTCACTGACGTCCTTCGGCCACGACGGCACTACCCGCACGTTCTGCTCTCCTCCGGTGGGAGAGTCAAGCGGACCAGCTCACGGCTGTCGATCGCCGCGAATTCCTCCGATCATGACCCCACACCGTCCGGCCCGCCCTACCAGGTCACTGCAGAAGCTCGGTCGCCTCGTCGAGATCGAGCTCGCCGGCGGCCAGCTGCCGCAACACATCTTCCCGGTCCACCGAAGCCGGTGACGCGTCCACGGCTCCCGCATCCTCTATACCGAGACGGCTCAGCAGCTCGGCGTAGCGCACACGAGCCGTCGGATAGCTCACCCCGAGTTCCCGGGCGAACTCCTTCATGTTGCCCCGGGACGTCAGAAAGACGCCAAGCATTTTCCGGTCATGCGCGGGGAGCGAACAGTATGGACAACCCGCGAATCGCCCGGACAGCTCGGTGCCGCATGAGTCGCAACCGAGCCTGGTGACCTTCAGCACATCACCGCAGACAGGGCAGTCCCGCGGCGGCTGGTGGCCCCCCTGGTGCAAACGGGCATGCGCGCCGGAATGGTCGTCGATCGTCACCGCATGTCTCCCCGGTCAGGTGTCTTCAGGTTCACTGCTCCCATCACGACCTCGACGTCGATCTCAGCCGCACCGAGGCCGACCACCACGTCTCGATTCCGGTCCTTGGGCTCCGGTTCGACCGTGAGACGCCCGAGCTGCACGTCCGAGTGGACCTTCGCATCCGACCCTTCCTCCAACGTGAGCTGCAACGACCCGGACTCACACCGCAGCCGGGACTGACCGTGTGTCTGCACCATGTTCACCTGCGCCGAACCGGCCTGCACCAGCACATCGACCGGCTCCTGGGCACCGCGCACCCGCAGCGACCCCGCGGTCACGCGCACATGATCGAGCGCGCGCGCTCCGTCCACCTCCAACGATCCGGCGATCACTTCCACTCCCACCGGAAGATCGGGCCGCACCCG
>NZ_ML142881.1:29723-30143 GCF_004138495.1 Phytoactinopolyspora endophytica
CTCGAGGTTCTGCCCGAATCCGGCCTGGACGCGGCCGGCGACCTCACGCCAGCGCCCGCCGGCCAACAGGGTGAAGGCGTTGTCTGTCGGAACGAACTCCGTCTCCCCCGAGACCATCAGAGTCGACCCATCGCGCCGGATGGTGTGCGGACCGTCGATCGCCACGGTGGCCACCGACGGATCACCGATCACCCGTACCCGGCGAGACGTCGCACGAACGAAGAGCCGATGGACTTCCGGTGCGCTCGGGAGCGTCCGCCCTTCGACGGTCTCTGATTCATACGGCGCGACCTGCTGGCGGGAATGCTCCTCAAGCAGCTTGGCCGCTTCCGTCGGGTCCAGCTCGCCCGAGGCCACCTTCTCCAGTATCTTGCGCGCCTCATCATCACTCATGTACGCAATGATGGAGCAAACTTTCTC
>NZ_ML142881.1:30189-31915 GCF_004138495.1 Phytoactinopolyspora endophytica
TTGATAAAAGTTAAACTCAACCCTCGGGTATCGACAACGGATACTCCGCCTGGCGTAGCCGTGCGAGCACCCGAGCGCGGTGCTCCGGCCCGCGAGTCTCCAGTTGGAGAGAGACCTCCACCTGGTCGATCGGCAACGACGCACCGGTTCGTTCGTGGACGACGTCGAGCACGTTCGCGTCCACGGAGGCCAGCTCACCGAGCAGCTGCGCGAGCGCACCTGGCGCGTCCGGCACCCGCACACGGATCGACAAGTAGCGGGCCGCCGCGGCCATGCCGTGTCTGATGACGCGCATGAGCAGCAACGGGTCGATGTTCCCACCGGACAGCACCGCCACCACCGGCGGCTCGTATGCCCCGGGATCTTCCAGCAGCGCAGCAACCGCCGCGGCCCCGGCCGGCTCGACGACCTGCTTGGCGCGTTCCAGAAGCGACACGAGCGCCTGAGACAGCGACTCCTCGGACACCGTCACCACACCGCTGACGTATTTCCGCACAAGATCGAACGGGATCTCCCCCGGGCGCCCGACCGCGATACCGTCGGCCATCGTGGACAGCCGGTCCAAGGAGACCGGCGCACCGGCTTTGAGAGAGGCCGGAAACGCTGCGGCGCCTTCGGCCTGCACACCGACGACGCGGACGTCTGGGCGCTGATGATGCACGGCCAGCGACATTCCCGCCAACAGCCCGCCGCCGCCGGTCCCGACGATGATGGTGCGTGCGTCCGGGCACTGCTCGAGGATCTCCGTGCCCACGGTGGCCTGTCCGGCAACCACGTCCGGATGATCAAAGGGGTGGATGAAGACGGCGCCGGTCTCCGCCGCGAACGCCCGCGCCGCGAGGAGCGCCTCATCGACGGTGGCACCGGCGAAGCGGACATCGGCGCCGTACGCCTGGGTCGCCTTCTCCTTCACGATCGCCGCGCCTTCCGGCATGAACACGGTGGCGCGGGCACCGAGCATGCTCGCGGCCAGCGCGACTCCCTGAGCGTGGTTCCCGGCGCTCGCCGCCACCACGCCGTACGCCCGCTCCTCGGCGGTCAGCCGCGCGATCCGCACGTATGCGCCCCGGATCTTGAAAGACCCGGCGCGCTGCAAGTTCTCGCACTTCAGGTAGACCGGGCCGCCGACCTTGGCACCCAGCCAACGCGAGTCCTCCAGGGGTGTGGGGCGCACGACATCGTGCAGCAGCTCGCGGGCCGCCTTCACCTCGTCCAACGTCAGGTCCATGGTTGTAGATCCTGTCACTGCTCGCCTGTACGTGCACGCGGATCCCAGCGTCCCCACAGCGACGCAACCCACGCGGCATTCGCGCTCAGCAGAAATGTGCGAGTCCGACGAGCATCGCGGGATGATCACTCTATAGGGTGAAGTTCGTGAAACTCGCATGGTTGTGCAGTCATGAGTCCTATCAGCCCGAGATACTCCTCGAGCACGCCGTTCTCGCCGAGCAGTCCGGATTCGACGTGGTCACCGGCGCCGACCACTTTCACCCATGGGTCGACGATGCGTCCGCCGCCAGCTTCGTGTGGAGCTGGTTCGGTGCGGTGGCCCAGGCGACGTCACGGGTCGAACTGGCCACCAGTGTGACCGCGCCGCTGTACCGATACCACCCCGCCCTCATAGCGCAGGCGGCCGCCACCCTGGACCGGCTCTCCGGCGGACGGTTCATCCTCGGAGTCGGCACCGGCGAAGCGATCAACGAGGCGCCGCTGGGCTACGAGTTCC
>NZ_ML142881.1:31947-33568 GCF_004138495.1 Phytoactinopolyspora endophytica
CTACCAGGAGCGCATTGCCCGAATGGGCGAGGCCCTGGACATCATCCATGGCCTGCTCGCCGGCGAGAAGCTCGACGTCGACGGCGAGTACTACCAGGCCCGCACGGCGAAGCTGTACAGTCCACCCACCGGCGGGGTTCCGGTCTGGATGGCTGCGGGCGGCCCGAAGTCCGCCACCTTCGCCGGCCAGAAGGCCGAAGGGCTGATCACCAGTGTCAAGGACCCGGCGGATGCGCTGGAGCGAGTCATCACGCCGTACCGGCAGGCGGCCGCCGAGCGCGGCGCGTCGACCACCATCATGGCCACCCGCTGGGTGGTGCTGGCCGGAAGCGACGACGAGGCGTGGGAGGCACTGGCAGCGATGCGCGGGTTGCGCGCGCCGGGCCGACTGGAGGTCGCCGACCCGATGGTGCTCCGGGAGCGTGCGGACGCCATGGACCGGCAGGAGATCCTGGACAAGTACACCATTGTCCGTGACCTGGATCAGCTCGCCGAGGCGTACAAGCCGCTGGTCCGCGACGTCGGAGCGGACTACGTCGCGGTCCAGGTCGCGAGCACCGACCCAGTCGACACCATCAAGCAGGTCGGCTCCCAGGTGCTGACCGCTCTGCGCGACTGGGCACGCGACTAGCCCGCCTGGGTGCGGCGCTTAGTATCCGCGCGGGGCAGGCAATTCAGCTTGATCTGCGTAAGACGGATAGCACGGTCGCGCCGAGCACGTCTGGAGCCTCGGCTGCGGCCAGGCGGCCGGCGTTGACCTCGTCCGCCCCGGTGTGCAACGTGTTGAAGAACATCGCCACCAGCCACGACTGGGGCAGGTCGGTACGGAAGAGGTTGTCGCGACGTCCCCTGGCGATGAGCTCCTCGAGCCACCCTGCCGCAGAAAGGTGCCGTTCGTCGACCTGCTGCGGCCCTAGTTCGGCGAGGGCCACCTCGCGTAGCCGGCGGTGACGGTCGAGCGCCTTCCACGACGTGCGTACTGCCTTTTCAAGTTCCACGTCCGCCGGCTCGCTCCCGAGATTCAGTGCGTCCAGCGTCGCGGTCGTGTCCTCCAGCGCCCGGTCGATGACGGCCTCGAGCACGCGCTCGCGGGACGGGAAGTGCGCATACAGGGTCACCCGACCCACCCCTGCTGCGATCGCAATCTCGCTCATGCTGGGCGCGGCGCCACGCATGAACAGCCCGTGGGCGGCGTCGATGATCGCCGCGATGTTCCGCTCGGCGTCGGCGCGCTTACGCACCCGCGTCGTCGTCATCTCAGCAGTATCCCCCACGCGGCCACCGCGTTCCGTGCACCGTGCCACTCATTGCGTGTGGCTTTGTCGCGCCGGCGACGCGTAATCGGCCCGCGTGGGTCGGTATCGAACATGACCATTTTCTCTTATCCGACCCACGTGGATTTGGGGCAGTGTGGCGGTTCTGGCCTGGGTTGTGTCCTCGGGTTGAAGGGGGCGCGTTCTGGCGCGGTTCGGGATGGCGTGAGCCGCTGTCAGTGCTGGAAGGGTTCTCTCTGATCGGTAACGGTCGACAGGGTGTGACGGTCTCCCGTGGCTGGTTCTGGGTGGGGCCGCTGGTGCGTGCCGCAGTCTCATGCAGGCGGGGTCATCTGGACGGGAACTCA
>NZ_ML142882.1:0-654 GCF_004138495.1 Phytoactinopolyspora endophytica
GCCGTTCGTGTGGATCAAGACCGCCGACGAGATCCTCAACTCGCTCACAAAATATATCGCACGAATTAAAGGCGCAGGACACTAGTGGTACGTGTGCTCGTCTGCGGGGAACCGCCCAGCGACGACGTCGTCGGCGAACGCATGTGTCGCCGTAACCAGATTCTCGCGCAGATCTCCGAACGCCTTGACGAAACGGGGCGCCGCCCCGGAGCGCATCCCCGCCATGTCCTGCCAGACGAGCACCTGCGCGTCGCAGTCGGGCCCGGCGCCGATCCCGATCACTGGGATGGTCAGACGTTTGGTGAGTTCCGCGGTGACCTCGGCGGCGACCATCTCCAGCACGATGGCGAACGCCCCCGCCTCTTCGAGGGCGAGCGCCGCTTCGATGAGATCGTCCGCCTGGGCTCCTCGGCCCTGAACCCGGTAGCCACCGATCGCGTTGACGCTCTGCGGAGTGAACCCCGTGTGCGCCATGACCGGGATTCCGGCCTCGACGATCCGCCGGACCGACTCGACGACGGGTAGCCCGCCCTCCAGCTTGACCGCCTGGACGCCGGCCTCTTTCATCATCCGGATCGACGTGGCCAGCGCCTGCTCCGGTCCGAGCTGGTACGAGCCGAACGGCAGGTCACAGACGACGAGCGCCCGCTTGGA
>NZ_ML142882.1:679-5286 GCF_004138495.1 Phytoactinopolyspora endophytica
CACGACGGCGCGTGCGAGCGGGATCATCTCCTCCGTCGTGACCGGGACGGTGTCGGGATGGGCGTAGACGTTGTTGCCGGCCGAGTCGCCGACCAGCAGAACGGGTACGCCCGCCTCGTCGAAGATCTCCGCCGTGTACATGTCGTACGACGTGAGCATCGGCCAGCGTTCGCCGTTCTCCTTGGCGACGCGTAAGTCGCGGATAGTGATACGCCGGCTTCGCTCGCCGCCGTACAGCGGTGCCGTCTCAACGGCCATGGCAAGACTCCTAACGTCGTCTCGAGGCCCGCTCCTCGGGTCCCCTGACACTGTGAATTCTTCCACGCGAGCAGAGATCTATGCCTGTGTGCGACGGAACACGCCGCATGTTGGTTCGGCCGCGGGCGCCGCCGGCGGTGCGTGTAACACGGCGGGCGCGTCGTGTGAATGCGTTCGTGCGTTCGCCGTCCGGTCGACACGTTGGGCTGTCCGGAAAGGGGTATTCGAATGCGGGCACAGGTTCGCATAGCCTTGCCGAAGTATCAGTCCTCTACGGCCGTGGGTCACCGCGGTCACCTGGTAAGTCAAGCTGGAGTGGAACTCAATGCCGCACGTCTGGGTCCGAAATGCGGTAGCGGAGGGGTTCGGCGCGTTCGTGCTGACCTTCGTCGCGATCATGACCGCGAATGCCGACAGCGACATCACGGCATACGCCTTGTCACAGGGATTGACGATCGTTGTGCTGGTCGCCGCTCTCGGGCACGTGTCCGGTGGCCATTTCAATCCAGCGGTGACGCTGGCGATGTTCCTGAGCAGGCGTATCGACATCGTCGGCGCGTCGATCTATTGGGCCGCTCAGATCATCGGCGGCGTCCTCGCCGCGTTGGCCGTCTTGGCCGTGCTGAGCCGGGACACCGTCTCCGCGGCCACGCCTGACCCGGTGACCGGCGGTGACCTCAACATGGCCGGAGCCGTCGTCCTGGAGGCACTCGCAGTCCTTCTGGTGGTCGTCGCGGTCATCGGCACCATCGTCGACCAGCGTGCGCCCCTGTCCGCGTATCCGATCGCGATCGGCTTCGCCTACGCCGCCGGTATCTATGCGATCGGCGGGCTGACCGGTGGCGCACTGAACCCGGCGCGCGCCTTCGGGCCCGCCGTGGTGGGCGCTGAATGGGGCGGCGTCGTGTCGTGGCTGGTGGGCCCGCTGATCGGAGCGGTGCTGGCCTGGGTCGTCTATGAGTTCGTGATCGGTGTCGGCGCCGTCGCTCCTGGTGACGCCGAGGCCAGTGATATGCGGCCTCATGACGCTGGGACGGGCGACGACGCGGGCAAAGATGAGCCGGAGGAAGAAGACCCCGGCGACGAGGCCGTGGACGTTGTTGTCGAGGCCGATCTGAAACCCGAGCGCGAGGCCCTCGACGAGGGCGAGGTCCCCGCTCAGGACGAGTCTTTGGACGAGGGTGAGGTCCCTGACGAGGACGAGGTCCCCGCTCAGGACGAGGTCTCTGCGCAGGACGAGGTCCCTGCCGAGGGTGAGCGTTCGGACGAGGACGACGCCGACGATGTCGAGAAAATAGACCAGGAGGACGAGGGCAGCGACCATGAAGGCGCTCAGCCCGGTGCCGCGGTCGTGGAGCCGGGGGCGGACCATGACGAGAAGCCCACGCGGCCGACTGCACCGCCCCCACCGCCTCCTCCGCCCGCCAGGTGAGCGAGGACGAACCCGCCAACCGAGCTGTGCACGAGGCGGTCGCGGACCGTACGACTTCGTGGTCGTCTGGTTAGCCGGAATGTCGGTTCGTATGGTGTGAGCCTCGGAATGTACGACAGTCCGGTCGAGGTCAGCCCGGGGGAGGCGGCGGCGGTTGCGCGTCGGCGGGCAGTTCGTCCTTCGTCGGCGCGTGCTCGCGCCAGGCGGTCGTGATCGGCAAGCGCCGGTCGCGGCCGAAGTTGCGCTGGGTGATCTTCGGTCCCGGCGGGTACTGCCGGCGCTTGTACTCGGCGGCGTCGACCATCCGGAGCACCTTGGTGACCAGGTCGGGAGCGAAACCGGCTTCCAACAGCTCGCTGCTGCCGCGGTCCTGCTCGACGTAGTGGTCCAGGATGTCGTCGAGCAACGAGTAGTCCGGTAGTGAATCCGTATCCAGCTGGCCAGGACGGAGCTCGGCGCTCGGCGGTTTGTCGATCGAGTTCTCCGGGATCGGCGGCTGCTCGCCACGCTCGGCGGCGACTGAGTTCCGCCAGCGGGACAGCTCCCACACCAGGGTCTTGGGCACGTCCTTGAGCGGCGCATACCCGCCTACCGCATCGCCGTACATGGTCGAGTAGCCGACCGCGAGCTCGCTCTTGTTCCCCGTGGCCAGGACCAGATGTCCCTCCTGGTTGGATAGGCCCATCAGCGCCATTCCGCGGATACGGGCCTGCAGGTTCTCCTCGGAAAGACCGGTGAGCGACAGGTTGTCCAGGTAGGACTGCACCATCGGCGCGATCGGCACGACGCGGAAGTGCAACCCGGTCCGCTCGGCCAGGTCCTGGGCGTCGGATTTGGAGTGCTCGGACGAGTAGACGCTGGGCATGGAGACGCCGTGCACGTTTTCGGCTCCGATGGCGTCGACGGCGACCGCGGCGGTGAGGGCGGAGTCGATGCCGCCCGAGAGCGCGATCACCACCGACGTGAAGCCGTTCTTGCGAACATAGTCCCGCAGCCCGGTGACGACGGCGGCGTAGATCTCTGCGTGGTCGGACAGCGTGGGAGCGAAGGCCCCTGGCTCCGGCGTGTACTCGGGCAGTGGCATGTCGGAGAGCGTGCTCCGGCGCACCCGGATTCCGGCGATGTCCTCGTCGACGACCCCCCACGGCCCTGGCGCGGGTGCTGTCGGGGTCGGCAGGCTGAGATCGACGACCAGACAGCCCTCCTCGAACTGTGGCGCCCGCGCCAGCAGGTCACCGTCGGCGTCGACCACCAGCGAGTCGCCGTCGAACACCAGCTCGTCCTGTCCGCCGACCATGTTGACGTAGGCAAGGGCGGCTTTGGCGTCCGACGCGCGCCGTCGAGCGAGGTCGAGGCGGGTGTCGTCCTTGTTGCGCTCATAGGGGGAGCCGTTGATGACCAGCAGGAGTCCGGCGTCGGCCTCGCGAGCTACGGCCACCGGTCCGCCGTCCTGCCACAGGTCCTCACAGATCGCGAGGGCGATGTCGACGCCGTGCAGCCGGACGACGCCGAGGTGGTCGCCTTGGACGAAATAGCGGAACTCGTCGAACACACCGTAGTTGGGCAGATGGTGCTTGGCCTGCCGCCCGAGGACGTGTCCGCCGTACAGCACCGCCACCGCGTTCTGCGGCGACCCTTTGGGCCGGCCGAGCCGGGGGATGTCGGCCGTCGCGTCGTCCCGGCCGAGATAACCGACGACGACGGCGATGGAACCGAGCCCTTCGTCGTTCAACCGGACCGCGAGCTTCACCAGCGCGCCGCGAGAGGCGTCGACGAACGACCGTCGCAAGGCGAGATCCTCGATGGGATACCCGGTCAGCACCATCTCGGGAAACGCCACCAGATGCGCGTGCTGACCGGCCGCGTGCTTGGTCATCCGGACGATGAGGTCGGCGTTGGCTTCGAGAGCACCGACCGTCGGGTTCACCTGAGCGAGAGCGAGTCTGATCTGCGGCACACCAACGAGCCTAGCTTGCCGTGCGAGCACTCGTCGCCATCGGCGTTCGAGCGCTCGCCTGGCCGGTCAGAAGGCGTGCGAACACCGCGTGCACAAGATTGCAACACGCTTGAGGGAGACTGGCTATGCGCCTGACACATGCGTGCGGCAGACTGGGGTGTCGTGGAGAAGCAGCAGGAATTCGTCCTTCGGACGCTGGAAGAGCGCGACATTCGGTTCGTGCGGTTGTGGTTCACCGACGTGCTCGGTTACCTCAAGTCGGTGGCGGTAGCCCCGGCGGAGCTGGAGAACGCCTTCGAAGAGGGCATCGGGTTCGATGGTTCGGCCATCGAGGGGTTCGCCCGGGTCTATGAGGCCGACATGTTGGCCAAACCTGACCCGTCCACCTTCCAGGTGCTGCCATGGCGCGGCGGGACGGCTCGTATGTTCTGTGACATCACGATGCCGGACGGATCGCCGTCGTACGCCGACCCGCGTTACGTGCTGAAGCGGACGCTGCGCCGCGCGGCGGATCTGGGGCTGACCTTCTACGCTCACCCCGAGGTCGAGTTCTTCGTCTTCAACGAGCCGCCGGAGCCGGGCAAGGAACCGGTCCCGGTCGACGCCAGCGGATTCTTCGACCACACCTCGCACGGGGTGGCGCAGGACTTCCGGCGGGACGCCATCACCATGCTCGAGGAGATGAGCATCTCGGTGGAGTTCAGCCACCACGAGAACGCGCCGGGGCAGCAGGAGATCGACCTCCGGTATGCGGACGCGCTCGCCACCTCGGACAACCTGATGACCTTCCGGGCGGTGGTCAAAGAAGTGGCACTGTCCCAGGAGCTGTACGCGTCGTTCATGCCCAAACCGTTCACCGACCATCCCGGATCGGGCATGCACACCCACGTGTCGCTCTTCGAGGGCGACCGCAACGTCTTCTTCGAGGCCGGCGCCGAGTACCAGCTGTCGAAGACCGGC
>NZ_ML142882.1:5316-5538 GCF_004138495.1 Phytoactinopolyspora endophytica
GCGTTCATCGCCGGCCTGCTCAAACACTCGCCGGAGATCACCGCCGTGACGAACCAGTGGGTGAACTCGTACAAGCGACTGCAGGGCGGGGGCGAGGCACCGGCGTACATCTGCTGGGGCCACAACAACCGATCCGCGCTGGTGCGGGTGCCGATGTACAAGCCGGGCAAGGCACAGTCGGTGCGGGTCGAGTTCCGGTCGCTGGACTCGGCGTGCAACCCC
>NZ_ML142882.1:5625-14916 GCF_004138495.1 Phytoactinopolyspora endophytica
CGCCTACGCCGTCATTCTTGCGGCCGGATTGAAGGGCATCGAGGAGGGCTACGAGCTCCCTCCGGAGGCTGAGGACGACGTGTGGGCGCTGACCGACCGGGAACGGCGGGCGCTCGGCATCGATCCGCTGCCCGCGTCCCTCGACGAGGCGATCCGGGCGATGGAGAGCTCCGAGCTCGTCGCCGAGACCCTCGGCGAGCACGTGTTCGAGTTCTTCCTGCGGAACAAGCGGCAGGAGTGGGACATCTATCGCCGCCAGGTCACGCCGTACGAGCGTGACACGATGCTTCCCGTCCTGTAGACGACGCTGGTCGCCGGTCCGGAGGTCGTGCTTGGACGGGCACTGGTCGCCGGTCCGGAGGCCGAGCCGTTCATCGGCTGGCTGCATGCGGGCCACTATCGTGGATGCGTGCGTGCGGTGTGGAAGCGGCGAGCCCAGGTCATAGGGGCGATCGCCGCTGGCGGCGCGGTCGGTGCCGAGGCGCGTTATGCGCTCGCTCAGCTGGACGGCGACCGCTCCGCCTTCCCATGGACGACCTTCGTGGAGAACATCACGGGTTGCTTCCTGATCGGGGTGCTCATGGCGGTGATCCTTGAGCTCACCGCTCCGCACCGGCTGCTCCGACCGTTCATCGGGGTTGGTGTGCTGGGCGGCTACACGACGTTCTCCGCCTACGCTGTCGAAGTGCGTGAGCTGCTCGCGGATGACCGCGCCGCCATGGCGCTGGCCTACCTGGCCGTCACGCCGGTCGTGGCGCTGCTCGCGGTCTGGACCGCCGTGCGCCTGACCGGTACCACACTGGGCCGGTTGCGGCAGCGGGGAGCTGACGAATGACCACTCACAGATCTGGTCGTGGGGAGCGATGATGACGTTGCGAGGTCCGGCACGCAGGCTGTCCATCATGGTCGGGGAGTCCGACACCTGGCACGGCAAGCCGTTGTACGCCGAGATCGTCCACCGCGCCCACGCGGCCGGGCTGGCCGGGGCGAGTGTGTTCCGTGGCATCGAGGGCTATGGCGCGTCGAACCACATTCACACCACCCGGATCTTCAGCCTCTCCGAAGATCTCCCGGTGCAGGTGCTGATCGTCGACGTGGCGGAGAAGATCGACCCGTTCGTGGAGGAGATCGAGCCGTTGGTCAGGGAGGGTCTGATCACGCTCGCCGACGTCGAGGTCGTCCGGTATGTCGGGCGTCACAGTGCCGGGGGCACGGCGACCGGTACTGTGACCGGCTCGGCGGACGGTACCGCAGCCGGCGACGCGAGCGACGATGCGGCGGAAGGCCGGTGACGGTCCTTCTCGTCGCGCTCGGCGCGGCCGCGGGCGCACCACTGCGCTATGTCACCGACCGGTTCATCCAGTCGCGGGTCGACGCCGTCTTCCCGTGGGGAACACTCGGGGTGAACGTCGTCGGCTCGTTCGTGGTGGGTGTGGTCACGGCGGCGTCTGTTGAGGGCAGGCTGAACGAGGACATGGTCGCCTTGATAGCCGTGGGTTTCTGCGGTGCCCTGACCACCTACAGCACGTTCAGCTACGAGACGCTGCGCCTGTTCGAAGACGGTGCCCGCTGGTATGCCTTCGGCAACGTCGTCGTGAGCATCCTCGCCGGTGTCGCCGCCGCGTCGGCGGGCTGGGCGCTCGCCTCCTAGCGGCGCAGAGCGCCGTCGACCCGGCGTGGGATGCCGAGTGGGTTGCCATCCTGCAGAGCCTGCGGGAGCAGGTCGTGCGGGAACGCCTGATACGTCACCGGTCGCAGCCACCGCCGGGCCGCTGTCGGCCCGACGGACGTGTGCAGAGGGCTGGTGCTCGACGGCCAGGGACCGCCGTGCTGCATGGCCCAGGCAACGGCCACACCCGTGGGCCAGCCGTTCCAGATCAGCCGGCCGGCGCGGGGCCGGAGCACGTCCAGCACGGGGGAGAGGTTCTGCAGATCCGACTGCTCCCCGTGGATGGTCGCGGTGAGACTACCCTCGACCGACTGCAGCGCGTTGATGAGCTCGTGCGTGCTGGCGTACTCGATGATCAGCGAGCTCGGTCCGAAGCACTCCGCGGCGAGGGTCTCCGCGGCCTCGGTGAACTTCTCCGCGGTGGTGACGAACAGGCACGGCACACCCCAGGCGCCGGGCTCGGTGTGCAGCCGCGGCGTGACCAGGCTCCGAACGGCCGGGTACGCGGCGAGCTCTGCGCTGAACTTGGCGTACGACTCGGCGATGCGCGCGTTCAGCATCGGTGTCGGTGAGACCGCGCTGATCGCATCGGCGAGGGCGGAGTCGAGGTTGTGCCCGGCGGGAAGGAAGAGCAGACCCGGCTTGGTGCAGAACTGGCCGGTACCGAGCGTGAACGAGTCCACGAACCCGGAGGCGATCTCGGCGCCGCGGGCCCGTGCCGCGGCCTTGGTGACCACTGTGGGGTTGACGCTGCCCAGCTCGCCGTAGAAGGGGATGGGGTCCACCCGGCCGGAGGCGAGGTCGAACAGCGCGCGTCCACCTGTCGTGGAGCCGGTGAACCCGGCCGCCTTGATGCGCTGGTCCACGACGGCGTCGCGCCCCGCCTGCTGACCGAAGATGACCGTGAAGATCCCCGCGGGCAGATTGTGGTCGGCGATGACCGAGCTGATGATCTCTCCGGTGCGGCGGGAGAGCTCGGGGTGGCCCTCGTGTGCCTTCACGACGACGGGGCAGCCGGCGGCGAGGGCGGAGGCGGTGTCGCCCCCGGCCACGCTGAAGGCGAATGGGAAGTTACTGGCGGCGAAGACCAGTACCGGCCCGAGCGGCTCAAGAACGCGTCGCAGGTCCGGCCGGGGGACGGGCTTGGCGTCGGGAGCCGGTGTGTCGAGGGTGGCCTCCAGGAACGAACCCTCCTCGATGACCTGAGCGAAGAGCCGCAACTGGAACGTGGTCCGGGCCAGCTCGGAGGTGAGCCGCGGTTTGCCGAGGCCGGTCTCCGTGTCAGCCAGCGGAATGAGCTCGTCCGCACGGTCGTCGAGCTTGTCGGCGATGGCGCGGATCAGCGCCGAACGCTCGGTCAGAGGCTCGTTGGCGAACCGGCGCGCGGCCGACTTCGCCAGCGACAAGGTGGAGCTCAGCTCGCCGGGCGACGTCTCCGCCACACCGACACCGGCCGGCTCGCCCGTGCGTGGGTTCATGCTTTCTATCAGCTTCATCGATTAACTCCCCGTACCAGATCCTGACCGGCCTGTATTCGCCGGTGAGGCATACGGCAACGGCGGCACCGGATCATTTGCCGGCGCCGTCCCTGCACCGGACACACCGTGTACATTCTGACAGTCATGCGAGGCCTGATCCTAGCCGGTACCACCTGTGCGCACTATGGTGCGTTCGGTTGAGTATCGCCCATAATGCCCAACCCGCTGATCGCGCACTGACTGGCTGTCGATTGCGCATTCACAGAATTCGGCCTTCCAGCTGACCGCCCCTCCGGCGCGGTCCACCGACATTGTCTGAGCGGGGGCCTCGACAGTGTCGGTAGATTCGAGGCGTGCCGCGCCCAGTCGGCGACGGCGAGACCGGGCGCGGTAAGTTCGATGATGTGTATGCGCGACCTTCACGTCGTACTCAGAGCCGAGGCGCCGAGCTGGCGCGCTCTGGGTTCACCGACACGGAGGCGGCCATGCGTGAACTCGACAGCCCGCCCTTGGACACGTTGGATGAGCAGCACGAGCTCGTCGCGGCGCTGGCCCGGGTAGCGGATCCCGACCTGGCGCTGAACGGCCTGTCGCGGTTGCTCGCCTCGCTCGGCTCGCGGCCGGAGCGTGACGAGCTGTTGCGCGCCTTGGAAGCGGGAGACGGGCTGGCGGCCAGGGTGCTGGCCGTGCTCGGGTTCAGCTCGCCGTTCGTCGACCACCTGGTACGGCATCCGGGCGACGTCCGTGAGCTCGCTCAGGCCGTGGCGGATGTCCGGCCGGACGCGGAAGTGCTGCGCCGACGGCTGCTCGAGGCGGTCGGTGCGGATCCGGAGGCCGACGCGCCGGTAGCCGTGGGAGATCACCGCGAGCTCCTCGATGCGCTGCGGGTCGCCTACCGGCGGCAGCTGCTGGAACTGGCCGCGCTGGACCTCACGGGCGAGCTGGAGATGCCGGCCGTCGGTTGCGAGCTGGCAGACCTCGCCGGAGCGACGCTGGAGGCCGCGCTGGCGATCGCTCGTGCACAGCTGCCAGACGACGCCCCGCGATGTCGGATCGCGGTGATCGGCATGGGCAAATGCGGCGGCTGTGAGCTGAACTACGTCTCCGACGTCGACGTGTTGTTCATCGCCGAGCCGGTCGACGGGAACGACGACGGCGATGGCGAGGCCGCGCTGCGCACCGCCGCGCAGCTGGCGACGTGGGCGATGCGAGCCTGCTCCGAGCGCACCCCCGAGGGGACGATCTGGCCGGTCGACGCGGCGCTCAGACCGGAGGGCAAGGCAGGACCTCTGGTACGTACGATGGCCAGCTACCTGAAGTACTACGAGTCCTGGGCGAAGACGTGGGAGTTCCAGGCGCTGCTCAAGGTCCGCCCGGTGGCAGGGGACCGCGCCTTGGGGGCAGCGTTCGTCGAAGCCGTCGAACCGATGGTGTGGAACGCGTCGTGCCGTGATGGCTTCGTCACCGACGTCCAAGCGATGCGGCGTCGCGTCGAGCACCATATCGGTTCCCGCAACGCCGACCGCGAGCTCAAGCTTGGCCCCGGCGGGCTGCGCGACATCGAGTTCGCCGTGCAGCTGCTCCAACTGGTCCACGGCCGTGCGGACGAGACCTTGCACTCCACCTCCACGCTGCAGGCACTGGCCGCGCTGATCGACGGGGGTTATGTCGGCCGCGACGACGGTGCCGTGCTGGACCAGGCGTACCGCTTCTTGCGGACGCTGGAGCACCGCATCCAGCTGCGGCAACTGCGGCGCACGCATGTGGTGCCGGATGACGCCGCAGACTTGAGGATCCTCGGCAGGGCACTTGGCATGCGCGGCGCCGACGAGCTCACGAAGCGCTGGCGCGGTGAGACGCGTGAGGTCCGGCGACTGCACGAGAAGTTGTTCTACCGGCCGCTGCTGTCGGCAGTGGCGAGCCTGCCGGGCGAGGATGTGCGGCTGAGTCCGGAGGCAGCGCTGGCCCGGCTGGAGGCTCTCGGATATACCGACCCGTCCGGCGCACTGCGACACATAGAGGCGTTGACCAAGGGCGTGTCCAGACGGGCGTCGATCCAGCGGACACTGCTCCCCGTGCTGCTGTCCTGGTTCGCCGACGGTGCACAGCCCGACACCGGGCTCTCCGGCTTCCGGCACATCAGCGATGCTCTCGGCGAGACACCGTGGTACTTGCGGCTACTGCGCGACGACGGCGCGGCGGCGGAGCGGATGGCGAAGGTCCTTGCGTCCGGTCGCTACGCCACCGAGCTGCTGAAGCGTGCGCCCGAGGCGGTGACGATGCTGAGCGGCGACGCGGAACTCGCCCCGCGGGACCCCGCGCAGCTGACATCCGAGGTGGTAGCCGGACTGGCACGGCACGACGACCCGGTCGCGGCGATCGGCGTGGTACGCGCGATGCGTCGGCGCGAACTGTTCCGCACCGCGGTGGCGGATCTGGTCGGTCTCCTTCCCGTGCGGCAGGTGGGAGAGTCACTGACCGACATCGCCGACGCCACACTCGCGGGGGCGCTGGCGACCGCGACCAGGGCGGTCGAGGCGCAGCTGGGTGGCAGTCTGCCCACCCGGATGGCCGTGGTGTCGATGGGCCGGCTCGGCGGCCGCGAGATGGGGTACGCCTCGGACGCGGACCTGCTGTTCGTGCACGCACCGCTGCCCAGCGCGAGCGACGAGGAGGCGGCCTCGGCCGCGACGGCGGTGGCCAACGAGATGCGGCGGCTGCTGGCCATCCCGTCGCCCGAACCGGCCTTCACCGTGGACGCCGCGTTGCGCCCAGAAGGAAAGGCCGGGCCGCTGGTCCGCACGCTCTCCTCGTACGCCGCGTACTACGAGCGGTGGGGCGAGATCTGGGAACGGCAGGCGCTGCTGCGCGCGGCACCCTGCTGCGGCGACCCAGAGCTGCTGCGCAGGTTCGAGGCGCTGATCGATCCGCTGCGTTGGCCGTCGGCGGGGCTCACCGACGCGCAAGTACGCGAGGTACGCCGGATGAAGGCACGAGTGGAGGCGGAGCGGTTGCCGCGCGGTGCCCACCGTCCGACGCACCTGAAACTAGGGCCGGGCGGTCTGTCGGACGTCGAATGGTGCGCCCAGCTACTCCAGCTGCAGCATGCCGGCCGGGTCGAGGAACTACGGACGACGGCCACGCTGGACGTGTTCGACGTCGCCGTCGACGCGGGTCTGATGCGCGACGAGGACCGGCGAGAGCTCAGCCAAGCGTGGTGCATGGCGTCGTCGATCCGCAACGCGACGGTCCTGGTGACCGGTCGGGCATCGGACGCTATCCCGGTGGACCCACAGACGCTGGCGGCCGTGGCCCAGGTGGTGGGATACGGGCCGGGGGAGAGCGCCACGTTCCTGGACGACTATCGGCGCAGCTCCCGGCACGCGCGAGCTGTCATCGAACGCGTCTTCTACGCCGATCCGCGCTGAGAACGTGGGGTGAGAGTTCACCCTGACGGCGGCATCCATGCCACTCTCCGTACCGGATGCCACATTCTGTGTCGGATGCTGCAATCTGTGTCGCCAACAGCCTGATTCGCGGCCCATAGCGACACAGATTGCAGCATCCGGTACGGGATGCAGCATCGAGCCCGCCTCTACGCCGATCCGTGCCTCAGCGGGTCGCGGGTGAGGTGGAGCTCCGGAGGACGGGCGTCCCGTGCAGGGTGACGGTCTCGAGTGAGACGCCGTCGGGCTGCTCGATCTGGCCGGAGAGCAGGCCGATCGCGGTGTGACCGAGCTGAGCCATGGGTGCCGCGACTGTTGTGAGGCTGGGCGTGACCATGCGCGCGAGCAGGACGTCGTCAGAGCCGACAACGCTGCGGTCGCCGGGCACATCCACGCCCCGGGAGGCCAGCTCGGAGAGGACTCCGCAGCCCATGACGTCGTCGAACGCGAACGCCGCCGTCGCCTGGGTGTCCAGCAGGGCCGCGCCGGCCTGTCGCCCTCCGTCGAACGACGCGTCGAACGGGCCGAGCTCGGTCAGGGAGACGCCGACCTCGACGTTCGCGGGCGTGGCGGCCCAGGTGCGGATCGCCCTCGCGCGATGCTTGGCCGCCCAGGAGGCCGACGGCCCGGCGAGCAGAGCGATGCGGCCGTGCCCATGCTCGACGAGGTGGTCGCCAATGCGGGCCAGCGCGTCCCCGGTATCGCAGACCACGGACGACAGGTCTCGGACCACGCGGTTGACGAGAACGCATGGCAGCCCGTCGACGGCGTCCCGCAGCGCGCGCGAGGGCGCACGCGGCGACGCCAGCACGAGCCCGTCGACCTGGCCGTGCAGCTGGGAGATCAGCCGCGTCTCCGAGTCGGTGCTCTCTTCGGCGTCGACCAGCATGACCGAGCAGCCGAGCTCTCCGGCCGCGCGCTGCACCGCGCGGACCAGGGGCGGCATGAAGGGGTTCGTGATGTCCGGCACCACCAGGCCGAGCATGCCGGTGCGGCCGGTAGCGGTAGCTCTGGCGGACTTGTTCGGCCGGTAGCCCATGGCCGCCGCCGTGCTCAGGATGCGTTCGCGTACGTCGTCTCTGACCAGGTCGGGGCGGGTAAACGCGCGCGACACGGTGGACGAGGAGACCCCGCAGGCCTGAGCCACCGAATAGATCGTGTTCCGCTTCACCTGAGCGTTCCTCTGTTCACATGGGCGACATGCGCTTCAGCGGCGCGTTGTGCCGCGTCCCAGGCGGGAACCTTCCGATCGTGCGATTGGTTTCGCCTCTGCGTCAGGTTCTCGGCTGGACGTTGCGCAGTGGTCCACGGATCCATCAGGCACGCCTAGAGCAACCCGGTCTGCTCGCGCGCACGTTCGATGATCTCGATCTGGCGGCGGACGCTTTCCGGGGTGACGAACAGCTCGGCCCCGTCACGCAGGGTGGCGGCGAGCCGCTGGTAGTAGAGGGCGGTGCGCTGGCCACCCGGCGGCTCGACCTCGATGGTCTGCTCGTGCCAGTCGATCTGCTCGCCGGTGCCGTAGCGGCGATCGGCGGCGGGGCCTTCGTCGACTCGCAGCTCGGCCAAGGCGTCGGGGTCGCACCAGCGCACCTTCAGCCCGCCGTCGTCGGTGCTGACCAGGCCGCCGGCGGTGCCGGCGATCATCCACGCCGGCTGCGGGGTGGCAACGGTGGAGCTGGACTCGATGTCCGCGGTGAGGCCGGTCTTGGTCTTCAGCACAAGCTTGACGTGATCTTCGGCGTCACCGGCGGCGAGCGTGCGGCGCAGGTCGGCGAAGAGGTCGAGTGGGCCGTCACCCAAGAGGAGCAGGACCTGGTCCAGGAAGTGCGACGCCGTGTTCGGCAGCTCGCCGCCGCCGAACTTGCGCAAGGTCTGCCAGTCGGCCCGACGGGCGAAGCGGTGGTGCGAGCGACGGATCAGCACCAGCTCACCCAGCCGGCCGGAGCCGATCACCTCGCGGATGGCCATGAACGCAGGGTCGAACCGGCTGTTCTGGAAGCAGGTGAGGACCCGCCCAGCCTTCTGAGCGGCCTCGATCATGGTGTCGACCTCGGCCGTGCTCTGCGCCATCGGCTTCTCCACGACGACGTGCTTGCCTGCCTCGAGCGCGGCGACGGTCAGCGGTACGTGGGTGTGCGAGGGAGTGGCGACGATGACCAGCTCGACCTGTGGATCCGCGATGACGTCGGCGGGCTCGGCGTGCGTGGCGCAGCCGAACCGGGTCTCGGCCTCGGCGCGCCGTTCAGGGGCCGGGTCGGCCGCGGCGACGATGCGATAGTCATCGCCCAGCTCCGCCAGGCCGGCCGCGTGGATGTTCCACCCGGAGCGGCCGAGACCGAGGATGCCAACGCGGGTCGGTTCGTTCGCCATGTCGGTTGCTCTCCTTCTCATGGTGCCGTCTCATGGTCCGTCCGGATGTCCGTACGCCCTCGTGACACGAGGCATCCTACCTGCAAGCGGTTGCACGTCACTGTACACGTACGTTTACGAGCCCAGGTCGGATCGATCATCGTGCCATACTGACCCTATGTGGGGAATCGTGTTGCTGCTGCTGGCGATCTGGCTGGCCATCTCTGTCATAGGGATCGTGATCAAGGGCCTGATCTGGCTGTTCGTCATCGGCGTCGCGCTGTTTATCGGGACGTCGATCTGGGGCTGGATCAAGCGCGAGAGTGGCGGCTGAGCCAGAGCCGGA
>NZ_ML142882.1:14951-24067 GCF_004138495.1 Phytoactinopolyspora endophytica
GCGGCTGAGCCAACGCCCGATGACGGGCTCGGCCGGCGCCGGGTTCTGGCTGGACCTGCACCGGATTGCGGCTGCCCGGGGCGCCTTTGCTCTGTCCGGGCCGGTGTTGCATGGGCGTTCAGCGACTCTGGAGGCCGAGCACGTCGGCCATGAGGGCGGCCAGCTCCCGGTCGCGGCCGTGCGGGCTGGCGGCGAAGCTGTCGTGGACTCGATGCTGGATCTCGGCAGGCTTCTCTTGGCTGAGTTTGAATCGGCTGTCAACGGTCTTCACCGTGATCTCGAACGCCATGATTCCCGGCAATATGCGCCGGAAATAGTCCATCGACGTGGAGAAATCCCACGGGGACGCCATGTGTGCCTCCGAGGCGTGGATGGTGGACAGGACGACGTCGAGCGATTCCTCCGGATCGTCGATCAGCCTGACCGGCCCGGTGACGTGCACCCCCGCGTAGTTCCAGGTCGGCGCCGCGGGCGTGGTCTGATACACGGTGGGGGAGACGTACCCGTCGGGCCCGGAGAAGACCGCGAGCACATCCGGGGCGCCGGCGAAGGAGCGCCACTGTGGATTGACGCGTGCCATGTGGCCGATGATCTTCGTGCCCACCAGCACAGTGCTGTCGTCGGGTGTGGATGCGCCGTCTTCGGGGGAGCGCAGCATCGGCACGTGCGTGGCGGCCGGCGCGCCGTCGTCGCCCGTGCTGATGATCAGCCCGAACAGATTGTCCCTGATGAGTCGCGATTCGCGCGCCGCGGTGTCCGGCCGGTCATGCCGAGGAGTATGCATTCGTCCGCTCCTGTACTAGTACGGAACCATTACTGTAACGTAACGCATACTCGGAACCGTCGTTACGCTCGCCGGCCGGGCGGGCCGGACAGCCCGCCATTGGGCAAGCCGCCCCGCTGACTGGGCAGGAAGGGAAGCACTGTGCAGCTTGATCTGCTGATCACCGGATGTCGGGCCCTGACCATGGATCCTGCCCGGCCGACTGCCTCGTCGATCGGTGTCTGGCAAGGCCGGATCGTCGGTCTCGACGACGACGTGGCCGGCCTGCCTGCCGCACGAGTGGTCGACGCCGGAGGCGCGGTGGTGCTTCCCGGGTTCGTGGACGCTCATACTCACTTGGTCTGGACCGGTGCGGCGAGCCGGCAGGTCGATCTGTCGGAGTGCGGCACCCGGAATGCCGTCCTCAGCGCCGTAGCCGAGGCCGTCGCGGCCACCCCGGACGGGCGCTGGGTCGATCTCTCCGGCTATGACCAGCGACCGCTCGGTGCCCACCTGACGTGGCGCGACCTGGAGAGCGTCGCCGCTGGGCGTAAGGTCTACATCACGCATGCTTCCGGACATGCCTGTCTCGTCTCGCGCGCCGTGCTCGATCTCATTCCCGACGACGAGCTCACGGCCGCCGACGCCGGTGTGGTCAAGGACGACGACGGCCGACCCAGCGGGGTGTTCGTCGAGGAGGCCATGGGCCTGGCCCGGTCGCGCCGGATGCCGTACCGCGTCGAGGAGATCATCGACCTGCTCGAGGTCTCCAGCCGGCAAGCCGCGCGCGAGGGTGTCACCATGTGTGCCGACGCCGGTATCGTCGCAGGTCTGGGCGGGTTCTCGCCGGTGGAGCTGGCGGCGTATCAGAGCGCGGTGGAGCAGCGACGGCTGCCCGTCCGGGTCCAGGCCATGATCCCTGCCGTCATGCTGCGTCCGTCCGGTGCCGACCCGGCGGACGGGATGCCGAGGTCGATCGACCTCGGTTTGCGGACGGGCCTGGGAGGTGACCGGCTGTCGGTGGGGGCACTGAAGATGTGGCTCGACGGCGGGATGATGGCCCGCACCGCCGCGTTGACCGAGCCGTACGGCGACGGCGGCCTGGGGCAGCTCACCTACGGCGACGAGGAGTTGACGGCCTTGGTGACCGACGCTCACCGGGCCGGCTGGCAGCTGGCCATCCACGCTATCGGTGACCGCGCCGTCGACCAGGCGCTGGACGCGGTGGCCGCGGCGCAGAGCGAGGCTCCCCGGCGGGGCGTGCGGCACCGGATCGAGCATGCCGGCCTGGTGCGCCCGGACCAGCTGCCCCGGATGGCGGAACTCGGCCTGACCGCGGTGATCCAGCCGACGTTCCTGCACGCGTTCGGCGACGACTACTCGCGGATCATGGGGGAGCAGCGCAGCGGGTGGATGTACCGGGGGCGGGCATTCCTCGACCACGGCATCCCGCTGGCCGGCAGCTCGGATCGGCCGGTGGCGGACGGGGCGCCGTTGCGGGCGATCCAGTTCATGGTGGAGCGCAAGAGCAAGGGCGGACTGCCGGTAGGACCCGACGAGGCCGTGACCCTCGAACAGGCGCTGGCCGCCTATACGACCGAGAGCGCCTACGCGTGCGGAGCGGAGGACCGGGTGGGCAGCCTGAGTCCGGGCAAGCTCGCCGACCTTGTCATGCTGGGCGACGATCCGAGGCAGGTGCCGGTATCGTCACTCGCCGACGTCCCAGTGGCTGCCACGATGGTAGGCGGTGAGTTCGTCCACGGAGGCTTGTAAGGGCGGGGACGGACGCGCCCCTATTAGGGCGTGTCTGGTGCCGGTTCGCGGCGGCCTCTGACGCGTCTCACGACAACGCGGTCGCCCGCGTGGCCGTCACGTATGCTGCTGTCGTACTTCTGCGAAGAAGTACGACCTCACGGTTGCTCGTATGTCCGGGTCCGTGCCTGAGCGACAGGGCGCAGCCCGTCAGACGCGACCCGTTGGCCCGGGATGGGGCGTGTCGCTCGCGTTCGAACATAGTTTCGGTATAGCGTGGCGGCTGTCGAGGTGGAGCGAAGTTATCCACAGGTAGAGGAAAGATCTCGACCTTGTCGGTGGCGGAGCGTAACGTCTCGATCGATGGCGAAGAAAACTCAGGGCCGCGGCGCGGCCCATCAACCCCAGGCGGTAACCATGGCAGCTCCCGCAGACCGCGAGAAGGCCCTTGAGACAGCGCTGGCGCAGATCGAGCGCGCACACGGCAAGGGTTCGGTAATGCGTTTGGGCGAGGAAACCCGCGTACCGATTGAGGTCATCCCCACGGGATCGATCTCCTTGGACGTAGCACTCGGAATCGGTGGCCTGCCCCGGGGCCGGGTGGTCGAGATCTATGGTCCGGAGAGTTCCGGGAAGACCTCGATCGCTCTGCACGCGGTGGCGAACGCGCAGAAGTTGGGCGGAGTGGCCGGCTTCATCGACGCTGAGCACGCGCTCGATCCTGACTATGCGAAGGCGCTAGGCGTCGACACCGACTCATTGCTCATCTCCCAGCCGGACACGGGGGAGCAGGCACTGGAGATCGCTGACACGTTGATCCGATCCGGCGCCCTCGACGTCATCGTCATCGACTCGGTCGCCGCGCTGGTGCCGCGGGCTGAGATCGAAGGCGAGATGGGTGACAGTCACGTCGGCTTGCAGGCCCGGCTGATGAGCCAGGCGTTGCGGAAGATCGCCGGCGCGCTGAGCCATTCCAAGACGACGGCCATCTTCATCAACCAGCTCCGGGAGAAGGTGGGCGTGTTCTTCGGCTCTCCTGAGACCACCACCGGTGGAAAGGCGTTGAAGTTCTACGCTTCGGTCCGCTTGGACATTCGCAGGATCGAGACCTTGAAGGACGGAACCGACGCGGTCGGTAACCGTACCCGGGTCAAGGTGGTCAAGAACAAGATGGCTCCGCCCTTCAAGCAAGCCGAGTTCGACATCCTGTACGGGGAGGGAATCAGCCGGGAGGGCAGCTTGATCGACCTTGGCGTGGAGCAGAGCATCGTCCGCAAGTCCGGTGCCTGGTACACCTATGAAGGCGATCAGCTGGGCCAGGGCAAGGAGAACGCCCGGAACTTCCTGAAGGAGAACCCGGACATCGCCGAAGAGGTGGAGAAGAAGATCAAGGAGAAGTTGGGTGTCGGGCCCAAGGTCGACGCAGTGGCCGAAGAAGCACCGGTCGACTTCTGATCGATCCTCAGCCGGCAGGTGCGTTGACAGTGCATGACGGTTCTCATGATGGTCCAGCCGGCCGCTCCCCAAGGGCGGCCGGTGCCGACGTCGAGCACGATCCAGAGAATGTGGCACGCGAGATCGTCCAGCGCCGGCTGGCCGGCGCCCCACAGACGCGGGCCCAGCTTGACCAGGCGATGGTGAGGAAGGGCGTCCCGGACGATGTCCGGGAACGCGTGCTGGACAGGTTCGCTGAACTGAATCTCATCGATGACGCCGCCTTCGCTGAGGCGTGGGTGGAATCCCGACACGTCGGCCGAGGGCTGGCTCGGCGTGCGCTCGGTCATGAGCTACGGCAGCGAGGCGTCGACCCGACCATCGCCGACGAGGCGGTGGAGGCGCTGCCGGCGGAGAAGGAGGAAGAGACAGCCCGGCAACTCGTCGCCAGAAGGCTTGCTGGTACCCGTCGGCTGGAGCCGGCGGCCCGCATGAGGCGGTTGCTGGGGATGCTGGCACGCAAGGGGTATGCGCCGGGGTTGGCCTACCGCGTCGTCCGGGAGGCGTTGGAAGCGGAAGGGCTGGATGGGGAGGCCTTGCCGGATCCGCACCTTGAATGAGAGCCGGACGTCGAGTGAACTGAAGGTTGCCATCGTCTGGCGCATAGGACTGCATCTGAAGTTACTGTCAGACGATCTTGATTCAGACTGTTTCGGGCGAGTACCGTTCCCTGCGTACCGTGTAGGGTGCCGCGTCTGAGGTCTAGGCCGTGCGGCAGTTGAGGCACGGTAAGGTAACCCTGCCTTGACCATGACTTCGCCTTTACGTAGCCTCGTGCTAAAGGTGGAATGTACTCCGCGACCGCGGATCGACATAGCTGCACAGCAATGGGCACGAGATACAGGACTCCCGTCCTCATAAGGGGTGGGCGAGTCGGCGCATATGTAATGGTGAGCGACGCGCGAGCGGCGTAGCTGGCGCGTCGGTGAGTTGGCGATGCAGTGCGTCGGCCGTGGAGTGCCCGGGCGATGTGGTAATGCCGTCATGGTCGCGGAACGGTTCCACCGAGGAACGCCCATAACGGGCGCCGACGTGAGGGAGCCGACGATGGACACTGCAACCGCCATCCTCGTCGTCGGCGCAGTGCTCGCCGTTGCCTTGGCAATCATCGCGATTGGCCTGTTCCGTCGCGCCAACCATCGCCAGCTGGAGAACGCCCGGGCGGAACAGGAGCGCGCCGACAGATCGGCGCGGATCGATGCGGCGAACGAGGCGGCCGAAGCGACCAAGGCGGCGGCCGAGGAAAAGGCGGCAGAGATTCTGGCCCAGGCGCGTGCCGAGGCGGAGCAGGTCGAGCAGCACGTCGGCGACACCAACAGCCAGCTACACCAGAAGCGGCTCGACCTTGAGCAACGGGAAGTCAGGCTTGGACAGCGTGAGGCGCGGCTGCACGTGGAGAGTCGCTCGCTGGAAGGCCGCGAGCAGGAACTGACCAAGCAAGAGACCGCCATGGCGGAGAAGCTCGTCGAGCTCGACGAGCTGGAAAACGCACGTAAGACCGAGCTTGCCCGCGTCGCCGGTCTGACCCCGGAGCAAGCCAAGAGCGAGCTCATCGAGGCGATCGAGAACCAGGCCAAGCGTGAGGCGGCGATCAAGGCACGCGACATCGAACGCGAGGCCAACGAGAACGCGCAGGTCCGCGCCCGCGAGATCATCACCCTAGCCATTCAGCGTCTGGCGTCGGAGCAGACGTCCGAAGCGGTGGTGTCAGTCCTTAACCTGCCCGGCGACGAGATGAAGGGCCGCATCATCGGCCGCGAGGGCCGCAACATCCGGGCTTTCGAGCAGATCACCGGTGTCAACGTGATCATCGATGACACCCCGGAGGCCGTGCTGCTTTCCTGCTTCGATCCCGTCCGGCGCGAAATCGCCCGCCTGACGCTCGAAGAGCTGGTTCTCGACGGGAGGATCCACCCGCATCGGATCGAGGAGCAGTATCACAAGAGCCGCGCCGAGGTGGAGAATCTCTGCGTGCGCGCGGGTGAAGACGCGCTTGTGGAGGTCGGCATCACGGATGTCCACCCGGACCTCGTCGCGCTGATCGGCCGGCTGCGGTACCGGACCTCATACGGGCAGAACGTACTGCAGCACCTGCTGGAGGCGGCTCACCTCGCCGGCATGATGGCTGCCGAACTGGGACTCGACGTCACACTGGCGAAGCGGTGCGCCCTGATGCATGACATCGGCAAGGCGCTCACCCACGAGGTCGAAGGCAGCCATGCGCTCATCGGTGCGGAGGTGGCGCGCCGCTACGGTGAGAACGAGGACGTCGTCCATGCGGTAGAGGCTCACCACAACGAGGTCGAGCTGCGCACTGTCTACGCGGTGCTGACCCAGGCGGCCGACGCCATCTCCGGCAGCCGGCCCGGCGCCCGGCGGGAGTCGCTCGAGGCGTACGTCAAGCGGCTCGAGCGCCTCGAAGAGATCGCCATGGCGAAGGACGGCGTGGAGAAGGTCTTCGCGATGCAGGCCGGCCGCGAGATCCGGGTCATGGTCCTTCCCGACGTCATCGACGATCTGCAGGCGCAGGTGCTCGCCCGGGACATCGCCAAGCAGGTCGAGGAAGAGTTGACCTACCCGGGCCAGATCCGTATCACCGTGGTCCGCGAGTCCCGCTCGACGGAGTTCGCGCGCTAAGCCGTCGCACTCCTCGTAGGCGGTAGCCAGCACGTTCCACAACAGCTCGTGCTATTGCTACGTCCGTTGGGTTCCGGAGACTCGCCCCCGTTCGACGGTCACCACGGCGCAATGCTGGTGTTGCCCGGCGTCGTGACCTGTCGGCCAATGTCGCGTCAGATGGCTGGCTCAGGATGACTGGTCGCGCTCAGGTCGTCTGACCACCGACGCCGACTCCGCCGACCTGTGGCGTCCCGGCCGCTATAGCAGCCCCGGTGCGAGACCGTAGCCGGCGCGCGAGGCTGTGGGCGGCGAAGGCGAGGATCGCGTTGATGACGATGAAGATCGCAGCGCTGACGATGTACGAGGGGAAGACCGTCTGTTGGGCGACGCCGAACTGGTTGCCCTGGCGCAACAGCTCGGAGTAGCCGATGATGTAGCCGAGGGCGGAGTCCTTGACGATCACCACCATCTGGCTGACGATCGACGGTGCCATTGCTACGAGTGCCTGTGGGAGCAGGACCGATCGCAGCGTCTGGCCATAGGTGAGTCCGATGGCCAATCCGGCCTCACGCTGTCCCTTGGCGAGGCTGTGTACGCCGGAGCGCACGAGCTCCGCTATCACCGCTCCGTTGTAGAGAGTCAGTGCCGTGACCACGCTGTAGAGCGGGAGCTGCGGCGGGTCAACGAGGTCATAGTAGGAGTAGAACCGGACTGAGAAGAGCATCATCAGCAAGACCGGCACAGCGCGGAAGAACTCGACGACCACGCTGCACACGGCACGTACCAGCCGCAGCTGCGAAAGGCGACCAAGGCCGAAGACGATGCCGAACACCAGAGCGAGGACGATCGAGACGCCAGCTGCACGGAACGTGGCGAGAACGCCCGGAATGTAGTAGGAGGTCCACGCCTCACCGGTGAGAAACGGTTCCCATTTGCTCGTCGTGATCTGTCCTTGGTTGCGCAACCCGACCACGACCCAGGCGATGATGCCGACGATGAGGAGGAGCGCGATGATGTTGATGATCCGGAACCGACGGATGGTCCGAGGTCCTGGGGCATCGAAGAGGACGTCGTGCTCGCTCATCGCTGCACCGCCAATCGACGTGAAAGGGCCGTCAGCAGGATGCCGGTCGGCAGGACGAGGATGACGAACCCGAGCGCGAAGATGGCGAACACGGCGAAAAGGACGTCCGCTCGGTTCTCGATCATGGTCTTCATCAGGGCCGCCGCCTCGGCGACGCCGATCGCCGAGGCGACCGTCGTGTTCTTGGTCAACGCGATGAGCACGTTCGCGAGCGGCGCCACGGCTCCGCGGAATGCTTGCGGCAGAATGATCAACCGGAGAGCCGGAACAAAGCTCAATCCGATGGCTCGCGCGGCTTCGGCTTGGCCAACCGGCACGGTGTTGATCCCGCTGCGCAGCGCTTCGGCGACGAAAGCGGAGTGGTAAACGGAAAGGCCGAGCACGGCCAGCCGGAAGGCGTTGTCGACCAGGAAGGTACCGGAATCGCGGTCTGCCAGCTCCACTCCCAGCTGACCCCACAGCCCCACGCTACAGAAGATGATGATCAGCGTGAGCGGCGTATTTCGCACCAGGTTCACGTACAGCGACCCAGTGGTCCGGAGACTAGGTATGGGAGACACCCGCATGGAGGCGATGACCGTGCCGATGATCAGCGAGAAGATGGCCGAGAAGACCGTCAGTCTGATCGTGACCAGGAACGCTGCCAACACGTCGTAGTCATCGAGCAGCTCTCTGATCGCTTCCATCGCACCCCCAGTTCGTGGCGGAAATGTCCAGCAGAGGTCACCAGTGTTGCCGGTTCAGGGCAAGCCGTCGTCGAGCATGGCCGGTCGTCCGAGACGTGACCATCTGTCTCGGACGACCGGCCGCCCAGCGCCCCGTTTCGAGCAGGCGAAACGTGCTGCGCCGAACTGCTAGCAGGCCTCAGGCGTCGGCGGATTGAGGGCGGCGTTGGGCTCGTAGCCGGTCTCACCGACGTTGTCGGCGACGAACTGCTCCCATGAACCGTCGTCGATCATCTGGGTGACCGCCGCGGCGACGTCCTCGCACATGCCGCTCTCCATGGGCAGACCGATGCCGTAGTTCTCCTCCGAGAACGCTTCACCGACGAGCTTCATGTTGCCGACGTTCTCCGATTGGGCTGCGTACCCAGCGAGGATGATGTCGTCAGTGGTCACGGCGTCGATGACGCCCGTGCCGAGAGCTTCGATGCAGTTGGAGTAGGTGTCATACTCCTGAAGCTGGGCGCCCTCGGAGTATTCCTCCTGGATTCGTTGTGCAGGGGTCGATCCGGTGACGGAGCATAGTAGCTTGCCGTCGAGGTCATCCGGGCCGTTGATGTCTGTATTGTCCTCGGGCACCAGGAGGCCCTGCCCGGCGATGAAGTAGGGGCCGACGAAGTCCACCCGCTCGGCGCGCTCATCGGTGATCGAGTAAGTTGCGACCACCATGTCGACGGTGCCG
>NZ_ML142882.1:24123-27215 GCF_004138495.1 Phytoactinopolyspora endophytica
TCCAGCAGGTTTTCCCGCTCTGGCGTTGGCGCCTCGAGCCACTCGATCTGATCTTCGGAATATCCGAGCTCCCCAGCGACGTACGTTGCGACATCAACGTCGAACCCGGTGTAATCGTCGCCTTCGCGGAGGCCGAGGCCAGGCTGGTCGAACTTGATGCCGATGGTGATGCTGTCACCGTCGCCGCCGCCTTCGTCGCCGTTCTCCTCGGCTTCGTCACCGTTGCTCTCGGTCGTCGTGTCATCTTCGTCGTCGCCACCACATGAGGCGAGGACGAGCGCTGCGGTGACCGAGGCCACAGCGAAGAGGGAGCGTCGTAGGCGCATGGATACTTCTCCTTACAGGTGAGTGTCAGTGACTAAGAATCTTGCTCAGGAAGTCCTTCGCGCGATCGCTCTTCGCATCGGTGAAGAACTCCTCGGGGGTGGCTTCCTCGACGATCAGGCCAGCATCCATGAATATCACGCGGTTCGCGGCCCGTCTGGCGAATCCCATCTCGTGTGTCACCACGACCATGGTCATTCCCTCCTTGGCGAGCGCGGTCATGACATCGAGCACCTCGTTGATCATCTCCGGATCAAGGGCTGACGTCGGCTCGTCGAACAGCATGACTTTCGGACTCATGGCCAGCGCACGTGCGATCGCGACTCGCTGCTGCTGGCCTCCGGAGAGCTCGGCGGGGATCTTGCTGGCTTGGTTCGCGACTCCAACGCGCTCCAACAACCGCATGGCCTCCTCCCGTCCCTCCGACTTGCGCAGGCCGCGGACCTTCATGGGGCCGAGCGTCACATTCTCCAGCACACTCTTGTGGGCGAAGAGGTTGAAGGCCTGGAAGACCATGCCTACGTCGGCGCGCAGCCGAGCGAGCCCACGACCTTCGGCCGGCAACGGCTGACCGTCGAGTGTGATGGTGCCGGAGTCGATGGTCTCCAACCGGTTGATGGTCCGGCACAGCGTCGACTTCCCGGATCCCGATGGTCCGATGACCACCACCACCTCGCCTCGTGCGACCGAGAGGTCGATGTTCTGGAGCACGTGGAGGTCGCCGAAGTACTTGTTGACCTGATGCAGCTCCACCAAGGGCTCGCCGACCTGGGCGAGTGTCGGCGTGGCGGTAGTGGTGATGTCCTCACTCGCGGTCATGCAGGAAAACCTATCTATCTTGACTGGGCTGATGCACGATTTTCGTGGTTACGGTCAGGCTACGACTCATCTTCGGACGTTGGGGGTATGTGGCGTAACCTGGATCTCGACATGAGCGCACGTACTTACCAGGTCCGCACCTACGGGTGCCAGATGAACGTCCATGACTCCGAGCGGCTGGCCGGGTTGCTCGACGACGCAGGCTACGCGAACGCCGGCGATGTCGGCTCCGCGGCCGACGTCGTCGTGCTCAACACGTGCGCCGTCCGGGAGAACGCGGACAACAAGTTGTACGGCAACCTGGGCCATCTGGCGTCGGTGAAAGCGTCGCGCCCGGGCATGCAGATCGCCGTCGGCGGGTGCCTGGCGCAGAAGGACCGGGACGAGATCGTCCGGCGGGCGCCGTGGGTGGACGTCGTCTTCGGTACGCACAACGTCGGCTCGTTGCCGGTGCTGCTGGAGCGGGCACGCGTCGAGCAGGAGGCACAGGTCGAGATCGTCGAGGCGCTGGAGGTTTTCCCCTCGTCGCTGCCGTCACGGCGGGAGAGCCCATATTCGGCGTGGGTCGCGGTCAGCGTCGGCTGCAACAACACCTGCACGTTCTGCATCGTGCCGGCATTGCGCGGCCGGGAGAAGGACCGCCGTCCCGGCGATGTGCTGGCCGAGGTGGAGGCGCTCGTCGCCGACGGCGTCATCGAGGTGACACTGCTCGGGCAGAACGTCAACGCGTACGGGGTCGAGTTCGGTGACCGGTACGCATTCGGCAAGCTGCTGCGCGCGGCCGGCGCGGTGGAAGGGCTGGAGCGGGTCCGTTTCACCAGTCCGCATCCACGGGACTTCACCGACGATGTCATCGCCGCTATGGCCGAGACGCCCACCGTGATGCCGCAGCTGCACATGCCGCTGCAGTCCGGCTCGGACCAGGTGCTCAAGGCGATGCGCCGTTCGTACCGGCAGCGGCGCTATCTGGATCTGGTCGAGCGAGTACGCGAGGCGATGCCCGACGCGGCGATCACGACCGACATCATCGTCGGATTCCCGGGTGAGACCGAGGACGACTTCGAGCAGACATTGCACGTGGTCCGCGAGGCCAGGTTCGCATCCGCATTCACCTTCCAGTACTCCAAGCGCCCCGGCACTCCGGCCGCCGACATGGCGGACCAGGTGCCGCCCGAGGTGGTCCGCGAGCGGTATCAGCGGCTCGCTCAGCTGGTCGATGAGGTCGCCTGGGATGAGTCGGGCGCGTTGGTGGGGCGCGAGGTCGAGGTACTCGTCGCCGACGGCGAGGGACGCAAGGACGAGCAGACACAACGGCTGTCCGGCCGGGCACGCGACAACCGTCTCGTCCACTTCGCCGTCCCCGAGGTCGAGGACCCGAGGAATAAGCACCCGCATCCGCGGCCGGGCGACATCGTGACCGTGGAGGTGACCAGGGCAGCCCCGCATTACCTGGTGTCCGACTCGGCGTTGCGGGGCGGCCGTTATGACGTGCGGCGAACCCGCGCGGGTGACGCCTACGAGAGCGCGCACGCGCCTGATGCCGCCTCCGGGCAGAATGGCGTCCTGCTGGGCATGCCGACCGTCGGCACGCCCGCCGTCGAGCCGGTCAGCGCGCCGGGATGTGCCGCCAGTTCCTGATAGCCGGCAGGGTTCACAGCGCCTGGGTGATCAGGATGACGGGGGACCGGCGGTAGGCGGCGGCCGGAAGTGGCGGCGGAGCGCTTCGCGGAAGGTGACTCGTGCCCGGTCGGCGATGGAAAGGGTGCCGAGGACTCCGACGCCGGCGGCGAAGACGCTTGCGACGGCGCCTATCTCGTCACCCATCGCGCCGAACCTCCACCAACCGGTGAGCACCGCGAACGTCAAAGCGCCGAAGAAGAGCGCCGCGACGAGCAAGCCTGCCCGGCGCGGCCGTGGAAGCTCAGGCTCCGGCCGGCCGGACCACCAGA
>NZ_ML142882.1:27295-28396 GCF_004138495.1 Phytoactinopolyspora endophytica
GAGGATCAACCCGATCACGCCCAGACCACGAGGCTCCCATATGGCGGCTACGAGTCCGGCGGTGATGAAGAACCGGGAGGGCAGCCCACCGGGATAGCGGCCACGGGCCGGTATCCAGGCGATCGTCAAGCACAGAGCCACCAGGATGACCACCCCGGCGCCCACGATCTGGGCGGCGTCGTCGGTGGAGAACATGGTGGTATTCGACCATGTTCTGTCGTTCGGTTCGGGTATGCCCCCTGCCCGGCGCGCCGAACCGAACCGGGATGAGCACCGCGGACGGATGCCGGGGGCGTCCGTCCGCAGGCCGTTCGAATAACGCACAAGTGTGCGATGACCTCGGGAAATGGAGGTGACTCAAGCCACAATTCTCGGCGCGTGTTGCCGTGAATTCATGATCGCAGAGCTATGAAAGCGACGATATCTACAGTGGATTTTGTTGCGCTACTCGAAACGGTTGCGCTCACTGGAACGAATCTGGCATCGTTTATCTCTGAGCCGAGATGGCATGTATGACGTACGAACCAGTGGTGATGTGGGCGTTCAGATTCGTCGCCGCCCACATGATGAGATCCCGAAATGTTAGCTAACAGCACTACTTTACGGCATTGAATCGCGGGCATGACAGGGTCCCCCGTCGAGGTTGCCCGTTTGTGTTGGGATCTTGTTGGAAATGAGCTGAAACAGCCCAGGTCAGCCCGGCATTTCTTGCTGAGAGTTGATATGTCTGTTCGGATCCTTTAGCGTGTTCAGTAATGCGCGACGGGGCCAGCCGCGAGCTCCGCCGCGCCGCTGGGACCGGTCCAGTGAAATGCCGACGGGAAGTCAGGTGACAGGCGGGCGTGAGGCTGCCCGCGCGGCTGAGTTCGTCGCCTGGACGTGTATCGAGCCCGACGGGAGCGGTCAGCGGCTGACGCAACGGTGCTTCGGCTGCGGTGCTCCGCATGCCGCATGAACCACTGGGAGTTGTGCATGGCCAAAGAGAACAGTGAAGCAGTCCGTGGAACCGAAAGCGTCAATGCCGACCCAGAGTCATCTGGGACTTCCGACGTTCACCAGGACTTTGGCGAGAACCCGTTAGAGGTCCGGACGACCGATCAC
>NZ_ML142882.1:28407-29123 GCF_004138495.1 Phytoactinopolyspora endophytica
GAGGAATACGTCACCGGCTTCGTTGAGAAGTGGGACGACCTGATCGACTGGAAGAAGCGCGCCGAGAGTGAGGGCAACTTCTTCGTCGACCAGCTGAAGGAGCGAGGCGTCCGCAAGGTCCTCGATGTCGCCACTGGTACGGGTTTCCACTCGGTGCGGCTGATCGAAGAGGGATTCGAGACGGTCAGTGCGGACGGCAGCCCCGAGATGTTGGCCAAGGCCTTCGAGAACGGTGTCCGGCACGGAGGGCACATCCTGCGGGTGGTGAACGCCGACTGGCGTTGGCTCAACCGTGACGTGCACGGCGAGTACGACGCAATCGTCTGTCTCGGCAACTCGTTCACCCACCTCTTCTCTGAGCGTGACCGCCGTAAGGCTTTGGCGGAATTCTACGCGATGCTCAAACATGATGGCGTTTTGATCCTTGATCAGCGGAATTATGATTCCATTCTGGATGAGGGATTCTCGAGTAAGCACACTTACTATTACGCCGGTGACGATGTGTCGGCCGTTCCGGATCACGTCGATGACGGATTGGCCCGTTTCAAGTACACATTCTCGGACGGCTCGGAATATTTCCTCAATATGTACCCACTGCGCAAGAATTACGTGCGGCGCCTGATGCGCGAAGTGGGATTCCAGCGAATCGAGACGTTCGGTGATTTCCAGGAGACATACAAGGAGAACGAGCCGGACTTCTTCATCCATGTCGCGGA
>NZ_ML142882.1:29159-30203 GCF_004138495.1 Phytoactinopolyspora endophytica
TTACCGGCCGGACGAGGAGCTGACCGAGCTCTACTCGGCGCCCGTCCATGTGGCTCGTGACTACTACAACTCCGAAGACGCGGACAACTTCTACGCCATCATCTGGGGCGGCGAGGACATCCACGTCGGTACGTATCTGACACCCGGCGAGGACATCGGCTCCGCGAGCCGCCGCACAGTCGAGAACATGGCGGCGGAGCTCAAGCTCGACGCCGACACCAAGATCCTTGATGTCGGAGCCGGATACGGTGGGTCTGCGCGTTATCTGGCCAAGACGTTCGGCTGCAAGGTGACGTGCCTCAACCTGAGCGAGCTCGAGAATGAGCGCAACCGGAAGATGAACCGGGAGCAGGATGTCGACCATCTGATCGAGGTGGTCGACGGTTCGTTCGAAGACCTGCCGTTCGAAGACAACTCGTACGACATCGTGTGGTCTCAGGATGCGTTCCTGCACAGCGGTGACCGTGTCCGGGTGCTCGAGGAAGCGGTCCGTGTGCTTCGGCCGAACGGCGCGCTGATCTTCACCGACCCGATGGCTTCGGATAACTGCCCGACCGGCGCTCTGGAGCCGATTCTGGCGAGGCTGCAGCTGGACACCATGGGCTCGCCCGGCTTCTACCGTCGTGAGCTCAACCGCCTCGGTCTCGGTTCGATCGAGTTCCGCGATGAGAGCGACCAGCTGCCGCAGCACTATGGACGCGTGCTGAACGAGCTGGAGAGCCGCGCGTCGGAGCTGGACGGGCAGGTCAGCATCGAGTATCAGGAGCGGATGAAGGCAGGCCTGAAGAACTGGGTGGATGGCGGACATGCCGGAAACCTGGCCTGGGGCATCATCATCGCGCGTCAGTAGGAAGAGAGAAGGCGCCCGTCCGATATTCGAGGGCGGGCGTCCGTACGAACGCAGCTTGACCGGCGCGGCTCAGCGCATCCGTGACGACAGAAGAGAGTGAATCAGGAATGGCATATCGGCGTTTGTTTACGAGTGAGTCGGTGACCGAGGGTCACCCGGACAAGATGGCGGACGCGATCAGTGACTCGATCTTG
>NZ_ML142883.1:0-428 GCF_004138495.1 Phytoactinopolyspora endophytica
GTTCACACGCTCGTGGACTCCCGAACCACGAGCCGATAGTCGCTGACCAGCTCCTTGGGGTCCGTCGTGGTGCCACCTTCGGCGATGCGTTCCGCCAGCATGTCGACGGCGGCCGTCGCCATCTGAGTGTGGTCGGGCGCCACGGTCGACAGCGAGGGGATGCTGTACACCCCTTCGAGCACGTTGTCGAAGCCGATGACCAGCGTGTCGTCCGGCACACGCAGTCCGGTGTCCGCGAACCGGCGCAGCACGCCGAATGCCACCGAGTCGTTGGCGCAGCAGACCGCGTCGAACTCAGCGCCAGAGCCAAGCAACTCTTCCGCGGCCCGTGCGCCTTCCTGCATCGACAGCGACTCCGTCCTGAAGAGCATGCCCGCGTCGAATGGCAGATCGGCGGCCTCCAGGGCGTGGCGGTATCCCCGCACACG
>NZ_ML142883.1:475-1432 GCF_004138495.1 Phytoactinopolyspora endophytica
GGCCGGACGCGCCGACCTCGTCGAGCGACGACGGGGAGCCGACGAAGGCGATGCGCCGCGCACCTTGACCGACCAGATGCTCGACCGCCGAGTGCGCGCCCGCGACGTTCGGCATGGCGACATGGTGCACGGGGCCGTCGAAGATTCGCTCGCCGAGCAGCACCATCGGGTAGTCCACCCTCAGCAGGTCCGCGTCGGCCGGCCCGAGCCCCACGGTGCTGAGCAGCAGCCCGTCGTACAGCCGGATCCGGGAGGCAGCAAGGGCTTCGAGCTCGTTCTCCCGCGACGCGCCGGTCTGCTCGATCGCCACCCGGAAGCCGTGCTCCGCCGCACGTTCGATGACGAGAGCTGCCAGCTGCCCGAAGTACGGTCGGTCGATCTCCGGCACAGCGAGCCCGATGGTGCCGGTCCGGCCGCTGCGCAGGTTGCGCGCTGCGACGTTGACCTTGTAGTTCAAGGCGTCGATCGCCTGCAGGACACGTTCCCGAGTGACCTGCTTGACGTGCGGGTGGCCGTTGATGACATTCGACACCGTCATCAGGGATACGCCCGCAGCCTGCGCCACGTCGTGCATCGTCACCATCGGCGGTCTCTCCTCGCATTCAGTCTGTCATGTTCGCACCTTCGCGACGCGACCGCCAACGACCAGGGGTGTGACCACGACCGGCACATCATCCCCGGCGCTTCAGAACCCAGCGCGCGGGAAACGTCTGAGATCAGTGAGGTGAGCAATGTCGCTATACCGCAGGATGACTCACGGAGACCGCACCCACCGTCACCCCCGGGGAACCCAGCCCACCGTGCGTACTGTGCGCTTGGCAGCCGCGTTCGCCGCACTTCCGGCTGTCGTTCTGGCCGGCTGTGGCGGTGACGGAGAGGGAGATGACTCGACGTCGCTGTCGTTCTTCTCGTGGGACAACGAGGAGACGATGACGCCGATCATCGAGGAGTTCGAAG
>NZ_ML142883.1:1479-2194 GCF_004138495.1 Phytoactinopolyspora endophytica
GAACCCGGACATACGCATCGAGTTCTCGAACTCGCCTCCGGTGGAGGAGTACATCTCCACGTTGCAGACCCGGTTGCTCTCGGGTCAGGCGGCCGACGTCTTCATCATCGCCGCGGAGAACAAGACCAACCTGATCGAGGGCGAGCACGTCGTGGACCTCACCGACTACGAGTTCATGTCGGTGATCAACGACTTCAACAAGGAGACGTACTCCGCGGATGGAAGCGTGTACGGCATGTCGGTGTCGTCATGGGCCGGCGGTGTCCTGTACAACACGGAGCTGGTCGAGTCGGTGGGTATGAGCGAACCGCCGGCATCCTGGCAGGAGTTCCTCGAGTTGTGCCGGTCTTTGGAGGAAGCGGGCATCACCGCGTACTACGAATCGGTGCAGAGCGGGAACACCATGGCGCTGACCGGGCTGATCGGCCTGGACCAGACCAAGGCGGGTGGCGATGTCGACCAGCGGATCTTCGCCGGCGAGTCGACCTTCGCCGAGAACTGGGTCGAACCGCTCGAGCTGTACATGCAGCTGTACGACGACGGCCTCGTCACCCGTGACGTCGTGGGTCTCGACGACGAGCAGGTGGTCGACGAGTTTGTGAACGGGCGGGTCGCCATGATCGGTACCGGGCCGTGGACGCTGCCGTCGGTACACGACCAGAGTCCGGACATGCAGGTCGACTTCATGGCCGTGCCCGGCGCGACGGCCGGTGAG
>NZ_ML142883.1:2250-8626 GCF_004138495.1 Phytoactinopolyspora endophytica
TCATGGCGGGAGCGGCGTCACCCGGATTCGCGATCAACTCGGCCACTGACAATCCAGAGGAGGCCGAGCGGTTCCTGGAGTTCCTCGCCAGTGAGGAGGGGATCCGGCTCTACCAGGAGGCGACGGGCGCCGTGACGACGACGTCGAACTACGAGCCCGAGCTGGACCCGGCACTCGATATCGTCTTCGAGCACGTGGTGGAGGGTGAGATCTACCTGCCGACGATCTCGTGGCCGCGGCACGAAGACGCGCTGCGCGTCGAACAGGTCGCCAAGGTCCAGGAGATGGTGATGGGCCAGATCTCGCCGGCCGACGTCGCCGACGCCCTTGATCGTAAGCTCGCCGAGCTCGACGGGTGAGTGTCAACGTGGCCACGACAGGCGTCGCCCGCCGGCATTCGGCGGGTGACGCCGGCGAGCGCGGCCGGCGTGAACGGTTCCGAGACGGCCGGTGGAGAGAGGCGACGGCGAACCAGCTGTTCCTGGTCCCGGTAGCAGCGGTGTTCGTCGTGCTCTTCGCCATCCCGCTCGGCCGGTCGATCTACTACAGCTTCACGGACTTCGACGGCTACTCGAACGAGAAGAACTTCGTCGGGCTGCGTAACTATGGGCGGATCTTCTCCGACTCGGCGATGTCGGCAGGGCTGTCGTTCACGTTGCTCTTCGCCGTCGGAACGACACTGCTGGTCACCATGATCGCGATTCCCCTCGCGGTGGTGCTGGACCAGAAGTTCTTCGGCCGCAACGTCGTGCGCGCGGTGTTCTTCTTCCCGGCCATTCCGAGCATCGCGCTGCTGGGGCTGGTGTGGACGTTTATCCTCTCCCCGCTCGCGTCCGGGGTGCTCAACTCCACGCTGGACGCGTTGTTTGGCGTCGGTCCCGTTCCGTGGCTGTCGGACAGCACGCTGGCGCGAGCGTCCACCATCTTCGTCGGCGTGTGGGCACAGGCGGGCTGGCACGCGATCCTCTACCTCGCGTACCTGCAGTCGATTCCCGGCGACTACTACGAGGCGGCGACGATCGACGGCGCGTCGTCGAGGCAGCAGTTCTTCCGGATCACGCTTCCCCTGCTCATGCCGGCCATGACGGTGAGTCAGCTCCTGCTGCTCACCGGTGGACTCAAAGTGTTCGACCTGCCGTTCACGCTGACCGGGGGCGGGCCGGGATACTCGACACACACGATCACACAGGCGATCATCCAGGGCGGCCTCGCTCAGGGAAGGTTCGGTGAGGGGTCGGCGCTCGCCGTGGTCTTCATGCTGGTGGTGCTCGCGGTGATCCTGGGGCAGCTCGCCGTCGCTCGTCGTCTGGAGAGGCGGGTGCTATGAGACACCGTAAGCACGGCTCGCTGGTGACCAGCGTGGTGATGATCGCACTGGCCTGCGTGGTGGGCCTGCCGTTCTACTACATCGTCGTCAACACGCTGAAGACGCAAGAGCAGGCGGCGAGTTCACCGCTCGCACCGCCGAGCGAGCTTTACCTGGACAACTTCTCCACCGTCTTCGACTCCGTCCCGGTGCTGGACAGCTTCGCGAACACCGTGTACGTGACCGCACTGTCCGTCGTGCTGATGCTGTTGATCGGCTCGATGGCGGCGTACGCCATCATCATGCGCAGGTCACGGTTCAACCGGTGGTTCAGCGTGCTGCTCCTGCTGGCGTTCATGGTGCCGTTCCAGACCACGCTCCTGCCGCTGTACGAGATGATGGCCGACGTCCAGCTCATCGACAGCTTGAACGGCCTGGTGGTGCTGTACAGCGCTGGCTCGATCTTCTGCTACTTCCTCATCCAGGGGTATATGAAGACCGTTCCCCATGAGATCATCGAGGCCGCGAGGATCGACGGCTGTGGCCCGTTCGGCATCTACTGGCGCATCGTCCTGCCGCTGATCCGGCCGATTCTGGTCACCGTCGGCGTCTTCCAGGTGATGTGGGTGTGGAACGACTTCATCACCCCGAACGTGTTCATCACCTCGCCCGAGAAGGCCACGCTCGTGTTGCAGGTCTACTCGGCGGTGGGGCAGTTCTCCGTGGACTGGCCGGCGTTCATGACGTTGAGCGTCGTCGTTCTGATCCCCATGGTGATCTTCTTCCTCACCATGCAGCGCCACATCGTGAAGGGGCTGGTGAGCGGCAGTGTGAAGTCATGACGGACGATCATGTAGAGCGACCTAGTGCGAAATACGGCAGCGCCAGAACGAAAGGACTTACGTGTCGAACACGACCATGAAAGCCGTCGTCAACCTCGACGTCCCGGGCCCGACTATCAGCCGGCACCTCTACGGCCACTTCGCCGAACACCTCGGCCGGTGCATCTATGACGGGTTCTATGTCGGGGAAGGCTCGGCAGTCCCCAACGTCGGTGGCATCCGCACCGACATCGTGGATGCGCTCCGGGCACTGGACATCCCGAATCTGCGCTGGCCGGGCGGGTGCTTCGCGGATGAGTACCACTGGCGTGACGGCATCGGCCCGAAGGAGTCACGGCCCTCGATGGTGAACACCCACTGGGGCAATGTGGTCGAGAACAATCATTTCGGCACGCATGAGTTCATGGATCTGTGCGAGATGCTCGGCGCGGAACCCTACATCTCCGGCAACGTGGGCAGCGGCACCGTGCAGGAGATGAGCGAATGGGTGGAGTACCTGACCCGCTCGGGCGACTCTCCGATGTCGCGGCTGCGGCGGGAGAACGGGCGCGAGGAGCCGTGGAAGGTCAAGTTCTGGGGGATCGGCAACGAGACCTGGGGCTGCGGAGGAAACATGCGGGCCGAGTACTTCGCGGATCTCGCCCGCCAGTACGCCACCTACTGCAAGAACCATGGCGACAACACGCTCTACCGGGTCGCGTCCGGAGCCCGCGACGACGACTACTCGTGGACAGAGGCGCTGATGAAGTCGATCAGCTGTCTCGGCTGCTCCCAAGGGCCGCGGAACATCTACCAGGCGACGTCGTTCCATTACTACACCTCGGCCCCGGCCTGGGAGAACAAAGGTCGGGCGACGTCGTTCAGCGACGACGAGTATGACCAGACGATGGCCAACGCGTGGCGGATCGACGAGATCATCGCCGGCCATTCGCGCGTCATGGACTGCTACGACCCGCAGGCGCGGATCGGCCTGGTGTGCGACGAGTGGGGCACCTGGTGGAAGACCGAGGAGGGGACGAACCCCTCTTTCCTCTTCCAGCAGAACGCCCTGCGTGACGCCCTGGTGGCCAGTCTGCACTTCGACATCTTCCACAAGCACGCCCGCCGGCTGGTCATGGCGAACATCGCGCAGACCGTCAACGTCTTGCAGGCGATGGTCCTCACCGACGGCGAGCGGTTCGTCCTGACGCCGACGTACCACGTGTTCGAGATGAACAAGGACCATCAGGACGCCGTGAACCTGCCGCTACACGTGACCCATGACAGTCCTCGCCGCGCCGTCGACGGCCGCGAGTTCGAGAGTGTCTCAGCCTCGGCCAGCGTCAAGGACGGCCGAGTACTGGTGTCCATGACCAACCTGGACCTGCACGACGACGCTCGTATCCGGCTCGACCTGCGCGGTGCCGGCTGGACGCTGGGAGAGGGCAGGATCCTCACTGCGTCCTCGGTTCAGGCTCACAACACGGTTGACGATCTCTCGGCCGTCGCGCCGGAGAAGTTCGACGGTGCGCAGCGCGATGGCGAGTCACTCGTCGTCGACCTGCCGGCCCACTCGTTCGCCACCGTTCAGCTCAGCGTCGAGCAGTAGATCGGATCCCGGTACTCGGCATCTGGCGGTTATTCAGAGGTGACGTGTCGGTTCCAGGTGGCACGATGGGTGTGTGACCAACCAAGCGCCGCAATCGGCGATGATCGGGCGGGAGAGCGAGCTTTCCGAACTCCGCACCGCCTTCAAGGGCGTTCTCGCCGGTGAACCGGCGGCCGTCCTGGTGAGCGGTGAGGCCGGCATCGGCAAGACGCGCCTGGTCGAGGAGTTCACCGCCGAGGCGGCGGCAGGTGGTGCGCTGGTGGTCGTGGGCCAGTCGGTTGAGCTCGACGGCGAGGAGATGGCCTTCGTTCCGGTGATCGGGCTCTTGAGCGGTCTGCTCGCCCGGCTGGGACCGGATCGGGTCATCGAGCTGGCGGGGCCGGCCGGCCACGCGCTCACCGCGCTCTTGCCGGAGCTGGGCGGTACTCCGGACCAGGCGGCCGAAGGGCGGGGCCGGTTGTATGAGGTCGTCACCACTTTGCTCGAGCGCGTCGCCGCGGACCGCCCGCTCGTCGCGGTCGTCGAGGATCTGCAATGGGCAGACGGCCCCAGCCGCGACCTCCTGCGGTTCGTCGTGCGGAGCATGATCGCCGCTCCGGTCCTGCTGGTGTTGACCACCCGGGCCGACGAGGTGGGCCGGGGGCACCCGCTGCGCCCCTTGCTCGCCGAGCTTGACCGGACCCGGCGCGTCGTACGGCTGGACGTCGGACGGCTCAGCCGCGAGCATGTCGCCGATCAGCTGCATGGCATCGTCGGTCGGGATGTCGACCAGGAGCACGTAGAACGGGTCTTCGAGCGCAGCGAAGGGGTGCCTTTCTACGTCGAGGAGCTGGCAAACGTCGATCATCATGCCGGTCACGCGCAGCTTCCTAGCTCGTTGCGGGACCTGCTGCTGGTACGGATCGAGCCGCTGCCTGAACCGACCCAGAAGCTCCTGCGGCTGATGTCGCTGGCCGGCCAGCACATTCACCACGCGATGTTGGAAGCCGTCGCCGAGTACGACGTCCCCGCCCTCGAGTCGTCGTTGCGGGACGCCATCGCTGCCGGTGTCATCGTCGTCGACGGCGACGGCTACAGCTTCCGGCATGCCTTGCTCCGGGAAGCCGTCCACGACGACGTGCTCCCAGGCGAGCATGCGCGTCTCCATGCCCGTTATGCGCGTACGCTGGAAGAACGTCCGGATCTGGTGCCGGACGGACGGGTGGCGGCGGCGATCGCCCACCACTGGTACTTCGCACACGACGTCGAGCGTGCCTTCACCTGGTCCCTGCGCGCCGCGGACGAGCTGGTCGGCGTCTACGCCCACGCTTCTGCTCAGCTGATGCTCGAGCGTGGCTTGGAGCTGTGGGACCAGGTCGATGATCCGGAGACCGTGTCCGGCGGCACCCGAGTCGACCTGATGCTCCGAGCCTGCCTGGAGGCGGGCGAGGCCGGCGAGGACGAGCGTGCCACGGCGCTGGCGAGGGCGGCGCTGGAGTATGTCGACGTCGAGAGCGAGCCGGTTCTCGCCGGCGAGGTGCTGGGATGGGCCGGCCGGATGATGTGTCGGACCGGAATGCCCGGTGCAGTCGACAAGCTGAGGCGGGCCGCGGAGCTGATCCCACCGTCCCCGCCGTCGGTCACCCGTGCCCAGGTGCTGGAGTCCCTGGCCATGATGCTCATGCTCGAATGGGACTTCGACGAGGCGTTCCGGGTCTGCGACGACGCCGAGCAGGCGGCGGCCGCCGCCGGAGCGGATCACCTGGTCGCCTCGGCACGGATCACCAGGGGCTCGGTCCTGAGCGAGCACGGCAACGCCGACGACGCGATGGCCGAGTTCGCCCGTGCGCGATCGGTGGAGACCGACGTCCCTGGGATCCTGATCCGGTACCACGTCAACGTGTCACACGCCCTAAACCTGTTCGGGCGGTACCGCGAGGCCGTACAGGTGGCCACGGAGGGCAAGGCACGTGCCACAGAAGTGGGTCGTGGACGAACACAGGGCTCGATGCTGGCCGGGAACGCCGCGGAGCCGCTGTTGGCCCTCGGTGAATGGGACCGCGCGGAGCGTCTGATCACACGCGGGCTCGAGCTGCGTCCCGCGGAAGAGCACGTCGGCCACCTGCACAACCTACGGGGCCGGTTGGCGTTGTGGCGCGGTGATCTGGAGACCGCGGAACGCATCCTCGCCGACCTGCGCGCGGGGATCGCTTCCAAGGCGACGTACCCCCAGCACAGTAGGTACGTCGCCCGTTCGTACGCCGAGCTGCTGCTTGCCCGCGGCGACTATGACGGGGCCTGGGCTGCGGTGACGGAAGTCCTGCGTGGGCCCGGGAAGGCCGACGGCCCGGGTTTCGATCTGCCGCTGGCCTTCGTCGGCGCACGAGCAATTGCCGAGCGGATCCGGTCGGGCGGGCTCGGCGAGGAAGAAGCCGACGACGTCGATTGGCTCCGTTCCACTGCCGACAGGCTGGCGGCGAACTCGTCGGTACCGTTGTGGCGGCTGCTGGTCGAGGCTGAACTGGGCGGGCGTGGCTGCACCGGGCATGATGCGACCAGGTGGGATGACGTGCTGGCCGAGCTCGCTCGGGCCGAAGGGCCGGTGAACCTGATCTCGTATGCCGGATACCGCACAGGCTGGGCGCTGCTCGAGGCCGGCGC
>NZ_ML142883.1:8723-17296 GCF_004138495.1 Phytoactinopolyspora endophytica
GGCCGGGATCGGCAGCGCGGACGAGAGAGGCGCGCGGAGCCGGACGTTCGGGCTGACCGCACGTGAGCGGGAGGTGCTCAAGCTGATCGCCGAGGGGCGCAGCAACCGTGAGATCGGGGAGGCACTGTTCATCAGCACCAAGACCGCCAGCGTGCATGTGTCGAACATTCTCGCCAAGCTGAACGTCTCCGGCCGCGGAGAGGCCGCCGCCGTGGCTCATCGGGAGGGCATCGCGGGCGCTCGTCCGCCCTCGCCGTCGTGATCAGAAGCCCCGGTCGATCCATTCCTGCAGGTGGGGCGCTTCCGCCCCGACTGTCGTAGGGTCGCCGTGGCCCGTGCGGACCACCGTCTCCGGTGGCAGCGTGAACAGCCGGTCGCGGATGGAATCGATGATGGTGGCGAAGTCGCTGAACGAGCGTCCGGTCGCACCGGGGCCACCCTGAAAGAGCGTGTCCCCGGTGAACAGCGTGCCGAGGGACGGGACGTGGAAGCAGACCGATCCCGGTGAGTGTCCAGGCGTGTGGATGACGGACACGTCGGTGCCGCCTGCGGCGATCACCTGGCCGTCTGCCAGGTCTTCATCGGGTCCCACGTCGGAGTAGACACGATCCCAGAGCATCCGATCGGCCGGGTGCAGATGGATCGCGGCGCCGGTGGCGTCCCAGAGGGATCCGACCGCGCTGACGTGGTCATCGTGACCGTGGGTGAGCAGGATCGCTGTGACCCTGCGATCGCCCACGAGGTCGAGAATGGCGGTGGCATCGTGTGGGGCGTCAATGACTACGCATTCGTTGTCGTCGCCGAGCACCCAGACGTTGTTGTCAACATCGAATGTCTGCCCGTCAAGACTGAATGTTCCGGACGTGGTCGTGTGATCGACACGTACAGTCATGAACCGCTCCCGGAGTCATGTGGTTGTGGCCCGTTCGTCCAGGATACGGATCAACCGTTCGGCCAGCTTCAGGCGGCCCCTTTACGTGAAATGTCCAGTCGGATGAGCAGCGTCCTCGATATTCATGTTGAGCCGTCAGAAGACGACGACTGAACGCAACACTTCTCCGCGATGCATCTTGTCGAATGCGGCCTCGATGTCGCCCAGTGCGATGGTTTCGGTGACGAAGGCGTCAAGGTCGAGACGCCCTTGCAGGTAGAGGTCGATCAACATCGGGAAGTCCCGCGTCGGCAGGCAGTCACCGTACCAGGAGGACTTCAGCGCCCCGCCGCGACCGAACACCTCGATCATCGGTAACTCGATCTTCATGGCCGGGTTGGGCACACCGACCAGGACGACCGTGCCTGCGAGGTCGCGAGCGTAGAACGCCTGCTCGTACGTCTCGGGCCGGCCGACTGCCTCGATGGCGACGTCGACGCCGAAACCGTCCGTCAGCTCGCGGATCGCCTGGATCGCGTCGGTGCCCGCGGAGTTGACGGTGTGGGTGGCGCCGAAGATCTTGGCCCATTCGAGCTTGCGGTCGTCGATGTCCACCGCGATGATCGTGCGCGCCCCGGCCAGGTGGGAGCCGGCGATCGCCGCGTCGCCCACGCCTCCGCATCCGAAGACAGCCACCGAGTCGCCCCGCGTGACTCCGCCGGTGTTGATGGCCGCGCCGATGCCGGCCATGACGCCGCACCCGAGCAGTCCCGCGGTGGCGGGCGCGGCACGGCGGTCGACCTTGGTGCACTGTCCGGAGTGCACCAACGTCTTCTCAATGAACGCGCCGATGCCCAGGGCAGGGGAGAGCGTCGTCCCGTCGGCCAAGGTCATGGGCTGGGCGGCGTTGAACGTGGAGAAGCAGTACCACGGCCTCCCGCGCAGGCAGGCCCGGCAGGAGCCGCAGACCGCACGCCAGTTGAGGATGGTGTAGTCGCCTGGCTCGAGGTCGGTGACGCCTTCGCCGACCGACTCGACGACGCCGGCGGCCTCGTGGCCCAGCAGGAAGGGGAAGTCGTCGTTGATGCCTCCGTCGCGGTAGTGCAGGTCCGTGTGGCACACACCGCACGCCTCGACCCGCACGACGGCCTCACCAGGGCCCGGATCGGGGACGACGACCGTCTCCATGGACACGGGCTCTCCCTTGGCGCGGGCGACGACCCCGCGAACCTCTTGCGCCATTCCTGCCTCCCGGGTGTAGCGGCCATCTTGACGTCAGCCTGCACGGCGTAACGTGCGAGGGCAAGGGAATCGCGGGTGAGGCAGGGGTAAGGGTAGGAGATCCCAGACAGCTAGGGTACGGAGCAGGAGGTTGGCCTGATGGGATTGTTCGACCGAGTCAAGGACATGTTCAGCGGTGACAGCGGGGAAGCGCCACCAGAGCTACCGCTGGATGTCGAAACGCGTCGCGCTCAGCTCGACGAGCTGGAGAACGCCTTGCGTGACCTGGCGCGAGCGATGGCCGGCGATGAGGACCGCATATCCAACCCTGGCTGGCGCGGCCGGGTGGAAGACCTCCGCTTTGCGGCCAACGAGGCCGGCCGCATCGCCCACGAGGGTTTCGACCGCGCGGCTCTGCACGACGTGGCGGCGGAGGTGCGTCCGCTCTACAATCCTGGCCAGGTTCCGCCGGAGTATGCCCCTTACACGGCCCAGCACGAACGGGTGCTGCAAGCGGTGGCAGCCCTGCGGTCGACGTTGCCCAGCGAGTCCGGTCCACCGTCCGGCACTTGAGGGCCGTCCGGCACCGTGCCGACAGGCCGATCTTGCCGAATAGGTGGGAGTTGAGCCTTCAAGTGGGTATTGTGACCGGCATGCGACGCCGTGTGTTGATTGTGTGTGCAGCCCTTGGGGCAATCGGCCTGGCGGGCTGCGGTGGAGACGACGACTCTGACTCGGCGGACGAGCAGGCCAACTCTGATCAGGCGGAGAACGGCGAACCCGACGCGGACGATGCGGACGAGCCCGACGACGACGCGGACGAGCCCGACGACGACGCGGATGAACCCGACGACGACGCGGACGAGCCCGACGACGAGATCGTGGAGACGATCAACGTCGAAGCGGGCGACCTCTACTTCGAGGGCATCCCGGACACGCTGCCGGCGGGCACCATCGAGATCGAGTTCTCGAACGTCGGCGAGATGTTGCACGACGTCACGATCGAGGAACTCGGTGACGAGATGGTGGTATCTGCGGCGGGTGGCGAGACCGATACCGGCACGGTGACTCTGGAGCCCGGCGAATACGCCTTCTACTGCGCCGTCCCGGGCCACCGCGAGCAGATGGAAGTGACCGTCACGGTCGAGTGAGATGCCGCCTGCTCTCTATCAGAGCGTGATTGTGCCGATCTTGAGTCGCCGCGCGCAATCCGAACCAGCTGGACGGTCGGCCTGAGGCAAAACGCTCCTAGGCGACCGAGTTGGCGAGACGGCGGGCTGTCTCCAGGTGGTGCCTCGAGCCGACGGTCTGGCCGACCTGGCCCACATCGGAGATGGGGTTGTCGAATAGCCCGTATCGCTGTTTCAGCCGCAGGATGCGCTCGATGGACTGGTCGATCCGGTCCTCGCTGAGGTCGCCGTCCTCCACCGCTCGGCGGATAGTCTTGAGCGCGGCCGGGAACGAACCCGCGGGTGGCAGAAGTAGCTGATCGGCACCCGCCTGGAGCGCGCGGAGCGGGGTCTCCTCGTCGCTGTAGGTTACGCGCGCCGCGGCCATCTCCAAGCCATCGGTGATGACCACACCATCGAACTCGAGCTCACGCCTGAGAATGTCGGTGATGATCGGGTACGACGTGGTGGCGATGGATTCGGACGGGTCGAGCGCCGGGAAGATGAGATGCCCGGTCATGACGACGTCCACGTCCGCTTTGATCGCGGCCTGGAACGGCGGGAGGTCGAACTCTCGCCATTGGCTCCGGCTGTGCGTGATGACGGCCTGGCTGGTGTGGGTGTCGGCTGTGGTGTCTCCGTGCCCGGGGAAGTGCTTGACCGCGGCGGCCACCCCGCCGTGCTGGAAGCCTCGTATCTGGGCTCTGACGAACTCGCACACCGTATCGGGTTTGCTGCTGAACGCACGGTCGCCGATCACCGGGTTCTCTGGGTTGATGTTGACGTCAGCCACAGGGGCATAGTCCTGGACGATCCCCATCGCGTGCATCTCGCGAGCGAACAGCGTCGCGCCTTCCTCCGCAGCTTCAGTGCCCAGGGTGGCGAGCGCTCGAGCGCTGGGGAGCCAGGTGGCCGGGGGTGAGAGCCTCGCCACCTTGCCGCCTTCCTGATCGGCCCCTATCAGGAGTGGGATCGGATCCGATGTCGATCGGTTCAACGCCGCGTTCTGGATGCCGTTTGACAGCTCCGCTATCTGCGCGGGGTTGCGGATGTTACCCGCGTTGCGGAAGTAGATGACGCCCCCGGGCTGGTACTCCGAGACCAGCCGCTCCGCATTGTCGACGCCGTAGGCCGCCTGGTTGAGTTGGACCGCTTCCTGATCAGAGGTGTCAGCGCTGGCGCCGTGTACACGGAGCACGAACAACTGTGCAATCTTCTCATCAAGCGTCATCGTGGGGACTCGCATCATCGCCCTAACATTTCCATGTCTCCCGCCCATACACCACCACCGAGTGCGACATACCGCTGTACGCGGAGGTGAAGATCTTACCTTCTGGATCTTCTCCCGGGAGCGCTCCCAGTAACCGCGTTTTCGCGATCGCTTTGTGATCTATGTCGCCTTCGGTCACGACCATCATCCTCTCGCCGTCGAACGGTTGCGCCATCGGGGTCTGAACCATCAGACAGATGTGCAGTGTGATAACAGGGCGGGGCGCCTGTAACGATACGTCGGCCAAGCTGGTCAGCGACCGAGTCAAGCACGTGGTGATGACGGAAGGAACGGGGCCGTTTCCGGTATCCGTTCCGAGCCAACGAGCAGCGAAGATGGAAGCAAGGAGGTGGTGTCGGATGGGAGTCGTCGACGCCGGGCACCGCGCCTGGCGGGTGAGCGAACCGCAGCCGGTGTCAGATCGGCCGCTGCGCCTGGTGACGGAAGCGCGACCGCGGCCGCGGGCCGGCGAACTGCTGGTCCGGGTGCTGGCGTGCGGCGTATGCCGGACGGACCTGCATGTTGCGGAAGGCGACCTGCCGGTACATCGTCCTGGCGTCGTCCCTGGGCACGAGGTAGTCGGCGAGGTCGTCGCCGTGGGGGAGCCGGAGACGACGCCGGGCGGAAGCTCAACCGTGGGCGTGGGCGTGGGCGTGGGGGATCGGGTCGGGATCGCGTGGCTGCGTGGAACCTGTGGCCGTTGCCGTCTTTGCCGACGTGGCGCGGAGAACCTCTGCCCGGAGTCCGTCTACACCGGGTGGGACGCGGACGGCGGCTACGCGGAGTTCGCTACAGTGCCGGCCGACTACGCACTGCCTCTTCCGGACGGTTACTCCGACGTCGAGCTGGCTCCACTGCTCTGTGCGGGCATCATCGGTTACCGGGCACTGCTGCGGGCGGAACTCCCGTCCGGCGGCCGGCTCGGGGTCTACGGATTCGGTGGCAGCGCGCACCTCGCGGCGCAGGTGGCGCTCGCGCAGGGTGCCGAGGTCCACGTGATGACTCGCAACCCGCGGGCGCGGGAGCTCGCGCTGGAACTCGGCGCCGCGTCGGCCGCGGACCCCACGGAACCACCGCCGGAGCCGCTGGACTCGGCGATTCTGTTCGCGCCGGCAGGCGAACTGGTACCCCTCGCGCTGGCGGCCCTCGATCGTGGTGGGACGCTTGCCGTCGCCGGGATCCACCTCACCGACATTCCGGTCCTGAACTATCAGGAGCATCTCTTCCAAGAGCGGCAGATACGCAGCGTCACGGCCAACACCAGGGACGACGCACGCGAGTTCCTGCGTTTCGCGGGCGAGCACCGGCTGCGCGTCGCGACGACGCGCTATCCGCTGGACCGTGCCGACCAGGCTTTGATCGACCTGGCCACGGGCGCCGTGCGTGGAGCCGCTGTCCTCGTCCCGTGATGTGTACGACCGTGTTGCTGCACGGGCTGCGCCTGGAGTCTTGGCCGAGACTTACCTTGTAAGATCGAGTGCGAAAGGAAGGTTGTTGTACGTGGCCACCGAATCTGTACCAGGCACCGACCCCCGAGTTCCGTTGAGCCGAGAGCGGGTGCTGCGGGCTGCGGTCAAGGTTGCCGACGAAGGTGGCATCAAGTCGCTCACCATGCGTCGTCTGGCAGAACACCTTGGAGCCGAGGCGATGTCGCTCTACTACCACGTGGCCAACAAGGAAGAGGTCCTGGACGGCATCGTGGACGTCATCGCCGGGGAGATCAACGACGTTGCCGGCCGGATCGATGTGCCCTCCGAAGGAGCCGGCTGGAAGAAGGCCGTGCGCGAGAGGATCCTGTCCGCCCGCGAGGTTCTTCTTCGCCACCCATGGGCTCCTGGCGTCTTCGAGACGCGTACTGCCATGAGTCCAGCGGTACTGCGGTACCACGATGCCCTGATCGGGCTCATGCGAGATGGCGGCTTCTCGTACGACTTGGCCCATCAGGCGATGCATGCCTTGGGGAGCCGGGCCCTGGGTTTCAGCCAGGAATTGTTCAAGCCGGGCGACGGAGCCGGTGCCGAGAAGGCCTCGGCCATGTTCGAGAGTATGGCCGACCAGCTTCCCCACCTCGTCGGCATGATGATGGAGGTCGCCCACGACGACCCCGACTCCACGTTGGGGTGGTGTGACGAGCAGGCCGAGTTCGAGTTCGGGCTCGATCTGGTCCTCGACGGTCTGGACAGGATGCGCGAGACCGCCTGACCTCCACGATTTCGGTCGTTGGCGAACGCCGACGGTTCTGCCCTCCCCTTGACTGCCTTACATTGTACGAGTACCTTACAGCGTACGACTTACAATGTACGAAACCGGGTATGCTCTTCCAGGGAGGAAGAATGATGAAGGCGTTCGTCTTGCGCTCGTACGGCTCGCCCGATGTCTTGGAGCTCACGGACATCGACAGACCAGTGCCCAGGGATGACGAGGTGTTGGTCCGTGTGCGGGCCACCTCCGTCCAGCCATATGACTGGCACCACCTCAGAGGCGAGCCGTACATCGCGCGCCTGATGCCGGGCACTCTCGGGTTGCGCAGCCCAAAGATCGACATCCTGGGCGCCGACATAGCGGGGCACGTCGAGGCGGTCGGCACGGACGTGACGGAGTTCCGCTCCGGCGATGAGGTGTACGCACAGCTGAAGGGCGGCGGCTTCGCCGAGTACGTGTGCGTCCGGGAAGCCGAACTGGCACCGAAACCTAAGAACCTGTCTTTCGAGGAGGCAGCGGCGGTACCGATGGCGGCCAACACCGCCCTGCTGGGTCTGCGCGACCAGGGACGCATCCAGCCGGGGCAGCAGGTCCTCGTCAACGGGGCTTCGGGAGGCGTGGGCACGTTCGCCGTCCAGATCGCCAAGGCGTTCGACACGAAGGTCACCGGTGTCTGTAGCGCCCGGAACGTGGATCTGGTCCGATCAATCGGCGCGGATGAGGTCATCGACTACACCACGGCGGATTTTACGCGTAGTGGACAACGCTACGATCTTCTGCTGGACATCGCGGGAAGCCGCTCGGGATCGGCATGCCGGCGGGTCATGACGCCCAAAGGGACCTACGTCATCATCGGCGGACCGCCCGGCCGATGGCTACAACCTGCCGGCCATGCGGTCTCGACGCTCGCAGTGTCGCCGTTCGTGTCCCAGCGAATGGTCATGACGGACGTAGTCCAATGCGCAGAGAAGAAACGGAACCTGATGACGCTGACCGAGTTCATTGAGGACGGCAAGATTACTCCGGTCATCGATCGCCGTTACTCGTTCGAGGAGATCCCGGCGGCCATCACGTATCAGGAAGAGGGCCACGCCGCCGGGAAGGTCGTCGTCGCGGTCTGAGGCGCCCGGTTGACCCTCGACCTGGTCGAGGTGCCAAGGTGCCGCATATGGAGGACGAGCTGCGTGGCATCGGTGACATGGCCAGGGCCAGCGGGCTGAGCGTTAGCGCCCTACGCTTCTACGACCGCGTGGGCCTGCTGATGCCTGCCGCCGTCGACCCCGTGACCGGATACCGACGCTACTCGGCCGATCAGCTCGGCGTCGCGACACTGGTGGCCGGGATGCGCCGTATCGGCATGCCGCTGGCGGAGATCACCACCGTGCTGGAGCAACGCGGCGATCCGGCCGTCGCCGGCCGCGTTCTCGATGAGCATCTGAGCCGACTCGAAGATGCCCTCGCGGATGCCCGGCGCGAGGCGCAACGGCTGCGCGGCATGGTGAGCTCCGGTCCGACCGTGCCGTCGACCTGGCCGACGACGGTCGCCAGCGTCGATGTCGACGCTTTGGAGCTTGCTCGGGCGATGGACTCCGTGCGCTTCGCGGTCAGCGACGATCCTGGTGTTCCCGAGCTCAGCGGGGTCCTGATCGAGATTCAGGACAGTACGGTCCGGTTGGTCGCCACGGACCGTTACCGGCTGGCCTCATATGAGGTTTCTGCGCGTCGCCGGACGGGGGACCGGACGAGTGCGGTCGTGCCCGCCAGACTGCTGGACGAAGCGCGCGCACTGCTCGATGGTCGCGGCGACGCCACCATCGACCTTTCGGGCGAGCGGATCACC
>NZ_ML142883.1:17417-19740 GCF_004138495.1 Phytoactinopolyspora endophytica
GGAACGCGACGGGGTGACGACGCATGTCGTCGTGCTCGTCGTGCCACCCGGTGGCGAACTCACCGTCGCCATGTCGGCGCAGCCCGATGGGCAGCCGTCGGTCGCCGTCGACCGGCGGTTTCTGCTCGAAGCGATCGATGCGGGCGCGGAGGCCCAGCTCGCTCTCGAACTGGGCGGCCCGCTGTCGCCGATCGCCGTACGTGTCCCCGACAACGAGCGGTTCGTCTCACTTGTGATGCCGGTTCGGCTGTGACCGACCTGGGTTCCGTCGAGGTCGACGGTCCGTGTCTGGATGCCCGTGTCCCGGGGTCGTACTGGGTGTGGTTGTGCGGTGCGGCGATGTCGATGCTGGGCACCCACGTCATGGCGTTCGCGATGGCATGGACCGCCACTGCGTACGGTGGCTTGTTCGCCGGCCTCGTGCTCACCATGACCGTGCTGCCCAGAACCGTCATGGCACTGGTCGGTGGAGCTGTCGCCGATCAGGTCGGGCCATGGCGGGTCATGATCGCCGGAGACGCGGTGATGATCGCCGCCATGCTGGTGGTCGCCGCGAGCGTAGCGCGGGTCGGGGAGGCTCCCGCGTTGCTTCTTGCCACCTCGCTCACCGTCGGGTTGGTGGACGCCTTCTACTTTCCGTCCTCGGCTTCGGTGCCCCGCATCTTGGTGCACGGACGTGGCCTGGCTCGAGCCTCGTCAGCGCGCCAGATCGTCCATCAGCTTGCCGGCCTCGTCGGTGCCCCACTCGGTGGTGTGGTCGTCTCCGTGGCCGGGCTGAGCGCGGCAGCGATGGCCAACGCCGTCACTTTCGGTGTGATGCTGCTCGTGTTACTCATGCTGAAGTCCCGAGTGACCGAGCCGGAGGCGGACGGCGATGATCCCGCACCGCTGTGGCGACGGGCAGTGGACGGGGTGAGAATCAGCGCGGTCGATCCGCTCCTCCGTCCGGTGCTGCTGTTGACCGTGGCCGCGGCGGCGCTCCTGCTGCCTCAGTCTTCGCTACTGATGCCGCTGCTTGCCCGCGAGCGGAACTGGTCGGCCGACTCTGCTGGCGTGATCGTCGGAGCGATCGCGATCGGCACCGTGGCCGTCGCCGTGACCGTCATGGTGCGCGGAGCCCACCCTCGTGCTGGATTGGTGGCGATCCTTGGCCTCGTGGTGTCCGGCCTGGGAATCGCGCTGGTGGCGGTCGCACCCGTGCCCGCCGCGGCAGCAGCCGCCGGTTCGGTGGCCGGGTTCGGAACCGGGCTGTTCACGACGCACATCGTCCCGATGATCCTCGGGAGGGCTCCGCGCAGTCACGTGGCGCGGGTCCAAGCGGTCGTGCTCATGGCGCAGTCCTTCCCGCTGCTGGTCACCAACAACGGCTTGGGGGCAGTCGCCGACGTCACACGGACCGCCCCCGTCATGTTCCTCTGTGCGGTGAGTCTGATCGGCTGCGCGCTCGCCGCCCTGGCGTCCAGGTCGCTGCGGCAGCACACCACGGCGCGGCCGTTGGTCAGGCCGTCGCCCGGACGAGACCGCTTTCGTAGGCGGCGATGACCAGCTGAGCACGGTCGCGGGCGTGCAGCTTGGAGAGCAGGTGCCCCATATGGGTCTTGACCGTGGCGAGGCTGACATGCAGGTGCGTGGCGATCTCGTCGTTGGACAGGCCGCGCGCGACGAGGAAGAGCACTTCCTGCTCGCGCTCGGTCACACCGTCGAGGCGCGTCGCGACCGGTTTCGACGTCTCGGGTCGACGGGCGAACTCGGAGATCAGCCGACGGGTGACGCCCGGAGACAGCAGCGCCTCGCCGTCGGCGACCACGCGGATGGCGCTGAGCAGGTCCGCTGGTGGGGTGTCCTTGAGCACGAATCCACTGGCTCCGGCGCGCAGCGCGCCATAGACGTAGGCGTCGAGATCGAACGTGGTCAGGATCAACACGCGGCTGCCTGACGGTTCGGCAGCGGCGCAGATGAGCCGGGTGGCCTCGATTCCGTCCATCTCCGGCATACGCACGTCCATCAGGACGACGTCGGGGTGCTCACTCCGGCTCAGCCGCACGGCCTCGGCACCGTTGCCCGCCTCGCCGACGACGGTCAGGCCAGCCGTGCTGTCGATCAGCACCCGGAAGCTTCCGCGCAACAACGCCTGGTCGTCCACGACGAGGACCCGCACCGGCTCGACCGTGCCCTCCTCGCCTGTCACGTGCTCGCCAGTTCGGTGACGGGCGTGTACGGGAGGGTCGCGAGGACTGAGAAGCCACCTTCGGGCCGCGGCCCGGCGGCGAACGTGCCGCCGTACATCGCCACCCTCTCCCGCATCCCGATCAATCCGTGTCCG
>NZ_ML142883.1:19770-27565 GCF_004138495.1 Phytoactinopolyspora endophytica
CCGAGCGGTACGGAGAGCTCCCGCCGCCCTGGGCCGTCGTCGCTCACCTCGACCGTCACAGCCGTGCCGTCGGCGCGGACGCTCACCCGGCATCTGGCGGGAGCGGCATGCTTGATGACGTTCGTCATCGCCTCCTGCACGATCCGGTAGGCCGACAGCTCGACGCCCTCGGGAAGCCCGTCCGGGACGTCCAGGCGCAGGTCGACGTCGACCCCGGACGTGCGCGCGTGATCGGCGACGGAGACCAGGTCGGCCAGGCTCGGGTTCGGTCCGAGGCCCGCCGCGTCCGTGATCTCGGTACCGTCGTCGCTCTCAGAACGCAGGACGCCGAGCAGCCGGCGCATCTCGGTCAAGGCGCTGCGACCGGTGCTCTCGATCACCCGCAGCGCGTCGGCCGCCTCCTCGGGTCGCTCGCCGATGACGTGGTTGGCAATGCCGGCCTTGACCGTCACCACACTCATGCTGTGCGCGACGATGTCGTGCAGCTCGCGGGCGATGCGCAGCCGCTCGTCGGTGACCGCCTGCTGGGCCAGCTGCTGAGCCGTGTATGCGGCGTGATCCCGTCGCTCCCGGATCACCCGGCCGAGGGTCCAGACGCCGCCGAGGATCGCCACGCCGAGCGCCGTCACGCCCGCATCGGTCGACTGCCACCCGTCCGATCCGCCGACTGCCGAACCCACGACGGTGACCACGCTGAGCACGCCGATCGTCTGGGTGGGAACCCGTGGTCGCCGCGGTTCGGTCAGTGCCACCGGGTATAGGGCGGCCGCGGCGGCGAGGAACGGATCGGCGACAACGCCGGCGACCACTCCGATCAGCGACGTGGACGCTACCAAGCCCAAGACGGGCCGCGGCCAGATGCGCCTCACGGCGACTGGAAGCCCGACTGCGACGACGATCGCCGCGCCTGCCCACGCGGGCACGTTCAGCGATGACGGGGCAGCGAAGACCGCGGTGAGCACGACCGCCGTGTAGATCGCGGCGGCCACAACGTCGATGGCGATCAGCTGGCCGGTCGTCAGCTGCCAGCTCGGCCTACTCGTCTCGGCATGCTCCACGCGATGACGTTAGCGGGTCGAACCCGCCGACGCATCGGATCAGAGGATGTCATCCCTGGGACTGAGATCACGGTGCGCTCGTGCGCGCTCTACGCCGTGGGCCGGATGGAATGACCTGGACCTGGCTCCGATGTGTGAACGGTCTCCCGGAGAGAGCCTGGACGGCATGATCGATGTGAGAGAACTGACCAAACGATACGACGACACCGTGGCGGTCGACGACCTGTCGTTCACGGTGCGTCCGGGGCATGTCACCGGCTTCCTGGGCCCCAACGGCGCCGGTAAGACGACCACCATGAACGTCGCTCTGGGCCTGCACGCCCCCACCTCCGGCGAGGTACTGATCAACGGACGGCGGTACCGGGAGACCAGGCGTCCGCTACACGAGATCGGGGCGCTGCTGGACGCCGGCGCCGTCCATCCCGGGCGCAGCGCGCTCCATCACCTCCAGGTCCTCGCCCTGACGAACGGCATCGGGCCCAGGCGGGTGGAGGAGACGCTGGAGATGGTGGGCCTGGCCGGGGTCGCTCGGAAGAAGGTCGGCGGGTTCTCACTGGGGATGAAGCAGCGTCTGGGCGTGGCGGCCGCGTTGCTGGGCGATCCCGCCGTCGTCGTGCTCGACGAACCGGTTAACGGGCTCGACCCTGACGGCGTGCGGTGGATCCGCGAACTGCTGCGCTCGCTCGCCGCGGAAGGCCGGACCGTGCTGCTCTCCAGCCACCTGATGAGTGAGATGGAGCTGACCGCGGACCGGCTCGTCGTCATCGGGCGGGGGAGGTTGATCACCGACACAACGGTCGGCGAGCTGGCCGAACGATTCGGCCGCCTGGAAGACGCGTACATGTACCTGACGTCCGAATCGGTGGAGTACAGATGACCGACGTCGTACGCGCCGAGTGGCTCAAGATGGCTTCGGTACGGTTCACCGCCTGGTCCCTTCTGCTGACGGTCTTGCTGGGAGTCGGGCTGAGCTACCTGTTCGGACTCAGTTTCCGCAACGGCTTCTCCGACACGTCCGCGGAACGTCAGGATTTCGAACCGCTCTTCGCGACCTTCTACAGCCTGACGCTCGCGCAGCTCGCCCTGGTGGTGTTCGGAGTGCTCGTCGTCGGGAGTGAGCTTTCGACGGGAACCATCCGGACATCGTTGGCGGCGGTCCCGCAGCGGGGCGTGTTCTACGCAGGCAAGGTTCTCGCCGTGGCCTCGACGGCTCTGGGCGTCTCAACCGTCACCGTGCTGGGTGCATACGTCACCGCCCAGGTGGCGCTGGGACCGCACCGCACGTCGCTGGGCGCGGACGGGACCGTGCGGGCTATCGTCTCCGCTTGGCTCTATCTCCCGCTCATCTGTCTGTTCGGCCTGGGCTTGGCGATGATGCTGGGAAGCTCCGTGCGTACGCTCGCCGTTGTGCTTCCGGTGTTCTTCCTGGGGTCTCAAGGGCTCGGCAATGTGCCACACGTGAGTGCCGTCGCGCAGTATCTGCCGGACCAGGCCGGGATGGTGGCCATGAACCTCGTCGGCCCGCAAGACGATCCGCAGTTCGCCCGCGACTACGGTCCGTGGATCGGCCTGGGCATCCTTACCCTGTGGGCCGCGGCCGCGCTCATCGGTGGTGGGCTGGCCCTGCGCCGCCGTGACATCTGAGGCCGCTGACCCCGCTCGTGCTACCGGCCCAGTCACTACCCCCACCGGTGTAGGCGGGTAGTGACTGGGCCGGTGCGGTGTCTCGTTCTGTGCTGGCTGCTGACCTAGTGGTCCCACTCCAGCATGCGCAGGCAGTCCTCGGGGTCCGGGTCGTCGCTCACGCCGAGCCGGAGGACCTCTTCACCCTCCGGATCGGTGTAGCAGGTGTCGGGATCGACCTCGGACGAGTCGTAGATCGGCTCGCCGTCGGTATCGTAGGCGCGAAGCGCCATGCCCGTGTTGTTCTCCTCGAGGGGCAGGAACCAGTAGCCGTCGCGCATGATCGCATCCTGCTCCGGGCCGCCGGAGGTCTGGACCGTGACGCGGTCGACGTCGCTGGTGTACAGCCCGAATCCAGACGACTTCCGCTCGACCGGTCCTGTCAGATAGGGCGTGTCCTTGGCTTCAGCGGAGCCGAAGATACCGGCACTGGCGAACCGGCCGGAGCTGTCGAGTTCGCAGAGCAACTTGGAATCGCCGTTCTCCGCGACTATCCAGCTGACCGGTGTGTACGGCTGCTCGGTTTCGACGTCAGCATGCACTCCTAGGAGGGGTGTGTAGACGTCCCAGTCCGGCACGCCCTCCACGCACTCGGCGAGCGCCGGGCTCATCTCCGCCTCGGTCATGTTCTCTGCGTCGGGAGCCGGAATCTGCTCGGTGCTGGAGAGGTCCAGATCTTGCTGCTCCTGCTCCGCTCGGCTCCGCTCTTCTTCTATCTCTGCCGCGGCCTGCTCGGCGACTTCGGGGTCGATCTGGAGGTCCGGATCCGTGACGAACGCGAAGGCTTGCTCCAGGCTGATGTCCATCTCGGAGACCGGTTCCGTGCTGTTGTTGCCGAACAGGTCGTACACGCCGATGGCGGTGAGGGAGCCGTCGGCCCGCTCGTACATCACGCCGAACGCGAGGTCTCTGTCCGGGTCTTCCTCGGCCACCAGGACCGTCTCGCCGGTCTCCGGGATCGTCTGCTGTTCACACGCGTCGAGAGTCTCACAGCCGATCAACATGGCCACGTCCTCGCGAGCGTACTCGCCGTCGACGTAGCCGGGCGTGGTCACCGCTACCTGGACCATGCCCATGCCGCTCTCGCCGGGAACGGTCCAGCCCAGCTTGGAGGAGACACGCACACCGTGCTCGCCGGATCCAGAGCCGGTGTTCGTGGTCTCCTGCGGAAGATACGTCCGCTCCGGATCGATGTGTTCGGCGGCCGTGTCGAGAAGAAGCTGAGTGGTGTCGTCGAACTGCGACCGCTGTTCTTCAACCTCGCGCGCTTCGGCCTCGTCCTCCGCTTCCGTCTCCGTCCTCGTCTCTGTCCCCGTTGTCGTCTCCGTGTCGGGCTCGACGTTGTCGCCCTGAACCGAGGACTGGTCCGACTCGCCCGCGACGTCGAGGTCGGTGCCCGACCCGGGTGTGTCATCGCCGGGGAAGGCGAGGGCCGCTCCTGTCGCCAGCGCCGCGACACCTGCGACGCCGGTGGTCCACGACGCCACCCGCCTGCGTCGTAGGTGACGCTGGCCGCGCCGCAGGTCGTCAGTCGCCATGGAGGTCATGGCCGGCTCGTCGGGGAACTTCACGTCCCGGAACAACCGCCGCATCTGGTCGTCGTTGGTCATGCTCGCCTCTCCATCGTCATGTCATCCGCCGACAGGGCGTCTCGCAGGCTTGCGATGGCACGTGCGGTCTGGCTCTTCACTGTCCCTGTGGAGCAGTCCATGTCGTTGGCTGTCTCTTCCACGGACAGTTCGAACCAATACCGCAGCACGATCGTCGCCCGCTGCCGTTCGGGCAGCGCCTTCAGCGCGGTCAGGAGGGCATCGCTGTCCTCCAGCGAGAGGGCTTCCGGCTCGGCCCCGTCGAAGCCATCGAGGCCGACCTTCTCTCGCCGCCACGGCCGCCGCTTCTCGTCCAGGAAGGCCCGGACGATGATGCGACGTGTGTAGGCGTCCTCCGCACCGTCGGTGTGGATTCGGGGCCAGGCGGCGTACAGCTTTACCAGCGCCGTCTGGACCAGATCCTCTGCAAGATGCCAGTCGCCACACACCAGGTATGCGGCGCGGCGGAAGTACCCCCGCCGTGCGTTGACATACTCCACGAACTCGTCAGCCCGTGTCTGGTGTCTGCTCACGAAGACCTTCTTCCCTGCCGATAACTCCCTGTCGACCACTAAACGGAGTCCGCTGGAGATCGGTTGTCGGCCGGACCGAAGAAATTCTGTCACCTTCCGCCGCCCGGTGGTGACGGAAGAGCTGGGGGTAGCCCCACCTCGGCTCGGCGGTTGGCACCAGAGCGCGGCAGTCCGCCAGAGAGAACGATATGAGACAGCTCATCGATCGCGAGGTCGCAAGGCCTCAACCCCGTCCCAGATCGATTTCGAAACGCCCTGGAGGGCCGTGCCGTGTCTACACGATCAACCCGTCAACCCGTGACCGTCCGGGTCGCGCGATGGAGCGCGACCCATCCATGGCGAGCCATCGTCGGATGGTTCGTCTTCCTCGCGCTGTGCGTCGGCGCCATGAGTTTCGTCGGTATCAAGCAGGCGAGTGACGTGGAGCTCGGCGTCGGCGAGGCCGGCCGCGCCGGTGAGATCGTGGCCGACGCCGGTCTGGAGCAGCCCGAGACGGAGAACGTCCTCATCACAGCGGAGTCCGGAGCACTGGATGTCGACGCGGCGAATGCGGCCGCCGCGGCCGCCACAGAGCGCATGTCCGCGCTGCCGGAGGTAGCGGGGGTCGGGGAGCCTGTGCCCTCGGCCGACGGCGACGCCCTGCTTGTTCCCGTCACGATGAGCGGCGATCCCGAGACCGCCGACGAACGTGTGCAGGCGTTGCTCGACGTCACGGCCGACGTGAACGACGATCACCCGGACGTGCTGGTCGAACAGGCCGGCGGTGCGTCCGTCATGGACGGCTTCTTCGAGATGCTGGAGGAGGACCTCGGCACTGTTGCCATGCTCAGCGTCCCAGTGACGCTGGCGGTCCTGCTGCTGGCGTTCGGCGCGTTGCTGGCCGCGGGGGTTCCCGTCCTGCTGGGCATCTCGGCCGTCGGTTCGGCGATCGGTCTCTACGCGCTGGCCTCGCACGCTGTCCCTGACGGAGGCACCGTCACACATCTGGTGCTGTTGATCGGTCTGGCCGTCGGCGTCGACTACTCGCTGTTCTACCTGCGTCGCGAACGTGAGGAGCGGGCGAAGGGACGCGGCACGATCGAGGCGGTCGAGATCGCGGCCGCGACGTCCGGCCACTCAGTGGTGGTGTCCGGTGTCGCCGTCGCCGTCTCGATGGCGGGCCTGTACCTGGCCGGGGACATGAACTTCGCCTCCATGGCGACCGGGGCGATCCTGGTCGTGGCCATCGCGGTCGCCGGATCGTTGACGGTCCTGCCCGCCATGCTCGCCAAGCTGGGTCGCTTCGTCGACCGGCCGAGGATTCCCCTGGTGTGGAGGTTGACTGCCCAGTCTCGTCCCGCGTGGTTCTGGCCGACCGTGCTCCGCCCGGCGCTGCGGCATCCGGGGACCACCCTGGTGGCATCGGTGGCCGGACTCACCGCCGTCGCGATTCCCGCGTTGGGGATGAACTTGAGCAATCCCGATGAGGAGAACTTTCCGCGCAGCCTGCCGGTGATGCAGTCCTACGACCGGCTGGTCGAGGCGTTCCCGAGCACCGGCGCGACGCATGTGGTGGCGGCCGAAGCGCCGGCGGGGGAGATCGACGCGGTGCGCTCGGCGATGGACGAGCTGGCGACGCTGGTCGAGCAGGATGAACACTTCGCCCACGACCAGGCTCCGGAGATCGACGTCGCCGACGACGGATCGGCGGCCATGCTGACCGTAGGCGTGCCGTTCTCCGCCGACTCTGATGAGGCGGAGCGGTCATTGGAGATCCTCCGCGAACAGATGATCCCGCAGGCGTTCGATGGCCTGGATGCCGAACATGCCGTGGGCGGCGAGGTCGCGGGCAACTTCGACTACACGGACAACCTGTCGTCCAAGCTGCCGTGGATCATCGCCTTCGTCCTCGGGCTCGCGTTCGTGATGATGACGGTGACGTTCCGCTCTGTGGTGGTCGGCTTGACCACTGTGGCCGTGAACCTGCTGTCGACGGCGGCCGCGTTCGGTGTGCTGGCGTTGGTCTTCCAGAACACGTGGGCCGAAGGCCTGCTCGACTTCACCTCGACCGGATCGGTGGTCGTATGGATCCCGCTCTTCCTGTTCGTGATCCTTTTCGGGCTGTCGATGGACTACCACGTCTTTGTGGTCAGCCGGATACGTGAGGCCGTCCGGAGCGGGCTGTCCACGCCCGACGCGGTGCGGGAGGGGATCACCAAGTCCGCCGGCGTGGTCACCAGCGCTGCACTGGTGATGGTGGCGATCTTCGCGCTGTTCGGAGCGATGCGGGTGGTCGAGATGAAGCAGATGGGCGTCGGGCTGGCGGTGGCCGTGCTGATCGACGCGGTGTTCATCCGGGCCATCGTGCTGCCGTCGCTGATGGTGCTGCTCGGGCGGGCGAATTGGTGGGCGCCGCGGTTCCTGCGCCGTCGGTCCGATGACGTGCCTCAGGAACCGCGGCGGGTCCTCGAGCACGTCTCCTAGCACTATCGAGGATGAGCCGTTGGCCACCACCCAGTGGCCAACGGCTCATCCTCATGCCGGCGCTCAGCGGAGTATCACCGTGCGGCCTGGGAAGTTCGCCACCAGGCGCATCGTTCCACCGAGAGCTTCGATGTATCGGCTGATCGTCCGGATCTCAGCGGCTCAAGCCGGCGGATTCGCTCTCACAGACACATCTCTTGGCGCTGGAAGGTTCTCCCCGTCAGCGGTGGAGCGTTCTGCACGCTATGGCGCGGAAGGGATTCCACTGCTGAACGGAGAATCCTCCCCTGTTCGACGGTGCGCCGCCTCATGGCCATGCAGCCGGAGCGGTCCGGAACGGATCTCGCTCATAGCAAAGCAGTTGACCCCAATACGAAGATCAACATATACTCGAACACATGAACGGTTCCGGTGTGGTTGAGCAGCTGGCTGGTGTGATTGACCAGCTGGCCGACCTGCCTGCCGCGGA
>NZ_ML142884.1:0-313 GCF_004138495.1 Phytoactinopolyspora endophytica
TCGACCTCGTGGGCTTGAGCGAGGTGGCCGATCGCCGCAGCGGCGGCTTCTCACTCGGCATGGGACAACGCCTCGGCATCGCGTCCGCCCTACTCGGCGATCCGCACACGGTGATGCTGGACGAGCCGGGGAACGGCCTCGATCCGGAGGGAATCCTATGGATCCGCAAGCTGCTCAAGTCGCAGGCAGACGAGGGACGCGCGGTTCTCGTGTCCTCGCACCTGATGAGCGAGATGGCGCTCATGGCTGATCACTTCATCATCGTCGGGCGGGGACGATTGATCGCCGACATGTCGGGCTCCGAGCTCACCAC
>NZ_ML142884.1:391-2210 GCF_004138495.1 Phytoactinopolyspora endophytica
ACCGAGCCAACCAGCGTCCGCGTCCGGTCGCCGCACGCCCGCCAGCTTCGTGATCTGCTCGCCGGCGACGCGACCGACATCGCGATCCGCGGCCACGACCTATTCGACGTCGTCGGCGTGGATGCCGACGAGATCGGCGCTCGAGCGCGGTCGGCGAACTTGCAGCTCCAGGAGCTGACACCCGCACGAGCCTCGTTGGAGGACATCTTCATCGATCTCACCAAGGACGCCGTGGACTACCACGGCGCCACCGATTCCACCAACAGCACGCACAAACTGGAGAACCCGCGATGAGCACCACCAACACGACACTGGTCCCACCAGCCGGATCGCCGCGAGCCGACGACGTGTCGGCCCACAACGTCACCCTTCCTCGGGTCATCCGATCGGAGTGGATCAAGTTGCGATCGCTCCGCTCGATGATCGTCACGCTGGCCCTGACCGCCTGCGCCGTCATCGCCACCGGTGTGTTGGTGTCGATGCTCAGCAACGGCGCCCCCATAGCTGCCGACGGCGAGGGGATCTACGACCCCGCAGGCAACAGCTTGTTCGGGGCGACGCTCGCCCAGCTCCTGCTCGGCGTCATGGGCGCGCTGGTCATCACGTCGGAGTACTCGACGGGTCTGATCCGCACGACGCTCACCGCAGTGCCCCGGCGGCTGCCAGTGTTGTGGGCCAAGGTGATCGTCGTCGCCGCTGCTGCGTTCGCCACGATGGTGGCATCGCTATCGGTGGCGTTCTTCGTCGGACAGGCTGTCTATAGCGGTGGCGGGCCGTCGGCGTCGCTGTCCGACCCAGGTGTGCCCCGAGCCGTGCTCGCGGCGGCGCTGTACCCGACCACGATCGCAGTGATGGGTGTTGCCTTCGGCGCGTTGATGCGGCACACCGCGACAGCGATCGGCATCCTGGTCGCGACCTTGTTCGTCGTGCCCACGCTGTTCGAAACGCTGGGCGGGGTGTGGGGCCGTGCCTCCGAGTACCTCCCAGCCGAAGCGGGAGAGGCGATGATTACTATCGTCAGGGATTCGGGCGATATGTCACCGGGCACTGCTCTGCTCGTGCTGATCGGCTGGATCGGTGTTCTGCTCGCCGCAGGCACGATCGCCCTCAAGCGCCGAGACGCGTGAGGATCGCCGACCCGCGATGTGGCTCAAACGCACAGCTCGTACAGGTGTCTGCCTTGTCTAACGTCTCGGGCATCGATCGCTCGCGCCCAGCACTGCGCACCGTCGTCGCCGATCTGGCGATCGCCGCCGCCGTCTACGCTGGGGGCCTGATCTACGAGGTGGTCGACGCTGGCGACGTCGGCGCCAGCCTCGATGCCGTCGACTTCGTCACGTGCGCTGGCGCAGCGGCGCTGATCCTGCTGCGCCGGCGTGCCCCGCTGCCGGTCTTGGTGGTCGCTATGATCGCCGCCGTGTGGTCGCTCATCCCGGACGATGACCCAGGTGAGCTCCGGGTCGCAGCGATCATCGCTCTGTACACCGTGGCGTCGACGTCGGGCCGCAGGACCGCCTGGACGGCCGGCGCGGCGACGGCAGCTGCGCTGTACCTGACGGCGGCGATCACATCACCGGGCCCGTGGTACGACGGCGAGAACCTGGAGCTGATCGCCTGGGCCAGTCTCGCCACCGCGGCAGGCGACGCAGTGAGGAGCACACGCGCATACAACCTGGCACGGCAGGAGAGAGCGACAGCCCTTCGAGATCGCGCCGAACGCGCAGAACATGCGCTCGAGGAGGAGGCCAGGCGGCGAGTGATCGAGGAGCGCATGCGTATCGCTCGCGAGCTGCACGACGTGGTCGCTCACCACATCGCA
>NZ_ML142884.1:2354-5124 GCF_004138495.1 Phytoactinopolyspora endophytica
CTTCGCCAAGGTCGGCCTCGAGATCGAATGGCACACCGCTGGCGCGCACAGACCGGTGGCGCCGACGATCGGCCTCGCCGCCTACCGGATCATCCAGGAATCCCTGACCAACGCCCATCGCTACGGCTGCCATCATCGAGCCACCCTGCGACTCACCTACGAGCGCGATGCGCTGCGCATCGAGATCCTCAACGACATCGACACCGACCGACCAATTGGAACGCGACGAGGACACGGCACCGTCGGCATGCGAGAGAGGGCCGCCGCCGCCGGTGGCACGATCGAGATCGGGCCAACCGCCGGCGGCCAGTTCCGCGTCCATGCCACCCTCCGCACCGAACAGGCCGAACCATGACGATCCGTGTGCTGCTCGCCGACGACCAAGCGCTCATTCGTGCGGGCTTCAAGGCCCTGATCGACTCCGCCCCCGATCTCACCGTCGTCGCCGAAGCGGCAACCGGCGCCGAAGCCGTGACGCAAGCCCGGTCGAGCCGCGCTGACATCGTGCTGATGGACATCCGCATGCCCGACATGGACGGCATCGCGGCGACACGAGCTATCACGACAGACGACGACATGGCCGGTGTCCGTGTCGTCATCCTCACCACCTTCGAGATCGACGACCTCGTGATCCGCGCCGTCCAGGCCGGATCCAGCGGGTTCCTCGGCAAAGGCGTCGACCCCGCTGAACTCCTCGACGCGATCCGCATCGTCGCCTCCGGTGAGGCACTACTCTCCCCGCGAGCGACGAGCGGTCTCCTGGCCCAGCTCCGCCACCACGAGCGGCCCCTCCCGACGACCGAATCCGAACGGTTCAACAGCCTCACCGCACGCGAGCGCGAGCTCACGACGCTCGTTGCAACTGGACTCAGCAACGACGACATCGCCGAACGCCTCCACCTCTCACCGCTCACCGTCAAGACCCACGTCAACCGGGCCATGATGAAACTCGGGGTGCGCGACCGCGCCCAACTCGTGGTCCTCGCCTACGAAGGTGGGCTCATCCAGCCCGGCCGGCAACCATGACCCTCGGCACAGAGCTGGGGGCGGGAGGCCGTCAACTAGCTATCTGGGCGCGAGCTCCCGGTTCGTCGTCAGCGTCGAGGGGCACGTCGTCGCGTTGACTTCTTGGGGAACTGCGCGCCGGGTCCGTACTCAACAGACGGTCCACGTTGCGCTTCCGACGTCTTGGTGAGGATCCTCCGCTCGACGAGGCTCACCAGGATCTGGTTGGCTCGTTGGGTTCCCACGTTGAACAGGTTGCGCACGGTGGCGTTGGTGATTCGCCCGTACTCCTGCACATGTGCAACGACGCGGCGATCGATCTCGTCGGAGGTGTGTCGGGCGTATGGGAGCACAGTGCCGAGCTGCTTCACCACTGTTTCTCGGAGTCGGTAGTTGGGATGCTTGGCTCGGGCGGTATCCCGGGTGGGTTCGATCATCGCCACCGACTGTGTCGCCAGATGGCGCAGCGAGGCCTCGGCCTCATCCACGCTCTTCTGCAGCAACGGCGCGACCGTGCGAGCTGTGACCGTGCGTTTGGCGCAAAGCCGAAGCAGGATGATCATGGCATCTGTGTCGTCGCGCACCGTCGGGTCGAGCTGTGCGACATAGCGCGCGATATGAACATCGGGTGCCCCGCCCACGAGCGCGACGCGGACCTGATCGAAGGTGGCGTCGATGGTCGGAGTCGGCTTGCCGGACCTGATCATCTCCCGGTACATCCGATCCACACCTCGCCCGACCTCCTCGGCCAGCTCAAGAGTGCGAACCGCCGCCGTCAGCGCACGATTCCGCGGCTTCGACGGATGGGTGAGGATGTTGTCCACCGTGACACCGGCGACCAGCGGGCCGGGCGAGGTTACCACAAGCACCGACGGCGAATGCTCCACGACGACGGGCGTCTCGATCCGATAGTCACGATGCATGAGAGCATTCCCCACGGCTTCACGCACCGCGAGTTCGGGGAAGTCCTCGACCTGCAGCTGCTGTCCGTCCGGCAATGTCACCGGTGTCAGCTGGCGCCGCAGGCGGATCAAGTCCATGACCTGGTCGTAGACGCTAAGCAGCGGACCGGTCAGGCGTTCGATGACCCGCGGCTCACCACCGGGCGACTCGCGGTACTGGTAGACCAAAGCTGTACCGTCTGTTCCGACCAACCGATGCCCGGCATCCAGCAAGCGACCATCCGCGTCCGCCACACCCAAGGCTTTGAGCAAGTCAGAATCCGACAGCTTGGCCAAGCCATTGCGGATCGGCCGCAGCGAGGCGCCGAGCCGCTCACGGGCACGGGCCATCGCCACGGCGTCGACGTCAAGTGAACGCGCGGGCACCGCCGACGGGTCGAAGCCGCGTCGTTCCTCCCTCAGGCGTTGCTGCGTTGCAGGATCCATGCCGACACAATCGGTGTCGATCCTGTGCGGTGCCCGTCCTTTCACATCCGAGTAGATGTCGTGGTCGGTCTGCACACTGATGGCGAGCAGCCGAACCGCGCGATACGAGACTTCGTCGGCTTCCACGAGCAGGTGTGGCCGGCTGTTGTCGTGGACGTACTTACGCACCTCGGTGGAGTCCAACCCAGAGCCGACAAACGCCGCCGGTCCGGCAGCATGATCCTCCACACCGAAGATCACATGACCGCCCACGGTGTTGGCCAGGCAAAGGACAGCGTCAAGCGCAACACGCATCGACTCCTTCTTCGACCGTGCGTCCTGCTTGAAGTCCAGACGGGTATCTTCCTTGCTGGCCGTCGTCGCGCCCGACCAGATCG
>NZ_ML142884.1:5187-12710 GCF_004138495.1 Phytoactinopolyspora endophytica
CCAGCGCGCCGATGACATCCGCCGGTAGGTCCACAGTTTCTCCAGAGTTTTGCACTCCTCTGCACAAAGTGCAGGGTACTATAAAACTGTTCGGAAACCCAGCACTCACCGAGCCTGTCGACCAGCGGCTTCTGACGGATAGGTGGCCAACCGTGCGACCGTTAGGAATGACAGGCAGGAACGGCAGCCGCGCAACGGACGCTCTCGGACCCTGCCCTCGGCCGGTCGCGCGCTGCCCTCAATGACCGAGGACAGCGTGCCAGGTATCGCTGATCAATGAAAACGAACCAACCAAATTGCGGAGGCAGTTCGCGAAACGTCTAGTTCGGTGGACCCTGCGGGAGGAAGTTCCAACCCTGCCCCGTGCGGTGAAAGCACTGGTCAGAGCGCTCGCGACCGGCGACCAACTCGACCGGACCAGCAAAACCGGGCGGCCTGATGGCCGTAGCCAGGTCGCGGCAGATCCAGGGGCGACTCGACGCCGCCGAGACCGACGGCTTGATTGAGGCGTATCGGGAGGGGCTGACCGTGCGCGAACTCGCGGTGAAGTTTGGGATCGAGCGCCGCACGGCAAGCGCTCATCTACGGCGCCGAGGTGTTCCAATGCGCCAGCGCGGCCTCTCGCCGGCGCAGAAAGACCAAGCGCGCGCCCTCCGCGAACAGGGATGGTCCTACGGGAGGATCGGCGACAAGTTCGGCATCGACGCCGCGACCGCCCGCTATCACATCTTGCGTGCCCAACCTGGGCAAGGTCACCCACGTTGAGATCGGCAAGGCTAGCGTGCTGCCCATCGAGCGTGAGCATCCGTCGGGAAGGTGCGCACGCGGTGCGCCAGGCGACCTCGACCTCAATGTCCCAGCCGAGGTCCTCATCGACGGTTCAGAAAGGCCCAGCGACACGATGGGGTCGTCCATCATGTCGTATGGCCTCGCCGGATCGCCAGGTTCGTTCCGTTGACTTAGTTCTGATGCGTGGGATAGATGACGACCGGTTGCTGGCGTGATTGATTGGATCAATGGTCTCCACGGGCGGACATCGGTCGTCGTGGCGGCAATCCTTGCCAGCGTGGTAGTCGGCTTGAGCCTCGCGCCCAGAGTACTGGACGTGCGCTTGCTCACAGCAGTCACGCATTCGGGCGTGGAGCTAGCGGCCGGATCGACCCGAAAGACGACATCGAGACCATCAACACCGAGCTGATCCTCGCCGACCTGCAAACGATAGACAAAGGCGCTGCCGAGGCTGGAGAAGGAGGCACGGACCAGCAAGGACAAACCAAGCTGGAGGTCGTCGAGGCCGTCGTCAAGGCCAAAGAAGTTCTCGACGGGGGCCAGACCGTCTTCGCCGCCAGCCCCGACCGCACACTGCTCCGCGACTTGCATCTGCTGACCGCTAAGCCGTTTCTGTACGTCTTCAACATGGACCACGAGGAGCTGGGCAACGAGGCACTCAAGGACGAAATGCGCGCGTTGGTCGCGCCTGCCGAGGCGATCCTTCTGGACGCGAAGATCGAGGCAGAGCTAGCCGAAATGGACGACGAGGACGCGCTGGAGCTACTGCAATCGATCGGTCAGGACGAGCCTGACCTGGACATGCTGGCACGGGTCGGCTTCGACACTCTTAGGCTGCAGACTTACCTGAGGGCCGGGCCCAAAGAGTCGCGAGCATGGGAGATCCCGAAAGGGGCTACTGCGCCGGAAGCCGCGGGCGTCATTCACACCGATTTCCAGCGCGGGTTCATCAAAGCCGAGATTGTGTCGTTTGACGACCTGGTGGCCGCGGGGTCGATGGCCGAGGCTAAGGCCTAAGGCCTAGTACGCATGGAGGGCCAGGACTACGTCATGGCAGATGGTGACGTGGCCGAGTTCAGATTCAATGTCTAGTTGCAGCAGTGGCGGCTGATGCCAATGATCGTGGAGAATCACAGGCATGAAGTACGCGCTGCTGATCTGTGACGACGAGAGTCGGTCACCGAGCAACGAAGTTCTCGCTGCCGATCCGGAGCACGATGCCTTTCTCGAGGAACTGGGCCGTCGGTCGGAGGTGCTCGGCAAGGCGCGCCTACGGCCAGTGGCGGATTCCACGACCGTGAAGGTGCGGGCCGGCGAGACGCTGGTCTCGGACGGACCGTTCGCGGAGACCAAGGACGTCGTCGGTGGCGTCATTATCATCGAGTGCGCGCACCTGGACGACGCGATCGCGATTGCCGAGAGCCACCCCTATGCGCGCTGGGGTGGGGTCGAGATCCGTCCCGTCTGGGAGTGATGCCAGACCAGGACCCGGTCCGCGTCGCGGTCGACGCGGCGTACCGGGACGAGTGGGGCCAAGTGGTCGCGACCCTGATCGGGATCACTGGGGACTGGGATCTGGCGGAGGACTGCGCGCAGGAGGCGTTCGCCGCCGCGTTGACCGCCTGGCCGCGCGACGGCGTCCCGCGCCGGCCGGGCGCGTGGCTGACCACGGCCGCTCGCAACCGGGCGACCGATCGGCTGCGCCGCGAGGCGACCGGGGCCGCCAAGTTACGCCAGCTGGCAGTGTTGGCCCGCGACCCGGAGGAGCCACCGTTGGAGGAGATCCCGGACGAGCGGCTCCGGCTGATCTTCACCTGCTGCCACCCTGCGTTGCCGTTCCCGGCCCGGGTAGCACTCACGCTGCGCACGCTTACCGGCCTGAGCACCGCCGAGATCGCCCAGGCATTCCTGACGGTCGAACCCACCATGGCGAAGCGGCTGGTCCGTGCCAAGCGCAAGATCAAGGAGGCGGGCATCCCGTACCGGGTGCCGCCCGCGGAGCTGCTGCCGGAACGGCTCAACGGCGTCCTCGCGGTCCTGTACCTGATCTTCAACGAGGGGTACGACGAGGACGACGACCGCCGCGCACTCGCCGCCGAGGCGACCCGGCTCGCCCGGTTCCTGGTCCGACTGATGCCGTACGACGCCGAGCCGCGCGGTCTGCTCGCCCTGATGCTGCTCCACGAGGCGCGGCGCGGCGGCCGGACCCAGGACGGCGTACTGGTCCCGCTCGAGGAGCAGGACCGCTCCCGGTGGGACCGCGAGCTGATCGACGAAGGGGTCGAAGTACTGGAGGGCGCGCTGGCGATGCGACGGCCCGGTCCCTACCAGGTGCAGGCCGCGATCGCCGCCTGCCATGCCACCGCGCCGAACATGGAGAGCACGGACTGGGTCGACATCGCGGTGCTCTATGCCGAGCTGGCCCGGCTGGCTCCCTCACCCGTCGTCGACCTCAACCGCGCCGTTGCAGTCGCCATGGCCGACGGCATCGCGGCCGGACTGGCGCTGGTCGACGAGCTCGCGTCCTCCGGCCGGCTGGACGGGTACCACCTGCTCCCGGCGACCCGAGCCGACCTGCTCCGACGGGACGGTCGCGTCGAGGAGGCCAGGGCGGCGTACCAGGAGGCACTGGTGCTGGTGCCGACCGAGGCGGAGCGCCTCTACCTGTCCGCCCGCCTCCGCGAGCTCTGACTCCGGCCCGAACCGTCGAAAATTTCTTCGGGCCGATGTCCAGCTGCGCCGATCTCCTTCGTCGGTGGGGTGACGGTCCACCAGGGGCCGACCAACAAAGGAGAGAATCATGAACGCAGCCAGCTACAGCACAAGCTTTACGGTCGAGAACACACCCGAAGAGGTGTTCGAAGCAGTCACCAACCCCCGCGGTTGGTGGTCGACCGGCATCGAAGGCGTCACCGACCGGTCCGGCGAGGAGTTCGTCTTCGAGGTCCCCGGTGTCCACTACTCCAAGATCCGGGTCACCGAGCTGGTTCCCGGCCGGCGCGTAGTGTGGCGGGTCGTCGACGCTACCATCCACTTCGTAGCAGACAAGGACGAGTGGACCGATACCGAGATCCGCTTCGAGATCTCCCCGACCGACAGCGGTACCGAACTCCGCTTCACCCACGACGGCCTCGTCCCCTCGGTGGAGTGCTACGACGCCTGCTCGAGCGCGTGGGGGCAGTACGCCGGCGGCAGTCTGCGCAACTTCATCACTACCGGGACGGGCAACCCCGACTCCAACCCGGACGAGGAGCGCTACCAGGAGGAGGCACGCCGCAGGGGGTGAGGGGGCAGGCCGGGACAGCTCGGAAACGCAGGCCACCGACCAGCTGCTCGACAGGCGTTCCCTAACCGACGAAACGTGGTCGAGTTCCGGCTTAATGTGTGACTGCAGGTTGCTGAACTCGCGTATTCTTCATCCGCTAGTTCAATCGGTTGAGCCACGGATGGTCGGGGTGGGCGATGGGTAGCGAGGCCGCGAGCCACGTGCGGTTGGGCCCTTCCATCTTGTTCAGGCAGCGATCGAAATCCAGATTGTCCTTGGCTCGCAAATGCGTTGCCTAACCGGGCAAGCCGCGCGGCTTACCCGGTTAGAGCAGAAGCTGGATCTCGGGCTGGAGGAAGGTAATGCCGTCTCGCGCCCAGAGGACATCCGACAGTGACAACGCGCCGGACAGCTCCACCCAGACATCAACCTGGCCAGAGACGAAACAATCCCGCACGAGACAGGCTCGGCCACGCAAGCCAAATTCGCCAATGAGATGACCACCACCGGATTGCGGCAGGCGCAAAACCGCCTTGGCTCAGCCTGACGACTGACGAACCTGAATCGGCTCACGATCTGCCGTTGACAAACATGCGTCACGTGCGGCGAAATGACGCGGGTGGCGATGGCGGTATCGCCTCGGTCGCGCCGGCTCTGCGTGGAAGGCTACAAGCAGGGTCATGACGGTGCGCCGGGAGAGCCGGTCACATGGCGAAGGGCGGCATAGTCATATCGACGCCCCAGCAATCAGGCGAATGTTGGCCCATGACCGGCGCAGCAAGCGCGGCAACGGTCTCGTAAGGGATTGCGGTCGAACGAAAGCGGACGCAACGGACAGGCCGAGTGCGTCGTAAGGTAGGTTTAGATCAGTGCCGCTATCGGAAGGATGCTCGCCTATGGGCTATTTAGGGCTTGATTGGGGAAGCGTTCCGGCTTAGTTTTCCGCCGGCTCATTCATGGCGGCCGCATACGTTATCTATCTCGATCGAGGATACAGGCGCCGGAGCCAGATTGAAAACCTTGGAATCTGGGGTGAAGCCAATGTGCTCGATCATGATGGAAAGAATATGATCAGCCCGCGGATCCATATAAGGAACATGGGCAGTCTCCCATTATATGTCAAGAGTATAGAGTATAACGTCATATTTGTTGTGAGAACTGGCGGTACTGCAGCGCTGGACGGCTTTGAAGTGATGCAGGTCAGCGCTGGATATTGGAACGACTTAATCGTTCCTCCAGGTGAGCTAAATATCCTGAGAGGCGAATCGGTCGATCCACCTCATTTCCCCTCCTGGGATTGTGCAGCAGTGCTTAGAAATGCACGCGTCTTAGTGAGGAGCTATGAAGTTTTCGACAGTTCACATCGGTTGTGGAGTGTGGAGCCGAAGACTGACTTCATGCATGAAGTCCTTGCTGACGAGCAAGCTCCGTACTCGAAATTGTTAAAAATGCAGCGAAAATACGAGAAGAAGAGACAGCGTGCAAGAACCAAGCGTCGATAGAGAACGCTAACGTTTCATGAGGGTCCGGCACGGGCTGGGAAGGATAGTGGCGTGACGCAGCTAGTTCAGCAGCAACGCCGACTAACCCAGATCTTTCATGGGCTGCTTGCTGGTGATCGTTCTGCCTCTTGGTCGAGGTTTCGCGGTGAATTGTGGCAGGTGGGTGTGACAGGGTGGCCGAGTGTCGTCTCGGTGGGGGCGCCGGTTCCATGGTCCGGGGGTGCTGCGCGGGTGTCGGGGTAATGGCGTGATTGGCCTGGTCAGCCGGGTTCGGCGAGAGCTCGTAGCCGTGTGAATGCGGTGATGATGAGGTCGGTCCAGGCATGGTTGCTGGAGAGCCGGATGATGGTCTGTCGCCCACCGCTCGACCTTGCCGTTGTGTCGAGGGGTATAGGGCTTCGTCTTCTGGTGGCGAGTGTGTTGGCCAACTATCCGAGCGAAGTCTCCGGATCGGTAGCAGGCTCCGTTGTCTGTGACGATGCGGTGGATGTGGCTGATGCCGTGGGCGGCGAACCAGACCTTTGCACGGGCGAGGAACGCGGCGGCGGTTGCGCCCTTCTCGTCGGCCAGCGGCTCGGTGTAGGCGAGTCGGGAGAATCCGTCGACGACGGAATGCAGGTAGACGTAGCCGCGTTTCGCACCGGTCGACTTCGCTCGTTCAGCGTCCTTGGCTTGGTTGCTGTCGCGGCCGTGGATCCGCCAGCCACCACCATCAGCTCCTGTCGGTGAGCAGTAGGTCAGCGCCCGGTCGCCCGGTCGCCGCGGAGGGTCATGACGGTGCTGGTTGCCGTCGCGACGGGCTCGCCGTCGCTGACGCGGACGATGTCGCATTGGTAATGCGTGATCGTCTTACCTAAGTGTGCTGGGGCGGCATGGGCGACCAGAGTGTCGTGCCAGACGGGGCGCAGAAACACGGTGCGCAGGTCAATGCTCGTGAACGATTCGTCCGGTTCCATGAGCGTGGAGTGGGCCGTTCCGATCGCTGCATCGGCCAGCTCGACCAGGAAACCTCCGTGCACGGTCCCCTGCTGATTGCCATGGCAGGTCGCATCGGCATCGACAACCACAGATGCGGTGCCAGTCCCGATCGCTGCGATCTCGAAATCGAGCAACTCCGAGATCGCCGTCGGGTATCTCATGTGGGTGCGATCCTCGGGCTGCGAGGTTCCCTGCAGGCGTCGTTGGAGGAACTCCAAAACGGGCAGCTGGTTGGCGACGGTCTCGGTCATGGTCTCTCCTGTCCGTATCGAGCCGGGGAGGCTGATGCCCGGCACGGCCGAACCTAGGGCCCGTACACTGATGCAATCAACGAATTGTCATAGAGATAGGGGCTGGTTGTGCCGGCGGAGCGGTACAGAGTCGTGGCCGATGAGATTGCCGCCTCCATCCGGGCAGGCGCTCTACCCGCCGGCACTCGTCTACCGACGCATCGCGAGCTGGCCCAAGAGCGGGGGGTCGCTCTTGCCACAGCCACGAAGGCGTACCGGGAACTGGCGGCAGCGGGTCTGGTCGTCGGCGAACCGGGCAGGGGCACCTACGTGCGGGAACTCAGTGGGTTCGCGGGCCTGGAACCGCGCCGACTTCCGATCGAGGCCCACGTCGCTGACCTGTCCTTCAACCAGCCCCTCGCGGTGGAGCAGGCCGAGCAGTTGAGACATGGATTGCGGGAACTGGCTGGCGAGGGCGACCTTGGGTCGCTCCTGACCCAGCAGCCGCCGGGTGGTCGTACCGCCGATAAGGCGGCTGTGGCCACCCACCTGCTCGATCGAGGGATCGACGTCCCGCCGCGCAACGTGTTGCTGACTGCTGGTGCGCAACACGGGCTCGACGTCGTCCTCGCGGCGACGACCACACCTGGGTCGACGCTGGTGGCCGACGAGCTCACCTACCCAGGGCTGAAGTTGCTCGCCGGCACCCGCCATCTGGACCTCGGCGCCGTACGTTGCGACCCAGGTGGGACGGATCTC
>NZ_ML142884.1:12745-21209 GCF_004138495.1 Phytoactinopolyspora endophytica
CTCGAAGCGATAGTCCGGGAGCGCCGGATCAGCGTCGTCTACCTGATACCCACCGTGCATAACCCGCTGGGGTTCGTGCTGGATTTCGAGTCGCGGGTACGTATCGCTGCACTTGCGCGCAGGCACGACTTCGTCATTATCGAAGATGCCACCTACTCGTTTTTGGACTCCGCGGCGCCCCCACCGATACAGACATTCGCACCGGAACGCACCGTCTACGTCGGGAGTTTCTCGAAGAACCTCGCCACCGGTCTGCGCGCCGGGTACCTGGTGGCACCTGACACCTACTGCACCTGGCTGGCCCGGGCGCTTCGGGCCACCAGTTGGGGGACAAGTTCCCTGTCGACGGCGCTCGTCACCAGATGGCTTCGCGACGGCACCGTCACCCGCCTGGAGAAAGCCCGGCGCGAGGATGCACAGCAACGCCAGACTGTCGCACGAAGAGCCCTGGACGGGTTCGACTATTTCGCTCACCCGACCTCGTACTCCGGCTGGCTCCAACTGCCCGAGGAGGTCCGTAGCGACCAAGCCGCCCACCGCCTTGCTCAAGCAGGTGTCCTCGTCTCGACCGGTGACGCGTTCGCGACCGGGGCCCGAACGCCCAACGCCATCCGCATCGCGCTCGCCAACCCCAGCATTTCCGAACTTCCCGAGTTGCTCGACCGCTGCCGCAACGTCCTCATCGAACGCTGACGAACGGCCCTGCTTCGCGTCGGCCAGAGCTGAAGTCACCTCCGGACTCCGGCCAATTACGCCAACTGGTCATTCACCGAGACATTGACGCTCGCTCAAGATCGCGCCACGGTCCAGAGGTCGAGACCCATCGGCGAATCGAGCGGAATATCGCCCGTATCGATAATCGCCCGGGCCTGCGGCTGCAACAGCCTGATCAGCTCGCCAGTCTCGCTGCTGCTGAGGCCAGCGAGCCCATCGCTGGCGAGGTCGTCGGTGAGGTCCTCGATTTCCTGCTTCACCCGGACACCTTCCTCGGTCAGGCCGTGACCGGTGGCCAGGCCCCTGGCCTGAAGCGACGGCGTGAACCGGCTCTAGTAGCCCCCAGAGCTGCCGCACGACATTGCGCCTCGTAGTCATCATCCGTTACTACGCCCAAGCTGCGGCGACTCGCCATGCGCTAGATCACACCAACATGTGCAACGCTGGCGACCAACGCCCGACTTCTCCGCGGTCACGCACCGCTGCGGCGTCAACGTCTTGCCCCGCAACATCTAGTAGGCACCCTAGGGTGGTCCTGACGTGCCACAATACGAACCGCTCCGTCTTGCTCGATGGACCAACCGTGCACGCCTAGCAGGCGTCATCGAGAAGTGGGACCGGAGCTTGACGAGCATGGTGTTGGTCTCGGTCTCATCGACAGCAGCCAGTTGCTACCCCCAACGGCGTGGGCGGTACTCGTAGTGGACTGGGATCTCGGATGGGTGTAGGGGCGCTCTACGACCGGTCCGATCTTGTCTGGGGTGATGCGTTCGTTCTCGAGTTCTTCGACGACGGTGCGGGCGAATCGGAGGTCGCCCTTGTCAGCAAGGTCATCGATGAGCCGATTCACGAGCGCCTCGAGGCGACTGTTCTCGGCTTCGGCAGCGGCCAGGCGTTCCTGCAGGGTAATCGCACGGTGGCCGCACCATTGGCGCAGCAGTTCGTGCACTGGCCGGTAGTAGGTGCGATACCACTCGTACTCCCACTCGGGAGAAGCAACCGAATCGTCGCTGCCACGGCCCCCGAGCCTGGTGCGGCCACGCTTGCACCTGTCTCGGAGCTCCTTCTCCTTCTCGATGACTGCGTCCAGGACAGGCATCGGATTGATTCGACAGGCGTGCTCAGCGAGCAGCATGGTCCCTTCCGCGGACAGCATCGTCACGTCGGTGGCGCCTTCGCGCCCAATCATGTCGGCATGCCGATCGTCCCACCCGACATGAAGATTGATTTTCTGCGGCGCCAAGTCCTGATGTCGCGCAACATCGCCGGAAGAAGTTCGTCCACTTCGCCATGGGTGGACTTAACTACCAGATCGAGCACCCTTCTCATCCCCGTCCCAACCTACACAAAGCACAAGCCCTCGCTAGAGAGCACTGCGTCAAGCACGACATCACCTACACCGAAACCAGCTTCGTCGGCGCCTACCGCGCGATCGTCCAGTACCTCAACACCCACACCGCCACCGACCCGTTCCGGTGCCCACTCGCCGCCCTGCCGGGCATAAGCACTTACGGCGCTAGGCAAAGGCCACGAAACTGCGCACATAACTGCGATACTGACGCCCGTGATCGAGGTGCTGATAGCGGAGGACCAGCACATGATGCGGGGTGCCCTCGTCGCCTTGCTCAACCTTGAACCAGACATCGATGTGGTGTCGGAGGTCTCCACGGGCGAGGAAATCATCCCGGCCATCCGAAAACTGCACCCAGATGTCGCGATCATTGATATCGACCTGCCAGGCCGTGACGGGCTGAGCGTTGCGGCCGAGATCCATGAGGCGAAGCTCTCCGCCCACACCCTCATCCTGACCAATCTGAGCCGCCCGGGCACGATTCGACGCGCGCTCGACGCTCGGGTGGACGGCTACCTGCTCAAGGACGCTCCGCCCGACAAGCTAGCCAATGCCGTGCGTCGGATCGCCGCAGGTAGCCGGGTCGTGGACAACGACCTCGCGGCCGCCGCCTGGAGGGCCGACGAGTGCCCGCTGACCGACCGCGAACTCTCCGTACTCCGGCTAGCCGCCGGCGGTGACGACATCCCAGAGATCGCCGAGAACCTGTTCCTGTCGCCCGGCACAGTGCGCAACTACCTAACTGCAGCGGTAACCAAGCTCGACGCCCGCAACCGTGTCGATGCGATCCGCATCGCCACCGACGCCGGGTGGCTGTAATTACCTAGCCGGTGCCACTCAGCGGGACAGTGGCGCGCAAGCGGTACTGTCCGTCTGGCGCCACCCCACTGGTGAGGCGCCCGTCCACCCGGCTGAGGCGGTGAATCAGGTTGCGCACGCCGCTTCCACCGCTGCCGAGTTGTTCGCGGAGCTGCTCGGTAAGCACACCATCGTTGGCAATCTCCAGATCCAGCGCATTCGATGTCCTCGTCAACGTGATCTGACACTTGTTGGCCTTGCTGTGCCGCAGAACGTTGGTGGCGCCCTCCCGAATCACGGCAGCTAAAACACTGGACAATGGCTCCGGCACGTCGATGCCGGCCCCGACGATCTCCACCTCGACTTGTGCCGAGGTCAGCAACGCACGCGCAGACCTCAGCTCTTCGTCGAGCCGGAGGTCTCGCTCGCCATCGGCCACAGAACGTACGTCGCCGAGCGCTTGGCGGGAGAGAACCGAGATCTCGGCTAGCTCGGTCGTCGCTCGGCCGGGATCGCCAATCGCCAGCTTGTTGGCGAGCTCGGCCTTCAGGGTGATGGCCGACAAGCCGAGACCGAGCAGGTCGTGGACATCTCGGGCGAGCCGCCAACGTTCCTCGTGCACTGCGGTGTCGGAGAGCTGGCGCTGCGTCTCCTGCAGGTCGACTACGAGCATCCCCAGCCAGGTCATCCCGTAGGTAGCCACCACGGCGGTAAGTGACCACTCGACCACAAAGAAGGTGGGGGCTACGTCCTCGATCAAGGGGTGACCGACGAGGACGAAGCTTTCCCACCAGGGGTCGGTCGGCGCGTAGATCCATCCCACGCTGACGAGCACACCGACCGCAATCGGTACCGAGATAGCGAGCCTCAGCAGCACCAACGCGTTGGCAGCGAGCAGCGCCGGCATCGTTAGCCACAACCCGCCGTACTGAGCCACGGCCACATAGATGATCACTGCTTGCGCAGCGAGCACGCCCAGGGCCAGAACCGGTTGCCGCTGGTGCGGCGGCCGAATGACGTAGCGAGCCTGGAGGCTCAGGATCACCGTCAGGTAGACACAGGTCGCAGCCGTTGCCGAAGCGTTTCGTAGGAACAGCGACTGCTCGGAGATGATGAGGGCTCCGAAACATAAGAATACGACCAGCACCGCCACACCCGCCAGACGCATGGTCGCCGGCGCCACTCGATCAGGGCGATCGCGGGCATCGCCTACCTCGTCAATGTCGTCTGCCGACAGCGATCGAACTTGACCGAGGGCGTTGCGACTAGTCGCGACTAGCTCGGTGATCTCAGACCGCACCTGCCCGGCATCGGCCTGTATGGCTCCGGCGAGGGCTGGCGTGATGCGCTGCGCGGTCGACCCGATCGCGGAAAGCTGGACCCCAACTCGTTCTCGCAACTCCTGGGAGAACCGCAGCCGCTCCTGAGTAGCTGCCAGTCGGGCCACCTCGTCGCGGGTTCGGTGAATCGCGCCCGCCACGTCCGCCAGCCGAGTCAGGCCGTACACGGTCACGCCGGTCATCAGTGTCGTAATGCTAAAGAAGGCCGCGGTATATCCCTGATTATCGATCGAGACGCCCCCAGGTTCGCCGACGAAGCCACCCAGTGCACCGATGCTGAGCACGGCTGCCAACGCGAGCGGAACTGCTGATCTAGGGCGGAGGAGCAGGAGGGCCGAACCAACGAAGATCCCAGGCACGCCGAGCCACCACGAGTAGTGCAGAAAGGGCAGAAATGCCAGCACTGCTTGCGTGGCCAGCAGGGTCACTACGACATGCGGACGGTGCGACCGCTGCGCCGGGCGGAAGAACCAGAGCTGAAGGCCGACGAGCGCCGCGAGGTAGCCCGCCCCTACTGTCAGTTCACCCCAGGAGTCGGAGCGGTTCAGCACGCGGCCGAAACCCACAAACCACAGACACACCAGAAAGGTCGCCAGGAAACCGCTGGCAAGTGTCTGCACACGATCGGTGCGTAGCTGGCGGCGAATTACTCGGGCAACCCAGGAGCTCATCGTCTCAGTACCTCCGGCTCGGCTCGGATCGAGGTCGAGTCTAGAGAACACGGCGACTGGCTCGATGTGAAAAATTCATGACTCCTCCATGGTCTGTGCACTAGCAGGCACTTGACGACGCTTGCGACCTTGGGCTCGAGAGGCCATCAGGCAACCGACCTAAGGAGACGACGATGACCGAGAGCTTCACCACGACATTCACCGTGGAGCGCACACCCGAGGAGGTGTCTGCGGCGATTAGCAAACCCCAGGTTTGGTGGAACCAGCTCATCGAGGGTAAGGCCGAGACGGTGGGCGATGAGTTCGGTTTTGACATGCCAGGTGTCCACCGCACTCGGATTCGTGTCGCCGAACTCGCCCCTGGGTGGCGGGTCGTCTGGCACGTCCTTGAGAATCACTTCAGTTTTGTCAACGACCAGGACGAGTGGGTCGGCACCGACATCGTGTACGACATCGCGGGCTCCGAGGACGGCACGACCGTCACCCTCACCCACGTCGGTCTGCTGCCACAGCACGAGTGCTATGAGGTGTGCTCAGGGGCGTGGGCTCACCACCTCAACGCCGGTCTACGAGCAATGCTCACCGGCGGTGACCCCGCGCCGATGACGGCCGAGCAAGCAGCCGCGACCGCACGCGAATTCGCGAACCAGTAATCGGAGACATGGGGCTCTCGTCGCCCGACGCGGCGCCCGGAGCCTCATGGCCGAAAAGTTCACCGTAGATGTCGATATCAGTCGATCTGCTTCGTCGGTAGAGCAAAGTCCACCACGAACAACACCAACCCAAGGAGGGCATCATGAACGACAACAGCTACACCACCAGCTTCACCGTCAACAACACCCCAGCCGAGGTTTTCGAGGCCATCACCAACCCCCGCGGCTGGTGGTCGGAGGAGATCGACGGTGGTACCGACACGATCGGCGACGTGTTCGTGTACTCATACGGCGACGCCCATCGCTGCTCGATGAAACTGACCGAGGCAGTCCCTGGCAAGAAAGTCGTCTGGCAAGTCCTGGAAAACTACTTCGGCCCTAACGAAGACCCGGAATGGAAAGACACCGAGATCGTCTTCGACATCTCGCAAACCGCTACAGGGACAGAGTTACGTTTCACTCACGTCGGATTGGTCCCCCAGTTCGAGTGCTACGACATTTGCTCGCAAGGATGGGGATCCTACATCGGCGGCAGCCTCCACAACCTAATCACCACCGGGCAAGGAACACCCAATAAGAATGGCGCACGCCCGTAACAACCACGTCAGGTGGGCGTCTTCGCCACCAGGAGGTTAGGACCTTAACCAGCAAGATTGGCACACATTGACGATGGGGGTGCCCGGCATGGAACTGGGTGTGCACGGACTGAACATGAACGCTGCCGTCGACCCGCACGACACAGCGCGGCTCGCTCGCCGGGTTGAAGAACTCGGATACGGGTCATGGTGGGCAGCCGACCACGTCGTATTGCCAACAGGTCCCGACTCGCCGCGAGACCCCACCGGCGCCCTCATAGAGCCGCTGGTGCATCTGAGCTATGTCGCCTCGGTCACAACGCGGTTGGAGCTTGGCACGGGGGTGGTGATTCTCCCTCAGCGCAACCCACTGGTATTGGCCAAGCAGGCGGCAAGCTTGGATGTACTGAGCGGCGGCAGGCTCTTGCTGGGGCTGGGGTCAGGCTGGCTGGCTGAGGAGATGCGTGCGGTCGGTGTCTCACCCATCAACCGCGGCGCGCGAACGAATGAGTACATCGATTCCATGCGGTCGCTCTGGACCGACAAAGCTCCGTCGTACCGAGGAGAGTACGTGTCGTTCGACGCGGTAGACGCGCATCCGCGCCCAGTGAGGTCGCACGGCCCGCACGTCGTCATCGGCGGCACGAGCGACCTCGCATTCCGACGCGCAGTCACTCGAGGCCACGGTTGGTACGGTATCGGTAACAGCCCCACCGACCTCACCAAACACCTCGACGGATTGCGCCGGGTGGCTGAGGAAGTGGACCGGCCCGCACATCTGGGGCGGTTAGAGATCAGCTTCCTCCATCTCAACCCGGATACCGTGGACGACGACACGGCCCGAGAGTACGCCGACCTCGGGGCCGACCGCCTGGTGCTCTACCCTGGCCCGATCTCCAGCGCCGGTCAGACAGTGAGCTTCCTGGATCGCCATGCCGACCTTGCAAGCCGGGTGCTCTGATCCGATGACCTTGTAATGAACGCCATTCCCTCCCGAGCGCCTGCCGCGCCTCCATATGCACTCCGGAGGGCGAAGAGCAGGATTCGCTACGTCGGTTACATCTGACGTGCGGATCGAATCGTGTCAAGAAGGGACTAGTTATGAAGACGAAGAATCACGCGATTGTCAGCCGGGCAGAGTGGCAGGCTGCCCGTGATGAGCTGCTCAAGCGCGAGAAAGAGCACACCCGGATGGGCGATGAATGACAGATGTGGATCCGCCGCCACGACGAGTATCTATGAACGTTGACGGAGGTGGCGCTGACGACGGCAAGGAGGGAGTACGTCGTGAGGTCAAGTCTCGGGCTGGAGATGCGGCTGCTAGGGCCGCTTGAGGTGCGGGGCGATGGCGTGCCCGTCGCCGTGCGCGGACGGCGTCCGCGAGCGTTGCTATGCGTCTTGGCGCTAGCCGGTGGCCGGCCCGTTACGGCCGACATCATGACCGATCGGATCTGGGGCGAGGCGGGGTTGCCGGCCGACGTCCGTGGCAGCCTGCACACCTATGTTCACCGACTCCGCACTGCGCTGGGCGCTGCGGCCGTCGTCGCGGGCGATGGCGGATATCGGCTCGCGGTAGAGCCGGAGGCGGTCGATGCGGTGCAATTCACCCGCCTCCTTACGGGCGTCCTACCGCCAACGTACGACGCACTAGAGCAGGCGCTGGCTCTGTGGCGCGACACCCGTTTACCGAGCCGCTCTCCGACTGGCTCACCGAGTACGAGCAGCCGCGGCTCGTGGAACACTACCTGACGCCCTAGAACACCGGATCGACCTCGGCCCGGCGCCCGGTCGGCGGGCCGACTTGATCGCCGAGCTACAGCAACTCACCGCCCTCCACCCGCTGCGAGAAACCTTGTGGCAGCGGCTGCTAACGGCGCTCGAGCAGTCCGGACGTCGCTCCGAAGCGCTCGAGGCCTACGAGACGATCCGCTCCCAGCTCGCCGACGAGCTGGGAGCCGACCCCGGCGCGGAGCTGAAGCAGATTCACGCACGGCTGCTGATCGACCCAGAGCAGGCACCTGCGCCTGCTGAGCCGACACGATGTGCTCCTGGTGGAGCGGGATAGTAACCGCCTGATAGAAGACGTAGTCGGCGGCGTCTGTCGATACCCACAAACCGCAAGGTGCTGCAGTGCCGAGACGCATCCGTACAAACCGCAACGGTGGCCGCGATCCTGCGAGAGCGCCTGACAGAACGCGCTGAGCGTGAACGGGCGCGGATAATCCAAGGTGCGGAGAGCTTCTTCGCACCTATCCTGGACGTCTTGCATACTGAACTGGGTCTTCGGATCCTGGCGGGGAGGCCATCCTTCGGGGTGGCCTTCTTTGTGTGTGTGGCGGTGGGCTGATGGGGACGAAGGTGC
>NZ_ML142885.1:0-1289 GCF_004138495.1 Phytoactinopolyspora endophytica
GCGGACTTGGTTGCCGTCGGGGTCGGCGAGTCTCCAGGAGACTGGTTCCAGAACGTTGGAAAGTAGAGTGCCGCCTGCGGCGCTGGCGGCTTGGGCGCGGCGGAGTTCCTCGTCGTGGGAACGTCGATTTCAAGGTGGATGTGTTGTTGGTCTGCAGGGTGTGCGGCGGATTTGGAAGGAGATGGCTGGTCCTTGTCCGAGAGGATCGACCAAGGTGTCGCTCGGGCCGGACGATTCATCGTCGTAGCTGGTTACGGCCTTCCAGAAGGGCCGGATTACAGCAGCGTCCTGGCTGCTGAATGCGACCTGGACGACTTGAAGCGATTGTCGTGCTTTGGAGCTGACCTGGGCGTCTGTCTTGAAGCCGTTCATGGTCAGGCCTTTGGAGATGCGCTGAGCGAGATCGACATCGCGTCGGGTGACTTGTGCGAACGTCACGGAATGAAGGATCAGTAGGACGTGCCTTGGACGTAGGTCCATCGACAGATAGTCAACAGTTGAGGCTGCGACTCAGAGACTGGACAATGATACGACTTCGGCGCCCTGGTCCAGTGATCTCACGGGTACCACTGTGGCGAGTGCCCCGTCGACATATCTCCATCCCAGTTCGGCGACGGCGTCGCTAGCCTCGTCGGGACCGAGTGGCGTTGTCCATGCGGGGATCGTCGGGTGCCGCAAACATTTTTCTTCGTCAATGTATGTCCAGCTCATAGTTACATAATCATACAATTGTTTGGTATCGTGGGTAAAGTCCGGTGGTGGCACCCAGGCTCGGGTTGCGCCAGCCTACACGCGGCTGTCAGGTCAGGGCGCTGTGCAAAGCGGTGACGACGGTGTGTTGCTGGTCGTTTGTGAGGGAGGCGGAGCTGGGGAGGGAGAGGCCCTGGCGATAGATCCGATCCGCGTTCTCGTCGCCGATTCGTTCTGTGGAGCGGTACGGTGGCTGGCGGTGCAGTGGTGGCCAGAGGCGGCGCGCCTGAACCCTGTGCGACCTGAGGGATGCGATGACGTCGTCGGGGGTTGTCTGTTCGTCGTCGGTGAGTGCTGAGTAGAGCCAGTACGTCGGGTTTGCCCACGTCGCTGTTGGTGGTGTGGTGAGCGGCAGGTCCGTGAGGCTCTGCTGGTAGCGCGCGGCGATGTTCCTCTTGTGGGCGAGGAATTGGTCGAGGCGTTCGAGTTGGGCGCATCCGAGCGCTGCGGCGATGTTGGTGAGCCGGTAGTTGTAGCCGATGGTGTCGTGTAGGTACTGCCCGTCGGTGCTTTTGGCCTGTGTGGTCAGGTGCTTGGCG
>NZ_ML142885.1:1336-9951 GCF_004138495.1 Phytoactinopolyspora endophytica
GGCGAGTTGGGCGTCGTCGGTGGTGATCATTCCTCCGCCGCCGGTGGTGATGATCTTGTTGCCGTTGAAGGAGAAGCAGCTCATGCGGCCGGCGGTGCCGACTTGTCGGTTGGCGAGGGGGCCGGTGGTCCAGGATGCTCCGAGGGATTCTGCGGCGTCTTCGATGATCTCTATGTTGAAGCGGTCGCGCAGCTGGAGGAGTGGCTCCATGTGTGCTGGGTGCCCGAGGACGTGGACGATTTCGACGATGTCGGGGATGCGTCGACCCTGGCGTGCTCGTCGAACGACGTCGTCGTAGAGGAGCCCGGTGTCCATGTTCCAGGTCTCTGGTTCGCTGTCGACGAGGAGGACGTCTGCTCCTGTGTATGCGGCCGCGTTGGCCGAGGCGATGAAGGTGAAGTCTGACACGGCGACCAGGCGGCCGGGCTCTGCGCCGGCGAGCCGCAGCGCGACGTGCAGTGCCGCTGTCCCTGTGCTGCATGCGACCGCGTGCTGAGTGCCGACGTAGGCGGCGAAGTCTCGTTCGAACCGTTCGACGAACGCGCCGACGGATGAGACGTAGCCGGACTTGATGCATTCGGCCAGGTATTGGGCCTCGTTGCCGTCGAGGCTCGGCTCGGCGAGTGGGATAGTCACAGAATCGATCGTTGTTCGTAGGGATGGAGCTACCCAGGCGCTTGCTTACGCTGGGCGCGACGCGCTGCGGGAACTCGTCCCCTGCTCGTGTGGTCTTCCTCGGTCGACCATCTAGTGGTTATGAAGGGGATCATCTTGGCCGGCGGCAGCGGCACGCGGTTGGCGCCGGTGACGTTGGCGGTGTCGAAACAGCTTGTCCCGGTCTACGACAAGCCGCTGATCTACTATCCGTTGTCGGTGCTGATGCTGGCCGGTGTGTCGGACGTCCTGGTGATCACCACCCCGATGGATCGGCCGCAGTACGAGCGTCTTCTCGGAGACGGCTCAGCGCTGGGCATCCGCCTGACGTACGCCGAGCAATCGAGCCCGAACGGTCTGGCGGAGGCGTTCCTCATCGGCGCGGATCATGTCGGTGACGATTCGGTGGCGCTGATCCTGGGAGACAACATCTTTCACGGCCTCGGCATGTCGGATCTGCTGCGCAGGAGCGCCGAGAGTGTGAAGGGGTGTGTGCTGTTCGGCTACCCGGTGTCCGATCCGGAGCGCTATGGGGTGGGCGAGGCAGACGATGACGGCTTCCTGGTCTCGATCGAAGAGAAGCCTGAGCAGCCGAGGTCGAACCGGGCCATCACCGGGCTGTATCTGTACGACAACGACGTGACGTCGATCGCCGGCCGGCTGACGCCATCCGCCCGTGGTGAGTTGGAAATCACCGATGTGAATCGGGTTTATCTTGAACGTGGGCAGGCGAGGTTGGTGGACCTGGGCCGTGGCTTCGCTTGGATGGACGCCGGCACCCACGCCTCGCTGCTTGAAGCGAGCCAGTACGTGCGCACGCTGGAGCAGCGTCAAGGCGTGCGGATCGCATGCCTGGAGGAGATTGCGCTACGTATGGGTTATATCGACAGCGATCAGTGTTATCGCCTTGGGCAGCGTGTCGCTAACTCCGAGTACGGCCGCTACGTCATGGCCGTCGCACAGTCAGGATTCGATGGGGGAGCGAGCAGGTAGTGTCCAAACGGGCGCTAAGGCGCGGCGGCTTCTCGGTCTGGTTAAGCCCAGCCGAGTGGCCGTCGGCCGAGAGATGGGGTCGCAGAGGGCTTTGCCCGTGTGCGCCTTCTCAGCACGTCGTCCCTCGGTGTCGATCTACTCAGCGAGGCTTCCCCGTAGGATAACGAAGATTATCGTTGGTACGTCAGAGCACGTTCAGCGTCCACGCGGGGCCCCAGCCAGTCGGCGGTCTGCTCAAGCCCGTCGTGAAGGGTCTGCGTGGCTTGCCAACCGAGTTGGTCTTTGGCACGGCTGGGGTCGGACAAGAGCACTTGCACTTCGCTTGCTGATGGGCGCACGCGCTGTGGATCGGTGACTACTTCGGCGTTGGATCCGGTGACCTCGCAGCACAGCTTGAACAGCTCTCCGACGGAGACGGCCTGTCCGGTGCCGAGCTGCACCGTCGACCCTGACTCTATGTCGGCTGTGGCCATGCGGATGTAGCCGTCGACAGTGTCGGAGACGTACGTAAGGTCCCTGCGTGGTTCCAGGTTCCCGAGTTGCACAGACGTGGCTCCGGACAGCAGCTGTCCGAGTATTGTCGGGAGCACTGCGCGGGCCGACTGGCGGGGGCCGTAGGTGTTGAACGGCCGGATGGTGGTGACGTGTACTCCGAACGAGCGTGCGTAGGCCAGGCAGAGCTGGTCGGCACCGATCTTGGATGCCGCGTAGGGGGACTGCGCGCAGAGTGCGTGGTCTTCGGTGATCGGCGTCGTCTTCGGAGTGCCGTAGACCTCGCTGGTGGAGGTGTGGATGACGCGGACGTCTCCGATCGTGCGCGCCGCCTCGAGGACGTTCAGGGTTCCGGCTACGTTCGTCTCTAGGAACGAGGCTGGAGCATGGTAGCTGTACGGGATCGCGACCAGGGCGGCGAGATGGAAGACGATCTCTACGTCGCGGACGGCTTCTAGGACTGAGCGGGGATCGCGGATGTCGCCGAGGCGGAACTCCACGGTGCTACGCCTGGCGGGGTCCATCTCGTCGAGCCATCCGTATGAACCGTTGGAGTTGTACACGCAGAATGCTTTGACCTTGGATCCTTCATCTATCAGCCGCTCGACCAGGTGACTGCCGATGAACCCGTCGGCTCCCGTCACCAGTACGTCGTGGCCTGCAAGACTGTCCATGCTTGCCTCCCTTGATGAACTGGTCGACGCGCAACGCCGACACAGCGCCAATCCTCGCGCGGACCGGGCGTGGTGATCAGGGGGAACCTTTACGCGGCTCAATCTGGCTCCCATGGGCCTCACCGCTATATCGGCGATCTACGAAGTCACCCCTTCAGTGTCAGCTGCAAGTCTGTTGATCAGTTCGTCCAGGCGGGCCGCGATCCCGAGATGCGGCGTACTTGCGTTCAACACGATCTTGAGATTGAGCTTGCCGTTGATCAGCTTCTTACACTTCTCAAGGCCGCCGCCGTTTCCATCGTGAAGGTAGCTTCGCAGATGGTCCTCCACCCGTCTCCGGGTCGGCGCCGACCGTGGGGGATTTCGGTCGTGAATCACTCCCTTCCGGGCATGAGTACCACTGGTGTACGTTGCGATCAGAGAAATGAGAGGTTTATGACGCGATACACCGCGGTATCCTCCAGCCATGGCTGTTGCAGAGTTGCCCTTGGGCGGATACAGACAGTTCGACACGCAGATCTGGCAGGTAGTCATGGTTGGCATCAACCTGATGTGGCGGGGGTGCCGACTCGAACGTCTGGCGTCCGGCGATCCGAACTTTGAACTCAACGGTGTCTCGCTCGAGTGGATGAGCGTCGCGGCGATGAAGTTCGGTACGCCCGTGTTCAGCGATGTCGGCGAGTTTGAGGCCTACGCGATTTTCGTACCGATCACCGGCGAGTGCAGGATCCGATCAAATGATGATCAAATAATTGCGCGGCGTGGGCACATCGGCGTGCTCTCTGCGGGGACGCACGTACGGACGTGGTGGTCTTCCGACTGCGAGATGTTGATCTTCAAGTTCGATGCTCCGGGCCTCGAAGGCCGAGCTGGTGAGCTGCTGGGGCGACCTTTGGACGGGCCGCTACGTTTCAAGCTGGGTATGGACACTGGCGACGGTCCCGGCTGGTTCTTCGAGCATGAGGTTCTGTGGCCGATTGTGGGAATGCTGGAGCGAGGTAGCGAACCTCTCATGGACGAAGAACGACCGGTGATGGACTGGCTGCTGAAGATCCAGCCACACAACTATCGCCGCACTCCGTGACCGAGCAGCGAGGAATCACCTACGCGAATGGAGATCCCCCGCTTCCGTAGACAACAGTCGGCGAAGTGACCACGGCCTGACTGAAGCGTGCGCAGGAAAGGCGAGCGCGAGCTGAAGACGAGAACATGGACGTCGGCGAGTTCGAGGGCAAGCCGACCCGTACCGCAGGGCGCCCTGGCGCCCGAGGAACGGGGGCGGCGCGGCAGCCCTTCAAACGTGACTGGGACCGAGGTAGTTGTTCGGCTGAGTCTTCAAGAGCTCGGTCATCAGCCCGAACTGAAGCCGGTCGATTAGAGCGAGATCTTCGAAGGGACGCTTGTAGCGCTCGACTTCGCGGACGGCCGGCCACAGCAGGCCGTGCTCGAAACGACGGCCAGGGCCGGTCCGGCTGTCCATCGCCCACGTCGAATCCATCACCACGTCGAACAAGAGCGGCTCATTCATGGGCCGTTCCCATAGATCGATGGCGTGGGCCCTCGAGACCGGGCTGGTCGAATGTGAAGGTCAGTAGTCCGCACGCTCGAGTTCTTGTGGCCGCCATAGGGCGAGTGCTTTCGGGGCGACCTCGAACCTGGTGGGTGCGGAACACGGTGAACTTCTCCAGCGGGAAGCCCCTGTGCGGCACTATACCGCTGTGAGCGGTTCCTTGGTCCGGCCCATTGGAGTCGGATGATCTCGCAGCGCCCATCTGATGACCGTCGAGGCGGCGAACATTCTGTGACGTGCATCGCAGTCGGGTGAGATCTCAGTCGACCGCAGCCGTTCTCTGACCTGCGGCAGGATCATTCCAGCGTGCAGGTGTGCCTACTGACGCCGGGTTCGGCATCGATCCGTTGGCCGTTGGGCAGGTGTATCTCAGCGGTGGTGCCGGGTGGGATGGTGACGTCGAGCTCGAACTTGTCGTCGTTGGTGTGCCAGTTCGAGGTGATGCGTCCGTAGGGGGAGTCATGGTCGGCTCGGGCGTGGGTGATGCCGCCTCCTGGCATCGGGGCGATCCGGAACGGCCTGTAAGCAGGTCCGTCGTCGAGGAGTTGGATGCCGGCGACGTAGCGGTGCAGGAAAGATATGACCGCACCCTTGCTGTAGTGGTTGAGCGAAAGGTACGGTCGTCCTTGCTCGTCGATGCCGTGCCAGTCTTCCCAGATGGTCGTGCCGCCACGGTCGATCATGCTGAGCCAGGACGGTTCTGTGTCTTGGAAGAGCAGCTCGTAGGCCACATCGAGATAGCCGGCGTCGGCGAGGACGGGCAGCAGGTACGGGGTGGACAGGAAGCCGGTGGCGAGGTGCGTGTCGGCCTTGCGGATGAGCTCGACAAGTCGCTGCGCTGCTTGTGGGCGTAACTCGTCGGGAACAAGGTCGAAGGAGAGCGCTCGCACATACGTGGCTTGTGTGTCGCGGGCGAGCGTGCCGTCGGCATTGATGAACTCGGCCTGCCATGCTGCGCGGGTGGCGGCGGCGAGGTTCGTGTAGAGGTTCGCGTCGTCGGGCTTGCTGAGGATCTGTGCCACCGTGGCAAGGAGTCGCGCTGAGTAGTGCAGATAGGCGGTAGCGACGATGCCGTGGTCCTCGGTCGCGAGCCTGGAGATGAGGTCGGGCGACCATTCGTCGGGTTCGAGCCATTCGCCCCAGTGGTAGCCGGTATCCCAGATGAACTCCTCGTGGGCCGCTGGCGCCGGGCGTTGCTGGGCTCGGTCGGGGTGGCGGCCCTCACGGGCCGCGCGTGCGGCGTACTCGACCCAGCTGACCATGGAGGACCATTGTTGATCGAGCAGGTCACGGTCGCCGTAGGCGCGATAGATCTCCCACGGCACGATCACTGCGGCATCGCCCCAGCCCGCGGAGCCGTGCGGTGCGCCAATCTTCTTCATGACGTCGTGGGACATCGTCTCCGGCGCGCAGTGGAAGACCAGTCCGTCGTCTTGTTGCTCGGAGGCAAGGTCGCGCAGCCACTTGGTGGAGAAGCCGGCGACGTCGTAGACGAACGCCGCGGTCGAGACGAAGATCTGCCAATCGCCGGTCCAACCCGCGCGTTCCCGAGTGGGGCAGTCTGTGGGAATGTCGCAGGCATTGCCCCGGAAGCTCCACACGGCCGCTTCATGCAGTGCGTTGATCCGCTTGTCGCTACATTCGAACTCGCCAGTGCGTCGCATGTCCGTGTGGACGGCGACGCCGGAGACGTCGTCTGGCGTCAGTGTGTCGTGGTGGCCCTCGATGCGTACGTATTGGAATCCGTGCACGGTGTGTCGGGGCTCGAAACGGTCAACAGTGTGGCCTGCCGACGTCACGTGGTCGACCTGGAAAGGCAGCCTCAGCTTGGCGAACTCGAGATCTTGCAGCCTCGGGTCGGAATCGAGCTCCGGTGTGACGAGGTTTTCGAGGGTGACGTCGCCGTCCGCATCCAGGGCTTCGCCGTAGGTCAGAGACAGCTTGGTGCCGGCCGGGCCAAGGTTGTCGAGTCTGATCCAGCCGTTGATGTTCTGGCCCAGGTCGACAACCTGGCGGTCGGGGTGTGGCCGGGTCACGGCGACAGGCCGCAGTTCCTCGACGCGGCGCACCGGCGGCATTGGGCTGGACGTCAACCGGCTCAGGTCATGGCCGCGAACCATGACAGGTTGCCAGCCGCTGCTCTGGCTGCCCGGGGTACACCAGTCTCTTGGCTTCTTCGACAGGTCGGTGGTCTGGCCCTGGAACAGATCCGCCTCGCGGATAGCGCCTGTGGACGAGGACCATTCCGGATCGGTGCCGATGCGGACGTGCGAGTCATCCGTGCCGTGGACGTGGAGCTGGGCCAGCAGGGCGACGCTGTCGCCGTAGAGGTTGGTCAGGCGATACCCGCTGTCCTGGCCGCGGAACCAGCCGTCCGACACGATCGCGCCCAGCACGTTCTCACCCGGTCGCAGCATGTCCGTGACGTCGAACGTCTGCACCTGCAGGTTCGACCAGTAGCTGGTGAAACCAGGGGTGAGTTCCATGTCGCCCACCCGGGTGCCGTTGATGAAGCATTCGTAGACCCCGTGTGCCGTCACGTAGAGCCGTGCCCTGGCGACCTTCTGGTCAAGTGTGAACGAGCGGCGGAACAGGTACGCCGGACGAGGGGAGGCCGCCTTGGTCTCCTGATCCTCGACCGGCTCGATGAACCGTGCCATCCAGTCATCTGTACTGAGTAGACCCATCTCCCACCAGGCCGGTGCGGCCCACTCGCTCGTCCCCGCGTCTGTCCACGTTCGCACGGACCAGTCCACACGTTCACCGGACGTCAGCTCCGGCCCTTCGTACGGAACCAGCAGCGGCTGATCCGAAACGACCTTGCCGGAATCCCACCGATCGGTACGGATCTGATACGCCGTCTGCCGACGTGAACCCAGCGGCAGACGCCATGACAACCGCGGCTTCCGCACATTGATACCCAGCGGGTTCTCCAGATGTTCCACACGCAGTCCTAGCGGTGCCGACATGTACAACCCTCCGCGACGATGAGGCGCGCCAAGCACTGCGCGACGATTGATGAGAAAATCATGAAATGATAGTTCCACTACGCTGAGCGGAGCGGTGAGCCATGTCAAGGTCGACCGGGGCCAATCAGAGCGCTTGGTCGCCTGATTGATCAGTCCGAGCGTGGCTACCCAAGGTGCGTGAATGAGAACTTTGCCGCGACATTGTCAGTGGCGGTCGACATCATGGAACAGACGCTGATGATGGAGTAGACGTTTGCAACTGAAGGCTATGACTGGCTCGAACGGGTTGCGCCTGACCTGGCAGCCCCAATCGAGCTCGTGAACGAGGGAGGTAGCAGTGAGTGGACAGGGCACCTTGGCGAAAGATTGCGCAGAATTGGAGATAGCTTCCGAAACTATCCCTGACAAAATTGAGGAGGGCGGGACAGGTAACTCGTTTCTCGGCTCGGGAAGCGGATCGATCGTGGCTCGAAGTCGAGATGAAGTATCGGAGATATTCAAGGAGATGTTCTTATTTGGAGCTGCATCAGCATTGGTGTTCTTATTTATAGAATTTGCGCAACGACTCCCGGGATTTGGTGCGGATAATGGGCAGTCGATAGATATAGTACCAATTGACTTTGGGCAAGTTCTTGTTATCTATATTGGAATTCTCGCGTTCGTGAGTTTTTTGCACCAGAGGATACGAGGTGCGGTGGACCGCATCAAGGAAGCGTCATCATCAGAAGACGAGCACATGCTCGCGACGGTTCACCTGCGCTGGCTTATCATTGCGTCATACGGCATCGGGACTTCGTCAGTATTCTTGCTTGTGCCGGCTGTCAAGCAGGCTGACAAAGGAACGCTGCCATTGTCAATGTTTGTTGCAGTATTACTATGTACTTTAATAGTGGGCACGCTGGCGGTTGCATTGAGCGAGACTCGCGATGTCAGAGGTTCTCTGTCAAGGGTAAGAACTAAAGAGTCCCATGAACGGCTGGAGCGATTGGTGATCTTTAGGCGGAGATTCGCGCGGTCTCAGCAAAGTCCGGAGCTGTGGAGAGATACTGTTAAGCGAGGTGTGGGGCAGAAACTAGGTGAGGGTTCACGACACAAGCTCTGCCGAATGCTACTAATAGCACACCATTTGCCCGCCCGCGTAATCTGGTACGCGTCGTGGTTGGTAATGTTCATGCCTGCGCTAGTTCTGATGACTCGATATTCGCCTGGGAGTGGAGCCGCTCTCGGTGTGCTTGGTACGGTGGCTGCGCTGTGGCTAGTTTC
>NZ_ML142885.1:9961-10343 GCF_004138495.1 Phytoactinopolyspora endophytica
TGGTGGCTACAGGTGTGCGAATTGAGCTGTGGCTCCACGCGGGACTTTTTGTTCTGGTGGTCTTGTTTATAGACATCTCGGTCTTGTCTGTCACGCTGGGTTCACTGCGGTGGTGGGGTCTTGCTGTCTTCTCGTGTCTTCTTATTTCACAGTTGTTGCTTACTTGTTGGCTTATGTTGAATGTCTTTGGAGGGTACGGCATGAGGGCGCACACTGCGAGGCGCGCCAAGATGAAACTTGATGCGAACATCGCGTCTTTGAACTCGGAAATAGCCAAAGATGAGATGGGCGATCCGCGAGCGCTCGTGTGCAGGCTGGTAGCAACAAGACCGTGATATCGGTTTTATTACGATATTCTGCACGTTCGCCGTGTTGCGGCGGG
>NZ_ML142885.1:10353-13130 GCF_004138495.1 Phytoactinopolyspora endophytica
TGTAGGACGTTCTGTTTGCTCGTTAGTAAAGTGCTCCTGTGCCACGACTATCACAGATAGTAGGGGAAGCCGCCAAACCGCGGACGGCCGTCAGCGCGGGCCGCGAGATCTCCTGATACGGAGAAACGCAGCAGAGACGGTTATGATTCATGATCTGGCAATGATAGACGATCCATGCACCGCTCCTTTGATATCCTGTCACAACTATCGGCGTGGACCGTGATTAGGCCGGGCCGGAGGGAGACGACATTGCGGTCGCTGTTGCGGCCACGATGCATGCTCTTGTCGGCCGTGGGGGTGGAGGTGGGCCATCAGATGTGAATCTGAGGCCTGTGCGGGACTTGAGCGATCTTGATGACCACAGTGAGAGGCGACTGGCAATCCGGTGGCAAGCCGACCCGTACCGCAGGGCGCACTGGCGCCCGAGGACCGGAAGCGGCGCGGCAGCTCTATCGAGATCGACCACGATGTCGCGTAAAGCGATGTCACACACCGTCCGTCGCCGCCTACCATGTGTCGACGACGGGTGAAGAATGACTCCGTAGATGCGCACGGTGACACGCAGTGCGAAGATGTCGTTCTTCCTGCTCGAGCGAATGCCGGTCGGGCGTAGCGCCGGGGAGCGAGTCAAAATGAATGAAAGTGAGGCTGCAGGCTGGTCGCATCGCTGGGGGTGAGGCGCCCGACCATTGCGGCTCTCCCATGGAGGCCAAAGCGGCGCGGAAGCATCGCAACGGGCGTGTGTGCAGCTTCGGATGCAACGAGGTCTCAAACGTCAGCTCAAGCGAGCGACTTAAGGGGAGGACTAGAATTGTGGTCGTAGGTTCCGTGCAGAGCGTCTAACCCCCGGCCAGGCCGCGCACTGAAGCACGTCGTCAATCGGCGATGGTCAGACCATCACGAAGACTGCGGCGACAGTTGGTGTGGCGTAGCCAGGACCTCGCGACGTCGCGCTATTTCGCCCACAAAGACGCAGCTGGTCGTGCCTTCAACCGCGACACCCTCTGAACTCAAAAAGAAACGCCGATGCGACGAGCCTCTCCAGCGAAATGTTCGGGCCGGTGAGCTGTGGCGTAGGCGATAACTCCTGATCAAGCCGTCCACGGACTCGTAGAGGTCGAAGGTCCGCCCGCCCGGGCGTGCCGCGGGTTTGGCGGGCGTCGCGCTGCCCTGGCCAGCGGGATTTGTCCGGCGTTCAGAGTAGGCTTCGTCCATCTAGAATGGAGGGCACGGTGCCGTACGGACTGCCGCATCTCGCTGACGCGACGGATCTCGACCGCTGGGCCGACACGCGGTCCGCTCAGGCCGACCTGCCCCGGCTGGTGCGACGGATGATCCGCGCCGAGAACGACCAGGTGCAACGGGTCGAAATGCGGGGCGGTGAAGGAGTCGGCCTCACCGGCTACGACGGCTTTGTGGAGGCGGACCGCACCACACCGTTCGTTCCCGAGGGCTTGAGCGTCTGGGAGATGGGCGTCGGCGGAGACCCGGGGGCCAAGGCGCAACGGGACTACAGATCGCGGACTGACAACGCGCAGGGGATCGATCCGGCCGAGCACACCTTCGTCTTCGTCACCCCCCGGCGGTGGGAGGACAAGAAGGATTGGGAACAGCGGAAGCGCGCCGAGGGTATCTGGCTGGACGTTCGCGTTCTCGACGCGGACGACATCGAACTGGCGCTTGACGTTTCACCTGCAGTCCAGGTGTGGTTGTCGGAGTTGCTCGGGCTGGAACCCCTGGGGGCGACCTCCATCGAAGACTGGTGGGGTAGATACTCCCGAGGCTTCGACCCGACGATGACCCCTGAGGTCGTGCTCGCCGGTCGAGCGGACCAGGCCGCTAACCTGGTGCGGCGGATGGCCGAAGAAGTCCGCGGGACGTTCATCCGCGCGGTCAGTGTCGACGATGGGCTGGCTTTCGCCGCATGCTCGATGATGGCGGTTCCGCCGGAAGACGCCGAACCGATCCTTGCTCGGTCGCTGCTGGTGCACGACGGCGTGACCCTCCGCCGACTGGATCGCACGTCCAGCCTGTTGATCCTCCTGCCGTATGAGGAGGGCCTCCAGCGAGAAGCGCACCTAGTCGAGAACCATCACGTCGTCTTTGTGATCACCGACCCCGACGGCGATGTTGACATCGAGTTGCCACCTCACGACCACTGGGCGCTCCAGGCCGCCCTCGCCGAGGCAGGCGTACCGGCGGAGAATCTTGAGCGATACGTGAGGGCAGGCACGAAGAGCCTGGTGGCGCTCCGCCGAGTGGCTACCAGGTTGGGCCAGCGCGACCCCGAGGAGTGGGCGACCGACCTGGCGGACCGTGCTCTTCGTCGCGCCTGGCTCGCCAGCGGCTGGAGTCAGTCCCGAAGCGGAGACGACGAGGTCCTCGCAAGTCTGTGCGAAATCGGCCCAGACGAACTGGATGAACGCCTCCAGAGAGCAATCCGCCGGGCCGACCCGTTGTTCACCAAGGTCGGCACGACGTGGGCCGTCGCCTCTCCTCTGGACTCGTGGAGAACCGCACGCGGTTTGATCACCGAGGGAGACCTGACCGCCTTAGAACGTTCTGTTCAGACCGTGCTGGGTTCGGTCGATCCGCGACTGGAACTTCCGGCCGAGGACCGCTGGGCCGCAGCAATGCATGGTAAGGCACCCGTGCATTCGTCGAATCTGCGAAAAGGACTGGCGCGGTCGCTCGCTGTGCTCGGCACTCGCGGCGACGACGTCCGGCTGGCCGGTGGACGTTCGGCCCGAGAATGGGCCGAACGTATTGCTCTGAAC
>NZ_ML142885.1:13153-17256 GCF_004138495.1 Phytoactinopolyspora endophytica
ACTCGTGCCAACGAGGACAAGACGGCGCAGTTGTGGACGTCTATTGCTGACGTCTTGCCGCTCCTGGCAGAGGCCGCGCCAGACGCGTTCCTTCGCGCTATCTCCGAAGCCACCACTGGGGCCGACCCGCTCGCGAAGCGCCTGTTTCACGACACCGACGACCGATGGAACGTGAGCAGTCCCCACACCGGTTTGCTTTGGGCGATTGAGGCCGTAGTCTGGTCGGAGCAGCACATGGCTTACGCCGCCGAGACACTTGCCGCTCTCGCCGAGATTGATCCTGGGGGTCGTCTCAGCAACCGTCCCAGCGCGAGTCTTTACGCGGTTTTTAGGGTTTGGTCACCGCAGACGTCCGCATCTCTCGATGCGCGCATTCAGGCCTTGGCCAGCCTGACGCGCCGCCATCCGGATGCGTCATGGGACCTTCTGCTCGCGATCTTCCCGAGCAGCCACGAGGTAGGCATGCAGAGCTGCACTCCCGAGTTTCGCGATTGGGCCAGTGAGACGACCCCCGCGACCCGGGCAGACCTTATCGCTACTCTGGAGGCTGCGGCATCACACGTTCTTCGCTTCGCGCAAGACGACGCGACTCGATGGGAGCAGATCGTTCCGAAGTTCGATCGCCTGCCGCCCGACGCGCGGTCGGAAGCGGTCGCGGCGATGTCTGTTCTCACCGCCGACGACCTGACACCCGCGCAGAGCATCGCCCTTTGGGAGGCACTGAACGGCTACATCAGGCACCATCGCGAGTACGCCGACACTGAATGGTCACTCTCGGAGGAATGGCTAGGGCAATTGGCGGCCGTTGCGGATCATCTGAAGCCGACTAAGTCTGCGGACGCGCACCGTTGGCTCTTCGATGACTGGCATCCCGACATTGGAGTCTCGGTCGACGATCTAAGGACCTACGACGCCGAACTCGCGGCGCGTCGCGAAGAGGCCATCGGTGAGGTCTTCGCCGACGAAGGTCTGATTGGGGTGCGCCGACTAGCGGCGTCCGTGGAACTGCCCTGGGCCGCCGGATCGGCCTTGGCAGCGACGACTGAGGCAGTAGATGCCGAAGTGATGGGAAACCTTGACAGCGAGGACCAGGCGACAAGGCAGTTCGCAGACGGGTTCGCACGTCGCAGACTTCTCGGGGATCTCGATGACATCCGCAGGTGGGCCGCACAGTTCGCTGGCCGACAGCTTCTCCAGTCTCGTTTGCTCCAGTTCGCGGAGGATGCACCGGCCGCCTGGGACGCACTGAGCGACTATGACGAGGCGGTTCGAAACGCGTACTGGTCGGAGTTCTCGCCGTACGGGCGTGGAACCGACTTCGCTCACGTCAACGAAGCGGTTCAGAATCTGCTGAAGCACGGGCGCTCGGCTATTGCCGTAGACGCATTGAGTATGTACGTGGCGCGAAATGAAAATGACGTCGACGAGGACCTGGTGATCCAGGCGCTACAGCAGTTCGGCAGCCACGACGACCCCGAGGCTCGAAGCGTTTCGGCCTACGACATCACGCGCCTTCTGGGCTACCTCAAGGAGCGCGGAATCGATGAGGGGAGAATCGCTCTCTTGGAATGGAGGTATCTGCCACTCCTCCAGCACGATGGCGAGATGCCGGCACTCCAGCGGCTTCTTTCTCGTGATCCGCGCACCTTCGTGCAGATGATCGAAATGGTCTTCAGACCCGCGAGCGCGAGGAACGAAGAGCGCGTCGAGCAGTCCGCCGGGGATGCGACTCTCGCGAGCAACGCCTACCGACTTCTTCGCGAGTGGAAGGTCGTCCCGGGGACCACCGATGACGGCGTGGTTGAAGCCGATGACCTCCGCGCCTGGCTTGACGAAGCAAGGCGGCTGCTTGAGGAAGCTGACCGGCTTGAGATCGGGGAACTGCAAATCGGTGAAGTCCTCGCACATTCGCCTGAGGACGCCGACGGAACCTTCCCGTCTCTCCCCGTCCGCGAAATCTTGGAAACCGCGCCGGACGAGCGCCTGGCAAGAGGGTTCTCCATCGGCGTCTTCAACAAGCGGGGAGTCACTTCGCGCGGCATGACTGAAGGCGGTCAGCAGGAGTACGACCTGGCTGACCAGTACGCCGCGTGGGCCGAGGTGGTGCAGGCATCTCATCCACGCACCGCGGCCGCGCTGCGCGACATCGCCGACTCCTACCGCGAGGAAGGTCGAAGGAACGACGAAGAGGCCCGTCGTTTTCTGGAAGGCATGGACTTCTAGGCGTCGCTTCTCGCGGCCTCCACGCCCCGTCGACAGTGCGAGACGCTATGCCGCTTCGGTTGGCCAGGATCCCCGGGCAAAGGGTCCCTCTGCTGACTGCTCTTGCGCGCCGAGGCGCGTCTTTCCGCCGTGTTGCGACGACTGTCTATGGTCGACTCTCTCGTGTCATCACTGGCCGGCGGACCTGCCACTGAACTACTGGCTGTACTCGCCTACGTTGCCAGCGCGCCGACAGCGAGCTCGGTTTCGATCGCCGCGAATGCATCGGCCATCTTCACGAACACCTGCCCACCAGGTGGAGTCGTGGCTGCCGCCTGGCGCAGATAGTTCCCGATCTTGCGCTCGCCGACCACGAAGTCGGCATAGCCGGCTGCGGTGCTCAAGAACAACATGTCGTACAGATCGTTGCGCTCCCAGCTGTCGTCGGCGTTCGCGAGTCGCCTGTGCGTCACTTCACGAATACGACCCACGGACGGAAGTCGCATTAGCGCTTGCTCGGAGTCGTTCATCAGCCAATGTTGGAATGCCTCGGTCGGTATGCCGCTGTCTCGTGCCGCCTGGGCGAGGTCGTCCTGCATGTCGGTGATGAACCGGGCCAGGGACACGCGCCGCAGGCCCGCCTTCGCTTTCGGGTTCGTCCGTACATGCCGCGCCAGGTCCTCAAACGATGCCGCCCACTTCGCCGCTAGTTCCAGTCCCTCACCGGACTCGAGGCGCTCGGGGTTGGTGAGCAGATCAGCTAGCGACGTCGCTGCCGCAAGGTCGTAGCCAAGGCCAGCGCCTCCGCGCGAACGTCACCCTCAGGGATTGGCGGCCGTGGCGAAGGGTCGTGAGTCCAGGTGACGTCCGGTTCCAGCGTAAAGACTCGCGGGACAGTAGCGCGCTCGTCGAACATCGTACCAAGTTCTTCGTTGCGGACCTGGAGCGGATTCCGCATCCACCAACCCCGAGACAGCCGCAGCATCGTTACCGCAACGTCGCGGCGCTGCTGCCCGCTCTTTCTGCTCATTTCTGTCAAGTGAGCCGATGACAGCGGTACAATGATGTCGCCGCTCTCCGCTAACTGGGTAAACCGGAGGTAGGTTGCCAGCCGGTCGCCGGCTAGCTTCGGCGAACCAACCCTGGCCCGCGCAAGCTCGATCCAGTGGTTCTGGTCCAGGTACACCACTGGCCGGGGATCAGACACTAGCGACCGAGTCGGAACGTCGAGCACCACAACCTCGCCGTCGTCGAACTCCAGCTCGAGGCTCGTGCCCGGCGGTCCCCAACACGACCGAACGATCACCGTGTCTGGCGCCGGAGGACAGTGGGCCGAGAACACCTCACCTGTGGCCATTCGCAGATGCGTCTCGCCAGTGGTCGGGAGGAATTCGACCGACTCGAATAGCGCCAGAACGGCTGCGAATCCTTCACTCACCTAGCGTCGTACTCCCTATCTAGCCTCAACTGGCCTAATACGCTGGCCGCAACGACTGCTCGCTCGGCATGACGAGACACGGCCGACACGGTGCATCGGCTCGGATGGACGCCGAAGGCAGCCGTGCAGGTCATTGCCGCAAAACTCTTACGTTCAGTGTCTCCGCAGTTCCACACCAAGGCCCGGAAGACCCCGGTTTGATCCGCACGCCCACGTCGCAATCCGAGCCGAGCGTCATTCCGAGCGTACCGCGCGCTCGTACCGATGTGCGCCGACCGCGGGAAACCGCCTTGCCGCACCCTGCGCAGTATTCGCATGCCGTCGACAACGTTAGTTAGAGAAAGTGAAACCGCGCATGTATCTAAATGCCTACGGTTGTCAACGACGCTCCAAACTTGACCCCGTGGCGACGGTTGAATTTTGACCCCCTGGATGGTTGTTGATCTTTATTCGTCGGTTGTGT
>NZ_ML142886.1:0-2036 GCF_004138495.1 Phytoactinopolyspora endophytica
ATATCAGAGGGGTACCCGCCTCGATCGTGTATGACCGCACCAAGACCGTGGTGAAACGCCACGTCGGGCCGGGCAAGGCGGTGCCGCTGCACCCGGAAGCGGCCGCGTTCGCCGCACACTACGGCTTCGAGATCGATGTGCTCGCGGCGTATCGCCCGACCGGGAAGGGCAGGTGCGAACGCCAGGTCGAGATCGTGCGTGATCACGTCCTTGCCGGGCGTAGTTTCGATGCTGTTGAGCAGATGAACGCCGCGTTCGCCGTGTGGGTGCCGATCCGCCGTGGCCAGGTGCATCGCACCCACGGGCAGGTGATCGGGGTGCGCGCTGAGGCTGACCGGGCGGCGCTGCGGGCGCTGCCGGTCCTGCCGTACGTGGTCGCCGACCAGCATCTACGCCGGGTCGGCAAAGACTGCCTGATCTCGTTCGACGCCAGCCTGTACTCAGTGCCCGCCCGCATGGTGCGGGCTGGGCAGTACGTGCAGGTCCGCGCCAGCGCCGACACCGTCGCCATCCACGCCCTCGATACTGATGGCGGCGGCATCCTGGCCGTGCACGCTCGCGCGCCACGGTCGGGGTCGTGGATGGTCGACGAGACGCACTGGGACGGCCTGGCTGACGGTCACACCCGCGCCACCGTCGTCGAACACGACACTCCCGCCGTCAACGACGCTGCGACTGCGGACGGGCTCAGGTCGACGAATCCGTTGTCGGCGCTGCTCGCAGCCAACCCGGCCGCGAGTGCTGACGTCGCGCGCCGAGCGTTGAGCGACTATGCCGATGCCGCCGGCGTCGGGGACATCAAGCGGGAGGAGAATCGATGAGCCGCGCCAGCCATTACCGGCGCTGCGACGGTGCCCGCACCACAGGCTGACCAGCCCCCCTCTTTCACCACCCATCGGTGGCTGCGCCCCGCATGCGCTTTGGGCGGTGGTCAACCATTCATCGTCTGCCCGGCCCCGCTGACCCACCCCCGAAACGCCTGTGACCAGGGGCGCAGCCGCCAACCCCCACTTTTAGGAGCACTATCGTGAGTGAACTCACCGCTACCCGTGTCCGTGACGCCGCGACCAAGCTCGGCCTGCCCCACCTTGCCGATAACCTCACCGACCTGGTCACACGCGCCGACACCAAACAGATGGGCTACCTGGACTTCCTCGACCTCGTCACCGGTGAAGAAGCCGGCGTCAAAGACGACCGACGCTTCCGTAACCAACTCCGCCTCGCCCGGCTGCCGCACCAGAAAACCGTCGACGAGTTCGACTTCACCTTCCAACCCGACCTCGACGTCCGCAAGATCCGTGACCTGGCCACCCTCGAGTTCATCGAGCACCAGTCCAACATCGCCCTGCTCGGCCCGCCCGGAACGGGCAAAACTCACCTCGCGGTGTCCCTCGGCGTCGCCGCCTGCCAAGCCGGGTACTGCGTCTACTTCACCAGCCTGGACCACCTCGTCACCAAACTCCGGGCCGCCGATGCTGCCGGCAGACTCGACAACCAGATGCGCCCGTTCCTGCGATCGGCCCTGCTGATCATTGACGAGGTCGGATACCGGCCGCTAGACCGCGTCGACGCCAACCTCGTCTTCCACCTCATATCCCGCCGATACGAGAAGAGCTCCACGATCATCACCAGCAATAAAGCCTTCACAGAATGGGGAACGATCTTCACCGACGAGGTCCTCGCCACCGCCATCCTCGACCGATTCCTGCACCACTGCGACGTCATCACCATCAACGGCCCCAGCTGGCGTCTGAAGGACCGTCTCGCCAACCTCGAACAACCACCCAACGATGATCAACAACCCCAGGCATAATAACCAATGACCCACCGGGCCACCGACACGTCAGGTCGTACCAAGACCTACACGTGAGGTCGTACGCCGACACTTGTCGGTGATCCGCGAGATCGTATCCTTGGACACCTTCGCCCCGTACACGTCGTCGAAGTGCGCCGCCACCTCACCCGTGGTCAGACCCTTGGCCGTCAACGACAACACGACCTCGTCGATCCCGTTCAGCCGGCGTTGGCGCTTACGC
>NZ_ML142886.1:2046-3288 GCF_004138495.1 Phytoactinopolyspora endophytica
GGGCACCTCAATCTCGACCGGGCCGATCTCGGTCAGCACCGTCTTCGCCCTCGTCCCGTTACGCGAGTTCCCGCTGCCACGCCCGGCCGGGTCGTGCTTGTCGTATCCCAAGTGCTCACTCATCTCCGCATCCAGCGCAGTCTCGAGCACACTCTTCGTCAACTGGTTCAACAGCCCATCCGGGCCCACCAGATCCACACCCTGTTCCTTGGCCTGCGCCAACAACTGTTCAGCCAGCCGCTGCGGATCCACCTGATCATCGGTCACAGGCCCCAGTGTTTCCGTCATGATCGATCCTTCCCGCCAAGCAACGCTCGGCGTGTCAGACCAAGACCAAGATCCACCGTTTCTCCCAGTGTCATGATCATCATGTCGGCTGGTTCGCTCAACCGTTTCTTTCGCCCATTGTGGCTTGTGTCCGTAGTGCGGCCGCTCGACATGTACGTGGACCGGCCGATCTGGCTTAAGAGGAGCGTGGCGTCCCCCCCTACTGGGATATGCCGACCGACCGGTCCCGCTGCCGCCATCCACTGCAGGAAGGAGACATACTCATCATGGTGGTCATCGGGGTCGATGCACACAAGCGCACTCACACAGCGGTCATAGTCGATCACCTCGGTCGCCAGTTGGCCACGAAGACGGCCGGCACGATCAGCAACGATCACCTACCGCTGCTGCAATGGGCGAATGGGGACCACACCGATCGCGTGTGGGCGATCGAGGACTGCCGACACCTGTCTCGTCGCCTCGAGCGGGACCTGGTCGCCGCGGGTGAACGAGTGGTGCGGGGTGAACGAGTGGTGCGGGTTCCGCCGAAGCTGATGGCGAACGTGCGTAACAGTGCTCGAATGTTCGGCAAGTCTGACCCGATCGACGCGCTCGCCATCGCCCGCGCCGCATTGCGGGAGCCAGACCCGCCTGTGGCACGGCTTGACGGCGTCGAACGCGAGATCCGGTTGCTGGTCGACCACCGAGAAGATCTGGTGGCCGAACGCACCCGAACCATTGCCCGGTTGCGCTGGCACCTGCACGAACTTGACCCCGGCTGTACACCACCAGCGAAGCTCGACCGAGCCAGCGCCTACGACACCATCGACACCCACCTCACGATGTTCGACAGCCTCGTCGCCGATCTCGCTCGTCGCCTCATCGAACGCCTGCGGCAGTCGACCGCAGAGATTGACGAGCTGACCGCGCAGATCACCACCATGACCACCACGGTGGCGCCATCGCTGTTGGCGA
>NZ_ML142886.1:3323-5229 GCF_004138495.1 Phytoactinopolyspora endophytica
TTGCGGACCGATCACCGCGGCGAAGATCGTCGGGGAGACCGCCGGCGTCGACCGATTCCGCTCCAAGGACGCCTTCGCCAGACACAACGGAACAGCACCATTGCCGGTGTGGTCATCCAACCGGGCACGGCATCGCCTGTCCCGAACAGGAAATCGCCAGCTCAACGCCGCCCTGCACCGCGTCGCCATGACCCAAGCACGCTGTCACCCAGCCGCCCGGAACCTGCTGGAGCGCCGCAAAGCCAACGGCGACGGCGACATGGAAGCCCTACGTGTGCTCAAGCGTCGGCTCTCAGATGTCGTCTTCCGCGCCCTCACCGCCGATCAGCCACTCACCGCCATACGCCCAGTCAGCCTCGCCACTTGACAGAGGAGCTAGAGACAGTCCCCCGACCGAGAGTTTGAAAGCTGTGGCATCCTGGACATTGTGCAGCCCGAGCATGCGCTCGACATCGGCGTGACCGCGCTCTCTCGCAAGCGATACGGAACGTCGATCCTCGCCTTTCAGGTCGCGCTTGGGTCATTCGACGACCGAATATTCTCACTTGCATTGGATGAGCTTCATGCTCTCGTCAATCGGTCACGGGATATTGCGAAAGCGTCGACAGCACTGAAGCACAATTCTTACGCTCAAGAAGGCGACCGACTGAACTATTGAATTCCTTGCATCTACAGCTACTACTCGAATATGAAGACGATGCCGAGAATCATCGATCAGACGACTCTTTCGACAACCAAGACACACCCGAAGCGGACATCGACGATCCCAGACCGGCCCAACAGCAAGTGCAGCGTAACGATCTCAAGGGTATGGACGGCGGATCCCAAGACACTCTCCCGTCGGGCAGCGAATCCTTGAGCGCGCGAAGCATTCCAACTCATGAAGCTATTAACCCTGCAAGGACGCGCGGCTGCCTCCCGCAGGGTCTTTCAACACATCATCGACACCGGACACCAGGACGTCGCTGCCGCTGCAGCGTTCCACGTGGGTCGCCTGCTCGCGGAACGTGGCGACATAAGCGGCGCCATTTCTGTGTATGAATATGCAGCACGCCACGGCAGTTCACTCACGGTGGACTTCGCCAGGCTCTTCTGCGCCAAGCTTCGGCATAAACAATGGGACTTGGAAGGCGCTCTGACGGAGTTCCGACACGTGATCCGATCCGACAACAAACTTCCCGCCTGGCTCGCGACAATCGAGTTGCAAGCGTTGTTGGCAGATCAAGAAATGCGGATCAGTCATACGCGCGAGCATTCGGAGGATAGCTGATCCTGGGGCCAATGTTCACGCGGCCCTGGGACGTTCAGATGAGCCAGGCGTACCAGCTCTCGGCGGTAGCGACGCCGCCTTGCTCGCGGAGTCGCTTGAGCGCGGGTTCGATCTCTCGGACGAACATCCAGTGTTCCCGCAGGACGGCGGGCTCCATGTACGCCGGCCTGGTGCCCGCCACGGACAGCATGAGCTCTTCGCCTCGACGACGAAGCTCATCGAGCTCTTGATCCGTCAACGGTTCAGGGCTTCGCGCCGCCACGAGCACGTCAAGAAACAGCCGCAGCGTGTCCGCGAGCCTCAGGTTCTCCCGTTTCCACGACCCCACGGGCTGGGGCCAGCCACGCACGCCTCCCCCAGCCGGCATCAACGAGACTGCATCTCGCAACGTGTCCACGACCTGACACAGCACATCGGCCAACGGCGGCTGAGCAATAGCAAACGCGCGGATCAAATCGTCCGGGTACGTCGTCGCCCCTGCAGACGTGCTGGAATACAGCGGCAGCACATGCTGCAGGACATACTGCATCAGCGGATAGCAGGCCGTGATCGTGCTCGCCGACGTCAACGCATGATGCGCCACCTCCTCGCCGTCCGGGCATATCAAGCGCGCCCAACGCCGCCGGAACCCCGTCG
>NZ_ML142886.1:5262-8936 GCF_004138495.1 Phytoactinopolyspora endophytica
GGACCCGTCCAGGTTCCACGCAAGATCGGCCAGCGCCGCATAGTTCATGTGGTCGGCCGGGTCCGGCAACCCGTACGCAAACACGCCATCGACCCGAGCCTCACGCCCTCGACGCAGCACATTCTCAATGTTCGGCAGGAAGTCCTGCTGAAACGTGAACGGAGCAAACCCAGTAGTCGGGCAGCTCCACGTCTCAGTCCGCAATGCATCCGGCGTAGGAACCGGATCGTTGTACTTCCACCACGCGATGGTCGGGCGATGCAACCCAGCGGCATCCACACGGTCGAGATACTCATCAAGCACACCTTCACGGACCAGCGTGTCCTGCCAATGCACCATCGCGACGCCGTACTCGGCGAGCACGTGCCCCACCAGAAGCAAGTACTCCATCAGCAACTGACCAGGCGTCAACTCACGACACCCGGCGCAGCGGCAGTACGGGCTCACCACTCTGGTTCGATCCCCCGGATCAACGTTACGGATCGGATAGTACTCATCCCCAGCGACATGCAGCCGGACGATCTGATTCGGCACCAGGTGCTGACGCGCCAACGCTCGCACCAACAATGCCAGCACCTCGCGAGCACTCGTCCGCGTGACGCAATAGCCATAACCGGTCGGGTTGCCCTCCTCATCGACCGCGGACAACGCCGGCATCAGACGAGGGATCAACGTCGAATGACCCGGACCACCCAGATGCGGGATCACCTCGATCCCCTGGCGCGCCGCGTGCGCAGCGATCTCTCCGAAGAGGTTCTCTTCGAAGATCCTCGGCACGTACCGCAGCTCTACCTCCTGCGCGGTTTCCGGATCCCAGGTCACCATTCGTCGCGGCGTCTTCAGCTCCGGGAAGTCGTCCAACGGCGTGAACAGGTACTCGCTGCGCTCGCCGTGGTGGATATCCCAGCATCCGTAGATGGACAGACCGACAACGTTGAACTTCAGCTGGCCCATCCGGTCCAGAAAGACCTTCCAGTAATCCAGCGTCATCCTGTCCGTCCCGACGATGGACTCCGCGAACACCCCTCGGAGCCTGAACGTGGGACGGTCCACGAGGTCGCCCTCGGGCAAAGCCGCCTTCTCGCCGGTATCCCACAAGTCCACCAGCGTCCGCGTGGCCTGAAGTGCCCCGAGCGCCATACCCGTACTTATCGTGATTCCTTCGCGTCTGATCTGGATGTGGTACTCCTCGGGCTCGAGGGCCGCCTCCTCGAACCGAACGGACATCTGTCCACGTTCCGAAGACCCCTGAAGCAGGGCCAACGTCTCATTGATGCGGTCTTCGTACATTGCCAGAGATGAAGGCATCTTCGTCACGGCCAGTCGTCCCACCGGTATCTCTGCACCAGTCAGCTCGCCCCTGACCGGCTGCGGTATCAGCGGCGGGAGCTCAGCTGTCCTGTCGGCAACAGCGTCGTATTCACGCACCAGTCCAACATCCTTCGCATCGGAAGATCAGCGACACACACCTCTTGCTACTTCGTCTTCCCGCAGCTCGCATAGGAGGCGTGATCCACCACGCTCAGTCTTCACTGACGACTCGTATACATCGACAAGGGCGCATGGCGATGTGGCTCTGGCCTGCGCCAAAGCCTCGTGACCCTTTCGTAGATTCGGTTCGGCATCGCTGACGCCGAAGGTGTACAGAAATAGTAACTTCATACCGCGGTACGCCGCGGTATGATCTGGTCATGGACACAAGAATCATCGCTCGCACCGCGCCAAAGAGCGTTCAGAAGCGGTCGACAGTTGGTGGTAGGGGAGCCCTCATCGCGAGAGTCGTATCTTTCTGCACCATACCCGGTGCTATTCCTCGCCTAGTCCAGCGTTTACTTCTATCGCCGCGTGTATGACAGCACTCGCATCCGCTACCGAATCTCCCCGACATCCAGGTGCCGTCACAACCAGCCGCATCAAAGACGAAGCCGTGCCCAAGAACGCGTAAGGAGGCCATGCTGAGCGGCTTTTCGACCACGGTAGACCCACTGAGAGGAACAGCAGATGCGAATCGAGGGATCCGTTGTCCTCGTGACCGGCGGCGCATCGGGCATGGGACGGGCCAGCGCGCAGGAATTCTCCCGTGCGGGTGCATGCATCGTTCTGTTTGATATCGATGAGCAGGCGGCAGAGAAGACCGCACGTGATATCGGTCCTGATGTCTTACCCATGGGTGTTGATGTTTCCGACCACGACGCCGTAAGCCGAGCCTTCAAGGCAATCGAACGTGAACTGGGCACCGTGAACGTGTGTGTTAACTGCGCAGGTGTTGCTACATCGGGGAAGGTTGTCAGCTCCGACGGAGCCTTGCCTTTGGCCGATTTCCGAAGAGCGATCGAGGTTAACCTCATCGGCACGTTCGATGTCATGCGCCAGTCTGCGGCGCTTATGGTGGGGAACGAACCAGACAGGGAAGGCGAACGTGGAGTCATCATCAACGTCTCATCTGTTGCGGCACTGCAAGGACAACGCGGCCACGTTGCCTACTCTGCGAGCAAGGCCGGCGTTATCGGACTCACGCTCCCGGCCGCTCGGGATCTCGCCGATCACGGAATACGCGTGCTAACAATCGCACCCGGCATCTTTCGGACGGGAATGCACGCTGGCCTGCCGGAAAAGATCACCTCTCGTATGGAATCGTTGACACTCTACCCTCACAGAGCGGGCGATCCTGCCGAGTTCGCGTCGCTGACCAGGCATGTCGTAGAGAACCGATATCTTAACGCCGCGACTCTCCCTCTCGATGCTGGAATACGTCTCATCTGACCCATCGTCACATCCACCTCAGCCAAAGGAGCCGCCCTGTGTCCTCGCCAAGCAAGAGCCCTCCCCAGACCACAGTAGTCTCGCTCGACCAATCCGGCGCTGTGACGTGGATACGCATCAACCACCCTGGCACCATGAACGCTTTGAACCACGAACTGTTGGACGAACTGAACACCTCGTTTGACCATGTCGAGCAGGACGAGTCGACCCGCGCGGTCGTCCTTACGGGCGTCTCCAACGCGTTCTGTGCAGGTGCCGATCTCAAGTCTGCAACGCGATCGGACGGCTCGGTCGACAGCCAACGGTTCCTGAACCTGATCGAACGGATCGGTCGCACTATCGAACGAATCCCGGCTGTAGCGAAGCCGGTCATCGCTGCCGTCAACGGCGTGGCCGCTGCAGGCGGACTGGAACTCATGCTGGCATGCGATGTTGTCATCGCCGCGAAGGGCGCACGGATCGGAGATGCGCACGCCAACTTCGGCCTGGTTCCCGCAGCGGGTGGCGCGACGCGCACGGCTCGGATTGCAGGTCCTATCGTCGCCAAGTACCTGGAGTTCACCGGCACCTTCCCACCGCCCGAAAGCCTGGCCTCATGGGGACTCGTCAATGAGGTCGTCGCAGACGACGAGCTAGAGGCTCGTGCCGAGGCTATCGCTCAGCAGATTGCGGGCAAGAGCTCCACGGGTCTGGCCCACATGAAGCGGCTCGTTGACGAGGGACTCAACCACGCCTTCGCCGAGTCTCTGAGGATGGAACTAGAAGCATTGGCCGAGCAGTCGCGCGCTCCCGACTTCAGCGAAGGCATGGACGCATTTCGTGCGAAACGCACCCCCCACTTCAATGCTCAGTGAGCTACGTCTAATCCACGTTGTCCGCGGTCAGCCCAAGCCGTATCCGCCGTCGACCGA
>NZ_ML142886.1:8972-15110 GCF_004138495.1 Phytoactinopolyspora endophytica
AGTCTGACCGGTGACACTGCCCGCAGTGTCACCGGCGAGATACACAACCGCGCCCGCTAAGTCCGCCGTCCTGCCGAAGCGTCCCATGGGAGTGCGGCTGACGATCTGATCGCGTAGTACGTCCGACGACGCGAAGTCGGTGCCGAGGCCGATCTCGAAGAATCCAGGCGCCACCGCGTTGACCATGATGCCGTCGGTGGCCCAGTCCACTGCGAGCGCTCTGGTCAAGCCCTCGATCCCAGCTTTGGATGCCACATAAGCGCTGATCCCTCTGCGAGGTGATCTCGCCATGACCGACGACACCGTGACGAGCCGCCCACGTCCAGATGCCGCCAGGTATCGATGGGCATAACGCGCTGTCAGGAATGTTCCTGTGAGGTTGACATTGAGGATCTGGTTCCAGCCCTTCAGATCCATCTTGTGTGCCCGATGGGACTGCGGTGCTATGCCGGCATTGGCAATGACGGAATCAATCACGCCGAACCGCTGCGCGACGCGCGCGAACGCTCCAGCGACGGACGCCTCATCAGACACGTCACATGAGACAGGCAACGCCTCCGTTGGCACTTCCCTCGCAAGATCCTCTAAGGGCACAGCGCTCCTGGCGAGCAAGCCGAGCCGTGAGCCTTCGGTGGCGCACGCGTGTGCCAGTTCCACGCCGATTCCCCTGCTCGCGCCGGTGATGACGGTTACACGGCCGGCAAGCAGACCGTCCGAAGTCATCGTCACCGCAAGCCTTCCGGCGAGGGCGCCGTCCACCTCACTACGGCCCCTCCCCACGTCATCCCGCCACCGAACGCGACGAGGACCATCGTTTCTCCGGTCGACACCAAGCCATGTCGTACGGCATCGTCGAGCGTGATAGGAACTGAGGCTGCGCCCGTGTTCCCGTAGTGCTCAACTGTCAGATGCATCTGCCTAGGACCGAGGTTCAAGGTTTCCGCCAGGTCCTCCAGGATTGCTCCATTCGCCTGATGCGGAACGATCATGTCGATGTCTGAGAGATCCAGGCGTGCAGCGGTCAGAAGATCCGATACAACGGCCGGGAACACTCGATCCGCCAGGTTGCGGACGTCACGGCCTCTCATTCTGAAGTAATGCCCGCCGGACTCAACGGTCTCCACGCTCGGGGGTCTCCTGCTCCCACCGGCCATGATCTGGACGTACTCGGATCTGGTGCCGTCCGAACCTAACGTGCTGGCCAATAGGCCCTCACCGTGACTCGCTTTCCCTAGCACCACCGCACCGGCGCCGTCACCGAACAGGATGGCGGTACGGCGGTCCGTGTAGTCCAATATCCGTGAGTAGGTATCTGCGCCGATAACGAGCGCCGTGCGCAATTCCGGATTCGACTTGAGCATGCTGTCCGCCGTGACAAGCCCGTACACGAAACCCGTGCACACGGCGTCGATATCAAACGCCGCAGCCCTGAGAGCGCCGATCCGGGCCTGGACCAGACACGCAGTCGCCGGCATCGGCTGATCGCCCGTCGATGTCGCCAGAACGACAAGGTCCACATCGGCGGCGTCGACCTCGGCCGCGTCGAGGGCACGCTGAGCGGCGACACTACCCATATCGGAGGTGGCCTCATCCGGTGAGGCCACACGCCGTTCTTTGATGCGTGTCTTCTCGGTGATCCACTCCTCAGCAACCGTGAGTCTCTCGGCTAGCTCCGCGTTGGTCAACACGCGCTCAGGCACATACGCCCCGGTACCTAGGATTGCCGTCTTCATAGGTAGCCACGCCTCCCAAATCAGCCGCGCTTCTGACGGCGCTCCATCAGCGCGTCCAGAACGGATTGATGCGCGTGCTCACCGCGCATCCACACTGTCAACGCTGGTCGGCCGCCGAACCGGTGACCAGGAGGCGAGTTCCTCTGCGTCTCAGCGACAGGCCGAAGGCGTGCGAGGGGTTGGAAGCTGGTCTATCGGCTGTGTGCGAGCACGCCCCACTCGGTCATCCGCTGCCACAGATCGGAAAGGCTGGTCCGGTAGATCGTTGACATGGTCATGACGTCGTCAGTGCGTATCGTCAAGATGTCACCGCTGTACTCATCGCGCACGTCCCGAACGCCTTCGACGAACTGCGCGAGCACATTGGCTTCCTCCGGGGCCTGTTGAAGACTGTCGAGGCGGAACGCGGCCCTCCTTCGCTCGTGTTCGAACCGCTCTCGTCGCTGTGTTCGCCTGCTTAGCTCTTCGGGGCTGTGGAGCAGCGTCTCAACTGGCACGCGGTAAAGGTCGGCCAACTGCATGATACGACGAATACCTGGGGTACGCTCTCCACGCTCGTACGATCCTAGGACGGTATATCTAATGGATCCGCCAGTCAGACGCTCGACTTCCTGCAGTGTCAGCTGCCGGCGCAGCCGCTGGTCCCGCAGGCGGACCCCCAGGCTCGTGATGAACTTGTCGCCTGCGTCGGCTGAACTGTCGCACATGAAGGGTGCTCCCTTCCATCTGTCCCGTGGTGTCTCAATTGTGCCTTCCATGGCACTTGTTTGCATGTCGAAAGAGTCATGTGCGACACGGAAGATCAATCCATACAGTGCAATACACTCAACAATTCGGTCCGCGGACTAGCGCGCTCCGCCGCGAAAGCCCGCGTTTCTGCCGATTTATCCCACCCCGCCATGCCTGTCTAACGCAGCCCGTACATGAGCCAGAAGCCGTCGCACTAGACATGCCTTCATCGACCTAATCAGCCATATCGCAGCACGTGGCGTGGTTTTGCACCCAATGTGACATGTCGAATTGACTGTGACTGCAGCTTGTAGTGGCTTCATAGATCGAAGGCCTAGTGACCTCGACAGATTGACGATCTCAACATTCGCCAACTAGCATTGGGTGAACAATATATTTCTTGAGCTGGAACACTGGACCAATTCACGCGAGTAGCTCGCCGAGCTCGAGGACTCGACATACTCACTCGCATGGAACGTAACATCGTCTGACGCAGCGTGACAACTATTCACGCATAGTAACATCCCTGTTCACGCGCCCGGCGTGGACTCGATGGGAGGGGTACGATGCTTGCCCATGCCACTCGTCCGACGTTCACCCAAAGTATAGCCGCGATCATCGCGCCTCGGGACGGTCACAACGCTAGCTTCACCGAAGCTCGCCTTTCTCGGCACTGCGTCCGAGATCCTCGGTGGCACGCACTCGACCTTCGGCAGCTCCTATGGCCGCGCCAGTGAAGCTGAAACCGGCGGACGCCGCCGCTGCCGGGCAGCCTCTCCTGTCTGTTCGGAATCTGACCACACAGATCGCCACCGAGACCGGCACCGTCCAAGCGGTACGGGGTATCAGCTGGGATATCTATCCCGGTGAGATCCTCGGCATCGTCGGCGAGTCCGGCTCCGGCAAGAGCGTCAGCGTGAGCTCGCTGCTCAAGCTGCACCCCTCTCCCCCAGTGACGATCTCTGGCGGCCCGATCACCTTCGAAGGCCAGAACCTGCTGGAGCTGTCCGAGCGCAGGTTCCGGCGCATCCGTGGTCGGCAGATCGCGATGATCTTCCAGGACCCAATGACCTCCTTCAATCCGGTCAAAACCATCGGAAACCAGATCTCCGAAGCCATCCGTGTCCACAACCGCCGCATCTCTCGCAGAGCAGCCCGCGCACGCGCCATCGAGCTGCTCGGCATGGTCGGCGTCCCCCGTCCCATGGCACGCTACAAGCAGTTCCCCCACGAGTACTCCGGCGGCATGCGCCAACGCGCCATGATCGCCATGGCCATGGCCAACCAACCCAAGCTGCTCATCGCCGATGAGCCCACCACAGCCCTGGACGTCACCATCCAGGCGCAGGTTCTCGAGTTCCTCAAGCTCGCACAGCAGGAGACCGACGCAGCTCTCATCCTCATCACCCACGACCTCGGGCTGATCGCCGAGCTCGCTGACCGGGTCCTGGTGATGTATGCGGGCAAGATCGTCGAGTCCGCCCCAGTCCGCGAGCTGTTCCGCAACCCACGCCACCCCTACACGGTCAGCCTGTTGGAAAGCCTGCCACGCATCGATGTTGAGACGGAGCACCTGGCCACGATCCCGGGCTCCCCGCCCAACCTCGTGTATCCGCCGCCGGGCTGTGCGTTCCACCCACGCTGCTTCCTCTCCCACCAACGCGAACGATGCCGCACCGAGATACCCGAGCTCGTCGACCTCGAGGTCCGCGGTCATACGTCGGCCTGCCACTTCTCGCACGAGCTGGATTCGGAGTCCGCACCCCAAGAGGACGACGACGGTGATACGTCCGCCGTCACCAACGGCGACGGCGGAACGCAGCATGCGAACACATCCGCGGACTCCGAGCACGGACAGGAGGTGGACGCCTGATGGTGTCTTTGGAGATGGTTCCAGACAGCAAGATCGAGCCTCGGCCCGCACCAGGACAAGAGGTCTTGCGGGTCGAGGATCTCACCGTGCACTTCCCGGTCAAGTCCACCATCTTGCGCCGGAAGCTGGGCGAGGTGTCTGCCGTGGACGGCGTCAGCTTCAGTATTGCCGCTGGTGAGACGCTCGGGCTGGTCGGCGAGTCCGGTTGCGGCAAGTCCACCACGGCTCTGGCCGTCCTTCGCCTGGTCGAGGCAACCGATGGGCACATCTTCTTCAACGGAAAAGACCTACGAACACTCGGCAAGGGTGGCCTTCGACATCAACGGCGGAACATGCAGATCGTCCTGCAGGATCCGTTCTCGTCCCTCGACCCGCGCATGACGGTCCGTTCCATCGTCGCCGAACCACTCAAGGTTCACCACATGCACAAGAAGGCGTCCGACCGGAACGAGCACGTCAACGAACTCCTCCAACTTGTCGGGCTCGATCCGGCGCTCGCCACACGCTACCCGCATGAGTTCTCCGGCGGACAACGCCAGCGCATCAGCATCGCCCGGGCCCTCGCACTCGACCCCAAGCTGCTCGTCCTCGATGAGCCGGTCTCATCCCTCGATGTCTCCATCCAGGCACAGGTGGTTAACCTCCTCGAGGAGCTGCAGGACCGGCTCTCGCTGGCATACTTGTTCGTCGCCCACGACCTTTCAGTCGTGAAGCACATCTGCGACCGGGTAGCGGTGATGTACCTGGGCCACATCGTCGAGACCGGAACGGCTGACGAGGTCTACAACAGTCCGACGCACCCGTATACCCAAGCGCTCCTGTCCGCCGTGCCCGTCCCGGATCCAGAGCAGCGTGAGCACACGCACCGCATCATCCTGAAAGGTGATGTCCCCAGCCCGATGGATCCCCCGTCGGGATGCCGCTTCCGCACACGGTGCTGGAAGGCTGAAGAACGATGTGCCATCGAGACCCCTGAGCTCATCGACCGCTTCAACCACGGCCACCCAAGCGCGTGCCACTTCGCCAATTTACCGACACCAGCGCCGACGGCGGACTCCACGCCCAAAGGGTGGCTCGGCTGAGACTCAGATGAGCCAGGCGTACCAGCTCTCGGCGTTCGCTACGCCCCCTTGCTCGCGGAGCCGCTTGAGCGCGGGCTCGATCTCTCGCACGAACATCCAGTGCTCACGCAGGACAGCGGGCTCCATGTAGGCGGGCCTGATCCCAGTCACAGACAGCATCAGCTCTTCCCCTTGACGACGAAGCTCATCGAGCTCTTCGGCCGTCAACGGTTCAGGGCTTCGCGCAGCCGCGAGGACGTCAAGGAACAGCTGCAGCGAATCGGCGAGCCTGAGGTTCTCCCGCTCCCATGCCTCAATGGGCTTGGGCCAGCCACGGACATCTCCCCCGGCCGGCATCAACGAGACTGCATCTCGCAACGTGTCCACGGCCTGACGCAGAACGTCGGCCAACGGCGGCTGCGCAATGGCGAATGCGCGGATCAAGTCATCGGGATATGTCGTGGCCTGGACGTGCTGGAGTACAGCGCGAGCACATGCTGCAGGACCTATTGCATCAGCGGATAGCTGGCCGTGATCGTGCTCGCCTACGTCAACGCGCGATGTGCAGCTTCCTCGTCGTCCGGGCATGTCACGCGCGCCCAACGCCGGCGGAAACTCGCAGCTCCCGGAGCCCTCTAAGTTCCATGCAAGATCAGCCAGCGCCGCAGGCGGCACTCTACTTTCCAACGTTCTGGAACCAGTCTCCTGGAGACTCGCCGACCCCGACGGCAACCAAGTCCGC
>NZ_ML142887.1:0-382 GCF_004138495.1 Phytoactinopolyspora endophytica
TCCCCGGCTCGACTAAAGCCAGGGTGCCGCCAGGGGGTCAAAATTCAACCGTCGCTACGGGGTCATTCTTCACCCGTCGTCGACAACCGCGAGCCGCTCCGCCGAAACCGGGTCCTGTACTTGGTGGGCAAGGGCAGCAAGCCGCCACCCTCCCGCTGACCTTCCCGGTCCTGCGGGTCCTCGAGCCTTGCCGCGGGGAGCGGAGGGAGGGCCACTGGTGCTCAGAGCCTATCTCAGGTAAGCCGATCGACCGACTCGACTGCTGCAGGATGGTCCTCCGGATCGCCAAGGCTGACGGCATCATCCGCCGCATCAGCCCGCACTCGCTGCGATCACCAACACCCTGGACGCGGACGTGCCGTTGCACGAGGCCAGATCATGG
>NZ_ML142887.1:425-3759 GCF_004138495.1 Phytoactinopolyspora endophytica
CACGCCGACCGGCGCACCACCGAGCACTATGACCGTGCCCGGCGAAACCTCGACAGTGACGGGATCCACTTCCTCACCGCCTACGACGCGGGCATGTGAGCTCCTGTCGTCAGCCGTGAACTCATCGTGAAGGGTGCGTCCATGGCGCCCAGAAGGACTGAGAGTCGGCGACACCAATTCATACTTATCGCATGGCGAGGGAAGACGCCGACGCAGCTCAGGTTGCAACTGCGGCGCAGTCGTCTAGCCTGATCACTGAGTTGACGCTCGAAGGAGAATGATGCCACACGCAACCCTCTTCGCTGACGACCCGATCGATGGATCGCCCGAGGCTCCTGACCGCCTGGGCCGAGACGATTACGCGGGCCACGTAGCCCGACTTCTCGATCGTGTGCGCGGCCAAAGCGAGTCGAGCGTAATGGCGCTTATCGGTGCATGGGGCTCAGGAAAGTCGAGCGTGCTCGACATGGTCGCGCGCAAGCTCCAGCAGAGCGATCAGGCAACCCCTCAGGGCGAGCATGACTCCCATTGGCTTGTCGCCACCTTCAACCCATGGACGTACGGAGACGTCGAGTCCTTGCATAACGGCTTCTTCCAGGAGCTCCGCGGGGTCCTCCCCCGCGACGCGAAATGGTCAGATGCTCGGAGGCGGCTGGGCGAATTCGGTAAGTCCATCGCGCCGTTTATGGGCCTCGTTCCAGGCGTCAGCGCAGAGAACGCCGTGAAAGCCGCCGGTGACGCCATCGCCGGCGACCAGAACGCCAACGCGTTGAAGGCTGCCGCCGAGGATACGCTTCGCCAACTGGGCAGGCCGATCTTGTTAATCATGGATGACCTTGACCGCCTCACGCCCCAAGAACTCCTTCTAGTCTTCAAACTTGTGCGTCTCGTAGGGCGTCTACCTCACGTCTACTACTTGCTTTCTTACGACGAATCGACCCTCTTGGATATCTTGTCACGAACCAACCTCGTTCCTCATTCGGCATCAACCGACAAGCGTCGAGCACGTGATTATCTGGAGAAGATCATTCAGGTCCGATTGGACCTTCCGATCCTGCGCGAGTCACAGGCCCTCGGAATGGTGGACGCGTGTTTGAACCACGTGCTCGACGAAAACGCGATCGCCCTCGACGACCAGAACTTTGACCGCTTCCGCACAGCATTCCACAATCACATCAGGCGACGCTTGATGACGCCACGAGCGATCAATCGGTACTTCGCCCAGGTGGAGGCTCTGTACGTCTTGCTCGGTGAAGAAGCCGACTTTGTCGATTTCTTGCTCCTGTCTTGGGTTCGGACTGCCGAGCCTGAGCTCTACTCAACGCTACAGACACACAGGAACGCGCTAACACGGTCTGACTTCGATGTCTTTCCGACCACGAGCCAGAAGGAGACGCATCAGGCAGCTCTTGAGAAGTGGACAGACCGACTCCGTAGGTCTGGTGTGGCGGACGAGAACATCGACGGCGTGCTCGCGGTCCTCGCTCAGTTGTTCCTCCCTATTCGTACAGCGAGGGACAACACGGAGTACGCCGGTGAGTGGCTGGAAGATGTTCGACTTCGGCGTGGCGTCGGCCATGTCGACTACTTCGATCGCTACTTCTCCTTCGGCGTGCCCTCTGAGGATATCGCGGACTCGATCGTCAGAGAGGCCCTAGAGAGTCTGGCGAACGGAAAACAGTCGGATGCGACTCATGAACTTCGCTCGAAGCTTCTCTCCGACGCTGCGCGCGTTTGCAGGAAGCTCGGCTCTGAGCAAGAGCAGGGGCGAGCGCCGGCTGCTGCCCTGCTGGTGTTCCTAGCCGATCTCTATGCCGATCTGCCAGCCGGCGGCGAGGCATTCTTGGACCCCCGCCGATTCGTCCAACTCTTGGCATCGGATCTGCTGCCAGATGTGGCAGCGAGCGAAGGGCCGAGGCTTCTGCGTCGAATGACTGCAGCGCCCGAGGGGGTTGCCCTCGTGGCGACGATCGTCAGCAAGGCTCAACACGGTTCATCCACCGATAAGGGGAAGAAGGCAATCCAATGGCTCGACGCCGCCGCTCGAGAGACACGCGCCATCATTCGTGAATACTTCGACGCGAGCAAGGACGGGCTCAGTTCGCTGAGTGATGAGATGTGGCGAGTCATCTGGGCGTGGCGCTGGCTCGATCATGATGAGATGCGCGAGTGGCTCCGTGCTGCAACGGCGTCGAAGGCGGGATGGTCCGTGGAAGATGTGCTGGCAAGATTGAGTCGGGTGGACGACACGGGACCTCCACCCCTCGATATGTCGGCGGTTGAACCACTCATCGGCGTCGATTTCGCCATCGAGCACCTTCTGCCGCTAGACCAGGACGAACGGCTCCAGCCTGCTTACGATCTTGAGTCCACTTGGGAAAACCGCGTTCGAGTAGCCAGGACGTTGCTGGACGAGGAGAGGGCTCGAAGGTCAGCCAAGGCATCGCCGGATGATCGGACGGACCCACAACAGAACTAGGCAGGCGCAAGTACGTTGATGACGGCATGAGGACCGGCGTCGTGCCCTTGCATGTCGGACTCCTCCAATCACTCTGGGATACCGGCACGACTCTGAACGGCGGTCATTCCGCGAAAGACGCAGCGGATCGCCCCAAGATCTCGGCCGCGATGAGCAAGGCTGAACGCGCTCTCATGCCGCTGTTCGGCCAGCCCTACGAGCCCCACGTGCAGGCTGACGTTCTGCGTAGACAGCATGACGGCTACCGTGGCCGCATCCGTTGGCCCTAGTGCGCGCGACGACGTCGCCTGGAGCGCAGTTGATCTCCCGGCGTGATCGCGTTCGTCAGGGCAGGCTTATCGTGGATGGATGCTTGAGCTGGACAAACTCGATCTCGAAGACATCGCAAACGCACTCTCAGACCAGACCGACTACGAGCACCGTTGGCTGCTCAATCCACGCACCGGAGAGATCGTCTTCTGGACAGAGGACACCGGGATCGACGGCCAGACACCGGTCGAACTCGACGAGTTAGACCTGGTCGTCATCGATCCTCTCCCCTCCTACATCTGGTACCAAGACATGGCCGACTTCGCTGAGACGATCAGCGACGAAGAGGCCGCGAGCAGACTCGGCCGCGCCTTCCAAGGCAAGGGCGCCTTCCGCCGTTTCAAGGACGCGCTGCACGGCGAGCACCCGGAGCTGCTCGAAGCCTGGTACGCCTTCCGAGACACCCGTGCCAAGCGACGAGCGCTGCAATGGTGGCGGACAACTCACTGGTCGATGACGACGCCGCGGACCAGTTCCTCGCAGGCCTAGAAGATCCCACGCTTCCCTGAGCCACAGGTACCGCCTCACCCTGGTCCAGAGCCGCAC
>NZ_ML142887.1:3951-9661 GCF_004138495.1 Phytoactinopolyspora endophytica
CCGGGGATGCGAAACGGGCGTTCCTGTTCCTCGCTGACTTCCCTGACGCCGCGCTCGTCGGGTTGTCGGGAGTAGCCGTGATTGACCCGGTACTCAAGGCCGACATGCTCGCCCAGCTGGTGAACCTGCCGACAGTCACCGGTAGCCATCGCTTCCGCGTTATCACCTTCCCTGGGTTGGCGACCGTGCACACAAGGTGTCCGTGATGGCGCCCGATTTCAACGCCGCTCGGCGGGAGTTGAAGCGGGCCCGGGTAAGCGCCGCTCTTGGTGCGCTGGTGGGTTCGGATGTGGTGGCACGGAACCGGAACCGCCTCCTTCAGCTTCTCGCCACCGATTCAGTCGACAGGTCATTGTCTTTTGAGGATTTGAGCGTCGACCAGGTGGAGACAGTGATTTCGATCGCGGTCGCTACAGTCGAAGAATCGGGTGATGATTCGGTCGCCGTGTTGTTGATGTGCGTACGGGTGCTCGCTGCTGACGGACAATTCGCGCGACTCTCGCTGCTCGCGGAAAGACTAGACGCGGCCTCGCGCCCATTCGAGTTGGAGCGACCTTACTGGACGTTGACGCTGTCGGCGTTCGCGGACTCAGTACGTGGTCACCGGCAGCAAGCTCTACAGGCATTGAACGAACGTCTCGGGATTGGCCGCGGCGGTGTTGCGGAGGACCGACTAGCTGGAACGCCGCAGCACGTTGATGACATCGTCGCGGCGACCGCCCTTCGCGTTGTCCTCAGCTCGCCCGGAGATGAGTTCGTCTATCAGGCGCGCAACCGCGCGCTGTCTCGGGGGGATGGCGTTGGGCTCGCGTACTTCGATGCCCTTATCGCGTGGTCTGAGGCAGTGAGGGTCGCAGCACCGTCCGTTGTGCTTCGTGGATCGGACCCCGTGTTCGAGTCCGATGCGCTGGAGGGCTATTTGTCAGCTGTGCCGGTACCAGCGCTGTTCCCGGCGCAGATGGCCGCGATCGCCGCCGGTGCGACCCTGGACGATACGCGGGTGATTGCCTTGCCGACCTCGAGCGGGAAGACATTCATCGCGGAGCTCCGAATCGTCGCGACGTTGACACGCAACCCGGGCACGCGTGCCATCTACGTGGCTCCGTACCGACTGCTGTCGCGCCAGGTGGAGCGCCAGCTGCGGCCGGGACTGCGCGCGGCCGGTCTCGCTATCCGTGACCTGGGCAGCGGCTACGATCCTTCTGCTCTGCCGTCGGACGACGTCGCGGACGTCATCGTCTGCACCCCGGAGCGGCTCGACGGGCTCATGCGACTGGCCGCCTCTTCCGCGGCCGGACACACGGAGGCAGCGGACTTCCTCGACAACTGCTCGGTCCTTGTGTTCGACGAATTGCATCTCATCGGACGCCCGGGTCGCGGCCCCAGGTTCGAGCTGATTCTTGCCCGGTTGCGGATGCGCAACCCAGACCTGAAGTTGCTGGGGCTAGCCGCGGCGACGCACGGCAGCCAGGAACTGAGCGAATGGCTGGGCGATGAGCCACTGAGCCCTCGATCAGGCCGACCGACTGGGACGTTGGAGCTGGTCTGGGAGACCGACGGCACCATTAAGCAACGGGCATTCCAAGCGAACCCGAGCACTGTCATGAGCATGCCCCGAAGGACCGCCATCGACGACGCGGCTGTTCTACTCTTGCGGTTGAACGATGAGTACATGCCGGCACTTGCAATCTGCGTAAGTCGACCGCGGGCTGAGAGTCTCGCGAAGAAGGTTCTCAAGGGCAGCGCTGTGAAGGGCGAACAGTGGCGCACCAGTCTCACGCACGACCAGTGGCGCACCGTTCTCACCGCGATTGAAGAAGTGCGTGCGCTCCTTGGTGAGAATCACCCGCTGGCACAGATGATGAACAGTGGAATCGCGTTCCATCACGCGGGTGTGCCGACACATGCGCTGGAGCAGATCGAACGACTGGTACGTCGAGGGCTCCTGCGTGTCGTGTGCGCAACGACCACCGTCGCCGAGGGCGCCGACATGCCGTTCCGTGTCGTGGTTATCCCGCATCTGAACTTCCCAGGTCCGAGCCGGCGGTTGGAGCGCGACCTGTATCTGAACATCATCGGGCGCGCAGGTCGAGCGAACGTGGCTGTCGAAGGGATGGTGTTCATCCTCGACTCAGACTCGAAGATGCTCAGCGGCCTGGTGAGAAACTCGCTGTGGCAGACCTCGGCAAGGGATGTGCTGCGTGGCCAGTTGAATAACGTCTCCCTCGGTCCCGCGACAGTCGAGGAGTGGAACGACTTCGCGGACATCGAGTCGCAGGTCCTGGCCTGGCTCACCGATCCGTCTAGTTACGTAGAGGGGCAGGCCCTGGCGCTGAGCGAGCAGACGTTCAGCTACGACCAAGGCAACAACTCGGAGAAACAGACAGTCACCTACATCGTCGACCAGTTGATGTGCCACCTCGAGACCGACGGATACGCAGTTGCTGGTAGCCCACTTCGCGCAACTGCACGGGGCTCGATTGCACAGCTGACCGGGCTTTCCCTCCCGGCCGTACATCGCTTATCGCTGGCAGTCGAGCGCGGCCGAGACGGATGGATGAGCCAACTTCCAGGGACAATGCACTTGACCTCGCAAGTCGCGGAGCTGGTAGCCAGAATGACGTTCGAGGCCCCGGAGGTGTTCCAGCACGGCCTGTGGTTCCGCCGGAACGCGAAGGCTGCCGACGCGTGGGACGCACTATCGCGGTTTGCTTACCAGGCTGACACTGAACATCTGGGCTCGACCGACCATGAGCTCGACATTCAGCTTTTCACCGACTGGCTCATGGGCGCGAGCTACGCGCGACTAGCTGAGATGGCCGACGTCGCCCAGGCTGCGACGGCACTATTCGGCGGACAGGACGAGTCGAAGAGAATCTCGGATGCGACCGAGTACATCGGCAAGCTCGTCTATCCGGCTAGCTGGGTGTGGTCAGGCGCGCAGATCGTCGCCGGTGAATTAGGCGACACATTCCCATCATTCATCCGTGGCGCCATCGAGTACGGGGTGCCGAATGAGACGTGTGTGCAACTCATCGAACGGGGTCGTCTGACCCGCCGAGCGGCGCTTACCATTTCCGGGCTCTCAGACGCCGGGTGGGACGAGGCAACAACCTGGCTGCTCGGTGATGGCAACGTCGACGATGCCGCCGCCCTGCTTACCCGCGCTGATGGGGAGCGGCTCCGTGACCTTCGTGACGCGCTCGAGTTCGAGGAGTGACTCTACTCGTCCCTCACCGACTCTCATTGGCGGATCGGAAGCGAGACCACGTGCTGGAACGATAGGCCTGTATCGGTCGCCTCTCCGTCGGCCCGCATCAGTAGGCCACTAGACACCAGGTCGCGGACAACGGACATGGCTTGGCTCTCCTTGAAGACCGTGTTGTACAGCGCGAACTTGCGAAGCTCGTGGATCGGCGACCGGTGGCCCGGGAGTATGTTGAGATGGTCCAGGATGAGGCGTTTCAGCGGGGCCGTGTGCGGCTCCAGTTCGATTGCCAAGGTCTCCTGGCTCGGGTCGCGTGGGTCTCGGTAGCCGACGCCGGCGATGTCATCGACCTCCCACATGGCCTCTTTCATCTTGGTGAGGCCTTTCGGGTGCGTGGTCCCGAAGACGAGGAATAACGACTGGCCACGCGTGTCGACCAATTCGAAGTCGAGGACGAAAGGGAAGCCGGCAGCTTGGATAGTCTGGCGGTATCTCTGCAACAGCCAGCGCTCCTTCGCTTCAGATGGTTGCTGCACCACCGCACGCCACCCACTCGCACCGAAGACCCGGTCGCCATGGGTGATGTCGTCGACCGCCGCGAATCGCGAGAAGTACTGCGGCTGCATGGTGATGATCACTTCGCTGCTGGGATTTCCGGCGATGCGCTTTACCAGTTCGAATGAGACAGCGCCGCCCCAAGTGTCGAGCACGGCGAGGATCGGGCGATCCCATGCCTTCACCCGAGTCAGGATGCGTTCGAGTTGTGGTTCGCACTCCCCGTTCTCGATCGCGATCTGGACGCCGTGTTGGGACAATTTGTCAAGCGGTACCGGCTGAGCTGCCTTGGCCAGTTCTCCTGGGAGCATGTCGATGCAGCGCTGGTCGAGGTCGACAAAGACGAACCGCACGCCGCCGTTCTTGACCTTCGTTCTGATATTGGGATTCTCAACCAAGGTCCGCAAGGCGATGACGGGCGAGCCCGGCGAGCCGTCGAGGTAGACGCCTGGCCCTGCGAATCCCTCGGCGTAGGTGATGTTCGCTCCCCAACCCTTGACCATGATTGGCATCCACTTGCTGAGGTACCGCTCGTAGAGAGCGTGCTTGGCCTTAGTGTGGGGATCCGCCTTCCAAGGCACGGGGTTCTGACCCGGCATGTCGCGCTCCTCACTGCCAGTCGAGATCCTGGGCTCGATCGCCTATCGCCGACGCCCGCCTTCGATCAAGGTGCTGCACTCAGCCCAGAAATGCGAGACTACACGGCAAGTCGTGGCATCTCGTCCCATGTTCGGCCGTCCAGGAGGCGGCCGTTGGCTTTGGAGGTGTGTCCGCCCCACTGCTTGAAGAAGAAGGCCACGTTGGCCACAAGACATTGGTCTCGGATCTCTGTTGCCCACATCGGATCCATCGGTCGAGCGCGAGCCCCCGATTCGCCTCCGACGATCACCCAGTGGATGCCTTCGAGATTCAAGTCTGGGAGGGGACCGAGCAGTGGCTCACACGAGAGGAATCGGCGGGCGCTGGGGACATTGCGCAACTGATCGATGCGTTCTACAACCTTACTCGACTCGACCGACACCCCCATCCACAAGTTGTCAGGCCAGTCGAGCCGATCGGCCATCCGCTGAAGCCTGTGGGCTCGCTTGGTCAGGGCTTGATACGTGTGCTGTGGAGTCTCGCGGATGACGTCAAGAACGTCTCGGACGAAGCTAATCGGGACCTTGGCATGGAACAGGTCGCTCATCGAGTTCACGAACACCAGACGCGATCCGCCCCACCTGAAGGGTTCAGCGAGCGACTTGGGGTGGGTGGTCACGCCGAAGCCGGGTCCGCTGGTCCGAGGATCGCCATCATTCTGATACTTCGCGACGCCCATCGCCTTGAGGCGTCTCGACAGTGCCAGGGCGTAGCAGTTGTCGCATCCAGCGGCTACACGATCACATCCCGTGACAGGGTTCCAGGTGGTCTCGGTCCACTCGATCGCACTATTAGTAGCCACCGTCGCTCCTAGTTCTCGGGTGCGGCGCACCAACCCCGGCGCAGTTGTGAGAGCGCCGGGTGTGATCAGTGTGACAGGTGCAACCATTCTATGGATGCGATCAGGTACGGCATCCCGCAAGGGACGAAGAGAAGTTGCGCCATACCGCTAATGACGTGACGGGTGTGCGCCAGGATCCTAGCCGCGTGATGTTCGAGGCCCAGCCCCACTACGTTGCCGTCGTCTTCAACCGCCCTGCCAGCCCGGACAACATCGCCCCCTCGGCTTCGAACCAGATGACACATATCAGCAATCGGCTGGAAGAACGCCCAATGGCGTGACGTCGCTTGGGTCCATCAGACGCTCTGCGAGGCCGCAGGCCACCCTCCGAGCCTCGCTGGCTGCCCCTGAACCCCGGGAGATCGCCTGTACCAAGCAGCGATCCCGTCGATAGGCTCGCTGCCCATGACCGATCTGGATGAGCAGGGACGCCCGGAGCCACCGCTCACCGGCAACGAGACCGCCAC
>NZ_ML142887.1:9697-9983 GCF_004138495.1 Phytoactinopolyspora endophytica
TCATCGATGACCCTCGGCGGAATCATGAAGCACATGGCCTGGGTCGAGGAAGGCTGGTTCACCTACACCCTGCACGGGCAGGAACCAGGATCCCCATGGGACACCGTGGACTGGGACACCGACCCCGACTGGGAATGGAACTCCACCACCGACAACACACCCGAGCAGATTCGCACGCTCTGGCAGGACACCGTGACCAACTCCCGTGCGCTGGTCAAGGAAGCGCTCGCCGACGGCGGCCTGGGACAGCCGGCTCAGTTGCCATGGCCCGACGGCCGAGCGATCA
>NZ_ML142887.1:9993-11607 GCF_004138495.1 Phytoactinopolyspora endophytica
ATCCGTAGACGGACAAACCGGAGAGTAGCCCAACGCGCCAAACGCACCTGCTGACTTAACCGGAGCGCGCTAGCGAACGACATTGTGGTCGCGATGACGGCCGCAATGCATGCTCTTTCCGGCGAAAGCTGCGAGATCCGGCCGCTACGCCTGCGAGACAGTCTTGCCCATCACGCAGTGGTTCTTGCCCTTGGGCCGGACGTAGTCGAAGCCAGCCTGCTCGAAGAGGCTTCGAGTGCCGTTGTACATGAAAAGATGCCGAAGTCTTTTTGCCCTGTGTGTCGTGCGGATACGCCTCGACAACCCCACCACCGGCCCGCGTGATCAGATCAAGGGCAGCACGTAGCGCGACCGCCGACACTCCCCTACGCCGGGCGCCTTCGCGAGCTCTGACCCACGCTCCGGGTGTCTCCGTGAGATTGACGGGAAAATTCTTTCGGGTCGATGTCGATCCCGCGCGACCTCCTTCGTCGGTGGGGCAAACCACCAGCGAAGGGAACGAAAAATGTCGCTCACCGAGCACATGACCGCCAAGACCTCCGTCGAATCCACCCCTGACGAGGTCTTCGCAGCCATCACCAACGTGCGTGGATGGTGGAACGAGAACATCATCGGCGCCACCGCAGCCCTGCACGACGAGTTCGTCTTCACCGACGACAGCACATACGCGGGGGAGGCGGCCAAGTTGAATGATGGCATCCGGTTCGCCCGATTTCGCATCACCGAGGTGGTGCCAGGCAAGCGGATTGTCTGGCACGTTGTGGACTCCTACCTCACCTTCATCGAGGATCACGACGAGTGGACCGACACCAAGGTCATCTTCGACATCACCGCGAGTCCGAATGGGGCGACGGTCCACTTCACGCATGAGGGCCTGACCGCGGCTGACTCCGACTGCTTCGAGGCCTGCTCTCGAGGCTGGACCTTCTATATCACCGAGAGCATGCCGCAGCTGATCACCACCGGCACCGGCCGGCCGATCACGAAGTACGACGCCTGATCCGTCGCGACCCGAAAGATCGAACCCATGGCATCGATCGAAACTCGCATGACGACCGCCGATGTTGCTGCGCCGTCGGTGAAGGCACCCACCAACACCGCTGGAAGGCGTCAGACGCGCGCACGCCCGGGACTCGTCTTGGGGCTGGCGTGCACGGCCACGTCCATCGTGTCTCTCGACATCGCCATCGTGAACGTGGCGCTGCCGTCGATTCAACGGGACCTCGGGGTCAGCCAGGACAGTTTGCAATGGGTCGTTGTCGCCTACGGGATGCTGCTGGGGGGATTTCTCCTCGCCGGTGGACGGATGACCGACATGCTGGGTCGGCGTCGCATCCTGCTCACCGGCCTCGGTTTGTTCACCGCGGCATCGCTAGAGGCGGGTATCGCACAGAGCACCGGTGTGTTGATCACGGCCCGTGGGCTCCAGGGTCTGGGGGGTGCACTCATGACACCGGCGGCTCTGTCGCTGTTGGCCGCCGCCTTCCCCGAAGGCCGGGAGCGCAACCGTGCCCTCGGCATCTTCGCAGCCGTGGGCGGCGTCGCGGGCTCGCTGGGCGTCGCTGCCAGCGGTCTGATCGCCGCGGGTCCCGGGTGGCGGTGGGCGTTCTTCAT
>NZ_ML142888.1:0-204 GCF_004138495.1 Phytoactinopolyspora endophytica
TCCGCATCACAACTGCGCCTGTCGTCGTCTCTGCGCAGGCAGTCGCGGCTACTGCGTCTGCAGTAGGCACGAGCTCGGTTACAGGGCGGTGTGGGAACGGCCCCTTGCGATCCGACGCGCTTCCCCTGGGCGACGCGTTGACCCATTCCCGGGCGGGACACAACCGTTCCGCCCGGCGCAAGCAACTCTATGGATATCCTCGTC
>NZ_ML142888.1:306-2509 GCF_004138495.1 Phytoactinopolyspora endophytica
GGACGGCGCGTCCTTCGATGGTGCTTCCGGCGAGGTGCTGGCGGTGGGTGTAGTGAGCATGCTGGCCGGGTTCGGACTCGGCCAGCTGACGCGTCTGGCCACGGCAGACACCTCCCCGTACTCCGCGCGGAGTTCGGAGGGTGAATGGTGCTGCTCGGTGGCGAGCCTCGAGGACTCCCCTCGAGGACACCTAAACGGCAAACCACCAGCTGCTTCGTCTGCACCGGCTCGGTGACAGCGCGAGGAGTTGGTGGCTGCATTCGTATCCCGCACCGGCACGCTCCGCGAGCCCATCCGCTTGCGGGACTCCCTCCTGTCGAGATGTGGCGGAGCTTGATGACCGCCCGCCGGGGAACGTTGGCGAAACGCCCCTGGGCCGCATCCTCTGTCAAAGATGCGTTGTCTCGCGAGGTCGCGCGCCGGTGGACGCCCTGGGGAGGCGATTGCGGTGTCGAGGGGGCAACGATGAGCTCGTTCTGCCGTTCACCGATCATGAACCTCATGGAGGACCAGCAGGCGCCGCAATCGGCCGAGAGCGAGGCAAAAGTCATCACGCCCTGCGGCTCGACCAAGTTTGAGGCTGAGTTCGCGGAGGTCAACCAGCAGCTCACGATGGGAGGTTGCGTCGTGATCAGCCTCGGAATGTTCAGCCTCCCCGATCTGCCGGACTACGACTGGATAGCCGATGGCGCGGACATCAAGGGGCGGCTCGGCGCTGTGCACTTCCAAAAGATCCGCATGGCAGACGAGGTGTACATCGTGGATCCGGGCGGCTACGTAGGCGAGTCAACCCGACGGGAGATTGCCTACGCCGAGTCGCTCGACAAGCCGGTTCGGTATCTGAGTCGCGAGCGCCTGCCTCGAACCGGAGACGTCCCCAAGAGTGAGTCCAACCGGCGTGCCGCAATTGGCGGCGGCTCTTTAGGTGACCAGGCGAGAGGGCTCGGTCATCCGGCATCATTAGCTCATGGTTGAGGAGAACTCGGAAACTCACACTGCGAGGGCCGCCGGCGGCGACTTGAGCCGTCCATGGCAGACGCTCTCGTCCGGCTTCGAGCAGGCGCGCGCCCGCGAGGACTCCCTGGATCGACTCGTTGAGTGGCCTGCGCAGCGCGCTCTCCTCGGCGAAGTCACCGGACTCGCCATCCTGGACGCCGGCTGCGGCAACGGTGCCAAGATCGCACAGCTGGCCAGCGACGGGGCCGCCGCGTCGGTCGGCGTGGATATCAGCGGGAACTTCATCACGCCGCCGCTGGGCGTCGAGCTCATCGAGGGTGATCTCTCCGATCTGGCGGCGGTGCCGGGGCTCGCGGGCCGGCGGTTCGATCGGATCCTGTTCCTGCAGTCGTTCGGGTACGCCGCGGATCCGGTCCGGGCTTTGCAGATCGCGCGCGAGATGTTGACCGGGGACGGCTTCATCCTGCTGACCAGGACTCACCCGGTCCGGTATGCGATCGAACGGGCGGAGGAGAACGGGACCTTGCTGGGGGAGGAGTACTTCGCCACCGAGTCGTTCGCCTACTGGCACCGCAACTGGAACGACCAGGTGACCCTGACCAAGCGGCCGTACACGATGTCGGACCTGCTGAATACCTTCAGCGCGGCTGGGCTGTGGATGGAGACCGCAGTCGAGCCGCGAATGCCCGCCGAAGCCGCCGAGCGCTTCCCGCACAAGCAGGAGGTGATGAACAAGTATCTCGGCATCCTGATGTTCAAGCTCCGGCCGATCCCAGGTCGGTAGGCCGAGCCTGAGGTGCTCGTCAACTCGGGTCGCCGCTGACGTGGAGGTAGTAGTCGAGGATGCCTTTGGCGTCAGGATCGCTGCGGACGAAGACGTATCCCGTGGGTTAGCACGGTGCGAGTCGAGGCGACGTTCGTCGGTTGGATCGTCGCCCAGATGCGCGCGTGGCCCACTAAGAGTGCGAGCAGACTGCTCTGAAGCGCCTTCGGATGCCCTCGAATGTCTACTCATTGAGTGAATCTTGACCTTGACAGCGAGGTGTCAAGATTCGCTGCATCTCGACACCTCCACAACTCGAGCCATCGGCTCTCGTATCTCCTTGAAGTTTCGGTGGGACGCTGCCTGACCTGCGTAAACGCGGCGCGGGGCGCCACGTCCCCCCGCCATTCGACGGTTCGGGGGGGATGCGGGGACGCTGAGCCGCCACGCTGCGGCCCGTGACCAAAGTCAGCAGCGCCAGAG
>NZ_ML142888.1:2577-3616 GCF_004138495.1 Phytoactinopolyspora endophytica
GAATCGTGCGCGCCGCGGTTGCTTATCCGTGGCGTGAGGATGTTGCGACAGCTCTCGACCCGCGCCGCGCGGTACGTAAGGACACGGTCATGGCCGGGTGCCAGGCTGATCCTCGTTCCTCAGGTCGGGGTGCTCGACGGTCTTCATGTAGCGGGTGGCGCCTTCGACGCTGAGTCCGAAGAGGTCGTAGATGCGGCGTACGTCGCCGCCGGTGGCGTGGATCTCGTGCGGGATGCGGTCTTCGCGCAGGGCCCGTGGGCGGATACGGCTTTCCTTCCAGGGAAAGGACGGGCCGCTGGGGACGAGGCGCGGCGCGGTGCGTCGGTTGATGAGCAGGTGTGGGTTCGCGGTGGCCGGCCAGGTTCGGTTGCGGTGGTCGAGCCAGGCCGCGAGCCGGGTCCTGACGGGTGCGGCGAGCGGGATGTCGCGGCGGTCGAGGTGGAGCCGTCCGTCGACGATGTCGGTCAGCTGCAGCTCGCGGACCTGCTTGCCGGTCAGGCCGTGGAACGCCACCAGAGCGACGGCGAGCGCGACGGCCGGGTTCGGCGAGTCCAGTTCGGCCCGGATCACTGCGGGGTCCAGCGGCAGCGGAAGGTTCGTGGCGACGCGGGTGAGGTCGATGCCGCGCATGGGGTTGGTGAAGACGAGTCGGCGGCCCTTGAGGATCTTGAACAGCGACTTCAGGCCGTTCTCGGCGAAGTGGCGTTGGCTGGTGCCGGCCGGCAGGGCAGCGAGGGCGGCCAGGACGTCCTCCTTGCTGATCTCGGCGAACGACTGGCGCCCGGCGTCGACCCACGTTTGCACGACGGGCGCGAGGCCCTGGATGTGGAGCTCGACTGTCTCGGGTTCGCGGGGCAGTTGGCGTGGCGCGTGTCGGGATCCGCCGAGCATGATTTGAAGCCACAGCTGGAGGTGCTCGCGCATGGTGTCCGGGAGCGCTCCGGACTCGATGAACTTGGCGTTGAAGTACCTCTCGACCCGGGTCGGGACGTCCTTGATCAGGAGCCCGGCTTCGGCGAGGACGTCGAGGGTGGAGGTG
>NZ_ML142888.1:3652-7588 GCF_004138495.1 Phytoactinopolyspora endophytica
TTCCGTCGTATCGGCGCAAGGACACGACGTCACTGGCGCGGACCTTCGCGGTGGGAGTAGGCCGCAGGATCTGCAGCAGCCGCAGGGACTGGATCACGGCATTGCGCTGCCTGACGCTCCAGCCGTAGCGGCGGGCGTGGTCGGCGACGATATCCGCGTAGTACCGGGTCAGTTCGCTGTCCTCGACCAGGAGGCGTTGGCGCAGCACCTCGGGGTCGGGGTCCATGTCGAACAGGACCAGCTGCTCAAGCGCATCGTCATCGAAGCTGGTGCCAGGTTGGTAGGGCAGCTGGTTCTTGTTCTTCTTCGACCAACGGCCATCCCAGCGGACGTAGTCGGGCAGCGGTGTCACGCGCCGCTTGAAGACCATGTTGGCGAAGAACAACTGCTGGCTGTCGTTGTTGGCGCTGGCCAGGTCGGGGCACGGGCGGGCCCTTGCTCGAGGCGGGCATTCTCGAGGCACAGGCGACAGGCTTGTCGGTCGCTGACGTGGCTGGCGCGGCCGCAGTAGGCGCAGGTGCCCTTCGGGTAGTGCGTCTGCCACCAGCGGCAGGACCAGCAGGTCCAGTTGTGACGGGGGTAGACGCCCCAAGCCAGGCAGCCCTTGCAATACCCGATGTGCTCGGCGCTGCGGGGATGGCACCGGCTGCACAGACCCTGACTGAAGTAGTCGGTGCGGGCGCGGCAGCGGTTGCACGGTGGAGCTGCGAATGGGCCGCCGGGCAGGCACGGATAGCAGAAGTCGACTCTGGGGCTGGTCCACGCGACGCGGTTGCTCTGGCACTGATTGCACTTGGGCGGCAGCCGCAACGCCGCGTTGGGGCCGGGCGCGGGCATCCCGATCGTCTCGTGCTCGTCGTGTCCGTGGGCGATGGGGGTGCGGGCTACAGCGGTGGGGTCGAGCGGGGCTTGCCGAGCCGCGGTGTGACCGCGGGTGGCGTGCCGCCGTTGCCGTTCGGATCGCCATCCCCATTTCCGCCGTTGCCGTTGGCTGCGTCGGTGTTGCGGGGACGGCGCGCGGCGACCTTGTCCGGCTCGGGTGTCATCAGGTCGTTCGGGGTGCATTCGAGCACGGCGCACAGCACGTCGAGCTCTTCGAGGCGCATCGTCGGCGGGGTGCCAGCCCACCACGACGACATCTTCCCGGCGGAGATCTCGAGCCCGGCATCAGCCAGCATCCTGCGCAGCTGCGCGGACTTCCAGATCCCCCGTTCGGCGGCCCGCAGCCGCAGGCTCCACTGCATCTGGATCCTCTCCTTCGGTTCTTCGGTCGGGTCAGTCGTTACGCATGCCCAGGCGGGCTTCGATGCGGTCGCTCGCGCTGTTCCACGCGCGTTCGATGTGGTCACTGCGGACGTGGAGGTAGCCCGAGGTCGTCGCCAGCCACTGGTGGCCAAGCAGCCCTTGGAGCGCCTTGATGTCCATGCCGGCCGCGTACAGCGACGAGGCGCAGTAGTGCCGCAGCACGTGTGGCGTCATCCGTCCCGACCACGCCGGCAACCACTCGTCGACCTGGATTCCCGCCGCGCGAGCCCTTGCCGTGGCGGACGTGGAGCTTGCCGAACTCACCCAGATCGGAGCGCCAGTCGCGGATGTCGAGCATGACGGTCTCGTTGATGCGCAGCCCGAGTCGGCGCCACAACGAGGCGGCGAAGTAGTCGCGGGCCGCGGGCCGGTACTTGCGTGCCTGTGTGACCGACCCGCGCCAGGCGGTGAACAGCGAGTCGATCTCCTCATCCGATGGCGGCACCCGGACCTTGCCCAGCGACGCCCCGGACTGGCGATTGAACTCATCGATCGGCTGCTCGACCAAGACGCCGGTCGCGCGGCGGATCGTGCCCTCGTAGCGGGCGATCGCGAACTCGTAGAAGCCCGACAGCGCGCCGGCCTTGCCCGCCCGGGTCGACACGCTGAGCCCATCCGCCGCTGCTGGGCCAAGAACGCGTCCGCGTCCGCACAGGTGGCCTCCCACAGCGGTGTCGACAGCGAGCGAGCGAACTCGATGACGATCGCCCGGGTCCCGCCGATGTGGCGGTCCGTCAGACCTGCCGCCGACATCGCCAGCGCGTACTGGTCTACCAGCTCCTGCTCGAGGACGTCTGATCGAACCTGAGTTCCTAGAGATTGACTCGGGAACAAGCGGGATACCTCGGTCGGGCCCCGATGCGTCAGACCTTTATGCCGAACAGATTCTCGGCATTGCGGAACGCGATCTTTTCCTTGTCCTCACGCGGAAGATCGACTGCTCGGAACCAGTCGGTCCCTTCTTTGATGCCTGCGAAGGGATAGTCGGTTGCGAACATCACTCGATCTACACTGATGTATTTCAGCAAGAGATGGAGCAGCTCATCCTGGAAGAACGCGCTGGTTGTGAACCAGAAGTTGTCCTGGAAGTATTGCTCGAAGGGCTTCTCGAGCGAGTTTTCGGTCGGCTCGCCCATGTCTCCTGCGATCCGCTCGTAGTAGAACGGAAGACCTTCGCCCATGTGGCCGACGATAATCTTCAGATTGGGGAATCTGTCGAAAACCCCGTACGCGATCATCCGGATGCATTGGGTCAGCACCTCCTGGTGCCAGCCATATCCAGACCCACTGAAAATGTAGTCTTGGTACTCTTTCGTGTATTCCGACCGTGTCGTGCTGTAGTAGATCTGGAAGATCTCGTCAGCTGGATAGCCGGGATGCAGGTAGATCGGCACATCGAGAGCTTCGGCACGCGCCAGCACGGGCTCAAAATCGGGATGATCGAGATACTTCTTCCCGATGTGTCCGTTGGTCAGTGCGCCCAAGAAACCGTCTTCCCGAACCAAACGTTCCAGTTCGTCCGCCGCCGCCTCCGGGCTCTGCAAGGGCAAGGTGGCGAAAGCCTGGAAGCGGCCCGGATAACTGGCCATTGGCCCGTCTATGAGCTGCCGGTTGAGACGATAGGCAAAGTCGATGCCCTCTTGCCCAGGGACATTTTGTACGGACGGCGTATGCGCAGACAGGATTTGAACGTTGAGTCCCCCCTCGTCCATATCACCGATGCGGCGTTCGCCTAGATCCGAAAGACCTATTTCCTCAAGGAACGCTATGTGATCCTCGTTGATGGAGTTCAGCATCAACAACTCGGGAGTCGAAAAGGTCTCCTCCGTGCCGATAAATTTCAGATCTTGGTCACGAAGCGAGATATCCTGGTCACCAAGCGAGATTTCCGGGTCCTTTTTGTCGTCGTCGAATGACGCGAATGCCGTCGCGGACAATCCAACGCCAGCGCCGAGTGCAGCCGCGTGAGTGACAAAACTGCGGCGCCCAATCAACGGTTGCGCTGGGCCTTGTTCGATCGGTTTCATGTCTGTATGTGCTCCTTTGTTGTGTTGTGTAGTGAGCGTCGGCGAGTTCGTGGAACAGGCCGAGGCGTCCGTCCTCGAGGGTCATGACAGCTCCGTGCGGATCTTGGCGAGTGCGCGGGCGTGGCGCGACGTGACCGGCCCGGGGCGGGCCAGAGGTCAGGTGGTGGCGATCGCGTTCAGGACATGTTCCTTTGGTTGGGGGATGCCCTGTCACTGTGAACGAGAACGCACGGGTCACCATCCGCTGGCAGGAGGCAATCGGTACTCCTCCGGGAGTATCTGGGAGGTGCCTCGTGCATCCGTCGTCTTGGCCGGTGATCTCTTCGGTCTGGGATCGGATCGTGTGGGCTAGGCGCCCGTAGTTCAGTCGTCATGGCGATCAGGCTGTCAAGCCCGGGGGGCTCAGCTCGTCGAGCACGCTTGCGGCTCCGCGACGGACGTGCGTGAGAGCTTCCTGCGCACCGGTCGGGTTGTCCGGTAGGAGGTGTGCGACGACCCCAGCTTGGACGTTGATCACTGCGATGTGGTGAGCGACCACGTCGTGCAGCTCGCGAGCGATACGCATGCGCTCCTCGATCACTCGCCGCCTGGCCTCCTCCTCGAG
>NZ_RZHA01001773.1 GCF_004138495.1 Phytoactinopolyspora endophytica
ATGAGGGAAAGCGATGGAAGAGAGTCAGCGCTGATCCGAAGGCGGTCAGCCCTTGGTGGCGCCGAGGGTCAGGCCCTTGACGAAGAACCTCTGGGCGAAGGGGTACGCGAGGATGATCGGCCCGATGGTCACCGCAGTCAGCGCCAGGCGTAACTGGTAGACCGGGATCGTCGGCGCGTTGCCGCCCGGAAGCATCGTGGCGTTCGTGACGTTCGCGATCATGTTCTGCAGCAACAGCTGCAGGGGGTACTTGTCGGGGTCGGAGATGAACAGAATCGCCCAGAACCACTCGTTCCAGTACGCCACGGCGTAGAACAGGGCGATCACGGCTATGACCGCCTTGGAGAGCGGAAGCACGATCCGGAAGAAGATACGCAGCTCGCTGGCGCCGTCGACGCGCGCGGAGTCCAGAATCTCCTGGGGGATCTGGCGGAAGAACGCGACCGTGATGAACACCAGGAACGGCATCAGCATGTGCGGCAGAATGACCGCGAACCAGCTGTTGCGCAGCTGCAGCACCTGGGTCATCAGCAGGTACATCGGTACGAGTCCCACGTTGAACAGCAGCGGCAGGTAGGCGAAGATCGTCAGCGGCCGGCTGATCACGCGCATCCGGCGTGCGATCACCCACGCCAGACCAGCGGTGCACGAGATCGACATCGCGGTCCCGACGACGGTGATGAACAGCGTCGCCTGGTATGCCCTGCCGATCGCCTGGCCGGAGAACAGTTGCTTGTACGCCTCCAGCGAGAACGGTTCGGGGAACAGGCTGTAGCCCTTGAGCGACAGCTCGGTCTCGTCGGTGAACGAGCCCGCCACGATCATCCACAGCGGGATCAGGCAGAACAGCGCGAACAGGGAGACGACGACATAGCTGACTACCGTGAACGGCTCGGTCGTCCTGACGCGGCGACGCTTCCGGCCGGCGCGCCGGGCCGTGTCGTGACTCGTCTCGGCGGCAGTGGTGCTCACGGTCGCCATGCCTGTCTCCCGTCCTTCACTACGGTCGGTTGCCGCGCTCATAGGATGCTGCTGTCTCGTGCGTAACGCCGCTGGACGATGACCGCGACGGAGACGAAGATGAAGCCGAGCACGGCCTGGAAAAGGCCGATGGCCGCTGTCGTGCCGAAGTCACCGAGGCTGCGCAACGACCGGAACACATACGTGTCGATGACGTCCGTGGTGGAGAACAGCACGCCGTTGTCGCCGATGATCGCGTAGATCACCGCGAAGTCCCCGTAGAAGATCCGCCCGATCCCGAGCACGAGCAGGATGGCCGCCGTCGGGCGCAGGAGCGGCACCGTGATGGACCACGCCATCCGCGCTCGGCTGGCGCCGTCGATCACGCCCGCTTCGTACACGTCAGGTGGGATCGCGGTGATCGCGGCGAGGAAGATCACGGACATGTACCCGCCGAGCTGCCAGACCTTGACGATGGTGAGGATCCAGGGCCACGCGCCAGGTTCGGTGTACCACGTCAGGCTCGGGAGGTTGAAGACGTTGAGCATGTCATTGACCGCCCCGCCTTCACCGCCGACGCCGGCCAGCAGTACCTGCAGCATCACGCTGATCACGATGGGCGAGACGAAGTACGGGAAGAACACCACCGACTGCGTGACACGCTTGTACATGTGCAGCCGGATCTCGTTCAGCATGATCGCCAGCGTCAGTCCCCATGCCAGCGTGGCGGTGAGGAACAGGGCGTTGAGGAACACCGTGTTGATGATGATCCGGGCGGCGTTCCCGGTGGAGATGAAGTATTCGAAGTTCTCCACGCCGTTCCACGGGCTGCCGAAGATGCCGTCGGAGACGTTGAAGTCCTTGAAGGCGACGATGAGACCTGCCATTGGCAGGTAGGCGAAGACCAGGAAGTAGACGACGCCTGGCGCAGCCAGCAAGGCAAGCGACCATGCCACGCGTTCTGTCGGCGCGGCCCGCTTCTTCTTGCGCTTCGAACGGCCGGAGGTGTCAGTCTCCGTCTGGGTGGCTAGCACCTCCGTCATTCGAGCTCACCCCCTGCGGGTCTCTGGTGGCTACACATTCGGTCTCGGGCTCCATCGGTATCGGTATGCGCTTTCCGTCCCCCTGGGCTCGAAACGCTAGTGCGCACCCGGAGAGAGCAACAAGACATGTTCGGGGTGCGAAACTTTCTCTGGCATTCACCGGTCCGTCACATGCCGGCTACACGTCTGCGCCCGAGCAGACTGGATGGCGACCGCGAACACCTTCGGTGGAGGTGACCGCGGACACGTGGCCGAGCCTGGAGACAGAGGAGACACATGCTCGCGTGCTCCGGAACGCTTCATGCCGCTCGCGGGCGACTTCATCGCCCGGAGACTACTCTGAGACCTATCACGGTCCGGTGAGGCGACGGCTGACGATCTGCGGGGTGAGCAAGGCAACGGCGTCGATCACCCGTTCCACGCCACCACGGTCAAGGGGGCGATGTCGATGGTCGACAAGCCGAGAACAGGCGTGACCTTGACGACGATCGCTCGTCTGTCGCAGGTGTCGGTGCCCACGGTCTCCAAGGTCATTCACGAACGTCCGGGCGTTGCACCCGCGACCCGAGCGAGGGTGCTCCAGGTGCTCCGGGACACCGGATACGACATGCGCATGCCTGTCCCGACGGGATCGAGGCTGATCGACGTGGTCCTCCCGGACCTGCATTCGGGATGGGCCAATCGGCTCGTCTTCGGACTGGAGCTCGCCGCCCGCGAGCACGACCTGTCGATCAGTCTCACCACGGCTCCGGTGCAGCCGACCGAGCTGTCCGCCATGGTGAAGACCAGGCGTAGCCGCGCTGTCGTGGCCGCGATGATCAGCATGAGTACATCTGACATCGAGTCGCTCCGGACCGCGCATGTGCCGCACGTGGTGATCGATCCCACCGAGCCTCTCGCACCTGGTGTGCCCTCGATCACGGCGACGAACGCCGAGGGGTGTGCGGAGGCGACGGAGCATCTGGTGGCGCTCGGGCACCGGCGCATCGGCCTCATCGGCAACGATGAGGTGCTGGCGACCAGGGAGCGTGAGCAGGGCTTTCGTGCCGCATTGGCCGCCAGCGGCCTGACAGTGCCGGACGCACTGCTGAGCCACACCCAGATCTCGCACGCGGCGGCGGAACGGGCGTTCGAGAGAATGATGGCAGCCCCGGAACCGCCGACCGCCGTCGTCGCGGTGACGGATCAGATGGCGATCGGCGTGCTGGTCGCCGCGCGCCGCCTCGGGATCAGTGTGCCGGACGACGTCAGTGTGGTGGGCTTCGACGACCTCCCCGAAGCGGACCGGTCGGTTCCGCGGCTGACCACGGTGCACCAGCCGATCACGGACATCGCCGCCGAGGCGCTACGGATGGTACTTGAACCGCCGGACGAACCGCCCGGCTTTCCGATCCGATGCCCGACCCACCTCGTCGTCCGGGACAGCTCGGCGTCTCCGCCGATCAGCGTCCCGCGGCCACCTCGGCCGTGATGAGACACAGCGTCCATGGCTCCAGCATCTCGTCAACCTCGGCTCGTCCAGCGGCGTCCGCGGTCGACGAGCTCACCCTCGTCGCCCGGGCGCGTGCCCGCAGCCATGAGAGCTGCTCCCTGGTCGGTTCCGACGGCGCTCCCATCTCCTTCCAGACTGCAAGCGCATTCCCGTCCTGCACGGTCAGCCGTTCGAGTCCGACGGAGGCACCCGGCGCGAGGCCATCCACGGTGACCGAGAGCCGTCTCGGGGCGCCCGTGGTCAAGGTGGCCTCGGCGGTGGCACGGTCCCCGACCGAGGCCGGCACCGCGCGGGACATCTGCGGCGGATAGTGGTAGGCGAGCAGGCTGCATCGGCCCGACCCGGAGTGCTTCGTCGCGACGATTCCCGGCACCTGCGCGATCAACCGGTCACCCAGCTGATGCAGCATGCGATAGGCGTGAAAGGTCGGCTTGACCACACCTGGAACGGTGATCATGCCGAGCCCGCCGTGGAACAGCTCGGCGCCGGCGCCGGCTTCCTCGAAGACATCGGTGAACGTCCAATAGCTCAGCGAGTCCACCTGGCCGATGCTCTCCAGAACGCTGTGCACGACGAACGTCGCGGTCTGCAGGTGATCGTGAGTGTGGTCCCGCGACGACGACGAGGAGCTCCACTGAGTCAGGTGGATCTCGGCATCGGGGAAGAGACTGTCGGAGACGATCTTGCGTAGTGTCGCGAGATCCCGCGGCGTGGCATCCGCGTCGCGCGTCAGCTTCGCGCCGTGTCCGTGTTCATCGAGCGCCCAGTCGGTCGGATACGGGTGGCAGGAGACGAAGTCGACAGGCGCCCGTCGCTCGTGACACCAGGCCAGGAACTCATGCAACCAGACCGGCTGCCAGTCGAGGGCGTCGAGTTCGTCGGAGTCGGCGACGATGCGTGCGCTGGTGTCCTCGACCTCGCCGGCGAAGCGGTTGTCGCCGACGAAGTTGGAGGTGGCCGGTCCACCCACCCGCAGCTGCGGATCGACCGCCTTGACCGCGCGCGCCGTCACCTCGTACAGCTGCAGGTACTCGGTCCTGGTTCCGGCGAAAAACGGCTTCAGGTTGGGCTCGTTCCAGACCTCGAAGTACCAGTGCCGCACCTCGTCGACGCCGTATCGGTCGGTCCAGTGCCGCACCGTCCGGGTGACCAGCTCGCCCCACGCGTCCATGTCTCGTGGGGGAGCGCCGTGCCCCTTCCACCAGAAGACGGTCTCGGTCTCCCGGGCCAGATCGCGGGGGCAGAACCCGAGCTCGATGAACGGGCGGACGCCGATCTCCAGCAGCCGGTCGACCAGGGCGTCGAGGTAGCCGAAGTAGTAGACCGGCGTTCCGTGGTCACCGCGCCGATAGACGAACATGTCATCGTGGAAGATGCCGTGAAAACGCACATAGGAGAAACCACACTCCTCGACGACGAGTGCCAGGTGGTCCTGCCAATCAGCGCGGAGCCCTTCGTTGGCGCGCCCGGCACCGACCGACCGGCTCCAGAAGTGGTCCAGGTGTGAGCCGTCGGCGCCGGCGTCGACCGCGAGCCTGATCGGCTCGTCGTCGGTCACGGGCTGCGTCAAAGGTTCCTCCATTGCGGCAGGATCGCCACGGAAGCGACCACGAACCAGTCTGTGCACGTGGCCACGCCTGGACAATGGCGAGCAGTGTGAGGAAACTTTCGCTGATGCCGCCGCGAAGAGCGGGCATCGCGACGTCCGTATGACATTGAGGGAGTGCCCATGGAACAGCCGGCGCCTGGTGACCGGCAGCGGCCGCGGGTCACCTTGGCCACGATCGCCCGGCAGACGGGGGTGTCCCTTCCCACTGTGTCGAAGGTGCTCAACGGCCGTTCCGGCGTGGCGTCGTCGACCCGGCGCCGGGTGCTGGAGGCGTTGAGCGAGGCGGGTTACCCGCACCGCCCGGTCGGATCCGAGTCCGGGAGCGTCTTCGTCGACGTGCTGATGCCGGACTATCAGTCCATGTTCACCTCGATGATGGTGCGCGGCATGGAGGAGCGGGCCCGGCAGATGGGTCTCACGCTCGTGCTGACGACTGTGGGACACCCCATGCAGCGCAGCAGGTCATGGCTGCGCAGGGTCGCCTCGCATGAGTCCCGGGGCGTCATTGCCACGTTGATGGACTTCGCCCCGCACGAGCTGGACTGGCTGCGGGACAACCGAGTTCCGCACGTCCTGGTCGAGCCGCTCACCCCGCCCGCCGATGTCACACCGTGGCTCACCAGCGACAGCCGGGGCGGGGTTGCGTCGGCGGTGCGCCATCTCGCGATGCTTGGGCATACCGACATCGCCTATCTGAACAACCTGACCATCTGGTCCGGCTCGGAGCGGTTTGCCGGTTATGCGACGGCGATGGCGACGGCCGGACTCCGGCTTCGCGACGACTACATCCATCACGTGGCGCTCGACGGCGGCATGCCAGCCGCTCTCGAACGGCTGCTGGCGCTGCCGGACCCGCCGTCGGCGGTGATCACCAGCTCCGATCAGCTCGCACTCGAGCTGATCGCGACCGCGGCCGCGCGAGGCCTCCGTGTACCCGAGGAGCTGAGTGTCATCGGGTTTGACGATGTGCCCGAGGCGGAGCGGAGCTCCCCTACGCTGACCACCGTTCACCAGCCGGTCATCAACCTCGGAGTGGACGCGCTCACGCTGGTTCTCGACGGCGCTGGCGTGGACGACGGGCGGGACTACCCGTTCGTCGCCAAGACCAGCCTGGTGGTGCGCGACTCGGTCACTCTTCGTCCTGCGATCGCTGGAGGCCAATAGCCCCGGTCTGTCTGGCCGCTGGCACGCGGCATTGACAGGGGCCACCCTGGTGTCTACCTTGTAACGTTACAAACACAAGGTCAGCGACGTGCCGGCGAAGC
>NZ_ML142889.1:0-2323 GCF_004138495.1 Phytoactinopolyspora endophytica
GGCGGCGACACCACCGCGGTCAACGGGCGTGGCGTATGCCAACGCGGCAACCACACCCGCCAACTGCCCGGCTGGACCGTCCGTGTCATCGACCCCGACCGGCACATCGTCGAAACGACGACGCCGACCGGACACACCTACCGGTCGTCACCGCCGCCTGCGCCCGGCACCCAACACCGCCGGGCCGGTGCACGGGACCACACGCAGGACCGTGCACGGGACCACACGCGGGACGGTGCACGAGCACCCTCCCACGCCCAGCCCCGCGTCGACCACCACTGGCCCAGCTACACAACCACCCACTGAACCACCACCAACAGCAGCACACAGCCCTGCCCACCACCGTCAACCTGGCAGCCGAGGGCAGGGCTCGCGCCCTGCCCATCACCCGGTGCAGTCAAGCAACCCATCGCTTCCTGGCCAAACCCTCCTGGTCCGCGTGACCCTGCGCCGGTCGGGCTCCGTAGTCGGGCAGACTTTCGGTGGACACCTGCGAGTGACAGTTGGGGCTAGTGACCGTGACCATGACCGACGGCTGCGCGGGCCGGCTTGCCGGGCGGGACCAGGCGCGAGGTGACCAAGGCTGCTGCCGCGGCGGCGATGGCGCAGACCACGAACGCGGAGCGGAAACCGTCCGCATCAGGCACCATCGAGGCGATCGAGCTCGCCGCGACGGCCGACACGACGGAGACGCCGATCGCTCCTCCCAGCTCATGCGCGGTGTTGATGACGGCCGATGCCAGGCCGGACTCATGCTGCGCGACATTCCCCAATGTGGTCGTCGTCGCCGTGACGAACGTCGGACCGACTCCCAATGAGGCGACCATCAACCCTGGGAGCACTGACCCGTAGGCGTTGGAGTCCACCGACACCTGGGCCAGCAGGACGGCGCCACCCGCCATCAGGGAGAAACCGGCCACCGCCACCGGCCGGCCGCCGACGGCTCCGATGAGCCTGCCCGCTAGATGCGCCCCGGCGATGATGACGATAGCGACAGGCAGGAACACCAGGCCGGTACGCAGCGCACTGAAGTCCCGGACGTGCTGGAGATACAGGGAACTCAGGAAGAAGAACGAGCTGAGCAGACCGGTCGCGAAAACCATAGTGAACGTCCCGGACTGGACGGGCCGGCGGGTGAACATGACGACGTGCATGAGCGGCGCCGGGACAACACGCTCGACGACCACGAACGCGGCGTAGCCGACGAGCGCCGCACCGATCGTGCCCAGCGTCCACCCGCTGTCCCAGCCGTCATCACCGGCTCGGTTGAGCCCGAAGACCAGGAGCCCGGACGAGATCGTCACGAGCAGCGCCCCTGGTAGGTCCACCCGGGCGGGGCGCGCCGGCCGGGCCGGAACGACCCACGAGATCACCGCCAGCAACATCACACCGACCGGCACATTGACGAAGAACACCCATGCCCAGCCCGGGCCGGAGGTTAACAGGCCACCCATCAGCACGCCGATCGCCGCGCCGCTGCCGCCGATCGCTGCCCAGACGCCGAGTGCCCGGTTCCGCTCCGCTCCGTGAAACATCGCAGTGATCGTCGACAACGCTGCCGGTGAGAGCAGCGCGGCACCCACCCCCTGGGCCGCGCGGCCACCAATCAGCATCGCGCCGCTCTCAGCGAGGCCGCAGAGCAAGGATGCGATGGTGAAGACCGCCAGGCCGAGCAGCAACATCCGGCGTGCGCCCAATGTGTCGGCAAGCCGCCCGCCCAGCAGCATCAGGCCTCCGAAACACAGGATGTACGCGGTCACCACCCAGGTGAGCGCTTCCCGGCCGACGTGCAGGTCCGCGCCGATGCTCGGCAAGGCCACCTGCACCACCATCAGGTCGACGATCAGCATGAACTGCGCGAAGCACAGCAGCACCAGCGCCGCCCAACGCTGCGGGAGCTGCTCCATGTGGCTCGCCCCATCCGACGAGTGCGTGGTGGTGTGCATGACCCTCTTTCTCAATAAACCGAACATTGGTGTTCGGTTTATTAATACCGCAGCGAGACATCGCCGGTCAAGGGTGAGGCACTACTCCGCGCGGCGTCTTACCTGAGTGCTTGGTCGAGGTCGGCAAGGAGGTCATCCACGTTCTCGATGCCGACCGAAAGCCGGACCAGGTCGCCCGGGACTTCCAATGGACTTCCGGCGGCGCTGGCATGAGTCATCCGCCCCGGGTGCTCGATCAACGACTCCACGCCACCGAGCGACTCGCCGAGCGTGAAGACCCGGGCCCGGTTGCATACCTCGACGGCCGCTTCTTCCCCACCGGCGACACGGAACGACACCATCCCGCCGAATCGACGCATCTGCCGACCCGCCACGTC
>NZ_ML142889.1:2354-6369 GCF_004138495.1 Phytoactinopolyspora endophytica
TCGGTATTGTCGCAGTGCCGATCCATCCGCACCGCCAACGTCTTCAGCCCGCGCAGCACCAGCCATGAATCGAACGGCCCGGCGACGGCCCCGATGGCGTTCTGGTGATAGGCGAGGTCGTCGCCGAGGGCGGGATCGGCCGCGACCAGCGCTCCGCCGACGACGTCGGAGTGGCCACCGCAATACTTCGTCGTGGAATGGACCACGACGTCGGCGCCGAGTGCCAACGGACGCTGCAAGTACGGTGTCGCGAAGGTGTTGTCCACCACGAGCAGCGCGCCGGCCTGGTGAGCGACTCCCGCAAGCGCGGCTATGTCAGCCACGTTCAGCAGCGGGTTGGTCGGCGTCTCGACCCAGACCACCTTCGTCTCGGGCCGCAGCGCAGCCCGAACCGCGTCGACGTCGGAGACCGGTACCGGCGTCCACGTCACGCCCCACCTCTCGACGACCCGGCTGATCAGGCGGTACGTACCGCCGTACGCGTCGTCCGGGATGATGAGGTGGTCACCCGGACTGAGCACCGTCCGGAGCAGCGTGTCCTCGGCCGCCATTCCGCTGGCGAAAGCAAGGCCCCGCGCGCCGTCCTCCAGGGCGGCGATGCACTCTTCCAGCGCCGTGCGAGTGGGGTTGGCGGAGCGACTGTACTCGTAGCCCTCGCGCAGACCACCGACGCCGTCCTGCGCGTACGTGCTGGTGGCGTATATGGGCGGGATCACCGCTCCGGTCCGCGGGTCTGGCTCCTGTCCGGCGTGAATGGCTCGCGTCTCAAATCCGTGCACGAGTGGACACTACGCCGCCAACGCCCGGCCGCGCACCTCGTTCGTCGATGGTGAGCCGGGGTAGCAGTAGGTGGACGAGCGGGCCGATGCTCACGGCGTAGAACACGGTGCCCACGCCGACGGTGCCACCCAGCAGCCATCCGGCCAGCAGCACCGTCGCCTCGATCGATGTCCGTACCATTCGGACGGAGCGGCCTGAACGGCGGACCAGGCCGGTCATCAGGCCGTCCCGCGGCCCGGGGCCGAACCGCGCACCTATGTAGGCGGCCGTCGCCACGGCGTTCAGCACCACACCAGCCACCATGAAGCCGATCCGCACGGCAAGGAGATCGGGCTGGGAAATCGCCCACAGCGACGCGTCGACCGCTAGGCCGATCACAACGACGTTGCTGACCGTGCCGAGCCCTGGCCGCTGCCGCAACGGCACCCAGGCGAGCAGCACGACAGCACCCGTGGCGATCGTCACGATGCCGATCGAGAGCGGGGTGCGGCTCGCGACGCCCTGGTGCAGCACGTCCCACGGGTTAAGGCCGAGGGCGGACTCGATCATCAATGCCATGCTGAAGCCGTAGAGGACGAGCCCGAGATAGAGCTGGACGAGCCGACGCATCAGCCTGCGCTCGGGTGCGGCACCCGGGGAGACACCGGCCCCGGGGACTCCCACCGCGGAAGCCGAGGGAGGTTCCGGCGATTGGATCGGCTCCCCGGCACGGGCGGACCGGGGCAGGCGGAGAAGCGAATGACTGCGCACCATGTCATCGTGGGCGAGATTGGACTGTTATTCCATAGCCACTTGTGCAAAAGTGGCATCATGCAGACCGTCAGCGGCCATCAACTTGCTCGGGCACTCGGTGAGTGGCACCGGCACGATTCCAGCCGGCCGGCCTACGTCCGCCTTGCGGCGAGCGTCAGGATGCTGATTCTCGACGGCAGGATCTCCCTCGAGACGCGGCTGCCCGGCGAACGTGAACTCGCCTCCGCGCTCGGCGTCAGCCGTACCACCGTCACCGGCGCATACGACCTGCTGCGCAGCAACGGCTATGCACACAGCAGGCAGGGCTCCGGGACCCGGACGGCCTTGCCGGCGTCGAGGCACGACGATTCTGCAGGAGCGTACTGGGCGCCGTTCGGTCCCGACGGCTCGCAGGTGCTCGACTTCGCCCATGCGGCGCCCGAAGCGCCGTCAAACACATTGCGCGAGGTGTACGGCGCTGTCGCCGATCGGTTACCCGGGCACCTGGCAGGGTCTGGCTATAACCTGTTCGGCATCCCGGAATTGCGAGCCGCGGTAGCCGAGCGCTTCACATCGCGTGGCCTCGCCACCACGCCGGAGCAGGTCCTCATCACGTCGGGAGCGCAGCACGCGTTCTCCCTCGTCCTGTCTCTGCTGATCCACGCCGGCGACCGGGTACTGATAGACCATCCGACGTACCCGAACGCGATCGACGCCATCCGGCGCCGGGATGCCCGTCCGGTACCGGTCGCACTCACCGACGACGGCTGGGATGTCGACGCCTTCGCGGCCTCGGTGCGGCAGACCTCACCCGGCCTCGCTTACCTGGTGCCGGACTTCAACAACCCGACCGGCCACCTGGCCGACGACGACGTACGAGGTCGGCTCGCCGCCCCGCTGCTTCGTAGCCGGACGATGACCGTCATCGACGAGACCCTCACCGACCTGCGATTGGACGATGCCCCCATGCCGGCGCCGTTCGCCAGCCACCTGACCAGCGGGCTCGCGATCACCATCGGCAGCACAAGCAAGACGATATGGGGTGGGCTTCGAGCCGGGTGGATCCGTGCGGACGCGTCGATCATCCGCCGTCTGGCAGCGGTCCGGGCGTCGTTCGACATCTCATCACCCGTGCTGGACCAGCTGATCGCCGTCGAGCTGCTGAACCGGATCGACGACGAGCTCGTGGCACGACGACGGGAGCTCAGGCACCGTCGGGACACGTTGGTCGATGCCCTCACGCAGACGTTTCCGGGCTGGCACGTGCGGGTGCCCGGCGGTGGCCTGGTCCTTTGGTGCGACATCGGCGATGCGGTATCGAGCCGTCTGGCGGCCGCCGCTGAGCGCTACGGCGTGCGGCTGGCAGCCGGCCCTCGTTTCGGTATCGACGGCGCGTTCGAACGTCGACTACGTCTGCCGTACACCCTGCCCGCCGACGTACTTCAGCACGCCGTCCCGCTGATCGCACAGGCGCATACCGCGGTCACCGACCAGGCGCCGCGTCCGCCCGACAGCTTCGGAGATCTCGTTGCGTGACGCGACCGCGCCGGGCGGCGTCCAGCACGGCCGGGAGGAACATTCGGCGACCGCGCTATGTTGGAGCAGAGTGGAGATCGTCCATGATCATGAACACTTTTCGTTCATATAGCACGGCAAGTGTTCATGATCATGGGCTCAGGTGTTTCGTGAGAGGTGATTCGGTTGTCCGTGTTCGGTCTGTCCGCCAAGACCCGTCAGGTCGGCGCCGACGAGGCGCTCCCCGGGCGCGACGCCCGTCCGTTCTCGCTCACAGGCACACACACGGTCCTCGGCACGCGGATCGACGCCGAACCACCGGCCGGTCACGAGGAAGTAGTCTTCGGCATGGGCTGCTTCTGGGGCGCTGAACGAGAGTTTTGGCAGCTCCCGGGGGTCTGGACCACGGCCGTCGGATACGCCGGTGGGCATACACCCCACCCGACGTACGAGGAGGTCTGCAGCTCGCAGACCGGGCATGCCGAAGTGGTCCGCGTCGTCTTCGATCCCGCCCGCATCAGCTACGCCGATCTGCTCAAGACGTTCTGGGAATCGCACGACCCCACGCAGGGCATGCGGCAAGGCAACGACGTCGGCACGCAGTACCGCTCGACGGTCTACTGGACGACCGAAGCACAGCGCGACGCCACTCTCGCCGCCCGCGATGCTTACGCCCGCCGGCTCTCCGACGCCGGGATCGGAGAGATCACCACGGAGATCGCAGAGCTCGGCGACTTCTACTATGCCGAGGACTACCACCAGCAGTACCTCTCCGACGCGAAGAACCCGAACGGCTACTGCGGCCTAGCCGGTACCGGCGTCGCCTGCCCGGTCGGTGTCCTCCCCGCCGACGGCTAGCCAAGGGCGGAGCGTCAGTCACGTAGCCAGGCACGGCCACCTAAGTGGTCCGCGCCGTAAGTCCGTCGGGTGTTAGTCGGTCTGCCAGGCGGTGTGGTCGTTGAGGTAGAGCCCGCAGGCGCAGTCGAGG
>NZ_RZHA01001776.1 GCF_004138495.1 Phytoactinopolyspora endophytica
GTGGGTGTGTGTGGGTGGTGGCCGTATCTCGGGAACCGTATAGTGGACGCTGCAGCATGATCATCGTTTCACCGCACCGTTGTCCCACCAGGGGTGGGGTGGTGTGGTGTGTGTCAAGTCCTCGGCCTATTAGTACCAGTCAGCTTCACCCATTTCTGGGCTTCCACGTCTGGCCTATCAACCCAGTGGTCTAGCTGGGGGCCTTACCCACTCGATGGTGGTGGGAGACCTCATCTTGAAGCAGGCTTCCCGCTTAGATGCTTTCAGCGGTTATCCTTTCCGAACGTAGCTAACCAGCCGTGCTCCTGGCGGAACAACTGGCACACCAGAGGTTCGTCCGTCCCGGTCCTCTCGTACTAGGGACAGCCCTTCTCAAGTCTCCTGCGCCCGCAGCGGATAGGGACCGAACTGTCTCACGACGTTCTAAACCCAGCTCGCGTACCGCTTTAATGGGCGAACAGCCCAACCCTTGGGACCGACTACGGCCCCAGGATGCGACGAGCCGACATCGAGGTGCCAAACCATGCCGTCGATATGGACTCTTGGGCAGGATCAGCCTGTTATCCCCGGGGTACCTTTTATCCGTTGAGCGACAGCGCGTCCACAAGCCACTGCCGGATCACTAGTTCCTACTTTCGTACCTGCTCGACATGTCTGTCTCACAGTCAAGCTCCCTTGTGCACTTACACTCGCCACCTGATTGCCAACCAGGCTGAGGGAACCTTTGAGCGCCTCCGTTACTTTTTGGGAGGCAACCGCCCCAGTTAAACTACCCACCAGGCACTGTCCCTGATCCGGATCACGGATCGAGGTTAGATGTCCAATACGACCAGAGTGGTATTTCAACGTTGACTCCACAACCACTGGCGTGGCTGTTTCATAGTCTCCCACCTATCCTACACAAGCCGAACCGAACACCAATACCAAGCTATAGTAAAGGTCCCGGGGTCTTTCCGTCCTGCTGCGGGTAACGAGCATCTTTACTCGTAGTGCAATTTCGCCGAGTCCGTGGTTGAGACAGTGGGAAAGTCGTTACGCCATTCGTGCAGGTCGGAACTTACCCGACAAGGAATTTCGCTACCTTAGGATGGTTATAGTTACCACCGCCGTTTACTGGCGCTTAAGTTCTCAGCTTCACCACCACAAGGATGGTTAACCGGTCCCCTTAACGTTCCAGCACCGGGCAGGCGTCAGTCCGTATACATCGAATTGCTTCTTCGCACGGACCTGTGTTTTTAATAAACAGTCGCTCTCCCCTGGTCTCTGCGGCCTTCAACGCTTCCCAACGCACGGTTGGTCACGTATCCGGCCCCCCTTCTCCCAAAGTTACGGGGGCATTTTGCCGAGTTCCTTAACCACGGTTCACTCGATCGCCTTGGTATTCTCTACCTGACCACCTGTGTCGGTTTAGGGTACGGGCGGCTGTCACACTCGTTAGAGGCTTTTCTCGGCAGCATAGGATCACCCACTTCGCCACAATCGGCTCGGCATCCAGTCTCAAGGATTAACGCGTGGCGGATTTACCTACCACACCCTCTACACTGTTACCCCGGGACAACCATCGCCCGGGTTGGGCTACCTTCCTGCGTCACCCCATCACTTGTCTACTACCGGTTCGGGTCCCACGCTCCACCACCACACGTCCCGAAGGACACACGATGGTTTCGGGTGGTTAGCATCACCAGGTTCAACATGGGCGCGTGACCGCCGGTACGGGAATATCAACCCGTTGTCCATCGACTACGCCTGTCGGCCTCGCCTTAGGTCCCGACTTACCCAGGGCGGATTAGCCTGGCCCTGGAACCCTTGGTCATTCGGCGGCAGGGTTTCTCACCCTGCTTTCGCTACTCATGCCTGCATTCTCACTCGTGTAGCCTCCACGACTGGGTCACCCCGCCGCTTCGCCGGCCACACGACGCTCCCCTACCCAACCACACACCTGAACCACCGGCCACAAGGACCAGCAGCTGGGTACATGTGTGATTGCCACAGCTTCGGCGGTGTACTTGAGCCCCGCTACATTGTCGGCGCGGAATCACTTGACCAGTGGGCTATTACGCACTCTTTAAAGGATGGCTGCTTCTAAGCCAACCTCCTGGTTGTCTGTGCAACTCCACATCCTTTTCCACTTAGCACACGCTTAGGGGCCTTAGCTGGTGGTCTGGGCTGTTTCCCTCTCGACTACGAAGCTTATCCCCCGCAGTCTCACTGCCACGCTCTCACTTCACCGGCATTCGGAGTTTGGCTGACGTCAGTAACCTTGTCGGGCCCATCGGCCATCCAGTGCTCTACCTCCGGGAAGAAACACGTGACGCTGCACCTAAATGCATTTCGGGGAGAACCAGCTATCACGAAGTTTGATTGGCCTTTCACCCCTACCCACAGGTCATCCGCCCACTTTTCAACGTAGGTCGGTTCGGGCCTCCACACGGTCTTACCCGCGCTTCACCCTGCCCATGGGTAGATCACTTCGCTTCGGGTCTAGAGCATGCGACTAAAAACGCCCTATTCAGACTCGCTTTCGCTACGGCTACCCCACACGGGTTAACCTCGCCACACACCACTAACTCGCAGGCTCATTCTTCAAAAGGCACGCCATCACACCCCACTCAAGGGAAATGCTCTGACGGCTTGTAGGCGCATGGTTTCAGGTACTATTTCACTCCCCTCCCGGGGTACTTTTCACCATTCCCTCACGGTACTGATCCGCTATCGGTCACCAGGAAGTATTTAGGCTTAACGGGTGGTCCCGCCAGATTCACACAGGATTTCTCGGGCCCCATGCTACTCGGGAGAACAAACACTGAAGTCACCGCTACCACGTCTACGGGGGTAACACCCTCTACGCCGGACCTTTCAAGCCCTTCGACTTCAACGATGATTTCTTACTTCAGACCAACATGACAGTGCTGGAACGTTCGAACCCCACAACCCCGCGCACGCAACCCCTGTCAGGTCTCACACGCACACGGTTTAGCCTGTTCCGCTTTCGCTCACCACTACTCACGGAATCACAATTGTTTTCTCTTCCTACGGGTACTGAGATGTTTCACTTCCCCGCGTTCCCTCCTACCACCCTATGTGTTCAGGTGGAGGTGACGGCACATAACTGCCGCCGGGTTTCCCCATTCGGACACCCCCGGATCATAGCTCGGTTGCCAACTCCCCGGGGCTTATCGCAGGCTCCCACGTCCTTCATCGGCTCCTGGTACCAAGGCATCCTCCATGCGCCCTTAAAAACTTGACCACAAAGATGAAGATGCTCGCGTCCACTATACAGTTCTCAAAACACGGACAGCACCCTGACCACCACCACCGTCAACCACCACCCACCCCCCGCGCCCCAACCAACGAGACACAAGAGATGAACGGCTGATACGGCAGCACAATCAGAACCGCCACACAACCAGAGCGAACCAACCACCACAACGCGCGGCGGCCAATCCCTCAAAACCCAACAGTGCACCACAACACACACCCACCCCATAAGGAGCAGAATGTGCGCACATTTTTGTTGACGTTCCATCCATGAGCCAACCACCACAGAACACTCGCCTGTGACATGGCCTCCACAACCCCCACCAACCAAAAGGCCGGAAAAGAGGGTTGAGAAAGAAGCTCCTTAGAAAGGAGGTGATCCAGCCGCACCTTCCGGTACGGCTACCTTGTTACGACTTCGTCCTAATCGCCAGTCCCACCTTCGACCACTCCCTCCCCCAAAGGGGTTAGGCCATGGGCTTCGGGTGTTACCGACTTTCATGACGTGACGGGCGGTGTGTACAAGGCCCGAGAACGTATTCACCGCAGCGTTGCTGATCTACGATTACTAGCGACTCCAACTTCACGGGGTCGAGTTGCAGACCCCGATCCGAACTGAGACCGGCTTTTTGGGATTCGCTCCACCTCACAGTATCGCAACCCTTTGTACCGGCCATTGTAGCATGCGTGAAGCCCTGGACATAAGGGGCATGATGACTTGACGTCATCCCCACCTTCCTCCGAGTTGACCCCGGCAGTCTCCTATGAGTCCCCACCATAACGTGCTGGCAACATAGGATAAGGGTTGCGCTCGTTGCGGGACTTAACCCAACATCTCACGACACGAGCTGACGACAGCCATGCACCACCTGTACACGACCCTTTAAAGGACCCGACATCTCTGCCGGATTTCCGTGTATGTCAAACCCAGGTAAGGTTCTTCGCGTTGCATCGAATTAATCCGCATGCTCCGCCGCTTGTGCGGGCCCCCGTCAATTCCTTTGAGTTTTAGCCTTGCGGCCGTACTCCCCAGGCGGGGCGCTTAATGCGTTAGCTACGGCACGGACCCTATGGAAAAGGACCCACACCTAGCGCCCAACGTTTACGGCGTGGACTACCAGGGTATCTAATCCTGTTCGCTCCCCACGCTTTCGCTCCTCAGCGTCAGTTCCGGCCCAGAGACCCGCCTTCGCCACCGGTGTTCCTCCTGATATCTGCGCATTTCACCGCTACACCAGGAATTCCAGTCTCCCCTGCCGGACTCTAGCATGCCCGTATCCACCGCAAACCCGGGGTTAAGCCCCGAGCTTTCACGACAGACGTAACACGCCGCCTACGAGCCCTTTACGCCCAATAATTCCGGACAACGCTCGCACCCTACGTATTACCGCGGCTGCTGGCACGTAGTTAGCCGGTGCTTCTTCTGCGCCTACAGTCACCCGAAGGCTTCGTCAGCGCTGAAAGAGGTTTACAACCCGAAGGCCGTCATCCCTCACGCGGCGTTGCTGCATCAGGCTTTCGCCCATTGTGCAATATTCCCCACTGCTGCCTCCCGTAGGAGTCTGGGCCGTGTCTCAGTCCCAGTGTGGCCGGTCGCCCTCTCAGGCCGGCTACCCGTCGTCGCCTTGGTAGGCCACTACCCCACCAACAAGCTGATAGGCCGCGGGCCCATCCCTAGCCGAAAAACTTTCCACACACGGATCATGCGATCATGTGTCATATCCGGTATTAGACCCAGTTTCCCGGGCTTATCCCAGAGCTAAGGGCAGGTTACCCACGTGTTACTCACCCGTTCGCCGCTCGAGTACCCCCGAAGGGGCCTTTCCGCTCGACTTGCATGTGTAAAGCACGCCGCCAGCGTTCGTCCTGAGCCAGGATCAAACTCTCCATTAATGCATAAACAACAACCCCAC
>NZ_ML142890.1:0-1221 GCF_004138495.1 Phytoactinopolyspora endophytica
TCATCGACCCCGACCGCCACATCGTCGAAACCACCACACCCACCGGACACACCTACCGGTCGTCACCACCACCCGCACCCGGCACCCGGTCACACCGCCGGGACCACACACAGGACCGTGCACGGGACCACACGCGGGGCGGTGCACGGGCACCCTCCCACGCCCGCCCCCGCGCCGACCACCACTGGCCCAGTGACGCAACCACCCACTGAACCACCACCAACAGCAGCACACAGCCCTGCCCACCACCGCCAACCTGGCAGCCGAGGGCGGGGCTCGTGTCCTGCCCCCGTAGATCCGAGAATACGCAGTGCTGTGACCCTACGAGGCCAGCGCTATATTTCCGACACCCGGATCAGCTGCGGTCGAGCGAGGGCAGCGCTCGGTCTGAAGCCAGCCGCGCATGCAGATGCATGTCGTGCCACCCGTCCAGGTGCAGGACACCCTGCCGGATTGTGGCCTCGTAGCCGAAGCCGGCCTTCTCCGCGACACGGCAGGAGTGGGTGTTGGCGGTCGAATGCCGAAGTTCGATCCGGTGGAAGCCACCATGGTGAAACATCCATGTCGACACTGCTCGCGTAGCTCGCGTGGCGATGTTCCTGCCGCGCGCGGCAGGAATCGTCCAGTATGCGATCTCGGCAGTTCCTTCGTGGAGACCGATCGAGCGGAGCCCGACTCGACCGACGAGAACGCCATCCTGGGTCACCGCCCAACCAGCGCCGGTCTCACTGCGCCACCGATCCGGCCACGAGGCCAGCCAGGCGAGCGCTTCGTCTCGGTTCATGGTCCGAACATGCCAGCGCTGGATCTCGGCGTCGTCGTACGCGGCGACCACCGCATCAACGTCTGAGAGCAGCCACGGACGCATGACGAGCTCGTCCACACGAAGCGTCGGCTGTGGGCGAGCGCTGAGGCGACCATCTGGAACGACGGGGGAGACGAGAACGGGCATGATCCCACCATCCCACTCCTCTTAGGGGAATCGTTCGTGCCGATGACGTCGATGTTCGTGAGCGTTGTCGGCGACGACGTTCGGCGGTGCGTGTGCCCCAGGGCAGTGACGACCGGAAGCAGGTCCCACAACTCAGCACGCTTGCGGGTGTCGAGAATGTAGCGTCGGCTCCGTCCCAGGGGCACCAGCGGCCACGACGGGCCGCGCGACCATGAGAGGGATGACCATGCAACCGAACGAGATCACCGAGGTTCTGAACCGACCGATCA
>NZ_ML142890.1:1292-3783 GCF_004138495.1 Phytoactinopolyspora endophytica
GCCAGGAACTGCTGGCCCGCGACCTGACCCGCTTGGCCTACGTCGCCAAGGACGGCACACCTCGCAATGTCCCGATCGGGTTCACCTGGAACGGCACGGAGATCGTCATGTGCACGACGAAGAACGCCCCGAAGCTCCCGGCCCTGCGCAAGAACCCGACGGTTGCCCTGACGATCGACACCGAGGTGCACCCGCCCAAGATCTTGCTCATCCGCGGCCGGGCCGAGCTGGACGTCGTCGACGGCATCCCGGACGAGTATCTCGAGGCGAACAGCACCTACGAGATGACGCCCGAGCAACGGGTCGAGTGGGAAGCGGAGGTGCATTCGCTCTACCACGACGGCATGGTCCGGATCGTCGTGACCCCGACGTGGGCGAAGCTGATCGACTTCGAGACGACTCTGCCGAGCGCGGTCGAGGAGCTGGTCCGGCAGCGGGAGGAACGTCAGCGCGCCTGAGCGCCGCGCGGTCGCTCGCGATGGGTGGATCACCCACGCCTTAACCCCGAACGCGACCACCTCACGCGACAGGCCGCACGACTCAACGCACAGACAGCTGCACGGTTAAGGCCAGCCAGGCGCGCGCTGAGACGCCCACCGTGGTTGCTCCCGACTGTCCACGCTGCTAGCGTCCGGGGTCGACCTAGTTGATACGTACCGTCAGACGGCTCCAGCGGAGGGGCATATGCCGTGCCGCGGTCGAGACTGGCTGGTGGAGCGAGCGGTAGGGCTCTTGTGGGCGTTGACAAGATCAGTTTGAGTGAGGCGCGCCGGATCGCGCTGTCGGCACAGGGGTTTGCCGAGCCGCGTCCGTCTGGGCGTGTCAACGTCCGACATCTGTGTGACGTGATCAAGCGCCTCGGCGTGTTGCAGCTGGACTCGGTCAATGTGTTGTGCCGCTCGCACTACCTACCGCTGTTCTCTCGGCTAGGTCCATATCCGAGATCAACGCTAGACCGAATGGTGTGGGGACCAGAGTCGTCGCGGGAGATCTTCGAGTACTTCTGGGGCCACAAGGCGGCCTTGTTGCCGACTGGTGCGTATCCAGCCGTTCGGTGGCGGATGCGGGCAGCGCAACATCAGGTGTGGGGCGACAAGCTGAGCGCAGATACGCAGGTGCCGTCCGCAGTGGCTGAAGGGATGAGTCGCCTTTCGCGCGAGCAGCCGGGTCTCATCGGCACCGTCCTCGGCGTGTTCACCGAACGCGGGCCTCTGACCGCCGCTGAACTTGATGATTCCAGTGGTAACCGCGGGCCAGCAGCTGAAGGCGGCCGGATGTGGAACTGGAAGGACACCAAGATCGCAGTCGAGGCGCTCTTCGCCGCTGGACGGCTGGCCGTCTCAGATCGACGCCACTTTGAGCGGGTCTACGACCTCGCCGAACGTGTGATTCCCGCGGAGGTGCTCAACACACAGGCGCCTGGTGTTGAGGATTCCCAGCGCGAGTTGGTCCGGACTGCAGGACGGGCATCCGGTATCGCGACCACCCGCGAGCTGTGCGCGCCAGGTCGCAGTTACGTCGCGCTCCCGGCAGGGGTCGGAAAGCAGCGGGTGGCCGAGCTGGTAGAGGCTGGCGATCTGATCCCAACCCGCGTCGAGGGCCTAGGCGGCCAGTACTACCGCTGGCGGGAAGCCGAGTGCCCCGACCGCGTTGAGGCCCGGGCGCTGCTCTCGCCGTTTGATTCCTTGATCTGGACAAGGGATCGCACCGAACGGCTGTTCGGGTTTCATTATCGCGTGAGCATCTACACGCCAGAGTCCGAACGGGTCGACGGCTACTACGTTCTACCGTTCCTTCTCGGCGACCAGATCGTCGCCCGGGTCGACCTACGCGCCGATCGGAAGACATCGACGCTGCATGTACCGGTAGTCAACGTCGAATCGGAGGTGCCGACGGGGCCGGTCATCTCCGGGTTAGTTCAGGAACTGGAGTCCATGGCTGGCTGGTTGGATCTCGACGAGATCAAAGTCGGCGACCGCGGGAACCTCGCCGATGGATTAGTGCAGGCACTTCAAAACTGAACGAGTTATTCAGGTCAGCCTGCGAACGCCGGGAACAGCGGCGCAGGCGGGCTGGCGGCATCGGGCCACCGGTTGATCATCGCTGCCGCTAGAGTGCGGAGCCAGTCACTGAATGCTGGCATGCTATCGGTCCGCTCTGCCAACCCCGTGAAGATCCGGATCTGCTGCACGATCTGCCCGCGTCGACGCCAGCTGTCATGCCGCGACTGGTCCGGACGCGAGATCAGGGGCAGTCGGCTGATCCGTCCGATGAGGGCGATCGCTGCTCCGTCCACAAGCATCTGGTCGTAGCCGGCGAGCACCTGATGTGCACCGCCGTCAGCCAATCTCACCCCAACGGTCCGCACCGTAGACGTAGTTCAGCCCGGTCTCTACATCAGCGGTGTCCGCGTACGACCTCACGTGTAGGTCTTGGTACGACCTGATGTGACGGTGTTCGGCGAGTCGTGTCCGTACTCGTGTGTGGAAAG
>NZ_ML142891.1:0-619 GCF_004138495.1 Phytoactinopolyspora endophytica
CGGCCGCATCGACACATTCGCTTGCCCCCACATTAGTGCCTTGGCGGCGCACTAACTCACAGCATCGTAGCAGGTCAGAGCGATACGGGACCGGAAAGCCAGTTCACGTGGCCCAATTCAGGAGCTGACGCCCGCGTTCCTTGTCAAGGGGCATCGTCGGAAATGTCGCCCATCGCTGAGTCGGGCAGGATGTGCGCTGTATCATGATCGGCGGGCATTTCAAGGCCTGAGGCGCTTTTGGGTAGACCGAGCGCCTGATGGCCTGGCCATGGTTTCACGCCATGCAAATCAACCCGGCCACCACTAAATTGGGCAATAGCAAAGGAGACCTTTTCGCTACCGAGATCCGCACCTACGAATGATAGATCACTGCCACTAAAAATGGCGCCGGCGAACGAAACTTCTGCGTCACCCACGACTGCACTAGCGAAAGACAGCCTTCCTTTGCTGAATATTGCATCGGCAAAGGAAACCTTGCCCCCGGTCAACTTGGCGCGGTCGAAGGTAACCTCACTGCCGCCGAAATCTGAACCGACGAACGACACCTCGCCGCCGACGAAATTGACATTGTCGAAAGAAATCTTGCCACTACCGAACTCCACATTAAAGAAAGATAGTT
>NZ_ML142891.1:641-3217 GCF_004138495.1 Phytoactinopolyspora endophytica
GTCATCGAATCTGGCGCCAAAGAAGTACAGCTCGCAGCCGCCAAACTGTGCGCCCACGAAAGATACTGTACATCTTCCGCTGGATTCTGCATTAAAGAACGAGACACGGCCGTCGTCGAATCTTGCGTCGGTGAAGGAGACGGAACCGCCGTCGAAATTAGCACCGGAGAAGGAGACGACAGTCCCACTGAATTTGGCATTGGCAAAGGACACCTCACTGCCATTGAACATGGCACCAGCGAACGACACCTCACCGCCACCGAAATCCGCAGCGGCGAACGACACCTCACCGCCACCGAAATCCGCAGCGGCGAACGACACCTCACCACCACCGAAATCCGCATTGCGGAGGAGCAACGGAGCTCTGAACAACACATCCCTTGCAACGAAGTTGCTGCCAGCAGGAAAGGACACTCCGTCAAGGCTGAGTTTCGTGTCCATTGCGATCCCCGTAAGGTCGAAGTCACACCCAGTCCATAGGCCGCGATTTCTTAAATGGTCAGCAATAATCCGCAGGATCGTATGCCTCACCTCACGGTCCGAATCCCATGCCTGAAGCGCTGCCAAACTCGGCCTCTCGTCGGGTTCCTTGCCCGCATCTCGCAAGTATGCGCAGAGCACATCGACGCACATTTGCCGCTGTTCTTCCCAATCGTCCGCTAGATGTGCCATGGCATACGTTCCGGCAAGGCGCACCGCAGAGCGTTCGTGTCCGAGCTGCTCAGATGCGGCCTGAAAGCGCTCGCTGAGAAGACGGGCAGTTTCTCTCAGCTCGCCGCGCTCATTCACCTTCTGCCGCCGATAGGCAACGACAAGTGCAACGCTGCCCCCGCCACCAGCGATTACGCCGAAAATGACGACAACTATGTCAATGAAGTCGCCGATCGTAGCCTCGCCAGTCGGCTCAAGCAGCTGCCACGCAACAGTGACCAACGCAGCAGCAACCACCACAGCGACGCAGAGCGTGACGGTGATCGCAAGGCTGAGCCGCCACATGCCGCCATCGTCGTTCGGATCACGGAGCCACCGCCTGATGCGCCTGCTACGCAGCCGGAAACGACCGCTTGCTACCTTCAACCAGGCGCGCATCCCTGGCATACTGCCGCATTGTCGATGTTGGCGCCAGTACATCAATTACCTGTCGCGGCCCAGCAACTTCATGAACGAGGACCAACCAGGGTGGCGTCTCAGGATTTCGGCGTGCTCCGATGCTCTTGGCTTTACGGACGCGAAGAGCTGGAACGCCCGGGGCCAGGTCCGCGAGCACGGTTCGGCACGGATCAGGGTGCCTTCGATGATCGGGAGCTTGCCGTGGTGGCCGAGGTCGGCCAGGCGGACTTCGGGCGCGTGCTTGGGTGGGCTTTCGGCACGAATACTCGACGCCAACCGGCGCACACCGCACATGGCCGGAAAGCAACGTCACATGTCACGATCCGTTACGCAGCTGACCGCGAGCCCGCGCCGCGGCGCACCGATCGACACAGGGCTCGTCCATGACGGGTGGCCGTCTGGACGGCTTGTCGACGGTTGCCGGTATGCTCCATCCACTCAGCTGACGCGTTTAGGGGCGGCAATGAATACTGACCAGCAGGACGTGGACCTAATCCTTGCCGCTGTCAGGACGTCACTTCCGGGCGAGCTGATCGAATGGCCGGGCGGTTGGCCGGATCAGATCGAGGCCGCATTGATCGACGCTGTTCTATCAATCCGTGCGAAGTACGGGCAGCCACATAACGGTGTGCGCGGAGCTGTCGGCCGCTACCGCGAGGTGCGGCAGACGAGCACGCTCGATGACCTCGACGGTCTCGCCTCGTTCACGCCGGTACAACTGTCTGAAACACTGGGCAACAGCCAGGGACTCTCCGGGGGCTCTACCAAGGCCGAAGGCATCATCAACGCGGCACGCAACCTCGTCGACGCCGGTGTTCACCGCGCCGCTGAGATCAGTGATCCGACCTTGGCGCGCAAACGTGCCTACACCCAGGTTCGTGGGCTCGGTGTCGTCACCTGGGAGTACTTCCTGATGCTCCTCGGAATCCCCGGTGTGAAGGCCGATACCTGGGTCCTTCGTTTCGCTGAGCAGACGCTCGGCAGAAAGACTTCACCGGCCGAAGCACGCGGACTGATCCTCGCCGCAGCCACCAAGCTGCACGTTGACCCATCCCGACTCGACCATGCCATTTGGGCCCACATGAGAAAGCGCGATCAGGTCAGGCCCAAGCAGCTGCAAGACCTACGAGGCAAGCAGTGATCAGATGCGAGATGTTGTGCGAGTAGACATCTTTATCGGACGGATCAGAGGGTGCCTACACGACTGCGCTTTGGATCGACCGGACAGCGGACAACACTGCGCAATCTTCGTCCTGCCCGAAACCGCAGCCGTGCGACAAGCGGCTCGATGCGCTGCTGAACGCCGTCAATCGCGGACATGTCTCGGGCTTGAACACGACAAGACGCCGCCCACACTGCCTGACCGCCGACCGGACCTTAGTTGGGTCAATCGGCTTAGTGCCTCAAGCGAGGGTCGGAGCCGGGGTGCGATCGCCGCGTTGTTGCAGGTCACCACACTGTTGGCG
>NZ_RZHA01001781.1 GCF_004138495.1 Phytoactinopolyspora endophytica
AAGATGTATCTGGCCGAGGCCCGTGGGCGGATCGCCGCCGAACTTGATGCCGGGGATGAGAACCGGCTGCACGGGCTGCATCGCCGGTTCGAGACCGTGGCCGGAGCGCAGGCCCAGGTGGACTGGGGCGACGAGGGAAACCTTCTCGCTCACGTCGGCATACCGCGGGTGTACTCGTTTCACATGGTGTTGTCGTACTCGCGGGACCCGTTCTGTGTGTATGTCACCTCGATGGACCTGGTCACGTTCTTCGACTGCCACCGGCTGGCGTTCGCGCATTTCGCAGGTTATGTGGGTGTCGCTCCCACAATCGGAGTCTCGCGGCGACGATGATAGTCGTGTCCGTCGCCGTGGAGCGCCGATGTTGTGGACGCCGTGTTTGCTGCGATCTTCCGGTCCGGAGGATTCGGTCCGGGTCAGTCTTGGCGACCCGCTGGTCGACGATTACCTGGAGTTCGTCGCTGCCCGGTGTCGGCCGAACACCGTGTTGGCCACTGCATATGACCTGAAGGTGTTCTTCTCGGTCGTGGCCAAGGAGCCGGCGAGGGTATCCACGACGGACGTGTTCGCGTTCTTGTCCGCGCAGCGAGCGCCTCGGCGCGGATCGCGTGTGGTGCGGCTGGAGGATGGCGAGGCTGGTCTGTCGGCTCGCACGATCAAGCGCCGGTTGGCCAGCTTGTCTGGGCTGTTCGCGTACCTGGTCGCTCGTGACGACGTCGACGTTCGACGCAATCCGGTGCCGCAGGGTCTGGCGACCCGACGACCACATGCCGGGGGTGTGCGCGGGATTCCGTTGCTACGGACACCGCGAACGCTTCCTCGTGTGCTGACGCCGATCGAGGTGGACGCGCTGCTGGCAGCGTTGCGTCGACACCGGGATCGGGCCATGGTGCTGGCGATGTTGCTGGGTGGGCTGCGTCGCTGCGAGGTGCTGGGCCTGAGGATGCAGGACGTGCACGCTGGTGAGAGGCGGCTGTTCATCGCCGAGGGCAAGGGCGGACACCAGCGGATCGTGCCGGTCTCGCACCGGTTCTTCTCCGCACTGGCGAACTACTTCAACCATGAACGGCCCGAGGTGGTCGACTCCGATCGGGTGTTCGTGGTGCTGCGCGGCCCGACACGGGGTGAGCCGTTGACCGCAGCCGGACTTGATCAGGTACTTGCTGGCGCTCGAGAGCGGGCTGGTTTGGAGCACGCTACCTGTCACCAGCTGCGGCACACGTGTCTGACCCGGCTGCGGGAAGCAGGGATGGCGCTGGAGGCGGTGCAAGCCTAGGCCGGACACCGCTCGATCGAGTCGACCCGGATCTACGTGCACCTGGCCAACGGATGGCTGGCCGAGGAGTATGCGCGTGCGATCGCGGAGATCCAGCGTGATTCCACTGCCGAGACTGGTCAGGTGGGTGAGCTGTCATGACTGCTTACCGTCTCGCGCCCGCTGCGGTGGATCTTGTCACAGCCTACGAGAACGACCTGTGGGATATCGGCCAGCGACCTGACCACAAGGTGCTGTGGGGCGCCCGATGGTTCTGCGCGCATGTGGGCGAGCCGCAGACCTTCGCCGAGTTCCCGTTGGACGAGCAGCTCGCGATGAACCATGCGGTGCACAGGTTCGTGTCCTGGTTGATCGCCACCAGGCGACTGCGGCCGAACGCGGACTACCTGGTGGCTCGTCGGCCGAGGCTGGGTGTCAGCCTTGCTCATCACTGGCCGGCCTTTCACGCGTTGTTCATGAGCACCGCGGCCACGCTCAGCTTCCCCATCAAGACCGCGCAGGCGCAGTGGGCGGTGCTCGGGCAGATCTGCGCCCTGACCGGGCTGGCTCCCGAGCGGTTGACTCACGCCGATCTCGATGCCGCCCGTGACGAGCTGCTGGATGCGGCCGACCGTTACGGGCACGACTCTCGCCATGGCTTGTCCACCGCGATCTACGGGCTTGAGGCGACGCTGTTTCACGCCGGCGTCACTGACGAGTTGCCCCGCAAGCGTGCCCAAACGAAGTCCAACGTGCGGGCGGCGGCATGGGCGAAAGTGCCACCACGGATGCGCGCCACAATGCGGGACTACCTGGACCAGGTGGCGACCACGCTACGACCGGGCCGGGTGAAGAACATCGAGGCCACGCTACGGGAGTTCGCCGGCTTCGTCACCGAACGTGACCCCGCGGCCCAATGCGTCGCCGATCTCGGCCGGTCACACGTCGAGGCCTACAAGCGCTGGTTGGCCGAACGCCCGGCGCTGCGGGGTGGGCCGCTGCACCGCCACACCATCAAAGACCGACTCTGCGCGCTGCGCGGATTCTTCACCCGGCTACTCGAGTGGGAGACCGCCGACGCGCCAACACGGGTGCCAGTGCTCGCCTCCGACCTGCCGATCCCGGACGAGACACTGCCGCGTTTCCTCGACGACGCCGCAGCCACCAAGCTGCTGCAGGCCGCCCGCGCCGACGAGGACCCATTCGTGCGGCTCACCGTGGAGTTCCTCGCCCGCACCGGCCTGCGCAAGGGCGAGTACCTCGCGCTCACGACCGATGCCGTCGTGCAGATCGGTTCGGCCTACTGGCTGCACGTGCCGGTCGGCAAACTGCACACCGACCGCTACATCCCTCTGCACCCGCAGTTGAAGGAGCTGCTCGACCAATGGCTGGCTCGGCGTCCGGAAGGACTACGCAGCAAGCTGATCTTCGTCGAACAGGGACGACCGATGCCCGCCTCGCGGGTCGATGCTGCGGTCGCCAAAGCCGGCGAGGCGGCAGGGATCGGGCGAGTCTCGCCTCACCGGCTCAGACACACCCTGGCGACCCAGGCGATCAACCGGGGCATGTCACTGGAAGCGATCGCCGCGCTGCTCGGTCATCGCTCGCTTCACATGACCTTGGTTTACGCCAAGATCGCTGACCGGACCGTCGCCGACGAGTACTTCACCGTCTCGGAGAAGGTCGAGGCACTTTACGACGCCCCTCGTCAGCTGCCT
>NZ_ML142892.1:0-888 GCF_004138495.1 Phytoactinopolyspora endophytica
GACGCTGCTCCGAAACCGACACAGCGCCTTCGTCGCCCCGGACAACCCGGACCGTCCCCAGCACTTCGAACCGCACGCCATCCCCTTAGCTGGCCTCATGGCACCGCGAGGTCACGGTCGCCATCCATATCTTGAGGGCTCAAGACCCGCCAGTGACCGAGTAGTGACCACTACGTGATCTGCTGCAAAGAGTGCCATGAACTGCGCACAGCGAAGAAATCCGCGGCTCGGCTACGCGGTGCCGGTGCCGAAGTCAGCCCTGATTCGGTGCGCTTCGGGAGAGCCGGCGGCGGTGAAAATCCGATGCGCCTCGCGCAGATGCGCCTCCGCCGCGCGGCCGGACTGGCTGCCCAGGACCGCCTCGCCGAGCGCATGGAGCGCGCGTGCCTGGCCGAGGAGCTGGCCGTTCGCCCGGTGGAACGCCAATGCCTGCTCCGCGTGCCCCACTGCGTCGTCGGGCCGGCCTTGGGCCAGGTCGGCCCACGCTAAGAAGACGAGAGCTTCCGCATCTTTGGCCCGGAGCTGAGCTCGCGACAGCGCTAGCACGTCGCGTGCACGTGCCTCCGCCGACTCCGCTCTCCCCAGGGCGAGCTCAGCCTCGGCCAGCGCTAGCAGCACCTCGATCTCCGGCAGGTACTCGCCCGAGCCCCGCAGGACCTCCGATGCCTTCTCCAGCTGCGCCCTCGCCCGCTCCGCGTCCCCCAGAAGAACCTGAGCCCGCCCCAAGAGCAGCCGAGCCCTTGCTCGATAACGAACGTCGCTGACCTCGTCCGCCCTCACCATGAGGGCCTCGGCCTGTTCCAACGCCTCGTCCGTCCGGCCGAGGTCGAGAAGCAGGCCCGTACGGAACACCTGAATGAGCAGCTCGGTGCGCGACTCACCGAGATC
>NZ_ML142892.1:943-1204 GCF_004138495.1 Phytoactinopolyspora endophytica
CCCAAAACGCTGGCAGCCGCGGCGACCTCCACGCCTCCTGGGACATCGGCCAGGATCTCGGCGACTTCTTCGTACAGCTCCAGCGCCCGTCTGAGATTACCGCGCAACTCGGCCAGTTCTCCCAGGTTGCAGAGCACGAGGGCTTCGGCCTGCCGGCCCGCTCCGATTTCACGCCGCACGGCGAGTGAGCGACTCAAGCAGGTCTCGGCCGACTCGAGATCCCCTCTGTCCTGGTGTATAGCGCCGAGGTTGTTCAGGCAC
>NZ_ML142892.1:1214-2872 GCF_004138495.1 Phytoactinopolyspora endophytica
CTCAGAATCAGACCGTCGCCGGCTTTCTCGGCCTGCTCGGCGGCGGCATGGTAGGCAGTCGACGCCTGACGGATGTCGACCCGGTACAGAACCGTGCCAAGAGAGCTGAGAGAGCGCGCCAGCGCGAGCGCGTCGTCCGCCGTGCGGGCGGCCTGGACGGCTTTCTCCGATATCGCGATGGCGTCGGCTACATAGCCGAGGTCGGACATGATCGTGCCATGGCCGAGCGCGAGGTGCCACGACCAGTCGATGGCCACCAGTTCGCCGGCCGCGTCCACCGCGGCCAGGATGTTCCGACGTTCTGCCTTCGACCAAGCCACGGCCTCGTGATGATCGCTGAAATGCGGCGACGAGACTCCGTCGGGCAGCTTTGGCGCGGGGAGCTTGCGCCGGGTCGGACGGAGTACGTCGCTGGCGGCGGTTTTGCCGAGGTAGTACCAGGCCATGAGCCGTTCACCGGCATTCGCGCGGTCGGCACCGTCCTCCTCCGTCGAGGCGCGGTAGCGGGCGTAGTCACGGAGGAGGTCGTGGAAGCGATAGCGCCCGTCGGAGTGCTCCTCGACCAGGTGAGCGGAGGCGAGCCGGGCTAGATGTTCACGCACGTCGCGGAGGGGCTCACCACTCAAAGCGGCGGCCGCGTCGATGGTGAAGTCCGGTCCGGGCACCAGGCCCAGCAGGCGGAACAGCCGTCGCGGGCCTTCGTCGAGGCGCTGGTAGGACAGGTCGAATGCGGCCGCGACCGCGGATTGGTCGTCGCCTTCGATCTCCAGCGCGTTCAACGGGCTCTCGCGAAGATCGGACAGGTACTCGGCCAGCGGCCGGTCCGGCTGGTCGACCAGGTGCGCGGCGGCGATCCGCAGCGCGAGCGGCAACCGTGCGCATGCCCGTACCAAGGCGGCCACCTGACCCGATTCCGCCGACGCCCGCTCTCGGCCAAGGAGGCTGTCCAGCAGCCTGCGCGCCTCGTCGTCGGAGAGCGTGTCAAGCCGCAGCGGGTGCGCGCCTTCCTTGGCGATGAGCCCGAGCAGCCGGTCTCGGCTCGTGACCATTGCCAGGCATCCGGGGGATGCGGGCAGCAGCGGGCGCACCTGGCGGGCCGATGCGGCGTTGTCGAGCAGCACGAGGACCTTCCGCCCGGCCAGCATTGACCGGTACGCGGCCGCGGCCGGCTCGGCCTCGACCGGGATCCGGCGTGGGTCGGCACCGAGCCCGATCAGTAGCTGGGAGAGGGCTTCGATCGGTTCGAGCGCGGGAGCCGCGGCGTGACCGCGCAGGTCGATGTAGAGCTGCCCATCCGGAAACCGGTCGGCGACGGTGTACGCGTACTGGCCGGCAAGGCTCGTCTTGCCTACGCCCGCCGTGCCCGAGACCACCACGATGCTGGCGCCGTCGTTGGCGCATGCCTTCTCGATCTCCGCGAGCTCCGCGGCACGGCCGACGAACACGCCCGAACCAGTGGGGAGCTGCATGGGTGGGACCGGATCGTGCCGCCCGGGCACCAGGCTGGCCGGCTCGTCCGTAGCGTTCTCGCCGACAGCGGGTCGCTCCGCCAGGATCTGTTCGTACAGTTCGCGCAGCTGCACACCCGGCTCGGTCCGCAAACTCTCCGCCAACCGACGACGCAACTGCCGATACGTCGTCAACGCCCTCGCACGCCG
>NZ_ML142893.1:0-858 GCF_004138495.1 Phytoactinopolyspora endophytica
CGGTTGGTGTGGGCCCACCGGCGTTCGTGATACGAGTACATGGGCAAGGGCGGAAGATACGGGCGCGGGGTGGTTAGGGTCGCCCGGATGCGGGGCCAGTAGGCGGCGCCAGAGCAGAACCGGAGCCTCTTCGCGCCGAACCCCATCGGTACCGAGCGGATTCTGTATGTGCGCGGATGGTACGACGCGGAGCGCGCTACGGAATGGGTGAATGTGAGCGAGCTCGAAACGCAGGCCGCCATCACGCACAATCTCTTTGCCTCGCGGGCCGGCAAAGTGACCAGCCAGCTCGCCAGCCGGATAGGCCGCCAGCATGGGAAGCTCAACAGCGACGACCAGGAGTTTGCTCGCCGCACATCTCCGCCACGAATCCGGAGTCTGTGAGGGTGACTGACCTGTGAGTGCGAGTCGACTGGGTGGAACCGGCGGAGCGCCTCAACGGTCAGACGTTATGAGAACCTGGCTCGGCGCGCCGTGGGTGGTCACAAGTCGGTAACGCTTGCGGTTGCCCGTGTGCAATGAGAGCGCGGGTTGAGTGGAGCGCCTCTTCCTGGTTTAGGCGCAATTTATGCGCCATTTTGTCCGATTATTTGGGACAAAGGCTGATACGCGGTGAGACTGCCCATTCGGTGGAATAGTGAATCTGATTGCGAAAATTCTTTCCCCTGAGTTTGCGTGTATGTGATGCGAAGGGGTGCCTGAGGCGGTAGCTTCGGTCTCTGGCATTCGTCAATGGATTCCCGTGCTTGTAAGTGATCTTGACTCTATGGGGTGATCTTGTAAGTGATGGGAGTCATGAACTCTCTAGGGGAGAAATAGAAATGGCTGAAACAAAGCCGCGGAGGCGCGCTGTACGGG
>NZ_ML142893.1:983-1631 GCF_004138495.1 Phytoactinopolyspora endophytica
CTCGGCGGCCTGCTCCCGGAGGTCGACCTTGACCTCGGCGTCCAAGCTGATGTCGGCATGATTGACTCTCGGGTGAACTCGCAGGGTGTTGAGGGCGCCGCTGAGGACGTGTACAGCCGGGCCCAGACATCACTGGCTGAAGTCTCTGTCCTGGGAAATGAGCTGGATCTGCCGTATGCGGCGGAGCAGACGGCTCTGCCGCAGTCGGACGAATGGGAAACTACGCCGCTCGAGATTGATGGCTCGGACATCTTCGACGCTCGTGTCTTCAGCGGTCGAGTCAAGGCCAACTGGGACGAGGAGTTCGTCGTTCCGGAGACGTCGTCCTACGCCGAGACTCCGGGTGGACTGACTCCGGAAATGGGCGGACCGCTGGCGATCGTTGACGACTCTGCAGGTGAAGTGAACCTCGGTCTGCCCGGTTCGCCGCTCGTGGGCGTCGATGGCTTGGAGATGCAGACCGAGCAGGGCACGATTCCTAACGGTGACGGTACCTCGGCTGCCTACTCGCAGATCTCGGGCTCGTTTGGCGGCGTCGACATCCTCGGTGGCGCCGATGGAGGCGGCATTTCGATTGGCGCCGCCCCGGGCTCTGGCACGTCGAATCCAGTCCTGATTCGAGCCGTCGCAACCGGCAAGGAAGGCGAG
>NZ_ML142893.1:1658-2338 GCF_004138495.1 Phytoactinopolyspora endophytica
CGAATCGACGGTGGCGACGACTCTGCCGAGCCTAAGCTGCCGGCGTTCGGTGTCTACGCTGAGTGCGGCGGCCCGTTTGACCCTGATGGTGAGGGGGAGCCGACGGAGGAGGAGCCGAGCATCTGTGCGATCGCCGAGCTTCAGCCCGGCGTCAGCATTCCTCTTGATGCGCCTGGACTCATCGAAGGGGACCTCACTTTCGTCGACCTGACCAATGATCAGGAGATCGCTGACGATGGAACGCGTGCGGCGTTCAACTTCGGCGGACTCTCCCTTCAGGGAACGGTTCTGGGAGCCTTGGACGGCAGCATCCACATCATGAGCTTCCCCGAAGTCTGGGCGGAGGTTCCCGAGAACGGCATCTGGCCGGACAACGAGAGCGACGCGGATGCCGACGCGGATGCGGATGCTGATGCTGATGCCGACGCCGACGCCGACGCGGACGCTGACGCGGACGCTGACGCTGACGCGGATGCGGACGCGGATGCTGACGCCGACGCGGATGCTGACGCCGACGCGGATGCTGACGCCGACGCCGACGCCGACGCCGACGCCGACGCGGACGCTGACGCCGATGTTGATGCGGACGCCGATGCGGATGCCGACGCGGATGCTGACGCTGACGCGGATGCTGACGCCGACGCGGATGCTGACGCCGACGCGGATGCTGACGCCGACGC
>NZ_RZHA01001788.1 GCF_004138495.1 Phytoactinopolyspora endophytica
CGGGCTCTTCGCAGTTAAGGGTGTAGTCCGGTCGACGCGTCGGTGGCCGGGTAGGGGTCGAGGTCTCCCGAGGATGGGGGTGACTATGATCTCGGGCTCGAAGTGCTCGGGCAGCGGTTGGAGCCCGATCGGGCGATTCTCCGGTGCCGGGTTGTCGAGCCCGACAGATGGTGTCGTCGCTGCGGATGCCCTGGCGCGGCCAGGGACACGGTGGTCCGGCGGTTGGCGCACGAGCCGTTCGGGTGGCGGCCCACGGTGTTGGAGGTCAGCCTCCGCCGATACCGTTGTAACGCCGCCTCCGACGACCCGGAACACGGACCGACGACGCGCCGCGAGCCGTCAGTCGCCGACGCTGCCGTCGATCATCTCGCGCAGGATGTCCGCGTGGCCCGCGTGCCGGGCGGTCTCCACGATCACGTGCAGGTACATCCACGTCAGCTCCCTGCCCCGCGGTGTGGTGACGGCGTAGTCGAGGCTGTGCTGGGCGGCGATCTCGCGGGAGCGGTCGCACTCCGCCTGGTAGGCGGCGATGACGTCGTCGAGCTTCTCGTTCGGCTCCAGCCGCAGGTCGGCCTCCGGGTCTGCGTCGGTCCACGGCGGCGTGGGCAGCTCCGCGGCGGGGATCTGCCCGATCTGCTCGGCGAACCCGCCCAGTTCCACCCACCGCAGGTGTTTGATCAGGCCGCCGAGGTTGGTGCCGGTCGGCACCGGGCTGCGCCGGGCGTCCTCCTCCGACACCCCGCGGGCCTTGCGCACGACGGCGTCGCGCAGGTAATCCAGGAACGTCTCGAGCTGCTCGCGCTCGCTGGCGGCGAACACGCTGCCGAGGATCTCACCGGGTCTAGTCATGGCCGGAACATAGCACGCGGGCCGACCCTCGCACCGGGGCTATTTTTGGGCTCTTCGCAGTCGCAGTTGAGGGTGTAGTCCGGTCAGCGCGTCGGTGGCCGGGTAGGGGTCGAGGTCTCCCGAGGATGGAGGTGACTATGCCGTCCATCTGGAAGACCTCGACGTGTCTGACGCTACCTTCGCCCGCCCTGACCTGACCACGTTCGCTCGTCTTGATGATCTCGGGCTCGAAGTGCTCGCGCAGCGGTTGGAGCCCGATCGGGCGATTCTCCGGTGCCGGGTTGTCGAGCCCGACAAATGGTGTCGTCGCTGCGGATGCCCTGGCGCGGCCAGGGACACGGTGGTCCGGCGGTTGACGCACGAGCCGTTCGGGTGGCGGCCCACGGTGTTGGAGGTCAGCCTCCGCCGATACCGGTGCACCGGGTGCGGTCACGTGTGGCGCCAGGACACGTCGCGGGCCGCCGAGCCGCGGGCGAAGCTGTCGCGACGTGGCCTGTGGTGGGCGCTGGAAGCCCTGGTGTGCCAACACCTGAGTGTCGCCCGCGTCGCCGACGCTCTGGGGGTCTCGTGGAACACCGCCAACGACGCGGTCCTGGCCGAGGGCCGCCGGGTCCTGATCGACGATCCGCACCGCTTCGACGACGTGCAGGTCATCGGCGTGGACGAGCACGTCTGGCGGCACACCCGGCGTGGCGACAAGTACGTAACCGTGATCATCGACCTGACGCCGATCCGCGACGGCACCGGGCTGGCGCGGCTTCTGGACATGGTCGCCGGCCGCTCCAAACAGGCGTTCAAGGCCTGGCTCGCCGAACGGGACAAGTCCTGGCGCGACAATATCGAGGTCGTCGCGATGGACGGGTTCACCGGGTTCAAGACCGCCACCGCCGAAGAGCTACCCGAGGCTGTGCCGGTGCTGGACCCCTTCCACGTCGTCCGTCTGGCAGGCGACGCCCTGGATCAGTGCCGGCGCCGGGTCCAGCAAGCCACCCACGGGCACCGAGGCCGCACCGGCGATCCACTATATGCCGCGCGACGCACCCTGCACACCGGCGCCGACCTGCTCACCGAGACCCAGCAGCACCGGCTGACGGAGCTGTTCGCGGCCGACGCCCACGTCGAGGTCGAAGCCACCTGGGGCATCTACCAGCGGATGATCGCCGCCTACCGTGAGCCCGACCGAACCCGGGGCCGCGAGCTGATGAGGCAGTTGATCGAGTCGATCAGCCGAGGCGTCCCCAGCCCGTTCAGCGAGATCATCACGCTCGGCCGCACCCTGACCAAGCGCGCCGCCGACGTGCTCGCCTACTTCGACCGGCCCGGCACATCCAACGGCCCCACCGAAGCGATCAACGGCCGCCTCGAACACCTCCGCGGCTCCGCCCTCGGGTTCCGCAACCTGACGAACTACATCGCCAGATCACTACTCGAGACTGGCGGCTTCCGACCCCAACTACACCCTCGATTGTGAAGAGCC
>NZ_RZHA01001789.1 GCF_004138495.1 Phytoactinopolyspora endophytica
TGTCAACGACGCTCCAAACTTGACCCCGTGGCGACGGTTGAATTTTGACCCCCTGGATGGTTGTTGATCTTTATTCGTCGGTTGTGTTGCTGGTTGGGACGCGGCCGAGGTCGCGGTCTTTGAGGCGGTAGCTGTCGCCTTTGAGAGCGACGACTTCGGCGTGGTGGACGAGGCGGTCGATCATGGCGGCGGCGACGACGTCGTCGCCGAAGACCTCGCCCCAGCGTCCGAACACTTTGTTGCTGGTCACGATGAGGCTGGCGCGTTCGTATCGGGATGAGACGAGTTGGAAGAACAGGTTCGCTGCCTCGGGTTCGAAGGGGATGTAGCCGACCTCGTCGACGACCAGGAGCGGGTAGCGCCCGAGGCGGATGAGTTCGTCTTGGAGCCGGCCGGCGTGGTGGGCGTCGGCGAGGCGGGCTACCCATTGCGAGGCGGTGGCGAACAGGACGCGGTGCCCGGCTTGGCAGGCCCGGATCGTCAGCCCGATCGCGAGGTGGGTTTTGCCGGTTCCGGGTGGGCCGAGGAATACCACGTTCTCCCGAGCGGTGACGAAATCCAGGGTGCCGAGGTGGGCGATGATGTCGCGTTTGAGTCCGCGGGCGTGATCGAAGTCGAATTCTTCTATGCTCTTGCGTGCCGGCAGGCGGGCGGCGCGGATGCGGCCTTCGCCGCCGTGGGCTTCGCGGGCGGAGACTTCGCGTTGCAGGCAGGCGACGAGGAACTCTTCATGTGTCCAGGACTCGGCCCGAGCCCGCTCGGCCAGCCGTGGCACCGACTCCCGCAATGTGGGTGCTTTCAAGGCTCGGGTGAGGAAGGCGACCTCGCCGGCTAGATCGTGGCTGGTTGTGGTGCCCATCAGGCCACCCCACCTTCGACATCGATGCCGAGTGCGCTGTCGTAATCGCTGAGGCGGCGTTGCTCGACCACCGTGTCGTCCACGCCCGGGTGCACCACCTCGAGGCGTTCGTGGCGCAACGCCCGCGCGGCGCTCACGTGCCCGGGATCGCTGAACGTCTGGTGTTTGGCCCAGATCCGCGCATGCTCAGCCACCAGCGCGCCATCGCAAAGTACCCGCACTGTGGCAAGGTCGGCGATCACCTCGACCCGACGGCCGATCACCGATGGGTGCACCGAGTAGTCGTTGCCGTCCAGCCGGATGTAGTGATCCCGCGCCAGGCGTGTCGCGTGGCGCCATCCGGTGGCAGGCGCCACCGGTGGCAGCCCGAGCATGGCCGCCGTGTCAGCGGCTATCCGCTCAGCCGGCGAACAGCCCAACGCCCGCCGCGGGCGGGTATTCACCTTGGCCAGCCACTGCCGCAGCTGGATGTTGAAATCCGCCGGTGAGGTGAAACGACGACCAGGCAGAAACGACGTCTCCAGATAGCGATGCGCTCGCTCGATGATGCCCTTGGCCTCCGGATCCGCCGGCTTGCAGACGACCACTTTGGCGCCGAGCGTGCCGCGAAACGCCTGACAGTCCCGGGTCAGCTCCACCCGCCTGCCGCGCCAGCGACCGACCGCAGCCTCGCCGTCCCAGACCAGCACCCGCGGGCTAGCCCCCAGCGCCTCGATCAACTGCCACCAGCCAGCAAACAGATCCTCGGACTCCCGGGACGGAATCAACAGCGCCGACAACCACCGCGAATACCCGGTGACCATCGTCAACACCGGCAACTGCCTCGCCGTTCTGCTCTGCCCGAACCCCACCGGCAGCGTGATCGGCGGGAACCAGAAATCACACTGCGCGATCTCTCCAGCCACATACACCGTGCGTGAGGCCGGATCCGGCGGCAGATACACCGGACGCAACTGCGCGACCCGCTCCTTGAGCACCGTCAAACCCCGCTGCCAACCGATCCGCTCAGCGATCACCGTCGCAGGCATACCCGGATCCGCCCGCAGCAGCTCCCGAATACGCGGCTCAACCTCGTCCACAATCGAACCCGCCGGCCTACGCCGATACTTCGGTGGAGCATCCGAGGCCAACGCGGCACGCACCGAGTTCCTCGCGACACCCATCACCCGAGCAATCACCTTGATCGGCATCCCTTCCGCCCGATGAAGCCGGCGGATCTCAGCCCAATCCTCCACGGATAACACCCCTGTCCTCCCCGGCTCGACTAAAGCCAGGGTGCCGCCAGGGGGTCAAAATTCAACCGTCGCTACGGGGTCATTCTTCACCCGTCGTCGACAAC
>NZ_RZHA01001790.1 GCF_004138495.1 Phytoactinopolyspora endophytica
CCTCCTCACTCGGATCGAGCGACACCAGCAAAACAACGATCTCGCACTGGCCGCCTGATCCCCGACGAACTTACAACGGCGACCACTTAGGTAGGGCCAGCCCTACCCAGGGGCGGTGAGCTAGCTCCAGGCTGAAGACGCCAGTTGACCATGATGCGCTCGACGCTGCTGGTCACGAGGCTAGACGTATGCTCACCGCACCGGGTACCCACGCCGCGCCGGCCCCTGCGATCTCCGCGCCGGTCTCTGCGATCTCCGCGCCGCGCGACCGGTTCGTCGACGTGCTGCGTATCTCCGCGATCCTTGTCGTCGTCGTGCAGCACTGGCTGATGCCCTCGCTCTCCTACGACGACGAAACTCTGATCACCGGGAACACGCTGGCGACCCCTGGCGCATGGATCGTCACCTGGGTCAGCCAGGCCATGGCGCTGGTGTTCTTCGCCGGCGGCGCGACGGCCATGTACGGCATGCGAGCACGAGCCGGCACGGATCAGTCACCGTGGCTCGTGGACCGGCTGCGCCGGCTCGTCTGGCCCGCAGTCCCGCTCGTCGCGCTCTGGGTACCGCTGCCTCATCTGCTGCTGGCGGTGGGCATGCCGGCGCAGCCGGTCGATATCGCGTCGCGGCTGGCCGGGCGGCTGCTCTGGTTCCTCGCCCTGTACGTGCTCATCACCGCGCTGACCCCGGCTCTGGTCCGGCTCCACCGGCGATGCCGGGGCACTGAGGTCGCCGCGATGGCGGGTGCTGCCATCGTCGTGGATGTCGTCCGGTTCGGCGCGCTCGACGGAGCGGAGCCGGTCGGCTATCTCAACGTCCTCTTCGTCTGGGCCGCCGTCTACCAGCTCGGGATCGCCTACGCGTCCGGCTCGCTGCGGTGGGCCCACGGACGGCGGGCATGGTGCCTGTCCGCGGTGGGCCTTGCCGCCACCGCCCTGGCCGTCGCTCTCGGTCCGTACCCGAGCAGCATGATCGGCATGCCGGCAGAGCCCGTCTCCAACATGAATCCGCCGACCGCGGTCCTGCTCGCCGTCGCCGCGTTCCAGCTGGGCCTGGTGCTCGCGTGCCGGCCGGTGATCGAGCGCTGGGCAGAGAACCGCCCGGTCGCCCGCGGGCTCGACTACCTGTCCGCCCGGTTGATGACCGTCTACGTCTGGCACATACCGGCGTTGATCGTCGTCACCGGGATCGGTGTCGTCGGCTACGGGTGGTCCACCCCGGACGTGTTGAGCAGTGAATGGCGGTCTGCCGTTCCGATATGGCTGGCCACGTTGACGCTCGTGTTATCCGTGTTCGTCCGGTTGTTCAGCCACGTCGAGAGCCCTTCCGATCTAGCCGCGGCCAGCCGCGGATCCGCGACCGGCCGCGGCGTATGGCGCGGGCGGGCCGCCACTGTGCTGACTGGGCTGGGGCTGCTCTCGCTGGCCGTCAACGGCTTCGCACCCGAGCTGGCTACCCATCCGGCCGGACCGGTCGGCGCCGGTCTCGCGATCCTGATCGGCTCCGCGCTACTGCATGCGCGCCCGGGGACGGCCTCGCCACGCCGCTCTCCAGAACCCGCGCCGATGGGTCCCTTCCCGTCCCCGCGACGCGGCGCACGGTGGGGATAGCCCCACCACCGGAAAGCCAGCTGACCGGCTCGTCACTGGGATGAGAAAGCGAGAGGGTAGAGACGTGAACATCACCTATGGATCCACCGATGGATACGGACAGCCGGCCACCGGGTCCACCGGAGGCGCAGGAGCCGACGACCCTGGCTACGCTCGCCAGCCCCGCCCGGACACGAAGCGCCCGCGAGCCGGCTGGAGACAGGTCGGGCGCGACCTCGCCTTTCTCCTGCCCGGCCTGCCGATCGCGATCGCCTCCTTCACGGCGTTGATGGTCGGCTTCTGGCTCGGTGTCGGCACCATCGTCCTCGCGTTTCTCGGATTCATCATCCTGCTGGTGACGTTGCTGACCGCCCGCGGATTCGCCGCAGCCGAGCGGGGCAGGGTCGGGATCATGGAGGGACGGCGGGTCGGTCCCGCGTACTACCGCAAACCGAGCGGGACCGGCTTCTCCCGCGTCTTCGGCTACCTCCGGGACCCGCAGCTCTGGCGGGATTTCAGCCACGGTCTGCTC
>NZ_RZHA01001794.1 GCF_004138495.1 Phytoactinopolyspora endophytica
AGTGGTCCGCGCCGTAAGTCCGTCGGGTGTTAGTCGGTCTGCCAGGCGGTGTGGTCGTTGAGGTAGAGCCCGCAGGCGCAGTCGAGGGCTTCTTCTGCGGTGCCGACTGGCATGCCGTTGGGCAGGATGGAGTCTTCGTAGCCTTCTTTGCTGGCCAGGTAGATCGCGAAGCCCCATTGGTGGGCGGAGCCGCCGTAGCGCAGTCGGCACAGCGGGAGCACGGTGTCGTCGGGCAGGTGGCCGTCGATGTAGGCGAACTTGCCGTGGTATCGCACGGTGACCTGAGCGAGTGCAGGCCAGCGGTCGTGGGCATGGGCACGTAGGCGCTGGGCGAGCGAGATCTTGGTGGACTCCGGCGGTGTGGCCATAGCAGTCCATGCTGCCGTATGGGGCGCGTGTCGCGCACGAGTAAAGATCATTTCCTGTTTCATGATCGACATCGTCGTGTTGTCGATCATGAAATGGGTCCATCGTTATGCCTGCTCTGCGTGCTCTCCCGGTCCGGCTGACTCTGGCGGAACGTCGGGAGTTGAAACGACGCGCTCGGGGTCACATGACCCCGCACCGGGACCGGGTCCGGGCGCGGATCGTGCTGGAGGCGGCTGCAGGTCACGCCAACGCGGCGATCGTGCGCCGCTGCGGTGTCTGCGAAGACACGGTGCGCAAATGGCGTGCCCGGTTCGCCGTCGATGGGCTGCACGGCCTGGACGACCGCCCACGCTCGGGACGACCGCCACGGTTCACGCCGGTGCAGGTGGCCGAGATCAAGGCGCTGGCCTGCCAACTGCCCACGCAAGCCGGTGTGCCGCTGTCGCGGTGGAGCAGTGCGGAGCTGGCCCAACACGCCGTCGAGGCCGGGGTCGTCGAAGCGGTCTCGGCCTCGACGGTGCGCCGATGGCTGCGCTCAGATGCGATCAAGCCGTGGCAGTACCGGTCCTGGATCTTCCCCCGCGACCCTGACTTTCGTACCAAGGCCGCCCGGGTGCTGGACCTGTACGCCCGCATCTACGACGGCAAGCCGCTAGGCGGTGACGAGTACGTGATCTCCTCCGATGAGAAGACCTCGATCCAGGCTCGCTGTCGCTGCCATCCGACCCTGCCACCCGGCAAAGCCCGGATGATGCGGGTCAACCATGACTATGACCGGGGCGGGGCGCTGGCCTACCTGGCCGCCTACGACGTCCACCACGCCCGCCTGTTCGGCCGCTGCGAACCCTCCACCGGCATCGAGCCGTTCATGGCGCTGGTCGAGCAGGTCATGACCCAAGAACCGTATGCCTCGGCAACACGGGTGTTCTGGGTCGTGGACAACGGTTCCTCGCACCGTGGCCAAGCCGCGATCGACCGGCTCACCCGACGCTTCCCAAACGCGGTCATGGTGCACACCCCGGTGCACGCGTCCTGGACCAACCAGATAGAGGTGGTCTTCTCCGTCGTCCAGCGCAAGGTCGTCTCACCCAACGACTTCACCACCCTCGACCAGGTCGAAGGCCGACTGGTCGAGTTTGAACGCCGTTACAACGCCACCGCGCGGCCATTCCGGTGGAAGTTCACCACAGACGACCTCGATGACCTCCTCACTCGGATCGAGCGACACCAGCAAAACAACGATCTCGCACTGGCCGCCTGATCCCCGACGAACTTACAACGGCGACCACT
>NZ_RZHA01001795.1 GCF_004138495.1 Phytoactinopolyspora endophytica
CACTAGTGTCCTGCGCCTTTAATTCGTGCGATATATTTTGTGAGCGAGTTGAGGATCTCGTCGGCGGTCTTGATCCACACGAACGGCTTTGGGTCGTCGTTGTAGTTCTTGATCCAGTTGCGGATGTCGGCTTCGAGGGCGGGCACGGAGGTGTGTACGCCGCGGCGGATGAGTTTGTCGGTGATCAGGCCGAAGAAGCGTTCGACCTGGTTGACCCAGCTCGATCCGGTCGGGGTGAAGTGCATGTGGAACCGGGGATGGCGGTCCAGCCAGGCGTTGATCTCGGGTGTCTTGTGGGTGCCGTAGTTGTCGCAGACGATGTGCACGTCGAGCTCGTCGGGGACGTTCTTGTCGATCGTGACCAGGAACTTTTTGAACTCGACGGCGCGGTGTTGGCGGTGCAGTTCGGAGATGACTTCTCCGGTGGCGATGTCGAACGCGGCGAACAGGCTGGTGACGCCGTGACGGGCGTAGTCATGGGTGCGCCGCTCGGGCATGCCGGGCATCATCGGCAGCACCGGCTGCGACCGGTCCAACGCCTGCACCTGCGACTTCTCGTCGACACAGAGCACGACGGCCTTCTCCGGCGGATGGTGGTACAGCCCGACCACGTCGACGACCTTCTCCACGAACAACGGATCGGTGGAGATCTTGAACGTGTCCTGCCGGTGGGGCTTGAGGTCGAACTTGCGCCAGATCCGCCCGATCGTGGACTTCGACAACCCGGAACGCTTCGCCATCGACGCCCGCGACCAATGTGTGGCATCGGTCGGTACTTCCTCCAACGTCGCCACGACCACATCTTCGACCTTGTCCAGCAAAACCGACGGCGGCCGTCCCGGGCGCGGCTCATCCATCAGGCCGTCCAGCCGTTTGGCCACGAACCGGCGCCGCCACTTGAGCACCGTGTTCGGCTGTATCCCAAGATCGGAGGCGACCTGCTTGTTCGACGCTCCGTCCGCACACGCCAGCACGATCCGCGCCCGCAACGCCAACGCCTGCGAGCTCTTGGCCCGCCGCGACCAGCGCACCAGCTGCTCCCGCTCGGCATCGGAGACCATCAGCTCGACCTTCGCCCGACCCGGACGCGGCCGATCCACCAGGCCGTCCAGCCGCGACTCGCTAAACCGGCGGCGCACATTGATCACCGTCATCCGGGTCACGCCCAGCTCATCAGCGAGCTGCGCATACACCACGCCAGGCTCGGCGCACGCCAAGACGATCTTCGCGCGCATCGCCATCCGCGCCGAATCCCCCCGCGACCAGCGCACCAACTGGTCACGCTCCTCATCAGTCAGTACGAACTCAGCAGCAGCCGACACCGTGTCCAACATACAGGCAGTCTATTCACTTAACGTATGAAATAACGGCTCGACACACTAG
>NZ_RZHA01001798.1 GCF_004138495.1 Phytoactinopolyspora endophytica
ACGTCTGGAACGGACACGGCAACAACCACTTCGACACCCGCATCCGACTCGGACCCGGCTGGACACCCTACTTCCCCGGCTAACCACACAGCCGCAGTACAGAACCGACTACATGCCGCCTATACGTGCAGCCTAGGGCGAGAGGTACCCGACCGGGCTTGACCTCTCGCCCTGGGACTGCGCGCTCGCGACGCGATTCGTGCCGGCAGCCGGTGCCTCGTGCGCCGAGTTCATTTGCCGTGCAGAGCAATCGCCATGTCTGGTCTTCATCGCCATCGAGCCTCCAACGTCAGCACCCCAAGACAACAGGAGCAATAGATGATCTCAAAGAAGTTCGTACGCCGACCCTTCACAGCAGCTCTGACCGTGATCACGGCCATTGCGATATTGCCATCGGCATTCGCCGACGACGAGCTTGTTCGACCGATGGCCGGCGACGTGAGCGCCGCCTATGCCACTGTGGCCTGCGACCCCGATGGCACGACCAGCAGGGATGCCGCTCTGGCCACGCAATTGAATGGCGTTCTCACCGGCAAGATGGACGGCTACATGTCGGCTTATCGCGTCTCATGCGCTCGCATGGTCGTGAAGGCTGTCCAAGATCGAGGTATGCCGCGCCGTGCGGCCGTCATTGCCGTCACGACCACGATCGTGGAATCGAGTATTCAGAACATCAGTGAAGAAGTCGATCACGACAGCCTGGGCCTGTTCCAGCAACGTGCGTCGTGGGGCAGTGCCAAGAATCGGCTTGATCCGATCTGGGCCACCAATGCTTTCCTTGACAAAATGGTTAGGGTTTATCCGAATGACGGCTGGAAGACTGCCCCGATTGGTGAGGTGTGCCAGGCCGTGCAGGTCTCCGCCTACCCGGACCGTTACCAGCCGGAAGCCAGTGATGCCCAAAAGATCGTCGATTCCCTCTGGGACTCGTCGACGCGGCACGGTGGTGATTTCAATTCTGATGGTGTGGGAGATATCCACGCGACATGGAACGACCACCTCTACATCTGGAACGGCCGCGGAAGTAACAACTTCACCAGCA
>NZ_RZHA01001799.1 GCF_004138495.1 Phytoactinopolyspora endophytica
CGCCGCCTACTTCGTCGCCACCGAATCACTCACCAACGCCGCCAAACACTCCGACGCCACCCACTGCAACGTCACCGTCACCCTCGAACCCGGCAGTGCACCGTCGCGGTGGAGCGACATGGACAACGAGCGGGACCATCGCAGCCGCGATGTACTGCGCGTGTGGATCAGCGACGACGGCCGCGGCGGCGCCCACCTCGGCAAAGGACACGGCCTCACCGGACTCGCCGACCGCCTCGCCGGCGTCGACGGCCAACTCACCATCGACAGCCCACCCGGCGCCGGCACCACCATCAACGCCACCATCCCGCTACCGTGATCGCCATTCCCACCACACACCACGTGCGGGCACGAGCCGACGATCATGGGAGGCTGACAGCGTGAATACGACCAGGCCGGGCCGCCCACGGGTCGGATGGCGCCAGATGGGACGCGATCTGGGCTATCTCCTGCCGGGGATGCCGATCGCGGTGGTGTCGTTCGCCCTGATGCTGGTCGGCTTCGTCCTCGGGATCGGCCTGGTCGTGCTGGCGTTCCTCGGCTTGGTGGTGCTGTCCGTCACGCTTCTCACGGCCCGCGGGTTCGCCGCCGCCGAACGGGCGCGCGTAGCGACGATGGAGGGCCGGGAGGTCGGGCCGTTCTACCATCCGCCTGAGCGCGGAAGCGGCGTGAGCAGGTTGCTCCGCCACCTACGCGATCCGCAGAACTGGCGGGACTGGGGTTTCTGTGTGCTGATCCTCCCGGTGCGGCTGGTCACCTGGCCACTCACGGTTGCCTGGTTTGGCTTCTCGGTCGCGATGACGCCGATCATCGTCGGCTCGTGGGCGATCAGCGGCGGCGGCGGATTCCGTGGTCTGGTCTGGCTGCTCGCCC
>NZ_RZHA01001800.1 GCF_004138495.1 Phytoactinopolyspora endophytica
AAACCGAGCGGGACCGGCTTCTCCCGCGTCTTCGGCTACCTCCGGGACCCGCAGCTCTGGCGGGATTTCAGCCACGGTCTGCTCGTCTTGCCGGTGCGCGTGTTCACCTGGTCGTTCACGCTCGCCTGGACCGCAGCCTCGTTGAACGTGACGTATCCGCTGTGGGCTTGGTCGCTTCCCAGGGACGACCCTCGTGACGAAGACAGCACCGGACTTCTCGAGCTCATCACCGGATGGGACTCGTTCGCCGCCGACGTCGCCTTCAACACCGCCGTCGCCGTGGTGTTCCTGGTGACCCTGCCCTACGTAGCACGGACGCTGGCGACCATCGAGTCGTCGATCGCCTGGGCGATGCTGACCAATGAGAATGCGGCGTTGCGGGCCCGCGCCGACGAACTCAACCGCAGCCGCCAAGCCGTCGTCCAAGCCGAAGCCGACACCCTGCGCCGCGTCGAACGAGACATCCACGACGGCCCCCAACAACGCCTCGTCCGCCTCACCATGGACCTGCAATCCGCCCAACGACGACTCGACGACGACCCCAACGCCGCCGCACCCCTCGTCGAAGGCGCACTCAAACAAACCGAAGAAGCCCTCACCGAACTACGCGCACTCTCCCGCGGCATCGCCCCACCCATCCTCACCGACCGCGGACTCAAAGCAGCCCTCGCCGCCTCCGCCGCCCGCAACCCCATCCCCACCACACTCAACATCCAACTCAACGACGACCAACGCCTCCCCACCTCCATCGAAAACGCCGCCTACTTCGTCGCCACCGAATCACTCACCAACGCCGCCAAACACTCCGACGCCACCCACTGCAACGTCACCGTCACCCTCGA
>NZ_RZHA01001801.1 GCF_004138495.1 Phytoactinopolyspora endophytica
TCGGGGTCGGGTTCGTCGGGCAGCGGTGGCGGTGGCGGTACGGTGACCGCGATCATGCCTGGCACTGTGCCGACGGGTTGGAATGGTGTGCTGGAAAGGGTCAATGAGAAGTTGCAGGCCGACACCGGGCTGACGTTGAATGCCGAGTTCATCAACTGGTCGAACTACCAGGAGCAGGCGCTGCTGAAGTTCACCGCCGGTGAGAGTTTCGACAATGCGTTGCAGGCGTTGTGGTTGAACATGGCCCAGTTGCAGCAGGACGGCGCGTTGGCCGATCTCACTGATGAGTGGGGCAGCTACGAGAACCTGGCCGCGTCGTTGGACACCCGGTTGATCGAGTCCAACTCCTGGGATGGCCGGCTGTGGGGGATCCCGCAGGTCAACAGCGCGGGCCGGTGTCAGCATTTCGCGGTGCGCCAGGACCTGGCCGACAAGTTGGGATTCTCCGAGATCACCGATTACGACACGTTGGAGCGGTTCTTCTACGCGGTGAAGGAGAACGACGACGGCACTGTCCCGTTCGGTGTCGCCTCCGGTAGCGGCTATCTGAATGTGATGCCGGTGCCGGCGGGTATGCTCAACGCCGCCTCCTGGGATGACCCGCACACCATCGCCAAGGCGTTCACCGGCCGGGGGTTGTTCTTCGTCTTCGCCCGCGACGCCGCCGGCACCGGTTCCAGCCGTCCCGTTCCGTTCTGGGAGGACGAGGGCGCCGTCGACGCGTTGCACCGCATCCGGCAGTACTACCAGGACGGCATCATCAACAAGGACGCCATCAACAGCGACTCGGACACCATCAAAAGCCAGTGGACCGCCGGCAAGTACGCC
>NZ_ML142896.1:0-303 GCF_004138495.1 Phytoactinopolyspora endophytica
GTCACTCCTTCGCCCCGTGGGATTGTTTTTCGTCTACGCCATTCCTCTCACCGGTGGATTCCTTTCTTGCGAGTCAAGTCGAGTACTCGTTCTATCCCGAGGACTGCTTTCTTGCGTGTCACACAATCTCCTCCTAGCACTGCTTTCTGGCTCATCACTCCATCTTGCTGGTTGGTTGCCTTCCTGCGCGTCAAGCGACTCGCTTGTAGATTGGTTTCTTGCGCGTCACTCCATCTCGCCCAACGACTGCTTTCTTGTGTCGGACACTCCGCTTGTCGGTTTCTTGCACGTCACCCCACCTCC
>NZ_ML142896.1:555-807 GCF_004138495.1 Phytoactinopolyspora endophytica
TCTATCTCCCCCCGTGAGAATTGCTCTCTCTTGGGCGTCAATCTTTACTTCCCCGCGGATTGCTTTCTTGCGCATCACGCCACTCGCTCTGAGATTGTTTTCTTGCGCGTCACTCCATCTCCCCCGAGGAGTTCGTTCTTGTATGACACACTCTGTTCACTGGTGGATTACTTTCTTGCTTGCGCGACACTCCATCTCCCCCAAGGACTCCTGTCTTGTGTGCCACTCTACTCGCGCCTGTTGAATGGTTTC
>NZ_RZHA01001804.1 GCF_004138495.1 Phytoactinopolyspora endophytica
AAGGGGATGGCGTGCGGTTCGAAGTGCTGGGGACGGTCCGGGTTGTCCGGGGCGACGAAGGCGCTGTGTCGGTTTCGGAGCAGCGTCGCAGGCTGCTGTCGGTGTTGCTGGCGCGTGCGAACCGGGTGGTGAGTGTTGATGTGTTGGGTGAGGCGTTGTGGGGGGAGGTTCGCGGGGAGTGGCCGGGTCGTCCGGATAAGAGTTTGCAGATGCATGTGCTTCGGTTGCGGCGGGTGTTGGATCGGTCGGGGCGGTTGCGTGGTGAGTCGGGTGGTTATCTGTTGGAGGTGGCGCCGGGGGAGCTGGATGCGGCGGTGTTTGCCGATTGTCATGGTCGGGCGCGGGATGCGGTTGTGGCTGGGGCGTTGGATGAGGCTGTGGGTCTGTATCGGAGCGCGTTGGGTTTGTGGCGTGGTGAGCCGTATGCGGATGTCGATGGGGTTGAGGTGGTGGGGCCTGAGTCGGCGCGGTTGGTTGAGGCGCGGTTGGCTGCGTTTGAGGAGTTGTATGAGGTTGAGTTGGAGCGGGGTGCGTTTCGTGAGGTTGTTCCGGAGCTGACGGAGCGGGTGGCGCAGTATCCGTTGCGGGAGCGGTTTGCTGGTCAGTTGATGCGGGCGTTGTGGCGTTGTGGGCGGCGTGCGAGGGCGTTGACGACGTATCGGCAGTTGCGTCGTCGGTTGGCGGAGAGTTTGCGGACCGAGCCGGGTGTGCAGCTGCGC
>NZ_RZHA01001805.1 GCF_004138495.1 Phytoactinopolyspora endophytica
GCCTGGGCCATGACCGACGGCGCCACCAGCAACGACCTTCCAGCACTGACCGAGGCCGTTCAAACAGCGATGCTGGCCAACGTCCTTCCGTACACCAACGGTTTCGACGCCAAACCCAACCAGACCTTCCAAGCCGACAACCTCGTCGTCGTCAACGCCAACGGCGGCAACATCGACAACGCCTTGATGCTGCAGGACTGGGTCTCGATCAAAGAGAACCACGACCTCATCGAGTACGGCATCGAAGGCACCGACTGGGAACCGGTCGGCGACGACAGATTCGAAGCACTCAGCGACTACGCCTTCCCCGGCTACGCCCTGTGCTGGCGAGCCAGCCTGCAACGCAAAGCGTCGTACATGACCGAGTCCGAAGAGCGAGTCTTCGCCTGGGCCCAAGACTTCGACAACTTCACCATCGACCCGTTCGCCTCGTTCATCCCCGACACCACACCCGTGGAACAAGAGATCTCCGCGATGGAATCGGTGATCACCGAGTTCGCCAACCCCCTCTACTACGGCGTCGTCGACGTCGACGAACAACTCGACAAACTCAAGAAAGCCGCCGACAACGCCGGCCTGGAGAAACTCCAAGCCGAAATGGAGAAACAAGCCGACGAACACCTGTCCGGCAACGCCTGACGC
>NZ_RZHA01001806.1 GCF_004138495.1 Phytoactinopolyspora endophytica
GGCGTTTCACGTCGCGGGTGCTGGCGGTTCCCCGGTTTGTGGTGCAGCGGTTGATGTTGAAGCCGTTGGTGTGGTCGTTGACGCGGGTCGAGGTGCGTGTGCAGGGGGATCTGCGGGGGTTGCGTGGCTCGTTCGTGGTGGTGTCGAACCATGCGAGTCATTTGGATACGCCGTTGGTGTTGGGGGCGTTGCCGCGGCGGTTGAGCCGGTATCTGGCTGCGGGGGCGGCGGCGGATTATTTCTTTGAGGTGCGTTGGCGTAAGTGGTTGACGTCGTTGGTGTTCAATACGTTTCCGGTGGATCGTACGGGGGCGCGGGCGCATTCGGGGGTGTCGAAGCGGCTGTTGTCGCGGGGTGTGCCGTTGTTGATTTTTCCGGAGGGTGGTCGGTCGCCGTCGGGGCGGATCGGTGGGTTCAAGCCGGGTGCGGCGGCGTTGGCGATCGCGTGTGGGGTGCCGTGTGTGCCGGTGGCGATTGTGGGGGCGCATGAGGCGATGCCGCGGGGGCAGTGGTGGCCGGTGCGTGGTCGGCCGTCGGTGGTGGTCTCGATCGGTGCTCCGGTGTGGGCGTTGCCGGGGGAGTCGGCGGGTGCGTTCACCGAGCGGCTGGCCGCCGAGGTCC
>NZ_RZHA01001807.1 GCF_004138495.1 Phytoactinopolyspora endophytica
CCGGGCGACCCTAACCACCCCGCGCCCGTATCTTCCGCCCTTGCCCATGTACTCGTATCACGAACGCCGGTGGGCCCACACCAACCGTTCGGTGCGGACCCACCGTCCATTCGCATGATGGAAGGACTATCGCGCCTGTTCAGGCACTCAAGCGACCCTCCTACTTACTGCTGAGCCATACCCCGCCTGCGGTTCACCGCGAAGATCGCAGCGCCACCAGCGGCCGCCAGGATCGCACCAAAGGTGATCAGCAGCGCGTTCCCGGAACCGGTGTCGGGCAGCTCACCAGCCTCGACAACCTCGAAGCCGTCCGAAGCGTACTCGATGCCTTCGCCAGCACCTTCGTACTGCTCCTCCGTACTGAAGACGAACCCAGTGTGGTTACCCAACGGGAAGTCCGTCGGGACACGGAAACGGAACTCAACCGTGCCCTCGTCGTTCGCGGTCTCCGTGTTGCTGACCTCCCAAACGTCGGACTGCACCTCAGCACGGACCTCTTCGCCCGGCTCAAAGCCAGTCCCAGTCAGAGTCTGGATAGCGCCACGCTCGACAACATCGACGGCGTCGGCCTCCAACGCCCGGTCACCGAACTCACCATCACCATCAGCATC
>NZ_RZHA01001808.1 GCF_004138495.1 Phytoactinopolyspora endophytica
AGTGACGGACTGCTGCATCTAGCTGTCCCGGCAAGCACTAACTACGACATCTGGAACACCAACCGCTCGCTACGTGTCACCCAACCGGTCGCCGACCAGGACTTCGAAGCCGAAGCGCGCTTCCTCTCCGTGCCCAGCCAGAAGTACCAGACCCAGGGAATCCTGGTCGAACAGGACACCGACAACTGGCTCCGCTTCGACGTCCACTCCACCGGCTCGAAACTGCGGGTCTTCGCCGCCAAGACCGTCGCCGGTTCGTCCAGCACACTGTTCGCAACCACCATCACCGCCGGCCCCGAAGTCCAACTCCGCCTCGACCGCACCGGCGACACATGGACACTGGACTACTCCACCGACGGCAACACCTGGACCACCGCCGGAACCGCCACGCACAGTCTGACCGCCAACCGCATCGGACCGTTCGCCAGCAACGGCTCGCCCTACCCCGCCTTCACCGCCGACATCGACTGGTTCATCGACACCGCCAACCCCGAACCCGACCCAGATCCCGAGTACACCCTGCAGACCGACGTCAACGGCCAAGGCAGCATCACCGCCTCACCCGACCAGGCCACCTACCCC
>NZ_RZHA01001809.1 GCF_004138495.1 Phytoactinopolyspora endophytica
CGGACGCGATGCCGAGGCGTTGTCCCATGCCGAGTGAGAAGCCGCCGCTGCGGCGATCGGCCACCTCGCTCAAGCCCACGAGGTCGAGCACCTCGGCGACGCGGCGCTTCGAGATGCCCGTGGTGGCGGCGAGCGCCGAGAGGTGATCGCGGGCAGGGCGGGCCGGGTGGGTGCCCTTCGCGTCGATCAGCGCCCCGATCTCGCGCAGCGGCGCCCGGTGCTGCTCGAACGGTCGGCCGTTCACCAGGGCCCGCCCCGCGGTGGGCCTGTCGAGCCCGAGGATCATGCGCATCGTCGTCGTCTTCCCTGCGCCGTTGGGGCCGAGGAAGCCGGTGACGACACCGGGTCTGACGGTGAAGCTCAGGTCATCGACGGCGACGTGTCTGCCGTAGTGTTTCGTGAGGTTGGTGACTTCGATCATCTCGTTGGTGCTCCTTGAAGGGGTGGCTGTGTATGTCCCATCATCCGCATCACAACTGCGCCTGTCGTCGTCTCTGCGCAGGCAGTCGCGGCTACTGCGTCTGCAGTAGGCACGAGCTCGGTTACAGGGC